>NZ_BMZN01000001.1:0-42194 GCF_014652815.1 Alcaligenes pakistanensis
GTGGAGGACGATGGGGCGCGTACCAGGCGGAACGTTATATTTGAGGCCCTCACCCACGTCTGTCTTGCTGGATTTCCACCCAACTTTTGCGGCATAGATCTCGGCAGCTTCCCGCTGACTAAAACGTCCACACATGACACGCTCCTAATATAAGGGCCTAGGTTGGACAGTAGGCTGGCTATTTCCAAACGTCAACAACTTGGCTCCAGTCGGTTGTATAGGCAGGAGTCATACGCTCCTGCTTCATCTTCCACACTGCATCGTCAGGCGCGAATGAGCTAGCTGCGGCGATGGTGCTGCGTCCGTATCGCTGATTAAGGTCGTCAAGAACGGACATCAGGGCAGGTTTGTCCATTGAGGCGGGCGGGGGTGCGGCTGAAAAAAGACTGCCTTGAGAGGCTACTTGCTGCTGACTTGCTAAGTCCAGCAGGCATACGCCTGCCTTGGAGTACTTAAATCCTTCCCGATAGATCTTCCGTAAAGCGGAGAGGGCGGCTTGCACCAGGTCGACGGTGCTGTCAGTGGGAACGAGCAAGCGTGCCACAGTGCCGCCCGAGTACTGCGGGTCATTGCGAAAGTAACTTGTTCTGATGAACACCAGGACCGATGCAGTCATGGATTCTTGCGAGCGTAGCTTTTCTGCTGCACGGCTGACGAAGGTGCTGATGGCTTGCTCCAGATCCTCAAGGGCCAATACAGGCCGACCAAACGAGCGAGAGCACATGATTTGCTGCTTATCCGCTGGCACTTCTTCCCATTCCAAGCAGGCCTCACCGGCCAGCTCTCTTGAAGTCTTGGAAACCACAATAGAAAACTTATCGCGCATTACGCGCCAATCAGCCTGAGCTAAGTCTGCTGCCGTATGGATTTCAAGTGCTTGAAGTTTTGACGCAAGCTGCCTACCTACACCCCACACATCACTAATGGGGACATGCCGAATAGCGCGCATGAGGTCCGAAGTAGAAAGCTCCGATAAATCACAGACACCTTGGAGGCGGGACAGCTTCTTGGCTAAGTGATTAGCGAGTTTGGCCAGAGTCTTTGTCGGTCCGATGCCCACGCAAGTAGGGATGCCGACCCACTGACGAACGCGCTGACGGATTGCCCCGCCGATTTCCCGGCCGCTGCCTGGTACGCCAGTCAGATCCAGGAAGGATTCATCGATTGAGTAAATCTCCTGCTTGGGAGAGAACTGGCCGATGACGTTCATCATCCTGCCGCTGAGGTCGCCGTACAGATTGAAATTGGCGGACAAAGCAATTAGCCCGTGGGTGTCGGCCAGGTGCTTGATCTTGAACCAAGGCGCACCCATTTTGATGCCGAGGTCTTTGGCCTCCTCTGTCCGAGCAATGGCGCAGCCATCGTTATTGGAGAGCACCACCAAAGGCCGGCCTTCATAAGCAGGGCGCATCGCCCGCTCGCAAGAGCAGTAAAAGGAATTGCCGTCTATGAGAGCTATGCGGGGAGCAGGCCTTTGAGTGTCCATGTCACTACTCCCCATATCGTTAGCTCTTGCCCATCCCGAAACTCAATATCTGAAAATGTTGGGTTTGCTGCCTGTAGCTTTACCCGACCGGCTCTACGGAAAAGGCGCTTGATGGTGAATTCGCCGTCCACTACAGCCAGTACTACCTGGCCATGCTTAGCTTCGATAGAGCGATCGATCACCACATAATCACCATCATCAATTCCGGCATCTCGCATGGAGGGTCCGCGCACACGCATGAAGAAGGTGGCGTCAGGTTGGTTAATCAGCAGCTCGTTCAAGTCGAGCCGCTTTTGGGCGTGATCTTCAGCAGGGCTGGGAAACCCACACTGCACCGTTGAGGGTGTGGTCCAGACGTGTACTGGTAGTTGAGAGAGAGGGACGGGGGCTGTCATAACATATACTGTATGAAAAAACAGTAATTTAGCACTTAACGGCTTGACAGGTGTTACAGACTACCGGTGAGAAAAAACCGGCCCTAGGTAGCTTTGCGTCGGACAGCACGTTAACTCATTTTGTATCGGGCAATCAATTTCGATTTTGTTTTTAAAGTGGTCTGCTTAAATATATGAAAATGGCCTGTTTGTGCAGGCCATTTCTTTAATAGAATTCAAGCGAGAGATAAATGAAAATTTTAAAACAAGGAGATAAAAAAATGATTGTTGTACTCTTCGAGTTACAAGCAGTCGAAGGTCAAAATCAAAATTACGTAGATCTAGTGAATAAATTAACTCCTATGCTGGAGTCTAATGAAGGTTTTATTTCGGTTGAATGCTTCCAAAGTACCGTTAACCCCGAAAAGGTAATGTCCGTCACGACATGGCACGATGAGGAAGCGGTCATTAAATGGCGCAATGTAGATGCACATTTGTCTGCCCAGGCAGCGGGACGAAATAGAATCTTCAAAGACTACCGCGTTCGCGTAACTTCAGTAATAAGAGATTATGGATTGCACGATCGCAAAAATGCGCCGATAGATAGTGTTATCGTTGCGAGTGCAAATTAAAGTCTGTGATGTATATTCGATCCCTCACTGAGCAAGATGCACTGCTACAACTGGGATCGTTACGAACTGGTATTCGTTGTTAACGAACCAGGAGACGCTTACTTTTTGATCGGAGTGAACAACCTCGACCGTTAATTTGGGGCCGCCGCTTTTGAGAGTGACTAGGCTGCCAGGGGCTATTTCTGTCATTGTGCTCTACCAAAGAAAAGTTAGGGTCATACGGTTATAAACTGAAATCTTAACTGGTTCTTTGTCCTGGGTCAAAACGAAGGTGACTGTAACGTTGATTGTCTCAGTAGACGCGTTTTTTAAGAGACAGATACAGCAAACCGCCCGTACGGGCGGTTTGCTTAAGGATTTGCCAACTCTACCGTCATTAGCGCGGCAATCGGTATCTTCTCCGATTGGATTGCGTCATCGGGGGTAAACCAGGCGCATGTGACCTCACCACTATGCAGCACGGCCAACACGGTCATTTCTGGGCCACCGCTTCTCAGCTGGACTACGTCACCAACATTGAACGCACTCATGAATCCTCCGTAGATAAATAGAGGCCACAGTATGCCAATATGTAAATAAATTATCTATAAAATTATTTCATTCGAAATATTATGATAATTTCCTAGCTGAGCCAGCCCCCCTCTAGGTGGGGTTTTTATACGTTGCTACATCACAAAACTAATAATGGAGACAAACATGCATTTTGAGATTAACGCTGGTCATTTGACACCGACGTATGTCTCCTTAGTAGCGTGCACCAACGAGGCTTGCATCCCCAGTGCAAAGACGCCAGGAGTCATGATCTATCCAAACATTGCGCCTCATCATGTAGAGAGCCTATTAAAGCTCTTGGGGGATAAAGGGATTCCGTACAAGACCACAGTGGACGGCACTTGGCAGGGCTTTAACGGAGCAAGCTGGGAGAGCTAGCCATTTGTGGACGCAAAAAAAGCCCGCTCTATGGCGGGCCGCGTATGCGTTGGGGTAAAAGAGTGCGTGACTTTTGCGTGATACTGTCACGCGCTCTAGGTTAACGTAGGGCAGTGGTAGTAGTTAGGTCGAGCCTAAGTTGTTGATTTATGTATGGTTGGCTGCTTCTGTCTTGCATGGGGTGCAAGGGGTCGAAGGTTCAAATCCTTCCGTTCCGACCAAATTTTAAAAGGCCTACAGCATTTTTGTTGTAGGCCTTTTTTCATTACTGCCAGCATTTCAAGGAGAGGTGCTGACAGTCGCAGGTAATATTACATCAGGCTTTAAGCGGGATGACACTCCAAGAAGAATACTCCCCAAAATTTGCTCTGCAATGTTCGCAGGTCTCGCTAAATAGAGGGATGACCTTGTCGCAACTTGGGCATGTTCCTTTAGGGGCAAGGTCTGCCAGTCGTTTGCTTTCCAGGCGTGTGTGATTTGCATCAAGAGCAGGGTCTGACCATTCTGGTGGAAACCTTAACCTTGCCTTAAAAGCGTCTGCTTCTGCGTCGGAAATAGCACCACTCGCTAATTGATCATCAATGACTCTTACGCGCTCATGGCGCCATTTAGTGTTTAAAAAGCGTAATCGCACAAAGACGTCTCCCAAGAAAATGCGTAGTGCGGCTGGTTCCATGAGTGTGTAGTGCAGATGCAGCTCACCGAAGTTTGTCGTTAACACTATAAAAGTCTGTGTCGTTTTCTTGCTGGTTAAGGCATTGAGCACGCCTGCTATCGCCATTCCAGTAAGCGCCCCGTCTACACCGAAGCCGCCTCCGATAAAACCTCCCCCGCTCATGACGGTTCCTGGCCCAGTGACGGAGATATCGGCGACTTCGATCAAAGAGAAAGAGGCAGCTCTCGCAGCGGAGTGGGAGCTTACCGCGTCCCCTTCAAAAATAAGCTTGATACGGTCGCCAGGGGAAAATGGGAACCCGGGAGCGCCTAAGACTGTGCACTCATGGAGAGCGGTTGGGGTGAGTGGAGAGCGATCGTTCATATAATTTGGCCGTTTAAGGGTTTGGGGCTTTGCTCTTAAGATTGGATGCTTTGGGGAGAGAGGGATTCATTCACTTCCCTGTCGATGCAGCTCTTAAAGATGGCATAGCTACCTGCGCCTGCACGAGCACCGCAGTGACAGGGAGCTCGTGCTTGGCGTAGTGAGTGCAGCTTGCCTTGTCAGACAGGTGATTTGGCGTCTTTTGAGATTGTGCTCATGCTATTTATCAGCTTGGGTTAGAAGTGTTTTGAAATCAGCATGTGTGACGAGTGCGCGGATTGCGTCCTGGATGGCGCCTAGGCCCGCTTGTGCCGTTTGATTGCATGCCGTTTCCCCATAAAAACTGGATGTATATTTATGAGTGCTGCTGACAGCGATCGATTTTCCATTGGATGAGCTAAGCTCCATGCCCACAATCCACGTTCCGCCCATTGAGTCAAAGTCGAGAGCGGTTAGCCTGCCTGTGAGTTCAAGCGTGGACTCTTTCTCATAAATGTCAGCGATGATGAGTTCGCTAATAAGCGCTTTGCGAACATAGTCGGCGTAGCTTTCTCCGTCAGGCGTTTTGATGGGCCCAACGGCACGGCACATGATTTCTCCTGGCTGACTGTCCTTTTTAGTCGGGCTGTCATTGTGGAAGTCTCCAACATTTGCCTTTACATCGCCAACGGCTCGTAGGGCGACGACGGTATCAGTAGAGATGCTGTACCGAGGGACGGCGTAGGTGGAGCAGCCGACCAGCACTGTTGAAAGAGCTAATACTGCGATTGTCTTCATAACGCTATCTCACCTTCAATTATTAAATTAAATTTTGTTACTTTATGGTTAAAAAATAAGGGGCCAAATGGCCCCTTATGTGTTCTTGCCTAGCTCTTCTCGTTAATAACTTCTAGAAACTGGATAAAGGTTCTAATCATTGCTTAATTTTTTATTTCTTGATTCTTAACGTTGCTTAGCATGAAAAATTTATAGTTAAATTTTTCAACTCAACCTTTGTAATCTTGCCGATTACCTGAGGTTTCTTTATTCGTGTGATTAAACAAGGGTGTTCTGTTGGGTTGTTGCTGGTCGATAATAGCTATTTTTTTCCTAAATAGCGATGCAGGTAGTCTTAGTTGGACAAGAACGCGTGAAAATAGAACGATGTCTTTTTCAGGCATCAGTAAGCCAATGCTCAAGACATATCTGAAGCACCCGCTGCATAAGTATCCTGAGGGGTTACGATCGTACTTAAATTCAATAATAAACAGGGTGCCAAAGTGATAGCAGCAAGAATGCCTCAAACAAAACAGTCCAATAAACAGAGGAGCGGCTATATGCGTGGGTTTAAGCTGGTGGTGGTGACAAACTTTTTCTGATGAGCGCATTAACTTTCGCTCTCATGAGGAGATGCTGCTAGTGCTATTTATTCCTGCCCAGATCAAAGCGCGTATTAAATCAGCGACGAAGGGGAGGCTGGTGGCGAGTGCGCTGGTCTTGAGTTTTTCGCTTAGGGTCACCAATGACTTCATTGAGGATTAAGCCTTCTGGGCTTATTCAGTGTTCGTAGACGCGCAAGCCTTTGTTGCGAACGGAATGTCACTTCCCAAGGGCAAAACCATGACACTCAATTTATCGGCTGTGTCTGTCCAGGAGGCTATTCAAACAGATTATGCCCGTGTGCTTGGCAGGGTTCTGCAATAGAAGCCCCAGATAAAAGAAGCCCGCAATGCGGGCTTTTTCTTGCTTGAGGGTTGCCGCTGTTCTCTTACCAGCCCCAGCACGTCCCTCCTGCGGGTTTGCCGCAGTTACGGTAGTTCACCGCAAACCACAGCTTACCTGCACCGCGCGGGCTACCGTCAGATTTAACGTCATGGCGGGGCAGTTCTTCCAGGGTGTCGCGGGCGGCTTTAGTGGCAGAGTCACTGGCCGCATCAGCCTCTAAAACAATCCGTCCCAAAGCGGCGGCGTCCCGGTCTTCAAAGACCAGATCCGTATCTTGCAGGGCTGTCATTTTTAGGGAGGCGTCGCGCACGGCGGCGGCATAGCTATCATCCGAGCCGCCGGGTTTCAGTGTTTTGTTCAAGGTGCTGGCCGCCAGAATCTGTGTCGGGGTGGCGGGCGGGACCATCATGTATTGATCCAGCGATGGCATCTGGCCAGCAGCAGCTTGGCGGCGTAACCAGTCGCCCCATAGAAACTCGGCGTATTCAGGCAAGTCTCCATTGTTGTAGGCGATGTCACGCGTGAAATACACCAGCGAGCGATATCGGTCTTCCTGCATGCCGCCAGCTTCTTCTTTGCTGGCTAGCCCGACGCGGGTGGGCAACTGTTCGACGCTAATGGCTTGGTTCTGACCATCTCGTAGCCAGACCAGTTTCTCTTTACTCATGCGCTCCCAGAAGGCGCGGGCATCGTGCAGATCGCTGTAGTTGGCGCTGACTTTGACCCAGACGGGCAATTTGGGGCCACCGTCGGGGATCTCACGCAGGGAGGAAAAAGTGTGGTGGCCGTCGGTCAGGTACAGATTTCCGTCCCAGCCCACGACCACTGTTTTTAGGTTCGCTGTTTGTGAACCCAGCGCGTCTTTGCACAGATAGCTCGTAGGCTGATCCAGGCGGGCAGTTTGTGCCTCCTCGATGCTCAGAAATTTCTCGGCGCGCTCTGTTCCTCCCATATCCTCACAGTAGTCGTCGAATTTTTTACCGATCGTGCGGTTCAGGTAGTCCAGCTGTTGCTTGGGATCCTTGGCCCAGGTTGAACGCTTGATATCACCCTGCCAGCGACCCAGCTTGTAGTAGACCTGATCGTAGCCAATGGCGGCCTGGGTGGGGTGCAACTCCTCGATGCGGACCTTAATGATATCGCCGGCCTTGGTGTCCAGGTAGGCGGCATTGCGCGCGGGTTCTGTATCGGGCTCTTCGGTGACGGGGGGCGTGACGACGGGCGTGTCAGGGTTGGGATTGCCGCCGGTGCTGGAGCCGCTGTCGCAGGCTGCCAGCGCCAAGGGGAGCAGGGCGATACCTAGTGTACGCAGCATGTTCTGTCGGGCGGGGAGCAGAGAGTGTAAGAAGGCGAGATTCATGGTCCGTTGGAGGTTTTTGTTTGTAGATCCTAGATCATGAGGGACGGGTATTGCCGGAACATTGCACTCGGGGTCTTGGGCTACTGGCTGGGATAAGAACGCTTGTTCAGGAGCAGGGATGAATCAGATAGGATGGCTGCCAACAGGCGCTGAATCACGTAAACTATTCACCCTTGAATCAAATCTATGAATGACTACCTGGCAGCAGATGCTGATTTAAAAGGTCTTTAATGTCGCTCTACAAAAAAGCCTGGCTATTTGTACTGTTTAGCGTGGCGGTTCTTGCCGCCTTGCTCTTTGGTATGCCTTTGCTGGATCGTGTTTTGGGCACGTTTAGTTTTTTGGTGTTCGGCCTGTATATCTTGGGTCAAGGTTTGCTGGCAATGGTTTTCTTTAGCTGCCCACAATGCGATTTGTCGCCTTTTATGGGGAGCAAGGGTTTGTTCACTAGCTACTCGATATTTCCACGCAAAAAATGTGGCCATTGCGGGCATGATCATACACAGGCTGACGTAGCCGAGACGTAAACTCGGGAGCGGCCAAGGCTCAAGGATATTGCGCTAGCGTATCCCTTCAATATCCTGTTGTTGAGCCATGGCCTGGGGCTGTTTACCTAGTCCGGGTGATGGTTGTGATCCACCATCATGTTGTCGCCGAAAGTAGCGAACTTGGCTGTGATCTCGGCGGGAAGTTTAGCTTCCGCTTCGCTGGTTTTTTTGACCAAACGCTCTGCTGCCTGTGCGCTCATCCCGGCCATGGTCAAGGTTTCGACATCATTCAAGCCGTCACCTCCGCACATATGGACATTCCACTCTCCGTGACGATTCAGTAAGAGCGCACGGCCGCCACGTGCCAGCTGCGTCCAACCCGCCAGGGCATACTCGCCCTCGATGATAATGGGTTCTATGGACAGGGGGGCGTCGGGGCTATCCCAAATAGCCTTCATGGCCTGTGATATGCGCTGGGCTTCTGGAGATGCTGCGCGAGCGGTTCCAGACAGCACCATTAACAGTGCCATGGCTAAGAGAATCCCCTGAAGCGACGCAACGATGGTTTGACGATAGGGCGAATGGGTTTTCATAAGAAAATTTCCTTGCGATTCAAACTATTAAAAGACAGGAGAGTTCTTGCTCTGTGATTGCCGTGTTTGCGTGACTCTTACGCAGTGACGCATAGACTGCTTGCTGCATAAGAACCTTGTGCCTTGAACTGAATGACATGGGCTCTCCCTGGAAGGTTTACTTGATGAGTTCGTGGCTTCAGTACTGGATTTGCACGCCCGCAAATACGGATCGACCTGTGCCGGGCTCGAATAAGGCGGAGGAGGCCGTCGCATAGTCTGTGATGCTGACACTGGCGATGTATCGGCGGTCAGTCAGGTTGCGGCCATCGATATAGAAGGAATAGGCACCTTGCTCCCAGCCTGCACGCAGGCCAAGCAGCGCATAGGAGTGAGTCTTGGTGCTGTTCGCGTTGTCCACGTAGTAGGCCTGCGGGACCCACTCGACGTTGGGGCCAAGATAGAAGCCAGTGGGATGTTTGTAGAGAATCTCTGCCCGTAAGTAGTGTTTGGGTACGCCGGGCATCTGGTTGTTGTTCCAGTCCCTATCATTGTCGAACTTGAAGTTGCTGTAGGTGTAGGCTCCCTTGATGACCAGGCTGTCGGCATGGGCTCCTTGCAAGAATAGGCCGCGTCCCGCCGTCCATTCCACGCCCAGCTCGAGTCCTTGGTGGGTGGTGCGATCCGCATTGACGGTTTGATTGCAGATGTTCCATGGCGCGCTAATGCATTGCAGTTCATTCTTGATACGGGCATGGTAGAGCGCGATATCCCACGCCACATCGCCGCTTTCCCCTCGCGTGCCGATCTCCACGGTAGTGGCGCGCTGCGGCTTGAGACGATCCAGATCATTGCTGGTCGAGAAGTTCATGTCATCAAAGGTCGGGGGCTCGGCACTGCGTGAAATGTTGCCAAAGACCTGCCACTGTGAACTGAGGTCCCACAGCAGGCCAAGCTTGGGATTGAACAGGTGGTAAGTCTTGTCACCGGAACGCGTCGTGGGCAGGCCGGCGTTATAAAGGTCGTTTCGCTTGCGCTGGGCATACTGATATTGCAGGCCTGTAATTACGGCAAGATCGGGGGTGAGGTTCCAGGCGTTTTCTGCATAGGCCGTCAGGTTGTTCGCGGTATCTTTGCTGGTCGATAGTTTCTCTAATCGCTTGCCCGCCACGTTGACTGAATTTTGCGCATCGATCTTGCCCGCTGACCAGGTCAGTCCCAGTGTAAATCGATTGTCTCTGCCCGCCAGTGCAGTGGAGTTGACCAGTCGTCCGTAGGCTCCATAGCTGGTGGTATCTCTATCCACATATTGATAAATGGGGTGACGCAGCGAGCTTTGTCCGAACCAGCCCCCCAGCTCATAGCGTGTCTTATCAAGGACCCAAACGGTGCGGTTGGCAAGGCGGCCTCCATCCAGGTTGAGCTGCCAGTCGTGTTCTTTATTGCTTTGCGCGGCATGCCGTGGCTTATTCAGTGCTTGATCACGGCTGACTGAACCGGGAATCTCCTGGTGGATCTGAAAACCGCTAAGGTAGAAGCGGGTTTCTGCCTGATCTGAAATGCGCCAGCCTAGGTTTGCACTGGCTCGCAGTGAATGGCCGGCACTTTGCTCCCGATAGCCGTCTTGGCTTTGCCAGGACCCAGACACCACACCATCTATCTTTTCGCCGACAAAACCGCTGCTTAACTGCGTCCGCCGCCAGCCAAAATTGCCTGTATCCAGACGTCCCTGGAATGCATCGGCTTCATGTCCGGTGGGGGTGACGAAGTTGATGGCACCGCCCAATGTAGCGGATCCATACTGCAAGCCATTCGCTCCTTTATATACTTCGGTGTAGCGGTAGGCCGTGGGGTCGATGCGTTGAAAGTCGCTGCTGCCGTCGGGGGCGTTAAGCGGTACACCGTCCTGGTAAAGGCTGATTCCACGCAGATGGTAATAGCGCGACAAACCAGAGCCGCGTATGGACAGACGTGCGTCGTCGCCCCATTTGGGTTGAGCGAAGACCCCCGGCGTGTAGTCCAGCATGTCCTTTACGGTGGCAGCTTTTGTATCGCGCCAGACACTGTCGGGAACTAAGGCTACGCTACCAGCAGTTTGCTCGATGGATGCCTTCGCGCTTGCTGTGTCAGCTACGGTCAGGCTCTTTTCGCGCTCGGGGGTGACCAGAACTGGGGCCAAGGTCGGCGTTTGCGCTTGAGTGTTTGTGGCCCATGTGCTGAAAAAACCTAGGGCGAGTGTCAGGGCAGTAAGGAGTGCGCGGGGCGCTACCTTGTGCTTTGTCCAGACGGGCGAGAGGGCGACGGATGAGGGAACGGTCTGCACGGCGTGTGCCGGTGCAGAAACAGGAAGAATAGACATAAAAAAACCTTGGAATGACTTCGCTGGAGACTGACGGCATAAGATGCAGTCAGCGACGAGAGATCAAGCAAGGTTTGCAGGGGGCGCACGTGAGCCAAGAGGTGGTCCCAGTGCGGGTAGGGGCGGCCGAGTCTGATTCCGTTGGGGCAATAGCAAGGGCGCATGAGAAGCAGGGCTATCCAGACTTGCCATATCGGCGCTGGGCAGTGCAGCTTGCGACAATACCAGCCCGTATGGGCAGGGCTGAACATCGGTGTGCCCATCGGAGGTGGTGGAGTCATCCTGCCCCGTCAAGCTCATCAGAATGGTGCTGGGGTTTCCACCGGGGGAGCACAAGGTGATGGAAAAGAAGCCATCTCGCTTGCTGGCTGTGTCAGGCATGTATCCAACGGGAACCAGCGCCCGACACAGGAACGACAGTATCGCCAGGCAAAATAGAACTTGCCAGGCTAGGTCATTCTTGGGCCTAGGACGGGACTGCTGGATACACATTGTGCGATTGTATGACAAGTCTTTATGTATGGTTCTGAGACTTTTTAACTTGTTTTTGGGGAGTCTTTGATCGCGGTGTAGTCGTATGTATGGTCAAGCAGGCTTAGTGTAGGGTGTCTGATTAGGGTACCCTGCCCAATTCGCTTGTCGCGCTATTAAGTGACATCGCTTCGTCAATTACAGGCCATCTATTTATCGTGTTTAAACTCTTTTTCTCAGCTCGAATTCTTGCGATTTCTGTACTTCTTACTGGGCTTGCCGGCTGCGCAGCTTCTGACGTTTGGTCAGAGATATCTGCTGAAAAAGCAGAATGCTTGAAGCCACAAGGGCCTTATCCGAAGTCCTGCGGCGTCAACTATAAGGGCCCGACTGGGGAGCAAGTCTTGAGCAAGGAGCTGACGGGAGGCAATCCCGATATTCGTTATTTAACGGCGATGCAGACTTTCTACCCTGGTATGCCCATTAGTCGCGAGCAGTTGCTGGAAGTCGCGCATAAGGCGGAGCAGGGCGATGAAGGGGCCATCATGGCCTTGGGCAAAACCTACTACGAGATCGGCCATCACTACACCAATTGCAGTGTCGTTCGTACTGGGCAGAATTGGTTGAAGCGCGGCAGTGATATGAATCTGCCGCATGCGAAGGTGGCGCTTTCCCAGCATTATTTCAGTGGAATTTGCGGGCCTATCCAGTTGGACAAAGCCTTGAGTCTGGCACGAGAGGCCTATGCGCTAGACCAGCACCCCATTATTAAGGAATGGCTGGAGTATGCCAATGACCCGGCGAATCAAAAGCTGGCTGTGACTCAGCGGGAAAAAGAGTTTAGGGCGTATAAAGGCGAGCCTTCTTAAGTGGGGCTGTGTACCGCTCAGAAGTAAACAGCCCCATGCTTTGGCAGGGGCCTTGTTGAGGCTTGGGCTTAAGGCTTGCGCCCTTTATCCAGATAAGCCTGAAACTCGTTCCCGGGCACCATGCTGCCGCCGGTTCCCCAAACCAAATGGGTGGCGTTTTGTAATTGAGTCGGCGTAAAACCCATGTCTTGCACATACTTCGGAGAGCCTAGTACTCGCGCCATGCCCGGTACGCCAGCCAGCGCCGAGGGCTCTAGCTTCACCCCGTCCTGTTCGTAAGCAATCACCAGCCAGCGGTAGAGTTCCTCGTCTGTGACGGTGTAATAGCCATCAATCAAACGCTGCATGGCTTTACCCACAAAGCCGGAGGGCCGCCCTACGGCCAGTCCATCAGCAGCGGTGATGTTATCTATGCCTATATCCTGCACGCTGATTTTGTCATGCAGTCCGGTGTAGACACCCAGCAGCATGCAGGGCGAATGCGTGGGCTCGGCAAAGAGGCAATGCACGGCATCGCCAAAAGCAAGCTTCAAGCCAAAGGCGACTCCACCGGGACCACCACCTACACCGCAAGGCAAATAGACAAACAAGGGGTGGTCGGCGTTAACGATAATGCCGGCTTGCTGGAACTGGGCTGCCAGACGTTCCGCAGCCACGGCGTAGCCCAGGAAAAGATCGGGGGAGTTTTCATCATCCACAAAGTAGCAGCGTGGGTCTTGAGAGGCTTGTTCACGGCCTTGTTCAACGGCCACGCTGTAATCGGATAGGTGCTCAACCACGTTGACGCCATTGGCCCGGAGCTTGTCTTTCTTCCATTGGCGGGCATCGGCAGACATATGGACGCTGACCTTGAACCCCAGTTTGGCGCTCATGATGCCAATGGACAGTCCCAGATTGCCGGTGGAGCCTACCGCAATGGTGTACTGGCTGAAAAATTGGCGGGCTTCGTCGCTGGCCAGTTTGCTGTAGTCGTCCGTTAAACGAATCAGCCCGGCGTCCAGGGCTAGATCTTCAGCGTGTTTTAAAACTTCGTGTATCCCGCCACGGGCCTTGATAGAGCCGGAGATGGGCAGTTCGCTATCGGCTTTCAACCATAAAGCACCCACGTGCTCCAGGGCGTTTTCCTGCATAAGGATTTTGCGTACATGATCTAAAGGTGCGATAGGGGATTCAATGATGCCATTGGTGGCAGCCGTGTCGGGAAATACGGTTTTCAGATACGGGGCGAAGCGTCGCAGGCGGGCGCTGGCAGCTTGCACGTCCTGAGCTGTCAGCCCAACATCAGTCAAGGCGTGGGTGACGGGGGCGATAGCCGGATTGAACCAGGAGCTTTCTTTCAGGGCGATCAGATCGCGGATAAGAGGATGGCTGCGTTGCCAGGCCGCCAAGGTTTTTCCATGGATCATGCGTTCACCTGGTGAGTAAAGAATTTCATGGGTAGAGAGAGGAAAGATGCTACACGATTGTGCGTGATGACAGGGGCGGTGAAGGGGCTTGATTGGAGGGGCGTAAAGAGGCAGGGCGAGGAAAAGCGATAGGTACGGAAGCTGACTTATGAAGGGCTAAGTGCAGACACTTCGGGCAGTTTTTTCCTACTAGAAGAAAACTGCCCTCTTGATGAGGGCAGTCTCAATCGCTTTAAGAAGGCTTGTCTTTGGGCTTAGGAACAAAGACAAGTGTTAATCTGCGCTGGAAACGCAGGCCATCAGTACCGAGCATCCTTAGGCTTTTTACCGTTGGGCCAGTCGTTCACTTTGCCTGCAAAGTCAGGTCGGGGCATATGCGTGAAGTACTCAGCAATGTCCACGGCGTCCTGATCTTCCAGCACACCACCCTGGCCCCAGGCGCCGTGAGAGTTCACGCTCATCGGCATGTTGTACTTGATGAAGACAGCCGCCTTGAAGGTGCGCGCCATCCCTGCACCAATGTTGAAGGACTCATCGCCCCATAGTGGCGGAAAGATAATATTGCCGCGCTCATCTTTCAGGCCCTCGCCGTCCATGCCGTGACAGGTCGCGCATTGGGCGCCATACAAGGCTTTACCGCGCTCGGGATTGGCGATCAGCTCATGATCCAGTGGACCATCAATTGGCACTTGTACTTTTTGGCCAGCTTGCACACCTTGAGCCAGCCACTTCATATAGGCCAGCATGCCTTGCATTTCAGGTGAGTCCACGGGGACGGCCTTGCCGTTCATGGAGCGCATGAAACAGCCATTGATACGGCCAGCCAAGTCCACCATCTTGCCCGATCGGGGCATGACTTTGGGGTAGCTGACAAAACTGTTGATGTAATGCGCCCCGCGCGGTGCCTTGCCTTGATCTATGTGGCAGCTATTACAGTTCATGGCTGCGCCCACATTATTGGGGAGCAAGCGGCGTGTTTCGTTCAGCAGACGCTTGCCGTACAAAATAGCGGCGGCATCCGGCTCTTTTTCGATCAGCAGATCGGAAGGAATGGTGTACTGGCCCACGACCTCTTTGCTGTCCACATTAATGATGGGATAGCTCGCTTGAGTGGGCGCCGTCAGTGCAGGGTTCGCCCCAAAGGTATACCAGCTTGCCGCCGCTACACCGGCGATGACTATAGCCATAACAGACAGGGTTTTGGCCTTACTCATGGCGGGCTCCTTGAGGCTGGATATTGGGCGATTTATTGGCTACAAACTGGCGGATATGGGCAACGTCGGCTGCTTTGACGGTAGGCGCTTCGTTGGTCCAGCTGCTGCGAATGTAGTTAACAAGATCGGCGATGTCCTGATCGCCCAAATGGCGGAAGGCAGGCATGGTGAAGGTCATTTTGTCGATTTTGTTTTCAGGCATGCGACCGCCTTCCAAGGTCACTTGAATGACGGATTGCGGATTGTTGGCAAAAACGGCCGAGTTACCTGCCAGTGCCGGAAAAATGCGCGGCACGCCTTTGCCGTCGGCCCGGTGACAGGTCACACAGTGGGCGGCATACAGCCAGGCGCCGGGCGAGGTGTAGTCACCATCCAGCTGTTT
This sequence comes from Alcaligenes pakistanensis, assembly GCF_014652815.1. Taxonomy (GTDB): domain Bacteria; phylum Pseudomonadota; class Gammaproteobacteria; order Burkholderiales; family Burkholderiaceae_B; genus Alcaligenes; species Alcaligenes pakistanensis. The sequence continues at coordinate 15,287 of NZ_BMZN01000001.1, forward strand.
TTGTGTGGTGGCGTCGGCTTGATGCGGGATCTCGGGATTGCGGCCCTTCACGGGGGGCAAGGATTTCAGGTACTGCACCATGGCGCTTTGATCCTGTGGCGTCATGTACTGCGTGCTGTGTTCCACCACGTCCGTCATGGCACCGAAGGCGGCAACCTTATCGGTACGACCGGTGGCAAAGAAGTCCAGTAGTTCAGCCTCCGACCAGCCCGCTAAACCACGACCCTCGCCACGTAGGCTTTTGGCGCGCCAGCCGTCAATCACGGCACCGGACAGGTAGTCGTCTCCGTCTTTCAGGCTTAGGGCCAGCTCTTGATAGGCCAACCCGCGCGGTGTGTGACAGGCGCCACAATGGCCTGGTCCTTGAACCAGATAAGCTCCGCGGTTTTTCAGATCATCCAGACCTTCATCAGCGACAAAACCCTGATCTTTAGGCGCAAACATCCATTGCCAAAAGGCAATCGTCCAACGCATCTGGAAAAGTTTGGGCAAAGTGGGGGCGGCGTTTTGCTGTTTGACGGCCGGGACACCACGCATGAAATAGGCGTACAAGGCATCCATGTCCTTGTCGCTCATGATGGCGTACGAGGGGTAGGGCATGGCGGGGTATAAAGCGGCCCCGTCCTGGCGCACACCGTGTTGCACCGCAGTCTTGAATTCGTCCTGGCTATAGCTGCCTATGCCTGTTTCTTTATCAGGCGTGATGTTGGTGGAGTAGATAGCTCCAAGCGGCGTTTGCATGGCTAGGCCACCTGCATATTTTTGACCACCAGGAACGGTATGACAGGCGACACAGTCCCCCGTCCGGGAGACGTAGGCTCCCTGTTTGATCAGGGTTTCATCATCCAGGTTTATTGTGTTTGCCGATGAGGAGACGATACTGCGCTGCGACAAAATGAACTGCGACCCGCCGTAGGCGGCTCCCAGTCCTACTAGCGCCAGGATCAAGGTCTTGGACAAGGCTTTCATAGACATTACCCATAATTATTAAATAAATGTGTCAAATAACTTCAAGTCACACTCAGTACGCATGGTATAGACAGCCCAAAGGGCAAGAAACCCTTGTTCAGATCAATATTGACCTAACTCAAGGGTTATATATATAAGCTTATAACGAGATTGAAATTGTAAACAGAAAGAGACAGTGATATGGCGACTGAATGCAAAGGGGAGGAGCAAAGCCATGCTCGGTGTTTTGAGAGTTTTGGAGACTAAGCTGCGCTTTCAGACTGTTTTAGAGCGTTTTATTGGTATTTCAGCGTCAAAACGACTTACAGCGCAAAACGCTACAGGCAGCATTTACGCTTTATGTCTGACTCAAATGTAAGCGAGGAATAGGCGGGGCTGTGAGCTTTGAACGGTTCGCAGTCAGGCTGAAAATGCTGTATTAGTGTGGGTCAGCCAGGAGGAAGTCGGCGCTGAAAGCAAGTCTTGTGCCAAATTTATGATCTTTGTTTGAGTAGTAGGGCTGCAAGGCTAGCTGTTCTGTTTTTAAGAAAGAAGCCTGAAACTCTACTTTGTATCAAAAAGAGATAGATAGAATTATTTTCTTAAATTTAATCCACCGAGCCCTCAACATCGCTAGGCAGGATCCGGTCTAGCCTACCCGCCGTCCAGTAGCCTCTTTGTGCTGTTTATATTGCACAGCCTGCAGGCGTGGCACGGATTATGGCCATGCACTACCCCTAGTGTCGTGATGGATTTTTGAAATCTGGAGACGCTGGTCTACCGCTATCTGCCGGATTTCCGCATGGCCGATCCGCGTTATCAACTTATTACTGCTCGCATGTTGTTGAACCACTCGGCCGGTTTGCGGGGCGATGACCTTATTAATGATTCGCTGTTCATTGGTGATAACAGTATCCAGGGCTATGGACAATTTCTGGGTACTCTGGCTTTGCAGGCGTTGAACGCTGATCCAGGGGCGTTTTCGGTGTACTGCAATAGAAGGGCCGGGCGAAAACTATGCTCCTCTTAAACTGCCTGGGCGTGACAGTGGTTTGCCCTGGATTCACTACAACGTGATTGCCTCGGGCGATATCAATTCCACCGCAAAAGACTTGGTGAGTTTGCCCCTTTATTCATGAAAAATGGCCCCGCCATCTTGTCTCCACAATCGCAGGCTGTCATGCAGGCCCCTGAGTATTTGCGCGCTCCATGGCCGCCGTTGTGCTCAGTGCGGGCGGCAACAGTGGTAAGAACCGGCTTTTTGCTAAAAAGATTTTGCTGAAGGCCTTGGAGTTAAAGGGAATAGATACGTCGGCCATAGTTAAAAAGTCGTTTTCCGTCGAAAAAGGCGCTCAGATGGTTTTTGTACGCTTTTTTCTTAGCCTGAGCTTATGAAGTTCTCTGGTTTTGACAGAAATTGCGCGATGTTCGAATAATTTGGCGATTAAGTCCGTAATTTTATCGGCGTATTCAGTGAGCTAATGGTCTTGGGCTTCGTCCTGCGTAAAAGTTGTTTAAACAGAGAGGTTTAGGGTTCAAAACCATCTGAAAGTGGCGCGTAACAAGGCTCTGAGTGCAGATCAAAGTGTCCGCCTAGTAAAAACCCTCTTGGATGTTTGCGTACGAAAGTCCTACTATGGGCGCTCAATTATCGGATATGAGAATTCCATGATGTATGACTACGTAATTGTTGGGGCCGGGATGGCAGGTGTGTCGTTGGCTTATCGTTTGCCCGAAGATGCCCACGTGCTGGTTCTGGAAAGAGAGTCCCATGCTGCGTATCACTCCACGGGACGCTCGGCCGCGATGTTTGTTGAAACCTACGGTACGGCCACCATCCGGGCGCTAACGGTTGCAGGGAACGATTTTTTCAGTCACCCGCCGGCCGGTTTCACGGATCAGCCTATCTTGCTGCCTCGGGGTGTGCTGTATGTGGGCACCGCTGAGCAACAGGATTTGCTGGACAGCCAATTTAAGGACTGGCACGAGCAAGGACTGGATGTCAGCCGTTTGAGCGCGGAGCAAGCTTTGGAAATGGTGCCATGCCTGGACCCGGCGCAGTTGGCGGGGGCCTTGTATGACGCACAAGGTCAGGACATGGATGTGCACGCCTTGCACCAAGGTTTCTTGAAGGGGGCCCAGGCCAAGGGCGTGAAGCTGCGCCTGGATACGGAAGTGTTATCGGCCCAATGGGATGGCGAGTGCTGGGAGGTTCAGCTTAGTTCTGAACCCAAGACCTTGCGTGCCCGTGTACTGGTCAATGCAGCGGGCGCCTGGGCCGATACTTTGGCCGAGCGTTGTGGCCTTCAGGCTCTGGGGATCCAACCCAAACGCCGTTCTGCTTTTTTGTTTTCGCCACCGGAAGGCGTGGATCATCGCGATTGGCCGGCCGTTATTGATATCGGTGAAGAGTTCTACTTCAAACCTGATGCGGGCATGTTGCTGGGCTCGCCTGCCAATGCGGATGATGTGGATGCGCACGATGTGGTGGCGGAGGAGCTCGATGTGGCCACCGGTATTTACCGTATTGAAGAACGGACTCAGCTTCGTATTCGTCGCCCTAGTCATACCTGGGCTGGACTGCGCAGCTTTGCGCCCGATGGCGAGCTGGTGATTGGCCAGGATGCGCAGTGTCCGAGCTTTTTTTGGTTGGCTGGCCAGGGCGGCTACGGCATTCAAACCGCAGCGGGCGCGTCTTTGTTGGCGGCCAGTTTGTTGCAACAGCAAGATCTACCCGGGCCCTTGCAGGCTTTGGAGATTGATCCTGCCGTGGTGTCTCCCGCTCGTTTCAGAACATAAAAACAGCAGCACTTTGATCTCCCGGAGGAGAAGACATGTCGAATATAAAAAATATCCTGGGCATAGCCATGGCCTTTGTCGGCGTGGTGGTGGGGGCCGGCTTTGCATCAGGACAAGAGATATTGCAGTTTTTCAGCAGCTTTGGGTATTGGGGGCTGTTGGGAGGGGTGGTCAGTGGGATTTGTTTTACGGTGCTGGGGATGGCCGTGGGGGAGTTAAGTCAGGTTTCGGTGTCGCACTCGTTTAAAGAAGGTTTATATCTGATCTGTGGTCCACGCTTGGGTGTGGTGGTCGATATCATGATTACCTTCTTTATGTACGCCATCGCTGTAGTGATGTTTGCGGGCGGCGGCTCGTTGATGGAGCAGCAGTGGGGCGTCCCCGCAGAGTACGGCAGCATCGCGGTGATGGTCATTACCGTATTGATCGTCTTTTTGCGGGTGGACCGTGTCATGGCCTTTATTGGCAGTGTCACGCCCATCCTGGTCTTGATGGTGATCTTTCTGTGTATTTACAGCTGGAATACCCGTGATTTGCCCTTGCAGGAGTTGGATGTGATTGCACAGACCAAACCGCAAGGCTCCGGGCATTGGTTAATGGGCTCTTTGTTGTATGTGTCCTACAACATGGTGGTGGGGGCGCCTTTTCTGATGATCGCCGGGGCACAAGCCACATCGCGCCGTAATGCCTTGCTGGGTGGTTTAGTTGGTGGTTTGTTGCTGGGCTTTTTGATTGTGTTGATCAGTGCCGGTGTATTTGGCCGTATCGACACCATCGGCTCTGCCGCCTTGCCCATGCTGATGTTGGCCAGCGAGCAATCCAGGCTCTTGGGTACCATCATGTCCGTGGTGATTTTCGCCATGATTCTGACTACGTCTGTGGGGGTGCTGTATTCCTTCTCGGCTCGTATCTTGCCCCCCAATACCCGTAAATTCAATATTGGGACGGCGATAGCCGGGGTGCTGGGACTGGTGGGTGCCAAGATCGGTTTCATCAATCTGGTGGGTACCGTCTACCCGTTTTTCGGATACCTGGGCTTTGTTTTAATGGCCTGGATTCTGATTGCCTGGTTCCGTTTGCGCCGCTTACAATACAAGGATGCTGCGTAATAAACTGCTAAGCAAGGAACAGGTGGGAACCCGCCTGCGCCTAGCCCGCCATAATCAAAAACAGACACTCAAGCAGCTGTCTGAAAAAACGGGCTTGGCGCTTTCTACCATTTCTAAAGCAGAGTTGGGACAGGTCACCTTAAGCTACGAGAAATTCGTTGTTTTGGCCCGTGCCTTGAATATTGAAGTCGGTTCCTTGTTCGCTGTCCCGGATGAGGAATCCGCTCAGGCTTTACCCACGACCGCCGTGGGCATCTCTAGCCACAAAACCACTGCCACACCCGGCTACGCAACCCGTAATTATGAATACGGATTGCTGTTTGGTGAGTTGACCGGCAAACACATGAACCCGATTCTGGCCGTGATTGATTCACGCGATGCCAAGGAATTTGACGACTATATCCGTCATGCCGGTCAAGAGTTTGTGATTGTTTTGTCCGGTGCCATTGCCATCCAGTTTGAAACGGGTGAAACCTTGTTTCTGGATACGCACGAGTCCGCTTATTTCGATAGCGGCATTGGGCATGTCTATCTTTCGACCAGTGATGAGGACGCCAAAGTGGTGGCTGTCTGTACCAGCGGTTTGCCGCCGGGAATGGCTTGATCGCTATTGTTTGCTTTCAATAATTATGATTATTTTAATTTTCCATTTTAAATAAATCATTTAATAAGGCGGCTTATTTTTTAGAGCGGTTTTATTTTATTTAATGGTGCTGCCATTGTTATATTGAATTTGGATTTCTTAGGCTGATATCTAGTATTTAATTAATAAATTTAGTTTCTCGTTACAATGCCCTCACTTATAAACAGAGTGCATAAAGGGATTGGAATGAGGGTTTTTGTTTTTTCGGCAGCAGTAATGCTGACCGGTTGTGCATCTATTACGTCAGAATCGATGCAGTTGGTACGAGTCGACGCCTTGGATGAATCAGGAGAGAAGGTAGCAGAAGCTCGCTGCACTCTGATTAATGATAAGGGTGAGTATGCCTTGGAGTCTGGTAAGCACGCGATGGTGGGTAAATCCAGCAAGAACCTGAACATTACGTGTGTGGCTGCTGACCGCACGGATGAGGCAACCGGTACGCTGATTTCCCGGGCGGGCGCAGGAATGTTTGGCAATATCCTGTTCGGCGGTGGCATTGGTGCGATCATCGACCACAACCGTGGCACAGCGTACAACTATCCTGATTGGGTGCAGTTGGTATTTGGGAAAGTGCTAACTTTTGACCGCACTAAAAATAAAGATGGCGAGCCTATGCAGGGATTAGATAAAGCGGCAGAGCCAGATAAAGCTGACGAACAAGTGATTGCAGCAACACCTTAATAGTTTTGAGAAAGCCCCTTTCATAAGGGGTTTTTGTATACGTGCCGTTATTTTGCCGCCTGTTATTTCAGCCAGAAGCCTTCTTTACTGTTGGCTTGTCAGTCACATCATCAAAAGCCGGCGGCAGGATGGTGTTGGGTGTGGTGGAGACTGGCGATGGGCCGTTGGACTTAAGCGGCGCGACGCAACGCGCGGTGGCGTTTTGAAAGTAAACCGTCCCCACTTTGTGGTCCCGCAGGCGAGCTAGTTCTGGCTTGGCATTGATTGTTGCTGCCGATAAAGGAAAGACAACGCCGCGTGTGGGAATCGTGTCGCGGGGCGAGGCTTGCTGGTCGCTGCCACCTTTGAATATCCGCACATGCACAGGGTCACGGGCAGGATCGGAAATGACCCATTCGTGCAGGCCATTGGCCATATCTTGAATACCCAGAGGGTTGGGTGGGAATGTTCCTGTGCGGGCTTTGTCGGTATCGTTGCCCTGGTCTGGCAAGTTACGGCCGCTCTGCCATTGCCCGTTATCCGTAGCCCAAGGAATGGGTTGGCCACGGCTGCGGGCCGCATATTCCCATTCGGCTTCAGTCGGCAAGCGCATATCCAGACTATTGTCCTGGCCCAACCAGATGCAAAAAGCTTCGGCCTCGTCGTAAGGCATGTTGGCGGCTTGATCGCCATCCCCTTTGACAGGCTGCCAACGGGCAGGGCGTTTAGTCTGCTTTAAAAAACGGTCATACAGCGTGTTGCTGGCCTCTTTCTTCATGATGGCAAAGGCATTGACCTCGACCGGGTAGGGCGCGAGGGCCGCCTGATCCGGCTGGGCGACCCATTGCACCGTCAGTTCACCATCAGGCGCACGCATGGGAACCTGAAAGTTGCCGGCCATAAAAGCACCGCCTTCTACCGTGATGAACTCGGGGCCGGGCTCCGGGCTCGTAGGCAGTGACCTCAGAACCAGCAAGAGTAAAACGCTGGCAATGATGAGGGTCGCACTGAGCCGGGCGGGGGTATGACGCACTCTTGTTTCCTTGCTCCTGCTTCAGATGAATGAGGAGCTTTATTAATTGATAACGCTTATACGGCCCCGTATTATTCCATGCCTGCTTCTAAGACGGGTTTGTCTGGGGGCAGAGTTTACTCATTTACGCGAACGCTGTGGCTTTTGTTATTCGGCGCTTGGAGCAGGTTTTTCAGGAATAACGGTCAAAGGAATACGTACGGTTTGGCCGTCTCGGATCACAAGGCTCCATCGCTCTGGATCAAACAGTAAAGGGCTGACCTCAAACACGGCGACATCGGAGACGGTCAGTAGTGGATTGAGTTTGTCGGAACCGACGGTGTCCAGGTCCTGCGCGTAGCGATAGTCTTGCGTGGCGCGTCGGTTAGGAGCGATTTGCGTGCCTCCTTCATCCGCCAAGAACAGGCGTGGCTGATGAATCCGTGGGTCTACTGGAGTCTGGGTGGTATTGGTATAGCGGTAGTGCAGGATGATAAACAGATTGTTTTGCCGGGCAGGTGTCGCCAGGTGTTCCTGGTCAAGCGCTGTCTGGCTTTGCCATTGATCCAGGGAGATATGCAGACGCGTGCCTTGATACTCGGGGGTGAGCAAGGTGCTGGCGTAGTGTTGAATGGGGGCAATCGGGGCAATCGGCGGGAGGCTGTGCGGCGCAGCAGGCCGCGTTTGTGTAGAAAGAACCCGGTCGTTTTGACTGTAGGCGGTGGCAGAACACAAGGCTAAAGCGGCAAACAGCCAAAAACGGGGCAGGGCAACATTCATGAGTGCGAACAAGCCAATATGGATGAGAAAATCAGTGGGGATCGGATGAAACCGGGTGTTGGGCTAGAGAGACGACAGGCAAAAAAATAAACGGCTCACTGGCCGTTTTTTTTAACTACTTTTTTCAGATCATCCAGCTCTTTGCGCAGAGCGACAACCTCGTCACTGAGTAAGCCAATAATAGCCATCTGACTTTGGTACATCTCTACCAGGGGGTGATAACTGATACCACGACTGGTCAGCTCTCGGCAAAGAGCGCTTAAACCGGTTCCAGCGCGTTTGGTTAAGGTAGCCATCTTCCTGTGATCCATAAGACTGCGTCCTGATCCGTAGTTGTTCGATGTTTACATCCGTTAACCATACCAAAATTCGATGACAATAGTGGTTTTTCTTAAAACTTCTTGTATATCTGTGGTTTAGCTACTGGCTTACCCTACTTGAAAGTTTCCTTCCGGATAGCGTATGCGGCTGCGTTTGCGCGTGGCCAGGGAGTAGATCAAGGTCAATGGGCCTAGTCGGCCAGCGAACATCAGCACCATGATCAGGATCTGGCTGGGGGTGGAGAGCTTGTGCGTAATGCCGTGGCTCATACCCGTGGTGCTCAGGGCCGAGGCGGCTTCAAACAGCAGGCTGGTAATGGGCAGGTCTTCAAACAAGGTCAAGAGCAGTACGCTGATGAAGTACAAAGCGCCAGTAATCAAAAACAGGGCCAGGGCTTTTTGGACGGTTTCGGGGGCGACGCTGCGCTCCATCAGCACCACTTCTTCGCGCTGGCGTATATAAGAGCGTACAGCCGCCAAGAGCACGATCAAGGTACCGATCTTGATACCGCTGGCGGTACTGAGCGAGCCCCCGCCAATCAGCATCAGCACAATCATGACCAGCTGTGTGCTATCGCGCAGATGAGCAATGTCCATGGTGGTGAAACCAGCGGTACGGGTGGCGGCATTTTGCATCCAGGCAGCTAACGCCTGATCTCCAATGCCCAGCATGCCCAGGGTTTTTGGGTTGTTAAATTCCAGGGCCCACAGGCTGGTAAAGCCGATCAGGTTCAGGATCAAGGTGCCGATCAGGATCAGCTTGGTATAGGGCAGCAAGGTTTGCCAGCGTTTTTTCTGGCCTACATCGGCCAGCACGGTAAAACCAATCCCGCCCAGAATAATCAGACCCGATAAAGTCATCACCGAGACGAAATCACCGGAGATTGGAACCAGGGAATCATGGAAAAGCGAGAAACCGGCATTATTAAAAGCGGTGACGGCATGGAACAGGGCGCGATATAAGGCCGTGGTCCAGGGTAGATCAATGGTCCAGCGCAAAAACAAAATGGCGGCGGCAATCAGCTCAATCAGGGCCGCAATCTTGAAGACCTGGAAGGCGGTACTGCGGATACGCGAGACACTGGTTTGATTAAAGGCCTCCAGTGCCAGCGCTTGCTGGCTGACACTGATGCGTTTGTGCATGGTGATGGCGGCAATGACGGCAAAGGTCACAAACCCCATGCCGCCGATTTGCACCAGCAGCGCCAGAACAATCTGCCCAAAATGCGTTAAGTCCGTTGCGGGATCAATAACGGCCAGTCCGGTTACGGTCACGGCCGAGGTGGCCATGAATAAGGCTTGGAAAATTCCCAGCCGTTGCTCTGCCGCTTGCGGCAGGCTTAGTAAAATCGCGCCCAGCACAATCAGGGCCATGAAGCCCAGAGCCAGCACTAGCGGTGGGCTGGCGCTTAAGGTGCGGGCCTGAGGATTAACCTCAAGACGGCGAGTCAGACTATTAGGCAGCCAATTGCGCATACATCAAACCAGTTTGGGGGCGGCGGTACGTAATGCCTGCAGTTGTCCGAGCAGGATCAGCAGGTCTTTGGCATGCAAGGCAAAATCAGGGTCGGGTTGGATGGTGGTTTGACCACGACGTTTGACCAGCAGGACCTGGACATCATCCATTTGCTCTCGCAGAACGTCCTTGATGGTCTGGCCGTTCATATTGTCGCTGGCGGTGACTTCCACGATGTAGTCGCCATTACCCAGGCTGATGTAGTCGTTGACCATGGGGTAGCTCAGCATTTGCGCAACCCGTATTCCCATTTCCTCTTCAGGATGGATAATGCGGTTGACACCAATCTTGGCCAGGATCAAATGCTGGGCATGGGAAATGGCTTTCGCCCAGATAGTGGGCACCCCAAAACTTTTCAGGTGCACGACACAGACCAGGCAAGATTCAATATCAGCCCCAATTGCAACCAGAACTACGTCATAATTGTCCAGCCCCAGCTCTTCCAGAGCCTGGCGGTCAGTGACATCGGCAATAACGGCACGGTTTAATTGGTCCGCATATTTGTTGACCAGTTTGGGGTTGGTATCCACTCCCAGTACGGAGTGTCCCATTTTCATGAGTTCCAGGGCGCAGGCCGAACCGAAGCGGCCTAATCCTATGACGGCGAACTGTGCCATAGCTTATTTGATCCGTTTGATGCTTGAAACAATTTCAAGCCAAATTAAGCGTTGATGGTATAAAGACATATCTGGTAAAAACCCTTATCGGGTATTCCCTTGGGCGCGTGTCGTTCAGGCCCTGGCGGAAACATCAATAGTGGACAGTGTAAAACAATGGTTAGTTTGTTTGATCCAATCAAACTGGGTGATATTGAACTCATGAACCGCATCATCATGGCGCCCATGACACGCGCGCGCGCCTCAGAGGGCCGTATGCCCAATGATTTGATGCGTATGTACTATTGCCAGCGGGCCAGTGCGGGGCTGATTGTAGCCGAAGCCACCTCGGTATCGCCGCAAGGTGTGGGCTATGCACACACGCCGGGCATCTGGAGCAGTGCACAGGTTGACGCCTGGCGCACCATTACGGAAGCGGTACATGCCAAGGGCGGACGTATTGTCTTGCAACTGTGGCACGTGGGGCGTGTGTCTGATCCCGAGTTTCTCAATGGCCAGATCCCAGTCGCCCCCAGCGCGATTGCCTGTGAGGGCATGGTCAGCCATTTAAGCCCTGAGCGTGCTTTTGTAGTGCCCCGCGCCTTACGTAACGAAGAGATCGCCGATATTGTGGACGATTTCGCGGTTGCGGCTCAAAACGCACTCAGTGCCGGGTTTGACGGCGTAGAGATTCACGGGGCCAATGGTTATCTGATCGACCAGTTTCTACATGATGGCTCCAATACCCGTACGGATGCTTACGGTGGCTCCATTGAAAACCGGGCACGTTTTCTTTTGGAAATTGTGGACGCCTGTGTGGCTATTTGGGGAGCTGGACGCGTCGGCGTGCATTTATCTCCGCGCGGTGGTTTACATGGCATGAAGGATTCTGATCCAGCCCGTTTGTTCTCTTATGTGGCCTGCGAACTGGATCGACGCGATATCGCCTTCCTGTTCTTGCGTGAAAGCCCGGCCTCAGACAGCCTGCTGCCCATGATCAAATGCCAGTTCGGCGGCGCAATTATTGCCAATGAACATTTTGATTTGCCCACGGCGCAGACCACTTTATCCAAAGGCATGGCAGACGCCGTGTCGTTCGGTAAGGCTTTTTTGTCTAACCCGGATTTGCCCTTGCGTTTGCAGTTGCGCGCTCCCTTGAATGGCTGGGATTGCGGCTCCTTTTATACACAGGGACCTAAAGGCTATACGGACTATCCGTTTTTGAAGTCCAACCCGGAATGGGATCAGCCTGTGGATGAGAATTTGCAGGCACATTAGTCTCGGCCTGCTGTGATTCTGTCGTCAATAAAAAAGCCCGTAGCAAACGGGCTTTTTTATTGGGCTGGGCTTTAGCGTCAATAAAGCGCTTTATTAACTGCCGCGCACAATCCGGAACGTAGCCGCTGCTTTTACGAGCAAGCGATTTTTCTCGTCATACCCACCGCCTTCGCAATAGGCGGTTTCGCCTTCCAGATACAGGCAGTGGGCTTTGAACCAGACATCACCCCGAGCAGGCAGCAGGAACTGAGAGTTCATGTCTATGGTGGCCATCCCCGAGCCAGGGCGTTGCGCCCGTGCTGCGGCGCTAAGCGTGAAGTCCAGGATTGCCATCAAGGTGCCCCCGTGCACATCGGCACGGGAGTTAGCATTACAGGCTTGCCAGGGCAAAAAGGTGATGACTTCCTGCTCGGAACTGCTGACAGTCTGCAGGCCCAGGTGCTGCATCAGGGGGATATGGGTGCCGAAAAAATCCTGTTTGGGCTGCGCCAGTTCGGCCTGCAAATGCTTCATGGGTTCAGTTTTTGTTTCACTTGAGCAGAGATCAAGGACATATCGGCACGGCCTGCCAGCTTGGTTTTAACCAGACCCATGACTTTACCCATCAAGGCGGGGCCTTGAGCGCCGTCGGCTTGAGCCTGGCTAATCGCATCAAGAATTACCTGCTCGACTTCAGCGCTGTCTGCTTGCTGAGGCAGATATTCTTGCAGAATCTGCAATTCGGCTTTTTCTTTGTCAGCACTTTCGGTACGGCCAGCGGATTCAAAAGCCTGAATAGATTCGCGGCGTTGTTTCACCTGTTTTTCGATGATGCTGCTGACCTCGGCATCGCCCAGCTCGATACGTTCGTCCACTTCGCGTTGTTTGATCGCGGCTTGCAAAAAACGCAAGGTCTCCAGGCGGCCGCTGTCGCGTGCGCGCATTGCCGTTTTGACATCTTCAGCTAAACGGGCTTTGAGTGTTTGACTCATGGTGGTTCCTGGTTGAACGGGCAAAGCGCTAGTTTAACGCAGGCAGGGGGAGGGGAAAAACCCGCAATGAGAATTTTGTGACGGGCGGTTGAAAGGGGGGCTGGTTATTGAAAGTCCCGACTGCGTGCGACCAAGTCACCAATCAGATGATTCATCGTGACCAGGCGATGTGCAATCAGATGGCAGACAGCGCCGTCACGTTGCCAGACGCCATACACGCCCATCAGGCGTGATTGCAGCAAAGCATTGGATTGCTCCTGCGCCAGTTCTTCCCGAACGATGACATTTACACTGCCGGTTTCATCTTCTAAGGTCACAAAGACGGTCCCTTTGGCGGTGCCCGGTCGTTGGCGGGTGGTGACTAATCCACAGGCCCGCGCTAGACGCCGGTCGGGACAATGCTGATTAAGTTGTTCTGCGGTAGAGAAACGCATGGGTTCCAGTTGTGCCCGCAACAAAGCCAAGGGGTGACGGTTAAGGCTTAATCCTGTGGCCTGATAGTCGCTCAGTACTTCCAGCCCCACACTGGCACGCCTTAGTGTGGGTAGGGTGTCCGGGATTTCCGCGTGGCTCAGTAAGCCCGGCTGGCTGGGGCGTCTTGCATCCCACACGCTATGACGACGCTGAGGATAGGCGCTACGCAAGGCGTGAGCTTGTGCCAAGGCTTGTTGATCGTGTGCGGATAGGGCTAGCTCCTGGCGCAAGCAGGCCAGATCCAGCGTTTGCCCAGCGTGGTTTTGTCGGTAATTCACAATGGCTTGTGCAGCATGTTCACTTAAACCTTTGACCATATGCAGGCCCAGACGTACCTGTGGAGGACGACCTGACTCGGAGCAGACATGGCTGTCAAACTGGCTGTACTGCACATCAACAGGCAAGACCGCTACGCCGTGACGGCGTGCATCCTGCACCAATTGGCTGGGGCCATAAAAGCCCATAGGCTGGGAGTTGAGTAAAGCGGCCAGAAAATGATCGGGGTAGCGGGCCTTTAAATAGGCGCTGAACCAGGCCAATTTGGCAAAGCTGGCCGAATGGCTTTCGGGAAAGCCATACTCCCCAAAACCGCTGATTTGATTGAACAAGCGCTGGGCGAACTCTGGGGCATAGCCCTTTGCGTCCATGCCATCCAGCAGCTCTTGCTCGAAAGGTCCTAAGCCCCCTCGACGACGCCAGGCGGCCATGGCCCGGCGCAGGGCATCGGCCTTGTCAGCTGAGAATCCGGCGGCCTCCATCGCCAGCTCCATCGCTTGTTCCTGAAAGATAGGCACACCTAATGTACGTTCCAGCACATGGCGAATTTCGGGGGCGGGGTAGTCTACTTTGCTGTGGTCGCGACGGCGTTCCAGATAAGGATGCACCATGCCGCCTTGAATAGGGCCGGGACGGACAATGGCTACTTGTACGACCAGATCATAGAAACACTCGGGGCGTAGACGCGGCAGCATGCTCATCTGGGCCCGGGACTCGATCTGGAATACGCCTACGGTGTCGGCCCGCCGGATCATGCGAAAGGTCTTAGCGCTTTTTAAGGGAATGTCCTGTAGGCGGAACGGTTTGCCTTTTTGCAGGCTGATACTGTCCAGGCAACGACGCAAGGCGCTCAACATGCCCAAAGCCAGAATATCGACTTTCAGCAGACCCAGCACATCCAGATCGTCCTTGTCCCATTGCACAACACTGCGCCCTGGCATGGCAGCGTTCTGAATGGGCACCAGCCTGTGTAAGGGCGTTTGTGAAATCACAAACCCGCCCGGATGCTGGGACATGTGACGCGGGAAACCCATTAACTGGCGAGTCAAAGACAGCCATTGATGAGCTTGCTCGGGGGGGCATTCAGGAAAACGCGCCAGAACCTCATCCTGGATACGGGTGTCTTTCAGCCAGGCCCGGTCGCATTGAATTAAAGCCTCGATCAAGGCCTGGGGAATGCCCAGTGCTTTACCGGTATCTCGTAAGGCACTACGCCGCCGATAGGTGGTGATGACGGCTGTTAAGGCTGCCCGTTGACGGCCATATTTGCGATAAATGTATTGGATCACTTCTTCGCGGCGCTGGTGCTCGAAGTCCACGTCAATATCGGGTGGCTCAGCCCGCGCCCGGCTGATAAATCGGGCGAACAAGGTGTGGCTGCTGGCAGGATCAACCTCAGTAATACCCAGGCAATAGCACACGGCGGAATTGGCAGCTGAGCCCCGACCCTGACACAGGATTCCCTGACTACGTGCATAGCTGACGATGTCGTGCAGGGTCAGGAAATAGGACTCATAGCCCAGGTCTTCAATCAGGCTTAGCTCTTCTTGCAGGCGAGTCCGCACACTAGCGCTGATGCCTTGGGGATAACGAGCTTGTGCACCGCGCTCAGTTTCCTGGCGTAGATAGTCAATACCGCTCATGCCGGGCGGAACAATCTCGACCGGGTATTCGTACTTGATTTCACTTAAAGAAAACTGGCACAGCTGTTGAATCTGGTCTGTGGTCGCGCGCAGATCAGCCGGGTACAGATTGGCCAACTGGAAACGACTGCGTAAATGATGCTCGGCATTGCTGGCCAAGGCCCAACCGCACTCTTGTACCGGTGTTTTCAGCCGTATGGCGGCCAAGGTATCGTGTAAAGGTTGGCGTGAACGCACATGCATATGCACACCGCCCAAGGCTGCGCAGCGTAAACCACATTCCTGCGATGCCACGCGGACGGCGCGGACATGCTGCAGGTCTTGATCACATCGATGCAGGCTGAGACCTAAAAACAGGCGGTTGGGAAACAGGCCCAGCAGACGCTGTGCCTGAATTTGGATTTGTGTACGGCTTAAT
Source organism: Alcaligenes pakistanensis (assembly GCF_014652815.1). GTDB lineage: Bacteria > Pseudomonadota > Gammaproteobacteria > Burkholderiales > Burkholderiaceae_B > Alcaligenes > Alcaligenes pakistanensis. The sequence continues at coordinate 30,730 of NZ_BMZN01000001.1, forward strand.
CCATAAGCCGGTTTATAAATAACTAGGCAGTCCGGCAGTATCTGGCTTTCTTGGCCTTGCCCGGCTTGGTGCAAAAAAGACCAGTCAATTGCGGCTTCCTGCTTCAAATCCAGGGACTGATGCAAGTGCGAGATGAACTGGCACAGATTGCCGTAGCCTTCCTTATTGCGGGGCAAAATCAGAAGTTCGTGGGTCAGGGTTTCGTCATCAGGACACGTATCGGTGTTGCCGCTCTGTGAGCCTGTAGCACCCCAAGCGCCCGTGAAACGGAAGCGGCTCCCCACCAGAAAACGGATCTCCGGGTGCAGCTTGGCCTGCGCATAGGCGCGTACTACGCCTGCCATGGAAGCATAATCACATAAAGCGAGCGCTTTGTAGCCCAGTTCCGCCGCACGGCTGATCAGTTCTTCAGGGTGGGAAGCACCGTTCAAAAAACTGTAGTTGGACAGGCAGTCCAGCTCGGAATACAGCAGGTCTATACCAGGATTCATCCAAAGACCCCGTGCAGATACCAGGCCTGTTCCTGGTTTAAGTCTCGGTAGACCCAATACAGCCGCCCTTGGGGACATAGGGCAATAAAGTAATCCCGCTGCTGATGCCCAGCGCCGCTCCACCAAGCGGTCTGTACGCGTTCCGGGCCTTGAATCAGACGCAGGCGTTGATTATCCAGCGAAGGGGATAGATGGTCATGCTGAAGGGGCTGGGCGGGGTCCAGCATCCAGCATGGGCGTTGCAAGGCAGGGGCTGAGGAGCAGATGGCCTGATCGTTCCTTAGCGGCAGCCATTGATTGGCCTGCTCGGGCAGATGGCTGGCCTGGGCAGAGGGTGTCAGGATTTGCTCGGCTCCCAATCTGGCCTGTAAACGCTCTAAGAGTTGCTGGTCTTGTTTTTGCCAGTGGCGTGCATCAGGAAACAGGCTGCTGGCATGGGTTTGGCGCGGGTGCAATTGGTGAGCCTGCAGCACCAGACTTTGTACCGCAGCATGTAATTGCAGTTGTTGGAATTGTTCCTGCCACACAGGTAGGAAATCCTGACTGCGCCAGCAGGATCGGGCCATTTGCAGCGCTACATGGGTGGCGGTGGGGTGATCTTTATATCTTTCAGTATGCAGCACCAGTTCCAATCGACCGCAGGCGAGCTGATATTGATTCAACCAGCCTTCCAGCTTGTTCAACATACGGTTCAAGGTTCGTAGCACCGTGTCTTTATTATTGGAGGGGGTATCCAGTTCAAGGCGATGCATAAATTGCGGCGCGGCGTGAACCCAATCCAGTGTCCAGTTTTGTGTGCCGTAGGCTTGATCCAGTTGCAATAAAAGAGGGCGCAGGCCGCGCTGGGCCAGACCGTCACGGGGTAGCTGATGCAACTGCCCCAAGGTATGGCATCCCAGGCTGTGGAGCCACTGTAACTGGTCGGCGGGTGGGGCCAACACCTGTATGGGTAAAGGGTTTAGACAGGCCTGTAAACGTCGTATGCAACGACGCTGCTTGCGTGTGGATAAAGCCAGCAAGCAGGCGGCTCGGGCGGTTGGAGCCAAGGCCAGATAGGGCGCAGCGATGAAGGTTTGCAGATCAGTCCGAATGTGTCGGTACAAACGGCGCAAGCCCCCAAACAGCCGGATACTGGCACTGATATTCAATACCCATAAATCGGTTCGAACCCGTGCCAGCTGAGGGCTGTAACGCAGCAAAACAGCCTGAATACTGTCCTGCTGCTCGGAGTTGACCTCAGGCGTAAACAGGTTCTGGGGCAGTTGCAGGCACAGGTACATGGGACGGAATGGCCGTGGGTGGCATCAAAGTGGGGTGAAGCGCTAAAGCAATGCTCTCCAGACAAGGCGGGCCACGCCGTTTGCGGATATGCACATCCAGCCAAGCTAGTCCTTGGCTGTCTTGACGGGTTTGTAGTTCAAGACGCAAAGGCGCCGGACTATTGGCTTGGCTGTGCGATGGGCGCAGACAAAAAAACAGGCTGTCGCTATGGCTGGCCAATAGCTGCAATTGGCGTAAGGCCGCCAAGGGAACCTGAGTGGGCAACCAGGCCAATACAGCGGCACAGTGACCATGACGCAGGGCCTGAGCGCTAGCCCACAAGGTGTCGTTCAGGTGCTGGCTGCGTATCCAGAGCAGACGGGCGGGTAAATCACCCTTTTCTTGGGATGAGTTTTGCCGTGCAGGGGGAGCACCACGCCAGAGTTGTTGCATGGGCTGATAAGGTGGTGCCACCAGGACGCGCAAACGTTCTGCCTGCAAGGTGCTCAAGGCGGGCAGCAATAAAGATAGGGCGCTGCTATTTAGGGGGGCGTGAAGCTCGATCAGGCTACCCATTGGCCAGCCTCCACCGGGTAACTGGGCATCCAGAGCCGCAAACCCACTGGATAAACAGGTGCCTGCGGCATGCGCATAATGTTTACCTGTCCAGAGGGATGGGTGAAGGTCTAAAAGGGAACGGAGTGGGTTGGCCATGCGCTTGCTCCTGATTGCTGTATAAATATACAGTAAATTCGGTTGCCGGCAAACCAGAGCATCTGTTCTGGGGAGGAATTTTTATATACTGTGGCCTTCTGTTTGGCGCTCTCGCATGAATTCTCCCTCTTCTTCCCGCCCAGGTCGTTGTGCACAGTGCCAGCGCCCCTTGGCGCGTTGTCTGTGTCCTTTGATTCCTTCCATTGAGGCGGCTTGCCCCGTCTTGATCCTGCAGCATCATTCTGAAGCCCGGCATGCGCTCAATACCGCGCGTCTGGCGTACCTGGGCTTGCAAGGAACGGCGCTATGGGTAGGGGAGCATTTTGAGGATCTGGAAGCGCGTCTGGCGCAGGCACGTCAGCCTGTGCTCTTGTTTCCGGGGCCAGAGGCTAACGTGGTGGAGTCTGTGCCCCAAGACGAAAAGCCGGATTTGATTGTGGTACCCGATGGCACTTGGCGCAAGGCACGCCTGATTTTGCATAGCAATCCAGCCTTGCAAGAATTGCCGCGATGGCTGCTGCCTGAAGGAGAGGTTTCGCGCTATCGCTTGCGTAAAGCGCCTGACCCTCAGGCGGTGTCTACCTTGGAGGCCATTGTCCGTGTCATGCAGATCATGGAGCCAGGGCGTGATTTCAGCCCTTTGCTACGGCCTTTCGAGCATTTGATTGAAGAGCAGATCCAGGCCATGGGCCTGGATACCTATCAACGCAACTATCCTACTTCCACGTAAAGTTCAGCTCGCGCGGCTGGCCTTCAACGATGGTGGTTTGGCGCTCTTGGGTTTGGCCCTGATACGTCGCAAACACCTTGTAGTTACCGGGCGTCAAGCGGATCAGACAGTAAGGGCCGTCAATCAGGCTGTTCAGCACGGTTTGGTCAGTGCTGGAACGGATGACCAACTGCACATCGGAGATATAGCCGACACGCTCGCCCTGGTTGGCTGAAAAGTTCACGGATAAGGGAAAGGTGCTGCGCACCATACGGAACAGTTGGGCTTCATCGCTGCCTATCCCGCCGCTGATGTATTCGGTCGAGCCGTAGTACTGACTGGGCGGTAGCTCTTGTGAATGCACCATGGGGCTGCTCAATAAGGCCAGCGACATGGCAATGCCGATCAATGAAAGACGAGGACTCATGAGGTTTCCTTGCTTGAAGTGGAGTGGCTAAGCGGGCCATGCGTGGCCCTGTTGCTTTTATGAGGGATTGGGTTCGTTTGGTCAGAATGAAAGTGTGGCCAGGACACAGGCCAATCATGCTGGCGGGTGATCTGGGCATCGGCATTGAAGCTGCGCTCACGCAGTAATCCTTGCCCTTGCTGCGTAATGGCGATCAAGGTGGTGCAGCGAGTGCCGTAATCGGGGCTGACAATAAAGGGGCTGCTTAGGAGACGCTCGAATTCCAGGCTTAAACCGGTCTGCGGCAAATCTGCGTCAGGGGCGACTTCCTGATTGTGCAGGCCCTGGAATAGCCCTTCAAACGCCTGCGCTGAACCATCAAAGTTTTGTGCTTGCAGGGTTTCTTTCAGGAACAGGCTTTTGGGCCAAGGGGTATTGAGCCAGGCATTGCTCAATACATGTACACCTGGCTCCAGCATCTGTGGTTGGCCATCGGGATGGCGGTTGCTGTAATAGCCCAAACGTAAAGGCTGGCCCGCAGTGGGCCATTGCAGCACAAACAGATTGAAACCGGCGTAGTCGTCCCCGTGTTGGGCCAGATGCTCAAGATAATCGTGTGGGGAGCGCTCATCCATTAAGAACTGCGGGATGAGCTCACCGCGAGAGCGTTGCTGGCTGTTTTTACTGCCGGGGGCTTCCCGGTAGTTGGTCAGTAAGGCCAGCCGTCCACGGCTTTGTGTCATACCTAACCACGTACCACCGGCTTGCAGATCCCGGCCAGCCAGAATCTCTGGCTCGTCCAGCCAGGGCTGGGCTGGTTGGCTGGGGCGGGCATGATACTCGTCGCGATTGGCGGCAATGATCAACGGCCAATCTGCATTAATTCCGACGGCGATATAAGCGATGCACATTTGCCGATTGTAGGATGGCAATGAGGGCTTTGGTAGCCAATAAACCGCCAAGTTTCGTTTTTTTTCTCGCTATTGAGAATGCGGCCCTGGTCTTGACGTTTGTGGGGACAGGGGGGGGCTTGCTGGCAGGCAGTAGAACGGCGGTGCTTACATCGAAAAAACGAGCCTTAGCCGTGGCAGCTCAGAAGAGCGTAAGGCTAAGGCTGTCATTGTACGGGGGTCGAAACTAGGTTTTTGGGGATTGATAATCTTGAGCCAAACGCACCACGGTGACACCGGGACGCAGTTGACGCAAAGAGGGCATGACTAAGGTGCAATGATCGTAGGGAGTTAGCAAGGGCTGACCATCCGCATCGCCAATGGCCGTGCCAGCCTCGGGCAAGGTTTCCAGACCCTGCCAGTTTTGACTGAAGCGGACCTGCATGGAGGGCGCGACGATGGCATGGGTGACTTGCAAAATGCGTTGCTGATCCGGGTCGGCCCGACGCCAGTCTTGTGGCAGGTCTGCTGCATCCACAATGCCCGAAGCCAGCAGAAAACGGGCGATTAAATCCAGAGCGATGGCAGGAGTGTCAGGGTCGCCATGAAAGCCGCACTCCAGCAATAAGGAGCGCGCCTCATGCGCATCAGGGTCAGAGAAGCGACCGTAATCTCGCATGCGTACGCCATCTTTGTGCCCGGTATCCACAATCACATGCTCGGGCGCGCCCAAGGTTTGAGCCAGCTCGATATTGCGTGGCAAAGGGCCCGTTAATAATAAGGGAGCGCTAGGCTCGTGCATGGAGTGCAGGTCTAGCAGCCAGTCAGCCTGTTCCAGCCAAGGCAAAAGAGCCTTGGCGCGGCGCTGTTCCTGGGTCTGATCCTGGGATAGCTTGTGATCGCTCCAGACGCGGTTCATGTCCTCGTCTACATAGCGGCTGGCATCGTGCTGTTCAGGATTAAAACGATCAAAGGCGTCCAGATTGCAAAAGGCCAGAATCAGCTTGCCACGGCGGGGCTGTAATTGACTGGCCAGCAGCGCTTTCAAGGCCCAGGCTCCGCACAGCTCATTGCCATGTATCAAGGCGCTGATCATGACGCAGCGGCCTGCGTGGCCGGAGTCCAGACACCACACGCCAGGCACGCCGGTATTGCCCTGACGTTCTTGATGGATGTCGGGGAAAGAAAGGGAAAATTGCATTGTGATGACTCCATCGCCCCGGCCACTGGCCAGGGCGAATGTGCTTTATTCGGCTTGCAGTTTGGCCAGCTCGACCAGACGGGCGTATTTCTCAACCTCTTTGGCCTGGAACTCCGTGGCGTTCATGCCTGGGGCGTACAGCGTTGCGCCATTGGATTGCATCTTTTCCTGCAAAGTGGCCGACTGCAGGCTGCTGTCCAGAGCCTGACGAAGAGTGTTGGCTACCGATTCAGGCAGACCTTTGGGAGCATACAAACCAAACCAGACGTTGATATCTACTTTCTCAAAGCCGGGAGTGTCCGCCAAAGGCGGAATTTCTGGGGCGGCGGGGGACGCATGGGTTTCGGTGATCCCCAACGGTACGATGGCACCGGCCCGGGCTTGTGACAGGCCCGATGACAAGACCAGATAGGCTGTGTCCAGCTGCCCGCTCATCAAGTCCGATACCAGGGGTGGCACGCCTCGATACGGTACGTGCATGGCGGTGGTGCCGGTAGACGCGTTGACCATTTCACCGGCTAAGTGCAGCGTGGTGCCTACTCCCGATGAGCCAAAGCTAAAGGCTTCAGGCTTGGCGGCCCGCAGCTTTTGGGCATAGTCCGCCGCGGAGCGAATACCTGACTCTTTAGAGGCGGCCAAGAGCAAAGGTTGAGAAGCAATCATGCCAATGGGCGTGAAGTCCTTTTGACCGTCGTAACGCACGGCCTTATTGATCATGCCGGCGATAATCATCTCGTTGGTCGAGCCCAGCAATAAGGTGTAGCCGTCTGCTGCCGCACGCTGTACGCGTTGGGCACCGATTGTGCCACCGGCACCACCGGCATTTTCAACAACAACGCTTTGCCCTAAACGGCTGCTTAGCTCTTCGGCCATAAGGCGGGCGGTTAAATCGACACTGCCACCTGCGGGGTAGCCCACGACCAGAGTCAGGTTGCGTGATGGATAGGTGTCGGCGTGGCTGATCGAGGCCTGCAGCAGGCTACAGGCGCCTAGAACTGTCAAAACCAGCCCGCGCTGGGATAAAGAAAAAGACATACTGTGCTCCCCGTTCGTTGGATAGGTTTCCTGCAAGCGGCCAGTGTGGACGCTTCGGGCCTGTTTATCCTTAGTTATGAAAGGGTATTGTGTCTGCTCTTGTCGAAGGTGATGTGCCGTTACAGCACATAGTCGTGCTATTTTCACTTAGGGAAGGTTTAACGGGCTTGTTGGGTAAAGGCCCAGACGGCTTCAGCCAGATCGGACAACTGGGCACGGGGGCGATACAGACGAACTTCAAAGGCAATCTCATCGCCTTTGCTGCCCAGTTGAACCAGGGTGCCACGTCGGCATTCATTGGCAATCATGGACAAGGGTAACCAGGCCACTCCCATGCCTTTTAATACCGAGCCCATCGCCGTATCCAGGGAGTCGCAGCGCACGGTGCTAACCAAGGGATAGGGAAAGTGATGCAGCTTGTCGCCCAGAATACGGGCCATCGCCAAGCCACCTGAATAGGAAATCAAGGGAATGCTGCGGCCGCTATCAGCATTAAGTTCATACAGCGGTGTGCCGTTCTTGCGTCGCTGACAAGTGGGCACCAGCTTGTCGGTAGCAATGGTCATATAGCTTACTTGTTCGGCCAACAGTTCGATCGACAAGGCCGGGTGTTCATAGCAGCACAGAAAGTCTGTTTTTCCTTGTGCCAGCAGCTTGGCCATATCAGCCATCATGCCGGTGCTGATATCAATAGGCACATGGGCAGACAAGGGCGCTCGAGTCCCCTTTTGAAGGCGGCTAACCCAATCCGTAACCAAGGTGCGAGCCAGGCTGCGACCGGTGGCAATACGCAAAGAGCCTTGCCCGTCCTGATCTGATGCCTGTAGTTGCCGACGTACACGGTTAAGCTGTTCCAGCACTTGGTTGGCGGTGTTGTAGAACACCTGACCTTCGGGCGTCAGGCTGATTGGCAAGCTACTGCGTTCGACCAAAGGGGTTCCCACCCAGGCTTCCAAAGCACGAATACGACGTCCAAACGCGGGGTGCGTTACATGGCGTTGTTCAGCCGCTCGGACAAAGCTGCCGGCACGCGCCAGGGTAACGAAGTCTTCAAGCAGTTTGAGCTGGGGCACTGAGTGGAGCTTCCTTATAAGGATGGGAGGACGAGCGGGGCATGGCAAAACAGAGCGCTGTAAAAACGCCCCAAAACCGGGTCAAATGACCGAGGTTTGGGGCGTTGAATAGAGCGTTGAACTGAAGCGATGGTTTAGAAGCCGCAAACAGGCTTAAAGCATCGCCAGACCATTGGATTTTTCAACCAGATCGCGGATACGAACAGCATCACCAATACGGGAATAACGACCCGAAGAGTTCAACAATACAATGGCGACTTCACGGTCTTCGATCTTGGTCAGCATCACCAGACATTCACCCGCCTCGTTAATGAAGCCGGTTTTGGATACCTGAATATCCCAGTTAGCGTTTTTCACCAAACGGTTGGTATTGTTGAATACCAATTGGCGGCCCCGCACGGGTTGTACGGAGTATTGATCGTTGGTGGTGTATTGCTGAATGCGGGCGTGCTGGCTGGTGGCCGTTAATAGCTTGACCAGATCGCGGGGGCTGGCCACGTTATCGCTGGACAGGCCGGTGGGCTCTACAAAGCGTGTGTTGCGCATACCCAAGGCACGCGCCTTGTCGTTCATGGCACGTACAAAAGCGGGCATGCCACCGGGGTAATTACGGCCTAGCGCATGGGCAGCGCGGTTTTCCGAAGACATCAAGGCCAGATGCATCATGTCGGCCCGGTTCAGCTTGGAACCTACGCTAAGACGCGAACTGGAATGTTTGACGCGGTCCACATCTTCGTCGATGATCTCCAGCACTTCATCCATAGGCAGGCCGGATTCTGCTACGACCAAGGCTGTCATCAGCTTGGAGATAGAGGCAATGGGGCGTACGGCGTCACTGTTCTTCTGGTAAAGCACGGTGGACGATTCCAGATCTTGCACAAAGGCAATTTCCGAACGCAGGGCAGCGTGCTGGATCAGAGCGTCGTGTTTTAAGGCGTTCAGGGCGCGACGGCTATCGTTTTCGCTATAGCTGATAGGCTGCAGGTTTTTCTCGAAAACCAGGTGCGGCACGTTATAGCTGATGGCAGCCGTATCCTCGTCCAGTGTGGACGGTTCAGCTAAAGCCAACGTCTGCGCGAAGGCGGAAATCGAAAAAGGCGCTAGAAATAAAACACATAGCGCACGATGTATGAATTTATTTGTTCTGGTCTGAGGCATTTTTCAGTTCCCGGAGGGCGAGAAACAGAAGGGCGGGTAGAATTTATGTGCTTATGCTACCAGAAAAAATCCTCTTTATATTAGTATCTTACGGCCCAAAGTTAAAAAAAATTTAAGATGTTTGCACGGTATCATTAAGAAACTTATTTTTATCTGTATAAAAACACAGCTTATGTCTTTATTGAAATTCAAAAACAATAAAAAACCTGTTTTTATAAACAGCTTTTTAAATCAATTCATCGTTTTTATGGCATTAGGCAGTGTTCCTATGGCGGGATATGCCGCGTCGTTAGCCTGGGATAGTGAACAGCTTAGTCAGGCCATCACGACAGGCTCACCACGCACCCAGCAAAGCTTTATGCCAGCGGAGGCGGTACGCGCTCAAGCCACGACGATAGGCAAAGTGGAAGTTAGCTACCATCACAATGGACGGGCCGTTCTAAAAAGCCGTCTGTGTCTGCAGGGGGGCGCTTGCGTGGATATGAATGGGTCGACGCTAAGCACGAGAGCCTTTGTCGGCCAAGATGCACGCTTTGGCTTTGTACTGGAGCATGAGGTTTGGAGCTGGGCAGGTAGCACCGAGGCGGTACGGGTGCAGGCGTCAATTCGTGTGAATTATCAGCGCTAGCCTTTCGTCGTATAGGGGGCGTCGTGCTGCTGTTTTTTGCTCTTGGATGAGCAAGACGAGAGTAATAGGCTCATAAACGATTTAATTTCGTTTGTACTTGATCCACCTCAAGGTCTAAGCCTAAAGAAAGTGGCGTTGCTGCCGATATGTAGTCCTGATGCCCATCGGGCCATAACCAGGACTTGTGCATGAATCCCTCTACTCTGATCGGCATCGTAGCCAGCGTGCTGCTGTTTGCCGTCATCTTGTTTTTTACGGCAGAAAATCCTGCCCTGTTTGTGGACTTGCCCAGTCTGGCGGTTGTGCTGGTGGGCACCTTGGCAGCCACCTTTATCAGCTACCCCTTAAGTGAAGTAGTTCGCATCTTTGGTTTGATCGGCACCGTGCTGCGTAACGAGCGCCTGTACACCCAACAGGATATGGACGAACTGATCAATATCTCGCGTCTGTGGATGATGGGGGATATACGGGCGGTTGAAGAAGCACTGGAAAAGGTCGCGAACCCCTTTCTGAAAACAGGCGTTCAGCTGGTGATTGACCGGGCTCCCCAAGAAGATATTGAAGACCTTTTGCAATGGCGTATCAGCCGTCTGCGTGCCCGTGAGCATGCTGAGGCCCAGCTGTTCCGTCTGATGGCCAGTTTTGCACCGGCCTTCGGCATGGTGGGTACTTTAATTGGTCTGGTCAACCTGATGTTCTTGCTGGGTGATGGCGATATTACGTCTATCGGTCAGCAAATGGCGTTGGCCTTGATGACGACGTTTTACGGTGTCTTGCTCTCCAATCTGCTCTTCAAACCAGTTGCCGTGAAACTGGAGCGCCGAACTGAACAGCGTGTCGTATTGATGAACATGATCATGCAAGGTGTCTCCATGATGAGCCAACGCCGTGGCCCTGCCTTGATGCGTGAGACGCTGAACTCTTTCATGGCCCAGTATCAGGACGAAATCAACGACCGGGGCGGGCGCGATGACGATGCAGACCCGGCTCCGGAGCGAGGCTGATCGTATGGCGAACACGGAGCAGGACTTGACCTTGGGAGAGCGGGCCGATCGCCAAAAAGCCTTGCAAAAGGAACTGGAGCAAGCCCGAGGCGCCAAGATCGAGCAGCAGCTGGCCAATAACCTCAGCAGTCGACGACGTAGCCGCCCTTGGAACGATCCAGGGCTGGCCGTGCCCGAGGAAGAAGAGGCCTGGCTAACCACTTATCTGGATATGATGACCCTGCTATTGGTCCTGATGATTGTGATGCTTTCCTTTGCAGGCAAGCGTGCGCAAACAGCGGCTCAAGAACAGGGGCAGGGCGGTGCGACGATGATGGCGCAAGCGGGTAAAGACGGTGCCGGTTTACTGCCTGCTGGCGCGGGCTTGTTTCCGGATTCCGGGCTGGGTGAGGGGCAAGGGAAGGGCAATCACGGTCTGGATCTGGCTGGTTTGGGTGACAACATTGATGTGGTCATGAACGATCAGTCCGTCAGTTTCCGCATCAATAGCGAAATTCTGTTTTCATCTGGGGGGGCGGATTTGGGCCTGGAAGGGTTGGCGGTATTGCGCCAACTGGCCGCTGTGCTGCAAAAATCCCAGCATCCTGTTGTGATAGAAGGGCACACAGACGCGGTGCCGATCCGCAGTTATCGCTATCCCTCGAACTGGGAGTTATCGGGTGCGCGCGCAGGTAGTGTGGTGCGCTATATGGAAGCCAATGGGGTGGGCAGCCAGCGTTTGAGCGCTGTGGGTTATGCCGATACGCGGCCGTTGGGAGATAACGAGACCTCTCAAGGACGGGCAACGAACCGACGGGTGGAGATCATTGTGCAGACTCCCCAGCCGCAGGCAGAAGCCCCGCCAGCCAGTCCCTAAAAACAAAACCCCGGTTTGTGACACACAAACCGGGGTTTTT
>NZ_BMZN01000001.1:42362-161656 GCF_014652815.1 Alcaligenes pakistanensis
GCGCAAAGGCATGATCAACACGCTGATGACGACCGGCACAATCGCAGCCAGCAAGAAGGATTCCAGCAAGTAATCCATAGGCCCGTTTGGACGTGGGAAAACGGCCAGACCGGCTACCAGACCACCTATCGTGCTGATGGTGGCGGTAAAGCCATCATAGCGGCGGCTGTACAGACCAAAGAAGACAGGGAAGGCGGCAGCCGAGCAGAGCAAATCCGCCAGCAAGAACAGGTAAAGCACGCTGAAGCCTTGGGCTGAGGCGTACAGCACGGGAATGGAGCAAAGCCAGATCAGGGAGCGGGACAGGCTCATCATTTGTGCCGTAGTGCGATGCGGCATGATGCGGCTCAGGTCCACCGCGATCAGGCTGGATACGGCGCTGATGGCGGTATCGGCACTGCTCATCACCAAGGACAGGCCCAGAGGGATCAAAAGCACCAGAAACCAGACGGGTACGTGCGGCAAAATGACATTGAATAGGGCCACTGAACTGTCGCCGGGCGAGCCCAGACCGACAAAAGCCAAGCCAAACAAACCCATCAAAAAGATAAAGGGGGCGACCAACAAGCCACCCAGCAGAAAGCCCCGGCGCATGGATTTCGTGTCTTTGGCGGCGTAGATACGCTGCCAATTACCCTGGTGAAATAAACCGGTCAGCAAGATGGCGACAAAAAACGTCAGGCCCGCTTTCACTCCCACCGGATCGCTTAGCTCTACCAGGCGCGGTGCTTCCAGCTTCACGCTTTCAAACAATTGCACTGGGCCACCCACGGCTTGCCAGCCAAACATCACAATCAAAAACAGCATGGGCAGGATGACAAACATCTGCACCTTGTCGGTAAAGATGGAGGCGCGCAGACCACCGTAGGAGGTGTAGATCAGTGTGGCCAGCAGCACAATGCTGGCCGTGACCCACAAGGGGATAGGCGCAATCAAGGTGATCATCTTGGACATGGCGGTGATTTCAGCGGTCATGGAGATGAACATATAAAACAGCATGATGACCAGTGTCAGCGCATACATGGGACGGCCGTAGCGGGCAATCACGAATTCGCTCAGGCTGTGGCCGCGTGGCAATAATTCGCGCATGCGCTTACCCAGCGGGATCATGGCCAGACGTGGCGACATGGAGCCGATGGCATAGCCAATGACGGCGCTCAAGCCGCCCCAACTGGCTGCCTGGGCCGGTGAAAACAGAATCCAGGCACCCAGAGATGAAGCCAGTAAAGTCAGAATAGTGGCAACGGAACTTTGGCTATTGCGAGCCACTACAAAGTCTTCCAGAGAGCTGTTGTAGTGGCGGGCGTACAGCACCCCGGCCAAAGCAAAAGCGGCAGAAAAAACGATCAGCCACAGGAGGGTGGCGGTTTGGTCCAGCATGAGATCTCCCCAAAAGCCTGTTTGAACAGGCACAAACCGGCCCGGTCGGCAGCAAGCCAACGGAAGGCGCGGGAAAATGGAGGGATTGAAATGGGGCGTGTGAGCTTGCGAATGCGCCGCACAAGAGCGGGCAGGCTGTCAGGCCGCGTTTCCTTTCCCTTCGCCGGCATGATCCGGATCAGGTTCTAAGGGTTACCGCAGCAATTGCGGAGTCTCAGCCCGTTAAGGACTCCCCCAGGAACAGGCTAGAAGAGTAGGAGAGCTTCTTTCAAATGTCAATAATACGAGTGGGGCTAATTTATGCTATGGTCTGCCCTGCGGCACGGGGTGTCCTTCAAAGCAAGGGCTGAGATAAAACCCGTCGAACCTGATCCAGCTCATACTGGCGAAGGGATGTCCGAAGCTATCGCCCTGCGTCCGAACTGGGCCGACATCCTCGCCGAATTTATGCAAGGAATGTCATGTCTGTGGAACACGTCTCGGAACTCTCCCAACAATTGGTCCTGGTCACCGGCGGCGCACGCGGTCTGGGGGCTTGCCTGGTGCGTGCCTTTGCACGTCAGGGCGCCAAGATTGTCATCAATTATCTGAAAAGCGAAGCTGCCGCTCAGGCGCTGGTGGACGAGTTCCCGCAGCAATGTCTGGCAGTGCAAGCTGATGTGACAGATGCCGCGTCGGTACAGGCTTTGTTTGCCAAGGCCCAGGCGCATTTTGGGCAGCCTATCACCACGGTCATCAACAATGCCTTGCCCGAGTTTTCCTTCAATGGCGATGCGCGTCCTCACGCCGACACGCTGCGCTGGTCGCACCTGAATCAGCAGTTGGAAGGTATCGTGGGCGGTGCTCTGAACACCACACAGGCCGCCTTGCCCGGTATGAAACAAGCTGGCTTTGGCCGCATCATCAATATCGGCACCAACCTGTTCCAAAACCCCGTTGTTCCCTATCACGACTACACCGCTGCCAAGGCCGCGCTACTGTCCATGACGCGCACCTTGTCGCACGATTTGGGGCCGGATCAGATTACCGTCAACATGATTTCGGGCGGTTTACTGCGCACGACGGATGCGTCTTCGGCCACGCCCGAAGCCGTGTTTGATTTGATCGCTGCCAGCACGCCCCTGCGTCGTGTTACGACACCTGAAGAGTTTGCGGATGCGGCTTTGTTTTTTGCAGGCCCCTGGGCACGTGCAGTAACAGGTCAGAATCTGGTGGTTGACGGCGGATTGGTGAAAAACGGATGAGGCAACTGCATTTCAACTTGTTCATTATGGGTTGCGGACATCACAAAGCAGCCTGGCGTCACCCCGATTCGCAAGTCGAGCGTTTAGGCGATGTTCGGTTTTACGAAGAACTGACCCAGATCGCTGAACGCGGCAAGCTGGATGCCATTTTCTTTGCCGATGGCCAATCCAGCGATAACGTATCTGATGGCCCACGCTGGTTTCTGGAACCCTTGACCATGATGGCTGCACTGGCTCGCGCAACAGAGCGTATCGGCCTGATCAGCACCGTCTCCAGCACCTTCTATACGCCTTTTGTGGCTGCGCGTATGTTGTGTTCGCTGGACCATGTGTCCAAGGGGCGTATGGGCTGGAACGTGGTGACCTCGATGTTCGATTCCGAGGCCCGCAATCATGGCTACGAAGCCATGCCCGACCATGCCTGGCGCTATGCGCGGGCCGAAGAATTTGTGGATACGGCCCTGCAACTGTTCGACTCCTGGAGCGATAGCGCTTTGGTGATGGACAGACAGGGGGATTATGCCAAGGTGGATCAGGTACGCCAGATCCTGCATAAAGGCGACCACTTCCTGGTGGATGGCCCCTTGACATTGCCACGCTCACCCCAAGGCCAGCCTGTATTGTTTCAAGCGGGAGCTTCTGAGCAAGGCCGCGATTTGGCAGCCCGTAAGGCCGAGGCGATTTATGCCGTGGCCTACGATTTACCCTCGTCCCAAGCCTATTACCGTGATATCAAACGACGGGTACGTGAAACGGGTCGTGGTGTGGATGTGCCGGTGATGCCAGGTTTGGTGACCTATGTGGGCTCGACCATGGAGGAGGCGCGTCGTAAACAGCAGGAGCTCGATGAACTGCTGCCCGCCGAAACCTCCTTGCGTCAACTGGGCATGTTTGTTGATCAAGACTGCATGAACTGGGAGCTGGATGCTCCTGTGCCGCCACTGCCACCGTTGGAAAGCTTCAAAGGCCCCAAGGGACGCTATGCCACTATGCTGCGCATTGTTGAAATGGAAAAACCAACCGTGCGCCAGCTATTGGGTCGCATTGCAGCCGGCGGAGGGCATTGCACCATGGTGGGGACGCCTGAATCGATTGCAGATCAAATCGAGCAATGGTGGCGTAATGAAGGTGCAGATGGCTTTAACTTGATGCCTCCTTCTTTGCCCAATGGCATTCGTGACTTTGTCGAGCAGGTCATTCCTGTTCTGCAAAAACGTGGTTTGTTCCGTCATGACTACGAGCACACCACCTTGCGTGGCCATTTAGGGCTGGAGCGCCCTGCTGCCTGATAGAACGGTGAAAGGGAAAGGCGGGCTTTTCATAGACAAATTTGTCCGCTTTTTCCCCAGGTCATGGGGCTACGAAGTTCCTGAAGTTTGCTATCCTTAATGCTTTAATTGTCGCCTGCTTAACGAGCAGCGAGCTGTATAGGGATCGCACTATGAAAACCGCCGTTATCACTGGGGCTTCCTCAGGCTTTGGGGCTGCACTTGCCCGTAAATTGGTATCTGAAGGGCACACCGTGTTGGGTCTGGCTCGCCGCCAGGACAAGCTGGATGCATTGGCAGCGGAACTGGGCGAGCGCTTTATCCCTGTCAGTGTGGATTTGACGGATCGTGCTCGCGCCGAAGCGGTCTTGACAGATCTAAGCGCCCGTTTCCCAGCTATCGACGTCCTGATCAATAATGCCGGCTTGGCGTTGGGTGTGGACAAGGCACAAGACGCCAAGATGGACCAGTGGGACACCATGGTCGCCACCAATATCAGCGCCTTGCTGCATATTACGCACGCTTTGTTGCCTGGTATGGTCAAGAACAATAAGGGCCACATTATCAACTTGGGCTCGACCGCAGGTGAATACGCTTACGCAGGCGGCAATGTGTACGGTGCTACCAAGGCTTTTGTGCATCAGCTTGGCCTGAATCTGCGCGCTGATCTGTCGGGTACCGCGGTTCGAGTATCTACCGTGGCCCCTGGCCTGTGTTCCGGCACGGATTTTTCTGCTGTGCGTTTGGGTGACAAAGATAAAGCTGCTGCGGTTTACCAGAACGTAGATGCGCTGACACCAGACGATATCGCTGACACCATTGCCTGGATCATGAATGCTCCCGCGCATATGAACGTCAACTACATCGAGCTGATGCCAGTGGCACAGAGCTTTGCGGGCTTGAGCATTCATCGCAAGGCCTAACAATCAGGCTTGATTTGATTCAGGCTGACGTCTTACACTGCAGTCGTCTTCAGGGCGGGGCGTAATTCCCCACCGGCGGTAAGGGAGTTTCTCCCAAGCCCGCGAGCGCTTTCCATTAGGGAAAGGTCAGCAGATCAGGTGCGAAGCCTGAGCCGACGGTTAGAGTCCGGATGAAAGAAGATGAAGCATCGCTGCCCTATACCTGACGCAGCGACGTGTTTTATTGCTGCCCGGAGGACGCATTGTTTAATCAAGGATGCGTTCAAATGAAAAAAACCAATACTTTCTCCCGCTTAGTCGCTGATCTTTTGCGTCAACACGGCAAAGGAGCGTACTAATGTATACCGGCATAGTTCAAGCTGTTCGACCCCTTAACGCCGTCAAGGTTGAAACAGGTCGTACCGAATTTGAAATTGAGTTCACCGAAGCGCTGCTGGACGAGCTGAAGCTAGGCGCTAGCGTCAGCGTTGAAGGCACATGCCTGAGCGTGACCAGCATTACCGGCTCCAAAGTAAAGTTTGACGCGATTCCGGTAACGCTGGAGCGGACCAATCTAGGTGGTCTTAAGACGGGTGACTTGGTCAATATCGAACGATCGGCCAAGTTGAACGAGGAAATTGGCGGTCATGTAATGGCTGGCCATATCGCTACGATGGCGGAGGTCCTGGAGCTAAGCCTTACCGAGGAAGGCAACCGGCTACGTTTTCGTATGCCAGAAGCGTGGGCAAAATACGTGTTTCCGCGCGGTTTTCTGGGCGTCAATGGTTGCAGCTTGACGGTGGCTGACGTGGATGATGGCGTTGTGACGATCAACCTGATTCCCGAAACCTTGCGACAGACAACATTCTCTCGCTACAAGGCGGGCGATTTGCTCAACATCGAGGTGGATCAACAGACCGTTGTTTTGGTTGATGTGCTAGAGCGTACTGTTGCGGGAACCTTGTCACGGGTCTTGCCTGCTTTTAAAAACTGATTGAAACCCGCAATATAGACAAAGAGCCGCATTCGTTATGATTGACGGCTCTTTTTGATGCTTGCAGGACTTAGGTGAACGCAGCGCTACAAGAGGGCGGCTGTTAAGCTTGTTCGCTTAATTTCTGCTGCTTGCTCGGCACGACTTGATTTCCCCTTACTTTTGCTCCAAACAGCGCAACACAAAATCAGCCCGATTTTCCACCGTTGTTTTGGGTAGCACGCACACCTTATATCCTAACAGCGGGTAGATACGTTCCAGACGCTCGTATTCATGAAGCGCGGCCTGCATGCCGTGACGACGTTCAGGATCAGCGGTATAGATTTCTGGCCAGGGCGGCGTTAAAAACACCAGCGGATGATAGGGGCAGGTGCTGCTTAATGGCTCCAACACAGGTTCGCCGCTTAGCTCTTGCAAGGCCGCCGCCGCATCCAACAGCCCGCGATCAAAAAATGTCCAGTGGCCGTCACGCGGCGCGTTTAAATAGTCAGCCTGTGCAGTCTTGACCGCTTCCTCCAGAAATGCCTTCATATCTAGCCAGGGCAGGGCGGTACCGCCCTTACGCAGTTGTTCTTGCACAATGCGTCTCCCAGGCTCTTGAATCCCCGGATAGCCACGCTCTTGTAAAGCTGACAATAAGGTTGATTTACCGCCGCCGGAGCAGCCGGAAATAAGGACAAAGGAATTCATAAAGAGTAGGAGGTCAGGTGCTTGTGGAAACGGGTTTAAGCCCCGAAACTGAAGCCGGATGTAGGGATGTAGGGATGTAGGGATGTAGGGATTGAATAGCTATGGTGGGAGCACCTTGAACAGGCATCCGCGAAGATAGAATAAGTGTAGCGCACTTAAGAAGAAGCCCCCCGCACCGTCAAGCAGTAGCAGATTAGAGGCTAACCTAGAAACCATAAAATGCAATTAACGGAAAAGAGTTTTAAACATTGAAAAGCAAGTCTCCAACAAAAGGGGGACGACTTAGCCTGCTGCGCGCTTAGCTACTCGCAGTACTTAAAGGGGGGTAATATCCAACACGCAATAATAGCCATACGAGTCACCAAGAGAGAAAAATGGACCAAGCTGAAACCTGCACAAACTTTGTTAGTGGCAAAGTTAGACTAATTTTGCAGATAGAGGGCCTCGCTGTTTTATGCTTGGCCTTATTCGCATACGGAAAATTTGGAATGGGTTGGGGCGTATTCGCGATCTTCTTTTTAGTCCCTGATATTTCCTTATTCGGCTACGCACTTGGCCCCAAGATTGGTTCAGCCCTATACAAAACGGCTCACTCCTACCTGATTCCATTGTTGATTTTAGGAGTCAGCCTGTATTTGAAGGAACCAAGTCTATTAGCAGCTGGCCTGATCTGGACGGCTCATATCGGCTTTGATCGCATGTTAGGTTACGGTCTTAAATACGGGGCGGGCTTCGGTGTTACCCATTTAGGACTCATCGGGCGGCACAGGAAAACGCCTTGAGTAGCCCGCACTGATTGCTGAGGTATTAGAGAGACATAACTTTTTAAGGCCACAGCGCCAGAAGCACCGTCCCTTTATTATTGGAAATGCTGTACAAGGCCTCATACCTCGACAAAGCACCTCAAATAAAAACGCCGATAATCCCACAGGACAATCGGCGTTTTTTATACTTCATCAGTCTCTTGAAAGAGGGCTATCACCCTTAGGCTGACAACTTCTCAACCTTCGCTGGCAGACCTTGGCGCACCGCAGCGCCCGACACCCAGTCAATCCAGACGTTGTCCTGACCATTGCCACGTGTTGGGTCAGCAAAACCCAGTTCGTTCAGGTTTACGCCTGCCGCCAAATCTGTCAGGTAAGGCATCGCTTCACCATCAATCTGGTGCGAGCGTGCGCCCAGCTCGGTATGGCCAAAGCCGTGTTCGATAGCAATCGCGCCGCGCATAATACCGCCGCGTACCAAAGCAACTCCGTCAACTGTGCCTCCTGGAGTACTGACACGAATACGGTCGCCGTTCCGGATACCCAGATTCTTCGCATCATCCAGGTTCAAGGAAATCGGATTATGCGGGTGTACCTGGCGCAGACGAGACATGCCGATAGACATGGAGCTCATCAGATTGGATTTGTACGAACTCATCAGCAACGGCCACTCTTGTTCAGAGAAGTGTTCGCGCATAGGGCTGCCGTCAGCCAGACGGGTCGGGTACCAAGTGGGGCAGCCACTCAATCGCTCGCCCGTCATAGTGTGACGCATCTTGGCCAAATCTTCGTTCCAGATCTGCAAGGCATTGTCGTAACGGTTTTTCAGCTGATTGCCTTTCCAGGCGTTCTCGATGCGGTCGAATCGGCCACCTCGTGTTAGCAACATGGCTACTTTGCGCTGTTCTTCAGGGTGTAAACGTGATTGCAGGTCCGGGTAAAGGCGATCTACACCCGTCATACGCATATCATCGTCGGAGGCATCGCCAACCGGACGACCCGCACCAAAAGCGATGTTGGCCATGCCGCGCAAGTAAAAGTCTTCAGCACGCAGCAAATCGTGTGGATTACCTGCTTTATCTTTCAGAACGCCTTTACCAAAACCGGGCAATTCCAGTCGCAAGGCCACGGCGAACAAGAAACTTTCCAGATTGATCGGCTGTCCATCGGCCGTACGGTCCACGCGGGGCTGCATTACAGGCCAGCGCAAGGTGGAAGATTTGGCGATAACGTCTGCCCAGGGGGCCGATACCCCCCAGCTTTCGTACGTAACCGTATCCGGCACGATGTAGTCGGCGTAGGCGTTCGTTTCGTTGATGAAGGGGTTAATCGAGATCGACAAAGGCAGGACGGCCGGGTCTTTCAGCTTGTGCAGCAACGCATTTTTAAAGCCTGCAATCGCATAGACCGGGTTGCTCATGTGGTTGATCCACACTTTGCTGGTGTAGGGATAGCCATTCAGGCCAGAAGCAATCATTTCGCTGCTCAAGGCGCCGACCGCTGGGTACCAGGGAGCTGGAGCAGGGTACAAAGCTTCCCCATTGGCCTGACGACGCTTGAACTCACTGGATTTTTCGTACGCGAAACGATGACGCGACAGGGAAACACCTTTGGCCGTCATTTTGCCGGGGAATTGGGCAAAGTTGTAGCGCGGGCCAGGGCCGAAAGGACCAAATGGACCTGCATCCAGTACTAAACCACCCTTCAGATTCAGGTTACCCACCAAGGTATTCAACATGGCAATCGCGTAAGCCGTGTAGAAACCAGAGCCATTCATAGTGCCGCCGTGTGCATCGGCCACAGCTTGACGGCCGTAGCTGGTGAACTCACGAGCCAGCTCAATCAAGGTTTCTTCGTCCATGCCGCAACCTTTGGCGTAATCGGCAATGGATTTTTCCTGACTACGCTCACGCAGCATGTGCAAGGCGGTACAGACACGGATGTCCTGGCCGTCCAGCGCCACGGTACGATCAACAAACAAGGTGGCACGATCCAAATCTGTATGAGCACGCAGCTCGCCTTGCTCGTCCAGAACCACAAAGGGCGACTCGGCACCTTCAGCCACTTCCCAGCCTAGATCGGTGCCGCGTAAATAGCGGCCAAAACCAAGGTGTTTGGGATCGGCAATCAGTAAATGCGTGGCATTCGTCCAGGAAGCGATGCTGTCATCCTGCTCGCTGGGGGGGTGGGGCAGGGACAAGTGTTCAGTATCAAAGCGCTCTTGCTCCAGAATCCAACGCAACATCCCCATCACCAAAGACAAGTCTGTGCCGGGCAGAACGGGCTGCCAGCGGTTACCACTACCGGAGGCCAAGCTGGAGGAGGTGGGCAAAATAGGGGAGACGACTACGTACTGAAAGGGGTGTTCTGGACGCGAACGGGCTTCTGCCAGTTCACGGCCTTGGCGCTGGAAGGGGTTGCCGGATTGAGCCGGCGCAGCACCAATAAACAAACCGAAACGGGCATTTTTCCAATCAGGCTTACCGTGTGGCATGCCTTTAATGTCACCCATCGCGGCACCCGTACCAACACGGAAGCTTTGACCGCAGTAAGAGCCATGATTACTGACGTTGATCGTGCCAAAAGCTTGTTCGGCAAAGCGTTTGACCAGCGGCGTACGGCCTTCGTTGGCGGCATCTGTGAACAGCAACTGATTGGCCAGGGGCCCAAACTCTGGGTTTTGCGGATCAATCAGGGTTTCGTGATCCCAAATGGCACGTAAACCATCGACCTGACCTTCTTTGAACAGATCGCCACCTTCACAGACCTCTTCAATCAGTTGTTCAAAGCTGATGCGCTGCCATTGACCCGAACCGCGAGGCCCAACGCGCTTTAATGGCGACAGAACACGATAAGGACTGCTGTGCTGTTCCAGCATGGAAGCACCACGAGCACAGGCGCTGGCGCGGCCTTCCAGACCATTTTCACCGCCCAGCATGGCGTAAACCTCGCGCACCGGCAGGTCCATCGGCGCAGATTGAGTCGTGGCCAAGGGGTGATAGGGATTGCCGGCAATACGCAGAATTTTGTTGTTCTCCGTATCGATACGTACGCGCACGCCGCACTGTGTCCAGCAGCCCAGACAGCTGGAAGGGCTAACAATCTGACCGGGCTGCGTATCCAGCAGGCCCGTAATCGGATCAATGCGAAACTCGGTTTGCAAGGAGTTGCCACGGGTTGCGTGGGCAGTTGGAGCCCCAGCAGTGCCTTTACCCAGACCTTGTACTGCTTTAACGACAGTGTCGCTATAACCGGCTGCAAAGGCAGCCAGACCACCCACAGCGACGCCGCCGCGGGTCAAGACCTGTCGACGCGACAGGTTAGGGGTTTCTTTTTTCTTGCTCATGACGATAAGTACCTGAAAGCTAATTAATCTGCGGGGCTTAAGCCGTCAAGGAAGAACGACGGGCCGGGAACAGAGAAAGCAGGGTGGTGCTCGCGGCGAGCAAGGCAATACACAAGCCCAACACACCGAGCATACCCAGCAGACCATCGCTGCCTAAGGGCATGGTGTAGAGATACAAACCGGCGCCGTATTTAGGGACACCTTGTACCGCCATGAAAATAATCCAACGAAACACCCAGGCAGAGCCGAGCAGAAAAGCCGCACACAGCAAGCTGTAGAAATTGCCTTGCAAGGTGCTGACAGGGCGGCTGAGCATGTACAGAATCAACAGACCAAAAATGGAAGAACCCAGCAAGCCCAAACGCCAGACGGGATAGATCTGGAATAGTTCCCAGGCTGCGCCAAAAGAATGGCTATAACCCATAAGGCCGGTGCCTACCCAGAACAGAGCCACGACGATCAAGGCTAAGACCACGCCCAGCGACCAGCGGCGCACATACTCCAGCGGCAAACCCGCTACACCACCGGGCAAGAACCGGGCTACCAGCAAGATCGCCCCCAGGCTGGCCAGCGCGGCGGTCAAGGCGAAGTTAACGGGCAGGAACGCGGTATTCCACAAAGGACGCGAACGCAGCACCATTACTTCAAAACCGCTGTAGACCAGAATAGACAAGGCCGACACCAGCAAAGCCAGACTCAACCAGCTCCACAAAGCACGTTTGTTCAGCCACCAAGCCAAGACGTTGGCTACGGACAAACCGACAAACAATGGCAGCAGGATAGCGCCCAGTGACATCCAGGACCAAGGCGTGAAATAGGCATAGAAGTGCCAGAAACGTCCTGGCTGATGTAGGTCAGCCAGCAAAGAGACTGGTGCGGCAATGCTGCTGCACAGCAGCACAATCATCAGCGCGGGCTCCAGCCGACGCAAGGCGCTGTCATTGGACCAAGCGCACCGCCATACCCAGACGGTGCTGGTGGCGGCCATACCGACGAGGAAGAAGTATTGAACCGCCCAAGGTAGCCAGGCAACTTCGTAGGCGGGCGTCAGAATTTCGATAATAGACATAAAGGCCCCTTAGAACTGATTGGTCAGGCGCACACTGGCCTGGCCATCCACACCATCGACGAACTCATCGGGTAAACCGATGTAGAACACATGCGGGTTGGTGTTCATGCCGGGTTTGAGTACACGAATTTCCTCTTTGTGCTCTTTGAGTAAATGAGAAATCGTGCTGGTTTCATCGTTCATATCGCCAATAACCCGCGCGCCACCCACACAACTTTCTACACAGGCTGGCAGCAGGCCCACTTCCAGGCGGTGCTCGCAGAAGGTGCATTTGTCGGCAGTTTGCGTTTCATGGTTAATGAAGCGGGCATCGTAAGGGCAAGCCTGGACACAGTAGGCACAGCCGACACATCGCTCGTTATCGACCAGCACCACACCGTCTTCACGCTGAAAGGTCGCCTGTACCGGACAGACCGGCACACAGGGCGGGTTGTCGCAATGATTACAGAGACGCGGCAGGCTCAGCATGGCCGCCTGCTGCTGTTCATCGAGCACTTCATATTGCAGAACCGTGGTGCGGAACTGCCCAATAGGCGGTGCATTTTCGATAGAACAGCTGACCGTACAGGCCTGGCAACCGATACATTTTCTTAAATCAACCACCATGCCGTAGCGGGCCCCATCTTTCCCGCCGCTACGTCGTGGAGGTTGGCTGTTCATTGCAGCATGAACAGGCTGGATAGGAATGATGGTGGCACCGGCACTCAGGCCCAGCAATTCCTTAAGAAAACGTCGCTTGCCCTTTTGGGGCTCGGCGCTTTGAATCATGTGTTTTCCTTTTTTTGCTTGGGTTTAACCCATTTACATTATTTGTAGTTATAAGCATATGAAGAATATGAAGGTCTGGTCTTGATGAAGGTCAAAAAGAACATTTAAAGGTTGAAATGTTGACGCACGCCTATATTTTTCAGGCGTAAAAAAACGCCCCTCCGTATTTAGGAGGGGCGTTATATACCTATCTTGTAGGGGAGAAGGGCTTAGAACGTTCCGCTTAGTCCCAGGAAAAAAGTGCGGCCGGGCTGGTTGAAGGTGTGGGCACCGGCGCCGTAGATGTAGTTGGGGGTTCCCAGGTTCACACCAATGGCATTACCGCGACGATAGAGGCGTTTGTCGAAAAGGTTGTCAACACCTGCATTGATACGGAAGTGCTTGTTGACCTTGTACTGCGTGCTTAAGCCGAACAGAGCGTAAGGAGAAACCTTATCCGTTGCCGAGCCCGTCAACGGCTGACCGTAGTAATCGTATTTAGGCGGTTTTTGCTCGCCATAGAAAGTTGCCTTGGCGCGTAAAGACCAGTCGGCGTTCACGTTCCAATCCAAGGTGGTGTTGATGGTGTACTTGGGAATGGTGGACAGCGCTTCATCAGTGGTCTTGTTTTTGGACTCGATCATGTAGGTAAAGTTGGTGGACCACAGCCAGTGCTCGGCTAAAGGCAGTGTCAGGTTACCTTCCAGGCCGGATACCACGGCTTTAGGAATGTTTTCCCACTGAAGAATTAACTGCTGGTTGTTCAAAGCAGTAAAGCTATTCGTGGCAAAACGGCCTGCCTCAACTTTATTACGGTAATCGTTATGGAAGTAGGTCAGGCTGGCACCCAAACCATCATCCCCCACATACTCGACACCCAGCTCTTTATTGATGCTGGTTTCAGCCTTCAGGTCAGAGTTCCCTTGCAGGAAGCAACCCGTCGTACTGGAGGTTGTATTGCCCCAGCAGCCATTTCCCAGGCTGTATAAGGTATAGCCATCATTGCTTTGATACAGGTTAGGTGCTTTGTAGGCACGGGCAATACCGGCTTTAAGCAGCCAGTTATCAGTCACTGCGTGCGACAGGTTCAGGGACGGGCTCCAGTTGCTGCCGTGCTTGTCGTGATAATCAAAGCGCAGACCGGGGGTAATCGTGGTTTTGTCGGTAGCGTAGATATTGTTTTCGGCAAAAACCGAATAAATATTGGCGCGTGACTTGGCTTTGTAGCTATTGGGCACGCCAGGGATACGAGTGGGGTTACGTTGCGCCAAATCCGATGATTTGTCGTTCAATTCCTGACCTACCCATTCCATGCCCAGAGTGGCGTACTGCTCCACGCTGCCTGTTTTGAATTGATGGCTGGCTTCCGCGTGGGCCGTCAGCGTGGTCAAATCAACCGTTCCGAAGCCGCCGTCGTTAACGCGGGATGGATCGTTAAAGGCCCCTTCGGTACCACCCGCCAAACCTTCCAGTAGCCTATAGTTCCGCGTTTTTTCGTATTGAAAATACGCCAAGGAGTCCGTCTTTTCGTTCCAGTCGCCACGGTGCGTCAAGGAATAACTTTGACGATACATCTTGTTGGTTTCATCGCCGATCTGACGTTTCACTTCGTCATTGGTATTCGTGTTCTGGGTGTCGCCCGTGTAAATATTCCCCTGGCGGCTATAAGAGGCTTCCAGATCCACGGTTTGGCGGCTATCCGGACGCCAGGACAGCAAACCATTGATGTCCTTGTTACGCACACCTTCACGACCGGCAGGCAGGCTGTTGGCATTGCCGCCGCCACGCTCAGTCTGATGCCCCTTATTGATCTCCGGATCATCCGAGTCCGTCTTGTTTAAATTCCCGTACAAGCGGAAGGACAGCGATTCGCTGATTGGGCCACTTAAACCAAAGCTCATGCGCCGGCTTGCGCCTTCATCGCTATGCTCGGGCAGGTTGCCGTATAGGGAGTAGGTGCCCTGAAACGTATCCGTCGTGGGTTTGGTGATGATATTGACCACACCACCGGCTGCACCGTTACCGTAGCGGGCAGCTGCCGGGCCGCGCAGCACTTCCACGCGCTCAATCTGTTCTGCAGGTACCCAGTTGGTGTCACCGCGCGAATCGCGCTCACCACGCCAGCCAAAACGCACGGCAGAGCGCGAGCTGACGGGTTTGCCGTCAATCAGAATCATCGTGTTTTCCGGGCCCATGCCGCGGATGTCGATCTGTCGATTATTACCGCGCTGGCCGCTGGCCGAGTTCCCGGTCAGATTCACGCCAGGCATGGTACGCAAGACTTCGGAAATATCGTTGGCAGGCGGGGACTTTTGTATGTCTTCCGCCGTAATGATGGAAGAACCCAGCGTTTGCTTCAGTTCCTGCTCGGCCTTGACGACGATGCGGTCTAACTCGTCCACCTGTTGAGCATGGGTCTGATAGGGGAAGGCCAACAATAAAGCCACTGCCAGACTGCTTAACGGCATAAAAGATGCGCCGCTAGGCAGCAGGCGCATAGCGGCGAGAGACGAGGACAGCGACATAGTAAACACCCGGTAATAATGAGATTGATTCTTGATTATAGACAGAGGGATCAATCTTGCAGGGTGGCAATCTCGTAAATCCAACACATAGGACAAGACAAATTCAGCCTGATGAGCATCATTTCAGCCGAAGCGGCAGGCCTGTCAGAGCTAACAGCTTGTATCTTGACCAAACAGATTGTATTTAGGCGCAGACGCTACAGCCAGGCCCCATACAGGTATGCAACACGGAGTCGCGTGTACGAGAACGGGTGCCGGGGCCGGTCACATTATTGCCCGCCAGGGCCTGCTGAGGAGTCAAGCCACGGGTTAGTCCGGCTTTGCTGAACAAGTGTCGTGGTGCGCTCAACTGCAGCAAAAGAGTGCCTTTTTCGCAGGCGGAACAGGTTTGAGGCTCATTGCGCGTGGCAATACTGCGCAAACTACTGCTGCGCTGCAGGCAATGATTACAAAGATAGTCGTACAAAGGCATGGCAAATCCGAGTGATACAAGCCCTGGCTCAGAACACCGAGCCAGGGCCAGAGACTGATTAAGTCAAGCTACAGCGAGTGCCTGGACGACCAAAACGAGCCGCGTCATTCAGAGCACCTTTAGGCAAGATATCGGTATCAAAGATACCGGTAGGCAATGCCAACGAAGCGGAGCTGTTAGGCAGATCCACCACGCCGCCGTAACGGCCTTCAACCGGAGCCGCTGTCAACAGCATGTACGCCTGCGCGCGCGACAGGTCTGTCGTGCGGCTGATGTAGTCGATTGCTGCCAAACAGGCCTGACGGTAAGCAACCGTGGAATCCAGGTAGTAGTTGACGCCTTCTTCCACGCTGATGCCGGTGAAGTGCATCCACTGGTCATACTTGGGATCGTGACGGCCTGGCACATAAATAGGCGCAGTCAGATTGTATTTGGCCATACCGCCTTTGATCAGATCAAAGCCGAGGTGGGCTGCGCCGTCCATTTCAATGGCGCCACAGAAGGAGATTTCGCCGTCGCCCTGGGAGAAGTGCAAATCGCCCATGGACAAGCCAGCACCCTTCACATAGACAGGGAAGTAAATCCGCGAGCCAATGGTCAGGTTCTTGATGTCCAGGTTGCCGCCATGCTCCCGCGGAGGCACGGTACGGGCTGCTTCTGCCGCCATGCGGTCAAATTCCGCACCTTTCACGCCGCGCAACACGGCTGTTTTGGCATCGGGCGGGTTGGCGTGGCCTTTAGGCACCAGCAAGGCTTCACGGCGATTCCATTCGCGCAGCAAATCGTGCGAAGGCAGGGTACCGATCAGGCCGGGGTGCATCATGGCCGCAATACGTACGCCAGGAATGTGACGCGAGGTGGCGTAGACGCCATGCAAGTCCCAGATCGCCTTGTCAGCTTCAGGGAAGTGCTCAGCCAGGAAGCCACCGCCATTTTCTTTGGCAAAAATGCCAGAGAAGCCCACAGGGGTAATGCAGCGAATATCCAGCAGGTCCACCACCAGAATGTCGCCAGGTTCAGCGCCTTCTACGTGAATGGGGCCAGTCAGGGGGTGGGCGCGGGTCAAATCCACGTCGCGCACATCGTTAGCGCTGTCCGTGTTTTTAATCTGGGCGTCCAGAAAGTCCATACATTCCAGGATCATCTCTTCGCCAGGCTTGACGCTGGTCAGGTCTGGAATGTCCGGGTGCCATCGGTTGTGACCGATCTCGGCTTGCTCGGCCAGGGGTGCGCCGGGTTTGATTTTTATATGCTGCATGTGTTCTCCGAAGATTGTGTGCGCGTTCCGCACAACGACGCTATTTCTGCGCTTAGCGACACAAGTAACACGACTGTATGGAGGTGGTCAAAATGTCTGAACAAGCCGTTTTATATGCTTATTTATGCCGTTAAATAATTTCTTAAGCAGGCCAATGGTTTAGGTTTTAAGGGAGTAAACGACACCAAACCCAGCGTTTTGTCCACAGGATAAATCCTGAGTTTAAGGATCTTTTTTTTGAGGGCATGAAAGCAAAAAAGGTGGCCTTGCCGATATATAGCAATCCATATAGCAGGTATAGAACTTCCTGGATGGGGCGGTGATTCCCTAGGCTTGCTGGGGTGCAGAGTGCTTAGAACCCAGGGACCTGAATAACCCTTATCACAGCGGATATATAAGTCAGTAAGTTGAACTGACAACAATAAGCAACAAATAAAACGCTGGAGACTCAACAATGACTAGCCGTTCCCCAATTTTGTGGATTCGTCGCCCACTGGCCTGTTCTGACGCGGAAGCCGCCGGTGGTGTACTGGTACAAGACAGCCGCATTATCGAAAAAGTCGCTGCTGGACAGCAGCCTCGCCAAGCCTACGATCAAAGCTGGGATGCTTCCCGCCATGTTCTGCTGCCAGGCCTGGTGAATACCCATCATCACTTTTACCAAACCCTGACGCGGGCCTACACCCCAGCGCTGAACAAGCCTTTGTTCCCATGGCTGACCACGTTGTATGACGTATGGGCAGGGCTGGATGATGAGCAAATGCAGATTGCCAGCGAGCTGGCTATGGTGGAGCTGCTGCAATCCGGTTGTACTACTGTCGCGGATCATCACTACGTGTTTTCCGGGGCCTTGCAGCACGCCATTGATTGTCAGGCTGAAACTGCTCAACGTCTGGGCGTCCGGGCTGCTTTGACCCGAGGGTCCATGAGCGTGGGCCGCGACCAGGGTGGTTTGCCCCCACAAAGCGTCGTGCAGGACGAGCAAACCATTCTGGACGATAGCCTGCGCCTGATTCGCCAATATCACCAACGCGAAGACGGAGCCATGATTACCTTGGCTCTGGCGCCATGCTCGCCGTTTTCTGTCAGCCGCGATTTGATGAGTGAAAGCGCCAAACTGGCCGAACGCGAAGATGTACGTCTGCACACTCACCTGGCTGAAACCGAGGACGAAACCGCTTACTGCGAACGTCTGTTCGGCATGCGTCCACTGGATTATCTGGATCAGCAAGGCTGGTTAAGTAATCGCACCTGGCTGGCGCACGGCATCCATTTCAACGATGAGGAAATCCAGCGCCTGGGCCGAGCCGGCACCGGTATTGCACATTGCCCCTCGTCCAATATGGTGCTGGGCAGTGGCCTGTGCCGCACCATTGAACTGGAAGCGGCAGGCGCACCAGTCGGTCTGGCTGTGGATGGTTCTGCCTCTAACGATCACTCCAATCTGGCCCAGGAAATGCGACAGGCACTTTTGTTAGGCCGCCTGCGCTATGAACCGGGCCAAGTGACACATCAAGCCGTCATTCGTTGGGCCACCCAAGGCTCGGCTCGCTGCCTGGGCCGCGAAGACATTGGCGGCTTGAATGTAGGACAACAAGCCGATCTGGCCTTGTTCACACTAGATGAATTGCGCTTTTCAGGCGCAGAAAACCCCTTGGCTGCCTTGCTGCTCTGCGGCGCAGATCGGGCCGATCGCGTCATGGTCGCCGGTCAGTGGCGGGTCATTGACGGCCAACCTTGCGGTATTGATTTGCAGGATTTGATGCAGCGCCATCAAGCTGCGGCACGCCGTTTGCGCGACAAGATGTTGGACACCGCAACGACGATTTGATTTTGGTAGCGACAGGGCCAACAGAGCCCTGCCTATTTCTTATTTGGAGACATGAATGACAACAGCAACAAGGGCTACGGACCCGATACGCCCCGAAGACGAGAACCTGGGCCTGGGTGCCAACCTGGCCTACGGCTTCCAACACGTATTAACCATGTACGGCGGCATTATTGCCGTACCGCTGATTATTGGCGAAGCAGCGGGGCTGCCCGCCAATGAAACCGGCTTGCTGATCACGGCCTGCCTGTTCATGGGTGGCCTGGCCACCATGTTGCAAACCTTGGGCGTTCCCTTTTTTGGTTGCCGCCTGCCTCTGGTTCAAGGCGTATCGTTTTCCGGTGTCGCCACCATGATTGCCATTTTGGGTACTGGCGGCGGCTTGCCAGCGGTATTTGGCGCGGTCATCGTAGCGTCCTTGATAGGTTTGCTTATTACCCCGATCTTTTCACGGGTCATCCGCTTTTTTCCACCTTTGGTAACGGGATGCGTGATCACGACTATTGGCCTGACCTTGATGCCGGTTGCTGCATTCTGGGCCATGGGCGGAAATCCCTCCGCTCCTGACTTTGGTAGTGTCGGCAATATTTCCCTGGCCGCCATGACCTTGCTGATTGTGCTGTTGCTAAGCAAATTAGGCAGCGCCAGCATTTCGCGTCTGTCGATTTTGCTGGCCATCATCATCGGCACCATTATTGCTGCGGCCATGGGTCATGCTGACTTCTCGACCGTCGGTGAAGGTGAAGTCTTTGCATTGCCCAGCCTGTTCCACTTTGGCATGCCTACGTTCCAGACGGCCGCCATTATCTCCATGGTGATTGTAATTCTGGTGACGCTGGTCGAAACCTCGGCCGACATTTTGGCTGTGGGCGACATTATCGAAACGAAGGTTGACTCGCGTCGCCTGGGTGATGGCCTTCGTGCCGATATGCTGTCCAGCTTGATTGCGCCTATTTTTGGCTCCTTCACGCAAAGCGCATTTGCACAAAACGTGGGGCTGGTCGCCGTAACCGGCGTGAAAAGCCGTTATGTAGTCGCATTTGGTGGCCTGATTCTGATTGCACTGGGCTTGCTGCCCGTGATGGGACGTCTGGTTGCCGCGGTACCGCCTGCTGTCTTGGGTGGGGCAGGCATGGTCTTGTTTGGCACCGTCGCAGCTAGCGGTATTCGTACCCTAGCCAAAGTGAACTACGAAAATAATATGAACCTGATCATCGTGGCGACCGCTATCGGTGCCGGCATGATCCCCATCGTGGCTCCCAAGTTTTACGAGCACTTTCCGGTCTGGTTTGCAACGATTTTCCACTCTGGTATTAGCTCAGCTGCCCTGGTCGCCATTGTGCTGAACCTGCTGTTCAACCACTTCACCTTGGGCAATCCCGATCAGCCTTCTGTCTTTGCCGCCGGTGGTGGTCGTTATCTGCGGGTCTCTGACCTGGCCAAGCTGAACGAGGGCGACCACGTGATCAACGGTAAGGTCATGGATAAAGATGGTCAGGAAATTCCTGTTATTGGCGATGAACATCCCGAGCCAGAACAACATGCTGTCCTGCACACGAAACCCGGTTTAAGCAGCACCTGATTCCCTGAAAACGTAGCGCAAAAAACATAAGATCGTACCTTTGCCCGTCTGCTCTCTCTAGGGAGTCAGGCGGGTTTTTTTTATCTAAGGGCTTGAAATATCAGGCACTAACACCATGTTTAGTGGCGTAGGCGAACGAGCCCACGCCTTCCCTAGCAGCAGGGCTCAGCAAGCGAAAATGGAGATCAAACATGGCAAGTAATTTGACACGTTTTAATCCGTTTGGTGATCTGGCGAGCGTGGACACCTGGCGGGACTTTGAAGATATCTTCCGGCGAGTACCCGTTGTTGGTTCTTTAGCAGGTAATACACCGCCCAGCATTCGGCTGGATGTCAAGGAAACTGAAGAAGCCTATCAAGTCAGTGCCGAGATTCCCGGCATTAACAAAGAAGACGTACATGTCAGCGTAGATGGCAACGTGGTGTCTATACGAGTTGAAAGCCGCCGTGCCCAGGAAGAAAAGGACGGTGATACAGTTTTGCGCAGCGAGCGCTATTACGGCGTGCAAACCCGTCGTTTCAGCCTGGCTCAAGACATTGACGATGCACAGGCCAGTGCCAAATGCGAAAACGGTGTTTTGGAACTGGTTCTGCCCAAGA
Organism: Alcaligenes pakistanensis; assembly: GCF_014652815.1. Lineage (GTDB taxonomy): Bacteria > Pseudomonadota > Gammaproteobacteria > Burkholderiales > Burkholderiaceae_B > Alcaligenes > Alcaligenes pakistanensis. The sequence continues at coordinate 63,032 of NZ_BMZN01000001.1, forward strand.
AAAAGGGTGGAGCAGGGGCTAAAAAGCTAGAAATTCGCTAATCTGCACTGTTAAACAAAAACCGCGCCTCTAGAGGCGCGGTTTTTTATGGGTATCAGTTATTGATGCCCAAGCTCCAGAATGGAGGCGATCCCTCCCGCCTCAATGCGGCGTAACAAACGCAAGCCAGCGCGCTCGAACATGGCCTCGAATTCGGCCAATGTGCGCTCCCGGCTGTCTTCCAATACGCACATGGTGACCAAATCCAGCAGTTTTCCCTCACTGGCTTGATTATCAGGCTCGATCACACTTTCCAACACCAGGATTCGGCCGTTGTCAGGCATGGCCTGCTTACAGTTACGCAAAATGGTGACGCCTTGCTCATCACTCCAGTCGTGCAGAATCATCTGCAACAGGTAGATATCACCAGCGGGGCAGCGCTGAAAGAAATCGCCTTCCAGCAGTTGCCAGCGTTCGGGCTGGTTCAAGCTAGGCAAGACCGAGTTAGCTAAAACCTGGGCCTGATCGAACAGAACTCCGGATGCCGTAGGGAATTTTTGCAGAATCAGCAGTAATAAGCCGCCGATTCCCCCGCCTACATCGACCACGGTCGCGCCATCGGGAATGTCAATTTGATTAATCAAGAAAACATTCGATGCACGTGATAAACCCGCCACCCCTTGATGGAAAATATCGTGAATAGATTTATCTTCCCAATGTTCAAAGAAGCCATGACCAAATCTTTCTCGAAATATAGGAATCCCGGCCGCTGCTTGCGATAAATCTCCGGCGCAATGAAAAAAAGCAGGGTCAGTCAACATTAAGGCCGCTTCTTTTAAGCGAGTAGGGGAGTCCGAGCATAAGCTCCAGCCCAGCTTATCAAGCTGATAGGTATTAGCAGGCTGCTCACGGAAAACACGATGGGCACAGAGCACACGCAAGATACGTTGCAGGTGGATAGGCTGAGTACGGCTGGCCGTCGCCAGTGCTTCTATGGTCTTGGGGCCTTGCTTCAACAGATCGGCCAACTCTAGTTGGGCAGCGGCGCGTACAGCGGTGGAGATGGAATACGCCATGATCAGAGACAATAATTCCGGTCCACTTTCGTAGTCCTGATCCGGGCCCGGCATAAGATCACTCATTTCTTTGTGTATCGTCATGTCTACTCCCTTTTATAAAAAAAAGCCGGCCACTGAAACAGTGAACCGGCCATTTAGAAAAACGAAAGCCAATCAGTCAGAATGAGCGACTAATATGCATGATTTCCTAAGTCAATAATGTCGAAAAACTAAGGCTTATTGCTTTGGATCATGTAAGTCAAAGAACTAGCCAGTAAGGCCCGTGTGCCAATACGCAATGCTTTTTCATCAATCATGAACTCAGGCGAGTGATTAGGGGAACCCATCTTGTCGGAATAGGGCGAGGCATTGAGACGCCAGAAGACGACTGGAACGTTTTTACCAAAAGCACCAAAATCTTCCGAGCCCATGCCCGGAGGTACTTCTTTAGCACCGATGCCGTCTGTTGCCAGATCCAGAGCCGGGATCACGGTTTGCGTCGCTTTAGGATCACTGACCAAGACTTCGTAGCCGGTGTCGATACGCACGGTTGCCTTCAAATCATGGTTGGCGGCGATGTTTTGGGCATAACGCTGGATCAGCTCATGAGCCGTAGCCTGATTCTGCTTGGACAGTGAACGCACGGTGCCACTGATGTCGGCACTCTCTGGTAGCACATTGGGGCGATTGCCGCTTTGCAGCGAACCGACCGTCACCACGGTTGTTCCGTCTTGCGGGTTGGTGCGCTGCGCAATGATATTGTTCAGGGCCACCACCGTTTCTGCTGCCGCTACGACAGGCGAAGCCGCATTCCAAGGCGATGAGCCGTGACCACCTTTACCCGCCAGGGAAATGGAGAACACGTCACCACTGGCCATCAAACTGCCTTGTCGATAACCGATGCTACCTGCCGGATAAGACGGCCCAATATGCTGGCCCATCACTACATCCACTTTAGGCTTGTCCAGGACGCCTTCGGCCATCATGGCATTGGCACCGCTCAGCGGTTTGCCTGGGCCTTGTTCTTCGGCTGGCTGGAACAGCAGCACAATGGTGCCGGGCAATTCCGCACGCATATCCGAGAACACCTTGGCTGCGCCTAAGAGCATGGCCACGTGGGTGTCATGGCCGCAAGCGTGCGAGACAGACACCTCTTTGCCTTGCCAGGTCCCCTTGGCCGTGGATTTGAAGGGCAGATCATTACGTTCCTGCACGGGCAGGGCGTCCATATCAGCCCGCAAGGCCACCACGGGGCCGGGTTTGCCGCCTTTCAGTACAGCCTTGATACCCGTCTGGGCAATTCCGGTTTGGATCTCATAGCCGGGCATGGTTTCCAGCGCCGCTTTGATATAGGCCGCTGTGTTGTGTTCTTGATAAGACAGCTCGGGGTTCTGGTGAATGTGGCGACGCCATTCAATAACTTGCTGTTCCAGAGCGTCGGCCTTGCTCATCGCCGTGTCAATAATAGGGTTGCTGGCTTGTGCCAAAGCCGTGCTGGCCATCAAACACGTCGCTGCCAACAGGCTCAAGCGGAATGAGTATTTCATAAAGTCCCCTCTCATTTTTAGTAGTAATAAGCGTTTGATCATAGCACTGCTCTATGTCATAAACAGCGCCATTGATTGACACCTAGAAGGTTGGATTTTATTGAAGATGTGGTGGCTAAGAACACCTAAAGCAGTCTTCAAACGGTACAAAAAAATACTCGCGTAGCAAGCCGGGGGAATGATGTGAATCTAATCAAAATAACTTTGCTGACGAGCGTACTGACCCGGCGTCAGGCCAGTCTGTTCCTTGAAAAAGGCAATAAAAGCACTGTCGCTGGCAAAACCTAAGTCCGACGCGAGCTGGGTCACGCTACCGCCGGTAGAGAGCTGTTCGATGGACTTGAGCAAACGCCATTGTTGCCGCCATTGCTGGTAGCTCAAGCCTGTGTCGCGTTTGAACAAGCGGCTGATCGTTTTCTCGCTGGCACCCAGATAAGTGGCCAGTACATGTAAGGCCGGAGGCAGGGTATCCAGCGCAATATGTCGCAAGCGGGCGTCTAGCGGCAAAGGCAGAAACAGGGCCTGATCTGGAGCCCGTTGCAACTCGTCCAATAAAACCAGCATTACATGCAAAGCAGGAGGCTGGTCCCAGTCTTGGTCTAGATCAGCTTGAGCGACTCGTTCCAATACTGCCGTCAACACCTCATTGGCTGCCAACAACTGAACCTTGGGCGGTAAGTTCGGGTAATGGCCCGGGTCCAGATAGACCGATCGGTAATCCACGTGCTGGCTCATCTGCGCCTGGTGGGGGAGAAGAGCAGGAATCCAGATCAATCGTCCCGGCGGCAATAAACACAGTTGCTGATCCAGGGTGACCGTAATGCAGCCACTACGCGTATACAAAATCTGCCCCCAGGGATGCTGGTGCAGCCCCGAGTCATGCTGGGCTAAACGGGCTGCAATACCTAAGGCATGACGATCGGTCAGGTCCGGGAAAGGGTCACTGGCGTCTAAGTAAGGCATGTTTGTCCGATTTCATGGGTTTTTAAGAAGAATACTTGTAATAGAAAAATCCGGCCAGGATTACGCTGATTCTTTTCAAATTAATGTGTGAATTGGCATGCCGCGTTTTCTTCTTTTAATGATCGCTTTGATCATGTTTCCTCAGGTGGTGGAAACCGCCTACAGCCCCGCTTTACCCTTGATTGCCGACACCTATGCTGTAGCTGCAGGCCGGGCCGGCCAAACCTTGTCGGTCTACTTTGTGGCCTTTGCAGTCGGCGTGCTGTTTTGGGGCTGGCTGTGTGATCGGGCAGGGCGACGGCCTGCCGTGTTGGCGGGTCTAAGCGTCTATGGCTTAGGTTGCCTGATGGCGCTGTTCAGTCTGGATTTTAATATGCTTTTGCTGGCGCGCATGATGAGTGCCTTTGGTGCCGCGGTGGGCTCTATAGGTGTACAGACCATGCTGCGCGACCGTTATCAAGCCAAGGAACTGGCCAAAATATTCGGCACCATCGGAGCGGCTTTAGCCTTGAGCCCCTTGCTGGGCCTGGCCATGGGTGTGGCTTTATCGGCAGGGGCTCAGCTTATGCCGGTCTTTATCGGTTTGCTGGTGTTAGCCCTGATTCTGCTGGCTGTCAGCTTGTTTCACCTTCCTGAAACCCGCCCAGCCCGCAGCCAAGGTCACAGCCTGGGGCAAGTAATGATTCGCTTGCTGCAAGATCCAGCCATTTGGCAATCAGCCATCTTGGTGGCCCTATTCAATACCACCATTTTTGCCTTTTATCAGTGGGCTCCGTTCCTGCTGCAAGGCTTGGGCTCCAATAACCGCCCGATGATGGTTGCTGGTTTGTTGCTGGCCGCGGGGACATTTGTGGGAGCTTTCTTGAACAGCCGTTGGCTGGCAGGCGGGCTATCCTCCCGCCGCTTGATCTGGCGGGGCATTGTGCTGCTGGTCGTATCGGCAATTGGGCTTGAACTGGCCGGTGAAAAACTGATTTTTCTCTTGCCCGCCGTACTACTGGCTCTGGCTTATGCCGTAGCCATTCCTAATCTCCTGTCCAGTGCCTTGCAGCACTATCGTGCCGTTGCTGGAATGGCCGGAGCGGTTTTTGGTTTGATGTACAGCCTGCTGCTGGGAATTGGTTTGGCTCTGTCGGCCTGGTGGGGGAATCTAGCCGATGTAACGCTGGTTTGTGCCTTGTTGGCCGCTATTTGTCTGGCCCTGCCCATTCATAAAACCTGAAAATCAGCCTTAATCTCCTTTTAGTAAGGCGGCTCATCGTAGGGAATATACTAATACATATGTATTGACATGCATTAGTCTTGATCACCATAATCCTTCATGTTTAAAGCAATCAAAGGGTGTGTCTGACAAACACCCAGCTTGAACATTTTCCCAAGGAGAGGATGACATGGTGGAACAGGGGGTTATGGGCACTTCGCTCGATAAGGCCAAGCCACGCGGCACGGTGGCGGTACTAATGCTCTTAATGGCTGTCATGGGCGAAATGTGCCTGGCAGCCGACTTTTATGGTTTTGCGGCCGTCATTAAAATTGTGTCGGCAGACCTGTCGCTCAGCCCGGCGCAAGCGGGTTTGGTGCAGGGCGCTTTTGGGGTTTCGTTTGCCTTGGGCATGTTGTTCTGGGCGCCCCGCGGCCGCTCCATGAGCTCCGCCCGTCTGTATCTGATTGGTTTGGGTGGTAGTGGTTTGCTGATGCTGGTGCAAACCCAGGCTCAAGACTTCACACAGTTGTTTCTGCTACGTCTGGTTGTGGGGTTTTTTGACTCTGCCGTCTGGGTCGGGTCCATGAAAATTGTCATGCAGTGGTTTGCGCCACGTCGTCAGGGCTTGGTCCTGGGCATTATTTTGGCGGCGTATTCACTAGCGATTACCTTGGACTTTGCGCTGGGGCTGCCTTATGCCATGGCACATGGCTGGCGCGCGTTTTTCCTGGTGTTAGGGGGGCTGACCTTAAGCTCCTGTCTGATCACACAATTGATTGTGCGCTCCGGGCCCTATCAAGATCCGCACGACAAAATCCAGACTGATGCCGGCGTACTGCGCTCCATTGCCGCCCGTCCCTGGATTTGGGTCGGCATCCTGGCCATCTTCGGTGCCTTGTTCTCGGTTGCTGCAACCGCAACCTGGCTGATTCCCGCCCTAATTGATGTGCAAGGTCTGGCTCCCGAACAAGCGCCTTTGTTTGGCACCGTCATGGGCTTGTCTCAAGTCTTTTTCCTGATTCTAGGTGGGTACGTCAGCGATCGCTGTACTCGAGTGGGCGTCATGCGGATTGGCATGTGGCTGACTATTCTGGCGGCTTGCGCCTGTGTGCTGGCTGCTTGGCAATCCTTGCCCCATACCGGCTTGTTGATAGTGGCATTGCTTTGCGGGGTCGGCGTGTTTCATGGCGGCGCCATCTTCAGTTATGTGGGTGAACGCTACGGCGTCAATCTGGGCCCTTGCGCCGCTGGCTATGCCGAAATGGGCGGGGTGTTTGCCACCTTTGTCGCACCGTCCCTGCTGGGCCTCTTGTTGAGCCTGACCGGCTCCTACGTCTGGGCTTTTGGCAGCTTTCTGGCCGTGGAAGTACTGGTTTTCATCGGTTTTCTGATGCTGAACCGTTTGCCGTCGGCGCAGGCGGAGTAATGCAATGAACAAACTTGTTTTCGATCCGGCGGATCTGGACCAGTACCGCCTCCAGGCTTCGGTCGCAGACTTTGACGCAGAAATGGCGGCTTATCGACAGGCCAGCGAGCGGGCTCGATTGGCATTAAAGCCCTGTTTCAGCACGCATGCTTATGGCGATGAGGCGGTCGAGAAGCTAGATATTTATGCCGCCAGCCAAGCCGGGGCCCCTGTTTATCTATTCATTCATGGTGGCTACTGGCGCATGTTGTCCAAGGATGACTCGGCCATGATGGCACAAAGCCTGCACGCGGCAGGTGCCACCGTGATTTGCCTGGATTATGGTCTGGCCCCCGCGTACCGCCTGCCTCAAATGATCGAGCAATGTGAACGCGCCCTGCAGTGGGTATACACCCATGCGGCGCAATTCAATGGCGATCCTCTGCGTATTCATATTAGTGGCAGTTCTGCAGGCGGCCATTTAAGCGGTATGTTGCTGGCGGCAGACGCCCAACGCACACAGCGCCGGATCCATAGCGCCAGCATCATCAGCGGTGTCATGGATTTGCATCCTATTTTGCAAACCGCCGTCAATGACTGGCTGCAACTGGACCAAGAACAAGCCCAGCGCTACAGCCCAGCTTTGCATCCGCCTGCTGCCCAAACACCTGTGCTGGTGGCCTGGGGTGAAAAGGAACCGGCTGTCATGCAAGAACAAAGCCGTCACTACGCCCGGCAATGCGAGCTGGCGGGCTGCTCAGTGCACCGCTTGGCCGTGCCAAACCGAAATCATTTCAATGTCTTGATGGATCTGGAGCAAAGCGGCAGCGCATTGACGCTGGCTTTGCTGCAGACCATGGACCGTCATACCAAGGAGGAGAGACTATGACACAAGCAACTTCCCACTCCACCCTAGCGGCGTGCTTTGAGCCCCGCCGTCTGGGCCACGTCAATCTGTGGGTAGATGAACTGCAACGCGGTGAAGATTTCTACAGCCAGATCTGCGGCCTGAAAGTGGAATTTACCGAGCCTGATCTGGTCGCCACCTTTTTGGGTACCGGCCATACCCCCCATGATCTGGGCATGATGGAAACCACCAAAGGCGTCAACCGTTATGGCCGCGACGGCCTGTTGCAGTTGCCCGGCACCATTGGTCTGGAACCCGGTTTGAACCACTTGGCCTGGGAACTGGATAACGAGGCCGAGCTGGTCGCCGGTTGGAAGCGCGCCAAAGAACAAGGTCGCGACATTGATATGACGGTGGATCATCAAGTGGCCCATAGCGTCTATATGTTTGACCCTGATGGTAACTACAACGAGTTCTACTGCGACACCATCAAAGACTGGCGTAGTGTGCTGGGTGGCCCGATGGAGTTGTTGACCAGCCGCTGGGACCCGGAAGCTCAGGAACCCTTTACCGAGGGGCGCTACGACTCCACCCCTATTCTGGAAACGGTTGCTGATGCACCTGTACAGCCGCGCCGAGTCACCCATGCTGTATTACGTACGGCTCAACTGGATGCCATGCGTGTTTTCTACACCGAAGTCGGTGGTTTGGACGTGGTTTATCAAGATGAGCACGTCGTCTACTTGCGCGCCGGTCTGGCTAATTATGATTACAGCCTGGTCCTGGTGCAGGACGAACAGGCCTCGTTTTCTCATGGCAGCTTCGAGCTGGCCAGCCTGCAGGATCTGGAGCACACTCTGGAGCGCTTGAAAGGGCAGAACATTAGCCCCATTCACGACGTGAACCTGCCTTGGAAGCGTTCTTTCTTTCTTCGCGACCCCGATGGTTTGCTCAGTGAGTGGTACATCACCCTGGATGGCGAGCGTGCTCTGGATCGCTGTCACTCTTTGCCTTTGTGGGCGCAAGTTTAAGGAAACCACCATGTCCGAGAAAAAACTAAGTGCTTTGATCGCTGGTGGCGGTCTGGGCGGTTTGGCCACGGCCGCTGCATTGGCCCAACGCGGCTGGGACGTCACCGTGTTGGAACGCCAGTCCGAACTGCGTGCCAATGGTTCGGGTATTTATATCTGGGAAAATGGCCTGCGTATTCTGAAGGCGCTGGGAGCTTACGAGCAAGCAATTGAGGGTGCTTTTTATGGCAGCCACTTTGAACAACGCGATCTGCAAAATGATGTCATCGATTGCGGCCCTACACCCGCCAATCGTCGTCTGATTACAGTCCTGCGCTCGCAACTGCTGAAATCCTTGGAGCAGGCAGGTAAACGTGCCGGCGTTAAAGTTCGTACCCATGTAGAAGTGATTGAGGCCAGTGCGCGTGGCGAAGTGCAACTGGCTTCGGGCGAACGTCTGCGAGCTGATCTGGTGGTCGGGGCTGACGGGATCTGGTCCCGTGTCCGCCAGTCTTTGGGTTTGGAACTGGTACACGAGCAAACCCGTGAAGGGGCTTTACGCACCATGATCGCTCGCAAACCGGGCGACACCTCTGAACAAGATGCCCAGAAATACATTGAGAACTGGAATGGCCTGCACCGTTTACTAATTACTCCAGTTAGTGAAACCCAAACCTATCTGGCACTGACTTGCCCGCACGACGATGTACGCGCCAGCAATACTGAGATCGACAAGGAGTACTGGTCCGCCTTGTTCCCGCATTGGTCACATTTGATCGAGCGTATTGATGGCCCCGTCAGTTGGGGTCGTTACAGCATCACACGCTGTAAAACCTGGTCCAGCGGACGAACTGCCATTTTGGGTGATGCGGCTCACGCCCAACCGCCCAATCTGGGGCAGGGTGGGGGCATGGCCATGCAAAATGGTCTGGCTCTGGCCAGTTTTCTGGAACAAGTGAACGACGCCCGAGACATTCCCCAGGCTTTAGAGGCCTGGGAAAACAGCGAGCGCGAGATTGTGGAGCACTGCCAGAAGTGGTCCTGTCTGTATGGCGAAATCAGTGCTTTGCCGGATGCAGTACGCACGCAAGTCGTACGTTCGGCTATGGCCAATCCCTGGAGTTACGAGCAGATTTTCCGGGCCGCCAGCCACACGCCAACGGGAACCGTCTAAGCAGAGCTCTGCTACTATACGACGGTCCGCGTGTCGCCCTGTTTTCATAGGGCGACACGCGCTGGACTGACTCTCCCAAGGCATCATGAGCAAAATTCCCATCCCTGACAGCAGCGTAGAAACCAACCTGGCCTTCCAGATGGCCAATATTATCTACAAGCTGGACCAAACCCTAAGATCCACCACCCTGCGCGAGCACAATATGACCTATGTGCATTTCAGGGTCTTGCAATACCTGTGGGATAAAGACGGGCGCAGCATTGGGGAAATCGCCAAAGCGATTGTGGTGCATCAGCCGGTGCTGAGCCGGGTCATCGATCAAATGGAAGAGCGCGAATTGGTGCAGCGCCGCAACGACGAAATCGACAGCCGCTATATGCGTGTCTACCTGAGCGAGACCGGGCGTGAGCGTTACGCGCAGGTCTGGCCCGCCGCCAAAGAAATGATTGATGGGGCCCTGTCCGTGCTCAATCCCGATGAGCGTGAAGACCTGGGCCGTATGCTGCGCAATGTCGCCACGCATCTGGCAACGTGAAGCCTGGACTTAATCGCCAGACTATCGCGGTAAATGAGCTCGTATCAAACGCCCAGCGATGGAATCGGTATGAGGTAGGTCAGGCAAGGTATCGCCGGGGCCAAACCAACGGGCATCGTTGATCTCGTCCGCCTGAATACGCAAGTCACCACCGGCGTACTCGGCGGTATACGCCACCATCAAAGAATGTGGAAAAGGCCAGGACTGGCTGCCGAAATACCGGATATTGTCCACACGCAGGCCGACTTCCTCTAACACCTCGCGGTGAATAGCTTCCTCCAGGTTCTCGCCAGCCTCCACAAATCCAGCCAAAGCGGTGTAACGCGCTGTGGCATACGTCGAGTGGCTAGCCAGCAAAATACGATCCTGGTCGCGGATCAGAACCATCATGGCAGGGGAAATTCGTGGGTACGCCGAGAAGCCACAGGATGTGCAGCGAAAACAAAGCTCATGCATGACGCGTTCCATGGCACTGCCACAAACGCCGCAATAACGATGACTGCGCGCCCACTCTGAGACTTGAAACGCACGATTCACGATACTGGCCTGCTCCCCCAACTGTGCCAGAACACCACGCAAGGGACGAAAGATAGTGCCTTCTGGAGCCGGGGTATCTGCCGCCACATGAGCAGCAAAATCCTGACAACTATCCCCAGAAAAAAGTGCATGCCATTGCGTCTGCGCTAAGTCCAATGCGGGTTTGGTAGGAATCAAGGATTGTTCTTCTTGACTGCTGACCAATATTTCATTTCCACGAAAAATGAAATTCATGAGTTTCCTGTCCTTTAATAAGCCACCTAAGAGCAGCCCAGCGCTGGCTATTGTAAGGGAAGGGCACAGACGGAAAAAGGCAGAAAAAAACGGGCAGAAGGACCAAGGCTTCAGAAGCCGCATGACAAAAAAAGCTGTTTTAAAACCAGAAACATAATTGTCAAAAAGATGACGTTTGTCATCAGCCTACAGAAAAAAGCATAGGACGAAACTAGCACGGCACCTAATTAGTAGGCAGATAATTAAGTATGGGTTTGTTTAAATCTATTGTTTTATTATTTATTTTTAAAACCAGATTCATTCTTTATAAAAAACCAATTTTATTCTTTGTTTTATTTTTTTATTTAAAAGTTTTCTATTTTATTTTTAGATATTAAGGCGCCTGATAAAGTGTCTATGTTTATTTCCCCTTTACACTAGACCACTTGCAAAAAAACAGACAAATTAGATTTCTGAGACAAACAAAAAAACGATGCAAAAAAAAACCGCGTGGCCGGAGCAAGGCGGTTTTCTTGAAAAAATAGCATTTTCCCTGATTTAACAAGAGCCCAGCTGCTAAAAAAAACAGCCAGCCAGCAGAAAATAGGGAACCAGCCGGTTTTACTCGATGTTTTGTGTCTGCTCGCGCAGCTGTTCAATGCACAGCTTCAGGTCAATGGATGCCCGCGTCATGTCCATGCTGCCTGCCTTGGAGCCCAAGGTATTGGCCTCGCGGTTCATTTCCTGGAACAGGAAGTCTAAACGCTTGCCAGTGCTGCCTTGTCTTGCGCTTTTCTTGTTGGAACTGGCGCTGGTGTCGCCGCTCAGAATCAGTTCCAGCTCAGTCAAATGGGAGCGCAGGCGAGCGATTTCCTCTGCCACATCAATACGCAAAGAAAAAACAGCAGCTTCGTGAGCGACACGAGCGGACAGTTCCTCGCCCGAAATCAGGGCGAAACCGTCAGGACTGGCTTGTAGCAAAGCATCGTGCAAACGGGTGGCAATCTTGTTCTTTTGCTCGCTAAGGATGGCAGGCAGGTGCTGCTCGACCTCATCCACAATCGTGCCCATGTCCTGGCGAATATCCAGCATGGCTTGAGCCAGACGCTGGCCCTCACGTTCACGGGTCGCTTGCAAGTCCTGCAAGGCCGCCTCAAACGCCTGCTTGATCATGGGTAGCCAGGCTTCCGGGTCCATATCCGAGCTATTGCCGCTTTGATTGCTCAGCAAAGTCTGCAATTCAGGAGCGGGCAGGTCGGGAATAGCCACTCGGGCCGCTTGCAACATCTGGGCGGTCCGTTCCACGGCTTCCATGTCCAGACTGCGTTGCTGTTCAGTGCCGCTACGAGCAAAGTTAACTCGCAGTTCCAGCTTGCCGCGCTGAACGCCTTGTGCGGCCAGCTCACGCAGCAGATTCTCCGCGAAACGCAGTTCCTCGGGCAAACGCAGATTCAGGTCCAGAAAGCGGTTATTGACGCTGCGCATCTCGATATTGATGGAGCCTGCTTCGGACTCGGCTTTGGCGCTGCCAAACGCGGTCATGCTACGGATCATGGGTGGGTCACTTTAAGAATGGAATAAAGCGGCCAATTGTACTCTGCCGTCCTGACTTTGGCCGCTCCTCAAGCACACGCAAAGCTCTATACTTTAGGCATTCAAGGCCTATGTGGGCCGATTTTTTTCACCACGCCGCCTCAAGCTAAAAACGTCCTTCCGGTGCACAGAGGGTGTATTTTTTACCGCTGGGCCACCCTAAGGTAAAAACGCCCCCCTCGGGGGGCAGCAAGCCAAAGGCGCAGCGTGGGGACATTTTATAAGGCAGCCATGCTACGAATCTTGCATACGGCCGATTGGCAAATAGGGCGCCAGTACTCGCGTTTCGAGCTGGAAGACGCAGCCGCACTGGCGGAGGCGCGATTCAAGGCCATTGCAAAACTGGCTGCATTAGCCACCGAACACGGTGCAGACCTGATTGTGGTGGCTGGCGATGTGTTCGACTCGCAAACCTTAAGTGACCGCAATCTGCGTCGCAGCTTCAATGAAATGGCCGGTTTTGCCGGCCCCTGGCTTTTGCTGCCCGGCAACCATGATGCAGCCCTCAGTGAAAGCGTCTGGACCCGTGCCCGGCGCCTAAACTGCATTCCCAGCAATGCCCATGTACTTGATACTCCAGCGCTTTTCCTGCTAGATGCTTTGAAAGTCGCCGTTTTACCTGCACCTTTGACCCAACGGCAAACTTATCAGGATCTAAGCGACTGGTTCGATCAGGCGGACAGCCCCGCCGGCTATTGGCGTCTCGGCCTAGCCCACGGCAGTGTCAGCGGCGTGCTGGAACACCTGGACAGCCATAACTTGATTGACCAAAACCGTGTGCAGCGGGCCCGCCTGGACTATCTGGCACTGGGCGATTGGCATGGGACTGTCAAAATTAACGAGCGCTGTTACTACAGCGGCACGCCCGAGCCGGACCGTTTTCGAGACAACGAATCAGGGCAGGCTTTGCTGGTGGAAATCAGCGCAGTGGGCGCTGCGCCTGTTGTCCAAGCCTTGCCCGTTGCCCAGCACCCCTGGCGCAGTATTCAACGCCATTTGAATGACGACACGGATCTGGACCTGTTGGAGCGCGAATTAACGGCCTTGGCCGAACAAAGCGTGGTGGAACTGGAACTGTCAGGCCAGTTGAGCCTGAGCGGTTTTGAGCGTCTGGATAGCCTGCTGGGGCAAGCTCAAGCCCGCTGCCGCGCCTGGGATTGCCAACGCGATGCATTGCGTCTGGCGCCTTCCGAGCAGGATCTGAATGCATTACAAGCCGATGGCTATTTGCAGGCCGCATTGAAACAACTACAAGAGCTGCGTCACGGCAGCCAGCAACAAGCGGCAGAAGATGCCTTGTTGATTTTGGCCGGTTTGCTGCGCGATAAGGAAGGTGGTCATGCACATTAAGTCTCTACGCGTCGAGCAGTTCAAGCGTTTTCGCCAACCCGTGTCGTTGGACAAGCTGGAACCGGGCCTGAACATCATCAGTGCCCCTAACGAAGCCGGAAAAAGCACCTTGGCCGAAGCCTTGCGTACGGTGTTTTTCGAGCGATATGGCACGGGTAGCCTGACTAAAATCCTTCCCTGGGGCGATTCCTCGGCTGCTCCCGAGATCGAACTGGATTTCAGCCTGAACGGCCAGGATATGCGCCTGAGCAAACGGTTTTTGAAGCGCAAGCGTTGTGATCTGTATATCGGCAATCAACACTTGGACAATGACGAGGCCGAGCAGTATCTCGCCAGCCAGATGGGCTTTGAATACGCTGCCAAAGGTGGCAGTCAGGCCCGCAACTGGGGGGTGCCAGGACTGTTATGGATCGAGCAAGGGCAGGGTCAAGACCTGCGCAATTCAGTCGAACACGCCAGCGGAACCTTGCAGCAAGCCCTGGGTAGCGAAATTGCCGATCTGACCAGTGCTGATGGCGATTATCTGATCGAGCAAGCGCAGCAACAGCTGGATCAATACGTGACTCAGGCTCAAGGACAGCCGCGTGGCGTCTGGCTGGCAGCCCAAAAAGAAGCTAAAGAGCTGGAAGAACAGCTGCAGAGCCAGAAGTCGGCCCTGCAGCAGTATCAGCAGTGGGTGGACGAACTGGCACAAGCACGCCAGCAAATTGTCCAGGCGGAAGCCAATCGCCCGTGGGAACAACTGCGCGACCAAGCCAAGCAGGTACAGACTCAACTGACTCAGGCCCGCCAACTGCAAGAGCGTGCTAAAGAGTTACAACAAGCCCTGACGATGCTGGACGAGCGTGAAAAGCTCTACCAACAAGCAGGTGAACGCGATAAGGAATGGGCCAGCCAACGCAGCCAACGGGCCGAGCAGGTCAAGACGCTGGGAGCAAAGTTCGAGCAAGAAAAGGGCATCTTTAATAGCCTTAATCAACGCTTGGATCAGGCTCGTAGCCACAAAGAAGCCAGTCAGCAGGAGCAGGAACGTGCCAGTGCCTGGCAGCAATGGTTTCAGGAGCAGGCCGCTTTTGAGAGCTCCCAGCAGCAACTGGAGCAAGTACAGCGGCAGTTGGCTGAGCTAAATAAGCTGGAAGCCGAGTTGATCCAATGTGGTGCCGCCTTAGTACAGTTGAAGATCAGCGATGAGGCGCTGGATCAGTTACGCCAGCAAAATCAGCTTATTCAGCGTCTGCAACATCAGCTTGAAACGATTTCTACCGAACTGCAGATTGACTTGCAGGAAGGCGCGAGCTTGCTTCTGGACGGTGAGCCCGTCCAAGGCCAACACCGCGCCCACCTTAGCGCCAGCACCCGGATCGAGCTGCCCGGTCTGGGCCAATTGCGTATCATCCCCGGTGGTCGTGACCTGGGCAAAGTGCAACAGCAATTGGCACAAACCCAGCAAGATTACACACAGGCACTTGGCCAGCTAGGCGGGAAAAGCCTGGACGAGCTGGAACGCCGCCGTGAACAGTATCGGGAGCAGGAGCAGCAAGACCGCCTGCTGCGTGGCTCTATGAAAGCATTGGCGCCGCAGGGCAAGGCACACTTACAAGGCTTAGTTCAGGCCGCCCAGCAACGTGTGGCCCCACAGCGCCCCAATGGGGAAGCCATCGAAGCCACAGAGCTGGGCCGGATTGCGCAAACCGCCAGCTTGGCCGAGCAGCAATATCGTGCCCTGGAAAGCGACTGGCATGACGCCCGCGAAGCTCTTGCCCGGACCCAGACCCGTCTGGAGCAAGCCGACACCGAGGCGCAGAGCCTGGAACAGCAATGGGCTGACCCTCAACGCCAGCAAGCCCAGCAAGAACGCGAACAGCAATGGGGACAGTTGCGACTGCAGCGCGAACAACGTCTGGCGGATCAGAAGACCCTGGAAGCAGAGCTGGCCACCTTATCAGTCTCGGTTCTGGAGCAAGATCTGCAACGTTTTGAGCGCAGCGCACAGCAGCAGGAGCAAAGCTACAACGAGGCCCGTCTAGCCGCCCAACTGGTGCAAACCAAGCTGGAAACCCACGGAGCCCAAGGACTGGAAGAACAAATTGACCAGACTGCTCTGCGCCTGCACGACTGCCAACGCCGTTGTGCCGCCTACGAACGCCGCGTCGCTGCGTTACGCCTGTTGCTGTCCGTGCTGCGCGAGCAGCGCAACACCTTGACTCAACGCTTGCACGAGCCTTTACAAAAGCACATCAACCACTACTTGCGCCTGCTGTTAGGCAAGGCACGGGTCGAGCTGGACGAATACCTGGCTCCTCGATGGCTGCAACGCGACAGTGGCCAAGGTCTGGCCGACGATATAGATGGCTTGAGCTTTGGCGCACGCGAGCAAATTGGCTTGATTGCGCGTCTGGCTTATGCGGATTTATTACAGCAAGCGGGGCGTCCTACCTTGCTGATTCTGGACGACGTGCTGGTACACAGCGACAACGAACGTCTGAGCGCCATGAAACGCATTATTAATGACGCTGCCCAGCGCCACCAGATCCTGCTTTTCACCTGTCAGGCTGATAAGTGGATGGACATGGGCGTTGCGCTACGGCCCGTGCCGCAAAGCGTACAATAGGCCTTTTGATTTTTGTCCGGAGTCTTGCCTTGTCTGAAACCGCTACCGTTGCACGCCCCTCGGGTCGATCTGCTGCACAATGCCGTCCTATCGAACTGGTGACTGGTTTTACCCGTCACGCCGAAGGCTCGGTACTGATCCGTCTGGGTGAAACCCATGTACTGTGCAATGCCAGCGTGCTCGACAAAGTGCCTCCCTTCCTGAAAGGCAAAGAACAGGGCTGGGTAACGGCTGAATACGGCATGTTGCCTCGTTCTACCCATACCCGTTCGGACCGTGAAGCCGCCCGTGGCAAGCAAAATGGTCGCACCCAAGAAATTCAGCGCCTGATTGGCCGCAGCCTGCGCGCTGTATTCGACCTGAAGGCCTTGGGCGAACGCACTATCCACATTGATTGCGATGTCCTGCAAGCCGATGGCGGCACCCGCTGCGCCAGCATTACCGGTGCCTGGGTGGCAGCCAGTCTGGCCGTGCGCAGCCTGCAAGAACAGGGCAAACTGCAAGCCTCGCCTATCCTGGATCAGTTAGCCGCCGTCTCAGTAGGCGTGTACGAATCCAATCCCGTGCTGGACCTGGATTATCTGGAAGACTCCAGCTGCGGCGTGGACATGAATATTGTCATGACCGGCAGCGGCAATCTGGTGGAAGTGCAGGGCACCGCAGAAGGGCAAACCTTTGCCCGCCCCACACTGAACCGCTTGCTGGATTTGGCCGAACAAGGCATCGCCGAGCTAATGCAGGCTCAAAAGCAAGCTTTACAGGGCTGATTGTTATGAATTGGGCCTGTCAAGCTCGCTGCGCCACACGGCCTGGCAGCAGGACAAGCCCGCTATTGGGACGCCGTGCCGTCCCGCGCAGCACCCACTGCCTGGCACGGCGCCTTGCCATCTTTACTGAACAGGGCGCGTTAGCGTCTGCAGCGACTTATGAACACTGAATCCAAGCGTGTGGTTCTGGCTTCCAATAACGCCGGCAAACTCAAAGAGTTTTCGGCTATCTTGGCCCAGGCCGGTATCAGTATGGTTCCACAAGGCCAGTTGGATATCCCCGAAGCCGAGGAACCCTTTGCCACTTTTATCGAAAATGCATTGGCCAAAGCGCGCCACGCCAGTCAGTTAAGCGGCTTGCCCGCCTTGGCGGACGACTCTGGTCTCTGTGTGCGCGCCCTGGATCAAGCCCCCGGCGTCTATTCTGCCCGTTTTGCAGCGCGTGAACGTGGCGGCGAAAAGTCCGATTCGGCCAATAACGCTTTGCTGGTAGAACGTCTGCAAGGCCAAAGTGACCGTCACGCCTGTTATGTGGCTGTTCTGGTGTATGTGCGCCATGCCCAGGACCCGCGGCCCATCGTGATTGAAGGCGTATGGGAAGGGGAGATTCAGGATCAGCCGGCAGGCGACAACGGCTTTGGCTACGATCCACACTTCTACCTGCCCGAACTCCAGCAAACTGCGGCACAGCTGTCCCCCGAGGTGAAGAACAAATACAGCCACCGCGCGCAGGCTATGCAAGCGCTGTTGGCACGTCTGGCTGCCGAGTAGACACATGACCGTTTTCTCTCCCGAGGTACGCATCCGGCCTGGTTCCGGACCCGCAACCCTATTGCCCAGCCTGCCGCCTTTGTCAGTCTACGTACACGTGCCCTGGTGCGTGCGCAAATGCCCTTACTGTGACTTCAACTCACACGAAGCCCCGGCTGAATTGCCTGAAAACGAGTATCTGGACGCCTTGCAGGCCGATCTGGAACAAACCCTGCCGCTGGTCTGGGGCAGACAGGTCATCTCCGTCTTTATTGGTGGCGGCACACCCAGTCTTTTGTCGGCCCAGGCCCTGGATCGCATGTTGGCCTTGCTGCGCTCGCATCTGAACCTGCTGCCCGATGCTGAAATTACTCTGGAAGCCAATCCGGGTGCCTCGGAAGCCTCGCGCTTCCTGGATTTCGCACAAAGTGGTGTCACCCGGATTTCACTGGGTATCCAAAGCTTTAACGACCAAGCCCTGAAGGCGCTGGGCCGTATCCACGATAGCCAACAGGCGCGCCAGGCTATTGAAGCCGCCATGAAAGCCGTGGATCGCGTCAATCTGGACGTCATGTACGCCTTGCCGGGCCAAACGCCCACGCAGTCGGAGCAGGACATTTTGCAGGCCATGTCGTATGAACCCGAGCATTTGTCGCTCTATCATTTGACGCTGGAACCCAATACGGTCTTTGCCAAATACCCGCCCGCTTTACCTGATGACGACGATAGCGCCGCCATGCAAGACAGACTGATCGAACTGACCGCCAGCCGTGGCTGGAATCAGTACGAGATATCGGCCTACAGCAAACGCGGCGGCCATAGCCGCCACAACCTGAACTATTGGGAGTTTGGCGACTATATCGGCATAGGCCCTGGTGCCCACGGCAAGCTGTCCTTTCACGACCGCATTATCCGCAGCGCCACCACCCGCAGCCCAGCGCAGTGGATGCAGAACGCTGTCAAGCGCGATGGCAGCCACTATGCGCACAATGCCCGCGTCACGCCTAAAGACTTGCCCTTTGAGTTCATGTTGAACGTGCTGCGTCTGAAAGAGGGCGTTCCGTCCCAATACTTCCAGGAGCGCACCGGCGTGCCACTGACGCAGATCCTGCCGGCGATCAAGCGCAATATCGAGAAAGGTTTGTTGGCTTCCGATCCTGTCCGCATTCGAACGACCGATTTAGGCTGGCGCTTTCTAAATGATTTACAGGAAGCATTCCTGCCTGATGAAGGTTCCTGACATTTAATTGTTTATTTAAGACATTTTTTATTGTGCATCTGCACAATTGCTCTACAATTAATTTCTGGTAAGTCCTATGCCATAACTACTTTATCGATGCCGGACTGTTTGCATCAATTCAGCCCCGATCTTGATAAGCGTATTTAAGACCTGCCGTAGTGGGTTACACAATGATCCGCGCCACTCCTTCTCTCTTTTTGTTAACGTCATTGACGCTGGAGTAACCATGTCCTCCCCCGAAGATGTTCTGAAGATCATCGCCGAACGCGAAATCACGTTTGTCGATTTCCGCTTTACCGATACCCTGGGCCGAGAGCACCACTTGACCACCCCTGCACACGCGGTGGACGAGGATCGCTTTGAGTCTGGTGTCGCCTTTGACGGCTCTTCCTTGCCTGGCTGGAAAGGAATTGAAGCCTCGGACATGTTGCTCATCCCGGACCCCAAGACGGCCCGTATGGATCCGTTCCGTGAAGAGCCCACCCTGATTCTGACCTGCGATGTGGTCGAGCCTTCCGATTTGAAAGGTTACGACCGCGATCCACGTTCGCTGGCCAAACGTGCTGAAGCCTACCTGCGCTCCAGCGGTTTGGGCGATACCGCGTACTTTGGTCCCGAGCCAGAATTCTTCGTGTTCGACGGTATTACCTGGAACGACGATATGTCGGGCAGCTTCGTGAAGATTCGCTCCGACGAAGCCCCCTGGTCGCGTGGCCTGGAACTGAATGGCAATAACCTGGGTCACCGCCCTGGCATCAAAGGTGGCTACGTTCCTGTTTCGCCTACGGATTCGTTTGCAGACCTGCGCTCTGAAATGTGTTTGCTGCTGGAACAGCAGGGCGTTCCTGTTGAAATCCATCACCACGAAGTGGCAGCTCCTGGTCAATTGGAAATCGGTACTCGCTTCTCGACCCTGGTCGAGCGCGCGGACTGGAACCAGATCATGAAGTACACCATTCACAACGTGGCTCACGTGTATGGCAAAACGGCGACGTTCATGCCCAAGCCTGTAGTGGGTGACAACGGTTCGGGCATGCACGTCCACCAGTCCATCTGGAAAGATGGCCAGAACTTGTTTGCCGGTAACGAGTACGCAGGCCTGTCCGAGTTCGCGCTGTTCTATATTGGCGGCATCATCAAGCACGCCCGTGCCCTGAATGCCATCACCAACCCCACGACCAACTCCTACAAGCGTCTGGTTCCGCATTTTGAAGCTCCGGTCAAACTGGCGTACTCCGCCCGTAACCGTTCGGCCTCGATTCGCATTCCTTACGTCAGCAACCCCAAGGCACGTCGTGTGGAAGCCCGCTTCCCCGATCCAATGGCTAACCCATACCTGGCTTTCTCGGCCTTGATGATGGCCGGTCTGGACGGTGTGCAGAACAAGATTCACCCCGGCGATGCAGCCGACAAAAACTTGTACGATCTGCCCCCCGAAGAGGATGCAAAAATCCCAACCGTTTGTGTGTCTCTGGAACAAGCCATCGAGTGCCTGGACAAAGATCGCGAATTCCTGACTCGCGGCGGTGTATTCAGCAATGAAATGCTGGATGCCTTCATCGAGCTGAAGCAAGCCGAAATCACCCGTCTGCGTATGGTCCCGCATCCGGTTGAGTTCGATATGTACTACAGCCTGTAAGATCGAAGGCACTGGCTTTGTTTGCCAGTACGATCCAAAAGAGCGGCCTGCGGGCCGCTCTTTTTATTGGCTCTGCAGCGAAGCTGCATGAACGGTATCTGTCAATGAGGTCAACATTAGTCTTGGCAAGATTTTCTTAGATAGCGCTGCTAAGGCAAGTACTTGGGTACTTGCACGTATCAATTAAACGATTACCATACGCAGTCAATAAATCACTATCGTCATGGACGTAAAGATGGACCTGGTTTTTCAATGGAAGCAACTGGACGATCTGTCCACGCGGGAACTGTACGCCATCATCCAGGCTCGGGAGGCGGTGTTTGTCGTGGAGCAATCCTGCGCCTATCAAGAGGTAGATGGGCTGGATTTGCGTTCCTGGCATCTTTCAGTACTTAAAGATGGGGAACTGGCCGCGTATGCCCGCGTCGTCGAACCCGGCCTGAAATATGATCAGCCATCAATTGGGCGTGTCCTGACGCTGGCCAAATTCAGAAGCCTGAAAATTGGCTATGCCCTGGTGGCCGAAGCCATTCGCTTTACTGAAGCTCACTATCCCCGCGCAGGCATACGCATCGGAGCCCAGGCGCACTTGCAGAGCTTCTACGGTTCTTTAGGCTTTAAACCGGTGGGCGACATTTACGACGAGGACGGTATTCCTCATATTGATATGGTTAAGCCAGCTAAAGCAGTCACGTGCCGGGGCAGCAAATGATAAGCCGTGAACGCTAATCCACGCTTGTGCTTAAACCGGGCAGTGCGCCACTATCACGCTGCGTCTTTAAATAATCAATCAAAGCACGTGCCGCGTTCGACAAGTGCCGTCGATGCGTATAAGCCAACACCAGACGCAGGGGTGCAGGAGGCAAGGGCAGGGGAACGGGGATCAAGCGCCCTTGATCAATGTCCTTTTGACAAGCTTGCTGCGCCAAAATCGCAAAGCCCAAGCCTTTGAGCGCTCCAGCACCAGCCAATAAACCGCTATTAACGCGAAAGCGGCTAGACACATTCAAGATCTGGAAATTTCCGTCAGGCAGCACAAACTGCCAAGCTTGGCCGTCCAAGGCCGTATCCGTCGTAATACAAGGCAAATGCTCCAGCTCTTCCAGGCGCGTCGGCATCCCGAGCTGTTCAATCAAAACGGGGGCTGCCACGACCTGGCAATCAAAAGAGCACAGATCCTGCACGACCAAATTACTATCGGGCAAAGCACCACGACACATTAACAAGGCCAGATCAAAATCCTGCGTCAGCACCTTAGGGCCTTCCAGATTGGTCTGGCAATGCAGTTCAAGATCAGGATGCTGCTCTGCAAAATCTGCCAACATCGTTGCCAATAAAACCGGGCCTACTTCCGAGGGGATACAAATCCGCAAACGTCCTGACAGACGCGTGCGCTGATCCAGCAAATCCTGTTCTGCCTGCTTCAAGGCTCCCCACCAAGGCTGCACCGTATCAAACAAACCCTGGCCTACGCTGGTTAAACGTAGCTGCCGAGAACTGCGCTCCAACAGCCGCTGACCCACTTGCCGCTCCAGCTGGGCGACATAACGGCTGACATTCGAAGTCGGTAAAGCCAGTGCCTGGGCAGCTGCCGTGAAACTGCCACTTTCCGCCACTTGAACAAATACCCGCAAAGCATTCAGATTCAGCTGAGGCGTCATGACAAAGATCCCGATTTTGATAAATCAATATTAAAATTATAGAGACTACATATCAAAATCGCGAAGAACTAGGCTAGGGCCTTGTTTCTTTATGGCGATCACTATGTCTGAATCTGAAGTTTTACGTCCCCAGCTACAGGCTAGGGCCGTCTCGTTCATCCAGTTTGTACATGCATTGGAGTTCATGGCACTCACTCCCTTATTTGTATGGATGGCCGTAGATTTTGACGTTCCTCCTGCGTATGCCGGTTATGCCGCCTCTGCCTATATGGGATCAGCCGCCTTATCCGGTGTCTTGGCAGCTCGTTGGATGCACAAAGCCCCTTTGAAGCCCTTGCTGCTTTTAGCCTTGTGCTTACTTGCCATATTGACCGGCTTAGGCGCCCTTGGCTCGGACTTTTTGCTCTTTCTTGGGCTGCGTCTGGGGGCTGGCCTATTGGGTGGCTTTTTAATGAGTGCAGCTATGACTTTGCTGCTCAATGGCATGAATGCCGAACAGCGCACAGACGCGATTGCCATTGTGGTCAGCGCTTTCGCCTTGGTTAGCATTGCAGGTATGCCCGCTGTCTTGTTCATTGCTGTGAACCTGGGTTGGCGTACTGCCATGCTGGTTCTGGCCGGACTTTGCCTATTCGCGGGCCTAGTGGCGTATTTCTTCCTGCCTGCCAGTTCACAGGCTACAGCGCAAACACCGAGCAGTTCTTTGGGTAAAGACGCCTGGCGCTGGCTAAGCTTGCCTGCTATCGCCCAAGCGGGCTCGCTATTGCTGATTCCAGTACTGATTCCCGTCTTGGCACTACGCTATGACACGCAGCTGAGCCAAATGCCGATCATTTTTATTTTGGGCGGGGTCGCCGCTTTGCTGGCTTCGCGTCTGTCTGCGCTAGGTATCAAGAAATGGGGAGAGACGCTCATGGCCGATCTAGGAACACTGGCTTTACTCCTGTCCCTGATCTTGCTGGCTCTAGGCTGGGCCACAGCGCAGGGATTCATGATCGTATTTATGGCTGGAACTTATACCCGGCTAGTCTGCGCCAGTGCCCACAGCGCTAGCTATCCCAGTCCCGCCCAGCGAGGCCGTTTCATGGCATTGCAAACTACTGGTAACCATATAGGCAGCTTTATCGCCTTGGCCATTCCAGCCTTCGTTCTGAGTGATCAGGATGTCTCGCTTGCCGGGCTAAATACCTTGCTACTCCTGACAGCTGCAACAGCCCTAGCCTTGCCGTTTTTGATGCGGCTCGCACCCTCTGAGCAGCGCAGTAATACACAAGCAGCCAATCACTAACTACTAAATCACTACACCTGTTTACTGCTAGCCCAAGCCTCCTTGCCTAAGGTGTCAGATAAACGTTTGTATCAGCGCTTGGGAGGGTTGTACCGCAACCGGCATCACGTCAAAGGAATCGCATATGGCAACCCACACCGCCAAACATGCTGAGCTTGTTCGCATGGTGACTGCAGAATATATCTGCCCCAAGGTCCTAAAGCAGGCGCGCAGCTTACCCTGTTACTACGACTCTATTTGCTCACCGCGTAGAAAAGCCTGGGCCCGCTGCGCCATAATCGCTTCCCGGCGGATGAAGTCCGCCACGAAATCATTCACCGGACGATGGTGCAGGCTGTAAGGGGTATCCCACTGAATAATCTTGCCGGCCTGCATCACCCCGATACGGTCGGCAATGGCAAAGGCTTCAGCCTGGTTATGCGTCACCAGAATGGCGGTAATACCGGCACTTTTAAGGATATCGCGCACCTCAAAAGCCAGGCGCTCGCGCGTATCCACATCAAGATTGGAGAAGGGCTCGTCCAATAAGAGCAAAGAAGGTTTGGGAGCCAAAGCCCGCGCCAAGGCCACACGCTGTTGCTGGCCACCGGACAACTCATGCGGATAACGTTGTGCCAAACGAGCCAAATCCACCAGCTCCAGCATCTCCAGAACCCGTGCCTGCCGTTCACCTTTGTCCCATTTACGTAGGCCAAAGCCCACGTTCTTCTCTACCGTCAAATGGGGAAAGAGGGCGTAGTCCTGAAACATCATGCCTACCTGACGATGCTCAGGAGGGACTTGCTGGGATATGGCAGACAGCACGCGGCCATTAAGCAGAATCTGCCCTTCACGCAAAGGCTCGAAACCGGCAATCGCCCGCAAGACCGTGGTTTTACCGCAGCCTGATGCACCCAGCAAACAGCCAATTTCCCCTTGGGGTACCTGCAAGCTGAGCTGGTCTACGACAGGCCGAAAGCCTTCAGACGTTTCATAGGACAGGGTGATCGCCTGCAAATCCAGAAAATCGTTCATGATGCGCGTGGGCCAGAGGCCATCAATTGAGTACGTGCCAATAAAATAACGGGAATCAAACCGGCCAGAACAATGGCCAAGGCGGCAACAGCGCCTTCCTCATACGTTCCGCGAGCGGCCTCTGCATACAACCAGGTTGCCAGCGTCTCGAAGTTCATCGGACGCAGCAGCAAGGTTGCAGGCAGCTCCTTCATGGCATCCACAAAAATCAATAAAGCAGCCGCGCCCATGGCGGGCCGCAGCAAAGGCAAGTGCACGCGTTTCAGCGTACCCGCCGGAGTTTCACCCAATAAGCGGGAAGCCTGTTCCAGCGAGGAGGGGATACGTGCCAGACCGGCCTCTATACCGCCAATCGAAATGGCCAAAAACCGCAGTGTGTAAGCCAGCACCAAGGCCAGGGTCGAGCCCATTAACAACAGGCCGGTAGACGAGATCCCGAACCAGGATAAAAGCTGATTGTAAAAGGAGTCGAACATCACTAAGGGTGTAAGCAGGCCAATCGCCAAGACCGTACCCGGAATGGCATAGCCCAAGCTACTGACACCCGCCAAGAAACGTGCCAGACGGGGTTTGCTTCCTGAACGCACAGCACGAGCCGACCAGGCCATGATCAAACCACAGGATAAGGTGGCCATGGTGGCCAAGGCAGCAATATATAAAGTGTTCCAGGCGCTGCTAAGCAGTTGCGCCGACAAGCCGCCGGTTTGCATCACATGCTTGATGCTTTCATTTAGTAAATACAGGGAAGGGGCCACAAAACCCACCACAACGGGAGCCACGCCCAAAGCAATGGCGACACAGGCTGCCGCCCCTTTCAACTTTGTAGGGCGTATGGGTTCCGAGCGCTGATTGCTGGAATAGGACTGACGACGACGGCCATAACGTTCGATACTGATCAGCGCGGCCACCAGACAAAGCATGGACACCGCAATTTGTGCAGCCCCCGCTAAATCGGAGCGCGTCACCCACGTGGTGTAGATGGATACAGTTAAGGTCTGCACACCCAGGAATTCAGAGGCACCAATATCGTTCAAGGTTTCCAGCAGGGCCAAACTGACACCCACTGCAATCGCAGGGCGAGCCATCGGCAACACCACACGGAAAAACACGCTCCGGCCTGATTCACCCATAATGCGTGCCGCTTCCAGCAAGCTGGCCGATTGGGTGGCAAACATGGCTCGCGTGCTCAGATACACATAGGGATAGAGCACTGAACCCAGCAAGAAAATGGCACCGCCCAAGGAGCGCAGATCAGGCAGGCGGAATTCGCGCGGGCTGCTATAGCCCAAGACATAGCGGATTGCGGATTGAATCGGGCCAATCGGATGCAGCAAATCTAGATAGGCAAAGGCCACGATATAGGTGGGCACCGCCAAGGGCAGAAGCAAGGCCCATTGCAATACACGTCGTCCGGGAAACTCGTAAGCGGTAATCAGCCAAGCTGACCCCACCCCCAAACAGCTGACCACCACGCCTACCCCCAAGAGCAGCAACAAGGTATTGCTCATGGCCTGGGGCAGCACAAACTGGAACAGGTGCGACCAATGCTCGGTCGAGCCGCCTAAAGCGTAAGTCAGCAGCGTAATCACAGGTGCTGCCACCATAAGAGCAATTAATGCAGCAGCCAGAGACCAAAGGGGCAGACGACGGAAAAAGGACATTATTAGAAGCTAGGTATTACCGGCGCTTAAATGCGCGACGACCGCCGCTCTGATTTCTCAAAGCTGGCGGTCGTAGAAAAAGAGTAGGGCGATTTTAATTGTCGAAGCCAACTTTATCCACTAACTCGCTGGCTTGCTTGCGATGTTTGGCGATTTCAATCAGCGGCAAAGAGTCAATGGTCATGGCACCAAAGCTGGCCACAACCGGATCGAGCTCTACGCCCGCGCGCACGGGATATTCATAATTGGCCTTGGCGTAGAGGCTCTGGGCTTTCTCGGAAACCAGGTACTCCAGCAGTTTGACAGCATTGTCCTTATTAGGGGAGTGCTTGGCTACGGCCGCACCCGAGATGTTCACGTGTGTACCGCCACCCTTGGCATCCGCGAAAGTAGGACGTACCACATTGATGGCTTCACCCCATTTGTAGGCATCGGTACCAGGCTCGGCGTTCTTCATACGGCCCACGTAGTAGGCATTGGCAATACCCACATCACAAATGCCACCCAGAATATCGCGGGCTACATCACGATCACCGCCAGCGGCCTTACGACCCAAATTGTCTTTCACGCCACGCAGCCACTGTTCAGTTGCTTCTGCGCCATTGTGCGCAATCATCGCTGCGACCAAAGCGGTGTTGTAAGGGTGCTGACCGGAGCGGATACACACTTTGCCTTTCCATTTAGGATCAGCAAAATCTTCGTAGTGAATGCTCTTCACATCCACATCTTTGGCCACATACGCCACTCGATCACGCAGGGACAGGGAGTACCACTGATTGTCCGCACCGCGCAGATTGGCGGGGATGGCACTGGTCAACTCAGCAGATTGGACCGGCTGGGTAATACCGGCTTCCACTAGATCCAGCAGGTTGCCAATGTCTACCGTCATCAGAATGTCGGCAGGGGATTTGTCGCCTTCAGTTTTCACACGCTCGATCAGACCATCTTTGACGAACACCGTGTTGACCTTCACGCCCGTGTCTTTGCTGAAGGTCTCCAGCAGGGGAGTGATCAAGCCAGGTTCGCGTGTTGTGTAGATATTGACTTCGCCAGAGGCAAAGGCAGCCATCGACATGGTGCCCAGAGCGGACAATAACAAGGCCTGGGTCAAGGCACGATTACGAAGATTAAAGCGCATCATCAACACTCCAAAAACAGGCGAAAATAGCGAAGAAGCCGGAAAATGTGAATGATTATCAAACGTATGCAGAAACTAGGCAAGAGCTATTTAGGCGCCAGCGCGGCCATCAGCGCAAAACCAGGGGAGCAGACCTGCCAAGCCAGGGAAATAGCGGCTTCCAAAACTTAATGGTAAGTCCTGATTGCGATCAAATCGTATTGCTGAATGAGCATAGATTTACCTGGGGAACTCGGTACAATGGTCAAATATTTGCTTACTTATCCGGGCTCTTTTGCCCCTTTATACGACAACTATCATGGCAGCTTTCAATACCGAACAAGTGCTCAGCGTCCACCACTGGAACGACACATTGTTCTCATTTACCACCACCCGCGACGCCGCCCTGCGTTTTCATAATGGGCACTTTGTAATGATCGGTCTGGAAGTGGATGGCAAGCCGCTCATGCGCGCTTACAGCATCGCCAGCGCCAACTATGAAGAAAATCTGGAATTCCTCAGCATCAAGGTGCAGAACGGCCCCTTGACCTCGCGCCTGCAGCACTTGAAGGAAGGCGACAGCATTCTGGTTAGCCGCAAGCCCGTGG
The DNA here is from genome assembly GCF_014652815.1 of Alcaligenes pakistanensis. Classification (GTDB taxonomy): domain Bacteria; phylum Pseudomonadota; class Gammaproteobacteria; order Burkholderiales; family Burkholderiaceae_B; genus Alcaligenes; species Alcaligenes pakistanensis. The sequence goes on from NZ_BMZN01000001.1 coordinate 90,803, forward strand.
GCACCCTGGTCATTGACGACCTGCGCGCTGGCCGCAATCTGTTCCTGTTTGGTACCGGCACCGGTCTGGCCCCTTTCATGAGCATCATCAAAGACCCCGACACCTACGAGCGCTTTGAAAAAGTGATCCTGGTACACGGCGTGCGTTTCGTCAGCGAACTGGCGTACTCGGATTTTATCCAGAACGAGCTGCCCCAGAACGAATACTTCGGCGACGTGGTACGTGAAAAACTGCTGTACTACCCCACCGTTACCCGCGAAGAATTCCGCAATACCGGCCGCATTACCGACCTGATCGATTCGGGCAAGTTATGTGCAGACTTGGGTATTCCTCAATTGGATCCGGCTCAGGATCGCGCCATGCTGTGCGGTAGCCCCGCCATGCTGACCGATATCAGCGCCATGCTCGACAATCGCGGTTTCGTGGTCTCGCCGGGAGTTGGCCAGCCGGGTGACTACGTCATTGAGCGCGCCTTCGTCGAAAAATAATCACGCCAAGATCTGTTAATTTTAGCTATAGGCGCTTAAACTCTGATAGTACAACACTCATCAGAGGTTTCTTATGACTAAGCAAGTCGTCTTCACCGATGCCGCTCCGGCAGCCGTAGGCCCTTACTCTCAGGCCATTATCGCTTCAGGCGGCAAGACCGTGTTTTTGTCGGGTCAAATCGGTCTGGAGCCTGCCACTGGCGAACTGGTATCTGAAAATTTTGAAGGTCAGGTCCGTCAGGCATTTGCCAATCTGGAAGCCGTGGTCAAAGAAGCAGGCGCTAACCTGGGCGACATCGTCAAACTGACCTTGTTCCTGACAGATCTGTCCCGCTTTGCCAGCGCCAACGCCATCATGGCCGAACTGATTCCTCAGCCTTTCCCGGCACGCTCCACCATTGGTGTGGCCAGCTTGCCCAAAGGCGCTCAGTTCGAGGTCGAGGCCATCCTCAATTTCTAAAGACGTATCGCCATGACCGCGGGTCGGCCTGCGCCTCAGGCCAAACGGGCGGCGCCACGCAAAGCGCTCAGTCTGGATCAGAAATTTGAAAAGCTCGGCCTGCTAGAGCCTGCCGACTTTGTGGTCCATCTCCCTTTGCGCTACGAGGACGAGACTCAGGTGGAGCCTATTGCTCGTCTCTATCCTGGCAAGATGGCGCAAATCGAAGGGCGCATCCTGAGTACGGATGTCCAAGCACGTCCCCGCGCGCAATTGCATGCACGCATTGCAGATGACAGCGGGGAGTTGGCCTTGCGCTGGCTGCACTTTTATCCCAGTCAGCTCAAACAGCTGCAAGGCGATTTACCTTTGCGCGTGCGTGGCGAAGTGCGCCAGGGCTTTCATGGCCTGGAAATGGTGCATCCTAAAGTCACCAAAGCCGGCCAGCCCCTGGCCAGTGCCTTGACCCCTGTGTATCCCACCACTGATGGCCTAAGCCAGGTGCAGTTGCGCAAAGCAATTGCCGATGCCTTGAATCATGCGGATCTGCGCGATACGTTGCCCGAAGAAGTCCGTACCGAATATGGCCTAATGCCTTTTTCCCAGGCAATCCGGCTCTTGCACTATCCACCTCCCGAATTAAGCTACGACGATTTGTTCGAGCAAGGACATCCTGCCTGGAGCCGCATCAAATTTGATGAGCTGCTGGCGCAGCAACTGTCTCTGGCCCAAGCACGTGCAGCCCGTCAGGCGCAGCGCTCCAAGCCCATGAAAGTGGGCAATAGCGAGTTGACCAAGGCTTTATTGGCCTCTTTACCCTTCACGCTGACGGCTGCCCAAAAACGCTGTGTAAAAGAAATCAGCGCGGATATGAAGCGCTCTTATCCTATGCATAGACTCTTGCAGGGCGATGTGGGGAGCGGCAAAACCATTGTGGCGGCCATTGCTGCAGTCCAAGCGATTGCCAGCGGGTTTCAGGTCGCCCTGATGGCACCGACCGAGATTCTGGCCGAACAGCACTATTTGAAAATGCGGTCCTGGCTGGAACCCTTGGGCATAGAGCTGGCCTGGTTAAGTGGTAGCTTGGGTGTAAAAGCCAAACGATTGGCCTACGAGGCTATCAGCTCCGGCCAAGCCAGACTGGCGATCGGCACCCAAGCTCTGATTCAAGATAATGTGCAGTTCCAGCAATTAGGCTTGGTCATTCTGGACGAGCAGCACCGCTTCGGCGTGGGCCAACGTCTGGAACTGAATCGCAAAGGCGATGCACAAGACAAGAAAGGCCAAGCCTACCTGCCGCATCAACTAAACATGAGTGCGACGCCTATCCCACGCACCTTGGCCATGGCCTTTTTTGCAGACCTGGACGTGTCTGCTATTGACGAACTGCCACCCGGCCGCAGCCCCATTATTACCAAACTGGCTGCCGACAATCGCCGTGACGAGATCATGGCGCGCGTACGAGCTGAAGTGGCCCAAGGTCGACAAGCCTATTGGGTTTGCCCCTTGGTTGAAGAAAGTGAAGCCCTGCAATTACAGACGGCTGTTGATACCCATGCCGCTCTTGAGTTGGCCTTGGCACCACTGCGCGTGGGGCTGATTCACGGTCGCCTGGCCTCGGCGGACAAAGCCGGCGTCATGGAAGCCTTCAGAACCGGAAACCTGGATGTTTTAGTGGCCACGACCGTTATTGAAGTGGGGGTGGACGTGCCCAACGCCTCCCTGATGATTATTGAACATGCCGAACGTTTTGGTCTGGCCCAGTTGCACCAGCTGCGTGGCCGGGTAGGGCGGGGCCAGATTCAATCCGTCTGTGTGCTGCTGTACCAAGCACCGTTGTCGGCCATTGCCCGCCTGCGTTTGCGTGCCATGTACGAAACCACGGATGGCTTTGAAATTGCCCGCCGCGATCTGGAGCAGCGCGGTCCCGGTGAGTTCATGGGGATGCGTCAATCCGGACAGGCTGGCTTGCGTTTTGCCAGCCTGGAGTCCGATGAAGATCTGATCGAGCAGGCCCAGACATTGGCCAGCACCTTTCGCCGTGATTATCCAGACCACGCTAACCACCATTTACAGCGCTGGATGAAGGGCCGGGAAGAATTACTACGTAGTTGACCCAAGGTCTTAATGCTGTTTTGCACAAGGAATTGTCATGACATTGACCGAGCTGAAGTACATCGTTGCCGTGGCACGCGAACGTCATTTTGGACGTGCCGCCGAAGCTTGCTTTGTAAGCCAACCCACGCTGTCGGTGGCGATTAAAAAGCTGGAAGACGAGTTAGGCGTGGTCATCTTCGAGCGTGGCGGGCCCGAAGTGGCTATTACTCCGATCGGATTGCGCATCGTCACTCAGGCACAGAAAGTGCTCGAAGAGGGCGCCAACCTGCGTGAGATTGCCCGCCAGGGTCATGATCCTTTAGCAGGGCCCTTGCGACTTGGCATTATTTACACGGTCGCTCCCTATCTGCTGCCCAAGCTGGTGCCCAAGCAGATCGAGTTGACCCCGCAAATGCCACTTTTATTGCAAGAAAACTTTACCGTGCGCTTGTTGGAATTGCTGCGCCAAGGCGAGATTGATTGCGCCATTGTGGCCTTGCCTTTACCAGAAACAGGGCTGGTCATCCGCGAGTTGTACGACGAGCCATTTGTGGTTGCCATGCCCCATGAACATGCCTGGGCCAAGCGCAAAGAAATCGATCCGGAACAGCTGAAAGACCAGACGATGTTGCTTCTGGGAGCTGGCCATTGCTTCCGGGATCAGGTGCTGGATGTGTGCCCGGAACTGTCACGCTTCTCGGCCTCCAGCGAAGGCATACAGCGCACCTTTGAAGGTTCGTCACTGGAAACCATCCGGCATATGGTGGCTACTGGTATCGGGCTGACAGTGCTGCCCGCCAGCTCTTTGAATGCCCCTGGTCAGGCCAATGATCTGCTCGCTTATGTACCCTTCAAAAAACCCATCCCGGATCGTCGCATTGCTTTGGTCTGGCGCAAAAGTTTTCCTCGTGTCTCGGCCATTGATGCCTTGACCCGTGGGATCATGGAAAGTGGCTTGGGTGGAGTCAATTACTTAAAAGTCGAATACAACAGCAATTTCCCGTATCCTGAACTAGCGTAAGCCGCACACATACTGCGTGTTATTCTGCTTCAGTACCTATTTAGCCCTCTGTTTAACAGGAGTCCATTATGGCAAAAGCCGTGAAAGCAGTGAGTAAAACCGCCAAGGTCACCAAGGCCGCAGACGCCCCAAGCACCGATACCAAGGCCGCCGTTGCAGCCGATGTAAAGGCTGAACTCAAACCCGCACCCGCTAAGGCCCCCGCCAAAAAAGTGACTGCTAAAAAGGCCGTCGCCAAAAAGCCTGCCACTGCTGCCAAAGCTCCCGCAAAAGCCGCTGCCAAGCCAGCTGCTAAACCTGCTGCAAGCAAGCCCGCCGCGACCAAACCGGCAGCAGCGGCCAAACCCGCCGCACCCGCAGCCGTCAGCAGCGCGTTGAAAATTGACATCGGTATTTCCACTGCAGATCGTGCTGCTGTGGTCAAGGAATTGTCCAAGGTACTGGCCGACTCCTACACCGTGTACTTGATGACGCACAACTTCCACTGGAACGTCACCGGCCCCATGTTCAAGACACTGCATGAGCTGTTCATGACGCAGTACACCGAACTGTGGCAAGCCCTGGATGATATCGCCGAGCGTATTCGCGCCCTGGGCCACTATGCCCCCGGCACCTATGCCGAGTTCCAGAAGCTGTCGTCCATTTCGCAGCCCACTTCCGTGCCTAACGCCACCACCATGATCGAACTGCTGGTCAAGGGTAACGAAGCCTTGGCTCGTACCGCTCGCGCCGCCTTTGATCGTGCTGACTCCGCAGACGACCAGCCTACGGCTGACCTGTTGACACAGCGCCTGGACGTGCACGAGAAAAACGCGTGGATGCTGCGCAGCTTGCTGCAGTAATACCGTCTTTATCGCCTTAACGAGCGATAAAACAGGGCCACCATCAGGTGGCCCTTCTTATTCCTCCTATAGAAAACCCTGAATTGCAGCCCAAGGCAGGCATATCGCCCTGTTATCGGTGTATGCTTTCCTGCATATTCACGGAGGTGTTTTCTATGAAAATTCGTTTCACTCCTGTTGCAGCGGCCATGAGCCTGGCAACGGGTCTGCTCTTGTCCGGTGCTGCTCACGCTGACAACATTCGTATTGCTCTGGCCGGTCCTTTCACAGGCTCGGTGACGCAGTACGGCGATATGGTCAAACAAGGCGTCGATACGGCTATCGAACAGATCAATGCTGCCGGTGGTGTTCTGGGCAAACAGCTCGAACTGGTCACTGTGGATGATGCCTGCGAACCTAAGCAAGGCCCCGTCGCTGCCAACCGTATCGTGAATGACAAGATCCACTATGTCGTCGGTCACGTTTGTTCGGGTGCCACCATCGCTGCCACCGAAATCTATAACAACGAAGGCGTCTTGATGGTCACCCCTTCGGCAACGGCTCCTGCCGTCACCGATGGCAAAGGCTACGAAATGATCCTGCGCACCATCGGTCGCGACGATCAGCAAGGCCCAGCTGCAGCCAAGTTCATCCTGGAGCAGATCAAGCCCAAGAAAGTAGCCGTGCTGCACGACAAACAATCCTACGGTCAGGGTATTGCTGCTTCGGTTCGCTCCGAGCTGCAAAAAGCCGGTACTGAAGTGTCCCTGTTCGAAGGCATTAATGCCGGTGACAGCGATTACTCCGCCGTCATCACCAAGCTGAAATCCACAGGCGTGGACTTTGTGTATTTTGGTGGCTACCACCCAGAAATGGGCCTGTTGCTGCGCCAAGCGGCGGAACAGGGCGTAAAAGTCCACTTCATGGGCCCAGAAGGCGTGGGTAACCCGGACATTAACGCGATTGCTGGTAAAGCAGTTGAAGGCATGTTGCTGACCCTGCCTGCAGACTTCTCGCAAGATCCGGACAACCAGGCCATTGTTAAGGCTTTCCAGGACAAGAAGCGTGACGCTAGCGGCGCGTTCCAACTGTCGGCTTATGCGGCCACCATCGCCATTGCTGAAGGCATCAAGGGCGCTGGCGCTGATGATCCTGTGAAAGTTGCCGAGTACCTGCACGCCAACAGTGTGAAAACACCTATCGGCCAAATCAGCTGGAACAAGCAGGGCGACCTGAACGACTTCAAATTTGACGTCTTTAGCTGGCACGCTGACGGTAGCAAAACTGTCTACAACAAGTAATCCCTGATTCTTGCTTGTAAAAAAAACCGGCCTTCGGGCCGGTTTTTTTATTGTGCGATCAAGCGGCATTGCCACGTTCGGTTCAGTCCTCGATACGCAAGCCTGTATCCCGATCGAACCAATGCAAGGGGTGGGGCGGCATATAGCCGATCTGAATAGCCTCACCAATTTGGATGGGGTACTTGCGAGTCTGCTCAATCGGGCAGCGCACAATAATGCGGTAGTCCCCACAGCCCAAATGCAATAGCTGCTCGGAGCCCAGAATCTCCACCATTTCCACCTGGGTAGTCACGCCCGGTACATGAAGTTGGATATGCTCTGGCCGTATGCCCAGGAACACCTTACGGCCACGTACTGAAGCCGGCACCATATCAGGAGTAAATTGCACAGGCTGGTCATTGTCTTGTCGAATTTGGCCGGCTTCATTCACATGAACAGGCAAGAGGTTCATAGGTGGTGAACCGATGAAACTAGCCACAAAAACCGAGGCAGGTTTCTCGAATACCTCGCTAGGGGTACCGATCTGTTCTGGCATGCCTTGATTCATCACAATCATGCGCTCTGCCAGCGTCATAGCCTCGATCTGATCGTGGGTGACATAAAGGCTGGTGGTTTTCAGGCGACGATGCAGTTTTTGAATTTCCAGCCGCATCTGAACCCGCAGCTTGGCATCCAGATTGGACAAAGGCTCATCAAACAAAAACACCTTGGGCTCACGCACAATGGCTCGGCCCATCGCCACTCGCTGACGCTGTCCACCGGAAAGCTGACCAGGGCGACGCTCCAGCAAGGCGCCCAATTCCAGGATGGATGCTGCCGCATTGACCCGCTGCTTGATCTCGTCCTTGGAGAACTTACGGATCTTCAAGCCATATGCCATATTGTCGAACACCGACATATGAGGGTAGAGCGCATAGTTCTGGAACACCATAGCGATATCGCGCTCAGCCGGTTCCAGATCATTCACCATCTTGCCGTCAATATAGACCTGGCCTTCGGTAACAGACTCCAGGCCCGCTACCATACGCATCAAGGTGGATTTCCCACAACCAGACGGGCCCACAATGACGACGAACTCGCCATCACTCACGTCTACATTAATGCCGTGAATAACGACCGTGCCGTTCGGATAGGTTTTCTTGACGCCTTCAAATCGTAAGCTAGCCATTCAATAAAGCCTGTAGAGAATTACTTTTCGGAGTCGATGAGGCCCTTGACGAACCACTTTTGCATCAGCATCACCACCAGTGCAGGTGGGATCATGGCTAAAAGGGCTGTCGCCATCACCACGTTCCATTCAGTCACACTGTCACCACCGGAAATCATGCGCCGGATACCCACCACAATCGGGTACATATCCTCTTGTGTGGTGATGATCAGCGGCCACAAATACTGGTTCCAGCCGTAAATAAACTGAATCACAAACAGGGCTGCAATGCTGGTTTTAGATAAGGGCAGCAGCACATCTTTGAAAAAACGCATGGGACCCGCCCCGTCGATTCGGGCGGCCTCGATCAATTCATCGGGCACCGTCAGAAAGAACTGACGAAACAAGAATGTCGCCGTCGCAGAAGCAATTAAGGGCAGGATCAGGCCCCCATAGCTATCCAGCAACTGAAGGTCCGCCACGACCTTGTAGGTGGGCATAATGCGCACTTCCACTGGCAGCATCAGGGTGATGAAAATCATCCAGAAAAACAGCATGCGGAAAGGGAAGCGGAAATACACCACAGCAAAGGCCGAGAGCATGGAAATAATGATCTTGCCGACGGCAATTCCCAGCGCCATTACCATGCTGACCATCAACATGCGTCCTACCGGCGGAGCATTGGTTGCCTTGCCCTGCAAAGCCGTCACGTAGTTCTCCACCATGTGCGAGCCAGGCAGCAGCGACATGGGCGCACGGGCTACTTCAGCACTGGTTTGGGTCGAGGCTACAAACGTGATGTACAGGGGCAGTGCAATCACGATCACACCCAGAATCAGGGTCAGATGAGTGAAAAAATCAAGAATAGGGCGTCGTTCAACCATGACTATGTTCCTTGCTACGCATCAGCTGTACGTCACTTTGCGATCAATATAGCGGAACTGAATCACCGTCAGCGCCACAACCAGCACCATCAACACCACAGACTGAGCCGCCGAAGATCCAATATCCAAGCCACGGAAACCCGTGTTGTAGACCCGGTAAACCAGAATCGAGGTAGCTTCGCCCGGACCACCTTGACTGACCACATCAATAATGGCAAAGGTGTCAAAGAAGGCATAAATGATATTGACGACCAGCAGGAAGAAGGTCGTGGGCGCGAGCAAGGGGAACACAATGGCCCAAAAACGGCGCATAGGGCCCGCACCATCCATGGCAGCCGCTTCAATCAAGGAGCGCGGAATGGCTTGCAGGCCAGCCAGGAAAAACAGGAAGTTGTAGGAAATCTGCTTCCATACCGAGGCGATAACTACCAGCAGCATGGCGTCATTACCATTCAAGCGCGGGTTCCATTGAAAACCATGTTCCAGCAAAAACACGGCCACAATCCCCACCGAAGGAGAGAATAAGAACAGCCACAACACGCCGGCAACCGCAGTTGCCACGGCATAAGGCCAAATCAACAAACTGCGATAGAGCAGGGCACCACGCACTACGCGATTGGCCATTACAGCCAGCACCAGCGCAATGACCAATCCCAATACCGACACCGCAGCCGAAAACATCGCCGTCGTGGTGAACGAGGCTCTATATTCCGCGCTACTGAACAGTTCGGCAAAATTTTCCAGGCCAACAAACTGCGAAGATAGGCCAAAGGGATCTTCCAGATGAAAAGCCTGCCAAAGCGCCTGACCGGCGGGCAGAAAAAAGAAGATCAGGGTGATGGCTAGCTGCGGAGCAAGTAGCAAATAAGGCAGTGTCTTATGACGAAAGACGACACGTTTTTCCATAGGTTTGCGCGCGGTGGGAAAGGAGCGCCACCATCAGGGTGGACAGACTGAAAGGAAACGAAAAGCGTATGAGCCGCTTGGATTAGCGGGTGTCAACATGCTGGCAGTAACACCAAGACACCCTCAGAAGCTGCACTCATACGCTCGATTGTAAACCACCCGCCCAAGGCGGGACGGGCTTACTTCACGCTCTTCTCAAAGCGTTCCAGCAGTTCATTACCACGGTTTTGCATGGCTTTCAAACCTTCTTCAGGTGTGACTTTACCTGCGAAAACCTGTTCCATCACACCGTCTTCGATGTCACGAATCTGGGGCAAGGAACCCAGGCGGATACCACGCGAGTTCTCGGTGGTGCTGGCATCCAGCTGTTTCACCGCCACATCCGCACCGACGTTCTTGGTGTAGAAGTCGGATTCTTTGGTCTTTTCAAAGCCCGCTTTGGTCACTGGCACGTAACCCGTGTCTTGGTGCCAGGCAGCAGCTTGCTCAGGGCTGGAAATAAAGTGGAAGAATTCGGTCACGCCTTTGTAGACCTCATCCGACTTCTTGGCGAAGACCCACAGGGACGCGCCGCCAATAATGGAGTTCTGAGGCGCACCTTGCACGTCACTGTAGTAAGGCAGGCTGCTGGTGCCGAACTCAAATTCGCCTGTTTTGATGATATTGGCGCGGTTACCGCTGGAGCCGGTGAACATGCCGCACTTGCCACTGGTAAACAGGGCATTGGCGGTATCGCCACGACCACCGTACGAGAAGGTACCGTCCTTGGACATATCAGTCAGGAAGGTCAGGTGCTTCAGGAATAGAGGATTATCCAGTTGCAGGCGGGCGCTGGGGCCGCCAAAACCGTTATTCTCACTGGCAAAGGGGATATTGTGCCAAGCGGCGAAGTTTTCCAGCAGAATCCAGGATGGCCAGGAAGAGGTGTAACCACACTCTTGGCCAGACTCACGCAGTTTCTTGGCAGCTTCATGCAGTTCCTGCCAGGTTTTCGGTGGCTTCTCGGCGTCCAGCCCCGCCTTTTTGAAGGCGTCTTTATTGTAATAAAGCACAGGGGTAGAGCTGTTGAACGGCATGGAAATCAGCTTGCCTTCGTTGGACGAGTAGTAGCCTGCCACAGCCCCCAGGAACTCTTCCGGTTTGATGGCTTTGCCGGCTTTTTCAGACATTTCCTGTACCGGCTGAATGGCCCCTTTAGCCGCCATCATGGTAGCGGTGCCGACTTCAAAGACCTGGAGAATATCCGGGGCATTGCCGGCACGGAAAGCGGCCACACCGGCGTTCATGGATTCGCCGTAATTGCCTTTGTACGAAGCTTTAACCTGGTAGTCCGACTGAGATGCGTTAAAGTCTTTTACTAATGCATTAACTCGCTCGCCCAAAGCTCCTTCCATCGAGTGCCAGAACTGAATTTCCGTTGCTGCGTGTGCAGTGCCTATGGAGGCAATCAGACCGGCCAGAGACAGGGCAAATAGTTTTGTTCGCATCGGGGCTTTCTCCTGATAAAAGATGCCGCTAAGGTGTAGCAGGTTTTAAAACTCAAGCTTATGACTTGTTTATGACGCTCTTATGAATGTATCCATTCCAACAGCCTATAAGCAATGACTAATTACCCTCAAACGCAATTCGCGACGTGTCAGAGGACAGATTTTAATGGGAATGATGATGAATCCACACGATACCTCTTTTAAGCTGGCGTTTATTGGCGCAGGCAATATGGCCAGCGCCTTGGCGGCTGGTTTAATTGGCAAGCGCTGCGGCGGCTCGGATGTTTTGGCCATTGATATCTACCCGCCCGCCCTTGAGTCGTGGGCCCAGCAAGGGGTGCAGATTGCCAATGAACCGAGTCCGGCCCTGGCCAAGCAACGCATCTGGGTATTTGCCGTCAAGCCCCAGGTCATGAAAGAAACCGTGCTGGCCTGCAAACCCTATTTGCAAGCGGACACCCTGGTGATCAGCGTTGCCGCGGGTATTCCCGCCACCGCCTTGGCCGAATGGCTGGGCGAGCCCGGCGAGCCATATAAACGCGTTATCCGCTGCATGCCCAATACTCCCGCCTTTATCGGCTGCGGCATCACCGGCCTGATGGCCTTGGAGCAAGTGGATGAAAGCGATAAAACCATTGCACAGCAATTGTTGAAATCCGTAGGTGAAGTTGTCTGGGTTGAGGACGACGCCGCCATTGACGCCGTCACAGCCGTTTCCGGTAGCGGTCCAGCCTACGTGTTTCTGTTCATCGAAGCCTTGATCAAAGCCGGTATCGAGCAAGGTTTGTCGCCTGAACAGGCACGACAGCTGTCCTTGGCTACTTTGCATGGTGCCACCCAGCTGGCCACGCTGTCGCCCGAAGAGCCCTCGGTTTTGCGCGAGCGCGTTACCTCCAAAGGCGGCACAACCGCCGCCGCTTTGAACGTCCTGAATGAGGGTGGATTTGCCTCGCTGGTTCAACAAGCGGTCGAAGCTGCCAAAGTACGCGCCGGCGAATTGGCGAAGGAATTTTCCTAATGTGAGAATTCATTGCGCTATTAAGAGACACGGCTGGAATTGATTTAGCTCAATAAAATAGGGCTCCAAAGAGGGACACCACGGTGTCTCTCTTTTTTTTTAAAAATGCGCGCGTCGGCGTAGCGGCTGGCTTTAAAAGAAAACCAAACCGATAGGCAGGCTAATCATTTAAAAAAGTATTCACGGCGCGCTAGGGCTTATACGAAGTGACAAGTTTTAGGCGGCTCCGCCAAAATGGGTTCCCCTGATGCAAAACAATGCATGTACAGGCCTAAGAATAAGCACTTTCTAAAAAGCAATGCCGGTAGACCCCGGCCTCGGGAGACAGCTGCTATGACCTTTACTCGACGCTTTACCCCCGCTCTGACCGCCTTGGCCACCGTTTTGGCCATGGGCACTGCCTATGCGGCAGACACCATCAAAATTGGTATCCCTCAACCCATGACTGGCCCGTCCACCCAATACGGTGACCAGATCCAGGCCGGTGCTCTTACCGCTATTGATGCGATTAACGCAGCAGGGGGTGTTAAAGGCAAACAGCTGGAAGCCGTGTTGATTGACGATGCCTGCGAACCCAAACAGGCTGTTCCTGCCGCCAACCGCGTCGTGAACTCCGGCGCCAAATTCGCCGTGGCGCACGCTTGCTCAGGCACCACCGTGCCTGCCGTCAATATTTACGAACAAGAGGGGATTGTGGCGATCACTCCCGGTGCCACCTCGCCGCTGGTGACCGACACCATCAAGCCGCACTACTTTTTCCGCACCATTGGTCGTGATGACCAGCAAGGCCCCTTTGCCGCGGATTACATTGCGGATGTCTTGAAACCAAAAAGCATCGCCATCTTGCACGACAAGCAAACGTACGGCTCGGGCGTAGCGACCCAGGTGCGCGATGCCCTGAAGAAAAAGGACATGAACATTGTCATGTACGAGGGTATTAACGTTGGCGACAGCGACTACTCGGCTGTGATCACCAAGCTCAAGGGCGTGAACCCCGATCTGATTTACTTTGGGGGCTACCATGCCGAGCTGGGCCTGCTGCTGCGCCAGGCGCGTGAGCAAGGCATGAAAAACACCTTCATGGGCCCGGAAGGGGTCGCCAATCGGGATCTGGTGGCTATTGCAGGCCCGGCAGTAGAAGGTTTGCTGGTGACCTTGCCAACCGACTTCACCAAGATGCCGGCCAACAAAGAAGTGATGGAAAACTTCACCAAATATAAGCGCAACCCCAACGGGGCCTTCACATTCCCCGCTTATGCAGCCGTGCAAATTATTGCTGATACGATCAACGCCGTAGGCGAGGATTCGGCCAAGGGAGCAGACTACATGCACGCTAATGCGTTCAATACGGCCATTGGCAAGGTAGAATACGACGCCAAGGGTGATTTGAAGCATTTCGAATTTGCCGTTTTCAAGTGGGATAAAGAAGGTAACTTTGATCTTATTGAGAAATAAGACTGGTTTACGTGCCCCCGCTCTCTAAGAAGAACGGGGGCATTGCTTTTGGATGCCCACAAAGCCTCAAAACAAAACGACGGACTCAACGGAAAAAAACAAGCATGTCTGATTTACTCCCTCAGATCTTGCAGCAGCTGTTCAATGGATTATCCTTGGGCGCTATTTATGCACTGATCGCCATCGGCTACACAATGGTCTATGGCATTATCGGAATGATTAACTTTGCCCATGGCGAGATCTATATGATCGGTGCCTATGTTGGGCTGGTGACCCTGACTGCCATCGGCGTAGGCTCGGGTCTGCCCATCTGGCTCATCATTCTTATCATGTTGCTGGTTGCCATCCTGGTAACCGCCGTCTACGGCTATGCGATTGAAAAAGTCGCCTATGCGCCGTTGCGTGGCAGTCCACGGCTAGTTCCGCTGATTTCAGCCATTGGTATGTCCATTTTCTTGCAGAACTGGGTGGCGCTGGGCCAGGGTGCACGCGATATGGCCGTGCCTACGCTCCTGACCGGCTCGTTCCAGTTCACGCTGGGGACCGGTGGTTTCACCATCACTGCGCCTTACTCGCGCGTCATGATTATTGTCGTGACCGTAGCGCTGATGATCATGCTCAGCGTTTATATCAAATACTCCCGCTTGGGTCGGGCCTCACGTGCATGTTCACAGGACCTGCGCATGGCCAACCTGCTGGGCATCGATACCAATAAAATTATCTCCTTCACCTTTGTCATCGGCGCCATGCTGGCGGCGGTGGGCGGCGTGCTAATTGCCACGGCCATTGGCAAACTGAACCCATTCATCGGCTTTATTGCCGGTATCAAGGCCTTCACGGCCGCAGTGCTAGGCGGTATCGGCAGCATCCCCGGCGCCATGCTGGGCGGGGTCTTGCTGGGTCTGGCAGAAACCTTCGCCGCTGCATTTATTTCGTCGCAATACAAGGACATCGTCGCCTTTTTGCTGTTGGTCTTTATCCTGCTGTTCCGCCCAACGGGCCTGCTGGGTAAACCCGAGGTGGAGAAAGTCTAATGATGAACCGCTTTAGCAATGCATTTGTCGCCGCTGTCTTGGCAGGCATTATTGTGGCTCCCGTCTTTGGCTTGCAAATTGTGCGCGCCGGGATGAGTACCCACTTGGAAAGCGACTGGAAAATCATTCTGATCGGCATGGCCCTGGTCTTTGTCGTTCAGCTGATTCGCCCTAACGTGAATCGCAAGAAAGTGCGAGAAAGCCGCTGGACCCTGCCCAAGCTCAGCATGCATCACAAAAAGATCCTGCTGTATGTCGTGATCGCTTGTGCCGTTGTCTGGCCCTTTTTCAGTGGCCGCGCCCAGGTGGATATCGCCACCCTGGTGCTGATCTACATCATGCTGGGTCTGGGTCTGAACATTGTGGTGGGTTTTGCAGGCCTGCTGGACTTGGGCTTTGTGGGCTTTTACGCCGTGGGTGCCTACACCTACGCCTTGCTCTACCATTACGCCGGCTGGGGCTTCTGGGAAGCACTACCGCTGGCCGGTGGGATGGCGGCCTTGTTCGGCTTCTTGCTCGGCTTTCCGGTGCTGCGTTTACGTGGCGACTACCTGGCTATCGTCACCCTGGGTTTCGGTGAGATCATTCGCCTCTTGCTCATCAATATGTATGAGCTGACCGGCGGCCCAGACGGCATCTCCGGCATCCCCAAACCGACCGTATTCGGTTTCCCCATGGCACGCCGTGCGGCAGAAGGGGAGACCACGTTCCATGACTTGATGGGCTGGACCTTCAGTAATCAGGATGTGGTGGTGTATCTGTACCTGATGGCCTTGGCCCTGGCCCTGATCACCTTGCTGGTCTCCAGCCGTGTGGTGCGCATGCCTATTGGCCGCGCCTGGGAAGCCCTGCGTGAAGACGAAATTGCTTGCCGTTCGCTGGGTCTGAATCCTACCTCGATCAAACTGTCCGCCTTTACCATGGGCGCCATGTTTGCTGGTTTTGGTGGTGCGTTCTTTGCCGCCCGTCAGGGTCTGGTTAATCCAGAGTCCTTCACCTTTATTGAATCCGCCCTGATCCTGGCTATCGTCGTGCTGGGTGGCATGGGTTCACAAATCGGCGTCATTCTGGCGGCCATTGTGCTGACCGTGGTGCCTGAGCTGGCCCGAGAGTTTGCGGAGTATCGGATGTTGATTTTTGGTCTGGTCATGGTGGCCATGATGGTTTGGCGTCCACAGGGCTTGCTGCCTGTGCAGCGTCCTCATGTGGAGTTGCGTACATGAGCCCATTACTACGAGTCTCAGACCTGTCGATGCGTTTTGGTGGTTTGCTGGCGGTGGATTCCGTCAGCTTCGAGGTGGCTAAAGACGAAGTTTTCGCCATCATCGGCCCCAACGGCGCTGGTAAAACCACCGTATTTAACTGCGTAGGCGGCTTTTACAAGCCCACATCCGGCTCCGTCACCCTGGAAGACCAACCTATCCACGGCCTGTCCAGCCACAAAGTGGCTCAGAAAGGCCTGGTACGTACCTTTCAGAACGTGCGCCTGTTCAAAAAGCTGACCGTGTTGGAGAACCTGCTGGTTGCTCAGCATAGCCAGCTCAAAGCCAGTTTTCTCTCTGGCTTGCTGAACTTGGCTAGCTACAAACGTTCGGAGCAAGAAGCCAAGGCACGTGCTGCGAAATGGCTGGACTTCATGGACTTAAGCGATCTGGCCAACCGTGAAGCAGGCAATCTGGCCTATGGCCACCAGCGTCGCCTGGAAATCGCCCGCTGCATGATTACTCAGCCGCGCTTGTTGATGCTGGACGAGCCGGCAGCCGGTTTGAACCCCCAAGAAAAGCGTGATCTGCAAGCCCTGATCGACCAACTGCGTCGAGAGTTTGATGTTGCCGTTTTACTGATCGAGCACGATATGAGCCTGGTTATGGGCGTGTCGGATCGGATTCTGGTAATGGAATATGGCAAACCCATCGCCACCGGCCTACCGGACGAAGTGCGCAATGATCCGCGCGTCATCAAAGCCTATCTGGGGGAAGAATAAGTGCTGAAGCTGGACTCTGTCTCTACCCATTACGGCGCCATCCAGGCGCTTGACCAGGTCAGCGTGGATGTCAATCAGGGCGAAATCGTCACCCTGATTGGTGCCAACGGCGCTGGCAAAACCACTTTGCTCATGACCGTGTGCGGCTCACCCCGAGCGACCGCGGGCAGCATCAGCTTCATGGGCGAGGACATCACCAAAGCCGACACGCACCGCATCATGCGAAAAGGCATCGCCATCTCTCCCGAAGGCCGTCGCGTCTTTCCCGACCTGACCGTGTCGGAAAACCTGAAGATGGGCGGTTTCTTTCTAAGCCGTAGCGAGATCGAAGAAGGGGAGGAGCACGTCTATAAACTGTTCCCCCGCCTAAAAGAGCGCGCTTCGCAACGTGCCGGAACTATGTCCGGTGGCGAGCAGCAAATGCTGGCCATCGGCCGTGCGCTGATGAGCAAACCGTCCTTGCTGCTGCTGGACGAGCCTACGCTGGGCTTAGCCCCGCTGATCATTGCGCAGATTTTCGACATCATCCGCATGATTCGGGAAGAGGGCGTGACGGTGTTTTTAGTTGAGCAGAACGCCAATAAAGCCCTGCAAGTTGCAGACCGTGGCTATGTGCTGGAAACCGGGAAAGTGGTGATGCAGGATACCGGGGCTAATCTATTGGCGAACCCGGATATTCGGAAGGCGTATTTGGGAGCTTAAAGAGGCAAGCCCATGTCGTGGGCAAGCCATACCGCAGTACTGATATAAAGCACCGCTTTAATTCAAATGCCTCAAAAAAAACCTGAATCTAGCGCAAGCTGGGATTCAGGTTTTTTATTTGTGCTGCGAATCAGAACAAGAACTGCAGCACAAGCGCTAACAACTAAGGTCTATTGTAATTTGCCGATATTCTTGCCCTAAAATTTAAGGGAAATGAATAACTGCAGTATCCCCTGAAAGCCTCTATCGTTAGCTGCTTAATCTAACTTAGTCTTTCAACAAGCCTTCACCACGCAGTGCAGCCTTTACGCCTTCGTTCTGCTCCATACGGGCAACGAACGCATTCAGGTTCTTCATGCCCGACAGGTCCAGCTTCATCAAGCCAGCCCAGCGCAGAACCACGTACAGGTAAGCATCGGCTACAGACAAGGAGCCCGACAGGGTTTCTTTGCCTTCCAGGTGCTTGTCAATAACGCCCAGTTGCTTGGTCAGCAGGGCAGCAGTTTTGGCTTTGACTTCAGCCTGTGTTGCTTCCTGATCAGCATAGCGATGCGTACCGAACACCACGCCCACGTTGCGGTGGATTTCAGCGTTCAGGAAGGCTAGCCAGCGGCGCGCTTCAAAGCGTTGCTCGATGGTACTGCCAATCAAGTTCGCTTCGGGATTCTTCTCGGCCAGGTACTCCAGAATGGCAATACTTTGAGTCAGAACCAAATCACCATCCACCAGCACCGGCACGGCGCCGTTGGGGTTCAATTTCAGAAATTCTTCTTGCTGCAGCTCGTCGCGGCTGACGCGCTGAGATTCAAACGGCTTGCCTATCCATTCCAAGGCAATACGGGTCACCAGAGGACAAGCACCAGTCATGTAATACAGTTTCATAAGTTCTTCTTCCAAAAGTGCGATAAAAAAGTGGCGCGAATTCGTCGCGCCACTCCAAAACAATTATGGGTGCAGATGTCGCGCCAGGAAACGCTCCATGCGCTCGTAAAACTCGAATTTGTTCTCGTCGTTATGGAAACCGTGGCCTTCGTTGTCTTTGACCATGTATTCCACGTCCACACCGCGTGCTTTCAACGCATCCACCATTTGATCGCTTTCCGCCTTGTTCACCCGTGGGTCATGTGCGCCTTGGGCAATAAAGAGTGGGGTACGGATTTTTTCGACATGCAAAACAGGGGAGTTGGCCTCCAACAGTTCTTTATCCTTTTCAGGATCACCGACCATAGCGTGCATTTTTACCAGCAATGGCTTCCAGTACGGCGGAATAGTGTTCATAAACGTCAGCAGGTTGGACACGCCTACGTAGTCCACAGCGGCAGCGTACAAGTCCGGGGTTTTGACGATACCGGCCAAAGTGGCATAACCACCGTAGCTGGCCCCGTAAATAGCGACACGTTTGGGATCTGCGATCTTTTGATCGATCAGCCACTGAACGCCATCGGTGATGTCGTCCTGCATGCTCAGGCCCCATTGCTTGAAGCCAGCTTCCCAGAAGCGTCGGCCATAGCCCGTGGAGCTACGGAAGTTAATCTGCAAGACAGCGTAGCCACGGTTGGCCAGGAACTGCACTTCGGGGTTAAAGCCCCAGTAGTCACGCGCCCATGGACCACCGTGAGGGTTGATCACGACAGGCAGATTACGGCTAGGTACGCCTAAAGGCAGGCTCAGGTAGCCATGAATCTTCATGCCATCACGGGCAGTGAACTCGATAGGGCGCATCACCGCCATATCGCTTTCTGGCAAGGCACTATTGATAACGGCTAATTTATGCAGACTGTTGCTGTCCACATCGTAAAGATAGCGCGAGCCTGGATTGCGGTCGCTGTAGCTGGCCACAATCATTTTCTTTTCATCGCGCGTGATGGACTGAACGCTGATCTCGTAACCAGGCAGTTGGCGGGCGATAGCGGCATGAATCTGCGCGCTGCGCTCGTCAAAGAAATGCTGGCCGGGTTTATCCGTGTAGAAATCTACCGAGGTCAGCACCTGACGCAGACGCGAATAGCCAGCGCCCATCAAGTCGTGCTCGGGCAACTCGTAGATTTTGTCTTCTTCGTCGGGTTTGGCAGGATCAATCAGCACCAAAGCCAAAGTATCGCGATCACGATTACTTAGCGCGTAAAAACGCTGGTTATCGGCGTGGAAGAAGAGGGGACTGACATCCGTACGGAAGTCCGTTTGCAGAATGCTGCGGAAGGGCTCGGACTCATTGTCGCGATAACGCAGTTCGGAATCCACGCCAGAAATGGAAATGGCCATCCGCACACGGCCCTGATGGTCGGTGCTCCAGCCCAATACATCGCCAGGGTTCTCTGCAGCCAGGGTACTTTCACCCGTCAGGACATTGACTTTGTAAACGTCGAACACTTCAGGATTACGACCATTGTGAGACACCAGAATATGCTCAGGATCGTCCGGCAAATCGTCCTGGACACCGGCACGCACCCCTTCCAGAGGCGTCAGGTCCGTGACCTTGCCGGTCAGCGCATTCACAGCCAGTACGTGGTAGTTCTCGTCACCATTCACGTCTTTGGCATAAATAATGGTTTCGTCGCCTTTCCAGAAGTACTCGGCAATATCACGCTGGTGTTCTGCCGTAATGCGGCGGGCTTCACCGACAGGCTCACTGCCTTTTAACTCTTGCACAAAGATATTCTGGCGGGCGGGCTGGCCATCGATTTTGACCGGCTCCATGAAGCCAATCATGCGCCCCTGATCAGAAATTCGGAAACCGCTGCGTTTGGGATTCTGGAAGAAATCCCGAATGTCGTACAGTGGGGGAGTGACGCTTGCAACGTTATCCGGAATCAGGGCGTGGGCACCCAAAGAAAGCAAGAGGGACAAGAGCATGGGCAATAACCTATAAAACAGGGTTATGAGAGTGAGACCTAGGACAAGCCTGTATCAATCCCATTACTATATCGGATGATGATCCCAAGCAAGCGCAAGAACCCTCTGAAAATAGGGCCAGAATGCCAGACGGCAGCTCAGGACAAGGACAGGCATGACTTCTTTGACTCGTATCGTTTTTCTGGATAGGGAAACACTGTCAGACAGCGTACAGCTTCAACAGGTTCCCTTTAAGCACGAACTTCAAGTTTACGGGCGTACTGCCCCTGAACAAGTGGCTGAACGTATTGCGGATGCTGACATCGTCATCAGCAATAAAGTGGCGCTGCGACGCGAGCATCTGGAGGCTGTGCCGCAGCTGAAAATGATCGCGCTGGCCGCTACAGGCAGCGACAATATTGACCTGGATGCCGCCCGCGATCGCCAGATTGTGGTCAGCAATATTCGGGAATATGCCGTACGTAGTGTTCCCGAGCACGTTTTTGCCTTGATCTTTGCCTTGCGCCGCAATATCTGCGCCTATCGGCAGTCCGTACAAGAAGGTCGCTGGCAAGAAGCCCAGCAATTTTGCTATTTTGACTATCCCATCCGCGATCTAGCCGGTTCCACGTTGGGGCTGATCGGTTCAGGCTCCTTGGGACAAGCCGTAGCGACCATGGGCCGAGCCTTGGGCATGAAGGTCATTTTTGCCCAGCGCCGCGGTCAAACGATTGTCAGCAATGCAGATGATCGTTTGCCCTTCGAGCAAGTTCTGGATCAAGCCAACATCCTCTCTTTGCATTGCCCACTCACTGCCGAGACCCAAAACCTGCTGGGCATGCCAGAGTTCGAGCGCATGGCGGCCCGCCGTCCTTTGCTGATCAATACCGCCCGTGGCGGGCTGATTGATAATCAGGCGCTGGACCACGCTCTGCGACACGGCTGGCTGGGCGGGGCTGGCATTGATGTATGCACGCCCGAACCACCGCCTGCCGACCATATTCTGATGCGCTTGCTAGACTTGCCCAATTACATTTTGACGCCGCACATAGGCTGGGCCAGCCAGGAAGCCATGCAGTCATTGGCCAACCAGCTTATTGAAAATATCGCGGCCTTCCATCGCGGCGAACCGCGCCATACGCTGTAAATAATGAATACTCTACGCTCCTATCAAGCCAATTTTTCCCTGGCAGGTCGCTGTGCATTAGTTACCGGCTCTTCGGCCGGTTTAGGCCTGGAAATTGCCCGTGCCTATGCCGCTCACGGCGCTCATGTAGTGCTACATGGCCGCCACACCAATAAGCTCACGCCCTTGGCCGATGAGTTAAAAGCCGCAGGTGCCCAGGTCGACACCTGGGAACAGGACCTGGCCGATCTGGACTCGCTGCCTGACTCCTATCAAGCCCTATGCCAGCGCGTCGGCACCCCCAATATTCTGGTGAACAATGTCGGCGTGCGACTCCGCAGCAGCTTGCAGAACGCCGCTTGGGACGATATTGAGCATTTGCTGCATGTAGACCTGCTGGCCACCTTGAAGCTCTCCAAATACGCCGCCCAGGCCATGCTGGATGCGCAAACCCGGCAAGGTCGCATTGTGACGTTGACGTCGATTGCGGGCCCATTGGCCCGTCCCGGTGATGCCATTTACCCCATCGCCAAGCAGGGGCTGGCCGGTATGGTGCGTGCGCTGGCAGTAGAATTTGGCGGGCAGGGCATTACCAGTAATGGCATCGCCCCCGGCACCTTTGCCACGGAAAGCAATGCGGTTTTAGCAAATGATCCCGTCAAAGGCCCACTGGTCGTAGGCCGCAACCCCTTAGGGCGCTGGGCCAAGCCGGACGAAATCCGTGCTGCTGCTATTTTTCTGGCCTCTCCGGCTGCATCCTATGTCAATGGCCATATTGTGGTTGTGGACGGCGGATTCTCCATTACTTTCTGAGCTTTCTTGATCATGCCGCTACCTCGCCCCATCCGCATCGCGATCAATGGCTATGGCCGCATAGGCCGCTGCCTCTTGCGCGCGATTTACGAATCACCCCGACGTCAGGAATTCGAGGTCGTCGTCATTAACGAGCCCGCCACGATTGCCACCATGGCGTATCTGACGCGTTTTGATTCGACCCACGGTGTGTTTCCAGCCCAGGTCGAGCACAACGAACATGAGCTGATTGTGGATGGCAAGGCCATACAGGTATTGCACGAGACCGATCCTAAAGCCATTGATTGGGCCGAGCTGGATCTGGACATGCTGATTGAATGCAGCGGTGCCTTTGGTAGCCGCGCCGAGCTGCAGCAGTTCCTGGATGCCGGTTGCCCGCGTGTACTGCTATCCAACCCCGGCAATAGCGCACAGGACGTGGACTTCACCGCCGTTTTGGGCATTAACCACGAGCAACTGCAGGGCGACGAGCTGATTGTCTCCAATGCCTCCTGCACTACTAATGCCATCATCCCGGTACTGTCCGAGCTGGATAAAGCCTTTGGCATACGTCACGCTTTCTTAAGCACGCTGCATTCCGTCATGAACGATCAACCCATGATCGACGGCTACCACAGCAGCGATCTGGCCCGCACCCGCTCCGCCTTGCAATCCATGATTCCCGTCTCTACCGGACTGGCAACAGGGGTGGAGCGCCTTTTGCCGCAACTAAAAGACAAGGTACAGGCCAAATCCATTCGCGTACCTATCCTGAACGTGTCGGCCATTGATCTGATGGTCAATCTGGAGCGCGACACCCACCGGGACGAAATTAACCAGCTGTTCCGGCAAGCAGTACCGCGCTGGCCTGGTATTCTGGACTACTCCGATCAGGCCCATGCCTCGATCGACTTCAATCACAACCCACACTCTGCTGTGGTGGACGGCACGCAAACCCGAACCAATGGGGACGGGCTGGTCAATATGCTGGTCTGGTTTGATAACGAATGGGGATTTTCCAACCGCATGCTTGATATTGCCTGTGTGTGGGCTGCGCGCTTTTTGCGCCAGCCCTAAACACCCCCTTTCTTAACCGATCCGCCATCCTCATTTTTACAGGAGCCATGATGAGTACGACACGTATTGAACAGGATTCCATGGGAACGATTGAAGTTCCCGCCGACCACTATTGGGGCGCGCAAACGCAGCGCTCGATCCAGAACTTTCCCATTGGCCGCGACCGCTTCCAGTGGGGCCGCAGCATGATTGAGTCGCTGGGCATCCTGAAAAAATCCACGGCTTTGGCCAACCAGGAACTGGGTGAATTGCCTGAAGATCTGGCTCGCCTGGTCGTTGCCGCTGCTGATGAGGTCATTGCAGGCAAGTGGGATACCGAATTCCCGCTGGTGGTGTTCCAGACCGGCTCTGGCACCCAAAGCAATATGAACGTGAACGAGGTGATCTCCAACCGCGCCATTGAACTGGCAGGCGGCGAGAAGGGTAGTAAAAAACCCGTACACCCCAATGATCACGTAAACCGTGGCCAGTCTTCCAACGACACTTTCCCCACTGCCATGTACATCGCTGTGGGCCTGGAGTGTCAACGCCGCCTGCACAAAGACGTGGGCCAACTGCGTGACACCTTGGCGGCTAAAGCCAAACAGTTCAACGATATTGTCAAAACCGGCCGTACCCACTTGCAAGACGCCACGCCCATCACACTGGGGCAGGAAATCGGTGCCTGGGTCGCTCAGATTGATTTCGGTTTGCAAACCGTAGACAAGGCTTTGGACGGAATTTACCAGCTGGCCATCGGTGGTACCGCGGTCGGCACGGGCCTGAACGCTCACCCTCAGTTCGGGGAGCGCACAGCGGCCCATATCGCCAAGATCACAGGCCTGCCCTTTGAAGCGGCTGAAAACAAGTTCTTTGCACTGTCGGCTCATGACGCATTGGTGAACCTGTCCGCCTCGCTGCGTACGCTGGCCGGTGCCCTGATGAAAATGGCGAACGACGTGCGTTGGCTGGCCAGCGGTCCACGTTGTGGCATTGGCGAGCTACAAATTCCCGAGAACGAGCCCGGCTCGTCGATCATGCCCGGCAAGGTCAACCCCACTCAGTGCGAAGCGCTCACCATGGTGGCCGTGCAGGTTTACGGTAATGACGCCGCAGTGGGCTTTGCCGGTAGCCAAGGCAATTTCCAGTTGAACGTGTACAAGCCTGTGATGGTGCACAACGTACTGGAAAGCATTGCCCTGATTAGTGATGCGTGCCTGGCCTTTGACGAGCATTGCGCACAAGGTCTGGAACCCGTCATGGAGAAAATCCAGCACAATCTGGATCAAAACCTGATGTTGGTCACCGCTTTGAACCGCCACATCGGTTACGACAAAGCCGCCGCCATCGCTAAAACAGCGCACAAAGAGGGGCTGACACTGCGCGAATCCGCCTTGAAGTCGGGCTATCTGAACAATGAACAATACGATCAGTGGATTGTCCCACTGGATATGACTCGCCCAGGCTAACTATCCGTCTAGGCTATGCTTGAACGTATTCGCCCCTTCCTTGGGGCGAATACCTGACTGTTCAGGCTAGTCTATGTATCCCTATGAAAGAGTAGGGGAGTGCCTCATCCCACCTATCTGTCTTTCACTGCCTTATGCGTATAAAGAAAACCTTCAGCTTGTCCTCTGCCTTTATGGCCGTCGTACTGGGCTTGGCCACCGCCATTGCTCCCGCATCAGGCCGAGCTCAATCTGAACCTGTTCCTGCCATCAAAGGGCCTGCCGTCACCGTAGAGACCTTAATCAGTGGACTGGAACACCCGTGGGCTTTGGCATTTTTGCCAAACGACGCCGGAATTTTGATTACTGAACGCCCAGGTCGCCTGCGCGTTTGGACAAAAGAAAATGGCCTGTCCGAACCCATTGCTGGTGTACCCAAAGTACATGCGCAATCTCAAGGGGGCTTGCTGGATGTAGCCTTGGCACCGGATTTTTTCCGTAGCCGTCGCATTTACCTGGCCTACGCCGAGCGCCGCGACAAACAAAACTCCGCAACCACTGTGGGTTATGGCGTGCTGTCCTCGGACCTCAAACGCATCGACGCCTTCCGTCCGATCTTCCGCCAAGAGCCGGCCTTGTCGTCGGGGCAGCATTATGGAGTGCGTCTGGCCTTTGATCCGGGTGGTCGAGACCTGTATATCGCCTTGGGCGAGAACAATCACCCAGCTACCGCCCAGCAACTGGACCACCTGCAAGGCAAAGTCGTCCGTATCCGGCCCGATGGCATGGTCCCGCGCGACAATCCCTTCCGTAGCCAGCGCGATGCCAAGGCTGAAATCTGGAGCTACGGCCACCGCAATCCGCAAGGCATGGCCTGGAATCCCTGGACGAATGATCTATGGCTTGCCGAGCATGGGCCTCAAGGTGGCGATGAACTCAACCGCATTCAGCCTGGGGCCAACTACGGCTGGCCTTTGCGCACCCACGGTCAAGGCTACGATGGCCAGCCTATCCCTGAAGCAAGCACCACCCCTATAACGGGTCTGATAGAGCCCTTTCATTATTGGTCAGTGTCGCCTGCGATCAGTGGCATGGCTTTTTATAACGACGAACGTGTTCCAGACTGGCAGCACAGCCTGTTTGTCGGGGCCTTGAAGGAACAAGCCTTGATTCGTCTGCAGTTTGACGAAGAGGATGGCCACATCATCGGTGAAGAGCGTCTGCTGCAGGATTTGAAGCAGCGTATCCGTGATGTGCGTGTCGGGCCAGATGGCTATATCTATGTGCTGACCGACGAGAACGACGGCCAGCTATTGCGTATCCAACCCAAGCCTTAAGACCTTAAGCGGGCTTGAGACTGCGCGTAGCAATGAAGCTAGGCAGATACTTCTCGATTTCAAAGCGTGGGGCGGGGTGCATTTCTTCGATGTAATCGACCAGCTGCAAACCCGCTTCCAACTGCCCGCCAATCTGCTGCGCCAAAGAATGACCAAACATCAACGGTTCCATCCGGCTTTGCTTAGCCTGCAAGGCCTCGGCACCCAGACTGGTTAAATCCGAATATGGCACCGTGAACTTGGGGCGGATCAAACCTTGTTGCGCGTAGCTGGGATCACGGTCCGCAATAAAAACAGCAGGATTAAAGAAGCTGGACAGCAAATGCCCACCGGGACGCAAGACACGCGCACACTCCTGCCACACCAGGCTGATGTTGGGCACATATTGATTGGACACAGGGTGCACAATCAGATCGAAGCTCGCGGAGGCAAAGCGCGATAAATCGCACATATCACCTTGTTCAATCTGCAATGACAAGCCATCACGTTCGGCCACCATACGATCTTTGTCCAACTGTCCGGCAGACAAATCAAACACCGTCACTTGGGCACCAGCCGCCGCCAAAATAGGGGCTTGCTGCCCACCTGCGCTGGCCAGACACAGAATTGTCTTACCCTGAACATCACCCAGCCAATCCGCAGGCACAGGAGAGGGCAGCAAGTGTACTTGCCACTGCCCCTGACGGGCCTGCTCCACCTGTTCGCTGCTTACGGGCAGAGACCAGGGACTTTCCGTTTGAGCCTGCTTGTCCCAGGCACGGGCATTGTGATCAAGTAAGGACGTCTCTGACATAG
Organism: Alcaligenes pakistanensis; assembly: GCF_014652815.1. GTDB lineage: Bacteria > Pseudomonadota > Gammaproteobacteria > Burkholderiales > Burkholderiaceae_B > Alcaligenes > Alcaligenes pakistanensis. Next base: position 116,973 of record NZ_BMZN01000001.1, read on the forward strand.
AACCTTCTTATGAAATCAAAAAGCAGAATCTATTGAAACACAGGCTTGTCTGACTAGAAATTAAGAGCGATATTGTTATCCGCTCTGTCTGACACAACCTTCTACACCAGACAAACAGCACCAACCCAAAAACACCCATAAAAAAGGCCGTCTCAAGGACGGCCTCTACAGCAGCAAACTCAGCTCAACTTACTTGATCAGGGTCACAGGCACTTTCACCAGGCTCAACACCTTGGTGGTGACCGAACCCAACACCAGACCGGGCAGGGCGCTCAGGCCACGGGTACCCATCACAATGTGGTCCACATTGTTTTTCTCTACGTAGTCTTTGATGGTCTGGGCCGTGCTGCCCGCAATAATGCTTTCTTTAATTTTCAAAGGCGAGTCTGCCAGCACAGCACGGGCGGGCAACAAGGCATTGCTGCCTTCGTCCTGATAGTAAGCCTGCAGCACATCTTCAGAGAAAAAGCGTTTGACGTTGCCCGACACAATAGGTGTAGGCACAGCCAGCACATGCAAAGTGGCTTCTGGCTTGCCCTCTAGTATGTCAACTGCCGCTTGCAGAGCACGAGTGGAAGCATCAGAGCCATCAACCGGGACGAGAACATTAAGCATGAAGACCTCTTGTGTAGTGTGTGAACTGTTTAAGTATGAAGCAACAACTTCTACTAGGACATTACCGAATAAGCGCGCCGACCAGCTTGATTAGCATCAAGACCCACCGCTATTTTCCTAAGGCTGTTCTATCATAATCCGTATGATCACGAAGTGGATGCCACATGGCCTGATATATGTGCGGAAAAAAGAAGCGCAGCATTCATTTATCCACCCATTTTTGCGCCCGTTTTACTTAGGAGATACCCCTCATGAGCTTGAAGCAGCTGCTGGCCTGTACTGCCTTGTTAAGTGCCGGTTTTAGCGCCCAGGCGGCCGAACCCAGTTTTGATTCGGTCCAAGATATTTTGACTAAAAATGCCTGTTTGGCCTGCCATACCGTGGACAAAAAAGTGGTGGGTCCTGCCTATCGGGATATCGCCGCCAAGCGCAAGGACGACCCGGCTAACGCCGAGGTGTTAGCCCAGCATGTGCGTCAAGGAAGCAAAGGTGTTTACGGCCCCTTACCCATGCCGTCCAACCCGGCGATTTCTGACGATGACATCAAGGCCGTGGTGGCCTGGATTATGGTAGGCGCCCCTAAGTAAGACGCTTCTGGCTGCTGAAGCCATGGGAAGCAGCACCTCAGGCTACAGATAAGCAAAACAAACGGCCAAGGTATCGAGATACTTTGGCCGTTTTCTACAACGTATGATTTTGTTCGTACTAGGCGTCCCGATTCATTTTCTTCGCGTAATGCGCAGGCTGGAAACTCCAGGCCAGCATCGCCACAATGACGGCCAAGCCGGCATGCAACATCCAACCAGCCTGAAATCCACCGCTCATCTCCCGCAACTGCACGCTAATCATGGGGAATAAAGCGGCAATCGGAAATCCGCCGCCCTGCATCAAGGCACTTAAAGTACCGGCTCGGGCCGCATCGGGAAAATGATCCAGGGCCACCAAGAGCAACAAAGAAAAGCAGCCACCTAGACCAATGCCAATAATGATCGCCCACGCATAAGGAGCCATATCCGGGATCCAGGCAAAGGCCAGGAACCCGACACATTGGAAAGCCAAGGCCAGCCATACCCACATGCGCCGATCCTTATTCTTGGCCGCCAGCGTCGGTAAGCCAAAAGCCGCAATCGCCTGGGCGACTGACAACACCGCTACCAGGCTGCCACTGGCCTCTGCCGTCCAAGCTCTGTCTTGGTAAAAGGTGGCCAGCCACGTCACTAGAGACGCGTAACCGCCATTAATCAGGCCAAAACAAACCACCAGCGTCCAGGTACGTGGGCGACGTAGCAAAGACAAAGAAGGCGGAGCCAAATTGGCACCCGGTTTCTCGCGCGGCACCACTTTCCAGGCAATCCACAAAGCCACGCTAATAGGTAAGGCCCAGAACGCCAACGCAATACGCCAGCTATCCGTTAAAGAACTAACCCAGGGCGTGATCTGCGCTCCCAAGGCGCCACCTCCCATCAAGGTGGCGGAATACACCCCGGTAACCTGGGCAATATGACGTGGAAACTGTTCCTTGATCAAGCCCGGCATCCCGGCCTGCAGCAAAGACACACCCAAACCACACAATAAGGCCGTCGCGATCAGGCTGGCACCATTGGGCACAAACCAGCGCAGCACACAGCCCAGGCACAACAGGAGCAAGGACGTGATCAACACATTACGCAGCGCCATCACTCGGCGCAAGGAGGGCATACAGAATGCCCCCAGACCCATCACCATCATGGGGAGCAAGGTCAGCCAGGCCAGACTGCTCAAGGGCATGTTCAGACCCTCGGCAACCTGTCGGGCTAATGTGCCGCTGGAAGTTAGAAAAGGGCGTAGATTCAGCCCTACCAGAATGACAAAAGCCAGCCATAGACCAGGGCTGGCCTGTACGCCCGTGGACGATGAAGTCCGGGCAGTCTGAGAAGAAGACATAAAACCGTTATTGTTGTGATTAGAAGAAAAAGAGCGAAGAGTGATTCAAAAAAACGGCCGCAAACGTCTAAGGGTGGGCACCGGCTTGTTCTAGAATTTCAGCCATCTCAGTCTGACTGCGCTGTCGTGCCAGACTCAAAGGCCGAACCCCCTGACGATCGGGCAAGTTCACATCGGCCCCAGCCTTGATCAATAGCCGCAACACCTCTTGATGATCAGGGCCCCCTTCGGAGAGCACGATCGCCTCGTGCAAGGCCGTCCAGCCCAGATAATTAACGTGATTAGGGTCCGTCCCCGCCGCCAGTAAAAGTCGCACCACATCCACATAGCCATGTTCGGCGGCCGGAATCAGCGCGGTTCCACCGTAACGGTTCACGCTACGTAGATCTGCCCCGTTTTCCAAGGTCATGCGCAAGATTTCCAGACGGCCTTGTGCCCCGGCAACCAGATAAGGGCTGTCGTGAATCGCATCGGCTTGATTCACATCCGCGCCCGCACGAATCAGCTGCCTGGCAATATCAATATGGTTCAACCACGTGGCGCGCAACAAAGGACTTTGCCCTTGCTCGTCACTGACGACCACACTGGAACGGGCCCGTTTTTCTGCCAGAATTTCACGCACTTTGGCGCTATCACCTTGCTCTACCGCTTCCAGCAATACTGTTTGCGACCACACACTGCCCGTTCCTAAAACCAGGCTTATCGCCAGTCCAGCCAGCATGCCTTGCACTTGTCTTCTCATGCGCTTCCCCCTTCATGGCATGGGCCCTGCTGGGCCAACCGCCTATAAATAGCATAGATAGGCCCTGATCAACACCGCATCAAAGCCATAGCACCTATTTTTTTATGGATAAGCCTGACCCGCCGCCGCCACATCCAGCTCGGGATGAGACATCAAACGGTCCAGTTCACTGCGCAGGTAGTTCAAAAACACACGGGTTTTCTGTGGCATCAGGCGCGAAGGCAGTAAAGCCAAAATAGGGAAGGGGGCAAACTCCCAATCTGGCAAGACTCGTTCCAACGAGCTGCAATCCGGGTCCAAACGACGCTCCAGCAAGGACGAGGCCGTAATCCCCAAGTCATGCACCGCCAGCTTGCGCATCATGATGGCGTTATTGACGCTAATGGAGCCTTCTACAACGGCCTCGTAACGCTCTTGATTGGGACCGCGCAAAGACCAGACACGGTCCGGGCCGGCTGGCCGGGCACAGATACAAGTATGTCCTGCCAGTTCTGACGGATGCTTGGGACGCCCTTTACGATCCAGATAATTACGGGTGGCGTAAAGCCCTAAGCGGATCTGCCCCAGCATGGTAGCCACCGCGCTGGAGTCCGGCTGCGGGCCTACCCGAATCACGCAGTCATAATTGTCAGCCTGCAAATCAATAGGTCGGATAGTCAGGTCAAACTCCAGCTCGATATCGGGATACTGCTGATTAAAACCCCGAATCACAGCAGGCATCAGCACAATGCTGAAGCTGGCGGGCATGGATACCCTCAAACGGCCTTTAGGTGTTTGGGCGACATCCAGCAATTGCTCGTGAGCCAGGCGGGCCTGTTCAACCACCGCCAGACAACGCTCAAAATACACTTGTCCGGCATCTGTCACATCCACGTTGCGCGTACTGCGTTTAAGCAGTGCCACACCCACTTCTTTTTCCAGTTCACGGATACGGCGTGACACGGTAGAGACGGGCATGCCCAGGGCCTGCGCTGCACGACTAAAGTGGCGCGCGCGCGCTACTTCCACGAAGATGGCGATGTCGTTGAGCAGGGGGCCAGCGATAATGGTACTCATTTCAATTGTTCCATGAATGGAAATACGTTTGCAATATTAAGGGTTTTTACTAGGTTTAGAAAGGCTCATACTCCATCTAACGATTCGCTCTTCAAATAAAGCGAACCACCGAAAAACACACCGTAGATTTGGAGTAAATAATGAAAAACATCGCACGCGCAACTATCGCCAGCCTGATTCTTGGTGCAACCGCCCTGAGCGGCACTGCCATGGCAGCCACCAGCAACGTCGCCACTGGCGAAAACCTGACCTACCCTAACATTCAGTCGACCGACGCTCCTTTGAGCCGTCAGCAAGTGGCGCAAGAACTGGCTGCTGCTCAAGAGCAAGGCTACATCAGCACCGGCTCCATGGGCGACTACCCACGCGTTGACACCAGCACTCAGCTGAGCCGTGATCAGGTTGCTGCCGAAGCTAAAGACTGGAATAACAACAACGGTAATTTTGTTGCTTACTAAGCTTGTTACGTAGTAGCGGCCTCACTCGCCACTTAAAAACGCCTCTTCGGAGGCGTTTTTTTTAACATGTGTTGACCTTACCATCGGGTCAAGCCCTAAAGTGGTTTCATTCACGATCCATTGAAGGGTGATTTCGATGACAACAAGCACGTCAAACAGCGGTTCACGCCTTAGCTTGGGCGTAGAGGGCATGACTTGCGCCTCTTGCGTCAGCCGGGTAGAAAAAATTATTGCCAAGGTTCCTGGAGTGCAGTCCGCCCAGGTAAATCTGGCCACCAACAAGGCCACGGTGGATTTCGAGGGGGCAGCCCCAATCGAAGCCATTATGCAGGCAGTGGAAAAGGGTGGTTACACAATTTCCTTGCAAGACATCGTTTTAGATGTGCAAGACATGACCTGCGCCTCCTGCGTAGGTCGTGTGGAAAAAGCCTTGCTGAAAGTGCCCGGTGTGCAAAAGGCCGCGGTCAATTTGGCTACCGCCAAGGCACATATTCAAGCGGTGCAAGGCGTAAGCACCCCCGAGCTGATCCAGGCCGTTGCCAAAGCCGGTTACCCCGCCAGTCTGGCCGAAGCATCGTCCAGCACGGATCAGTTTGAACGTGCCGAGCAAACTTACGAAACCTTGCGCAAGCGTTTCTGGCTGGCCACGATTTTTGCCTTGCCCGTCTTCATTCTGGAGATGGGTGGCCACATGGTACCCGCCTTCCATCACTGGGTCGCCAGCACGATTGGCACTCAGAACAGCTGGCTGATCCAGTTCGTGCTGACCACGGTGGTTCTGTTTTTCCCTGGTCGCGAGTTCTATACCAAAGGCACTCCTGTTTTGTTGCGCGGTGCGCCTGACATGAACTCGCTGGTTGCAGTGGGTACCTTGGCCGCCTACACATTCTCCTTAGTAGCCACCTTTGCGCCGCAATGGCTACCTGCTGAATCAGTCTATGTGTACTTTGAGGCGGCCGCCGTTATTGTGGCGCTGATCCTATTGGGTCGAGTGATGGAAGCGCGTGCCAAGGGCCGCACTTCTGAAGCGATCCAACGCCTGCTCAGTTTGCAACCGCCTACCGCTCGCGTTCGCCGCGACGGTCAGGAAATCGAACTGCCTTTGTCCGAGCTGCACACGGGCGATATCGTCCTGGTCCGTCCTGGCGAGCGTATCCCCGTCGATGGTGATGTCGTGGCCGGCCAAAGCTATGTCGATGAGTCTATGGTGACGGGCGAATCCATTGCGGTCTCCAAATCCCAAGGCGACAAGATTATTGGCGGCACGGTAAACCAAAAGGGTTCGCTGGAATTTGAAGCAACGGCTGTGGGCCAGGACACGGTATTGGCCAATATTGTCTCTATGGTTGAGCAGGCCCAAGGCTCCAAACTGCCTATTCAGGCGGTGGTCGACAAAATTACCCTGTGGTTTGTGCCGGCCGTAATGACGCTGGCCGTGTTAACAGCAATTGTCTGGCTGATTTTTGGTCCATCGCCCGCCCTGAGTTTTGCACTGGTCAACGCCGTTGCCGTTTTGATTATTGCTTGCCCGTGCGCCATGGGTCTGGCAACGCCGACCTCCATCATGGTGGGTACCGGTAGGGCTGCGCAAGCCGGTGTCTTGTTCCGTAAAGGCGATTCGTTGCAGGCACTGCGCGATGTAAAGGTGGTGGCTGTCGATAAAACCGGCACTTTGACCAAAGGCGCTCCGGAATTGACGGACTTTGTTTGCGCTCCCGGCGAAAACCAGGATCAGACCTTGGCAGCCATTGCCGCCCTGGAAAACTATTCCGAGCACCCCATTGCACAGGCTATTGTCAACGCCGCCAAGGACAAACAAATTACTCTGCCTAAAGCCGAGCAATTTGAATCTTTGACCGGTTTGGGCGTCACGGCTCACATTGGTAGCGATCAGTGGCATGTAGGGGCAGACCGCCTGATGACTCAGCTCGGTGCCGACCTGTCTGCCTTTAGTGAGCAGGCTCAGACCTTGGCACAAGAGGGTAAGACGCCTATGTACGCGGCTCGCAACCAGCAAGTTATTGCTTTACTGGCTGTAGCTGACCCTATCAAGGAAACCACTCCGCGCGCCATTGAGCAGTTGCATGCTCGTGGAATCAAAGTGGTGATGATTACGGGCGACAACCGCCATACAGCCAATGCCATCGCACGCCGTCTGAACATTGACGAAGTTGTGGCTGAGGTCATGCCCGAAGGTAAGGTACAGGCCGTGCAAGCCTTGCGCGAAACCCATCAGCACCTGGCTTATGTAGGCGATGGCATTAATGATGCACCTGCTTTAGCGGTGGCCGATGTAGGTATAGCGATTGGCACAGGCACCGACATTGCCATTGAAGCGGCCGATGTGGTCTTGATGTCTGGCGATATGCAGGGCGTAGTTACGGCGATTGCCTTGTCCCACGCCACCATGCGCAATATTCATCAAAACCTGTTCTGGGCCTTTGCCTATAACGTGGCCTTGATTCCGGTAGCCGCTGGTCTGCTGTATCCCTTTAACGGTACCTTACTCTCGCCCATGTTTGCGGCCGGTGCCATGGCCTTGTCCAGTGTCTTTGTGGTTAGCAACGCCTTGCGTTTACGCCGCGTCAAACTGGACTAAACAAAATCTGGAACGACTATAGTTTTAGCCCCCGAAATCTGGATGGGTCCAGGAGTCGGGGGCTTGGCGCTTAGCCAGGGATTCCAATGGGTTTAGGCGTTAAGCGTGTAACGCAAAATCTCCACGATCTGCTCCGGCGTGGTCGCCCAGGCTTGAGCGCTGGCATCTACTTCTTTCAAGGGGTGAATAATGTCCTCGGCATGCAAGGTCACATAGGGCTTGCCCAAGGCGGCACAGAAACCAGCATCAAAGGCCGCATTCCACTGCTTATATTTTTCCCCAAAACGTACTACCACCAGATCCGCCTGCTCAATCAAGGTCCGAGTACGAATGGCATTGATTTTGGAGGATTTGTGGTCACGCCAGAACCCTTCACTTGTCGGGCCCAAATGATCACCGGCGGCATCACTGGCGTCATGGTCGGTCACCGGGCTGGTAAAACGGATATTCAGTCCCGCTGCCTTTGCACCTTGGGCAATCTGCTCGCGCCAATCAGTGTGAATTTCGCCAGACAGATAAACGGTGTAAGTCATTAAACACTCCATAAAGAAAAAGCCGGGCGCCTTTGTTGCAGGCGCCCGGCGCATTCAAACTCGCCCAACAGTAGCATATTGATCGGCCTCTAACAGCAGGCAGACGCTATAGCACTTATTCACCAGGTATCAACTATGCCGAGCCTCGGAGCATCTGACCTGCGGCTGAACATCGACAATCTATTTGACACACATTATTGGTCAGCGATGGGTGCAGCTACAAGCTGCGCATGGCGGATACCTTAGGACCAGCCCAAGCTGTGAGACTGCTCCAAGGCCTGATGGCGATGATCATCGTCGGTATGCAAATAGATATTGGTGGTGGCGATGGATTCGTGCCCTAACGTATCACGGATGATGCGCAGATCCACACCTTGATCTGCCAGATGCGAGCCTGCCGAGTGACGCAACCAGTGGGCAGAAGCATGCTCCAGAACACGGGCTTGCGACTCTTGGTCCGGGTGCAAAGTCCGTAAGCGATCTGCGCTGCCTTGAAACACCTGCTTGACCAGCACATGAGCCATCGCCCGACTTAAATGCTTGTCCGACGCACCGGCGGACATCAATAGGGGGGAGGGCTCCAACGCCTGGGGCAGTCCATTTAGGCCGTGCACTTCTCTATAGCGCCGCAACTCACTGAACAATTCTTGCGTTAAGGGCACACGCCGCCATTTGTCACCCTTGCCATGGATATGCAGCCACCATTGCGCGGTCGCCCCAGCATCAGCTCGTTCGTGAACATCGGCCATACGGGCCTGGACCAGCTCTGAAATTCGTAAGGCCCCACCATACAAAATGGAAAAGAGCCAACGGACACGCGCTTTATAACGCAACTCGGTCTGGCTATCTTCCGGCAGGGATTGAATATAGTCCTGCACCCACCGCCATTGCTGCCGGCTTAAATAGCGTTGCTGGGGGGCGGCTGACTTCCTGGTACGACGGCCCTGATGCGACAAAGCCAGAGGATTCCCCGCTAAATACCCCGCTTGCACCAACCAGCTGAACAGAGAATTCAAAATCAATACGGCCTGGTTTCGGCTACTTTCTGACAATGGCCCCGCAAACGGACGCCAAGCGGCATGGTGCCGTGGAGGGCGAGAGCGCCCCTGAACCACCCAGCGTTGTGCTGGCTGCGGGTCAGTCAAAAACAGACGATAGGCCAGGAAATCTTCCAGGCTTAACGATGACAGATCTTTACGACGCTCCAACACTGCCCACAACAAGAGGCGTTCTGCTTCTTTACGGTAATTCGCATAGGTGCGCGGGCTATCTATATAGCGCACCAACCAGGCTCGCAATGCCTCTATATCGGTTTGTGCCTCGATTTGAGCACGACCGCCCACTGAGCGGTTCGCTCCTTGTCGCCCGTCGAAACGGGCCAACAGTTGAGCGATATCGTCTGACCCAAGCTCGGTTAGTAGCGAAGTTTTGGCTATGTCCATGGATATACAAGAAAACGAAGGCTTTTGAGAGCAGGGCAGGGCATTTGAACCGTGACGGCCACAATACACCCTATTTATAGAACAATATTTGACATTATAGAGATAATGTCAAATTATAGAATTTGATTTGTTGATAATTTTATATATTACGTTGTATTATTAACTAAATTATCAACTAAGGTGTAAAAATGGAGCAAAACCAGCCCAATGAAGGCCAAATCCTGGCCGATGTCGCTGAATTGCGCGATCGCTTCAGTCACACGCAAACTTTGTACAAGGAAGTGGCTGCGCTCCTGTTTTTTCGCTACGGCGTCACACCTACAGCCAATAAGCTGTACCAATTGGTGCGCAAAGGCAGCATGAGCGCCCCCGCCCAGGCACTACAAACATTTTGGGAAGATTTGCGCGATAAAAGCCGGGTTCGGCTGGATATGGCGGACATGCCTGAAGAGCTCCAAACCCTGACCGGTGATCTGCTAGGCCGCATCTGGCAAGAAGCCATGGGCCACTCCAAGCAGCAGATGCTGCATTACCAAACACAGGCCGATGAACGGGTTGCCCTGGCATTGGAAAACGCCCAGGAAGCACAGCAAGCGCTGGAAGCAGGGCGGGGCGCTTTGAAGAGCGCACAAGAAAATATAGAACAGCTCAACAATCAGCTGCAGGAAGCAGGGCAAGAGCAGGCCGCGTTAAAACAAGACCTTCTCCATGCCAAACAACGGCAAAACGAGCTGGAGACAGAAAAGCAGCTAACTCAGCAAGAGTTACGCCGGCAAGGCGAGCAGTTCGCTCAGGATCTGGAGCGCTTACAAAAGGCTATTGAACTGACCGAAGAACGAGCACAGGCCAATGAGCGCCGTGCTTTGCTCGAAATCGACAAAGAGCGCTCAATGCAAACACGTTTGCGTCAGCAAATTGAAGAAATCGAGCAAGCTAACAAGGCACAGCGACAGGCTCACGAGCAGGAACAGAACAAGCTGCAGGATCAAATGCTGAAACTGCGCCAGGAACTGGGTCAGGAGCAGGGCGAGCGTCGCGCCATGCAAGCGGCTTTGGATATCAGCCACAGCTTGGCCAAGGAAATGCAAGGGCAACTGCAATTGCTACGCACCCGCAGCGCCTTGCTGGAACGTGAAAATGAGGAAGCACGGCGGAAGGCGCAGCAGCTTAATCAAGAACTGGAGCAGGCTCAGGCCCAACAAGCTCGGCCAGTGCGTTTGAAACGGCAATTGATCAGGAATGACCCGAAGCCATAGAGCCACGCGTCGCACGCCTTGGCAAATACACAGATCTGATTGAGCTTCAAAACCACTGCGGGTTTTGCAAAATGCGCGGAGGGTGCATGAACAGCAGCGGGAAGACACAATGCTTCCGCAGAGTCTCGCGACGGGACTTTTATCCTGTGTAACGGGGTGTTTTACGCAAACGACAGACCTAAAGCTCGTGCTAAGCTTTTATCCATGCTGCGCGTCCCATCTTCACCCCGCAAAACACTAGGCTGGCTTGTATTAGTCGGCCTGATTGTTTTGTTTGCCAGTATGGGTTGGAGCACGAGCAATGCGGCCCACGCCGCCACTCAACACACCGATCATCCAGCGGCTCATACCCAGCAAGCCTCTTCAGGGCTGGAACATCACCATGCGCCCACGCATTGCAATACGCCACTTAAAAGTGGCTGCTGTGCTTGCCTGGCGGTCGAGGCATCAAAACCCGAGACGGGCGCTTTGTTACCTGCCTTCCCTCCTGTTCCCCTGCATCAAAGCTATGCCTCTCGGTTGATTGGCCCTGCCCAGCCGCCTCCGCGCTCGTACTAATCATCTCGCTTTAATTGCCGCTCCTTGGTTCCTAGAACCAAACCATTGTTCATTTGGCATGAGCGACGCATTTTTATTGATGATTAATATGGATAAACCATGAAACGACGCGATTTTTTCAAACTGACTATGGGTGCCAGCCTCTTGAGCAGCTTGCCGTTGCGAGTCTGGGCACAAGGGATGATGGGCCGACATGGCTCTATGTCAGAAACAATGCCAGGCCACAACATGATGGCGGGTCAGGGCTTGATGACGCTAAAGAAAATGCCGGCCGGCCAAGCCCTGCAGACACTACCTGTACTTAAAAACAGTAGTCAGCAAAAAGGTCAGTTCCAGGGCAAAATCACCGCTTCCACCCACCAACGTGTGCTGGCCGATGGTAAAAGCACCGAGCTGTGGCTGTATAACGGACAAGCCCCAGGGCCATTAATCGAGCTGTATGAAGGTGATCAGGTTGAAATCGAATTTAAAAACCAGCTTGATCAAGCCACTACCATTCACTGGCATGGTTTGCCGGTTCCCTCAGATCAAGACGGCAATCCGCACGATCCCGTTTTACCCGGCCAAAGCCGCTATTACCGCTTTACTTTGCCCGAAGGGTGCGCAGGCACCTATTGGTATCACCCGCATCCCCATGGAAAAAGTGGCGAACAAGTGGCGCATGGGCTGGGAGGTACCATTATTGTTCGCTCTCCCCAAGACCCATTGAAGCAATACACAGAACAGCATTGGGCCATTAGCGATTTGCGGCTGGATATCAACGGCCGTATCCCCGCCAACACGGGACCAGACTGGATGAATGGTAGGGAAGGGCAGTTCGTTCTGCTCAATGGTCAGCGTGAGCCACATATCCAAACCAGTACGGGAGAGCGCATCCGTGTGTGGAACTCCTGCTCAGCCCGCTATCTGAATCTGCATATTCCGGGAGCCCGTCTGCTCCAAGTGGGAACCGACGGCGGGCTTCTGGAGCAAGTACGCCCGGCAGTAACGTCCATTCTGCTGGCACCCGCTGAACGGGTGGAGTTCTTTATCCAGGCCGACAAAGATCTGAGTACCACGCTGCAGGCTCTGTATTACGACAGGCAAAAAATGATGGTGCAAGACAGCCCGGAAACCTTGACGCTGGCGGCATTAAAAATTCGTCATCAAGATATAGATCTTCCTGAGCAGTTACGCGCCATCCCGGCTATTCCTGCTGGCTCCAGCACCGCGAAAGTCGTGTTCAGCGAAGTCATGCCCATAAGTCATGACATGCCTATGCCGTCAGCCCAGGGGGCCAGCTCCACAGACTCATCATCCATGAGTCAACACGATATGGGCGCCATGAACGATGGGCAAACGATGCCAGGCATGGCGGCCATGCGCACCATGTTCCGTATCAATAACAAGGTCTACGACATGGACCGAATTGACCTGCGCTGTCCGACCGGAGAATGGCAGTATTGGGATGTTATTAACGACTCCCATATGGACCATCCGTTCCATCTGCACGGAACGCAGTTTCAGGTACTGGCACGTCAAACCGGAATGCGATCGCAGCCGGAACCCTTCCGCGCCTGGCGCGATACGGTCAATCTACGTCCCAATGAGACGGTCAGACTGGCGTTCCGCCAAGAATTGCCGGGGCTGCGTATGTTCCACTGCCACATCCTGGAACATGAAGATCTGGGCATGATGGCGCAGCTGATGGTGGAGTAGGCTGCATCCCCATCATCTGAATTAAGACTATGAAGCCAGTCCGCCCTGCCAGCCTGTGTGCCAGCAGGGCGGACAAAGCAATCCTGCTTCAAAAAAACCCGACGCTGCCTGCATTACAATACCGTTTTTGAATTTCATACTTTCAGCGGAGCACGCGCCATGAGCCTGTTGGGCACCCCTTTATCGTCCTCGTCGGACAAAATCATGCTCTTGGGCTCGGGAGAGCTGGGCAAAGAAGTATTGATTGCGCTGCAACGCCTGGGGGTAGAAACCATAGCGGTGGACCGCTATGACAACGCACCTGGCCAGCAAGTGGCCCATCATTCGCGCACCATCACCATGAGTGACCCCGAACAACTGCGTGCCCTGATCGAAAAAGAACAACCTACGCTGGTCGTACCCGAGATTGAAGCCATTGCTACCGGCGTGCTGGAAGAGCTGGAAGCACAGGGCAAAGTCCGTGTCATTCCTACTGCCCGTGCGGCTCGTTTGACCATGGACCGCGAAGGCATCCGCCGTTTGGCTGCCGAAACCCTAGGCGTGCCAACCAGCCCCTACCAGTTCTGCGAATCACTGGAAGAACTGCAAGCGGCTATTGATGACAAAATCGGCTACCCCTGCGTCGTTAAACCCTTGATGAGCAGCTCTGGCAAAGGCCAAAGCAAGATCAGTGGCCCCGACGATGTAGCTAAAGCCTGGGACTACGCGATGGCCGGTGGCCGCGTCAGCCAATGCCGCATCATTGTTGAAGGCTTTATCGACTTTGACTATGAAATCACTTTGCTGACGGTACGTGCCTTAGGTGCAGACGGCCAGATCGAAACCCAGTTTTGCGACCCCATCGGCCATAAACAAGTCGATGGCGACTACGTAGAAAGCTGGCAGCCCCAGCCCATGAGCCCCAAGGCGCTGCAAGGCGCACGCGACATCGCCCAAGCCGTCACCGAAAACCTCGGTGGCCAAGGCCTTTTTGGCGTGGAACTGTTTGTGAAGGGTGATCAGGTCTGGTTCAGTGAAGTCAGCCCCCGTCCACACGATACGGGCATGGTGACCATGGCTACCCAATGGCAGTCTGAGTTTGAACTGCATGCACGTGCCATTCTGGGTCTGCCTGTGAATACAGCCTTGCGTATGCCAGGTGCCAGCGCCGTGATTTACGGTGGCGTGGACGCCAAAGACGTGGATTTCCTGAATGTGGCAGAAGCATTGCGCATTCCCCAAACCGATATCCGTCTGTTCGGTAAACCGGAAAGCTTTGAAAATCGCCGTATGGGTGTCGCACTGGCAGCAGACAAGGATCTGGAAACCGCGCGTGCCAACGCCCTGAAAGCCGCGTCCCTGGTTAAAGTTCAAGCCCGTTAATACCAGGAGCTGTTCACCATGCCAATTATCGTTGTACTGCTGTTTATCGCAATTATTGCGGCACTTGTGTATGGCGGCATGCAGCTCTTTACCCTTGTCAGCACCAGTGCAGGAGTCGTGGCCGCCATCTTAAGTCTCTTGATAGCGGCCGCGATTCTGCTCGCTCCTTTTATTGTGTGGCGACGTCGTTATCTAGCTATCCACGGTAAAAAGCAGCAAGGCCAACGCATTCTGGAATTGGCCTTGCCCGACGGTTCCATCCGTCTGAATGCCTTGCGAAAACGCGGCCAAATTCAAAGCGGACAGGGCACACGAGCCTTTATTTTTGCGGATATTGCAGCGGTTGAAGTGCAGGGCAGGGGATTGACGCTGGTATTGCGTAACCCCGCGCAACGCTGGGAAATACAGATGGCAAATGTCGCAGACGCCAAACGCTGGCACAAAATAGTCAGTCTGGCGGCGCGACAGGACTTATAGCTTAGCTGTCAAAGTCTGTAGTTCTATACCTGCTCACTAAACTGATCCGACAAGGCCGGTTCATTCAGGCTAATCATGTGCTCATCTAAAGACTCCAACGTTTCCACCACGATGCGAAGCACCTGAATACGCGCCGCTTTTTTGTCTTTGCTGGGCACTATATGCCAGGGCGCCATATGAGTATCGGTCTGGGCGAACATTTCTTCTGCCGCCCGCTGATACGCCGTCCACTTGTCCCGATTTCGCCAATCATCTTCCGTAATCTTGTAAGCCTTGAAGGGTGTTTCTTCGCGAGCCTTAAAACGCTTGAGCTGCTCGTCCTTATCAATATCCAGCCAAAACTTGATCACCGCGGTGCCGTTAGCCAACAACTGCGCCTCAAACTCGTTGATTTCCTCGTAAGAGCGTTGCCAAGCCGCACGGGAGATCAGTTTTTCCACACGCTCTACCAACACACGGCCATACCAGGATCGATCAAAAATCGATATTTCACCCAGGCGTGGCAATTTACGCCAAAAACGCCAGAGGTAAGGGCGGGCCAGTTCCACCGCATTAGGAGCAGAAATAGGGTGGATGTCGTAAGTGCGCACGTCCAGGGCTTCGGTCAAACGGCGAATGGTGCCGCCTTTGCCTGCAGCATCACGGCCCTCAAACACCAGTACTAAGGAATGCTTGCGGAAGGCTTTGCTGCGTACCGCGCAAGACAAACGGCCTTGCCAATGCAATAGCTCGGCGTCGTAGTCCTGTACCGGCTCCTCCGGGGGAGGGGACAACAGCGAAGCTGTGGGTACGTTCAAACGGAACGGGAAAGCGTGGAGCTCTTTAACCTGACGCGGGACGATGGGCTTGTCCATCGCCTGCAACACCACTTTTGCCAAGGACACATCACGCAGGTTTTGATCGGCACTGGGGATCACCACCCAAGGGGCGTAGTTCCGATGGGTCAGGTTGATGGTTTGCGTAGCAGCATTACGCAAGCGGTTGAATTGCTTATGAACTTTCAGGTCAGCCTTGCTGACACGCCAAGCCGTATTAGGATCGGACATCAAGGTGGCGCAACGATCCAACTGAGCCTGAGCCGAAAGGTGAAACCACAACTTGAGAACCTGCACACCTTGATACGCCAGCTGGGCTTCAAAACGGTTGATCAAGTGGGTATACAAAGCAATCTTGGCTGGATCGGGCTCTTTACGACCCAACTCCTTCATCAGCGGTGCATACCAGGAACCGAACACCAAACCTGTCTGACCGCGAGCGGGCAAGCTGTTCCAATACCGCCACATCAAAGGCCGCATGGCTTCTTCTTCGCTCAGTTTCCCGAAAGCCAGAGTGTGTACATGGCGCGGGTCCAACCAGGAGTTCAAGGTATTGATGGCGGTGCCTTTACCCACACCGTCCATACCCGCCACCACAATCAGCAAGGTTTGATCTGCTTTTTGCAGGCGTTCGTACTGTTTAGAGAGCAGCGCTTCACGCAGCGTATCAATCTGCTGCTTGGCCAGGTCATCACTCAAACTAGGATCGCGTTCGGCAAACTGTAATACATGGCCCATGGTGTTTCGCTCCGGTTCATACTGCCTGCCACTATAACCATGCGAGAGAACACTGATCTACCTTCACAGCAAAAATAATCAGTGAAAAAGAAGAAGGGGAAGAACCAGAAGGAGCATTACAGTGGACTAGCTATTTCAAGCATCCATAACCGACTTTACATAATATACATTATGCGGTTTATATCAATACGGACAGCAGGCCACACTTTGGCGCCGTAAATGCTTAAACCTCTCCTATGCACCATGTCTCGGAAAAGCTTTCCTTAGAGCCGACTTAGGGAGCAATCTCGCAGCTTTGCAGACTATATAAACGCGAGCGGCCCTCAATATCAAATTTGCGTACCTTCACTCCCTGGCCGCCACTGACGCCTATGGCTTACTAGCAGCATGAGTAATCGGCACTGCCAGCCCGCGCGGACACCCTGCTCAATCCAGACACAAACCACGATCGGTCTCTACCAAGCCAGTGCACAGCCATCAATCGGAAGACCAAACCTCTTACCGCTACCACTCACATCTTGTTAGCTGAGCTGCAGATAACACGTGCCATAGACTTCGAACCCCGCCGTGATACCCACATATTCGTGCTTCGCCTCACCCTGGCCAGACACGGGTCCTTTGGCAAACCTGGTCCGCCAGCTTTTTTCTTGCCTGCTGCAAAGGGCCATGCACAAGTACATCGTTCCATCCCCCGCTGTTCTGGCTTTGAAGGGGCAGAAAATAATTTTCTGCACTGATAAAGAAATACTCAGGCAATTCATTCCATACACAAACACCACAATCACAATATCAATTTAAAGTTAGGTCGCAAATAATAAAGAAAGACAAAAACCAGCTATTTTTGTATTTAAATTGAATTTGTATTAAAACAATTCAACTGCTATTCTCTGCTTGCACATAAGTGCAAAAAAATGTAGTTAGGCGCAACTTAATTAACAAGCTGAGGACTTAACCATGACTGATAAAGATATTACAACTGAAGAAAGCACGATTCGGGCTTATGCACAATGGATAGAAATTACCGTATTCGTCGTCAACTCTAACTTCAAAGTAGATGGCGCTTATCTAAAATGGGGAAAATTTCATGTGCCAGGGAATAAAGACAAGGAAATCAGTCCCAGCCAAATAAATGGAACCATTATTAAAGATGAGGACTCATACACGATTGCCTCTTGCGGCCGTGAGAACGCCTCCTCAGGAACTGAAGGAGGATTTTCTCTATATGATGGTGATAAATTAGTGTTCCAGTATTACTGGGATTGCCCCTGGAGTGGCTCCAACAGTGATGAACTCACCGTAAAGGACAAAGAAAACTACACGGTGATTAAAAAAGGTGGCGGCAGCCCAAGTGGCGCAACAGGCAATATTTTCATTACTGTTGTCAAAAAGTCCTAAGGGAGAAAATCATGGGCATAGAAGCTAAATCCATCAATCCATTACTGGGAATCACAGTTGGATCTACTGTTCTTGGGAATGATTTCAAACCTTCAGTTCTGATAAATCCAATTACCAGGATGATTACCCAAAAAGAAATTGAAATGGGTATGAGTGGTAAAAGCCAATATGTCTATACTGATTCCTTGAACGAGGGAACCATTGGTTTTTCAGGAGCCTATGGCCCCTCGGGGATCGCCAAGTTTACGTCAGCAGTCTCCGTTTCTGTTAGCAATGCGACTGCCTCGGAGTACAAGTCCATAAAAGTCTCCTACAATATTTCCATGATATCGGGAATAGAATATATAGACTTTGACAACTTGACGGTAGAGGACGTATTAAACTCTTTAAGCGCTGGACCTAAAAACCAGTCATTAAAGGTTTTGGAAAAATTTATCGCTGCGCGTGACTGCACTGGATCGTCTATAGAAAAAGACGAGCTAATGAAAGAATGGATAAAATCTCTGCAAAACTTCATTTCATCCTACGGAGACGGCTTGGTCGTTGGAGCCATCTGGGGTGGAATGGGCTCTGTATCCACGGAGATGACGAGCAAAAAATCAGAAGATAGCTGGAAGTATGGAGAAACGGCTGAATTCAGTTATTCAGGGATAGGAAGCTCCGTATCCATCGCGCAAACATATAATGGATCTCAAAAAGATCAAAGTTCTGAAGTTGAGGTATCTTGCAGGGCTCTCGCCAGTGGGGGCTGCGTTGAAAGCCAGGTAAATTCATGGTTTGACGTTGTTGCGAACAAGTCGTTTGCTGAGATTTCAGGGATTAGCTTGCTGGATAAAGCTCCTATGCAAAGCTCAGTAAGCCCTCCTCCAAAAATACCTGACTTCCTAAAACCAGAAAAAAATGAAGAGGTAACGGAAAAACTGGACACCATTAAAAAGCTAGGAGATTCTGAAGAGTTTTCGCTCGCTTCCGGGTATGAAGAAGCCAAAAAAACAAACCCGAATTTAACTTTTGAAGAGTTCAAATCAACTGTTCGAGACAAGAACAATATTGATGGATTGAACAATTTGGCATCCAAAGTCCAGGAAAACTCATTAGACGTACTAGCAGAAGGAAGCATTTCCAGGAGGAAGAGAAACATCTCGCTGCAAGGTATTAGAACAACCCATTTAGACTCAAATTCAGACTACGCTGTTCTAGGCGCCTGGATAGCAAATTGGTCAGATATTTTCCCATGGATGTCGATGGGATACATGAACGAAATCAACGATGCAGAGGTCGCGGAATACATCTTGAAAATTCGTTGCATGATGCAAGATCTGTCCACTTTGAATACTATTTACAATACATTTAACGCATGCAATATTAAACTAGATTTCTGCCATCTTAACTCCGCCTCTCAAGTAGCCGACTCTTTTAAAATTGCACAGGGAGTATTGAGCGATAACGTAGAGAGTGACGATGCGGTAGAAATTGCATTCAACTCGTTAAGCGATGAAGCCAAAAAGATTTATACCGCATGGAACGAAATTGGTTTCTTACGTAACGCGGAACTTGGCCTAGGCCTGCTCGTTGGGGATCAATCAGTAAGCAGCGAAATCATCAACGTTAACCCGATACCGTATCCCGAGGTGAGCTACAAGGCTGCTTATTGCAGCTATGGAAGCAACAACCCGACTGCTTTTAGCTCGTTCATAAAAATGATTCCATTCATTGATACGAATGGTGATATTTATGTCTTCGGGCCGTCCCTGATGCTATTACGAAAAGCCTTGCCTGAAAAAATGATTTTCACCAAAGGCGGCGAAATGGCAATGAAGCTAACAGCAGATAAAGAAAAAGGAATTTTGACTAAAGACAGTGTCAGGTTAATACCTATTCCATACTCTGCTGCCAAGGGAATTCAATGGCGAGGACAAAGCCAAGGGCGAAGTCTTGCGTCAAGCCAATCTCTACAAGATCAATTTACTGCCTTGGAAAAAGAACTGGGCAATCTCAACATTTGCACATTAAGCAGCGATTCCTGGTCTAAGGATTGGGTTTATACCGTTCCCTATACCTTACGGAAAATAAGCACCACTTATATTGGAACCGTTGAAAAAATAAACACTATATTTGGATAAGCTGGTCTGAAACTCTGGCAGTCCCCGTAACAGACTCTCATGAAAGGCTCTTCAGGCGTAAATCACGCCTGGGGGGCTTTTTTCCATTAGTGTGGTGCTTATAGTTATTGTTCTATGACCACTCTTGACCGAGATACATTCTGGGGAAAGAACTCTACAGCGTCATCTTGAAACCCTTGTGGCTGGCCGTGAAACCCAACTGCTCATAAAACCGATGCGCATCGATACGAGCCATATCCGAGGTTAGCTGCACAAGGTGACACTTGCGTGCACGGCATTGCTCGATGGCCCACTGAATCATCAAACGCCCCAATCCCGTGCCACGAGCTGCACCGGCAATACGTACCGACTCAATCTCGCCACGCCACGCGCCCTGATGCGACAGGCCTGGCATATACGTGATCTGCAAGGTACCTACCACCGCGCCATCAAGCTCTACAACCGCCAGATACTGATTAGAGTCCGCTTCTATCGCCGCAAAAGCATCCAGATAGGATTGAGCCAAAGGCAGGCTGGAGTTTTCCCGCTTCTGGCCCAAAATATCGTCGGCCAGCATAGCTACGATTGCTTCCAGATCCGCTGCCGCTGCACGACGAAAAACAGGTGTCGACGTCACTTCAAACTCCTCAATAAAGCAAAATTGATCTGAAATTATGCCTCCCGGACCTGACGAAACCGTGACTAGCCCTTCATTCTGATTGCTTATTCTCGGTAATCGCGGGATTGGTCGGAGTCTTTTCCGCTTCCAGCCATGCCAGCCAGGACGATTGCAGGCGCCAAGCACTGGCTGCGCCGGGGGCATAACCCATAATTTCCTCGATCTCGGGCAGAGAAAAGCCACGTTCGATCAAGCCCGCCCCAAAGGTATTACGCAAACGCTGAGGCGTCATCAACAGATCCATCTGCTTGATGCCCCATTTGCTGACAATACGGGCCAAAGTAGCCGGATTCATTTGTGCCTGGGGTCGGGCAGCGCTGATTTGACGAGAGCCGGGGAAAACGCGGCTGTCCTTGACCCAGGCTGAAGCGTCCTCTGCGCCGCTGAAAGTCAGCCAGCTACGCAATATGTCTTCACACCAAACGGGGGCTACGACCTCGCGCTTGGCCGCGCCAGTCAATTTCAACAGAATAGTCCCATCACGCCATTGCGTGTTGTGCTCCTCATCCGCTTCCTCCGATTCCACCGGATCGGTCCTGCGCCTGGCCACGCCGATGGCTGAAGGGTGCAACTGCCCTAACTCCACCGGACGCAAGCCTGTGCCCAACATCACAGCCACAATCGTCATATCTCGATATTCACGCCAGCGGGCCGCAATAGTCATATCGCTGGCCAGCTCCAGGACACGCCACCGATTTTGAAGAGCCTTGATCGTGGCAAGACATTGATCAACAGCCAGGAACTGAGTGGCCTGGTTATCAGGAGCCTGCCGCCAATTTTCCTTGAAAGGGTCATTGATGGCAGGCGCCAGAGCAGGATTTTCAGAGCGACCGTCTTGGCGGCAGAGCTCTTCGTAGGCGCGGGCAATCACTTGCTGATAGCGCTCGCGCTGCGGTCTGCGCACTTCATCCAGATTGCTTAAGAAATCCCGTATATCTACAGGCTTGATCTGTGTGTACTGTTTTTTGTGATCTTGAAGAGCCTGTAAGAAACGCCGCCACAATGTTCGATAAACCCGCTGCGTACTGGGTGCCATAGGCGGACGCTGGTGTTGCAGCCAAGTATCAAACAAGGCTTCGGCTGAGATGTCCGCGGCCTGCGAGCCCAAAATTGGCAGGTCAAACTGCCCTTCTTCTCTTGTAGACCGTTTTTTCATCGCGTTCTCGTCATTTCCGTTAATTGCATTTTATGAGGAAACTAGTACGTAGTACAAGCCTTGGGACTGCTTTAGTACGAGGAAAAGCAAAGCAGAAAGCAAGCCTGCTTGATGGACTTAATGCCTTATGCCCTTGGAAGCCTGTCTACAATACTTGGGCCTTGCCACCCTTAGGAACAACATCACAATGGATTACCTGGTTACCGCCCCGCACCGATCTGAATACCCTGCCCCCTTGATCCTTGAAAAGGGAGACCTTCTGGTGGTGGGTGACCGGTATCAGGGCCCGGAAAAGTGGGATAACTGGATTTATTGCTCCACCAGCACACATGCCGGTGGATGGGTGCCCGAACAGATCATCGAGCACCTGCCTGAAACTCATACGGGTCGCGCCATGGAAGACTACAGTGCCATGGAAATGAATGTGGACAAGGGGGACCTTGTGCAAGGAGACAGACTGCTCAATGGTTGGTGCTGGTGTCTGCGCGCCCAAGACGGCGCACAGGGCTGGGTGCCGATCAGTCACCTCTCTCCCCTGCCCTCCACACCTTGAAGCTTAAGCACTATCTGTACAGATTCTGATGAATCCAGCCCTTGCTGGTCAAAATCATCCGTGCCTGCCCTTGCACTTCCTGCGCAGTCAAAGCAGGTAGATCCTCGTAAGCGTCCAGTACCGCCGTGTCTCTGATCCAAGCCGCGGCATCCGCCAGGTGATAGATATAACTCACTTGGCTCAGGGTAAAACCGCCCCCACTGGCCGGCTCCGTAAAGTAGCTGATACGGTCTAGCACCAGACGCCCCGTACAAAAGGCATCGTGTTCACCCTGGGCCTGACCGCTATCGGAACGACGCAAATACGTGTCCGCATTGGCATCCAACTCGTAGCGCGGCGCGTTTTCTGTTCCTGCCTGACGCAGCAAGCCTACTTTGGCCAAAGCGGCCAGACGGGCCCGATCTTGCACCATCAAAGGCGAATCATGCTCGGCCTGATAGGGGTACACGCGTCCTGGCACACCTACACACAAACCATCTCGGGTATCCAGATAGCCCTGGATAGCACTCTTGAAGTTGTCCTCATTGGCCTGTTTGGAGTCCTGGCACCCTGCCAGTAAACCTGCCACCACCACGACCAACGCTGTTTTCCACATAGATACTTCCTTGCTTGCTGACGAGCTGAAAGACCGAGTTTAGCCCGCCCCCGCCCTGCACCAAAAGCCTTGTCACAAGCAGACAAGAAAATGCCTTGCTCAGCCAGCCAACGGGCAATACCCCCCAATATTGCATTACTGCATTGCAAAATCTGCTCTTTTACGATCCTTACAAACAGGTTAAAGTTTCCTGGCTTCGTAAATGAAAGGCATTATCAATGAGCATCACCCCTGTCCCAGTCGACCGCCAACGCTACACCGTGGTAGCGCGCACCTTGCACTGGCTAATGGCCTTGGCCCTGACCGCCCTAGTGACGGTAGGCTACACCATGAAGACCTTGCCCTTGTCCCCGCTGAAACTGCAAGTCTATTCCTGGCATAAGTGGGCCGGCATTTCTTTACTGGTGTTAGTCATCTTGCGCCTGCTCTGGCGTTTGTTTAACCGCCCTCCTGCCCTACCCGCAGGCATGTCGCCTCTGGCCCGGGCCCTGGCCCATGGCGGCCATGCAGTCCTGTACTTCTTGATGATTGGCATCCCTTTGACGGGCTGGCTGATGAGTTCGGCCAAAGGCTTCCAGACCGTCTGGTTTGGTGTGCTGCCCCTGCCTGACCTGGTCTCCAAAGATAAACCTTTGGGTGAGTTACTGGTCCAAGTCCACATCTTTTTCAATTACGCCCTGATTACCATGGT
The DNA here is from genome assembly GCF_014652815.1 of Alcaligenes pakistanensis. Taxonomy (GTDB): domain Bacteria; phylum Pseudomonadota; class Gammaproteobacteria; order Burkholderiales; family Burkholderiaceae_B; genus Alcaligenes; species Alcaligenes pakistanensis. Next base: position 140,416 of record NZ_BMZN01000001.1, read on the forward strand.
CAGCCTGCATATTCTGGCGGCCTTGAAGCATCAGTTTATAGACCGTGACGGCTTGCTACGCCGTATCACCTTTACCTTAGGCAAAGCCAAATCATGAGCAAATCTGTCTTTCTGTCCCTGTTGGTCGGCTCCCTGAGCCTGAGCGCCAGCCTGTCGGCCAATGCCAAGAACTACCAAGCCCTGGATGCCCAAAATAGCGAGATCGGCTTTCAGTATTCCCAAATGGGCGTGAAGCTGGATGGCCAGTTCCGGAAATTTGAAGGCGAGCTGAACTTCAACCCTGAAGCCCTGGATCAGTCCAAGGTGGTCTTGAAAGTTGCTTTGGATAGCGTTGATACCGGCTCGGACGAAGCCGATGACGAACTGCAAGATGTGCGCTGGTTCGATATTGACGCGCATCCCCAAGCCGTTTTCAGCTCCAAGAGTTTCCGCGCTGTCAGCGCCCAGCAATATGAAGTGGAAGGCACGCTGCAAATCAAAGGCCGCGAACTGCCCGTCACCGTGATGGCGACCATGGCCCCCCAAGGGGACAAGGCGACATTTAGCGGTACCTTTGAAATCAAGCGTGGCGACTTTTCTATCGGTGAAGGCTCCTGGTCCACCTACGACATCGTGGCCAACGAGATCACCGTGAACTTCAAAATTGATGCGAAGTAAGTAGACGCATCAGCGCCCTCTCCTCCCTACCCGCTTAACAAGGATTACCCCCCCATGATCAAGCCAGTCATTGCCCTGTCCGCCAGCTTCTTGTTTGTGTTTGCCGCTCAGGCTGCTCCCGTCACCTATCAGGTCGAGCCTAGCCACACTTTCGTGCACTTCAGCTACAAGCACCTGGGCCTGAGCACGCAAAGCCAACGTTTCGACAAGGCACAAGGTACGGTCACCCTGGATCAGGAAGCCAAAAAGGGCAGTATCGACATGAAAGTGGATACCCGCTCGGTCAGCACCGGCTTTCCTCTGTTCAACGAACACATCCAGGGCAAGGATCACTTCAACACCGAGCAGTTCCCCGAAGCAACTTTTGTGTCCAAAGACATTCAGTTCGAGGGTGACAAGCCTGTTTCGGCCAAAGGTGAGCTGACCATTAAAGGCATAACCAAGCCCGTCACCATGACAATCGAATCTTTCTTGACCATGCCCAAGCACCCCATGATGGGCAAGCCTGCCCTGGGCGCCGATGGCAAGATTGAGATCAAACGCAGCGAATTTGATATGGGTGCCAACGTGCCTTACGTCGGTGACGAAGTCACTATCCGTATTGCGCTGGAAGCCATTGCCCCGTAAACGCGCTGTGGTCGCTAGTCAGAAAGTCTGATTAGAGGATTTCCTGAACCACTTCCAAGGGACGCGCCAGACGCGTCCCTTTTTCTGTCACCACAATCGGGCGATTCAGCAAAATGGGATGGGCTTCGATGGCGGCCAGCAAATCCTCGTCGCTTAGGTCTGGATTAGCCAGATTCAACTCGCTGTAAATGGCCTCTTTACTACGCATGGCCTCGCGTACCGTCAAACCCGTCGCTGCAATCAGTGCTTTGAGCTCACTGCGCGACAAGGGGGTTTTCAGGTATTCGATGATCTCGGGCTCCAGGCCCTTTTCACGCATCATGGCCAAGGCATTGCGCGAAGTACTGCAACGCGGATTATGATAGATTTTGCTCATGACAGTCTTTGACTTCCTATAAACCGTATTCAGGCGAACAATAGTAGCCCAGCGCCACTGGATACGTCATCTGGGTAGCTTGCTGCAGACCGGCCAGCGTCTTCACTTAGCCAGGAGAACACATGATCGACCTGTATTACTGGACCACTCCCAACGGACATAAAGTCACGATGTTTCTGGAGGAGTCCGGCCTGCCCTACACCATCCACCCCATCAATATTGGCCAGGGCGATCAATTCAAACCTGAATTTCTGCGAATCGCCCCCAATAACCGCATTCCCGCCATTGTTGACCAGGCCCCGCAAGATGGCGGCGAGCCGATCGCCCTGTTCGAGTCCGGCGCTATCCTGCAGTATCTGGCGGAGAAAACCGGTCAGTTCCTGTCCTCCGACTTGCGAGTCCGGACTGAGACCTTTCAGTGGCTGTACTGGCAAATGGGGGGGTTGGGTCCAATGGCCGGTCAGAACCATCACTTCAACGTCTATGCGCCTGTCAAAATTGACTACGCCATTGACCGCTATGTACGCGAAACGGGCCGCCTCTACGGTGTGCTAAACAAGCACCTGGAACAGCGCGACTTTATCGCGGGCGACTATTCCATTGCCGATATGGCCAGCTACCCCTGGATTGTCTCCCACGAGCGCCAAAACCAAAACCTGGACGATTTCCCACATTTGAAACGCTGGTTCCAGCGTATTGGCGAGCGCCCTGCCACCCAGCGTGCCTATGCCCTGGTCGAGCAGATCAACCCCGGCTCCCCCGTCCATGACGAAAAAGCCCGCCAGATCCTTTTTGGCCAAGATTCCAAAACTATCCGATAGGACTATCAACCCATGACCTTGCAGCGCCCCTATCAGCTACTGCTTATTGGCCTGAGCGCCATGGCTCTGTCTGCGTGTTCCAGCACGCCCAGCTCCAATATTTCCCTGATCCCCACACAAACCCAGGATCAAACAGAAAAAGACGGCGTCTTTACGCAATCCTTGAACTACAAACACGTCAAACCCGGCTGCACCGGTGAATGCCCCCGCCTGGAAGTCCAGTCTTTGATTTTTCCGGGTAATGCCGAGCTGACCAAGCTAGTAGATCAAAGCCTGGCCCATATGACAGTTATTTCTGATCGTCATCCAGGCTATCGGGGCCTGAAGGAGTTCGAGGACTACTACTGGGCAACCGCCAATAATCGTGACGAAGTCCATCTGTCCGCCCGTGCCCGCTATCGCAATCGCGACCTGACCGTGGTGGAGCTAAGTTCTGGTATCTACATGACAGGTGCGGCGCACGGTATTACCGCCACCCAGTTCATTAACTGGGACAATCGCCTGAAAATGGCTTTGTCACTGGATCGCATTATCGCCCCCGGCAAGATCAAGCCTTTCCAGGATCTGGTGCGCCAAGCTCACAGCAATTGGGTATCAAGCCTGAGCGAAGCGCGTGAAGATCGCGCCGGTTGGGATCGTATGTGGCCTTTCCAACCTGCAGAGAACATTGCGCTGACCGATCAGGGCCTCCTGGTTAAATACAACCCGTATGAAGTCGCCCCCTACTCCCTGGGCCAGCCCGAACTACTGCTGCCCTATTCGCAACTGCGGGGTATCTTGCGTCCTGATTATCTGCCTGCCAACTAAACCGGCGGTCCTTTTTTCTCTTTCAAGCACCTATACCACCATGTCTGATAGCCTATTTCGTTTCCACGATCTGTTTGCCCAGCTGGGCCTGCCTAACACGCCAGAAGCGATTGCCAGCTTTCTGGAACAACACCGCCCTCTCCCCAATGACGTACTGCTGGCCGACGCGCCCTTCTGGAGCGAGTCCCAGGCCGAGTTCATCCGGGAAAAGCGACTCCAGGACTCACCTGAGTGGATCCAAATCATTGATCAATTAAGTGAAGCTCTGCGCCAGACCAGTGGCGTGGTGAACCTGTCCACTCCGTGCCGTGTACTGGCCTTGTCCGGCAGCTTGCGTCACACCTCATACAACACGGCTTTGGCACAGGCGGCCCAAACCTTGGCCCCCCAAGGTATGGCCATTGAGGTGGCAACCCTGCACGGTATTCCTCTATATGACGGCGATCTTGAAAGTAAAGAAGGTATCCCAGCAGCCGTTCTGGCTCTGAAGGAAAAAATCCTGAATGCCGACGCCTTATTGCTAGTCACACCGGAGTACAACAACGGTGTCCCAGGTGTGTTCAAAAACAGTATTGACTGGCTCTCGCGCACAGACTCGAAGGCAATCTTCTCGGGGCGTATTACGGGCCTGATTGGTGCCTCTATGGGCGGTTTCGGTACCGTGTCATCCCAGGCCGCCTGGTTGCCCATTCTGAAGATGCTGGGTGTCTCGCTCTATAGCGGTGGCTCTTTGCTGGTTTCCCGCGCACAGAACTCCTTTGATGAGCAAGGCAAGCTGCAGGATGAGAATATTCAGAAGATGCTGACGACCTACCTGCAAGGCTTCCAGACCTTTGTACATGCCTCTCATATGGTCAGGACTCAGGAAAAATCCAACTAAGCCTGGATCGAATGGGCTAAAGAGTGGAGGTTTTAGGGGTAGCCCCAAAATACCTCCCCTTACGCAAACAAAAAAGGAGCCCTAAAGGCTCCTTTTTCCATCCTGCCCACATCAGGGCTGAGCAGGCTTATCAAAGCGATCCAGATCAAAATAGCGGCTGGAACTACCGGAAGAAGCCGGGGTAGAAGCCGAGCTTTCCGGTGCTGGACTGGGCGTAGGTTCGACGGTCACCGTTTGTACCCGATTCAGATCAGGCTGTTCCAGGCGCTCTGGCACACCATAAGTTTGAACCGTGTTACCCGAGTAGCTGCCTGCGGCCGCAGGCACAGAAGCGGCTTTGCGTGCAGCGGCTTGGTCCAGATAACTGGCTAATTGCTCATGATTGGCCGAACGCGCCCAATCTGCCGGACTCAAGCCTTGAGCATTTTGCATACTGGGATCTGCGCCAGCGGCCAACAGCACATCAACCACCGCCCGTTTGCCTGACAAAGCCGCCATCATCAAGGGGCTGGTCCCATCCGGTGCGGGCGCATTCACAATCGCTTTTTGGGATAACAAGTAGCGTACGGTCTCCTCGTGCCCCTTGGATGCGGCATAGTGCAAGGGCGACCAACCCACTCGGTTGATCTGCCCGCCACGGGCGTGCAGTTCACGCAAGCGAGCCGTCTCCCCCATCAACGCCAGATACATCATGGGAGTTTCACGAGACTCATTCTCGATATTCACATCGGTCCGTCGATTGGCCAGCAAGGCATTAACCACTTTCCAAGACTGATTACGAATGGCCAACATCAACGAAGGATTGCCCTTGGCGTCGACCGCGTTGGGGTTCGCCCCCCGGATGAACTCTTGCTCGATGATGTTGGGCCTGTCGTTTTCCAGGGCCAAATACCAGTTCCGGCTCTCGAACTCCGGTTCCTGCGCTGATACCGGGGTTGCCAAGACGAAAGTTAAAGGAAGCACCATAGAAAGGATGGTTTTATTCATCATTTTTCTTTTAAAAATCATCATAGTAAATCCTTTTTATAAAGTGCTTTCTTAATTCCAGATGGCGCTTGACGATGTTTGCCTAGACATATCGTATCAACACCAGGCAACCCGGCATTTATCTCTAAACCACATTAACAGTCAACTTTAATATATTGATTATTAAGAGAAAATTTATATTTCACTCGAGGTATTCGACAGCAAAAGGCAACAGCAAGCGCGACAAAAAACCATCAAGAATAAATTTTCACCATTAAAATCAATAAGCTACATTAAATTTCTAACAAACCACATTAAGCAAAGAGTATCGCCAAAACGTTTCCCTGGAACAGCTTCAGTGTCGCTTAAATCACTCAATAAAGCCTATAAATAAGATTAAGTTAAGCTCGTATCTTACTGAATAATTTGAAGAAATTTTCCGTGCTTGCCTCTTCCACTTCTTTTACAGAGATGCCTCTTAGCTCCGCAATCTTCTCTGCTACGTGGATGACCAAGGAAGGATTGTTCATCTTGCCACGATAAGGCACAGGGGCTAGAAAAGGCGAATCTGTCTCGATCAAGAGACGATCCAAAGGCACCCGCTGTGCCACTTCTTGCAGCTGAGTCGCGCTCTTGAAGGTCACAATGCCGGAGAAGGAAATGTAGAAGTTCAGCTCCATCGCTGCCTGTGCCACTTCCCAGGTTTCAGTAAAACAGTGCATCACGCCCCCGGCAATCTGTGCCTGCTCTTCGCGCATGATAGCAATCGTGTCCGCACTGGCCGAACGAGTATGAATGATCAAGGGCAGACCCGACTCGCGGCTGGCCCGGATATGGGTGCGAAAGCGCTCGCGCTGCCAGTCTAGAGGTTCTTGCAGCCGGTAATAATCCAGGCCGGTCTCACCAATTGCCACCACTTTAGGATCTTGAGCATGCTTGAGCAGCTCCTCGACGGTGGGCTCCGTCACTTTCTCGTAATCCGGATGCACGCCTACCGAGGCAAACAAGTGCGAGTGGGGACGGACCAGCTCCATCAAACCGGGCCAGTCATCCATATCCACGCTGACGACCAGCGCACAGCCCACCTGGTTCTGACGCATCTTATCCAGGATGTCGTCCAGATTCTTGGCAAGTTCGGGGAAATTAAGATGGCAATGCGAATCAACAAACATGATTAGACGGTACTTTTTTAAACACGACGACATGCCTGGTGCAGTCTATCCAGGGCATGATGAATAAATAATTTAGCATTGAGCGGATGATTGCCCAGGGCTCTTTGCTGAACCAGCCATTTCAAGGCTTCCGCCACCGCAGTAGGGTTCGATTGAACCGCCAAGGCATCAATACGTTTTTGCAGGGAAGGATAGTAACGCGCACTTTGCCCAAAACTACCCAGCTGGATATCTACAAACAGGCGCTGCCAGTAATCTATCCACTCCTGGGCAGGCAGTTTTTCCAAGGTATCGGCCAAGGACAGATCCGCTTCGCGGCCCGCCTTCAAAACCCCATCCATCCAGGCACTCAGCCATTCGGGGCACGGAGCGCTCATTTGCTGACTGGCACTTAGTGCTTTCAAGGGAGCCCCACCCCAGGCCGCCAACCAATCCGCAGCCTGCCCCAGACCTTGTTGCTCCAGCCATTGGGTCGATTGTTGAGCATCAGGCGCCGGTAAAGGCAAACGTCGACAACGCGATACCAGCGTAGGTAACAAGCGGTCTGGTGCGTCGGCAACCAGCAGGAACACGGTACGCTCGGCCGGCTCCTCCAATACCTTTAGCAAAGCGTTAGCCGATACCAGATTCAAGGCTTGAGCGGGGTACAAGACCGCCACTCGCCAGCCGCCTCTATGGGTTGCCGTATTGAACCAGTGTTGTAGCTGACGCAATTGTTCTACCCGGATTTCCCGCGATGGATTCTTGCGTGCAGCCGCATCTTTGGCTAAATCGCCCTCTTGGGTATCGGGTCCCTGCTCTTCCAAAGCCACAGCATCTGGGCGCAACAGGCGCAAGTCCGGGTGATTACCCCCCCGCACCCACTGACAGGCCTGGCATTGCCCGCAAGCCAGCCCTTGCACGGGTTGGTCGCACAACAAGCTGGCCGCCGCGGCACGAGCGAACTGCGTCTTGCCGATGCCCGGCAGACCATGAATCAGCCAGGCATGGGCAAAACGCTCCCGCGTACCTAGCCAGGCTTGGGCCGTCTCGATTTGCCAGGGTAGAAAAGTCAAACTATCAGACACCGTATTGCCTCAAAGTTGCGTGTCATAAGGCCTGATTCAGCAAGCGGAAGCAAGACTTCGGCCCCAGCTTCAACAGGTCAGCGCACATTGTAATATGAACCGGTAAAATGCCTGCTCCACTACCAAGGATAATGAAGTGAGCTTATTTATCGGGCTGGCCGCCAAAGCGCGTTCAGGTAAAGACACCGTGGCCAATCTGCTGCTGGGACAAAGCCCCTTACTGGCCGCCTATGCATTGGCTGATCCCGTCAAAATGGGTTGCGAGGTGCTGTTTGGCTTGAGCCCCGCCCAGGCCTGGACTGATGACAGTCTGAAAGAAGTTCCTATTGAGCGCTGGAACCGCTCCCCACGCCAATGCTTTCAATTATTGGGAACAGACTGGATGCGCCAGCGTGACCCTGACCACTGGCTGCGTCGCGCCCAGCATGTGCTGGAGTTTGGCCCAGGCTTACCGCTTTCTGCAGACAGCCACGCTCATTCCATCTGGGCGCTGGCCTTAGCACCGATTTATGGCATGCCACCAGAGCACTTGAAGGATACCCGTGCCGATCAGATCGATGCCTTCTGGGGGCTAAGTCCCCGTCAAGCGGCAGAGCACCTGCGCCGCCAAGTTCTGGCTGAGTACCCGGATTACGAGCAACGTCGTCAGGAAATCCCCTTCAATCTGCCCAGCCACCACTTGCCGGATATGAGCCAGGCCCGTTGTCTGCTGATTAAGGACATCCGCTACGAGAACGAAGCCGACTTTATTCGCCAACATGGCGGGGAGATTTGGCATATAGAGCGACCAGGCAACCCCGTGATCAGCCAGCACTCCTCTGAATGGGGCGTCGTCCGCGCCCCCCAGGATCAGCTGATTCTCAATGACGCGGGTCTGGAAGCCTTGGAAAGCAACGTTAAGGCTGTATGGACCGGTTTCAAGCAACGGCACCATTTGGCCCCATAAAACCTGTTCACCCAAAGGGCGTACACAGCATCGCCCCCGAAAAGTAATCAGGCCCCATTGGGGCCTGATCTATTTAGCGCTTCAGAATATATTTGGCAACGGCCCGGTTATGTGCCGCCAGATTCGCTGAAAACTCGCTGGTTCCATCACCACGCGACACAAAATAGTAGAAACCGTGCTTTTCCGGATGCAGGGTTGCCAGCAAAGACGCTTTGCCAGGGCTGGCAATCGGCGTCGGGGGCAAACCATTGCGCGTGTAGGTATTCCAAGGCGTATCAGTCGTTAAATCCCGCTTGCGGATACGGCCATCGTAGGCCGAGCCCATGCCATAAATGACGGTCGGATCTGTCTGTAAGGGCATACCCACTCGCAAACGATTCATGAATACCCCCGCCACACGCGTACGGTCCTGGCTATGACCTGTTTCACGTTCCACGATAGAGGCCATGATCAAGGCCTCATAGGGGGTCTTCAGGGGCAGATCGGGGTCCCGGTCCGCCCAAAGCTGCTCCAGCAGCTCCTGCTGCGCCTGAAAGCCACGACGCATGATATCGATATCCGCTGTTCCCGGCACGAAAACATAGGTATCCGGGTAGAACAAACCTTCGGGATGCCCAGAGTCCACGCCCAAACGTTTTAGCAGATCAGCATCGCTGACTTCAGTCAGCGTCTGGCGCACTTGCGGGTTAGCCGCCAGCGTGTCGCGGATACGTTGGTAGGTCCAGCCCTCGGGGATGGTCAGGCGGGTTTGCAGCATATTGCCGCTGGACATACGCTCCATCACCATCCAGGGCGTATCACCGCGTACGGCCTCATAAGCGCCTGCCTGCAAAGAGGTATCCAGACCCGAGACGCGCGCCATCCAGACAAAGGCGTCTTCCTGGATATCAATTCCGGCCTGCTGCATGCTGCGTGCAATCGCGCGTGGACCTGATCCGGCAGGGACCACATAGTCGATGCGTTCAGCATTCATGCTGACGGGCTGTTTCTTAGCCCAATACCAGGCGCCACCTGCTCCGGCACAGGCAGCGACCACCAAAAGGCCCAACAGGGCAGAGAAGATTTTGACAGTTTTTTTCATGCGAGCATTATTGTAAACAGAATGAGGCGGCTTATTCCTGAATATGTGTCACAGTCAAACACAGAAACTCAGGCCCCTCCTGATAGCGCGATCTATCTGTCCTGGACATGCCCTGATCCCAGCGGGGATATGCCCCTTGAACCGGCCTCACACACGGTATCATTGATGTTTAAATTTATTTTTCGCTCAGCCATGACCGGAATACCTGCTCCCCTCTCGTTCACCCTGCCTGATTTGTGCGTCCTCCAGTTTCAGGGAGCCGATGCCGTTTCTTTCCTCCATGCCCAAGTCAGCAATGATCTGGAGCACTTGGCCGCCGACCGCGCATGTATCGCGGCCTACTGCACCGCCAAGGGCCGCAGCTTGGCCACGATGGTGCTCTGGCGTGAACAGAATGAGACGGTCTTTGCCCTGGTACGCCGTGACCTCAGTGAGGCCCTGATCAAACGCCTGCGCATGTTTGTGCTGCGCAGCAAAGTGACGATCAGCCTGTCTGAGCTGCTCGTTTACGGAGTGGCTGACCAGTCCCCTACCCAAGCCGTCTGGACCCTGCACCGCGATGGCGCCGATACCTTGATCCAGGCTCCGGGCGAGCTGGACGGTTTAAGCCGCCACTGGCGCATTGCAGCCCAACAAGATGCAAGCGTTCAAGCCTCTGAAGGACGCTGGGAAAGCGCAGATATTCTGGCGGGTCTGCCATGGATTGGTGCTGCCACCCAAGACCTGTTCATCCCCCAGACTTTAAACCTGGATTTAATCGACGGAATCAACTTCAAGAAAGGCTGTTACCCCGGCCAGGAAGTGGTGGCTCGCAGCCACTACCGGGGCACCATCAAGCGACGCATGATGACCGCCCGTACAGCGGTGCTGGACACAGCGCCACAGGTACAGGAAGGTTCCGATGTATTTTTGCGCTCAAGCACGGATGCAAGTGCAGAGCTTGTCGCCGCCGCCCGCATTATCAACCTGGCTTGGCAGACCGAGCAGCAACGCTGCTATGTCTTGATGGAAGTGGTACTGGCCGATCTGGCACAAGGACAGTTTCAGCTAGAGCAAGGACAGGCGCTGGAACTGCTGCCCCTGCCCTATGCCCTGCCAGAACTTAGCTCTTCTGACGATACAAATTGAGGATACTGGAGAAATCCAGCCCTGCATTCTGACCTTGTGCGGCGTGCAAGGCGAACAGGTTACGAGCCAGTTCGCCTAAAGGCGTCGCACTATTTTGGCTAACAGCCGCATCGGCAGCTAGCCCCAGGTCTTTCAGCATCAGACCGGTCGCAAATCCACCTTGGTAATCACGCGAGGCCGGCACATCTGGCATCACCCCAGGCCAGGGGTTGTACAACTCGGTAGCCCAGTTACGACCGGAGCTGCGCGCCATAATGGTCGACAGCACAGCAGGGTCCAGGCCATGGGCTACCCCTAAAGCCAGCGCCTCAGCCGTACCCGCCATCAAAATCCCCAAGAGCATATTGTTGCAAATCTTGGCAACCTGACCAGCACCGGCTTTGCCGGCATGGAAAATATTCTTGCCCATGGCCTCCAGATAAGGACGTGCCTTATCCAGCGCCTGATCCTCGCCTCCCACCATGAAGGTCAGCGTGCCGGCAATCGCACCGCCTGTGCCACCGGATACGGGCGCATCCAGCATGATCAGCCCCAGCTTGGCAGCCTTTGCAGCCAGATCCTGGCTGGTTTGCGCATCAATGGTGCTGCAATCGACCAACACCGTACCCGGTGCCACTGCCTGCAACAAGCCGTTCTCGCCTTCGTAAACCTGGCGTACGTGGCGGCCAGCAGGCAGCATGGTAAAGACCATCTGTGCCTCTTTGGCGATCTGTACGGCCGACTCGCCCACTTGCGCGCCCGCCTCCTGCAGCTCTTTCATGGCATCCGCATTCAAGTCAAAGACTCTCAGGCTATGACCGGCCTTGAGCAGATTGAGCGCCATGGGTTTGCCCATATGGCCCAGCCCGATAAATGCAATCGTGTTACTCATTTTGTCTCCTCGTAATTATGAAAACGGCGCCTTCGGGCGCCGCAGCGGTCTGCCTGCTTTACAGGTCAGCCAAGGGATGAGTCATATCTGCAGGCCAGGCAGGAATAAAAAAGCGTTCCACCCAGCGGGCATCCGCCTGTCCCAGCGACGCTGGATTCCAGCGCGGCTGTTTATCTTTATCAATCAAGAGTGCACGGATACCCTCCTGGAAGTCGCCCTGAACACCACATTGCAGCGACACAATGTATTCCAGACGGAATACATCCGCTAAAGACAGGTGGTGAACCCGCTCCAGCAGCTCAAAGGACAGGCGAGCCGATCCAGGAGCGCCTTTTGCAAAAGTCTGTGCAGCACGAGACAACCAGGGATCGGCGCTGTCTTGCCATTGCTGTAAGGCCTGGGTGATGCGATCAAACTCACGGCTGGCACAAATATCGCGCAAGGTGCTGTAGTTCTGCTCTAAAGGGCCGCTATCGGGACGGGCACCGTTTGCCAAGGTACGTAGCGCCTGATGCACGCTGCTATCACGCGCAGCACGTTCATCAGGCCAATGGGTGGCTTGCAAGGTCTGCAGCAAGGCATCGTACTGCGCTCGGGGTAGATAAGCATCCGCCAGACCCAGAAACAGGCAGTCGGACGCATTGATCTGCGCACCGCTCAGAGCCAGGAAGTGGCCAAGGCCTGCAGGCAGATGCGAGAGCATCCAGGTACCGCCCACATCCGGGAACAAACCGATGGAGATTTCGGGCATGGCAAAGCGTGTCGTGTCCGTCACCACGCGATGGCTGGCTCCGTTGAACAGGCCCACGCCACCGCCCATCACAATCCCGTCGCCCCAACACAGAATAGGCTTGGGAAAGGTATGAATCAGATAGTCCAGGCGGTATTCCACATCGAAGAATTCGCGAGCGTACTCGTTATTCCACGCCGGACCCTCCTGGTTCTTTTGCATGGACGCGTACAAGGAATGCAGATCGCCCCCGGCACATAGCGCCTTATCACCCGCTCCACGCAAGACCACTATGGCAATACTGCCATCCTGTGCCCACTCCTGGAACTTCTTGAACAGTAACTGGCACATTTCCAGATTAAGGCCATTAAGTGCCTGCGGGCGGTTCAAGGTCGCTACACCAATCGCCTTCCCGTTCTGGGCAGGCAGGCGATCAAACAAAACAGAATCCGTCATCGAATATCAGCTCCAAGATCAATGATTTGTCGTGCGATGATGACACGCATGATCTCGTTGGTGCCTTCCAGAATTTGGTGCACCCGAGTATCGCGCACCAGTCGCTCCACAGGATAATCCTTCAAGTAACCATAACCGCCAAAGAGCTGTTGCGCATCGACGCAGGCCTGAAAGCCCAGATCGGTTGCCAAGCGCTTGGCCATGGCGCAGTAGGTGCTGGCCTGGCTACTGCCTGCATCCAGATGGGAGGCAGCCAGACGCACCATCTGACGGGCAGCGACCACGCTGGTCAGAATATCGGCCAGTTTGAATTGCAGAGCCTGGAATTGATCCAGATTTTTACCGAACTGGCGGCGCTCATTCATGTATTGACGGGCGGCTTCGTAAGCCCCTTGGGCAGCCCCCACCGAACAGCAGGCAATATTGATACGCCCACCATCCAGGCCCTTCATGGCCAGCTTGAAGCCCTCACCTTCTTGCCCCAGCATGGCCGAAGCGGGCACACGTACGCGCTCAAAAGTGATGCCACGGGTGGACTGGCTATTCCAGCCCATTTTCAGTTCTTTACGGCCGTAGGTAATGCCTGCCGCATCGGCAGGTACCGCAAAGGCGGAAATGCCTTTAGGGCCATCGCCACCGGTACGAGCCATAACTACCAACAGATCGGTATCACCGGCACCGGAGATAAAGGCTTTGCTGCCACTGATCAGGTAATCGTCACCATCGCGTTCAGCGCGCGTACGCAGCGAAGCGGCGTCTGAACCAGCACCCGGCTCTGTCAGGCAATAGGACCCTAATTTCTGGCCACTGCTCAGCAGCTCGCCCCATTGGGATTTGACCTCTTCCGAACCCCAGGTACCCACCATCCAGGTGACCATATTATGGATAGTCAGGAAAGCAGTGGTCGATGGGTCTACCTCGGCCATTTCCTCAAATACCAGACTGGACTCCAGGCGGCCCAAACCCAAACCACCGATGGACTCCGGGGCGTACAGCCCGCAAAACCCTAACTCACCCGCTTTACGGAAGGCCTCAATCGGGAAAATCTGTTCTTCGTCCCAGCGCGCTGCATGGGGTGCCAGCTCCCCTTCTGCAAATTCACGAGCGGCTTGCGCAAAAGCGTTCTGATCGTCCGTCAGTATCATGTCTGTCTCCTTATTTTTACCCACCATAATGCGAGCCGCCCCCTTTAGTTGTCATGCTGATGACAATCAGCCTTTTCATAGGGGAAGGAGCAAGGCAGGAGGCGACAGTCTAGCTGAAAGTAGCGACTCAATGATCCGCCATGCAGCGGCTAAGCGCTGGCGGGTTTGCGACGGGGTCGGGCGGTGGCACGAGCGGCCAGCTTATGGGCGTAGCGGCGTCGGCGCGAATCCATGGGATCAAAAACCAGCTCGCGGTAGACCTCGACCCGATCCTGATCCTGTAGCAACTGGTCTAGCTGGCAGCGCTGACCATAAACACCCACGAGCAAGGCATCCAGGCCCTGCTCTGCGTCCAGAGGCGGCAGGCCACATTCACGCAAACCTTCAGCAATACCGGCCTGCAGCAGAGCGTCCCGCACACAGCTACCAACAGGTAAACGTAAAGCAGCTTTCCAGACTTGGGCCTGGGTAGCCACCAACACGGTGACGGATAGCTCAGTCACCGTAAACCTCTTGGGCGCGACGCGTGAAAGAGTCGATAAAACTGTTGGCAACACGATTGAAAATAGGTCCCACCACCATTTCCAGGGCGCGACTGGAAAACTCGTATTCCATGGTGAACACGATTTTGCAGCCATCTTCACCCAGAGGAGTAAACTGCCAATCACCCGTCAAGGCCGAGAACGGCCCTTTGACCAGGCGTAAAATGATGCGATTGGGATAATCGTGTTCGTTACGTGTGGTGAAGGTCTGGCGAATGCCTGCAATACTGATGGTGACGGAAGCTTCCATCCCCTTTTCGTCGCGCTGGCTGACGCTGGCACCACCGCACCACGGCATAAATTCAGGGTACTTTTCTACCTCTGCAACCAGGTTAAACATCTGTTCGCAGCTATAGGGAAGGAGGACGGAGCGTTTTACTGTATGCATCAGGTCTGGTTAATAGATAGAATGTTCTGATTTTACAATCTATGGTTGGCAATTAATTCATGAGTATTGTTGATAATCGCAAGGCTACCCACGAGTATTTTATCGAAGAGCGCTTTGAGGCCGGTCTGGTCCTGGAGGGCTGGGAGGTCAAGGCGATCCGAGCTGGGCATGTTCAGCTCAAAGAAAGCTTTGTCATCGTACGCGACGGCGAGCTGTTTATTATAGGGATGCACGTCAGCGCTTTGCCGACCGCCTCTACCCATATCCGGCCCGATGCCACCCGTACCCGTAAGCTGCTGCTCAAAGCCGAGGAAATCAGCAAGCTGATCGGCAAGGTTGAACAACGTGGCTACACCCTGGTTCCCCTGAACCTCCATTACAAAAAAGGTCGTATCAAGCTGGACTTCGGTCTGGGGCGCGGTAAAAAAATGCACGATAAACGTGATGTTTCCCGCGACAAAGACTGGAAGCGCGAACAAGAACGCTTGATGAAACACGACACCCGCCGTAAGACCAATGAATAAAACGGGCTAAAAAGCCCGTTTCGTTCAAGATCTCAATGTAATTTAACACGAGGGGCGGCCCGTTTGCTGAGCAAGCGGCCCAAAGCCAGGGTCGCGGTACGCGCAGCGCCCAAAATGGCCATGTGGTGCATCAAATGCAGGCTCATATACATGATGCGAGCCAGCAAACCTTCTACAAACCAGCTTTTGCCGGACAAGACCCCCATCAGGCTCCCTACCCCACGGCTGTGGCCCACTGACACCAGCGAGCCGTAATCCTTGTAGACAAAGGGTGCCTCATCAACCGGCTTGCCCTGGATGCGGGCTGCCAATCGTTTGCGCAGGTAATTGGCTTGCTGATGAGCCACCTGGGCGCGAGCAGGCAAGAACTGGCCTTCCTTGTCCCACGGTACTTGCGCGCAGTCGCCCAGGGCCCAGATATACGGGTCAGGCGTAGCCAAACAGGCGTCCAGCTCCAACTGGTTGATACGGTTAACGGGCAGACCCAGTTTCCCCAGAAAGGCCGGCGCTTCAATTCCAGCCGCCCAAACGCACAGATCATTAGGGTATTGGCCGCCATTCACATCTTCAATATGGTCAGCCGCCAAACGACTGACACGCACCGAAGTACGTACCGCCACGCCACGCTGCTCCAGCAAGCTTTGGGCCGTGGCCGACAGCTTGGGTGGCAAGGCAGACAAGATACGATCCGCACCTTCCAATAGGGTAATTCGCACTTCCCGGTCGGAACTACTGCCTGGGATGCTGTAAATGCTCAGGTCAGCACGGGCCTCCAGCAGCTCCGCAGCCAGTTCCACCCCGGTTGCCCCACCCCCAACAATATTGATGTACAGCGGCGCTCCTGGCTCGCGCTGAGCGCGTCGGGTCACACTGATCAATTCATTGAGCAGCTTCAAGCGAAAACGCTCGGCCTGATGGGTAGAGTCCAACGCCAGGGCATGTTCATGGGTTCCTGGCGTATTAAAGAAATTTGATTTGCTGCCTACGGCCATCACCAGCGTGCCATAGCTCAAACTGCGTTCCGGGAAAACCTCTTCATGGTCAGGCCCCAAAACCGGTGCCAGCGTAATTTCACGCTGCTCGCGGTCTATGCCAGTCATCTCGCCCTGAATAAAGGTGAAACCGCAGTCACGCGCCAGCATGAAATACGACAACCCTTCACGATGTATATCCAAGGTTCCCGCTGCCACCTCGTGCAAAGACGGCTTCCAGATATGATCGCTGTCTTTATCGACCAGAAAAATATGCTGACGCCCAAACTGACGTCCCAGCTTGGCTGCCAGCTCCAAGCCACCTGCCCCGCCCCCAACGATCACCACTTGATACGACTGCGTAGTAGACATCCAAAACTCCTTGGGCCTTGTCAAGCAAAGAGAGTATCAGAACCCCCGCCTTATACTTTAAATCAAAACAGATAAGGACTATAGCGATCTTCCAACGCCACTTTTAAGGGCCTCACGCGCAAGCCCCGTGATACCACCCGAAGTGTGGCTCTTTTGAGCGGCAATAGGTCCTAAATCAAGAACCAGGGCAAACAAATCGTTGCAGCCTCAACACATGGCGTAAAATTAATAGGTTGGTCTTGCCTTCCCTTAACGATCGAAATAGAGCGGCAGCACATCAGCCATTGATACGGTATGATGCTGACTTTGCCCTATTCACCTACTTTTTGCCTGCCATTATGCACGACGATGTTCCCCGAAAATCCCAACGCGCGACTCGAAAGGGGCGCGAACGCCGCGACAAAATCCTGGAAGTGGCTTCCGAGGTTTTCCGCGAGAACGGTTTTGAAGCGACATCCATGTCCCAGATCGCTGCATTGGCAGGCGGCTCCAAAGGCACCCTCTACAATTACTTCCCGTCCAAAGAAGACCTGTTGTTGGCTGTTCTGCTCACAGGAGCCCAGGAGTTTACTGAACAGGTCTTGACCAAGCTGGACGCAGAAGGCGATATACGCGACGAACTGCAACGCTTTTTGCTTCCCATGCTGCGCAAGCTCTATTCCAAGCAAACCGCACAGCTGCTGCGTATTGTGGTCTCGGTAGGTGGCCATAGTGATATTGGCAAGCGCTTCATGGACATGCTGGATGACCAGATTTGGGACGGCGTGCAACGCTTTTTTACCCGCCACATCGAGCGCGGCACTTTGCGCAAGCTGGACCCGGAACTTATGGTGGACCATCTGCGCTGCCTAAGCGAAGGCGAAATCATTATTCTGATGATGGGCGCGATGGAACCTTGGGACGAAGAGCGCGTCCAGAAAGAAACCGAGCATATCCTGAATATGTTCCTGCACGTTTATCAGAACGACGCCACGACGCTGCCGTCTTAAGTCTTGAGGGCAGCCGGGCTGGATCACCATACACGGTTCCGCCCTACCTGCCGCACGCGCCTCACCGGCGAATACCCCCACATTCTATTCTGAACCTAACCGCCCGGCACAAGGCGGTTCAGGCACCTGCCCTATACGACAACACCCCGGCGTGGAGCCTTCCACGCCGGGGTGTTGAGTTTGGACTGGCTTAACCCACGTACTGCCAGAGTGCATCCGGCAGTACGCTTAGGCCTGACTTAGCCCTTGGCCAAGCGCTGCCAGGTATCCACAACCGTGTCCGGGTTCAGCGACAAGGACATAATACCTTCGTCGCTCAACCACTTAGCCAGATCAGGGTGATCGCTAGGGCCTTGACCACAAATACCAACGTATTTGTTTTGAGCCAGACAAGCCTTGATGGCACGGCTCAGCATGAATTTAACGGCTTCATCGCGCTCATCAAAGTCAGCTGCCAACAATTCCATACCGGAATCGCGATCCAGACCCAGAGTCAACTGAGTCATGTCGTTGGAACCGATGGAGAAGCCATCAAAGTATTGCAGGAACTCGTCAGCCAAAATGGCGTTAGAAGGCACTTCGCACATCATGATCAGGCGCAGGCCGTTTTCGCCACGAGCCAGACCGTGATTGGCCAACAGACCAACGACGCGTTCTGCCTGACCCAGGGTACGCACGAAAGGCACCATGATCTCGACGTTGGTCAGACCCATTTCGTCGCGCACTTTCTTCAAGGCTTCGCATTCCATCTTGAAGCACTCGGCGAAGTCTTCGGACAGGTAGCGAGCCACACCGCGGAAGCCCAGCATTGGATTCTCTTCCTCGGGCTCGTAGCGCGAACCACCCACCAATTTGCGGTATTCGTTGGACTTAAAGTCCGACAAACGCACGATGACGGGCTTGGGGTAGAAAGAAGCCGCCAAGGTAGCAATACCTTCAGCCAGTTTCTCAACGAAGAAAGCACGTGGGCTAGCGTAGCCACGGGCTGCCGATTCCACCGCTTTTTTCAGTTCGCTATCCACATTGGGGTAGTCCAGAACGGCTTTGGGGTGAATGGCGATGTTGTTGTTGATGATGAATTCCAGACGAGCCAGACCCACACCATCGTTCGGGATTTGCGAGAAGTCGAAAGCCAGTTGTGGGTTACCCACGTTCATCATGATTTTCAGACCGATCTCGGGCATTTGGCCCCAGCGGACTTCTTCGATCTCGGTTTCCAGCAGGCCGTCATAAATACGACCTTCATCGCCTTCAGCACAAGAGACCGTCACTTCCTGGCCTTCTTTCAACACGTCTGTGGCGTTGTTGCAACCAACAACGGCGGGGATACCCAGCTCACGCGCAATAATCGCGGCGTGGCAAGTACGGCCACCACGGTTGGTCACAATGGCCGAAGCCAGCTTCATGATCGGTTCCCAGTTAGGGTCCGTCATGTCAGTTACCAGCACGTCACCGGCCTTGACCAGATCCATCTCGGAAGCGTCAGCCACGATACGGACTTTGCCCGAACCGATTTTCTGACCGATAGCACGGCCAGTCACCAGCACATCACCGGTTGCTTTCAGACGGTAGCGCTCTTGCACATCGTTGCTGCCTTGCTGGGACTTAACCGTCTCAGGGCGAGCTTGCAGAATGTAGATCTTGCCGTCGATACCGTCACGACCCCACTCAATGTCCATAGGACGCTGGTAGTGTTTTTCAATGATGGTGGCGTAGCGGGCCAGCTCGATCACTTCTTCGTCGTTCAGGGAATAACGATTGCGCTCGGACACGGGCACATCAACGGTGCGCACAGCGTGATCGGTTGTACGGCTTTCATCAAATTCCATCTTGATCAGCTTGGAACCAATGCGGCGGCTGATGATGGGGTAATGACCGGAAGCCAACGTTGGCTTGTACACGTAGAACTCGTCCGGATTGACCGAACCTTGCACCACGGTTTCGCCCAGGCCGTAAGAAGACGTCAGGAAAACCACGTCTTTAAAGCCCGATTCGGTGTCCAGGGTGAACATCACGCCGGCGCTGCCCTTATCGGAACGCACCATGCGCTGGATACCTGCGGACAGAGCCACTTCAGCGTGGGCATAGCCCTTGTGCACGCGGTAGGAAATAGCGCGGTCGTTGTACAGGGAGGCAAACACGTGGTGGATCTTGCCCAACACTTCGTCAATGCCAACCACGTTCAGGTAGGTTTCTTGCTGACCGGCAAACGACGCGTCTGGCAAGTCTTCAGCCGTCGCGGAAGAACGAACGGCGAACGAACCTTTGCCATCGGCATCCAGCTCGGCAAACGCAGCGCGTACGGCCTGCTCGAATTCGGCTGGAAATGGGGTGTCGATGATCCACTGGCGGATTTCAGCACCGGCCACAGCCAGTTCACGCACATCGTCCGCGTCCAGCGTATCCAGACGTTGTTGAATGCGCTTGTCCAGATCGTTGTTTTTCAGGAAAACGCGGAAGGCTTCGGCGGTCGTTGCAAAACCACCTGGCACGCGCACACCGGCGTCAGCCAGCTGGCTGATCATTTCACCTAGCGAAGCGTTTTTACCGCCCACTGTGTCGACGTCCGTCATGCGGAGCTTGTCGAAACCAATTACGTAAGACATAAGTCACCTTGAATAGAAAAAAAAGCGTGTTTGCTTAAGGCAGTGATCAGCGTGTGCTACTGATGTGATCCGTCCTAAGCAAACCTGCCTTTCCACACCCCGAGCCGGGCGGTAAATGGTAATCTTGCAAATTGTACCGTTTCCCGAGCATTGTGCACGACTTATTCCATGACATCTTCTCCTATTGAGCGCACCGTCTTTGTCGTTTCCGACAGCACGGGTATTACCGCCGAAACTTTCAGCAACTCCGTCCTGTCGCAATTCGCTCAATTCGAATTTCAGGCCGTCCGTATCCCTTTCATCGACACCATCGAGAAAGCCCAGGCCGTGGCCGATCGCATCAATCAATGCGCCCAGGAGCAAGGCCAGCAGCCATTGGTATTCAGCACCCTGGTCGACCCCAAAATGGCGCATATTATTGGCGCCGCCAATTGCACCTTTCTGGATTTGTTTGGTGCCTTTGTACGACACATTGAACGTGCCCTGGGGGTGAAATCCAGCCGATCCGTGGGTCGTTCGCATTCAGGCGGCATGTCCAAGCGCTACAACAACCGCATTGAAGCGATCAACTTCAGCTTGGCCCACGACGATGGCCAATATGTGAATGGTCTGGAACAGGCCGATGTGATTCTGGTCGGCGTATCCCGATGCGGAAAAACCCCTACCAGCCTGTATTTGGCTATGCAATACGCTGTTAAAGCCGCCAACTACCCGCTGATTCCCGAAGATTTCCAGCGCGGCACCCTGCCCGCAACGCTGGCGCCCTACCGGAAGAAGATTTTTGGCCTGTCCATTCACCCGGACCGCCTGTCTGAAGTGCGCAATGAACGTCGTCCAGACAGCAAATACGCCTCTGTAGAGCAGTGCCGTATGGAAGTGGCTGAAGCCGAACGTCTGATGCGTATGGAAGGCATCCCTTGGCTGTCCACCACAACCAAGTCCATTGAAGAAATTTCTACCAAGATTCTGGACGATGTGGGCCTGGATCGCCGCTCCTACTAAAAGCTGAATCCATCCCTGATGCCGCATGGCTTCCCCTATCGGGGAATGCTGACAGCAGCATAAGAAAGGCCTGATGTCGGTGTCCTACCGACATCAGGCCTTTTTGCATGAAGCTAC
>NZ_BMZN01000001.1:161815-252717 GCF_014652815.1 Alcaligenes pakistanensis
TCTCCAGTTGCCCTGCCAAACCAAACAGCATGCACTCTTGACCATAACCGGCCGTAAACATCATCCCTATGGGCAAAGACGTTGCGACATCCTGCCCGGCAGGCACGGACATGGAAGGCGAGCCACTGATATTGGCAAGCGCCGCAAACGGTGCCTGCCGGAACACGTGAGCAATCCAGCCCAAACCATCCACATTGTCCTGTGCTTTGTTGTATTCGCCGATTTTCATCGGTAACGTGGGCACGGTGGGCGTCATCAGCACGTCGTAAGTCTGAAAATAGGCACCCAGATTACGCGACACGGTATTGCGTACCGCAATCGCCCCCAAGATATCAATGCCCGTGATCTTCTTGCCGTAGGCATAGGCCGCCAGGGTGGCTTTTTCTAAATACGCCTCATCAATCGGGCGGCCAGTCTCTGCCGCGATACTGTCTATCCACGCGGCTGTATTCACATTCCAGAACTGAGCATTAGCATGCACAAAAGCCTCCCAGCTGACTCCAGAATCAAACTGCAAGGGCTCGACCTTATGGCCCAGCGATTCCAGCACCGAGGCCATGTCAATCGCTTTAGCGGCAATCATGGATTGGGTCTTGTCTCCGCTGGGCGGATCCAGCATCAGGCCGATGCGCAAGGACCCCGGGTGTTTTTTAACTGAGGACAAAAAACTGTGCGGGGGCGCTGTCGTGTAATACGGCTCCCCAATACCGGGGCGGCTGATGGCATCCAATAAAGCGGCACTATCGCGTACGCTGCGACTGACTCCCAGATGAGCCAGCAGGCCACTCCAGACCTCATCTTGCAAAGGGCCGCTAGAGACCCGCCCCCGGGTAGGTTTTAAACCAAACAGTCCATTTACCGCCGCAGGCACCCGGATAGAGCCACCGCCATCGGTCGCGTGGGCCAGAGGTACCATCCCCGCCGCAACAGCGGCCGCTGAACCACCGGTTGAGCCACCAGCATTAAAGGCCGGGTTCCAGGGATTCAAGGTCGGCCCTACACAGCGGGCTTCGGTCGTTGTGCTGATGGCAAACTCCGAAGTCGTGGTGCGTCCCAGCGTGAGCAGGCCAGCCTCCTTGTAGAGCCGCATCAAGGTGCTATCCGCATCCATAACCCTATCTTGTGCCAGTTTGCTGCCCAGCTCGTAGCGCTTGCCCTTCATGGTGATGGCCAGGTCTTTGATCAAGAAAGGCACGCCGTACAGAACAGAGTCGGGGTCGGCGTTCCGGTCCAGCTCGGCATCCCAGCTCTCTACCACCGCATTGATTTTGGGATTAAGTGCGTCGATGGCTTTTTTGCCCACCTGGCTCAACTCTAGGGCACTGATTTGTCTCTTGGCGACCAGCTCAGACAAAGCCAGGGCATCATAAGTCGCGTATTCGCTCAGTTTCATTGTTGACCTCATCTGAAAAAACAAGGATTAAGAATCCAGCCGGATACCAACGATGTAGCGATACAACAGGACAATGCGGTCGTTTCCAAGCCGCAAGCAGACAGGCACCCAGTCAGTCATACACTAGGCGTGAGCGTACTGATAACTAGGCGCCGTATTAAATGATTGAGCTGATTTTACAAGCAGGTATCAGTGCAACATCAAGACAGGATTACCCTGCACAGCTGCATTATTTTGATGGTTTGCAGGCCACTACGGCTAGCGGCTATGCTGGCGTCGCTGCTCGTAAAGACACAGGGCAGTGGCGATGGCGACGTTCAAGGACTCGACCCCAGGTGCCTGGGGGATAAATACGCGCTGGCTGGCCTTGGCCAACAAAGCCGGGCTGACGCCCTGCCCTTCATTGCCGAAGACCCAAATCGCTTTGTCCGGCAAGGCCGTATCGTACAAGTCCTGAGTCTCTGGCCCCAGTGAGGTTACCAACACAGGCAAGGCGGCTTTTTCCAACAATTCAACTCCGTCCACTTGCTCATGCAGTTGAATAGAAAAATGAGCGCCCTGGGCACTGCGCAGCACTTTTTGTGACCACACACTGGCGCAGCCTGGCGTCAGGTATACGGCCTCCAAACCTACTGCCACTGCAGTACGCAATACAGTTCCAACATTGCCGGGGTCCTGAACCTGATCCAGCAAAATTGCACGGCCCATCGGGATGCTCCCGCCCGGTGTCCGGGGAACACGCACGATAAAACCTATCCCTTGGCCTTGGCCGACCTGCGAGACGGCATTCATCAAGGTGGAGTTGAAAATAACGCCGCTATGGCCCGGTAGAAAACGAGCCAATTCCAGCAGCTCTTCTGAATGACGGTCCATCTCAAACACTGCCAGCTCGGGCAAGCCGCGCCGCTCCAGCCACATCTGGCACAGATGGATGCCTTCCAGCCAAATCAGTTGATCGTCTCCGTCCAGCTCACGTTTGTCGTGAGCCAGGCGCTGCACTCGTTTGAACAGTGCATTATCTTTGGATTCAATCAGCCTCATTCTTCAGCTTACCTAAAAACGATGCGCGTACCGGCGCGAAACTTCGACGATGCTCTGGACACGGTCCATGCTGGGACAAGCGTTGCAGATGCAAAGCGGTGCCGTACCCTTTGTGTTGATCAAACCCGTACTCGGGATAATCACGATGCAATTCCAGACAAACCGCATCACGAGCTGTTTTAGCCAAAATGGACGCAGCGGCAATGGCCGCATGGCTTGCATCCCCTTTGATAATGGCTTCAGCCGGACAACACAAACCAGTCGGAATGCGGTTACCGTCGACTAAAGCCTGCTCCGGTTTGACGCTCAGGCCATTGCACGCTCTTTGCATCGCCAGCATGGCGGCATGCAGGATGTTGATGTCATCAATTTCCGCCACAGTCGCGCTGGCAATTTCCCAGGATATCGCACGCTCCTTGATCAACACCGCCAGCGCATCGCGCCGCTTGGCCGTCAATTTCTTGGAGTCATTCAAGCCTTCAATGGGATTATTGGGGTCCAGAATAACGGCAGCGGCAAAAACCGGGCCGGCCAGGGGACCACGGCCCGCCTCATCCAAACCCGCCACCAGTCCAGCCGAGGCATCACTGACTAATAAATCCAGCTGCTTCATCCACGCGCCATCTTCAAAATAACATCTGCCGCCAAAGCCGGCGTATCACGGCGCAAGGTCAAATGCATAGCAGTAAAGACTTGCTCGATATGTGCCACATAATCCTGATCACTTAAGGCTTTCCAACACGCTTGCGCCAGTTTCTGCGGTTGGGCATCCTCTTGCAACAACTCTGGCACCACAAAATCACGGGCCAGTACGTTAGGTAAGCCTACCCAAGGCACGTATGGCTTATCTTGACCGGATTTCCACCGGATGATGCGCTCCATCATGGGGCTGAGTACATACGAAATAACCATAGGACGCTTGTATAGCGCCGTTTCCAGGCTGGCTGTCCCACTGGCGACCAAAACCGCATCACTGGCTTCCATGACCGTCCAGGCGGGTGGACGTACCACCCCTTCCGAATCCGGTTCGCGGATACCGGCGGTATTGGCATCAACAAGGTGCAAATTGCGTACTGGATGCTGTGCCAGCGCCTCTTCAAACTCTTGCCTGCGTTTGGGGTTCACCATCGGAACCAGAATCGTCAGATCAGGATCTTGATCCTGCAAGATTTGTACCGCTTGCAAAAAACGCGGCGACAACATCTTGACCTCGGACGAGCGACTACCCGGCAACACACCCAGGATACGGCCTGACTCCGGCAGTCCTAGACGGCGGCGTGCATCAGCCTTATCCGGCTGCAAGGGAATATTGGCAGCCAGTGGATGCCCCACATAGGTCACGGGAATACCTTCCTTTTCGTAGATCTCGGTCTCGAAAGGAAACAGCACCAGCATGTGGGAAACCGCTTCACGGATTTTGTGGATACGCTCGTAGCGCCAGGCCCAAATCGAAGGCCCCACAAAATGTACCGTGGGCACGCCTGCCTGGCGCAAACGATGCTCCAGGCGTAAATTGAAGTCTGGTGCATCAATCCCCACAAACACATCAGGACGCTGGCGCAAATAGTGATTGCGCATGCCCAAATAGGTGGAAACCAAGCCCGGAATACGTTTGAGGGCCTCGACGTAACCAAAGACCGTCAAGGCATCCATGGGATAGTGTTGGTGGAATTGCTGGGCAGCCATCTCTGGGCCGCCTATGCCTTCCACCTGCATACCAGGGCTACCCTGGCGCAGGCCTTGAATGATGCGAGCCGCCAGTAAATCACCAGAAGGCTCCCCCGCTACCATTCCCACTCGCAGATCCCGTTTTTTGGCCTCAGTGTGCCCCGAGTCGGCTGAGCGTGCCGCTAATGGGCTAGAGGCGTTGCTCATGGTCGGCAAATGCCCCGGCTGGAGTCATTCAAAAAGTCGATCATGAGCTGTACTGCGTCACGGCAATCAGGCTGTGCTTGCTGCAACACCTGCATTTGCTCCACCGCCTGCTCAACCGTCAGTTTGCGGCGATACAGCAGTTTGTAGCTTTCCTTGACGGCAGAAATCGCTTCAGCCGAGTAATTACGACGACCCAGGCCTTCGCTATTAACGCCAACCGGACGGAACGGATCGCCCGCACCAATGACGTAAGGAGGAATATCCTGGCGTACCGAGCTGGTACCACCAATCATGCTATGCGCACCAATACGGCCAAACTGATGCACGGCAGTCAAGCCACCCAAGATAGCCCAATCGCCAATATGCACGTGACCACCCAGCTGGACGCTATTGGCAATAATCGTGTGATTACCAATCTGGCAATCGTGCGCAATATGAGTGTAGGCCATGATCCAGTTGTCATTGCCAACACGGGTCACGCCTACGTCTTGCACCGTACCGGTATTGATGGTGACGTACTCACGCACCATATTGCCATCGCCCATTTCCAGGCGAGTCGGTTCTCCAGCGTACTTCTTATCTTGCGGCATGCCCCCGATGGAGCAGAAACGGTAAAAATGGTTGTTGCGACCGATTGTGGTCACCCCATCAATCACGCAGTGAGGGCCAACTTTCGTGCCTGCACCAATCGTGACATTGGGCCCAATAATGCTGTAGGGCCCGACCTCAACATCATCTGCCAGCGTTGCGCCTGCTTCGATGATGGCCGTTTCATGAATACGCATAAATCACTCTTCCAATTGACGGATAGCACACATAATTTTGGCTTCAGCAACCACCTGGCCGTCGACCAGTGCACGGCCGGTGTACTTGCACAAAGCGCGGCTGATCCGGTCAGCAACGACTTCCAGACGCAATTGATCGCCCGGCATAACAGGCTTGCGAAAACGAGCCCCATCCACACCAACCAGATAGTAGGCCAATTTATTGTCCACTTTGGCGTACGGATCTTCGGGATCGGTAAAGGAAAACAAGGCCGCTGCCTGAGCCATGGCTTCAATGATCAAAACCCCTGGCATCACCGGCATATGCGGAAAGTGCCCGGTAAAAAAGGGTTCATTCATCGACACGTTTTTAATGGCGACGATGCTCTTGCCGGGCACCAGTTCCAAGACGCGATCAACCAGCAGCATCGGGTAACGATGAGGAAGGCGATCCATAATTTGTCGAATGTCGAGTTCCATTGTCCTGTCCTGCTTATTTTTGTTTATTGATATGTTCAGATGATTCGTTTGCACCATCAGCCTGTTGACGTTCCAAAGAACGCAGACGACGACGCAAACCGCTCAGTTGCCCCAATACGGCAGCATTTTTCTGCCAGTCCTGGTGTCCAGCAAAGGGATACACCCCTGTATAACGTCCAGGCTGGCTGATATTGGACGTGACAGCCGTACCGCCAGAGACGTGTACATCGTCGCCCAAAACCAAGTGCCCCGAGAGCATGGCTGCCCCCGCAATCGTGCAACGCGCCCCGATTTGGGTCGAGCCGGCCACCCCCACACAAGCCGCCATGGCGGTGTGCTCGCCGACCTGCACGTTGTGCCCGATCATGATTTGATTGTCCAGCTTGACGCCGTCGCTCAGCACGGTGTCATCCAGCGCACCACGATCGACCGTGGTATTGGCACCAATTTCAACATCATCACCAATGCGCACGTGGCCGATCTGCGCAATCTTGGCCCAGGCACCCTTTCCTTTCACAGGATCCGGCGCAAAACCAAAACCGTCTGCCCCCAGCACGACGCCCGAATGCAGAATGACGCGATCGCCAATATGCACCTGGTGATACAGAGTGACACGCGCATGCAGTAGACCATCCTGGCCCAAGGTGGAGCCTGCACCGATAACACAGTGCGCTCCCAGGCGCGTGCCGCGCCCAATGCGAACCCCGGCTTCCACCACACAGAAGGGCCCCACCGACACACCTTCGCCCAATTGAGCGCTGGGATCGATGACCGCACTGGGATGAATACCGGCGGGCAAATCCGCCATACGCACCTGATCAAAACGCTGCGCCAACAGCGCATACATCAGATAAGGTTGCGAGCACAGGACCGGCACAAAAGAGGGTGTGGCGCTCAGGCCTTCATAGACTTGCGGCGTCAAAATCACCACTGCAGCAGATGTCTGCTCCAGCAGATCCTGCATTTTGGGATTGGACAGAAAGCTGATTTCCTCCGGGCCCGCAGAAAGCAAAGAGCCTAGGCCCCGAATCCGGGGCGTAGGCTCTTTAATGCCTTCTGGCAGCTTGCAATCCAGTCCGGTCTTGTTGATGGCGTCTATGAGTTCAGACAGCTGTACAGCCTGATCAACGTTCAGCAATACCGGCATAGTGCATCAACCGCCCAGTGCTTTCAGGACTTCCTCGGTGATATCCACACGTGGGCTGACCGTGACGGCGTCCTGGATGATCAGGTCGTAGCCTTGGGAGTCAGCAATACGCTTGATGGCGGCATCAGCCTGCTCAACAATGGCCGAGAACTCTTCGTTACGACGACGGTTGAAGTCTTCCTGGAATTCGCGGCGCTTGCGCTGCAAATCGGAGTCCAGATCAGCCAGCTGACGCTGACGCTTCACACGGTCGGACTCGGACAGCACAGGGGCGTCCTTGTCGAATTTCTGAGCTTGCGAGCGCAGGTTATTAGCCAAGCGCTCCAGTTCTTCGTCGCGGCGTTTGAACTCGGCTTCGATCTTGGTCTGAGCCGCTTTAGCCGGCTTGGAATCACGCAAGATGCGCTCTGTGCTGACAAAACCAATTTTGGTCTGTGCCTGAACAACAGGTGCAGCGGTCATGGCGCCGACACCCAGCGCGGCAGCCAGAACGAGCGCTTTATTGCCACGCGACAAGCTGCGGGCGATGTTTGTAAGTTTTAATGCGATGTTTGACTTCATGAAAAATCTACCTTGCTAATTAGGCTGCAGAATAGTGCAATTGTGCCACTAAACACGAACATCAGAAAGCGGTACCAATCTGGAACTGGAAGGCCTGCTTATCGTCGCCTTCCTTGGCGCGCAAGGCGCGGCCGTAAGACAACTGCAGAGGACCCAGTGGCGATTCCCAGGACAAGCCCAAACCTGCAGCGTATTTCCAGCCGCATGGGTCTTCCGATACACGATCGGGTCGACCCATTGGGCAACCACCGCTGGTGTTGTCCACTTTACCGGCATCGGCAAAGACGAACCAACGCAGCGTACGGTCACGCGATGCACCCGGGAATGGCAGGTACAACTGAGCGTTGGCGATCATACGACGCGAGCCACCCAGATAGTCACCCGTCAAAGTGTCTCGGCCACCCAGGGAAGCCCCTTCGTAGCCACGTACCGAACCAATACCCCCGGCATACACGTTCTTAATCACTGGGAATGACTTGCCACCAATGCTGCGACCGTAGTCAATCGCACCGTTCAGAGCCAAGGTGTACGCACGGCCCAGTGGAATGTAGTGCTGGTGGCTGGCGCGCAACATGTAGTAGCGCAGGTCCACCGTACCCATATCAGCCGACAGACTGGTCAGGCTACCCTTGTTAGGTGCAATAGCGCTGTCGCGGGTATCTTTGGACCAACCCAGGTTGAAAATAAAGGTATTGGTGCCTTCGCCGTACTCATTCACGTAATCCTGATAGGCACGTGGTGTGTACTCCGGGCTCAGACGCGAGAGCTTGTTGTGCTCGAAATTCACACCCATGAATACGCGGTCGTATTCAGAGATAGGCACACCAAAGTTCAGACCGCCACCGATTGCCGTGTTCTGGTAATCACCCCAACCATCGTTGGACTGGTAAGGCGTAGTACGACGGTAGTAAATGGAAGTGGTCTTGCTGATGCCGTCGCCAGTCCAAAACGGATTGGTGTGGCTGATCACTGCGGCGCGGTTCACTTTACTGGTGTTGACCTGTAAGGACAGGCTGTTACCGCTACCGAAAATATTGTCCTGGCTGATACCTGCCGACAGCATCAATTTATCGGTGGAACCGTAACCAATACCCAGGTTAACCAGGCCGGTCGGTTTTTCCTGAACGGCCACGTTCACGTCCACCTGGTCAGGCGAACCGGGAACTGGTTTAGTGTTCACGTCCACTTCGTTAAAGTAGCCCAGGCGGTCCACACGGTCACGCGAGAACTTGATAGCATCCGAGTCGTACCAAGCGGCCTCTTGCTGGCGCATTTCACGACGCACCACTTCATCGCGGGTGCGGACGTTACCACCCACCTCGATACGGCGGACATAGACGCGACGACCTGGGTCAACGTAGAAAGTCAGGTCCGCAGTGTGATTCTCGCGATCCAGCACCGGATTGGGGTTGGCGTTTGCAAACGCATAGCCCAGGCCACCCAAGTAGTCGGTAATGGCTTTAACCGTACCGCTGGTTTTATCCGAGGAGAACACCTCGCCTTCTTTCTGCTGAACCAGTGGCTGGATCTTGTCTTCCAGACCCAGCAGATCACCGGCCAGCTTCACGCTGTTCAGCGTGTAGGGCTGACCTTCATGAATGGTCAGGGTAATGAAAATGTCTTTACGGTCAGGCGAGATAGAGACTTGTGGAGGCTCGGCCGAATACTCCAGGAAGCCACGATTCAGGTAGTAGGAGCGGATACGCTCCATATCGCCTTCCAGCTTCTCGCGGGAGTATTTGTCGGTACCGGTGTACCAGGTCATCATGCCCGAGGTGGTCAGTTCCATCTGGTCGAGCAGGTCGCCCTGCGAGAAAGCTTCGCTACCTACAATGCGAATTTCCTTGATCTTGGCCAGACCACCTTCAAAGATGTCAAAGCTCACGCCCACACGGTTACGTGGCAAAGGCGTGATGATAGGCGTGATTTCCACACCGTATTTGCCCTTGGACAGGTATTGCTGCTTCAGTTCAAATTCGGCGCGTTCCAACATGGAACGGTCAAATACCCGGCCTTCTCCAAAGCCTACCTGAGCCAGGGAGTTGGTAATATTCTTGGCGTCGAACTCGCGCATACCGTTAAAGGACACGGAAGCAATGGTCGGGCGCTCTTTGACATTGACGATCAGCACGTTAGTGCCGGTGTCAATTTGCACGTCACTGAAAAAGCCTGTGGCATACAGACGCTGAATCGCGTCGGCCGCTTGCTCTTCCGAGAAGGACTCACCAACCTTGACAGGCAAAGACGCGAACACGGCGCCAGGGTCGACCCGCTGGATACCGTTGACTTGAATATCGCGCACGACAAACGGTGCAAATGCATTCGCCAAGGCAGGAGCAAGCAGACTTGCTACCAATAAAGGCAGAACACGCAACGCAAAAGTAGGTTTCCGGCTAAACGACATCCTGGACAATCCTTGGTCGGTCAAATGGTTGGAAATTGTATGCCACCCGCTCTCAACTGAAAAGACGGGTGATGTCATTAAAAAAAGCAATACTCATCAGCACGGCCAACAAGGCCAGGCCCACGCGCTGACCGACGAGCATCATACGCTCGGAAGCCGGCTTGCCGCGCACGGCTTCGATGGCATAGTACAGTAGATGCCCCCCGTCCAGCATAGGTACGGGCAATAAATTGAGTAAACCAATGCTAATACTGATCAGGGCCAAGAAATTCAAGTAGGCAATAAAGCCAATACGCGCCGTCTGACCTGCATAATCCGCAATAGTAACCGGCCCGCTGACATTACGTACAGAGACTTCCCCGGTAATCATGCGCCCGATCATCTTTAAAGAGAACCAGAAGGTCTGCCCCGTACGGGAAAAACCGCGCTGCACACTCTCAATGGGGCCATAACGCACCAGCGTCATGGGCATATCCATGGCTACCTGCGCACCAATACGGCCTTGCGTATCTGCGTCGCCCTGGGGGGTGACCAGCAAGCGTTGAATTTCGCCCGCCCGCAGCACGTCCAGCTCCAGGGTTTTACCTGCCGATTGTTGCACCTTTTGGACAAACTGGCTGATACCAGGCTCGACCAAACTGTCCAGTCTGAGGATTACATCGTCTTTCTGTAAGCCCGCCTGTTCGGCCGCACTGTCTTTAAACACCTCTTGGACGATAGAGCGAGCAGGACGAAGCATAAGCCCCGCCTGGGCCATCAAGTCTCTTCCATCAGGCAGGATTTCGCCAGCCGGCAAAGTCAGGTAACGATTTTGCTCTTGCCCAAGAGCGTCCTGCACCCCTACCTGCAGTTCGCCACCCGAGGACAAGGCATCCATAAAGGCCCAGCGTGCTTGTAGCCAGGAATCAACCGTTTTGCCATCGACCGAGATCAGCCGATCGCCGGCCTGAAAACCTGCTTGAGCCGCCGGCGTCTCTGCTGGGACGGGACCAATCTGGGCGATTGGCTCCTGGGTACCCAGCAAACCGACAAAGGCGTAGATGATAACCGCCAGAATCAGGTTCGCCATTGGGCCGGCCAGCACAATCGCGGCCCGCTGTCGAAGTGGTTTGTGATTAAAGGATTCATTGATCTGCGCCTGCGTTGCATGGGCAGGCGGATCATTTTGCATGGCGACGTAGCCGCCTAAAGGCAGGGCCGATGCAGCCCATTCGGTGCCGTTCTTATCGAGGCGTCGATACAGCACCTTGCCAAAACCAATAGAAAAACGCTCTACACGGACACCGCAACGGCGTGCAACCCAGTAGTGGCCCAGCTCGTGAAAAGTCACCAGCACGCCCAAGGCTACCAAGAAAGCCAGAACGGTGAAAAACATGTTAATTCCTGTTAAATACGCGCAGAAAGACGACAGTAATCCAGCGCTAGCGAACGGGTTTCGCTATCCAGCTCCAGGACACCATCCAGGGCATCCAGGGCCTGGCTGGCTCGGCCATTAAGCCTGTCCAAACAATGCTCAATGACGGCCGGAATCTGAGTATAGCCAATCTGCCTTTCCAGAAACCGGTCCACCGCAATTTCATTGGCGGCGTTTAAGGTCACGCACGCCGCTTGGCTGCTGCGCAAGGCGTCGTAAGCCAGTTTCAAACAGGGGAAGCGCAGAAAATCGGGTTGCTCAAAGTCCAGACGACCCATGGTGGCCAAATCCAGCAAGCCCAAGCCGCTATACAGACGCTCAGGAAAGCCAAGGCCGTAGGCAATGGCAGTACGCATATCAGGCTGGCCTAGCTGCGCCATGACCGAACCATCTATGTACTCGACCATGGAGTGGATGACGCTTTGCGGATGTACGACGACATCTATCTGATCAACTGGCACAGAAAACAACCAGTGCGCTTCGATGACTTCCAGACCTTTATTGAGCATGGTGGCCGAATCAACGGAAATCTTGCGCCCCATACTCCAGTTCGGGTGAGCACAAGCCTGCTCCGGCGTAACCGCCTCCAATTCAGACAAGTTACGCGAACGAAATGGCCCGCCCGAGGCTGTCACCAATAATCGGCGCAGGCCCACTACAGGCTGGCCCGGCTCAGCAGGTAACTCACCGGCCAGACATTGATAGATCGCGCTGTGCTCGGAATCGATGGGTAGCAACTGCGCCCCACCCTCTTGCACCGCCTGCATAAAAATACGCCCGGCAGCCACCAAGGCTTCTTTATTAGCCAGCAAGAGACGCTTGCCGGCACGGGCTGCGGCCAGGGCAGAAGGTAAACCCGCCGCCCCAATAATGGCCGCCATCACGGTGGTCACGTGAGGATCTGCCGCGGTATCGGCCAGAGCTTGAGCCCCGACCCGAATTTCGGGCAGGACGCCGCCCTGCCAGGCCGCCAGAAAACGGCTGCGTGCCGCGTCATCGGGCACCAGAACCACACGGGCGGCACTGTCACGGGCTTGCTGAGCCAGCAATTCCATGCGGCTGTGCCCGCTCAAGGCATAGACAGCCATCCGGTCCGGATGGCGGGCAATCACATCCAGTGTGCTGACACCAATAGAGCCGGTGGCTCCTAACACACAAACATGCTGGAAACTCATAAGTCGTTCCTTGAGGCAAACACTTTAAATCCACACAGGATCAAAAGAGCCATGTCCCACTTAAAAGCAAAGCCACGGGCGCTACGGGCAATAACGCATCGATGCGATCGTATACCCCGCCATGGCCGGGCAATAACTGACTGGAATCTTTAACAGCGGCACGACGCTTGAGCAGGGACTCAAACAAGTCACCAACAATCGACAAGGCGGCCAGGGCAACACCCAAAGCAGCTGTCGCTACCCAGCCGCCACGCTGCAGCACATCGGCTGCAAAACTGCCAGGCCAATTGGCGCTGATCACCATCCACAGAGCTGCCGCGACCATCCCACCTATGGCGCCCGCCCAGGTTTTACCGGGACTGACACGCGGCGCCAGCTTGGCTTTGCCAAAAGCACGGCCCGCAAAATAAGCGGCAATATCGGCCACCCAGATCAAGACCAGTAAAGAAAGCACATAGATGATGCCCTGCGTATGCAAAAACAGATACAGGCTTGCCCACGCGACCAAAGGAGCCAACACACCCATCACGCTCAACAGAACGCCTTGCGCACGTTGGCTTGCCTGTCCCTGCAAGACCAGGCCTGTGGCTCCCAGCACCCACAATGCCGCCACCAGTGGCACCAAAGCGCGATAGACCAAATCCGCGGCCTGTCCTTGTGGCCCTGTGTCGTACCAGTACACGCTAAGCCACAGCATCAGGGCTCCGTTGAGCAAGGCCAAGGGCCAGGCCCAGCGTTGCTGTTCCAGCGACAGGCTCAGGCGCTCCCACTCCCAGCAGGCAAGGGAGCTCATCACAACAAAAATAGCCAACAATGGCCAGCGTACCGGAGCAAGCATGGCCGCGCCCAAAATGATCAGCATGATCACGGCAGTGATGACTCGTTGTTTCAACATAGATAAGGCTCCGTCAAGGCGCGGGCGAACCCTGCACCTGGGCACTGGTGCGCCCAAAGCGCCGTTCGCGACCACGATACCACTCGAAGGCCTGCTCCAACTGCGCCCGGTCAAAATCCGGCCAGTACACGTCGGTGAAGTACAGCTCGGTGTAGGCCATCTGCCAGATCAGAAAATTGGAAATACGACGCTCTCCGCCCGTGCGGATGAACAAATCCGGCTCAGGAGCGTAAGACATCGCTAAATAGGGGCTGAACATGGCCTCATCCAGCTGTTCGGGATGATCGACCAAATGGGGATGAGCTGCCAACGCTTTTTGGGTCGCCTGCAAAATATCCCAGCGACCGCCGTAATTGGCAGCAATCGTCAAATGCAAGGTGTCGTTATCGCGCGTTTTTTCTTGCGCATCGGCAATCAGCTCACGCAACTCCTCGCTGAAAGCGGACAACTCGCCAATGATATGAAGTCGGACGCCGTTTTTTTTCAGTGTTGCCACTTCTTTTTGCAGCATCTTGACGAACAGCCCCATTAACAAGGACACCTCTTCAGGAGGTCGTCGCCAGTTCTCGGAGCTAAAAGCAAAGAGGGTCAGATAACGCACGCCAAGCTCACCACAGGACTCGACAATGCGTCGGACGGTTTGCACACCCCGCAAATGACCTGCCGTGCGTGGCAACAGACGACGGGTAGCCCATCGCCCATTGCCGTCCATGACAATCGCCAGGTGGCCGGGAACCTGACCGTGTTCCGGAATAGTTTGGGTAGAACTGAAAGAAATCACCTAGCCACCTGTTTAAGAGCCGTTAGACCGTCATGATCTCGGCTTCTTTTTGGGCAATCAGCCTGTCGACCTCAGCCACATACCTGTCTGTCAGTTTCTGGACTTCTTCCTGAGCACGACGCTCGTCGTCCTCGGAGATTTCCTTGTCCTTAACTTGCTTTTTGAGCGTGTCATTGGCATCCCGACGCAGATTGCGAATCGCCACTTTGGCATCTTCGCCTTCACCACGCACCACTTTGGCCAAATCGCGGCGACGCTCTTCGGTCAAGGCAGGCATAGGAACACGAATGCTCTCACCCATGGAAATAGGGTTCAAACCCAGCTCGTTGTCGCGAATGGCTTTTTCAATCGGGCCAGCCATATGCTTTTCCCACACCTGTACATTCAGGGTACGGGCGTCGACCACCGTGATGTTACCCACTTGGCTGACAGGAACCATTGAACCGTAATATTCGACCTGAACATGATCCAGCAAGCCTGCCGTAGCGCGGCCAGTACGAATTTTGGCCAAGCCCGTCTTGAGAGACTCCAGGGACTTGCCCATACGGTTATCGGTCGATGTTTTAATATCGGAAAGACTCATGGACTAAATTCCTATAACTTTAAACGTGAACCAGGGTACCCTCGTCCTCGCCACAAACCGCACGCGTCAACGCGCCGGGCTTGTTGATGGAAAATACCTTAATCGGTAATTTCTGATCACGGCACAAGGCAAACGCGGTTGCATCCATAATTTCCAGACGACGCACAATGGCCTCGTCAAAGCTGATGCGGGCATAACGGGTCGCGCCTGGGTCTTTATTAGGGTCGGCACTGTAGATGCCATCGACTTTAGTGGCTTTCAGTACGATTTCCGCGCCCACTTCAGCACCGCGCAACGCCGCTGCCGTATCAGTGGTGAAAAACGGGTTACCCGTGCCAGCCGCAAAAATAACAACTTTATTTTCTTCCAAATAACGCAATGCTTTGGGACGAATGTAAGGCTCGACCACCTGCTCAATATTCAGAGCAGATTGCACGCGGGCATCCAGGCCTCGGTGCTTCAGGGCGTCTTGCAAAGCCAGCGCGTTCATGACGGTGGCCATCATGCCCATATAGTCGGCCGTGGCACGATCCATGCCCTGGGCACCGGGTGCGATGCCGCGAAAGATATTGCCCCCGCCAATCACGATAGCCAGTTGTACCCCCAACTGGGCAACCTGGGCGATCTCCTCCGTCATACGAATGATTGTGCTGCGATTAATACCGAACGAGTCCTCGCCCATCAGCGCTTCGCCGGAAAGCTTCAACAGGACACGTTTGTAAAGAGGGGTAGTCATGGGTGGGATTCCAAGTGACGAAGACAGAAGAGAGTGTAAAGCAGCAGGGCAGGCACCGCCACTACGGTGCCTGCCCTGAAAAAACCAACTAGATTAAGCTTGGCCGGCAGCAGCAGCTACCTCAGCAGCGAAATCCTCAACACGCTTTTCAATGCCTTCACCCACAACGTACAGGGTAAAGCCAGCGATCGATGCTTTTTTCTCGTCCAGCATTTGCTGCACGCTTTGCTTGTCGTTCTTGACGAAAGGCTGGCTCAGCAGAGTCACTTCTTTCAGGAACTTGGCCACAGCGCCATCTACCATTTTGGTAACGATGTCAGCAGGCTTGCCCGATTCAGCGGCTTTTTGAGCAGCAACAGAGCGCTCGGCTTCGATTTCGGCAGCGTCCACGCCCGAAGCATCCAGTGCTTTAGGACGAGTGGCAGCGATGTGCATGGCCAGATCTTTACCGACTTCTTCGTCACCACCGGCGAAATCAACCAATACGCCGATCTTGCCACCGTGAATGTAGCTGGCCAGCTGGCCGGCTGTTTCGTAGCGCTGGAAACGACGGATCGAGATGTTCTCACCAATCTTGCCAACCAGTGCGGTGCGCACGGTTTCAACGTTGCTGTCAGCCAGTGGCAGTTCAGCCAGAGCAGCCAGATCAGCGGGGTTGTGCTTGGCAACCAGTTGGGCGACGTCGTTGATAAAACCGATGAAATCATCGTTCTTGGCAACAAAGTCGGTTTCGCAGTTCACTTCAACCACGGAGCCAGTCTTGGCATCGTCAGCGATGTAAACCGAAACCAGGCCTTCAGCAGTCACGCGACTAGCGGCTTTGCTCGCCTTGCTGCCCAGCTTCACGCGCAAGAGTTCTTCAGCACGGGCCATGTCGCCATCGGCTTCGGTCAGTGCTTTTTTGCATTCCATCATGGGCGCGTCAGTCTTCTCGCGCAATTCTTTAACCATCGATGCGGTGATTTGAGCCACGATTCTCTCCAATTCTGTAGAACATGCCCCGGCAAGCCGGGGCGATACGAAAGGCCACTGTAGCTGCCTGCCATGACAACTTAATGTGTCTGGCAGACAGCCGTGAACCCATTACTCCTGAGCGTCAGCCTGAACTTCGACGAACTCTTCATCAGCAGCGATCTCTTCAACCAGACCGTTCAGGTTCTGTTCGCGACCAGCCAACACGGCGTCAGCCATACCACGGGCGTACAGGGCAATAGCCTTGGCCGAGTCATCGTTACCTGGAATCACGATATCCAGACCTTCTGGCGAGTGGTTAGTATCAACCACGGCCACCACTGGGATACCCAGTGTGCGAGCTTCAGCCACAGCAATCTTGTGGTAGCCAACGTCGATCACGAACAGTGCTTCAGGCAAAGTGTTCATGTCTTTGATACCACCGATAGCCTTGTTCAGCTTTTCCAGTTCGCGCTCGAACATCAGGGCTTCTTTCTTGCTCATGGTTTCCAGACGGCCTTCAGCCAACTGACCTTCCATTTCTTTCAGACGCTTGATGGAGGTTTTGACCGTCTTGAAGTTGGTCATCATGCCACCCAGCCAACGGCTGTCAACGAAAGGCATGCCACAACGTTCGGCTTCAGCAGCCACCAGTTCGCGAGCAGCACGCTTGGTGCCAACGAACAGAACATTGCCGCCACGAGCAGCCAATTGACGCACAAACTTGGTTGCTTCCTCGTACTGGACGACGGTTTTTTCCAAGTTGATGATGTGGATGTTGTTACGTTGACCGAAGATGAACGGAGCCATCTTGGGGTTCCAGTAACGGGTTTGGTGGCCAAAGTGCACACCAGCTTCCAGCATTTCACGCATTAAAGACATAAAGTTCTCCAAGGGTTTGGTCTTGTAACTACCCGGTATCCGGTAAGGGCCGCAGCTTTCGCCGCATTCCAGACACCCCGAGACGGGCAGTCACGCGATTTACAACTTAACTACAATAAAACGTCGCCCAACATGAGCGTACGCCTGCACTACAACGGACTCGCGCCGTCAAGCAGATGAAATATCCGCCCGCCGGGCCCAAGCCTGTAACTTTTCTGGTCACCCCCTGCATACAGCGCACTGTTCGCAGGTGTATCCTAGAGGATTGGATTGGCCAGCACGTGTTGAACAAGAACCGGGCTGCAGCACTGAATGTGCAAGTCAGCCTGGCTGCCTTGTCTAACCATCCTGCTGTTAGCGCTGCTGTGATCGCATTTGCGACTAGCGACTGTTCCTGAGACCCGCTGGCCATCTATTCGTTGTGAATCTTGCCCGTATTCGCTTCGCTGCTACCCGACTCACCCGACCTGAACGATGTAGATCGTCTGAAATCCAAGCGGCCAAGATAGAGAAAACCCAGATACGGCGCGGTGTTCAAAGGCCTAAACCGGCCGATGCGCCACTGCAAAATTCACAAAAGCCTATAATTCTACTATTTTTCAATAGACCTGTTCAAGTTGCTATGAGTATTCTCGTCACAGACCCCACTGATCTCGATAAAATGCGCGCTGCTTGCCAGACGGCGGCCTCCATCCTTGACTACCTGACTCCCTTCGTCAAAACAGGCGTCACCACCGGCGAGTTGGACCGCCTGTGTAAGGAGCGCATCGCCGAACTAGGGGTGAAATCCGCTACGGTTGGCTACGCGCCCCCCGGCTATCCGCCCTTCCCAGGCTCTATTTGCACCTCCGTCAATCACGTTATTTGTCACGGCATTCCCGGCGATAAAGTGTTGAAAAATGGCGACATTCTGAATATGGACGTCACCATTATTCAAGATGGCTGGTTTGGTGACACCAGCCGTATGTTCTATATCGGAGAGCCCAGCATCCTGGGCCGTCGCCTGACCGAAACCACCTATGAATGTATGTGGCTGGGTATTGATCAGGTTAAACCCGGCGCCACCTTGGGTGATGTGGGCCACGCCATTCAACAGCACGCCGAAAAACAAGGGTTTTCCGTGGTACGCGAATATTGCGGACACGGCGTGGGCCAAAAATTCCATCAGGACCCACAAGTACTGCATTACGGCAAACCCGGCACCGGTATCAAACTGGAGACCGGCATGATCTTCACCATTGAGCCCATGATCAACGCTGGCCGTCGCGAACTGCGCACCCTGGCGGACCAATGGACGGTTGTTACCCGTGATCACAGCCTGTCGGCACAATGGGAGCACGCTGTACTGGTCACCGACACCGGCTACGAAGTGCTGACCGTCTCGCCCGGCATGCCTGCCCCTCCGGCCATCATCAAGGCGTAATCATGTCCTTCCTGGCCCAGCTTCGCGACAGAATTACTGGCCGCCGGGCTCGGGCCTACGAGCGCTTCCGGCAGGACTTGCATTGCGATCGCCTGCTGAAAAGCCTGTGCCAGATCTGCGACCAGGGCCTGCGTGAGCTGCTAGACCGCTATCCACTGCCCCACCAGGCCAGCCTGGCTGCCCTGGGTGGCTATGGCCGTGGTGAGCTGTATCCGCATTCGGATGTGGACTTGCTGATCCTTTTGCAGCGTGAGCCCAATGCGCAGGATATTGATCGCATCCAGGCCCTGATTGCAGCCCTGTGGGACATAGGTCTGGCCCCTAGCCACAATGTGGCTACAGCCGCCCAATGCCTGGAGCAGGCCAGCCAAGACATCACCACTGAAACCGCGATGTTGGAAAGCCGCTGGCTGGCGGGTTCACGGCTGCTGCTTCGTCATGCACAGCAGCAGCTGCAAAGCCAGATGGACCCCCAGGCTTTCTTTTTAGCCAAACAAGCGGAACAACAACAGCGCCACGCGCATTTGCAAGATACGCCCTATTCCCTGGAGCCTAACTGCAAAGAGTCTCCAGGCGCCCTGCGCGATCTGCAAGTGCTGCTTTGGATGGCTCGCGCCGCTGGTTTGGGCCGTACCTGGGTCGATGTGGCGCAGTCCGA
The DNA here is from genome assembly GCF_014652815.1 of Alcaligenes pakistanensis. Taxonomy (GTDB): domain Bacteria; phylum Pseudomonadota; class Gammaproteobacteria; order Burkholderiales; family Burkholderiaceae_B; genus Alcaligenes; species Alcaligenes pakistanensis. The sequence goes on from NZ_BMZN01000001.1 coordinate 180,979, forward strand.
GCTGCTGACCCAGCCAGAACTGAAAGCCTTGCAACGTGTAGAAGAAGCCTTCAAGCGTCTGCGCATCGAACTGCATTTGCTGACAGGCCGCGCCGAAGACAGACTGCTCTTTGACCTGCAGCCCCGCCTGGCGGAAATCTACGGATTTCAGCCCACCGCCACCCGCCGTGCCAGTGAATTGCTGATGCAGCGCTACTACTGGGCGGCCAAAATTGTCAGCCAGCTCAATCTGATCTTGATGCGCAGCATCGAAGAGCACCTGTTTCCGCAAACAGACCAAGCTCCGCAGATTTTGGACCCGCACTTCCAGATTCATCACGGCCAGCTTGAGCTGCGCCAGCCTGATGGCTTTGAGCGCGATCCCTCCCAGATCTTTGTGGCCATGCTGCACTTACAGCAGCAGCCCAATCTACGTGGTTTGAAAGCAGATACCTTGCGCGCCTTATGGCATGCTCGCCGCCTGATCGATGCCAAATTCCGGACTGAACCGCGTAATCGACGCCTGTTTCTGGAAATTTTGCAGCAGAACAAAGGTATTGTGCATACGCTGCGGCTGATGAACCTGCTCAATCTGCTGCCTCGTTACTTGCCCGTCTTCCGACGTGTGGTGGGCCAGATGCAGCACGACCTGTTCCATGCTTACACCGTGGACGAGCACACCCTGAAAGTCATCCGCAATTTGCGCCGCTTTACCATGGCTGAGCACAGCGAAGAGCTGTCCATGGCCAACCAGTTGATGAGCAGCTTTGACCGTCATTGGCTGCTATACATCGCCGCCCTGTTTCATGACATTGCCAAAGGACGCGGCGGCAACCATTCCGAACTCGGCGCCCAGGACGCACTGGCATTCTGCCAGGATCATGGCCTGATGCCCGTCGATGCCGAACTGGTTGTTTTTTTGGTCCGTGAACACCTGAGCATGTCGCAGGTGGCCCAGAAGCGTGACCTGAGCGATCCACATGTGATCTTCCAATTCCTGCAAACCGTGGGTACAGAGCGCCGTTTAACCGCCCTATATCTGCTGACCGTGGCCGATATCCGCGCCACCAGTCCCACAGTCTGGAATTCCTGGAAAGGCAAGCTACTGGAAGACCTGTATAACCTGACGCTGGCCGCGCTGGGACGTCAGGCCAAAGATGGCGTATCCGTGCTGGATCAGCGCAAGCGCGATGCGGCTGGCGAGATACGCATGGCCGGGCTGCTAGATGATGCTCGCGAAGATTTCTGGCAGTGGTTGGATAAACCGTATTTCCTGCGCCACGACGCCAGTGAAATTGCCTGGCACACGATACAGCTGTATCACCAGGCCCACAGCCTGACGCCCATAGTACGTATTCGCCCTGCTGGGCAAACCGATGCCTTGCAGGTCCTGGTCTATACCAAAGACGCCAGCGGCCTGTTTCTGCGCATCTGTCGGTACTTTGACAGCCAGGCCGTCAGCATTCAGGACGCCCGCATCTACACCACCCGCCATGGCTGGGCGCTGGATAGCTTTATTGTTATGTTGCCTGCCTATGATCACGCCTTGCGACGCGACCCCTTGCTGATTGAAACCGAGCTATGCCAGGCTCTGGAGCAGGACCTACCCCCAATCGAATACACGAACTATCACTATCGCGACGTACGCTCGCGCCGGGCACGCGTCTTTCCCATCCAGCCCACTGTAGACCTGCGCCCAGATGACAAGGGCCAAGACTGGATTTTGACGCTAAGTGCCACAGACCGACGAGGTTTGTTGTACAGTCTCGCCCAAGTCTTCGAGCACCACGACGTACGATTGCGCTCTGCCAAAGTCATGACCTTGGGCGACCGTGTTGAAGACGTCTTTATCCTTAGTGGTGCCGCTTTGGAACAAAACCGTAATCAATTGCGCCTGGAGCGCGATGTACGCTTAGCCCTCTCTCAACAAGCTACCCCGTCTTAATGGAAATCTCCTCCGTACTCGCTGATGTCAGCCGCAGCTTTCTGTTTGCCTTGGCAACGCTGTTGCCCATGCTCAACCCGCCCGCGGCGGCCCCCATCTTCCTGACCCTGACCGAAGGCGCCAGTGTTCCTGACCGCTCTCGTCTGGCCAAGAAGGTTTCCATCAATATTTTCATCATGCTGGCCGTTGCCATGGTGGCCGGCAATATCGTGCTGAATTTCTTCGGCATTTCCCTGCCCATTATTCGTATCGGCGGGGGCCTGCTGGTCATTGGCACAGCCTGGCGCTTGATCAATGCCTCGGACTTTGATGCAGCCCATGCCCAGAATATGGCCGAGTCCTACTCCTGGGAGCAAATTCGCTCCAAGGCTTTTTACCCCCTGACCTTCCCCATGCTGTGCGGTCCCGGCTCGCTGTCGGCGGCCCTGACAGTAGGCGCAACCTTGCATGACAATTCGGTCACTGGAACGATGAGCAAACTGGCCGGAGCCCTGCCCGCCATTGCAGCCGCCAGTTTTATTGTGTTTCTGGCCTTACGTTTTGCATCGCAATTTCTGTATAAGCTGGGTAAAAATGGCACGGCTGTCGTGATGCGCCTGTCCGCCTTCATTCTTTTGTGTTTGGGCGTACAAATTACCTGGGCCGGTTTCCATGAACTTTTCCTGGGTTTGCTGCACGAAGCATCTACCTTTTACTCTTTGAGCCCCACCTAATACCATGGCCGCTTCTCTTCGCCAGTCTGCTGTGCCCTACTACCTGATCGCCCTGCTGTCGTTCTTGGCAGTCGGCGTTGCCCTGATCTCCCAGCACTTCTTCAGCATCCCGCCCTGCGCTTGGTGCGTGTTGCAGCGCCTGATATTCATTGTCTTGGGTCTGTTCAGTCTGGCCGCGGGTGTACTGCGTCAATTAGGCCATCCGCGCAGCTCCACAGTCGCCAGCTTGCTGGCCTTGGCAACCGCCGTAGGCGGTATTCTGGCGGCCTGGTATCAGGTCTCAGTCGCCCAGCATTTGTTCAGTTGCGACCAAACCTTTGCTGATCGCTTCATTACCCAATCTGGCCTGGAAAGCGGACTGCCGTGGCTGTTTGGTATCTATGCCTCTTGCATGGATGCCCGCCAACCTTTGCTCGGGATTGAATACGCATACTGGAGCCTGGGCCTGTTTATTATTTTAGGTCTGGGTGTGCTGCTTGCACTGGTCAAACGCCCCAACGCTTGACCCCCTACTGCACGCCCCATGCACACCAAGCCCTGCTTCCAGCAGGGCTTTTTTGTAGCTTGTACAACTAGGCTGGCATCAAACCCAGATCCCTATAAACGGCATCTCGAACCTGATCTGGAAAGGCACCAAACAAACCCTCTGGGGCGGTATTGGTCATGCTGACAATAATCACATCTTGCTGCGGGTCAAACATCCACTTCTGCCCGAAAGCACCCACCCATTGCAGGCTGCCAGCCGACATGGGCATGGCCTGATCCGGCTCTTGCCTGGAAATAGCAGCACCATAGGTATAGCCCCAATCGCGCCACATACACTTGGAGGAATACGGCACATGATCCGTCAACAGCGCCTGATAGCCCGCGTCGGATAGCAAATGACCGTTACGCAGTGCCAGCAATATGCGCATCAGATCAGGACCGGAACCCAACATGGACCCTCCGGCATAAACGGGAGAAGACGGCTGCGACATGCTCTTTTCATCAAATCGCAATACCCCAATACCCAGATCCAATACACGGTCTACACGTGTCAAACGCCCTGCCTGATTTTGATAATGGGCGGCCATCTGAAAATGGTCCCGCACATAAAAGGAACAGTGCCTCAAACCCAAAGGGCGACTGATCGTATCTTCCAACAGCTCTGGCAAGCCTTTCCCCGACGCGGTTTGCAAGGCCTGCCCGACTACATCGACACCTAAAGAGTAACGCCAGCCTGTACCAGGTGAGAATCGCAGTGGCACAGAACTGATTCGACGGAAATTCTCCTGCCAATCCAGATCAGGACGATCCACACCATCACTGATTTGAGCCTGCGCATATAAGCCATCCTCTCCATCGATAAAACGATAACTAAGTCCAGAGGTATGGGTAAGCAGATGATGAATAGAAATAGGCGGGCAAATGGCGTCGAAGCAGGGAGAAAAGTGAGGAAGATAGCGGGTAATTCGGTCCTTCAAGGACATAAGCCCCTGCTCGATCAAACACAACGTCATCCAGGAGCTGACTGACTTGCTCAGCGAGCCCAATCTGAATACCGTCTCTTCTTGCATGACTTGAACACGTTCTTTATCTGCCCAGCCGCCCGCAAAGTTCAATAACAATTGGCCTTGATACGCTACCAGCACCACGGCCCCCATGACTTGATTCCGGCTCAAGGCCTGTTCAAGAAATTGATGTAAAACAGGAAAATTAATTTGGGACGAAGCCTTGTTATGGTGCTCGGCGTTCACATCAGCTATACCCAATGCCAAGTCCGATTCTGTATTTCCATTTAGATCTTTCATCTTTGCATCCAGATAGACTGAGCAGCTGCGCTCATGATTCATCGAAAGAAACAAAGAAAATATAAGTTAATTCACAAAGAATCCAAAATAAAAAAACGAATAGATAATTATTAAAAACCAAAAGAAGATAGTTTTATTTTATAAAATTGGCTAATAATTAAAACCTAAATAAAAAATAAAAATTCTTATAAAAATAAAAAAACACATAAAAAATAAAAATATAAAAAAACCCGCTATAAAAGCGGGTTTCTATTCCAGCACAGCACAAGGCTATCAATCGGTCACATCCGGTACATCACGACCATTCTCACGGCCTTCAGCCAAAAGATTCAAATAGGCCTCATCCACATCGCCTGTCACGTACTCACCACTAAAGCAGGAAGACTCAAAACCCGCAAAGCGAGGGTTCAAATCGCGCAGGGACTGCTCCAGATCGTGCAGGTCTTGATACACCAGACCATCCACACCGATCTCCTTGGCCACATCATCTACATCGCGACCGGTGGCGATCAGTTCAGATACGGTAGGCATATCAATGCCGTATACGTTCGGAAAACGTACCGGTGGTGCGGCCGAAGCAAAAAACACCTTGTTAGCACCGGCAGCACGTGCCATATCGACAATCTGACGGCTGGTGGTGCCACGCACAATGGAGTCATCCACCAACAGCACATTCTTGCCACGGAACTCCATCGGAATCGCGCTCAGCTTCTGACGCACGGACTTCTTACGAACTTCCTGACCAGGCATGATGAAGGTGCGACCGATGTAGCGGTTCTTGATGAAGCCTTCGCGGTAATCCAGCTTCAGATGCGCGGCCAATTGCATTGCCGAAGGGCGTGCCGAGTCCGGAATGGGCATAACCACATCGATATCAGCCAGACGCAGGTTCTTGGCGACATTTTCAGCCAGGTACACACCCATACGCAAACGAGCATCGTAGACCGACACACCATCAACGGTGGAATCCGGACGGGCGAAGTACACGTACTCAAAGACACAGGGATTCAGTCGTGGGTTCTCAGCGCACTGACGGCTGGTCAAATTGCCGTCCAGATCTACAATAATGGCCTCGCCGGGCTCCACATCGCGGATCAACTCGAAACCACAACCGGTCACGGCGACCGATTCCGAGGCCACCATCCACTCTTCGCCTTTGTCGGTCATATTGCGACCCAGACACAGAGGGCGAATCCCATTAGGGTCACGGAAGGCTACCAGACCGAAGTCGGCAATTTGCGAGACCACGGCATACGCGCCGCGCGCACGGCGATGAACGGCTGCAACCGCCTCAAAAACCTCGTCCTGGGACAGCTCGGGACCTGTTGCGGCGCGCTGCAGTTCGTGAGCGTACACGTTCAACAGAACCTCGGAGTCTGAGTTGGTGTTGATATGGCGACGGTCAATAGTGAACAGCTCTTCGCGCAGTTGGCGCCAGTTAGTCAGATTGCCGTTATGCACAAAGCTGATGCCAAAAGGAGCATTGACGTAAAACGGCTGTGCCTCTTCTACGCTCTGGCTGGAGCCTGCGGTAGGGTAACGTACATGGCCGATGCCGCTATTACCTGGCAAGGAGCGCATATTACGGGTGCGGAACACGTCCCGCACCAGCCCAAAGGCTTTGTGCATGCTGAAAAACTGGTCGTGCCAGGTCGCCAGCCCCGCCGCATCCTGCCCGCGGTGCTGCAACAAGAGCAAACTGTCATAGATCAACTGATTTACAGGGTTACGCGCAACAACCCCTACAACTCCACACATGATTGGTTCCCGTTAGTGTGTTCTCAATAAGGTAGCCATTCTGCCAAAGACGGCGGCAGCATGGCCTTAATCGACTGCACCGCGCGGATCGCAGGCTCGGCCAGCTTGGCCTGCTCCCACCACGGTTCTTTAGGTAAATCGGTATGCCCGGCCAAGATCACCAGAATCAGTACCAGCAGCACACCGCGAGCCAAACCAAACAAACCGCCCAGGCCGTGATCGGCAGGCGTCAAACCCGTTTGCTCTATGAGACTCGCCAGCAGCATATTCAATAAGCCCACCAGCAACAAGACCATAAAAAAAACGGCTCCGTAGGCCAAAGCCGTACGTAATAAGCCGTTTTCTATCCAGACTTGTATCCAGCCTGATGTGCGTGGCCCCCACCAGATTGCGGCCATGAAAGCCAACAAATAGGCGCTGAGCGAAAGAACTTCCTTGATCAATCCGCGTATCAGGCCCAGCAGGCCTGACACACCCACAATTCCAAGGACGATATAGTCGAAGCTGCTCACTTAGCCGAGATAAAACTGTTCTCGTAACCGAGTGAGCGCAAGCGGGCCTGGGCTGCCTGAGCCGCTTCACGGGTAGGGAACGGTCCCACGCGCAAACGATAGGTTGGCTTGCCACCGCTTTGTGCCGTTTCTATATAGGCGTTGGTCACACCGGCCGATACCAGCTGATCACGACGCGACTGGGCATCGTTCTGGTTGGAATAGGCGACGATCTGCAAAATGAAGTTGCCTTGCTGCACAGCAGGCTTGCTGGCAGCAGGGGCGGGTTTGTCTGGGGTACGACCTTCCAGCAAAGCCAAGGCATAGGAACCATCATCCGTGCGATTACCCTGTGCCGGTGGAGTAGGCTTTGGTTTCTCAACAGGCTTGGGCTTTTCTACCGGTTTGGCAGGTTCTGGGCGTGCTGGCACGGGAGTCGGCGTGCTGACTGGAGGAGGTGTCGTTGTGGTGACATGGGCCGGATCAGTTTCCAGACCGGGATTGAGTACGGCCACACTGCCATCTGTACTGGAGGGGTCGGTGACAAGCGGCTCATCGGGCTGCTCGATCGCCGGAGTGGACGTGTTTTCCTGCACGATCAACTCACCGGGGCGAGGCTGCTGCACTGTCCCCTGCCCTGTCGTTTGACCAATAGGCCCCAAAGCCAGGGATTGCTCCGGCTCGGGTGGCGTTTTATCAGCGGTCAGCATAGGAACCAGCACCACAACCGCCAGAACCAGGGCGAGCGCGCCGATCAGACGGCGTCGAGCCCGTCCACGCAGTTCCGATAATTGTGAATCGCTGGAAGAACTCGAGCGGCGACCCGACGATGAGGAAGTATCGTTACGTGAAAATAAACCCATGAGCCCTAGACCTATGAAATAAGCAGTCTTACCGATATTCAGGAAGATGAACGACTGTTTGCGGCTTCAAGAATCGGCCCTACCGTCGCAAACGAGCCAAACACGACAATTCTATCATTGTCACTGGCCTCTTTTAGTGCCGCCTCGTAAGCGAGCTGAGGACTGTTGTAACTGGATACGACGGCTGACGCTTTACTGACCGAAGCGCGAGCCGCAGGCCGAACTCCGGGGCGATGAGCACTGGATTCCGCTTCCGGTGCCAGTACATCATCAGGCGCCTCTCCTTGGGCTAGCACAGTACGAACATGCGCCGCCAAATCGTCACCCGACAAACTGCGAGGCCCCTCCAGGCTGGCACACATCCAATGGTCAATACGTGTTGCCATACGGGCGATCACCCCGTCCACATCTTTATCCTTGTACATTCCCACCACCGCAATGGTTTTGGGATAAGCCGGCATATTATCCAGGTTCTGCGCCAGAGCCGCAGCAGCATGGGGATTATGGGCGACATCGAAAATGATGCATGGCAAACCGGGCTGAATCTGAAAACGACCCGGCGTCTGCGCACGCAACAATCCTGCGCGCACAGCTTGTGCTGGCACGGCCAGTCGGGGATGCAAAGATTCAAGGGCCGCTAACGCCGCAGAGGCATTCAGTAATTGGTTAGCGCCTCGCAAGGCTGGATACGCCAAAGCGGCACGTCGCTGATTGCGTCCACCGTAAGCCCATTGCTGACGGTCGCCCGAATAGTTGAAATCTTTACCAAACAGCCACAACTGGGCACCAACTTCCTCGGCATAGTCCAGCATGGTCTGGGGTGGAATCGGGTCGGCACAAATTGCAGGACGATCCTTGCGGAAAATATGGGCCTTTTCCCAGGCCACCTGCTCCCGGGTATTGCCCAGGTACTCAGCATGATCGATATCGATGCTGGTAATGACTGAGCAATCCGCATCAATGATATTGACGGCGTCCAACCGTCCACCCAGGCCCACTTCCAGCACGGCCACATCAACGCGTTGCTCCTGAAACAGCAACAGGGCCGCCAACGTGGAGAACTCGAAGTATGTAAGCGTCAGCTCGCCTCGAGCGGCATCGATGCGGGCAAACTGCGCCGTGATCTGCGCATCATCAGCCATTTCGCCATTCAGACGAATACGTTCGTTGTAGCGCACCAGATGCGGCGAGGCATACACGCCCACCTTATAGGCCGCCGCCAGCAAAATCGCTTCCAGCATGGCGCAGGTCGAGCCTTTGCCATTGGTGCCACCTACCGTAATGACTACCGAATCCAGCTTCAAGTTCAGACGTTCGGCAACCTCGCGAATCCGCCCCAGTCCCAAATCAATGGCCGAAGGATGCAAGGTTTCCAAATAGGACAGCCACTCGCTCAACGAGGAGTCGGCTTTCAGAACAGGATTAGTCATTGACAACACCAATTACAAAAAAAAACGGCAGGCGCTGATGATAGCACCTGCCGTGGTCCAGCACGCCTTAACAACTAGGCTGACACTGGTATTACTTGCGACGTGCGGGCGGTAAATCCGTGCAGGTCCCTTCAACGATGGCGGCCGCTTTACTGACCGACTCGCACAAGGTGGGGTGCGGGTGGATGGATTTAGCCAAATCAACGGGATCTACACCCATTTCAATTGCCAAGACCAGCTCACCAATCAGTTCGCCTGCGTTGGTGCCGACGATACCACCACCCACGATACGGTGAGTTTCAGCATCAAACAGAACCTTGGTGAAGCCTTCGTCGCGGTTGTTCGCAATTGCGCGACCGGATGCAGCCCAGGGGAATACGCCCTTCTCGACCTTGATGCCATCTTTCTTGGCCTGATCTTCTGTCAGACCCACCCAGGCAATTTCCGGATCGGTGTAGGCCACCGAAGGAATCACTCGAGCGTCAAAGAAAGATTTTTCACCGGCGATGACTTCAGCGGCCACATGCGCTTCATGCTCGGCCTTATGCGCCAGCATGGGCTGACCCACGATGTCGCCAATCGCGTAGATGTGCGGCACGTTGGTACGTTGCTGTTGATCGACCTGGATAAAACCACGGTCCGTCACCTGCACACCGGCTTTCTCGGCACCGACCTTCTTGCCATTGGGCGAGCGGCCCACGGCTTGCAGAACCAGATCGTAACGCTGTGGCTCAGCCGGAGCGTTCTTGCCTTCAAACGTAACCCAGATGCCATCTTCACGTGCCTCAGCAGCCACCGTGCTGGTTTCCAGCATCATGTGATCGAAGCGGTGCTTGTTCATCTTCTCCCACACCTTGACCACGTCGCGGTCTGCACCCGGCATCAAGCCGGTTTGCATTTCCACCACGTCCAGGCGTGCGCCCAGAGCCGAGTACACCGTACCCATTTCCAGACCGATGATGCCACCACCCACAATCAGCATGCGCTTGGGCACAGACTTCAGTTCCAGAGCACCCGTGGAATCCACAACACGTGGATCATCAGGCAGGAACGGCAGTTTTACCGACTGGCTGCCGGCCGCAATAATGGCCGAACCGAACTTGATCACTTTCTTGGTGCCGTCATTGGCGGTCACTTCGATGTGATTGGGGTCCAGGAACTGGCCGTTACCGACTACTACCTGTACCTTGCGGCCCTTGGCCATACCGGCCAGACCACCGGTCAGCTTGCCGATCACCTTGTTCTTGTAGTCACGCAGCGCATCGATATCGATTTGCGCTTCGCCGAACTTGATGCCGTGCGTTGCCAGGGATTTGGCTTCCTCGTAGACCGCCACAGTATGCAGCAGAGCCTTGGAAGGAATACAACCCACGTTCAGACACACACCACCCAAGGTGCTGTAACGCTCGACCAGAGCCACTTTCAGGCCCAGATCAGCCGCACGGAAGGCTGCGTTGTAGCCGCCGGGGCCTGCGCCCAGCACGACCACATCCACGGAATCATCCGAGCCGCCCTGATGGCTGGCAGCCTGGGGAGCCGGTGCGGCCGCAGCAGCCGGGGCTGCAGCGGCCGCGGGAACAGCCGCTTTAGGCGTGTCCTGTTTGGCAGCGGCGGCCGGAGCCGCTTGGCCCTCAGCCACTTCGATTTTGGCAATAGCCGAACCCTGGGAGACTTTGTCGCCCACTTTGACCAGCAGCTCCTTGATCACCCCTGCCTGTGCGGCAGGGATTTCCATGGAGGCCTTGTCGGATTCGACCGTAATCAGGCTTTGCTCGACCTCGACCGTGTCGCCTACTTGCACGAGCACTTCGATAACATCGACCTCGCCGGAGTCACCGATATCGGGGACTGTCAGATCAATCAGACTCATGGCAACTCCTTACAGTGCGATGCGGCGGAAATCAGCCAGCATCGTTGCCAAGAAGGCATTGAAACGGGCCGCCGAAGCACCGTCAATGACGCGGTGATCGTAGGACAAGGACAGTGGCAGCATCAAGCGAGGCTCGAATTCCTTACCATTCCAGACAGGCTGCATGGAGGAACGCGACAGACCCAGAATGGCCACTTCTGGCGCATTGATAATGGGTGTGAAGTCCGTACCGCCAATACCGCCCAGCGAGGAAATGGTGAAGCAACCGCCTTGCATTTGCGCAGCGCTCAGCTTGCCATCACGAGCAGCAGCAGCCAGTTCGCCTGTTTCGCGGGCGATATCCAGCAGGCCTTTCTTGTCGGCATCACGGATAACAGGAACCACCAGGCCATTAGGCGTATCAGCCGCAAAGCCGATGTGGTAGTACTGTTTCAGCACCAGATTGTCGCCGTCCAGCGAGGCATTGAACTCGGGGAATTTCTTCAGGGCAGCAACGGCCGCCTTGATGACGAAAGCCAGCATGGTGACGCGAGCACCGGATTTCTTGAATTCCTCGTTCAGCTCTTTGCGCAGGGCTTCCAAAGAGGTGATGTCCGCCACATCGTTGTTGGTGACATGAGGGATCATGACCCAGTTGCGATGCAGGTTGGCACCCGAGATTTTCTTGATACGCGACAAAGCACGTGTCTCGACCTCACCAAACTTGGCAAAGTCGACTTTAGGCCATGCCAGAACGTCCAGACCACCGACTTGAGCAGCGGTACCGGCAGCCGTTACCGGCGCCGCACCACCTGCCATGGCTTGCTTCACAAAGCCGCGCACGTCATCAACCGTAATACGGCCTTTATTGCCCGAACCGTGAACCTTACCCAGGTCCACACCCAATTCGCGCGCGAACTTACGCACGCTAGGCGAGGCATGAGGCAGGTTGCGCAAGGTAGCGTCAGCCTGAGCAAACGCAGCCGTAGGCGACACACGCTCAGGAGCAGGTGCACCAGCTCCGACCACGACCGAGGACGAAGCAACGGCTGGCGCTGCGGCGGCCGGAGCCTCCACAGGCGCGGCTGCGGCTTCAGCTTGTTTGGCAGGCGCGGCAGCCGGAGCGGAACCTTGTACGGTTACCTCCAGAATGTCGCTACCTTGGCTAACCTTGTCACCCAGCTTTACTTTGACGGCTGTCACCACACCAGCGTGTGAGGACGGCACTTCCATGGACGCTTTGTCTGATTCCACGGTGATCAGGCTTTGGTCCACCTCAATGGTGTCACCGACCTGAACCATGATTTCGATCACGTCCACATCGCGGGCGTCGCCGATATCAGGCACTTGCACCGTCACCTGCTGCTCAGCACCCGCTGGGGCGGCAGCAGCAGCTGCCGGAGCCGCTTCTTTGGCGGGTTCGGCTTGAGGAGCGGGAGCTGCTTCGGCCTTGGCAGGCTCGGCAGCAGGCGCAGCCTGTGCGCCCTCTGCGGCTTCCAGTTCCAGAACCAGACTGCCTTCCTTGACCTTATCGCCCAGCTTGACCTTGATGGACTTGACCACACCAGCGGCAGACGATGGGATTTCCATGGAAGCCTTGTCGGATTCCACTGTAATCAGGCTCTGTTCGACCTCAATGGTCTCGCCTTCCTTAACCAGAATTTCGATCACTTCGACAGCGTCGTCAGCACCGATATCCGGGATTTTGACTTGAATGATATTGCTCATGGTTCAGTCCCTTATGCGTGGTGCGGGTTAGCCTTGGAAGGATTGATGCCATATTTGGCAATCGCTTCGGACGCTTTGCTAAATGGAATCTTGCCCTCTTCAGCCAGCGCACGCAGAGCAGCCAACACCACAAAGTGACGATCAACCTCAAAGTGCTCACGCAGCTTGAAGCGGAAGTCGGAACGGCCGAAACCATCAGTACCCAGCACTTTGTAGGTGCGATCCTTAGGCACGAACGGACGGATCTGATCGCCGTAGGCCTTGATGTAGTCGGTAGAGACCACGATAGGACCGTCGGTTTTCTGCAGCTGAGTGGTCACGTACGGTACGGGCAGATCCTTGCCTTCCGGGTTCAACAAAGCAGCACGTTCGCAATCCAGACCATCACGACGCAATTCGGTAAAGCTGGTGACGCTCCAGACATCAGAGCCAATGCCCCAGTCTTTTTCCAGCAAATCTTGTGCAGCGATGACTTCGCGCAAAATCGTGCCCGAGCCCATCAGCTGAACGCGCAGCTTGCTGTCTTTGGCCACGGACTTGAATTTGTACATACCGCGCAAAATGCCGTCTTCGTCGCCATCGACCAAGCCTGGCTGAGCGTAGTTCTCGTTCATCAGGGTGACGTAGTAGTACACGTCTTCCTGGTCTTGAACCATGCGCTTCAAACCGTGCTGCATGATGACAGCCACTTCGTGCGAGAAAGTGGGGTCGTAGGATACGCAGTTAGGAATCAGCGAGGACTGAATATGGCTGTGACCATCTTCGTGCTGCAGACCTTCACCGTTCAGAGTGGTACGACCAGCGGTGCCGCCCAGTACGAAACCACGCGCCTTCATGTCACCCGCTGCCCAGGCCAAGTCGCCAAAGCGCTGGAAGCCGAACATGGAGTAGTAAATGAAGAACGGGATCATGATGCGGTTGCTGTTGGAGTACGACGTCGCCGCCGCAATCCAGGAGCTGAATGCACCCTGTTCGTTAATACCTTCCTGCAACAACTGACCGTTGGCCGTTTCGCGGTAGTACATGACCTGGTCTTTATCAACCGGGGTGTACTTCTGGCCTTCAGGTGCGTAAATACCGATCTGACGGAACAGACCTTCCATACCAAACGTACGGGATTCGTCAGCCAGGATAGGTACAGCACGAGGGCCTACTTGCTTGTCGCGCAGCAAGGTGTTGAAGAAACGCACAAACGCTTGGGTCGTGGAAATCTCACGGCCTTCGGCAGTCGCTTCCAGCATGGGCTTGAACGCGTCCAGTGTAGGTACGGTCAGCTGTTCGTCGGCCTTGTTGCGGCGCTTAGGCAGGTAACCACCCAAGGCTTGGCGACGGGCATGCAAGTACTGCATTTCTGGCGAATCGTCGGCAGGCTTAAAGTACGGCAGCTCTTCCAATTTGTCGTCAGGAACCGGGATATTGAAACGGTCGCGGAATTCGCGCACGGCGTCCAGATCCAGGCTCTTTTGCTGGTGCGAAGGGTTCTTGGCTTGGCCAACGTGACCCATGCCGTAACCTTTGATGGTTTTGGCCAGGATGACGGTAGGCTGACCTTCGTGCTTGCTGGCCGAATCAAAGGCTGCAAACACTTTGTGTGGATCATGACCACCACGGTTCAAGCGCCAGATATCTTCGTCGCTCATGCGGCTGACCATTTCCAGCAGCTTGGGGTGCTTGCCAAAGAAGTGTTCACGAACGTAGGCACCGTCGTTGGCTTTGTAGGCCTGGTACTCGCCGTCCACGGTATCTTCCATGACTTTGCGCAAAATGCCTTCTTTATCGCGAGCCAACAAGGGATCCCAATAACCACCCCAAATCAGCTTGAGCACGTTCCAGCCAGCGCCACGGAAGGTGCCTTCCAGTTCCTGGATGATCTTGCCGTTACCGCGCACAGGACCGTCCAGACGCTGCAAGTTACAGTTCACGATGAAAATCAGGTTGTCCAGTTTTTCACGTGCAGCCAGACCAATGGCGCCCAAGGATTCGGGTTCGTCCATCTCGCCGTCGCCCAGAAACACCCAAACTTTACGGCCGCTGGTATCAGCAATGCCACGGGCATGCAGGTACTTCAGGAAACGAGCCTGGTAAATCGCCATCAGTGGGCCCAAGCCCATGGAGACGGTGGGGAACTGCCAGAATTCGGGCATCAACTTAGGATGCGGGTAGGACGGCAAGCCTTTGCCATCAACTTCCTGACGGAAGTTATTCAGCTGATCTTCGGAGATACGGCCTTCCATGAAGGCGCGGGCGTAGATACCGGGCGATGAGTGGCCCTGGAAAAACACCATATCGCCGCCGCGATCTTCGGTCTCGGCGTGCCAGAAGTGGTTTTGACCGCAGCCAATCATGGTGGCCAGCGAGGCAAACGAGGCAATGTGACCGCCCAGACCACCACCATCGGGCGGGGTTTCGCGGTTAGCGCGCACGACCATGGCCATGGCGTTCCAGCGAATGTAGGAACGGATACGCTCTTCAAGAACCAGATTACCGGGATGGGCAGGTTCCAGGCCGGGAGGAATTGTGTTCTCATAAGCCGTGTTGGGCGAGAACGGGATGTGGGCACCGGAACGGCGGGCCAGATCGATCAGCTTCTCGATCAGATCATGGGCGCGGGCCGGGCCTTCGCGATCCACCACCGCTTCCAGGGCGTCAAGCCACTCTTTTGTTTCTAGGGCTTGGTCTTGACTGACCTGAGCCGAACTATTGTCTTGGGTTGAGGACATATAGTGTCTCCATATATGTGGTAGTAGTCCGGTCTTGCTCGACGCTGAGCCGCCCATCTAATAAGAAGTAAAGCGATCCTGACCGAAGCGGGTTTTGCGGACTGTGAGCGTTCAAGGCGGGGTACGCCTGCACCGAACCATTCTAGGAAAGAACGCTCAAACGCTCAAGCGAAATTTCATTTTATGGTATGTGTTTTCATAATACGAAATATCACTAAAAAAAATAGCGCTACATTACAATCCAGCCATACTCCTATTCGTGCAGTCATGGCCACTCATTCTAAAAAGTCTCTCATCCCTTCAACCTTCTATGATCAGGCCAAACAGAATCGCCGCGGATTCTATTGGTTGACACCGGTTGTTGTGCTGTTTCTCTACCTCTGTGTCATGGGGGTGTTCCTGTGGCTGCAACGCCTGCAAAACGATAGCGTCATGTTTGTGACCATCGACCAGGAAACACGTCAGCAACGCCTGATGATGGTGATCCTGGCCCTGTCTCTGGTGATTGTGGTCAGCTTGTTGGCGCTCTGGCGCTACACCCGTTTTCGCACCCATGCCGAAGCCGCCCAGACAGCCGAGACCGGTTTTAGGCGTGCCATGGAAAACTCCATGTCCACCGGGATGCGCGTTTTTGATATGCAGGGGCGCATTGCGTATGTGAACCCGGCTTTCTGTAGGATGATCGGCTGGAACGAGGCCGATCTGGTTGGACGCACCGCCCCCTTCCCTTACTGGTTACCGGGCCGTCATCAACAGCATCAGGAAACCCTGGACCTTTTGCTCTCGGGCCGCACCCCCAGCAGTGGCTTGGAAGTAGAAGCCCAACGTCGTGACGGTTCGCGCTTTACCGCCCGTATGTATGTCTCGCCGCTGCGCGCCCCCAACGGCGAACAAATCGGCTGGATGACTTCCATGACGGACATCACCGAGCCTAAACGTATTCGCGAAGCCTTGACCGCCGCACACGAGCGTTTCATGACGGTGCTGGAAGGTCTGGACGATGCGATCTCTGTAGTGGCCGATACCTCGGACGGTCTGGAGCTGCTGTTTGCCAACCGCACCTATCGTCGCTTCTTTGGTGCCCAGTCCAACGGCCACGCCGAATTGCTGGGTGGCCGCCTGGGACGCTTCACCGATGAAACCGTGGAGATTTACTCTGAGTCCGCTGCCCGCTGGTTTGAAGTCCACCATCGCATGCTGGCCTGGACAGACGGACGCCGCGTACGTCTGCAAGTGGCGCGCGACATTACGGACCGCCGCAAACATGAAGAGGCCTCGCGAATCCAGCAGGAAAAAGTGCAGTTGACCAGCCGCCTGACCACGATGGGTGAAATGGCCTCGTCCCTGGCGCACGAATTGAACCAACCCCTGACGGCCATCAATAACTACAGCATGGGGGCCGTGGCTATGCTCAAGTCCGGCCGCTATCAGCCCGAAACCTTGTTGGCCGCACTAGAAAAAGCCGCGCAGCAAGCCGAGCGTGCCGGCAAGATCATCAGCCGCATTCGCGAGTTCGTAAAGCGTAGCGAACCCCGCCGCACCCGTGCCAAAGTGATGCGTATTGTGGAAAACGCCGTCAGCTTTGCTGAAATCGACGCCCGCAAGCGCCAAATCGAGATCGAATTAAGCATTCCTGATCCCGTTCCTGACGTCATTGCCGACCCCATTCTCATAGAACAGGTATTATTGAATCTGCTCAAAAATGGGATCGAAGCCATGGAACACAGTGAACATCACGTGCTCCACCTGGTGATCAGCCAACAAGAATCGCTTTTAGAGATGGCCGTGATCGATCGTGGTCATGGCCTGAAAGATCCCGAGCGCCTCTTTGAACCGTTTTACAGTACCAAGTCCGAAGGCCTGGGGATGGGCCTGAATATCTGTCGCACAATTATTGAATCGCATCACGGCCGCCTGTGGGCAGTCGGCAATCCAGAGGGTGGAACGATTTTCCGTTTCAGTCTACCTTGTGCGGCACCCGATGTAGCGGACACCCTTGATAACAAACTGGAGATACCCGAATGACCAGCCCGCAAATGCCATGCACCATTTACGTAGTCGATGACGACGAAGCCGTACGGGACTCCTTGCGCTGGCTATTGGAAGCCAACGGCTACCGGGTCCGCTGCTTTGCATCGGGCGAAGAGTTTTTAGGCGCTTATGACCCCGCACAAGTGGCCGTCCTGATTGTGGACGTGCGTATGCCCGGCATGAGCGGCCTGGAGCTTCAAGAAGCCTTGATTGCCCGCAAATCGTCTATCCCGATTGTGTTCATTACCGGCCACGGCGACGTGCCTATGGCCGTGAGCACCATGAAAAAAGGGGCCATCGATTTTCTGGAAAAACCGTTTAACGAAGCCGATCTGCGCACCATTGTGGGTCGCATGATCGAACAAGCCACGACTCGCGCCTCGCAGGCGCAGGTACAAAAAGATCAACAAGAAGTCCTGGGTCGCCTGACCGCCCGTGAGCAGCAAGTGCTGGAGCGCATTGTTGCCGGCCGTCTGAACAAGCAGATTGCTGGGGACTTGAATATCAGCATTAAAACTGTCGAAGCGCACCGCGCCAATATCATGGAAAAACTGGAAGTTACTACGGTTGCCGACCTCATGAAAATCGCCCTCACCAAGTCCGAGGATGCGTAAATGAGTGCTCGCATTATTGATGGAAAAAAGCTGTCCGCTCAAATCAAGGAAGACGTCGCACAACGCGTCCAGGCCTTGCAACAAAAACACGGTATCCAGGCCGGTCTGACCGTGGTGCTGGTCGGTGAAGATCCGGCCTCCCAGGTGTATGTACGCAACAAGGGCCTGGCCTGCGAAGCCGCCGGCCTGAAGTCCGAAATCATCCGCCTGCCCGCGGACACCACCGAAACCAAATTGCTGGCCCTGATTACCCGCCTGAATCAGGACAGCTCGGTACACGGCATTCTGGTGCAATTGCCCCTGCCCGCCCATCTGGACGAGCACAAGGTCATTGAAACCATTGCCCCGCACAAAGACGTGGACGGTTTTCACGTCAGCAATGCGGGCATGCTGATGACTGGCAAGCCTTTGTTTGCACCGTGCACGCCTTACGGTGTCATGAAGATGCTGGAATCCGAAAACGTGACGCTACGCGGTGCCGAAGCCGTGATCGTCGGTGCCAGCAATATCGTCGGTAAACCCATGGCCATGCTCTTGCTGGCTGCGGGTGCCACCGTGACCCTGTGCAACTCCAAAACACGCGATCTGGCGGCTCAAACCCGCCGCGCCGACGTGCTGGTGGCGGCCGTTGGCCGTCCCGGCATCATTACTGGCGATATGGTCAAGCCCGGTGCCGTCGTGATCGACGTAGGTATCAACCGTGGCGCAGACGGCAAGCTGTGCGGTGACGTGGATTTTGCCAGCGCCAGCGCCGTAGCCTCGGCCATTACTCCCGTGCCCGGTGGCGTCGGCCCCATGACCATTGCCATGCTGCTGGTCAACACCTTGGAAGCGGCCGAACGCTCGGCCAACATCAGTCTTTAAATTAACTAACGGTTTATGACGACAAATCCCTTACTGGTTCCTATCGACAGCCTGATTGACTATCCCGCCATCCAGCCTGAGCACATTGAGCAGGCGGTGGATCATCTACTGGAGCTGGCCCGCCAAGCCGTAGACACAGTCTCCAACGACGATAGCGAACCCAGTTGGGACACCATCGTCGAGCCCATCACCGATGCCACCGAAACCTTGTATCGTGCTTGGTCGGTGGCCGGTCACCTGAACTCGGTCATCAATACGCCCGAGCTGCGCACGGTCTACAACCAGTGCTTGCCGCGCATGAGCGAGTTCTCGACCTGGGTGGGCTTGAACCGGCCTTTATTCCAGCGTTATCAGGCCCTGGCAGACAGCCCTGCGTTCGCCAATCTAAGCCCCCAGCGCCAACGTATCATTACCCTGGCCCTGCGTGATTTCCGCTTGAGCGGCGTGCAACTGGAAGGCCAGGCGCGTGACGACTACGCCCGTATTTCCGACGAACTGGCTCAGACCTCGCAGCAGTTCTCCGAGCACGTTCTGGACGCCATTGACCAATGGCATTACCTGATCACCGATCAGGCCGAGCTGGCCGGCGTCCCCGATGACGTTCTGGCTGCTGCCCAACGTGCTGCACAAGACAATGAGCAAACAGGCTGGCGTCTGACGCTGAAAATGCCCTGCTATTTGCCTGTCATGCAATACGCACGCAATCAGACACTGCGTGAATTGATGTATCGAGCCTACACCACCATTGCGTCCGAGCAAGGTGATGCTCAATTTGATAACTCCCAGGCTATTGAAACTTTGCTGGACCTGCGCGCCCAGGAAGCCAGCCTGCTGGGCTTTGCCAGCTACGCCCATATGCGTCTGGAAACCCGCATGGCTGACACCCCTGAACAGGTGATGAGCTTCTTGCGCGATCTGGCCAACAAGGCCCGCCCCTATGCCCGCCAGGACCTGGACGAACTGCAAGCCTTCGCCCAGAAAGAACTGGGCCTGGAAACATTACAAGCCTGGGACGTGCCCTTTTGCGCCGAGCGCCTGCGCGAACAGCGCTACGCCTATTCGGAAGATGAGGTCAAACAGTACTTCACGGAACCTGCCGTACTAAGCGGCCTGTTCAAAGTAATCCAGCGCCTGTTTGACGTGACGCTGCGTGCAGCCGACATTCCTGCCTGGCATCCCGCTGTGCGTCCTTTTGAGGTAATCGCATCGGATGGCAAAGTGCTGGGCTATCTGTACATGGACCTGCATGCCCGCCAAGGCAAGCAAGGCGGTGCCTGGGTTGATAGCGAGCGTAGCCGCCGCCGTCTGGGCGAAGAGCTGTGCCTGCCGATTGCCTATCTGGTGTGCAACTTCGCTGAACCCCAGCCCGGTCGCCCCGCCCTGCTGACGCATGACGATGTGATCACCCTGTTCCATGAATCCGGCCACGCCTTGCATACCTTGCTCTCGCGTGTGGACGATCCCGCCGCCTCGGCCTTCTCCGCCGTGGAATGGGACGCTATCGAGCTGCCTTCGCAGTTCATGGAAAACTTCTGCTGGGAATGGCCTGTCGTGCAGATGCTGACCGCCCACGTCGAAACTGGCGAACATCTGCCCCGCTCGCTCTACAACAAGCTGAATCTGGCGCGCAACTTCCAAAGCGGCATGCAAATGGTGCGTCAGCTGGAGTTCTCCCTGTTCGACATGTTGATCCACTCGCGCGACAGCGGCATGAGTATCGAGGCTGTCATGGAGATCCTCAGTCAGGTGCGCCAAGAAGTAGCCGTGCTGTTTCCACCCGAGTGGCACCGTTTCCCGCATCAGTTCTCGCACTTGTTTGCGGGCGGCTATGGTGCGGGTTACTACAGCTACAAATGGGCAGAAGTCCTGTCGGCCGATGCCTACTCGGCCTTTGAGGAAAAAGCCTATACCCACTCAGATGGGGCGCGTGATACGCTCGACAGCAATACGGGGCATCGCTTCTGGCGCGAGATTCTGTCCGTAGGGGGCGAGCGCCCTGCTGCCGACTCCTTCCGCGCTTTCCGTGGCCGCGATCCATCCATTACCGCCCTGCTCCGTCATAGCGGGCTTACCCCAGAGCCCGCCTAAACCCAGAGGACGCCTATGACACCCTGCCCAGCCCAGCCCATTCTTGTCTTCTTAAAGCAGTTTGGCCTGACGCTGGCGCTGGGCTTGTTTCTGGCGGGCAGCGTTGCCGCTGCCAATCTGCATCCCGTACGTGGCTTCTTACCTGATCTGCGCTTTTCTCTGCAAGCCGCTGGCCCCAAAACCGTCACCCAGGACGACTTCAAAGACAAAGTCGTCATGATGTTTTTTGGCTATGCCAGTTGCCCGGATATTTGTCCGACCACCCTAGCTCAACTCGGTGCCGTCATGGAAGACCTAGGTCGTGATGCTGAGCAGGTACGCATCATCTTTGTCAGTGTGGACCCACACCGCGACACCCCCGACTCACTGGCCCGCTATGTAGCCGCGTTTGATGGCAAGCATACCGTCGGGCTAACGGGATCGGAAAGACAAATTACGGATCTGGCACGCCGTTACCGGGTGGCCTTTCAAATAGAAAAGCCGGACCCTAATAAGCCTGAAAACTACGAAGTCTCCCACAGTCGTGGTGTGTACATTTTCGATCAGACAGGGAAGGCCCGGTATTTGGCCCCCGATACGGAATCTGTACAGGTTCTGGCCGATGGCGTGCGTAGTCTGCTGCCATAGGGAAGCGCCAAATTCTGGCCTTTTACCTGAGTAGCAGCTTGGCGCACCGTTTTGCAGTGCACCACCCAAGCTTTACCGATGTCAGTTTATTTGTCTCGCAAAGCCGACTGAGCCTGACGTAAGGCGGTACGCAGACCTTCTTCCAGTACTGGATGGTAAAACGGCATAGCCAGCATTTGATCCAGCGTCAGACCCATCTGCAAAGACCAGGCCAGCAAGTGAGCAATGTGCTCAGCCTGCGGCCCCACCATCTCCGCCCCCAGAAAAGTGCCATTCTTATCGGCATACACATGCAGCAAGCCACGGTTCACCAGCATGACGCGAGCGCGCCCTTGATTGCCAAAATTCACGCTTCCCGTCACCGCGCCTTCTGGCAGTGACTTGAAGGGCGTACCGACTACCGCTACCTGCGGGTCGCTGAAGACCACCGCCATACGGGCCCGACGCGCCATAGGTTCGTCCTGTCCATTGCTGACAGCCTGCAGAGCGGCCAAACGACCATCATCAGCCGCCTCATGCAAAATAGGCGCACGCTGATTGACATCCCCCGCCAGATAGATGGATGTGCCCTTAAGCTGCAAGCTGGCCGTGTCATACACCGCGCGTCCTTTGCTATCCCATTGCACCGGCGTATTTTCCAGGCCCATATTGTCCAGCTGGGGGCTGCGACCTGCAGCACCCAGCACGTAGTCGTAATCTTCGACCACTTCCTTGCCATCAATCTGCAAACGCACACGCGCCTTGCCGTCAACCAGCTCACTACCCAGAACGGCCACATCGGCACGCAAGTTCAGTTCCTGAGTGAAAATAGCGCGTCCCGCTTCGCGCACCTCAGGGTCAGACAAACCCGCCAGACTTTGGCTGCGATTGATAATCGCAACGTCCACGCCTAAACGAGCCAGCGCTTGGCCTAACTCCAGACCAATAACACCTGAGCCCACCACCAGCACCCGCTTGGGCAAGTCCGTCCAATTGAATACGTCTTCGTTATTGATCAGGCGATCACCCAAGGCTTCCAGCTCTTTGGGGCGCACAGGCGAGGAACCCGTGGCAATAATCACATGACCTGCAGTAATGCGGGTGTGATCGTCCACTTCCAAGACATGCTCGGACACAAAGCGGGCATGGCCACGCACTTTGTCTTCGGCGTCAAAGCCTTCCACATCATCAAGGACAAACTGCACAAAACGATCTCGCTCACGGCGCACCCGATCCATGACTTCTTTGCCATCAATGCGGATATTGCCATCCACATGCACGCCAAAAGGAGCAGTATGACGCGCGTGATGCGCCGCATCGGCAGCGGCAATCAGTAGCTTGGACGGCATGCAGCCAACCCGTGCGCACATCGTGCCGTAGGGACCCGACTCGATCATCAGCGTTTTTTTTCCAGCCCGTTTGGCCGTACGATACGCTGTCATGCCCGCTGTCCCCGCTCCTATCACGGCCACATCACACTGAATTTCTTTCATATACGCTCCTTGAGTTCGTACTGGGGCAATCAGGGGCCTAATGACCTACCTCACCGCCCGTTCTACAATGTGCAGAATTGACCCTTTCAATCATAACGCAGTCCACTTGCACTGCCCGAGGAAAGCCCATGCTGATTAGTGAAGCGGCCCGCGTAACCGGCCTGACACCCAAGATGATCCGGCACTATGAAGACCTGGGATTATTAAATAGCGAACGGGCCGCCAATGGTTACCGCGTCTATCAAACTCGGGATCTGGATACCTTGCTCTTTATTGTTCGCGCCAAGGACCTGGGTTTCAATCTGGCCGACATTCAGCAACTGACCAGCCTGTGGCGGGATGAACAACGCCCCAGCAGCGAGGTCAAGCAGCTGGCCCAGTCCCATATCAAAACACTGGAAAGCCGCGCCGCCCTGCTGCTGGATATGGCTGCAAAGCTGCGCGTACTGGCCGAGCAATGCCAAGGGGATCACCAGCCGGACTGCCCGATTCTGGATGGTCTGGAGGGCTCTCATTGCTCAGTACATGGTTCACGCAACTAGCACAGCAGCCAGAACGCACAGACGCTTGCACAAAAAAAGCTTCTCAAACCCGTTTAGGGGTCTGAGAAGCAGCAATACATCACCCGCATCAAGATAGGTTAAGAGCCAGCCATCAGATTAGGCAGCCACACCGAAACTTGTGGGAACAAGGTCAAAATAACGAGCACGACCAAGGCGGTAAACAGGAAAGGAGCAATCCCGACCACACCGCGCTCCAAAGAGATACGCGCCAGCAAAGAGGAAATGTTCAGGCACAGACCAGCTGGTGGAGTAATCAAACCAATACACAGGTTCACCACTGCAACTACCGTGAAATGTGTAGGATCAATGCCCAGTTTCATGGCAATGGGATAGAGCACAGGAATCAACATCACCAAGGCCGCGTTGGTTTCCAGGAACATGCCCACAATCAGCAACAGCACATTGACGAACAACAAGAACAACAGGGGGTTGCTGATGTTTTCCAATACAAAGGCGGAAATGGCTTCAGGAATACTGACATACGCCAACAACCAACTAAAGACACGTGCTGCTGCGACGATAATCATGATCACGGCGGTGGTATGGGCCGCACCGACCAAGCTATCGACAAAGATTTTCCACGTGATCTGACGGTAGATCAGCGTACCGACCACCAGGGCGTAAATCACAGCCATGATGGCCGCTTCGGTAATGTTGAAAATGCCGCTGCGAATACCACCCAGAATAAAGACGGGCAGCAACAGCGCGAAGGCAGAATTTTTAAACGTCGTCCAGATTTCGCGGCCCGAGGCTTTGCCTTGAGTCGGGAAATTATTGCGTTTACTGATCCACCAGCTCATCACCAGCATGGACAACATATACAGCACACCTGGCACGACACCTGCCAGGAACAAGGTCGTAATCGATTGTCCCGTCAGCACGGCCACAACGATGAACGGAATGGACGGCGGAATAATGGGGGCCACCACGTTCGCTGCAGCAATCACGCCACCGGCAAAGCCAGGAGGATAGCCAGAGCGAATCATGGCTGGAATCATGATGCGGCCCAGGGCACTGGTGTCGGCCACGGCGGAACCGGAGATCCCGGCAAACATGCCAGAGGCCAATACGCCACTCATGGCCAGGCCGCCTTTAAAGCGACCCAACAAGGCATTGGCAAAATCCAGCAGTCGACTGGTCAGGCCGCCGGAAGTCATCAAGCTACCAGCCAAGACAAAGAAAGGAATGGCCAGCAAGGAAAAACTGTCCAGGCCGCTGAACAATTGCTGGGGAACCGCCATCAGGCTGATGTCACCCAGTGCCACTAAGGCAGCCAGTACGCCCGCCGTGATAGCAAAGCCAATCGGCATACCGATCAGCATGAGGATGAGCGTCAAAAGGGTAATTAAGGTTACGGTGATCATAAAAGGTATTTTCCGTACTTAGGGATGCTCATCGGTACTGCCAGAGGTCCAGTCAGGCTGCGTGCCCAAGCGGATCAACAGCAAAATCACTACGCACAAGCCCATCCCCAGCCACAAAGAGGCATATACCCAGGACATGGGAATATCCATAGCGGCCGACAGCTGAACGGCATTGATTTGCGCAAATTCCCAACCGTAGTAGGTGATGCTGAGTAAGGTAGCCAACATCAACAGGTCGCGAATAACTAAGACGCGCCGTTTGAGCTTTGCTGAAATGTGGTCCAGCAAAATCGTGACCGTGACGTGACCACTACGGCGCAGTACAGCCGCACTGCCCAGCAAGGAAATCCACACCATCAAGAAGCGGGCAACCTCCTCACTCCAGGAGGACATATCTTTCAGGACATAGCGCGAGAAGATTTGCCATGCAATAACCGCACACATTACAAACATCATGGTGCCGATAATCCAATCCAGCGCCTTTTCAATTACAGACGCGGTTTTATCAGCCCAGTTTTCTGTTTTGGTCGGTACGTTGTTAGTTGTCATAACTTTTACCAGTGGGGTCGGAGCATGACGGTAGGCCATGCCCCGATTTTTTCATTATTGAACAGCGCGGATCTTGTCCAGCCAGACCTGCAGCTCGGGGAACTCTGCATCCATAGCTTGGATCTTGGTCCCAAAAGCCTCACGGTCTACCGCGTTAAATGCCATGCCTTTGCCGATCAGGAACTGCTTCATGTTTTCTTCTTCCACGATCATGCGATCCGTGGCTTCTTTCATCACACGCTCGCCCTCTTCCTGCAAAATTTGCCGTGTTTCTTCCGGCAGCTTCTTGAAGTAAGCGTCCGAGTAGATCAAGGTCATGGCGCCAATGGTGTGCTGGGTTTCAGCCACGTTCTTTTGCACTTCAAACAGATTGACGTTCTTGATCACTTCCAGGGGGTTTTCCTGGCCATCGATCATGCCGTGCTGCAAGGAGGTGAACAGTTCAGCCATGCCCATCGGCACCGGGCTGGCGCCCAGTGTGGTCCAGGTGCTGCGGTACATACGCAGTGGCGGAACACGCATTTTCAGGCCGTGCAAATCGTCCGGGTTCTGAATCAGGCGATTCGAAGTCAGGTAACGTGCGCCACGGTAGGCCGCGCCCATCAGCTTGAAGCCGCTTTCCTTGGTGATCTGGTCGTACAGCTCTTGACCCACTGTGCCGTTATACACAGCACGGTAGTGATCCATATCGCGAATCAGGTAAGGGTAAGCTTCAACACCGGCCGATTTGGCGTAACGGTCCAAGGCGCCCACGCTTTGCAGCACGATGTGATTGGTGCCCATGCGCAAGCCCTCGATGGACTGGGGCCAGTCACCGGTCAAGCCGTTGGCATCAATATTAATTTTGATTTTTCCGCCGGAACGCTCTTCTACCGCCGCCTTAAAGCGTTCTGCGGTTTGACCCCAATGATCTTGTGCCGCATAGATATGGGCAAATTTCAGTGTGACAGGTTTGATTTCGGCTTGTGCAACTGCGCTGCTGAACAGACCAACCGTGGCAAAAATGGTAGCGAGTAGAGAAAACTTTTTCATGTCTTCCTCCGTATTAATGTTATGTAAGAAGAGGGATTACGACTGAGCCAATGCACTACCCAGGAAGCTCTGGTCATCCAGGGCCAAGGTCAGCGCGGTCAGTGCAGCCAGGTAGCTGTAATGACGCATGCCCATACAAATACCGGTTGCGGTATGCGTGAAGCTGGACTGAATGCTGCCACCACCCAAACCACGGGCAGCGCCTGCACCGGCAGCAATATTCGAGAAGTGCACTTCCATCACGGGCAGTTCGGTGTCTTCCAATGCATGGCGCACACCCTCACCAATGGTGGTCAAGCCAGCCGGATTGATAAGGTAGCCATCCACCCGGTGCGCAGATTCGTGTATGTATTCCAAAATATCGCCCATGTGGTTGGACGAAAAATTTTCCACCTCTACACCCAGCTGCTCACCAAAATTGCGCACACACTCCTTGAGCTCATCCAAGGACTGGATATTCCCATAGACTTTTTTGCTGCGCTTACCCAGGCTCGACATGTTCGGGCCATCAATCACAGCGATAAGATGTTTGCGGTTTGAAGAGCGGGTGACGGTAAAGTTATGTGCACTCATGCTTGGAAGCCCTCTTGCTAAATTGGATTAGTTAAAACGCAGACCAGCATCCACGTTCAGTGTCTGGCCGGTGATGTACTTGCTGTCATCGGAGGCCAGGAACATGGTTGCGCCAATCATGTCGCTGACATCCCCTTTACGTTTCAGGGTCTGGGCGGCGATGATGGCATCCCATTGCTCTGGACGAATGGTGTCGCGTGGAACTTCGGTCACGATGCCGTGCGGGCTGATTGCATTCACATTGATGCAGTACTCGCCCAGCTCGGTAGCCAGCGCGCGGGTCAAGGCGACAACGGCGCCTTTGGAGGCCACGTAGTGGGCGTAATTCGCACGGCCCGTCACGACAACGCTGGAAGAAATGTTGATGATCTTGCCGCTTTGCTGTTTTTTCATGAAAGGCGACACGGCTTTGACGCAATTGAACACGCCACGGGCATTCACACCCATGACGAAATCCCACTCGTCCGCATCGATTTCTTCAAAGGGCTTCATTTTCAAGGTAGAGAAAACGGCTGCGTTGTTGATCAGCACATCCACTGTGCCAAAGGCCTTCACCGCCTGCGCCACCATCTCGGCCGTACTTTTATCGTCCGAAACGTCTACTTTCACCGCCAGTGCCTTGCCGTTTTCCGCCAGAATCTCTGCTGCAACAGCCTGTGCTTTTTCAATATTCAAATCAGCGATCACAACCGCTGCACCTGCCTTGGCGAATTCGTGTGCGTAGGCACGACCGATACCTTGGCCGGCACCCGTAATCAGCACTGTTTTATTTTCAAATCTCACGATAGTTCCTTATTTGTTTGGGTATTAAGGTGTTCAGGCAGGCATGCGCAATGTGGCCATACCGCCATCAATATTGATGATGGTGCCGGTATAGGACAGCGCCCCCGGATGGGCGACGTGCGCTACCAGACGGGCAACCTCTTCGGGCTGTACCATTTGCCCGGTCGGTTGGCGTCGATGAAATTCATTACGCTTGGCCTCGGGGTCGGCGGTACGATTGGCCAGCTCGGTCATGAAGGGAGTGTCTACCGTTGCGGGGGCAATGCCCACCACACGGATATGCTCGGCAATCAAATCGGCTGACATGGCCAGCGTCATGGACTGGATTGCTCCTTTACTGGCCGAATACAGGGCACGCTCGGGCAAACCATTGATTGCCGTGCACGAGGACATATTGACGATCACAGCAGTGTTCGACTGACGCAAATGCGGCAAACAAGCACGGGTACTGCGCATATAGCCCAGCACATTAATATTGAAAATACGCAGCCAATCCTCATCGCTGCCATCTTCTATCGTGCCCACAAAGCTCACACCGGCATTGTTGATCAATACATCAAGACGGCCATATTGCTGGGCAAATCCGGCAACGGCCTGATTCAGGGACTCCTGATCCGTCACGTCGGCAATCAAGGGGGTCACCCCCTGAGGGATTCCCTCTGGCTGGCGGTCAATTCCACCCACAATGGCGCCCAGTTCTAAAAGATGCTGGCAGACAGCCTGGCCTATGCCAGCTGCGGCGCCCGTTACGATAGCGATTCGACCTACAAAATCTGACATGGCAGTTCCTAGCGAAAGTGTGTGGCTCCAGATACGGTGAAATGCGTCATCAGCGCATCAATCAAGGTATCGGGCGGGGTAAGCGGCAACATATGCCCTGTCCCCTCAATAATGTGTAACTCAGTGTCTGTCTTGTCGGCCTGGTGCAAGGCAGCCAGGATGACTTGCATAGCAGCGACAGGCGTAGACAGATCCTGATCTCCGGTCACCAGCAACGTGGCGGGCAACTGTGCCCCCAACGACTCATAGCCAGAAAACTGGGCCAGACTTTGCCAACTGCTGACCAAGCTTTGGACCGGAACACGGTTCAGTTGCTGCTCTGCGTACTGCATGGCCTCCACAAGCGCGGGGCTTTCTTCCAAACCGCCAAACCAGCGCTGCAACGTGCTCTCTACAATGCTCTGACGGCTCTCGTTCTGCATGGCCTGGGCACGCTCGCCAAACACCGCTAAACCCGTAGGGGGGCTGGCGATAATGCTCAGACTTTGCACCTTATGCGAGATGCTGTTACCCAATCGGGCGGCCGCCAAAGCAGCAATCACCCCACCCAGGGAGTGTCCCAGTAAATGGACCTTGGCAAAGCGGCACGACTCCACCACCTGAACGGCATCGTCCACCAATCTATTCAAGTCAAACTGCGACAGTGCCAGCGCCGTGCCGTGACCACGCAAATCGTAGCTAAGGCAGGGATATGTCACAGCCAAGCGGTCAAACAATTTGCTGAATGAATGGGCTTCGACCCCGATGGAGTGCAAAGCAATCACGCACTCATCGCTTGCCGTGCCCTTATCCACCTCGAATAAGGAGCCTGGGTAGTGCAGCGTGGCAAGAGGCGCTGTCATGCCTGAGTACACGTACTATTCAGCAGAACGCCGTCACGCTGCAAAGACGACACAACATCAGCCGACAGGCTTAACCACTCACTCAAGACACGCATATCATCCGCACCCTTCTTAGGAGGGAAGCTGGATGGCACAGGCTCTGCGCCCACAAACTTGATGGGGTTGCCCACTACTTCAATGCTGTGCTCTTCATTTTGCAGCGCGAGAATCATGCTGCGTTCTGAAGCGCGGGCGTGCGCCAAAGCCTCAGGTACTGATTGGATCAGTGCAACAGGCACACTGTTTTCTTCCAGCAAGGGAATCCAATAGGCAGCCGCTTGTTGGGCGAACGCATTTTCCAGCAACTCCCACAGCGCTTCTTTATTCTTCAGGCGGCTGGAGCCATTTTGGAAACGCTCATCCTCAATCAGGCGCTCCAAACCGAGTACACGGCACAAGCCTTGCCACATTCTGTCGGTATTGGCCGTGACTACAAACTCCCGACCATCGCCACCGCGGAACGAGCGGTAAGTCGGGATCGAATCATGCTTGGCGCCTTGCGGGGCGGGGATTACATCGGCGATCAAGGCATAGGCGCTTTGGTACGACAGCATGGCGAGCTGGCAGTCGAGCATGGCCACATCAATAATCCGTCCTTTCCCGCTCCGTTCCCGGTCGGCCAGGGCGGCATTAATGGCGATCGTCGCGTACAGGCCAGCCACCGTATCACCAGCGGGAATGCCTAGGCGTACGGCAGGTCTGCCCTCTTCTCCAGTCAAACTCATAACACCGGACAAGGCCTGCACGATCATGTCGTACGCAGGTTTGTCACGATCAGGCCCGGTTTGACCAAATCCACTAATAGAGGCCCAGACCAGGCCGGGTCGCTCTTCGCAGAGCTTTTGTGGGTCCAGGCCCAAACGTGTTGCCACGCCGGGACGATAGTTCTCCACAACCACATCCGCTTTCAGGATGAGTTGTCGAACCAGGTCCAGCCCTTCGGCGGTTTTCAAATTGACCGCCAGACTGCTTTTATTACGGTTGATGCTGAGATAGTAGGCGCTATCCTCGCCCACAAAATGCGGTGGAATACCACGGCTGGAATCACCTTCCGGTGCTTCGATCTTGACCACTTCAGCGCCCAAGTCCCCCAGCACCTGAGTGCAGAAAGGGCCAGACAAAAACGTGGTCAGATCGATGACCTTGTAGCCTGCCAAAGGCTGGGCGGTAGTGCTAGAACTCATCATTTGGTTTTTCTATGTCGGTATCCGAACATCTCGGACAATTTTTCGGCATGGTGAATAACGGCTTCAGTAATCGCACTCAAACCAGCACTGGGTACACGGGTGGTTGGCATGGTCAAACAGATACAGCCCACAATCCCGCGGTTATCGAATACAGGTGCAGCTACCCCGCGTGCATCGGGCAGCTTCTCGCTCATGCTGTGGGCATAGCCGTTTTGGCGTACCTCCAGCAGATCTGCCAGCAAGGTCTCCAAAGGTGGCAAAGGCGCATCCTGGGCGGGCGAGGTTTCGGCCTTGGCATAGACACGCTCTATCGTGTCCTGATCCAGGTAAGCCAGAATCGCCTTGCCGGACGCTCCCCACACCAGGGACATGGGTTTATGCAGATCAATCTGGTATTGCAGCTTGTGCTCGCCCCTGGCGATGGCCGCAAAGTTCATCGCCGACTCACTGACGGCATACATGCCAAACAACACGGTCTCGTTGAACTCGGAGGCAATCTCATCCAAGGACTTTTGCGCCAGCGCCGGTCTGGATTCCGCACTCATGACCTGCGCCGCTACTCGGTAAAACTCAGGCCCAATGCTGTACAAACCACTTCCACCGCTAGCGACCGCAACGAAATCCTCTTTGCGCAACAGATTGAGCAAGCGGTGAGCCGTTGACGGGGCCAAGCCCATTTGCTCGGACACCTGCTTGACGGTGACCGGGCCATTGGATTCGGCCAAAACAGCCAAGAGCTGTAGCGCACGGCTCACGGTTCCGGTTGAGCTAGCAGGAGTAGAAGTGTTTTGTGTGGTCATACCTGGGCTTCAAAAATATGGATTGCACAAGCACCGTGATCCAGGCCCGCAATCCCGCCGCCCGTGACGTGAGTCAGGGCATAACGCGCATCGGGTACCTGACGTTCTCCAGCTTGATGTGTCAGTTGCCAGTACATTTCCACGGCTTGGGCGACACCACTTGCTCCGACCGGGTGACCTTTGGCCAGCAAACCGCCACTGGGGTTCACCACCACGTCGCCGCCGTAGGTGCTACGGCCATCCAGCAAGAACTGAGCAGACTGCCCAACTTCACACAAACCTAGTGCTTCGTAATAAATAAGTTCGGCGATTGTAAACGCGTCATGCAGTTCCACAGCGTCCAGATCCTGAGCCGTGATACCCGCCATTTTGTAGGCGTCACGGGCGGATTCAGCCGAGATCTCAGGACGGGTCATATCGCGAAAACCGCTAGTCGCCTGACCGGAATGCAGAACAGAAGCCGCAACGCGCATGGCCGGTTTCTGCAAACGCTTCAAGGCACGTTCCGACACCATGATCAGGGCCGCAGCGCCATCGCCTGTGGGACAACACTGCAGCAAGGTCAGCGGGTCGCAAATTGGACGCGATGCCAGCACCTGCTCGACAGTCAGGGCATCCCGGTACTGTGCGTAGGGATTATGTTTGCTGTGAGTACGCGCCTTGACACTGACTTGCGCCAAGATCTCTGGTCCCAGATTGCGCTCATGCAGGTAGCGACGAGCACGCATGCCATACACCGCTGGCATAACCAAACCTTGCTGCACTTCAGGGTCTTCCTGCACCAAAGGTAAGGTGCCGCCACCGAACTGCGTGAGCTTGTCCACACCAATCACCAGCACGATATCGTGTCGACCTGCCTGAATATCTTTCCAGGCCAGATGAATAGCCGTTGCGCCACCCGAGCACGCGTTATCGCAATTGACGACCGGCACTGTACCAATGCCGATTTCTTTCACCAGGCGCTGCCCTGTCAACATACCGCCAAAGGCATGGCCGCAGACCACGGCATCAATCTCATCAGCCTGCACGCCTGCGCTGGCCATGGCGTTCAAGATGGCTGGCAGGGCCAAACCGGTATAACTGGACTCTTTATGACGTGCCATGGGAATCATGGCTGCGCCCACTACATACGCTTCACTCACCTTACTTCTCCGCCGAGGTAGGAGTTACAAACCAGTCAACGCCATCTGTGGCGGTGCTGACGGGCATATCGCAATACAAAGCACTCACGTCTTCACAGCGCACATGAGCGAGCACACGCACCCCATTGGGAAAATCCACATACCCCAAGGTGTAGGGTGTGGCGCGTGCAGCGGAAACATGGATGGTGGAAAAGCTATAGAGCGTTCCAAACGGGCCGAAGAACATTTCCTGCATGTCACGGGCGCCGCTTTCCATGCAGACCTCACGCACCGGAAAAGCCTTGCTACCGCTGGAGCGGCTCTCGCTGCCACGTAACAACACAGCACCTTCATTGACGACAAACTGGCTGGGCTGGTCAGACGCAATATCGTGTATCGGCTGTGCGTTTTCACCGAACGCCATTGCGCTGGGCAGCACAGTAGATTCATTAGCTTGCATGAATTAATCCTTGCAACATTAATTAACTTGATTCCAAAAATGCTCAATCTGTCGTGCGAACATCTCAGGCGCTTCCACCGGCGGGGTATGGCCTGAATGCTCAAACACCGTATGCGTGCTGTCAGGAAGCAAGCTGTTCATATGCTCCATATCAGCTGGTTTTTTTGCTCTGTCCAGGGCACCACTAATCAAGAAATGAGGGGTACGGTTGCTGGCCAAATAGGACTGGTAGTCAGGACGGGAAAACACACCGTTCACCGAATTGGCAATATCGCTAGGCAAAGCCCCAAAGAAACTGCGCCACTGCTCGCGTTGGACAAGCGCAGCCGGTTCTGTACTGTTGAGAAACGCGTCCCCAAACATGGTTTCCAACAAGGTCGATGCATACGGTGCACCACCATCGCGACGCAGTAGCGCCTCCAACTGGTCGAAGCGCTCTTTTTGCTGCTCTGCCAAGGAAGTGCAGCAGGACAGGACGGCGGAGCAAACGAGCTGCGGCGCGCACTGCATCAGTTCTTGAGCCACATAGCCACCCATGGAACTGCCGACGACATGTAAGGAAGAAAGCGACAAAGCTTGAGCCAGAAAGGCATAGTCCTCTGCCAGCTGACGCATGGTGGCGGCCTTTTGGCCGGCTGTACTCAGACCCTGATTGCGGTGATCGGGGCAAATAATGTGCCATTCGTTTTGCAATGACTGAATCATTGGCTGGAACATATCGGCATTGAAAAACAAGGAGTGCAACATCAATACCGATGGACGCGACGCGCAGGGCTGACCCATTTCTACGTAATGTAGTTGGGCTCCGTCGGGAAGCATCAGGTACTGTGGGCTGATTCGTTTCATTGTTTTCCTATCGATATTCCGTTTAACGGAATGTCATTCTGATCTATGGAATAATGATAAAAGCGGGCCCTAAGCATGCCTATCAGTACAAACCCTAGGCCGTAGCAGAAACCGTTTACGCCTCGCGGCTATAGGGCTTGAACATTCACGCGCCGTCCCTCTCTAGGCAGTGGGCCTGACTGCCAAAACATCAGGCAAAAAAAAGCCTGAATCCAGTCAGGATTCAGGCTTCTCACTTCACACAGCAGTCACCACCAGGGTGAGGCCAGTGAACCGACGCTATCTTAGATTCGGCTCAACATCAGGCAAGCGCTTAGGCCGCTTGCCACTCAGTCAGGAACTGTTGGGGCTCGGGACGTTGTGCAGGGCCCAGCTTGTGAATAGGCGTACCGACAGACACAAAGCCCAGAAATTGATAATCCAGAGAATCGAAACCCAGGGCCTCGGGGACTTCTTCGCCATAGGTGCCCAGACCAGTACTCCAGAACGCACCAAAGCCCAGTTGATGAGCGGCGTGCAGCATATTGCTGACAGCAGCACCGGTGGCCAGCACACGTTCCAATTCAGGGATTTTTTCTTCACCATGATCGATGTGGCTGGCCACGGCGATCAACATGGGGACTTTGGCCAACCAGGCACGTACGCTGGCGGCTTTTTGTTCAGTCAAAGGATTACCGGCACGCTCGTTGGCCGCAATAGCCAACTCGCCCAAGGCTTGGACATTTTCGCCACGGATCAGGCAAAAGCGCCAGGGCTGCAAACGGCCATGATCGGGCGCGCACATAGCGGCACGCAAAATCAGGTCCAGCTCTTGCTCACCCGGGCCGGGGCCTTGCACCAGCTTGATGGAGCGGCGGGACAATAAAGAATCAATAGTACTCATCGTGTTTCCAGAATCAGTTAAGAGTGCCCTGCCTTGAAGGCAGGGCTCAGTCAGGCTTGGCCAGGGGCGCAGGCCCGCACCAGCAAGGCCTTCATATCGCGCACCGCCTTTTCCCAACCATCAAAGACAGCCTGGGCAACGATGGCGTGACCAATATTCAGTTCAGACAGACCCGGCAAGACAGCAATGGCTTGTACGTTGCCGTAATGCAGGCCATGGCCCGCATTCACACGCAAACCTTGCGACACACCCTGAGCGATGCCAGCGCGAATACGCTCCAGCTCGCTGGCGGCCTGCTCAGGCGTTTGAGCATCCGCATAGGTACCGGTATGCAATTCAATCACGGTCGCCCCCACCTGGCTAGCGGCCTTGATTTGAGCAGGGTCGGCATCAATGAAAAGCGAGACGCGAATACCGGCTGCTTGCAGCTGCTGTACAGCAGCTGTGACCTGATCCAGACGGCCGACCACATCCAGCCCACCCTCGGTGGTCAGTTCGGCACGGTGTTCGGGAACCAGGCAGACATCATCGGGCTTGATGCGGCAAGCGATGTCCAGCATTTCGGTGGTGATGGCGCATTCCAGATTCATCCGGGTACGCAGCACGGGGCGCATGGCCTCGACGTCGGCATCTTGAATATGACGCCGGTCTTCGCGCAGATGTAAGGTGATCAGGTCCGCTCCGGCTTCTTCTGCTCGCAAAGCGGCCTGAATTGGATCAGGGTATGTGGTCAGACGCTGCTGGCGCAGCGTCGCCACATGATCGATATTGACGCCCAGTTCTAACATTCCCCAAGGACCTCCGTAGTTTCAGGGATGAATGACTAGACGTATTATCGCCTGTTTATTCCGGCGCTGTCCCGGCGTCCTGGGCCTTTGTTTCAGGCTTGACAGTTTCTGCTGTCCAGCCACCACCCAAAGCCTTGTACAACTCCACCCGGTTCATCAGGGAATTCAAACCCGTTTGAATATAGGCTTGACGAGTGCTGTACAGGCTGACTTCAGCCGTTTGCACCTGCAAGAAACTGTCTATACCCACTTCGTAACGCAGCTTGGCCAGACGCAGACCTTCGCTGGCGGCCTGATCAACCGCTTGCAAAGCATCAATCTGCTGACCATAGGTGGCTTCGCCCGCCAGAGCGTCGGCCACTTCACGGAAGGCCACCTGAATGGTCTTCTCGTATTCGCTGATGGCGATATCACGACGAGCCTCGGCCAGATCCAGATTGGCCCAGGTGCTGCCTGAGAGCAGCGGCATCGTAATTTGTGGCTGGAATTGCCAGTAACGGTTACCCGAACTGAACAGCCCCCCCATCTCGGGGCTCATGAAACCCAACAAACCTGTCAAGCTCAGACGTGGGAAGAAGGCAGCTCGGGCGGCACCGATGTTGTAGTTGGAACCACGCAGAACGTGCTCGGCAGCCACAATATCAGGACGACGTTCCAGCAGTTCTGCCGACAGACCCACGGGCAAGCTGGGCATCAGCTGCGCACGGGTAAATGGCAAGCCGGCCGGCAGGTCGCCAGGGATCTCACTACCCAACAAGACTTGCAAGGCGTTCAGGGCACGCTGGCGATCCCGCTCCACGGCCTGCATATCAGAAAGCACCGTGTTGTATTGCACTTTGGCCTGATTCAGGTCCAGTGCAGACACCGTACCTGCATCAAACGAGGATTGCACCAAGCGCAGTGTCTCTTGACGGCTACGCAAGGTACTGGTCATCAGGGCGTGCAGCTCTTCAGCCGTACGCACCTTAAAGTAGGCTTCGGCGGTACCCGCTACCAGCGCGATATGCGCTGTGAGTTGAGCCTGCTCGGTCGCAAAGAACTGTTCACGAGCCGCGCGAGCCAAATCACGGACCCGACCAAAAAAGTCCAGCTCAAAAGCTGTAATACCCACACCCGCCTGATAGGTACGCGTCACCGGAGCGGAATTGGGGCCTGCTGGACGTAGCTCGGCCGGAGTATGAGTGGCCTGCTGGGCCGCTTGCACACCAATGCTGGGCAACTGGTCACTGCGCGCCACACCGTACATGGCACGTGCTTCTTCGATACGCTGCGTGGCGATACGCAAGTCGCGGTTGTTTTCCACGGCCTGCTCAATCAGGGCATGCAGACGTGGGTCCGTAAAGAACTCGCGCCAGCCCAGGTCAGCCACCTGCCCCGCATCCGCCTGGCCCTGCTGGGCCAGAGGGAATTGCGCGGGCACAGGAGCGTCGGGCCGTTCATACTTGGGCGCCAGCGAGCAAGCCGACAAGGCAAACGCCACAGCCAGCACCAAGGGGCTACGTAAAAACATGCTAGACATCAGTGCTGTCCTCCTTGCGAACCGGCTTCTTGCGCACCTTGCTTGGCCAGTTCTTCCTCATGCAATTTAGCGGCTTCGCCAAACAGACGAGGTTTGGTTTTAAAGAGCTTGAGGATGACGACAAAGAAGGTCGGTACCATCAAGACAGCCAGCGGTGTTGCGGCCAACATCCCACCCAACACACCCAGACCAACCGCGTTCTGGCTGGCGGCACCTGCGCCAGAGGAGGTAGCCAAAGGCACCACACCCAGCACGAAGGCGAAGGAGGTCATCAAAATAGGACGGAAACGCAAGCGGGAGGCTTCCAATGTTGCATCGATCAGGGTTGCACCCCGTGCGTAGGCATCCTTGGCGAACTCCACAATCAGAATCGCGTTCTTGGCTGAGAGGCCAATCACCGTCACGATACCCACCTGGAAGTACACGTCGTTAGGCATACCCAGACCGGATACAAGCAAGACCGAACCCAGCATACCCAGTGGCACAGCCAGCATCACGGACAGCGGGATAGCCCAGCTTTCGTACAAGGCTGCCAGCAGCATGAACACCACCAGAATCGCCAGACCCATCAAGATCCCGGACTGACCTGCAGCCTGACGTTCCTGATAAGACAGACCGGTCCAGTCCACACCCAAGCCGTTAGGCAATTGCTTCATCAGGTTTTCCATCTCGATCATGGCTTCACCCGAGGTGTAGCCAGGCGCCGGACCACCACTGATACGCACGGACTCGTAGCTGTTGTAGCGCACGATCTGCACAGGACCCTGTTCGGTCGTCTGCGTCACGAAAGCGGACAACGGCACCATTTTGCCATCGCTGTTGCGAGCGTTCAGCTTCAGTACATCGTCGATGGTCATGCGGTATGGCGCATCGGCTTGTACCCAGACACTCTGCACCCGGCCCTGGTTGGTGAATTTACCAACAAAGGAAGAGCCCAAAGCGCCACCAATCAAGGCCGAGGCTTCACTAAAGTTCACACCCAATGCAGCGGCTTTGTCGCGGTCGATTTCCAGACGGATCTGTTTGCCCGGTCCCAAGCCTGTGATACGCACGCTCTGCGGATCAAACACAGGGCTTTGCTTGGCCAGACCCAGCAACTGGTCGGCTGCCGCCATCAGCGCATCATGCCCCAAGCCCCCCCGATCTTCCAGACGCATATCAATACCCGAGGAGTTACCCAGAGCAGAAATAGCCGGTGGCACAATCGCAATCACCATCGAGTCTGGCAAACCAAACAGCAGCTGACCCATGGCTTTGCCGGAAATAGCCTGAGCCGAGTTTTCCTTGCCTTTGCGCTCGTTGAAATCCTTCAAGGGCACAAACGCGATAGCCGAGTTCAAACCACTACCGTTAAAGCTGAAACCCTGAACGGCAATGATGTTTTCGACCTGAGGCTGCTCTTTAAAGTAGTCCTCGACCTTGGAGATGGTTTCAATCGTACGGTTAGCGGTTGAACCGGCAGGCAGCTCGATATTGGCAATCACGTAACCCTGATCTTCCTCGGGCAAGAACGCGGTTGGCATACGCATGTACAAGAAACCCAGCACCAGCACCATGATCAGGTAGATGAACATCATCCGCCCGCCACGACGCAGTGTTTTGCCTACAAAGCTTTCGTAGCCATTAGTGGTACGGGTAAAGGCGCGGTTAAACCAGCCAAAGAAACCACGCTTGGTTTCGTGATGGCCTTTAGGAATAGGTTTCAACAAGGTCGCGCACAGGGCTGGCGTGAAGGTCAGTGCCAAAAAGCCCGAGAAGGCAATCGACACAGCCATGGCCACCGAGAACTGGCGGTAAATAACACCGACCGAACCCGCCATAAAGGCCAGGGGCAAGAACACCGCCGACAGCACCAAGGTAATACCGACAATCGCGCCACTAATCTGTGGCATGGCTTTCTTGGTTGCTTCTTTAGGCGAAATCCCCTCTTCCACCATGATCCGTTCGACGTTCTCCACCACCACGATCGCGTCGTCCACCAAAATACCAATAGCCAGCACCATCGCGAACATGGTGAGCACGTTCACAGACATGCCCAGCACCTGCATCACCGCGAATGCGCCCAAGATAGCCACAGGCACAACCAAAGCAGGAATCAGGGTGTAGCGTACATTTTGCAGAAACACATACATCACGATGAACACCAGCACCATCGCTTCCAGCAAGGTGTACACCACCTGGGTGATGGACTTCTCCACGTAGGGAGAGGTGTCGTAGGGAATGTCGTAACGGATATTTTCCGGGAAGAACTCGGCCAGCTTCTCCATCTCGACTTTAATGGCCGCCGCTGTGTCCAACGCATTCGCTTCAGGCAGCAAGGAAATAGCAAATGCAGCCGTCGGCTTACTGTTCAAGCGAGCACCGAACTGATAGTTGTCCGCCCCCACTTCAACACGTGCCACATCCTTGATACGCACTGTAGAGCCGTCAGCTTGCGAGCGCAGAATGATATTTTCAAACTCTTTAACGGTTTGCAGCTGACCATTCACCGTGATCGGGGCAGCGACACGCTGGCTGTCCTGATTAGGGGGGCCACCCAAAATGCCAGCCGACACCAACATGTTTTGCTGGCGAATTGCCGTCGTGACGTCCGATGGGCTCATTTGATAGCCCACCAGCTTGGCAGGATCCAGCCAAACACGCATGGCTCGACCCGCTGCAAACAGCTGGAAACGCGCCACGCCGGGAACACGAGAAATCGTGTTCTTAATGTTGCGTTCGATGTAATCCGCCAAGGCCGTCTGATCCAGACTGCCATCCGTCGAGGACAGGGTCACTACCTGCAAGAAGCCTGTACTGGACTGCTCAACGTGCAAGCCCTGCTCCATCACCGCTGTCGGCAAGGACGCGGTAATGTTACTGACCCGGTTCTGGACGTCCACCTGAGCCAAGTCAGGATTGATACCAGGTCGAAAAGTGGCCGTAATTTCGGTCGAGCCGTAGGAGTCACTGACGGACTCGTAATACAGCAGACCCTTGGCGCCGTTTAACTGATCCTCGATCACACTGGCCACGGTACTGGCGACGTCTTCTGCTGTCGCGCCAGGATAAGTAGCCCGGATGGTGACCGAGGGAGGTGCCACATCGGGATACTGCGCTACGGGCATATTGGGCAAAGCCAATAAGCCAAATAGCGTGATCGCCAAGGCAACGACCCATGCAAAGATGGGCCTTTCAATAAAAAACTGAGGCATGTCGCTTACTCGCTAGACTTGGCTTCGGTTGGCTCAGCAGCGGCGGCTGGTTCCTGTGCGGGGGCCTCAGCAGCATCCGATGCACCAGCTGGCTGCTTGC
The DNA here is from genome assembly GCF_014652815.1 of Alcaligenes pakistanensis. Classification (GTDB taxonomy): domain Bacteria; phylum Pseudomonadota; class Gammaproteobacteria; order Burkholderiales; family Burkholderiaceae_B; genus Alcaligenes; species Alcaligenes pakistanensis. The sequence continues at coordinate 221,364 of NZ_BMZN01000001.1, forward strand.
CCTTCCAAGGAATTGTCTGAACAGGAGCGCCGGGACGAATTTTCTGGAAGCCCTCGACAACAATCTGGTCGCCGGCTTGCAGGCCTTTGTTGACCACATATTGACCATGGCTTTCAGGTCCCAACACAACGGGAACGGATTGAGCTTTTTCTTCACGTACCACATACAGGTTGGAAGCACCGTCCGAGGTGTATTGAACGGCTTGTGCAGGCACCAGCAAGGCATCCGGAATCACCCCTTGCTCCAGACGCAGGCGCACATACATACCTGGCAAAAGGATTTCATCGGGGTTCGGAAATACGGCACGCAAGGTAACTTGCGATGTAGACGGATCGACGCTGACACCACTGAACAGCAAGACACCTTCCTGATCGTAGTTCGAGCCATCTTCCAGCACAGCCGTGGCTTTGGCCTGGGCTTCACCAGCGGAGGTCAGGCTGCCATCAGCCATGGCGCGACGCAATTGGGTCAGTTCGGCCGTAGAACGGGTCACGTCCACATAGACTCGATCCAGCTGCTGCACAGTGGCCATATGAGTTGCATTGGCCGCCGACACCAAAGCACCTTCCGTAATCAGGGATCGGCCGATACGACCCGCGACGGGCGAGACAATTTTGGTGTAACCCAAATCAATATTGGCACTTTCCAGGGTCGCTTGTGCCGCTGCAATAGCCGCATCCGCCTGCATGGCGCGCGCCTTGGCGTTATCGTAATCCTGGCGTGAAACGGCGTTTTCCTTAATCAGGCGCTCGTAACGTTGGGCCAGCTGTTTGGCGCTTTGCGCGTCAGCCTGGGCGTTTTTCAATTGAGCCGCGGCCTGATTGCGAACCGCACGGTAGGGAGCCGCATCAATCGTAAACAAGAGCTGGTCTTGTTTGATATCAGCACCCTGCTCGAAATTAATTTCTTCCACAATCCCAGACACGCGGGCACGAATCTGCGCATCCTTGATTGCTTCGACTCGTCCAGGCAGCTCGGAGAACAACTCGGTAGAGGTCGGTTGGACGGTAATCACACTGACTGGGACCTTCATCCCGCCGGCCTGAGCTTGAGGCTCTTTATTGCCGCAAGCGGCGAGCAGAACCAGGGAAGAGAAGGCAGCAATGCGAAACGGCTGCCGACCCAGCAAGCTTTTAAATGACATGAAGAACTCCTGAGCTAAGCGTTGCATGGGAGTTTAACGCTTAAACTGACTGGATTGTATGGTTTGGACAAGCAGCAAGTATATGTCGAAAAAGCTCAACTCAAACAGCAAAATTTGCGATGAGACTCGTTTCGGTCTTGCCATCACTGGGTGACAACGATTAGCCAGCTACCCCCCTGCCTCTGCCCCGTCGTCTGCCCCTGTCGAAAGAACACGTATTATCATATACCTAGGGTTTTTTGAATATAAAAAAACCGCGTTTAACCCCTAGAGTTCACGCGGTTTTCCAGATCCGGAATAGACCTTTCTAGCCAAGCAACAAACTATCGTCGGCTAGTGTTTCACCCCGCACCCGCTCGAACATCTCCAGCAAGTCCCTCACATCCAGTCCTTGGCGTTGTTCGCCACTAACGTCCAGAACCACTTTGCCTTGATGCAGCATCACCGTGCGGTCACCCACATCCAGAGCCTGACGCATGCTGTGTGTCACCATCATGGTGGTCAGGCCACCTTCACGCACAATACGGTTCGTCAGTTTCAATACAAAGTCAGCCGTACGTGGGTCCAAGGCGGCCGTGTGTTCGTCGAGCAGCAAAATCTTGGATGGACGCAAGGCCGCCATTAATAAGCTGACGGCTTGACGTTGGCCGCCAGACAGCAAACCAATACGGTCTGTCAGCCGGTTTTCCAGGCCCAGGCCCAAGGTTTCCAGACGCTCGGCAAATTCTGCACGCATGGAGTGGCGCACGGCGCGGCTCAAACCACGGCGGCTGCCACGGCATGTGGCCAAGGCCATGTTCTCTTCAATAGTCAGATCTTCACAGGTGCCAGCCATCGGGTCCTGAAACACACGCGCCACCCAGTTGGCACGCTCCCATACCGGGCGACGGGTGACGTCCACGTTGTCGATCAGGATATGACCGTCATCAATAGACTGATCGCCCGAGATTGCATTCAGAAAAGTGGACTTACCCGCGCCGTTGGAACCAATCACGGTCACAAACTGCCCTTCTGGAATAGTCAGGGACAGGCCACGCAGCGCGCGGGTTTCAATCGGTGTGCCTGGATTAAAGGTCAGGCACAGGTCTTTAGCTTCCAACATTACTGGGCCCCCTTCTGTTTACGTGCACGCTTTTTCTTGAGCAAGGGAATAACCAGCGCCACCGTGACCAGCAAAGCGGTTACCAAGTTCAGGTCCTGAGCTTTCAGACCGATAGCATCGGCATTCAAGGCCAGAGCAATAAAGAAGCGATACAAGATAGCGCCCAGCACCACGGCCAAGGTCGCATAGAACAGTTTGCGGGCCGGCAAAATACTTTCACCCACAATGACCGCGGCCAGACCAATCACAATGGTGCCGATGCCCATGGAGATATCCGCACCACCTTGCGATTGTGCAAACAAGGCACCGGCCAAGGCCACCAACGCGTTGGAAATTGCCATACCCAGCAAGAGCATATTGCCCGTTGCTACACCTTGGGCACGTGCCATACGAGCATTGGCGCCAGTCGCACGCATGGCCAAACCGGTTTGTGTACCAAAGAACCAATCCAGCGCCAGCTTGGCGGCCAGGACCAGGGCGATCAGCAACAAGGGACGCGCAATATAGTCCGCAATGGACTCAGGCTGCAGAATCGTGAAAACCGTAGGTTCCATAATCAAGGGCACATTAGGGCGACCCATAATGCGCAGATTGATGGAATACAAGGCGATCATCATCAGGATACTGGCCAGCAGATCCATGATTTTCAGACGTACATTCAGCCAGCCGGTAATCGTGCCTGCAACGGCGCCGGCAAAGGTAGCTACAACGGTAGCCAGGAAGGGATCATTGCCTTGGCTGATCAGGATGGCGGCAACGGCCCCACCCAAAGGAAAACTGCCATCGACCGTCAGGTCGGGAAATCGCAAGATGCGAAAAGAGATCAGAACACCCAGAGCAACCAGTCCGAAAATCAGACCAATCTCCAGGGCCCCCCACATTGAATAAATAGACATATTGTTGGACGTCTAGGATACAAAAGAAACAGGCGGGCAGCTTGTGGCAACCCACCTGCAAGAAGCAGTCAGATCAGGCTTATTCGACGATTTTTTTAGCGGACTTTACGAAGTCCTCGTTAAGCGAAACGCCTTGGCGCTTGGCAGCGCCAGGATTGACATACAGTTCCAGATTGCTGCTGGTCTCAGAAGCCATATCACCAGGCTTTTCGCCCTTCAGAATACGGACGACTTGCTGACCGGTTTGCAGACCCAGGTCGTAGTAGTTCACGCCCAAAGCAGCGATGGCACCACGGGCCACACTGTCAGTGTCCGAGGCAATCAAAGGCACCTTAGCGTCGTTGCCGACTTTGACCAGGGACTCGTAAGCCGACACTACGTTGTTATCCGTATTGGTGTAGATGACATCAACCTTGCCCACCAGACTACGGGCTGCAGCGCCCACGTCTACCGTACGGGGAGCAGTGGCTTCGACCAGGGTCATGCCGTGCTGGGGCAGCAGCTCTTTCATCTGCTTGACCACGACAGCGGAGTTGGCCTCGCCAGGGTTGTAAACCATACCGACGCGCTTGGCCTCCGGCACGACTTTCTTGATCAGATCGATTTGGGCTTCCAGCGCCAGAGCGTCGGACACACCCGTTACGTTAGTGCCCGAAGCAGCCATGCTGGGCACCAGATGGGCCACAACGGGATCGGTCACAGCCGAATACACCACAGGAATTGTTTTGGTTGCCGACACCACAGCCTGAGCAGAAGGTGTGGAGATAGCCACAATCACGTCAGCCTTGTCACCGACAAACTTCCGGGCAATCTGGGCAGCAATGGCAGGGTTGCCCTGCGCGGTCTGGAACTGCCACTTGAAGCCGGATGCTTCGTTGTAACCAGCATCGCTCAACGCTTTGTGTACCCCGTCCTTAATGGCGTCCAAGGCCGGATGTTCCACAATCGACGATACCGATACAGATTGCGCCTGAACCGCGGCGCCCGACATCAATCCCACACAAGCCAAAGCGGCTGCCACCTGATGCACCGATCTGATCAGCTTCATCCAATACTCCTTAGATGCAAAAAAAACGAAAATTTTAGGTTTTAAGTCTAACGCGAACAGCAGGACTTTGCCCCTTGAGGTAATCCCTGCCCCGACAGTTTATTGGTCCTGCATCTGACGACGGAAGGACAATAATTCCCGAGCCCAACGTGTAGCCGGCAAACCATAATCAGCCTGCACGTGTTCAGCCCGGTTGAGCAACTCTCCCGCAGTCATCTCCAGCGTACTGCCCTTAAATGCCAAGACCACCTGATTGCCCTCATCCATCTCGGGCAACAGCAGCACTTTGCCGTTAAAGGCTTCACGGATATTGTCGATATTACGTTTGAAACTGGGATGCGCACCAAACAGATTGACGGTCATAATGCCGTCGTCCTCCAGCACCGCACGGCAGTCCTGATAAAACTCCAGACTGTCGCGCACTGGACCTTCGGCATGGGCATCGTACAAATCTACCATCAAGGCCCGATACTGACTGTGCTGCTCGCTGTCCTGCACCCAAACGCCCGCGTCAGCCTGATCAATCAGGGAGCGGGAACTGCGAGGCAGGCGGAAAAATGCGTGGCACATGCCAATCACAGACGGGTTCCATTCCACGGTCTGGACTTCACAACTGGTTTGCTTCAAGCAAAAGCGCAGCAAAGAGCCCGCCCCCAGCCCCAGAATGGCCAGTTTTTGTTCGGGCTTGGGATCATCTGTAAACAACAGCCAGGCCATCATCTGCTGGGTATAGGCCAGGACCAATTCAGCAGGTTTGCGAATGCGCATGGCGCCTTGAATCCACTCCGTCCCAAAATGCAGATAACGGATACCTTCGCTTTCAGACAATGTGGGGCTATCGTCCCCCTGTTCACCAGCCATGAAACTCTTCCTTGCAAACCAATAAGGCGCCTAAAGCCGGTGAGTACACTCTGACACTGGTCAGAAAGCACGGTACTTAGGTGCAGCCTTACAGACAGAAAACACATCGCCGGAAGGTGGCATTGCGCCACTTCCGGCGTTTTTAGCAAGGCGCCATCATACCAGCGATCACTTCACGCCGATGGCCAGAGTTAAAGGCGCTCCAGAATCACCGCAATCCCCTGCCCGCCCCCTAGACACATCGTCGCCAAGGCGTAACGGCCTTGAACCCGATGCAGCTCATACGCCGCCTTGACCGTAATCGCAGCCCCTGTCGCTCCAAATGGGTGCCCCAGACTAATACCGCTGCCATTGGGGTTCACTCGGGCCGGGTCCAGATTCAACTCCCGAACAACCGCACAAGCCTGGGCCGCAAACGCTTCATTGGATTCCACCACATCCAGATCCGACACCGTCAGGCCCGCCCGCTTTAACGCAATTCGCGTCGCAGGCACCGGTCCCATTCCTGCCAAGCCGGGCTCTACACCCGCATGCCCCCAAGACAACAGTTTGGCCAGGGGTATTAAGCCTCGTTGATGCGCATCTTCTCGGCACATCAGTAGCAAGGCCGCGGCGCCATCGCCCAAACCCAAGGTATTACCCGCCGTCACCGTGCCATCCTCAGGCCGAAACGCGGGCCTCAAGGCCGCCAGCTCCTCCAGACTAATATCGAACCGCACTCCCTCGTCCTGATCAAAGCAGTGCTCGCGTCCCTTCTCCCTATAAGAGACCGGCACAATCTGCTCCTTGAAATAGCCTTGTTCAATGGCATGACGAGCCCGCACGTGAGAGTGGTAGGCCAGCAAGTCCTGATCCTCACGCGATACGCCGTACACCTTGGCAACCTCATCGCCCGTTGCCCCCATATGCTCCAGGCCAAAGGGATTGATCAGCACTCCGGCCAGCATATCGACTAGTGCCGAATCCCCCATACGCGCGCCCCACCGCTGCCCGGTAGCGATATAGGGGATGCGACTGGCACTTTCCACTCCACCCGCCAGAGCGATATTGCTCTCACCCAGCAAAATACCCTGTGCCGCAGAAATGATCGCCTGCATGCCCGACCCACATAAACGGTTGATATTCATTGCCGGGGCTTCGTGGCTAACACCCGCACGCATTGAGGACAGGCGGGATAAATAAGCATCATGCGGCTCAGTGGCGACCACCTGCCCCATAAACACATGATCCACTTCCGCCCCCGAGACGGCGCTGCGCTCGAGCACGGCTTGCATGACTATCGTCCCCATCTCAATAGGCGACACATTTTTCAGAGAACCGCCAAAGCTGCCAAAAGCGGTTCGACACCCTTGAACCAAAACGACTTCTTTCATACGAATCTCCTTGCTATCTTTTAAGATAAAAGGCGGCTTAAGCCGCTCTCCACCTGACCAGGGCCAGACCCTCTTATTTTTAAAGCAATTCAAAACGCTTAGCCGCATGCTTAGGCGCCATTCCAAAAAAAAGCCGGAAAGTGGCTTCAAGCCACTTCCGGCATTTTTTAGGTCACCCTCCTGGCCCAGACCAGAAGCAGACAATCAGCAAGGCATTATGCGCGCTCGAAAATAGCGGCAATCCCCTGTCCACCACCAATACACATGGTGACCAATGCATAACGACCTTGAACACGTTGCAGCTCGTGCAATGCTTTGGTCGTAATCGCCGCCCCCGTCGCCCCAATAGGGTGCCCCAGGCTGATACCGCTACCATTCGGGTTCACTCGCGCTGGGTCCAGACCTAGTTCACGCACCACCGCGCATGCTTGAGCGGCAAACGCTTCATTGGACTCAATCACATCCAAGTCCGACACGCTCAAGCCGGCGCGCTCCAGCGCCAGACGAGTTGCCGGTACAGGGCCAATGCCCATAATGCTCGGGTCCACCCCGGCATGCCCCCACGACACCAATTTGGCCAAGGGCTTCAAACCACGTTGGCGAGCCTCTTCCGCACACATCAACAGTACAACTGCCGCGCCATCATTCAGGCCCGATGCATTACCAGCGGTGACGCTGCCACCTTCAGGCTGGAACACCGGCTTCAGCCCGGTGAAATTGTCCATTGTCGCATCCAGGCGCACGTGCTCATCCTGATCAAACACGATCTCGCCCTTGCGGCTTTTTTGGACGATAGGCACGATCTGTTCTTTGAAGTAGCCCTGCTCAATCGCACGGCGCGCACGCTGGTGCGATTCCAGGGCCAGCTCGTCCTGATCCGCACGAGTTACGCCGTACTGGCGGGCAACATTTTCAGCCGTAATGCCCATGTGCACGCGATCAAAGGGATCCGTCAGCGCGCCTGTCATCATATCCATCATGACCGAGTCGCCCATGCGGGCACCCCAGCGGTGCGCACTGGACATATAAGGGGCACGGCTCATGCTTTCTGCGCCACCGGCCAAGGCTATCTTGGCATCACCCAGCAAAATCCCCTGAGCGGCCGACACAATGGCTTGCAGGCCAGAGCCACACAAACGATTGACGTTCATGGCGGGAGTGCCATGTCCCACCCCCGCCTGCACCGAGGCCACGCGCGACAAATACATATCCCGTGGTTCGGTCTGAATCACCTGCCCCATCACCACATGCTGAACGTCTGCAGCCGACACGCCACTTCTGTCCAGTACCGCGCGCAATACCGTGGCTCCCATCTCGATTGGCGACACATTTTTCAGACCACCACCAAAATCACCAATCGCGGTACGGCATGCCTGGACTACAACCACTTCTTTCATATGAATCTCCCTCAATCCCATTGGGATATGATGACCAGCATAAAAAAGCCGAGCTGACAAAAACGTCCACCCGAATATACACGGCTGCAATGGAAAACCATAAAGCAGACACAAGCGCGTTAATTCGCAGTATGGTTTGATACCTTACCCACAAGACTCGTTCTTGATAACCCCTTTTATAGGATTCCCCCTCATGTACGAGCGTATCCTGGTATGCACCGACGGCTCAGAACTGTCTGCCCACGCGGTCACTCACGCACTGAATCTGGCCAAGACCAGCGGCGCCAAATTGCTGGCTCTGCGCGTCATTCCACGCTATCGCCAAAGCTACCTGGAAGGCGGCCCCATTGTTGACCAGAAGTTGGATAGCCGTATCGAAGCCTCTTGGGTAGAACACGCGCAGTCCGAGCTCGCCGCCGTCAAACAGGCAGGCAAAGACATTGGCGTGCCAGTTAAGGGCTTGGTCGTTAAATCCGAACTGGTCGCTGATGCCATTATCTCGACTGCAGAAAAACAAAAAGCCGACTTGATTGTGATGTCCTCGCACGGACGTAAAGGCTATAAGCGTCTGCTATTGGGCAGTGAAACACAACACGTGCTGACCTGCTCAGAAATCCCGGTACTGATTATTCGCAAGAAACCCAAGAAAAAATAAAAACTTGGCCAGGCATCAAAACGCAAACTCCGGTTTGCGTTTTTTGTTCTCAGGAGTCCACCATGAGCATCAGCACACAGGAAAAACGTCGCCGCTTTCGCGCTTTGCATGAACATGGGCTCCTGATTTTGCCCAACCCTTGGGATATAGGCAGCGCAAAACGGCTGGAACGTCTGGGCGCACAAGCCCTTGCCAGCAGCAGCGCGGCCTTTGCCTGGGCACAAGGTCTGGAAGATTTTGAGGTGGGTCGCGATGCCTTACTGGCCCATTTACGGGAATTAGCGGCCAGCACCGACTTGCCCCTGAACGCGGACTTTGAAAACGGCTTTGCTGATGAACCCGAACAGGTCGCAGCCAATGTCAGACTGGCTATTGAAACCGGCATTGCCGGTTTGTCCATCGAAGATCGCTACGGCGACGAGCTTTACGATCTGGACCTGGCCCTTGCCCGCCTGCGAGCCGCCAAACAGGCAATCGTCACTAGCGGTGAGGATGTCTTATTAGTAGGACGCAGCGAAGGCATGCTTATCGGCGTGCTAGATCTGGCACAAACCATAGAGAGACTGCAAGCCTTTACCCAGGCAGGTGCCGATGTAGTCTACGCCCCCGGTTTACGTCAGCTGGATGATATTGCCCAAGTGGTACAGGCACTAGCCCCAACTCCTGTCAATGTGCTGTTGATTCATGCAGGGTTGACGGTGCCTGATCTGGCCGCTATTGGCGTGCGCCGTGTCAGCACCGGCTCACAACTGGCCTTGGCGACCTGGGACCGCTTTGAAGAGGTCAGCGCGCAACTTCTGGAGCAAGGGCATTTGCCTCCGACCCGGCCCCATCGCCGCTGGTCCTGAGATACGCACATCAAACAAACAGGCATAAAAAAAGCGCAAGCTGTGAGGCTTGCGCTTTTTAACCCTTCAGTCAGAACTTAGCTGTCCTGAGCCTGGTCGCCAGAGGCGTCCACTTTGGCTTCCTGATCAGTTTCTACGGCAGCTTTCTTAGGAGCAACCCAATTCAGGGGCTCAACCTCGAAGGCTTGTTTACGACGTACTGGTTTCGATTTGCTCACGAATAACTCCTGCTCAATATCGACAGGGGGCGCTGCCCTTAGCACCCCGATTTCTTTATTGTATCAATGATTAGACCACAAATCAATTTTTATTATGATATGAGCTAACTATATCAGCAAATTAAGCGATTTTAGAACAAGATAAAGGAAATTTAAAACATGGCTTTTCATAGACAATTCAGCATTGAATTTGTCCGTCCAAAACACAGCCGCAAACAAAGACTGGGCATCCCCTTAAAAGCTCACTGATCTACAGTCTGAGCACAACAACAAAGAGACAATGGCATGCACGATTTCCGCCCCATCGAGAATCTGGACCGCTCCCTGCGCTGCTTTCTGCGTATCGCACAGTTGGGCTCCGTCAGCAAAGCAGCGGACGACTTAGGGCAAAGCCAATCCAGTCTGAGCAAACAATTAACTGCACTGGAGCAAAGTCTGGGCCAAGCGCTCTTTATCCGCACCGGGCGCGGGGTCAGCGTGAACGATGCCGGCCAACTTTTGCTACAGGCTATAGAACCGGCCTATAGCCGCATTGATACAGCGGTCCATGCCGTACGACAAGATCAGGGTGTCAGCCAAGGGACCGTACGCTTGGCAACCGTCCACACCTTGAGTTATTACTTCATGTCAGACGTAGCGGCAGCCTTCATGAGCGCCCATCCAGGCGTGAATCTGTCCTTGCTTGGCCGTAGCTCGCCCGAAGTAGTGGCCTTGGTGGAAAGCGGCAAAGCAGACATAGGCTTTGTCTACGACTCTGCCGTCGATTGCGGTGGGCTAAGCTCGCACACCTTATTTGACGACCAGATGTGCCGTATTTCAGCCCAGCAAGACAAGGCCCCCAATGCCGACCTCAGCAGCCAGCCATTACGACTGATCGGCTTTCCGCCCCACTATGCCTTGCGCCGGATGATTCACAGCAGTGGCTTAAGCCCCGAGTTTGTGGCCGAAGCTGAAACCATCGATGCCATGTTGCGTCTGGTTGCTTCGGGATTGGGCGACTGTATTTTGCCCAGCCGCATTCCAGACAATTTGCTGCATGAACACAAACTGTATAAATACCCGATTGAACAGCCCATCTTGCAACGCCGTGTCGTCGCCATCTTACGGGCGGACCGCGATCCCCTGGCACTAACGTCCCGACTCCTGGAATGTGCCCTACGAATCGCTCAAGGCCTGCCAGAGACAAGCAGGCAATAAAAAGGCGGGCCTTGCAATCACCTTCTTGAAGTCAGGGACATAGCTGACTTCAAGAAGGCAAATCACAAGGCCCGCCCTCTCCAAACCCTCGCCTACCGCCCAAGCTGGCTAAACGGTTCGGGATCCTCTGCTTTACTGAGCCACGCAATCAACGTAATAACGCTTTTGGCCCGAAGCATCAGCCTCTTCCACAAAACCGTGGATATCCGTACCGAAGCCCGGACACTGGCGATGCAGTTCACGCGAAAACTTCAGGAAATCCACAATCGTCTTGTTGAAGGCTTCGCCCGGCACCAACAAAGGAATACCGGGTGGATATGGCGTAATCAGGTTGGTCGTGACGCGCCCTTCCAGCGAGTCAATCTCAACCCGCTCTGTACGACGCTGCGCGATGCACGCAAAAGCATCTGCTGGACGCATGACGGGTGTCACATCCGAAAGGTACATATCCGTCATCAAACGAGCGATGTCGTACTTGGCGTAGAGCTGATGCACGTGCTGACACAAATCGCGCAGACCCATCTCTTCATAGCACGGATACTGACGGGCGAACTGGGGCAGAACGCGCCAGACTGGCAAGTTGCGGTCGTAATCGTCTTTGAACTGCTGCAGCGCCGTCACCAGGGAATTCCAGCGGCCTTTGGTAATGCCGATGGTAAACATGATGAAGAAGCTGTACAGACCAATCTTTTCCACGATCACGCCACGCTGCGCCAGGAACTTGGTCACGATAGAGGCCGGAATACCCGTTTCCCCAAAGGTGCCGGTCAAATCCAGGCCGGGAGTAACAATCGTGGCCTTGATGGGGTCCAGCATATTGAAGCCATCAGCCAGCGGGCCAAAACCATGCCATTCGCTGTGCTCCACATCGTCGCTAATGATCCAGTCTTCAGGCTTACCGACGCCATCTTCAGCCAGCGTTGGCGGCCCCCAGACCTTGAACCACCAGTCATCATCCTCAAACTGTGACTCCACCTTACGCATGGCACGGCGGAAATCCAGTGCTTCGATAATGCTTTCTTCCACCAGAACGCGCCCGCCTGGAGGCTCCATCATGGCAGCCGCCACATCGCAGGACGCAATAATCGCGTACTGCGGGCTGGTGCTGGTGTGCATCAGATAGGCTTCATTGAACAAATGACGGTCCAGACTACGCGTGACAGAATCCTGCGCCAGCACGTGACTGGCCTGACTCAAACCGGCCAGCAGCTTGTGCGTGGACTGCGTGGAGAAAACCAGCGTCTCCTGCGGACGTGGACGGTTCTTGCCCATGGCATGAAACTGACCGTAGAAGGGATGGAAAGCCGCATGCGGAATCCAGGCTTCGTCAAAGTGCAGTACTTCCACATAGCCATCCACCGCATTCTTGATCACTTGGGTGTCGTAAATAATGCCGTCATACGTAGACTGAGTCAGCGTCAGAACGCGTGGCTTCACCGTATCGGCATCCACATGCGTCAGCAAGGGGTGCTTGCGGATTTTCTCGCGGATAGTCTCGATATCGAATTCGCTGCGGGCAATAGGACCAATAATGCCAAAGTGATTGCGCGTAGGACGCAAAAACACAGGGATAGCACCGGTCATCACAATGCTGTGCAGGATGGACTTGTGGCAGTTGCGGTCCACAACCACCACATCACCGGGAGCAACCGCATGGTGCCAGACAATCTTGTTGCTGGTGCTGGTGCCATTGGTTACGAAAAAGCAGTGGTCGGCATTGAAAATGCGGGCGGCATTGCGCTCGCTGGCACCGATGGCACCGTTATGGTCCAGCAACTGGCCCAGTTCCTCGACGGCATTACACACGTCAGCGCGCAGCATGTTCTCACCAAAGAACTGGTGGAAAATCTGCCCGACCGGGCTTTTCAAGAAGGCCACACCACCGGAGTGACCGGGGCAGTGCCAGGAATAGGAGCCATCCTCGGCGTAATCGAGCAGGGCTTTCAAAAACGGGGGCTTGACGCCTTCCACGTAGCTACGCGCTTCACGCACGATGTGACGCGCCACAAACTCGGGCGTGTCCTCGAACATGTGAATGACGCCTTGCAGCTCGCGCAAGATATCGTTTGGCATATGACGAGCCGTTTTGGTCTCGCCATACACATAAATAGGGACATCGGTATTGCGACGACGCACTGCCCGAATAAAGGCACGCAGATTAACCAGCGCGGGGGCGCTGTCACCGTCTTGCGTGAACTCCTCATCATCGATGGACAAAATAAACGCGCTGGCACGACTTTGCTGCTGGGCAAACTGACTCAGATCGCCATAACTGGTGGTTCCCAACACCTCGAAGCCCTCGGCCTCGATCGCATCTGCTAATACACGAATGCTCAAACCTGACGCATTTTCAGAACGAAAATCCTCATCGATGATCACAATGGGGAATTGATATTGCATGCCATGTCCTTAATACAAGGGAGTGCCGCACCGGGCGGCAAAAAAAGAGAGGGACGGAGTCGCTTTTGTGTAGCAGATCGTACGAGTTTCAAGTCCTGTCAGTTGACACTTGCTTTTCCCTACGTCCTTAGGCATAATTCTACATGTCCCAGGACAAAACAAAAGGCGCGGTGACAGATTGGCTATGTAACGGACTGCAAATCCGTTCAGGTTGGTTCGATTCCAGCACGCGCCTCCATCTTGCTTGCATCCAAGACAGACAAAACTGGATCTACATTCGGTTTTGAACACACAGAAAAAGTCGCCATCCCGGCGATTTTTTTATTCCTGTTTCCTGTGGGCCAAACCCTTGTTCGACGCGCTGCAGCCAAGCACTTTCATCGTTTTTGGCCTACCGTCCCAACTTGGCCTGCAATTTAACACAAGCAGGCGCGTGATCTGCGCAAAAAACCCTCTTTTTAGTGCCCTAAAAACATCATTTGGGCTCAAGTGCCTTTCAGGTCTTGAACCACATCTTTGTAGCTGCTACATGCAGATTATTTGGGAACAAACTTTCGCTCTGGAACTGTCTCCTTTCTACTACGACCTAGAACAAACAGGAGTTCAGACAAGCAATTTCAGCGATGCTCCAGCCCTGGCTTTAAAACCAGCACCCGGCTGGCGCTGATATGATGGCGGCATTCGCGCAGGCTGGCCCTTATCTTGTATGTTCCCAACAAGCTTCTGTCAGCACCTGCCCCGCTCATTACGATAAAACCGTGCCCCTACAGTTCTATCCGATTTATATAGATGTCTGACACCATGAAATTAACTACCTGGAACGTCAATTCCCTGAACGTCCGTCTTCCCCAAGTTCTGGATTGGCTGGCTGCCAACCCAGTAGACGTTTTGTGTCTGCAGGAGTTAAAGCTGCCTGACGAGCGCTTTCCCTTGGAGGCCTTTCAGGAGATCGGTTATCACGCCCACTGGGCGGGTCAGAAAACCTATAACGGCGTGGCCTTGATTTCCCGTGAGCCGGGTACGGATGTGCAGCGCAATCTGCCCAATTATGACGACCCGCAGCAACGCTTGTTGGCTGCCACCTACCCCTCCCCCGATGGCCCGGTGCGCGTAATCTGTGCTTACTGCCCCAACGGCCAATCGCTGGACAGCGACAAGTACGTCTACAAACTGGAATGGTTCGCCGCCTTGCACGAGTGGCTGGAAAAAGAATTGCAGCAGTATCCCCGTCTGGCCATTCTGGGTGACTATAATATTGCCCCAGCCGACCAGGACGTTTACGACCCCGCCAAATGGGTGGATGACGTTTTGGTCTCCCCACCGGAACGCGCCGCGTTTGAGCGTTTGCTGGCATTGGGTCTGCACGATGCCTATCGCCTGTTTGAGCAAAGCGGCAGCCCCTTTACCTGGTGGGACTATCGCCGTTTTGCGTTCCGTCGCGATGCCGGGCTGCGTATTGACCATGCCCTGCTATCCGATGCACTGAAGCCCCGTTGTACGGCCTGCGATATTGATCGCGATCCCCGCGCCAATGAACAGCCTTCGGATCACGCACCGGTCACCGCCACCTTGTCTTTTAGCTGACACACTCACTTCATTATGCAAATTCAAAGCCAAATCATTGAGCAGACTGACTCGACCTATGTGCTTGAGATCACCCTGGAAGAAGAGCACAAGATCTGGGCTTATCTGGCCATCAGCGAGCCGGATCTGGATGCCGTCGCCCAGATCGTCCCGCCCGAGCAATTTGAGGCCGGTGGCGATGTGCACGTGATGGCCATTGCCCAGCCCACCGATGCCCCCCAGGAAGTGGAAGAGGTTTTATTTTCCATGAACCCCAACGACACCGTCGTCTTTCTGTGCGCCGACGAGGCCAGTGTGATGGCCGTTTTGAATGAGTTTGGGCAAACCGACCCAAGCAGCAATTAATTCTTTTATAAAAATTTTCTTCTAGAGTCTGCTCTCCATGTCCACGAGCTATCCTGGCACTGTTTTTATGGTTGTCGCCCCCAGTGGGGCCGGCAAATCCAGTCTGGTCAACGCCCTCTTGGCCAACGATTCCAACATCATGCTATCCATCTCGGCCACCACGCGTGCACCCCGCCCCGGCGAGACCGACGGTGAGCACTATTTCTTTGTGGACAAGCCGCGCTTTGAGCAAATGTGCGCCGAGAACGCCATGCTGGAGTGGGCCCAGGTACATGACAACTACTACGGCACACCCCGCGAACCAATCCAGAAAGCCCTGAATGCCGGCCGCGACGTGTTGCTGGAAATCGACTGGCAAGGCGCTCGTCTGGCCCGCGAACATTTCCCAGAGGCGGTGGGTATTTTCATCCTGCCGCCTTCTTTGCCCACCCTGCAGGCACGTTTGCGCAAGCGCGGACAAGACAGCGAAGAGACAATTGCCCGTCGTGTCGAGGCTGCCGAGCATGAAATCGCCCATGTCCACGACTGTCAATATGCTATTATCAATGAGGATTTTGATACGGCATTACAGCAGCTATTGAGTATTGTGCAGGCCAGTCGTTTGCGCACTGCCACTCAGTCAGTACGGCATCGCCAACTCTTTCAACAATTAGGCGCAGATGCCCTGCTGAACCAGGGCTGATCTCCTTCTTATTTCTTTTTGATAACAGGTCTACTATGGCTCGCATCACTATCGAGGACTGCCTGGAGCAAGTCCCCAATCGCTTTAAGCTCACCTTGGCAGCCGCCTACCGTGCGCGCGAACTGGCTCAAGGCCACGAACCACGCCTGGAAAGCAAGAACAAGCCTACGGTTACCGCCCTGCGAGAAATCGCCTCCGGCGCAACCGGTCTGGAAATGCTGCGTAAAGTTCCTACCTGATAAGCACAGGCGGAGCACGGTATGGCATTTTCAGGTTTACGGGGCGCATCGTCTGGGCTGTTGGCCGTCCTTAAAAAAGGCTCACGGCTAGGTCGTCGCAAGCCTAAAGACAAAAACACCCCGGCGCTGGCACCCAGCGCTCCGGAAAATGCCAGCCCCCCGATTGCCTCGCTGGCTCCGCTTAACAAGATCATCTCGCAGTACCTGGACCCGAAAGATGTAGAGCGGGTACGGGAAGCCTACCGCTTTTCTGATCAGGCCCATCTGGGGCAGTTTCGTGCCAGTGGCGAACCCTATATCTCGCACCCCATTGCCGTCACAGAAATCTGTGCAGGCTGGAAGCTGGATACCGATGCTCTAATGTCGGCCCTGCTGCATGACGTGATCGAAGATCAGGACGTCACCAAGCAAGAGCTGGCAGAGAAATTCGGTACCGACGTAGCCGAGATTGTGGATGGTTTATCCAAGCTGGAACGCCTGGAATTTGCCACCAAGACGCAGCAACAAGCCGATAGCTTTCGCAAGATGCTGCTGGCCATGTCGCGCGATGTACGCGTCATCCTGATCAAGCTGGCCGACCGGCTGCACAATATGCGCACGCTGGACGCGGTCAAGCCTGAGAAGCGCCGCCGCGTGGCCCAGGAAACGCTGGATATTTACGCCCCGATTGCGCATCGCCTGGGCTTGAATGCGCTATTTCGCGAACTCCAGGACCGCTGCTTCAAAGCCATTTATCCCAATCGCTACAAGGTGCTGCACAAAGCCTTGCTGGCTGCTCGTGGCAACCGCCGTGAAGTCCTGAGCAAAATCACCGATGCCGTCAAGATTGCCTTGCCTGCTGCCGGGATTGATGCCGAAATTTCGGGTCGTGAAAAGTCGCTCTACAGCATTTTCTGCAAGATGGTAGAGCAGAAAAAGTCCTTCTCCGATGTACTGGATATTTACGGCTTTCGCGTCATCGTGCACACACTGCCTGAGTGCTATTTATCCCTGGGTACGCTACACCAGCTCTATCGCCCTGTGCCGGGTAAATTCAAGGACTACATTGCCATCCCCAAGGTGAATGGCTACCAGTCCCTGCACACCACCCTGATCGGCCCTTACGGTACTCCCGTCGAATTCCAGTTCCGCACCCGCGAGATGGATCACGTGGCCGAGGAAGGTGTCGCCTCGCACTGGCTGTACAAAGAAGACGACGTCACCCTGAACGATCTGCAAAAGCGCACACACCGCTGGTTGCAGTCATTGCTGGATATTCAAAGCCAGACGGGTGACTCCACAGAATTTCTGGAGCATGTCAAAGTTGACCTGTTCCCTGATGCGGTTTATGTCCACACCCCCAAAGGCAAGATTATTTCCTTGCCACGCGGTGCGACGCCCGTGGACTTTGCCTACAGCATCCACACCGATATTGGTAACCATGCCGTGGCGTCCAAAATCAATGGTGAGTTTGCCCCGCTACGCACGGAACTGAAAAGCGGTGACTCGGTGGAGATCATTACCTCTCCCGCCGCACGCCCCAGTGCCCAGTGGCTGAACTACGTCCGTTCCGGCCGCGCCCGTTCGGAAATCCGCCACTATCTGCGCACGGTTAAGTACGAAGAATCCGTAGCCTTTGGCCGCCGTCTGCTGGACCAAGCCTTTGATCAGCTAGGCCTGCCCCACGCCACGGACGACGATCCTAACTGGGATAAATTGGCCAAAGGCTCAGGCGCAGTATCCCGCGAAGAAATCTTGGCCGATATCGGTTTGGGTAAGCGCTTGGCCGCTGTCGTGGCCCGTCGTTTTGCTCCAGAAAATCCTTTGTTGGAAACCACGGCGGCTGAATTTGACGAGATCAATGCCAACACCTCGGCCCCTATTCTGATTCACGGCAACGAAGGCCAAGCAGTACAGTTGGCACCTTGCTGTGGCCCTTTGCCGGGCGACGCCATTATTGGTGGCATTCGCTTGGGTCACGGTCTGGTAGTACACATGGCCGAATGTGCCGTGGCACAACGCGCGCAAGCCAAAGAGCCCGAGCGTTGGGTACCAGTAATGTGGGACAGCAGTACTGCCCGTCACCTGTCTACCCGCTTGGATGTCACAGCTATTAACGAGCGCGGTGTTCTGGGTCGTCTGGCCGCCGAAATTACCGATGCGGACTCCAACATTCTGCATATTTCCATGCCGGATGAATCCGCAGCTACCTCGGTTCTGCATCTGACCGTTCAGGTCGATAGCCGTACTCACCTGGCCCGCGTGATTCGTTCTATTCGTCACGTACCGCAGGTTCAGAAGATTGTGCGTGTGAAAGGCTAAAGAGCTTATAGTCTGCGGCTTACCTACACCCCATAAAAACGCCTGCTGCTCCCAGCAGGCGTTTTTATGTGACCGCCTTTCATGACACGCTAAGCCGAAGTTTCACGTACATGCTCCTGCAAAGCCTGAATAAAAACTTCCATAGGTTCATGTGTGTAATCATCCTGCGGCAAGAATAATGACACAGAGGGCAAAGCAATTCCATCAAACGGCAGCGGCACAACCCGCACCACGCCCTGCTCACTGAACTGGCGTGCCGAGATAGAGCCCAACAAGACGAGTGCCTTGTTCTCGCGCAAGACGGCCAGATTCGCCAGAGTCAATGTCGATTCCAGCCGACAAGACGGTTCCTGATAACCTTGCCGGGCTAACCAGAAAGCCAAGGTACGGCGCAAAGGTGCACCTTGCGGCGGCAAGACCCATTCATAGCTCAAAGCGTCTGCCCAATCCAAGGCCGGTTTGGAAAAAATGGGATGCAGCGGGTCAGCCACCATCACAATGGATTCGTTATACAAGTGCAAGGTGTCGAAGTCCTCCAGATCCTGGCTGTCCAGCACCCGGCCCAGCACACAATCCAGACGCCCATCACGCAAGCGCTCCAACAGGTTGGCACTGCTGCCTTCTTCAATGCGAAGCACCACATCTTGACCGGCTGCTCGCATGGCCGCCAAAGCGCCAGGAATAAGCGCCCCACAAGCCGGTGACACCCCCACGCGCACGCGGCCTGTTGCGCCTTGCTGAGCCACCTGCACCTCCTCACTCAAGCCGTCCACCATGCCAAGAAAGCGCTGCGCGCGCAGCTCGAGAGCAGCACCCGCCGCTGTGGGGAGCACTCCACGGTTGGTACGCTCATACAAAGAAGCGCCAAGCAGGGACTCAGCCTCCACCAACAGCTTGCTGGCCGCAGCTTGGCTCATACCCATCACCGCCGCCGCATGCTTCAGACTGCCATGTTCACCCAAGGCTGCCAGCAACTCCAAATGCCGCAAACGGATGCGGCGTGACAAGGGGGGAAGATGGGCAGAACTGGCCGTGTCCGTCATATCACTGCACCTCAAAGCAAGCCGAACTGTGATCCATGAAATGGGCAAATAGCGCTACCCCCTGTTGCAGCACCGGGTCAGCCTGAACATGGGCACCTAACAACAAATACGCGGGCGCTTCAATGTCTGGGACATCAGTCAGACGCACGGGCATCAAAACACCCATCTGCTGAAACCAAGATGCCTGTGCGGCAGGTAACCACGCCAAGACATCGGATTGAGCCACCACGGTGCTCAACGCCTGCCCGGCAGGTAATATCCAAAGATTGACTGCTGCCTCTATGCCTGCTCGCACCATCCAGCTCTGCAAAGCCCGATGAAACGGAGCTCCCGCTGTGGGCAAGATCCAATCCAGTGCCTGTACGTCCTGGAGACTCAAAGACGTACCCTTTACCAGCAAGGGATGACTCTTCCTTAAAACAGGCACCATGCGATTGCTAATAGTCCGCAGCTCCTGCTCTCCAGGCTCATCCAGCACTAAAGCATCCAGCTCTGCATTTTGTAGAAGCTGAAGTCCCAGCGGCTGGGAGTCCAACTCCACCAAGCGCAAACTCAGGGGCTGTGACAGCCGCCACCGTACAAAGGCCTGCCCCAAGGCCATGCCATGCAAGTCCGAGACATACCCTATTTTCAGAACGGGAGCCTCTTTTCCATGGCGCCCTATGCCGTGATCAAGCAGGTCCAGCAGATGCTCCACACGACGCAAAACCAGCCTCCCCAGCGCCGTTGCCGCTATCCCCTGACGACTACGCAAAAATAAGGCTGAGCCCATCCCAGCCTCGATCTCGGCCAGAGTCTTGCTGACTGCTGATTGCGTCAAGGACAAATCTCGCGCCGCACGGTGAATGCTGGCATTACGCCCCAAAGCGCTCAGAACCAAGAGCTGGCGTGGTTCCAGACGCTTCACAAGGCCAAGAAAAACGAGAATTGAACACAGTTTCTGGTATTCATCAGAGTTATAGCAAAACCTTAATTTTTCATTAACTGGGAATAGATGGCCGAGCATACCATGGACTTCATGTTCAACAGCCACCGGATTTTTCCTATGTTTTCCCTTAAAACCTTGTTGGTCAATCAGGCTCCCTTAGCCTGTTTGTCGGTCAATGGAAAGGATTACTCCATTGCCGCGCTGAGCCAGCGTCTGGGTGCTCCGCCACTAGCCGACAGTGTGTTCAATCTGCTTACGCAATGGGAGCAAAACCTGCCTAAGCTGGCCGCTCTGGCAGAACAGGCCGCTGCACAAACTGATCTGGCTTTAACCGTCACGGGTGCGACCCTGCCTCCCGTTCTGTACCCCGGCAAGATGTTGTGTGCAGGCGCCAACTACTACGACCACCTGAAGGAAATGGGCGTACCCGCCGAGAAAAAAGACCAACGTCTGTTCTTCTTTTTCAAGCCGGCTCGCCAAGCCGCCATCGGCGACGGTCAGCATGCCCCCATCCCCAAAAACTGCCAAAAATACGATTGGGAAATTGAGTTGGCTATGGTCATCGGCAAACAAGCCAAAGACCTGACTCTGGACAATGCCATGGAACACGTGGCCGGCTACACCATTGCCATTGACTTGTCGGCGCGCGATTTTGCCCGCGCCCCGGAGCAGTTCTACAAATTTGACTGGGTTGCCGCTAAAGCCAATGACGCCAGCTGCCCCATCGGCCCTGCCCTGGTACCGGCCTGCTTCGTCAAAGAACCACAAAACCTGAATATGACGCTAGAGCTGAACGGCCAGATCAAACAGGACGCCAATACCTCCGGCATGATTTTTGACCTGCGTGAACAGCTGGTTCGCCTGACAGAGACCATGACGCTGGAACCGGGCGATGTGGTGCTGACTGGCACCCCAGCCGGAGTGGGTGCCGCCAGCGGCCACTTTCTGGCCCCTGGCGACCAGTTGCGCGCCCATATCAGTGGCCTGGGCACCTTACACACCACGATTACCTAAACCTCTTTTTCATCTATCAGGAGATCATCATGAATATCGAACGTTTTCACCAAAACAAAAATATGAGCAAGTACGTCATCCACGACAAAACAGTTTATATGTCTGGCCAAGTCGCGATGGATCCCTCGGGCTCGTTTGAAGAACAGCTACATCAAATCCTGAATCAGATTGACGTTCAATTTCAGGAAATCGGAATAGACCGCAGCCACATTCTGCGTGCCATGATCTGGATTGACGACTATCAAAAATGGCCTGCGCTGAACGAGATCTGGAACGCCTGGATTCCCGCCGATAACAAACCTGCCCGCTCCTGTGTGGAGTCCAAGCTGGCCTTCCCCCAATACCAAGTAGAAGTTGAAATAACCGCCGCACTCTGATCCCAGACCAGAGCGCATCACCCGGGAGACATCATGAAAAAAAATAAACTATGTTTGGGCGCAGGCATCATCGCTTTCTTGCTTAGCACAGGGCTGACGGGCACCGCACAAGCCGACTCCGTACAAGCCGCCCGCATTCTGGTTGGCTTTCCTGCTGGGGGCAATGTGGACCTGGTAGCACGGCTGATCGCACCAGACTTATCCAAAGCACTGGGGCGACCAGTCATCGTGGATAACCGCCCCGGTGCCTCCGGACGGCTGGCGATCAATCTAGCAGCCACTTCAGCCCCCGATGGATCGACGTTTATTTTGACTCCCGGCGTGGCGCTTAGCCTGTATCCACACACCTTTACAGAATTGCGCTACGAGCCCTTCAAAGACCTGGCACCCATCAGCAATGCCGTTAACTGGAACCTGGGACTAGCCGTTCCTAGTAGCTCGGGCATAAACAGCTTTGCAGACTATATCCAAAGCGTGAAAGCCGATCCAAACCAGACATTTTTCGCCAGCTCCTCCACAGGTAGCGGCCAGCATCTGGCCGGCCTATACCTGGGCCAGACCCTGGGCGTAGCGCTTGAACACGTAGGCTATAAAGGGGCCAGCGAAGCCATTGTGGCGCTGGTCGGCGCGCAAGTCCCGGCGGCCGTCCTGAATATTGGGGAGTTGATTCAGCAGTCCCAAGCGGGCAAGGTCAAGGTGCTGGCCTTATTTGACGGCCAACGAGACCCTTTGCTACCTGATACCCCCTCTATTGCCGAGCTGGGCTATCCCCAGCTGAAGGTCAACGGGTGGCTGGCATTCTATGCTCCTGCGGGTACGAAACCGGAGCTTATTCAGACGGCACAAAACTCGATTGCCACGACGCTCAATAATGAGGCTGTCAAAGAAAAGCTGCGTCTGGCGGGCATGCAAAGTGCCAGCAGCACGCCGGAAGAGCTGGATATCAAAGGCAAACAAGAGTCTGAGCATTGGCAGAAGGTGACCAGAAGTCTGCCTAACTTCAACAAGTTTTAAGCCTGACACGTTTCAAGCCGGATAAACATTCAGCCTAAGGGCTTCTATGCAAAGCAGGTCTTAACGGACTTTGGGATCAAACCGGAAGCAAGAGAGCGTGCTTCCGGACAAAAACCGGCAAGGTCTGGACACAGGTCACAAAGTCGCCTTACACACCCACGTAAGCGACGCACAGACCGTAAGCCAGCACGCCTGCCAATGTTGAGCCCGCAATACCACCCGGCCAACGGCGTCCCAACAGCACCCCTGCCAAACCGGCCAGCAACGGCGGTAAGTCCAGCGACATCTGCTCGGGGCGCAACAAGGAGATTAAAGACACGACTAGCAAGGCCACGACACCAGCCGGACCAATAGCACTGAACAAGCGCGGCCAGATCGAGACACGGCTCGGGTCCGCTTTAGCTTGACGTCCACCCAAACGCAAAGGCAGATAACGAATCAAAAAAGTGCCCAGGCCAGCGAGCACAATCAAGAGCAGAAAACCCCAATCCATTTCGACTCCTTAAGCGCGGCGCAAGGCCATTAAACCACCTGCCAGCATGCCCACAATAATCGCCAGATATGAAGGCAACAGGGTCATGGCGAGTACAGCACCCAAGGCCGCCGCCATCAAAACCGGTAATGGCGCCGAACGGCGAATTTCCAGCAACAAGGCAAAAAACAGGGCGGGCAGGACAAAGCCTAAGGTTTTCTCCAGTACGGGAGATTGCCCCAACAGGTCACTAGCAAAAAATGCGCCTAGCGCGGTCCCCAATACCCAAGACAGGTAAGAGCCCAATTGCAGACCGCAATACCAGGACTCTTGCTCCTGAGCTGGTTGGCGTGCCACACCAGCCGCAGAAGCGGCAAAGACTTCATCCGTCAGGCCAGGAGCCATCAACAGGCTGGATACCGTTCTAGGCCCGCTAAAAAAGCCCATCAAGGTCGGGCCGTAAAAAACATGACGCAGGTTCATGAGCAGCACAATGCCCAAGATACTGGGATAGGCAGCGCCTGCGACCAGCAGACTGATCAAAATAAACTGGCTGGCTCCGGCATACACAATCAGGGAAACCAGAACCGCTAGCCAAGGCGACAAACCAGCATGAACCGCCGTCAGGCCAAAGGAGATGGCTACCGGCACATAGCCTAGTGCAATAGACGCACTGTCTCGTAACCCCCGTCGATATGCCGAGCCAATAATCATGAAAAACCTTAAACGCCTGCTTAGGGCTGGAAAGCGCCAATAAAAATAGCGGGATCAACCCGTGCATGATTCAAGCTGACGTTCCAGTGCAAATGCGGGCCAGTCGCCCTGCCAGTAGCACCAGAACGAGCCACAATATCGCCTTTGCGCACGCTATCGCCCACCCGTACGTCAAAAGCCGACAAGTGGCAGAACATAGTGATCAAGCCCTGGCCGTGGTCGACAAAAACGGTTTTACCGTTAAAAAAGTAATCCGCCACGATAGTGACGATGCCATCGGCTGGTACTTTGACGGCAGTGCCCGTTGCTGCGGCAAAATCCAAACCCGAATGTGGATTACGCTCTTCACCGTTGAAAAAACGGCGCAGACCAAAAGGGCTGGTCAGTCGACCGGACACCGGTTTTTCAAAAATCACATTGCTGGGCCCTTCGGTACGGAAGCTGGCATACGCCTGCATCTGCTCTTCGTACTCACGCTCAAAACGTGCTTGCTGCTGCGGATCAGGATTCACATGGGCTTTATTTTTCAGGGTAATGCGCTGCTCGCGATACCGCTTGCTGCCTACCTGAAAAGTCACGGTGGACTGCCCTTGCACCGACACACTTTGCGAGCCGGGCTGCGTTTTCAGATCCAGCCCAACAATCGCTTTCCAGCGCTGATCGGCATCCTGAATCACCAAAACACGATGGCCGTTAAAGTGCACCACCGGGGCCCGAGAACCTGCCCCCAGGTCCAGCACAGCCACGCCACCCGGCACAGGCCTATTCAGGCTGCGTTCGATAAAGGTGCCCTGAGGAGCGGAATGCGCCCACCAGGGGGCCGTCAGGCCCCAAACAGTTGCGGCGCCTAAAAGGCGCCGCCGTACTTGGGAAGTTTCAGAATAACTCATCAGAATGCTCTTTAAAAAACACCCTGGAGCGACTGCGCTCCAGGGTTACAGGTTCTGACCTTAAAAAGACTTACTCGCTATCGCCGCTGGCTGTCAGTTCTTTTTCTGCTTCTGGCAGGAACTGAACTTTTTCTTCAACACGCATGGCCTGCAAAACGGCCTGAGTCTCGGTACGGGCCATCGCTTGATTGAGCTGAGCCGTCAACATTTCCAAACCAGGGTTACCAGCCTTGCCGGGCTCATGGCTCAAAATCTGTACCACGGTGTAGCCCTGTGGCTGACGATCACCCACATAAGCAGGCAACTTGTCGACAGGATTGGCCAGCACTTTATTCAACAAGGCCTCGTCCATCTCGGGGAATTCTGCACGGCTAACAGCAAACTGAGCCGAGAATCCTTCAGGTGTTGCGCCTTCGCTCAATTGCTTCAGGTATTCTTCACCAGCCTGCACGGCCATCGCCACGGTTTTCTCACGGCGCAGGTTTTCTTGTGCAATGGTGCGCACCTTGTCCAGACTGGGCACATGGGCAGCTTTCACGTCCACCACACGCAAGGCAATCAAGGTGTCTGGTGAGACTTCAATCACCCCTGCATTTTTACGCGATGCCAAAGTTTCTGGATTGAACAAAGCCTGACGTACGCGGCTGTCGTCCAGCACAGCGGCCTCTGGGCTTTTGGCAGCAGCCAGTTCACCGTCAACTTGCGAGGCTGGAATCAGGCCTTGGCGCGTAATGCCCTCGGCTTGTTGCACATTCAGGCCCAAGGCGTTGGCGGCCGCTTCCAG
This sequence comes from Alcaligenes pakistanensis, assembly GCF_014652815.1. Lineage (GTDB taxonomy): Bacteria > Pseudomonadota > Gammaproteobacteria > Burkholderiales > Burkholderiaceae_B > Alcaligenes > Alcaligenes pakistanensis. The sequence goes on from NZ_BMZN01000001.1 coordinate 246,890, forward strand.
ATTGTCTTCGTTGTCGTAGACCAGATTGGTCAGCTTGCTGGCCATATCGGCAAAACGCTCAGACGCCAACTGCTTGCGCACTTCGTCCTGCACCTTGCTGCGGGCCTGTTCAAACGACTCACCCTGCTCAGGCTGAACTTCGTTGCTCTTGAAGATGTGGAAACCGTTAGGACCTTCGATCACGCCAGAAACGTCACCTTTGGCCAAGGCGAACACGGCACTTTCCAACACGCTAGGCCAGGAGCCTTTGCTGATCCAGCCCAGCTCGCCGCCTTCACGGGCGCTGCCTTCGTCCTGGGAGTTGTCGCGTGCCAGATCGGCAAAACCGGCCTTATTGGCCTGAGCCTTTTCTGCCAGTTCACGAGCCTTGGCTTGAGCCGCCTCACGCTCGCTATCCGAAGCACCGGCAGGCAGTGTCACCAGAATGTGGCTGATGTTCACACGGCCGGGCTGCACATAGCGGGCCTTGTTCTGTTCGTAGTATTGCTTGAGCTGATCTTCGGTAGGCGTGGCCAAATTGGTGGAGGCTGCCGCTTCGTTCAAGAGCAGGTATTCCACTTTGACTTGTTCGGGCAATTCCAACGATTGCTTATTGGCATCGTACCAAGCTTGCAAATCGGCATCGCTGATCTGAACGGTAGCTTCAAAATCGCGGGCCAGGAAATTGCGAGTGCGCACGCCACGCTCTTCGGTCAGGGCAATTTCCAGTTTGTTCATCACGCTGGGCAGCATGGAAGTACTGGCCGCCACTGGACCGAGCACGCGTTGCAGGGCCAATTGACCGCGCTGGCTTTGCTCGAAGTCACGGGTATTGATACCTGCCGAGGCCAGGACCTGGCTATAAAGCGCTGGCGAGAACGTGCCGTTTTCCTGAAATTCAGGCATGGTGGCAATATTGTCGCGCAGCGCGATATCGGACACGTTAAAGCGAGCCGCAGTGGCCACTTCAATTTGTACTCGCTGATCAACCAGGGATTCCAGCAACAGACGACGGCTCTCTACGCTGTCGGCCTGGGCCAGGTCAAAACCGGAAGGATTGGTACGCTGCATCTCGTCGAGCTGCATGCGGCGCGCACGATCGAATTCCTGGGAAGTAATGGCGCTATCGCCCACTTTGACAATATCGCTATCGCCAGAAACATAGCTGGAGTAGCCGCTGACGCCGATCAGTACAAAAGACGGCAAAATCAGCACTAACAGCACCAGCTGCATGACGCGTTGGTTCTTACGGATAATCTCGAACATTAATCATCACCTACTTTCGCTTGCAGCAGGGTGCTGCGGGCGGCGCATCAGGCCGGAGAGCCCGGCTCGGCCTGAAAATATACCGTGTTTGGATCAAGTGTGTTTGACGTAAACTGTGGCTTCATTAAGCGAGCCCTACGCTGCGCAGGTGCTAGCGTCATGGGTGCCTGATTCGGCCTAGGATCGGATTGTAAATCCAAAACCGTAACCGTACAGTGTACAGCCCCGGTTAAAATAGTACATTGGCTTTTTATCACGCCTCTTGCGAGTCCGCCATGCCTTCAATGAATCATCACTGGCCCTACCCCGCGTTGATCGCTCACCGCGGAGCGGGTAAGGTTGCCCCGGAAAACACGCTGGCCGCCATGCGAATAGGGGCTCAGAACGGTTTTCACATGATGGAGTACGACGTCAAACTGAGCCGTGACGGGGTTCCCGTGCTGCTGCATGATGATGAGCTGGAACGCACCTCCAATGGCCAGGGGCTGGCTTCTGCGCTGACTTTCGCCGAACTATCCACCTTGGATTTTGGGGCCTGGCATTCCACCGCTTATGCGGGCGAACCTATCCCCACCTTGAACTCGATTGCCGCCTTTACCCTGGCCAATCAAATTCACAGCAATATCGAAATCAAACCCACTACAGGCGACGAAGCGCAAACGGGCCGTTTGGTGGCCTTGGCAGCGCGAGCTCTCTGGGCCCAGGCCAGCTTGCCGCCTTTGCTGTCGTCCTTCTCTGAAGTCGCCCTGCAAGCGGCCCACGAGGCTGTTCCCACCCTGCCCCGTGCCTTACTGATCGAAGAAGCTGTCCCCGCCGACTGGCCCGAACGCCTCGAACGCCTGGCTTGCATGGGCCTGAATCTGAATGATCGTTTTGTAGACCAGGCTTTGATACAAGCCATACGCCAGGCAGGCTACACCGTGGCCGTCTGGACGGTGAACGATGCCGAAAGGGTGCGTGAGCTGCTGGATTGGGGCTGCAATGGCGTTTTCACTGATAAAGTCACTACCATTCGTCCCGACACTCTTTAAACCGTTCCATCCCAGGATTTCTCTTGTTCAGTTACCGTCACGCCTTTCATGCTGGCAATCATGCGGATGTGCTCAAGCACGCCACCTTGCTGCATATCTTTACCTACTACGCCCAAAAGGACAGCGCTTACAGCATCATCGATACGCATTGCGGTGCGGGTATTTATGATCTGGAACACGATTGGGCACAGACCAAAGGCGAGTTCTACGACGGCCTGGATCGAGTCTTGCAACAAGACCATTACCCTGAACTCGTCGAGCAGTACCTTGATGCAATTGCAGACCTCAACCCCGATGGCACGGCACGTTATTACCCTGGCTCCCCCTGGCTGGCTTTAGAGCGCTTGCGCCCGCAAGACAGCTTTCACGGCTTTGAGCTGCACCCGTCTGAATTTGAGATTCTTAGCGAAAACGTGGCGCAACTGTTTCCAAAAGGCAACCGTCGGGTACGCCTGTATCCAGACAATGGATTTGAACAGTTGGGACGCTTGCTGCCGCCTCCATCGCGGCGCGCCATTGTGGTGATGGACCCCTCTTACGAGGCCAAGGCTGATTATCAGCAAGTGCTGACGAGCGTGAAAAATGCCCTCAAGCGTTTTGCTCAAGCCTGTATTGTGGTGTGGTATCCCATTGTGCAACGACCCGAAGTGCAGGTCTTGCAACGCAAGCTGGAGCAACTGGATACGCCCTGGCTACATGTCAGCCTGTCGGTTCGTGCTCCGGCCAAAAATGGTTTGGGTTTGCATGGCAGTGGCTTGTTCATCAGCAATCCCCCTTGGACGCTGCTCAACGCACTGGAACAAAGTCTGCCCTGGTTAACAAAAACGCTGGCCCAGGACGATAGGGCCAGCTTTCAACTTCATCACTCGGGGCTGTAAGCCGCCCCTTGTTCCTTAGGCCAGGCGCTCGGATTCTTTCATGTAGCGCCACTGGCCCACTGGCAGATCACCCAGTACCAGCTCCCCGATACGCACACGCTTCAAGCCCACGACTTTCAAGCCGACCAGCTCGCACATGCGGCGAATCTGGCGTTTTTTGCCTTCGCGCAGCATAAAACGCAGCTGGTCGTCATTCTGCCAGGACACTTGGGCGGGCAGCAAAGGTTTGCCATCCAGGCTCAAGCCGTAATTGAGCAGTTCCAGACCGCGTTCGCTCAGCTTGCCGGTAACACGGACCAGATATTCTTTGTCGATGACCGAGTCTTCGCCAATAATCTGCCGCGCAATACGACCGTCCTGAGTCAGGATCAGCAAGCCGGTGGAGTCAATATCCAGACGGCCAGCCGGTGCCAGACCACGCAAATGCGAAGGGTCAAAGCGCTGGCCGCCACGGCCGCCTTTGTACTGAGTCGAGGCGCTGATCAAGGACACGGCATTGCGATAACCCGCTTCGGCCTGCCCCGATACATAGCCCACGGGCTTGTGCAACAAGATCGTGGCACGTTGGGTCTGGCGCTGACGCGCTTGTTTTTCCAATGTGATTTTCTGATTGGGGTAGGCTTTGCTCCCCAGTTCAGAAACGGTTTCACCGTCCACACGCACCCAGCCGCGCTCGATAAAAGCATCCGCCTCACGGCGTGAACACATGCCGCGCTGGGCCATTAATTTTGAGATACGTTCTTTTTCCATGAGCGCTATTTTATGGCTTTGGCGATAATACAGGACATGAAATTTCCCTCCAGCACAAAAAAACCCTGGCATGACCGGGTTCACCCCTCCGCCACCCAGGCTCAAAAGCACTGGCTTCACCGCCCTGGAGCCCTGACAGCCGGTCTGCGCCGCCTGGGTAAAGTCCATCTGGAAGTCGTCAGTGAATATGCTTGCCGCTTGAACCCTCAAGAGGCCGCTTTGATTCAAAAGCCGCCAGGCACGCTGGCCTGGATACGTGAGGTGTCCATGGCGGTTGACGGAATCCGTTGTGTTATTGCCCGTAGTTTCACGCCCCTGCCCGCTTCTCAAAGCGTCTGGCAAGGCATACGGCGGCTGCGCAGCCGCCCCTTGGCGGACATGCTTTATAACGATGCCCAGATACAACGTTCGGCCTTTTTAAGTTGCCGTTTGAATCGCGGCATGAGCTTTTTTCGTACCATAGAGCGCGCTTTAGCGAACACCGACGAGCCTGTTCCCGATGCCCAACAGATTTTGTCGCGCTGTTCCGTCTTCTGGCGACATGGTCAGCCGCTCTTGGTGGCCGAATCCTTTATGCCAGCCTTCTGGACTCCCGGTGCTACACTGGTTTAGCTGAAATTCAGCATTAACTAATAAAATAAAGTTATATACCGAGCCAAATCATGTCCACGCCAGCCGATCAGAGTCGCCGCAACGCCTTTATTCTTTCTGGAATGCAAGCACTGGGCGGGGCTAATCCCGCACTGGTGGTCGCTCTGAGCAGTCTGGTCGGCCAGAAAATGGCCAGCAGCACGGACTTGGCAACCTTACCGGTGGGCATTTTCAACCTGGGACTGGCCATCGGTATTTTGCCAGCCGCCTATCTGATGCGCAGACTGGGCCGCCAAGGTGGCTACATTATTGGTGCACTGCTCGGTGTGGGTGCAGGTCTGCTCGCCGCTGCCGGTATTTACAGCCTGTCTTTCACCCTATTCTGTGTGGGCACGCTATTCGCTGGCCTCTATGCCTCTTACGTGCAAAGCTACCGTTTTGCCGCCGCAGACCATGCCAGTGAGACGTTCAGACCCAAGGCGATTTCCTGGGTAATGGCGGGAGGCCTGCTGGGGGCCATTATTGCAACCCAAACCATTATTCATACCCAGGACATCTGGCCCGAACATCCCTTTGCTGCCGCCTTCCTGGCCCAGGCTATCCTGGCCGCCCTGGTCTTGCCTTTTGCCTTTGCCTTGCGTTTAGGGCGCGGCACCCGTAATGAGGTGAAAACGCCCTACACAGGTCGCCCTTTGCGCGAAATCGCCTCCAATAGCTACTTCTTGATTGCAGTGCTGGCCGGGGTTGCTTCCTATGTGCTGATGAATTTTCTGATGACCGCCTCGCCATTGGCCATGGTGATGCACGGCCACAGCCTGAAGGAATCTACCCTGGGAATTCAGTGGCATATCCTGGCCATGTTTGGCCCCAGCTTCTTTACCGGCAATCTGATCAAACGCTTTGGCAAAATCCCCGTCACGTTTGCAGGCGTGTTGCTGCTGGGTCTGGCCAGCATCGTGGCCCTGCTGGGCATGACGGTGCCGCATTTCTGGTTCAGCCTGATTTTGCTGGGTCTGGGTTGGAACTTCGGCTTTATTGGCGCCACTAATATGGTGGTGGACTGTTATCGCCCCGAAGAGCGTGGCCGAGTGCAGGCTTTGAATGATTTCATCATCTTCACCTGTGTCGCCCTGTCGTCCTTTACCTCCGGCCACGTGCTGGCTGTCTACGGCTGGTATGGCGTCAATACCTGGACCCTGCCTGTTTCGGCAGTGGTCATGCTGGCTTTGGCCTGGTTGTACTTCAAGAACAAACGGCAGCCCTACTTCGCCCGTTAAACCGCTGACAAACTAAACGGCCCCCGAATCCTGGCGATAGCTCCAGGATTCGGGGG
>NZ_BMZN01000001.1:252865-728734 GCF_014652815.1 Alcaligenes pakistanensis
CAAGATCAAATCCCCTGCCGCTGCATTTTGCTGGGCATGCACAGCCCGCGATGCTTTGGGAATGACAAACACATTGGGGTCGCGTAGTAAAAAAGCCAAGGCGACTTGTCGTGAAGTCGCCTGATAGTAACTGGCGATCTCTGCTAACAAAGCGCCACCGCTTGATTCGGGCTCAGGAAAATCATCGTGCCCGAACGGGCTGTAAGCCACTACGCTGACCTTGTGCTTCTGGCACCAGGGCATGACCGCATGTTCAATCGCACGCTCGTTCAGATGATATAAGACCTGATTGCAGGCGATCTCGCCAGGCCCCACGATCTCGTAAAGCTCTTCCAAGTCAGGAGCATCAAAATTGCTGACGCCCCACTGCTTGATCTTGCCTTGCTGCCTAAGTTGATCAAACGCCGCACAGGTTTCTTCCAAAGGCACCTGACCGGGCCAGTGCAATAAATACAGATCCAGATAGTCTGTGCCCAGGCGCTTTAAGCTGGCTTCGCAGGCGCGCATTACCCCCTGACGGCTAGCATTGGAAGGCAAAACCTTGGACACCAAAAAGGCTTCATGACGGCGGCCTTGCAGCGCCTGTCCGATCAAGGTTTCGGCCTGACCATCGCCATACATTTCAGCCGTATCGATATGGTTCATGCCCGCGTCCAAACCGGCTTGAAAGGCCGCAATGCTCTGCGACCAATCGGCCTGCTCGACATACCAGCTGCCTTGTCCCACACGCGAGACTTGTGGGGCGGACCCCAGCTTTTCATATCGCATCAGTTTGTCCTTTAATCCAAGCTGCCAAGCCAAGGTTCAGACGGAGACAGCCTTACAGTGCGTCGCGGCCGCTCTCGGAAGTGCGAATCCGAATGGCCTGCTCAACCGGCGTTACGAAAATTTTGCCGTCACCAATCTTGCCGGTATGGGCCGCTTTGATAATGGCCTCGATAATCGCCTCACAGCGATCCGCTGCCACCACGATATCCACGCGAATTTTAGGCAGAAAATCCACCACATATTCGGCACCGCGATACAGCTCGGTATGGCCTTTTTGTCGGCCAAAGCCTTTGACTTCGGTAACGGTCAGGCCATTGACGTCCAGCTCTGCCAGTGCTTCGCGAACTTCATCCAGCTTGAAGGGTTTGATAATGGCCGTAATTTGTTTCATGGTTACTCACACGTCAAATTTAAAGAGGGTCTTTGACACCCGGAAGGGGTCGGTGACTTTCTGCTGCCAGGCTCAAGCCCAGGCTCAAGTCGCGTCCGGTAGGCGACTGGAACAGGCGTAAGCCGATTTCGGGCAGCACAGCCAGAATATGGTCAAAAATGTCGCCCTGGATGCGCTCGTGGTCTACCCAGGCGGTTTTATTGGTAAAGCAATACACCTCGATAGGAATCCCTTCGGCGGTGGGCTCCATCATGCGCACCATCTGGATCATATCCTGGTGAATTTCGGGGTGACGCTTGATATAGGCCATGCAGTAAGCACGAAAAGTCCCCAGATTAGTCAGGCGACGGTAATTGACTGCATCCATACCCGCACGGCTCAACTCTTGGTTGGAGCGCTCCAGGTCTTCTTTTTTCTCGTTCAGGTAGTCGCGCAGCAACGCAAAGCGCGACAGGCTATCCACCTCGCTTGGAGTCAGAAAACGCACACTGGAGGCGTCAATACTAAGTGTTCGTTTGATGCGCCGGCCACCCGACTCGAACATCTGCCGCCAGTTGCGATAGCTCTCCGAGAACAGCTTGTAGGTGGGAATTGTAGTGACGGTCTTGTCCCAGTTCTGGACTTTGACCGTATGCAAGGCCATATCGATCACAAAGCCATCGGCTCCGGCCTGCTTCATCTCAATCCAGTCACCGATGCGCAACATGTCATTAGTGCTCATCTGCGTGCTGGCTACCAGCGACAGCAAAGTGTCCTTAAAGACCAACAGCAAAACCGCAGATAGCGCACCCAAACCGGAAAGCAGCAGCACTGGAGACTGGTCCAGCACGATGGAGATCATGACAATAATGCCAATCGCCCACACCGCGATCTTGGCCACCTCCACATAGCCCTTGATGGACTTGGTGCGGCCCTTGCTGGAATTGGCATAGACCTCTTGCCAGGCCCCCAACAGGCTGACAATCGCCATGATAAGAAACACCAGAAAGCCCAGTAGAGCAACCCGTTCTATCACTTCCAGCAAACTGGTGGCCAAGGGCAGCAAGGTCAGATTGGAGCTGACCACCAGCAAAGGCACGGCATAACCTACATTACGTACAAAGCGCTTTTTGACCAGGGCGCGAGCCCATTCGTCCTTGCCGGCCACTTTCAGCAGCCTGCGCACCAGGCGCGAGAGCACGGAACTGGTCAACCAGCTGACAATCCAGACCAGCACGGTCAGCATGGCCAAACCGGCCATTATCTGTACCCAGCGATCCTGCGGTAAATACGCCTCAATCCATTGCCATCCCAACAAATCGGCAAAGGTGCGTTCTTGCTCCATGTGTTCTTCCTTGTCCAGCCAGCCCCTCAAAAGGGCCCGCATGGTTTCCTAGAGTCTCAAAACTATCTAATATACTGCACAGCGTCTACTTTCTGCGGGACTGGATGACCTGCGTCAGCCCGTCCAATCCACTATAATTGCCCCCTATGTCAACAAACACCCCCTCCTCTTCCCAAGACCAGTTCGCCAATAAAGCCATGGCCTGGTCGGCTCGTTTTTCCGAGCCCGTCTCTGACCTCGTCAAACGCTACACAGCGTCGGTGGACTTTGACAAGCGCATGGCTCGCTTTGATATTCAGGGCTCCCTGGCCCACGCCAGCATGCTGGCCGCCGTCGGTGTCATTACCGAACAGGACAAAGCGGACATTGAACGCGGCATGAGTCAGATCCTGGACGAAATCGCCCAAGGCCAGTTCCAGTGGTTGCTGGATCTTGAAGACGTGCACCTGAACATCGAAAAGCGTCTGGTCGAACTGATTGGTGATGCCGGCAAACGCCTGCACACCGGCCGTTCACGCAATGACCAGGTGGCGACCGATATTCGTCTGTGGCTGCGCAATGAAATCGATATTGCCCAGGACCTGCTGGCCCAAATGCAGCGCAAGCTGGCTGAACTGGCCCTGGCCCAGGCAGACACTATTTTGCCAGGTTTCACCCATTTGCAAGTGGCACAACCCGTGACCTTTGGTCACCACCTGCTGGCCTACGCCGAGATGTTCCAACGCGATGCCGAGCGTCTGCAAGACTGCCGCAAGCGCGTCAACCGCTTGCCTTTGGGCGCCGCAGCACTGGCTGGTACCAGCTACCCCATCGACCGCGAAATGGTCGCTGGCCTGCTGGGCTTTGATGATGTGTGCCGCAACTCGCTGGATGCCGTATCGGACCGCGATTTTGCCATTGAGTTCTGCGCCGCAGCGGCCCTGATCATGACGCACATTTCCCGTTTCTCCGAGGAACTGGTGCTGTGGATGAGCCCACGCGTGGGCTTTATTGATCTGGCGGACCGCTTTTGCACCGGCAGCTCCATCATGCCGCAAAAGAAAAACCCCGACGTTCCTGAACTGGCCCGCGGCAAGACAGGTCGCGTCAACGGTAACCTGATTGCCCTGCTGACCTTGATGAAAGGCCAGCCTCTGGCCTACAACAAGGACAATCAGGAAGACAAAGAAGGTCTGTTCGATTCGGCTGATACCATTCGCGACACCCTGACCATTTTTGTAGACCTGATCTCCGGCATCAAGGTCAAACCCGATGCGATGCGCGCCGCTGCCTTGCAAGGCTTTGCTACCGCCACCGATCTGGCCGATTACCTGGTCAAAAAGGGCCTGCCCTTCCGTGACGCTCACGAAACAGTGGCTTTGGCCGTACGCGACTGCGAACAACTGGGTTGCGATCTGGCTGATCTGAGCCTGGAACAGCTACAAAAATTCGACAGCCGTATCGAGTCGGATATTTTTGAAGTGCTGACTCTGGAAGGCTCGGTCGCTTCGCGCAAACACATTGGTGGCACCGCCCCCGAACGTGTGCGTATTGAAGCCCAGCGCATTCTGGATCGCATTCCAGGCTGATAAGCAGTTCCTGCTGAAAGCTAAAAAGCCGCCCCTAAATCAGGGGCGGCTTTTTTATTTCGCCATGACTCCAGAGCCGAAATTCGCTGGACTACGCCCAAGCCCAATACAGCAGTGTTATGAACAGCTTAAGATATCCCATCTTATGCCGACACTGCCTAAAACCTGACCCAGATTCTGCCCGCTTGACTCCCGTATTGGCTGTCCTAATCTGAATAGTACATCAGCGCTTTAAGGTAACCACGACACCAAGTGACCATCATCAACGCCTTGGCAACCCACTAACTCGTCATACACCGCTACATGGATCTGCCCACAATATGCCGAAAATGTAGATCCATAGCAACATCCACATAGAGCCAACCTTTCGCTGTTCAGATAGCCGTTAAGGTCGTGCTCGTAGTGCCAAGGAATGAGGCTAGTGGCAATCTCAGTTATCACTACCGCTGAGCCATGGCGTCGCCCTGTGGCTCAGGTATCAGCTGAGGCCATCCCCCGGCAAGCGTTTTATACACAGCGACTAGCGCCGTAGCCTGCTGTGTAGCGCTTTGCGCCAGCAGATTCTCCACATCTAGTCGAGAACGCTCAACATCCAGCACCTCTAGCACCCCCACCATCCCGCCTTCAAATTGCTGGCGCGCGGTGAGCGCGGCGCTGCGGCTGGCTTCTGCTGCTTGTTCCAGAATGGCTTTTTCGGCCTGAGCATGAGAAAGACGCACCAGTGCATCTTCGGTTTCTTCCATGGCGATCAGCACCGTTTGCTCGTAGGCAGCCAAGCTTTCTGCGGCCGCTGAATTGGCCGCAGCAATGCGAGATCGCACACGGCCAACGTCCAGAAACGAACCTCCTACTCCCAGAGAAACCACGCGTGTTTCACTATCACGTTGGAACAAGGTGTTGAAACCCAGCGCTTGAGTGCCTACCAGGCCTCCCAAAGTAAAACGGGGAAAGAGATCGGCCGTGGCTACGCCTATACGTGCCGTAGCAGCTGCCAGGCGGCGTTCGGCCGCAGCGATATCAGGGCGACGGCGCAACAGCTCACTAGGCACCCCAGCATTGATCTGTGCGGGGTAGACGGGCAAGGCAGCCGACCTGTCCAGCATCGTAACCACAGCAGCTGGTTCACGACCTGTTAGCACAGCAATGCGATTAGCGGTCACAGCAGCCTCGGCCTCCAGCGGAGGGATGCGTGAACGCGTGAAGGCCAGCTGTGTACGCACACGTTCCGTGTCAAATGAGGTGCCGCGTCCTTCCTGGAACAATGCAGTGATCAGGCGCAACGTATCAGCTTGGTTACTTTCGTTGTCACGCGCTACCTGCAGTCGCCTCTGTAGACCAAGCAGGCGAAAATAAGCATCAGTCACCTCAGCAACTACAGCTACTTGTACACCTGCTAAATCAGCTGCATGGGCTTCGGTATCTGCCCGCTGAGACTCCACACTACGGCGTACCCGCCCAAAGAAATCCAATTCCCAAATCACCGATAAATTAGCCGTGTGTAATTCTCCATCGCGATGAGCACGCGACAAACCAAACGCCTGCGAAGCGCTGACGCGCCGGTCGCTTACGTCGCCTGAGACATCTAGTGTGGGGTAGCGATCTAAACCAGCCTGATGTGTCAGCGCGCGGGACTGCTCATAGCGTGATAAGGCGATACGTATATCGTGATTGGCGCGTAGCGTTGCATCGACAATCGACACCAATAAAGGGTCACCCCAATCACGCCAAAACTGTGCGTCTGCTTCAGGCACCTCCACCGTGCTGACCATCGAGTCCTGTCGCGCATATGCCGACTCAAGCTGCATGACAGGGACTTGATAGTCGGGGCCGACCGCACATGCCGACAATAATAGTGCTGACAGGAAGACCGGCACTCCACGTAGGCAGATAAAGGAACAATGGAACGACTTAAACATGGGAAGACTCCAACGTCTCAAGCGAGATTGAACGACGTGATTTTCGGGTGGCTAAGCGACGCAGAGCCACGTAAAAAACAGGTGTCAGGAACAATCCGAACAGCGTTACACCCAGCATGCCTGCAAAGACTGTCACGCCCATTACCTGGCGAACCTCAGCACCAGCCCCCGTACCGATCATCAAAGGCAACACACCGGCAATGAAAGCAATCGACGTCATGATGATGGGACGCAGCCGTAGTCTGCAAGCCTCCAACGCAGCCTCAACAATTCCACGGCCCTGGTGTTCGAGTTCACGCGCAAACTCCACAATCAAAATCGCGTTCTTGCACGCCAGACCAATCAGCACTACCAGTCCGATCTGCACGAAGATGTTGTTATCACCACCGATTAGCCAGACTGCGCTCATCGCTGATAACAAACACATGGGCACAATCAGGATTACAGCCAGTGGTAAGGTCCAACTTTCATACAGCGCTGCCAATACCAGAAATGCCAGCAGCACAGCCAAGGGAAACACGATCAGCGCTGCATTACCCTGCATAAGCTGCTGATAGCTCAAGTCTGTCCACTCCAATTCCATTCCCTGTGGCAATACTTCGGCGGCAGTCTCGGCCAATACGCGCAGCGCCTCTGACGAGGAGACCAGTCGGGGGTCAGCTTCGCCGATTAGATCTGCTGCAGGATAACCATTGAAACGAATGACGGGGTCTGGCCCATAAGCTGCGTTCACTTCAACCATGCTGCCAATGGGTACCATATCTCCCTGTGTATTGCGGGTACGCAAGTTGGCAATATCCTCAATCGTGCTGCGAAATGGTGCATCGGCTTGCGCTACCACTTGGAATGTACGGCCGAAGCGTGTGAAATCATTCACGTAGCTTGATCCCAGATAGATTTGCATCGTATCGAAGAGATCTGTGAGTGCCACTCCTTGTGCCTTGGCTTTAGTACGGTTCACCAGGACATCAAGCTGCGGCACATTCGCCTGATAAGAACTGATCGGATAGGGAAATCCTGCTTGCTGCGACACGGCGCTAGCTAGCCTATCCACCGCAGTTTGCAAGGCACCATAACCCGCCGCATTGCGATCTTCGACGTACAGTGAATATCCCGAACCCGTACCCAGACCCGCGATGGGCGGAGGCATGATGGCAAAAGCCAGCCCGTCTTGCTCTTGCGCGAAACGAGTATTGAGCTCAGCGACAATCTCAATGGCCGACAGCGAACGCTCACTGGCCGGAGTCAAGCCAAAGAAGACTACGCCCGTGTTAGAGGTATTGGTGGATTGCAGCACATTCAAGCCCGGCAACGCAACGGCTGTGATAACCCCCTCTACTTTTAACGCAATGTCGGTCACGCGCCGCACCAATGCCTCGGTACGATCCAAGGACGCACCTTCAGGCAGCTTGACTGCGCCGACCAGATAAAGCTTGTCCTGTGTAGGAACAAAGCCGCTGGGTACCGCCTTAAACAAGAACCCGGTTGCCGCAAGCAACGCCAGATAGACCAGAAAAACTGCACGCCGACGCCCAAGCAGGCGAGCCACCGCGCCACCATAGCCTTGCGCACTACGCTGAAAGAGCCTGTTGAAGGGACGAAATATCCAGCCAAGTCCTCGGTTGAGAATACGCGTAGGCATATCAGGAGGAGTCCCACTCGGACGCAATAGCAAGGCCGCCAATGCCGGAGATAACGTCAGTGAGTTGATCGCAGAAATGACAGTTGAGATTGCAATTGTTACAGCAAACTGCTTGTAGAACTGACCCGTCACGCCAGACAGGAAAGCCATGGGCACAAACACAGAACACAGAACCAGTGTGATCGCAATGATAGGCCCGCTCACTTCACGCATTGCTTGGTGCGCCGCCGTACGCGGATCCAGGCCATCAGAAATATTTCGCTCGACGTTCTCTACCACCACGATGGCATCATCCACCACAATACCGATGGCCAATGCAAGACCAAAGAGCGTTAGCGTATTGATGGAAAATCCCAGTAATAGCAGCACTGCGAACGTGCCCACCACCGATACGGGAACAGCCAACAAAGGGATGATAGACGCCCGCCAAGTCTGCATGAACAAAATCACTACGAGGACCACGAGCAGCACAGCCTCAAACAGCATATTCACAACTGATTTGATCGAATCTCGAACGAACACGGTAGGGTCGTACTCAACGGACCATGTCAGGCCTTCGGGAAAATGCATCGCCAAGTCAGCCATCTTGTCCCGAACCCGATTCGACACATCAATGAAGTTGGCTCCAGGCACAGCAAAGATCGGAATTCCCACAGTCGGCTCATTGTTGAGCAGTGACTTGAGTGAGTAATCTGAGGCTCCCAGCTCAACACGCGCCACATCCCTCAAGTGCGTTACTTGCCCTTGGCTACCCGACTTAATAATGATCTCGCCAAACTCTGCTTCCGTAGCCAAACGTCCTTGGGTGTTGATTGACAACAGAAAATCGCTACCTGCTGGATTAGGCGGCGCACCGAGCTGTCCAGCCGAAACCTGCACGTTTTGTTCGCGCACGGCAGCCAGCACCTCATCCGCGGTCATGCCCAAGGCCGCGATTTTTTCGGGGTTTAGCCACAGGCGCATTGAGTAATCGCCTGAACCCCATAACTGCACATCCCCTACACCTTGCAAACGCGCCAATTCGTCGCGCACATTCAATAACGCATAATTGCGAAGGTAAAGTTCGTCATAATGGCCATCGAGCGCACTCAGTTGCACCAGCAGCGTAATGTTGGGCGACTGCTTCGTCGTAACCACCCCTAAGCGGCGCACCGTTTCGGGTAGCCGAGCTTCGGCCTGAGCGACCCGATTTTGTACCTTGACCTGTGCATCATCGGGATCCGTGCCTTGGCGGAAGGTGGCGGTCAATGTCATCACCCCATCGCTACCGGCAACGGATTTCATGTAGAGCATGTCCTCCACGCCGGTAATAGCTTCCTCCAACGGAGCAGCTACCGTCTCGGCAATTTCGCGCGGATTAGCCCCAGGATAAGTGGCACGCACCAGCACGCTGGGCGGAACGACTTCGGGGTATTCGCTGATAGGCAGCAGCGGTATCGATATCAGACCGACAATAAAAATGATAATGGACAGTACCGCAGCAAAGATCGGTCGGTCCACGAAGAATCGGGCGAATTGCATACTATTACTCTCGTTGGCTGTCAGCAGATTGCAACGCGACGTGCTGCGGCTCCATCGCAACAACCTGCACCTGCACAGGCATGCCCGAATGGGTTATTTTTTGGATGCCATTGACGATCACGCGATCGCCCGGCTGCAAGCCTTTTTCGACGATGCGCAGTCCTTCGGCTAAGCGCCCCAGACTGACATCACGACGTTTTGCCGCGTTGTTCTCGTCGACGATATAGACGTACTTGCGATCTTGATCAGTCATCACCGCTTTATCGTCAACGAGTACGGCCTTGAACGGGATGCTGCCTTGCAAGCGCACACGAGCATAGAGCCCAGGCGTAAGCAGACCATCGGGATTCGATAGCGTGGCGCGCGCCCGTATCGTGCCGGTATCTGGATCCACACGGTTGTCAATGAAATCAACCTGGCCCGCATGTGGATGACCCTCTTCTCCTAGCAGTCCGATATTGACCGGCACTCCGCCATTGCGTTCGTCAGGGCGCTCACCTGCGCGCACCATCTGCGCATAACGTAAGTAAGTCCGTTCATCACTATCGAAATGCACATGCATCGGATCCAGCGACACCAAGGTGGTTAATATGTTTGCCATTCCCTCGGACGAGACCAGATTGCCAACTGTGACCAACGCTCGACCCGCCCGTCCTGAAATCGGTGCACGCACTTGAGTGAAGTCCAATTCGAGCCTGGCGGTTTCGACAGCCGCCTGTGCAAATTTAACAGTGGCATCGGCCTGGGCTGAAGCGGCGCGACGCCGCTCCAGCTCCTCGGCAGATACTGCTTTCAACGACGCAAGCCTTTGTGCACGAGAAGCCTCACTGCGCGCCAAAGAGGCGTGCGCGCGAGCGCTGGCGAGGTCGGCTTCAGCACGGGTCAACGCTGCCTGATAACCGCGGGCGTCTATCTCAAACAAAACATCGCCGCGCGTAACGGTTTGCCCTTCTCGATAGTTGATTTTTTCAATATGGCCGCTGACGCGTGGCCGCAGAGCCACCGTCTCAACAGCTTCGATTCGTCCGTTAAAATTATCCCACTGGATAACTTGTCGCTCTACGACGGGGGCGATGCTGACCAAAGGTTGATTTGGCGCGTGCTCTTCAGCGGCCTGGCTATGGCAACCAACAAGAAACACCACCAGCAGCAACGGCATCAATAGTGGAAAACTGCGGTACAAAGCAGCTCTAGTAAACAACCAGCGTTGACTCATGTGTACAGGGCTCAGGATTTAGTTAAGACGATCAGCGGACAGCGCTCTGTCCTTCTGGTTTTCCAGCAGACTTAAGCGCTGGGACAGTGCTTGGCTAATTGATGAATAGGCGGTACTGCCCAATGCGAGCCGCAAGGGAGGGTGCTGCATATCTGCCGTCATAATCATGGCATCGACCGTTCTGGCGGCGTCACCTTTAATAGCAAAAGCCCCTGAGGCTACTCCCCGACGTACATCGCCAGCCGGTGTGTCTTCATAGCAGGCCATAATCTGTGCGCGATCGAGTCCATCAACGAAATTGGTGCCGGTTGGACCGGGCTCGACAATCAGAAAATCGATGCCAAATGGTGCAACTTCCTGAGCAACAGATTCGACGAATCCTTCGATTCCCCATTTGGTAGCGTGATAAAGACTGAAGTTCGGGTATGCGATCTGTCCACCCTCCGAGGAAACCTGCACGATGCGACCTCCCCCTTGCGCGCGCAAATGAGGCAAGACAGCTCGTATAAGTTGGATGGATCCCATCAGGTTTGTTGCAATCTGCCGTTCAATCTGGGCGTCGCTTGCTTCTTCGGCAGCACCAAATAGCGCATAGCCAGCATTGCTGACCACTACATCAATGTTCCCGACACGTTGAAAAGCATCCGTGACCACCTTTTTTATGGCGTGCGTGTCGGTGACATCCAGCGTGAGAACAAGCAACTGATCACCATACTGTGCTGTCAGCGTCTCCAGAGCGTCAGGCCGACGAACTGTTGCGACGACGCGATCACCACGCGTCAGCAGGCGTTCAGTCAGAAGTCGACCGAGCCCTGTTGAGGTTCCGGTAATAAACCATGTCTTAGTCATATTGTTAGTCCAGAAAAGAGAAAAAATAAGAACTTAAGAGATGGTATGCGGCTATGATTGTTATTGGAATGACCAATAAACAGCATGAGTAGGTGAAATGAAATCACCAATTGATTCTCCAACCCTGAAAGATCTGCACGCCTTCATGGCTGTCGCTGAACACCGCAGTTTCCGACGCGCAGCTGAACTGCTTGGCGTTACACGGTCGTCGCTCAGTCATACGCTGCGCGGGCTGGAAAGTAAGCTAAGCACCCGTCTACTGCATCGGACAACACGCAGCGTGTCGCTGACTGAGGCAGGAGAACAGTTTCTTGCACGCCTTGACCCGTTGCTAGGCGATTTGAGTCAACTGCTGGAAGACGTTGCAGGCGCACAGGGACGGACGATGGGAACGCTGAGAATTAACGGCAGCGAGCCAGCTATTCGCTTGCTACTCAAAACGCTGGTGCCGAAATTTCTGGTGCGCTATCCAGATGTGCAACTTGACCTCATCGCACAGGGAGAACTGGTAGACATCGTCGAGAAGGGCTTTGACGCAGGAATCAGATTGGGTGACGCTGTGCCTAAAGATATGGTGGCAGTTCGCCTTGGCCCGGACATTCGGTTTTTGGCCGTCGCGTCACCCAATTACTTGGCTGCTCATCCTGTACTGAAAACACCGGATGAGCTTGTTAAGCATCAGTGCATCCGACAACGTTTTCCCAGTGGCAAACGTTATCGTTGGGAATTCACGAAGCAAGGACAAGAATTCGTGTTGGATGTGCCGGGTGCGCTCACTTTGGACCACCATCAATTGATGATGGAAGCAGCAACGGCCGGTGTGGGCATTGCTTATGTTATGGAAGAGTATGCACGCCCCTATATCGATAGGGGCGACTTGGTTGCTGTATTAGAGAGCTGGTGTCCATACATTCCGGGTTTGCATTTGTACTTTCCGAATAATCGCCATGTCCCAGGAAATCTCAGGGCTCTTATCGATATGGCTAGGGAAGAAATTCAATGAACAGCGTCAACTAATCGACATCCCGCGTTGCCTCCCGACCTCCCAAGACACACCACCACCGCGTATGGTCGCGGCAAGCTGCTGACCCAGCCGCTGCTCAATCACTGGTTTCCAGGGCACCAGACTGAACCCCAAGCCCTCATCCAGCATGGCGTAGCATAAGGAAACGCCGATAGATGCCAGTCACACGCTGACCACAGTCTGGGTCAGTCTGGGCCTTGGTAATCTCCAGATGATAAGTGGCTCGGTAAATATCATTGACAGCCATTGCCACAATAGCCCTTTCTACGGTTCGCAAACCGCTGGAGCTCTTGATTCCTACTACGGTCCCGTCAAATACTGCTCCAGTGCCGCGCGTGACGGCAGCAGGGCATCGTACGCCTTGCCACCGGTGCTATCCCCGACCCTCGCCCTCAGCATGGGCTCCACATCAGTATGAACAGTCCAAACTCCGGTCTGTATTTCACTCGCTAGCCCCATGCGCTATAAATCTTGCAAATGGCCAACCAGCAGCAAACGCTGACGTCATAATCGCGGCCTCTCAATCTCTATAAGCAGAGCGAGGGCCGCGCCATGATCACTGCTGTGCCGGAGGCTGAATCAACAGCATCGTGCTGGTCTGCGCATTACGACGAATATCCGCGTGCGTCACATCCATGGTCTTGCACTCGAAGCTTTCGTACATCTTGAGCTGATCCTCGTAGTGCGGACTGCGGACACCATTACGGTCAGTGAATCCACTTTGACCGGGTGGCATGGCATCACAAAACTCCACGCCCTGGGCATCAAATACAACCCGGTTATTTTCCGTGCCCCGGTTCTGATAGCCGGTAAAGGCAAAGGTATTACCCGATGTCGTCTGCGGCGTTCCGGTGAAGTTCTTGTCGCTGAAGCGGTGTACCGAGGTCGGTATGGTCCAGCGCGTCATATCAGTGCCCTGTTCTTTGCCTAAACGGGTCTGCGCGTTCCGCAAGGCCAGATGCATGATGGCTTGGGAGGATTGTTCACCCAAGACATTCACACGTTTCGGATCTGGGTTAGCTTCCAGGGCCAGGGCACGCAACAAGACCTTGGTGCCCATACTCAAATTGATGGAACCGGGATTGGGCCCTTGCTGCGTCGCAAAACCCGTCTGGCTGTACATGGCACGATGCGACTCAGGCACCACTGGCATCAAGACCTGCTTATACATTTCTTCCAGCCAGGTTTTGAACAGGACTCGCGCCGGTCCAGCGTTCTGCCCAGCTTGATCGTGCTCCATGCCATCCCAGGCCAACAAGGTCGTCAATGCCGCCTTATTGCTATCACCGGCAGGTAGCTGCTGCGCCAGTTTTTCCAGATGCGGGCGGAAATAGCGCCAATTCACATCGCTATAGGAAGCCTTTTTGTTGAACTCCCAAATTTCCTGCACGCTGAAAACGTCTTTCTGCTGGTACTGGGTCGCCAGCTCGTTCATGCGATCGCCATAGGTCCAGTAATAGGTATCCGTATTGGTCTTATCCGGTGCGGGCTTGTTGTTCCAGTTGACCAAATAGCCTTGGGACGGATTGTAGGCTTTGGGAATCGCCTCAAAACTCTTGATCCCTTGCCACTCCATGCTGCCATCCCCTTTAGCTGGCACGCGCATATCCTGATCTGCTGGACGCTGGGGCAAGAAAGCAGGCGACACATAACCGATATTGCCGTGTCGGTCGGCGTAGTACCAATTAATGGAAATGGCCATCTTGCTGGCCTGCTCCAGAAATTCAGTCCAGTTACGAGCCTTGGCCACGTTCAGCCAAGCCAGCAAGGACTGCACCTCGTAGCCATCCCAGCTGCGTTTCTTGCTATAGGCCACGCCTTGCTCATGATCAAACTGCATGACCGGGCCGTGTACCGTGCGCCAGATTGTCATTTCCCGATCAGCTTGACCACGAACCTGAATGCGCTCCTTGCGCTGCTCCATGGTGCGCCAGACATTGTTAAACCAGTATTGATCGGCGCGGGCCGGGTTCAATTTTTCCTGATACATGTCCACCACGTCCTGGGGACCGGCAGTGGCCCCCCAGGCAATCTCGCTATTGGTCCCGAACAGGACGATTGGGTAGGCAAATGGGGTATTGCCCACCACATCAAAACCCGCACCGTGCAAACCGATACCGTAGGTGTAGGCCGGGTTGTACCAGCCAAACTGTGGGCCATTGATCAGAACAGTAGCGCCATCCTGAACCCGCTCGGGCCGGGTGC
This sequence comes from Alcaligenes pakistanensis, assembly GCF_014652815.1. Classification (GTDB taxonomy): domain Bacteria; phylum Pseudomonadota; class Gammaproteobacteria; order Burkholderiales; family Burkholderiaceae_B; genus Alcaligenes; species Alcaligenes pakistanensis. Next base: position 267,290 of record NZ_BMZN01000001.1, read on the forward strand.
TCCAGAGATTACTGGCCTTGGGTGCAAAGTCCGGGCCGCGACCGCCCCAATGCTGATCCTGACGCTCCAGTTCTGCTGCCAAGACTGTCGAGGAAACCTCAGCCAGATTCTGTACACCCACTTGCGCCTGTGGCTTGCGCTCGGCAGCTTGAGCCGGGACCGTGGTGGGTGCCGTCGTGTCATTCACCCACAGCAGCTCGTCAAACAAAGCTCGTCCCTGCTCGGGGCCATATTGCTTTTCCAAAGACTGACGCATGGCCAACGCAGTCACTTCGAGATTCGTGTCCGAGAAACGATTGGCCATGGAGCCCACCCAAATCATGACTACATCAAAGTCAGTCAGGGCTTGAGGCTGGAAATCAAAATCCACATATTCTTTAGGCAACAGCTCGGGATGGCGACGCACTTGCTCCAAGTAAGCGTTAAAGCCGTCCGCATAGCCCCGAAAAATATCTCTCTCGTCTTTGGATAAAGCAGCAATCTGACGCTGAATGGATGCGGGCGTGAAATTCTGCCGCACCTGCATGTCGTACTTGACGTAGACATCCTGCTCGCCGGCGCCCAACACTTCAGCGGTCGTGCCTACAAAAGAGCGGCGTGCCATATCCATCTGAAACAGGCGGTCCTGGGCGACGGCATAACCATAGCCGTAATACAAGCCATAGTGACTGTCGGCAAACACATGCGGCACGCCATAGCTGTCTCGCATCACTTCCACCGACTGCACCTGAGCATAAGCCGGTGCCCACGTCATACCCAAAGCCAGACCAACGGCGGCGACGCCCGTACGAACAAGCCCTTTCTGCATATTTGTCCCTCGTTTTTATGATACTGAAAATTCTTATGAACCTAAATTATTGAAGCCAATACAAATAGGAAGTCATAAATTTAAAGTATTTCAGCCTTAAAACAAGTGGGGGCTTGCCCTAGTCAGGCCGGCGCAGCAGGGCAAACGCTGCGCCCTACAACGGGTATTAGAACGAAACCAGACGTCCTGGATTGACGGCACTCATCATGCCAATGGCGGCCTTGACTACCGGAATCGCCAAACCCGACAACTGCTGACCCAAGGGGATGCTGCGATGCGTAATATCCGTCAGCATGGCAAAGTCTTCGTTTATCCCCGTCACGTCATCACTGATGGCTTTACCGATGCGCACAGTTTGCGCTACACCGTGGCCGCTCCAGCCATGCACCATATACACAGGAACAGCATCATCGGTCTTGCGCGAGTCTGTCGCACCGTTCAAGGTGAAGTCACTGATACCGCTCCAAGAGAACTCCAGCTGCACCTGTTCCAGCTGTGGGAACACAGTCTGGATACGCTCAAGCAAGTAGTCGTTAATGCGTTCAGGAGACCAACTGCTGCCCGTGCCCTGCCCGCCAAACAACAAGCGGTTTTGGCGCACCGCACGGTAATAGTCGATCTGGAACTGCGTGTCGTACACTGCACGGTCCGTGGGTAAAAGCTCACTGACCGGGCATTCCAAAGGCTCAGTCACCCCCACATAGGTATAGAACGGCACAGTGGTGTTGGACTGTGTGGTCAAAAACTGAGAGGTCGTGTCATGCACGGCCAGCACCAGAGCCTGACGGGCCAAAATCGTGCCGCCCGGCGTGACGGCCAGAGCACCTTTTTCGGTCTGTTCAATTGCCTCGACCGGACTGCCCTCGTAGACCCGGCCACCATGCTGTACCAGGCCGTAAACCAGGCCACGCAGCAAAGCCAGGGGATGCAGCTGACCACCCAAAGTATCCACCACAGCACCGTGATACAGCGGCGAGCGGATTTCCTGCTCCAGCTCGTAACTGCCCACAATTTCCACGCTGGTATCCCCCAGGTAGCGGCGTGCATCAGCGCCTTCGACCAGAGCCCCCATATGACCGGCGTGAACCGCCGCCGTCAAATGACCTCGCCGACGATCAAAATCCAGTTCGTAGTCCTGGGCAATCTGATCCAGCAAATCCATGGCTTCATGCGAGGCAAAACGCCACAAGCGACGGGCCTCATCCAAAGGCAAATGGGCAATCATGTCAGCGGCTTCCCAACGGGCCAAGCCCGGTGTCAACTGCCCACCGTTTCGACCCGAAGCGGCCGAGCCAATGCTGTCCTTTTCCACCAGCACTACATCCAAGCCGGAGCGGGCCAGATGCAAGGCGGTAGAGGCACCCAGCAAACCACCGCCGACCACCAGTACATCGCACTGAGTATCGGCCTGCAGGGGCTCAAAGCGGGTCCAGGGAGCTAAGGATGCCTCGTAGTAGGTAGCAGGCGCAGTGGCCTCGCTCAGATGGCCTTTGCGCCAGTTCCACAGGCGTGGATTACTGACGAGCAGACTCTCTGTGCTGGCGACATCGTTTAAAAGTGAAGGTCTAGAAATAAGCATGAATGTCCTGTGTCTGTCACGGCCCTTTGGCCGCCTGGATCACAGAGCGGAATGCTCCGGTGACGCCCCGTCAACGCGGCGTTCCGTTCTGTCTCGTTATCAACACTCCGTTGTAAAAACAGAGTGGAACGATCTTCTTCTACGTTGTAGAATTAATTTATTCTACTCTGTAGAGTTAAACTTGGCAAATCTGCCGTCTTAACACTGCTTCCCAAAAACGAAGGAACCCTATTGGCCCAAGCATCCTCCGCCCCCGCTACACGGACACGTAAATTGAATAAAGACGAATTGGTCGTGCTCGCTGTTACTTTGATGGAAGAAGCTGGAGCCTCCAGTTTTTCTTTACGTAAACTAGGGGAGCGAGTCGGGTGCGACCCGATGGCAGTGCTCTATCACTTCAAATCCAAAGAGGGTCTGCTGCGTGGCATGGCCGATTACCTGACGGGCCGCATCCTGGCCGTGGACCCAAGCCTGCCCTGGACTGCGCGTCTCTATGAGCTGGCTCAGCAATATCGCGAGCTTGCCCTAAAGCACCCACAGACCTTTCAGCAAATGCAGCGCTTTCTGAATACCGGCAAGGCCGACTATGTCGTGCTGGAGCAGGTGTATCAAGCATTGCGCGATGGAGGCTTGAGCGACGCCGAGATCCCTGCCGCCTGTGTGGGCTGGTATGCCGCCTTATATGGTTTGATTCAAGGTGAGCTAGGTGGGCTGATTCGCCCTGTGACGCAAGAAGAACTACACGAGCTGGAGCAATGGCCCGCCGATGATGTGCCCATGCTGCGCCAGATTCTGCCACGCTTTGTAAACCTGCAATCAGAACAGGTTTTCAAAATGATGATGGAATTGATACACGATGGTTTGATTGCACATGCCGGCAAGGCAGCAACACCGTCCAGAATCAATCATCCCCAAATAACTTGAGACAGACCCAGAGAGCTAAGCTTACTCCAGCGCCAATAGAAAAACGCCCCACGGATTGGAGAGGGTTCCAATCTGTGGGGCGTTTTATCTTGATCTGAGCTAGACGTCGTTAGCGTGTAAAGACCGCAATCGATTCCACGTGCGCGGTATGCGGGAACATATTGATCACGCCTGCCGACTCCAGGGTATAGCCGCCCTGATGGACCAACACACCAGCATCGCGCGCCAAGGTGCCGGGACTGCAAGATACATAAACCAGGCGCTCGGGACGTTCGTGCTTTTCCAACTGAGCCAAAGCGGTGGCGACGGCAAATGCACCATCGCGTGGCGGGTCGATCAACATGCGGTCGAAATGGCCCAGATCACGCAACCACTGCACGTCCACCTCGAACAAGTTCAGCGTGGTGAATTTTGCCTTGTCTTGCAAATCGTGAGCCAACGCCGCTTCACTAGCGCGATCAGTCAAGGTGCTACTGCCTTCAATCCCTACCACCTCGGCGGCACGGCGTGCCAGTGGCAGGCTGAAATTACCCAGACCACAGAACAGGTCAGCCACGCGATGCTCGGGCTTGACGTCCAATAAGGTCAAGGCGCGCGAGATCAAGCTACGGTTGATGTCGTGGTTGACCTGGGTAAAGTCCGTGGGGCGGTAAGGCATACGCAGATCGAACTCGGGCAAGGCATAGGCCAGCTTGTCTGCATCTTCACGCAGCAAAGGGTGTGCCGTTTCCGGGCCTTTAGGCTGCAACCACCAGCTGATATCGTGCTCTTGACCGAAGTCTTGCAAGCGCTGGATATCGTCGGTAGTTAGCGGCTCCATATGGCGCAGCGTCAAGGTGGTGATCTTGTCGCCCATTGCCAATTCAATCTGTGGCAAACGGTCGGGATGAGACAAACCTGCCAGACAGGAACGCAGCGGTCCCAGCAAAGCCGACACCTTGGCAGGCAACACCCGGCATTCGGTCATGTCCACCACATAGCGACCATTCTTTTCCCGGAAACCCACCAGCACTCCGCCCTTTTTAGGGACGTAGCGCATAGAGAAACGGGCGCGGTAACGGTATCCCCAGTACGGGCCGTGCAAAGGAGCCAAAACCCGCCCTGGGCTGACCTTGCCAATATGACCCAGCGAATCTTCCAGCACGCGCTGCTTGACCGCGACTTGGGCGGAGGGTTCCAGGTGTTGCATGGCACAGCCACCACAGACACCAAAATTGGGACAGGGTGGCACAGCACGTTGAGACGAGGCTTTCAGCAAAGTCGTCATACGAGCCTTATCGTATGAGTCCTTGGAGCGCACGGTCTCGGCCAGCACTTCTTCCCCTGGCAGAGCCCCTTCGACAAACACCACTTTGCCCTCTTTGTGGGCGACGCCGCGTCCTTCCAGATCCAGCGATTCAATAAACAATACGTCAGACATTCGATAAAAACCTAAGTAAGCGCCCTGCCAGTCAAAGTGGCAAAGTTGCATGCCGCGAACGATGGCGAATCGCTGATTTTACAATGAGCATTCGGGACAGCGGGTAAAAACAAGAACCAGCCAAAACCTGAGCACCAGCGGGCACAAAAAAAGCGGCCAGAAGCCGCTTTTTTCGAGTCCAGATACCGTGCTTAACGCGTAGGCAGATACGAGATTGGGTTAACCGGCGTACCGGAGCGACGAATCTCGAAGTGCAGTCGTGGCGACGTCGTGTCGGACTGACCCAGATCTGCAATGCGCTGACCTTTAGTCACTTGCTGGCCGGTTTTGACATGCAAAGTACTATTGTGCGCATAGGCGGTAATAAAACCGTTGCTATGTCCCACCAAAACCATAGAGCCTAAACCACGCACACCGTTACCGGCGTACATAATCTTGCCATCCGCAGCGGCCACAACCGGATCACCGACCTTGCCTTCAATATCAATGCCCTTGGTCGAGGCATTGAAACCCTGAATGATCTTGCCGCTGGCTGGCCAGCCCCAGGCAATCAGAGCCGCATCACTGGCGCGTGGCGCAGAAACCGAGGTTTCTGTTTTAACTGGCGTTGCCGGGCTGACTGGCGAGGTCTGTGTACCACCACTGCTGACAGGGCGCGAAGTGGTCGCCGCCATCGAGGTGTTGCTATCCAGACGCAGAGTTTGACCCACTCGCAGCATGGAGGGATCAGTAATCTGGTTCAACTGGATCAGCGAGTTCACGTCCATGCCGTGCGCTTGTGCAATTTTGTAGAGCGTATCGCCCGGCCGTACCACGTAAGAACCGGTGGCACTGCTGACGCTGCCCGCCGCCGACGAAGAACTCAGGTCAGTGACTGGGGCACGCTCATTGCGGCTTGCACAACCAGCCAGCAGGGTACTGGTGACCACAGCCGCCACCAGGCACTGACGGGGCGTCAAGAACCACTGTGTACCGGTGGAAGCAGCGGTTAACGGTAACCTGACTGCATGCTGCATATAAATCTCCTGAGAATATCTGACTAAATCTGGGTTCCGGCTCGCATCGGCACGAAGCGAACCGCATCAAGTTCTTCACGACGCCAAGTAGCCTGTCCGGTGCGTTCCACCAAAACCAGGCGCTGTTGTGTCGTACCTTCAGGGGCGATCAGTCTCCCCCCCAATGTTAATTGTTCCAATAAGGTTCTGGGAATGACCGGACCGGCTGCCGCCACAACAATAGCATCATACGGGGCCGCTGCTGGGTAACCTTGCATTCCGTCACCAAACATTATTCGAGCACGTTGCGACAGGCCTAATTGACGCATGTGGTCGCGTGCCATATCGCATAATCCTTTGATGCGTTCTACCGCATACACTTCTTTGACCAATTGTGCCAAAACAGCGGCCTGATAACCACATCCTGCCCCAACTTCCAAGACTTTATTCGGTACTTTTTGGTCACACACCAGGCTGATCATATGAGCCACCACCCAAGGCTGGGAGATGGTCTGCGCAAAGCCGATCGGCAAGGCATCATCTTCATAAGCCCGACTGGCCAAACCCTGGTCCACGAACTGATGGCGCGGCACCATTTGCATGGCGGCCAGCACGCGTTCATCGCTGATTCCCTGTCGGCGCAAGCGCTCGATCATCATGCCACGCGAGCGTTCCGAGTTCAAACCCAGATTGACACTTGTTGACACTTGCGGTGACAAAGCGGCCGACGGTGTCGGTTGTAACTGACCTCGTTGCACAATACGCGTATTGCTATTGCTGGCAGACAGGCCACTGCCCAGGCTGGATTTACCAAACCGGTTCTGTGTACCGTCCGCGAACGGATAGCGCTTGCCTGGTTTACTTGTCATTGCACCCAATCCCGCAAGCCCGCCAGTTGCTCGTGATGGGTCAAATCCGCCCGCAAAGGGGTAATCGACACAGCACCACTGTCAACCGCTCCAAAATCTGTTCCCTGCTCGCTGTCAGATACGCCCCCCACGCGGCCAATCCAATACACCGGTTCTCCATAAGGCGTCTGACTTTTCACAACCGGCTCAGAGGGATGACGCTTGCCCAGGCGAGTGACTTGCATCCCTTTCAAGGCCTCGTAAGGCAAACAAGGAATATTCACGTTGAGCAAGGTATTGGCAGCCAGCGGCTGCTTCTGACAACGCTGCACCAATTCACGCGCCACACGGGCCGCACTGTCCAGATTCTTCCAACCGCGCTCGATCAAGGAAAAGGCAATTGCGGGAATACCAAACAAATGGCCTTCCATCGCTGCTGCCACCGTACCCGAATACAAGGTATCGTCACCCATATTGGCGCCGTTATTAATGCCCGAGACAATCAGGTCCGGACGAAAATCCAGCAAACCCGTCAAGGCCACGTGCACACAATCGGACGGTGTACCATTAACAAAATAAAAACCATTGCTGGCTTGGCGCAGTGACAAAGGACGGTTCAAGGTCAGGGAGTTACTGGCACCACTGCAATTGGTCTCGGGTGCAATGACCGTCAGCTCGCCCAGTCCGTGCAAGGCTTCATACAAAGCCTCAATACCGGCTGCTGTATAGCCATCATCGTTAGAGACCAGAATACGCATGCTGTACTTTCCGTTAAAAATCTAAGCGGGGTAGCAAATTGTACCCGCTGCCTTTGGTATTTTGCTGCAAGGCCGGTAGAATCCGCGCAACAATAATTGTGGAGCTCAATCCTCATGAACGCCGTTTCTTTCGCTGTGGCTGCCCCGCTTGTCGCCCTCTTGTCCTACTTACTGGGATCACTGCCGTTTGCTGTAATCGTCAGCAAGATCATGGGCTTGCAAGACCCGAGAACCTTTGGTTCGAAAAACCCGGGAGCCACTAATGTACTACGTAGCGGCAATAAAAAAGCAGCCATTCTGACCTTGCTGGGCGATGCCTTCAAAGGCTGGCTGGCTGTCTTTCTAACCCAACAGGCCATCAGCAACTGGGGCTGGGCCCCTGCCTTGCTGGGCATCAGCGCTTTCTTTGCCTTTCTGGGCCATCTGTACCCGGTCTTTTTGGGCTTTAAAGGTGGCAAAGGTGTCGCGACTGCAATGGGCGTCATCCTGGCCCTGCTGCCCTGGCTGGCACTGGCAACCGCTGCCACATGGCTGATTATTGCCTATGTCAGCCGCTACTCTTCTCTGGCCGCCATTATCAGTGCCATTTTCGTTCCCTTGTATTACCTGCTCGGTGCCAAGGTGGTCTGGCCCATGAATGTCTCGATTGCAACCGCCCTGATCCTGATCAGCGCCTTTTTACTATGGCGTCACCAGGAGAACATCCGTCGCCTGATGACCGGCAAGGAAAGCAAGGTCGGCGCCAAGAAAAAATAAGTCTTAAACGTCTTGCTGGGAAACAGGCTGATTGACGCAGGCCAAATCCCAGCGAGGCCGGATGGCAAAGCCATGCTGGCTATTATCCAGCTCCACCAGACCATGCTTGACCCGCATGGCCGCCGCAAACGCAATCATGGCACCGTTATCGGTACAGAACTCCAGCGGCGGGAAGAACACCTCCCCTTTCAGACGCGCCAAGGCTTTTTGTAAATGAGCCCGCAAGTGGCGGTTGGCTCCCACCCCCCCGGCCACAACAAGCCGCTTCAAGCCGGTTTGCTTCAAGGCTTTGATAGCCTTGACAGCCAGTACATCCACAATGGCAGCCTCGGTTGCCGCGGCCAGATCCGCCCGCTGTTGCTCCGTGATACCACCCTCTTGTGCCTCCAGTTTGCGCAAACGTGTCAGCACCGCAGTTTTCAAACCACTGAAGCTGAAGTCCAGATCCTTGCTGTGCAGCATAGGACGTGGCAAATCGTACACGCTGGGGTCGCCTTGCTCGGCCAGACGCGACAAGGCTGGGCCACCGGGGTAGCCCAGGCCCATCAGCTTGGCGCTCTTATCAAAGGCCTCACCCGCCGCATCGTCCAGGGTTTCGCCCAAGAGTTCGTACTGACCCACACCGTCCACCCGCATCAGCTGGGTGTGACCGCCCGACACCAGCAAAGCCACAAAGGGAAACTCCGGGCGAGGCTCGGCCAACAAGGGAGACAACAAATGGCCTTCCAGGTGATGGATGGCAATGGTTGGTTTTTTCAGTGACCAGGCAATGGCCTGTGCCACACTGGCGCCCACCAACAAAGCCCCAGCCAAACCAGGGCCAGCGGTGTAGGCAATGGCGTCGACCTGTTCCAGCTGCATATTGCAAGAAGCCAACACCTGGCGCGTCAAAGGCAACACCCGGCGGATATGGTCGCGGGAGGCCAATTCAGGCACAACCCCACCGTACTCACGGTGCATGGCGATCTGACTGTGCAGGGCATGGGCCAACAAGCCCTGTTCCGTGCTGACCAGCGCAACGCCGGTTTCATCGCAGGAACTTTCAAATCCAAGAATATTCATGCCGCTATTTTAGCCTGCTGTATTGGGGAAAATAGGAATTTATCCCCACAGCGGATTAAGCTGATAGTGTCTCAGTTGTGCCGATACATCGCGATAAAGGGGGGCGACGCAGTGGCACAGTCGTGGTTAAAATCCCGCATCACTATTTTCACGCTCCGATCGCCTAATAATCACAAGGAGGCAGCCCATGTTTGAACGTCTCTTCAAACTCTCTGAGCATGGCACCAACGTTCGTACCGAGGTCCTGGCAGGTATTACCACCTTCCTGACCATGTCCTACATTATTTTTGTGAATCCAGACATCCTGTCTTCAACCGGGATGGATCGCAATGCCATCTTTGTGGCCACATGTCTGGCCGCCGCTCTGGGCACCTTCATCATGGCCTTCGTGGCCAACTGGCCTATTGGCATGGCGCCGGGCATGGGGCTGAACGCCTTTTTTGCCTTCACCGTCGTCGCCTCCCTGGGCTACACCTGGCAGCAAGCACTGGGCGCGGTCTTTATTTCGGGGGTGATCTTTCTGATCCTGACGGTGACCGGCATCCGGTCCTGGCTGATTAAGGGCATTCCCAAATCGCTGCAAAGCGCAATTGCTGCCGGTATCGGCATGTTCCTGGGCCTGATCGCCCTGATGAACTCCGGTATTGTGGTGGCTCACCCCGCCACCAAGATCGGCCTGGGCGATTTGACCCAGCCTGCCGCTCTGTATGCCATTCTGGGCTTTTTCATTATTGCCGCCCTGGACGCCTTGAAAGTGCGCGGTGCCATTCTGATCGGCATTCTGGCAGTGACCATTCTGTCCATGCTGACAGGACACAGCCAGTTCGCAGGTGTTGTCTCCACGCCCCCTTCCTTGATGCCCACCTTTATGCAACTGGACATCATGGGTGCCTTGCACACCGGCTTTGTCCACGTGATTCTGGTCCTGGTGCTGGTGGAGGTGTTTGACGCGACCGGCACCATGATCGGGGTTGCCAAGCGTGCCCGCCTGATCGAAGAAGGCAAGCCCAACCGTCTGGGCCGCGCCCTCTTGGCTGACAGCACCGCGATTGTGGCCGGCTCCATGCTGGGTACCAGCAGCACCACGGCCTATGTGGAAAGCGCCTCGGGCGTGCAAGCTGGTGGCCGTACCGGTCTGACGGCCCTGACCATTGGCGTACTGTTCCTGCTGGCCCTGTTCTTCTCGCCGCTGGCCGCCACCGTTCCCGGTTACGCCACAGCACCTGCCCTGCTGTACGTGGCTTGCTTGATGATGCGCGAGATCACCGAAGTGAAATGGGACGATATGACCGAGGCCGTGCCTGCTGCCCTGGCTGCCTTCACCATGCCCTTCACCTACTCGATTGCCAATGGTCTGGCCTTTGGTTTTATCAGCTACGTCATCCTGAAATTGACCACTGGCCGCTGGCGCAGTATTCACCTGGCCACGCTGATTGTGGCGATCTTGTTCGTCATCAAGTACGCAATCGCTACTGAATGAAAAACCCGGCGTCAGATTCGTTTGGCGCTTTAGCGCTGTCTTGAAAACGAGTACACTAATTGCATGTTTAACAAAGCGGCTGAGCATTATCAGCCGCTTTTTTATTGCGGAGGCTCCCCCATGAGCATCGTCGAACTTAACGAAGCAACATTCCAGGCTGCGGTAGAAGGCGGCAAGCCCCTGATCATCGATTTCTGGGCTCCTTGGTGCGGCCCATGCCGCCAATTTGCCCCCGTCTTTGACGCGGCAGCGGCCAAACACCCAGAGGTAACCTTTGCCAAGGTCAATACCGAAGAAGAGCAGGAACTGAGCGCAGGCCTACGCATTCGTTCCATTCCTACACTGATGGTGTTCCGTGACAACGTCTTGCTGTTCTCGCAAGCCGGTGCGCTGTCCGCTTCCCAGCTGGACGAATTGATCGAGCAAGTCCAGGCTGTGGACATGGAAAAGGTTCACGCCGAAATTGCTGCTCAGCAAAATCAGGCCCCTGATCAGGCTTAATTGCCCCGATCATAAAAAACGCCAGACGATTTGTCTGGCGTTTTTTTTGCCTGAATATACTTACTCGCAGTTTTCCAGCTCGATAATCGCAAAGCCGCTGCGTTTGATTTCGTTCTCTACAGGTGCCGAAGCCATTTCGGTATGACAGAAGCGGCATTCGCGCGAGCTGAAACTTTCTACATTCACCCCCTTGGCGGCTAAGTAGCGCTGACCATAACCCAATACCTGGTCGAGATCCTTGGCCTCATCATTGACCAAAATATCAAAGTGCATGCGACGTCCATCGGGACGCACTACGTAAGTATCAAACACCGCAATCTTCATGACAGACCCTTTTCAGCAAAAAACTTAATAGGTGCACGTAGGCCCACAAGCCTGCGTGCCGTCCTGGTCCACAGCAGCTTGCGCTGCTCCCGTGTTCGTATCCTGCCTGCTTGCCTGCTGCGCGATCAGTTGGCCTACAAAGGCGCCCAGGCGCAAATCATCCAGATGGCCTAACTCCTTCAAAGCCAGGTTGCCGTCCCGATCAAAAATAATGGTGGATGGTGTGCCGCCCAACCCCCACTCTTTCATGGTGCGCGGCAATGGGCCGCTCTCGCAGGCCTGATCAATGGCAATGGGGAAATTCAGTCGATATTCATGCGCAAAAGCCTGCAGCGCTGCGGGGCCCATCACTTCGTGGTGCTCGAACACGCTGTGTAGACCAATAATGCGCAGATCATCACGCGAAAATAGCGTATCCAGCTTCTTGGCCTGCGGCAGGCTATTAATGACACAGCCCGGACAGAACATTTGAAAAGCGGTGACTACCACCACACGCCCTCGTAACGACGCCAAGCTTAATGGCGCGGCCGTATTCAGCCACTGACTGGCATAGATCTCGTAGGACATGGCATACCACCCTCAATGCTGAGCAAACCCGGTCATACCCGCAGGTTTAAACCGGATTCAGAACGAATCAAAGATATATAGTATGACGATGGAATGGACGACACAGAGGGACTATCGTCTGAAAAAGATACCCTATCGTCCTGACAATGGCAGCAAACCGGATAGATTCGTGCAGGTGTATTGCAGAGCGTCTGCCTACGCTTGCTCCACGGGCTCACATTCGCCCTGGCCGCGCGTCATATTGATAAAAGATTGCTGAAAGTCGGTCTTGTGCTGGACAGGTAAATTCAACACCCAGCGCACCCCTTCGGCATCGAATTGCTCGTCTTGGACCTGAACGCCAAAGCTCTCGAAACGGGATTGAATCAGGGCCAAATCCGCAAAGGAACAGCGGCAGCGTAAGGTGGCCATTGGAATCAATTCCAGCTTGTCCGCCAGACGCAGACACTGAGCTGCTACGCCCCCATAGGCACGCACCAAACCGCCTGTGCCTAATTTAACGCCGCCAAACCAGCGAATCACCAGCACGGCGACCCGGTCGCAGTCCTGGCCTTCTATGGCTTGCAAAATAGGCCGCCCGGCAGTGCCGCCGGGCTCGCCATCATCATTAAAGCGGTATTCTGCCCCGATCTTGTAGGCCCAGCAATTATGCGTGGCTTCGGGGACGCCCTTAGCTTGAAAGAAAGCCAAGGCCTGACTGGCACTGTCTACTGGCGCAGCCAGTGCCAGAAAGCGGCTTTTTTTGATGTCCTGCTCAAAGCTGGTGGGCTCACGCAGGGTAAAGACGGCCACCGCTAGCCTCAGTCCTGCTCGCGGCTAGCCAGGTAGTCTTCGTAGTCACCGCGGTAATCGATGAGGCGGCCTTCTGGCATCACTTCGATAATGCGCGTTGCCACGCCGGAGACGAACTCACGGTCATGGGACACAAAGATCAGGGTGCCTTCAAACTTTTCCAACGCCATCTGCAAGGATTCAATCGATTCCATGTCCAGATGGTTGGTCGGTTCATCCAGCAGCATGACGTTGTGACGGCCCAGCATCAAACGCGAGAAGGTCATGCGGTTTTTCTCACCGCCCGACAGCACTTGAACCGGTTTGATAATGTCGTCAGCCGAGAACAACATACGCCCCAGCACCGAGCGCAAAGACTGATCGTCGTCGCCCGTCTGACGGAAGCGGCTGACCCAATCAAAGACATTGTCTTCGGTGTCAAATTCGTTCGACACGTCCTGGGCCATATAGCCGATGTCCGCATTTTCGGACCACACGACCGAACCACTGTCAGGAGCCAGATTACCCGCCAGCAGACGCAGCAAGGTGGTCTTACCCACACCGTTGGCACCCACAATCGCAATTTTGTCGCCCGCTTCGATCATGGTCGAGAAGTTGCGAATAATGGGCTTATCGTAGGACTTGCTCAAGCCTTCAATAGTCACTGCCAAGCGATGCAGCACTTTTTTCTGCTCGAAGCGGATAAAAGGGTTTTGACGCGAGGAAGGCTTGACTTCGATGGTGTCCGCTTTCAGGCGACCGATCTGTTTCAGACGCGACGTAGCCTGACGAGACTTGGACTTGTTGGCGGCAAAACGACGCACAAAGTCCTGCAGCTCACCAATACGATCTTTCGCTTTGGAGTTGGCGGCCACGACACGTTCGCGCGACTGCACCGAGGCCAGCATGTAATCGTCGTAGTTGCCGGGATAAACGCGCAGCTCGCCATAGTCCAGGTCAGCCATGTGGGTGCAAACCTGATTCAGGAAGTGGCGATCGTGACTGATGATGATCATGGTGCTCTGGTAACGGTTGAGCACATCCTCCAGCCAACGAATGGTATTGATATCCAGGTTGTTGGTGGGTTCGTCCAGCAGCAAGATATCAGGATTGGAGAACAGGGCCTGCGCCAGCAGCACACGCAGCTTCCAGCCGGGAGCCACTTCGCTCATGGGTAACTGGTGCTGTTCGACCGGAATTTCCAGGCCCATCAGCATTTCACCGGCACGGCTTTCAGCGGTATAGCCGTCATATTCGGCAAAACGGGCTTCCAGGTCGGCAGCCCTCATGTAGTCTTCTTCGGTGGCTTCCGGGTTGTCGTAGATGGCATCACGCTCTTGCATGGTGCTCCACATTTCAGTGTGGCCCATCAGAACGACATCCAATACACGCAGGTCTTCAAAAGCAAACTGGTCTTGACGCAGCTTGCCCAAACGCACGCCTGGGTCCAGCGATACATTACCCCCGCTTGGCTCCAGGTCGCCGCCAATGATTTTCATGAAGGTCGACTTGCCCGAGCCGTTAGCACCAATCAGGCCATAGCGGTTGCCTCCGCCCAGTTTGACACTGACGTTTTCAAATAAAGGCTTGGCACCAAACTGGATCGTTAAATTAGCGGTGGAGATCACGTAAACGTACTTTGAAAAAGGTTGAGTTCAACCCACTAGTGTATCAAGCAGGCGCGAAATCCGTTAGTGTTCGTGTTCATCCAGCACCAGATAAGCCATACCGTCCTCGGTAGCCAGGCCCACCTCCTTGCCCACCGGCAGGCTCACCTTGACGTCCACATGCCCATACGGCAAGCCCGTCACCACAGGAACCTTGACGGTTTCACGCAACCACCGCACGACCGAATCCATGTCAAAACCGTTGTCGCTAGCCCCTGTTTTGTAAGCGGTGAAACGCCCCAAAACCACAGCCATTTGACGATTCAGCACGCCAGCATGCCAAAGTTGCGTCAACATGCGCTCGACCCGGTAGGGTGCTTCACCCACATCTTCCAGGAACAAGATGCCGCCATCGATCTGGGGAAAGTACGGCGTACCCAGCAAGGAGCAGACCATGGCCAGATTGCCACCCCACAACACACCGTGACCATCTACCGCGTCCGAGTCTTCAGACTCGAAGCTGAACAACTCCAACTCGCCACGCATCAATTCGCCAAACAGCTCAGTCGTCAGCTCATCGGTTTGATCACCGCCAAAATCAGCAATCGCGGTGGGGCCGGTATAGCTGATCGCTCCCGTTTGCGCCAATAACGCCAAATTGAACGCCGTAAAATCCGACATGCCCACAAAGCGCTTGCCGCTGTCCGCCACTGCGCGCCAGTCGATTTGCCCCAACAGGCGGCTCAAGCCATAGCCGCCACGTGTGGCCATCACAATGGGCTGGGGCTGCTGCAAGGAACGCTGCAAAGCGCCCAGACGCTGCTCATCCGTTCCGGCAAAGCGCTCGTGCACGGCCAGGGCGTCCGGATCAATATCCACGGCAAAACCCAGCTCGCTCAGGCGCTGACGGGCCAGTTCCAAGCGTTGAGGTTCCAACAATTGTCCGGAAGGCGAAAACAGATAAATACCCGAACTGTCCTGCTGCCCACAATGGCATTCGCCATGTTCGTGATGATGGTGGTGATGGTCGTGCTCGGGGCTGCTCATGATGAACCTTGAAAAGAAAGTGCTGTTATTTTAGCGAGACTACGGGGCCCCATCCAGCGGGGATTGATCAGACGGGACAGATTCAGCCTGTTTTTGCAATTTCTTTTGTTCGCGCCGCTCACGAAAGAAATCACGCAAGGCCTGGGCGGCGTCCTCAGCCATCAAACCACCCGACACACGCGTGTGGTGATTCAAGGTTGGATGCAGATGCAGTGACTCCACGCTGCCGCACACACCCGTTTTGGGATCTGCGGCCGCCCAAACCACCCGCGACAGGCGAGCATGCAACAAAGCGCCCAGACACATCATGCAGGGCTCTAAGGTCACGAACAAACTGGCACCAGGCAGACGGTAATTACCCACTTTACGTGTGGCCGCCCGCAACGCCACGATCTCTGCATGCTGGGTTGGATCGTGATCGCAAACCGTGCGATTCGCCCCGACGGACAAGAGTCGCCCATCCGCCCCCAATAAGACGGCGCCTACCGGCACTTCCCCCATTTGCGCAGCACATTGAGCCTGCTCCAGGGCTAAAACCATAGCCTGAGCATCACTCAAAACGTCACCTTCTGTCTGCGGTGGTAAGCTAGTTGGCATCGTTAAATCCATTGCGTTATTCAAACCCTGTCAGCACAGCAAAAGGGTAATTTTACTGCCTATGCAGAACACTCCTGATTCCCACGCTATTTTGCGTGTTCGAGGCCTGAGCAAGCAATACGCAAACGGCCATCATGCCTTGCATTCTCTGGACCTGGACATTTGGCAAGGCGAAATCTTTGCCTTGCTGGGCTCCAATGGAGCAGGCAAAACCACCTTGATCAGCATTATCTGCGGCTTAGTCAATCGCAGCAGCGGCACTGTCCTGGTCGATGGAGCAGACAATGTCACGGACTACAAGCGTGCCCGCCAGAAAATTGGTTTGGTGCCGCAAGAGCTAAGCGCGGACTCGTTTGAAACGGTCTGGAATACCGTCAGCTTCAGCCGTGGCCTGTTTGGCAAAGCGCCCCACCCCGAACTGATCGAGCAAATTCTAAAGGATCTGTCGCTTTGGGATAAAAAAGACAGCCCCTTGATTACGCTGTCCGGCGGCATGAAACGCCGCGTGCTGATCGCCAAAGCACTCTCGCACGAGCCTGAGATCCTGTTTCTGGACGAGCCAACCGCCGGCGTGGACGTGGCCTTGCGCCAAGGCATGTGGGCGTTGGTTAAACGTCTGCGCAAGCAAGGCGTGACAATTATTTTGACCACGCACTATATCGAAGAAGCTCAGGAAATGGCCGACCGCATTGGCTTTATCAATAAAGGGTCGCTGCAGCTGGTCGAGACCAAAGATAATCTGATGCGCCGACTGGGCGGTAAAACGTTGAACCTCAGTCTGGCCGAGCCTTTGAGCACCCTACCCGCCCCACTGGATCAGATGGGGCTGCAAACGGCGGCGGACGGTATGAGCCTGCTCTACCCCTTGAACAATCGCGATCAAGAGCATGATTTAAGCGCCTTGCTGTCCGCTATCGGTCAGGCGGGCCTCACAATTACTGATATTCATACCCGCGAGCGCAGCCTGGAAGATATTTACGTTGAATTTGTAGGGGCACAGTCATGAACTGGTATGCCATCCTGGCTATTTACCGCTACGAAATGTCGCGCACCCGACGCACGCTGCTGCAAAGCATTGTGGCACCGGTCATCTCTACCGCTTTGTATTTTGTCGTGTTTGGTGCGGCCATCGGCCATCGTATCAGCGAGATAGGCGGTGTGCCTTACGGGGCTTTCATCGTGCCTGGGCTGACCATGCTATCGGTACTCACTCACAGCGTCTCCAACGCGGCATTTGGGATTTATTTTCCGCGCTTTACCCGCAATATCTACGAGATTCTGTCTGCACCGATCTCGCACTTTGAAGTGACCCTGGCCTTTGTAGGGGCAGCGGCGACCAAATCGTTGTTTCTTGCAGCCATTATCCTGATCACAGCACGGCTCTTTGTGCCTTATGACATTGCCCATCCTATCTGGATGCTGTGCTTCTTGACGCTGACTGCCCTGACCTTCAGCCTCTTGGGTTTCATTATTGGCATCTGGGCCGATAACTTTGAGAAGCTGCAGTTTGTGCCCATGCTGATTCTTACCCCGCTCACCTTTTTGGGTGGCACGTTCTACTCCATCGATATGCTGCCGGAGTTCTGGCAAAAGCTGACCTTATTGAACCCAGTGCTGTACCTGATCAGTGGCTTTCGCTGGAGCTTCTTTGATCTGGGCGATGTGAATGTGTGGCTGAGTCTAGGGATGACGCTGCTGTTCTTAAGCCTGTTTTTAGGCGTGGCAGGCTGGATCTTCAAAACGGGATATAGGCTGCGTCCGTAAATAAAAAAGGCCGGATATTTCCGGCCTTTCTTTTAAAGCAGACAATACCTGCGACAGCGTGATGCTCCCGATTGCGTCCCTAAGGTCTATTGCCTAGCGCATACGGCTCACAGTTAGCAAACAATGGAATTCAATCCGGGCGTACTGGGCAATCCATAAAGCTGGCCTGATCGCCATACTGACGCAGCTTTGCTTCAAGCACCGGGGCAGGCACACCTTCAATAGGCTTATAGCCCAGGCGCTCCCAATAACCCACTGCCGGACCCAAAGACACTAGGCTGCAACGACGCAAGCCACGTTGCCAGGCATAGCGACGACCTGCTCGCAATAAAGCTCCGGCCACGCCTCGCCCTTGCGCACGACGCATCACCGCGCAGTCATGAATAAACCATTGATCCGCAGGCGCAGGCAGGCTGTTCAAGGGATCGCCTAGCGACGGTGGCAAAAGTCCCGCCCAGGGATAGGACACCAAATAACCTTGCAATGAATTATCGGCATCACGAGCCACCCAGCAACTATCGGGCGCCAGATCCAGACGATTCTGATAAAAGCTGCGGTCTTCCAGAATATCTGCGTCGTACACATCAGCCTGTACGTCCAGTACCTGGCCCAGATCGTGCACACGCATTAATTCAATTCGTAAAGTCATAGCCATTACACGATGGCCTGACAAGGCCACCGTGCCGTTTCACTCATCTAGTCGCGGAAATTATCGTACTGCAAAGGCAATTCCACTTCGGTCTGTTTCAACAGAGCAATGGCAGCCTGCAAATCATCGCGCTTCTTACCCGTAATACGCAGCTTTTCGCCCTGGATTTGCGTCTCTACTTTCAGCTTGGCGTTTTTGATGGCAGCAATCAATTTCTTGGAGGTAGGCTGATCCAGGCCCTGGCGCACTTTAACCTTTTGGCGAGCGCCGGCCACATTCTCCATGACCTTTTCAGTATCTAGGCAGCGCACATCAATGCCACGAGCAGCAATGCGGCCACGCAGAATCTGCATCATTTGCTCTAGCTGAAACACGCTGGGAGCCGATTGCAAAATGGTGTTCTCGTCTTCAAGTTCAAATTTGGCATCCGTACCTTTAAAGTCAAAACGGGTGCTCAGCTCGCGGCTGGCCTGTTCGACCGCATTACGCAGTTCGTGGGTGTTGACCTCGGATACAACGTCAAAAGATGGCATTCCTAACCGTCCTGTACCTTAAGTGCAGACAGGCCGCCTAAAGCGACCTGTGTGCTTTTTAGAAAACGCTACGTTCAGTCTGAAGCGGCTTGCTTGGCCTGCTGACGCAGTGCGAATTTCTGTATTTTACCTGTTGCCGTTTTAGGCAACTCCATAAAACTGAAATGTCGCGGTATTTTAAAGCCAGCCAGGTACTGACGGCAATGCGCCCGCAACTCTTCAACCGTCACTTCGGCTCCAGGGCGCAGCTCTACGTAGACGTGTGGAGCTTCGCCCCAGCGCTCGTCAGGCTGGGCCACCACCGCCGCCGCCTGCACAGCAGGATGGCGGTACATGACATCTTCAATTTCGATAGAGGAAATATTCTCGCCCCCGGAAATGATAATGTCCTTGCTGCGATCCTTGATACGCACGTAGCCATCGGGCTCACACACGGCCAGGTCACCCGTATGGAACCAGCCGCCGCCCAGGGACTCTTGCGTCGCCTTAGCGTTTTTCAAGTAGCCCTTCATGGTGATATTGCCGCGGAACATGATCTCGCCCATGGTCTCGCCATCGGCAGGCACGGGTTCCATGGTGTGCGGGTCCAGAACCTGTACGTCGCCTTGCAGGTGATAACGCACGCCTTGACGCGCATTGCGTTTGGCACGTTCCTGGATATCCAGCTCACTCCACGGCGCATGCTGCGCACAGACCGAGGCTGGGCCGTAGGTTTCTGTCAGGCCATAAACATGGGTCAGAGCAAAGCCCATGCGCTCCATGCCTTCAATCATGGTGGCCGGCGGTGCAGCCCCAGCGACCATGGCCGAGACACCCTTAGGCAGGCGCGACTTTAGCGCGTCGTCCGAATTGACCAGCAAGGAATGCACAATAGGTGCGCCACAGTAATGGGTGACGCCATAATCGACCATATTGTCCACCATGGCCTGGGCTTCCACCCTGCGCAAACAGACGTTCACGCCAGCGCGGGCTGCGACTACCCAAGGGAAAGTCCAACCATTGCAATGGAACATGGGCAGCGTCCACAAGTAGACCGCATGCTTGGGCATGTCCCATTCCAACACATTGGACAAAGCCCCCAGATAAGCACCGCGATGGTGATAGACCACGCCTTTAGGCTTGCCTGTCGTGCCACTGGTGTAATTCAGGGCAATCGCATCCCACTCGTTAGAGGGCAATTGCCAGTCGTAATTCGGATCCCCGCCATCCACAAATTCTTCGTAGGTTTGCGAACCCGCGCGCTCGGCACCCGCCTCAAAGTACGTGTCTACCACGTCAATAACCAGGATGGGCTCTATGCGTTCACGCAGGGTCAGCGCCTCTTTCATGACGGCGGCATACTCGGTGTCCACCAGCACCGCACGGGCCTCGCCGTGATCCAGCATATAGGCAATGGTGCTGGCATCCAGACGGGTATTCAAGGTGTTCAGCACGGCACCGCACATGGGTACGCCAAAATGCGCCTGCACCATGGGAGGGGTATTGGGCAACATCACGGCCACGGTATCGCCTTTGCCAACCCCCGCCTTGGACAGCGCACTGCCCAACTGACGAGTACGGGCATAAAGCTGCGACCAGCTCATCTTGATTCCGTCTTGGGCGGGCCCATAAACCAGAGCCGGGTAGTCAGGGTAGACAAAAGCACTGCGCTCGATGAAATCCAGCGGGGACAAAACACGATAATTGGCGTCTGTCTGGGGCAAATCCTGATCGTAAATACTCACCACAAAGTCTCCAAAAAAGGGCGGGCTTACCGAAGTTCACGGCGTTCCGTCTGATAATTGCGCTCTTACATTAGCTGGCTACAGGCCTTTGGGCAAGGTCGCCTTTTCAACCGTAGAAGCGCATAATGACACGCTATCTAAGGTATATATCGCGATCGGCTGACTGCTCGCTGACAGTTAGCCCCCTACCTGAAGGCCCTTCATGCCCGTAGCCATGCTGTACATCGCCGCCGGTGGCGCCCTGGGCGCATTGGCACGCTGGTTCTTAAGCCAGGCCCTAAATACTCTGTTTCCTACCCTGCCCCCCGGTACTTTGCTGGCTAACTTAATTGGCGGCTATTTGATGGGTATTGCGATGGCCTATTTCAGCGGTTTGGGCTTGGGTCACGAAGGCTGGCGTATGTTCGTGATGACCGGCTTTTTGGGTGGGCTTACCACCTTTTCCACCTTCTCCGCCGAAATCATGACCCTGATGATGCAGCAGCGTTATCTGTGGGCGATGGGCGGCATTGCTATTCACGTTGTCGGTTCCCTGCTGATGCTGGGTCTGGGCATGGCCACATGGGGTCTGTTTCGAGGGCAAGCATGATGAACGTGCATTTTCTTCAAGCCGGATCTCCGCCTCCGGATGTGGAGCAGCGTTTTGGCAATCAGAACGCCTGGTTCAAACGTGCTTTGCAGCCCTTGGAGGTGAATGTACGCACTTGGCGCGTGCATCAGGATACGGTCCTGCCCCCTCCCGATTCGCCTGACCCTGTCGTCATCAGCGGTTCTTGGAGTATGGTCACCGAGCGCTTAGGCTGGAGCGAGAATCTGGCTGCCTGGATTCGAGAGCGCTATCAGACACAAATGCCGCTACTCGGTATCTGCTTTGGACATCAATTAATGGCCCACGCCTTGGGCGGCCAGGTTGATTACCACCCCAAGGGCAGCGAAGTCGGTTATCTGCCCATTCACTTATCCGAACAGGCGCGCGAGCATGATCTGCTGGCGGATCTGCCACAACAATTTCCCGCCCTGCTCACCCATCAGCAAAGCGTGCTGAGCTTGCCAGAGAATGTTCAAGTCCTGGGTAGCTCCGCCCACGATCCGCATCAAATCCTGCGTTACGGCCCCTCGCAATGGTCTATTCAGTTTCATCCCGAATTCTTTGCGGGTTTGCTGCGCTATTGTGTACTGCGCAAGGCCGAGTACTGGAAAACAAAAGGCATCAATCCGCAAACCTTAGCGGACCCCATTCAGGACACGCCCGATGCCCATCGCCTGCTCTGTAATTTCGTGCAGACTTACTCGCCCAGTGGCCCCAATGGGCGACGAAAAAACTCGCCAGGCGTTTGACCCATTAAATCTCGGAAGGCAGCAACAAAGGCGGACATACTTTCATAGCCGCACGCTAACGCCACATCGGTCACCCGTTCTTGGCGCTCCAATAAGGGCAAAGCACTCATGACTCGCAGGCGCTGACGCCACACCCGAAAGGTCAGCCCGGTTTGCTGTCGAAACAGACGACTCAAGGTCTTTTCTGACAAGCCCTGTTGCTCCGCCAGATCCTGCAAACTCCAGTCCCCCGCTGGCTGAGCCTGCAGTTGCTCGCAAACTTGCAACAAGCGCGGGTCCGACGGCCACGGCAGAATCAAGCCACTTTCAGGCGCGGCCAGTAAGCGATCCAGCAACACTTGTACCAGCCGCCCTTGCGCCCCTTCACGCTCGTATAACACAGGTAATAGGCTGAACTCCCGAATCAGCTCGCGCAGCAAACGGTCCACCACGACCACGCGGCAAACTTCTGGCGCTTGCGGCAGAGCACTGACATCAATATACAAGCTGCGGATCTGTGCATCAGGCGAGCTGCGCACCCCATGTTCGATACCCGCAGGCACCCACACCGCCTGCTGGGGCGGCGCCATAAATCGTCCCTTGGCCGTGCGCACCTCGATCACCCCCGTCAAGGCATAGGAAAACTGCACCCAGGGATGCCGATGCGGGCGAGCAATCGCCTGATTAGGCAAGGTGCGCTCCTGGCCGTATAAAGGCCGGGGCAGATAGCGCAGCTGCTGCAAACTCTCGGGAATGCGTTCGGCAGGCATCAGAATGTCCGTTTGTCGATAATCCATATCCGTTTAGCGATAAACCCCCAAAAAGGTCTACGGTAAAGTGGTGCCTTTCATTACGCAAGCCTTTCAAGCCTAGAACAAACCCATGTACTCTCAACTGCGACTGCTTTTTGACAACTTCACCCTGATCCTGATCAGCGTTGTGGCACTGGCAAGCTTTTTCCCTGCCTACGGCCAAGGCGCGGTGATCTTTGATGTGATCACTGGCCTGGCTATTGCCCTGCTGTTCTTCATGCATGGCGCCAAGCTGTCCCGCGAAGCCATCATCGCCGGAGCCACTCACTGGCGTTTGCACTTGCTGGTCTTTGGCTGCACCTTTGTCATGTTCCCGCTGCTGGGTCTGGTGTCCAAACCCCTCTTGTTGCCTTTGCTGGGCATGCCATTGTTTATTGGCGTTCTGTATATGTGCGCTCTGCCCGGCACAGTGCAATCGGCTATTGCCTTTACCTCGATTGCACGCGGTAATGTGCCTGCTGCTATTTGCAGTGCTTCGGCCTCCAGCCTGATCGGTATTGTGCTGACGCCGGTACTGCTGAAACTGCTACTGGATGCAGACGGCGGCTCGGCAAGCTCCACTCTGGAGGCTATCAAGAAAATTAGCCTGCAGTTGCTCTTGCCCTTTGTAGTGGGTCATTTGATGCGCCCTCTGATTGGCAAATGGATGGACCGTAACCGCAAATGGCTGCGCAGCGTAGACCAGTCTTCTATCTTGCTGGTGGTCTACACCGCTTTCAGCGCCTCGGTAATCGGTGGCCTGTGGCAAACAGTGCCGCCCAAGTCCTTAGCCATTCTGACTGTCGTGTGCGTGGTGCTGCTGGCTATCATTTTGTTCCTGACCACTTGGATGGCCCGCAAATTCGGCTTCAATAAAGAGGACGAAATTACGATTGTTTTTGGCGGTTCCAAAAAGAGTCTGGCTACCGGTGTTCCTATGGCACAGGTGCTGTTTACCGGTGCCGCGATTGGCCCAGCACTGCTGCCCATCATGATTTTCCACCAGATTCAATTGATGGCTTGCGCCTTTATTGCGAATAGATACGCGCAGCGTCCAGAAACTCCGGAAGAAAAAATCAGCCTGCAAAAGGCTTGATCAACACAGATGTAAACATGGCCCGGATATTCTTGAAATCTGAGCCATGCAACATCACCAGCATCCCACAAGAAAACCGGCTGATCGCCGGTTTTCTTGTTTACAGATCCGAGATGTACACAAAAATAGTCGTACCGTCGTAATTGAAAGAGCCGTCAGGATTCTTTTTAGTCAGCACCTTGCGTAAATCGACAGGGTACAACCACCCCGCCCCCAGCAAACCGCCATTGATCGCCCGAATCTCGGTTCCACCGACTGCAATCGCCGCGTGGAAGAACTGCATACCGGTGACTCGGCAAAAGCCAATCGCTTTACCACCTGGCAAGGAACTTTGACCATCCCACTTTCTGCCTTTGGAGAAGTTGAATAAAGGCAGCCAGTTCTGCGCTGAGATAGTCGTTAATTGGCCGAAACTGATTTTAGCGTTATATAAATAACGCATATAAGCAGCGGCATCATAACAAACGCCTTTCATATATGCCGTAATATCATCCGGCCCGTGAATCAAGTGATTATCTGCATAGATAATTCTATCGGGTGCGGAAAGCTGGGCGGTTTTCGTGCCTTTATCTGTCAAATTCATGATTAAATCCTTGTGAGCAGATGAAAAACCTCGGCACATAGTAGCAGTAGCGATTACGAAAAAATGCTAAATCAGCACTATCCACCGATTGAATTAAATAATCAAAAAATAAAATAGCGCCTAATTAGCAAGTCAATCTTATAGAAAAATAAATAATTAAATACCTAAAATAAAAATAATAATAAAAACACCAATAAAACCCGCTTTATTGATTGAAAAATACAGTCATCTGCATAACTAAGAGGTATCAAAACCACACGCTCATTCTTCTTTCTAAGTGCAAGAGCTCAACGCAAACAACTAGGGCGTTGGAGCAGCCTTTTGCTCCAACGCCCTATTCAGTCCCATTCCAATCGCAAGCAATACCAGCCGGCCAAGCCTAAGTATCAAACCTTCAGCAAGATGGGCAGAGCAATCCAGGCTCAGCCCCCTTAGCCGTATTCGGTCTATCCTGCCTACTTCAACTTGTTGATCTTGTCATTCAAGGTCGCTGCCGAGAGCTCTCCCGCCCGTACATCCACCAAACGCCCCTGCTCGTCCAGGAACAAGGTCGTTGGCAAGCCACGGCTACGTACAGCCTGGCCCAGCTTCATTTGCGGGTCACGCCACATATTGCCCAGATCAAGGTTCTCCTCATTCAGGTACTTCTGGATCACATCCAGCT
Organism: Alcaligenes pakistanensis; assembly: GCF_014652815.1. GTDB lineage: Bacteria > Pseudomonadota > Gammaproteobacteria > Burkholderiales > Burkholderiaceae_B > Alcaligenes > Alcaligenes pakistanensis. The sequence goes on from NZ_BMZN01000001.1 coordinate 292,455, forward strand.
CCTCGCCCTGATTGGCGAACACAATATTCACATCGGAGCGGCTGGACTGCACTTGTTTGAAGGCAGGCATTTCACGGCGGCACGGCGGGCACCAGCTGGCCCACAGATTCACTACCGTCACCTTGCCCTGATACTGGTCCAGACTTTCAGGCGCCCTGAACTGGGCCTGCATGGGGATCAAGTCTATTTCGGGCAAAGGCTGAGTCGGCTCTGCCTGCCCCTTGCCTGTCACCACCATAATGAGCGAGAAAGCGGCCACGCCTACCGCCAAACCGCCTGCCGCAGCAGGCAGAACAGCCTTGTCGCGCAGCACTCGCCACAAGACATAGAACCAACCTGCGGTGACCGCTGCCGGAATCATCAAGCCGCCGTCACGCAGATCCAGCCAGCTTAAGGGTTCACTTTGGTAAAAGTTCCATTGCTGAATCAGAAAACCCAAACGGCCTATTACCACACCCAAAATAATGGCCCGCCATAACACCGACTCGGCACGGGTTTGCTTGCGTCTATCCAGCCAGGCGGCCAGAAACAGCCCCAGTAATGCCGCGACCATAAAAGCAAACAAAGACGTGGCAAAGGTAAAGGGACCGAGCTGTATGCTTTGCATAAACATAAATCCTGACAAGACCAAATAAAAAGAAACCCGCCATAAGCGGGTCGGGCCAATAGGAACAGACAGCGTTAGGCCTAAAAGATTCCCTAGCTCAGGGAAGCGCTACTCACTATCTGCATAAACTGGCCCATTTTGGTGTGGCATTTGATACCGGGCTCCAGCTCCACACCACTGCTGACATCAATGGCATAGGGCTGATGCAAGGCCACACGCTCGGCCACATTGTCGATGCGCATGCCGCCCGCCAAAATCAACGGTGGCAAGCCGTCTCGACCTTCCAGGCGAGCTTGCAAGCCCTGAATCAGCTCAGGATCAAAGGCAGTGCCAGTGCCACCGTAGGCATCGTGATAGCCATCCATCAACCAGCCACGAGCGTCACCATACTTCAGGCATTGCTCAAGCAGCCCGTCTACCGTATCCAGGCCGGGGGCACCCACACGGAAAGCCTTGAGGTAAGGATGCGCATACTGACGGCATTGTTCTGGGCTTTCTTCGCCATGGAATTGCAGCAAATCCGGTTGAACCTGCTCCAGAATTTCCTGCACAAACTCCGGCGAGGCATTCACAAACAAGCTAACCACCTGCACAAAGGCCGGAACACGGGCGCGCAAAGCAGCCGCCTGTCCAGTGCCAAGCATCCGAGCACTTTTGGGATAGAACACAAAACCCACCGCATCCGCGCCCAACTGCACGGCTGCATCAATATCCTGCGCTCGGGTAAAGCCACAAATCTTGACTCGGGTACGGCTGAACATCTCACATCCTTAAATAAAAAACGGGGGCTTGATGCCCCCGTATGAATCATAGAACACGTTTATTGGAAACTACTGGCGGCGTCATCGGTTCCAAATCCATAGCTATCAGATCCATACATGGATTCTGTACCAAATTGGATTTGCGAATCCTCCAGCAAGACTTCGCCGTGTTTGTAGTGCGTCACCAGTCCGGGGAAAGCCAGTACCGCGGTCACCATCAGCAACTGAATGATAATGAATGGCACCGAACCCCAGTAAATATCAGTGGTCGCCACTCGCTTGATGCGCTCGCCTGTAACCTTATCCGTGTAGTCCTCTTTAGGAGCCACCGAGCGCAAGAAGAACAGCGCAAAGCCAAAGGGTGGGTGCATAAAGGAGGTCTGCATATTGACCGCCAGCAGGACACCGAACCAGATCAGGTCAATGCCCATCTTGTCGGCAATCGGTCCCAGCAGCGGCACAATAATAAAGGCCAGCTCAAAAAAATCCAGGAAAAAGGCCAAGAGGAAAGTCAGGAGACTGACGATGATCAAAAAGCCTAATTCGCCGCCCGGCATATCAATCAGCAGATGCTCTACCCACAGGTCGCCGTTAATGCCACGGAAGCTCAGGCTAAAGACGGTGGAGCCCACCAGAATGAAGACCACAAAGCAGGACAGACGGGTCGTGGATTCCATGGCCTGACGCAGCAGCTTCCAGGACAGACGACCACGCAATACCGCCATGATGATGGCACCGACCGCACCCATGGCGCCCCCTTCGGTGGGAGTTGCCACACCGATGAAGATCGTGCCCAGCACCAGAAAGATCAGGAACAGCGGTGGGACCATCACGAACACAACTCGCTCTGCAATCTTCGAGAGCATTTTCAGCTTAAGCAGCTTGTTGAGCAGTGCAATTGTCCAGGCCGTAATCCCCCACAACAGGAGCAACACCACAATGTGTTCATCCATGGGGATATTGGGATGGGTGGCAAAATAGTGCTGCGAACCAAAGTAGGCAACCGCCGAGGCCACGATGGTCAAGGCGACCAGCGAGGTCAAACCCCGACTGCCATTGTCTTCAATATAGATACGGGCTTCGGGCGGCAAAGCCGGTGCCGACTTGGGTTTGATGTAGGACATGACCACGATGTACAAGATGTACACCGCTGTCAGCAACAGACCGGGCAGCATGGCGCCACGGTACATATCACCGATGGAACGGCCCAGCTGGTCAGCCAGAATAATCAGCACGATGGACGGTGGAATAATCTGCGACAAAGTCCCCGAAGCCGCAATCACCCCGGTGGCCAACCTGCGGTCATAACCGTAGCGCAGCATGATGGGCAAGGAGATCAGGCCCATGGAAATTACAGAGGCCGACACCACACCTGTGGTGGCAGCCAGCATGGCACCAACCAGCACCACAGCAATGGCCAGACCACCGCGCAAGGGGCCGAATAGCTGACCAATGGTTTCCAGCAAATCCTCGGCCATGCCTGATCGCTCAAGAATCAGGCCCATCAAGGTAAAGAAGGGAACCGCCAGCAAGGTGTCGTTCTCGACAATGCCAAATACCCGCTGTGGCAAGGCCTGGAACAAGGCAGGCTGCATCATGTCCAACTCAATGGCAACCAGTCCATACAGGACGCCAATAGCGGACAAGGTAAAGGTGACAGGAAAACCCAATAGCAAAAATGCGATCAGGTTAAAGAACATGATCGGAGCCAGATTATCAACCAGGAATTCCATTGTTACTGGACCTTAGAAACAGAGGTTGTTGCTTCACCTGCCTGAGCGATCTCTCGGATTTCCTCGGCAAGTTGCTCTTCCGCACTCAGTCCGCCCGAACCCAGCAAAGGATTGGGACAGGCACCGCGTAAAAAGCCTATACATTTGATCAGATGCGAAATCCCGGCTAAGGCCAATAAGGCAAAGCCTACCGGAATTAAGAGTTTGACTGGCCAGCGCACCAGCCCGCCTGTATTGGAGGACTGCTCGTTCAGTACAAAGGACTGTTCGAAAAACGGAATAGAGAGCCAGAAAATGAGCAGCGTGGCGGGCAAAAGAAAAAAGATCACGCCGAAAACATCGATCCAAACCTGAACGCGTGGCGGGAAGCGTTCCGCCAGGGCATCCACCCGTACGTGCTCATTGACAAAGAAGGTGTAGCCGGCGGCCAATAAAAAGATGGCCCCAAACAAATACCACTGCAATTCAAGCCATTGATTGGAACTGACGCTATACACCTTACGCACAACGGCGTTGGTCGCGCTGACCACAACCACGATCAGGGTCAGCCAAGTCACGGACTTACCAACGACCGTATTCAGACGGTCGATAACACTAGACAATCGTAAGAGGAATTTCATGGCCTTGCTCAGGATATGGTCGCCTTCCGGGTTCGCTTGTGGCTAATCCCCGAAGGTTGTCGGCCTTATACAGATAAGAATGTAATAAAGAAAATGGCTTCACATTTTATACGATAGACGCCTGTGAAACCGGTTCGAATACCGGGGATAAACCCTTTAGAAACGGTCTAAATCATCATTTTTTTTGGGCCGTTTCACCAAAACGCAAACCACTTAATTCGTAGAGCAAATCATCAGGCTTGGAGCTCGGAATACCGAACTGCTCGGGATAATCCACGCCAGCCAAATACAGGCCGCTGGCATCAAAGGTGGGAGCCGATAAACGACGATCCCGCTGTGCCAATAAATGCAGCGCCCAGGACGGGGGCTGACGGCCCTGACCGATATAAACCAGCATGCCCATCAGGTTGCGAATCATGTGATGCAAAAAGGCATTAGCGCTGAAACGGAACAGGAAGAAATCGCCCTGCTGTTCAATTCGAATATGCGTCATGGTGCGCACCGGGCTGGCCGCCTGACATTGAGAAGAGCGAAATGCGCTGAAATCATGCTGCCCCACCAGATGCTGGGCAGCCTCTTGCATCTGAGCCAGATCCAAAGGGCGATAGACCCAGGCGACCCGCCCTTGCAACAAGGGGGAACGCACCCGATGCTGACGAAGCAAATACACGTAATGACGACCTTGAGCCGAGAAGCGGGCATGGAAGTCGTCGGGCACCTCGTTTACCCATTGCACCGAGACCGAGTCGGGTAGCAAGGCATTAAGGCCGCGCACCCAGGACTCCAAGCTACGCTCGGCAGTGGTATCCAGGTGAACGACTTGGTTTAAGGCATGAACGCCGGTGTCCGTACGACCAGCGCAGATCGTAGAAACAGGCTGGGCCGTAAAACGGCCCAGTGCCTGCTCCAGAACATCTTGAACGGTGTTGCCACCGGCCTGACTTTGCCAACCCAACCAGGATGTCCCTTCATAGCAGACACCCAGTGCAATACGTCTCATGGTGGGCTTACCTTACTGTCGCACAGGAGGCTCGTCCGAAGGCGGCTGATCCAGATCCAGATTAATTTTTTCCAGCTTTTCCCGAACCATGGCCTCGCTGACAGGCGCTGGGGAATCATCGCCATTGCGATTTTCGCTATTGGCACGGCGTAAGACCCAGGTCACCAGGACCACGATCAAGGCCAGCACCACGGCCATAACGGCCAACATATTTTCTTGAATCCAGGACACGGTCTTTTTAGCCTTGTTAACTGCACCGGCCATCTTGCCCGATTCGGACTCGGCTGGCACGGCAATCGCTCCTGCCACGGCGGCAGAAGAAGCGGCGCCAGGGGCGCCAGAATGGGGTTCACCTGCGGCAGCCTTGCTGCCGGCATCGCTAAGACCCAGCTCGTTGGCTGAGTCCATAATCAAATCCTTGGCGGCCTCGCCTTGGGACTGCAAGGCACGACCCAGCGTGGATACATTGTCTTCCAGCTGCGAGACCCGATCGCCCGTTTCACGCAATTCGTTTTGCAATTGCTGTTTGGCATCGCTGGCCTGAGCCCCCGCCGACAACAATAAGCGGTCTTGCCCCTGGCCTTGTGCGCCCGGCGTGCTGGAGCCAGTCTGTGCCACACCTTGAGAGGCGTCGGCCTGATCCTGCCCCGCCTGTACGGCAGAGCGCAAAGCCTGGGCCTGCTCGACATAGAAGCGACGGGCTTGGGCCTCGTCAATGGACAACATGGCCGCCGCATCCGGAATCTGCAGGGTCTTGCCTGCCTTCAGGCGGTGCATATTCTGATCGATAAATGCATCAGGATTTTGCTTTTGTACCGCCATCATCCATTGATACGAACTGACACCGTCTACTGCATGGCGACGTGCCAGTGCATGCAAGGTGTCGCCCGAGCGCACGCGCAGCGCACTTTGGGCTTGCACACTGGACGCACGCGTACCAGATGCCTGTACAGACACCGGCGCCTGCTGCGTCGCCTGCGCTTGGGTCACGGCTTTCACGGCCACGGGGGCCGGAGCCAGCACACTGACCTGATGCAGGAACTGCCCGCTGTCACTTTGAATCTGCAAAAGCACATCGGCTACCGAGCCCGAGAACATCTGCTCGGAGGAGAGACGAATGCGTTGTACCTGCCCTTGGGCATCGCGCTCCATCACGGTTTTCAAAGAAGCCAGATCTACCGGAGGCGTCAGGCCGGCCTGTTGCCAGGCCGACAAGGGCGCAGGTGTCACCGTCAAAGACAGGCTTTCTTCAGCACTGATCTGTCGGATACCGACATCCAGCTTGAATACCTGGTTGGGGGATGACACCAAACGACTATGGCCAATTTCCAAAGCGGAAACCGGCGCAGCCGCCAGCATCCCGGCCAATAGCAGGGCCGAACCCAGCGTACGTACAGGATGCAGACGGCCAGCCATGATTAAAGCTCGCCCAAAGCGATACGCAACATGCGGCGCAGCGGCTCAGCTGCACCCCACAGCAGCTGATCGCCGACTGTGAAAGCGCTGAGGTACTCGGGGCCCATATTCAGTTTGCGCAAACGGCCCACAGGGATATCCAGCGTGCCGGTCACGGCTACGGGTGTCAGGGCTTCCATCGTGGCTTGACGCTCGTTAGGAATCACTTTGGCCCACTTGGAACCTTCAGCCAGGATGTCGGCGATCTCATCCAGTGGCACGTCGCGTGTCAACTTGATGGTCAGTGCCTGGCTATGGCAGCGCATGGCACCAATACGTACACACAAACCGTCGATAGGAATGTGCTTGTCCTGTGCGCTACGGCCCAGGATTTTGTTGGTTTCCACACCGGCTTTCCACTCTTCGCGAGTCATGCCATTGCCCAGATCGGAGTCGATCCAGGGAATCAGGCTGCCACCCAGCGGTACACCGAAGTTCTTATGAGGCAAATTAGGATCGCGCTGTGTCTGCAAGACACCGCGGTCAATATCCAAAATGGCCGATGCCGGGTCATCCAGCAGGCTGGAGACGGACTGGTTGATCAGACCGAACTGAGTCAGCAGTTCACGCATATGTTGCGCACCACCGCCCGACGCAGCCTGGTAAGTCATGCTGGTCATCCACTCAACCAGATTCTGGTTGAACAAACCACCCAGGCCCATCAGCATGCAGCTGACCGTACAGTTACCGCCAATGAATTGCTTGCCACCTTTTGCCAGCGCCGCATCAATCACAGAGCGGTTGACCGGGTCCAGCACGATCACGGAGTTCTCGTCCATGCGCAGCGTGCTGGCCGCATCAATCCACAAACCATTCCAGCCAGCGGCACGCAGCTTAGGGTAGATTTGGCTTGTGTAGTCCCCACCTTGGGCGGTCACAATAATTGGCAACTTTTTCAAAGCGTCAATATCGTGAGCATCCTGCAATGGGCCAGCGCCGTCAGCCCACGAAGGAGCTGTGCCGCCAGCATTGCTAGTCGAGAAAAACACCGGCTGAAAAAGGGAAAAATCGCCTTCGTCGCGCATGCGCTGCATGAGCACGGAGCCCACCATCCCACGCCAGCCGACCAAACCTACCGCTTGAGTCATGGTAATACCACCTGGATATATAAAAAAATAAAACGATAAAAGATACTATCGCAAAGCCTTGAGCACTGCATCCCCCATAGCACTGGTGCTCAGCAATTGACAACCGTCTTCGTAGATGTCGCCGGTGCGCAGACCTTGCTCGAGCACACTGGCAACCGCGGCCTCAATACGCTTGGCCTGGTCTTCCGCGTTGAGCGAATAGCGCAGCAACATGGCGGCGGACAAAATCGTGGCCAAGGGATTGGCTTTGTCCTGACCGGCGATATCGGGTGCCGAGCCGTGGCTGGGTTCGTACAAACCTTGCTGGGATGCGTTCAGAGACGCCGAGGGCAACATGCCAATGGAGCCCGTCAACATAGCGGCTTCATCCGATAGGATATCGCCAAACAGGTTTCCTGTGACGATCACGTCGAATTCTTTTGGTGCACGCACCAATTGCATGGCCGCATTGTCCACATACATATGGCTCAATTCCACCTCTGGGTATTCACGCGCCACGTCAATCATGATATCGCGCCAGAACTGGGAGGTTTCCAGCACATTGGACTTATCCACGCTGCACAAGCGCTTTTGACGCTTTTGTGCGGCCTGGAAACCCACATGGGCAATACGGCGCACTTCGCTCTCAGCGTAGTGCATGGTGTCAAAGCCCTGACGCTCGCCGGCAAAGTTACCCTCTTCCACGGTACGCACGCCACGAGGCTGACCGAAGTAGATATCACCCGTCAGTTCGCGCACGATCAGGATATCCAGACCGGACACCACTTCTGGCTTCAGGGTTGAGGCATTCGCCAGCTGTGGATACAAGATAGCGGGACGCAGATTGGCGAACAGGCCCATGGCGCGACGCAGGCCCAAAATAGCCTGCTCGGGACGCAGATGGCGCTCCAGCGAGTCGTATTTCCAATCGCCTACTGCGCCAAACAGCACCGCATCCGAACCCTGGGCCAGGCTCAGGGTTTCAGGTGGCAAGGGGTGGCCGTGCAAATCATAAGCAGCGCCGCCCACCGGAGCCACCGTCATTTCCAGATCCATACCCAGTGCGCCCAGCACGCGCTGGGCCTGTTCGGTAATCTCGGGGCCAATGCCGTCACCGGGCAATACTGCAATTTTATGAGTCATGATGAATAGGACGTAAAAATTAGGGAGTAAGAGTGAAGAACTCCGGCCTGATGGCCGGAGCATCTTGGCCGCCTAGAAAGGCAGCAACAGCGAGACTTCTACAAAATCTGCAGCCATGCTTAAGGTTGGCCAACCAACCAGGGATGGCGGGCCAGACGCTCGGCTTCGTACTGACGGATCATGTCCGCTTTCTGCAAGGTCAGGCCAATTTCATCCAGACCATTCAAAAGGCTGTGCTTGCGCGAGGCATCAATCGTGAAGGACAGCTCACGACCTTCAGGCGTAATCACGCGCTGCTCGGCAAGATCAATACGCAGTTTGTAGCCGGGGAAGGCCTTGACTTCATCAAACAGGCGGGCGATATCCAGCTCGTTCAAGACGATAGGCAGCAGGCCATTTTTGAAGCTGTTATTGAAGAAAATATCGGCAAAGGACGGCGCAATAATGGCGCGAAAGCCGTATTGCATCAACGCCCAGGGAGCGTGCTCACGGCTGGAACCACAGCCAAAGTTCTTGCGGGCCAGCAACACGGAAGCGCCCTTATAGCGATCCTGATTCAGCACAAAGTCCGGGTTCAGCGGGCGGCGGGAATTATCCATGCCGGGCTCGCCGTGATCCAGATAGCGCAATTCATCAAACAAGTTGGGACCGAAGCCGCTGCGCTTGATGGATTTAAGGAACTGCTTGGGGATGATCAAGTCCGTATCCACGTTCTCCCGATCCAAGGGAGCGACCAGACCTTCATGAGTAGTAAATGCTTGCATGGTGTGGATTTCCTCAGTTGAACGAACGCACATCGACAAAATGGCCGGCAATGGCAGCAGCCGCAGCCATGGCAGGGCTGACCAGATGAGTGCGACCACCCTGCCCCTGACGTCCTTCAAAGTTACGGTTGGAGGTCGATGCGCAACGCTCGCCGGGTTCCAGGCGGTCGGCATTCATGGCCAGACACATGGAACAACCAGGCTCACGCCATTCAAAACCGGCATTCAGGAAAATCTTGTCCAGGCCTTCTTGCTCGGCCTGACGTTTCACCAGACCAGAGCCGGGAACAATCATGGCTTGCTTGACGTTGGAGGCCACTTTACGGCCTTTGGCCACGCTGGCGGCAGCACGCAAGTCTTCAATACGGGCATTGGTACAGGAACCAATAAACACACGGTCGATACGGATATCGGTCAAGGGCATATTGGGTGTGAGGCCCATGTACTCCAGGGCGCGTTCCATGCCATTGCGGGCAACCTCGTCTTTTTCTTTCTCTGGATCAGGTACACGGCTGTCGATAGGCAGCACCATTTCTGGCGAGGTACCCCAGGTCAGCTGAGGCGTGATCTGACCAGCATCGATACGGACAACATGATCAAACTGCGCACCTTCGTCGGTGTGCAACGTGCCCCAGTACGCCACGGCCTGATCCCACAACACGCCTTTGGGCGAGTAAGGACGGCCACGCAGGTACTGAATGGTTTGCTCATCTACCGCCACCATGCCCGACCGTGCACCGGCTTCAATCGCCATATTGCACACGGTCATGCGGCCTTCCATGGTCAGCGCACGAATGGCCGAACCACCGAACTCAATGGCGTAGCCCGTACCACCGGCAGTACCGATCTGACCGATCACGTACAAGATCAAATCTTTTGCGGTACAGCCAAAAGGCAGCTTGCCGTCCACCTGGATCAGCATGCTTTTGCTTTTCTTCATCAGCAAGGTTTGGGTCGCCAGCGTGTGCTCAACCTCGGACGTTCCGATACCAAAGGCCAACGCACCTACGGCACCGTGCGTGCTGGTGTGGGAGTCACCACACACCACGGTCATGCCGGGCAAGGTTGCGCCCTGCTCAGGACCGACAATGTGCACAATGCCCTGACGCACGTCATTCATGCGAAATTCGGTAATGCCGAATTCTTCGCAGTTGGCATCCAAGGTGTCCACTTGCAGGCGCGAGATAGGATCTTCAATACCGTTCTCGCGGGAGGTGGTGGGCACGTTGTGATCGGCGACGGCCAGATTGGCACTGATGCGCCAAGGCTTGCGCTCGGCCAAGGTCAAGCCCTCGAAGGCTTGGGGGCTGGTCACTTCATGCAGCAAGTGGCGATCAATGTAGATCAAACAGGTGCCATCGGTATCCTGATGCACGACGTGTTCGTCGAACAACTTATCGTATAAGGTTTTTGCCATTGCGCTCTCGCGATTCAGTTGAAACGACAGCCCACAAAAAGGGGGCTGCAGATGAATTTTTTCTTATTATGACAGGCGCAGTAACTGGGACAAGGCCAATCTCCATCCTAGTATTGGAATTACTAGGATACGAGGAAATGGACACCGTCATGCGGCGGCAGCTCGCCAAAAGAAGGTTTTCAGCCTGAGTTCATTGCTAGACGAAGACGTCGCACCCATTCCTGTGCCATGTTCTGATCGCTGATATTGGCAAAGCCCATCAAGAGCCCTCTTTGTGTACCGGCTTGCATTTGCCAAGTGCTCAAGGCTTGAACGGCCAGGCCTTTGGCCTGCGCAGCCGCGGCCAAGGCCTGATCATTCTCCTGCGGGCCTAGATTAGCCAATACATGGATACCACCTGCCTGCGCCTGGACCTGCAAACGAGAAGCAAACTCCTGCTCCAAAGCAGTCACCAGATAGCTGCGTCGCTGGGCATACAAGACCCGCATTTTGCGCAGATGGCGCGCAAAGTAACCCTGCTCCATGAAATCAGCCACTGTGGCTTGTGTCAGCATCGAGCCCGGTCCACCCACGTAATGAGCCGATTGCCGGAAACGTTCGACTTGAGACGGTGGCACGAGCAGATAGGCCAACCGTAATCCTGGGTGCAGAACTTTACTAAAGGTGCCGGTGTAAAGCACCCGTTCATCACGATCCAGGCTTTTTAGAGCCGGTAAAGGACGCCCGTGATAACGAAACTCGCTGTCGTAGTCATCCTCAATAATCCAGGCCTGTTGTTGACTGGCCCAGTCCAGTAGCTGCAAGCGTCTGGGCAAAGACATAGCCATACCCATCGGGCTTTGATGAGTCGGAGTGACGATGGCGAAACGGGCCTGGGCACAACGCTCCTGCCCCAACGCCACGTTCAAGCCTTCAGCGTCCAGCGGCACGGCTTGTACATTCATGCCAGCCTGCTTCAGAAATTGACGCGCAAATATATAACCAGGATCTTCGTACCAGCCCACATCACCGGGGTTTAACACTGTGCGGCACACCAGCCCCAAGGCGCCCCAGTATCCTGCGGTAATGAACACCTGCTCTGGCAGGCAGACAATGCCACGCGAAACCCCCAAATACGCCGCAATGGCCCGACGCAGGGGTGCATAGCCCACCGGGTCGGGATAACGCATGGCCAGCGCACCCCAAGCACGTTGATTATGATTGGCCAGACGCGTCCAGGTTTTGCGTGGGAACGCATCCAGAGCCGGCAAGCCCATTTGAAATGGTAAAGGCGGCGCGTTTTCAGACGGCGTATAGGGCGAAGATCGTACAGCAGACACGACGGTGCTGGCATAGCGGCTGGCATCCAGATTTGCCAATTGAGGCGACACCACTGTCCCTGCCGGTCCTCGGGCCAGAAAATAGCCCTCGCCCACCAGGATCTGATAGGCCTGTTCGACCGTGCCTCGGGCCAGATTCAATTCACTGGCCAAGCTACGCACGGACGGCACGCGATCACCCGGACGCAACTGACCAGCCGCAATGGCATCCCGAAACCGGAGATACAACTGTTGATAGATAGGCGTGCCCGGTTCTCGGCTGGGCTGCCATGGGCTCAAGTCCATGCCTATGTCCTATTCATTTATTAATTTCTTGTCACTTACTACTAGGCCATTAATAACAGAAAATCAGTAAATACAGCGAGCCATAGCGCCTTGTCATCTGGCATAAAGGAACTTGCGTGATTCCGCTATGCAGCTTCAGGCACATCCAAACGCTACCTTGGCTGGTTTTTTTCTTTCTCTTTTGACTGGATATCTTATGAGCGCACTTCGTCTTCCCTACGACACCCTATCTCCCAAAGCCTATCAAGGTCTGCTGCAGACGAAATTAGCCTTGGACCATAGCAGCTTGGGCAAAGAGTTGATTGAACTAGTTAATTTGCGTATTTCGCAAATCAATGGCTGCTCCTACTGCCTGGAAATGCACGCTGCCTCCTTGCGTAGCTCGGGCATGAGCAATACCAAGTTAGATTGCCTGGCAGGATGGCGTGTCAGCGAACACTTCGACGAACGTGAGCGTGCCGCTCTGGAGTGGACAGAATCAGTGGTGGATGTCGCTCGCACCCATGCCCCCGACGAGCACTTCGAGCCTTTAAAAGCCCATTTCAGTGATGCAGAAATTTCAGACCTGAGCGTTGCGATTGCCTTGATGAGCGCCTTCAATCGCTTGGCCATCAGCATGCGCAAATAATATCCAGGAGGCGCAATCCAAACGTATCAATGCCTGTCCAGATCGCGTAAGCCATTCCCACAGGTAATGAGCGCAAGGACAGGGCCAGCACTTGGTGCTGGTCGCCGTATAGAACGCGAGATCGCTTGCCTGTGTCATGTCTATCCTTGCTGATAACTATCGTTGCAATTACAATCATTGCAAATGCAATCGAAAATCATGACGCCTAGTCGTGCAAAAAACCCATCACAGAGGTCAACCATGAGTTTGGAGCGTCTTCGCCCGCCCACAGCTACGCCGCAAACCCGGATAGCAGCGGCTGCGTGCCTTGAAAAGCTTGCAGAGCAAGACATGGAGCGGGCATGTCTTGCCGCCTCTCCCTATCGTGCTATCCAGGCCATCGCCCAAGGCTTAGCACAAAACCATGCGACTCACAGCAAGGTGTGGGTCGTACAGGCCTCGCCAGGAAAGCCATACGCCCAAGTGCCCCAATCCGACGGCGCTGACATGAGCACGGGCAATATCAGCGCGTGGCCGCTATGGTTTCGAGATGGGCCTGAGCACTTCGAGATGCCATTGCTCTATCTGCTGCGCTCCGAATCCGTCGCCGGGCTGCGCGCAGCGATATATGAAGCCGCCGACCGCGGCATCCTGTGTAACGATGCCGAAGTCACTTCTTCACGGTGGCCCAAAAGCGTGCAGCCTGCCGTTCCGCTGTGGCTCGCCAGCAGCTTGAACGGTATCCCCTATGACCCCGCATCAGGACAGGAGGCGCTCGCTATTTTGCGTTCTGCACTGCAAGCCATGTACCTAGATGACGAGCCAGGGTTCTTCTATATGACGCTGCACGATGACAAGGGAAAACTGCCAGCGTCAACGCAAGCCGACGTACATGATGCGTACAAGGGCATGTACCGCCTCCTCGCTGCACCCGAGTCCAGCGCCCCCGCGATCCGATTGCTGGGAGCCGGTCAGACATTGGGAAAAGTGGTCGAGGCAGCCAGACTTCTGCGAGAGGACTGGAACATCACCAGCGAGGTCTGGAGTTGTCCAAGCTATACCCGTCTGATGCGAGAAGGTCACGAGGCCGAGCGCTGGAACATGCTCCATCCACTCTCAAAGAAAAAGACCTCGCATATTCAGACCTGCCTTGGGTCGAGGCAGTCGCCTGTACTGGCCGTCACCGGATATGGGCAGCATATTGCCGACCAGATCGGCAGCTTCGTTTCCGCCCCCTTTGTCGCCTTAGGGGCCGACTCGCTTCGGGAAACGAATGGATTTCCCAGCGCGCAATGGATTGTGATTGCTGCGCTTAAGGCGCTTGGCGATGAGGGCACCTTGTCCATGCGGCAGGCGGGAGAAGCATTAAAGCGATATGCGCTGGCCTGACATCTGGCATTAACGTAAATAAATCCGATCCTGCCACGGTATAAAGGTATCTGGAAAAACGCTTTGGAGCGGTCATGAAACACGTTCTTGTCTACTCTGACTCCTTGTCATGGGGGATTATTCCAAGCACCCGAAAGCGCCTGCATTTCGAGCAACGCTGGCCAGGCGTCATGGAAATTTCACTCTGCGCCGCAGGCCTGAAAGTCCGGGTTATCGAAGACTGTTTGAATGGGCGACGAACCGCATGGGATGACCCTTTCAAGCCAGGCCGCAACGGATTAGCAGGCTTGGCGCAGCGGATTGAAATCCATTCACCCCTTGATCTGGTGATCTTGATGCTTGGGACGAATGATTTTCAGTCCATGCACGAACACAATGCATGGCTTTCGTCGCAAGGTATCTTGGCGCTTGTATCCACCATTCGCTCCGCCCCAATTGAGCCGGACATGCCCGTACCACCCATCCTGGTCGTAGCCCCTCCTGCCATTCAAACGCCGAAAGGGCCAATCGCACCGAAATTTCAGGGCGGCGAGCACAAATGTGTCGGGTTGGCGGACGCCTATCGCAGGGTGTGTGAGGAAGCGAACTGCCATTTCTTCGATGCCGGCAGCGTCATTACCTCTAGCGAGGTCGATGGCGTTCACCTTGATCTTGAGCAGCACTTCATTCTTGGCAAAGCTGTGGCTGAAATCTCGAAGTCGCTGCTTGCCTAGCTGGCGTGAATAAGGCTGCCGTTGGTCAGCGGTTTGATGTGGCCGGTGTTATCAGCTTTTGCCAGCCACTATCCACAAATTGAACTCGACCTGAATTTCAGCGACCGCCTGGTGGATGTTGTGGACGAAGGTTTCGATGCAATCGTACGCACTGGACAGTTGAGCGACTCCCGCCTGACCTCGCCGTCAAGCAGGCCCTGGATTACGGAGGACTTGTGACGGTACTGGACGAATGGACTGGTTCGTCTAGTACCTTCTGGATATTGTGGCCGTCCAATCGACAACTGCTGCCCAGAGTCCGGGCATTCGTCGATTTCATGGCCGGGAACCTGCCCCCGCCTGCTGATACAAAGGCATGACCCGTTCCGAGATGGCCTGCAAATCTGCAATTCGGGTCGTGGAAGAAGGGTGGGTCGACAAGAACTCCGGCTGGCCTCTCCCCTGCTCCAAGGCGCCCATTTTCTGCCACAAGGTTACTGCGGCACGCGGATCGTAACCTGCACGCGCAGCCAGCTCCACCCCGATCAAATCAGCTTCGGATTCATGGGTGCGGCTGTTGGGCAGCTCAAACATGACTTCGCTTAAGGTACCGCCCAAATCGTTCACGGCTTGCACGCCAGTCAGGGCTGACAACACGGTCAAACCAAAGGACGTCGCCATTTTCTGAGATACCTGTTCACGTGAGTGCTCACGCAAAGCATGGGCCATTTCATGGCCAATAATTGCCGCCAATTCGGCGTCAGTGGGCTGAATACGTTTGATCAAACCACTGTAAACAGCCATTTTGCCGCCGGGCATACACCAGGCATTGACCTCATCTTCGTTGATGACGTGTACTTCCCAGTTCCAGGTGCTGGCATCGGCGCGAAACACGCCTACCTGCCCAATCAAACGCTGAGCAATGGCTTTAACCCGACGGGTCTGTGCCGCGTCGGTATCCAGCGCTTTTTGTTGTCGGGCCTGAGACAAGACCTGGGCATAGTTCTGGGCGGCCGCCTGATTCAGTTCAGCCTCGGACACCAGACTGGATATGAATTGTTTACGCTCTACGCCAACCGTGCCGCTCTGTGTAGTCTGTACGGTCGCGCAGCCCGCCGTTGCCAGTATCAAACCGGCTGCCAATAAACGTTTTCCGTTCGCAATACCTTTCATGCTCAGCTCCAACAAACCTGACAAGAAAATGCAGTGCTAGGTCTCTGCGCAATCCTTCACATTCAGACCCCGCACTGCGAGCGATGACGCAGGCAATGATCCATCAGCACAATGGCCAGCAAGGCCTCGGCAATCGGCGTGGCACGAATACCTACGCAGGGATCGTGACGGCCCAAGGTCTGCACGTCAACCGCCTCACCCGCACGGTTAATAGAGGGACGCATGGTGCGAATACTGGCGGTTGGTTTAATCGCCAAGGAGACGGTAATGGCCTGCCCCGAGGAAATACCACCTAGCACGCCACCAGCCTGATTGGTTTTGAAACCGTCCGGGTACAGCGCATCGCCGTGCTCCGAGCCTTTTTGCGTAATACTGTCAAAACCAGCACCAATCGACACGCCTTTAACGGCATTCAAACCCATCATGGCATGCGCAATATCGGCATCCAGGCGATCGTAAATAGGTTCGCCCCAACCAGCAGGCACACCTTCAGCGACGACTTCAATACGGGCCCCGATGGATTCGCCTTCTTTGCGCAGCTCGTCCATATAGGCTTCCAACTGTGGCACCACGTCCAGATCAGGTGCGTAGAACGGGTTTTGTTCCACCACACCCCAGCTTTTGAAAGGAATTTCGATGGGGCCCAACTGGCTCATATAACCACGAATCTTCACACCGAAATGCTCGGCCAGCCATTTTTTGGCTATGGCACCCGCCGCCACAGTAGGTGCGGTCAAACGGGCCGAAGAGCGGCCACCACCACGTGGATCGCGGTTCTCGAACTTCTTCCAATAGGTGTAATCGGCATGCCCAGGACGAAACGTGTCCAGCAAATTGCCATAGTCCTTGCTGCGCGCATCGGAGTTACGAATCAGCAGGCTGATGGGCGTACCCGTCGTGCGACCTTCGTAAATACCGGACAAAATCTCCACCTGATCAGGCTCACGGCGCTGTGTCACATGGCGGGAGGTTCCGGGACGGCGGCGATCCAGCTCAAACTGAATGTCTTGTTCAGTCAGCTCCAGGCCCGGCGGGCAGCCATCGATCACTGCGCCAATCGCTGGACCATGGGATTCACCGTAATTCGTGACGCGAAAGCTTTTGCCTAGAGTATTGCCGGACATAGAAGGATTGGACGCAAAGAAATTGGGGAAAATAAGAAACAGGCACGATTATGGCATTGATCCCGGATCAGAACATGCCCTGCACCGCGCCCGGTCTTTTAGGAGGAGCAGCTGACAGCCAATTCCGCACTGCCTTCGGGCGGCGGCATGGCATAGGCCTCATAACCGGCGCGCTCGGTATACGGATCGCGCAGCAACAGCATCAAGGTTTCGATTTCGCTGGCATCGTCCTTGGCCGCTGCCTGAATGGCCTGCTCTGCCAAGTGGTTACGCAAGACATACAAAGGATTGACGCGATTCATGGCCTCACGCTGTTCAGCCGTGTCCGAGTCATCCAGGGTCAAACGCTGACTGTAGGCTTGCCACCACGCTTGCGCCTGATCTTCAGCACCTTCAAACAAGCCTACAAATGCCTCAGGAGCCTTGCCTGCTTGTGCCAAAGCACGGAACGACAAGGTGAAATCGGCCCCGCTGTTGTGCAACAAACGCCACCAGTCATCGACCAACTGGGCATCGTCTTCCTGCCAGGTACGCAGGCCAAACTTGGCCTGTAAATTGGCGTGAAAACGTTTCAGGAAACTGGCTTCAAAGGTTTGCAGGCGCTCTTTGAGCAGATCGGCATCCAGATCCAGCACCATCAAAGCACTGGCCAGACGGTACAGATTCCAGTGCACCACGGCGGGCTGTGCATTCCAGGCATAACGACCTTGATTGTCACTGTGATTGCACACATGGTTCACGCGGAATCGGTCCATGAAACCGTAAGGGCCGTAATCAATTGTCAGGCCCAGAATAGACATATTGTCCGTATTCATGACGCCGTGGCAAAAGCCCACGGTTTGCCAGTCGGCCACCATGGTGGCACTACGATGGGTAACTTCCTGCAAAAAGCGGCACACGCGCTCTTGCTCGGACTCGCCATCCACGATTAATTCGGGGTAAAACTCGCGCAGCACATAATCCAGCAACTCACGCACACGGGAGGCGTCATTGGCCCAGTGTTCAAAAGAGCCAAAACGCACAAAGCTGGGGGCCACACGGGTCACAATCGCCCCTGTTTCCACCGTTTCGCGGTACACCGGAGTGTCTGAGCTGACCAACGCCAAGGCCCGGCTAGTCGCGATACCCAAGCCAGCCATGGCTTCACTGGCCAGATATTCACGCACACTGGAGCGCAGCACGGCACGGCCATCGCCCATGCGGGAATACGGGGTTTTACCCGCGCCTTTCAGCTGCAGTTCCTGTGGACCATTCGGGGTGTCAATCTGCCCGAGCAAATGCGCCCGGCCATCACCCAACTGTCCGGCCCACACACCAAACTGGTGGCCACTATAGACAGCCGATACCGTCAGCCCGCCCGGCAAAGGGGCCTGGCCACTGACCACATCCAGGAATTCCTGCTCGCCCAAGCGAGACACATCCAGGCCTAACTGCGCCGCCAACTCTTTATTGACGTGCAGCAAGCGGGAATTAGCCAAAGGCTGAGGCGGCACGACCGTATGAAAGGCCTGCGGCAAATCCGCAAAACGATGGCTGATAGTGAGGTCATCAAATACGCTGGACATACGAGACCTCCTTAGGCCGATTTAATGGCTTTTGCAGCCTCGGCTTTCTCGGCCTTGCTGCGCTGTTTGGCTGCTTTCTTGGCAGGCCAGAGATAAAAAATGGCGCAGAAATAATAAATCAGGGACAGCACGATTTCTGCAATCGCCCAAGGCAGCACGTCGGCAACCGGGTCCGACCAAGCGCGCATGACACCTTCTGCGAAATACAGCAGAATCATCATGGAGGTCCACTGCAAAGTATATAAATTGCCTTTGAGCACGCTGCGTAAGGGCAGCACCAAAGGAATTACTTTCAGCACCAGCCAGGAGCCGCCGGGTTTCAAGGGCGCAAAATGCAGCTCCCAGGCCAGGCACAAGGCAATCAAGGCGACCAAAGCCACGGCCGCCACTCGATGAAGTATGGGGTTTAAAGGTTCATGCATGCTGTTATTATCACCTGAACCCTGTCGAAAAGCAGCGTCCGCCGCAGCAAACCGCTATGAAAAACGACGAGAACTCCTCTATGACCTCTGAGCAAGCCGAGCAGACCGACTTGAACCCAAGCAATCCTGCCGCAAGCCAAGAGCGCCCGCCAGAACCCACTACCAAGCACCACGTTTTAAGTGTGGCCCGCTTTGCGGTGAAACGGGTGGCAGAAAAAGACTTGATGAAAGTGGCATCCAGCCTGACTTACACCACGATTTTGGCGATTGTGCCGATGCTGACCGTGGTGCTGGCACTGTTTACTGCTTTCCCTCTGTTTCAGGAATTTGAAAAGGCTCTGGAGGGCTTTTTGACTCGCAGTCTGATGCCCGAAGTCGTGTCGGACAACATCATGATGTACCTGAACCAGTTCGCCGCCAAAGCCTCCAGCCTGACGGCCGTGGGCAGCTTGTTCCTGATCGTCACGTCCATCATGCTGATCATGACGATCGACGAGACTTTCAACAATATTTTTCAGGTCCATGTCCAACGCCCCCTGGGTCAGCGTTTGCTGGTGTACTGGGCGATTATTTCCCTGGGCCCCATCCTGACGGGTGCCAGCTTATGGGCCACCTCCATCCTGGCGCGGGAATCCCTAGGCTATATCGGCAATCTGTCAGGCATCGTGTCTTTTGCCTTGGCCTATGTGCCCTTCCTGTTCAGTGCGCTGGGTTTGATGGCCCTGTTCATGTATGTGCCCAACCGGCGCGTCTGGTGGCGTGACGCCCTGATTGGCGGTATTGCGACCGCCGCCGTACTGGAATTGATGAAAGCCGCGTTTGCCTTCTATCTGACCCGCTTCCCAACCTACACCATTATTTACGGTGCCTTTGCCGCCTTCCCGATTTTCCTGCTGTGGATTTATATTTCCTGGCTGATCGTTTTGCTGGGCGCATCCATGGTGGCTATTTTGCCGGACTGGCGTGGTCGTAACTGGGTAAAGTTAAATGTACCGGGCATCGCCTTTACCGACGCCGTCAACCTGCTCTATCAGCTCTGGTTGAACCGTAAGGACGCCCAGCCGGGTTTGAGCATACGCCAGCTCAGCCATAGTCTTGAACGAGACCCCGATGAGCTCTACAGCATTTTGTGCCAACTCAAATCTATGGGCCTGATTGCCGATACCCAGCAAGACAATGACGAGCGCTGGGTATTGAGCGGCGATCTGCGTCTGGTCAGCCTGAAACAACTCACTAACGCATTTTTGCTGGACCGCGCCCATACGCACGAGGGTCCGCTAGAATATGTACTCAATTATCTTTCTCAGTTTTTCGATCAGCGACTATCCAATCTGGAAGAACTGTTTGAATCCCCGCAAGGCATTCTGACAGGACAACCAGCCATACTAAACGCCGATCCCGGTCAGGAGACCCAGTATGTTAAAAGTCAGTGAAATCCTGCGTGTCAAGGGAGACACGCTTTATACAGGCACCCCCGACATGACCGTAGAAAAAGCGGTGCAGAGCATGAGCGAGCTCGATATCGGTTCGCTGGTGATCATGGAACATGGTCAGTTGGTGGGTATGTTGACCTTTCGCGAAATTATTCGCCACTGGCACGCCCAAGGGAATAAAGCCCAGGGCTTTACGGTGCGCAGCATCATGGACGACGCCCCCGTAAGCGTCACCCCCAACACCAGCGCCGACGAAGTGCAGCGCCTGATGTTGAACAACCACGCCCGTTACATGCCTGTCATGGACGGCCCGGTGCTGATGGGGGTTATTTCCTTTTTCGATATGGCCCGCGCTATTGTTCACGCCCAACAGTTCGAGAACAATATGCTCAAAGCCTATATCCGCGACTGGCCTACCGACTCCGCCAGCGCGTCCTAAGACAGCGCGTCAAGCGCCGCCCACTACTGGTGGCGTTGCAATTCCTCCCAGGCCTGCGCAAGCAGGCCTGGGTCGTTTTTAGCCAGCCAGGTGTGATCCGACAAAGTGCGACGCCACTGACGTGCGCCCTTCTTGCCATGCGGCCAACCCAACATACTTTTGATCACAATGCGCAAGGGCACGCCAGCCTGAACGTGCGGCCGGGCATAGGCAATCATTTGCTCGACAACCGTGTCCTCATCTAGCAGAGCATCCTCGGGCCACAAACGGCGGTGAATATCGCCTAAGACCGCCGGGGTATGCCAGGCTGCACGACCCAGCATCACGCCATCAAACTGTTCTTCCAGCGCAACCGCCTGATCGGTTTCGTGAATACCGCCATTTAAAATAAACAGCGCCTCGGGAAAATCCTTCTTCAACTGCATAGCTACGTCGTAGCGCAAAGGTGGAATTTCGCGATTATCTTTAGGCGACAAACCTTTCAATACCGCATTACGAGCGTGCACCGTGAACACACGGCAACCAGCCTCGAACAAAATACCAACAAAGTCCCGCACAAAATCATACGACTCGCTGTAGTCCAGGCCCAGCCTGTGCTTGACGGTAACGGGTACCGATACAGCATCCTGCATGGCTTTGACGCAGTCAGCCACCAGACGCGGCTCGTTCATCAGACAGGCGCCGAATGCGCCCTTTTGCACACGCTCGGACGGGCAACCACAGTTCAGATTAATTTCGTCGTAGCCCCATTTCTCACCTGCCAGCGCACTGGTGACCAAGGCCTCTCGATCGCTGCCGCCCAGTTGCAAAGCCACCGGATGTTCAGTCTGATCAAAATCCAAATGACGAGCCTGATCACCGTGCGTCAAGGCACCCGTGGCGATCATCTCGGTAAACAGCAAGGCACGCGGTGCCAGCAGACGATGAAAAAAGCGGCTGTGGCGATCGGTCACATCGATCATGGGCGCCACACTCAAACGCCACATCTGGCTGTCCGGCATCACAAAATTAGTCATAAACAGATAACAAAAAGCCTGAATGCCAGGCCTGTTCAAGAGGAAAAGAAGCCATTTTAATGGTTTCAGCCGACCACAGGATGAAGATAAAGCACGGTAAATCGCTACAAGGCTCCAAAAAGCGAGCGCACTGGTCTAAAATCGGCCGTTTGACATACTTGCGCGCCTAATTAGGGCGCCCCAACCGGACCCTCACTGAAAGCATGGCTGTTTTTACTTCTGTCAGCGAACTTGACGCCCGCGAACTGCTGGAACACTACACAATTGGCGAGTTTGTTTCCTTACGTGGCATTACCGCCGGCATTGAAAACACCAATTACTTTCTGAGCACCACTCAGGGCGAGTACGTTCTGACCTTGTTTGAAGTCCTGACGCTGGAGCAACTGCCTTTTTACATTGAGCTGATGCACCATCTGGCTGCCAAGGGTGTCCCGGTTCCGGAACCCATGACCCGCCGTGACGGCAAACGTATCTGTGTCATGCATGGCAAGCCCTGCTCCATTGTGACCCGCTTGCGTGGCGGCTATGAACCCGAGCCTACGGTCGAGCACTGCCGCCAGATCGCCCGCACCCAGGCGCAGGCCCATCTGGCCGCCCAGGATTTCCCCCTTGAACAGCCTAATCTGCGCGGTCTGAGCTGGTGGAAAACGACGGTCCCCCAGGTGCTGCCTTTTCTGGACGAAAGCCAGTCCGAGCTGATTCAGAACGTATTGCAAGAGCAAAGCCGTTTTGCCAATAGCGACACCTACCGCGCTCTGCCACAAGGCCCCGCCCACTGCGACCTGTTCCGCGATAACGTGCTCTTTGCCGGTACCTCGGAAGCACCCCAAATGGGCGGTATCATCGACTTTTACTTTGCTGGTTGCGACACCTGGCTGTTTGACGTGGCCGTGGCCGTGAACGACTGGTGCATTGACCGCTTGAGCGGTGCCCTGAACCAGGAGAAAGCCCTGGCCTGGCTGGAATCCTATGCGCAGGTACGCCCCTTTACCGAAGCCGAACATATCGCCTGGCCTATACTGATTCAGGCCGCCGCGCTGCGCTTCTGGATCTCGCGCCTGTACGACTTTTATCTGCCCCGCCCCGCCCAGACCCTCAAACCGCACGACCCGCGGCATTTTGAGCGTGTCCTGCGCCAGCGTCGCGACCATGCTGTACCGGCGCTCCCTCGATAAATACGGATACTGATTATGCAAGCTGCCAAGCTCCCCTTTCTTTACGGGTGGTACTGGATTCAGGAAGGAGTGCGCTTGTTCAAGCTGCAACCCGCTGCTCTGTTCTTTTGGAGCCTGATCACATCCATCCTGATCAACCTGAGCAATATCTTCCCCATCATCGGCCAGATGGTCCTGATCGTGCTGGTGCCGACCATGACCTTCATCATCCAGAACGCCTGCCGTCGAATTTATGAGGGTGAAGTCATACGCTTAGGCATGTGGACACAGCCCTTGAAACCGGCCCCGGTTCGCAACCGCCTGATCAAGCTGGGTTTTATTTATTTGCTGGCTTGTCTGGCCGTTGGTTTTGTGGCGACTTTTCCCTTCGTCAATGAACTGACGCAGTTGATGGACAACAGCAGCACGGCCAGCCCCGAAGCTGTCATGGCGGCTTTTCGCAAGCCCATCTTGCTGTTCTTTGTGCTGTATCTGGGCCTGTCCGCCTTGTTCTGGCACGCTCCGGCCCTGGTAGGCTGGCATGCCGTCCCCGTCAAACAAGCGCTGTTCTTTTCCATGATCGCCTGCTGGCGCAACAAGGCCGCCTTCCTGCTCTACGGCCTATGCTGGGCAGGCGCCTTTTTCGCCATCCAAACCTTGGGTGAACTGCTCTTGGGCGCAGGCTTAAGTCCAAGCACCGCCACCATGGTCCTGACCCCTATTAATCTGGCCATGGCCGCTATCCTTTACGCCAGCTTCTACCCCGCCTACCGCAGCGTGTTTGGTGATCCAGCAGGCGAAGCTCAACATAGCTAAACCCAGTCTAACCACACCCCGCCCCCTGTTTGACGTAATTGTCGCAGGGCAGCGGCCCAAGGGGCAAACTGCTCCGGTCCAGATAAATAGCTGACCGGGGCCTCCAGCACCGATCTGGCTCTCCGACACAAACGCACTCCCCCGATAGGGACCGCCGGACAAAACCTCAAAGGATGATCAGCTTCATCCAGAAAACAAATATCCAGGGCCTGTTGCATTCCCCACATATGAACTGCACGGCAAGGGCGTAGCCACACAGCAGTCGTGAAGTCTGCTCCCTGTGAGCACGCCTTCCAGCCACGCCAACGCATCCAGAATGTGCTGGCCTCAAGCAAATACAGAGGCCGCGTCAACGGCGGATTAGTCGCTATCGGCATCACCCTAGCCTCCCCCTGCCAGCCAAGGCCCCAACAAGCTCATGGCAATGACCAAAAAAGTACAGGGGAAAATACAAACAACCAAGGGCGCCAATAAATACACAGGCAGCTTGAGCGCTCTTTGTTCAGCTTCCAAATGTAGATGACTACGCAGTTTTTCCGCTTGAGATCGCAGCAGCAAGGCCAAAGACAAACCGGTGTCCTGAGCCAGCTCCAAAGACAAAGCCAATTCCTCCAACTCCGTTTGCCTGAAAGTCAAAGCGACATTACGCATGGCTTGCGGCAAACGCCGCCCCGCCCGTACCTCCCCTTGCACTTTATTCAGGCTGAGCAACAAACTCCCTTGCGGCACGGCCTCCATAGCAAGAGCCCAGGCTTGTTGCAAACCCTGACCAGACTCCACTGCCAGCACCAATAAATCCAGAAAAAACGGCAAGTCCCGGCGGCAACGTGAGTGATGCTGACGCTGTAAAGCTCTGCCCCGCGAGATGGCCTGCACTAGGCTCATCAAAAGGCCCACAGCCACCAAGCCTACAATCTCGACCAGCACAGCCCCCTGACTCAACAAGAAGATACCCGCCACGCCAGTCAGCAAACAGCTCAAAGCCACTCGTTTACTTAGAAAAACCTGTATTTCATTTGCATACGATCCCCACAGGCGTGCTGACCACTCCTGCACAAAAGGCAAAGACAGGCACAGACTCAACACTCTGGAAAACGGTGCTTCCCAGGCCTGCCAAGCCGCCTGTCCCAAACTGCTGCCCCCTTCCAACAAGAGCAGATAGCGCCCCCGCCAGGACCAGAGGAGTGCGACCACCAGTAAAGCAGTACTCAAGGCAGTGAGTGACCAAACCAGTACTAGCATAGTCACTCATCTCCTCGCAAAATCACCTGCATCCACCACAGCCCCATCGTCAGCATGGCGACAATCCCCCCGGCCACCCAAACGCCCAAGGAGTTGAACCAGGCTTGCTCAAATGCGGTGGCATCGAGAAGATACAGAGCCCCCGCTACAAAACCCGGCAGGCAAAACATAATCCGTGCCTGCAAGCGTGCTTGAGCAGTCAAGGCAAGAATCTTGTCCTCAATGGTCAAGCGCGCCCGAATCGTTTGCGCCAGTACCTTCAAGCGCTCCCCTAGTCCGGCCCCCGTGCTCTGCCCCATTTGCAAGGCACTGACAAACATAGCCAGCTCGGACACCGGTATTCGCTCTAACAGGTTCTGATATGCGTCCTTGGAGCTCAAACCCACACGCAGCTGACGCAACAGCAAACGCAGCTCCTGTCCCAACGGTGCAGGCAAAGATTGAGACAATTGCTGCAAAGCCGCTTGCAAAGCCAAGCCCGCTTGTAGGCTCAAGGCCAAAGACAGCACAAAGTCCGGCAATTGCCTTCGTAAAGACTCCAATCGTCGCCGCCCCATCCAGCGCAAGACAAATAAGGGCGTCACGGCGGCTAACAGCGCGACTATCACTGCTAGCCAAACAGACTGAATCAGCCACCAGGCGCCCAGAAAAACAAGAGGCAATAAAGCCCACGCGCCCAGCGCAAGATACTGACTACGCACAAACACAAAATGCGACTGCAAGCTCTGCTCTGATTGCCTAAGCAATTGCTGTCTGTAGCGTGTGACCAGTCTCTGCCCTAGGCGCAATAACAGATACGCCAGAACGCTAGTACCAAAGACCGTCAGCAAAATACTTAGAAGCTTCATGGCTGCCCCTCTGTGGGGGAAACATACTCAGACCTCAAGCCACTGGACGCGAAGCCAAGTTCCGGGCCATAGCTATACAAAGTCTGCAATTGAATACGCTGCGCTTCGATACCAGTCACTTCCACAATCTCATGAACCAAACGCTTGCCATCGGGCAAACGGCTCAGTTGCACAATAATGTGCAAAGCCCGGGCAATATGCTCCCGCACGACCAGCAAGGGCAAATCCAGACCGGCCATCAAAACCATGCCTTCCAGTCGAGACAAAGCATCGCGCGGTGTATTGGCATGCAAGGTGCCCATAGACCCTTCGTGGCCAGTATTCATGGCTGACAACATATCGAAGGCTTCGGCACCCCGGCACTCGCCCACCACAATCCGATCTGGCCGCATACGCAAGGCCTGCCGCAAAAGGCTGCGTATATCTACTTGCCCCTGGCCTTCGGCATTGGCTGGCCGTGATTCCAACGCCACCCAATTACTGTGCTGTAGTTGCAACTCGGCGGCATCTTCCAAGGTGACCAGGCGCTCCCCGGCATCAATGCAGGTACTCAGCACATTCAACAAAGTAGTTTTGCCCGTGCCCGTACCGCCCGACACCAGAATATTGCAACGACGCCGTACCGCCTGTTGTAGAAAATCTGCCATCTCCTGAGACAGGCTGCCAGCCTGCAGCAAGTCCTCTAGCCCCAAGCGGCGTTTAGGAAACTTGCGTATGGTCACGCAGGTTCCTTTGACTGCAATGGGAGCGAGCACCGCATGAAAACGCGAGCCATCAGCCAATCGACCATCCACTGCTGGCGAACTGATATCCAACCGCCTGCCTAGCGGGGCCAGGATACGGTCAATAACCGCCCGTAAGGCCGATTCGCTGCTGAATTCCAAAGGATGGGCCTTGAGTCGCCCAGCCTGTTCCACAAATACCCGGTCATAACGATTGACCATGATTTCCGAGACTGAGGAATCCGCCAGCAAAGGCTCCAAAGGCCCCAAACCCACGGCCTCTGCACATACACTGGCTTGCAGTCTGGCGCGCTCTTCCTCTGGCACCGCGCATTGCTCCTGAATCAGGCGTCCCAGACAAGCAAAGGCCTCCTGCTGTAGCTGCATGTCTGTCACCCGTGATAAATCCCGGCGCTCTAATTCCAAAGCACCGAGTAAAGCGTGATGCAGGCGCTGCTGCTCTTGCCTGAACAGCTCACTATTGGAAACCTGTGCCTCGTTCCGTTCCGGCAGCAAGCGACTGTCGCGCGGCATGGGCAAGCCCGGCTCGGCCAGAGCATAAACCTCACCTTGCCCAGCCTCAGGACTGCTCAGTTGATTCTGCGCTGCCGTCTCACCCGGTACTTGCTGCCCAAAACCAGTAATCCGCAACTTGAAACCGCCCAGCCCCAGTACGTCTCCCTGACGCAAAGGGCCATCGTCATAGACCCGTTTACCATTCAGATGGACTCCCGTCAGCGAGCCATGATCCTGGATGTACACCGCTCCAGCACGCTCCAACAAGCTGGCATGCTGACGCGCAATACGCCAGGACGGCAAGACCACGTCACAGGCAGGATCACGCCCTATCAAAGCCGGTAAATTCACGAGCCAAGGGCGCGTCGTCCCCAGTTCTGACTCAAGCTCAAGGTTCAACACGAAACACCTCGCTGTCTGGCTCCACCCATTGGGAACGATTGCCCTGCCACGCCGCTGATCCCTTGGGTGCAGGACGCAAGGGTGTATTCAAGCGAGGGGCATCCGGGAAGGTTTGATCCAGCCACTGTGCCGCATTCGCTTGGCGGGCCAGCAAATCAGGATGCTCTGCAACCACCAAGGTAGGCGTCACAAATACAGCCAGCTCTGTTTCTTGACGGGCAAAGCGCTCGGAACGGAATAGGGCCCCAAGTACCGGCAAACTGGCTAAACCAGGCAAGCGGTCGACATGGCGAGACTCTTCACGCGAAATAAATCCGGCCAGCACCAAAGTCTGCCCCGAGCGCACATTGAACTCGGTTGAAGCCCGACGTGTTTTTAAAGATGGCCCCGCAGGTTGAGACAAGCTGGCATCCACTGAACTGACTTCCACCTCAATCTTTGAGCGCACCAAACCTCCACGCTCGACTCTGGGTACGATACGCAGGGAAACCCCATAGGGCTTAAAGCTGGTCTTGCTATTCCCCTTATCGTCTGTGGTGGTGTAGGGCAGTTCTCCTCCAGCCAAAAACTCAGCCTGCGAGCCGCTACGCGCCAATAGCTGCGGCTGCGCCAGCACCACGGCATGGCCTTCCTGCGCCATGGCCTGCACACGTGCCGACATCAAGGCTCCGACACCAAAAAAGGCCGCCCCTTGCCGAGCAGGGAACGCTAAAGGCAAGACTGCCTCCCCTGGGCGATCCAGAAATTGATGTGTCGCTGCGTCCCAGCCACCTCCCATACTCAAGCCACCTTGAGAACTCCCATCCCAACGCACCCCTAGCTCGCGCAAGCTATTACGCGGCACTTCCACTACCTGCACATCCAGTAGCACCATCGGTTCCCAGCCGTCCTGCTGAGTAAAGTCCAGCAGTTGGGGATGCTCCTGGCTCAAAGCCTGGATTCTTTGCTTATCCTGATCGCTCAGGCCTTCTCCTTCCAGCACCAGCTTCCCGCCCAATTCACTAATCCGAAGTTCAGGGATGCGCTCCAGCAAACTTCTTAGCTCGGCTACTGTCTGCCGATGGTTTTCGGGTGACACCTCAAGCTGATAGGACTGGTTTTGTCCGGAGCTGGACCAGACCTGCACTACCGTACTGCCCGCTTTACGGGCGAATAAAATCAGCTCCCCTGACTCCGTCGTAACAGCATGGACAATATCGCCATCTCCCACGGCGACACGCTCCACGTGTGTATCCGGCAGAACCAGCAACTCACCGACCTGCAAAGCCAAGCCTTGCGCCTGACTTTGCATGCTGAGTCCAAATAGCGCAGCGGACAACAAGCCCAAAGCCGCTCGGTAAAGCCTATAACGAGTTTTGCTCATGGCTGCTGCCCCATCGAAAAACTGTCGGGCATATCCAACCACCCCAACCGCTCCTGCTCCGCTTGACTGACTTGGCCACCCGGGCGATTCCCGTACAGAACCTGCACAGGCGGCCTGGGCGACATCCCCTGCCCCAAGCCCAGAATATCGGCCAGCTCTCCGCGCACCGCCGCCTGATGAGGCGTATGGTCATCAGGATTACGCAGCAAAGCACTGATGCGCCCATGCTGTCTGGCCGCAAGCAGTTTCAAGGCATCATCTGGGCCTACGTCCAGCGTCAAGGTACTGTAGGCATCTTTATCCAAACGTGAGGTCGCTACACCCTCTCCTGATTTTTGTCCCGTAGCCAACACCAGCACCGACTGCAACAAAGGAGCCGTTACCCGGCGCTGCCTGTCATCAAAACTGACATAGATATCAATCAGATCGCCCGGCCGAATCAGCCCTGAAACGGAACTGATAGCATCCACTGGCAGCGTCAATGCTCGTCTACCGGCTAAAAGCTGCTGCGAGAAGGGACTGCTGGCCTCCTGCACGTGAGCCTTGCTGATCAGATCACCTGCTCGCAGTGGCTGGCCTAACACCAGGCCAATCAGGCTCTCGAACTGCGCTGCATCCCAGCTATCACTGGGTACCAGTTCTGCCGGATAAGCACGAGCCGCCAAGTGCTCGGCCTCTAGCACGGTACCGACTGCCAAGGCCGAGGCTGCCACCACCCGATCCAACTGCACGCGCAGCGCGGCCTGCCGCAATGCCTCTTCCTGTCGGTCCAGATAACGGCTGCTGGTTCCCGCAGCCAACAAACCGGCCAGCAGCGCCAACAGCCCGAAACCTGCGCTGGGATGGCGACACAGCCACAAGAATTTCGCCCGAATCATGAGACCTCCGCTTGGCAGGCACGGCAGATCAACAGCAAGTAGCGCTTCTGCTCATGCTCCAGTTCCACCACATCCAGTTCGGCAGGACCTTTGCGCCAATAGCGCTCGCCAGCCTCAGCCCCCCAATCGTTCTGATGTAAAGCGGCTTGCCAATCAGGTTCGGCAAGCAGAAGCCAGCTTTGCACCTGCCCTGGCTGTTCGTGTTGCCACAACACGAGACCGGCAATAGGTGCTGCAGATGATTGAAAAGACGAGGAAATTGAGGGGCTTTGCTCAGAAACACTTAACAAGCCCAAGGAGGTCGCGCCTTGTACGTCTTCCAACCACAAGACGCAGTTCTTGCCGTCTTTGGCACGCAGAAACACCCACTGCTCTACCAGCCGGAACGCGCCATAATGAGCCCCACAAAATGGCTCTAAACGGGAAGACAAAGTCTGTGCATCCAGGTCTGTCATCAACCCCCAGCTATACACCGGCCCAAAGTCAGTCTGTGTCATTTGTGCTTGATCCCACTGAATTCGGGAGTCCTTCAGGGAGTCCGGCAAGGTCAGCGTTTGGGCCGGCACGGGACTCAGCATCAACAAGGCCAGTAAAAACAAGGCGAGTAACTGTCTCATGGTGTCCCCTTGTGCCTGCGATCAGGCACAACATCCTGCCATCGGCTTAACCAATCCAGATCAGCCTGAGTGCGCCGCCAGGCCGCATCCATAGGCCCCGCTTGCCGTACCGTGTCCCTGGCAGCAGGCCTGCTTGCAGCCACGGCCTCACCCCAGGCAGTCTCACTGCTCTCCAATCGCTGACGGGTCTGTTGGGCACTGCTTGACTGTCCAGCAGCCGCCCACAACTGGGACTGACGCTGCAATTGGCTAGGGGTAGGCAAAGAGATCAGCCAACGGGGCCAGGGGATAGGAACACGGGACTGTACTGTCCAGGCCCCACTGCGCAGGCTCAGAAGTTCCCATTGCAAAACCTGGCCTGTTGATATGGGTGACTCCACAAAATGGCTGGGCCCCACATCCTGAGCGGGCTTGTTTAACACCGAAACCGGCCTGCCTTGCGCATCATGACTGAACAAGGCCAGGTGAGTACTTTGCTGCATTTGCTGCAAACGATACTGCTGCTGCATCAACCATCGCCCGGCCATCACCATTAAACCCAGCACTACGCCTAGCAAACAGGCCTCAATAAGTGCCATGCCTTCTTGTCGATTACTCATGATCCACGGCCCCCGGAGTCCATCAAGCGTGCCTGCCAAAAAGGCACAAACAGGCTGGGTCCATCATCC
This sequence comes from Alcaligenes pakistanensis, assembly GCF_014652815.1. Classification (GTDB taxonomy): domain Bacteria; phylum Pseudomonadota; class Gammaproteobacteria; order Burkholderiales; family Burkholderiaceae_B; genus Alcaligenes; species Alcaligenes pakistanensis. The sequence goes on from NZ_BMZN01000001.1 coordinate 323,712, forward strand.
ACAGAGTCGGTGTTACCCGGTGGCAAAGAGAAAAAAGATTGAGCTGCTGCACGGGTATGAACGGTCTGCCCTAAATGGCCTTGGCCCTGCAAGTTCAGAACAAAGTCTGGCCCTGCACTCTGGCTGTGATCAGCCAAGGCATAGCCATCGACCCACGGCCTTTGACTCCAAGGTCTGGCATCCCGCTGTGCCCAGGATTGCGCCACGGTATTGCCTTGGGCCGACAATAAAGAGCCATTCCCCTGTTCCAGGGCCCATTTCCAAAAACTCTGCCCTGAGAAGTCGTCTGGCGCCGATATGCCTGGTACAGGGAAAGGTGTTTGCAGCGCCCAAGCCATCGCATATTCACGGAAGTAGCAGCCTATCCAACGATTGGATCGCACCATATGCATGGACTGCGTATCGTTTGAATGCCAGCGCCCGGAGCGATCAAACTCGGTCCGGCCAGAACGGCGCAAATGGTGACGCCATAAAGGGCAGCGGCGATCTACGCCGGGGTAAGAGCGTGCCTCGTAATCACGGGGAGCCAGGAAACCATACAAGGAAACCAAATGCTCCAGACCACGCCGCCACTGCGACTGCCCTGCCTGCAACAACAAAAACTGAGGCCATTCATCTTGTTCGAACTGCCAGCTCAAAGCCTGGGCAGGCCAATCAGGCAAACTGCCTTCAAGAGTCGCCTGAATAATGGCTTGTCGACGCTGCGGCAAGCCCTGCACTAATTGCTGCTGAGCTTGAGCCAACACCTCGTAGATCAAATGTTGATGAGCCTGAAACGCTTGTTCCAAGGCCTGTTGATTGTCCCCAGCAGAACGCGCCTGCGTATAAGCCAAGCCATGCGCCGAACCAAACATCATGGCAATCAGATGGGCGGGAGGATTCGCCCGGCGAACTTGCCCGGACTGAGTCTGTGCCGCCCGATCCCACGTGGCTAAAGTCAGCAAATGGCCGAGCGCCAGTTGATGGCCCAGCTGCGCCCGATTGATATACGCCAATAGATTCAGGGTACGGGCTTGCTCGGTTGCCGCCCCATACGCAGCCGCATCCAGCACCAAGGACAAGCGCCCTTGTTGCTCGGCAATCTGGTTCACATGGAAGTAGCCGCCCCAGGCGACGGACAGGAGCGCCAACGCTATCAGGCCCCAGGCCAGCACCGCCCCCTCTTGTGGATGCTCGGGCTGCCTCATTGCGCATTGCCCGTAAAGGATTTCAGGCTCTTGGCACTACCTTGAGCGGCCGCCGCTGAAGCGGCAGATTGAGCCTGTTGAGTCTGCTCGGAGCCGTCCTCGCCCGCCAGCTCCTTGGCCATGGCGGCGGTCTGATTGCGAATCACCTGACCAAAGGACTGGTAAACGGCAATGGCCGCCACAGCGACCAACGCCACAATAATTAAATACTCGACCATACCCTGGCCGCGCTGCCGCCTGATGAACTGTCTCATTGGAATCTCCCAAAAGTCAGTTCACAGTCTGCCCCTTGGCAGCGGGCCGGAATATTCGCAAAAACCGAGCCGGATGGGCTTGTCCGGCTATGGTCCTATCCCGCTACTTCATGCGGCACTTGGCACTGTCAGCGTCACAAGGCCTGCAGGTCAATACGAGCTACCTGATCAATGGGCTCCGGCTCCCCTTTTTTTGCAAATGGCTGCTTCACACTGACATAAAGCTGCTGGCCATCAGGCGTCACAGAAATCGTATTGGGATGCACAGGCAGCTCAATAGTATGTTTGATGGCATAGCTGCTAGCGTCGATCACGCTTAGCGTTCCACTGCCTCGGCTGGCTACATACACTTCATTGCGAATCGGGTTATAGCGTATCCCCACCGGCATGTATCCCGTGGGAATTTTATGCAGGATAGCGCCCGTTTTCAGGTCAAACACCAAGGTACCCTCACTATTATTAAGCTGATTGGCAAACAGCCGTTCGCTCTTGCTATCCAGCGCGGTATTGACCAAAAAACGTCGCCTGATATCGCCAGGCAACAGCTTCTCCGGGATACGGTTGTCGCCAACCAGCTCCCAACTTTGCGTATCGAACACCGCGTAGGCCGCAGTGCCGCTGGCCAGCAATTTATGATTCGTCGTATCCAGGGTCAAACCCGCTGTCGGCGCTTCAATGTCGCGCAAGATGCGGTTTGTTGAGAAGGTCTTGCTATCAATGACCCAGATAAAACCAAGGTCTGTCACACCGCTGACGATGACCTGACCAGCGGCCTCATCTACTACGATCTGGCGCGTGTGCACCGGTTCGCCCTTGGCATCCTTTACACCATGATGCAGCGTTCCCTTAACGATACCGCTTGAAGCATCAATAGCCGAAACGGCACCATCCCTCGTATGACCGGCATAGAGCGTGTTGCTGCGTACATCCAGGGCCAAGGCAAACGGTTTGAATGGCAAATCGATTTTTTTCTGTACCGCCAGTGTTACCGGATCAAGCTGATAAATCGTGCCGCCCCCCTTGCTGGTCAACTCTTCCGTGCTTGCCACAAACACGGCCTTGGATGTCGGGCTATACACCAGCTCGTAAATGCCCGGTGCGACTTCACGTTGCAGGACAGCCTCTGACACTTGAGCGGATACGGCAGACGTCGCAGTCGCTTGCACAGCATATGACACACCAGTCAGCAGAAACAGAGGCAGTGCGGCAACAAAAATGGCCCGCTTACCACGCATTAAATAAGTAAATTTTTCAGACATACAAACCTTTTTGAAAACATCCTTGGCTGAAAAAGCCAGGGAAAATGACACATGCAGATTTAGAACCGGTGACTCACCGTCAGCAGCACCTGGCGAGGCTTGCCAAGGTAATTGCCAGTGCTGATGCTGGAGCCGATCTTTGAGTAATACTGCTTGTTGCTCAGGTTATCGATATTCAGCTGCACGGATGTATTGCGGTTGATGTCGTATCTGGCCAGGAGGTCAACGATGGCGTAGCTAGGCTGCTCAATGCGGAAATTTGACCCCTTGTAGAACACTTTGCTTTGCCAGCGCACGCCGCCGCCCAAGGTCAGGCCTTCCAGGGCGCCGCCTAGCTTGTACGTACTGAAGAGCTTCACCATATTCTCTGGGCTGCTGCGTTCGTTGTACAACTCACCCTTTTTGGTGCCCGAAGCATAGTGAGAACGCGCATAGGTATAGCCAGCGCTGACGTTCCAGCGATCGGTAAGCGCCCCGGCCACCTCCAACTCCAAGCCACGCGTGCGCACTTTCTCGGCCGCCTCATAGCAATAGAGCACAGCGGGATTGCAATACGTCACACCGGCCACCTGGGTGGGCAAATTCAACTGCTCCAGCTGGAACAGCGCGATCGATGCATTAAGGCGTTTATCCAGAAACTCGCCCTTCAGACCCAGTTCCTGATTGGTGCCTTTTACCGGATCCAGCAAGGAGCCGTTGATGTCGTAATAACTTTGCGGTTTGAAAATGCCAGTGTGGCTGGCATAGACCGAGTAAGTCTCGTTCAGGTCGTACACCAGGCCGACGTAGGGCACAAACTCGGCATCCGCCGAATAGTCCGTCTTGTAGTAGTGCGACTGGGACTTGAACCAGCTCACACGACCACCCAGTATGAGTTTCAGTGGATCCGCGATATCGAAGCGCGCCGAGGCATAGAGCCCCAGCTCCTCCTTGTTCTCGTCTACATAGTAGGGATTCAAGCCAAACGTGGGCTTGGCCTGCGCTGTGGGATTCCAGTTCTGTGGGTCAAGAGGGACGTTGGCGGCGGAACTGCCGTCCACCCGCTCATTCTCCTTGTTCGCGTTGATCCCGATCGAGAAATCATGATCACGCCCGAACAGCGTCAGGGGACCATTGGCATTGACGTTAAAAGCATAGTGCTTGTCACGCATATCCACGCTCTGGGTAAATTTACGCAGCGCGCCGCCGCTATACCATGGGTAGCTCGCGACGTAATCGGACTCGGCCCACGCTGCGCGTGTCAACGCCTTCATCACCCAACCGCTGTCAAACCGGTGCTCCAGGTCTGCATACAGAGTCGTCTGACGGCGATCCAGATATTCCCAGTCGCTACCCAGAAAATCATGGGGCGTCAGGTCATAAAACGAACCATCGGCCCGGGTCGGAAATCCTCCCCAGCTGTAGCCGTCGTTATGTTGTCGCTGTCGTGACAAGCCCAGGCTCAGTGTGGTGGCTGCCGTAAGATCCACATCCACCACGCCATAGAACAGCTGTTCCTTTTGGCGGTTGTAGTCCCGGTAAAGTTTGCCACCCCCGGCAACAATGACCGCCCGGCCTCGCACACTGCCTGACTCATTGAGCGAATTTGACAGGTCCACCACTCCACGTGCGTTTTCCCACGATGAGGCCGTCACCCGAGCCGAGTATTGCGGTGTCGAGGTGGGTCTTTTGCGGATCAGATTAACGGATGCCGATGGATTGCCAGACCCTTCCAACAAACCCGTGGCACCACGCACGATCTCCACCCGGTCATACATAGCCAAATCATCATCAGCCAGGATGTCGCGCGAATAGCTTTGAGTCGAGGTCGTGATGCCGTCGTACTGAATATTGGAGATGCTGTGGCCACGCGCCAGATACTCCCAACGCGAATCGCCATTGCCTTGCACCGCAACGATCCCCGACGCATCACGCAAGGACTCGTCCAAAGCCCGGTAATTCTTGTCCTCGATTTTTTGATGCGTAATGACGGTCATCGATTGCGGTGTTTCACGCAGTGAGAGTTCCAGTCCGCTGGCCGATGTGGTCGGTCCCATGGCAACGTAGGAGCCACTCCCCTCCGTCGCCAAGCCCGTCTTGGCAGTGACCGTGATAGGAGCCAATTGCGTCGTGTCATCACGACCTGGGCGGCTTAATGAAACCGTCCGCCCCTTCCAGCTGGCCTGCACACCCGTCCCCTTCAGCAAACTTTGCATGGCCTGCTGCGGCGTCATGCGCCCACTGACGGGCGCGGCCTGCAAGCCACTGACGGTCTCGGGCAAATAATAGATTTGAATATCTGCCTGCTGCCCCAACTCAAGCAAAGCCTGATTCAGTGATTGAGCCGGAATAGAGATCGACAAGGCAGGTACATCCTGCGCCATCACCTGCTCCAAGGGGCTGAACGACAAGGCCAGTGCTAATACGCCTAACCCTAAGCCCTGCACCGGACGTAAGGCGAAAAGAGGCCATCGTTTATTTGTGTTCTGTAGATACACCGTAGTACTCGTTATAAGGAAAGCAACGCACGAAGCGTCAAGCCCTTTGGCCAAAGGCGATCAGAGACGCAAACAGTCCCTTCCTTCATAAGAGTCAATTAAGCGCAAACCCCGTAATGATTCTCGTTCTTAAATTGAAAGAAATTGTATCCAAAGAGAAATCTAGGGTCGGTCTAAAGAGCCGCAATACCCCATCGACCATCGGGCCCCTGGACAACCAGCACCGGTGCCAGTGACGGCAGGACGTCCAAAAAAGCCTGGGGGTCATTCACATTGAAAACACCCGTTATACGCAGTCCGCGCAAGGAAGGGCTATGCAACACAATGCCGGGCTCGTTGTAGCGATTGAGTTCGGTCACAATACGTTCCAGCGGCTCGGCATCAAAAACTGCTCGGCCTTGACGCCACGCCAAAGCCTGCACCATATTTCGTGACTGCACGGACGCCAATCGATCATTTCCCAGATGCAAACCCTGCTGCCCCACCAGGTCGTAATGAGCGCTATTCCACCAAGGTCCACTCTCTACATGCACCGAACCAGATTCGACCGCCACATCGACAGCCTCCACATCCCGTCGTACATTAAAACGAGTACCTGTCACCCGTATCAGGGTCTGGCCCGCATCGACATTGAAGGGGCGTTCTGCCTCGGAGCGTACCTGGAAGAAGGCTTCACCTTTCTCCAGCACGACACGGCGCTCCGACCGATAAAAAGACACATATACCGCGCTGTCAGTATTTAGACTAATCAGCGATCCGTCTGGCAAGCTCTGCTCCAGACGCTCGCCCTTGCGACTGACATAACGCTGGGTGAATTGCTCACTTTCCAGCCAACGCTGCGGCCCCAGAATAGCCACACCCGCTGCCGCAGCACAGGCGGCACCCAAACTGGCGATAAAGGATCTGCGCCCCCATCGCGATGCCTGCGGGTGACTCTTCTGTGCCAAACGCGCCTTGAAAGCGGTATCCGGTGTCGCCTGCGCAATCGACCACATGGCTTCCATGTCTTGATAGGCCTGCGCATGACGTGGGTCCTGCTCACGCCATGTATTGAGCAAGGTCTGATCACCCTCCTGCATCAAACCGCCTCGCACGCGCGCAAACCAGAACGCGGCGGCGTCATGAGGATCGTCAGGAATGGGAAGTGAATGGGATAAGCTCATAATCGCTACGATAGCTCGCCGGTGAATCCCTGTACCAATGCGGGTGAAGACGGAAAAGTGTTCATGACGGGCATCGTTATATTAAGAGGAAAACTGCTGCAACTTAAGCTGCAAATGGCGCATGCTGCGGGTCAGGTACTTTTCTACCGAACTGACAGACAAGCCCAGATGACTGGCGATCTCAGGCACTGTCCAGCCTTCCAGCCTGTGGTAGGAGAATACCTGCTGACAGACGGGCGGCAACTCATCCAGGGCCGCCAACAGGGCCTCCGAAAGCTGGCCGCAATACGCGGCCTCCTCGGCTCCCGACACCGTCGGATGATCTTGCTCGGTCAGATCCTGCAGGGGAATCGTTAAAGCGGGTTGCTCCCGCTTTTGTCGCTGTATCAGACTATTGGCAGCACTGCGATGCAAATAGGCCTTAGGATTGCTAATCCGGGCCCCCTCTTGCTCCAGCATTCCGGCAATCGCATCATGAGCCACATCCTCCCCATCAAAGCTGTTTGAGGAACGTCGCGTCCACGTCTTGACCAGCTCGTGGTAATGCACGAGCCAAGCTTTACGCGAGGACGAAAAACGCGACATAGAGCAGCATGGGGTGAGTGGATCAAAGGGACATAATAATAACAACGATTCTCATTATTGTTCCTAAATTTTAAGTGCAGTGGAACAAAACCTTGGGACAAAAGAATGGCACGCTATGATCCTTGCTCCACCCTGCTCCACAGAGACAAAGCCTTCGCTCAATAAATAAACCCGTCTGGAGACTGATCTCCAGACGGGCTCATGACTTGCTCTTCAGACTTGGATCAGACCAGACGCACGTCTATGCTGCCCAGACCGTCGATAGCACCGTGCATCACATCGCCGCGTTCCACCGAGCCTACACCGGCCGGAGTTCCCGTGAAGATAATGTCGCCAGCTTGCAACTCGAACAGGCTAGACAGATAAGCGATGGATTCAGCCACATTCCAGATCAGCTGATTCAAATCGCCCGTCTGACGGCGCTCACCGTTGACGTCCAAGGTGATGGCACCTTGGGACAGCTCGCCAATACGGCTACGCGGCACCAACGCACCGGTCGGTGCGGAGTGGTCAAAGGCTTTGCCCACTTCCCAGGGCCGACCGGCTTTTTTGGCTTGCGTCTGCAGATCCCGGCGAGTCATGTCCAGACCCACCGCGTATCCCCACACACATTCAGCAGCCTGCTCGACTGTCAGATCACGCCCGCCCTGGGACAGAGCTACAACGAGTTCGATCTCGTGATGCAGATCCTGGGTACGAGAAGGATAAGGCATGTCGCAGACTTGGCCGGGCAGCACATTCAAAATGGAATCAGCCGGTTTGCAGAAGAAGAAAGGATCTTCACGCCCGGTAAAACCCATTTCCTGAGCATGCTCGACGTAGTTACGGCCGACGCAATAAATGCGGCGGACAGGAAAAACCTGATCACTGCCCTGAACGTTCAGTGCCGCTACTGCTGGCGCGGGGATGACGGTACTCATTTTGCTTGGCCGTCTGCAAAACGCTTGGCGCCGTCCACCAATTCTTTCTTGGCAGCCTCAACACCATCCCAGCCTTTAACCTTGACCCATTTGCCTTTTTCGATGTCTTTGTAGTGCTCGAAAAAGTGCTTGATGCGCTGCAGCTCTTCAGGCTGCAGATCATCAGGCGACTGGATGTGACGGTACAAAGGGTAGAGTTTGTCGGTGGGCACAGCCAACAGCTTGGCATCGCCACCGCCTTCGTCGTCCATGTGCAGAACGCCGATGGCGCGACAAGCAATCACGGCACCAATCTGAATGGGGAAAGGAGCGATCACCAACACGTCAACGGGGTCGCCATCGTCGGAAATGGTTTGCGGAACGTAGCCGTAATTGCAGGGGTAATGCATCGCGGTCAACATGAAGCGATCAACAAAAATCGCGCCGGTTTCGTCAACTTCATATTTGACGGGATCCGAGTTCATGGGAATTTCAATAACAACATTGAACTCGTCGGGCAGCTTGTCGCCAGCGGGTACGCGGTCTAGGCTCATTCTTGCAAACCTTTAAAAATAAAAGAAATTAATCCTTGGAACGTCGAGGACGATCCGAAGTTTGGGAGAGATCGACCCCGGGTATGGGAGCCGTATCGAAATAATCATCCAGATCCGACGAGGAGCTGAGTGTGTCCTGGCTAGGCGCGGTAGCCGGTGACACAGGCTCGGCCACGACAGGCAAAGGACGACCATGATCCGGCAAGTCCTCGGCCACAGCACTGGCTGCATAAGTGTAACGCGGCAGATCCTCATCTTGAGACGGAAGGCTGTCAGCATCGGTATGGCTGGGGTCATGACGCGTATCGGCTGCCGGCAAGGCACGGCTAATGGCCAGTACTGGCAAAGTCCCTGCCATGGACGCTGCTTTGCGCCAGTAAGAAACGGCTTCGTCGTGACGGCCCAGGCTGTCGTATAGATTGCCCAGCAAAGCGTGATTGCGCAGATCGCCCTGAATTTTCAGGCTGCGCAGCAGATAATGTTCGCCCTGCCCCCACAGTTGGCTGGTCAGGCACAAATGCCCCAAGGTGGACAGCAAAACCGGATTATTGGGCTGGCTACGCAGCCACTCTTCGGCTTTGGCCAAGCGGCGCCCCACGAACTCGGGAGGACATTGAGCGTAGGCTTCCAGCAAACGAGCATCAAAACTGACGGCAATTGCAGGTTCCAAAATACGGCCAGCTTCGTCGTAATTACCTTCACGCTCCTGGATCAGAGCAGCTTCCAAGGCAATGCCAGGCAAGAGTTTTTCTTCAGATTTCAGATCTGACCACAAGGCCTTGAACTGTTCGTTGCCGCCGGCACGCAAACGAGCAGCAGCGGCAAACTCGATATGATTCAAGGCTTCCTGGCGATCAATACCGCTACGGCGCACCAGCAGACGGGTCAATTCATAAACGCGTTCGGCGTTTCCCTGCTGACGATAAGCACGCAACAGCAGGCGTGTCGCATGCAGATGACGCGAACTGGCGTCTTGCAAGCCCTGCAGCAGCTCGATAGCCTCTTCAGTTCGGTTTTGATCCAGGTACAGTTCGGCAGACGCGACCGCACTGGCTTCTTTCAAGCGCACATCATCGCCAGCGGCAGCACGAGCGGCCGCCAAGGCTTGGTCACGCTGAGCAATCTGTCCCTGATAATGCGCCGCACGGGCAGCCGCCAAGCCAGCCACGACTTTGCTGGATTGCGAGCGGGTTTTGCTCATCAGCTTCATCATGTCTTTTTCTGCTTGCTCGTAGCGCCCTTCCAGGATGCTGATCCAACCTGTTTCCAAAAGAGTTTGATCGCGTCGCTGAGCACGACGGCCACGCCACAGGCGAAAACGCTCCGGGCCATCGCCAAACCAGGCCAGCAAGCGCAGCAGCACGTACAGGACAATAAACAGCCCCAGGGTGCACAAGACCACATAGGTCAGCGACGCGCGGGCCAGATAATGCGGGGTAACCAAATAGACATTACCGGCGTGTTCACGCAGAACCAGTGCCAAGGCGACGGCCGCAATAAATAAGATGAGAGTCCAGAACCAAGTACGCATACCTTACCCCTGCGCCTGAGCGGACTGATCGGCCTCGGATGGGGCCGGATCAGCGGATTCAGGCTGTTCAGTGGCGGGAGCACCAGACTCCTGATTGACTGGCTCGGCAGACTGCGGAGGATCGGACAAAATAGGATCCGTATCACCCGGCTCCGTGCCGGCATCATCCGCGCCTTCCTGATTGCGGCCAGCCTGGGCCTGACGCAAGCTTTCAATCGCCGCCAAGGTGTTGTTAACGGTAGGCAAACGCGCACCGATGCGGGTGTCCTGCAATTGACGTGTCAGACGCAACGCCTGCTGAACCTGAGTGGATTGCGTGTCAAAGCGTTTTTCCAGCGCCGTGGCCACAGCAGTCAACTCGGTCTGCCAGACAGCGGACTGATTCATCATCATGGCCAACTGGGCAGCCATGATGCGTAAGCGCAGATTTTCACGCAGGCGTGCGGCCTGATCGGGTGACATCAGCAAGGCAGCAGCATCGTCCACACGACGAATGGACACAAACTGGCCCAAATCGTGGCTCAGGGAACGCCACGCGGAACCACTCCACTCCTCGACCGTATTCCAGCTACGTTCCCACCACGGGGCATCCGCCGCCAGCTCGACGGGCTGGGCAGCTTCTGTCTGTAAATCCAAGGCTTCAGTATTGGCACCACCAGCGACATCGTCAGGCACCAGCAAAGGCGCTTCCGAGACGTAACGCGACAAGGTGTCCAACTGACGCGACAACGAGGCCACATCCACCGTAGAGGCCGCGCGCAGGCGATCCAGATCGCCATTTAAGGTTTGCTGCAAAGAGGCCAGCCCCACGCGATTGGCGCGGGCCAACTGAGCCTGAGCGGCTTCCAAAGACACAATGGCATTGGCCACATTGCCACCTAACATCAGCTGTTGCTGGGCAATGGTGGCCAGATGATCAATATCATTTAGCAAAACCAATTCCGAGCCGCTATCTGTCATGGTCTGGAAAGCCTGGCTCAGATCATGAAACTGTTCGGTGGAATCGTTAAAGGATTTTTCCAGCTGAGCCAGCTTGTCGGACTGACGTTGCGCCAGGGCCAAAGCTTGTTGCGCCGTTTGGCGAGCCTGCTCGGTGGTGCTGACATTGGTTGCCAACTGCGCTTGCAGTTCAGCTTTATGTTTTTCCAGAATTGAATTCTGATACCAAAGACCGGCTGCAGCCAGAACCACCACCAATGCGCTCAGTGCATACGCCGGACCCGCGCCACTTTTGCGCTTTTGGGGCGCAGCTGGGCTTTCCTTGGGTTCGGAATACGGACGAGGAGCCGCTGTACTGGCTGGGCTGGAAATTGGAGTCTCCGGTTCGCTTGCGGATGCGTTCTCTGTTTTATCGTTCATGGCAAGATTGTAATCCGTGTGAGGCTAATCGCGCGAGAGCACCGCCATCAAGGCAGCGACAATGTCATCATCGTCTGGCGTACACCTTTTTACCATTGGTGGCGTTGCGATTCCAGCCTGCAGCAATAAGGACTGTAAATGTTCCTGAATACGCGGATGAATGACCACATAGGTACAACGCGCCCAAACATCCATCAAACCCAGTCTTTGCACATTGGCAAAAACGGCATCAGCACTTTGAGAACTGCTGAGCAAAACGGCCAAGGGACCGGACTGCAAGCTGTCACGAATCTGGCGACCCTGTTCGGGAGTCCAGTAAGCAGCACTACGCTGATAAATGGCTAAACGCTGGACCTGAACACCGTGATCTTCGAAACGCTGTCCCAACCATTCGCGACCACTATGGCCACGCACAATCAAAACACGTTTAAGACCCCCCAAGCGCGGCTCAAGCACCGCCCACAGCGCCTCCGAGTCCTGTAAGGAATTGGCCCCTTCAGGATGCAGTACATCCTGAGGAGACACGCCATCCTGGGCGCGTAAACAGGCGGCGGTGGCCGAGCCAACCGCTGCTAACAAAACACCACTAGGCCACGCTTGCGCACGTGCCCGCAAGGCAGCAAAGTAAAAATTGACCGCACTGCTACTCACGAACAGCACCAGGTCAAAATCACCGGGATCTTGCCACTGGGCCTCCGAGATGCTTTGCGCTTCCAGCGTCAAGGCCGGAAAAACCAAAGAAGAAAAACCCTGCGCGGCCAGGGTGACCGACAGGGTTTCGTTCCGTCCCGCTGGGCGGGTCAGCAATACACAGGGCAGATTCATGCCGATTTACTGGCCTTCTTGAGGCTGTTCCATCAGCAAGCGATCCAAGATCGCTTGGGCACCTTGCTGCTTCAGATCTTCTGCCAATGACAGGCCCAAGTCCTCGGCCTGATCGGCCGGGCCGCTGATCTGGGCACGGTAGACGGTAGAACCATCGGGTTCAGCCACCAACCCGCTTAGGTTTAGCTGCTCGCCATCCAGGGTTGCAAAAGCAGCCAAAGGCACCTGACAGGAGCCTCCCAGGGCGCGTGACACGGCACGTTCGGCCAAGGCGCAAACGTGACTGGTTTCATGACCCAAGGGAGCCAACCATTGCGCCACATCCTTGCGGGTCTTCAGAATTTCGATCCCCAAAGCCCCCTGCCCGGCGGCGGGCAAGCTGTCGTCAATGGAGATGTAATCCCGAATACGTTCAGCCAGCTCCAGGCGACGCAGGCCGGCTGAGGCCAGAATAATGGCGTCGTAATCACCCCGGTCCAGCTTGGACAGGCGCGTTTGCACATTGCCCCGCAAAGGACGAATGTCCAGGTGCGGATAGCGTTCACGAATCTGGGACTCACGGCGCAAGCTGGAGGTACCTACGATGGCACCAGCAGGTAAAGCCGCAAGATTGGGATAAGTATTGGAAACAAAAGCATCGCGCGGGTCGTCCCGTTCCATGATGATGGGCAGGTCAAAAGACTCGGGCAAAACCACCGGCACGTCTTTCAAGGAGTGCACCGCCAGATGGGCACGACCATCCAGCAAGGCAGTTTCCAGCTCTTTGACGAACAGCCCCTTGCCACCGACTTTGGACAATGTACGGTCCAAAATCTGGTCGCCACGGGTTGTCATTTCCAGTAAGGACACCTTGCACTGCGGGTAGAGCTGCTGCAGACGGTCGCGAACATGCTTGGCTTGCCACAAGGCCAGTTGACTAGCACGAGTGGCAATAACCAATTCCTGAGGGGTAGAAGCCACAGCGATCACGCAGCGAAGTAGCGCACGATGGCGGCGGTAACAATACCAATAATGGCCAGCAGCCCTAAACCTTGCAACAGGGACAAACCGCTTTCCTGGCCTTTGGCGTCGGACGATTTAAAAAATGCCATAGAATTAATTTTCCTTGATAGAGCCTTTACGATGCGCCAGCCATTTGCCCAGCGCCACCACTAATAAGGCACAAACAATCTCGATTCCGAGTTTAACAGGCTGGGGCTGGACACCAAATTGATTTTCCACAATCTTGTCAGTGACAAGCATGCCACCGGCAATCCAACCTAGCAACGCGCCTCCCAGCGTCACAACCACCGGGAAGCGATCAATCAACTTCAGAACCAGGGTACTCCCCCACACAATAATGGGGACACTTAGCAATAAACCAAAGATCACGTAGCCCAATTGGTGATCCAGATGGGCGTTTTGAGCTGCACCTGCAATGGCGATAACGTTATCCAGGCTCATCACAAAGTCGGCGATGATAATGGTTTTGACCGCCGCCCAGATAGTGCCACCACCTTGAATACTGCCGTGCTCATCATCTTCGGGCATCAACAACTTGACGCCGATCCACAAGAGCAGCACACCCCCCACGACTTTCAGGAAAGGTAAATCCAGCAAGGTCAGGGCAAAGAAAATCAGGATCACGCGCAGAATAATTGCGCCGACCGTGCCCCACAAAATGCCTTGCATGCGCTGCTGCTTGGGCAGATTGCGACAGGCAAGCGCGATCACGACGGCGTTATCGCCACCGAGCAAAATATCAATCAATACAATTTGAAACAGTGAACCCCAATGAAGGGTTTGGAGAAATTCAATCATTTCGTTCCCGTATTGCTAAACATTACTTATCTACCTACCCAGGCAGACACTCTTTTTTGTCACTGGGCTTTCCCAAGACATAAGTGCCCCTTGAAGCAGCAAACAGGCGATGACCTGTGCAGCTTGGGGGTTTATTTTTTTACGTAATACGTTTGAGCATGGTCAGGCAGGCCAGATTCGGGAAGGAATGCGCCGGGACATGGTGTTTTTCTTTGCGAAACCGGCTGGCCAATCCTGTCTGACTGCCAGGCAGCCAGACAAAGAACCCGCCGAAGCGGGTTCCGTCACTACTTTCTTACAGCGCCAATTTGAGCAATTTGCCCATTTCGGATGGGTTGCGAGTGGTACGAATACCGCAAGCTTCCATAACTTCCAGTTTGGCGTCGGCCGTGTCGGCACCGCCGGAGATCAACGCACCAGCGTGACCCATGCGTTTTCCGGGAGGCGCTGTGACACCAGCGATAAAGCCAACCACAGGCTTGGTCATATTGTCTTTAGCCCACAAAGCCGCGTTGACTTCGTCTGGACCGCCGATCTCGCCAATCATGATAACGGCATCGGTATCAGGATCGTCGTTGAACATTTTCAGCACATCAATGTGCTTCAAACCGTTGATTGGGTCGCCACCGATACCTACAGCCGAGGATTGACCCAAGCCCAGTTCGGTTACTTGAGCAACCGCTTCGTACGTCAGCGTGCCGGAGCGGCTGACCACACCAATGCGGCCCTTGCGGTGAATGTGGCCAGGCATGATACCGATCTTCAACTCGTCAGGAGTGATCAGACCGGGGCAGTTCGGGCCCAACAGCAAGGTTTTACGGTTTTCGGCACGCATGCGGTTACGCACTTCAAGCATGTCGCGAACAGGGATGCCTTCGGTGATGCAGATAACCAGGTCCAGGTCAGCTTCAACGGCTTCCCAGATGGCAGCGGCAGCGCCTGCTGGCGGAACGTAAATAACCGACACAGTCGCGCCAGTCTCAGCTTTGGCGTCGGATACAGAGGCAAAAATAGGGATGCCTTCGAAGTCTTCACCAGCACGCTTGGGGTTCACGCCAGCCACAAAGGCTTCCATGCCGTTACCGTATTCACGGCACATGCGAGTATGGAATTGGCCGGTCTTGCCGGTAATCCCTTGCGTGATGACTTTAGTGTCTTTATTGATCAGAATCGACATTTGCTAATCCTCAACCTTTTCTTACTTGGCGGCAGCGACAACAGCAGTCGCCGCTTCGGCCATGGTGTCAGCACTGATGATGGGCAGACCGGAATCGGCCAGCATTTGCTTGCCCAGCTCTTCGTTAGTACCCTTCATGCGTACGACCAGAGGCACGTTCAGGTTGACGGCCTTGCACGCAGCAATCACGCCTTCGGCGATCACGTCGCAGCGCATGATGCCGCCAAAAATGTTAACCAGAATGGCTTTAACGCCCTTGTTGGCCAACATGATCTTGAAGGCTTCAGTTACTTTCTCGGCCGTAGCGCCACCGCCCACGTCCAGGAAGTTGGCAGGCTCGCCGCCAAACAGCTTGATGGTATCCATGGTTGCCATGGCCAGACCAGCGCCGTTCACCAGGCAGCCGATGTTGCCATCGAGCTGGATGTAGGCCAGATCGTATTTGCTGGCTTCAACTTCAGCTGGATCTTCTTCAGCCAAGTCGCGGAAAGCCACGATATCGGGATGACGGAACAAGGCGTTGCTATCGAAGTTGAACTTGGCGTCCAAAGCGATGATATCGCCCGAGCCGGTCAGGATCAGAGGATTGATCTCGGCCAGTTCAGCGTCAGTTTCGGTGTAGCACTTGTACAATTTCTGGAACTCGCCAACCGCTTTAGCGATCGACGCGTCAGGCACACCAATACCACGGGCCAGCTTGGTCGCTTGCTCGTCGGTCAGGCCAACGGCCGGGTCCACGAATTCTTTCAAAATGGCGTCGGGGTTACGCTCGGCCACTTCTTCAATTTCCATACCGCCTTCGCGGGAAGCCATCAAGGCAACGCGCTGGGTAGCACGGTCGGTAACGATACCGACGTAGTATTCCTTCTGGATGTCAGCACCCTCTTCCACCAGCAGACGGCCTACTTTCTGGCCTTCTGGACCGGTTTGGTGCGTGATCAGCTGCATGCCCAGGATTTCCGAGGCCAATTGACGTACTTCGTCAATCGAGCGAGCCAGCTTGACGCCACCACCCTTACCACGGCCACCGGCGTGAATCTGGGCTTTAACTACCCACACAGAGCCACCCAGCTCTTGTGCAGCGGCAACCGCTTCATCGACGGAAAAGGCAGGAATTCCGCGTGGCACGGCAACGCCAAACTGCTTAAGCAGTGCTTTGCCCTGATATTCGTGAATTTTCATGTGATACCTGTCAGTCTAAAAACACAATAAAAAAAGAAGGCAGGAACCCAAGGCCTGAGCCCGAGACCTGACTAAAACAAAAAACTAATCCATCCCTTCTGTGACTTTGGGTCGATACCAGACGGGATAAAACTCCTCAACCACGGGACCGCTCAAACGCAAGGCATGACAGCCATCCAGATGGAAGGGCTGCTTATCGGTGCGATAGATTTCTGATTCACCACTGCTACGCCGCCGGCCCGCCATAGTCTGTACCGCCGCGGTTGGCAGTACTTGTGCCAGCTCGCTCATGTGCGTACAGCCTGCCGAACGCCCAAAGCGCTCTTTTACGTTCTGGCGAAACTGCTTGAGCAGGTTCAGCCCCACCAGTTTTTGGTAGGCGTCCGCGATAGACGAACAGTTGTCCTGGTACGGCGCCGCGTCATAAACCGCCAAGGCATCCACAATGGCAAAGCTGCTATCGATGGTGATACGCAGGTGCATCAGATGGACGGGGTCTCCTGCCTTATGGGTCTGGCCATTGCGTATGGGGAAATCGTAAGACTTCACATCCAGCAGCGAGGCTTCCAGATCCCAGAGGCCATCTTCCCGTGCAAACGACTGTACCGTGATGGTACGGGTATGCAGTGGCTCACGGGCAATGGACGGCGGGGGCAAAGGCATTGATATGGACGAGGCGGCAGGATTGAAACCGATCAAGTATAACGCACCTCGTATGTTCCGTATCAGCCACTTACATAAACCGTCCGCGCCTCTCAAGCCGGCCAAACCCAGGATTGGCGGGGCATCACCTCGGATCGGTAGCAAATTGGCATAAAAAAACGACCACCTGATGGGCGGTCGTTTTTGTCCGGGTGACTAAATAGGAGTGTCCGGCTGAAAAAGGGCTTGCCTATCCCCACAAAGTCAGCCACTTATTTTAAGCCTGCACTATTTCAGGCAGCCGCGCGCAAGACCTTGGCTGCGTCCACCATCGCAAGCAAGGATGCCTCGGTTTCCGTCCAGCCACGCGTCTTCAAGCCACAGTCTGGATTGACCCACAGACGGTCAGCTGGCAAACGCTTGGCCGCCTCCCCCATCAGGCGCACCATCCAGTCTTTGTCCGGCACATTAGGCGAGTGAATGTCATACACACCAGGGCCAATATCGTTGGGGTACTCAAAATTCTCGAAAGCTTCCAGCAACAACATATTAGAGCGCGAGGTTTCAATAGTGATCACGTCCGCATCCATATCGGCAATCGATTGCATGATGTCATTAAACTCGGAATAGCACATATGCGTGTGAATCTGCGTCTCGTCGGACACCGCGCTGGTGGACAGACGGAAGCAATCTACCGCCCAATCAAGGTAGACCTGCCAATCCCCTTTGCGTAGTGGTAACCCTTCGCGGAATGCAGGCTCATCGAGCTGAATAACGTGAATACCCGCCTGCTCCAGATCGGATACCTCTTCGCGCAAGGCCAGCGCCAATTGGCGGCAGGTGTCGGCTCGCGGCTGATCATCGCGTACAAAGGACCACTGCAACATGGTTACCGGCCCCGTCAACATGCCCTTCACCGGCAGATCCGTCAGGGACTGGGCGTACGAAGACCAGGCCACACTCATGGGGGCCACCCGCAGCACATCACCAAAAATGATGGGGGGCTTCACACAGCGCGAGCCATAGCTTTGCACCCAACCATTTTGCGTGAAGGCAAAGCCGGCCAACAACTCTCCAAAGTATTCGACCATATCGTTACGCTCGGCCTCGCCGTGCACCAAGACGTCCAATCCAATGCGTTCCTGAAAGCGAATGACCTGCTCGATTTCAGCCTGCATGGCTTTTTCATAGGCAGAGTCACTCAAAGAACCGCCGCGCCAATCACGGCGAGCCGTACGGATTTCTATCGTCTGAGGGAAGGAGCCAATCGTGGTGGTGGGGTAAGCAGGCAGTTTCAGCTTATTGCGCTGGGCTTCAATACGCTGCGCAAAAGGGGCACGTTGACGCGTGAGCTTATCAATCTGCGCCATTTGGGCTTGCACCGAAGGATTATGCGTACGCCGGGACTCACGGCGGCTTTTCAAGGCCGCACGTTGAGCCTGAACAGCCTGCTTGCCAGCCTCGTCCAGAGTACCGTCTAGCAAACCTTGCAAGAGCCTTAGTTCATCCAGCTTTTGCACTGCAAAGGACAGCCAGCTCGTCAGTTCGGCATCAAGGCCTGTTTCTCCGTGCAGGTCAACAGGAACGTGCAGCAGCGAACAAGAAGGAGCAATCCACAAACGTTCACCCAAGGCCTCTTTCAGGGGCTGCAGGGTTTGAGCCGTTTTGTCCAAATCCGTACGCCAGATATTTCGTCCGGAAATCACACCGGCAGATAATATTTGCTCCTGGCCTAATACAGCGTGAACAGCCTGCAAAGCAGCAGGAGCGCGAACGGCGTCCACATGAACGCCAGCAATAGGCAAGCCTTTCAGCAAGGCGACATTTTCCCTGAAATCATCAAAATAGGTCGCCAAGAGAACGCTCAAGCCAGCTTGGTTTAGAGTTTGATAGACACGGCCAAAGGCGTCCTGCCATTGCTGTGGTAAATCCAGAACCAGAATAGGTTCGTCAATTTGCACCCACTCTACGCCTTGCGCCTTAAAGCGAGTCAGCACTTGCTCGTACACGGGCAACAAAGCATCCAGCAAAGCCAACTTACCAACGTCTGCCAAACCCTCGTAAGCATCGCCTTTGCCTAGCCACAGCCAGGTCAAAGGGCCAGGAATAACAGGCTTGGCCTTATACCCCAAGGTCTTGGCTTCTTCGATCTGCTCGAATAAGGATTCGCGAGCGATACGGAATGTTTGACCAGGAGCCAGTTCCGGCACGATGTAGTGGTAGTTGGTATCGAACCACTTGGTCATTTCACAAGCGACGGCAGGCGTGCCACTAGGCGCACGACCACGCGCCATACGAAACATGGTATCCAAAGAAACAGGGCTGTTGTCAGCCTGAGCAAAACGAGCCGGCACCACTCCCAGCAGAGTGCTCCACTCCAGAATCTGGTCGTACCAGGCAAAATCGCCAATTGGTACCGTGTCCAGGCCAGCTTTGCTTTGCAGATCCCAGTGATGGGCGCGCAAAGACCTGCCCGTTTCCAATAATTCTTCCTGACTTGTTTGCCCCGCCCAATATGCTTCCAAGGAGCGCTTCAGTTCGCGCTGCGCACCCATACGGGGAAAACCCAGATTATGAATAATAGTCATGATAATTCCACGAATAAGTCATTGGACCGCCAGATCAGGCGTGTAAAACCTATTGTGCCTGTATAATTACTTGAAAAAAAATCAAATACACCATGCTAATCATGAGCTTTATTCATCATGCTTGAAATTCGACATTTAGAGACCCTGAGCGCTATTCGAGATAGCGGCAGCCTGCAAGAAGCCGCCGAACGATTGCATGTCACGCAATCGGCTCTATCGCATCAGTTACGTGATCTGGAAGTGCGCCTGCAAGTGCAATTGCTGAATCGCCGCACCCGCCCCGCCCGTCTGACGACTGCCGCCTTGCGTATCCTGGTGTTGGCCGACGATATCTTGCCAAGACTACGCGCCACCGAGCGCGACCTGCAACGACTGGCCGCCGGACGCACCGGCCGCTTGCACGTAGCCATTGACTGCCACTCCTGCTTTCAATGGCTGATGCCTGCTCTGGACGCTTTCAGGCAGCAATGGCCCGATGTCACACTGGATCTGAGTGCCGCTTTTTCGTTTGCTCCTTTGCCCGCCTTAATGCGGGGTGATCTGGATGTGGTGATTACCTCCGACCCGCAGGACAATCCGGCAGTGCATTACGAGCCTTTGTTTCGCTATGAGCTGGTTCTGGCCGTTGCCAACCAGCACCCCTTATCGCAATACCGCTATGTCGAGCCTTTCCAGCTGACAGATCAGGTCTTGATTACCTATCCCGTGGAGCGCAATCGCCTGGATATCTTTACGCAGTTCCTGATTCCAGCCGATGTCGAACCCGCCGCCACCCGGCAAGCAGAGCTGACCCCCATGATCGTGCAGTTAGTCGCCAGCCAACGCGGTGTCGCCGCCCTGCCCAATTGGGCCTTAACCGAGTTTCTGAATCCGGGTTCTATCCGCACGTGTCGTCTGGGAGAACAAGGTATCTGGCGCACGCTTTACGCAACGGTGCGCAGTGAGGATCTGCAGGCGGATTATGTGCAAGCCTTTTTGACGCAGGCACGCGAAACGTGCTTCAAGAGCTTGCAAGGAATTGTGGCGGCACGGCCCTGATCAAGACGGAGCCTGCTCAAGCAGGATCTTCTTCCCAATCACCTAGGATTTGTTGCAGGATACGGCCCGAAAAGCCTCGGCTGGCCATAAAGCGATACTGCTTGGCGTAGCTACGAGCATCCTCAGGTGGAGCACTGAATTTTTTGCCCCATACCTGTTTGGCACGCTCCAGCTCGGTTGCCATCAATTCTTCTTTAATTATTTCTGTTTGGTGTACATCCACACCATGCTGACGCAGCTCTTGCAAAATGACCCGCGCACCTACCCGTGAGGCACGACGGTTAACAACGCTATTGGCAAAACGTTCGTTAGATAGCCATTTTTGTTCGACCAAGGCGTCCAACAAGGCTTCCACCTCTTCGGCACTTTCCGCATGAGCCGCTAAGCGACGCCCCAATTCCAGGCGGGAATACTCGCGCCGAGACAAGAAGTTTAATGCTCTGGCTTTAAGCGATAAACCCGGCCGCTTGGATGCCGCTTTCTTTTCAGGGGCCGGGGAATCGTTTGAGCCGTCTACGCTGCTGCTCGCCCGTTTGGGCTGAGCAGACAAGGCAGCAATACGCTCCCTTTGAGCTTGTCTACGTTCCCGGATTTCGTCCGGGTCCGTCTCAAAGGGTTCATCATCGAACTCTGGGGGGAAAATCAGGCCTCTCCCTCAGGTGCGGGGGAGGCGGCAGCAGCGGCAGCAGGAGCAGCAGGAGCAGCAGCTGCTTTAGCGGAACGGCTGACTGCGGCGCTCATCAAAGCGACGCCCAGTTTTTCACGAACCTTGTTCTCGATTTCGCGGGCGAGCTCGGGACGCTCTTTCAGGTATTCGCGCACATTGTCTTTACCTTGCCCAATGCGGTTGCCATCATAGCTGTACCAAGCACCCGCCTTGTCGACCACAGCCGTCTGCACACCCAGATCAATAATTTCGCCTTCACGCGAAATACCGCTGCCATACATGATGTCGAACTCGGTTTGCTTGAACGGCGGCGCAACCTTGTTCTTGACCACTTTGACGCGGGTTTCATTGCCGACCATTTCGTCGCCACGTTTAATGGAACCAATACGGCGGATATCCAGACGCACGGACGAATAGAACTTCAGTAACCATGCAATTGGCGCGCTTGATGGTGGCCGTCAATTTACGCAAGGCCTGGCTCATCAAACGGGCTTGCAGACCGGGCAGGGAATCGCCCATATCGCCTTCGATTTCCGCTTTAGGGGTCAAGGCCGCTACCGAGTCAATCACAATCAGGTCCACCGAACCGGAACGCACCAGAGCTTCAGTAATTTCTAAGGCTTGCTCACCCGTATCAGGCTGAGAGATCAACAGATCACTGAGGTTAACGCCAAGTTTTTGAGCGTACTGCACATCCAGGGCGTGTTCGGCGTCAATAAAAGCGCAAGTACCTTTGAGCTTTTGCATCTCTGCAATGACTTGCAGCGTCAGCGTGGTTTTACCCGAGGACTCCGGGCCGTAGACTTCAATGACGCGACCACGTGGCAAACCACCAACGCCCAACGCGACGTCCAGCCCCAAAGAACCCGTGGAGACCACCTGGATGTCATGCTCGACGTTGTTATCGCCATAACGCATGATCGAGCCCTTGCCGAACTGCTTTTCGATTTGCGTCAGAGCGGCGGCCAGCGCTTTGGAACGTTCCGAGGCCACTGCTTTGCTGTTTTTATCGTCCATGAAAAATCCTTGACTGTGGAATGGCGCCCCAACGGACGGGCACGGCAATTAAAATTCAAACCTAATTATTGCATCAAATTATACTGTATATATACACAGATATTCAAATATATTAACCAAGCGCCATCGTTATCCCCTACTGACCGGCCTTACAGCCTTATGCAACAATGCCAAACAGCCGTTAAATCATTTGTTTGTGTAGGGTCATGCGCATACTCATAGCTGAAGATGACAGTATTCTCGCGGATGGACTTTCTCGTTCCTTACGCTACGAAGGCTATGCGGTCGATGTCGTGCACGACGGCGATAGCGCCGACTCGGCCTTGCAACTGCAAAGTTTTGACCTTCTGATCCTGGATCTGGACTTACCTAAAAAACCCGGCCTGTCGGTGCTGCAGTCCATACGTCAACGCCAGGACACCTTGCCGGTTCTGATTCTGACTGCCAGCGATACGGTAGAACAACGGGTGCGCGGGCTGGACCTGGGTGCGGACGACTACATGTCCAAACCCTTTGCCCTGACCGAGCTGGAAGCCCGAGTACGCGCGCTAACGCGTCGTAGCACCGGTACCAGCAGCGCCTTGCTGCATCACAAACGGCTTAGCTTCGACCTGAAAGGTCGTATGGCGTATATAGATAACCAGCCCCTGGAGTTGTCGGCCCGCGAAACCAGCTTACTGGAGATTTTTTTATCGCGCAGTGGCCGCATGATCAGCAAAAACCAGTTTGTAGACCTGCTCTGTGAGTGGGGTGAAGAAGTCACCCCTAACGCCATCGAAGTCTACATACACCGCCTGCGCAAAAAGCTGGAGCCTAGTGGAGTGCGCATTCTGACTGTACGTGGTCTGGGTTATTGCCTGGAACCGGAAAAACTGCGAGAAGACGCTCCAGCCTAAGGGAACGTCCATGCAGCACGCTTCACCCCCACCCTCTCCAAAGCCCTCTACTGCACCTGCCAAAGGCAAGCGCGTCGCGCCACGCCCGCTGATCCACAAGATCATGATCTGGATTTTCGGGCCTCTGTTTTTGCTGTGGACGATTGGCATTGTCATTACCTATTTCATTGCCCAGCACATTGCCAACTCCCCGTATGACCGCACCTTGCGTGATCACCTGGATTTGTTGCGCGTGGAAATCAGCCATCAGGATCTGAGCCAACCGATTCGTTTATCACACGGCGCCCAGACCATTTTGCGCCAGGACAGCCCCACACCCACGCTGTGGCAAATCCGTAATGCCAATGGCGAACCCATCGCAGGCAATGCCAGTTTGCCCGTGCCTGATAGCTGGGGCTATGACACTGACCTGCTGCGTTATCGGGACGTCATCCTGGATGATCAGAGCCTGCGACTGGCCTATGTCTGGGGGGGCAAGGATAAAAACGACACTCCCTTCCTGGCGGTAGCGGCCGAAACCAATGAACATAGGGCGGTGCTACACAGAGAAATTCTGATCGGCATGCTGACACCACAATTCATTCTGGTTCCACTGGCTGCCATGCTGGCGGGCTTGGGACTGACTCACGGACTGGAGCCACTGAACCTGCTGCAGGCCCGTTTGCGTGCCCGTGCGCCCGGTGATCTGTCCCCGGTTGATCATGAACAAGCCCCTGCCGAAATTGTGCCCCTGATCGATGCCATGAATGGATTGCTGGCGCAGCAGGCACAGTTTTCAGCCACCCAACGCCAGTTCGTGGCCAATGCAGCCCATCAATTAAAAACACCGCTGGCCGGGATACGCACTCAGGCCGAGCTGGCCCTACGCGAACGCGACCCCCAGCAGACGGAATCCAGCCTGCTGCAACTGGTACGTGGCACTGATCGCGCCACCCGGCTTGTCACTCAGATGTTGGCCCTGGCTCGAGCTGAAAGCAGTGATGCGCTTTACGCTCCCACCCGGCAAACGCTGGACCTGAACACCTTGACCGAGTTGTACGTGACCCAGCGCGTCCCGGATGCCTTGAAACTGGGCCTGGACCTGGGTCTGGAAAACAATGCCAAGGCCATTCTCTTGCAAGCTGATCCGGTACTGCTTGATGAGCTGATCAATAATCTGCTGGACAATGCCCTGATCTACACACCTGCAGGCGGGTGGATCACCCTACGCACGGGTCAAAGTCCAGGCAAGGGCTGGCTGGAAATTGAAGATAACGGCCCCGGCATCCCTGCCGAGCATCGGGCGCGCATTTTTGACCGCTTTTATCGCATCATCGGCAATCAGGCCGACGGCAGCGGCCTGGGCTTAGCCATTGTGCGAGAGATTGCCGATATTCACGGCGCCACCATCGACTTTATGCCGCTGAGCTCGGGCCAGGAAAGCGGCCTGCGCCTGCGTGTCAGTTTCCCTCTGTCTTTACCTTGGAGAGCCTGAGCGGATGCCCCCGACACACACCAGCGCCGACCTTCCCCAGGGGAAAGACAAGCTAGACGCCCAAGGCCGCAAGGTTATTTTTGCCTCTGCCCTGGGCACCATGTTCGAGTGGTACGACTTCTACCTGTACGGCTCAATGGCCGCCATTCTGGCCCAACATTTTTTCTCGGCAGTCAATCCAACAGCGGGCTTTATTTTCGCCCTGCTGGCCTTTGCTGCCGGCTTCGCCGTGCGCCCCTTTGGCGCCCTTCTTTTTGGCCGCATCGGCGACCGGGTCGGACGTAAATACACCTTTCTGATCACCATCTTGCTAATGGGCCTGTCCACCTTTTTAGTTGGCGTACTGCCCAGCTACGAGGCCATTGGTATTGCCGCCCCCATCATGCTGATCGTCTTGCGCCTGCTGCAAGGTCTGGCTATGGGCGGCGAGTATGGTGGAGCCGCCACCTACGTGGCCGAATACGCCCCCCAGCACCGTCGCGGCTTTTACACCAGCTGGATTCAAACCACCGCCTCGGTGGGCCTGCTCTTGTCTTTGCTGGTCATCATGGGCATACGCAGCCTGGTGGGCGAAGAGGCCTTTGTGGTTTGGGGCTGGCGCATCCCCTTCCTGATTTCCGTCCTGCTGCTAGCCATTTCTGTCTGGATACGGATGAACCTGAAAGAGTCCCCGGCCTTTCAGCACATCAAAGAAGAAGGCACGCTCTCCACTTCGCCTATTACCGAGTCCTTTGGGCGCTGGGCCAATCTACGTATTGCCTTGCTGGCACTTTTCGGACTCACGGCTGGGCAAGGGGTGGTGTGGTACACAGGCCAGTTCTACGCCCTGTTCTTTATCACCCAAATGCTGGGTCTACAGGCCACCTTGGCCCAGACACTGATGGTGATCTCCCTGCTCCTGGCCACGCCGCTGTTTATCTTTTTTGGCTGGCTGTCTGACCAAATCGGCCGCAAACCTATCATTCTGACAGGCTGTTTGCTCGCTGCCCTGACCTATTACCCGGCATTCCAGGGTTTGGCCTATTTTGCCAACCCCGCACTGGTCCAGGCCCAACGCAACGCGCCCGTTACCGTTATTACCGACCCGGCCAGTTGCTCCTTCCAGTTCAACCCGGTAGGCAGCCACGCCTTCACCAGTTCCTGTGACATTGTGAAGTCCTATATGGCCAGCCACGCGGTCAGCTACAACAACGTCAAAGGCGCGCCCGGCCAAGTGGCGCAGGTACGTATTGGTGATCACCTTATTGATGGCTTTGAAGGCGGAAGCCTGAACCGGGCCGAATTTGCACACCACTCACAAGAGCTGAAAAACGAACTAACAGAGACCATGCGTCAGTACGGCTATCCGGACGGAGCCGATCCGGCCCGGATCAACAAAGTCATGCTGGTAGTTTTACTCACCTATCTGGTCGCGCTGGTGACGGCTGTTTATGGCCCCATTGCCGCCATGCTGGTGGAGATGTTCCCGATTCGGATCCGCTACACCTCTATGAGTCTGCCCTATCACATAGGCAATGGTTGGTTCGGGGGCTTTTTGCCCACCCTGTCCTTTGCCATGATTGCAACAACAGGCAATATCTATGATGGCTTGTGGTATCCCATCCTGATCTGTCTGATTACAGTCGCCATTGGAGCGCCTTTTGTGCGTGAAACCCGTCACAACGATATCAATCGATAGCGACGTTCTGTGCCCATCCCGCCATCGCAGGACATCAGCACAAGACGGCCGAGTAAATGCAAGGGTCCGTAAATGGCGGGACGACACAGGAAGATCTGCGCGTACAATCGAACATTGCCTCGGGCCCCAAACCCGACCCTTTTTCTCTGTTTTTTATCTTCGTATCCATGTGGTTTAAGAATCTACGCATCTATCGTCTCTCCCCTGACTGGGTATGTTCCGCCGATGAGCTGGAAGAAGCTCTTGCCAAACACAGCTTTACACCTGGTTCCAGCCAGGAACCGCTGAGCCTGGGCTGGGTTAGCCCACGCGAGAACAACGCCCTGGTTCATGAAGTTAATGGTCAATATCTGATCGCGCTGCGCGCCGAAAAGAAGCTGCTGCCCACCACGGTGATCAATCAGGTCGCCCGTGAAAAGGCGCGTGATATCGAAGAGCAGCAGGGCTACAAACCCGGCCGCAAGCAAATGAAGGAAATCAAGGAACAGGTCATTGTTGACTTGATGCCTCGTGCCTTTGCCGTGTCCCGCGATACCCGTGTCTGGCTGGATACCCGCAACCACTGGCTGGCAATTGACGCAGCGGCCACTGCCAAGAGCGATGAGGTCTTGGGTCTGCTGGCTAAGAGCGTGGAGCCCTTCCCCGTTCTGCCGCTGTACACCGAACAGTCTCCGGGCGCCGCCATGACCTCTTGGCTGGTTGATCAGGAAGAGCTGGCCAACTTCACCGTGGACCAGGACACCGAACTGCGCTCTACCGGCGATAGCGGTGCCGCTGTGCGTTATGTGAAGCAAAGCGCGGATATCGACGAAGTGCGCAAGCACGTCGAAGCCGGCAAGCAATGCACTCGCTTGGCGCTGACCTGGGCTGATCGCATCAGCTTTGTGCTGACCGATGCCCTGGACGTCAAACGCGTTGCTCCTCTGGATATCCTGACTGAAAAGCAGGATGTCACTGCCGTCAACGACGACGACATCTTTGATGCTGACATGACCCTGATGACCGCCGAACTGGCCAAGATGATCAGTGATCTGGTCGAAGTGCTGGGCGGCGAACGCAAGTAAGACCTGGCCCAGACCGGATCTGGGCCTTAAACGCCCATCAGGCCAGTTCCTGCTGAGCGGCGCGATACACACCGGGCGTCATTCCTGTCCAATGGCGGAAGGCCCGGTGAAATGTCGCTGGCGAACTGAACTTCAAGGCATACGCAATTTCAGCCAGCGACATATCCTTGCGCAGCAATTTGAAAATTGCCAAATCCCGGCGCAGCTCATCCTTAATACCTTGAAAAGACAGGCCCTCTTCGTGCAGCCTGCGTATCAAGGTGCGCGCTGACATATGCAGTTTTCCCGACACGTCCTGCAAGGTATAGCCCAGGTCTGTGTGCAAGATTTCGCGTACTTTCAAGCGTAAAGCGTGCTCGTGATACGAAGTGAAAATCCAGTCGCGCGGCGCTCGTTCCAAAAAAGCGCGGGCTTCCACCTGAGTACGTTGCGGTCGCACCTGCCCCAATTCCACCCCGAACAAAATATGCGAATACGGGGCATCAAAACTGACTGAGGCCGGAAACAAGACGGAGTAGTCAGAGGCAAAAGCCGGTCGCGCAAAAGCGAACGCCACCTGCTGCACCGGCACCTCGCGCCCCATCAACCAGGACACAATGCCGTGCGTGAATTTCAGCATTAAGGCGTGCCCGAAACGATGCACATAGGCGGCGGGATAACGCGGCACCAACTCAATGCCCAGCTCTCTGTCGGTACGAATCATGTTCAGGCTGAAATCATCCAGGAGCAGATTCCAGAACTGGGTGAAGCGGTACAACGCCACATTAATGGAAGGTGCATCCCGCACCGTACGCACAATGTATTTCAAGGCTCCAGAACGGATAGGCCGCGTCCAGAAGCCCATCATTTCATCCCCCGTCTTCTTAGCGCTTTCCTGATACAGGCGCACCAGCTGATCGCGCGTCAAGCGAGCCCCAGGACGATCAATAAAATCTTTCACGATTCCTGCTTGTTTCAAGCAGTGATCCAGCACCTCTTCGGAGTAGCTGGTGCGCAAACTCTGAAACCAGTCCTGCACCAGATCCAGTGCCACAGTGGCGGTATGGGCCGCATCGACAGGAACCGGCAAGGTGCCGGATGCGGCATTCATTTTCCACGCTCTTCAAAGATTGTCACTTTTTGCATATCCAGCGTCAGTATTGGGTATTGGGTCAGGTGCTAAACCATCCTATGCTGACAAGCATAATACAAGGAGACATCACCATGTTAGGCACTGGAAATATGATGCATATGCCCTTGCTCATCAGTTCCATTCTCTCCCACGCCGTAGAGAATAACCCTGAGCAGGAGATTGTTACCGCTTTGGATAATGGCGATCTTCATCGCTACAGCTATCTTGAATTTGCCCACCGGGTTCAGGATCTAGCCCTGGGATTGCAACAGCATAAGTTGCAAACCGGCGAGCGCGTGGCGACTTTGGCATGGAACACCTACCGTCATCTGGAAATTTACTACGCCACCTCGGGCATAGGTCTGGTGTGCCACACCGTCAATCCCCGCCTGACGCGCGAGCAAATTGCCTTCATCATTAATGACGCGCAAGACACGGTGATGTTCTACGACGAACATTTCAATGAGCTGGTGATGTATCTGCAAAACCAGTGCCCCACCGTCAAGCACTGGGTGCGTATGGGCAGCCAAACCCAAGGCCCCTTGGCTGACGAGTATGAAAGCTGGCTGGGCAATGACACAGCCGGTTTTGAATGGCCCGTGTTCGATGAAAACACGGCTAGTGGCCTGTGCTATACCTCCGGCACCACGGGCGAGCCCAAAGGCGCCTTGTACTCCCACCGCTCCACCCTCTTGCATGCCTATGCCTCGGCCCATCCCAATGCACTGTGCATTGCCAGCTCGGATGCTGTCATGCCTTTGGTTCCCATGTTCCACGTCAACGCCTGGGGCCTGCCTTATTCAAGCCTGATGTCCGGTGCCAAAATTGTGCTGCCGGGCGCCAACCTGCAAGGCGACCGTATTTACTCGCTATGTGAGCGCGCTGGCGTCACCTTGTCCGCCGGTGTGCCCACCATCTGGAAAACCGTACTTGATTACGCCACAGCCAAGGGCCAGTCGTTCAGTACATTGGGCCGTATCTTGATTGGTGGTTCGGCGTGCCCACCCAATATGATTGCTGCCTGGGCGTCCTACGGCATTTCTGTGCGCCACGCCTGGGGCATGACGGAGACCTCGCCCTTGGGCACGGTCTGCCAGTTGCTACCCAAACATCAGGCTCTGCCTGAAGCGCAGAAACAGCATGTCTTGGCCTCACAAGGGCGTGCCCTGTTCGGTGCTCGTCTGAAAACCATAGATGACGAAGGCAATACCTTGCCGCGCGACGGCAAGAGCAGCGGCCACCTGCTGATTCAGGGCAACTGGATTATGGACCGCTATTACGGCAAGCCCGACCTGGCCAGCGAAAACGGCTGGTTCCGCACCGGCGATGTGGGCTCTATCGACACAGATGGCTACGTCTACATTACCGACCGCAGCAAAGATGTCATCAAATCCGGGGGTGAGTGGATCTCCTCGATTGAGATCGAGAACATCGCCATGGAAGAACCTTTAGTCGAGCTGGCCGCCTGCATTGCCCAGGCTGACGACAAATGGGGCGAGCGCCCGGTGCTGTTTGTCGTTCCACGCGAGGGAGCCGATCTGGATGAGGCCCATATGCTGGAGCGCTATCAGGACCGCGTCACCCGCTGGTCCGTCCCCGACAAAGTTATTTTCATCGACCAGATGCCCATGACGGCCACTGGCAAAATTCAAAAAATGGCACTGCGCAAAATGCTGGCGGATCAAACAGATCTAAGCTGATTGCACTGCAGCCCTCGTCTTTACGTAACACAAGGAGTTTTTATGGCCGCCCCTTTCCTGCTCGCCACCGAGTTAGACAATATCGGAATTGTCACGCTGAACAAGGCGCACAAGCGCAACGCACTGGATGAAGATGCCATTGCTGAAATTGATGCGTACTTCTCCAATATTCCCGAGCACATCCGGGTCATTCTGATGAAGGCAGAAGGCGACCACTTTTGCGCGGGCCTGGACCTGAAAGAGCACCATGACAAAGAGCGCGGTGCCGTCGACTTTCTGCGCGTCTGCCAAAGCTGGCACCGTGCTTTTGACAAGATCGAACACGGCGGCATCCCCGTCATTGCCTGCCTGCAAGGTGCGGTGGTCGGTGGTGGTCTGGAACTGGCTAGTGCTGCTCATATTCGCGTGGCAGATAGCGGCACGTTCTTTGCCCTGCCTGAAGGCACACGCGGCATCTTTACCGGTGGTGGCGCGACAGTGCGTACCGCCAAGATCATCTCCCCCAACCGCATGATTGAACTGATGCTGACCGGCCGGGTGCTGGACGCCGTGGAGGGAGAACGACTGGGGCTGGCGCACTACGTGTGCAACAACGAAGCCAACCCCAAAACAGCCTATGAGCTGAGCCTGGAATTGGCCCAGCGCATTGCAGGCAATGCCCTTTTGTCGAACTACGCCATTGTCAGCTCGATCAGCCGCATTGCCGATATGTCTGCCACCGACGGTCTTTTCGCCGAGGGTTTGATGGCAGCCGTAGTACAAACCGGGCGGGATGTGCAGGACCGCTTGGGCGAGTTCGTTAATAAAAAAGCTCATAAAGTGAAGCCGACCAAATAATATCGGCCAGGCGGACATGGGCAGTAATCACAACAATACGGAGACAAAACCATGCTGTCGCAACAAGAGTTAAGCCGGGCCCTGTCCGGACTACAGGAATATGAACAACTCAAGTCGCAGCGTCGGCGTCTGGCATTTGCCTGCGCCGGCATCTGCCTGGGGCTGACTGGCCTGTTTATCGTGACGGCTATTTTCTGGCCCAGCGTTTTGACCCATAACCTGGGCAGTGGAGGAGCTGTCAACACAGGCATGGTGTACGGGATAGGACTGATTTTTGTGTCCTGGTTATTAACTGGCGTCTATATCCATGTCGCCAACACCCGCTTTGACCCGCTGTGCGAGCGAGTACTGGCGAAGGTGCGCGCATGAATACACAAGCCATTCTGATCTTTGCGGCCTTTGTCCTGGTTACCTTGGGCATCACTTACTGGGCCTCGTCACGCACTCGTTCCAGTTCGGACTTCTACACCGCGGGCGGTGGCATTACCGGCACTCAAAATGGCCTGGCCATTGTGGGTGACTATATGTCTGCCGCCACCTTGCTGGGTATTTCATCCCTGGCCTTTACTAACGGCTTTGACTCGCTGCTGTATGCGGTTTGCGCTTTTATGGGCTGGCCGATCATCATGTTCCTGATTGCCGAGCGTTTGCGCAATCTGGGCCGCTACACCTTGAGCGATATCGTCTCTTACCGACTGGACGAGCGCAGCACGCGCATCTTTACCGCCATCAGCTCGCTGACGGTGGTCCTGTTCTACCTGATCGTGCAAATGGTGGGCGCAGGTCAACTGGTGCAACTGCTGTTCGGCATCGACTACACCTATGCCGTAGTCGCTGTGGGCTTGCTCATGATGGTGTACGTGGTGGTGGGCGGTATGGTCGCCACAACCTGGGTACAGATCATCAAGGCCATTTTGATGATGGGTAACGGCTTTTTGATGGCTGGCCTGGCCCTGTATTACTTCAACTTCGACTTTTCAGCCCTGGTCAGCGCCGCTGCCGAGCATCATCAGGCTGGTGAAGCGATGAAAGGCCCCTGGAAGCTGATGGCTGATCCCTTCTCGGGTCTGTCTTTGGCCGTGTCGCTGGTGTTTGGTATTGCGGGCCTGCCGCACATCATGATGCGCTTTTTCACGGTACCGGATGCTCGCGCAGCTCGTAAATCGGTTTTTGTGGCAACGGGTTTGATGGGCGTGTTCTTTGTGGTGATCTGCTTTTTGGGTCTGAGCGCCATGGCGATTCTGCCCAAGTTCCCCGAGTTCTACGTGGACGGCAAGGTTGGCGGCATGGTATTGGGTGGTTCCAATATGCCCATCATGCATCTGGCAACAGCGTTAGGTGGCAACCTCTTGTTTGGATTGCTGGCTGCCGTATCCTTTGCCACGATTCTGGCCGTGGTCAGTGGCCTGACGCTGGCCGGTGCCTCCGCCGTGGCTCATGACCTGTACGCTAAAGTTATTCGTCGCGACGATGTCACCCCTTCCCAGGCAATGCGCGTCAACCGTCTGGCTTCTATCGGCATCGGTTTTGTGGCCATTTTCCTGGGCTTGCTATTCCGTGACCAGAACGTTGCCTTCCTGGTGGCCTTGGCCTTCAGTATTGCGGCATCGGCCAACTTCCCTGTGTTGCTGATGTCCATGTACTGCCGTGATGTCACCACCCGTGGCATTATTTTCGGTGGCATGGCCGGTCTGCTGGTTGCACTGGGCCTGGTCATTCTCTCGCCCGCCGTGTGGGTACGCATTCTGGGCTTTTCCGAGGCCATCTTCCCTTATGACTTCCCAACCTTGATTTCCATGCCTTTGGCATTTATCACGATTTATCTTGTTTCGAAACTGGACCGCAGCAGCCGGGCCAGCCAAGACCGCGCCGGGTTTGATGCCCAGCAAGTCCGGGCTGAGACCGCGGTAGGTATTGCGGCCGTCTCTCACTGAGTACTTGGTACTCTGGCGGTAGTCCAGCCTGATCGGGCTACCGCCCTTGTTTTAATTCATTCCAGCAGGAGCATCACCATGACAGAGTCAAACACCCCCGACATCGCTCACTACATCGGAGGTGGCCAGCAGGCTGGCACCGGTACACGCACTCAGCCGGTGTATAACCCCGCCACGGGCCAAGTCAGTGCCAAGGTCAAACTGGGCAACCAGCAAGATATTGATGCCGCTGTCGCCAGCGCCCAGGCCGCTTTCCCCGCATGGGCCGATACCCCACCGCTGCGCCGTGCCCGCGTACTGTTCAACTTTTTAGCCTTGCTCAACGAGAACAAGGAAAAGCTGGCAGCCATGATTACGGCCGAACACGGCAAGGTTCTGTCGGATGCTCTGGGTGAAGTCACACGCGGAATTGAGATTGTTGAGTTTGCTTGCGGCATTCCCCAGCTGCTTAAGGGTGATTACACCGAACAAGTCAGCACCAATATTGACAACTGGACAATGCGTCAGCCTCTGGGTGTCGTGGCGGGCATTACGCCCTTTAACTTCCCCGTCATGGTGCCTATGTGGATGTTCCCGGTTGCGATTGCGGCTGGCAATACCTTTGTCCTTAAGCCCAGCCCCATTGATCCAAGCCCCAGCCTGTACATGGCCGAGCTGTTGAAACAAGCCGGGCTGCCTGACGGGGTGTTCAACGTAGTGCAAGGCGATAAAGATGCTGTTGAAGCCTTGGTGAACCACCCCGATATTCAAGCGGTTTCCTTTGTAGGCTCCACCCCGATTGCCAATCGTATTTACGAGATGGGCGCAACCGGCGGCAAACGCGTGCAAGCCTTGGGCGGTGCCAAGAACCACCTGGTAGTGATGCCAGACGCCGATCTGGACCTGACCGTCGACGCTTTGATCGGTGCGGCTTACGGCTCCGCTGGCGAGCGTTGCATGGCAATTTCGGTAGCTGTGTTGGTGGGCGATTCGGCTGATCGCATCTTGCCTGCATTGCAAGAGCGCACCCGTTCCCTGAAGATTCTAAATGGCACCAATGCCGCTGCGGAAATGGGCCCTATCGTTACGCCCCAGGCGCGAGAACGCATCAGTGGCTGCATCGACAAAGGCGTAGAAGAAGGCGCCACGCTGCTGGTAGATGGCCGCAACTTTGATGGTGCCAAGGCCGGTGAAGGTTGCAAGGACGGCTTCTGGATGGGCGGCACCCTGTTCGACCACGTCACTCCGGATATGAGCGTGTACCAGGACGAGATTTTTGGCCCTGTACTGTGCTGCGTACGCGTACCCGATCTGGCCAGTGCCATTGAGCTGATCAACAAGCATCAGTTCGGTAACGGTGTCGCTTGCTTTACCAGCGACGGCAATGTGGCCCGCGAATTTGGCCGCCGCATCCATGTCGGTATGGTTGGTATTAACGTGCCGATTCCCGTGCCTATGGCCTGGCACGGTTTTGGTGGCTGGAAGAAGAGCCTGTTTGGCGATATGCACGCCTACGGTGAAGAAGGCGTGCGTTTCTACACACGTCAGAAATCCATCATGCAGCGTTGGCCGGAGAGCATTAGCAAGGGCGCAGAATTTGCCATGCCTACGTCCAAGTAACAGCAGGTCTGTCGGGCTGAATCCCCCTTAACAGGGCAATCTTTCAGCTCGGAGCGGCAACTTCAAGCCTGCACACATCCCTGACTTGAAAAACGCTTTTTTGAAAGACAAAAAAAAGGGGCTCTGATTCAGAGCCCCGGTTTTTTAATGCTGATACGTACCCAATGCTAGGGCGTACTCAGATTAATACATGCCGTGAAAAACCGCATCCTCAGGGCCAATATGTGACGGTGGGTCCCAAGTCACATCGCGCATGGAATGCTGCACCAGCGTTTCCACACCCAGCAGCACGGCAAAGATAGCCATGCGCACCGGAATCCCATTATCAGCCTGACGGAAAATCGCCAGGCGCGGATCGTGGTTCAAGTCCACGCTCAGGTCATGAGCACCTTCACGGCTATCGCGTGGCAGTGGGTGCATCACAATCACATCAGGGCCGCAGCAGCGGTCAATAATCGCTTTATTGACTTGGAAGTCTGCCGTGAAGCTGCCGTCCTGCCCTTCTTCAAAACGTTCTTTTTGTACACGCGTGGCATAAATCACATCCACGCCGGGCAGACCTTTTTCCAAGGAAGTGGTTTGCTCGATGACATGCTTTCCTTGCTTGGCGACTTGCTCCACAATGTGTTCGGGCATTTCCAGGCCGGGAGGCGCAATCAGCGTAAATTTCAGGCCACGGTACATGCCCAGCAGCTTGATCAAGGAGTGCACAGTACGGCCGTATTTCAAGTCACCCACCAGGGCGATGTGCGCGCCATCCAGCAGCTTGCCCAGACGGGAGAACTCAGTGCTGATGGTGTAGAGATCCAGCAAAGCCTGGCTAGGGTGCTCACCCGCACCGTCCCCACCATTGACCACGGGAATATTAGTGGCACGCGCAAACTCCGCGACGGAACCTTGCTCGGGGTGACGAATCACCATGGCATCCACATAACCACTCATCACACGGCTGGTGTCGTAAATGGACTCGCCTTTGGCCATGGAAGAGAAGGTAAAACCGGTGGTGTCACATACCGAACCACCCAGGCGGCAGAAGGCCGAACCAAAGCTGACGCGAGTCCGGGTGGAGGCTTCAAAAAACAGGTTACCCAGCACAGCACCTTCCAGCACGCGCGACACTTTTTGGCGACGAGCGATAGGCTGCATGATGTCGGCCAGACTGCACAGCTCTTCCACAGTTTCACGGGTGAACTGGTCGACGGACAAAAGCTGATGCTTGCCGCCGGTAGCAATACGGTCACGCAATGGGCCAGACTGTGCGCTTTGCGCATACTTACTCAGCAAAGCCTCGTTTTCCACGATTTCCGTGACAAAACGCTGCACCACTTCAGGCATGGCACGCGACTCCAAAGAGCCTTCAGGCAACAGCCAAGTATCCAGTGCACGACGCTTGACTCCAATACGCGCCGCAAAAACGTCACGAGTCAGGTTCAGGCGACGCATTGCATCACGCAAAAAAACTTGTTGGGAGACGGCCATATCAGCTCTCGCTTATGAAATATACGCAATGCGCACATTTTAAGACTATGGCCGATAAAAAAGCGAGAGGGAATGTAGGCTATTGCAGAAAATACAACGACACACTGCGCAAGGCGCACGCTACTTACAAAGAGGCCACACGTATAAGCCTACCGTGCGGCACGATGTAGTCAGCTAATACGCCTTAAGGGTGTTGCCGATATGGCGTGGTGTAAGGCACAGCCTGATCGTTATTCGGGAAAGAAAACCCCTCGGAATCTTGCGAGCCCGAAGTCAGCCATTCGCTGTGCTGATACGCAAAGTCTGCCAAGCCCAGCGTGCCCCATACGCCCACTACAAAAAGTGCCAGACTCAAGGCTAGAAAGAACGCTGAACAGAAACCGGGTATCCAAGCCCAACGTCGCCCGACTTTAGAACTGTGCCACGCCAAAGTCCAATGGCTCCAGCACAGGGCCAGAAAGGCCGAGACCAGTCCCATCAGAAAAACAAACAAGGGCAGGCGCAGGAAGGCAGGAACAAATACTGATCCAATGGCTCCGGTGCCCATCAACATGACGAACAAGAGAGCGGCTCCGTGTAAGCCGATCAGAACGCGAAAAGAGAGAATGTAAAAAGCAAGGCTGCCTGGCGGGGTCACCATACCGACTTTCCTGTTATTAACAAGAGCGGTGGGCTTGCGCCCTCCGCATTTTTCAACAAGCCGGGCAAGGGTGAACCCAGGGCCAGGACAGCATCAAACAAGCCAGCAGGGCTTACTTCTTGCCGTTGGTCTGCGTGGCTTCTGGACCGGCAATCGCACGGGCGGCCGCCAAGGCATTGGCTTCCGTACCCACCATGAAAATCAAACGACCATCTTTAACGGGCGAACCGTAAGCGGGGGCCGCCAACATGGTGTCACCCACAACCAAAGCCAGACGCTTTTTAGGGAACTGCGTGGTGACTTGCAGCAGGCGTTGAGCCGCTTCAGGAGTCAGATCCAAAGCCAGCAAACCTTCTTTGCTGTCGTTGGTGCCAGCTTGCACGCCAACCAGATCTTCACGTACCACGACGGCACGCGGATTAACAAACAAAGCCCCATTAGGCTGCACGTCTACGCGAGCCCAACCGGCTTGTTCCTGGGTGTCGGCCAGAAAGATCTGTACCGGAGCGGCTTGCTGCTCGGCGCCTGGCTGGGCAACGGCTTGTTGCGTACCCGTTGCAGGCGTGGAGGGAGTGGTTTGTGTGGCAGCGCTGGACGTGCCCGTTTTATCGCTCGGTTTTTCCTGAACGGTTTGACAAGCGGCCAATGCAACCAGGCCAACAGGAGCCAGAATTCGAGCGAGTGTGCGTAAAGTCATCATAGTGAAATCCCCCCTCTCTTTACGAAGAATCAATAAGGATAGCAGTGTATCAGTCATGTAAAAGTGCAAGCGGTTAATCTTTGTTAAAGCTTGCCATTTGCGCACCTCTAATTTGCACGCTGACCTGATCCATTAAGCGACCTTGTTCTGTTTTCAATTCAATGCGCAGCGTGCCGGGTACCAATGGAATACGCAGCTGCGCCCCCTTCCCTGCTTCTACTCCCTGCACCCACCACACCAGTGGTTCGCCAATCTGCCCCTGCGCTAACAAACGCAGCTGCTGATTTTGCGGTGGGATATCCGGGTCCAAGGCCAAAATAGTGCCGTTCACGGGCTCATGGATACGTGCTGGTCCGGCGTAGGCCAGATTCCCATCGCTGAGCTCCACGCGTTCGGTTTGTGTGCCGTCCAGAAAGAACTCTTCACGGCTGGGTTCCAAAGCGGGAACAAATTCAATTTGACGAACCTGAACCTGAGCGGGCATGGCACTCTGACGGCCCGGACGACGCTGATTCAGCACCTTAATGACTTCATGCCAAATCGGAGCTGCACCACTCACGCCCGAGACGTCCTGCATGCTTTGGCCCGCACTATTTCCAACCCATACGCCGACTGTGTAATGCTCGGTCCAACCCAGCGCCCAGTTGTCACGCATGTCTTTGCTGGTTCCGGTTTTAACTGCACTCCAAAAGGGGGTGCTCAAGGCGCTGTCCAAACCAAAGGTCAATACACGAGCCTGACGGTCCGACAACATATCGCCCACAATCCAGCTGGCCCCTGCGTCCATCACTGGATGAAACGCAGCCACCTGCTGATCCATCCGTGTTTGCACTGTTTGCGTCTTTCCCAGATTGGCCAAGGCTCGGTAAGCATTGGTCAACTCCAGTAAGGTGACATCGGCACTGCCCAGTGCCAGACTGAAACCATAAAAGTCGCCGTCCTGGCGCAGATTCAAGCCCAGCTCGCGCAGCCTGTCCACCAAGGTGGTCGGCCCCAGCAGGGTTAAAACACGCACGGCAGGAATGTTCAACGACGAGGCCAAGGCATTACGCGCACTGACCCAACCCACAAACTGTTTATCGTAGTTTTGCGGGATATACAGACCATTGCCCGTCGCCAGATTGAGCGGTGAGTCCTGCAACAAGGAGGCCGCCGTCAGCAAGCGTTTTTCAATGGCTAATTCATACAGAAAAGGCTTGAGCGTTGAACCGGCCTGGCGCAAGGAGCGGGCATGGTCTACCTCCGCCGCCTCGGACAAGTCTCCGCTGGAACCCACATAGGCCAGCACCTGACCACCGTGATTATCCAGCACTACCACTGCCGCATCCTGAACCCGCGCGCTGCGCAGGTTCAGCAAATGCCGCCGCATACTGGCCTGTACCTGAGTTTGCAGACGAGCGTCCAAGGTGCTGCGCACCCGCTCTCCGGCTTTAATCTGAGGGTTTTGTTCCAGCAACCAGCGGGCAAAGTGCGGCGCTAATTGCGCCTGCCCCAAAGGAGGCTGGCCGGCCCGGCGCAAAGCCACCGGCACCAAGTTGCTTAATTCTCGACATTGTTGAGCACGCCCCATTTCCTGCAGGGTCAAACATGCTCGACGCTCGACGGTCAACGCCGAAGCATTAGGGCCGCGCAACAAGACCGCGGCAATCGCAGACTCACGCGCATCCAGCGCGGCAGCCTGCTTTTGGAACAGGGTGCGCGCCATCGCGTCCACCCCAACCAGCTCACCCCGGAAAGCCACCTGATTCAGATACGCTTCCAGAATTTCTGGTTTAGTCCAGCTATCTTCCAGTGATTGGGCGGCAACCACTTGGTCCAGCTTTTGCCAGGCCGAGCGTCCCCCACGCCCACCGACCAGGTCTTGATCCATCAGACCGGCCAACTGCATGGTAATGGTGGAAGCCCCCCGGCTACGCCCAGCGAA
Source organism: Alcaligenes pakistanensis (assembly GCF_014652815.1). GTDB lineage: Bacteria > Pseudomonadota > Gammaproteobacteria > Burkholderiales > Burkholderiaceae_B > Alcaligenes > Alcaligenes pakistanensis. Next base: position 362,952 of record NZ_BMZN01000001.1, read on the forward strand.
CAAACCGTCCCAGGCGGCAGAGCCGACTGACAGCCAGTCCACTCCACCGTGGGATTCAAAACGGCGGTCTTCAGACATCAAGACCGCCATTTGCAAGGCCGGGGAAATTTGCTCCAGTGCGACCCAATCGCCACGCCGTTGAGCGAAGTCCAGGCGCACACGCTGGACAAGCTGGCCCTGGCGATCCAGGACCTGAACATCGGAAGATCGGTGCGCCTGACGAACTTCCTTATAGCTGGGCATGGTCTGCCCAGGACTGGCCCATAGGGCCAGTCCCATCACCAAGGGTCCTGCTTTAATGAGCGGGTGCATCCACAACTTCCAAAACTTGCTCGTTAGGCCAGACGGCAAATACATCCGGCTCGTACAGTGCTTCTGCACGACTGGCTGGCAACACAAACTGACCCACTGTATTCAAACGCACCGTATAGCTAACTTCGGTCGTGCCTTCTTCAAAGCGCTCGTAGTAGGCACGGTAACCATCAAAACGACGCTCAACAAAGCTAGGCCATTGACCTGACTTTTCTTCGCCGGCGGTAGCCATGGCCGAGTCACGACCCAGGCCACTACCCAAGATGGTCGCACCAGCAGGAACCGGGTCAGACACGACAACCCAGCTGGCCTGACCTTGAGCCTTGACCTTGATCTTCACGCGCATGATGTCGCCACGACTCCACACGCCTGGCTTGGCCTGCTCTACCGCTTCAATCTGACGCTCCATGCTCAAGCCAGCAGAAATCGGCTTGGTCACAGGCACTGCCGCCAAGGAACGCACTTCGATCCAGGCCTTGCCCTCGCCCATTTGCTCAACGCTCAGGTTATCGGCCTGATCGCCGCGCCAAGGCACGTCAATCTTGGTAGAACGTACACCCTGACCATCAGGCGTCAGCATGTCCCAGTCCACCACTTGAGCAGTTTCCGAACCCAGAATCACCATGGACTGGCCGCTAGGGTTTTGTTCGTGATGACGGCTGAACAGTTCAATCGCCAAGCTACCCAATAGGTTCTCCGTGGTCATGCGCCAGGCACCACGCTGCTGCTCTGCCAACAGACCTTGCGCCAGACGAGGCATATCCTCTTCCCAGTCAGGCATCTCATTGGCCAGGAACATCAAGCGAGCTTGGTTGGTCACACGGCTGGTCATGGCCCAAGGGCTGCCATTGAGTGAGTCCTCACCAAAGACCAGACGGGTACCACGGCTGACCAAACGCGCCTGGATCAGACCCATGGCTTCTTTACGTGTCTGCTCGGCTTTCTTGATGCCAGGCAAACGCTGGGTCAGATCCACCCAGGCCAGCAGAATTTCCGTCGGCCAGCTTTGCAGATTCAGTTCCACCGAGTCCAGCATATTGACGCGAGCCCGGTCGTACTTGGCCAACACGGCGGTCGCACGAATCACCTCCAGATCCCGCTCCTGACGAGACACCGTCTGCATATTGGGCATGCGACCATTCACCACGTTTTCCAGACCTTGCAACATCTCATTGCGGAAGCCGTCCGGGATGGGGAAGTTCAAGCCAATAGATTCGGCAAGGTAGCTGATATCCAGGATATAGCTGGTCAACACACGGCTGCCCCAACCATAGTTGCTGGGGAAGTAACGCAACAAACCGTTCTGGTCCATATAAGACGGCATACGCTGCATCAAACCCGCCCAGGCCTGCTCGGAACGCAGGCCCATGAAACGAGAGGCTTGCTGCTCAAAGCAAGTGTAGGGGTAGCGTTCAAACCAGGCACGCACCCCTTCCATACCACCACCCAAGGAGGAACGGAACAGCATCTGCAGACCGCCTTGAACCACGCCTTTTTCATTCTTCAAGGCACCAGCCGGTGCCTGCACCGACATATTCAGCGGCTGATCGATCCCCACTGACACCAGTGTGCCCTGCTGAACGGTAATGGGGGTCGCAGTAAAGACTTCCTGCTTGATCGCCAGGCTATCTTTCGCTGCTTTACCCGAGGCACCGGACTGCTGGACTTCCTGCGCATTAACCGTCCATTCCATCTGGTGCGAATCGGCCGAACCGCTGGACAAAGGTACCGTCATGGGCCAAGACACCACCTTGGCCGAACCCGATGCCAGTTCAAGGGTTTGCTCAGGCAAAGCAGCCGACGGCAAACCGGTGCCGCGGTACTGCGCCGTCACCTTCACAGTCATGGCACGTGGGCTGCTATTACGCAACGTCACCTGGGCCTGGTAATCATCGCCTTCACGAGCAATCGCAGGCAAACCGGAAATGATTTGCAGGTCTTGCGTGGTGACGATCTGGGCCGAACCACTACCAAAACGATCACCCGCCAAATCAGCCACGGCCATGATGCGATATTGGGTCAGGGAGTCGTTCAGCGGCACGGTCACGGTAGCGCGACCTTGTGCATCCAGTTCCACATTGCCCTTCCACAGCAACAAGGTATCCAGCAGTTCGCGGGTGGGGCTCTTGCCACCGCCACCACCAGCCGCTACAGCCTTGCGACCATAGTGACGACGACCCACGATTTCAGACTGCGCCGTGGCGGTCTGCACGTTGTAGCCGCGCAAAGCACGCATGGCGTTGAGCAAGTTCCAGCTATTGTTCGGGCTCAGTTCCAGCAAGGCCTGATCCACCGCGGCCAAGGCCACGGAGGCACCAGAAGCCGGTGTGCCATCAGACTTGAGAACCTGAATTTCTACTTTGGCCTGCTCACGAATCGCGTACTGGCTGCGGTCCGTTGTCACCTTCACATCCAGCGCGTCTTGCTGGCTGCTGACTTCAATGCTGGCCAGACCAAAACGGTAGCTAGGCTTGGACAAGTCCACGGTTGTTGTCGGTGCTACAAACTCACCGCCGCCTTCCGAATAAGCCTTGTACCAATTCAAAGGCTGACTCCAGCCCCAGCTAAAGAAGGAGTACCAAGGCACTTCGCGCAAGCGGCCACGCAGAACCAGCACGGACACGTAGACATTCGGGCCCCACTCAGGCTTGATCTCCACGCTAACGTTCGGGCTGTCGCCTTCCAACTGAACCACTTGAGCCTGCAAGACACCTTCACGTTCCACGGCGACCAGGGCTGTGGCTTCGCGGAACGGCATACGCACCTGGAACTCAGCTTTTTCACCGGGAGCCCAGGTCTTTTTGGCCGGGATCACGTCGATACGGTCATCATTCTGACCACCGAACCACAGATAGCCCGAGCCACTGACCCAGACGCTGCTGGCAGAAACCGACTCACGTCCTTCGCCATCACGTGCAATCGCACGCAACTCGACCTGGCCGCCCTTCTCCAGTTGCACATCACACTGCACCAGACCTTGATCATCGCTGCGACCTTCGCAGATCGTGCCCAGGTCTTCGCGCTGCTCTTGGTTGTCGTAGCTGTAAAAGCCACCCACCATGCGCTTGCGGATCGAGAAGCGTTGCACATTGGCCGCTTCAATACGCACTGGCACGTTTTTCAGTGGTTTGCCGTCCGGGCTCAAGGCAATCGCCGAGAGCTTAGTGGACGAGCCTGCTGCCAACCAGCTACCGGCACGCAAGCCTGCCACTACATCCGCAGGCCACACGGCCACGGTTTGCGTCAGGGTTTGAATTTCGCCATTCGGATCAGCAAACGTGGCTTCCACCAAGAACTCGGACGGCTGGTCCACCACAGGCAAACTGTCCAACTTGGCACGCAAACCACCTTGGGCATCCAGCTGGAAACGCTGTTTGTTCAAGAAAACACGCGATTCCGAGGCATCGGACTGCTCGACTTTCTCGGGAGGAGCAAAGCTGTAGTCATCATAGGCACTGAACGAAGGCGACTGCTTACGCACCACCGCCGACAACTGCACGGGCAGAAAGTCAGCAGGACCACCCGACAGATAATGCAATTGCAAATCCGCCTGCATTTCTTTGGGTTTCACCAGATAAGGACGATCCTGGCCATCACCCAACTTGATGCTGCCGCCCAAAACGGGCAACTTGAACTCTTCAACACGGAATTCACCAAAGTTGAAGTATTGATTATCACCTTCGGTCCGCAGGCGGTACACGCCCAGTTCAGCGTCCTTGGGGATCTTCCAATCGCTCAGGGCAAACACACTGCCACCGGCTGTCTTCTGCCATTTCAGGGGCAGTTCGATCCGTTTGCCGCTCCCATCGTGCTCGATGATCATGGTGTCGGGATAACGGTCGGGGGCTTTAAAACCGTCGCGCACACGTTCACGCACGTAGTGCTTCATATGCGCCACTTCACCCGCACGGAACAAACTGCGATCCATCACGGTGTGGGCCACGGGTTCATCACTGCCACCCCAGCTGTAAGGTACGTTAAAGCGCCATGGCTCAATACCCGAATTCCACTCGCTCAAAGCAAAGCTGAATTCATCTTTACCGCGAGCCATCGGATTATCTTTGTCAATCCGGGCGGTCACAAACAGACCAGACAGGCCTGTGTCATTGCAGTAATCGGAACTCCCAACGGCCTGAGGATGATGGAACATCCCATCCTTATCCGTTTCGCCAACCACCAGCTCATCGCCACGGCAGTTCATGACACGAATCTTGGCACCCGGCACCACTTGGGCATCATCCAAGGTAGTGACCCAAACCAGCAAGTCGTCGCCGCCTTTTTTAATATGCACGCCCAGGTTGGTCACCAGGACAGAGCTGCGCACGTACATAGTGCCAGCCGATTCCAGCAAGGACGCACCCAGACGCGGAGACGCAACTTCCAACACATGGAAGCCAGGGTCTTTCAGAGGAACACCGATCAGTTCAAAAGGACGTTCGTCTTTCTGATCCATACCCGGCAGATCCAGCTTTTTAACCTCTTTGCCTATCAATAGAGGTTGACCACGCAAGTCCAGCTGGCCGTGCTGGTCAACCGGAGCGGTGATGTGAAAATCCTTATCCATGATGTTGCGCAGATGCTCGGCACTCACCATCCAGGAATAGTTCAGCTGACGCAAACGGGCATACCAAGCCAGGACCTCTTTGTCGTCCGTCACAGCCATTGCGCCTACCTGACCGGCCGACACCAGCATTTGCTCGGTCTGTAGATTAGGCTCAACATTACGCAAGCTCAAACCAATGGCGGGCGGATCGGAGTCATCCGAGCCGTCGCGGTCAGCATGACCAAATCGCTCCACGATCCCGAAAGGCTCAACCGCAAACTTCACCAGCGGCGGATACGTCGTGGTGCTCATACCATTAGCCAAAACCTGCGGGTTCTTCAGGCTGCGACCGGCATCATCGGTCAGATTGTCTGGAATCTTGACTGTCAGCTTGGCATTTTCAGGGAACGGCCCCTCGAAACGCACGCTTTGGCTGGGGCCGCGATCTTGCCAGGCCTCATCACTATCAGACATGGGTTCCCAGACTTGCTTACCGGCTTGCAAACGGATCTGTCGCAAGTGTTCGTAAGCCACCGGAGCGGAGAACTGAACACCGAAACTGCCAACAGGTGTGCAAGGCGCTTCAGCACGTTCACGCATGCAAGAGAGCGAAGCCGTAAACTCGGGGCGCACATTAAAGTCGTAGGTATAGCGATCAGTATTAGGAACGCCTTTACGATTCTCGATCTTGGTCATGATGCCCGGCTCCAACACCACTGACACGCTGGCATCGGCAGGCAAGGGACGCGCACACTGGACGGCCTGGTAACGGTCGTCTATCTCGTCTACATAGAACTCGGAACGGACCATGGCGTCGCGCTCGGCGCCTTCAATAGCTTTCAGCCCAATACGCTCGCCAATACCCTCTACCCGGCAATAGCCGTTCTTGATTAAAGAGGCAGTATTAACAGGCGCATTGAAGCTAAATAGAAAGACCTGGTCTTCATCAATAATGTTGTAGTACGGCCGGCTGGTTTCCAGAATGGCGCCACCGGAATTAAAACGATATTGGGCCGGTCCGCTAATCGCCTCATTATTAATGCTGCGAAAGCTCTTGGACACAACAGCAGTACAACTCAAGCCGGGTCCGGGACGCTCGTCAAATTCGTAAATCCAGCGGCGGGAATCCAGCCAACGGCCCTGGCCGACTGCCTTGGTATCATCACACTCCACCTGCACCGGTGCAGGCAGTTGCGAATCCCCAAAGTGAACAGCGGGACTGGCAAAGGTGACTTTGACATCCCGCAAATCCGATGTAGCCCCTTGGGGCGAGAAACTGCTAATAGTAATGGCTTGGGCGCTACTGACGCCCAGCAATAACATCAAACCCAGCAAAGACTGGCGATGCATCGTTCTTCCCCTATGGATGTGCTATTTTCGGCGCCAGTTTAATGGAAATCAGGCTGTCTGAGCGTGTCTAAACCGCCCCTTGGAGCCATAAAGAATGCCACTAAGTGCAACAGAAAAAGACGCCGGGGTTTAAATGCCCATGCAGCCTCTTTGTTTTGGCTTTCATGGCATTTGAAAGCAAAGATTTCAAATGAGACTAATGCCCCGCTTTTTTCCACAAACGAATGGCATAAACTACGATAGGCAATAACATTGCCCCCGCGCCTGGGCTGGTAAATCAGCATATACACCCCATCTGTGTAAAGGCTTGCACCTGTAGCGCCGCCTTGAACCTCAGGACAAATACATGAGCACACTGACACTGCAGGAACTGGACAAAACCCGCGAAGATTGTCGCAAACTAATCAGCCGGCGTGCCCTGTTGTCGGCCGCTGCGGCCGTCGTTCCCATCCCCGGTGTTGATGTGGGTGCAGACGTAGCCATTCTGATGAAGGTCATCCCCATCATCAATGCGCGGTTTGGCTTGACGGCCCAAGATGTCGATGCGTTGAGCCCAGAGCTGAAAAAACTGGTGGTCGTGGGCGGGACCAGTATGGGTTTGGGCATGGCAGGACGCGTGTTAACCACAGATCGCGTGGTCAATATTCTGGTGCGCTTGGGGGCAAAAAAACTGGCAGGCAAGTACGGTGCCAAATACGTGCCTTTGATAGGTAGCGCTATTTCGGCCACCATCAGTTTTGTGGTGCTGCGTAAAGTAGGTAACCAGCATATCGAAGAGTGTTATGAAATCGCCCGGCGTTTAGCCCTGGAGACGCAACGTAAAGAGGCGGTTCACACTATTGATGCGGCTGAGGAAGGCTTGATACGCGAAATCAAGGGCTGAGGCCCTTGATCCCGTTCATATCAAATCCGTCGACCTAGCTGTGCGGATGCTCTGACTTAACGCCAGCGTCATCGCGAAACGACGGACCCATCACTTCGCTACGTGTAAATTCTTAGCCAGCTGGAATCACACCCGGTGCTTTGCTGCGGCCATTCAACATATAGTCCATCAGCTCGCGCACCGACTTCATGGCTTTACCGAAAGGCAAGGCTTCCGAACTGCGGAAGAATAAGCCACGCTCTACATCGCCTTTCAAGGCATACGCCAATTGACGGTCAATGCAGAACTGACCATGGCGCTGCACCCCATCACGCAAACCGCAATGAGCCAAGCAATCAAAACCTTCTGTGCAAGCCCGTTCGCGCGCCACCGACTGCAGCTTCTGCTCTTTATGCAGGTAAGCATCCAGCCATGGGGTACGTACGGCGCGGGCCGGTAGGCCGGCGACACTCATGAAAGTCACAATATCTTCGGGCTTTGCATCCAGCAAAACGCGTTTGAAGTTTTCGTGTGCATCACCTTCTTCAGTCACGGCAAATGCTGTTCCCATTTGCACGCCGTCTGCGCCCCAATCAATCAACTGACGCAACTGTTCGGGACGATGAATCCCGCCTGCCGCGATCAAGGGAATGCGCTCGGCCTCCAGACCTAACTCCCGGAACAAGGCCCTGCAGCCTTCCAGCACTCGCTGAAACGCATATTCAGGTTTATTCAAGGATTGGTCATCAGCCGCACCCAAATGGCCAGCGGCAAAACGGGGGTTTTCCAAAACGACCGCATCAGGCAGACGCTTGCGGCGCAGCCATTTTTTTACCAGCAAGGTGACACCACGTACATCCGACAAAATCGGAATCAAGGCTACCTTAGGGTGATCCTGAACCAGTTCAGGCAAATCCAAAGGCAAGCCTGCACCTACCACCACCGCGTCGGCTCCGCTCTCGCAAGACTGACGCACGTAATCAGGGTACTGAGACACGGCCTTCATGATATTGACCGCGATACCGCCATTACCGCCGGAGCGTTCACGTGCACGGCTGATTTCACGGTCCAGCGCCAGCAAATTGGCGGCATCAACCACACCTTTTTCGACATCACCCTGGGTGCTGTCCATCAGATCCTCGTGATGACGCCGTAAATCCACGCTGGAGATTGTCCCCAGCCCGCCCAATGCAGCCACGGTTCCAGCCAGCCGGGACGCCGAAATACCGACTCCCATGCCACCCTGAACAATAGGCAAAAGCAGTTTCCCCTTCAGGGACATGAGACGTAAATCCGTCTTTAGCACGATGTTATACCTTAGGTTGATGCAAGAACCTGCCGGCCACGTCGGGACCAGAAACAGGGCAATAGAATCGTGGCCGTCTTGAACAAGACGGCCACTGTGTTAAATCAGGCGGGAGTAGCGAGCGCCGCTTTCCTGGCTCAAGTACTTATCGAACACCATGCTGTAAGCACGTACAAACAGGCGGCCTTTGGGCAAAACCTGAATGGATTGATGATCGATAGTCAGCAGGCCTGCGTCAGCAAAGCTATTGAGCTCTTGCAGCTCCGCAGAGAAGTAGCTGGCAAAATCAATGCCATAACGCGCTTCCAGACGCAAAATAGGCACTGGCATGCTGCACATCAAATGCATGATGACTTCCGCACGCAGACGGTCGTCTTGCTGCATCACAATGCCCCGCTCGATGGGCAAACGCCCCCGGTCTATATCGGCGTAGTAATTGCGCAGGCTGCGGGCATTTTGCACATGCATGGTGCCCACCTGACCAATAGAAGACACGCCAAAAGAAACCAGATCACAGGCTGCACGTGTGGTGTAGCCCTGGAAATTGCGATGCAGGCTGCCATCCAGGCGGGCCAGATTGAGCTCATCGGTTGGCAAGGCAAAGTGATCCAGCCCAATATAGACATAGCCTGCGTCCAGCAAGCGCTGCGAAGACATCAGGAATAACTGCAGACGCTGATCAGCGTCGGGCAGTTCTTCTTCGTTGATGAGTCGCTGAGCCTTGAAACGGGTGGGCAAGTGGGCGTAGTTATAAAGTGCAATCCGATCGGGACGTAGCTGCACCAGGGAGTCAATGGTGACGCCAAAGCTTTCCAGGGTCTGCAACGGCAGGCCGTAGATCAGATCGGTATTGATGGATTGGAACCCCGCCGCCCGGCTCTCTTCAATGGCTCGCTTGACCATCTCGAAAGGTTGGATACGGTTAATCGCCTTTTGTACATCAGGGTCAAAGTCCTGCACCCCGAAACTGGTACGGTTAAAGCCCAGATCCGCCAAGTTCTGAAGCGTGCCGTCTGCCAAAGTCCGGGGGTCAATCTCGATGCCCAGTTCGGCATCGGCTGTGAACATGAACTGTTCCTTGAGCTTGCCCATCAGGCGGGAAAGCTGTTCATTGTCCAGGAAGGTGGGCGAGCCGCCGCCCAGGTGAAGTTGCTCGGTGCGTCGGTCTTCACCCATATATTGGGTGACCATATCAATTTCGCGTAGCAGGTAATCGAGGTACTGTTCGCTCTTGCTGCGATCCTGCGTAATAATTTTATTGCAGGCACAGAAGTAACAAAGCGACTGGCAAAACGGAATATGCAGGTAAACCGATAGAGGTGGATTGCTGCTGCTTAAGGCACGACGCGACAGTTCGTGGATGTAGGGCTGAGCCGGAAAATCCTGAAAAAAACGGTCTGCGGTGGGATAGGAGGTATAGCGTGGCCCAGAACGATCAAAGCGCCGGATTAGGGCTTCAGAGATTTCAATGTCTTGTGCCGTAGGCACGCTGGCATCCGATGCTTCAAAGGTTTGCGGCATAAATGGTCCTCCTGCAAAAGACCTGTTTCTTCTAGTCAAGCATTCATTGTCAGAGAAAACCGCAGGCATGCGCTTGACCTGCATCAAGATCGCAATAACTAAAAAAACGCTTTTTTTATCGCAGTTGGGCTGAAATTAGCTTCATATATCGTATTATTAAGCGCTAGCCGCCTTAATTACCGCCTGTTGGAGTCTGATGTATTTGCTCGTGATCCTAGCACTACCTTTCATCGGTAGCTTGCTATCTTCCTTGATGCCCGCGAACTCTCGCAAACTCCAGGCATCTCTTGCAGGCGCCGTCGCTGTTGCTTGCGCCCTGCTCACGCTCTACGCCTATCCCGATATTGCTCGTGGAGAGGTACTGGAGTCCTCCCGATCCTGGATACCTGCGCATGGCCTGACCTTCAAGCTGCGCATGGATGGCTATGCCTGGTTATTCAGTGTGATCATCACCGCCATGGGGGCCTTAATTGCCCTTTATGCGCACTACTACTTGTCTGCCCAAGACCCAGTCCGGCGCTTTTTCTCCTTTCTTCAAGCCTTTATGGGTTCGATGCTGGGGGTGGTGCTATCGGGCAACCTGATTCAGCTGGTTGTGTTCTGGGAGTTGACCAGTCTGTCCTCCTTCATGCTGATTGCCTATTGGTATCACCGCATGGATGCGCGCCGGGGTGCGCGTATGTCGCTGATTATCACCGGCACAGGTGGTTTCTGTTTGCTGGCAGGCGTGCTCATGCTGGGCCAAGCCGCTGGCAGCTACGACCTGGGCGTAGTGCTGGAATCAGGCGAGCAAATTCGCAATCACCCCTGGTATACCGGGATGCTGATATTGATCGCCTTGGGGGCGCTCACTAAAAGTGCCCAGTTCCCCTTCCACATCTGGCTGCCGCACGCCATGGCAGCCCCAACACCGGTGTCGGCTTATTTGCACTCGGCCACTATGGTCAAGGCCGGGGTGTTTTTGTTGGCCCGTTTGTGGCCTGCGCTGGCAGGCACTACCGAATGGGCAGTCATTATTGGTGGGGCGGGCCTGTGTTCGCTGACGCTGGGGGCGTATGTCGCCATGTTCCAGCGCGATATGAAAGGCGTACTAGCGTATTCCACCATCAGCCACCTGGGTCTGATCACCCTGCTATTGGGTCTAAACAGCCCGCTGGCCTTGGTAGCAGCGGTGTTTCACATGATGAACCACGCTACCTTTAAAGCCTCTCTGTTCATGGCAGCAGGGATTGTGGATCACGAAACGGGTACGCGTAACCTGAATCGCTTGTCGGGCCTGCGCCATGCCATGCCCTTGACCGCCACCTTGGCAACCGTCGCCGCAGCGGCAATGGCCGGGGTGCCACTGCTCAATGGCTTCATCTCCAAAGAAATGTTCTTTGCAGAGACCATTCTCGCCGGTAACGGCAACACCTGGGAATACGCTCTGCCCGTCGTGGCCGTGATTGCCGGCTCCTTCAGCGTGGCCTATTCATTACGCTTTATTGCACAAGTATTCTTTGGTCCGGTCGCCAAAGATCTGCCACGACAGCCGCATGAGCCCCCTCGTCGGATGCTGATTCCCAGCGCTATCTTGGTGCTGACCTGCCTCTTGGTAGGTGTGATTCCTAGCCTGACCTTTGGGCCTTTCCTGCACACGGCTACCAGTGCCATTTTGGGCAGTGATATGCCCCAATATGACTTGGCCGTCTGGCATGGCTTCAATCTGCCCTTGATCATGAGCCTGCTGGCTACGGCCATGGGGGTGGTTTTTGTTCTGATCATCAACCGTTTCTACAAAAATCGCCAAGGCCGCACGCCCTTGCTGACCCGTGCCGATGGCCGCCGCTTCTTTGAGGTGGTCATGGAGTATCTGGAAGTGGCGTCCAACTGGGCGGTGGGCAAACTGTACTCACCACGCCTGCAACGGCAGACGCTGCTGATTATTGTGGCGACGCTTTGTGTCGCTGCCCTACCATTGGCTCGTGGCAACTGGTTCAAGTCCACTATTTCCACCCCTGTGGACCCCTTCTTTGCAGTGATGTGGGCTGTCGGTATCGCCTGCGCCATTGGTGCTGCACGGCAGGCCAAATTTCATAGACCGGCCTCGTTGCTGCTGTCCGGTGGTGCCGGCCTGGTAACCAGCCTGACCTTTGCCTGGCTATCGGCCCCTGATCTGGCGCTGACGCAGTTAGCGGTGGAAGTGGTCACGGTCGTTCTGATTTTGCTGGGCCTGCGCTGGCTGCCCCAACGCGTTAGCGATATGCCCGGTGCTCAGGACAATAGCGGTCGTGCCCTGCTGCGCCGTAGTCGCGACTTGATTATTGCCATCTTGGCTGGTTGCGGTATTGCGGCCCTGGCCTACGCCATGATGACCCGCCCCCACCCCAGCGGCATTTCACCCTTCTTTATTGAGAAGGCTCTGCCTTTGGGCGGTGGCGCCAACGTCGTAAACGTCATTCTGGTGGACTTCCGCGGCTTTGATACCTTCGGCGAAATCGTTGTCCTGGGTATTGTGGCCCTGACGGTCTTCGCCCTGCTGCGACGTTTCCGTCCACCAATCGAAGCGATTGCTCAGCCGCTGGCACGTCGCCAGAATGTCACAGACAGCCGCGAAGCCGTCTTTGTTGAACCCGACCCCAAAATGCCCTTGCCCGAAGGCATCATGCAGATTCCGGCAGTACTGCTGCGTCTGCTGCTGCCTATCTCTACACTGATTGCCCTGTATTTCTTGCTGCGCGGTCACAACCTGCCCGGCGGCGGTTTTGTGGGTGGCCTGATTATGGCAACCGGCATTATCTTGCAGTACATGGTCAGCGGTGTGGTGTGGATGGAGTCCCGCCCACTGATTCAGCCTCAAACCTGGATTGGTTTGGGCTTGCTGACAGCAGGTGTGGCCGCCATGCTGGTCTGGGCCTTTAACAAACCCTTCCTGTCTGCTCAAAGCTGGGACCTGCACTTACCCTTGATCGGTGAGGTACATACCTCCAGTGCCTTGATCTTCGATATAGGGGTCTTCATGCTGGTGATTGGTTCCACCATCCTGATTCTAGTTGCGCTGGCCCACCAATCCCTACGTTTTTATCGCAAACTGCCGTCGCTGCGATCCGCCTCGAACGCTGCATCCGGGATGGAGAATAAATAATGGAAATCGTGCTTTCAATAGCGATTGGCGTGTTGGCTGGCTCGGGCGTCTGGCTCTTGCTACGCCCCCGTACCTTTCAGGTCATCATGGGGCTGGCGCTGGTCTCCTACGCCGTGAACTTATTCATCTTCAGCATGGGCAGACTCAAAATCAGTGCGGCACCCGTTATCAATAGCAGCAAACTGGGGGCGGACTATGCCGACCCCCTGCCCCAAGCCCTGGTGCTGACGGCCATTGTGATTGGCTTTGCCACCACGGCCTTGTTCCTGGTTGTCATTCTGGCCAATCGCGGCCTGAGCGGTACCGACCACGTTGATGGCCGCGAGGAAGACGATCTGTGAGTCTACTCAACCAACACTTGCCTGTATTGCCCGTTGCCATCCCCATGGTGGCTGCGGCCCTGATGGTGATGCTGCGCGACAAGCGCCGTCACTACAAACTGTTTATTGCCTTCAGTTCTTTATTAGCTCAGCTGTTTTGCGCTGTCTATTTACTCTTGCTGGCTGATGGCACGCTAGCCCCCATCTGGCCCCAGTCTGTCGGTGTGTATTTGCTGGGTGACTGGCCTGCTCCCTTTGGGATTGTGCTGGTCGTAGACCGGCTGGCGGCTTTCCTGCTGGTGCTGACCAATGTGCTGGCATTTTGCTGCTGGTTCTATTCACTGGCCCGCTGGGACCGCGTAGGGGTGCATTTCCACTCCTTGTTCCAACTGCTCTTGATGGGTCTGAACGGCGCCTTCCTGACGGGCGACCTCTTTAACCTATTTGTGTTCTTCGAAGTGTTGCTGGCCGCCTCTTATGGCCTGATGTTGCACGGCTCGGGCGCTGCTCGCGTCAGCGCGGGACTGCACTATATTGCCGTCAACCTGATCTCCTCGTTCTTACTGCTGATTGCCATTGCCCTGATTTATGGCGTCACTGGCACCTTGAACATGGCAGACCTGGCTTTGCGCGCTGGCTCCATGCCAGATTCGGATCGTCTGGTTTTTGAATCGGCCATGGCTATATTAGGCATCGCCTTTTTGATCAAAGCCGCCGCCTGGCCTTTGAACCTATGGCTACCCAATGCCTATGGCAATGCCAGCGCCCCCGTGGCGGCCATGTTTGCCATCATGACCAAAGTGGGCATTTACGCCCTCTTGCGTATCGGCTCTTTGCTGCTGCCCACCGGTGCACCCGCCGCCTTTGGCGTTGCCTGGATGTTCCCGGCAGGTATCGCCACCCTGGCCTTTGGGGCTATCGGTGTCATGGCCGCACAGCAGCCCGAACGTCTGGCCAGCTATTGCATTATTGTGTCCTCCGGCACCTTGCTCGCCGCCTTGGGCATGCCCGGCGTGATCCTGACTGGCCCTGCCCTGTACTACATGCTCAGCAGTGTGCTGGCCCTGGGTGCCTTTTTCCTGTTGCTGGAACTGGTCAGCCGCACCAAACCCTTTGGAGCCGACTTGCTGGCCGTCAGTCAGGAGGTTTTTGATCTGGACGACCCAGAATCCGAAGACCATAGCGATGATGTGGTGGGTGTCGCCATTCCCGGTGTCATGGTGTTTCTGGGCATGTCCTTTATTGCCTGCGCCTTGCTGATTGTGGGCTTGCCACCGCTATCCGGTTTCGTAGCCAAGCTGTCCTTGCTGACGGCGGCTCTGAAAGCCTCGGGCCAGTCACCCGAGCCACTGAACGCCTGGATTCTGACTGCTGCTGTGTTGATCTCCGGAGTGGCTGGCTTAATCGCCATGGTTCGGATGGGTATCCGCCTGTTCTGGAGCAATAGCTCGCTGACGATCCCGCGCCTGAAGTTGATTGAAGCGGCTCCTATTGCCGGCATCATCGTGGCCTGTGGCGTCTTGAGCTGGTACGCCGGCCCCATCACCACATACTTGGAACAAACCGCTCAACAGCTGGACGAGCCCCGTATCTACATTGGTTCCGTCTTGCGGCAAAACCCCATGCGCTCGGTTCAGGGAGAAGGATTCTGATGAGACGCTATACCAAACATCTATTCCTCCCCTTGCTGCTTTTAGGTCTGTGGCTACTTCTAAACGACTCCTTGTCGCCCGGCTATCTGGTCTTGGGTCTGTTTTTGGCCACCGCACTTAGCTTGGCCGCCATTCCCTTTCGTCCGGTCAAAGCCAGCATCCGCCACCCCTTTCTAGCCTTGAAGCTTATTGCTCAAGTCGCTTGGGATATTGTGCTATCCAATATTGCCGTAGGCCATTTAGTCCTGAAAGGCCCGCAAGCCCCCCGCCCTGGCTTTCTAGCCATTCCCCTGCGTCTGACAGACCCTCATGGTTTGGCGGCTTTGGCCTGCATCATCACCTACACCCCCGGTACCGTCTGGTCCGGCTTTGATTACGAAACCCGCATCCTGACCTTGCATATCCTGGATCTGCAAGATGAACAGCAGTGGTTAGACACCATTCAGAAGCGTTACGAGTCACCGCTACTGGAGATTTTCCAATGATAGACATTGTTTACTGGGCCTGTCAGTTTGCTCTGGGCTGTTTTGTGCTGGGCATGCTCTGCGCCGTCATCCGTCTGCTCAAAGGCCCTTCAGCAGCCGACCGCGTCTTGGCACTGGACACCATGTATATCAACGGCATGCTGGCCTTGCTAGCCCTGGGCATCCGTTTTGACTCCACCCTGTACTTTGATATTGCCCTGCTGATCGCCCTGTTTGGTTTTGTGGGTTCGGCCGCCATGGCAAAGTTCCTGTTGCGCGCCGAGGTAATTGAGCCATGAACACGCCTTTGCTTCCCTGGTGGCTGGCCGTCCCGGTTGCCCTCTTGCTGGTTCTCAGCGGCATTGTGTCCCTGGTGGGCTCGGCTGGATTGCTACGCTTCAAACACTTTTATTCCCGTATCCACGCGCCCACCATGGGCAATACACTGGGCACGTTCTTTATGGTGCTGGCCGTTGCCATCAGCGCCAGCCACCTGATGAGCCGTCCTATCCTGCACCCGCTCATCATCAGCGTGCTCCTGATTATTACCTCGCCCGTGACCGCTATCTTCCTGATGCGCGCGGCTATCAAACGCGAGCATCGCCAGCGCCTGGCCGAATACGGCCCAGACGAACCAGGCTACTTGGATATGCCTCACAAAGCGCCTTTTCCTAAAGAGCCCGCCGACTCCGGCCACACCCCTAAAGAGTAGGTAGCTTCCAGAGGGTTTAGCAAAGTTTTATTGCCCTCACTTACAATCCATCCACTTATACTAATAAGTGTTCGCTGCGTATCGGGCCTTGCTCCATACGCAGTCGCTTTTGGGGCTTTGCGGCCTGCTCATTGCTACTCGTGACAGTGTTCGCCAAGCCGGTGATTCCCTTAGCAAGTAAAGGAGTGAGATCGATGAGTTTATACACACGTCCATCACAAATTCTGAGCGCTGGCCTGCTCAGTCTGGGTTTACTGTCCTCTGCTGCCTGGGCTCAAACCCCCACCAAAGACTACAAACACGATATCCAGCACTGCGAGCAATTAACGGGCGAGCAACGTACCAGCTGCCGTCGTGAAGCCGGTGCCGCTTTGCAGGCAGAGCGCCATCACAATTTAGATAAGCGCGATAACAACCTGGATACCAACCGTCAGGCACGCTGCTATCGCCTGCCCGTGGATCGCCAGCAAGACTGCCTGAAATCGATGACTGGTCAGGACACAACCGTACGCGGTAGCGTAGAGGGCGGGGGTATCCTGCGCGAAACGACTACAGTGGTTCCTGTTCAGTAAACAAAGCTATTGTTAGTCCCATAGAAACAGCGCCCCGATAAGGGCGCTGTTTTTGTGTGCATCTAAACCCTTACTGCGTTTTCGTCAGGTCATCCCTATATGTTTCAGGACTGCGCTTTGTCGCCCACAAGGTAATAACAGCCAACAAAGCCGTCCTGCTGGCCGTCTACTTCGCTTTCTTCCTGCGGTCTATTTCCCACATCCTCGGCCTTGAACATGGCAGGCATCCAGCCTGTACCGTGATTGATAGCGTTCATGATAAAAACTCCTTGCGATTTACGAAATGCAGCAGCGAATAACGCGGCAAGGATTGTTGCCTGCCCGTGCCGCGTAAGGAATCAGGCTTTCAACTGGCGCATCCCCTCGGCCAGCAGCCACAGGGAACGGTTCAGGCGGATATCGGAATCAATGCCTTGCACCGCTCGGGTGCTTTGGCGGCGACCGTTGGCGCTGCGGCCACGCACGTCGCCTTTGATCAGGTTTTCTTGGACGCGGTTAAACGTCATCCACAGATCGGAGTGGCGGTCGTCATACCGGCGCGGCATCAGAATCTGGCTTTCCGTGATGGGCGCGGGCTTGTCGGGGTCGTCGTACTTCAAGGCCAGCGCGGCGCGGGCGAATATTTGGGCTTCACCTTCGTCCAGGGTGATGGCCTGCATGGCTTCGCGGGATTCCTGCGCCCGTTCAAAGCCGCTCAACACCTCGCAAGCGCCTTCAATGACCTGTCCGGTCACATCGCCTTTATGCGGAATCCGCACATCGGCCACGGTGTCGCCGCACACCAGGCCATTGGCGCAAACAAATCTGAACGCGCCCGCCAGCATCTGGTAGCTGCTCGTGCCATCGTGCGAATTGAGCAAAATAATTTCGTTGGCGATGCTGTCGTTCACCTGATTGGCGTGGCGCAGGCGAATCATGTGTTTGGTGTGTTCGCGGCGGTCTTGGTTACGCACGCGGGTTTGCGTCACCATAAAGGGCTGGAAACCCTCTTTCCGTAGTTCCGTCAGTACCGCCGCCGTGGGGATGTAGCTGTAGCGTTCTGAACGGCTTTGGTGTGGCGCGTCGGCATAGATGGACGGCACCACGGCCCTGATCTGGTCATCGGACAGCGGATAGTCGCTGCGAAGTACCGGGGAATGGGAAGCGAAACGGGATGCAAGCATGGTCTTTCTCCTGACAAAAGGGTTTGCTGTTCAAACCGCACACCGGATTCCAAGATTCGGAAGCCCAAGCCTTTGAGCTTTTGTTGTGCGGTTGGCACGAAGAACCCGGTTGGCCTCTTTGCCACCGTCTTTCCTTAGTTCATCGCCCGCGATGGTCAGGAGCCCACGGACGTGGGCCGTCAAGGAGAAAAGCGACAGGTTGGTGCGGCCCGCAGGCGCAGCCGAGGACACGGCCTGGCGCGCCTTGACGGCACGCGGCCACGGGCTACAGTCGCGGACAAGGTGATGAGGTCAGGAAAGACGTGGACCAAGCAACGGCCCGTCTTTGTGTGTCGCCCGCACGCAAGCGCAAGCGCGCAGGCCCGAAGCTAGGTAAGCCAGGCCGTAGGCGTCAGGGATATGCAAGGCGGGCGTTAGCCCGTCCCGTTAAGGGATGAGCGGGGTGCGAACCTGGAGCAGCGCGGTGCGCGACGCGCAGACGCCATGGGTTGATTACCCAATTAATTTCAAAAGCAACAACACCATTTTGTTTGTTTTTGATACATTCTTACATATTGATGGAGCCGCCAATAGCGAGAGATGTCCACAACTAGACATTCACTCTATGGCAGGATACGGCCAGGAGCAGCCGGTTGCCCGACGTGTGCGGACTCACAGAATGTGCACGAGAACAATTGGGCTGCCCGCCGATCGCTTATGCTTTCCCGTGCATCAACGCCACAATTCGCGGCCAGGTCGGTTCGTTCGACATAGAATGCTCACCAATAAATTAGACTCGGGAGGTCTCAATCAATTATGCGGATCAATTATCTTAGCCCCCGGGGTGTCCTGGAGGTTGAGCATGCCGCCTTGCGCGAACTCGAATCAAAGTTGCCCCGCGAGTGGGGGGCCTACGCAGCATTCCGGTTGCTCACGCGAGGCTCCAAACAACCGTTGGATATAGACCTGCTACTGCTGACGACCAATCGAATCCTGGTGATCGAGTTGAAAAACTGGTCTGGCGACATCGAATTTTCTTCCGGTCAGTGGTTCCATCGCGGCGACCCAATGCCCTCGCCGGTTGATACCACGGACAACAAAGCCCGCGCCTTGAGACACTTTATTAAGGAGAAGAACTCCTCCCTCAAGCTTCCCTTCATCGAGTCGCTGGTGGTGCTGTGCCATCCCAAGTGCCGCTTGATTAACTTCCCGGACGAGCAACTACGCTTCGTCGCTATGCTCCCTGATTTCGTGCATGCGGCGTCCGATGCAACACGCTACAGCAAGCGCTTCCCCGACATCCCGCCGACGTGGAAATATCGATCTTCAAACCCCCTGCCCCAGCGGCAGCAGTACAACACAATCTTTTCAACGTCCAATCCAATGGTGCTCAGACGTCGCACCGTGCTACATGGCTTTGAGCAGATCGACGACCAGGCTGACTACAACCATCCGCGCAAGATCTGGTCGGAGTTCCTCGCCGAGCACCAGGAGAGCCGAAGTTCAAAGGCACTGCTGCGAAAGTGGAACTTCGAAGAGCTCGCGGCCGGCGGTACCTCTACCGTCGAGCGCGAGACTATCGGCCTTCGCGAGCTGCGGTTGAACGAGATGTTGCGCGTCCAAGCGCCCGAGTTGCATGAAGACCTGTTAGAACCCATAGGCTCCGCAACGGCGGACGACATCACCACCAATTTTGTCGAGGCATATCGCCTTCCCACAGGCATCGAACGCCTCTCCGAACACCTGATTCGCAACAGCGGCATAAGTGAGCAAGATCGGCGCTCGCTGGCAAAGAGCATCTTGACCCGCTTTTCAAAACTGCACGTGCTCGGGATTGCTCATCGTGACATCACCAAACGCACGCTGTGGGTGCTTGAACCGTCCCGCGTGATCCTGTCTACGTTCGCCGCCGCGCGCATCCCCCAAGCCCAGACCGTAGGCGTTCATCGTATCGAGCTAGAGACCGGTTCTATCGAATTGCCCGAAGACGAAGACGTAACCGCACAGGCTCGCTCGGCTGACCCTTTTGTTCGCGACGTGTTCTTGCTTGGAGTACTGGTCTACGAAATGCTGGAAGGCTGTGAACTGGAACGTCTCAACAATGTGCCCGTCTACGACGACACGGTCACACTCAACGTCCCAGTGCTGGCACCCTGGTACGCCAATGCCATGAACCTGGATCCTGAGTCGCGCTACTGCAATGCTTCTGAGGCGCTCGACGCCTTGAACGCCTGCTTGGCTATCGATGCTGGACCGGACATCTGCGCCGAAGACTTCGATGGCTACGAGACCGAGGCCAGCCCGATGACCCTCATGTCCAAACACGTAATCTCGTCTAAGGCTACAAAGATAGTTTACGAGTCAGAGCTGAACGGTGACCGCGTATTGGTGAAGTGCTGGCCACAGCTCAAGTACGACCCGAAGTATCTAGCGCGCAATCTGCGATTACTCGCCTTCCTACAACAAGCGAGAGCCATGCGGCAGTCAGGGTTCGACGCAGCCCCCGAAGTGGTGGATTTTGGTCTAAGCAATTTCGGCCTAATGCTGGTCACGCGATGGGCGGAGGGTCAGACACTCACCGAATGGTTGACAACCAACCCAGAGGGAAGGCACCGCGCGCTCGTCGCACACGCCCTGCTCAATGCCGTGCAACGCCTCCACATCTTGGGACTTTCCCACGGCGATGTGAAGGCGGATAACATCATCGTGCAGCAGATGGCGGAGGAGGAGTTGCCGCAAGTGGTTCTGGTGGATATCCCGGATCTGAGCGCCGATGGCGACGAAGGGATCACGATCGGCACGGTGCCACCAGCTCTTGAGAGTGCATCCCCGCTGCACCGTGACGCATTTGCCGTGTGTACACTTGTCCTGACGCTGTTGCCCGAGGAGTTAGCGAATTCACGAAACGACGTGACGCGGGCCATTGAACTGGTGGACGCCCTGCCGCCGCTGGACATGCTTGCCGAGACGTTGCAGGACGAACTTCACCCGAAACAACGCTCGATCCCGACGTTTAAGACCGCCCTAAAACGCCGGGGCCGTGATAGCCCCCCGTCCCTAGACCTAGTTTCCAACAATGGCGAGTACTCGGTACGTGCGACCCGACATGCCGAGACTGGGCACATGCGATTCAACATCGTCGGGATGCGGCAGGAGCTCTACATCAAGTACGACCCGGAAGAGGACGCCGTGCTTGACGCTGCAATAAAGGAAATCGACCACATCGATTTCGTCAACGCCTACCGACGCAAGACATTCTCGGTGAACGCCGAAATTCATGTCACCTTTGCGGACGAGGCTGACTGTGCGGCGCTAGCCGGCTTGCTGTATCAGCTCTACAGTGCAAACGCCCTGGATGGGCCAGAAGGGGACGAAGCGGTCATATCCCCCAGTGCCGACCCCTACGCCCGCCAACCCGAGAGAACGTCTATGCAACGGGTATCGGCAACAGCACTCTGGACCGCGTTGTCCGATACCGATGAGATGAACGTTACGAAGATCACGGTGCGACAAGGGGCGAAGCGATTCTCACAAGAAAGCGACGAATGGACCATCCTCTTCGACTGCGAGAGCGGCGTACTCGACTTCTCGGAAGACGAAGGCATTGAACTATTGGAGCGCGGAGTGGACGCCACCGATGGCAGCGACCGCTGGTTCACTGTCGGCTGGGTCTTACCCGACATCGGACGCGATGTGATGCGAGTGCGTGCCAAAAGCATGCGTTTCTCACCGAAGACAGGCGATGTTCTGCACGTGCGCGGCACGTTCGAAAAGGTGGCTTCCGAACGACGGGTGGCAGCGATGAAGCGGGTGCTAGCGGGCGGTGGCCTCATCCCTTCGCTGGTTGACTACTTCGATCCAGACACCAAACGGATGCCGAAGCATGACATCGAGCTCGACCTGGGTAACCTCGGCGAATACGACCTGAACGCCTCCCAGGAAGAGGCTCTGCGGGCAGCCCTGTCCTATGGCCCTATTTCGCTGCTGCAGGGACCACCCGGGACAGGAAAAACCAAGTTCATTGCGTCGTTCGCCCACCTACTACTATCGCGAGGGCAAGCCCACAACATTTTGCTGGTCAGTCAATCACATGAGGCCGTGAACAATGTCATGGACAAGGTAGCTGGTTCGCTGCGCGCGACGAATATGGATGTGCCCATGGTGCGTGTCGGCTTACAGTCGATGGTGTCGCCCGGACTCCGTAACGTCCAGGAGGATTCGCTGCGCCAGCGCTATCGCGAGAGCTTTGATTCAGAGATAAAGGATCGCACGCGAGCGGTGGGCATCGCCATGGGGCTTCCAGAAGGTTACGTACGCGCCGCGACAGAACTCCACACTACGCTCGGCCCGTTGCTCCAAAACATCGACCGTCTTACACTCATGATCGACGAGAGCAATGGCGAGGAGGCGTCGGCCAAAGAGCATCTTCGCCGGCTCAGCCAGGTATTCGTCGAGGTCGCGGAGCGCCAGTTCGGCATCCATGTACCAGCTTCCGATAACGCCACCAACCTCCGCGATCTTCTGGACTCCGAACTGAAGGCCTTAGCTCAGCAGCACGGCTCGCCGAGCCCGGCTAAGTGCGCTCGCTTTGAGCAGATCGCTCGCTTATCAACGGAGTTCTCCCAGGTACTGCGCAACCCGCGCTCCAACTATACTGCCTTCCTCGCGCGCACCTCCAGCGTTGTGGCGGGTACTTGCGTGGGCGTTGGCAAGCGGGCACTCGGCATCACGGAAGTTCCCTACGACTGGGTCATCGTCGACGAGGCGGCGCGAGCATCGCCGATGGAACTCGTCGTCGCAATGCAGGCGGGCAAGCGCGTGTTACTAGTGGGCGATCACCTACAACTTCCGCCGTCGTATCCCCGCGCTGTTGAGGACCAAGCGTCGTCCTTGCTGGGAATATCGCGTAAGGACTTCCTGCGGATGAACAACTTCCAGCGCGCATTCTCATCGACATACGGCCAGTTGGTGGGACGGACATTGCGTGTACAGTACCGCATGGCCGAGCACATCAACCAGCTCGTGTCGCACTGCTTCTACGCTGACGCACTTGAGGTCGGACGCGCACCTCCGGGCGAGGAATACGAGAGACTGCCACCATTCCTCGCCTCTCAGATTGTGTGGGTTGACACCCAGGATCAGGGGCGCAATTCCTTTCACCGCGCGGCCGGCACACACGATGGTGCGCTCGTGAACGAGCAGGAAGCCTCGGCCGTTGTGGAAGTGGTTCGAGCTATCCTAACGTCCACAGAATTTTTGGAGCAAGTCCTGGCGCAGGACGGTGACCATGAGCCCATCATAGGAATCATCGCGATGTACTCCGCTCAACGTGACTTGATCCGGAATAAGCTCGAGCAAGCCGAATGGGCGGCTGGGCTTCGCGACCACTTTTCCGTGGGCACAGTGGACAGCTACCAAGGAAAGGAGAACCGCATCATCGTGCTCTCGGTAGTGCGTAACGACACCAGCGAGCATATTGGTTTTTTGAACGACCCGGAGCGCATCAACGTGGCTATGTCCCGATCAAAGGACCGGCTGGTGATCGTCAGTTCATCAGCCATGTGGCGATCTCGGACGGCCACTCCAATGCAACGCGTGCTCACTGAGGTCGAGCGCCTAGCGGAGCAACAATTAGCCCTGTTCGTACCGTCCAAAGAACTGAAGCGGAGCTTGTCCAATGCGTGAGCGTTTCAATACCGTCGCAGTAGCGATCCCGGCGCAGCTTTTCAACGTGCGCTGTCATGTCTCCATCGACCGCCAGGTTCCTGTCATGACGGACTTCGCGGTGCGCTTGCTGCACCTGAGTGGTCCTCTGGAGGTCAGCGCACTACGGGAGTACTTTGGCCTCTCCGCAAGCGAATTACGGAATCTGCTTGAACTCCTACGAGAAGAAGGCCTCATTGGCGAAGCCAACGGTCGCATCTCGCTGACCTCCTATGCCGAATCGCGCTTCGCGGCGTCGTCAGACGGACTGCCGCGCTTCACAAGGATCGCTGAGCGGCAAAGCCGCCCCGTCTTCGAACTGTTGAGCTACACGCCACTACCCAAGGCACTATCGAGCAACTACTGGGACAACACCCTTGAGCTGCAGTGGAACACGGACGACCCCACGGCAGGCAAGACTATAGATAAGGCAGAGGCGGCGTTTCACAAGCACTTCCTCGACATCGAACGCTTCGAGCTGGAAGACGTTAACCGACGGGCTTACGCTTGCTACAAAGTGGACGAGATCCGCGCGGGTCGACCATTCAGTGTCCCTCTTCCCGTGCACTTTGAAGTAGACGTCGAGGGCAACGTCGAGTTCGAGATCGACGCGCAACTCGAACTCCTTCCCGAGTCACTGCGCTCTCAAGTTCGAACCCTGACCGCCGATCGGATCGCGGCCCTCTCAACCAGAACCAACCATCTGCGAGCCTTCATCGAATTCTTCGACGATGAGCTGCTCGCGCGGTACCTGCTAACACCATCGGCAAACGGCGGTAGGACCGCATTGATTAATCCCGACGGACGGATCGGCCTGCGCAAGGATCACGCAATCGACTTTAGACGATACGTCCACGACGTGCATGGTCAGGCTAACGGCGAAGTATACGATGCCGGCAAAAGCCAAGCGCTTCTTGGCGCCCTCTACATGCCCAAATGTCAGTCGCGGCTTTTCAACGGACTGCGTAGAGCACTCGCTGCTCTCAAGAAGACGAAGACGGTGAACGCCGATCTTCCAGAGGCCATCTTCTGGGTGATACCGGACTCCGATCTATGGGGGCGCACGAGCTTGGTGCGGGATATCATCAACAGCATCCAAACTGCGCTTAAGGAGGGCCTAGGCATACCTCTGGAAGTCATCGCCATTGCGCCCTGCAGCCAGGACGAGAATAGGGATCGACTCTTCAAGCGCGCACGCCTTCTGCTCGACGCAGGCTTCAGCCGCGTATTTCTGGGTCCATACCAACCTAAGCAGGAATGCTTTGAGGTCTTACTGATTCCTGGCATCTTCGGCGGGGCGACGTACCAATGGGTGGTGCCAAGCGCCGACCGGTATAACGTGCCATTGGGGTTTGTGACCCAGTCCGAAGCGAAGCTGCAGAAGATGGTGGAATTTACTCGGACTGTCTTGGCGTCATCGCTCTACGGCTCAGGTCGGGGAAACGGCAACACTCCCGAAGAGCGCAAGTTCTGGCTCGACGACGCAGACGTGAGTGATTTCTCATTCCTTGACCGCTATGTCACCGCGCCACGACTCTCCACTGGCTAACCCGCCGGCAAGTGCAAGCCGCCGCTTGAACATTTTGTCCAGCAAGGCCGGCGCGGCCACTACCGATCGCAGTTAAGCGCTGACAGCTTCTCAAAACTCTACATACCTAAGGAAAAAGACGGCTTCAAGTTCAATTTGCATACACAACGTTTCCTGGTCAATCGCTGGAACACGGAGACTGGCGCTCGGGTACGCGATAAAGTACTCGCGGGACTCAAAAACTCAGTCGAGGTTAGGGCCATACTTGATCCATATGTTTTAGACCACGAAGACAACAAGGAACCCTACGGCTATCCAATCTATCCACCTGACGCGATGGTCGAAAGCGAGTTTTGGGTACTGACACACGATGATCTACGCGGAATTAAGTTCTACAACGAAGACATGTCGAATACGCCATCTTTTGAAAAGAAAACGTTGAACTATGCCTCGTTCTACAACTGCAATCTTGCCGGATCGAACCTTGAAATGACAGACCTGTCGTATACAAGGTTTGAAAAATGCAACCTCACAAGTACGGTTTTCTCCGCTTCCGGTGGCTTCTGCACCCAAATCACAGACTGTGTGGCTATCAATGCATGTTTCTGGCATTCAGGCTTTCGTGAATGCGATTTTTCAGGCACTGACTTTCGCGGAGCGTACTTCGAAAGTGTACTGATCGAGAATTTGAAGGTTAACTACCGAACTCAATTCGACCTTGATCCTTCGCGGCAATGGGAATCTCGCACAATGCCCGCTGATCAGTTACCAGATTTTCTGCGCAGCATCAGACTGGCATATGAACGCGCAGAACTTTGGTCTCATGTGGATAAATACGTCTACCGTGAAAAGACCGCTCAAAGAAAGCACATTCTCTGGCCCTATCTCAAATTGCAGCGTTCCGCTCCTGAGTTCTTCATATGGGCGGGTAGCCTAACATCCGGGCTTCTATCTGGCTATGCAACGAAGCCGGTTCGTGTATTGCTATGGGGAATGCTTCTCGCCCTTGGTTTTTCAGGTTTATATCTTTGGCTTGGCACACCCGGCACTCATGAGTCGATTTGGGCCGCTTACCTAGAGTCGGTCTACCTGTCATTGACGACGTTCGCGACGCTTGGATTTGGCGATGTTGCATACAGTGCAGACAAACCTTGGCTTCGACTATTG
This sequence comes from Alcaligenes pakistanensis, assembly GCF_014652815.1. Classification (GTDB taxonomy): domain Bacteria; phylum Pseudomonadota; class Gammaproteobacteria; order Burkholderiales; family Burkholderiaceae_B; genus Alcaligenes; species Alcaligenes pakistanensis. Next base: position 389,230 of record NZ_BMZN01000001.1, read on the forward strand.
AGCACAGCAGAGGCCTTGGTAGGTGCCATATGAATTTCGCTTTTCGTGGTCATTTTAGCAAAGAAGGTATTTCGATAACCGGCCCGCCAACGAACGCCTGAACCAAGTCGCAATGATGCATCGCCTACCCAGGACGGCGCTCGTCTAAAGTACGTCCGTCTATCTCGGACAGCATAAAGGCAAGCCCGCAGGCTTGCCGATAATGGCTTAGAAAAGCCCCCTCTCCGCCATCGACAGCACCGTGGACCCAGCCACGATGAAGTGATCCAGCAACCGGACATCGACCAACGCCAGCGCCTGCTTCAGATGCTTGGTCAGCGCAATATCCGCTGGGCTGGCTTCGGCCAACCCGCTTGGGTGATTGTGCACCAGGAAAACTGAGAGCGCGTTTCGATGCAGCGCAATTTTCACGATCTCCCGCGGATAAACCGACGCCTGATTGATCGTGCCGCGAAACGGCTCCAGATAGTCAATCAGCCGATGCTGGCTATCCAGCAGAATCAGCCCACATACCTCGTGCTCCAGCGCCGCGTTCAACCGCAATCGTAGAAAGTCTTTGACAAGCCTGGGCTGGGACAGATCCTGTCCATGCAGTTCATCGACATTGACCAGTTCACGCGCCACCGTCAGGATCTCCTTGCGGCTGGCCGCACGTACCGCGCCATCAGCCTCACGCACCAGCAACGCGCCGGCATTCAAATTATCGGAATCAAGGGAAAGAGAATATTGCTGCATAACTGCCTCCGGTTCAGAACTCAGGCGGAATTGCCTGGAACCGAAGGGGTCACGCCGCAGCGCCAGCCGTCACAGGGTCGCAGACGGCCAACGGCCGCAAGCGCACGAGTGCGCGCCGCCCTTGACGGCCAGACCGGCGTGAAACACTAGGAGGAAAGCAAGGCCGCCCCTCCCCCAACAGCAAACAGTCTCGGGGTTATGCAAGTGCCGACCGGCACGCGACAGGCGTCAGGGATGTGCAAGGCGGGTATGGCCCGGTCCCGTTAAGGGATGAGCAGACACACGAACCTGGAGCAGCGCGGCCCGGGCGAGCCGGGCGACGCAAACCGGCCAACTCAATTCTTCCTCAGGCAAAGCGACAGATTTTTGGGGTCCGCTATCAGTGAAAGAAAAAACAACCGACGGCTTCTACGTATAGCCCCATCCATTGAATCCATCCAAAATGGTGCTATGGATGATGAAACGACTATTCGGACTTTGCTGCGCACAGCCAAACGCATCGCGGGTGAAGAACTCGACACTACCGAAACAGCTGCCGTGCTGGCGCTATTCGAGAAGCCTTATCTGGAACATGAACACAGAGCGCTATCGCAAGCACACCCGCCTCAACCGATGCAACATTAACTGCAGACGCTAACCGGATCAATCACACGTCCACACCTTTCATCCGCCCAAACCATACTTCAGGCACGCCCAACGCCGCACTGAAAAATACTCTGGGCATGTTGCGTTCACGCAACAGCTAATATATTCACCAAATAGATAACTTTGCTACAATAAAGAAAATAAAAAATCGGAGCAGATAATTTTTCAAGGAGAACACTATGAAACTCACTTTATTCGGAGAAGCTGTTCGGCACTTAAGAATGCGCTATGACCTGTCCTTAAAGGAAATGGCTCAAGCCATAGGCATCAGCTCCGCCTACCTAAGCGCGATCGAATATGGCGAAAAGAAACTGTCGGAAAAACTGTCCAGCGACGCCATCGCCTACCTATCGACTAAGGCCAATCCCGACGAGGTAACTAAGGTAGCGGATGCAGCGGAAAAGTCACGCGACGTCGTCAACACAAAACAGCTGAATCCGGACGCAAAGGGCCTTGTTGCAGCATTCGCGCGACGATTACAGGAAGGCGATGCGCCCAGCCCCGAAATGCTGGAATGGATCAATAATCGAAAATAGAGGAGACAAGCCATGACCACCTTAGGAAGCGCCGGTTCTATTCGTACACCAAGCGGCATGAAAGTCGCCCCAATGAGCTACGCGAAAATCGAGGCCGTCGCCGTCGAAGTTCGTCCGCTGCTGCCGCTTAATGCAAGCAACCCGTCAAACTTTGAAATCGACGCCCAAAAGGTGCTTGAAAAGATATTGCCTCAAGCCCGCTATCAATATGTGATCACCGCAAACGACGAGCTAAAGGATTGTGCCGCGTTCACCATTCCGGAACATGGCATTGTCGTGTTGCGCGAGGATGTCTACGACGGGCTCTTCACGGGATCCCGCTTTTCCAACAGCACGGTCATTCACGAGCTGGCTCACATCGTACTCAACCACAGCGTGACGCTTCACCGAGATGCCGTACTGGGGCAGCATAAATTTTATGAGGACTCGGAATGGCAGGCCAAGGCGCTTACAGCGGCCATCATGATGCCTATCGAGGCATGCCGCCAAGCCAGTTGCGCCGGTGAACTAGCGCAGCTATGCGGAACCAGCGAAGAAGCCGCTACCTATCGCTTAGACCGTCTTATCAAAAGCGGAGAGTTATCAAAAAAAACAGCCCTCACGAAAGGGCTATTTTAAGACTGCTGACTAACATGAAAAGGAAATCGAAACTGCCGGTCGAAATCCTCTTATGCACCACGAAGTGCGACGCAAAGTCTACAGTATAGAGACAATGGCCGCAAGCATAAGTTCCCGATCCCGGCAATTGTGGAGTTCATTATGACTACGCAAGAAGACGATTACGACGTGATTTTTCGTCGATTTCGTCGCACTAAATCGGGCAAAGTCCTGGACGCGCATGCGTACGGGCTTAAGGGATGGCCGATTAAAGTGCGGCGCACATAGGCCGGCCAACGGTTGAGCAAACGAAAGTTCACTCAACTGTGGCGCTCAACGCACGCTGGGGCTTGCCTCGGCGTGCTATCGACACCTTTTTATCGGATCCATTATGCAAAGCAATAACTTATCAAACCCTCAGAACTCGTTGAAGCCCAAGCAAGAGGCAACTGGCCTGAGCATCTGGGTAGGCACCTGGGCGATGCTCGCCGGAATACTGCTCTTTGCCGAAAGAATCGGCTGGCTCTCGCCGGACATAAAGTGGGGTGCGCCACTCGCCCTTGTAATGGTAGGAGTCAGCGTGATTTACGACAACCTCCGAACACGCTAAAAAAAGCTGGCGGGTGGGCCTACGTACCTAACCCGCCGCCGCACCTTGGCGGTCTAGAAAAAGCTGATCGAACCAAGTGGCTCAGCGCGCACTGCGTGCTATGAAACCCGTTTTTTCACTCGGGCGCGCCACGCTTTTGCGATGATAACGGTATACGCCATGGCGTTTTCAATGGCTTGGTCATCTTCGGAAAGCATCAGCAAATGCTCTCCAATCAGCTGCCGGTCAAACCCCGAACGTATGGCCAAATCAGTCAGCTCGTCTAGACTTTTTCCCGCCTTATCGGCGAGCTTGCTTGCGGCGAGGTCGGGCTGGGTGTCAAACAAATCTCTTGTCAGCGCTGCAGGTGGGCTTGGCTTAACGCTCACTGATAATGGCACCTCGGGCACCTTACGCGGTGTCTCGGTACGTTGCGGCAGCATGTGCTCCGGCAACATCTCCCGGGGCATACTTTTAAGGGTATCACGACGCTTACACAACACCGTTTGACCAAAGTCGAGCCGATGCCATTGCCAAACCGCACCCCGGCTTTTCCCCGAGTAACACTCGCCCAGCGGTTCCATCGTGCCGATCCCGGCCAGGGCAACGCGATCCTTTACCGTACCCACAGAATCAAGAGCGCTCTTCGGTGCCTGCCAATAGAGCAGATCTGGATACGAAAAATCATTCACCGATAAGCCCTGCGCAATCGAGGCCATGCGACGCGCCGAAGCCGTAATGTACTCTTGATCCTGGATTGGATGGGATGGCGCTTGCTGGCCGCGCCTCGCGCCCAGCAAGGCTCCCGCCATGGATCCGATGCTATCAGTGTCGCTGTTCAACACATTAACCACCTCCAACAACGCCTCGTCGATCGAACGCTCTTTAAAAAGCCAAGCCGCAACCATAGAAAACAGTACTGTTTTCAGGCCCGAGCCGCGCTCGGCATCGGTGAGCCCTTGCAAGCCCGCAACGATCGCACCATAGGACTTGCGTGAATCGTTCGTCAGTAGCTTGATGGCCGACCCCGCCGCATCGGCCCATTCATCCGCCGTTTTGGAACTCGCCTCGTCCAGTGTCTGTCCGGTTAAGCCTTCCCATGTTGGGCGCCAAAAAGTTGACAGGTCTGGGTCCGCCGCAACAACGCCCGGAATCTTTTCAAAGATATGGGCAAAATCTACCCATAACTCGGGTTCCGGAATCTCATCGTGCAGGAATACATGAGCCAAAATTGCAGCATGGACAGCTGCACCACCGATACCGCGAAGATCACCGTGTGTGCAGACCGCATTTCGTACAACGTCTGGGAGATAGCTGTGCTCGTCTTGCAAGTTCTGCGAAGCCCAAACATGGGGCTGGATCCGCATCGCAGCGCCATTCCCTCCGCCCTTGACGTACTTGCTGCTTGCAGAATCGAAAAAATTGCTGAACCAGTTGGTCGTTTTCCCGCCGAGAGACCCCGCTGCCGCTTTGGAGCCCCGGCCTGCACCCAGGCAATAGGATAGCCAAACAGGGAGCTCTACCTTCGCGAATGACTCGACATCAAAGAACCCCTGTGATCGAATTGCGCGGCATGTAGACAAACGTAATTGCGTGTCATCCGAGTAAACCCCTGCCGGCAACTCCACCTGAGCACCAAATCGCCCACCCACCAAACGCCGCCACGGCACAGTGTAGGCAATCCGAGACATGCCTACACGCTGGGCAACCATGGTCGGCGAGGCCAGTTCCGTGGGAAAACCCAAAGCGTCCCCGTAGGCAGCCCATAGCGCTGAAGAAACGCATCGATCCTGGTAACTCGTGTCCACCACAGGTGTCCTCATCTAAACTCCTCAAACCTATTCGGCTCGACAATTATATCGACCTTGCGGTGGCAAACCGCGCCTATTTGTCCCGCAACCTCGTCTGCGTGAGCATCGTCGGCGACATAAATGGCCCGTAGAAATTCCGTTGACACTCCCCCAGGATAAAGTGCCTCCGCCTGCATGCAGGTTGTCATATGATTGGGTAACCCAGCTTTGCGCGCAACAACACTTGAATGCCACTGGACAATGGACGGAGCAAAAAGCGCGTTTAGCCCTTCTGCCCCGACCGCTCGCCTGACGCCACTATACATATTATTCGTTGTCGTGAAGTGCACTCCACTATGTTCCAATATTTCAGGCGAAAAAGACAGGATGCACCACCAAATATCCTTGTCCCTATGCCAGTGCCCACTTACGTTAAAGAAGTGAGTATTTATACGGCTGATGGACAGGTTGACATAGTCGTGCCATGCCGCATCACGAGACCGGTCTTCCGCATTAACCTGAAGAATAAACTCCAACGTATTATCTTCAGCCAATCTTTGTCTTGCCATTAATGATTGCTTCGCCAACACACCGAGACAGCCGCGATTGGTGGTGAAATGAAGCACCTCGGTAATGTTCCGGCTCAGTACAATTTCACCGACACTCATAACCGCACAGCCTCATATGTACCGTCTTGAAAGAAATTCGCAACCACCGGCTTGTCATCTGGCCTAAAACCGATAATCACCGATTTCCGAGCTCTGCCCACGCCCATAGCGACCAATCGTCTAAAGTGCGCGAGCCGCTCATCGTCCGTAATCTCAAGGCTTTCACCCTCCACGGGTAAAACCTCGCCGTCCAGCCCTAATAGAAAAACGTAGTCAAACTCCAGCCCCTTGGCTGAATGCAAGGTGCTCAACGCGATATTCTCGGGTCCCTGTGGCCACTCCGATTCGCGGGCAATCGAAACATAGTCAAGGCCGGCACGCTCCAGCTCACCCCGCAAATATTTGAACCATCCCCCCCCTTTCGCGTGCAGAAAGGCGACCGACTCCGTGTCTAAGTCAACATGGTCATTAATAAACTGAATGACATAACTGGCCTGGGCCGAGTACTTCCCCTCAACAACCTTCGGCAACTCACCCTCTGTTGTTGCGCTTTCAAAGCGAGGCAAACTTCCGTCGTCATCCAGAGTGATGCCGTGCATAATTCCGGCGGCGAAGCGCGCTATTTGCTTCGTGTTGCGATAGTTGTTTTCTAGCCGATGGCTGGTTTCAGGACGAATAACGAGACCGACCTCCGCCCAGCTGAAGTTCTTGGCGTAAATGCGTTGTGCAGAGTCCAATACGAAGGTGACGGTATGATCCTTAGATAGTTGGTTCATCAGGCCGCGCACCTCATTAGCTGAGAAATCCTGCGCCTCATCCACGACCACCACGTCGTATTCCACGAATCTATTGAAAGCTAGATTGACTGCGAGATCATTCCAATCATGCATGCCGTGATCCTCCTTATATTTCGCATAAGGGCGAATCACCTGGTTTAGCAGTGTCTCCCGAGTCGGACGCTCCATGCGAGGCGTCACGCCCCTGCCGTCGCGCCGCGCAGTCAGATAGTCGTCAAGATTTGCAGGCGGGAAGCGTCCTAGCACGTACGCGACCTCATCGAGCAAAAAGTCGGAGGCCAAGCCCAGTTTTGCGAGCGTGGCGAGCGTGATTATTTTTTGTTCCCTATCCACCTTGGAAAGAATGGGTGGAGCACCGGAAAGCTCCCTCGCCCAGCTAGAGAACGTAAAAATATCGAGCGTCAACATGGCATCGTCTGGAAGCTGCTTTCGCGCTAACTCCTCGATATAGCCTCTAAGCGTCCTATTAAAAGTCAGAACCAATACTTTTACCGGCTCAGTGGTTTTTTGGCGCTGCGCTCGTGCGAGATAGGTCGCTACAGCCGATTGAAGCTTTAAAAGCGCTGTTGTGGTCTTGCCGCTACCGGCAGCCCCTCGGATAACTTCTACGCCATGCCGAATCCGTGAAAACAACGCCAGCTGTTCAGGGGTCGGCTTTACGTTCATTAATGCCTTCATGCACTCTGCCTCGCTGTAACGATCAATGTGCATGATCGTAACGGTAAGATTTACTTTTTACAAACAGGCATGTTTTGCAAAAAATCCACAAGCGCAGGTTTACCTTTATGCCTTGAACATGGGCCACATATCAAACAGAGGCATTCGAAGTGTGGGCAAAACAGGCAGCACGCTATGCTGAAGGAATGGAGAAGTAAACCAGCCACAAATGTTGGCCCTCAAGCCTGGGAGTTTTTCCAAGATTGCGAGCCAGGTAGAGTTTCGTTACAGTGGTGCGGCATTAAGCATCATTCGGAGCCTGTATGGCCGCTATCGTAGGCACGCCTTCCGACACCCGGAAGGCGTTAATTCGCAGAACTGGCTGGACTGCTACCGCCAAAACTTTCCGTACTAAGTACTAAAAGAGACGCCGAAGGCTGGGCGCGCCGTACTGACGATGAAATGGTACGCGGCGTTTACATCCTACGCACTCCTGCTGAGTGGATACCGGGTTGAGGCGGCACCACAGCGTTATCTACGTGAAGTGCTCCCCACCAAGCATCCCTTTGACCGGAATGGAGAACATAACAGATAAAAGCGCGAGCACCGATCGAGCGCCATGTTTGGCTGGATAATGGGAATCGCATTGGAAACCCGGTGTTGTCTATTAAGAACCGCTTAATGCGCCTCTCAAACTGGAAGCCGCATCGGTGGATGACTTGCTCGCTCGACGGAGACCAAGCTAATCGCCGCTGTAATATTTTATGACATACGTTCAATAACCATCAACGCGGCGCCTCCCCATTCCCCACCGATACCGACTCCCTGAATGATGCGCAGCAAGATCAACGCGATCGGAGCCCAGATTCCAATTTGCTCATAGGTAGGCAGCAAACCAATCGCAAACGTGCCTCCACCCATCAAAAACATCGTCAACACCAGCATTGATTTGCGGCCAACACGATCACCAAAACGCCCTAACACCACCCCACCCAAAGGGCGTGCAAAAAAGCCTACGGCAAACGAACCCAGTGCGGCTAAGGTCCCCATCAGCGGATCCAAACCTGGAAAAAAACTTGTTGAATACCAATGCTACCGCCGTGCCATACAGTAGAAAGCCATACCACTCCACCGTCGTCCCAATCACGCTGGCCATCACAGCAAGTCGCATGGACTTTTTCTCCTCCTGCTCCTAATGCTCCTGTGAGGAGGAGTCCCCCAGACTCTCCGCCTTAACTGAGATGCTTACTATGGTCTCCTGACTATCAGGCCCGAGACTTATCCCGGCCTCTTATGGATATACTGGATGGTCGCGTAGCTACCAGCAAGGCGGCCTACACAGCCCCAGAAACCTCCCCCTTGAAGGCCTTAGCCGAGATGACGGTGGACTGCACTGTACGTGAGGCGCTGCTGGTCGACGAGGGAGATATCATTACCGGCGGAGGCGTCAGCCTATGCGTGGATCTAACGCTCTACTTGCTAGAACGTTTTCTAGGGCCAGAGTTGGCCGCGCGCACTGCCCACATCATGGAATACAGTGCCGCCCGAGCCGCCAATCAAGCGCGTTTGCCCAGCCTGATCAAGCCTATCCACGCCAAAAGCTAATTCTTAGAGCCTGCCACCTCTCGAAGGCGGCAGGCTCTATTACAGCTCTACCTGTATCCCCATCTCCACCACCCGATTGGGTGGAATTTTAAAGAAGCGAGTGCTACGGCTGGCATTTCTGGCCATGAAGGCAAATAAGCGTCGACGCCAACCTAAATACCACGGCTGACGCGACTGAATCATCACTGTCTGACGCGACAGGAAATAAGAAGTCTGCATAGGCTCCAGATTCAACTCTGGATGCTCCAGCATGATCTGTTCCAGTAGCTGCGGTACATTGGGCTCTTGTTTGAAACCCCAGGAAGCCACCGCTTGCCAACTGCCCCGGCTCAAACGCTGCAAGCTATAGCGCTCGCCAAAAGGGACGTAAGGTACACCAGCACTGCTGACCGTCAAAAACAACACCTGCTCGTGCAAGACTTTATTGTGTTTCAGGTTATGTAATAAGGCCGGGGGCACCGAATCGGGGATGGTACTCATGAACACAGCCGTACCCGGTACACGGGTCGGGGCGTACTCCTCCAGATTCAGCAAAAACTCTTTCAAAGGCTGTTTATTCTCCAGCAGACGCTCGTGCAGGGCCGCACGTCCTTGACGCCACGTCAGCATCAGACCCAGCAAGACTATCCCCACCAGCAAGGGCAACCAACCGCCATCCAGTACTTTGAGCGCATTGGCCGAGAACAGCAGCACGTCCAGAATCAGGAAAATGCCTAAGAGCACAAGCCACGCCCAACGCTTGATTCCACTAGCGCTGCGCGGGAGAAGCACAATCGCCAACAGGCTGGTCATCAACATGGTGCCCGTCACAGCAAAACCGTAGGCATGGGCCAAACGATCCGATGAAGCAAAACTGACCACCAGAATCATCACCGCCACACACAGCAACTGATTGACGCGCGGTAAGTAAATCTGCCCTTCTTCTTTGGCCGAGGTATGTTGAATCACCATACGCGGCCAGAAACCCAATTGCACGGCCTGACGGGTCACCGAAAAAGCACCCGAGATGACCGACTGGGAAGCAATAACGGTCGCCACGGTGGCCAGCATGACCATAGGCACCAGGGCCCAGGTCGGAGCCAGATAGAAGAAAGGATTGCGAATAGCAGTCGGATCAGAGATCAATAGCGCGCCTTGGCCGAAGTAGCACAGAACCAGACAAGGCATCACCACCATAAACCAGGCCTTACGAATCAAAGGGCGACCAAAATGCCCCATATCAGCATACAGAGCCTCGGCACCGGTCAGCGCCAACACTAAAGCGCCCAGCAGCAGAAAGGTCTGCCACGGTGCCTCGGCAATAAAGGCAATTGCCCAGCGGGGGTCCAAGGCCATCAATACTTGGGGGTGCTCAATTACGCGCCACAGGCCCAAGCCACCCAGAACCAGAAACCACAACAGCATGATGGGGCCAAACAGCTTTCCCATAGTTCCAGTACCGTGTGACTGAATCAGGAACAAGGCCAGCAATACCCCCAGCGCCAAAGGCACTACCCAAGGGTCCAGCACGTGGGACACCATGCCTATCCCTTCCAGGGCTGAAAGCACCGAAATAGCGGGAGTGATAATACTGTCCCCGTAAAACAGGCAGGCGCCGATCAGGCCCAAGACCACAATGACTTGGCGACGTGGCCCTTGCATGCCGCGAGCAGCCAGCTCCATCAAGGCCAAGGTGCCACCCTCTCCCTTATTGTCCAGGCGCAGCACCACGGTAACGTACTTGATAGACACCACAATAGTCAGCAGCCAAAACAACAGGGACAAAACTCCGTACACCTGCTCGGCACCGGGCTGTCCGTAGCCACTGAGCGCCACTTTCATGGTGTAGAGCGGACTGGTTCCAATATCGCCGTACACCACGCCTAAAGCGCCCATCAATAAGGCGGCCTGAGCCGCTTTTTTAGGGTTTTCTGTTGCTGTGTTCAAGGCTTAATTTCCACTCAAAGAATCGTGCCGGGTCAAACGCGCACCAATACGCGGACCAGGAAAAACTATCGTGACGCGGGTACCGGGAAAATCAGGACGACTCATCAAACTCCACCACGCGCCATGCGCACGAGCGATTTCCTGCACAATGGCCAAACCTAAACCTGAACCCCCAGCCTGAGCGCCGGGAGAGCGATAAAACGCCTCAAAGACCCGTTGCTGCTCGCTGGACTCAATACCCGGACCGTGATCCTCCACCGACAAGGACGGCGGGTTACTGGCAACCCGCAACACAATCCGATCTGTTCCCTGACCATAGCGCAGCGCATTATCCATCAAGTTCGATAGCAGCTCGCGCAAGAGCACCGGCGCAGCATCAATCCAGACGGGTTTCTCGGGTGCTAGCAAATGGATTTCCGCACCATGTTGGCGAGCCTGCAAAAACCAGTCACCGCCCTCCTCGCGCGTCCATTCGCACAGGTCCAGGCGTACAAAACTGTCTTTAATATTCGTATCTGCATCAGTCCGCGCCAGCACCAACAACTGCTGCCCCAAGCGAATCATGCGGTCCGATACGCTTTTAATCCGCTCGGCCCGCTGTCGGATATCATCCGGCAAGGGTCTTGCCAGCATCAGTTCGGATTCCAGCTGCAAACCCGTCAAAGGCGTACGCAATTGGTGGGCGGCATGACCGATAAAGCGTTTTTGCGCCTGCAGCGTATCACGCTGACGTTCCAGCAATTCGTTAAAGTGCTCCACCAAAGGCACAATCTCAGCAGGCAAGGCGCTGGCATCCAGACATTCAAAATCATCATCGGCTCGATTACGGATTTGCTGCGACAAATCATCAATAGGCGCCAACTGAGAACGAATCCCTGACAGCAACACCCAGGCAATCAGGCTGACTAGCAGCACTTGGCTAAGCGCCATCGTCCAGAAAATATCGCGCAGCAGCCAGTCTTCCAGGCTCATGCGGCGGGTCAGCACCCAGGTGACGCTCAAATCGAGCACGACCAGAATGGAAATAGGGGGAAACAAACGGCCCATCAGCTTGCGGGCCAAAGAACCGGGAGCAAGAAAGCGCTCCAGCCAGCCTCGCAACAAGGAGGTTTTTAGGGCTGGAGAAAGATGCTGATCGGGCATGGTTGACCTAAGGGTTCAGGCAGCGGGCATGGGCTGCCGTTATGCTCCGGCCACGCTCTCCACATCGAGCAAATAGCCAAAGCCGCGCACAGTCTGAATAACAGCCCCGGTGCCTTCCAGGCGCTTGCGCAAACGATACACGTAGACTTCGACCGCATTGTCGCTGAAATCTGCGTCCCAGGCCGACAAGGAGTTGATAATTTGCTGCTTGGTGACCACTCGGCCTGCCCGCATCATCAACATTTCTAGTACAGACAGCTCGCGCACCGACAAGGTCACACGTTGACCGGCGCAACGCAGTTCGCGGCCGATGGTATCAAAACTAAGTGGGCCCACATCAATCACGGGCTGAACCTGTCCACTACGGCGGCGACCAAACACGCGCACCCGCGCAGCCAGCTCCGATAGATCAAACGGTTTGATCAGGTAATCGTCAGCACCCGCATCCAGGCCCCCAACACGATCATCCACGCCATCACGGGCAGTAAGAATCAACACGGGAATGGCATTACCTTGCCGGCGCAATTGGCGCAGCACATCCAGGCCACTGATACCGGGCAGATTCAAATCCAACAGCAGAAGATCGTAGACCTGGGCTGTCAGCTCTTTCAAGGCACTCTCGCCTTCCTGGAGCCAATCAACGGCGTAACCCTGATCATTTAGAAACTCTTGCAGTGCGGCGCCGAGTATGGCGTCGTCTTCGATAACTAGTACACGCATTTGAACGATTTTATTACGAAACTGGCCCCTCGCGTTGCTGATGCAAAGCGAGGGGCCAGAAAAAACAACACGGTCTACGCAGACTACTGAGCGGGCTTGGGTTCAGCCTTGTCAGCCGACTCCAAAGCGGGCTTGGCCTCACCATCCTGCTCGGCGGCTTTGGTGCTTGGGCCAGGGCGTGTGATAAAGCCCAGACGAGCCAAACCTGAAGCCTTGGAACGGCTCATGACTTGGGCCAGAACCTCGTAACGGGTGTCGGTATCAGCACGGATACGCAGTTCAGGCTGAGGCTGATCCTTGGAGTATGGGGCCAAGGTAGCGGTCAGGTCTTCTAGCGCAACAGGCTGCTCATTCACAAAAATCTGCCCTTCTGCGTCAATCGCCAAATCAATCGTCTTGGGATCTTGCTGAACCGGTTCAGAGGTCGCCTGAGGCAATTGAATCTTGATAGAGTGCGACAGCAGCGGAGCGGTGATCAGAAAGATCACCAGCAGCACCAGCATGACGTCGATCAGCGGCACCATATTGATTTCGGACAAGGCTGAGCCCGAATTGCGATTATCAAAGCTGCCAAAAGCCATGATTAGTGCTCCCGCTTGGCAGCCGCTGCCGAGCTTGATGCTGCACCGCCGCCCGAGGCTGGAACGCGACGCAGAACAGGTTGATTGTCCTGCACAGGCTGGCCGGTGGTCAGGAAGGTGAACAGGTCATGGGCAAACGCGTCCAGCTGGGACAGGTAAACGCGGTTGGTACGCACAAAAGCGTTATAGGCCAACACAGCAGGAATCGCCACAGCCAGACCCAGACCGGTCATCACCAGCGCTTCACCCACAGGGCCGGCAATCTTGTTCAGGGTCACGCCATCGGAAAGGCCGATATTGATCAAGGCGTGGTACACACCCCAAACCGTACCGAACAAACCCACAAATGGCGCGGTAGAGCCGACCGACGCCAGGAGAGTCAAACCGTTTTCCATTTTGGCGGTTTCTTCGTCCATGACTTTACGCATGATGCGCGAGACAAAAGCATCCGTAGAGCCTTTCTCTTCCAGGCGCATGGCACCGTATTTAACGTGGTGCTTTTGAGCGTGGATAGCATGGCTGGCCAGGTGGCTGAACGGATCACGTGCACCATGGGTGGCGATCTCGTTTTCAACCTGCTCCAAAGAGCTAGCAGACCAGAATTCGCGCATGAAGCTGTGCGAGCGACGCTTCAAACGGAAGGACAGCACGCCCTTGACGATAATCAGATACCAGCTGGCAACCGACATCAAGGCCAGAATCACGAACAGGGTTTTACCGACCACATCACTTTGCTGGATAAAGTGCAGCACCCCTGTTGCTTCCTCAGCCGCAACAACACTGGCGGCAGCCTGATCGGCCACCGGCCCTGCCACTTGTGCCAGGCTTACCCATACGCTTTGAAATAGTTCCTGCATCATTGACATATCCTAGTAAACAAAGTCGAAAGGAATATCGGCCATGGCACGATAGGCCACACCATTTTCCGTATACGGTTTAAAACGTGCTGTACGTACCGCCCTCAGCGCCGACTCATCCAGGCGTTCATAGCCCGATGAATTTTGCACCTTGGCTTCCAACACGCTTCCTTGGGTTGAAATCACTACGCGAACCACCACGCGACCCTGCTCACGACGACGCTCCGATGCCCGTGGGTACACAGGTACAGGACGGCGTCCCAAATAGTCCACTCGGCCAATCAGCTTGGGCCGGTCACCATCCGTGGAGCGGGCAGCAGTTTGAGCTGCATTATCCGTTGCCGGACCGGCCTGGGCAGCCGGAGCAGCTGGCTGGGCGGGCTGCGGCGTTTCTGCCGGCGGCACTTCTGGCTTAGGTTGTGGCTTGGGCTTAGGTTTCGGTTTGGGTTTCGGTTTGGGCTTGGGCGGCTCGGGAACCGGTGGTTTTTCCACAATAGGCTCTGGCTCGGGTTCCGGTTCAAGTACCGGTTCCGGCTCAGGCTCTGGATCAGGTTCCACCTCGGGTTCAGGCTCAGGCTCAGGCTCAGACACCACCTCCTCAGGAGGAGCGCTGACCTGCTCTTGCTGCACCGGAGATTCCGACATTTCCAGCAAGGTCACACCCACAATATCCATAGGGGCGGGCTCGCCCACCATCTTGGGGGTATCTGTCCACAAGATGGTAGCCAAGACACCAAGGTGCAATCCCAGAGCTAATGCCAGCCCGGTTGCCTTTAAAGCCAGCATCGAGCGATTATTCGTTTGAGAAGCAATTCCGGTCATAATCCGTTCTACACATTCTGCAACCCGCATGGACAATGACGGGACCGGACAGGATGCCCAGTGAAGTATCGAATCTTAACAGAAACAGGAATGATTCTCAATACTAAATTCCTGTAATATTTCCTGCTTAAAATCCGCCCTGCAAAAACTGTTCAGATACTAACGCAACAGGCTGACCTAGGGTCAGCCTGTTGCGAATAATTTGCAAAAAAAGACTAAGAAACTCGTGCGTCCGCCTGAGGCTCCAACGGGAAGGCGCTGAACTTGCGTGGCAGAGCCAAAGCACGCTCTCCGGGTAGCAAACCTAGCTGCGACCAACGCTGATGATCGAACTCAGCTTCCCAGGCGCGCTCACCCTCATTCAGGGCCAGCTCTACCCGTACCGTCGCCCCCAAAGGAATAATGCGCTGCACGGCCACCACAATGCCCTGGCCATCCAGTTGACGCTGCAAGTCCAGATCATGGGGACGCACATAACCTACGGCCTCTCCCTGCCCGGCTCCCTGACCATTCAGCGCCTGATTGGACTCGAACTGACCCAACTGCGGATCAGCGACAAAGCGACCTTGCTGGAACTGACCAGGCAAGCGATTGGCGGCTCCCAGGAACTCATATACAAAGGGGCTGGCCGGATGGTTGTACACATCCTGCGGAGCGCCTTCCTGCTCAACACGCCCTTTGTTCAACACCACGATACGGTCAGCCACCTCGATGGCTTCTTCCTGGTCGTGCGTCACAAACAAGGTGCTGATATGCAGATCGTCATGCAAACGGCGCAACCAAGAACGCAGCTCTTTACGCACCTTGGCATCCAGAGCACCGAAGGGCTCATCCAGCAACAAAACGCCCGGTTCCACGGCCAGCGCTCGCGCCAAGGCAATACGCTGCCGCTGACCGCCTGACAAGGCCGCCGGATAGCGGTCCGCCAACCAGTCCAGTTGGACCAGCTCCAGCAGCTCATGCACCCGCTGACGAATCTGCGCTTCGGGCAAACGTTGTTTGCGAGGTTTGATACGCAAGCCAAACGCCACGTTTTCAAATACGGTCATGTGACGGAACAAGGCATAGTGCTGGAACACGAAACCCACTTGTCGATCCCGTGTTCCTACCGCGGCCACATCCTTGCCATTGATCAGCACCTGACCCGCATCCGCATGTTCCAGGCCAGCCACAATGCGCAACAAGGTCGTCTTGCCGCAGCCAGACGGCCCCAGCAATGCCACCAGCTCGCCCGCTGGAAAATCCAATGTCACATCACCCAGTGCTGTAAACGCACCAAACTGTTTAGATAGATGACGAACTTCGATACTCATAATGAACTCCGAATGCGATCATCCACGATGACCGTCTTGAACCATTTTGCGCTCGGCCCACAATTTAAGCGCCAAAGTCAGTAAAGCCAAGACCGCCAACACTGAAGCCGCTGCAAAAGCGCCCACCGTGTGGTAGTCGTTGTACTCAATCTCTACGTGCAAAGGCAGTGTATTGGTCTGGCCTCGTATATGACCGGACAGCACCGACACCGCTCCAAACTCGCCCATGGCACGGGCATTGCACAGAATCACGCCATACAGCAGGCCCCACTTGATCTTGGGAAGCGTCACCCGCCAGAACATCTGCCTGCCGTTAGCCCCTAGCACTCGCGCTGCCTGCTCTTCCTCGCTGCCTTGCATCTGCATCAAAGGAATCAACTCTCGGGCGACGAACGGAAAGGTCACAAATAAAGTAGCCAGTACCAAACCCGGCAAGGCAAACACGATACGAATATTATTGGCATCCAGCCAGTCCCAGAACGGACCCTGACGACCAAAAATCAACAAGAACATCAAACCCGCAATCACGGGGGACACTGAAAACGGCAAGTCAATTAGCGTAGTCAGAATGCTCTTACCGCGAAACTCAAAACGCGCAATGGCCCAGGATGCTGCCAAACCAAAGGCAATATTCAACGGCACAGCAATCACTGCGACCAGAACCGTCAGGCTGGCGGCATGCAAAGTATCACTTTCGCTCAAGGCGGACAGATACGGCATGACACCACGGCTGAATGCCGTCATAAAAACCAGCACCAAAGGCAGCAGCAAGAACAGTACAAAAAACAGCAAGGCAATGCTAATCAGCACCACCTTGACCGCCCGGCTCTCGTCTTGCGCGGCTCGCAAGCGTGCGGTGTGTACGGGCACTACTTGCACCGTGGATTCCATCGTCAAGGTCGTGCTCATCGGGCGGCCTCCAAAGACAAGGGCGCAGCCACCTTGCTTGCTTTAGCAGTCGCCTGACCAGAATGGCGTGACTGCAAATACCATTGCAAACGATTGATTGCCAACAAAATAATGAAAGATAACACCATCATCAAGACAGCCAGCGCTGACGCTCCCGCATAGTCAAACTGCTCCAACTTGATCACGATCAGCAAGGGTGTAATTTCCGAGATCATGGGGACATTACCAGCAATAAAAATTACAGAACCGTATTCCCCAACAGCACGGGCAAAAGCCAAAGCTACCCCCGTCAGAGCAGCAGGCAAAATCGCGGGCAAGATAACCTTGGAAATGGTCTGGAAACGATCTGCTCCCAAGCAGGCACTAACCTCTTCCTGCTCTTGCTCCAGCTCTTCCAGAACCGGTTGCACGGTACGCACCACAAACGGCAAACCAATAAAGACCAAGGCAATCAAGATCCCCCAGGGCGTAAAGGCAATTTGACCCACATAAGGTTCAGCCCAAGATCCAATCCAGCCCGTAGGCGCATAAATCGCTGCCAATGAAATCCCGGCGACCGATGTCGGCAAGGCAAAGGGCAGATCAATCAAGGCATCCACAATCCGGCGACCGGGAAAGCGATAACGCACCAGCACCCAAGCCAAAATCAAACCAAATATCCCATTGATCAGAGCAGCCAAAGCCGCCATCCCAAAGGTCAGCTTCAAAGAAGCCAGGACACGGGCGGCGCTAATCGTCTCCCAAAACTGCACCCAAGTCATGGAAGTCGTCTTGAGTAAGACCGCCGACAAGGGAATCAGCACAATCAAACTGAGATAACTGACGGTCAAACCCATTGTCAGGCCAAAGCCAGGCAAAGCGCGTTGCGTACGCTTCGCTGGCCATAGCGTCCAAGATCCGCTGCGAGCCGATCCCATCGTAGATTCCTCCGAGATCGGTTTCATTTACTCAGATAAATGCTGTCAAACACACCACCATCGGCAAAATGCTTGGCCTGCACTTGAGTCCAGCCCCCCAGTTCCTCATCCACCTTATACAGCTTCAAGGCAGGAAACTGATCGCGATATTTGGCGGCGACCGCTTCCAAGCGTGGACGATAAAAATGACGCGCTGCAATTTCCTGGCCCTCAGGGCTATAGAGATATTCCAGATAGGCTTGGGCGACTTTTTCCGTACCGTGCTTGGCCGCATTAGCATCCACTAAAGCGACAGGCGGCTCGGCCAGAATACTGCTGGACGGCACCACAATATCAAAGCGATCTGGCCCTAAGTCCTTGACCGACAACAAGGCCTCGTTTTCCCAGGCAATCAGCACATCCCCGATCCCACGCTCCACAAAAGTGGTGGTCGATCCGCGTGCACCAGAGTCCAGGACGCTGACATTGCGATACAGCTTGGCGACGAAATCACGTGCGTTGTCTTCGTCGCCATTGCCTTGTTTCAGGGCGTATAACCACGCCGCCAGATAATTCCAGCGCGCACCGGCGGAGGTTTTCGGATTCGGGGTGACGACCTTGATATCCGAGCGAATCAAATCATCCCAATCATGAATGCCTTTGGGATTGCCTTTACGCACCAACAAGACAATCGTGGAGGTATACGGTGTGCTGTTGTCGGGCAAACGAGCCTGCCAACCCTTATCCAGCAGGCCGGACTGGGCTATCTGATCAATATCGGAAGAAATGCCCAGTGTCACGACATCGGCAGGTACGCCATCAATAACGGTACGCGCCTGCTTGCTGGAACCACCATGCGAGCTGCGGATAACGACACTGTCACCCGTTTGTTCTTTGTAATGGGTTTGAAACGCCTTATTGAATTCAGCGTAGAGTTCACGCGTCGGATCATAAGACACATTCAGAATACTGACCTCGGCTGCCACAGCCGTTGCTGCTGCCAGCACCAAAGCCAGCAAAGCTCCTGCCCGAACACCCTTCCACTTCTGTTGAATCCGCTTCATTTCCCATCCCCTAGAAACCATTTCCAAGCAATGAGAACGAGTCTAGCAAGGCTGTTTCACCAAGCTAAATACCTATTCTTTGGTTAGATATAGCGGGGAGATGGAGGGCTAGAACAGCCAGATCAAAACAATCAGCGCAAAGAGGCACTCACCAACCTTGGACCAGAGGAACCAAGACTTGGATTCCTCGCAGTTGCCCGGAGCGCAGCCCGATGATAAAGCGATGCGAATGGAGCAGATACAAAAAAGCACTTAGTTCTACCTGAGTGCTGGTTTCGACTAGCAAAAGAAATGGTCGGTGCTAAGGGGTTCGAACCCCCGTCCTACGCCTTACAAGGGATTATAATTTCTTTTTAAATCAGATAATTACATAACGAACTACTTAAAAAAAGCTTATTAGATAGGTGGTTGTCATTTACAACATTGTTGGCCTATCTTCCATTTCTCTACTTGGCCACGATAGTCATGCGGACTTCATGGTGTGCTTGTCAAAACTTTTACCGAGCAAACATGGTAAAACTTTGTTCTGTGACAAACCAAAAAGAGATTAACCATGGAAACGCTTAAACACCTATACCTTATCTTTCCGACTATCCTCAGTTCGGCTGTAATCATGGTCATCCTGACCGCTTTGGCAACTGCCATTTGGCACTTCATGATGTGGGACGACAATAAGTTGTTCTTAGCTGTAGGAGTAATGTTTATTTTACTCGTAGCGTACTACCTCTGGCCTTGGATGGCTTACGACCCTCGTGAACAACTCTTTGCTGCCGAACGACTCACCAGAGACAACATGCTTAGCCGGTTTTTTGCAGCCGCCATTTCTGGAGCTATCGGAACAATGTGCGGGTGGCTTGTAGCGAATAAATTTCTGCAAAGTCGATCCTGGTAGCCGCAACAGGAATAAACTCTGTTTTTTAGTTGGAATTCAGCGGGGCGTTTACTAGTATGACTGCCCTGTATACCGTCTGACCCCGCCTCGGGACCAAGATTTTGTCAGACTTAGGATGAAGTGGCCCGCCATAGAGCGGGCTTTTTTGTGTCTAAACCAAATGCCAGACCGACAGGAGCGGCTCATTGTCACGAAAGCGAACTTTTATTTTCCCAACTTGAAATGCTCTTCCAACCGCTTTATTCGGGTTTTAATTTCTGCTTTATCAAATGCGCCCTTTATGGCTTGGCTATTCAGCAATTTCTGCTGTTCACTGGCAGGCAGATCGTCCCACAAGCTCAGCAGTGAGGCGCCCAAAAATCCGAGTATTAAGCGATCCTCCTCATCCAATTGATCTACTGCCCGCGATACCGCCAAACCTTTAAGTTGAGATCCACCATCGTCATCCCATTGCTCCTTGACTGGAGGTGCTGTCGTGCTCATAACTTCCCCTTGAACAAGAGCTTAAAGAGCTTTGAGTATAGGCTCCCAGGCTTTCCAAAACAGATTAAACAAGAGCGTACAAACTAATTTTCCCTTAAAATATAATGAGTTACAAATGAGCGTAGTGTGAATTCCGTGAACACGCCTAGTATAGAGACAGACCTTCTCTAGAACACCTTGAAGGAGCTACTGACGCTGTCACTCAGACTTTCTGACATGCATGCTGTCAGTCATGGCAGGAGTGCCTATGACTTACTACCTCCGGTCCACAGGAACCCAAGCTAACTTGCTTCGCTTCCCCCTTCAATCGGCCAGTGAACCTGCCGACCCTACCCTTCCAGATCCCCGCGACAAACGCCCCGTCGAAATCGAACGTGTTGAAGATGAAGATCAAGCACAGCCGAACCCAGACGACCGTACAGGCCAGGACAGTCCCCAAAACCCTCCCCCTGCGCAAAAAAATCAGTCCTTGTTGAACTGATCACTTTCGTGGCACCGCAAGGCGGCCTTTCACTGCCTGCGTTTAGCTCGCCGCGACGACGTTCTTTATATTGGAGTTATCACATGACACAAACCAACCAGAAACCCGAGCAAGCTCCCCAATCCCCCCAGCAGCCCTCACCTGCTCCTGATCATAAAGCTGCCATGCATCCAGAAAAGCATGACGAGAATAAGGACAAGAAAGTCCCGCAAGATCAGCCCAAAAGCAAGTAAGTAAGGTACGGCAGACTCGCCCCAACGGGTCTGCGCTGCAAATGCAACAATCATGGACGCTTGGCCCAATCCTCGTGCAAGCATTAGTCTGTGACCCAAAAACAATAATAAAAACTTATGCTCAATCCAGCAAAATAACTGGAGCAACTCCTTCCAGGAGAAGACCGTGTATCACCAAGCCCAACACACGCTATGCGTCCTATGTCGGCTGCTACCTCTATCAAAATCACGTAGTGCGAAGCATGCCTCCATGGTCATCGCATACGGATCAACAAAAAGAGAGAATGAGGCGAAAAAAACTCTATATCAATGCTCCAGCTGCAAAACATTGTGGCTATATGAACAAGACCGATGGGGAACCTGCCTGGGCTTCAAACTCTGGCCCAACGGTCTGCAAAACTTCCAGCATTAACCGTCCTGCCTCCCAGAAAGTAAAAGGGCCCGCAATGACATCATTGCGGGCCCTTCCCATATCAAAAATAAAAGAGTGCTACAGCCTCAAGAGCTTACCGGCCCCGAGCGGCCCCTCTCCCTGTCGGTTTATGATCGTGAGCAGCGCTGGCTCGTTTGATCCCTTCATTGGGGGCCTGAGCGGGCCAGCCCGGTTGGGTCTGAGTGGGATCAGGCTTACGTACACTTGCCTTTTTAGGCGCCTTGCCTTTTTTGTCCATTGTGACCTCCATTGGTCAATGGCGACTCCAACAAATGTCAGAGCAGCTATACAGCATATGTCATTAAGCAATAGGTCGCTGGTTTAATTAGCGATAGACACAAGATAAGGCAGCGTGAAACCCAATTGAAAAATACGGGTAGAAATAAACAAAGGCCTACAGCTAAAAATGCTGTAGGCCTTTGAGCATTTGGTCGGAACGGAAGAATTTGAACCTTCGACCTCTTACACCCCATGTAAGGCCCATGAATAAGCCCATATAAAAATCAATAATTTAGAGCTTACCCAGCCAATACGCGGCCCGCCATAGAGCGGACTTGTTGCGTCTGGTCATCGGGCGCCATCACCTGGTTGAACAATGAACGGTATCCGCCCTGCCGCGAAAGAAAAGAGTGGCTTCTGTCTCCATCATCACCTGTAAGTTCAGCACTTCTTGCTTAACAGGACCGCGCTCCATTTCGGTGCGCTTCACAGACTGGTCAAAGCGCTCACCAAAACCGTCAAGCAGAATTGACACGTACTCAGGTAGTTTTGCCATAGATTCAGATAAAAAACCCGTCAAGCAGATGCCTGACGGGCTGAGTAGTATGCTGCTAAAACCAACAAAATAAGACCCTATCGAGCGGGGAGTTATACGACCATAAAATAGCCCGCTAGTAGATGTGGCTCATAGGCAGGGATCTGCCTATTCCAACTTAGCGCCGGACAATTCAACCAACCCTTTAAACCGCTGAATCTCCGACAACACGAAAGAATCAAGCTGCTCAGGATTTAACTGTTCTCCGATCTGCACGCCCATGTTTTCCAGTTGCTCAATGATCGCCGGCTCTTGCAAAATCTTGGCAATCTCTTGATTCAAACGCTCCACAACTTGTACAGGGGCATCAGCATGCGTAGCCACACCGTACCAGGCAGCAGCATACATATCAGTCAGGCCCAACTCCTCAAACGTGGGCACATCTGGCAGCACGTTCAAGCGCTTAGCAGACGCCACTGCCAACGCACGCAGTGAGCCCGCCCTGACCTGAGCCAAAGACCCCGTATCCAACATCAAATCGATATTGCCCCCCATAAGATCGGTGACTGCTGGCCCGCTCCCTTTATAAGGAATGTGAGTAATACTTATCCCCGCGCTCTGAATCAACTGGGACGCAGCCAAATGCTGAGATGAACCAACTCCCGCGGAGCCATAGTTCAGTTTGCCTGGATTTTCCTTGGCATAATCCAAAAGTTGTGGCGCTGTCTGGAACTGCGAATTAGCCGGCACCTCTAGCACATTCGGAATAGCGCCAATCAAAGCCACATGGGAAAAGTCCTTCTGCGCGTCATAACCTATCTTCGAGTACAAGTGCGGATTGATCGCATTCGTTGAGCTGGTAGTCATCAACAAGGTATACCCATCTGCCACCTCCCTGACAAATGATGTTGTACCAATATTGCCTCCCGCACCGGCCTTATTCTCAATAACAATTGGCTGACCCAATTCCTCTCCCAAGCGCTTACCGATAATTCGAGCAATCACATCGGTCGCACCACCCGGAGCCCAAGGAACGATCATACGAATTGGTTTATTGGGATATACGGTTTCCTGAGCCTGTGCGGGAGCAAGGCTTGCAAACGCCGCCACTGCCAAGAGCGGAGCAAACAAAATTCTAGCTTTCAACACAATACAGTCTCCCTATGTTTTTTTATGCGCTAGCGCGCTAATGAAATTCAGCAACTTGAACAGACAAGACACAACGCTTACTTAATAGCGGAGTTCAACCAAGCATCGTCGTAAATACCAGCCGCAATATCTGCCAATATCCGCTGCTCATTGGCATGGAGCTCGCGTGCTTGACCTGCAACTTGTTCTGCTTGCTCAGCAGCGACGAAGACCACGCCATCGGCATCCCCCAGAACCACATCGCCCGGAGAGACCACATTGCCATCGATACTAATCACCTTATTGATGGCACCTGGGCCGTTCTTATATGGACCTCTGGGCGTAATGCTTCTGCCGTAACAAGGAAAACCATCACGGATGAAGGCATCAACATCTCGCACTGCGCCATCTACAACAAACCCGATAACCCCACGTGCGCGTGCAGCGCTTAGCAGTATTTCGCCGACCAGCGCTCGCTCTGTGCTTCCTGCACCATCAATGACAAGTACATCGCCAGGCTGAGCTTGACGTAGCGCCGCATGAATATACAAATTGTCCCCTGGCGCCACTTGCACCGTGAGCGCGCGTCCCAATAAAGGCTGCACACCATGCATTGCTTTCAATCCTTGAGATCCTCGCAGCCGATCTAAGCTATCGGATACTAAAGAAGAAGAAAGCCCAGAGAACAAACTCAACAAATCTTCCATACCCCTCCCTTACTTAAAAGCACACTCATCAACGTCTACAGCGTCTGATGAAGTTCGACTTATTGTGGCTAGCCAAAACTTTCCTGTATATTGAATAGTTGTCCTCAATATATATTCCAAATAGGAAAGCTTTATGCCTAGCCACAGACAGTTGGAAGCCTTCTACTGGACTGCCAAGCTCGGTACATTGAGCGCTAGCTCTGAAAAGCTGTGTACTACGCAATCCGCAGTGACTAAGCGCATCCGCCAATTGGAACAAACGCTAGGCGTACGCTTATTTGTGCGAGAGGGAAGACATAATGTGTTGAGCGATGAAGGCCGAACTGCCATGCTCATGGCAGAGCCCTTGCTGCAGCAGCACGCTACTCTTTTGCAGCAGTTCCGCACTCCATCGCAGCCAGTCCCGCGCCTTTCAATTGGTGTAACGGAGATTACGGCTATTACTTGGCTGCCAGTGCTGATCGAACAGCTCAAGCATCGCTACCCCGGCATCGTGCTAAAAATCGTCATCGCTATGCATTCAGAGCTACAACAAATGCTGCTAAGTAACACGATCCAGCTTAGTATCCAGCAGCAACTTCCTACTCATGCCCTGCTTCACTGCATTGACATCGGAGAATTGCGCCTTATGTGGGTCGGGGGGCCCGACATGAGCGATAAACGAAGTTACTACCTACGCGAAATTGCCAGTATGCCGATCATCCGACAAAACCATGAATCAGCACTGAGCCAGGCATACGACGACTGGCTACGTCCGCACACCGCAGACTCAGCCGTCTTCACTATCAATAGCCTCATCGCCACAGCCAGCCTAGTTTCTGCGGGGCAAGGAATAAGCTGCCTGCCAGAAGAGTATTTTTCTCCCATGGTGACTAGCGGACAACTCGTCCGCCTGCCAACGAGGAAACAACAACCACGATTGATCTACTCCGCTATATTCCGCAAGCAGGACAGCAACATAGCCTTCTATCACGACGTCACCCGCATCGCTCAAGCAGCATGCAGGTTCGCACCGGCCCATTAGTAGGCCCCTAAACTCAACAGATTTACCTTTGAGTTCGTGCATGGATCTCTAGCTTCTATGTCCTCGCTTTAGCTCCCCATGTCCTACGCATAACCTTCCCTGTGCTTGTAGTAGGACTTCCCAATTACTCGTCTGAAACACTTACTACCAAGCGACGCAGAACTTGGCTGGCTGCCCCCGTGGCGGGTTTTATATGGAAGACACATGCCAACCAATAATCACACCACTGCTCCTCTCGGAACGCTAAATATCGCTCCAATGTTGACATAGCAACCGAGGACAAAGGCACCTGACACTCGTATGGCGGGCACGGATGCTAGCTGGCGCCAACTGTGCACCCTCTTCATCTCTGAAATCCAATTATCTAGCCAGCCGGCAGTAATCCTGGCCAACGGCCAATCGCCATGCATGCGCACAATAACGCGCAGCGCTGCGACATCCTTCGTGGATAGATGGGCTTCCCGTTGGTACTCTCTGTCCAACGCGTTAATCGTCAGGATGCGGCCTTCTGGCTGGTGCTTGGAAGGAAAAATGCCCCGATTCAGCAATGCCTCTAGCCGCTGGGCATACTCATCGCCCCCTTGCAGAGGCGAAAGTCATATAGATAGGTTTTTCCAGCAGGCCGGCTTTTTTGAATACGTATTCCCAGGTGCCGTTAGTGCGAATTCGCTTACCAGCGTTTACATTTCTCCAGCACGTCATTTAGGCATGATCAGGCTGCAATGTAGGGAGTAGTAGAGTTGGTAGCAAGCCAATCTTGGTTGGCTGAGGCTACCTTAGACTAGTTAAAAACTAGTTAAACAGGCACAAAAAAAGCACTTAGTTTTACCTAAGTGCTTGTTTCGACTAGCAAAAGAAATGGTGGGTGCTGAGGGGTTCGAACCCCCGACCTACGCCTTGTAAGGGCGCCGCTCTACCAGCTGAGCTAAGCACCCATTTCTGTAATGCTGTTCTTCCGATGAAGAAAAAGAATTATAGGGCCAATTTATTCTTTCTGCAAGTCTTTTGCGTAAATTAATTTAAAAATTAATTCACAGCGTCTTTCAGAGCTTTACCGGGACGGAACTTAGGCACGTTTGCGCCTTCGATCTCGATTGTTTCACCGGTACGTGGGTTACGACCCGAACGGGCAGCGCGTTCCGACACAGCGAAGGTGCCAAAACCAACCAGAGTAACCGTATCTTTTTCTTTCAGCGTGGTGGTCACGGCATCGATAAACGCATCCAGCGCACGACCAGCGTCAGCTTTGGACAGATCGGCTTTGGTGGAAATGAATTCGATAAGCTCGGTTTTATTCATTGAGAAAATACCCCTGAAAATTATTTTACGGGCCCCCAGCGGGAACCAGTTTGTGACGGCCAGACTTAATAGTGACAAACGACAGAACATCCAAGCACTACCGTCTGTCATTGCAACCAGGCGCACAAGTGCCCCGGTTGGCTACCGCGTATTAAGCCTTCGTTTAATACACGTGTCAAGCAAAAAAACCCCTGTAACCCGCATCATTGCTCACTGTTGATATCGGTTTCGGGACTTTCCCTATTTTGCATCGAGAAACTTAACAGGGCGCTGCAAATATGTTATTTGCGCTTGATCAAGCTCAAAATTAGCGGGCTAATACTGCGTTTTTAAAGGTTTCCCCCAAGCTCTTCTACACTCGCAAGGCCTGTCCGCCCTGCTCCCATCGCCGGAAATCTCCTTACCTGCTCCCGACTTAGCCTCGCTGCTGCGCCCTGTTCGAGGGTGCTGGACCATTTTTCTGCACCCTTCGCTTAGTCGGCAACCGTGCCCATGTTCTCCCACTTTGCCCTCCTACAATTTTCTGCATTGTCTGACTGCATTTCAGCAGTCTTCACCGTCAAGGAGCACAGCGATGCACGGCAAGGTTTATCTGGTCGGAGCGGGACCTGGCGACCCGGAACTTCTTACTCTACGCGCCTTATATCTGCTGCAAAACGCAGAGGCCGTGGTCTACGACCGTCTGGTCAGCCCCGCCATCATGGAATGTATCAACCCCGACGCCACCCTTCACGATGTAGGTAAAGTCGCATCCTGCAAACCCAGCATGCAGGACGACATTAACCACATTCTTTTATGTTTGGCCAGAACGCATCAACACGTGGTCAGGCTCAAAGGTGGCGATCCTTTTATTTTTGGACGTGGGGGCGAGGAACAAGCTTATCTGCACCAATATGGAGTCACGGTAGAGGTCGTTCCGGGCATTACTGCTGCCACAGGCTGTGCCGCTTCTTTGGGGATTCCTTTAACTCATCGCGGGCTAGCCAGCAGCGTGCGCTTTATTACGGGGCACCTACGGGACAACCAAGGCCTGGAGCTAGACTGGGCCTCTCTATCCGACTCTTCCTGTACGCTGGTGTTCTATATGGCCATGGCCAACTGCAGCCAGATCGTCGAATCTTTGATTGAGCACGGACGCAGCCCACACACGCCCATCGCCCTGGCGCAAGATGCGACCCTCAAAAGCCAGCGCTGGGCCTTGGGCACCCTGCAAAAGTTACCGCAGCTGGTGCAGACGTTTAGTCCTCCGGCCTTACTAATCATCGGTCAGGTTGTCCAACTGCATCCTGACTATCCTGAGCCCATCGAATCCAGCCGTGCAGCACTGACACCTGAGCCTTCCTGGGTATTGATGTGAATGGCTTGCATTTTCGGCTCAAAAAAACAGGCACACGGCCTTTAGCTGCGCTGATTCTTGCCCTATTGCCTGCTCTTCTTTTGCCACAAGCACTCGTTGCGGCAGAACACCCGCCCTCCCTTGAACGACAAACAGTTTTAAGGGCACTGCTGCATCAAGAATGTGGCTCTTGCCATGGTTTGTACTTGACTGGTGGGCTGGGGCCCGCTTTGACGCCTGACGCCCTGAAGGGTCAGACCAAAGAACAGATCGCCTTGACGATTATGCAAGGTCGTCCGGGTACCGCCATGCCACCCTGGAATCGGTTTCTACAGCCCACAGAAAGCCAATGGCTGGCCGGCTTTCTTCTCTATGCTTCGGATACTGCCCCATGAAAATACTCATGACTCTTTGCCTAGCCGCGGTCTTAAATGGTTGCGCCAGTACACCACGCGGCACTCACGACTTAGGCCTGATTGTGGAGCGGGCCAGTGGCAGTGTCGCGCTTGTTGAGACCAGCAAGCAAAGTCGCCTTGCGCGTATTGAAGGCTTGGGCGACTTGTCCCATGCTCACATCACTTACTCCCGCGATGGGCGCTACGGTTACGTGTTCGGACGGGATGGTGGTTTAAGCAAAGTGGATCTGCTCAAACAAATTTTGGTACGTCGCATTATTCAATCCGGAAATGCAATTGGCGGCGCTATCTCCCAGGACGGCAAGCTGATTGTGGCGCAGAACTACGAGCCGGGAGGGATCAAGATATTTGATGCAGACACGCTGGATTTAATTAGCGAGGTTCCCGCCTACTACGCAGCCGGCCAAAGAGCCAAGGTAGTAGGTTTGGCCGATTTACCGAACCAACAATTCGCCTATTCCTTGTTCGAGGCAGGTGAGATTTGGCTGACCGATTTATCGGACCCACTCCACCCCAAAACCCAACGTTTTGCCGCAGGTTCTCAACCCTACGATGCCATGGTGACGCCTGATGGCCGTTACTACATCGCGGGGCTCTTTGGCGAGGACGCCTTGGCCATGCTGGACTTATGGAAGCCTGAAGATGGGGTGAAGAAAATCCTGGGTGGCTATGGCCGTGGCGAGGTGGCCCTGCCCGTCTACAAGATGCCTCATCTACGGGGCTGGTCCATGGCGGGCCAAGACTTATTCCTGCCAGCCATTGGACGGCACGAAGTCCTGGTGGCCAGCACCCTAAGCTGGCAAGAAAAAACACGCATCCCCGTTCAGGGACAACCCGTTTTCGTGATGGCCCAACCGGATGGTCGTCAGATCTGGGTGAACTTTGCTTTCCCGGATAACGACAAGGTGCAGGTCATTGATGTTGCCACCCTGCAAGTTATCCAGACTCTGAATGTAGGCAAAGCTGTCCTGCATATGGAGTTCACTCCACGGGGCGAATCAGTCTGGATTTCAGCGCGCGACGACAACCGTGTCAGCGTGTACGACACCCGTCATTTCCAACGCCTGGAGACCTTAGACATTCAGCAACCCAGCGGGATATTTTTTACGAATCGGAGCGGTCGCATTGGTTTCTGATCTTTCCCCTTCTGCATTTCAATTACTCAACGCCTGGCAGCATGGTTTCCCCTTGAGCTCCCGCCCCTTTCGCAAACTTGGCTTGCTTCTGGGGCTTAGCGAACAAACCGTACTGGACTACTTTCGGGCCTGGCAGACCGAAGGGATTATCAGCCGTATCGGTCCTGTCCTGAACCCCGCCTGTATGAGCAGCACCCTGGTGGGAATGCAGGTCCCTGCTTCCGAGATAAATGCTCTTGCCAACTGGATAAGCGCGCTGCCCGCCGTCAACCATAATTACGAGCGCGAACATGCCATCAATTTATGGTTTGTGCTGACGTGTGCGGATGCCGATGAACGGCAGGCAACTCTGAGCCACATCGCCCAACACACCGGCCTGCAACCCATGTGTTTGCCTATGCATCAGGCCTATCACATAGATCTGGGATTCAGTCTGGCTGAACATAATAAAGTCGCCAGCCCCTTGGTAAACAGCCGCAGCCTGCCCACTATCGGTAGCCCGGAGCGAAGGTTGCTGGAGTGCGCCTTGCAGGGTGTAGAGCTACATGCGGAGCCCTTCAAACTCTGGGCAGAACAAACCAAAATGGAAGAGAAACAAGTCCTGCAGCAACTCCAGTTGTTTCTGGATCACGGTATCTTCCGACGCTTTGGCGTGGTCTTACGTCATCGCGCTCTAGGCTATAGCGCCAATGCCATGTGTGTCTGGACTGTCCCAGACAATCGCATCGACAGCTTCGGCGAGCAGTTGGGCAAACAATCCGTCATCACCCTGTGTTATCGACGGCGCCCCCATCCTCCACACTGGCACCACAATCTGTTTTGCATGATTCACGGCAAGGACCGCCTGCAAGTGCTGGCTCAACATGCCGCGCTGAATGCCAGCCTGGGTTTGGATCAGTTCGCTCACGAAGTGCTGTTCTCTACGCGTTGCTTCAAGCAGCGCGGCGCATTACTGGCCTCATCGCAACATGACTGATAAGCAGCCTAGCCAACTTCACGCGCCCATCGATCTGGACCGCATAGATAGCCAAATCATCAATCACTTGCAAGATGGTTTTCCCATCTGCTCCCGGCCTTTTGCCCAACTTGCCCCTGTTTTCTATTTAAGTGAGTCGGAGCTAATTGCTCGTGTGCATCGCTTGCGCCAATCCGGCGTGCTGACCCGGTTCGGGCCTCTGTTTCAAGTAGAGGCCTTAGGGGGGGCTTACTGCCTTGTCGCCATGGCTGTCCCAAACAAACGTTGGGATAGCACCGTTAAAGCAGTGAATCGTCACCCCGAAGTCGCGCATAACTATCAACGTGATCACACGCTGAATATGTGGTTTGTACTTGCTACGGCTCGCCCACAAGGCATTGAACGTTGTCTGGCAGAGATCGAAGCAGAGACAGGTCTACCCGTTTTCGCCTTCCCCAAGGAACGTGAATACGCCCTAAGCCTAAAGCTGGAGCTATGACATGAGCCCTCTAAACCCGGCCCAAGCCGCGCTGATCCGTGCATCACAACAAGGTTTGGCGATAGAGCCGCAGCCTTATCAAAAGATCGCCCACGAGTTGGGCGTGTCAGAAGCCTATGTTCTTGAACAGTTTCAAACCATGTTGTCCCAAGGCCAAATACGACGCATTGCTGCCGTGCCCAATCATTACGCTTTAGGCTATGTCGCCAATGGCATGTGCGTCTGGGACATTGCAGATTCTGCTTTGGAGTCGGTGGGTCCTTGGCTGGGATCACAAGCCGGTGTCAGTCACTGCTACCGTCGCCCTCGACGCTTGCCGGAATGGCCGTACAACCTTTTTGCCATGCTGCATGGTAAAGACCATGAGACGGTACGGGCTCAGGCACAGAACATTAGTGCAGAAATCCAGCAACGCTTTCCTGATGCACTGCGCGATCGTGACATCTTGTTTTCCACGGCCATTCTTAAGAAAACCGGCCTGCGTCTTCGGAGCTCCTAAGCATGTTCCGCATCTCCCGATTCATCTCCGCCCTACACTACCCTATTGCTCCCCTACGCCGCAGCCATGCACCCGTGGTGATTTGGAATCTGATTCGTCGCTGCAATCTGCATTGCAGCCATTGCTACTCCGCCTCCACCGACAAGGACTTTCCGGGCGAGCTGAATGAAGAGCAAGTCTGTACCGTTATGGATGACCTGCATCAGTTTGGAGTACGCGCCCTGATCTTGTCCGGCGGAGAGCCTTTATTACGACCGGATATCTACAACCTAGCCCGACGTGCCAAGGCACTCGGCATGTACGTGGGCCTCTCGTCTAATGGCACCCTGATTACCGAGCAAAACATAGACCAGATCGCTGATTGCGGTTTTGACTACGTAGGCATTTCCCTGGACGGTTTGCAAGCTCGTCACGACCGTATTCGTGGCCAGAAAGGCGCTTATGCGGCCTCCCTACACGGCCTACGCTTATGCCGAGACAAGCAACTGAAAGTGGGTCTGCGCTTTACCTTGACCCAGGAAAATGCGATTGATCTGAATGGTCTTTTAGCCGTGATGGAGCAAGAACAGGTGGACCGTTTTTACCTGTCCCACTTGAACTACGCGGGCAGAGGCTTAAGCAACCGCGCCTTGGCCAGCCATCACGCGGTCACCAGACTCGCAATGGAACAGATTTTCACCGCCTGCATGGCCTACCAGAAAGCGGGGAAACCCAAAGAATTCACCTCGGGCAACAACGATGCGGACGGTGTTTTCTTCCTGCACTGGGTACGCCGCCACTACCCGGAACACGCTCCAAAAATTCTGGCCATGCTACGGCAATGGGGCGGCAACTCCTCAGGTCAAGGAATTGCCAATATTGATAACCGAGGCAATGTCCACCCCGATACGATGTGGTGGCACTACAGTTTAGGGAATGTATTGAAGCGGCCCTTTTCCGAGATCTGGTCCAACGAACAGGAACCTCTACTGAGGGGCTTACGCCAACAACCTAGGCCAGTTCAAGGACGCTGCGCAAGCTGTTCCTACCTGGATGTCTGTAATGGCAATACCCGCACTCGTGCTGAAAAAAGCACGGGTAATGTGTGGGCACAAGATCCAGGCTGCTATCTGACTGAGCATGAAATTCAAGCCTGAGGCTTTGCGCTAAAAGCCCTCCCCCTTCAAGCAAAGGAGGGAGGGGCAAGAAACCCTTGCCCCTCTCTTGTTACTCAACCAAGCCGACCTCTAGCCTGCTCCTCCTCGACAAAAGGGACTTACACCAGCTCGCAACTCAAACCTTCTTGTTGCAGCAGGCTCATCAAAGGCTGTGCGTCCCACGCCGCCTTCCACGCAATCACGATACGCTCCCCCGGAACCCAAGATCGACACAGCGGCTTCCAGAAGTCTGGAGCCAGCAAGGTGTCTAGCAAGACTACGCCCGCCTGGTCCAGGGCCATCAAACGTGCATCACGACGGGCTTTCTCAAGAACAGCAGGCAAGATCAATGGCAAGTACAACACCCAATCCGCTTGATTCAATTTACGCAGGGCTCGAAGGGTCAGTAAGTCCACCGCCTCCAAGTCCGCAATCGGCAAAATGGTGACCTGAATATGCTGCTGGGGTGTCTGGCTCTGCAAAGCAGCCTCGAATGCGGCCAGCGCCTCGGCTTGCTGCCCCTGAGCCAAGAGATCGGGGATAGTGCCATCGAGCAGGTAATCAAAGAAATGGCGACGGGTATGCACGTCAGGAAATGCCTGTTTGATTGCATTACGCTGGCGGGCCAGCAAACCCGCCAAGTCGCCCACCGATTCCGGCAGCTCGCTTTCTATCCACTCGCGGACGCGTCGTGCCAGCACAGGCGCAGACCCTGCTGAAGAAACAGCTACCATCAGGGGCGAGCGGTCAATCATGGCGGGCACCTGAACAGTAGATAACTGCCCGTCATCGACCACATTACAGGGCAAGCGTAAGGCATCGGCAGCCTGAGCCACGATGCGGTTGATCTCGGGCCGTCCGGTTGCCGCAACGACCAGCCAGGCCTCCCGCACATGCTCGGCTGCAAACACGGTAAACAAACTGGTTAAGGCGCCTGCTTGGGCACTGGCTCGCAACCAGGAGGTCTGCTCGGGCGCAACCACCGTTACCAGCGCTCCCGCACGCAACAGCAGCCGAACCTTACGTTCGGCCACGGTACCGCCACCCACCACCGTCACAGCTTTACCGGTCAGATTGAAGAACAAAGGAAACACATTCATTGCACTACATCCTTAAGGCGCCAGTTTGCACTGACGCCCGGTTCATACTTACTTCAAGCTGGAAAAGTAGCCAGCCAGCTCATTCACCATTTCCGGGCTGAGTGGCTCAGCCATGGGGCTCATGATGGGGTCGTTGCGTTCACGGGTCTTGAACTGCTGTAGCTGTTTGACCAGATATTCGACTTTCTGCCCCGCCAGATTGGGATACATGCCTTCTGTGCTGATGCCCTCAATGCCATGGCAGGAAGCACATAAAGGCAACATAGACGAGGCTTGTGTAGACAGTTCAGATTGCCCATGTGTCCCGACCAGACCTGTCGGTTTTTCTGCCGCCCAAGCCGCACTAGAACCCGCTAGGCTGATGAGCGCCACGCTGATAAAAAGCTGTTTCATGACGTTCCTTTGCTTAGAATTTTTGGGTTTCAGGCTGACCAATCGTGAGCCAGCGTGTACGGGCACGCGAGAAGATGCCCGACGGGCTTTCCATCTTGTGCTCGGCCACCAGCTCCAGAGTGCGGCTGTCGTAAATCTTCAGACGATCACCCCAGTAGCCTGAGCTGACGTACAAGTAATCCCCCGTGCGGTTGTAGTTGGGGAAGAAGGCATGACCTCCTACGTCCAAGGTCTTGACGACAGACAGAGTGTTTTTATCGATGAGCTGAATCCAGGCAGCGCGTTTGTCCTTGTCGATAATGTCTACCGCCACATAAGGGGCATTAGGGTGCGCGGCAGGTGACTCTGTGGCCCCGGCAACCGGAATCTGCTTCACCACGGAGAAGTCTTTGGTGTCCCAGGCGGTGACGACGGAACCCAGCTTGCAGGTACCCATATTGGTGCCGAAGGCCAGCATGCGGCCATTCACTTCGGTGACGGCCCCGGAGCCTGCATGAGGCTGGCAACCTGCTGGAATATCACGCATCACCTTGTCGTCCTTCAAGTCGATGGCGACGTATTTGTTGTCATCGTAAGAGGCAACCATAGAGTAGCGACCATCCGGCGTCAGGAAGGTGTCGTGCAACATGCGCCCTACCTTCGCCAGCTTGGTCACAGGCATATCAGGCTTGTCAGGATCAACAATCCAGATCTGTCCGGCCTGTCGCAAGGTTAGCGCGAACTTGTTATTGACCCGGCTGCCAATAATGGGCCCACCCGCGGACTTGATGAAATTGCCATCCGGGTCCTCTCCTTCCAGAGCCAGATACTTGACTGGCTCCAAGGTGTCGGCCTTCAGGATGACCATGCTATTGGGCACAAAGGAGCTGAGTGCCAGCCACTTGCCATCTTTGGAAAGGGCGATGCCAGTACCCGTCAACCCCACCTTGGCCTGCCGCACAATTTGCAGGGTGTAGAGGTCAATCTTGTAGACATGGCCATCATCGCTTTTCAGGTAACCCCATCGCTCCTGGCTGGGACTGAACTCCATGATGTGTGGAGCCCCTACAGTGGCGATTTCGCCCACCTTCTGGTTGTCTTTGCCATTGATGAACACGGCGCGAGCCTGATTGCTGCCATCACCACGACCATAGCGTCCGCGGGCCATGATGACCATCAAATCGTAGACGGAGTCGATCTCGTAATTGGGCTTGCTGGGCAAGGTGGATTCATCCACCAGCACTTTCACGCTGGCACGGATTTCGTCCATGTCCCAGCTACGCTCTGCCACGGGCTCGTTTTTAATCATCTTGGCCAGTGCACGGATGTCCTCGTCGGGCAGGCGCCCCACAAACGGCGGCATCAGGGTGTCCGGAATTCCGGTCATGATGGTGCCACGCAAGGCAATCTCACTTTGAACCAGGCGATCGCTGTGCAAGCCCGGCGCGATATACCCTCCCCGGTCGGCCGCGTGACACACCGCACAGTTCTGCTGAAACAAGTTATCTACCCGCAGTTGCTCGTCCGTCGGGGCAGCCAGAGCGGCGCTGACGGCGGTAGACAGGAAGGCGAGGGTCATCATTTTTCTATACATTCCATTACCTCCAACAATTGCCTTGCTAAAGGGCAAGACCACACAAACTATAACGATTGTTATTTTTCGTTGATAAGGTATGGATGCAGATTAAATAAGGGGAATGGTTTTTTTATATCGCAATTACAGTAAATTAAATACTCTTACAGAGATAAAAACATCCATGACAGAACAGAAGTTGGTAGATCAATAAGTCGGATAAATTTATCACGAACGAATAATCAATTTGACTTAACTCAAGTTAAAACTAGAGTCTGCTGCCTATAGTGGCCCGGCTTGGCTCGCCCTTGATGGTTTTGATTATTTTTCCGGTCCCGCCATGTTCTCTTTACCGATTACGCTTTCACATACCCATAGCCCACCGTACAAACGACAAATTGCGCGTCAAATTGAAACCCTGATCTGTTCGGGACGTTTGCAAGAAGGCAACCGTCTACCCTCCATCAATCGCATGGCTTGCCTATTGCAAGTCTCCAAAAACACGATCATGGGTGCCTATGATTTATTAATTGATTCCAACCTGATTCATAGCGAACCTAACCGTGGCTTTTTTGTCGCCAAGCCCACCCGCAACGGGCGTAGCCGTCTGGCGCCGGATTTTGTCCTGGATGCCGCCCATTGCACGCGTAGCCTGCGCACCAGCACAGCCCAGGCCAGTGGCGTACACATTCCTGCCGCCAGTGTGCCCATTCGCTTTGATTTCAAGATTGGTCGGCCCTCGGCTCATGCGTTTCCACTACGCCAGTTTATTTATCTGTCCAATCAACTGTTGCGCTATGCGGGCTCCGCCATGGCGGACTACCCGCCACCTGAAGGTCTATGGGGTTTGCGTCTGCAAATTGCCGACTATCTGGCTGCCAGCAAGGGCATATTGGCCGACCCGGACCATATCATTATCACTGCGGGCACGCAGGAGTCCCTGAGCCTGATTGCCGCCCACTTTCTGGATGAGAACAGCTGTGCGGTGTATGAGTCTCCCGGCTATAACGGCTTTCGATATTTGCTGGCGCGTCATCGTGCCCAAGGTATTCCGGTGCCCGTGGACCAGCACGGTTTGTGCAGTGATCAATTGCCTGATCAAGCGGTGCAGTTAGCCTTTGTGACGCCCTCCCATCAGTACCCCTTGGGGTACACCCTGTCAGTCGCGCGCAGGCAGGAGCTACTGGCCTGGGCAAGTTCCAGCGGTGCATTGATTATCGAAGACGACTATGACGGGGACTTCTGCTATGGCCCGGCCCTACCCGCACCACTGAAGGCAATGAGTCCCGGGCAGGTGATTTATCTGGGCTCTTTTTCCAAGACCTTGGGCCCCGGTTTACGACTGGGCTATATGGTCTGTCCACCCAAACTTAGCCAGGATTTTATTGCCCGCAAAGCGCTGCTCAACAATGGCTCACCTTGGTTGACTCAAGCGGTGCTAGCCCGTTTTTTTGATGAATACGACTATTCTCGGCATCTGCAATACTTGCGCCGTCGCTATCTGGAGCAGCGCAATACGCTACTGCAGGGTTTAAAGAAAGTATGGGGAAACACGGGTACGATCAGCGGCCAGAATGCCGGTATGCATCTGGCTTTTCGCCTACCTCAACACAGTCCGGACGCGAACCGCGTTGCAGCACGTGCGCTGCAATGTGGCATACGACTCTACCCCCTGGCGCAAGCTGCCAGCCAAGAAGCAGATAGCACGGATGTGCGCTATCTACTTTTTGGCTATGCCAATCTGGAATCCCGGGAGCTACAACAAGCCATGCAGCATCTAGCCCTGATACAGCCGAACCATGACTAGATGGGTGCCCCGCTTAGGACTGGGCCAGCGCCTGATCAAAGTCAGTGGTCAGATCGCTAATCTCTTCGATCCCCACGGAGATACGCAGCTGATTATCGGAAATACCCATCAGGGCGCGCTGCTGGGCCCCCATCTCGTGGTAGATGGTATGAGCAACGGGCAATACCAGGCTGCGGTTATCACCTAGGTGCGTGGCCAATATAAAGACCTTCAGGCGATTAAGAAAATCAAAGATCTCAATACCCTCTTCCAGGACGACGCTCATCAGGCCACCAAAACGCTGGCCAAACAACTGAGCTGTTCGTTCGTGTTGAGGGTGATCTTCCAGACCGGGGTACTGCACCCGTTTTACCTTGGGATGGGCTTGCAGATGACGCGCCAACGCCAAGGCATTGGAACAGATACGCTCCATGCGCAAAGGCAAGGTTTCCGAACCCACGGCCAGACGGTGAGCCACGTCAGAAGACAAGGTACCGCCCATATCTCGCAGGCCCTTTTTACGGATCTGCACCAGCCCCCAATTTTGCGTATTACCGTTGCGGTAGACCTCGGCAATATTGGGGTAGGTACTCCAGTCAAACAGACCGGTATCAGTGACCATGCCGCCCAGAGCATTGCCGTGACCGCCAATATGTTTGGACAGGGAGTTCACCACCAGAGAGGCTTTGAATTCACGACCAGGGGACAAGTAAGGCGAAGACAAGGTGGCATCAACCACATACAGCAAACCCACGTCCTGACACCACTGCCCCACCCCGTTCAGGTCGGCCACTTGGGTACCTGGATTAGCAATGGTTTCAACAAAAACCATGCGGGTATTGGGCTGGCGTGCCGCCTGCACATCGGCCAGATCCGTCGCATCGACCAGCGTGGTCTGAACACCCAGATCGCGCAAGGTACCCAGCAGGCTATTAGTATTGCCAAACAAATACTTACTGGCAATCAGGTGATCGCCCTGGCGCAGCAAGGTAAACAAGGTTGCCGTCAGTGCCGCCATTCCGGTCGCGAAACTGACACTGCCTACACCTTTTTCCATACGCGTGATCTTGGCCTCCAGCGCCGCCGTGGTGGGCGTGCCCTGTCGGGAATAGGTAAAGCCGGCCTTGCCTTGAAAGACCGCAGCCAGCTCACGCGCATCCTGGAAACCAAACTCGGTCGATGGGTGCAGAGGCTGATGAATAGCGCCATGCTGCGTGCCCAAGCGACGGTCAGAGTGCAAGGTAGAGGTAATAAAGCCGTTTTCGTCCATGATCGTTTCAAAGCCCATGTTGCGTGTCTACACCGTCAGCGCTGATCGGGTTTTGCCCGGCCGACGGCCAATTAACTATTATCTGGTGAAGCGGCGGTTGAAATCCGCCGTTTTTTATACAAATAAGTAATTAAGTAAGTAACAAGACTTAAAGGGAATTAAGGCTGGCTACGCTGACGCAGGGTTTCGTACAGACAAACAGCGCTGGCAACACTGACGTTCAGGCTTTCTACGGCACCCATCATAGGAATGGATACCAGCTCATCGCAGGTCTCGCGGGTCAAGCGGCGCATGCCCTCGCCCTCGGCACCCATCACCCAGGCCATGGGACGGCGTGCATCCACCTGATGGAAGGTGTGCGTAGCCTGATCACTGGTACCCACCAGCCAGACATCGCGCTCGCGCAGCAGGCGCATGGTACGGGCCAGATTGGTCACCGTAATATAAGGCGTGGATTCAGCACCACCACTGGCGACACGGGAGACCGTGGCATTCAAACCCACAGCGCGATCGCGTGGCGCAATCACGGCGTGTGCTCCGGCCGCATTAGCACTACGCAAACAAGCGCCCAGATTATGCGGGTCCGTTACACCGTCCAGAATCAGCAGGAAAGGAACCTGACCGGCCTCTTCCAGATCATCCAGCAATTCATTTACATCCACCGCCAGCTCTTGCTCCAGCGCCAGTGCCACGACCCCTTGATGACGGGTACCCTTGGCCAAGCCTTCCAGACGCTCGACTGGAACGGCCATGACTTTCAAACCGGCCTGCTCTACCTGTTCGATAAAGGCCAGCATCCGTTTGTCGCGCCGGGTCTGATCCACATAAACTTCGCGCACCGAAGCAGCGCTGTAACGAACTCGGGCAATAACGGCATGAAAACCAGCCAAAACCTGCTGAGGCATAACAATCCTTGGGGGAAATAAGAGCAAATAAAGAAAGCCGGGCAAAAAGCCCGGCTTGGCATTGTACGCCTATCGGCGTCGCCCTCGAGGGCTGCGTGTGGACTTGGCAGGCTTGGCCGCCTTTTCCGCGCTGCGTTTCTCGTCCCGCTCGGCCTGCTTTTGAGAAGCACGTCGTTGGGACGCTGTCGTTCCTTTCAAAGCCAACGGTTTGGTCGAAGCCGCTTTTTTAATAGGACGCTCAGAGGGTTCAGAGGCTTCAGCCGCCGCCTTCACCGCTTTGTAGCCGACACCCTTAACCAAGCGAAACTCGATACGACGCGCTTCCAGATCAACGCGTGCCACCTGAACCTGGACCGCATCGGTCAAGCGATAACGCAGACCGGTACGTTCGCCACGCAGTTCGTTCGTGGTTTCGTTGTACTGGAAATAATCCGCACCCAGCTCGGAGACATGAACCAGACCTTCTACATACAAGGTATCCAGAGTCACGAACAGGCCAAAGCTGGTGACGCCGCTCACCTTGCCGGAGTATTCCTCGCCCACATGCTCTTTGACGAACCAGCACTTGAGCCAGGCTTCCACATCTTTGGAGGCTTCGTCTGCACGGCGCTCGCGTGACGAGAGCAAGGCACCCAATTTTTCCCAACGCGCAAAATCGCGTTTGCTCGCTGGCAAGGCGGCATCACCCGGATCTTCATCAATCGCAGGAATGTAGCGCTGGCCCTTCAAAATACCTTTGATGACGCGGTGGACCAGCAAATCTGGGTAACGGCGAATTGGTGAGGTGAAATGGGCGTACTGCGAATAAGCCAAACCAAAGTGACCCGTTTTTTCCGGACTGTAAATGGCCTGCTGCATGGAGCGCAGACACATAGTCTGAATCACGGCAAAGTCAGAGCGGCCACGCGCGGCAGCCACCACTTTGGCGTAGTCGGCCGACGTAGGCTCTTCGCCCCCTTCCAGCGTCAAGCCCAGACCGCGCAAGTACTCGCGTAAGGCTTCCAGTTTGGGTGGGGTTGGGCCTTCATGCACGCGGTACAAACCATTGCGACGGCTGCGTGCAATAAAGTCTGCGGCGCATGTGTTGGCGGCCAACATACATTCTTCAATCAGCTTGTGCGCATCGTTGCGAATCAAAGGTTCGATGCGCTCGATACGACCCAAGGGATTGCAGACGATCTTGGTTTCGACCGTATCGAAATCAATTGCACCACGAGCGGTACGGCGTTCTGCCAGTAAGCGATACAAGGAATACAGGTTCTGCACTGGTTCCAGAACATGCTGAATCTGCGTGGCGGCGGGGCCATTAGGCTGCTGCAAAGCGCTCCAGATATCGGAATACGTGGTGCGCGCGTGGGAGTGGATAACCGCTTCGTAGAACTGATACGCCGACACGGTACCGGACTTGGCACCATCGGCTAGCACGACCATATCGCACACCATAACCAGACGGTCGACCGACGGGTTCAAGGAGCAGATCCCGTTGGACAGGCTTTCGGGCAGCATGGGAATCACGCGGCGTGGGAAATACACGCTGGTACCACGCTCCAGGGCGTCTTCGTCCAGCGCATCGCCGGAACGTACGTAATGGCTGACGTCGGCAATCGCAACCAGCAGGCGCCAGGCCCAGCGAGGACGTTTACCTGCACCGATATCTACGCGCTCACAATAAACCGCATCATCAAAGTCGCGTGCGTCTTCACCGTCAATGGTGATGAACGGCACATCGCGCAAATCGACACGGCCTTTGTATTCAGTGGGTTTTACCTTGGCGGGAATGCGGGCAGCCTGTTTAAGGGCTTTTTCGGAGAAATCGACCGGCACTTCAAACTTGCGCACGGCAATCTCGATTTCCATTCCGGGATCATCAATCTCGCCCAGCACTTCCACCACGCGGCCCAAAGGCTGGCGGTGACGCTCGGGTTGCTGAGTAATCTCTACCGTGACAACTTGGCCTGGCTCGGCCTCGCCCTGCTCCCCACTAGGAATCAGGATGTCGTGCTTGATGCGCTGATCTTCAGGCACCACGATAAAGGTGCCACGCTCGCGCAAGAAGCGGCCTACCAACTTGCTGGTATGGCGCGCAGTAACTTCCACAATTGAGGCATCGGGCTTGCCGCGGTACTCGCCGACGATACGCACCATAACGTGGTCGCCGTGCAACACTTTGGCCATCTCTCGTGGCGACAAGAACAGATCAGGCTGCCCATCATCACGCTGCAAGAAGCCGAAACCGTCGCGATGGCCCAACACTTTGCCCGCGATAAAACCAGTTTGCTTATTTTTCCGGATCTTGCCTTCGGGGGAAATCAGCAGCTGACCATCACGCTCCATCGCGCGCACACGCCGCTCAAAACCCACCGTAATTTCTTCACCCAGACCCAGACTATCCGCCAGAGCCTGTAAGGTCAGGCCGTCTGCATCATCGCTCAGCCCCGCCAGGATCACTTCCCGCGTTGGGGTTTCCGGGTCGAAGTCAGGCGGCAATTCATAACGGCCCGTTGATTGAATACGGTCCTCAGTTCTGTCTTGATGTTTTTTATTCAAAAGGACACTTCCATTATTAATAAAGTATGCCTATAATCCTTTTTCTTTGCTGCTCGCGCAGTAAAGACGTTGCAGGCTTTTGGCACAACCATAAGCATACAACGATTGCCCAGGTGGCGGAATTGGTAGACGCGCATGGTTCAGGTCCATGTGCCTTCGGGTGTGGAGGTTCGAGTCCTCTTCTGGGCACCAAAAATTCCGAAAGGTCGATCATCGCAAGATGGTCGGCCTTTTTTGTTTTGCTGCCCAGCACAGTGTGCATACCCTACGTTAACAGCGAGTCGCCCTGCCCGGTGCAGATGATACAAGCTCATACGACCCCACTCTTTTGTGCACACAGTCCTATTCCATGCAAAGGATTACCACGGAATGATCGGCTGCTTTCTTTACAAGCCTGTGAAAAAAAACTGAAATAAAAAAGTGACGCGGGGATAAAAGCACCTAAGCAGTGTGACTATAAAAATAGACCTTGATATCACTGCCTTTTTAAAAGATGCAGCCATAAAAAAAACCGACTGTATCCACACAATCGGTTTCAGGTTTAAGAGTTTGCTGGGCTTAACCGCCGCAGCCTCCGCAACATGCGCCATCCTCGCCGTGTGCAGGTTTGGCAATTTGATAGCCTGCCCGCTCAACCGCCGCATGCAGATCTTCCAGTGACACCTGAGTTTCATCAAAACGCACCGAAGCCTTCGCATTTTCAAACGAAGCATCGGCTGCTTGCACGCCCTCCAACG
Source organism: Alcaligenes pakistanensis (assembly GCF_014652815.1). Lineage (GTDB taxonomy): Bacteria > Pseudomonadota > Gammaproteobacteria > Burkholderiales > Burkholderiaceae_B > Alcaligenes > Alcaligenes pakistanensis. The sequence continues at coordinate 431,721 of NZ_BMZN01000001.1, forward strand.
CCGCCAAGGCGATGGCCACTTTATCGGCACACTCAGGATGTTGCAGACCCGCCAGTTTCAGCATTCCAACTTGCATTTTTCGTCCCTTTGACATGAGGTGAGGCAGTTGATGAAATAGCCACCGCCCATAAAGATATATATTAAATAGATCTTATTGATACGGCAAGCGATAGGACGTCACCATAGAAAAAGCCTGAGTCTTGAGAAACCGTGTCAGGCCCAGACTTAAGCAGCGCCATCAAGGCCACCACCACAATCAGGGCCGTCTGTGTCGCCACTGCGTTCAACCACATAAAGAAGGGAAAAATCACAATGGCATACACCGTAGCGGCAAACAGCATGATCTTGATCCGGCTACACTGACCAGCCATATATCCGACCACCGGGGTGGCCACAAAGGTCCGGATGTTTTTAGGGGAGTGCGGCACCCCAATGGTGGGCAATCCCGGCATGTCGGCAAAAATATCGTTAGGCACGGTCCCCGCCAGGTTGGGAATCAGTGCGATTTTCTGCGGCGTCACTTTGCGAATAGCGTCTTTGACGACCCCGACCCAGGGACTACTCAAGTCCAGCCTGGTGGCAGGAGTAATGCAGTCCATAACAATGCGCAAATCACAAAAGGCTTTGGCACGAGGCGGCACTGCATTCACTGGTTTTTGCGGATTACCCGCGCCCAGTGCCAAGATTTCCAAGGTATTCCAGCCAAACAAACGTTCGCCATAACTCAGACCCGACTCACTCCCATGCTCGCTCAAGGCTTGGCCCAAGATGTACTGACCAATGCCCAGGTCGGCAATAACGGCACGTACGCCGACTGAACCGCGCTCCTCTCCAGTCTCAAGAATCGTTGTCAGCTTGAAACCCAAACGGCCTTGCCGTGCCTGAATGACATGCTCCAAGGCAGCCAGATTAATGCTGTGCTGGCCTTTGTTATCCACCGCTCCACGCCCATACCAGCCCTCGCCCTCTACGGTTAAGGACCAGGGCGACAAGTCATCCCGCCATTGATGATCGTGCCCAGCCAGGACATCACCATGCCCATAGGTCAGGACGGTAGGCACATCGTCCGACTCATGACGATAGGCAAGCAGAATGGGGCCCGCGCCTTGGGGGCTTCAATCAGCCACCGAAGCAGTCGAGACAATGGCCTGAAAACCATACCTGCACTTGATCCACGACTGGATAGGGATATGCAGGTTTTGATTATGGCCAAACGCGTCTTATCAATGAGTGTGAGCCATTTTTTAGAGGCTTTGATTCAGGACCTTAAGCAGGTTTAATAGCTTGTAGCCTAGCATTGAACTGCCTGACACAGGCGGGCAGACGCTTGCTAGAGCATGGCTCAGCCAGAAAAACCGGGCTTTTTTCTGAGAGCAGAAAACAAAAAAGGCCGATCATTTTTCAATGATCGGCCTTTCGGAACTTTGGTGCCCAGAAGAGGACTCGGTCACATCAACGCGACCCCGGTCGGGCTTGCATGCCCGACCTTTCTCGTCCCCACGCCAGGTGCTCAAGCACCTGACTTTCTGGGTGCATAAAGCAAAAAACCGACCATCTTACGATGATCGGTTTTCTGAGGAATTTTGGTGCCCAGAAGAGGACTCGAACCTCCACACCCGAAGGCACATGGACCTGAACCATGCGCGTCTACCAATTCCGCCACCTGGGCTCTGAATGCTTGGCTTATTTAAAAAACATGCCTGTGCAAGACAGAAGATAACTATAGCACGATTCCCTAAAAGCACAAACTATTTTTGATCTGCATTATGCCTGCCAGAAATAAGGAGGCCCCTTGCACTTCAGAGGAATCGCTTTTATGCTTATTGCTATATCAAGAGTTGGGGAAACCCATGCCAACCTGTGTACCCGCACAAGGTGGATTCAAGATATGGCCATCTGGCAACTCAACGGGATTGTTATTACTCACCCGCTGCCAGCGGGTTTTTTTATGGCTGCCCCAGTGGGTATCCAAAGGGTCTTTTAATCCAACTTGCTCACCCGGAATTGCTTCCAAGAGCTAAACAGGAGTGTTTTATGTCTGCGCCGTTTTACTACCACCTGACGCTGGAACAACATAGCTACCGCATTGTTCTGCGACCCGGTTGCTCTCGGCTGGTTGTGGTGTGTGAGCTGCATGCCGATACGGTCGGTGATTACGAACCGCGCTGGTTAGGTTCCAGTTGCCGGGGTGGTTACTGGACCCGGTTCCAACACGATATAGACAGCACCTTGCTGCTGAATATGGACGCCATTGCGCGCCTGATTGACCAGCATCGCCTGGCTCATCCAAACTCGACCCTGGATACGGACTTGCAGCCCGTCCTGAAAGTAGGTGGACGTCTGCGCGCCCAGCCCTACCCTCAGCAACAAGCTGCTTAGTCCAGGCGCGGCGCTTCTTCGCCCTGATCGCCCTGACGCCAGTAGCTGCTGGCCCGGATAGATCCTTTATCCAAGCCTCGTTCCTGTGTCCAGTATTCACGCAGGCTTTGGGCAATAGCGTATTCAGCCGCGACCCACACGTAACCGGTACCGGTCAATTCCGGCGCCGCACGCAGCGCATCGAGTACGCCATCCACACCGGCCAAGGAAGGAATCCAGTTCACGGTCACATGATCCGGCGTTTCCATCGTGCCGACTGTTAATAGACTGCGCGCCAGGACATACACCTGCACCTTAACGGTGGCGGGCAGTTCATGTACGCGTCGTGCCATGGCGGGGACGGCGGTTTCATCGCCAATCAGGATTTGCCAGTCTAGATCTTTGCTGACCAAGAAAGAACCGCGCGGACCGGCTACGCCCAGCTTGTCGCCTTCTTTGGCGTGCAGGGCCCATTGACATGCAGGACCCTCACCGTGGACCACGAAATCAATATCCATTTCTTGTTCCTGCTCTCGGAACTCGCGTGGGGTGTAATCACGAATGGGGGGCTTTTCCTGGCCGGCGGCAAAGACCATGCCACGCTCGCCCATTTGGGGCAGACGCAATTCTTTAGTGGCCGGATCGGGGAAGATCAATTTGACGTGGTCATCAAAACCGGGCGTGTAAAACCCGTCCAGATCTGAGCCTGCCAGAGTGATGCGTACCATATCAGGGCCCAATTGACGCCGCTTCGTGACGGTCAGCAAACGCAATTTCAGGGTATGAGCAACTTTCTGCGTTAATTGTTCAGACTGCATTCTTAAGACTCCTTGGGCAAATTTCGTATCTGGTCGATGGCATTTTGCAAGATCGCCACCACCTCAGCCTGACGTTCCAGGCTGGCTGTTGATTGTTCAAACATGGCCTGCTTCAGGCTATGACGTATCTGGACAAACTCCGGCAACCAACCGGTTTGTTCTTGCGCCGCTTTCAAATCTTCGTCGCTATTATGTTCGGCCAGCATCTGCCGTATCCACACCAGCTTGCGCCCACGGTAAGTCAGGGACTGCAAGAGGTAATCGCATTTTTCTTGCTGGCTTTCCAGATATTTGCGACCTTCGTCCGTCAGGCTGTACATCTTGCGACGGCCTTCTTCTTCGATCAGCACCCAACCTTGCGTTGCGCAATACGCCAAGGCCGGATAGACCGCGCCCGCACTGGGCACATAACTGTTCTGGCTGATCTGCGCAAAACGGCGGATCAGGTGGTAACCGTGAGTACTGCCCTCTTGGAGCAGAACCATCAGCATGAGCTGCATGGCTCGGGCGGAGTACTTCCGACCCTGGCCCATATCCAGCAACATACGCTCGACATCCATTGTGTTGAATTTCATGTTCATACTCTTATGCTATATCACACGATACATTCTAATGATAATGAGAACGCCAATCAACTAGAAATTAAAATTAAATGGAATGGTGGATAATTCTTGCGTTACGGGGAAATTTCACTCTATAATTGAATGCTTGAGACGGGTAGCAACCTGATCCTCAAAAAGCCCAGGTGGCGGAATTGGTAGACGCGCATGGTTCAGGTCCATGTGCCTTCGGGTGTGGAGGTTCGAGTCCTCTTCTGGGCACCAAAATTCCTCAGAAAACCGATCATCGCAAGATGGTCGGTTTTTTGTTTTGCGCCTTAAAAGCAAGATAGAAAAGCCTGAACAGCGTTAACGCTGTTCAGGCTTCTTCAAAACTGACCTTTGCGCTGGCTAGAAAAACCTATAACAAGCGCCTTCAGTACTACCCTGCCCTTGCCACCCTCAATCCAGCGCACGGTGACGTCGCTGCCAGAAAGGCTGAGCCTGATAGCGTTGCTCCATACCATACAAGGCATGCTGCGAATTCAAGTGGCGTACCAGACCCAGCAGATAGTCTTTTTCATAACTACGAGCTGGCTCCGGATTACCTTGAATCAAGGCCAGCGCCGCCTGGGCCGCTTGTGACCCGCTCCACAAGGCTGTTGCCACACCATTTGCCGCCAATGGATCCATAGCCGCACCGGCGTCACCCGCACGCAAAATACGACCTTCCACAAAATAAGACACGATGCAGCTCGCCGCTGCGCTCACTTTGGGGGTGTTAGCCGCCATTTTGCTATCCAGACCCAGGCTTTCCATGCGCACCCGCGCCGCATCAGCACAAGCTAGTAAACCAGCCCACACAGCACCATCACGACTCAAGCCATCGGGCAAAAGATCCGAATCCGAGAACAAGGCCACCATCAAACGGTGACCCGGCATCGGTGACAAATACCACCACCCCAATTCCACGGCCTCAACTAAGGATGCCGCCAAGGGCTCGGCCTCTTCTGGCAAATCAAACACCTGCCAAGCAGCTACTAGCCTGTCTACACGACGGCGTTCGGCAGCAGCGCCGGCTGACAAGGCGGCACGGCCGGTACAGTCAATCAACGCACTGCTTTCCAAGCGGCTGCCATCCGCCAGCTGCGCAACCACACCTTCCGGCTGATGCTCCAGGCTCAACACGCGTGTCTGGCGAATAGTGACTGTCTTTTCTTTTTGAACGCGTTCAAGCAAGGCTTGCTCCAAGCGCGCCTTGTCTAATAAATAGCCTTGCCCATCCTCGTCCTGTACGGTGCGCAAGCCTGCGCCACCCCATACGGAAAAACGTCCCTGCGAGCGCAAGGCTACCGTCTCATCCAGACAGCTGGCCCAGCCCAGGCTGGTCAAGACCTGCGCCCCACGCTCGGACAAGGTCTCACCAAAAGAGGGCTGAATCTCCTGCGGAGCTACCAAGCTTACTTCTTGCCCTTGCATACCCAGGCGACGCGCCGCCGCTAAACCCGCCACACCGGCGCCCACAACAATAATCATGCCTTCATCCTCAGGTTTTCGTCTGTTTAGCCGGCTGGGCAATGTCCATGGGACCGCGTTGTACTTCTACATACAGCTCGGACGGAACTCCCGCCAACCCGACTGGCCCCGGACGTTTTACCACGACTCCCATCCGAGTCCAAAGCTCGATCATGCGACGCAGACCATCGGTGTAGCCAGCCTCCACATGCAAGCCTACGCCTGATGCTCCCCGCGCCCAGGGTACACGGCTGTGATAGAAGCGCAGGCGCTCTTCGATACTCAGTTTTTCACTCATCAATTGTGTATAAAAAGCCTCGGGTAGAACATCGACCGGTAGAAGCACTGGCCACCAGATTGGCGTCGGAAAACCATCCGCCGTTTGGACAGCCTGGCAACTGAAGGCATCACCTTGCCAAGGCACGCCCATCCACCGAGTCAGATCACCCGGTGCTTGCGGCCCGATCGGAGCGAGCCGCTCACTTTCATCGGCCATATGAAGATTGCCTGTAAACACATTGATCGGATTGAGCTGATAGCCCATGTCTTGAACCAGACTCTTGCGCGTTGACAAAGCCACGCGGAAAGGAAAACGGGTTTTATCCTTGCCCTGGAAGAGCTCGGGGTGACGAATGGGCCAGGTAATTTCCACACCGGGGTGGAAAGCCCCACCGGAGCAGGCATCCAAAGACGCTCGCGTCAGGGCCTCGGGTTGCAAGGCCAGCGGGATTTTCTCCAACGCCGTATACGTATCCACCGTCGCATCGTGGAAATCGTTCACGAACTGGCCTTCTGCCCACAAACTTAAAATCTGATGTTGCGTCTGAGTGAGTGTCAGCCAAGAATGCGCGCTGTCTGGATAATTGACGCCATCGCCCAGCATCAACGGTAAAGCATCTGCGCGTACGTCTGTACCGCCAGGACGCCGGAAGGCCTCGAACACACGCTGCCGTTGGGCCAGGGCTGCTGGTCCCGGTTCAGCCAAAGCAGCTAAGGTGGCCGGGTCAGACAAATCCCCAACATTTTGCCAAGCCGCGCCCAGGAATGCCGCGCTGGCCACCCATTGCATCTGCCCACTACGGCGCAAGATAGGCAGCACATCACGTCGGAAAGAGACTTTATCGTCAGGCTTAGGCAATTGACCCAAGGTAATCATGGCCTCACGCGCAGCATCGTACAGCGTGACGATAGGCTCCATCTGCGGCGCAAACTTAGGACCGCAAGATACGACCCAGGCAGGTTCGCACTCCACGGTTGCGCCGTCGATCTGTACGGTCGCTTTTACCCAGCCATCGCACCAATCGTCGTGCCAACCGTCATTATTAGTGAAGTCCCGTACCGGGTTTTGGGGAATGGCCGTGCGCGATACACCATCAGCCGGGAACACCAGCAAGCGCCCCTGCTCGTCCGTGCGCAAATGCCCTAAGGGCACCTCCATGCTTTGCCAGAACTGGCCTTGCATGCTGTACTTGTCTTCATCCCCGTCCGTATTAGCCAAGGCTCCACTGATCTGGACCGGACCAGGATCGATCACCAACATATTGAGCCGGTCATCGCCCGTGATAAAGGGATTGCGATGTGACCCTGGAACGCCCGGTGCCGTCTCACCCCGGTCCATGGCATTCACAAAACCGTACCAGGCCGCTTTGGTATTGGCGACGTGTACTGTCCATTGCGGCTTAAAGGAGGCATCCAGCTCGCGCACCACCCGGCCTTGATCGTCGTAACCGTACAAGCGAAACCGCTGCACCTGCTTTTTGATGCGACCGCCCGCATCTTTAAATCCGCCTTTGGGTTCGTCCATCAGCCCAGGGATTTCAGGGGCGTGAAACCATTCATTTGAATTGCCCACCCGCGAAAAACCAATCGCCGGAAAAATAGCCACCGTGTGAATTTTGGCTCCCTTGGGTGCCAGTTCCTGAGCCTGTAAAGGCGAGATGGCTGATTTAAACCAAATGGGTGAGCTCAGGCTGGCCGCAGCGGCGCTGAACAAAAAGTCGCGACGTTTCATGATAGTCCCCTTCAAGTGCCGCTCTGAGGTCGGCGTGTCGGTGCGTGTGAATAGTGGCTATAAACAGCATCAATAAGCACTGGTGGAGACTGAACAGACGGCTCCTGAACCGGCTTTTCTGCTTCTCGCCACTATGACAGCAGAGGAAAAATCACAGTCATTTTTTTTAATAATTGTTGAAAATTCGAGACAATTATTTACAAAATACCCGGCAAGGTAAATAGCATGATCCACGCACCCAGAACCAGATAAGGCCCAAAATGAATGGCTTGCCCGGCTTGCAAACGCCCGCTTAAACGCAGGATCAAGGCAGCCAACAGGCCCAGCACCGACGCAGACAAAATCATCCCTGGTAAGGCCGTCGCGCCCAGCCAAGCTCCCAAGGCAGCCAGCAATTTAAAGTCGCCATAGCCCATCCCTGCCCGTCCAGTGAGCAATAAAAACACATGATTCAATAACCACAGGGCGCCGTAACCGATTGCGGCACCCAGCACGGCCAAAGGCAAGCTGGTAAAGCCATGATCCAGGTTGACCAGCAAGCCCAGCCACAGCAAGGGCAAAGTCAGGCGATCAGGCAAATAGCCTGTTTCTGCATCGATCCAGGCCAATAAAGCCGTGCCAGCAATAAACACGCAGGCCACCGCCGCTGCCGGGGTCAAGTGCCAGCGCCAAGCGGCCCACAGCATCAAAACCAGAGCCAGACCCTGGCACACCCAGCCCCATTGACGGTGGACGCGGCGCGAGCGCGCCTCCAGCTCGGGCGCCAATTCAATGGGTAAATTCCAGGACAGGTACCGGGCAGGCCAGAAAAAACAGACGGCCAATACCAGAGCAAGCCCCATTCCTGCCCAGGCATTGCCCCACGACGTCCACATCATATTGATCCTTCACTGGGTTAGTTAAAGCGCCCCCGATTCAGTCAAGCAGAACGCTGCCCAAATCCTAGCAGAGCTGTGCACCGTTTTGATGACGTAAGCATTTTTTACTCCAGCTGGACAAGAATCGGGCAGTGGCATTTTTTTGTTACGCGAATGACAGACAGAGCCACACAAGGCTAGGCATAATTCGCTTCACACCTTTGTTTCGCTCACGGATGAATAAGGAAGCTTTATGAACCATTTTGTGCCACGCGCTGCGCATACTCCCCGCTTACGCCATTTGACGGGCGCTTTGATGCTGGTCTGGATGGGGACGGCGGCCGGTACAGCCTGGGCCCAGCAGATCGAATCCATTACCTTGTCCAGTGCCGGTATGGCCGAGATCGAACGGCAAATCCCCGTCAGTGAATCGGGTACCGCTCAACTGCGTGTGCCCTTAAATCAGGTGGATGACATTCTTAAAACACTGATGGCCGTCGATGGCAAAAACCGCATCGATTCGCTGACGCTATCAGGTCTGGCGCCACTGAAAGAGAGTTTCGACAGCCTGCCCTTTTCGGCCAAAGATTTGCGCTCGCCCGCTACCTTGGCTCAGGCTCTGCGCGGTCAACAGGTCAGCGCCAGCTCACAAGGTCGCCTGATACGCGGTGCGGTGTTGGGTGTACAGGCCACAGCCGCTACTAACGAGCGCCCCGCCCAAGCCATCTTGAGCGTGTTGACTGAACAAGGTCAGATTCAAACCCTGGAGCTGGGCCCCGATACCAGCCTGGACGTGCTGGACAAGACCCTGCAGCAGCAATTGCAACAGGCGACGGAAGTGTTGGCAGGTCAAAGCAATCAGCAATCCCGTGATATTCAGCTGGTCCTGAACAAGACTGATGCCAAGACAGCGCGGCTGTCTTATCTGATCCCTGCACCGGTCTGGAAAAGCTCTTACCGTTTGATGATGCAGGACGGCAAAGCCCGCCTGCAGGCTTGGGCCATTTTTGAAAACACCAGCGGCGAAGACTGGAAAGACGTGAAGGTCACGCTTAGCTCCGGCTCGCCAGTCATGCTGCGTCAGCGTCTGTTGGAGCGTTACTGGAACGAGCGTCCTGAGCTGCCCGTGGCCGTTGGCAGCTCCATCGCGCCTCAAGCTGATACCCAGGCCACATTAAGTGCCGGTCAGGCCCGTCGAGCCGCTGGTGAAGCCATGCGTGCCCGCATGGCCCCGGCCGCCCCAGCTCCTATGGTAGAAAGCGCCGCCTACATGGCAGATAGCGTCATGTCCAAACAATGGGCCTCCGGCGGGGCCGGAGCCAGCACCCAGGCGCAGGAAGGTCTGACCCAGGTACGCTTTAATTTGCCCCAGACCTTAAGCGTGCCCACTGGCCAGACGGTCTCGGTTCCCTTTATCGACACCTCCCTGCAGGCCGAATCCTTGTCTGTCTATCGCAGCGGCCAAGCGGGCGACCATCCGACCGCCGCCATCTGGGTTAACAATGAGCAGGCCAATAGCTTGCCGCCCGGCATCATCACCGTTTTCAATCAAGAGGACGGCCATGTAGGCGATGCGGAACTGGCCGGTTTGCCTGCAGGTGAACAACGCCTAATTTACTTCGCCCAGGACAGCAAAGTACAGATTCGCGAAGAGCAGAACGAGGAATATCGCCTGAGCAAAACGCGCGTGACAGATGGACTCGCCCGCTCGGAATGGACACGTATCCAGAACTACCGCTATGAGATCAAGGCACCTAACGATGAAGACCGTACGGTGCTGATTCAGTTGCCTCGTCAAGACGGCTGGACCTTAAAATCCGACGCACACGATAGCGATACGGCCCAGGAACACCGCCTGAAGGTGAAGGTGGCCAAAGGTAAAACAGTCAGCGTGACCGCCCAGTTGAGCCTGCAAGATCAGGTCGAATTGCGACTGGAAGACATCGACGAAAACATGCTGCTGCAATGGCGTGGCAACGGCGAGGATACTGCGCAGAAAACCAAGATGGACAAGCTGATTGATCTGCGTCGCCAACTGAGCCAAGCCCAGCAAGCGCAGCACCAGGCCCAGGAAAACCTGAATGACACGGTGGCCGAGCAAGAACGCATCCGCGCCAACCTGGCCGCCGTCAGTGCCCAAAGCACCTTAGGCCAACGCTTTAGCGAACAACTTGCACAGCAGGAAGACCAGATCGCCAGCCAACGCAAAACCGTTCAAGAGCAACGTGACGGTGTACTGAAAGCCCGCCAGGCTTTTGAAAAGGCCTTGTCAGAACTGAGCTAAACCCCACTAAGCCGGTGCAGGCAACTCAGCCTGCACCTGCTCCAGGAACGCGCGTATGGCATGGCCTTGCGCGCGTTCTTTCAAGCAATAAACGAATTCGCTTAAATGCGCCGACACATCGCTTAATGGCAGGCTGACAATACTCGGGTGCGCTGGCACCTCGCGCAAGGGCAGCAAGCTGGCCCCCATACCACAGGCCACCCCCCAAGCGATCGCCTCCCGGCTCCCTATTTCCAAAACATGGGCAGGCTCCTGCCCGGCTTGGCGAAACACTTGATGGCACAGTTCCCGGGTCATGGAACCGGACTCACGCATCAGGATGGGATAGCGGCATAAATCCACAATACGCACGCGCTGGCGACTGGCCAAAGGATGATCGGCATGCAGCACCGCCACCAAGGGATCGGAGGCCAACAGCAAACGTACCAGACGCGGATCATCCACCAAGGCTGAAGAGGCAATCACATCCAGCTGATAGTCATGCAAGGCACTCAGTACCCGTTGTGAATTATCAATGCTCAAACGCATCTTCACGCCGGGGTAAGCCTGATGAAAATTTCGTAATACCGCCATGATGTAATACGGCCCGGTCGCCCCCACGCGCAGCAAACCACTTTTCAGATCGCGCAGATCACGCAGACTGAAATCAATCTGGGCCGCCTGCTGCATCAACTGCTCGACCTGTGGCAAAAGGCGCTCCCCTTGCTGACTAAGATAGACGCCCTTGCCTTGTCGATAAAACAGCTCCACCCCATAGCGGGTTTCCAGCTGTCGAAGATGCGAGGTCACGGTAGGCTGACTGATTCCCAATTGCTGGGCCGCCTTGGTAATGGAGCCACAATGAGCCGTGGCGTGAAAGGACTTTAGTTCCAGAGCCAGCATGCTGCCGCTCTCCTTGGGAAAACTCAAAGACCAAATTATCCAATACTCGTATTACAGAAATTAGTTGTCCTGTCACAGTGCAGCCATATCCGACTCCCATACTGACGTTCATGACATTCATGACAAGTCGGAACCCCGGGATGAGCTCCAAGCCTGCATTTTTAACCATACAAGGACTGCACAAGCAGTTCGGTTCCTTTACCGCCCTGGACCAAGTCAGCCTGGATATCCAGGCCGGTGAACTGGTGTGTTTGCTGGGCCCCTCGGGCTGCGGCAAAACAACTCTGCTGCGTTGCATTGCCGGGCTGCAACAAGCCGATCAAGGCGTGATTGTGATGGCGGGCCGGGACATTACGCACCTGCCCCCTCAACAGCGCGACTACGGCATTTTGTTTCAGTCCTACGCCCTGTTTCCTAATCTGACCGTCGCCCAGAACATTGGCTACGGTCTGTCACCGCGCAAGAACCTGGCCTCCCAAGTACGTCAGCGCGTATCGGAAATGCTGGATCTAGTGGGTCTGTCTGGTTCGGAGAACAAATACCCCGCCCAACTCTCGGGTGGTCAGCAACAACGCGTGGCCCTGGCCCGTGCGCTGGCCCCCTCGCCATCCCTGCTTTTGCTGGACGAGCCCATGTCGGCTCTGGATGCACAGGTGCGCGAACGCCTGCGTATTGAGCTGCGTGCGCTGCAAAAGCAATTGTCCATCACGACCCTGATGGTGACCCATGATCAGGAAGAAGCCATGGTCATGGCGGATCGTATCGCGGTGATGGATAAAGGTCGTCTGGTGCAGTTTGATCGCCCCCAGGCTTTGTACCGTGCGCCTGCGGATCCATTCGTTGCGGGTTTTATTGGCGAGGCCAACTGGTTGCCTTTTACCCCGCTGCACGACTGTTCTGTGCTGGTCGAACGCGTGCGCTTGGATTTGGGCCACGAAGCTCCCAATAGCGCCGGACGTCTCTTTATTCGCCCCGAGAACATCCGGGTTCTGGATACCAATAACCCGGCCAACAACACCAACACCTTTTTGGCCGACATTGTCGATGGTGTTTTTTTGGGTCGTCACTATAAATTGACTCTGCGCCCTGAGGGTATGGATGGCTTAACCGTACAGGCCATCGTCAACCCCGAACAAGGCGACCGTTTGCTTGATCCTTTGGCCGCGCGTCGCTGCCGCATCCAGCTTCCCAGCGAGGCGCTGCATGCCCACCATTGATGCCACACCGCTGCCTGGCGCGGCCCCCCTGGCAGCCGCCAGTCTGGCCGGTTTGCCTCCTCATGGCTCCAGCGTGAACCACCCCCTGATCCGCCCCGTCTCGCCAGTCTGGCTGGGCTCGACGGCACGGCGTGCTTTATTGATTGCCCTGTTCGCGCTGCTGATCCTGTTTTTAGCGCTGCCCATGCTATTTATTTTGCTGCGCGCCATTCAGAACAGCGACGGCCAATTAGTGGGGCTGGGCCAGTTCTGGTCCATTATCAGCGCCCCCGGCTTTATGTCCATGGTGGGCCGCAGCGTGCTGGTCGGTGTCAGCACCCTGATTATCGTCATCCCCACCGCCTATGCTTTTGCCTTTGCCCTGCAACGCTGCTGCGTACGTGGCGCCGGCATGTTCCGGGCCTTGGGATTGCTGCCTTTGCTGGCACCGTCCCTGATGCCCGGCCTGTCTCTGATCTATCTGTTTGGGAATCAGGGTGTGCTGCGCAGTTGGCTGGGTGGCGAGACCATTTATGGTTTCTGGGGCATTGTGCTGGGCGAGGCTTTCTACACCTTTCCCCACGCCCTAATGATTCTGAGCACAGGTCTGGCTCTGGCCGATGCCCGTCTTTATGACGCTGCCCGCGCCATGGGTGCCAATTCCTGGCGCCGTTTCCTGACCGTGACCCTGCCCGCCAGTCGTTATGCCGTGTTTTCAGCCGCCTGCCTGGTCTTTACGCTGACGGTCACCGACTTTGGTGTTCCTAAAGTGGTGGGCGGCTCCTACAACGTGCTGGCCATGGAAGCCTATAAAGCGGTAGTGGGCCAGTTGCAGTTTTCCAAAGGCGCGGCCATTGGTGTCCTGCTGCTGGTCCCCGCTGTGCTGACCTTCTTTCTGGATCGTCACCTGCGTGCCCGTGCCAGCGGTCAGGCCCAAGGTTCACTCAGCGCCTACTCGCCTCTGCCACACCGTCATCGCGACCGGTACTTCACCGTGGTGCTGATTCTGGTATCCCTGGCAATTCTGACTATTGTGGGCATGGCCGTCTGGGCCTCGCTGATCAAGTTCTGGCCCTATAACCTGAGCCTGTCCCTGAAGTCCTACGACTTCAACAATATGGACGGCGGTGGGTGGCTGGCCTGGCGTAATAGTTTGACCCTGGCTTTGTTTACCGCTCTGCTGGGTTCGGCCCTGATCTTTCTGGGTGCCTGGGTGCTGGAAAAACTGCCGGCCCGTGGTCAAGCCGAAAAAGGCTTGTACGGTTTACTGCAAATGCTGGCGTTGGCTCCCATGGCGATTCCTGGGCTAGTTCTGGGCCTGGGCTACATCTTCTTTTTCAATCACCCCAGCAATCCCTTGTCCGGTCTGTACGGCTCCATGAGCTTGTTGGTGCTGTGTACCGTCATTCACCTGTACACCAGCGCCCACCTGAACTTTGTGACCGCCCTGAAAGCGATCCCGGCCGAGCTGGAAGCGGCCGCGGCCTCCTTGAAAGCTCCCCGTCTGTCCACCTTGATGGGCGTGACCGTGCCGCTGTGCCTGCCCGCCCTGCTGTCGGTCTCGCGTTACCTGTTTGTCTCGGCCATGACCACCGTGTCTGCCGTCGTATTTCTATACAGCCCGCAAACCGTTCTGGCTTCAGTGGCCGTCATGAACATGGATGACGCCGGCTTTATTGGCCCGGCGGCCGCCATGTGCACGGTCATCATGCTGAGCTCCGGCTCTGTCTGCTTGCTGGTTCATGTTTTGAGCCGAGCTGCCCTGCGTCGCAGCCAGGCCTGGCGCTCCCCTTCTTCCCTTTCTCCAACCCGATAGGACCGCAATGCCATCCCCAACTTGCGCGAATACGCCGCTTGATACGTCATCCTCCCAGGCCCCTCGCCTTGAAGCCCTGATTTTTGATTGGGCCGGCACACTGGTGGACTTTGGATCTTTTGCTCCCACCCAAATTCTGGTTGAAGCCTTCAAATGCTTTGATCTGAACCTGAACCTGGAGCAGGCCCGTAGCGCCATGGGTATCGGTAAATGGGACCACATCAAGGCCATGCTGGCATTGCCCGAAGTGCATGCCCAGTTTATGGCCCAGCATAAGCGCGAACCCGATGACAGCGATGTAGACCGTATCTACAACACTTTCCTGCCCATGCAGAACGAGCGTGTCGGCGAATTTTCTGCCGCCATTCCCGGTGCTCGTGAGACCTTGTCCTGGGCACGTCGCCAAGGCCTGAAAATTGGTTCCTGCTCCGGCTACCCCCGTCTGGTTCTGGACAATCTCTTGCAACACGCCCACCGCCAGCAGGTATTTGTGGACTACCACGTCGCGTTTGACGAAGTCCCCCAAGCCCGCCCCTGGCCTGCCATGGCACTAGAAAACGTCATTCGTCTGGAAATCAAGAATGTCGGCGCCTGCGTCAAGATCGATGACACCCCAGTCGGTATCGAAGAAGGCCGCAATGCCGGAATGTGGACCGTCGGTTTGCTGCTCTCGGGCAATGCGGCCGGTCTGACTGAACTGGAGTTTCTGGCTCTGGACGAGGAAAACCGTCAAACCCTGCGTGATCGCGCGGCAGGCAGCTTTGACCATGCCCAACCCCACTACCTAATTGACACCGTTGCCCAACTGCCGGCTGTGATTGAACAAATCACCGAGCGGATGGCCCAGGGCGAATGCCCCAGCGACTCTCTCTAACCCCCACCCCCCTTTTGCTGACACAAGGACACTTCTTCCATGAAAACCATTGTTCTGAGCTCCTTGGCTGCCGCTTTGATGGGCGCCGCTTCCCTGGCACAAGCCGCCACTACCCTGACCGTGTACACCGCACTGGAAGCCGATCAGCTCAAGGCCTACCAGGCCGCGTTTGAAAAAGAAAATCCCGATATCAAGATCCAGTGGGTACGTGACTCCACCGGCATCATCACTGCCAAACTACTGGCTGAAAAGAACAACCCGAAAGCCGACGCTATCTGGGGTCTGGCCGGCTCCTCGCTGGGTTTGATGGCCAGCCAGAACATGCTGCAGGCCTATGCCCCCAAAGGCCTGGAAAAAATTGACGCCAAGATGCGCGATCAAACCAACCCGCCTAGCTGGGTCGGCATGAACGGTTACGCCGCTGCCCTGTGCGTGAACACGGTAGAGTTGGAAAAGAACAAACTTCCCATGCCTACATCCTGGGAAGATCTGACCAAGCCTGAGTATGCTGGCAAGATCGTTATGCCTAACCCGGCCTCCTCGGGTACCGGTTTTCTGGATGTCAGCGCCTGGCTACAACTGTTCGGTGAAGACAAAGGCTGGGCCTTCATGGACGGACTGCACAAGAATATTGGTGCCTACACCCACTCCGGCTCCAAGCCTTGCAATATGGCCGCCGCTGGCGAATACGCCATTGGCGTATCCTTCGACTACCGCGGTGCCCGCCTGAAAGAAGACGGTGCTCCGCTCGAACTGGTGTTCCCCAAAGAAGGTCTAGGTTGGGAAATTGAAGCCACTGGCATCATGAAAGGCACCAAGAACCTGGAAGCGGCACAAAAACTGGCTGACTTCTCGGCCAGCGAAGCAGCTAACCACCTGTACAAGACCAACTTTGCGGTCTTGGCCATTCCTTCCATCGCCACGGCCAATCCTCACCTGCCTACGGACCTGAACCAGCGCCTGATCGACAATAACTTTGTCTGGGCCGCTGAAAACCGCGAGCGCATCATCGAAGAGTGGACCAAACGTTACGACGGTAAATCGGAAGCCAAGAAGTAATGAGCACACAACACTACGATGTCATCGTGGTGGGGGGCGGCATCCTGGGCATGGCACATGCCTGGGCGGCTGCCCGCCGCAAGCTGAGCGTGGCCGTGCTGGAGCGCAGCCACCAGGCCCAAGGCGCCACCATACGTAATTTCGGCCAGGTACTGGTGACCGGTCAGGCACCAGGCATCATGATGGACCTGGCCCGCCAAAGCCGTTCTTTGTGGCTGGATCTGGCGGCGCAAGCCGGTTTTCATGTGCGTAGCAATGGCTCACTGGTGCTGGCCCGTAATCACCTGGAACTGGAACTGCTGGAAGATTTCGCCCAGGGTCGTGCCCAGGATGAAGGCGTGGCCTGCCAGATGTTGAGCGGCAAGGAGCTGGCCGGTTTATTTGACGGCCGCCTGGGACACCATCATGGTGCACTGCAAGGTCTGGATGATCTGCAAATTTACTCGCGTGACGCCCTGCCCGCCATTACCAGCAGCCTGCAAGCCATGGGTGTGGATGTGTACACCCAGGCGCATGTTCATTATGCGCAGGAAGGCCAGGTACAGAGCAGCGTGGGCAACTTCACGGCCAACAGCATTTTTGTTTGTCCCGGCCACGATTACAGCAGCCTGCATAGAGAACTGCTGGATACCGTCAAACCATCGGTCACGCGTTTGCAAATGCTGAAAGTACGCGCCCAGGATGGTGGCTGGGCCTTGGATCGTCCTTTGCTGACGGGTCTGTCCTGCCTGCACTATGGCGCATTCAGCGATCTGCCTCTGGCTGACACGCTACGCGAGCACGTGCAGCAACGCCACGGCGTCTTGCTGGACCAAGGCATTCATTTGCTGATCAGCCCTACCCCACAAGGGGATTTGATCATTGGGGACTCGCACGACTACGGGCAGCAAGCCAGCCCCTTCAACCAGGAAGATACGGACCAATACCTGCTGGATCTGGCACAAACCGTGCTGGGTTGCCCCGTGCAGGTACTGCAACGCTGGCAAGGAGTCTACGGCGCCAAGGGTCCAGCACCGTTCTCCGTGTTGCAGGCTGATGGCAGCACACACGTGACGGTGATGCATACCGGTCTGGGTATGACAACCGGTTTGGCGATTGGCGAGCGCAATATTGCCGCTCGCTACGACTGATTGGACGGGACTACTTCAGTAGTCGAGCGACCTTCTGACTAGGTAGCTATTAAAAAACGCGTGGCCTAGGCTACGCGTTTTTTTCGGCTGCTCATCCGAATCAAGCCGAAAAACGCTGATCAACACGCATAGAGACCAAACCTTATAGTGGAAATTCTCATCAAAAAATCCAATATAGTGGAATAGAATAGTCGCCACCCCAGACTACACCTAGTGCACCATGAGCACGGACGACATTACGACTCGCATTGCCAAGCGCCTGCGTGAACTACGCCAGCTACGCTCGGAAACGATTGATTCTCTAGCCAGCAAGAGTGGAGTCAGCCGTTCCATGATTTCCTTGATTGAACGCGCCCAAGCCAACCCCACGGCCATCGTGCTGGAAAAGCTGGCAGCCGGCCTGGACGTGTCCATGGCAGCCCTGTTTGAGTCCGAAGAAACCGCGCAAAAGCAGAACCCACTGGCTCGCCATGCAGAGCAAAGTCTATGGACAGATCCAGAGTCCGGTTATATACGGCGTACCCTGTCCCCTCCCAATTGGCCCAGCAGCCTCCATCTGGCGGAGATTCAGTTTCCGGCCGGAGTCAGGCTGAGCTACGAGGCCAGCGGCCGGAGGAATCCGTTGGAACAACAAATATGGGTCTTGCAGGGGCAGATTGATGTAGCCCACGGCTCGCAGCTTTACTCACTGAAAAGTGGCGACTGCCTGGCCGTGCGCGTGTACCTGCCCCTGACATTCAGTAATCCACACTCCCAAACCGCCAAATACCTTGTCGCCATTGTTGATGACTCTTTGGCTTACCCCACGACAGGACGGGATCAATGAAAGACAGTGACAGCGCACTCCGTTTTATAGACTGTACTGAAGAACGGCATGCAGTCGCCATTTTGGAGATCCTGAACGAGGCCATCGTGAACTCCACTGCGCTCTACGACTATGTGCCGCGCCCCCCCGAGGCCATGGCGAGCTGGTTTGCGTCCAAGCGCAGCAATGGCTTTCCCGTTGTAGGCGTGGTGGATGCGTCTGGGACCTTGATGGGTTTCGCCAGCTGGGGCACCTTCCGGGCCTTTCCTGCCTATAAATACACGGTAGAACACAGTGTGTACGTACACCATGCACACCGCGGAAAAGGACTGGGCAAAATTTTGATGTCGGAATTGATCACTCGCGCCCGCCAAGCTCAGGTCCATGTGCTAGTGGGGTGTGTCGATGCCAGTAATCAGGGCAGTATCCACTTGCACCAGAGCCTGGGCTTTACCCATGGCGGCACCTTCAAGGAAGTAGGCTTCAAATTTGGCCGCTGGCTGGATGCCGCTTTTTACTTATTGACGCTGGATACCCCGGATGCCCCCGTAGACGGTTAAGAGCGCCAGTCGGCAAGTACGAGCAGTCAATAGAAAAAACCATCGCGGGCTTTGAGGCGGCGATGGTTTTTTTCAGACACGTTTTACTCTGATTTACGCGCTGACTTTAGGGCGCTCGTAGCACACAGCAAACGCGATCAGGCCCAGAACGATACTGAACACCCCCACCCCAATCGCCACCGCTGCAATCAAGCCCAAACCGATTGCAATAAACACGCCTGGAAAGGCAAAGCTGCGCAACCAGGAGGGTTGCTTGGGAACAAGAAATAGCCCCAGAAACAAAAACCAGGGCATCACAATCGTCCAGAACAGACTGTCCATTAGCACGTCACGCATCATCATTCCATTGAAGTAGAAGGGGCTAGGCGGGCGCTAGGCAATCCCGCCATTCTGGGTGGATTGTAAACGCCCTGAGGCTGGCCTCCCAGCCTTGGCGACTGTTATAAGAGAGAATTATTGTTTTATGGCTAAAGGACCCTCTATGAGCACGCTTACTTTGACCAGCGCAGACCAGCACCATTTCGAGGCCTATGCCGTAGGCGACGAGCAGGCCGAACAGGGCTTGATCGTACTGCAGGAAATTTTTGGCGTGAATCAACATATACGCAACACCTGCGATCGCTTTGCCGAGCAAGGCTACCGAGTACTCTCTCCTGCTCTGTTCGATCGCCAGGAAAAAAACATTCAGCTAGGCTACACCGCCGAGGATGTGCAAGCCGGCTTGGCCTTACGTAATGGTATTGCCCTGGATAAAACCTTGCTGGATATCCAGGCCTGCATTGACGCCCTGGGCTCACGCAAGATCGGCATTGTGGGGTACTGCTGGGGTGGATCATTAAGCTGGCTGGCCGCGTGCCGTTTGCAGGGTTTACGTGCTGCCAGTTGCTGGTATGGTTCACAAATTGCCCAGAACGCCCGAGAGCAACCCAAGATTCCGGTACAAATGCACTTCGGCGCGCAGGATCACTCTATCCCAGACAGCGCCATTCAGACCATCGAGGAGGCCCAGAAAGAAGTGGCCATCTATGTGTACGAACCTGCCGGGCATGGTTTTGGTTGCGATCACCGCCCCGACTTCCATGAAGCGTCCTACAAATTGGCTCAGGAGCGTACACTCGCATTCTTTGCTGAACACCTGCGTTGAACCCGACCACCCATGCTTGAATCCAGCGACGACCTTCTTGCCCTGTTGAACACCCCCATGCCCTATGGCAAATACAAAGGGCGGCTGCTGGCCGACCTGCCGGGGCATTATCTGAACTGGTTTGCCCGCGAAGGTTTTCCTTCCGGGCGGCTGGGCCAATTGCTGGCCCTGGCTCACGAGCTGGATCACAACGGCCTGAAGTCCTTGCTCGACCCCTTGCGCCCGCACCGCCCTTAAGAGCGGGCCCGACACACCACAAATACCTTACTAGGGAGCGGGCTGCGACCGTATGTCGCCGTATCGCTTGCTACTATCAAAGCTTCCTCTACACCCCATTGTGAAGGACGTCATGACAATCGATCTCTCCGCTTTCCCTATCACCCGTAAATGGCCTGCCCAGCATCCTGAACATCTGCAGCTGTATTCCTTGCCGACCCCAAACGGCGTCAAGGTTTCCATCATGCTGGAGGAAATTGGCCTGCCTTACGAGCCGCATCTGGTCAGCTTTGACACCAATGACCAGCTCAGCCCTGAATTCATTTCCCTGAGCAGTAATAACAAGATCCCGGCAATTCTGGACCCCAATGGCCCAGGCAATCAACCGCTGGCCTTGTTCGAATCCGGTGCCATCCTGATCTATCTGGCTGAAAAATCCGGCCAACTGCTCTCCAGCGACCCGGCTCAACGCTACGAGACCTTACAATGGCTCATGTTCCAGATGGGTGGCGTCGGCCCCATGTTTGGTCAGCTGGGTTTCTTCCATAAATTTGCCGGTAAAGACTTTGAAGACAAGCGGCCTCGTGACCGCTATGTCAACGAATCTAAGCGTTTGCTGGGTGTGATCGACAAGCATCTGGACGGCAAGGACTGGATGGTAGGCAATCGCTATTCCATTGCCGATATTGCCCTGTTCCCCTGGATTGCCAACCTGATCGGTTTTTACGGTGCAGGCGAGCTGGTGGAGTACGCGCAGTTCAAGAATATAGCCCGTGTTCTGGAACAATTTCAGGCCCGTCCCGCTGTGCAGCGCGGCCTGAAAATTCCGGTTCGCGATTAATGAATAAGCGGAGCCAATCGATATCGATAAGCGGCGCTACACACGGATCAGCAATAGCCCTGCTATCAAACTGGTCTTGTCTGCCTCGCTAGTCGCGTATCCGTACAATTGGTCCCCTAAACATTCTGCGTAAACGCTACTATTGCGTTTGCACGGCTTGCCATCAATCAAAAAACCAGTCTGCTCTTGCAGCAGATACAGGCAAATCCACCAGCCTGATGTGCAAGCCTTTCAAAGCCCTGGATTCTTTCCAGGGCTTTTTTTTGCCTGAGAGGACGGCTGTCAGAGGCAGGCAGCGACAAAACTACACGGCGGGCAAAGGAATAAACTGTTCATCGTCCAGCGTTGGCAGACTGATGCGGCCATTGAGCCAATCATCCTTGGCCTGCTCGATGCGATCCTTGCGCGAGGACACGAAGTTCCACCAGATATGGCGCGGGCCCAAAGGCTCGCCGCCCAACAGCATCAAGTGGCTATTGTGCTCGGCGACAATACGCGGGCTGTCACCTTTAGCGAACACCAGCATCTGGCCGGCCGGGTAGCGTTGACCGCCCACTTCCAAGCCGCCCGCACAGACATAAATGGCACGCTCGTCATGGCCGGTCGGCAAAGGCACGGAATGGCCCGCCTGTACTCGCAATTCCATATAGAACAAGGGCGAGTCCACACTGACGGGACTACACAGACCCAAGGCTGAACCGGCAATCAAGCGCCCTTCTACTCCTGTGTCTCGAATCTGCGGCAACTGCTCGGCTTCGTAATGCACAAATTCCGGCGCTTGCTCCTCCTTATGCTCAGGCAAGGCTACCCAGGCCTGAATACCATCCATGCGACCACCGTGGGTACGCATGGGTTCGAAACGCTCGGAATGGCTGATGCCTGAGCCGGCTGTCATCCAATTCAGCGCGCCAGGGGTAATCTCTTGCTCTACACCCAGACTGTCACGATGCGTCATCGCACCTTCAAACAAATACGTGACAGTAGACAATCCGATATGTGGGTGCGGCAGTACATCGTGTTCCGACCCTACAGGTGCCTGTAGCTCTTGCGGCCCCATGCGGTCAAAGAAGATAAAAGGCCCCACCATGCGCCGTTGACGAAAGGGTAAAACGCGCCCAACCTCGAACGCACCAATGCTGTGTTGACGTTGTGGAATAAGCAGCTCGACCATAGACACCTCTACTGGGAAGTCGCAAAAATACAATCCCGATTACTATACTCTGGTCCCTGATCGCTTTACTTCAACTGGCATGTCTACGCTCTCCCTATTCGCCCCCGCCCCCGGCAATGCCCTGACTCTGGATGAAGGCTTGATCGCTTTGCCAGGCCTGGCCCTGCCGTATGCATCCGCTTTGGCGCAGGCGGTCCAAGACATTGTGCAAGAGGCCCCCTGGCGCCATATGCAGGTTCCATCCGGCCACCGTATGTCAGCCGCGCAAAGCAGTTGTGGGCAATTAGGCTGGATATCGGATGAGCAGGGCTATCGCTACAGCCCCATTGATCCGCAAAGCGGCTCCGCCTGGCCAGCCCTTCCCCTCGTATTCATCGACTTGCTGGCACAGATTGCCGAAGAATCAGGCCAAGGTCCCTTCCTGCCCGATACCTGCCTGATCAATTACTACGACGAGCAGGCGCATATGTCGCTGCACCAGGACAGAAACGAACGTGACTTGCAGCACCCTATTGTGTCGGTGTCTTTGGGACGTGAAGCGCTGTTTTTATGGGGGGGTGCAACACGCAAGGACTCAGTACGCACCCTGCGCTTGCGCGATGGCGATGTGCTGGTCTGGTGGGGGCCATCCCGAATGAATTTTCATGGGATACGCAGACTGGAAGGCCCGGCCCATCCCCTCTGGGGCTCTGGCCGGGTCAATCTAACCTTCAGACGGGCGGGCTGAACGCGGGCTTGATTAGCCCAGTTCGGGTGGAGCGAAGCGGCGGTTTTCCAGCACAGGCAGGATACGACGCGCATACGCCAGCCGTTCACGGTCCAGATCCACCAAGAGCAGTGTCGGAGTCTCGGCAGCCTGCGCGACGATCACACCCAAAGGATCAACGACCAGACTTTGGCCGATATTACGTTCGCCACATTCACCGACCGCCACCATATAGGCGGTGTTTTCCAAGGCGCGAGCAGTTGTCAGTACGCGCCAGTGATGTTCTTTCAAGGGCCCTTTCAACCAAGCCGAGGGGGCCAGCAAGACTTGGGCTCCATCAACACACAAGCGTCGTGCCAGCTCGGGGAAACGCAGATCGTAGCAAGTCATCAGTCCGACTTTGAAACCGGCCACCTCAATCAAGGCCGGAATTTCAGTACCGGGTTGTACATAGCGCGACTCCTGAACTGAAAAGGCATCGTACAAATGCAGCTTGTTGTAATGCGCCAGCACTTGGCCGTCTCGCAGCACCACCAAGGTATTCCAGACCTTGCCTTCGCCGGCGGGGGTATGGATGCAGAACACCACGGTCAAGTCCGTATCGCGGGTGGCCGCGCTTAAGCGGCTGACAAATTCCCCATCCAGGGATTGCGCGGACTTCAGCACCACCTCCGGGTCTGCCACGTTGCGGGACAGCACGCCCTCAGGCAGCACCAGCAACTGCGCGCCAGAGCGAATTGCCTGATCAATCAAGCCCACACAGGCATTCAGGTTTTCCTGCGAATCTTTGGACACGGCCATCTGGCCCAATGCAACTTTCATGATGTGCTCCTCTGGTGTGCTGCCTAAGTGATTCTAACGCAGCCACCCGGCTTGGCCAGCAGGAAGCCCCTGCAAGAACTGTTCATCTAGCGGCCAAATGTAAAAAACAGGACGCTCGCTTTACTCGTGAATAAGTCTATCTATTCCTCACTTCTCAGAACGTAAAAACTCTGAGGGATTCAGAAATCAAACATTGAGATTAATGTTCATCAATAGTCAGATATGTTTAACCACACTAAACACCCGAGTGTCATCAAAGGTAATACCGAAGTAATGAATCGCTCATGACTCCATGATTTTCTGAATCCAAAGTCATATCCACAGAGTGCCGCGATCAACGACAAGGCGATCAAACCCACTTAAATTTGTCTGTCTTCCGATTCAATTCTTTTTATGGCACGCAGAAACGGAACGAGAAAATCCGCCAATCGGTTTTAGTGTATTTAAAAAACATATGATAATGAGATATAAAAAATGATTATGACTTCAATGCCATATCAGACATGCAACAAGTTTTTTAACATATCCGTTTAAACCGGACAAAATACGATTTAGGTTATCTTTGTTTTTTCAAGCAAAAGCAAAACAAGCTTTACATTCTGCCAACTAAGAACATAAAAGCTGTCTCTAATATGACCGGACATAATAGATAGTATGAACTGAAGATTAAATCTAAGAAGAATATAAGCCGCTTTAGATGAATCAAAAAAACAATGGGCCTGATGCAAAAAGCACAGGCCCATCCACCTATCTTCTTCTTATTTAATTACTTATCTATCAAGGCTTTATAAGCAAACAACAAGCTAGATCAGCATAGACCACCAATACAAAAATCCTTGAAACCCAAAACATCGAGAATAAAAAAAACCCCCGATTTCTTGCAAAATCAGGGGAAAGCTACCACAGGAAAATGATTGGATACAAAACACCCAATACCGTGATTCTATATAAAATAAATAAAAAAATCTGCATACGTTGTTTAGGACAGACGCTATAGCTGAATAAATTAATTTGTGCTAGGACGTAATAATAATTAAAAAACTGAAAAAGATTATCAATTCCCTACTGTTACATGACCTTAGCAATCACTCGTCAAATCTTGAGTCCTGCCCCCTGACTGCGCGACAATAGCGTCTCCCACGGGCTGGACACTCCACCTCTTCTTGTTTCTCAGGCTGTCATCTTGTCTTCCTCACACACTTCTTTATCCCCCCGCCAGGTGTTACTGGCCATTCTGGCGCTGGCGGTGGGCGGCTTTTCCATCGGTACTGGTGAATTTGTCATCATGGGGCTGCTGCCTGATGTGGCTCAGGACCTGGGCATCGATATTCCCACAGCGGGCCATTTGATCAGCGCCTACGCCCTGGGGGTCGTGATCGGTGCGCCAGTCTTGGCGGTATTAGGCGCTCGCTGGCCCTGGCGGCGCCTATTGATCGCCTTGATGGGTGCATATGCCGTGGGTAATTTCCTGACCGTTCTTGCCCCTACCTACGAAACTGTTTTAATTACCCGCTTTCTGGCGGGTTTTCCCCACGGAACCTACTTTGGCGTAGCTGCCCTAGTCGCAGCGCGCCTGGTGCCGCCCCATCGCCGTGCGCAGGCAGTGGCCTACGTCATGCTGGGGCTGACGGTTGCAACCTTGCTGGGGGTTCCTATCGCCACCACGCTGGGTCAGTGGCTGAACTGGCAAGCTGCCTTTACCTTTGTCAGCATTATTGCTTTGCTCACCATGGGCCTGGTGCTTCGCTTTGTACCTTTTCTGCCGGCCAATACCCTGGCCAGCCCTTTACGTGAATTGGGTGCATTGAAACGCAAACAGGTTTGGCTGACGCTGGGCATAGGCGCCATTGGTTTTGGCGGCATGTTCTCCGTCTTTAGCTACGTCAAATCGACCTTGATGGAACTGGCGGGCCTGTCCGCCAGCACCATTCCTGTTGTGCTGGCCTTGTTCGGGGTGGGTATGGTGCTGGGTAATCTACTGGGAGCACGCTATGCCGATCGCTATCTGGATCGCAGCATCCGGCTGGTACTGATCTGGGCAACGGCGGTGCTTCTGCTGTTCATGGTGACCGCGCATCATCCTATTCTAGGCCCCTTGAACATCATGCTGATCGGCACGCTGGTTGCCTTGGGTCCAGCTTTGCAAATTCGTTTGATGGATGTCGCTGGCGATGCCCAAACCCTGGCCGCTGCCCTGAACCATTCGGCTTTCAATATGGCCAATGCGCTGGGAGCCTGGCTGGGTGGTCTGACAATTGCCGCCGGTTGGGGCTGGACATCCACCGCCTGGGTGGGTGCCCTGCTGGCCCTGGGTGGCTTAGCCCTGCATACCATTTCGCTACGAATCAAAGACTAAAAGCAGGCGGATCCTGCAAGAGACTTAGTCTTCCCTCAGCCGGCAAGCCGGCCAGCTCCTAACTGAACCATTTACCTAAGGTGTAGCCGTTACTGCGGGACGTGCCGCCAGCCAGCCGGCATAAGCCATCCCTACAGTCACCACCATACATAGACCCAGGGCCCAACCCCAGCCACCAAAAAGGTCATGCAGTCCGCCCATGGCGGGTGGGCCTAAAGCGGCCAGCAAGTAGCCCATACATTGAGCCATACCCGATAAAGACGCCGCTTGCGACGTGGACGTGGAACGCACTCCGATCAAGGACAGGGCAATTAGGAACACGCTGCCGCTACCCACTCCAAACAGCACAGACCACAGCAAGGACCAGGACGGCAAGACCAGGAAACCAATAAACGTCAGGGTCTGCAGTAAGGCCCCTGTCAAAGCCACAATACGTTGGTCCTTCAAGCGGCTCAGCACAGGCATCAGCAACAAGGCAGGAATAGCGGTAGCCAGCTGCATTAGACCGTGAATCTGACCAGCTTGTTCGGCCTCGAAACCATAGTTGACCAACATGACGGGCAACCAGCTGGCGACCATGTAATACGCCACCGAGTTCAAGCCCATATACAGGGTGATATACCAGGCCAAAGGCAGACGCCAGACAGGTGCGCTGGCTGTGGCCACAGCAGGAGCGTTCTGCGCGGCATGGCGATCTGCCCCAAGTTGGGTCGCCCACACCAAAACGCAGACCAGCGCCATGAAGCCCACCACAATCACGGACGACCAACGCCAGCTTTGCCCGGCCCATTGCGCCATAGGCACGGCCAAAGCAGAGTTAAATGCTGCCACCAGCCCCATGAACAACACATA
Source organism: Alcaligenes pakistanensis (assembly GCF_014652815.1). Lineage (GTDB taxonomy): Bacteria > Pseudomonadota > Gammaproteobacteria > Burkholderiales > Burkholderiaceae_B > Alcaligenes > Alcaligenes pakistanensis. Next base: position 458,533 of record NZ_BMZN01000001.1, read on the forward strand.
CAGGGAAGTCACAAAGCCGATGCGCATTGGGAAGTGTCGTTTCACCAGAGACGGCAAAAGCACATTAGCCAAGGCAATACCGATGGCCAGCAAACCGATACCGGAGAACAGCGCCGTCGTCCCGCCCATCACACGAACCACCACACCGACAGCAATCAGTACGGAGGCAATAAACAAGGAACGAGATAGCCCCACCACCCGTGCCATCGAAGCCGCCAGCAAAGAGATGACGGCGAAGATAAACAAGGGCATGGCCGTCAATAAACCGGCCTGAGTCGAGGACAAAGACAAATCGGCCTGGATCAGCTCCAGTAAGGGAGCAATGCCCGTGATCGGCGCGCGCAAATTACCCGCGATCAATAGAACACCCACCAAAACAGTCAGGGGGTGAAAGAACCATGAAAAGCGAGAGTGGGGCATGGAAACGGGCCAGTAGGTAAAAACCCTACTCTATCCTGTTTCCGACCCGACGCAAACAGGATATTATGACAACTTATACCTCAAACCAGACAAATCATGAGTTTTAGCGCTAATCCGCAGGGCGGCCCCATTTTCAGCATCAAAATGGCCATGGGCAGTGCCACTGAGAACCCTTTGCACACCCATCCCAATGGGCAGCTGATCATGACGCAATATGGCCCTGTCACTTTGCAAACGGATCAAGGCTATTGGATGGTGCCGCCACTTTGTGCGGTCTGGGTGCCGGTAGGCATACGCCATCGCGCCCGTGCAGCCAACAAGGCCTTAATCCATTTTCTGTACATACAGCCCGGCCTGGATCAATTGCCCGACCATTGCTGCACCCTGGACATCAGCCCCATGGTGCGAGAAATGATTATTCACTTAAGCGATCTGAAAGCCGACTACGAACTGGGTAGCCAAACCCATCGCCTCGCCCTGGTGTTGCTAGAAACCTTGAATCAGATGCCTACGCGGCAATTGCACGTTCCCGTACCGGAAGACAAGGTTTTGCAAACCCTTGCTCAGTCCATGCTCAAGCAGCCCGACTCACGCCCCACTATGGCTGACTGGGCAAAAGAACTGGCGATGAGCGAGCGCACCCTGGCCCGACATATGCTAAAACACACAGGGATGAGTTTCGGGCGCTGGCGTCAACAATTCATGATGATGCTGGCCCTCCAAAAACTAGGTTCGGGAATGTCCGTAAAGAGCACAGCCAGGGAATTGGGTTACACCTCTATCAGTGCCTTTATTACCGTTTTCAAATCTATTTTGGGCGACACCCCCAGCCGTTACTTAAGCCAAACCCAATCTTCTTAAGTCTTAACTCCCTCACCACACGCATCCATGTCCTCCACACCTTTATCCCGCACCGGATATCTGCATCGCTTACTCAGTTGGTTCCAGATCTCTCACATGTCGGCCGGGCTTATTGCTGTGCTGGTGGGCTATACCAGTTCAGCTGCCATTGTTTTTCAAGCGGCTCAAGCGGCAGGTGCCAACACCGCCGAGCTGGGTTCCTGGATGTGGTCTTTGGGTATTGGTCTGGGACTGTTGTCCGCCGGCCTGTCGCTACGCTACAAAATTCCGATTCTGACAGCCTGGTCCACACCCGGCGCGGCCTTGCTGGCAACCGGCCTGGCCGGCCTGCCCATGTCACAGGCCGTGGGGATTTTCCTGTTTTCCTCTCTGCTGACCACAATTTGTGGTCTAAGCGGCAGTTTTCAAAAGCTGATGAAGTACATGCCACGCAGCATTGCCGGTGCCATGCTGGGCGGGATTTTGCTGCGCTTTGGCCTGGACTTGTTTGGCGCCATGCAGACCCAATGGCTGCTGTGCCTGAGTATGTTTATTGTGTTCTTGCTAGTGCGTCAGTGGTCGCCCCGATACGCCGTACCCCTGGCTCTGGTGGCAGGCGTCACGATTGCCGCCATGCAAGGTCTGCTGAAAATGGAAATTCTCAGCTGGACACCGGCTACACCGGTACTGGTCTGGCCCGAATTCTCCTGGACTGCTCTGGTCGGTGTGGGGATTCCCTTCTTCATCGTCACCATGAGCTCGCAAAACATTCCGGGCGTGGCGGTCTTAAAGGCCCATAATTACGACGCCCCCAACTCCACCGTCATTAGCTGGACGGGCATTGTTGGCCTGATTTTTGGCCCCTTTGGCGGCTATGCCTACAATCTGGCCGCGATCAGCGCAGCCCTGTGCATGACCCCTGAAGTGGATGCTGACCCGCGTCAACGCTACCGAGCCAGTGTCTGGGCCGGGATTTTCTATTTTGCTGCCGGGATTTTTGGCGCAACCGTAGTCAGCCTGTTTGCCGCCTTCCCCACCGAATTGATTGCCGCCATTGCAGGCCTGGCGTTGCTAGGCACCATAGGCAATAGCATTCACATGGCGCTGGAAGCCCCCGACACTCGTGATGCGGCTCTGGTAACCTTTTTGACCACGGCCTCGGGCATGAGCCTGCTCAATATCGGCAGCGCTTTCTGGGGGCTGGTTTTCGGTATGGCTATGTATCTGATTCAGAAACGAAAAGTATCCTGATCGGGCTATCGCCCTCGCGTCTGTTCAAGACGGCAAACAAGCCTCACATTTGCTTGCTTTGCCGTCTTTTTTTCATGTGCACACTAAAGGCTTGAGTACTTTTTTATTGGAGGTGATTCATGCCTGCTTTATCGCAAGCCCAGCAAAAAGCCGCAGGTGCGGCCTTAGCCGCCAAACGGGGCGAAGCGCCCACGTCCAGCCTAAAAGGGGCCTCGCTTGAAATGTACAAGGTCATGACGGAAAAAGAGCTGGAAGAATTGGCCAGCACAGATACAGCACGTCGTAATTTGCCCGAGCACAAAACCTAGTTAGACGGCTTGAACGCGGACGCCGCTCTGCTCAAACGCTTGATGCAAACGCTGCGCGAACTCGGCCGCTCCGGCCTGATCGCCATGTAGACATAAGGTATCCGCGGACAAAGGCACCGTTTTACCGGACAAGCTGGTGACGGTGCCTTGTTCTATCATCTGCATCACTTGCTGCACGGACTGCCCGGCATCAGTAATCATGGCACCGGCCTGCTGACGCGGCGTCAGACTGCCATCATCCTGGTAGCTGCGGTCAGCAAACACTTCTTGGGCAACCGTCAGGCCCGCATCCCGCCCAGCTTGAACCTGAATACTGCCTGCCAGCGCATACAGAATCAGACTGCGATCAATGTCCGCTACTGCTTGGGCGATGGCCGTAGCCAGCCCAACATCACGCGCGGCCATATTGTAGAGAGCGCCATGTGCCTTAACGTGATGCAAGGCTGCCCCTTGAGTGCGTGCAACCGCGGCCAGCGCCCCCACCTGTACCACCACCATGTCATATACCTGCTCAGGTGTCACCGCCATGACACGACGGCCAAAACCGGCCAGATCAGGCAGACCAGGGTGCGCCCCTAGCTTCACACCATGTTTCAGTGCCAGGGCAACAGTTTGACGCATGGTGCCTGGATCACCGGCATGAAAGCAACAGGCGATATTCACGGATGTCACCCAGGGAATCACCTGCTCGTCATGGCCCATGACCCATGGGCCAAAGCTCTCGCCCATATCGCAGTTCAAATCAATAGTTAAACTCATGGAGTTCCCCCTGATAATCCATCCAAACGACCTGCGGCCTGAGCAATACAGCGCCGGAACCACAACAACTCTGCCGCATTATGCGTGCGGGGATGCCAGAGCTGGTAGAAACGCATCAGCGGAAAATGAACCGGGCAAGGCAACACCGTAATGGGCAGAATGCGGGCATAGTACTCGGCAAACTGACGGTTGGTGGTGAACACCATATCCGTGCGGCTCAAAATACCCGGCACCAGGCCGAAATACGGCACCACCATCTGCACTTGACGGCTGATGCCCTGCTCGGCCAGGCAGCCATCAATAAAGCCGCGTTTGTCCGTGACATGAGCCGACGGTGCCAGATGCGGCATCTCCAGATAATGCTGCAAAGACAGGCCACGTTGCGCCAGCGGATGATGACGGCCCAGCATACAGACCACATCATCATCAAACAGACGCGCCAGATGCAGCTTCTCCGGGGGTTCCAGCCAGTTGCCGATCACCACGTCCAGCTCGCCCTCCTCCAAGGCTTGCACGTAGTCCAGGTCCGGGTTGATGGTATGGACCACCAACCGGGCCTGCGGCGCCTGACGGCGTACCCGCTCGGCAATATCCGGGATGAAAGCCCCATCCAGATAGTCCGGTGCGCCCAGATTGAAAACCCGGGTAGACTGGCTAGGATCCACCGGCTCTGCTGTAGCAGAAATTCGCTCGATTGCTTGCAGGGCTTCCGTAGCATGTGCCAGCAAAAAGGGGCCGCGCTCGGTAGGCACCATTCCCTTTTTGCCACGCAACAAAATCGGATCGCCCGTGATTTCACGCAAGCGCCGCAAGGCATTGCTGACGGCTGGCTGGGACATACCCAGACGGATGGCCGTTCGCGAGACGCTATGCTCTTTGAGCAGCGACTGCAAAACCCGCAGCAAATGTAGGTCTAGTTGTTCTCGTAATTTTGGCATGGTCTAAATAATACAAGCGCTGGCCCCTGCCGTTGATCCGTGTAGACACTCATACGCTTATATAGTGAACATCATTCCAAGCAAATGTTCGCGTCCTAAGCAAATGCTATCTTCAATCCGTAAAAAAACAGTCGAGTGAGATCATGGAGACAAGACCAATTCGTTTTATTTTTCGCGGCCAGGTACAGGAAGTGGCTCAGGCCCCGACCACGCGAACCGTTCTACAGTATATACGTGAGGATTTGCACTGCACCGGCACCAAAGAAGGCTGCGCTGAGGGTGACTGCGGCGCCTGCACCGTCATGATTGGCGAACTGGACCAGAACAATCAATTGCAATTGCGGGCCGTGAACGCCTGTATCCAGCTGCTGCCTACGCTCGATGGCAAGGTGCTCTACACCATTGAAGACCTGCGTCAGGACGATGGCACCTTGCACCCTGTGCAACAAGCCATGGTGGACTGGCACGGTGCTCAATGCGGCTTTTGCACGCCCGGCTTCATCATGTCCCTGTGGGGCCTGTACATGAAGCATGCGCCCGAGAACGGCCCCGTTTCGCGAGAACAGATCGACGATGTGCTCTCGGGCAATCTGTGCCGTTGCACGGGCTACCGCCCCATTATTGATGCCGCCAAAGCCATGCACAGTTACCCGGCTGTGGGCATGGATCGCCAAACAATTGAAGATAAGCTGCGCGCCATTCGTCAGGACGGCATGCTGGCCTACGAGTATCAGGGCCAGACTTTCCACGCCCCACGCACGCTGAAACAATTAGCCCAATTGCGCGAACAATATCCGCAAACCCGCATTCTGGCTGGCAGCACCGATATTGGTTTATGGGTAACCAAGCAATTCCGTGAGCTGCCACATCTGATTTATATCGGTCAGGTCGCAGAGCTGCGCGAACTGAAGAGCACAGAGGACGATCTGTATATAGGCGCAGGCGTGCTGCTGAATGACGCCTTTGATGCCCTGATCAAGGACCACCCTGAATTAGCAGAACTGCGTCAGCGCTTTGCCTCTTTCCCTATCCGCAACGCCGGTACATTAGGGGGCAACGTAGCCAACGGCTCGCCCATTGGCGACTCCATGCCCGCCCTGATTGCCATGCGCACCCGCGTGGTCCTGCGTAAAGGGACCGTAGAGCGCGTCATGCCTCTGGAAGACCTGTATCTGGCCTACCAGAAAACTGCCATGGAGCCGGGTGAGTTCGTGCAGGGCCTGTTCATCCCGCGTGATAAAGGCCAGTGGCAATTCCGTACTTACAAGCTATCCAAGCGTTTCGACCAGGATATTTCTGCCGTCTGCGCCGCCTTTGCCGTCGAGTTGGATGGCAAGATCGTCAAGCAGGCTCGCATCGCTTTTGGTGGCATGGCAGCCACGCCTAAACGGGCCAGCCACGCCGAGCACGTGCTGCAAGGCCAGGAATGGAACGAGGAAAACGTCCAGGCGGCCATGCAAGCGCTGCAACAGGACTATCAAGCCCTGAGCGATATGCGTGCCAGCAGCGAATACCGCAATCAAAGTGCGGCTAATCTGCTGTATCGCTTCTTCCTGGAAACCCACCCTGAACACGCGTTGAGTCCCGCCCAGTTGAATGTTTTTCACCGAGCTCAAGCCAGCCTGGAGACCTTGTGATGAAAATCGACAATATCGACCACCTGAACACCGCCACGGCCAAGCGGGTTGGCGTCTCCTTCCTGCACGAATCGGCAGACCTGCACGTTAGCGGCACCGCCACCTACACGGACGATCTGCCCGAATTACAGGGCACAGCCCATATCGCTCTGGGTATGTCAGAAAAAGCCCATGCCCGCCTGTTGAGTGTGGATCTGGAGGCCGTACGCCAGGCACCGGGCGTCATTACGGTGTTGACCGTTACAGATATTCCGGCTGCCAATAACTGCGGCCCGATTCTGCATGATGACCCCATCTTGGCCGATGGCATTGTGCATTATTTTGGTCAGCCCATCTTTGCGGTGATTGCCAAGTCTCACGACCAGGCGCGCCGCGCCGCCCGTCTGGGCAAGATCACGTACGAAGAACTCCCTGCCATTCTGACCCCGCAAGAGGCCAAGGCAGCCCAAGCAGGTGTCTTGCCCCCTATGCACCTGACCCAAGGGGATGCTCAAACGGCGCTGGATGCCGCCCCGCATCGTCTGAAAAGCACGTTCCAGTGCAATGGTCAGGAACAGTTCTACCTGGAAGGCCAGATTTCCTACGCCGTGCCCAAAGAATATGGCGCTGTGCATATCTGGTGTTCTACCCAGCACCCCTCGGAGATGCAGCAGCTGGTGGCACACTGCCTGGGCGTAGGTGCCCATAAAGTGCATGTGGAATGTCGTCGCATGGGTGGCGGTTTTGGAGGCAAAGAATCCCAATCTGCGCTGTACGCCTGCGTGGCCAGTGTGGCCGCCGTCAAGCTGCAACGCCCGATCAAGCTGCGTCTGGATCGTGACGATGACTTCATGATCACCGGCAAACGTCACGGCTTTTACTACGAATACGATATTGGCTACGACGACGAAGGCCGTATCCTGGGTGCGCGTCTGGATATGACAGCTAACTCCGGTTTTTCAGCTGACTTGTCCGGCCCCGTTGCTACCCGTGCCATCTGCCACTTTGACAACGCCTATTACTTGTCTGATGTGGAAATGAGCGCTCTGTGCGGCCGCACCAACACCCAGTCAAATACCGCTTTCCGCGGTTTTGGTGGCCCGCAAGGCGCTTTGGTAATGGAGGTGGCCCTGGATACGATTGCCCGTCGTTTGGGCAAAGATCCCCTGGATGTGCGCCACCTGAACTTCTACGGCAAGGAAGACCGGAACATCACCCCGTATAACCAGACCGTGGTGGATAACGTCATCAACGAATTGGTGACAGAGCTGGAAACCACCAGCGAGTATCGTCAGCGTCGTGAACACATCCGCGAATTCAATGCCAGCAGCCCGATTCTGAAAAAAGGTCTGGCGCTAACCCCGGTGAAGTTCGGTATTTCCTTTAACGTGCCCGCCTTCAACCAGGCTGGTGCCCTGGTCCACGTATATCGTGACGGCACTGTACTGGTGAACCACGGTGGTACGGAAATGGGCCAGGGCCTGAACACCAAGGTTGCTCAGGTCGTGGCTCATGAGCTCGGTCTGAACCTGGAACATATACGCGTCACGGCTACCGATACCACCAAAGTGGCCAATACTTCGGCCACAGCAGCCTCCACCGGGACCGACCTGAATGGTAAAGCCGCACAAGACGCCGCCCATCAGATTCGCCAACGCTTAACAACGGTAGCGGCTCAACTGTTCTCGGTTGAGGAATCCAGTGTGAAGTTTGAGCGTGGTCAGGTCGAGATCGGTGATCAGATCATGCCTTTCTTCCAGTTGGTTGAACATGCCTACCAAGCCCGTGTTCAGCTGTGGTCCGATGGTTTCTACGCCACACCCGGCCTGCACTGGGACTCCAAGATCATGAAGGGCAACCCCTTCTACTATTTCTCCTACGGCGCTGCCGTAGCAGAAGTGCTGATCGACACGCTGACAGGCGAATCGCGCCTGATGCGGGCGGACGTTCTGCACGATGTAGGCAGATCCATCAACCCGGCTCTGGATATTGGTCAGGTTGAAGGGGCCTTCATTCAAGGCATGGGCTGGTTGACCACCGAAGAACTGGTTTGGAATGCCCAGGGCAAGCTCACCACCCATGCGCCCTCGACCTACAAAATTCCTGCCATCAGCGACTGCCCGGTGGATTTCCGCGTGAACCTGTTCGATGGCCGCAACGCTATGGATTCGATTCACCGCTCCAAAGCGGTGGGTGAGCCTCCTTTGTTGTTGCCCTTTTGCGTGTTCAACGCGATTCGCGATGCCGTCGCCAGCGTGGGCAATTACCAGATCGAGCCCGAGCTAAACGCCCCAGCCACCGCCGAAGCCGTAATGCGGGCTATCGCGGCTATTCGTCAAGCGAAATGAGTAGCTGGCCCTCTCTTGCCCTCGCCCGTCTGAAAGCGGGCGAGCGTTTGGTTCTGTGCTCGGTGGCGTTGGCCAAGGGCTCTACTCCACGCGCTGCGGGTACGGCCATGTTGTTCAGCCAGACCGAGCAGTGGCTGACCATTGGTGGCGGCCATCTGGAATGGGTGGCCGCTGAACAAGCGCGTGTGATGCTCAGCCAGTCCTGCGGGCCCGATTGGAGCCTGAGCCGCCTGCCGCTAGGCCCCAGCTTGGGCCAATGCTGCGGCGGGGTAGTCACCCTGCTATACGAGGCCTTAGGCCCCGACGATCTGGGCTGGTTGGAAGAGTTGGACAGCGCCGTGCGCGCCGGTCAGGCGACCAGCCGCCGTTCGCAATTGCTGTCTGACGGCAGCAAACAAGTGGATATTCAAAGCCCCTCCATCGTGGACGAATCGCGCTTGGACTACGACGGCTCTCAAGGTATCTGGATGGAAGACCTGCCGCCCCCTCCCCTGACCATCCTGCTGTTTGGTGCCGGTCACGTGGGCGAGGCGCTGGTTCAGATCCTGGGTACCCTACCGTGCCGGGTGCTGTGGATAGACGAACGGCCCGAGCTGTTTCCAGCCCAGGTGCCCAGTAACGTCAGCCTGGAAATCACCGATATACCTGATGCACTGATTGAACAGGCCCCTACCAATAGCTATTTTCTGGTGATGACGCATAATCACGGCCTGGATTTAGCGCTGTGCCAAAAAATTCTGCGCCGCCCCGATACGGCCTACGTCGGTTTGATCGGTTCCATGACCAAACGCCGTCAGTTCGAGCGCCGCCTGCAACAACGCGGTATGCCCGAATCCCGTATTCAGGAGCTGGTCTGCCCGATTGGCGCACCCGGCATCACGGGCAAGGCCCCTTCTATTATTGCCGTGGCGGTCGCCGCTGAACTACTGGCCCACGCCTATCAAATGGGCCAGCTCAGTCGCTGATGCGCCCTCGACTTCAAGGACATTTATGACTACCCCTTTGCACTCCGCCTGTGCCTACCGCGCTCAACTGCTGTACTTTGTCGCAGACCCGGCCACACTGGAAGATCCTACCGAGGCTGTGCGCTACCATAGCGATGGCCTTTTACTGGTTAACGAACAAGGCCAGATCCAGGCCTGTGGCGACTGGGCCGAACTGGCGGGCAGCCTGCCCCCCGACACTCAACAAGTCGACTTGAGCGGCAAAATCATCATGCCCGGCATGATCGACACCCATCTGCACTTTCCGCAAACCGACATTATTGCCTCCCCCTCCAGCGGCCTGCTGCCCTGGCTGGAAACCTACACCTTCCCCACTGAAGGTCGTTTTGGCGATAGCGAACACGCCCGTGAGGTTGCTGGTGTCTTTCTGGACGAGCTGCTGCGCAACGGCACCACCACGGCCTTGGTCTACGGCAGTGTGCACCGCCAATCCGTGGATGCTTTTTTTGAAGAAAGCCACGAACGCAATCTGCGCATGATTGCCGGCAAGGTAATGATGGACCGCAACTGCCCGGACTATCTGCAAGATACGGCTGAATCCGGCGCACGCGACTCGGAAGACCTGATCAAACGCTGGCACGGCAAGGGCCGCCAGCTTTACGCCCTGACTCCCCGTTTTGCACCTACCTCCACCCCCGAGCAGTTGGCCGCCTGCGGTGAGTTGGCCCGTGCCTACCCCGACGTGTTCCTGCAAACCCACGTGGCGGAAAACAAGGACGAGATCAAATGGGTTAGCGAGCTGTTCCCCAATAACCGCAGTTATCTGGATGTATACGACAGTTTTGGCCTGCTGCGCCCACGCGCCATTTACGGCCACAGTATTTGGCTGGACGAGCAAGACCGCGCACGCATGCACGACACCGGCAGTATCGCGGCCCACTGTCCTACCTCCAACCTGTTCCTGGCCAGTGGCCTGTTCGATTTTCAATCGATCCGCAACAGCAAGGTTCTGCACACGCTGGCTACCGATGTGGGCGGCGGCACGTCCTTCTCCATGCTGCGCACCATGAACGAAGCACACAAAGTGGCCCGCCTGAACAACTACCACCTGACAGCCGCATCCATGTTCTATATGGCCACCGAAGGCGCCGCCCGCGCCCTGGACATGCAAGGTCAAATCGGTACGCTGGCTCCTGGTGCCGAAGCCGACTTTATCGTAATGGACCCCAAGGCCACCCCGCTGATGGCACGCCGCAGCACCATGCTTAATTCCTTGGAAGAGCAATTATTCATGCTCGCCCTGCTGGGCGATGATCGCTGCATTCAAGCCAGCTACAGCGCAGGCCGCTGTGTGCATCAACGCGATCACTAAGCCGACCTGAAGGCCTTCCCTGGCTGCAATTTCAATTATTCCAAAGCCGCCAGGACGCCTTTTTGCTCCACAAAAAAAAATCTACAGCCGTCCCGCGATTTAACGCGGATTTTACGGTGCCAACGATACATTGATCCCGTCAGTAAGGAGCCAGCCCCGGTTCCCCTCTCTTCTTGGCGAGATCTCACTATGTCCGGCACATCCACACTGGTGCAACGCAATTCCCTGTTCTACCTGCTAACCCAGGTGGTCGGGGTGACTTTCCTGTTCCTCTGGCTGGCCAGCCTTAGCCAGGACTGGTCGCCGCTCAATCCCTTATTAGCCGCCAGTCAGCAGCCTGACTATATGGCCCACGAAATGAAAGAAGCCCAAGGTCTGCTGACAGGCCTGATTGCGGCAGCAGGCTTGTTTCTGGCCGCCTGGAAACTGCGCCGCTTGCGGGGGCAGGACGTATTGTCCGGTAAACGCATCCTGCTACTGGGTACAGGGCTGTTCCTTGCCGTGCCCTTGCTGATGCTGCTTTTGCAAAGCACATCTGGCTCCACTACGCTGGTGACTGCCTCTCGCTGGATGCCTGAGCTCAAACCTTTGCTGGAAATGGGCGCGATCGTCGCCGTGGGTGCTGGCTTATTGCATCTCTACTTTGCAGGCTGGGCGCTGAACCAGACGCGTCTGCGCTGGGGAGGACTATTAGCGGGTTTGGTCTGCGCCTTTTTATTGGGTCTGCTGGAGCCAGATCAGGAGCGCATTAATTTGACGCAGGTGTTTGCCTCATTAGCGATAGTCTGGCTACTAGGCAGTCTGGCTTTTTACCCCCTGATCGTGAACCCTAAACGCTGGTCAGCTTCCCACAGTGCGCGTGCCACGGTTGAAGAAGCCTGGGAGCATTTAGCCCGCATTCAAGTACAGCGTCGTCGTACCTTAGGTATATTTGGTGGCCTGTTGGCTGTCATCTTGCCTTTCTTTGCCTCCACCTGGTCAGTGGATTCGCTGACATTCCAATTCACCCGTATGGCGGGTTTGGGGCTGGTGCTGATTGCCGTACTGGGTCGTTGCTGGTGCATGCTGTATCTGGGGGGACATAAAGGCTCCAGCCTGATCAGCCAAGGCCCTTACTCCATCAGCCGTAATCCCTTATATGTTTTTTCCCTATGCGCCGTCACCGGCATGGGAGCGCTGTCCGGCAGTCTGCTGTTAGGACTAGTACTGGCCCTCTTTGTCTACGCCGTATTCAATAATGTAATCGACGAAGAGCAGGTGCTGCTACAAAAAGTCTTTGGCACGGCCTATCAAGATTACTGTCAGCGGGTGCCCCGGCTGGCTCCACGCCTGAGTCTTTGGAATAGCCCCAATGAACTGCAAATATCCTTGACGGGACTGGCCCGAACCCTGCGCGATGCCTTGCCCTACTTTCTGATCTGGCCCATTTTTGCCTTGGCGCAGTGGCTGCAAATCAATGGCTGGGTACCCGTACTATTGCGCCTACCCTGATGAGCTCTACCTGCAGTAAGCTGAACAAGAATTGGCCAACCAAGTGGAACAAGCTGTCATGCGTGTCCTGATTGTTGAAAACGATACGACTATTGCGGAAAATCTGTACACCTATCTGGAACTGAAAGGCTTTGTCGTGGATGCAGCCTACGATGGCAACGGCGCACTGACGCTACTGCAAGAGCACGATTTCGATGCTCTGGTACTGGATCTGGGTTTGCCCGGGCTGGATGGTTTTGGCGTACTGCAGGCCCTGCGCCAATCATCCCAGACGCCCATCCCCACCTTAGTGCTGACCGCGCGCAGCCAACTGGAAAGCAAGCTCACCGCTTTCGACTTGGGGGCGGATGACTATCTGGTCAAACCTTTTGCACTGGCTGAAGTAGAAGCCCGGTTACGAGCCCTGATGCGGCGTGGCCCTCCACAGGTGCAACACGGCTCACTGCATTGGGGCACCCTGGAATACAACCTGGACACAGCAATGGTCAGCGTGGAAGGGCAAGACCTGCACTTAAGCTTTAAAGCCCGCCAACTGCTGGAAGCGTTGCTGCGCGACCCCCAAGCCATCCTGACCCGCCGCGCACTGGAAAAAACCCTCTGGCCCCAAGGCGCACCGTCACCCGAGGCCTTGCGCAGCCAGATTCATATTCTGCGCCGCGCCCTGTCTGATTCAGGCGCAGGCTCTATAGAAACCTTGCCCGGCATGGGTTGGCGTTTACAAAAAGAGAGCTAGAGGATGGTAAGAACCCCACGCCGCAGCCGCTTCATGAGCACCCTCACGCAACGGGTCTCCTGGGCCCTGACCCTGATTGCCGCCTTGTTAGTCATCATTATGGGTGGGCTGGCCTATGTGGCCTTTGCGCGCATGGAGGACGACATGGTCAATGCCATGTTGATGTCTTATGCCCGTAATCCCACCCTGCTGCCCGAAAGCGCCTACGACCGCAGCGAAGCACTGGGGGCTGAACTGGACAGCTACTGGTTCTTGCCCGGCCAACCCTTAAATACGCTGCCCGCCTTTGCCCAGGTACCTGAACCGGGCATTTTCGAGTTTCATCTGGAGGGCGATACCTGGCACGTGCTGCGCCAGGACAAGGAGCAAGGCCAGCTGTATCTGGTGTATCGCGCTACCCCGCACGAAGATCGAGTGCGCGAGTTTGGCCTGATTTTGATCCTGATCGGCTCCGTCACAATTTTGCTGGTCTTTTTGCTGGGGCGCCGAGTTGCCCGTCACGCCGTCGCTCCCATGCTGACCCTCTCCCGCCATCTGGAGAACTGGGCACCGGGCCGATCCGGCCTGCCCGAGCATCAGGATGACGAAGCCGGACGCCTGATTCGAGCCTTTAACCGTATGCAGGAACACGTCGAAGAACTACTGACCCACGAACGGGAGTTCGCCGCCAATCTGGGCCACGAACTACGCACCGGTCTAACTGGCATACGCAGTGATTGCGAACTTCTACTGCTACAGCTACCCGAAGGCCCACAACAACAGCGACTGCAACGAATGATGGTGCAAGCCGATGCCGTTACCGCCAGCCTGGATGCCGCGGAAAGCCTGGCCTATACCGCAGAACGCCATGTCCGCGAGGTCGAGCTCCAGGAACTGGCCCAACAAACCTGGCAAGCCGTCGCGTTGCTGGACACCGATAGCAGCAAGGTTCGCTGGAGCAATCTGCTCCCCGACACCCTGAGCTACCCCCTGGACCCCTATGCCCTATCCATGTTGTTGCGTATCTTAATGCGTAACGCCATCGACCACGCTGCGCCGTGCAGGCTGCAACTTAGCTGGATAAGCCCATCAACACTTGCCTTACAAGACGACGGCCCAGGCATTGCCGCGCAAGATCAAATTCTGATTTTCGAGCGCCACTTCAGCCAAGGCAAACAACTGGCGGCCGGCTTGCGTGAAGAGGGCCACCGAGGCATAGGCCTGGCTCTAGCGCGTCAATTGGCCCTGGCCCAAGGCTGGAGCCTTAGCGTACAAAGCGGGGCAAATGGGAAAGGTTGTATGTTCAAACTGGATTTCGATCCGTCTTGATACCTTGCTAAGGCAACGTGAATCCTTGGTGTTCCTTTGTCCACAATATTAGCCATACAGCAGCATCCACAAATATCTGTCATGCCCCCTGCTCTCTGCGATCACAGGTCTCAAAAAGACCACCAGGCAGCAAGAAAACATAAGCAAAGAACATAAAAAAACCCGGTCTTTTCAGACCGGGTTTTTATCATGCCTAGCTAAAAACTTACTGGCTTTCCAGGAAGCTCTTCAACTTATCAGCACGGCTAGGATGACGCAGCTTGCGCAAAGCCTTGGCCTCTATTTGACGAATACGCTCACGCGTTACGTCAAACTGCTTACCCACTTCTTCCAGAGTCTGGTCGGTGCTCATCTCGATACCGAAACGCATGCGCAGCACTTTGGCTTCGCGTGGCGTCAAGGAATCCAGGACATCCTTCACTACATCGCGCATGGAACCGTGCAAAGCGGAGTCCGAAGGCGAAACAGTGTTGTTGTCCTCGATGAAATCGCCCAAATGGGAATCGTCATCGTCACCGATAGGCGTTTCCATAGAGATAGGCTCTTTGGCGATCTTCAAGATCTTGCGAACCTTGTCCTCAGGCATGTCCATCTTCTGGGCCAGCGTTGCGGGATCAGGCTCAACGCCAGTTTCCTGCAAGATCTGACGATTGATACGGTTCATTTTATTGATCGTCTCGATCATGTGAACCGGAATACGAATCGTGCGGGCCTGGTCAGCAATCGAACGCGTAATGGCCTGACGAATCCACCACGTAGCGTACGTGGAGAATTTGTAGCCGCGACGGTATTCGAACTTGTCCACTGCCTTCATCAAACCGATATTGCCTTCCTGAATCAGATCCAGGAACTGCAAGCCACGGTTGGTGTACTTCTTGGCAATAGAGATCACCAGACGCAAGTTGGCCTCGGTCATTTCGCGCTTGGCTTTACGTGCCTTGGCTTCGCCCGTGGTCATGCGTTTGTTGACTTCTTTCAGGTCCTTCAACGGCAGCACAACACTGGTTTGCAGGTCGATCAGTTTTTGCTGAACTTCCTGAATCGCAGGGACGTGACGCTCAAGGATGGAGCTGTAGGCATGGTTGCCTGCAACTTCCTGAACCACCCATTCCAGATTGGTTTCGTTACCGGGGAAAGCCTTGATGAAGTGCGCACGTGGCATATCAGCACGGTCCACACAGATGTTCAGGATTTCACGCTCGTGCTGACGCACGATAGCGACCTGTTCACGCATGGTGTCCGCCAGCTTTTCCACCATTTTGGCGGTGAAGCGAATACCCATGAATTCGTTCAGGATGGTTTCTTGCGCCTGCACATAGCCCTGGCTCTTGTAACCGTCCGTCTCGAAAGACACGCGCATCTTGTCAAACCATTCGCCAATAATGTCGAATTTCTTGAGCGATTTGTTGCGCAGGTATTCAATCTGTTTGCTGCTCATGCCACCGGCGGGACCTTCGTCCTCATCGTCAGCCGTTACACCGGAACCGGCGTATTCTTCACCATCGTCGTCAACCAGACCATCGACCACTTCGTCGATCTGCATGACGCCTTCGCGTACACGCTGAACGTAGGCCAGGATCTCGTTAACTGTGGTTGGGCACGCAGCGATAGCCATCACCATGTGCTTCAAGCCGTCTTCGATACGCTTGGCGATTTCAATTTCGCCTTCGCGGGTCAGCAGTTCTACCGAGCCCATTTCGCGCATGTACATACGCACGGGATCAGTGGTGCGACCAAAGTCGGAATCCACCGTGGTCAGTGCAGCTTCGGCTTCGTCCTCGACATCGTCGTCGCTGGATGCCATGGGCGCGTTATCGCTCATGAGCAAGGTATCAGCGTCGGGAGCCTGGTCGTAGACCGAAATACCCATGTCACTGAAGGTGCCGATAATGCCATCAATGGCTTCGACATCGACCAGATCGTCAGGCAGATGGTCATTGATTTCGCTGTAGGTCAGGTAACCCCGATCCTTACCCAGCTTAATCAGTGCCTTCAGGCGATTGCGGCGCGCTTCCTGTTCTTCAGGGCTCAGCTGACCACGTACACCGAATACATCTTTTTCGGCTTTGGCACGCTTGGCACCACGCTTGGCCACTGGCTTGAGATCAGGAATGACCTCTTCTTCGCCCATTTCGTCGTCATCGACAAAGTCAATACCGTCGTTATTGGCATTTTTTGCAGGACGTCCACGGCGACCACCGGTAGCCACTTTAACGGCCGTTTTCTTGGCAGCCGCTTTTTTGGCTACCGTTTTTTTCGCAGCAGCCTTCTTAGCGGCTTTCTTGGCAGGCGCTGCGCCTGGCTCTCCACTTTCGTGAAGTTCATCGAGCTCTACCGAGCTTGATGCCCCTGATTTTGCTGTCGCGGCCAAGGTTTTCTTAGCAGACCGAGAGACCGTCGTCGAGGTTTTACCAGTCGTTTGAGTCATATTTTCTTCCATAGACGCCATTTACCCCTGTGGCACTAAATATGTAGCCACCGAGTCGTACAGGCAAGAGCCTGATGATGAGCGTGCTTGCTGCCGGCGTGCGCCTGGGCGTGTTGCGCGAGCGAACCCTAAGTTAATTTCATCCCTGGCTCATGGGCTCAAGGCATAAGGTGGTTCACAATCCGCTACCCGCCGCATTTGCTCGCGTACCAGTTTTAACCCCCTGGCCAGCTACAAACACAACACATAACCCAATATTTTACTTCACTTGCCGAGTATAAGCAGCATTCAACAAAGCAATACGGCGTGTCAATTCTTGATAACGCTGACGCTGTTCAGGCTCTTGCAAGCCTGTAGCAATCAGAGCCGACTGCTCTGCCTTGATCGCATTAAGTTCAATGCGATGCAGCGCATCGCGCCATTCGCCTTGGGGATCGGGCAATTCTTCTTCGCCCAATAGCTCCGTAGCCAGCGACTCCAATACGGGGGCCAGGTCGGACTCAGGGTCCACAGCCTCCAATAAAGCGCCTGCGTGACGCGCCGAACTGATATTGCTTAAGGCAATCAGCTCTTGCACTAATCGTAAGTGGGGACTTTGCGCCAAAATTTCAAGTTGTTGATCGCCCAGCCCGCCCACCAGGGTGGGATGCCCAATTAACAAACGCAGCAATCGCTTGGCCATAGGGGTGACAGCGCGGCTTCCCCCCAGGACAGCGCGATCGGGCCGCTGACGATTATTCTTACCCTTGCCACGGCCTGCTGCAGGACGTTCCTGCTGCACGGGTTGAGCATGCCAGTCCGGTTCATCCTGCCAGCCGTCCATAGGCAGGCTGTCAGCAAAAGAACCATCAAAGCCATCCTCAAACGGCTCCATGCCATCCGAGGACGGCGCTGGTTGCACAGGAACAGCGGGTCTAGCCACCAAACCATCTTGGGCCGGCGGCGTCTCCACAGCAGGCCGACGTACCGGCTCTACCGTGCTCAAACGTTGCGCCAGCTCATCAGGAGTCAACAGCACCATGCGGGCAAATTCATGCTGAATCTGCACCTTCAAGGTACTATCGGCCAATTCCAACAGCAAAGGCAAAGCTTCGTGCACGCAAGCGGCACGGCCTTCGGCCTCGTCCATACGGTGACGAGCAGCCAGCTCGTCCAGGAAAAAGCGCGATAAAGCAGCCGCTTCCTGGGCCTGTTCGCGAAACGCTGCAGCACCGTGTTCACGCACAAAGGAGTCCGGATCGTGATTATCCGCCAGAAACATAAAGCGAATCGACACATCATCACGGACCAGCGGCAAGCAGGTATTGAGCGCACGCCACGCGGCCTTGCGCCCTGCCCCGTCACCATCAAAACAAAACACCAGCCGGTCGCTGGCGCGCATTAATTTGGTAATGTGATATTCAGTGGTCGCGGTGCCTAAAGTTGCCACGGCATTGTGCAAACCATGTTGCGACAAAGCCACCACGTCCATATAACCTTCGACAACCAGGACAAAGCCTTCTTTGCGTATGCCCTGACGTCCTTCCCACAGGCCATACAACTCATGGCCTTTGGAAAACAGCGTCGTTTCGGGTGAATTCAGGTACTTGGGCTCGCCCTTTTCGACCAGACGGCCACCAAAGCCAATAATGTGGCCTTTGTTGCTGCGGATCGGAAACATGACGCGCGAACGAAAGCGGTCGTAGCGACGACCATCCTCGGACTCGATGACCAAGCCTGACTCAACCAGTTGCTTGTCTTCGTACTGCGGGAAAACAGCGGAAAGCCCACGTCGCTCCGTGCCTGTCCAGCCTAAGCCGAAGCGGGCAGCCGTCTCCCCGTCCAAGCCACGACGTTTTAAATAGTCGATAGCAATGGGGGACTGTTTTAGCTGACGTAGGTAATGCCCCTGGGCCGTCTCAAGAATGAGATGCTGGCGCGATAGTTCGTCTTTACGACGCGCATCGGCAGCACGTTGGCGTGGGGTTCGATCTGCTTCGGGTACAGTCATCCCGACGGAGCCAGCCAAGCTGCGCACCGCCTCAGGGAATGAAGCCCCTGTGTGTTCCATCAGGAACGAGATAGCCGATCCGTGAGCGCCACAACCGAAGCAATGATAAAACTGCTTGGTGGGACTGACTGTAAACGATGGGGATTTTTCGTTGTGAAAAGGGCACAGGCCAAGCAAGTTGGCCCCGCCTTTACGCAACTGCACATACCGCCCGACGACATCTACGACATCGACACGGGCGAGCAGTTCCTGAACAAAAGATTCAGGGATCAATACAAGCGTGGAGGCAGTTGCTGGCTGCGGATGCGTTTGTAGTGACGCTTCACGGCGGCAGCGTGCTTGCGCTTGCGCTCAGCCGTTGGCTTTTCGTAGAATTCGCGCGAACGCAGCTCGGTCAACAGACCAGTTTTTTCAATAGTGCGTTTGAAGCGGCGCAGAGCAACTTCAAAGGGTTCGTTTTCTTTCAGGCGAACAATGGACATGTAATCCCTGACCTTTGTAAATAAAGAGTTAGCGTAACAGATAGCCCATTATGGTAGCACGATTGCAGGCATACACCAAGCAAGGCGCAAATGGGCTATCCACCAAGTGTCTGAAGCCAGCGATCAAGCCTGGCCAGTACCCTTGCGGATCCAGGCATCCAGCTGATGAGGGCGAATGCTATCGTAGTCCTCAAAAGGCTGATGAATCCAGGGATTTGTGGGCAACTTGGACACGTAATAGTCTGGGTCGACTTGTGCGTGGCCTTTCCACCACAAAACAGCTGTTTTCAGCTCTGTGATCGCGGGGAACTGCGCGCGCAGGTGATCGCGCACACGCATAAAAGTCTTGCCCGTATCGACCATGTCATCAACCAGCAGCACATTACCATCCAGGGTGCCACGAGTAATGGTGATGTATTGCGCAATATCCAGATCACCCTGTTCGGTACCGGCGGCTTCTCGATAGCTGCTGGTGGCCAAAATGCCCAGGGGAACATCATAGATACGCGAAATAACGTCTCCCACTCTCATGCCGCCTCGTGCCAGGCAAACAATTTTGTCGAATTTCCAACCTGACTCGTGAATGCTCAGGGCCAATGTTTCAATCAGACGATTGTATTGTTCCCAGGAAACCCATTCATCAGTATCGCTATTTGGGGGCAGACTCATATGTATTCCAGATATAAATGCAATAGCTGCGCCTTTCATACCGGTAAAACAAGAGTCTGGTAGGCCGCGCAGCATCCAGAACGACAAAGCGGCCCTTCAGGCCGCTCTGTACGCACCGTACAACGGTGCAAGGCATTATAACGCGAGAATGCGCTTATTTGGTAAACGGATCGCGCAATACGATGGTTTCGTTGCGATCTGGCCCTGTAGAGACCATATCGATCGGTACATCGCACAGTTCAGCAATACGTTCCAGGTAACGACGCGCATTAATAGGCAGCTTGTCGTAGTCTGTCACGCCAACAGTGGACTCGGTCCAGCCGGGCATTTCTTCCAGAACCGGCTCGGCTTCAGCAACAGCGTGTGCGCCGTAAGGAAGGACGTCCAGGAACTCGCCCTTGTAGCGGTAACCCACACCGATCTTGATCTGTTCAACACCGTCCAGCACGTCCAGCTTGGTAATGCACAGGCCGGAGATACCGTTGATCATCACCGAACGCTTCATGGCAGCGGCATCAAACCAGCCACAACGACGTGGACGGCCAGTTACCGAACCAAACTCTTTACCCACAGTAGCCAAACGCATGCCGGTATCATCCAGCAGTTCAGTTGGGAACGGGCCCGAACCGACGCGAGTGGTGTAGGACTTGGCGATACCCAGAACGTAGCTCAACTCTTGGGGACCGACACCCGAGCCTGCGGAGGCCGCACCGGACAAGCAATTGCTGCTGGTGACGAAGGGGTAAGTACCGTGATCAATATCCAGCAAGGCGCCCTGAGCACCTTCAAACAAGAGTTTCTGTCCTGCTTTCTTGGCCTGGTACAGATTATTGGAAACGTCTGCCACCATAGGAGCCAGTTGCTCGGCGTGCTGCATGGCCTGATCGCGCACCTGTTCGGCGGAGACGGCTTCAGCACCCAGGTACTGGGTCAGCACGAAGTTGTGGTAATCCAGCGCTTCGAGCAGTTTTTCGTCGAAAATCTCGGGATCGTACAAGTCCTGAACACGCAGGGCACGGCGTGCCACTTTGTCTTCGTAAGCCGGGCCGATACCGCGGCCAGTCGTACCGATCTTGCCATCGCCTTTACGCTTTTCACGAGCCTGATCCACAGCGATGTGGTAAGGCAGGATCAGCGGACAAGCCGGCGAGATTTGCAGACGCGCACGCACGTTCAGGCCGGCAGCTTCCAGTTCGCTGATTTCAGTCAGCAGGGCTTCAGGCGAGAGCACCACACCATTGCCGATGTAGCAAGTAACGTGTTCGTGCATGATGCCCGATGGAATCAGGCGCAGAATGGTCTTCTTGCCATTGATCCACAATGTATGGCCAGCGTTATGCCCACCCTGGAAACGAACCACGCCATGCGCGGACTCGGCCAGCCAGTCGACGATCTTGCCTTTGCCTTCGTCACCCCACTGGGTGCCAATCACCACAAGGTTTTTGCTCATGTCTAGTATCAGAATAAAGGAGGCCGGCACAGTGCCGGACCGATAACAATCACCTACGCCACAAGCCGCTTGGCTTACAGCGCCCTAAGTTGCCATTGACCGTCCAGCAAGACGAGCTCGCGGTCGATCACAAATTCATCCAGGTTCAGTTCCTGACCGGGCAGTATCTGAACCACAATCTCGCCACTCTGGCGCAACTGTTTTACTGCTGCTATCAAGTCGGCATCACTCCCCCAAGGGGCGCGCACCGCACGTGCAGGCTGAGCCGCAGGCAAACCAGCCGACAGTTTGCGCAAATCCAGGCTGAAGCCAGTAGCAGGACGAGCACGGCCATACATGCGCCCAATGCCATCAAAACGCCCGCCCTTTACCAGGGCATCGTGCCAACCTTCGGCATAAACCGAAAAGATCAGGCCCGAATGGTAGGCATATCCACTGCCAATATCGGCCAGGTCCACCGTAATCTCATGACCCGGCAAAGCATCAATAAAGCGGCGCAAACTGCCCAAGGCTTCACGAACCTCGGGTTCGTCAGGCAAGACGCTACGGGCACGCTCCAACACGCTGCCGTCACCATACAGCGAGGTCAAGGCCAGCAGATAACGAGTGGTTTCAGGCAGACAGCCCGACTCACGGCCCAAAGCACGCAAGCCCGACACATCTTTGGCGTTCAGGAGCTCACAGACTTCTGCCACGCGGGTTTTCAAAACAGGATCGCGCTCGATCAGGAAGCGCCCCAGATCGGGGTAATTCAGGTCTAGACGAGGATGATGCACCCCTGCCCGACCCACACTTTCCAGCGCCAGTTGCACCACTTCCAGATCGGACTCAATGCCGGCGTGGCCGAAAATTTCCGCACCGATTTGCAGCAGCTCGCGATCCGACAACAATCCGGCCGGACGGGCATGCAAAACCGAGCCACAGTAGCAAAGTCGAGTAACGCCTTCACGGTTCAACAAGTGAGCATCGATACGCGCCACCTGGGGCGTCATGTCGGCGCGTACACCCATGGTACGACCCGAGATTTGATCGACGACTTTGCTGGTTCGAAGATTCAGATCTGTGCCAGAAACCGCTTGCAGGGATTCCAGATACTCCACCAGCGGCGGAGCTACCAGCTCGAACCCATACGTACGATACAAGTCTAGCAAATCGCGGCGCAATTCTTCGATACGGCGCGCCTCTGCAGGCAAGATATCAGCCAGGCTCTCTGGCAACAACCAATTGGACATACTCGTGCCTCGGACTACTTATAAACGAAAGTTCCAGCCAAACAAAAAGCGACTTGGGGCTTGTAAGCCGCCCAAGTCGCGTGCGAAGTGGTGTTAGTAACTTACACGCTAGTATAAACGATCAAGGCCGCAGGTGGAACACCTGCGGCCTTAAGTTCTCTAGCGTTGATCAGTTAGCAGCAGGTGCTGCTGGTGATCCTTGCTTGCCCCAGTACTTGAAGAAATCAGAGTCGGGACTGATGACCAATGTATCGGTCTGCTGACTGAAGGCACTGCGGTAGGCTTCCAGACTGCGATAGAAACGGTAGAACTCGGGGTTCTTGCCATAGCCTTCGGAGTAGATCGCTGCGGCTTCACCATCGCCCTTACCACGAATTGCCTGCGCTTCGGCATAAGCCTCGGCCAGCAACTCTTCGCGCTGACGCTCGGCCTCGGCACGAATGCGCTCGCTTTCAGCAGCACCGGTTGCACGCAAACGGTTCGCTTCTTGCGTACGCTCGGCTTCCATACGACGGTAGACCGATTCCGAAATTTCGGGAGCAAAATCGATACGACGCAAACGCACATCGATCACTTCCACACCCAAAGGACGGGCTCGGGCTTCTACAGCTGTTAACACTTCGCGCATGATGGCGTCACGTTCGGTCGACACCACCTCTTTCACAGTACGCACGTTGACCGATGCGTTCAGGGCGTCACGAATCTGGGCTTGCAAACGCTCGACAGCACCACGGTCTGTAGAACCGAATGTCACGTAAAACAAGCGTGGATCAGCAATACGCCATTTGACGTAGGAGTCGATCAGCAAGTTTTTCTTTTCAGCAGTCTGAATACGCTCGGGGTCCTTGGTTTCAATCGTCTGCAGACGTTTGTCCAAGAACACGACGTTTTCAAACGGCGGAGGCAGTTTGAAATACAAGCCGGGCGTGGTGATCGTGCCACGCACCTCACCCAGTGCAAAAACCAGAGCAGCATCACGCTCACGCACGATGAATACGGAAGACAGCAGCAGACCGACAATTACCGCCAGGGCCACTAGAGCAGGAAATAAACGTTGCATCAAGCTCTCCTAGCGTGCGTATGGGGAATAAGGACTGACCAAAGAGCCCAGCGAGGTATCCAGGTTAGCTGGATTGGCTGGCGCAGGCGCTTTGGGGACCGCAGCCGGAGCTGGACGGCTGACTTGTCCTTGAGAGGCGGCTGTTGTGACAGGAGCGGAAGGCTCCATATCAGCCCGGCTGCCAACCTGACGCACGATCTTGTCCAAAGGCAGATAGATCATGTTGTTATCGCTACGTGTATCGACCAATACCTTGCTAGTGCTTTCCAGGATTTCCTGAATCGTAGCCAAATACATACGATCCCGAGTTACACCAGGAGCCTTCACGTATTCAGCTTCAACACTGCCAAATCGCGCGGTATCACCCTTGGCGTCACCCAATACACGAGCCTTATAACCTTCCGACTCCTGCATCATGCGGGCAACTTGACCGGCGGCTTCTGGCAACACCTTGTTGGCATAAGCCTGACCTTCATTGATCTGACGCTCACGATCCTGACCAGCCTTGACGGCATCATCAAATGCGGCCTGAACCTGCTCGGGCGGCTGCACGTTCTGAATAGCGACGGTACTGATCTGGATACCTGTGCGATAGCGGTCCAGAATGGACTGGGCCAACTGCTGCACATCCACAGCGATCTGGGTACGGCCGGAATACAGCACCGAATCCATAGGCTGCTTACCCACGACTTCACGCATGGCGGTTTCTGCCGCCTGACGGACTGACTCGTCGGGATTATTGGTATTGAACAGGTAATCCGGTGCGCCAGTAGGCAAGAGGCGGTACTGAACCACATACTGCATATCGACGATGTTCTCGTCGGTGGTCAGCATCAGGGACTCAGGCAATACCTTATTGCGTGCGCTGCCCCGAAAGCCCACCTCAAAGGTACGCAGCTGGGAAATATTGACCGTTTGGTGATCCTCGATAGGAGCAGGCCAGCGCCATTGCAGACCGGGGTTCAGGGTTTTTGTGTATTCGCCAAAGCGAGTCACCACAGCCACCTGACCTTCTTGCACGATGGTAAAGCCGCTAGCCATCCAAAGGCCTACCGCCACCACACCGCCAATAACCAGCAGCTTGGGCGAACCCTTAGGAAGAGATGGGCCGCTGCTGCCACCAGGAGGCATGCCACCGGGAGGGGAACGACGTCCCTTCTTGCCGAATAAAGATCCCAAGCGACTGTTGAAGTCACGCCATACCTCGTCGAGGTCAGGCGGGCCATCTTGTTTCTCGGGGCGGCGAGGTGGCTCAGAACCGTTTTTGCCACTGTCTCGTCCCCAACCGGGATCATTGAGATTGAATATTTTATTGTTCAGACGCATTGTTTTCCGCGAAATGACCTGATTCGACGATTGCTGTACGCAATCCATCCAATCCGATGCGCTCTAAAGCGCTAACAAAGACTCGGGCAATAGTACCATGTTCGTCTCGCTCTACCCGTGGCTCGTAGCCTGCCTGGTCAATTTTGTTATAGACCAGAATGCGAGGTATTTCATGGGCCCCGATGTCCTCCAGAACCTTATGAACTTCGGCGATTTGCTCATCGCGCTGGGGGTTGGCCGCATCGACCACATGCAGCAACAAATCTGCATGTACCGTCTCTTCCAGAGTAGCCCGAAAAGCGGCGATCAAGGTGGGTGGCAATTCACGGATAAAACCAACGGTATCCGAAACCACGACCTGCCCTGCCCCTTCTATCCAGATACGACGCGTGGTGGTATCCAAGGTAGCAAAGAGTTGGTCTGCCGCATACGCGTCAGCCCGTGTCAGTGCATTGAACAAGGTGGATTTGCCCGTATTGGTATAGCCCACCAGCGACACTGACAACGTGCCGCTGCGTGTACGTGCCCGACGTTGGGTGCTGCGCTGACGCTGCACCTTGGCCAGACGTTCGCGCAGGGTACGGACCTTGTCGCCAATCATGCGACGGTCCATTTCCAGCTGCGATTCACCCGGCCCGCGCATCCCGATACCGCCTTTTTGACGCTCCAGGTGAGACCACATCCGGGTCAAGCGGGAGGTCAGATGCTGCAACTGAGCCAGCTCGACCTGTAATTTGCCTTCGTGGCTTTGCGCACGCAAGGCAAAAATATCCAGAATCAGGGCAACCCGATCGACCACCCGAAGCTCCAGCTTGCGCTCCAGGTTACGCTGCTGAGCAGGGCTCAAGGCGTGGTCAAACAGCACCACCTCAGCCTCCAAGGCTTTCGCCAGGGCGACAGCCTCGTCCAGCTTGCCTGTGCCGATATAGTAGGCCGCATCCGGCCGAGACCGACGTACGACCATCAGCTCAACAATTTGGGCGCCAGCACCTTCAGCCAGCATAACGAACTCTTCGGCGTGAGCCTTGTAGTCCAGCTCGCCCATATCCACACTAATAACCAGTGCCTTCAACGCTTGCTCCAGAAACAAAGACCCGCCCACGGGTACCGCGAGACGGGTCTTTCAGAGTACAAAGAACTGGGTGAGGATTTATTCAGCCTGCTCATCCGCAGCCAAAGTAACAGGGCGTGCAGGAACGACGGTAGAGATCGCGTGCTTATACACCATTTGAGTGACTGTATTGCGCAGCAGCACGACATACTGATCGAAGGATTCAATCTGACCTTGCAGCTTGATGCCGTTGACCAGGTAGATCGACACAGGGATATGTTCCTTGCGCAGCGCGTTCAAAAACGGGTCTTGTAGAATTTGCCCTTTATTGCTCATTGGTGAGGCTCCGGTTATGTTGTTTTTCCAGAAATGGAAGCGAATCCCACTACTTTACCGGGTTTTCCCTGAATCCGCACGTTCCAAACTGGAGATATTTATCTAATAGGTGTATATCAGGCGCCTTGACCCAGAATCTGCTTCAAACTGTTGCACAGTCGGGCACATTGCTCGGGCGATCCTACGGTAATACGCAAATACTGCTCAATTCGTGGCTGGCGGAAATGACGCACCAAAACCCCCTGTTCGCGCAATGCCTGCTGAATACCGGCTGCCGAATGCTTAGGGTGCGTAGCCATCAAAAAGTTCGCCTTGGAAGGCAAAATTTCAAAACCCAGTTGCTCCAGATCGGCACGCAATTGCTCGCGCGCATCAATCACAGCCTGGCACTGCCGCTCAAAGTACTCTGTATCCTTCAGAGAGGCCACCGCACCAACCTGCGCAACCGTATCCATGGGGTAGGAGTTGAAGCTATCTTTAACGCGCTCCAGGGCCTGAATGATTTCAGTGCTGGCCAAGGCATAGCCCACCCGCAAGCCCGCCAGGGCACGCGACTTGGACATGGTCTGGATAACCACCAGATTGTCGTACTTTTCCAGCAAGCCCACCGAAGACGTACCACCAAAGTCCACATAAGCCTCGTCCACCACAACGGTGGTGTCGGGGTTGGCGGCCAGGATGGCTTCAATATCCGTCAGAGATAAGGGAATGCCGGTTGGCGCATTGGGATTAGCAAAAATAATGCCGGCCGGCTTCAGGCTGCGCTCGCGCACATAGTCCTGCACGTTCAGTGTGAAATCCTCGCGCAGCGGCACGATATCAGCAGGCACACCAAAGTACGAACAGTAGGTGGTGTAGAAGCTGTAGGTAATATCAGGCAGCAGCACAGGGCGCACACCACGCAGGAACAAGGCGCTAAATACATGGGCCAGCACTTCGTCAGAGCCATTGCCCAAAAAGACATTGTTCGCTTTTACGCCGTGTGCATGGGCTACGGCGTCACGCAGTTCTTGCGCACTGTAAGAGGGGTAAAGACGCAAATCATCGGTCGCCGCCTGGCGGATCGCTTCCAGCGCTTTAGGCGACGGACCGAAAGGATGTTCGTTTGTGTTCAGCTTCAAGAGATTATCCAGCTTGACCTGCTCTCCGGGTACATAAGGAGAAAGCCCAGCCACATGGTCACTCCACAAACGACTCATTACACATCCTTCAGATAAGGGTTTTTAGATGATTTGAATTCGATTCGCAAAGGCGTGCCTTCCAACTTGAAGGCCTCGCGGAAACGCGTTTCCAGATAGCGGCGGTAACTGTCCGAAATAGCATCCAGAGCGTTGCCGTGAATCACTACGATCGGAGGGTTCATGCCACCTTGGTGAGCATACCGCAACTTGGGACGGAAAATGCCTTTACGCGGTGGCTGTTGCTGCTCTACCGCTTCTTGCAACACACGCGTGAGCTTGGGCGTAGACAGCTTGGCAAACGCGGCAGCGTGCGCGGAATTGACCGACTTAAGTACAGGGTTGATCCCCTGCCCTTTCAAGGCGGACAAGGTATGCATCTTGGCAAAGTTCAGGAAACGCAATTTGCGATCGAACTCACGCTGGATCCATTCGCGCTGGTACTCGTCCAGGCCATCCCACTTATTGATGCCCACAACCAGCGCACGACCTGTTTCCACCACAAAACCGGCAATGCTGGCGTCCTGGTCGGAAATTTCGGTGTGTGCATCGATCATCAGCAAGACCACGTTACACGCCTCAATGGCCTGCAAGGTCTTGATCACGGAAAACTTCTCGACCGCTTCGAACACTTTGCCGCGTTTACGCAAACCAGCCGTGTCGATCAGGGTGTATTCCACCCCATTACGCTCAAACTCGATTTCAATGGCATCGCGGGTGGTACCGGGCTGGTCAAAAGCAATAACACGCTCTTCACCCACCAGGGTGTTGATCAGCGTGGACTTACCCACGTTGGGGCGGCCTACAATCGCCAGCTTAATACGGTGCTGGAACTCATCGTCATCCTGGTCATCACCGTCCGACTCGGGGCTAGGAACTTGTTCCAATGCCAGGTTGATCAGCTCTTCCACCCCGTCGCCGTGGGAAGCCGAGATCAGGTAAGGCTGGCCCAGACCCAGTTCGTGGAATTCTGCACCGCCGGCCTCGTAACGCATGCCTTCGGCCTTATTGACGGCCAGCACCACTTTTTGACCCAGCTTGCGCAGCAGCTGTGCAATTTCCAGATCCAGTGCATTGATGCCTTCACGGGCATCGACCAGAAAGACAACCACGTCCGCTTCGGCAATCGCTTGCTGAGTCTGGCGAGCCATCTCCAGCAACATGCCGGTTTTGGCCACAGGCTCAAAACCGCCCGTATCGACCACGATATAGGGACGGCTGCCAATCCGGCCTTCGCCGTAATGACGGTCGCGGGTCAGACCAGGGAAGTTCGCCACCAAGGCCGCGCGCGAACGCGTCAAGCGATTGAACATCGTGGACTTGCCAACGTTGGCCCGACCGACCAAAGCCACTACGGGCTTAAAAGAAACGCTTTTCAATTGATTCCAACCAAGACCAAATTACCATTGCCGGTCTGCACCAGAACCCCACGCGAGGTTCCAATCAAAGGCGACACAATGGCACCACCGCCGACACTGACCCGGCCCAACAAGGTGCCGTCCAATCGCGATAGAAAGTGAACATAGCCTTCCTGATCACCGGCGGCAAGCGCCTGGGGCAGGACGGCCAAAGGAGCCAGACCACGGTTACGCAAAGCATTCTGCGTCCAGATTGTTTGCCCATCCGTCATGGCAAACGCTTCAATCTGGTCGCGGCTATTAGCGGCATACAACATATGCTGATCCGCTGCGATACCGGTACCGGCAGAAAATTCTCTATCCCATACCAGACGCCCACCTTGGGAGACGTCAAAGCAGGCAACACGACCTTGGTAGGTTGCGCCGCACAGCAAGGGATCGATGACCAGGGGCGCACCCACGACATCATTGATGCGCTCCAGGTCGGTAGCACCACGGGAAACAGAAATACTGCCTTCCCATACCAAATGACCTTGGGCAGCATCGATGGCCATCAAACGACCATTGGGCATACCTGCCAAGAGCAAACCATCGACGATACGCATTTGCATACTGGTTTTGAGCGACAAGGCAGGACCTGGGCGCTGCAAGCTCCAGCGCAAATCGCCGGTGCTGGCATCAAAAGCCTGCAAACGGTAATCGCTGGTACGCACCACCACTACACCGGCACCGACAACGGGCGGTACATTCACCGCACTGCTGCTGCGGCTACGCCACAACTCTTTGCCCGAGTCGTCAAAGGCAATCACATTGCCATCTACCGAGGCCACAGCCGTCACCACGCCATCCGAACCGGCACCGGCAGTCAACTTCTTGCCCGCATTGGCAGACCACTGCACCCGACCCGTATCCAGATCCACTTTGCTGACTTGACCCGACACCGTGGCGGCGTACACCGAGGAACCAGTCAACTGAGGAGCAAAGCCGGAATCGGCACCGCTACCGATCGAGGTGCTCCAGCTGATTTTGGCGGCCACACCGGGGGTGTATTCCGTCAAAGGTGTAGGCTCAAAGCGCGGGTCCTTGCTGGAGAACATGGAACAACCGGCCAAAGCAGTCAGGCTCAAGGCCAGAGCGCTCAGACGCAAAGCGCGCATGGCAGAGGACGGGGATTTGCGAATAGTAGGAAGAGACATGAATTAAGCTCCTGCCAAGGCATCAAGTTTGATCTGTACCAACTGCGAAATAGGGTCTTGCTTGAGCAGCTCTACGGCTTGTTTCCAAGCGTCGCGGGCAGCCTCGTTCTGGCCTTGAGCGGCCAGAACATCGCCTTTACGATCCGCAAATAGACCGGCAAAGCTGGCCGGAGGATTAGTCAACTGAGCCAGGGCTTCGTCGTAATTCTTTTGCTCCAGCAAGATGCCAGCCAGGCGCAAGCGAGCCAAAGGCGTCAAGGCCGGGTCATGGTTGGTCTTGACCATCCACTCCAGCTGTTCGCGAGCAGCGGTCAGATTGCCACGTTTTTGCAAGGCATTCGCAGCCAGCAAGACACCACGCGAGGTGTAGCCGGACTTGGCAAAATCGTTACGCAAGGTCGTGCTGGCAGCCAGAATACGCGTATCGGCTTCCTCACCAGTCTGAGCAGCCGCGCCTTCCAGGGCTTCAAAATAGCCCATTGCCTGAGCTGCCTGATGGCCCTGGTACCACTGCCAACCACGCCAGCCAGCAACAGCGGCGACGGCGACAAAGGCCAGCACAATGCACAAGGTACCCCAGCGGTCCCACCATGCCCGCATGGCATCTAGTTTTTCCTGTTCTTCAAGATCGTAGGCCATGCTCAAATCCTTGCTGACAAAACACTGGCGAGTTCAGAAAAATCAACAGACTGTTGCTGCTCGGCGCCATCCGGAGCACGCAACCATTTCACACTGGCCTGTTCTTTTTGGATTTCATCGTCACCCAAAATAACGGCAGCCTGCGCGCCACTAGCATCAGCCCGTTTGAACTGGGACTTAAAGCCACTGGAGCCTGCGTGGACAATCACCTGCAAACCGGCATCACGCAATTGCTCGGCTAACAGCGCAGCCTTGCGTTGTGCTGCTTCGCCTTGGTGAACCATATAAACCTGGCATTCGGGCACGGCCTGCTGCTCGCCATCTTGCGAACACAGATCCAGCAAACGCTCCATACCAATGGCGAAACCCACGGCTGGGGCAGGTTTGCCACCCATCAATTCGATCAGACCGTCGTAACGACCACCACCGCACACGGTGCCCTGAGCACCCAGGCGATCGGTAACCCACTCGAACACGGTCAAGTTGTAATAATCCAGACCACGTACCAGACGCGGGTTCAGCGTGTAGGCAATGCCGGCGTCATCCAGGCGGTCGCAGACACCCTGGAAGTGGGCACGTGACTCTTCACCCAGGAAATCAAACAGGCGCGGAGCCGCATTCGCCATTTCCTGCATAGCCGGATTTTTGGTATCCAGCACGCGCAAGGGATTGGCGTACATGCGACGCTGGGCTTCTTCGTCCAGCACGTCTTTGTGGGCTTCCAAGTGCTCGATCAACGCGGCACGGTGAGCGGCACGTTCTTCGGCCTGGCCCAGCGAGTTCAATTCCAGACGAATATCCTTCAGGCCTAACAGCTTCCACAAGCGAGCCAGCATAACGATCAGCTCGGCATCCACGTCTGGCCCGGGCAAACCCAAGGCTTCCACGTCAATTTGGTGGAACTGGCGATAGCGGCCGCGCTGCGGACGTTCATGACGGAACACGGGACCCAGGGCGTACACGCGATGGGGCCGATCGTACAGAAGATTATGTTCGATAGCGGCACGCACCATCCCCGCGGTAAATTCGGGGCGCATGGTGAGCTTGTCGTCGTTCAAGGAGTCAGTAAAGGAATACATCTCCTTTTCGACAATATCGGTAACCTCACCAATACCACGGGCAAACAACTGGGTATGTTCCAGAACGGGCGTACGCATATTGCGATAGCCATAACTGGCCAACCATTCCCGCACTAGTGCCTCCAGGGCTTCCCACTGTGCGCTTTCACCCGGTAAGGTGTCTTTCATGCCCGTCAGGGCGCGGAGCTTTTGAAACTGCTGCGTCATAATTCTAATGGTTTGCTCGCCATAGACTGACAAGCGTGTTGATCAAACCGTTGGAGCTTTGCCGTAGCGGCGCTCAACGTAGTTCTGGACAATGGTCTGAAATTCCTGAGCGATAGTATCACCCTTCAGGGTCACGACCCGCTCGCCGTCCACATAGACCGGTGCCGAAGGCACTTCCCCGGTCCCCGGCAAACTGATGCCAATATCGGCATGGCGGCTTTCCCCTGGACCATTGACCACACAGCCCATCACCGCGACGTTCATGGATTCCACGCCGGGATACTGATTTTTCCAGACAGGCATCTGGTCGCGCAAATAGCTTTGAATATCATTGGCCAGCTCCTGGAACACCGTACTGCTGGTGCGCCCACAACCTGGACACGCCACCACCATAGGAGTGAAGGCACGCAGACCCATGGTCTGCAAGATCTCCTGAGCCACCACGACTTCGCGGGAGCGATCGCCACCGGGCTCGGGGGTCAGGGAAATACGGATGGTGTCGCCAATGCCTTGTTGCAACAAGACAGACAAGGCGGCGGTAGAGGCCACAATGCCTTTGCTGCCCATCCCCGCTTCAGTCAGGCCCAGATGCAAAGCGTAATCGCAGCGCGAGGACAAATCCTGATAAACGGTAATCAAATCCTGCACATGACTGACTTTGCAGGACAACACAATGCGCTTGCCATCCAAACCCAGCTCTTCGGCGCGCTGGGCATTGCTAATGGCCGAAAACACCAGAGCATCCCGCATGACAGCCTGTGCCGTCCAGGGACGAGCCCGCTGATTATTTTCGTCCATCATGCGAGCCATCAGCTCGTGGTCCAGACTGCCCCAGTTCACGCCAATACGCACGGCCTTGTCATAACGGCAGGCGATTTCGATCATCTTGGCAAAATTATCGTCCCGACGCTTGCCCCCGCCCATATTGCCGGGATTGATCCGGTACTTGGACAAGGCTTGCGCACATTCCGGGAAGTCGGCCAGCAATTTATGGCCGTTGTAGTGGAAGTCGCCCACCAGGGGAACGTTCACCCCCATGCGATCCAACTGTTCACGAATAGCAGGAACTTCGCGCGCGGCTTCCGGCGTGTTAACGGTAATGCGGACTAACTCGGAACCGGCACGGGCCAGCTCTTTAACCTGAATAGCCGTTGCGATGGCATCGACCGTATCGGTGTTGGTCATGGACTGAACCACCACCGGCGCCGAGCCCCCGAGCTTCACCACGTGATCCCCCCAGCGCACGTCAACCGCGCGCGTCACCCGTTTGGCTTGAGCACCAACAGGCAAGGGTTGGCAAGCAGAGGAAATATCGGGGCCCTGCGTCATTTCTTCAGTTCCTTGAGCCAGTCAAAAAACAGCCACTCTTCGGGAATCCAGCCCCGATCAATGGCGTAAAAACCAGCTACCAGCAAAAACGCAATAATGATAAGAATCCAGATCCAGGAAAAGCCTGCACGCGAATCGGCATACAGGCTTAAGTCGGCGCTGGACAAGCTCGCACCGGCGTTGCTGCGCGGCACCGGCTTGGGAGCAGTCGTATCCGTAACCTGGCTCTCCAGCAAGACCAGCACAGCGGCAATGTCGGCGTCCAAAAAGCGGGCGTAATTGCGCACCATGCCACGCAAGGGCTGCCCACCGGGCAACTGGTCCCACTCCTCGCCCTCCAGGGCCTCGAGCTGCCGGACCGAAAACTTCAAGCGGGTGGAGACTTCGTTCAGCGTACAGGACCGCGCCAGACGCAGCTCACGCAATGTAGGGCCTACACCTGCGCCCGCTTCCGGAGCAGTTTGGTGGGAGGGGACCAAGGTCTCGCTCATGCACGTTCCTGTTTGATTTGAATAACAGCACGATCAGGCAAACGCTGTTCGATACGGGTGCGATCACGAATATCGCCCGCCAACTGTCCACAAGCAGCGGCGATATCGTCGCCACGCGTCTTGCGCACTGTGGTTACCACCCCACCATCCATCAGCCTTTGGGCAAACTGTTTGACCCGTGCAGCTGAGGAGCGTTTCAGACCGGACTGCGGAAAAGGATTGAAAGGAATCAAATTAAATTTACAACGCACAATGCGTGCGATATCCAACAGTTCCTGCGCATGCTGGTCGGTATCGTTAATACCGTCCAGCATGATGTATTCAAACGTGATGAAGTCACGCGGAGCGTGTTCCAGATAGCGATTACAGGCATCCAGAAGCTCGGCCAGCGGGTACTTCTTGTTCAACGGCACCAGGCGATCACGCAAAGCATCATTAGGCGCATGCAGTGATACCGCCAAGGCTACCGGGCAATCTTTGGCCAGACGGTCCATCATGGGCACCACACCGGAGGTGGACACCGTAACGCGACGACGCGACAGGCCGTAAGCATTATCGTCCAGCATCAGGCGCAACGCACCCAGCACCTGATCATAATTAAGCAGGGGCTCGCCCATACCCATCATGACCACATTGCTGATCACTCGCGTGCTGGTTTGCGCGGCATCGCCAATGCGAGCCGTTTCAGGCGCGCCCAGCAATGCACGGCGAGCAAACCAAAGCTGGCCGATGATCTCCGATGTCGAGAGGTTGCGGTTGAAGCCCTGGTAACCCGTAGAGCAAAACGGACAGGCCACCGTACAACCGGCCTGACTGGAGATGCACAAGGTGCCCCGGTCGTCTTCGGGGATGAAAACCGCTTCGACGGCATTATTGCTGCCTACATCAAACAGCCATTTACGGGTGCCGTCGGTAGAAATATGTTCATGCGACATGCTGGGCGCGGTGACAACGCAATGAGCGGTCAGCTGTTCGCGGAACTCGCGCGCCAGATCGGTCATCTGCCCAAAATCGCTTTGTTGACGCTGGTGAATCCAGCGCTGCAATTGCCGCGCTCGAAAAGGCTTGCCACCCCATTGGGCGACCAGTTCAACAAGTTGCTCCGGGCCCAGGCCCAGAAGATTGGTAGGTTCGAGCGATGACATAAAAAATTAGTACCTTCACGCTGTACGGCTTTTACTTTTTTGCAAAACCGCAAAAAAGCCCCCTGCTGTTCGATTTACCCGGCACACCGAAGTTCCAGTGAGCCGGGCAAGTCTTGCTCAGAGTGCCGCCCATACTGCGCGGTTTAGCAAATTAACGGCTGTAAACGTTGCACTCTGGGAAGAAGAAAGCGATTTCGACCGCTGCAGTTTCAGGGGCATCAGAGCCGTGAACTGCGTTAGCGTCGATGCTTTCTGCAAAGTCAGCGCGGATGGTGCCAGCGTCAGCTTTCTTAGGGTCAGTAGCACCCATCAGTTCGCGGTTTTTGGCAATGGCGCCTTCGCCTTCCAGAACTTGTACGAATACAGGACCGGAAATCATGAAGTCGACCAGATCCTTGAAGAAAGGACGCTCGGCGTGCACGCCGTAAAAGCGCTCGGCTTCGCCGCGCGACAGGTGAACCAGGCGACCGGCGATCACTTTCAGGCCAGCGCCTTCAAAGCGGGAAACAATCTGACCGATCACGTTTTTAGCAACGGCATCGGGCTTGATAATGGACAGAGTGCGTTCAATAGCCATGTGAAAATCCAATTAAGAACAATATAGTGTAGTCTTTGCTGCGTAAAGCAAAATGCAGATCCGACGGTTCGCGCTAAATTTTTTAATGAAAACAAGCACTTTCATCAGATTTACGGCAACCCGGCATTTTACCACGCCAAAGACGCACGGCCACATCTTAAAATAGCGCATCTTACATTCGTTTTTTACCCAGGATTAGTCCAGCCCGACGCTGCGCCCAAAAGCGCACTGGCGGGCCGACAGACCGCATGACCATGACCAACTCATCCGCAACACCCCCCGACGACCAGCTATCCAAGAGCTTTGAACCCCAGGAAATCGAAACGCGCTGGTATGCGCGCTGGGAGCAAGCCGGCCTTTTCGAGGCTGGCCAGCATGTCCAGCCCTTGGGTGAGCACCAGTCCGAACCCTTTGTGATCCAATCCCCGCCACCGAACGTGACCGGGACTTTGCACATGGGTCACGCTTTTAACCAGACCATCATGGATGGCCTGACGCGCTACCACCGCATGAAAGGCGACGACACGGTCTATATTCCCGGCACCGACCATGCCGGGATTGCCACCCAGATCATTGTGGAACGCCAGCTTGATGCCCAAAACATCAGCCGCCACGAGCTGGGCCGCGAGAAATTCCTGGAAAAAGTCTGGGAGTGGAAAGAGAAATCAGGCAGCACCATTACCGGCCAGTTCCGTCGCCTGGGCGCGTCCTGTGACTGGAGCCGCGAATACTTCACTATGGACGACAATTTGTCCCGTGGTGTGCTGGAAACCTTTGTTCGCCTGTACGAGCAAGGCCTGATTTACCGTGGCAAGCGCCTCGTGAACTGGGACCCCGTACTGGGCACCGCCGTATCCGACCTGGAAGTGGTCAGCGAAGAAGAAGACGGCCATTTGTGGGAAATCAGCTACCCGCTGACCTCGCCTCAAGGCGGGCTTACCCACCTGACCGTTGCCACAACCCGCCCTGAAACCATGCTGGGCGACGTTGCCCTGATGGTGCATCCTGAAGACGAGCGCTATATCGGCTTGATCGGTCAGACAGTAACGCTGCCGCTGGTGGGACGCTCCATCCCGATTATTGCGGACGACTACGTAGACCCGGCCTTTGGCACGGGCGTGGTCAAGGTCACCCCTGCCCACGACTTTAATGACTACGCCGTCGGCCAACGCCACGGTCTGGACATGATCAGCATCCTGACGCTGGATGCCCATATTGCCGACACCGCGCCCGAAGCCTACCAAGGCCTGGAGCGCTTTGCTGCCCGCAAGCAGATTGTGGCCGATCTGGAAGCCCAAGGCCTGCTGAACGCCGTCAAACCACACAAGCTGATGGTGCCCCGTGGCGACCGTACCAATACGGTTATCGAACCCATGCTGACAGACCAGTGGTTTGTTGCCATGAGCAAGCCCGCGCCTGAGGATTCGCTGCACCCAGGAAAAAGCATTACCCAGGTTGCCCTAGACGTAGTGGCCGACGGCCGTGTGCGCTTCTACCCTGACAACTGGTCCAACACCTACAACCAGTGGCTGAACAACATTCAGGACTGGTGTATTTCACGTCAACTGTGGTGGGGCCACCAGATTCCCGCCTGGTACGCCGAAGACGGCCGCCTGTTTGTGGCCCGCTCGGAAGAAGAAGCACTGGAACAAGCTCGCGCTGCTGGCGTGACCGGCCCATTGCGTCGCGACGAAGACGTGCTGGACACCTGGTTCTCCTCCGCCCTCGTCCCGTTTACCGACTTGGGCTGGCCGGAAGAAACTCCAGACTTGGCCCGTTACCTGCCCTCCAGCGTGCTGGTCACCGGCTTTGACATCATTTTCTTCTGGGTCGCCCGCATGGTCATGATGAGCATGCACCTGACCGGCCGCGTTCCTTTCAACACCGTCTACGTCCATGGACTGGTGTGCGATATGGAAGGCAAGAAAATGAGCAAATCCAAGGGCAATACCATTGACCCGGTGGATTTGATCGACGGCATTGATCTGGAAAGCCTGCTGCACAAGCGAACGTTTGGCCTGATGAACCCCAAGCAGGCACAAAGCATTACCAAGCGCACCAAGAAAGACTACCCGGACGGCATCCCCGCCTTCGGCACGGACGCGCTGCGCTTCACCATGGCGGCCTACGCCACCTTGGGCCGCAACATCAACTTCGATATGAAGCGTTGCGAAGGCTATCGCAACTTCTGCAACAAGCTGTGGAACGCCACCCGCTTTGTGCTGATGAACACCGAAGGCCATGACCTGCACTCTGACGCCCAGGCCGAGCTGAGCTTTGCTGACCGCTGGATCATCAGCCTGCTGCAGGGCCTGGAACAAGACGCCGAGCGTGGTTTTTCGGATTACCGTTTCGACAACGTCGCCAATGCGATTTACCACTTCGTATGGGATGAATACTGCGACTGGTATCTGGAACTGGCCAAGACCCAGATCCAGAACGGCACGCCCGAGCAGCAGCTGGGCACCCGCCGCACTCTGATCCGCGTACTGGAAGTGGTATTGCGCGTCGCCCACCCTATCATTCCTTTCATCACCGAAGAGCTGTGGCAGAAAGTATCGGTAGTGGCAGGCAAGCGCGCTGCTGATGAAGCCGTCAGTATTTCGGTCCAGCCTTATCCTGTTGCCAACCTTGCCGCCATTGACGAGCAAGCCCAGGCCCAGGTTGCAGAGCTGAAAGCCCAGGTAGACGCCATTCGCGCCCTGCGTGGCGAAATGAACATCTCGCCTGCTCAGCGCGTGCCCTTGATCGCTCAAGGCGATGCCGCCATCCTGAAAGCCAATAGCCCCTATCTGGCAGCCTTGTGCAAACTGGAAACCGTGGACATCGTGGATCAGTTGCCTACCGATGCAGGCGCGCCTGTGCAAGTCGTGGACTCCGCTCAACTGATGTTGCATGTAGAGATCGACGTGGAAGCGGAACGTATCCGCCTTTCCAAGGAAATCGAGCGCCTGCAAGGCGAGATCAGTAAGGCCCAAGGCAAGCTGTGCAATGCCAGCTTTGTCGAACGCGCCCCAGCCGCCGTCGTCGAACAAGAGCGCTTGCGCGTGGCCCAGTTCGGTGAAACGCTGACCAAGGTGAAACAGCAGTTTGATCGTCTGGCTTAATCGCCAAAGCAAACAAAAAGCCCTGCATTTTTGCAGGGCTTTTTTTATTCCACCAAGCGAGCATTCCGTATATTTTCACCCAGGCGGCACTGAGTCTGCGCCGCCCTCTGCCTTGCCGGCTCTTTGCGCCCCAGGAGATGGAATAAACAGAGGGGGGGGTATCCCTCAGTAGGGTTTTAGACCGTCGACGAAGCCAGGGCAGCCAGAAACCGCTCGTCTGCTTTAGTCAGCTCACCTCGTTGGCGGGCTTGCTCAATCAACTCAGGACGACGCAAAGCGGTCAAACGCAGAGACTGTTCGCGCCGCCAGACCTGAATACGACCGTGATGGCCAGACATCAGCACTTCAGGCACAGCCTGATCACGGTAGACCTCAGGGCGAGTGAAATGGGGACTATCCAGCAAACCGCTATTGTCTGCATGAAAGGAATCCTGGCGCGCCGAGTCGGCGTCATTCAGAACGCCCGGCAGTAAACGCACCACACTGTCGATAATGGCCAGGGAAGCAATTTCCCCACCCGACAGTACGAAGTCACCCAAAGACAATTCCAGGGTAATACGCGCATCAATAAAACGCTGATCTATCCCTTCATAGCGGCCACAAACCAGAACCGCGCCCGGACCTTGAGCCAACTCCTGAGCCACAGCCTGATCAAAGCGCCGCCCAGTGGGGCTGAGCAAAATGACTTCAGGGCTATCGCCGCGATCGGCCAACGCCTGATCCAAAGCGTCGTTTAGGGGATCGGCCAACATGACCATGCCAGGACCACCACCGTAGGGACGATCATCTACGGTGCGATGCACGTCTGTGGTGTAGTCGCGCGGGTTCCAGGTACGCATTTGCCAAATACCCTGCTTATGCGCACGGCCCGTGACGCCAGCCTCGCTGACCACATTAAACATGTCCGGGAACAAGGTCAGGGCATCAAATCGCATGGGGACTCGGCAGAAGAAAAGACAGGCTGGCATTGAAAGTAGCAGCAATCCGCTGGGGAGCTGCTGGCTTCAGACCATCTGATTGAAACGATCAAACCGACCAGTGGCTATGCAGCTCGCGCGCAGGCAAATCCACCGAATGCACAATAGCTTGCACAAAGGGGACCAGCTCTTCCAGCGGCCTGCCCTGCTCATCTTTTTCGGGTGTAAAGACACCCTCGGCACTCCAGGAACCACGATGCACGACCAGGATGGACTGAGCACTGTTATCCAGTACTTCCACCACTTCACCCACGCACACCGACTGGCCATCCTGCTCGCCAAAGAAACGGCAGCCGATTAGATCGACCCAATAAAATTCATCTTCGTCCGCTTTGGGAAAAGCGGCGCGGGAGACCGAAACAGTCTGCCCCTTAAGAGCATGAGCCAGCTCTCGATTATCTAAACCTTCAAACTGCGCCACAATGGTTGCACCATGCTGCTTCGCCGTTTGTATCTGTCTGGGTGACGCAGACGCAAAAACGCCCGCCTGAGCTTCAGGCCGGGGCGTTTTTAACCACCATGTTTTTGTATTCAGTAGCGCTTGGGTCTGCATAGAATGCGGCTGGATTTTCACCCAACCACGCACACCATAGGCGGAAACAATACGACCAAGCTCAACAAGGTCAGCAGGAATCGTGGATTGCTTCACACTAAACGCTACAAAAAAACAGGTGAATCAACTTAGGCAGCCGAAGCGACCTTAGCCGAGTATTCTTTCAACAGGCGAGCCACAGCAGGCGAAACCTGAGCACCGTTGTCGGTGAAGTGCTTTACACGATCCATTTGCAGACGCAGGTTTTCATGACCTTCGCCAGCAACTGGATTGTAAAAACCTAAACGTTCGATGAAGCGACCATCACGGCGTTCACGCGCCTCGGCGGCTACTACGTTGTAAAAAGGACGCTTTTTGGAGCCACCACGGGCCAAGCGAATTACCACCATTGATAATCCCTTTATTGTGTAAGGTAAACGGTAAACAAAAAATTCTAGCACTATTCCGGCATGCATGCCAAAAGCAACACGCAAAGATAGCAGATTCAGTGCTAGATACGCAACATACAAAGCAGTATTCTACCGCCGTCGGCTTAACGACGGCGTAAAAAATGCAGAGTTTTTTCAGCTTCAGGCTCTTGAACCAACAATTCATTGCCTGTTTGGCGACAAAAAGCCTGAAAATCCTGCACAGCGTGCTGGTCGGTTGTAATAACCAGCAGGACCTGTCCAGATTCCAACTGTGCCAAGGCCTTCTTGGCACGCAAAATAGGCAGCGGGCATTTCAGCCCACTGGCATCAACCTGCAGGTCGCTATTGGGCAAAGCACCAGTTTGCGGGGCTGTCATTATGCACCCAGCTTGCTTTCAACCCAGGCCTGGACCGAGGCATTGGCCTGTGGCAAGACGCTGGCATCATTACCACCGCCCATGGCCATGTCAGGACGACCACCGCCCTTACCGCCCATTTGCGAGGCCACAAAGCCCACCAGATCACCTGCCTTGACCTTGGAGGTCAGATCGGGCGTTACGCCCGCCACGAGGCTGACTTTGCCGTCGGCAACGATGGACAGCAAGATCACAGCAGACTGCAGCTTGTTCTTCAACTGATCCGCCATTTCACGCAAGGCTTTGGCTTCCACACCTTGCAGCGTGGCCACCAGCAAGCGGCTGCTGTCATTCAAAGGCACAGCCTGAGCCAGCAGATCTTGGCCTGCAGACGCGGCCAACTTGGACTGCATTTGCTCACGTTCACGCTCCAGATCCTTGACCTGGCTTTGCAAGGCACTGATACGGGCAGCCAAACCTTCAGGCTGGGTCCGCAGACTGGCAGAGGCCTCATTAAGCAGACGCTCCTGGGCCTGCACCCAGTGCAGACTATTGATGCCAGTAATGGCCTCAATACGACGCACGCCAGCGGCAACACCACCTTCAGAGACAATCTTGAACAAACCAATATCGCCCGTGCGCTGAACGTGGGTACCACCGCACAGCTCTCGCGAAAACCCAATATCCAGTACGCGCACTTCATCGCCGTACTTTTCGCCAAACAAGGCCATGGCACCACCGCTGACGGCATCATCAAAAGACATCAGCTGAGCCTGTACAGCTTGGTTCGCCAGGACCTGATCATTCACAATGGCCTCAACCTGAGCAATTTGCTCGGCCGACATGGCGGCATCGTGCGCAAAGTCAAAACGTGTCTTTTCGGCATCAACCAGCGAACCACGCTGTTGAACATGAGAACCCAATACCTGACGCAGCGCTTTGTGCATCAAGTGGGTGGCCGAGTGGTTACGGATCACGCGATCACGACGCTCGGTATCTACTTGGGCCTGAACGGTTTGACCAACGCTTAAGGTGCCAGCGCTCAACACGCCTTGGTGACCAAAAACCTGATTGGAAATTTTCTGAGTGTCCTGAACGTCAAAGGACAGACCATTATCGCCACTTAAGATACCGGCATCACCAACCTGACCACCAGACTCGGCATAGAAAGGCGTGGCATCCAGAACCACAACGGCTTGCTGGCCCTGAGCCACGGATTGAACGGACGTACCGTCCACATACAACGCCGTGACCGTGCCCTTACCTTCCAAGGTGGTGTAACCGTCAAAACGGGTCTGCACACCGGAGTAGCTCAGGCCTTCAGCTGTTTTGAATTTGCCGGATGCCCGCGCCATCTGACGCTGGTTTTCCATGGCCACTTCAAAACCATCCAGATCAACCTCAATACCGCGCTCACGGCAGATGTCAGCCGTCAGATCCACCGGAAAACCGTAGGTGTCGTACAAGGTGAACAGCGTCTGGCCGTCCAGCTTGGCGCTCGCTGGCAAAGCGGCCAAGGCCCCTTCCAGAATGCGCATGCCGTTTTCCAGCGTTTCGCTAAAGCGCTCTTCTTCCTGACGCAGCACTTGTTCAATACGTTCGCGTTGCTGAATCAGCTCGGGATACGCTTCACCCATGGCTTGGCCCAGATCCTGAACCAAACGGTAGAAGAACAAACCCTTCTGACCCAGCTTGTGGCCGTGCCGCAAGGCACGGCGAATAATACGGCGCAACACATAGCCACGGCCTTCATTGCTGGGGATGACCCCGTCAATGATCAAAAAGCTGCAGGCACGGATATGGTCAGCAATAACCTTGAGTGAGTTATTGCTCAGGTCGTTAGTCTTGGTTTCACGCGCGGCGGCATGAATCAGGGACTGGAACAGGTCGATTTCGTAGTTGGAGTGCACATGCTGCAACACAGCCGAAATACGCTCCAGACCCATGCCCGTATCCACACACGGCTTGGGCAGCGGCGTCATGGAGCCATCCGCAGAGCGTTCGAACTGCATGAACACCAGGTTCCATACTTCGATGTAACGGTCGCCGTCTTCTTCGGGCGATCCGGGAGGGCCACCCCAAACGTCTGCACCGTGATCGTAGAAAATTTCCGAGCAAGGACCACAGGGGCCGGTATCGGCCATCTGCCAGAAGTTGTCCGAGTTGTAGCGTACGCCGCCCTTGTCACCAATACGGATGATGCGCTCTTTGGGCACACCAATTTCCGAGGCCCAGATATCGTAGGCTTCGTCATCTTCTTGATAAACGGTGACCCAGAGTTTTTCTGCAGGCAGTTGGTAGACAGTCGTCAGCAGTTCCCAGGCATAGCGAATGGCGTCTTGCTTGAAGTAATCGCCAAAGCTGAAGTTGCCCAGCATTTCAAAAAAGGTATGGTGGCGGGCG
Source organism: Alcaligenes pakistanensis (assembly GCF_014652815.1). Lineage (GTDB taxonomy): Bacteria > Pseudomonadota > Gammaproteobacteria > Burkholderiales > Burkholderiaceae_B > Alcaligenes > Alcaligenes pakistanensis. Next base: position 501,890 of record NZ_BMZN01000001.1, read on the forward strand.
GTATAGCCCACGTTTTCCAGGTCATTGTGCTTACCACCGGCACGGACACAGCGCTGCGAGCTGGTTGCACGGTTGTAGGGGCGGGTTTCTTTACCCGTGAACACATCTTTGAACTGCACCATCCCTGCGTTAGTGAACAGCAAGGTGGGGTCATTACCTGGAACCAACGAAGCCGAGGAAACGATGTGGTGTCCCTTGGATTCAAAAAAAGAAAGAAACTTCTGACGAATTTCTGAGGTTTTCATTACATGCAACGCGATGGAAAATTTAACTGCCTATTATAAGACGATCAGCCTTGCAGCCCATGCGCGCGCTGCGCTGGCACAACACCTGCCGCCCCGGCATAGCAGTGAGAAGCCCGGACGCCACACTCCCTGTACGAGCGGCTGCGTAAGCGTCAAATAGTACTGTTTTCAGCGGGCAGAAACAACAATTCCGACCCCGGAGAGTCGGAACGTGAGCCACACAGCCTGGATTGCAGGATGCTGCCATGACAGACCAGGATGCGTAGACCCTGGTCTGGGGCCGATCAAGCCTTGGGCTGATAGGGATGATGCTCGGCCCAATGGCGAGCAATATCCACACGGCGGCACACCCAGACGCGCTCGTGCGATTGCACGTAATCCAGGAAGCGCTGCAAGGCACGGAAGCGACCTGGGCGGCCAATCAGACGGCAATGCAGGCCGATGGACAGCATCTTGGGGGCTTCTTCACCCTCTTCGTACAGCACGTCAAACGCGTCTTTCAGGTAGGAGAAGAAATGATCGCCTGTGTTGAAGCCTTGCGGAGCCGCAAAACGCATATCGTTGCTGTCCAGGGTGTAAGGCACGATCAGCTGAGGCTTGATGCTCTCGTCGCTCATCGGGACTTCGGCCCAGAAAGGCAGGTCGTCGCCGTAGTAATCGGAGCTGTACAGGAACTGGCCCTCTTCAGCCACCAGACGCAAAGTGTTGGGGCTGTCGCGGCCGGTATACCAGCCCTCGGGATGATGGCCCACCAAGTCCGTCAGCACTTTTACGCACTGACGCATATGCTCGCGCTCCACCTCTTCGGACACGTTCTGGTAATGAATCCAGCGGTAACCGTGACAAGCGATCTCGTGACCCAGGCGGACAAATTCTTGAGCCAACTCGGGATGGCGTTCCAGCGCCATGCCCACACCAAACACGGTCATGGGCAAACCGCGCTTTTCAAATTCCTTGAGAATCCGCCAAACTCCGGCACGCGAGCCGTACTCATAGATGGATTCCATGGACAGGTGACGGTCGGGATAAGCCGCGGCACCAATGATTTCGGACAGAAACTGCTCGGAGCCCGGATCACCGTGCAAGACGCAGTTCTCGCCGCCTTCTTCATAGTTCAAAACAAACTGCACCGCAATGCGCGCCCGGTCAGGCCATTGTGCATGGGGCGCGTTTTTACCGTAACCAATCAGGTCACGAGGGTACTTACTCAAGGACATACCGTCTCCGTTTAGCGTTTTACGCTGAGTGCCAGCCAAGGATCGGCAGCACTGCCATCACCCGCCTCGCTCATGCGATGTTCACAATCACTTAAGTGATGATGCATAGCCAGATGCGCACCGTCGGCATCGCCCTGGCTAAGCTTGTCCAAAATCTCTTTGTGCTCGTAGAACGAGCAGGCTTGTTCGCCCGGTGTATCGTGATAGGCAATGATGAGCGTGGTGCGCGCACACAGGGTGTGCATCAGCTCGGTCAGCTCGTCATTTCCTGCACAACGCGCCAGCATCACGTGAAATGCATTGGACAGGCGCAACCAGCTGATGCGATCACCCTGTTCAAACGCGAGTTGCTCTCGCTCCACCAGTTCATACAGGCCGGCCAGACGCTCTGGCAGATCGGGATAACTGATTAACTTTTTCAGGATCAGCGCTTCCAGATCGCGCCGCAGTTCGAACACATCTCGTGTCTGCTTGGCTGTAGGTTTCCAGATAAAAGCGCCGCGATTGGGTTCGATCACCACAATCTTGTCATGCTCAAGGGCCGCCAAAGCGGCACGTACGGTTGCTCGCGAACACTCGAAAATGGTGCACAGCGTCGCTTCCGTCAGTTTGGTTCCAGGCAAGAGACGCCGATCAACGACCGCATCGAAGATTTGGCTATATACACGCCCAACCTCAGTATCTGCCAAACCACCCTCTAGCAGCGAGGAGGCGCTTGGCGCTTGGGATTCGCTCGTCGTCCCCTCTTGCCGCCGTATCTGAAGCATAGAATTTCTCGTTATTGACTATTGACAATTATTCGGTACCCCGACAAAATCGTCAACATAAATTGTCGACAATCTGATTCCTCAAACAGAGCGATGATTTCGGGGCCTCAACCCAGCGCACTGATCCTTGCACCGCTGGCCCCCGGCCGGTTCTCAAAACTGGGCTCGCTGGACCTTTTTTGATCACCATAAACCGGAGACATTTATGGGAAAGCTATCAACCCACGTCCTTGACACGACTCAAGGTCGCCCAGCCAGCGGCGTACGCGTCGATCTATACACAATCGAAAACGATCAACGCACTCTGATCAAAACGACTCACACCAATAGCGACGGTCGCTGTGATGAGCCTTTGCTGCAAGGCGAGGCCATGCACACGGGCGTTTTTGAACTGGTTTTCCATGCAGGCGCTTACTTTGCAGCCAATGGCGTGGCCGTACCTGAGCCCAGCTTTGTGGATCAGGTGGGCATTCGCTTTGGTATCGCTGATGCCAATGCCAACTACCACGTACCCCTGGTCGTGACCCCCTGGTCCTGGTCTACCTATCGCGGCAGCTGATCGCGTATCCAAGTCGACTTTTCGCTTCTATACGAAACCACTCTGATACGAGATCTTTATGTACGCTTACCTACTTGAGTACGGCAACCTGCTGCTGCGCTGGCTGCACGTCATCGCCGCTGTCGCCTGGATTGGCGAGTCCATCTACTTTGTGATGCTGGACAATGGCTTAAAGCCCCCTAAAGGCGAAGAAAGCAAAAAACGCGGTGTATTCGGCGAGATGTGGGCTGTCCACGGCGGCGGCTTCTATCACAGCCAGAAATACCTGACCAACCCGGCTGAACTTCCTAATGACCTGCACTGGTCATTCTGGAAGTCCTACACCACCTGGCTGTCCGGTTTCTTCCTGTTTGCCCTGCTCTATCTGACCAAGCCCGAGTTCTACCTGGTCAACCCTAATAGTCCCTGGGAATGGGCCGCCCAAATGAGCGGCACCCAAGCCAACGTCATGGCCCTGGCCTTCCTGGCTCTGGGTTGGGTGGTTTATAACGGCCTGTGTCGTCTGATCAGCCCCAATATGAACCGTGACGGGCTGCTGAGCATTGCCGTTGCCATCATGATGGTTGTAGTCGCTTACCTGAGCACCCACATCTTCTCGGGTCGCGCAGCGTTCTTGCTGACCGGTGCCGTCATGGCCACCAGCATGTCGGCTAACGTGTTTTTCTGGATCATTCCCGGCCAACGCCGCATGGTCAAAGCACTGAAAGCAGGCGAGGCGCCTAACCCTCTGGATGGCAAACGCGGTAAACAGCGCTCGGTACACAATACCTACTTCACGCTGCCCGTCTTGCTGTTGATGCTGAGCAACCACTATTCGTTCACGTATAACAATCCGAATGCGTGGATCATCATGGTGCTGTTCATTTTCGCTGGTGCCCTGATCCGTCAATATTTTGTCTTGATGCACGCTGGTATCAAAAAGCCGGCCTATCCCGCTGCGGGTGTGGTCCTGCTGCTGATCGTGGGTTGGCTTGCCGCCCCCGCCAACCTGAAGGGTGATGCTGGCACTCAAGCCAGTGGTAGTACGACCGAAACCGTCAGTGTGGCGCGCATTCAGGAAATTATGGATGCTCGATGTGTGCAGTGTCACGCCGTCAAGCCCAATGCGGATTTCGGCTTTACTGCTGCCCCGTCTGGCATGTTGCTCGATACCATCGACAACACTGTCTTACATGCAGACCAAGTCAAAACCGTTGTGCATTCCAAGTACATGCCTTTGGGCAATATGACCCAAATGACTGATGAAGAGCGTGCCGATATAGCAGCCTGGAGCGGCAAGCGCGATTAATGCACAAGAAGGTGTCATACCTGCTTGAGCAATAAGCTCCGTAGTCCCTGACCCCGATATGGTGAAAACCATGTCGGGGTTTTTTATGGGTGCTAGGCGGCACGATTTCCTCTCGACCCTCCAGGACGAAACGAACAAAGCGGGCGAAGGCACGCCCCGACATCAGGAAGCCAGGCAGAGCTTGATCGTTTGAGGAGGCAGTTGTTCAGACCTGGGCGCAGTGTTAGCCAAGGCCGGCGTCTGACCCTGACCCTGACCCTGACCCTGACCCTGACTTTCAGTCTGCTGTTGCACCTGCCCTATCTCCAGCTCTATGCAACGATTGCTCAAAGACAACAAACGCATATGCTGATCACGATCACGCCCAATTGGCCACAGTTGCCCTTGCTGAAACACCAGTAGACGCTGACCCTGCCGTACCTCAGCCAGCAGTCGGGTATCGCGCCCATAGATAGCCTTTAGCTCGAGCGAGGACACGGCTGTGAGCGCTTTGCTCCGGGACTCAGCAATCTGCGCTGTGTCGCTCTCCTCGCCACGTGTCGTGGCTGGTGTACAGGTCGACATATTCTGACGGGCCTGCTCGGCCTCCAAAAGCAACATATCGCGCACAAGGGACACCACGGTTTCAGTCGCTTGAGCCGGAGTAGTCAGCATCAGCATCAGACCAGACAGAGTGCTCAAACACCTTGGCACGAGCAGCCTCGTCCAGATCTTCCTGTTCATAAACATCGCCTTCCAACTCCACAATAAAAGTGCTGCCCAGCAGCGAGGGATAAGCCTGTGAGTTCAAGGCCAACCGGAGCCTGTCCCATTGCAGATCAGGTAATTGCGCAGCCAGCAGATAGGCCGAACGCAATGGGGATTGGCTGCGCCAGGATCGGTGCCACCTGCCGACTCCAGCTGATTCATCGACATCACCGGATTCAACAGGCCGTGCTTGAGCCAGTGAAAAGCGCATAAACGCGGGTCGCAAAGCCTCTAACTCAGCGAACAAAGCAGCTGGCTGCAAGAAGTCTGCTTGTTCCGCATCGGCATTGACCTCGCCTTCATTCAACACGGCATCTATCGCAAGAAGCCCAGTCTGGGCATACCGCCGATCCCCCAGTTTCAGCCCCGCCACTGAAGTAGCAGGCAAGTCCTGATAGACTCGTCGAACTTGCAGGGTGGCCTGCCCCTGGCCCGAGAACTCAAGCACACTGGATGCCCGAATCTGACTTTGCATGGCCAGACTGAAGCTCTGCACGTCCTCAAACCCGTACGGCGCCTGGCACTCCCAATCAGCGGACCGGCGCTGACAATCAACTTGCTGCAACTGCCAATTGACGCCCTGATAGGGCAGTTCTTCCAGCAATCCCAGCACTGAAAGCGCACTCCTGGAAGCTAACTCCACAGGAGTTGATATTGGGCCCTGATCCGACACACGGGTAGTTAACTGCCCCATCAAATCCGCCGACAATATTCCCCATAGCGCAGCCACCACCAATAAGGTCGAAACAAGCAGATGAACAGAGAGCTTCTTGAATCGCCAGACACGCCTGCGTGTCTGCTGGCGCAAACCACCATGAGGACGTCTGCCCTGTTCCAGACATACCCATAAATCATCGGGCTGCCGCAGTTCCCGGATGCTTGGATAGCGCTCTTGCATCGCTTGACGCAATGCCTGCACCTGCCCGACCTGAGCCAGCAGGCAATCGCTCCCCTCCACCACCAAGCCTTGATCCAGTACCAGAAACCATAAGCACTTCGGAGCCACTGTCCATAAAAGAAAAATCCTCTCTTGAGGGTGGTGGGCTGCCAGACAGGCTGCTGCGGAATAGGCCTGAATCCCCGCCAGTCTGCGTCGTGTGGGGCCTTCCTGGGCCAAGCGCAATACCGAATGAACCTGCCTGGCTTTAAGCCAGCCATTTTGTACCCACCCCACCGCCTGTGCGTCAGCACCGATAGAACAAGTCCAATACGATTGCGCCGCTTGCTGCTTCTGAGCCCGCCGTGAGCCCTGCCCAGCGTTCGCCCATTGCAGACCAAACCAATACTCTCTTTGAACGGGGCGGGAGCTCATGGTGAACTCCTGCTGACAGGCATTGGTGCCACATCAACCGGCAAAGGAAAGGGCTGCGCTTCGCTGCGGTAGAGCTCAAGACGGCCTTGTTGATAACGCCAACTCAGGCCGTATACCGTTGCAATTTGATGGAGTAAATCTGGCAAACGCAGTTGCTCCAGAATCACACCCCCACGCTGGGCTGATTCATCGACAAGCCCCGGTGTCTGCAGATTCGATCGAACGTGAGTTGGCGGCAAACGAGCCTGCGGGCTGACAAAGACAGCCAAGTCGGACAAGAGGGACAGACGGCGCGCCAGCTCATCCAAATTGGGTAAAGGCTCTTCCAAAGAAAAACTAAAAGTTTGCGTAGAACGCAGTGCCGCTGGCCACACAGTCGGTTTTTTTAAGGGCACGGCGGCCCCCACCAGCCACGGCTTATCGACAGACTGTGTAGCCAGCCCGAACTGCAGTCCTGTCTTATCCAGTGGGATGGCCTTGTCAAGCCACGGACGATCCAGATGACGAGTGGTGGGTTGTACGGCACAAGCCGTTATCGAAACAAGAAGCGGCAAAACGAGGTATTTCATACGCCTTCCTGCTTCTGTACCCCTGGATCACAGGTTTGCGGCCCAGCTAGAACTCGTAGCACCTGATTGGAATAAAAACAGGCTTGCAAAGGATGAGCATTCAGTTGGGCTGCCGCCAACAGCTGAGCCACAGCGGACTCAAAGCCCCCCTCAAAGCGAGCAGCAGCCTGAATGGGGAAATCAACGTCCAAGGTCCAATGCTCAGAGTCAAATATCCATTTCGCTTGTTTAGCCCAGCGAATCAGCGCTTGTCTCAGCGTCTTATCCTTCAAACGCAGCTCAAAAAAAGATAGCTCCTGCGGCTGATCCCCAAAGGCAGAGGCATGCACTGGTAGCAGGCCCGTGGTCGCCTGGAACGTGGACGCTGGCGTTAACTCCGCAGGGGCTTCACCCTTCTCTCGATCAAGCACGGGTATCAGCCCGGACTCAGCTTGTTCTCTGCCTCTTCCACCCTGCTTTAAACTTTGGCTTGCCTGCGCCTGTGCACGCCCCGCCCGGAACAGCAATTCCGTCCATAGACCATCGATAAGCTGAAACTGCCCGGATGGCTTTAAGGACAACAGTGTTTCCTGCCCATTCCGTCGTCCGAAAACAGCCGGCAAAATCTGCTCCGGGGCAAAATGCAGCCAAGTACGGGTCCCGTTATCAAAAACCTGCAAGGGGCCGACCTGCGGGTCACCGGACAGGCGCCAGTCAAAGTTAAAGACACGGGTGCCAGGGTCAGCCAACAGGCCATCGGGGCCTTGAGTGGTCTGGCAGGCAGACAGCCCGAGCCAACACATCACCAACACGCTGAAACGGACAAAACAAAGCATCACAGGCACCCAAAGAAAAAACCCCACGCCCCTGGAGAGGGCATGGGGTTTATCTTCAGTGATGCCAGCGCATGGCGCTAGATCGGCTTATACGCAGCGATAAATCAGCGTCCTTTCTGGGCCACCAGACGGTTGGCTTCAGTCGCGGCTGTACGCAAGGCTGTCATGGCAGGCTGTTGGCCATCCAGCGCACTTTCCAGACTCTGGTTGAACACGGCACGAATCTGGCGGTAATTGCGGAAATTACCTTTAGCGGTACCCGATGCACCGCTGCTGTACGCACCTACCAAGTGCATCCAGTCGCCCTTGTCCTTGTAGTAATCGCTACCGGTCGCGTTAAAGGCCTCGCGGCTGACAGGCAAGAAACCGGTTTTCTGATACCAGCGCGCTGCGTTTTCAGGCTGAGCCAACCAATTGACGAAACGGGCCGACGCCTGATTCTGCTCGGCATTATGACCTTTAAGCGCCCATAAGGCAGAACCGGTCACAAACGGTTTACCGGGAGTCTGGGTCACTTCGGGGTAGTACGGCAGGCCAGTCACGGCGTACTTCAAGCCACGCGTGTCGCTATATTCGCCAATATGGCCGGAGTTCGAGAACATGACCGCGCACTCCCCCTTGGCAAAACGCTGGGGTGATTCAGGCAAGGTGCCTGGCTTGACCATCAACTCGGATTTCACCCAGCTGATCATCATGGACAAATGGCGGATATACATGACGTCAAAATCAAAACCGACTTTGCCTTTGACTTGGGCACCGGGGGCCAGACCATAGATCTGATTATTGACCGCAGCCAGGTTCTCCAGATTGATAGAGACAGACTGGTCAGAGGTCAAAGGACAACGGCGCGACCCATTATTGGCCAGATCCACCAGTTGGGCCTGCAAGTCCAGCCAGACACGGCTAGGAACAGCCGGTTCAATCTTGGCTTTAGCAAAGGCGTCCAGGTTGTAGTACATAACCGGGATTTCCGCCATGAAGGGGAAACCTTGCAGTTGCCCGCGGCCGCTGCGCACAAACGAATTCGAGGCCAGGAACCAGGACACATTGTCCATTTTTTCCCGCGCCAGCAAGGTGTGCATGGGCAAGATGTAGGGGCGGTCAGCGACCTCATCCAGACCGGACATCTCACCTAACTGCACCAGATTGGGCAAGTCTTTGCCCGCTTGCATGACCTGATCCAAAGAGGCTTCAGTATCATGCGCCTTGACCGTCACTTTGACGTCTTTCTGGCTACGATTGAAATCCCGAACCAAGCTTTCAAACTCGTCCTGATTGTGCGAGTTCAAAGCGGTCCAGACCTGAATATCAACGGCTGCCAGGGCAGTGGACCCAAACAGCAAAGCGGCTGAGCCACCCGCTGCCATCGCCAAAGCCATAACACCACGTTTCAACAGTAATCCGCGTAGATTTTTCATACATCCTTCAAGATAAAAAAGGAAATTCAGGTTCGGGTTGGCGTCCCATGACCAGGTCAGCCAAGGCTCGGCCGGAGCCGATGCCCATCGTCCAGCCCAAGGGGCCATGTCCCGTATTCAGGTATAGGTTGGGAATGGAAGAACGGCCTATCAGTGGGACATTTGATGCTGTGGCAGGACGTAATCCTGACCAGAAATGAACATTATCAAAATCCAATGCGCTTGGGAACAAATCTGCGACATGGGTTAACAAAGCCTGACAACGGGCAGGGTTCAAACTGCGGGAGTAACCTGACAGCTCAGCCGTTCCCGCCACGCGCAGGCTGTCGCCCAGGCGAGAAAAAACCAGCTTACTGTCTTTATCCGTCAAGCTGACGGTGGGCGCCCCCTCAGGCACCAGCACCGGGAAGGTGGCCGAATAGCCTTTGGCCGGATAAACCGGGCAAGAAATACCCAGCGGCTGCAAAAGGGCGGGACTGAAACTGCCCATGGCCACGACGAAGGCATCGGCCTGCACCGACTCGTAAGCACCATCGGGCCCTATCACCTCTACCCCTACGACCCGCCCCTTGGCCGTCAGCAAACGGGTGATCTGAGTAGAAAAGCGGAACTCTACCCCGGCCCGCTCAGCCATGGCTGCCAAACCGCAGGTAAATTGGTTGGCGTCACCGGACTCATCGTCTTTGGTGTAGTCACCGCCCACAATCTGATCGCGGGCTGTAGCCAGTGCAGGCTCGATCTGCACTAATTCATCCAGACTCATGATGCGCCGGTCCACGCCCATATCGCGCATGACATCCGCCATTTGCTGGGAATCGTCCAAGCTTTGGGCATCACGATAAAAGGTAATGATGCCCTTTTCCTGATGGCGATAATCAAAATCCAGACTAGGACGCAGTTGCTTGAGCGTGCTGCGACTGTATTCGGCCATGGCCACCAAAGCACGCACATTGGGCGCTACCCGGCCCGGCAAACACTCACGCAGAAAAGACAGACACCAACGCCATTGGCGCAGGTCCAGACGCGGACGAAACAGCAAAGGAGCATCGTCCTGCAGTAACCATTTCAGCAGTTTGAACGGCATTTTCGGGTTGGCCCAGGGCTCGGCATAAGACACCGAGATTTGTCCGCCATTGGCGCGCGAGGTCTCCTGCGCGGGCCCGGTTCCCCGATCCACGACCACCACCTCACAACCTTGCTGGCTCAGCCACCAGGCAGTTGATACCCCAATAATGCCGCTGCCCAGAACTGCTACTTTCATGTGTACTGTCCGCTTGTTGAGCTATTGATCAAGACACTTACTTTACGTCTGCCAGAGACGTAAAGGCATCTGCAAAATAATGATCGGGATTCAGTTGGGCCTGCTCCACAAAATCCTTGCGCGCCGCCTCCACCATACCCGGCGCACCACAGGCATACACCTGCCACGCGGACAGATCAGGCAAATCAGCCAGTACCGCCTGATGCACAAAACCAGTGCGACCGGTCCAGCAATCCTCGGGTTGGGCGTCAGAGATGACAGGAATGAAACGCAGATTAGGCAGTTCGCCAGCCCACTGCTCGGCCAGGTCCGACTGGTAAAGGTCCTTGGGTCGACGACCGCCCCAGTACAAAGCGACTTCACGCTGGCTGCCGGTTTGAATCAGGCGCTCGATCAAGGCCTTGACCGGAGCAAAGCCAGTACCGCTAGCCAGAAACACCATTGGCGCCGCACTATCCTCACGCAAGAAGAATGAACCCAAGGGGGCTTCTACTCGCAGGATTTCACGCTCTTTCATGGCGGTGGCACCGGCACCAAATACATGGTCGGTAAACACACCGCCCGGCATGTGGCGGATGTGCAGTTCAACCTGATTGTCTTCCCGTGGCGGTGTGGCCATGGAATAGCTGCGACGGCTGCCATCTTTCAGAATGAATTCCAGATACTGACCGGGATAGTAGCGGAAAGGCTCGGAGGATGGCATTTGCAGGCGTACTACCATCACATCATCACGCACTTTCTCCAGACCCACCACGCGCGAAGGCATTTTACGAATCTGGATGTCAGTGGCCATGCGGATTTCATGGGACTCAATCAGCATATCGCTGCTGGGTTTGGCCTGACAAAACAAGGTATAGCCCGCCGCACGGTCGTCTTCACTCAGCAGCTGCTCGGGCGCACGACCTGCATCGTACTCACCTTCAATGACCTTGCCGCGGCAAGACGAACAGGTGCCATTACGGCAACTGTAGGGCAACACAATCCCTGCATTCAGCGCACCATCCAGGACAGACTGCCCAGGCTGCACCTCGAAACTGTGCCCGCTGGGCTGAACCGTGACTTTGAAACTCATATCCCACACTCAAAAAAGAAATCTATCAGGCGGAGGGCCAGCCTCCGGCGTCAATCAACACTCAGGATTCTTCAGGCCGATGCAAGACAGGGTCGCTCAGCTTGAGCGACAAGGTTTTGCCCTTGCCCGCCCGCTTGCCCAGGTAATTAGCCAGCATATCCAGATCCATCACGACCGTGGACGGACGCTTGCGGTTCACCCCGCTGACTGCCAGACCTGCTTCGCCGAAGGCCACCCACTGACTTAAATTGTCGTCCTCATTCAACTTGATCAGCACGGTGCCGCGCCCCCCTTTGGAGAGCACCTTCAACTCTTTGATATCCACCACCAGGAAACGCCCTTGCTCGCTGAGCAGGCCGACATACTGGTCGTCCGGGCGCAAAGCCAGAGGTTTGAGCAGCGTTTTGCCTTCTTCGATGGTGACAAACTGCTTGCCCGCTTTCTGGCGCGTATTCATGTCCCCTTGAGAGGCCACAAAGCCGTAACCATCACACGCGGCCAGCAAGTAGTTTTGCTCCAGAGGCGCAGCCAGAATATGTTCGATAGGCGCGCTAGGGCTGACTTCAATCATGGAGGTAATGGGCTGACCATCCCCACGGGCTGAAGGCAAGCTGGAAACCGGCACAGTATAGACCCGGCCATCGGTACCAATCGCCACTAAATCCGTGGTGCTACGGCACTCCAGCGAGTCGCGCAAGTCGTCACCCGTCTTGAAGCTGAACTGCGTAGCATCATGACCATGACCCTGGCGTGAACGCAGCCACCCTTTACGAGACACAATCACGGTGACGGGCTCGTCGACCACTTTAGTTTCCAGCACGGCACGTTCTGCGGCCTCAATCAGGGTACGGCGCTCATCCCCATAGGTTTTAGCGTCGGCCTCAATTTCACGAATCATCAAGCGTTTCAAGGCTTTCGGATCGTCCAGCAGCTTTTGCAAGGCCTCTTGCTCATCCAGGCGCTCTTTGAGCTCTTTCTCGATCTTGAAGCCTTCCAGACGTGCCAGCTGGCGCAAGCGCATTTCCAGAATATCGTCAGCCTGACGCTCACTAAGATTAAAGCGTTCCATCAAGGCGGCACGAGGCTCGTCGGACTCGCGAATGGTCTGGATCACTTCATCCACATTCAAGTACACCACCATGCGCCCTTGCAGCACATGAATGCGATCGGTGACTTTATCCAGACGGTAACGGGTGCGACGCTCCATCGTATGACGACGGAAATCCAGCCAGCTCAATAAAACCTGACGCAAAGAACGTTGGCCGGGACGGCCATCGACGTCGATACACACCAGATTGATAGAAGCACCGCGCTCCAGACTGGTCTGTGTCAGCAGTGTCGTCACAAACTCGTCGCGGTCAATAGCGCGAGACTTAGGCTCAAACACCAGACGCACCGCAGCTTGCTTGCCGGACTCGTCGCGTACGGCATCCAGCATGTTCAGCATCAAGGCTTTGGTTTGCTGCTGCTCAGTGCTCAGGGTCTTCTTGCCCGCTTTAACCTTGGGGTTGGTACGCTCTTCGATCTCTTCCAGAATTTGCTGGGAAGAGCTGCCTGGGGGCAATTCCGTCACCACCAATTGCCACTGGCCACGCGCCATTTCCTCGAATACCCAGCGGGCACGAGTCTTGATGGAGCCCCGGCCTTGCGCATACACCGCAGCAATATCCGCCGCGGAAGAAATAATCTGACCACCACCGGCGAAATCCGGACCTGGAACAATCTCGTACAGCTCCTGATCGCTCAGGTTGGGATTACGCAACAGGCTGACGCAGGCCTGGGCTACTTCGCGCAGGTTGTGGGACGGGATCTCCGTCGCCATCCCTACGGCAATCCCCGAGGCACCATTCAGCAACATGATGGGCAAACGTGCCGGCAGAGCCACAGGCTCCTTCTGGCTGCCATCGTAGTTAGGAACAAAGTCCACCGTGCCTTCGTCCAGCTCGTCGAGCAGCAGGCGCGAGAACGGCGTCAGGCGTGCTTCCGTATAACGCATGGCCGCGGCATTATCGCCGTCACGGGAACCGAAGTTACCCTGCCCGTCCACCAGTGGGTAGCGCAGCACAAAGTCCTGCGCCATACGTACCATGGCGTCATAGGCCGCCTGGTCACTGTGCGGGTGATACTTACCCAGCACATCCCCCACTACACGGGCGGATTTGACAGGTTTAGCGGTAGGCCCCAGACCCATGGCGTCCATGGCGTACAGGATGCGGCGCTGTACGGGCTTCTGGCCGTCGGTCAGGTCGGGCAAAGCGCGCCCGCGCACCACCGAGACAGCGTAATCCAGATAAGCCTGTTCTGCGTAGGTGGCCAGCGTGATGCTATCGTCCGATCCCGCCGGTTCAAAATCCAATTGATTGCTATCCATAAATAACTCTTAAGTCGGGCTCAGACGTCCAAATCGGCCAAATTGCCTTTTTCTTCCAACCAGGCACGGCGCGCCGAAGCTTCGCCCTTACCCATCAGCATGGTGAACATGGCGTGCGTGCCATCCAAGCCATCTTCGCCCCAATGCACGGGCAACAGACGACGGGTATCCGGGTTCATGGTGGTATCCCACAACTGCTCCGCGCTCATTTCGCCCAGACCTTTAAAGCGGCTGATGCTCCAGGATTCGTTGCGTATCCCTTCGTTGCGCAGCTTTTCCAGGGTTGCGTCCAGCTCGCCCTGATCCAGACAGTAAATTTTGCGGGCTGGGCGTTTGCCAGCGGCGGGCACGTCCACGCGGAACAAGGGAGGACGGGCGACATAGACGTGGCCAGCCTCGATCAGTTTGGGGAAATGGCGGAAAAACAAGGTCAGCAACAACACCTGAATGTGCGAGCCGTCCACGTCCGCATCGGACAAGATGCAGATGCGGCCGTAGCGCAAACCCGACAAATCGGGTTCGGACTGTGCATCATGAGGGTCCACACCGACAGCCACGGAAATATCATGAATTTCCTGGTTGGCAAACAGTCGATCACGGTCCACTTCCCAAGCATTCAAGACCTTGCCGCGCAGGGGCAAAATGGCCTGAAACTCCTTGTCGCGGCCCATTTTGGCCGAGCCGCCTGCCGAGTCACCCTCGACCAGAAACAGTTCGGAGTTTTCCAGATCGTGGGACTCGCAATCCGTCAGCTTGCCCGGCAATACGGCCACGCCTGAGCTTTTGCGTTTCTCCACTTTCTGCGCCGAACGAGTACGGGCCTGGGCCTGACGGACCGCCACTTCAGCCAGCTTGCGGCCCTGGTCCACATTGGCATGCAAATGCAGCTCCAGCGCATTGCGCACATAGCCACTGACCAGGCGCACCGCATCGCGGCTATTGAGCTTTTCCTTGATCTGCCCCTGAAATTGCGGGTCCAGCACTTTGGCCGACAAGACAAAACTGGCCCGGGCAAATACGTCCTCGGCCTGCAGTTTGACGCCTTTAGGGATCAGGCTGTGCAGTTCGGCAAAGCTGCGCACGGCTTGATACAGGCCATCGCGCAAACCCGACTCATGTGTGCCACCAGCACTGGTCGGAATCAGGTTGACGTAGGACTCACGCGTAATACCGGAGTCCAGAGTCCAGGCCACAACCCAATGGGCCCCTTCACCCGGGGAGAAATTATCATCATCTTGCGGGGCATACTGGCGGCCTTCAAACAGAGGCACCAACAGTTCCACGCCCTCCATTTCCTCCTGGAGGTAGCCGCGCAAACCGTCCTGATAACACCACTGCTGGCGCTGGCCGGTTTTTTGCTGCACCAGCTCCACGGTCACCCCTTCCAGCAACACCGCTTTGCTATGCAGGATATGCGTCAGTTGAGCCAGGGGAATCTGGGGCGAGTCAAAATACTTGGGGTCCGGCCAGACCCGTACACGGGTGCCGGTCTTGCGTTTGGCAACCGTCCCGGTTTGGGCCAGAGGCTGTTCCAGCTCGCCGTCGGCAAACACAATTTCATTGGCCTGCCCATCGCGCCATACCAGCACCTCCAGGCGGCGTGACAAGGCGTTGGTCACGGACACACCCACCCCATGCAAACCGCCGGAAAAGGCGTAGGCCCCACCATTGAGCTTGTCGAACTTGCCCCCCGCATGCAGGCGGGTAAAGACCAGCTCCACCACCGGCGCATTCTCTTCAGGGTGCAAGCCGACGGGAATACCGCGCCCATCGTCCTCGACCTGTATGCCGCCGTCCTCCAGCAAAGTCACCGTCAAGGTACGGGCAAAACCCGCCAGGGCTTCATCGGCCGCGTTATCGATGACCTCTTGCACAATGTGCAAGGGGTTATCCGTGCGGGTATACATGGCCGGGCGCTGACGGACCGGTTCCAGCCCTTTGAGCACCCGTATAGAAGATTCGTCGTAACGTGTAGTAGACAACTTGATTCCCGGTAGATCGTACAGAAAAACGCTATTTTACGAGTGGTTAGGCAACAGTGGGGAAACGCTTTATTGGCGCGCGTTGCGCAGCGAATGCACTTTCTCAGCCAGAGGCAATGGTATCCTGTCAAAAATTGGCAACAAGACCATCACAATTGGCCGTAGAATACATTGTGCTCAGGTCACGCCACACGTATAGTTTTTCGTTATCCTTCATTTTTTTTGCATCTTGCCATGAGCGACTTCATCAAACACGTTACGGACGCCTCTTTCGAGTCTGACGTCCTCCAAGCCGACCTTCCTGTTCTGGTCGATTACTGGGCTGCCTGGTGCGGTCCCTGTAAAATGATTGCTCCTTTGCTTGACGAGGCTGCCGAACAATACCAAGGTCGTGTTATCATCGCTAAGCTCAACGTCGATGAAAATCCCGACACGCCTGCTCAATATGGTGTTCGCGGTATTCCAACGCTCATGCTGTTTAAAGACGGCAAAGTGGCCGAAACTAAAGTCGGTGCACTTTCCAAGTCCCAACTTAGCGCGTTTCTCGACAGCTCCCTGTAATCTCTGATTAACCGCACGCAGGCCCTTTGCTGGCCTGCGGTCTGCTGCTGAAAGCCCTTCCCCACACCCATGCACCTGAACGAATTAAAAGCTCTGCACGTCTCGCAGCTGCTAGAAATGGCTGCCACTCTGGAAATCGACAATGCGAACCGCTTGCGCAAGCAAGAGCTGATGTTCGCCATCATGAAAAAGCACGCCAAAAAAGGCGAGCAGATTTTCGGCGACGGGGTGCTTGAAGTCTTGCCAGACGGTTTCGGTTTTCTGCGTTCGCCAGAAACCTCCTACCTGGCCAGCACAGACGATATTTACATCTCTCCCTCACAGATTCGTCGCTTCAATCTGCATACGGGCGACTCGATTGAAGGTGAAGTGCGCACTCCTAAAGACGGCGAGCGCTACTTTGCCCTGGTCAAGGTAGACAAAGTTAACAGCATGCAGCCCGAGGCGATCAAACATCGCATCATGTTTGAGAACCTGACGCCTCTGCATCCTGATCAGCCCATGCGCCTGGAGCGCGACATCAAAAGCGAAGAAAACATCACAGGTCGTATCCTGGATATCTTCTCGCCAATTGGTAAGGGCCAGCGCGCCCTGATCGTAGCCAGCCCCAAATCGGGTAAAACCGTGATGATGCAGCACATGGCCCACGCCATCACGACCAATTACCCCGAAGCCACCATGATTGTTCTGCTGGTGGATGAACGCCCCGAGGAAGTAACCGAAATGCAGCGCACCGTGCGCGGCGAAGTGGTGGCCTCCACCTTCGATGAGCCAGCGACTCGTCACGTCCAAGTGGCTGAGATGGTGATCGAAAAGGCAAAACGCCTGGTTGAAATGAAAAAAGACGTGGTGATTCTGCTCGACTCCATCACCCGTCTGGCTCGCGCTTACAACACCGTGGTCCCTGCTTCTGGCAAGGTATTGACCGGGGGTGTAGACGCCAACGCCCTGCAGCGCCCCAAACGCTTTTTTGGCGCTGCCCGTAATCTGGAAGAAGGTGGTTCTTTGACCATCATCGGTACTGCCCTGATCGAAACCGGCAGCCGTATGGACGAAGTCATCTATGAAGAATTTAAAGGCACCGGCAACTGCGAAATCCATCTGGAACGCCGTCTGGCCGAGAAACGTATTTACCCTGCCATCAACCTGAACAAATCAGGTACCCGTCGTGAAGAGTTGCTGATCAAGCCAGACCTTCTACAAAAGGTCTGGGTTCTGCGCAAGTTCATCCATGGGATGGATGAAATTGAATCCATGGAGTTTATCCTGGACAAAATCCGGGCTACCAAGACCAACTCCGAATTCTTCGACATGATGAAGAAGTAAATCGAACATCCTGCGCAAGCCTCTCTATACGAGAGGCTTGCTTGCGATGGGCGTATGATCGGGTGCATTCCCATGCATCCATTCTTTCAATCTGCTGAGTTCTACTCGAAATCTCAGTATTGCAAACAGAGTTCGCTTGCAATGAAACCTATCTCTCTAGAACAGTTCCTAGCCCGAGTGCAGTCCCGCGACCCTCATCAGCCTGAATTCATGCAGGCCGTACGAGAAGTGATGACCAGCTTGTGGCCCTTCATCGAGAAAAACCCCCAGTACGCCGATCATGGTCTGCTCGAACGTCTGGTTGAACCCGAACGCGCTATCCAGTTTCGTATTTCCTGGGTAGACGATCGCGGTCAGGTTCAGGTTAATCGCGGTTTTCGCATTCAGCACAGCAATGCCATCGGTCCTTTCAAGGGCGGCATGCGCTTTCACCCTTCCGTGAATCTGTCCATTTTGAAATTCCTGGCCTTTGAACAAACGTTCAAAAACGCCTTGACGACTCTGCCTATGGGCGGCGGCAAAGGTGGCTCGGATTTTGATCCCAAGGGCAAATCAGACGGCGAAGTGATGCGCTTTTGCCAGGCTCTGATGATTGAGCTGTACCGTCATCTGGGTCCAGACACAGACGTTCCTGCAGGTGATATCGGCGTGGGCGCGCGTGAAGTCGGCTTTATGGCTGGCATGATGAAAAAGCTCTCCAACAATGCAGCCAGTGTCTTCACCGGTAAAGACTTGTGCTTTGGCGGCAGTCTGATTCGTCCTGAGGCCACCGGATATGGCACCGTATATTTCGCACAAGAAATGTTGGCTCGCAAAGGCTTGTCCTTTGATGGCATGACAGTCTCGGTTTCCGGCTCGGGCAATGTGGCTCAATACGCCATTGAAAAATGCCTGGATCTGGGCGCGAAAGTAGTCACCGTTTCCGACTCGCAAGGTTGCGTGGTGGACATGGATGGCTTTACCCGCGAAAAACTGGCTTCCCTGATGCACGTTAAAAATGTGCAACGTGGTCGTCTGGTGGATTACGCCAAAGAACACGGCTTGCTCTTTGAAGAAGGCAAACGTCCTTGGCACGTCCCTGTGGACATCGCTCTGCCTTGCGCAACCCAAAACGAGCTGGATGGCAAAGATGCCGAGATCCTGATCAAAAATGGTGTGCGTTGCGTTGCTGAAGGCGCCAATATGCCCAGCACGCTCGATGCGGTTGATGCTTTTATCCACGCCAAGATCTTGTATGCCCCAGGCAAAGCCAGCAATGCGGGCGGTGTAGCCGTATCCGGTCTGGAAATGAGCCAAAACGCCCAGCGTTTAAGCTGGACACGCGAACAAGTTGACGCAAAGCTGCACTCCATCATGCGTGACATCCACGAAAATTGTGTGAACTATGGTCAAGAAAGCGACTTCATCCACTACGTTAACGGCGCTAATATTGCCGGCTTTGTCAAAGTCGCCAATGCCATGCGTCATCAAGGTGTTTATTAAGTTTTGCGCCTTGCTCAGTAGTCAAAAAAACCGCCCACAAGGCGGTTTTTTTTATTCCTCTTTACTTGAGGAAAATGCAGAAAGCGATGGAATTTCTCAAGGCTGCAAGATCTCTCCTGGCACGGCATAGTAAGGCCCCGCCAAACGAGCCAAAGGCTGATAGACCTCCATATCCACCTTGCCCTGCTCATCCATCAAAGCCGGATCGACATGAAAAGCCAGCACTTCCAGAATATGCAGCTGGTTCACTCCGCGTCCTAAGTCCACCACCTGATCCAGCTTGCACTCCATCTGCACCGCCGCCCCCTCCAAGCGAGGTACGCGTACATACTGGCTAGGCACCAGACTTTTACCCAGTTCTCGGACTTCGCTATGGCCGGGCGGCAAAGCCGCCGCACTGGCATGGACCGCCGCCAGATCAGACTGGCGGCATAGCTGCACCACACATTCCCCATTCGCCTGCAAATTACGGGCCGTATCCTTCAGGCTGCCATCCTCATTGCGGTTGATATTGATCGCCAGCATGGGTGGGCTGTGCGCCACGTAGTTAAAAGAGCTGAACGGCGCCAGATTCACGCTACCCGACTCCTCCAAGGTACACACCCAGGCAATCGGACGCGGCACGATCAGAGATGTCAGCAGGCGGTAGGCCATGCTGTCATCCATGCCTTCACAAGAGAGGCTGCGATAGCGAAGCGATGCGCTCATAGCCAACCTAAATGAACAGCTGGATGGTGGGCAAATAGCCATCCACGCTTAGCAAGTCCACCCGCTTTTCCACGATTTCCCAAGCTTGCCCCACCGCACGCAAGCGATAAGAAGCCGTCGCAGGCAAGACCTCCGTCTTTTGCTTTTGATACTCCGAGTAAATCAGATTGGTACGAACGGTGTAGCAACCGTCTTCATCAGGCTGATCGGATTGCAGGCGCGGGTGTTGAATGACCCGCAAGCCACGCACACCCGGCTGCAAGGAAAAGGCGCGATGGTGCGACAAGCGATCAATACGCAAGCGCATCAACATACGGTTTTCCAAGGCAATGCTCATACGCCCTTCCGGGCTTTCCTGGCCAGACTCACCCGGAATCCAGTACAGGCCGTCCTGTGCAAACAGCTCGTACCATTCATCAAAGCGCCCCTGATCGAGCAAGGCGTTCTCCTGCCACACAAAATCCTGCAAGCTTTGTCTCTGACTTTGCGTTTGATCCTGAAACGGACCTTGCTCTTGGCTTTGCTGCGAATTCAACGGCTGCTGGACCTGACTCCGATATTGTTCCTGTTGCTGGCCTTGCTGTGCGTCTTGTCTTTGGCCGTTCTGTTGACCACCCGGTTCTTGCGTCATCTCCATCATTCCTGCTCCTGCTGCGTCATGCCCTGCTTCCAGGCACGGTATTGATTGCGTATTACCCATTCGTTATTGGCATCATCAAACGTGCCTTTGCCCTGCTCCCCTTCCTGCGCATCGTATTGACGCAACAGATTGATCCAAGGGTTGCCTTGGGCTTTCAGGCTGGCTTGTTGGCTCTCGAACAAATGCACGTCGTCATGTGCAACAACGCTCATGGGCGAATAGACCAAGCGGCTATAGGTCAGGCCGCGATCCAGCATTTCGCTCGGCGCGCCTTTAGGCTGGAACACCCAGACTTCCAACAAGGTTCGGTCCACGGCCAAAGGACGCAGCACGCGAATAATCTGCGGCGAGCCCTTGGCCGCCATGCTGGGATAAAACACCACGTTTTGCGGATTGAATCCCAACACACGAGCCGCTTTTTCTTCGCCCCATGCTTCGTTCATCATGGCCTCGTAACCCGGAATTCCGGAGTAGTCGGTATGAATGCTGAACTTGGTGCCCAAAATGCTATGTCCGTTCGGATAAGTTTCCACCCCCATGCGCGAGTAAAAGTCGTAACCCGAACCAAAAGGCAGCAATTGCTCCAGCGCAGTGGGGTCTTCTTCCTTGAAAACCTCGCCCACTTTAGCGGCCGAACTAGCGGCGGACTCGTGCGTAGAGATGGGATGTACGGTGTCGTTGATGTTCTCCATATACATCTTCCAGTTGCAGTTAATGACGGTGCGGATAGAACCGCCCGCCACCTGCAACTCCCCTTCTGGAGAGCGATCCGCCATATTGTCCAATGCCTGCAGCACATCACCGAAATACTCTTGCAGGCTGAAACCTTCTTTGCTGAGACGGGCAAATACAAAGCCGCGATAGTTTTCTACTGCCCCCGGTGTAGACAAGCCCCCAGCTGCCGGACACTGAGAAAACTCCGTGTTTTCATAGGCATTTTTTAGCGGTACCGCCAAGAGCGAGCCATCCAGCTTGTAGGTCCAGGCATGGTAAGGACACCGCAGCATCTTGCCCACATTGCCACTGGCTTCGCTGACCAGCCTGGCCCCTTTGTGGGCACAACGGTTCATCACCACCCGCACCGAACCATCGCTATGGCGCAACATGATGACCGGGCTTTGGGCCAAGGTCACCGACACATAATCGGCCGTCTTGGGTACCTGACTTTCATGGCCCACATAGAGCCAGGCACGGCTGAACAGCCGCTCCATTTCCAGTTGAAAAACTTCCTCGTCCAGATAGGCATCCCGATGAACTTGGTGGTCCTGGGTCAGGCCAGACAAAGCGGCCTCGTTATGGGCATAACTCATAGTGCTTCCTGTAAATACGAGTAAAACGGGATTCAGACCGCCAAGGCGGGTAAGGCAGCGGGAGCAGCCTCATTCAGAGTTGGGGACGGACAGTCCACCGGTGCAGGCCAAGTTTGGCTGGAGTCATCCGGCGGCACACTGCCCAGCAAAAGACGGGTGTAGGGATGTTGAGGCTTGGCAAACACCTCGGCCGTATTACCTTGCTCGACGACCTCCCCGTTTTTCATCACCAGCACTCGCGTACACAAATAGCGAATCACGGACAAATCGTGAGAGATGAACACCACCGCCACCCCCAGTTCCTTATTCAGACGCAGCAAAAGATTCAAGATCAACGCCTGTACAGACACATCCAGGCCCGAGACGATCTCATCGGCAACTAATAAACGCGGCTGCACACACAAGGCACGGGCAATATTCACGCGCTGTTTTTGCCCGCCGGACAACTCCGAAGGGAAACGCAAGCCTGCATCCTGGGCTATCCCCACCTGCGCCATCAGTTCATCGGCTTTCAGGCGGCGCTGCTCGGGTGTCATGCCCGGCTGCAACTCCAATACCTGCGTCACCAACTGCTGCACACTGCGACGTGGATTCAAAGCCGAGTCCGGGTCTTGGAACACCATCTGAATCGTCTGCGACAAGGACTCGCCCTGCCCGCCTGCAAACTGTTCACGTGGCTTGCCTTGCACCAGCACCTGGCCACCGCTGGGCTGCAACAAACCCACCATCAAACGGGCAACCGTACTCTTGCCACTTCCGCTCTCACCCACCACACCCACCATCTCGCCGGGACGTACGCTCAGCGACAAGGGCCGCAAGGCATACATCAGGCTGCGACGTCCATTGCGCGTCACACGGTAGCTACGCTCCACATTCTGGAACTCCATCAGCGGGGCCGACTCCTCAGTGGGGCCTTGTGGCAGAACATGCAGCTCAGATTGGGTCGTGGTATCTCCTGTCATACAGGGACCAGCACAACTGACCCAATGGCCAGGTTTGACCGCCTCCAGTTCAGGAGCACGCTGCTCACACAGCGCATTACGAGTCGGGCAACGACGCGCGAAGCGACAGCCCGGCAAATCCCGCATGTCTTTCAGGCCGGGCATGATGTCGGCCAAAGACGGCAAGGCATATAAGGGGCCATTCAGCGCTGGAGTCGCGTTCTTCAAGGCCCAGGAGTACGGATGCAGCGGCGTATCCAGCACATCGGCCGCCGGGCCTTGTTCGACTACGTCCCCGGCATACAGAACGGCGACCTCATCACAAACATGAGCAGCCATACGCAGATCGTGCGTAATCAAGATCACAGCGGTTTGATGACGCTGCTGCACATCGCGCAAGATGCGGATAATTTGCGCCTGCGTAATCACATCCAAGGCCGTGGTGGGCTCGTCGGCCACAATCAGCTCCGGGTCTCCAGAAAAAGCCATCGCAATCAAGATACGTTGGCACTGCCCACCGGAGAGCTCGTGCGCATAACGGCCCAGCATGGACGGTGGGTCTGGCAGGCCCACTTCATGCAGGCGCTCCAGACAATATTGCTCCCGCGAGGCACGCGGTATGTCCAGCCGTGCCAAGTGCTCGAACATCTGCTGACGGATGGTCAACACAGGATTTAAAGAGGACAAAGGCTCTTGCGGCACAAAGGCGATCTTGCGCCCCAGCAGGCGGCGCATCTGCGCTCCCGTCACGACCGAACCCTGAAAACAGACCTGCCCTGAAGAGAGACGTAGATTGCTGGGCAGCATGCCCGAAATCACCCGCCCTATCATGCTCTTGCCCGCTCCCGACTCGCCCACCAACCCCAGAGTACGCCCCGCTTGCACAGCGAACGACACCTTGCGCAACAGCTCTACCGGCTGGCCTTGCACGGGCACCGACACACTGACTTGCTTGAATTCAATAACCGGCACGCTCATCAGTGTGCTCCCCGTTGCTTGAGCCGAGGATCCAGCGTGGTGCGCAAACCATCACTCAGCAAATTGAAACCCAGCACTGCAAACACAATGCCAATGACTGGTGCCATCAGCCCCCAGCCCGCCTGGTAAATCTGGTCACGGCCATCGGCCAGCATCACTCCCCAGGCCACCACATCCGACGGAACCGACAAGCCCACAAAGCTGAGAATGGCTTCGACCACTATGGCCACGCCCATTTGCAGGCTGAACAAGGTGACGATCAAGGGAGCCACGCTAGGCAGCACCTCGCGCAGCATGATGCGCAAATGGGAAAAACCGAGCAGGTGCGCCGCGTATACATAATCACGCTGACGCACCACCAGAACCTCGGCGCGGACAACGCGATAAAAACGTGTCCAGTCCACCAGCACCACCGCCAGGATGACGTTGAACAGGCCAGTTCCCAGACCCACCATCAACATCATGGAAAAGACCACGGGTGGAAAGGCCATCCACAGCACCACCAGAGAGCTGACACCCCGGTCAAACCAGCCACCGATATAACCAGCCAAAATAGCCAGTACCGTACCCAGCACCATGGTGCCCGCCGCCGCCGTTACCGCCACCTGAAAGGCCACGCGGCTGCCATAGATCAGGCGCGACAAAATACATCGGCCCAAGCCATCAGTACCCAAAGGATATTGAGCCAAGCCGCCCTCCTGCCAGGCAGGTGGCAAGAGAGTTGCCAGCAAGTCCTGGGCATTGGGATCATTGGGTGCCAGCCAAGGTGCGAACAGAGCCACTAGAGCAAAGATCAGTACCAAGGTGCCACCGACCAGCACTTTGGGATGGGCCAACACAGGCCGCAGCCGCGCTTGCCAAAAAGAAGATAGATGCGCGCTCATGCAGACCTCAAACGTGGATTCATAACGCTGTACAAGCCATCGACACAGAAGTTGACAGCCAGCACCATCAAACAGAACACCAGAGCCACACCTTGAATCAGGGGCAGATCATGGTTCTTGATGGCTTGCACCATCAAATTGCCAATGCCGGGGAAAGAGAAAATAAGCTCAATCAGCAAGGTGCCGCCAAACAAAAAGCCAAATTGCACGCCAATCAAGGTCAGGGTGGGCAGCGCTGCGTTCTTGAGCATGTGAAATAGCAGCACCCGCCATTCAGGCACACCACGCAAGCGGGCCACATTCACGTACTGGCTGGTAGCCGTCTCAATCAGGCTAGAGCGCAGAACCCGAATCACGATAGGACTGAAGGCCAGTGCCAGCGCCAAGGCGGGCAAGAGCAAATGCGAAAAGGCATCCCACCAGGCCGACCATTGACCACGCACCAGCAGATCAAACAGCAGAAAACCTGTGCCGCCATCCACTGCAGGGGTACCTTCCATGCGGCCCATAAACGGCAGCACCGGAAACAGCACGCCAAACACCACGATCAGGATGATGCCCCACAGAAAAGAGGGAACGGACAAGAGCAGCACCAAGACAAAGTCGGCCACAAATTCAATTTTTTTCTTGTCCAGCAAATACAGGACAATGCCGCCGGGGATAGAGATCAACAAAGCCATCAACAAGCTGATACAGGCCAGCTCCAGCGTGGGCGGCAAGGCCTGGGCCAGCAAACCCGTTACGGGCTGATGAAAGAAGATGGAGTTGCCCAGATTGCCGCGAAATACACCGCTCAACCAAACCTGGTACTGATGCAGCGCCGAGCCATCCATACCCAACTCAACACGCAGTGCCTGTGCATCGGCTTCCGTTGCCGAAGGAGGCAGCATCATGCCCAGAGAATCCGCCGGAATGACGCGCAGCATGAAGAACACGATCATGGACAGCAGGAACGCCGTCACCAGCACGAAGACGAGCTTGCGCGCCATCAAGAAGCAAACGTTTTTCATGAAGAGAACCGCAGGAGAAAATGCGCCGGGATAGCCCCGGCCAAGCATCCCGCCGCATGACACGGCGAGATACACGAACGGCTTACTGCCAGGAATATTCCTGCGGCAAGATGTAGCCCGTCTGGTAGGTGTTGAGTTTCAGGCCCTTTTTGTAGGCAATGGTGGAGATGGACTGCAGCACTGGCAGACTCCAGGCCTGCTCTGCCGCTTCCCGGTTCAAGGCTTGGTAGCCCGCAACCCGTTTGTCCTCATCCATCTGACGGTTCAGCTCATCCAGCGTGCCTGCAAGACGCTCTTCCTTCCAGGTAGAAAAACGCAGGCGCGGGTCCAGAATGCGGCCTGTGAAAATCTCCGGGTCGCCCGTTGCATTGGCCCAGCTATACAGCATCACGCCAGTCAGCTTGGACGAATGGCTCAGCTCCAGATACTTGGCCACGGTAATTTCTTCGACTGTGGTTTGCACACCAATCTGGCTCCACATCTGTGCCACCGCACGGGCCACGTCATAGTCCGACGGGAAGGTGTTATTGGTGGAGTACAGGGTGATGGTCAGCGGTTTCTCTGTGCTGTAGCCTGCCTTGGCCAATTCCTCGATAGCCGCTTTTTTATCAAAGGGCACGTTCAGATCAGGCACATCGCCGGGCGAACCTTTAGTCGCCAGAACCGACAATGGTTGGGCCACATTTTTATAGAAAGCGCGGGACAAGCCTGCCTTGTCGATGGCCATATTCATGGCACGACGCACATGCACATCTTTGAAGCTGTCTACATAGCTGGGCATTTGCAGAATGTAGATCTCGCTGTAGGGGTAGACCTTAGCTTCCAGCTTGGGATTTTTTTCCAGGCGGCTGATCTCACGCACCGGAATCTGCACAGACACATCGGCCCGACCGGACTCCACCGCAGCCACGCGCGCGGACGAGTCCGGCACAATTTCGAACACCACATGCTTTAAGGCCGGAGCGCCCTGCCAGTAGTCCTCAAAGGCTTCCAGGGTAATACGCGAACCACGCTGATAGTCGCTAAGTTTGTAGGGGCCAGCGCCAACAGGACGCTTCAAAAACTCCGCTTCGCCAACTTTCTCAAAATAGGCTTTGGGCAGGATATAGGCGGACAGGAAAGCCAGCCCTTTCGGTGCCGTCGGTGTGGGTGAGCTGAAGTGAATCACCACTTCCAAAGGACCTGTAATTTCCACTGACTTCAACGTAGGCAACATGCCGTTCAAGGCCAGGGTTTTCTTGTTGATGGCACGATCAAAGGTGAACTTCAAATCTTCGGCTGTCATGTCACTGCCGTCATGAAACTTCACCTTGTCGCGCAGCTTGACCTTCAAAGCCTGACCACTCTCATCCGCCCATTCCCAGGACTCGATCAGACGAGGTGCCACCTTCAGATCGTCCCCGACAAACAGCGGAGAATCAAATACGGCTTTATAGATCGACTGCCCAGCCGGAAAAGTGACCGAGGTCGGGTCCCAAGATGGAATGTCCACAGGGAAAGCAATTTTCAACTCGTCCCCGGCTGCCAGGCTGGCCGTCCCCCAGCCCATCATCAAGGCTGCCCCCAAGGCCAGCCCCATTACGCTTTTTCGCAACGCTTTCACCATGTGTCCCCTTTTGTTATGCACTTCATCCCAGCGGGAGTCCGCCTTGCTAAAAAGTATATAGTTTATTCTTAAATTAAATGGATAATGGTTTTCCCTATAATTTATACCCTTTAATATCAATATATTATCTACAAACGAAACAATATACTTTTTATTAAAAATGACCGAATTTAAAGATAGATTGAGCTGGGATACGGCTCAGGGACAGATTCTGGATGAGGATCGGCGCTACTTGATGATGCGCGCCGATGTTCTGATGGGACTATTTCGCCGCCTTGATGACCCCACCCGAACTCAGGCGCTGGACGCGCTGGGACAAGCCGTCATGGAACAGGGGGGCTTATCCGCCAAAGCCTATTGGGACGCCATCCATCACGACCCACAGGCCTTGCTGAACAGCATTGCCGATATCTCCGCGCAGCTGGGCTGGGGAAGCTGGGACATCCAGCCGGGGGGAACCGGTGGTTTGCAGGTTCAGGTGAAAAACAGTCCCTTTGCCTGGGGTTTTGGCGAACACGATCAGCCCCTGTGCCGCCCTATCGTTGGTATGCTTACAGCCGTTGGCAAACTGATCTACGATCAGCACGTCCAGGTGCAGGAGATTCACTGCTGCGCACAGGGCCGACCTGCCCACTGCCTGTTCACCGTCATGCCCAAAACCAATGAGTAAAACCCAGCCTGCCGCCCCTAAACTGAACATACGCCAGCAGGTCTATCGCCATTTACGCAGTCGCATGCGCAGTGGCGATATCAGCTATGACAACCGCTTGGTCGACCATGAAATTGCTGCCGAGCTGCAAGTCTCACGCATGCCTGTGCGTGAAGCCCTGTTGCAACTGACCAACGAAGGATTGCTGGAAGGAACATCGCGCGGCTTTATGCTGCGGCGCTTCACGCCCGCCGACATCGCCCAGATCTTCGAGATACGGATGTTGCTGGAGCCCGAAGCGGCCGCCGCCGCGTGTCTGCAGGCCAGCCTGGAAGGACTGGCCTTGATGAACAAGGCCGCCATTGCCGCCGAAAAGGCTCATGCCGCTCAAGATCCGATGCAGTACATGATTGCCAACGATGCGTTTCGGGAAGGCTGGATTTTGCTTTGCCCCAACCCGCACTTGAGCACCATGATTCTGCGCCTGAGCGACCATGTGGAAGCAGTACGTTTAGCTACTTTGCGCGATACGCGCTACCGGGAGCTGTCCATGCAGGCAACGCGCGGTATTTTGCAGTCTTTTCTGGATAAAGACCCGGAACAAGCGCGGGAGCATGTGCGCACGAATCTGCGCCATGCGTCCATGAGCTACTACGCCACGCTGGATGAAATGCTGGAGCGTCAGGCCGGCTAGGCAAACATTTCGCTAGCTATTTTTGCTCGCCCCCATCGCCTTAAGGCTGATCCTTCTGAGCAACGCTTGCCGCAATCGCCTTACCGATCATGGCAATTGCTGTATTGCTATCTTCCATTGAAGCCTCGGTTTCTGTCACATAAACCGCTGCAATCAAAGGCGCGCGCTTGGGTGGCCAAATCACCGCCACCACTCCACGCGTACCAAAACCACCTGCACCTGTTCGATCTGCCATCGTCCAGTCTTCAGGTACCCCGGCTCGCAGCAAAGGCCCGCCCACCTTGTTATTGCGCAACCAGGCAATCAAACGTTCCCGAGCGTGCGGCTCCAGCGCATCACCCAAGACCAGGTTTTGCAAGGTTTGCACCATGGCTTGTGGTGTAGTGGTGTCGCGCGGATCGCCGGGCCTGGCTTCATTCAGTGTGGGTTCGTTACGATCCAGGCGAGTCACAGAATCGCCTACGGTGCGTACAAAAGAAGTGACGGCGGCAGGCCCGCCCAACATCTCCAGAACTCCATTGGCGGCGGTATTGTCACTATTGCGCATCGTAATAGCGCACAACTGAGCGGCCGGCACATACTCGCCAATCAGCTTTTCGGTGGTGGGGGCGTAGGACTGTATGGCCTCTTGTTGAACTAGCCATGCGGTTTTCATCGCCCCCTGCCCTCTGGCCAGCAAGGCCGCACAAATCAGCGCTTTGCTGGTGCTGGCCATGGGGAAACGTTCATCCGCACGGTATTGCCAACGCTGTCCGTCGGCCGTATCCAGCACAGCCAGCCCGACACGGGCCTGCAGGCTGCTTTCAGCCTGTTGCGCAGCCTGAATCAAAAGATGGGGCTCAGCACCCAGCGTATTGAAAGGCAAACCAGCAAAAACAAGCGCCGCCCATAATTGTTTAAATTTCCACACTGCCATCTACCTATCCTTTATGGAGGGTGAGGCCCGCTTCATCCCGGCTTGAAAACCTACCTGATGCGGGTGCCAGCCAAATATAACGCTGCCCCGCCAAGACCCTCTGCCCATCAAGGCTCAATCCGCGGCCGGCTCTCTTTCTTGGCTGTACTGACGGCAGGCAGATCCATCTCTTTCAGCTGAGGATCATCGATGTTGCCTGTCACGGCGTAGGTGACCGACAAATGGCTGCGCATCGGAATTTGCATTAGCCACTGGGTAAGCAGAGCACCCACTCCCACCAAGGGATTGACCGTGAAATAAGCCGCAATCGCCGCCCCGCTCATATCCAGATTGGGCTGAACCACAGCCACCAAATCCAGCGTCTCGTCCTTGATGTCGATCCATCCCTTCAGACTGATCGCCCCGGCTGGCCCGCGAATCTGATAATTATCCAGTTCCAGCTTGCCTTGAGCCAAATTCATGCGACCGGTCAGACTGTCAAAGGCAAAGCCTTCTTTGACCGCACCGAACAAATCCAGGTCCAGTCGGCTCAGGCGTGAAATAGATTGCAGGCTTAGTAATTCCAGTAATTTGGCCGAGCGCGATTTCAAGCTGATGAAACGCCCTTTCTTCAAATCCACATTGAACTGACCACTGATTTTCCGCTTGTCCAAAGTCCAGGGAAAATCGCTCCAGAACAAAGCCGCCTGCACCGTCCCGTCGCCATCTTTAATCGATTCAGTCAGCACACCACTGGTATCAACAAAGCGCCCCAGATTGTCGATATGGCTATTGGCAATCAACTCCAGCCCGCGCTGGGGACCACGCAAGGCTAAAGTGCCATAACCTTGCAGCTGCATCCCCTGGGCCTTCAGCACAAAGTTTTCCAGCTTCCATTGCTGACCTTTTCCAGCCGGTTTACCCTTGGCTTCCAACTGGCCAAAATGCATACCGTGAATCTGCAGGTCGTCCACTTTGAGCGAGATGGCTGGCACGTGCAGATCATCATCCATCGGTAGCTCGGCATCTGGCCAAGCCCAATCAGGGCGACGGTTATCAATATACAAACGAGAGAAATTGGCACTGAACAATCCCGTAAAACGTCCATCCTGGTGCTGGGCTTGCAAGCGCCCTTCAGCCTGTGTCGCCTTCAGGCTCAGATAAAGCTTACCGCTGGCATCTTCAGTACTGTCCAACTCCAACTGATCCAGCAACTGACCCCGAAAAAAAGCTTGATCCGCTTTCAGGCGCACACGCTCCAACAGGGGCAGCAAGGCTCGCCCGGTGGTCTTCATGGGGCTGCCGTCCAGATTCTGGGCAAACTCCTCCACCACCAATTCCCAAGCATCCAAATCAATCTGCCCATAGCGACTGTGCAGCTCCAAACCACGATTTGGCCAAGTCGTCAGCCCAGGAGTACCGACGCTGCCACTTTGAAAATAGCTGCCCTGACGAGAACCTTGCGCATGTTGCAGATTCAATAACAAGGTCTGTCGGTCTTCCAGACTGACCTGTAAACGATCCATTTTGGTAGCCAAATCACTACGCCAATCCGCCTTCAATTTGGCCGCACGTTCAGCAGGCTTGTGGAACGGCTCAGGTAGATTCAACTCCAGACCTGTCAGTTCAGATTCTGCCCCCAAGGAAAAAGAGCCCTTGGAATCCAGCTTCATCAGCACACTATAGGGTGTTTGCCCTTTTAAACGCTGTAGGCCTTTCAATTCCAGATACTGTTCCAGACCTTGGGCTGTCAGCACACCAGTCAGACGCAAGCCGGGTTTACCCGGTTCCAGCACACCACTGACTTGGGTATCGCCCCCCAAAATCTTGCCCGTTAAGTTCTGGGCGCTAACGCCTCTCTCGTTAAAGGCCAGTTCCCCCCTCAAGGCCGTAAAGGACGGGGCCTGAGGCATGTATTGAAACTCGCCATTACTCATCTGGATTTGTCCCTGAACCTGCGCATCCTCTGCATTATCCAAAGGGATCTGCAGCTTGATAGGGACGGTCCAATCACCCTGGACCCGGCTCTCAGACAGGAGACCATCCAGCAAGGCATCCAAGGGGGACTGGTGCACCAGGGCCAGATAGCTGGTGGCCGGCGCCTGAGACAGCCCTTCCAGCTTCAAGAAACTTTCTTTTTCCAAAGCGGTGATGTGAGTCTGGATATCACGCAAGGCAATGTCTTGGTGCTTGGCAATAGGCATGCGTGCCTGCTGCGCCATAATATCCAGATTGTCATTGTGCATGCGGATACTGCCCTGCACTCCTTCCAAACGGGGCCATGCCAGACGCTTGAGTCGTGCGGGTTGGTAATCCACAATCCCGTTATCCAAAGCCCCCGCCACTTCAAAACTGCCATCATCCGGGCTCAGGCCATAAGGAAAAGTATCCAGACCACCCTCTACGCGAATCGTGCCATCGCGCACGGCTCCTTGCACCAGGCCTGCCTGCATCCATTCACGAGCCAAAGGGTTAACCGTCAAGGGCAGGTAGTTCACCAAGGCGGCCAGATTCAGGTATTTGAATTGACCCTGCCAATCCGCCACGCCAGCCTCGAAGTGAGCGTCTTCACGCCAACTGCCGCTTAATTGAGCATCCAGATCCGCATTGCGTAGTCCAAGCTGCATCTGTCCCACACTCAGTCGAGCCTGCTCATCACGGCCCACCAAACCTTGCGCAGTTAACTGGTCTACGGCCAGATAATCGGCAAACAAATCCGGTAGTCGCAGACCAAAACCACTCATGCCCAAGGACCACCGCACATCAGCACTGCGTTTGCCCTGCACCATTGCCTGCATCGCATCCAGCCCGCCATCCAGCTCCAGCGTCGCCTGTTCCACTTGCAGACGCTCACCACTTTCGGTCAGCACACCCACATCGCGAACCTGTGCCGCCAGCTGCATGTGGATGGCTTGGTCTAGCTTGGGCTGACTGACTTGTGCACGCAGATCAATCCAGCCTTTATCGAAGGCGCTAGGTACATCCAGCCACGGCCGCAATGCAGGCGTATCAACACCCAGAGCCTGAACCTTCAGCTCCCAAGGTAGTTCGGTGACATCAACGCTGTCAGGCAAACGACGTTTGCCTTGCACGCGCAATTCCAATGCCAGCGACTCACCCAGATTGGCCGGCAAGGCCGTTGCCATCGTCAGTTCATGCCAGCCCTGTCTATATCCCATCTGCAGTTCGATAGCGGGCAGACTCAAGGCAGGCGCGCCACGCAACTCATCTTGCCATTGCAAGGAGGTGCCTTGAATCCGGATACCACGTTGTTGCAGCAACCATCGTGCCGGACCTTGCCAGGCTTGGGGTTCGGTATCCTGGCTGTCATCATCCAGATCCAGTACCTGCCCCATCACCCAGATTTTCCCTTGAGGGTCCCGCCGTACGGGAATCGTCAAACCCTGCACATCCAGCTGACGTAATTGCAGCGAACCACTGAACAGAGACTTCCAGCTGATATCGGCTTCCAGCTTGGGCAGCTGTAGCATGGGCTCCTGGCCCGGCTCGGCAAGCGACAGGTCCATCACGGAAATATGGGGATTCCAGCCCTGCCAGTCGCCTTTTAATTCTTGTAGTTGGACGTGCAGACCCGTTTGCTCACTGATTTTCTGTGCCAGATAGGGACGCAGATTATCCAGTTGGGGAACGAGCAGATAACGCAGCCCGACCAGGCTTAGCATCAGCGCAAAATAGAGCAGTAGCGCCAGTCGCACAAGCCCTCGAACTACCATGCAATCAATTCCCGAGTATAGTTAGATGCGGTCATTTCCGGCATTGTCAGACAAGCAATGGCACTTGCCGTTCCCCCTTCTCCGAAAAGCCTCTTATCGTATGAGCCCGTCCATTATATTGAAGCCCGTGATGCAATGGTCTGGCCCCTTGCGTCGAAAAGTAAACGCTCAGCCACAATTTGGAACTTGGCTGGAGCAGCAGGCCACACACCCCGTCACCCCCACACTCATTACGCAATGGTATAGGACTTTACTGCCCGAGCCGGATAATGATCGTCTGGCACAAGTGCGTCAGGCGATGCGCCAGCTGCGCGAACGGGTGTTTCTGGTGCTGATGATTCGAGATATCAATGGCCAGGCTCCGCTGGAAGAAGTCATGATTGCCATGAGCAGCCTGGCTGATCTGGCCGTGGCGCAGGCGTATGAAACCGTCGCCCGGCAATTGGCCGAGATACACGGCATGCCCATGAATTCCGGATCCGACCTGCCCCAAGAGATGATTATTTTGGGAATGGGTAAATTGGGCGGGTGCGAATTAAACGTTTCCTCGGACATTGACCTGATCATGCTCTACGACGAGGACGGCGAAACCGATGGTCGCCGCCCCCTCAGCTATCACGAGTTTTACGGCAAAGTTACCCAGCGCATGATGCCCGTGCTGTCCGATACCGATGCTTTCGGGCAAGTGTTCCGTACCGATTTACGACTCCGTCCAGATGGCGATGCAGGCCCGCTGGCCTGGAGCATGCAAGCACTGGAAAACTATCTGGTCAATCAAGGTAGGGAATGGGAGCGCTATGCCTGGATCAAGGCTCGTCCCATCAAGGCCCAGGCTTTTGAAGGCAGCCGTAACGCCAGCGATGTGCACCACTTCGAGGCATTGCGCACTCCCTTTGTATACCGCAAGTATTTTGACTTCGATGCCCTGTCCGCCCTGCGCGGCCTGCGCGAGCGCATTCGGCAAGACTGGAACCGCCGAGCCCTGAACCGTAATGGCGTGGAGACCTGGCAAAACATCAAGCTGGGGGACGGCGGAATTCGAGAAATCGAGTTCGTGGTTCAACTGAATCAACTGATTCGTGGTGGACGACAGCCTTCTTTACAAACACCCAGCCTGCACAAAGCACTGCAAGGGCAATGCACAGCCGGCCTGCTAGACCAGGAAGTCTGTGACAAGCTGCTGGCGGCCTATACCTTCTTGCGGCGTGTCGAACACCGTCTGCAATATCGTGAAGACGAACAAACTCATTTACTACCCCAAGACGATGAACTCCGCACTGAGCTAGCTGCGACCCTGGGCCTGAGTCTGGCTGACTTTGACGAGCAGCTCAGCCAGCACAGAAAGTTTGTCTCCCACACGTTCCGCAATGCATTCCGGCTGGCCGGCATGGGCGAAGAAGCGGCGGCTGAACCGCCCGCTGCAGCGGGCCCCACCCCCGAACCTCGCGCCGAGCAGGATCAGGCTTTGAAAGAGCGTATTGAACAACTGCGTCAGGCCCTGCTGAACAGCCATCGCCTGCGCAGCCTGCCCAATGCCAGCCTGGACCGCGTACAACGCTTGATTCCCTTGGCCGAAGATTACGCCTGCCGCTCCGCAAACCCGGAGATGACCGCCACCCGCCTGTTCAACCTGATTGAGCTGATCGCCCAGCGCAGCGCTTATCTGGCCTTGCTAGCCGAATACCCGGAAACGCTGGCCCGTGTTGCTCGTATCGTCTCGGCCAGCCCTTGGGCAGCGCAATATCTGGCGCAATACCCGCTGTTGCTGGACAGCCTGATTGAATGGCATTCACTGATGGAGATCCCGGACTTTGCAGCTCTGTCTGAGCAAATGTGCCGCGACCTGGATGCCTGTTGCTTGCCCAATGGCCAAGCCGATGTCGAGCAGCAAATGAATATGATGCGTGACTGGCAACACCAGATCACGTTCCAGCTGTTGGCTCAGGATTTGGAAGGAGTGTTGACAGTTGAAGCCCTGGCCGACCAGCTCTCCGCACTGGCCGACATGATGCTGGCTGAGACGCTGGAGCGCACCTGGCCCCTGACCCGCCCCCGCACGCTGGGACCGGAGCACGACACCCCGCCTCGCTTTGCCGTTATTGCCTATGGCAAGCTGGGTGGCAAAGAGATTGGCTACGCCTCGGACCTGGATCTGGTGTTTCTCTACGACGATCCCAGTCAGGACAATGTGGAGCGTTACATCAAGCTGGCCCGCCGCATGACCAGTTGGCTCTCCGCCATGACGTCCTCCGGCCGGCTCTACGATATTGACTTGCGCTTACGTCCCGATGGCGATGCCGGTTTGCTGGCTGTCAGTGTGGATGCATTCGAGCAGTACCAAACCCGCAGCGCCTGGTCTTGGGAGCATCAAGCCATTACCCGTGCCCGCTTTGTGACGGGCGATGCCCAAATTAAAGAACGCTTTGATGAAATCCGCCGCTCCATCTTGCTAATGGAACGTGATCGCCGCAAACTGCGCGCCGACATCCTGGACATGCGTGACAAGATCAGTGCGGGACACCCCAACCGCAGCGAGCTGTTTGATTTGAAGCACGACCGTGGCGGCATGGTGGATGTGGAGTTCATTACCCAATATCTGGTGCTGTGTCATAGCCGCGAGCATCCCAAGCTCCTGGAAAACCTGGGCAATATCGCCCTGCTGGGCATTGCTGCCCAAGCAGGCTTGATCAAGGTTGATCACGCCCAGGAAGTGGCTGACGCCTACCGCAGCCTGCGGCGTCGTCAGCACGCTCTGCGTCTGGAAGGCGCTGAAAAAGCCCGTGTACCGCAGACCGAGCTGACGCAAGAACGACAGGCCGTAACACGGCTCTGGGACGAGGTGCTGGGGTATTAAGGCAACAGATTGATTTCACTAAACTTTGCCAAGAATCTACAATAGCCGCATTGATTTACTGTGCGACCGACTCGGGACGCCTTTTTTCTCGGATTCAGATTCATGTCCACTCAGCTCAATCGTCCAGTTTTAACCATGCCGGAAAAGCGCGAGAAATTGCTGCTGCACTCCTGCTGCGCCCCCTGTTCGGGCGAGGTTATGGAGGCTTTACACGCCTCGGGCATTGAATACACCGTTTTCTTCTATAACCCCAATATTCACCCCGCGCGCGAGTACGAACTGCGCAAGCAGGAAAACATCCGCTTTGCCGAAGAACACGGCATTGAATTTATCGATGTGGATTACGACGTTGATAACTGGTTTGAGCGCGTACGCGGCCTGGAACACGCCCCCGAACGTGGCGAGCGTTGCACGGTCTGCTTTGACATGCGCTTTGAGCGCACTGCGCTTTATGCCCATGAAAATGGCTACGACATTATTTCCAGCGTACTGGGGATCTCGCGCTGGAAAGACATG
The DNA here is from genome assembly GCF_014652815.1 of Alcaligenes pakistanensis. GTDB lineage: Bacteria > Pseudomonadota > Gammaproteobacteria > Burkholderiales > Burkholderiaceae_B > Alcaligenes > Alcaligenes pakistanensis. The sequence continues at coordinate 538,301 of NZ_BMZN01000001.1, forward strand.
GACCAGATCAACGACTGCGGCGAACGCGCCGTGGGCCGTTACCCGGAAATGAAGTACTGGACCTATAACTGGCGCAAAGGAGGCGGCTCGCAACGCATGCTGGAGATCAGCAAGCGCGAGAACTTCTACCAACAGGAGTACTGCGGCTGCGTGTACTCGTTGCGCGATACCAATCGCCACCGCCGCTCGCAGGGCCGTCCACGTGTCGAGATTGGCGTGAAGTTCTACGGCAAGGATGAGCTGGATCTGACGCCTCCTCCGGCTCCTGCACAAGAGAGTGCTTGAAAGCAGGAATAAGCTGGCGGCTGGATTGATTATTTCGCAGCAAGGCCCCCCACGCTGGACATAGCAATAGACACAAAAAAACCGCCTTGGAAATCCAAGGCGGTTTTTGATTACAGCACTTTGACTACGGCGTGCTGCCCTACAGTCTGTTTCGCTACCACAACGTCATCGACTGTTTGGAAAATAGCTCTATCGATACACGAAGGAGCTATTCAAACCATCCGGCAGCACAGCCGCAATCAGTCCCTGCTCATCACTGGATACTGCGATCAAACACAAATTCGCCATCCTTCCAGTCCACAGGCACCACATCCTTAGGACCAAAGCGGCCTTCCAGAATTAAGCGTGCTACTGGGTTTTCAATGTGCTGCTGGATAGCACGTTTCAACGGACGTGCACCGAACACAGGGTCAAACCCGGCTTTGGCCAACTGCTCCAAAGCAGCCTCGCTGACTTCCAGATGCATCTCGCGCTGAGCCAGGCGTTGATCCAGACGTTGCAGCTGGATACGAGCAATAGACTCAATGTGTTTTGCTTCCAGACCGTGGAACACCACCACCTCGTCGATACGGTTCAGGAACTCGGGACGGAAGTGTTGTTTCACTTCTTCCCACACCACTTCCTTGATCACCTCGTAGGGCTCGCCCGACAAACGCTGGATATGCTGCGAACCCAGGTTAGAGGTCATGATGATCACCGTATTACGGAAGTCCACCGTACGGCCCTGACCATCGGTCAAACGGCCATCGTCCAGCACCTGCAAGAGCACGTTAAAGACATCAGGGTGCGCTTTTTCAACCTCATCGAGCAGAATCACCGAATACGGTTTACGGCGCACGGCCTCGGTCAAATAACCACCCTCTTCATAGCCCACGTAGCCGGGAGGCGCCCCGATCAAGCGAGCCACCGAGTGTTTCTCCATGAATTCGCTCATGTCGATGCGAATCATGTGATCCTCGGAATCAAAGAGGAAGTTGGCCAAAGCCTTGGTCAGCTCGGTCTTACCCACACCGGTTGGCCCCAGAAACAGGAAGGAACCATAAGGACGGGACGGATCGGACAGACCTGCACGCGAGCGACGAATCGCATCCGACACCAGGCGTACGGCCTCGCTTTGACCGACCACACGTTTGTGCAGATAATCTTCCATCTGCAAGAGCTTTTCACGCTCGCCCTGCATCATTTTGGACACAGGAATACCGGTAGCGCGTGACACGACTTCCGCGATTTCTTCCGCACCCACTTGGGTACGCAGCAAACGTGGCTTGTCCTGGTCAGCCTTATCCATATTGGCTTCAGCCGCTTTCAGGCGCTCTTCCAGCTCGGGCAGCTTGCCGTACTGCAGCTCGGCCAACTTGTCGAACTGGCCCTTGCGTTGCAACTCGGCCATTTCGGCGCGAACCTTCTCGATTTCCTCTTTAACGACCTGCGAACCCTGAACTGCGGCTTTCTCGGCTTTCCAGACTTCTTCGTAGTCGTTGTACTCGCGCTGCAGCTTTTCCATCTCGTCATTAATGGCCTGCAAACGACGCTGAGAGGCTTCGTCCGTGTCCTTGATGACGGCTTCACGCTCAATCTTCAACTGGATAATGCGGCGATCCAGCTTGTCCATGACCTCAGGCTTGGAGTCGATCTCCATACGGATACGGGCAGCCGCCTCGTCGATCAGGTCAATGGCCTTATCGGGCAGGAAACGATCGGTGATGTAACGCTGCGACAGCTCAGCAGCGGCCACAATCGCCGGGTCGGTAATGGCCACACCGTGGTGCAGCTCATAACGCTCCTGCAAGCCGCGCAGAATCGCAATGGTGGATTCCATGTCCGGCTCGTTGACCAGCACTTTCTGGAAACGACGCTCCAAAGCGGCATCCTTCTCGATGTACTGGCGGTACTCGTTCAAGGTTGTTGCACCAATACAGTGCAGCTCGCCACGCGACAAGGCGGGCTTGAGCATATTGCCTGCATCCATGGCGCCTTCGGCTTTACCCGCGCCCACCATAGTGTGCAGCTCGTCAATAAAGACAATGGTTTTGCCATCATCCTTGGACAGCTCTTTCAATACCGCTTTCAGGCGCTCTTCAAATTCACCACGGTACTTGGCACCAGCCAGCAAAGCCGCCAGGTCCAGCACCAAAACCCGCTTGCCCTTCAAGCTTTCAGGCACTTCGTTGTTCACGATGCGCTGCGCCAAACCTTCCACAATCGCAGTCTTACCCACCCCAGGCTCACCAATCAGCACGGGGTTGTTTTTGGTACGACGCTGCAGAATCTGGATAGTGCGACGAATTTCGTCGTCACGACCAATCACCGGGTCCAGCTTGCCCAAACGGGCCCGCTCCGTCAGGTCGGTAGTGTATTTATCCAGGGCTTCACGGTTGCTATCGCCTTCGGCGTCATTCACATTGGCACCACCACGTACGGCTTCAATAGCAGCTTCCAGCGCACGGCGCTGCAAACCGGCGTCGCGCAAGGCACGCCCGGTTTCGCCTTTGTCGTCAGCCAGAGCCAACAAGAACAATTCGCTAGCGATATAAGTATCGCCGCGCTGGGCCGCTTCCTTATCAGTTTTCGCCAATGCGGCCTGCAGGGCCGAACTGAGCTGCTGCTGACCCTCTGCCCCTTGTACCTTGGGCAGATTGGAAATCAAACGGTTCAGCTCATTTTCCAGACGGGGAATAGCCACACCCGCACGAGCCAGCAAGCTGCCCGTGCCTGAATCGGCATCGGCCAACAAGGCGACCAGAACGTGAGCGGGTTCCAGATACGGGTTGTCTTCGCGTACAGCCAGGCTTTGCGCATCCGCTAAAGCCTGTTGAAACTTAGTTGTCAGTTTATCGATTCGCATAGAATTTTCACTTGAGAAAATATGCGATCAGCTAAAGCAAACAGTTACTAAAAACTGCTCGCTCAGATCTCGCAACAAATAACAGGATGAATTGAAGATAAGGACAAAAACCAAGTATTCAAGTGTTTAGATCGCTTTTAAACAACAACAACACCTGCACAGTTACACAGCGCTGTACCCGGCATGACAAGCCACTTCCCGCTAGCCACGGGCCTTAAGAACTAAACATATTAAGGATTAGCGGGAATACCAACCAATAAAAAGCTACAATTACACTTGATTTGACTCAAAGATTTAGCGTTTCGCCATCTGACATTATTCCTTATGCAAAAACGTATCTCGGTTACCGCTGACTCCATACGCTGCTCTAGCTGTATGCTCAATGAGGTGTGTCTACCTCTGGGCATGCCTAAGCATGAAATGGAGCGGCTGGACGAATTAGTCAAGGAGCGCATCCGCATCCCTAAGGGCGGCGTATTGTTCCGGCTGGCCGATTCAGTCGAAGGAATCTATGGTCTGCGCTCTGGTTCGATCAAGATGCAGTTGGAAGATTCCTCTGGCCACATCCAGATTACGGGCTTTTTATTGCCAGGTGAAATCCTGGGGATGGACAGCCTGGTAGAAAACCGCCACGTCTCCCATGCTATCGCCCTGGAAGACAGCGAAGTCTGTGTGATCCGCCTGGATGATCTGGACCGCCTGTCGGCCCAGCTGCCTATCTTGCAACAACAGTTCCGCCGTTTGATGAGCAAGGAAATCAACCGCGCCCATCAACTGATGATGACCTTGGCTGGACTGCGCTCCGAACAGCGCCTGGCCGCCTTCTTGCTGAACCTGTCCCAGCGCCTGTCACTGCTTGGTTATTCTCCCTACGAATTCATTCTACGCATGAGCCGCGAAGAAATCGGCAACTTCCTGGGCCTGACACTGGAAACAGTCAGCCGCCTGTTCTCGCGTTTTGCGCGTGAGGGTCTGCTGAAAATCGCTCAGCGCGAAGTCCACCTACTAGATCTGGCTGCCCTGCGCACCCTGGCAGGCACAGAGTGCGACTAAAGTGCCTTGCTGCTATCGGGGGGCATGAACTAATCATCAAGTCCTCCTACAGCCTGCTTACTCTGCCCTGAACAGCTGGCGCATCCAAGCCAAAAAAAGCACATGCAATTTGCATGTGCTTTTTTTATCTCTGCGTGACTTGCTAAATCAATCCAGCCCATCAGCCGGTTCCGCCAATATCGCCGGTGAACCGGACGACATATACAGGCTGAGCGTACAAGCCACCGAGGCGGCCAGCCAGAACAGAAAAAAAGCCACCGTATAAAAGGTCAGTCGATCTACTTGCATATGTCCAAGTACAACAATGTCCAGCGGGTCCACCAAAGCAAACACAATTGCGCTTAACACCCCAGCGACCAGGAATGAAGGCCACAGTATCCACATCAACGATCGGATGGTCATTCGTACCCCCTTCTTGAACGGAAACATACTTCTCTCAACCCTAGCGTAACGGTGAATCGACCACTCTTAGCGCTGCTCGCGGGCAGGCTCTGTTTTACTGACAACCAAGCCTTGCTTGACTCCGCCGTCCACAATCCCTTGACTACTGAAGTTCTGGAAGGCCAACACGATAGTAATGGCACATCCAACGATAGCCAGAGCCGGTCCGGCCATCAGCAACCAGGGCCACGGCTCACGCCACCAGGGTCCACTGTCCTTTGATTCGTCCATGTTTTGCTCTTTATAAAGTTACTTAGGGATATAAAAACTACTACGTTCGTTCACGTAGGTCTTGCGGCCTTGCTCATGCTCGCCCACGGCTTGAATAGAAATATCATACAGGCCCGGCTTAGCGCTACTTATTGGGACTTGCACCACGACCGGCAATAAACGGTTGCCTGCAGGTGCAACATGAATGCGATCCTGGCCGTTCTCAGTCAAGTGAATACTCGCGCCTTCCAGGCCCGTCACGGACAATTGCAACTCCATAGCCTCTTCCGAGGTATTGATGACCTGCAAGCGGAACACGTTTTCAATCAGGCCACCCGGCACTTCACGCCCTAGGGCTCCCCGGTCGCGGATCACGTCCACACGCATAGGCGTGCGCGTTGCCAATGTGTAGACAAAGGCACCACAAATCACCGCCAGGATCAGAATGTAAGAAATAACACGCGGGCGCAGCATGCGACGTCGTACTTGCGGCTGCGTCATACGCTCCTTGATGGCACGCTCGGAGGTATAGCGGATAAGCCCTTTCTCGTAGCCCATCTTGTCCATGACCTGATCACAGACGTCCACACAGGCGCCACAGCCAATACACATGTATTGCAGGCCGTCACGGATGTCGATGCCGGTCGGACAGACCTGCACACACAGGCTACAGTCCACGCAGTCGCCCATGCCCGCTTCCTTGTGGTCGATCTTGCGAGATCGTCCGCCCCGGGTTTCACCCCGTACAAAGTCGTAGGTCACCACAAAGGTATCGCTGTCCACCATGGCGCTTTGGAAGCGCGCATAGGGGCACATGTATTTACAGACGGCTTCACGCATGAAACCGGCGTTACCCCAGGTGGCAAAAGCATAAAACAAAAGCCAAAACCACTGCCAGGGGCCCAGGGACAAGGCGATCAGCTCGCCGCCCAGTTCACGGATAGGAGCGAAATAACCAATAAAGGTAAAGCCGGTCCACAACGCAATGACCACCCACAGGAAATGCTTGGTAGCTTTGAGACGTAATTTTTTGGCGTTCCAGGCTTGTTCATCCAAGCGGATGCGTGCCAGACGGTCACCTTCCACCTTGCGCTCGACCCACATGAAGATCTCGGTATAGACCGTCTGCGGACAAGCGTAGCCACAGAATAAGCGGCCCGCCATGGCGGTAAAGAGGAAGAGGGAAAAGGCTGATATCAGAAGCAGCACCGTCAGGTAGATCACGTCCTGGGGCCACAGAATCATGCCAAAGATGTAGAACTTTCGTTCCAGCAGGTCGAATAGCACCGCCTGACGGCCGTGCCATTCCAACCAGGGCAAACCATAAAAAATGATCTGCGTTAAATACACCATCCAGATCCGCCAACGGGCAAAAACGCCTTTGACGGATCGTGGATAGATTTTGCTGCGTACATCGACCAGCGCCTTCTCGACTTGCGGAGAGGTTCCACCCGCCCCTTTGGTGTTACGTGGAGGTTGCCACTTGGGCACATTACCCTGCGCATTGTCAGCACCGGGTTGGGAAGAATCACTACTCATTGCAAGTCCTGAAGGCGTCAGATCAATTTAAAACACATTAGTTAGCCTGGGCAGGCTCAGCATTGGACAAGCCCCAGACCCAACCAGCCAGCAAACGGATCTGCTCAGGAGTCATGGTGCTTTTCTGAGCGGGCATCTCGTTAGTACGCCCCTGCAGAACCGTTTGAACGATCGTGGCTTCAGAACTGCCATACAGCCAGTAGTCGTCCGTCAGGTCAGGTGCGCCCAACAAGGTATTGCCTTTGGCATCGGCACCGTGACAGGCAAAACATGCGCTGTCATAGACACGTTTACCAGCGACCAGACGCAGAGGATCGGCAGCCAGGCCCGACAAAGAACGCACATACTGCGCCACATCAGAGGCTTGAGCGGGGGTGAATTGCGCTTGTGGCGGCATCATCCCGGTACGGCCTTCAGTAATGGTGTGCAGAATTTGCTCGGGCTCACCGCCCCACAACCAGGCTTTGTTAGCCAGGTTAGGGAAGCTAGGAGCACCTTGTGCATCCGAGCCGTGACACTGAGCGCAGTTGTTCAGGAACAGGCGCTGACCAATTTCACGGGCTTCCTGATCGCGAGCGATCTCTTCGATAGGCATTTCGCGGTAGCGAGCGTAAACAGGCTCCAGACGAGCATTGATCTCAGCCTGTTGCTGTTTAACCTGCTGACCGGCGGAAAAGCCCAGCGTGCCTTTGTAATTACCCAGGCCGGGGTACAGCACCAGATAACCCAGGGCAAAGATACACAGACCGATGTACATCACCGTCCACCACAGAGGCACGGGGCTGTTCAGTTCGGTCAGGTCGCCGTCCCAGACGTGGCCAGTTTCTTCGACTTCAGCCGTCTTGCCCAGAAAAGAGCGCTGGGTGTAGAGCAACCACAGACAAAAGACGATACCGAGCAAAGCGATGCCGGAAATCCAGAGGCTCCAGCCATTAGAAAAAAAGTCACTCATTCGAACCCCCAGGGTTTTTATCGTTGCTTCCCTCGTCGGGCAAGGCGAAAGGCAGGAGAGCAGCTTCCTCGTTGGCCTGGCGACGTCCCCGAGAGAACGCCCACCAGCAAATGCCAAGGAAGGTCACCATCGCCAAAGTTGTCATAACGGCGTTGATGATAGCGACCATTTAGAAGCTCCCTTGCTCCACAGCCTTGGCGGCTGCGTCGCGGCTAGCTACGCCCAACCCTTGCAGATAAGCAACGACCGCATCTTCTTCGGTCTTGCCTACCAGCTGGTCAGGAGCAGCATCGATTTGTTCCTGGGTATAAGGCACACCCAGCGTACGCAGGACATTCATGCGAGCCTGAATGTTTTCGCCTTCCACCGAGTTCTTCTGCAGCCATGGGTAGGCAGGCATATTGGACTCTTTGACCACGTCACGCGGGTTGCGCAAGTGGATACGGTGCCATTCGTCGCTGTAACGCTGACCCACGCGAGCCAGGTCAGGACCGGTACGCTTGGAACCCCACAGGAAGGGATGGTCGTACACGGACTCACCAGCCAGCGAGTAAGGGCCGTAACGCTGTACTTCGGACTGCAGCATACGAATCTGCTGCGAGTGACAGCCTACGCAACCTTCACGAATGTAAATATCGCGACCAATCAGGTTCAAAGGCTCGTAAGGCTGGATGCCTTCGGTAGGCTGGGTGGTCGAATGTTGAAAGAACAAGGGTACGATCTGAACCAGACCCGCAATGGAGATCACCAAGATGCTGAGAATAATCAGTAGCCCGGTGTTTCTCTCAATCGAGGCGTGCGAGAAACGCTTATTAGTGTCATTAGCCATGATTTAACTCCTTAGGCCAGCAAAGTGGTTTGACCCACCAGCGCTGGGTCGCGGGCATCTGGATTCTTGAGTGGCACAACAGGGTTGATGCCTTTCTGACCGGAACGAACCGTCAGGAACACGTTCCAGGACATGATCAGGATACCGGTCACAAAGAAGGCGCCGCCCAAAGCACGGATAGCGTAGAAGGGGTACGTTGCCTTCACGACTTCCACGAAGCTGTAGGTCAAGGTGCCATCAATACCGGTAGCACGCCACATCAGACCTTGCATCACACCGGCAATCCACATCGCGGCGATGTACAGAACCACGCCCAGGGTAGCCAGCCAGAAGTGCAGATCGATCAGACGGGGTCTGGCCATCTCAGTGCGGCCATACAGACGTGGAATCAGGTAGTACAGGGAGCCAAACGTAATCATGGCAACCCAGCCCAGCGCACCAGAGTGCACGTGACCAATGGTCCAGTCGGTGTAGTGCGACAAGGCATTGACGGTGCGAATCGCCATCATCGAGCCTTCAAATGTCGACATACCGTAGAAGGACAGTGCCACCACCATGAACTTCAAAATAGCGTCTGTACGCAGCTTGTGCCAGGCACCCGACAAGGTCATGATGCCGTTGATCATGCCGCCCCAAGAAGGTGCCAACAAGATCAGGGAGAACGCCATACCCAGGGACTGAGTCCAGTCGGGCAAGGAGGTGTAGAGCAGGTGGTGAGGGCCGGCCCACATGTACGTAAAGGCCAGCGCCCAGAAGTGGACGATGGACAGACGGTACGAGTAGATAGGACGGTTGGCCTGTTTGGGGATGAAGTAGTACATCATGCCCAGGAAGGACGTGGTCAGGAAAAAGCCCACGGCATTATGGCCATACCACCACTGAACCATGGCGTCCTGTACACCGGCGTAAGCCGAGTAGGACTTCATGAAGCTGACAGGCATTTCCAGGTTGTTGAAAATGTGCAGTACAGCAATGGTGACGATGTAGGAGCCAAAGAACCAGTTGGCCACATAAATGTGACGCACGCGGCGCTTGACGATAGTGCCAAAGAACACAACGGCGTAAGCCACCCAGACCAGTGTGATCAGGATGTCGATGGGCCATTCCAGTTCGGCGTATTCTTTGGAGCTGGTGTAACCCATAGGCAGCGTGATGACCGCAGCCACCAGCACAGCTTGCCAACCCCAGAAAGTGAACGCTGCCAGCTTGTCGCAGAACAAACGGGCCTGACAGGTACGCTGCACCACATAGTAGGATGTCGCGAACAAGCCGGTGCCACCAAAGGCAAAAATCACAGCGTTAGTATGCAATGGACGCAAACGCCCATAACTAAGCCACGGTGTGTCGAAATTGAGTTCTGGCCAAATCAACTGCAAGGCAATAAAAAGGCCTATTGCCATGCCGATGACGCCCCAAAATACGGTCATGATGGCAAACTGCCTCACTATCCCGTAGTTGAAGACTTCGGCGTTATTTCCGACTGCATCGGAAGTGCCCATTTGCTTCCCCTAAACAAATATTGTTAATACAAGCGACAACAAGGTACATCATCCAGCAAGTCGGTAATTCGCTACTTGATGCTTATCAAAAAACTTCGGAAAGCACGCGCTCGCGCGTGTTTCCGCCCTGCAGACTGCGTGTCGCCGACCATTTGCAGGGCTAAAAAACAAATCAGTGGATATCAGGTATCGGGTGGACGCTGCGCGCCAGACAGGCTGACGGTGGAATCATCATCGAGCAAGATGGAATCAGCCGCATTGCCCGCATCTTCAAACTGGCCGGCGAAAATAGCCCACCAGAACGAGATGCCAATGACAATGATCAGAAAAATGGAGACAGGAATCAGGACCAGCAAAGAGCCGAACATATCAGCCCTGCCTTGCCGCTGGACCGGTCCATTGGGCAGGCACCTCGCGGGTGCGACTGCGATAGATGCGCCAGGAGTTGGCGGCAACAACCAGAGAGGACACCAGCATGCTGACGGCAGCTAGCCAAGGGGCCACAATGCCCAGCGCAGCCAGAGGCGTCATGAGCAAATGCCAGACAATCGAGCCGTACAAGTTTTGACGGGCGATGCGACCAGTGTGCTGGGTAAGTTGTACGACTTCAAATTCGCTCTTGGCAGGTCGTGCCAACAGGCTGGCATGGGCTGCAGCCACGGCTGAAGGAACCGACATGGACATGGCACAGGGACAGCTCATGACCAGCAAGGCCACCACGACGGGCACGGCCTGAGAGGGATCGAGCCAATACCAGACCAGACCCAAAACCGCCGCCAGAACCAGCTGAATACTGACAAACCAGAATGCCAAGGTATTGGCGTGGCCGGTAACAGATTGGCGGAAACGTTCGATGAGGTCATGCGAAGCTGACTGCGTAACGGACTGGCGCGCACAAAGCTCCAGATAACGGGCCGTCAGCAAAAAGGCCACAAACATGGTGACTGAGTCGTAATAGACCTCGCCCTTCTGAGTCCAGGTGTTGAGCACACTGGGCAAAAAGGCACCGACAATCCCCAAGGCAACCGGTACGTCCATGCCAACGCGGCCCACGGACAGACTCTCTACAGCCCCTTTTAGGATGGGCCAGGCACAGTACAGGACGACAGGCATAGTCAGGCACAGGCTGGCCCAATTCATGAGCACAATCACCTGCGACAAGGATTCGATATCAGCTGGAGAACTGCTGAACGAGCGCATATAGCCGGGAAACGCGAACATCATCACCTGCATGGCGGCCAGCCAAGCAAGGCCCAGGCGGGCTAAGGTGTGCCGCCGACGCGACCGTTGCTCATCAGAAAGAGGCTTGGGTAGAGAGAAAATCGAATATGCGCGCATGGAAGGACTATAAGCCACTGATATTTCTTCATTCTTGATTTAAATCAATACGACTTTGCTTCGATCCTATATCGTTGTCCTTATGCATCTTGTTCAGGCCGTTACCCCCCCAACGCGGCGCTAACTGTTCAATGCTTTCAGGCTGCTTTAGCAGCCTTTTTTTTATTCCACACTTAAAGCATCAATCAATCTGATCAAGTATTTCATGCTCAGGTTCGATACCTCTTATTGCTGGAGTTACCTCATCAAGCGCACAGAGTCTACCACGCCTCTTTCCTATGAGAACGCCTGGAATATGGGGACTTTCCATAAGAAAATTCATTGCTACCGAGAATGCCAATCAGTTCTCAGATAGCGACTAGATGCTTGAATCTTGAATTTAAAAATAGATAATTCTGGCAGCCCTCATTCCCGCTCGGTCCAAGACTGATTTCAATCATAGTCAGTCTGTGTTTCAGCTCTGCTTTTTCAGCAAAAACTCACCTCGGATAGCGCCCTATTCCATGCGCAGCGATGTTGCCTATTCGCCGTGCCTGGCTCTGCCTTACTCCCCCTAAGGAGCAAGCATAAAAAAGCAGCCCACCGACTGGAGCGTACGGTGGGCTGCCTGCACTCAAAGAAGGGGCTATCTACCCTTCCCTGTCTTGCTTATGCCTCGGACGAAGCAAACTGCTCGGCTTCTGTCGAACCAGCCAGCGCTGTCGTCGAGGACTTACCGGCTTCTACTGTCTGAGTGACAGCATCAAAGTAGCCTGTACCCACTTCACGTTGGTGCTTCACAGCGGTAAAGCCCAAAGGAGCGGCCGCAAACTCTTTTTCCTGCAGCTGAACGAAAGCACTCATCTGGTTACGGGCGTAGCCGTGCGCCAACTCGAACATGCCGTAGTTCAGTGCGTGGAAGCCAGCCAGGGTGATGAACTGGAACTTGTAGCCCATAGCACCCAACTCGCGCTGGAACTTGGCAATGGTCGCGTCGTCCAGGTTCTTTTTCCAGTTGAACGAGGGCGAGCAGTTGTAAGACAGCATCTTGCCTGGGAACTGACGGTGAATAGCTTCCGCAAAGCGACGGGCGTATTCCAGATCTGGCGTGGAGGTTTCGCACCAGATCAGATCTGCGTAAGGAGCGTAGGCCAAACCACGGGCAATGGCCTGATCCAGACCAGCACGAGTGCGGTGGAAACCTTCAACCGTACGCTCTTCCAGAATGAAGGGGTGATCGTATTCATCTACGTCGCTGGTAATCAGATCCGCTGCATCTGCATCGGTACGAGCCAGCAAAATGGTCGGTACATCCAGCACGTCAGCAGCCAGACGAGCAGCGACCAGCTTGGACACGGCTTCACGGGTAGGCACCAGCACTTTGCCACCCAAGTGACCGCACTTCTTGGCCGATGCCAATTGGTCCTCGAAGTGAACGCCTGCCGCACCTGCAACAATCATCGCTTTCATCAGCTCGAACGCGTTCAGCACGCCACCGAAACCGGCTTCCGCATCAGCCACGATAGGCGCGAAGTAATCGGTATAACCTTCGTCGCCTGGATTAACCCCTTCCATCCACTGGATCTGATCACAGCGGGCCAGGGAGTTGTTGATGCGACGCACTACGGATGGCACCGAGTTGACGGGGTACAGGGACTGGTCGGGGTACATTTCGCCCGCACTGTTGGCGTCACCCGCCACCTGCCAACCCGACAAGTAAATCGCTTTCAAACCGGCCTTGACCTGTTGCATGGCCTGGTTACCCGTCAAGGCACCCAATGCGTTCACAAAGGGTTCTTGATTGATGGATTGCCACAGACGCTCTGCGCCACGGCGAGCCAGTGTGTGCTCCTCGACCAGAGAACCACGCAAACGAATGACTTCCTCAGCGGTATAACCACGCTTGATACCTTGCCAGCGTGGATCTTCTGCCCAGCGTTTTTGCAAATTGCGGATCTCAGTTTCTCGAGCATTCATGATGGACTCCTAAGAAGGATTTAACAGTGAACAAGATGACTACAGTCTACTCAAATGCTGCACCGCAACCATGTTTTATATCTTATATAAGAGTAATTATTTTTACTTTTAAAATCATATAGATAGTTAATTTATTTCGAGATATGAAATTACTTACCTGCTTATGAAATAGAAAACTGTGCGCCGCGACAGGACTTTTTTGCATACTGAGACAAGGATTTCACAATGTGGGATAATCGTCCTTATACCGCCCGGTGGGCGCCTGCTCGCTGCACCGGCCCCCTGATTTATTTCTGCAGCACCCGCCAATGAGCAACACCTCCCCTCTTAAAGACTCGCCTCTTGGGCACGATGTGGTTTACCCCACACACTACGATCCCAGTGTCTTGTTCGGTATTGAACGTTCCTTGAACCGCCAGTCGCTTCACATTCCCGAACAATGGCATGGTGCCGATATCTGGAACGGTTACGAGACCTCTTGGCTCAACCCCAAGGGCAAGCCGGTCGTGGCTCTGGCCCGGTTTGTCATTCCCTGGAATAGCCCGCGCATCATCGAGTCCAAATCATTCAAGCTGTATCTGAACTCTTTTAATGATGAAGTCGTAGAGGATATGGCCAGCCTCGTCCAGCGTATGGAACAAGACCTGAGCGCCGTTGCAGGCGCGGCCGTCCAGGTCAGCCTGATCCCTTTACGCGCTTTGAACGGCCAACCCATCACTGCGCTGGAAGGCCAGTCTATTGATGAGCTTGATATCAGCATTCAGGACTACACGCCTCAGAGTGACCTGCTTACTTGCTTGCCCAAGGCCGCAGTCGTGACGGAATCCCTGGTGTCGGATTTGCTCAAGTCCAACTGCCCGGTCACAGGCCAACCCGATTGGGGCAGCGTGCAAGTGCGGTACACCGGACCGCAAATCGACCCCGCTTCCTTGCTGCGCTATATTGTTTCACTGCGTCGTCACACCGAGTTTCATGAGCACTGTGTAGAGCGGCTCTATAGCGATATCCAACAAAGCTGCCAACCTGAACGTCTGCTGGTTTATGCGCGCTACACCCGTCGCGGTGGGCTGGATATCAATCCCTGGCGCAGCAGTCATGCCGATAGCGTGGAAGAACCACGTCTGGCACGCCAGTAATCTATCTAGCGCGTATCAAACCCTCTAAGCCCAGCCACTTTGGGCTTGCTAAAAGCCCGCCCCACAATCAGAGGGCAGGTATGGAAAAACCCCAAAAACGTCATAGCATTTTTGGGGTTTTCTTTTAAAGCAGCATGATGCTGCCACGACCAGACTACTTACGCCTTGGTCGCGCGTCCTACTGTCGACGCCACATACACGGCCAAGCCAGCTGCCGTCCAATAGCCAATAGCAGCCCCATACCAAGGGGCCTGAGTCAGGCCCACGTCCAGCAGCAAACCAAAGCCCACGGGCGCAATCGACGAGCCCACATCCATTCCTGAGTACACCAGGCCGTAAACGGCTCCGGTGGAGCCTTTAGGCGTGACACGGCGTATGAGCATATCGCGCGAGGGCGAAGCAATGCCTGAGCAAAAGCCAGCCGCCCCCACCACAAACAAAGCCAGAGACGGCATCACCCAACCTGCGCCCAGCACCAAAAGCAAGGTTCCCGAGACGCACAGGGAGACAAATACAATTACTTCGGAACGAGGCGTGGTGGAGGCAATAAACCCACCTACAAACATACCGGCAGCCGAGGCCAGCATGAAGCCAGACAAGGCGGTACCGGCCACAACCTTATCAATCCCATACGTGTTGTGCAGCATGGGGATGGTGTAGTTTTGCACCACTGCCATGGCCGCTGTAGCGAAGGCAAAGAACAGGAACGCTCCCCACAGAGAGGGACGCGACAGCAAAGTAGACAAGGTAGTCCAGACCGACTCTTTGCTTTGTGGTCGGGTCTGTACACCACCGGCAGCCGTCCGCCCCGCCAAGGCATCCCGATTCAGCAAGACCAGCACCAGAATGGCGGCGATCAAGGCGGCTGCAGCCAGCACAGCCACACGCCAATTAAAGTAAATAGTCAGTGTCGTAATAAAGACTGGCGTCAACGCCCAGCCCAGATTTCCCGTCAAACCGTGTGCGCTGAAGGCATGACCCAGGCGAGCCGGACTGACACGATGATTCAAAATGGAATAATCGACAGGATGGAAGACGGCATTGCCCACGCCACCAATAAGAGCAGCTGCCAGCAACATGCCATAGCCATTAGCGGTACCAATCAGCAACGCCGCCACAACAAAACAGGACAAGCCCACTTTCAGCACCGGCAAGGCACCGATACGATCAACCAGAAAACCGGAGGAAGCCTGCCCAAAACAGGACACCAGATAAAAGGTGGTGACCAAGCCGCCCAAGGTCAGGAAGTCGTAACCAAACTCCTGACCCAGGGAAATATAAAGCGTAGGCAGAATCAGCTGAAAGAAGTGCGAGCTGGCGTGTGCAATACCGATAACACCAATAACCCGCCAATCCTGTGAACCGTCAGGCCCCGCCCCATCCAGCGTCGATGTTGTTGAATTAGCCATTTGTCTCAGATCTGCTTTTTCTTGATTTCCGGCCAAGCCTTTTGCAAGTAGTAGCACATAGACCAGACCGTCAGGACCGCAGCCACAATAATCAGGGCTTGCCCAATAATCCGTGTTGGCAGTCCCATGACAGGCGACCAGTACAGCAAACAAGGAATGGCAATCATCTGTGCGGCGGTTTTGAATTTACCCAAACGATGTACGGCCACACTACCACTGGCACCAATCTTAGCCATCCATTCCCGCAATGCCGAAATGGTGATTTCACGGCCAATAATAATCAGCGCGATAAAGGCATCCACACGGCCCAGATCCAGCAGGACCAGCAATGCAGCTCCCACCATCAGCTTGTCAGCCACCGGGTCCAGAAAGGCACCAAAGGACGAGGTCTGGTTCCAACGACGGGCCAGCCAGCCATCGAACCAATCAGTGGCGGCAGCCACAATAAAGACGGCAGCAGCCCATAGATCGCGGGTATCGGCTGCCAACCAACCTTCTGGCAGGTAATACAAGACCACGATCAAAGGGATCAGAACGATGCGCAGCCACGTCAGGGCAATGGGCAGATTAAAAGGCATAGCTTGGATACCAACCTAATTTAAAACAAAGGCTCTCGCCTATCGTAAAGCATGATAAATGCGTTCGGCCAGTTCAGTGGATATTCCATCAACCGCACTAAGCTCATCAATACTTGCATCGGCAACGCCGCTAAAACCACCAAAGCGAGCCAGCAGCCGCTGACGCCGCTTGGCGCCAATCCCGTCAATGTCTTCCAGTCGTGACACATTACGCGTTTTGGCACGTTGGGCACGCATGCCCGTAATGGCAAAACGGTGGGCTTCGTCACGTACCTGAGCTACCAACATCAGTGCGGCGGACTCCACCCCCAAGGCAACCGGGGGGCGTTCATCGGCAAACACCAAGGTTTCCAGACCTACTTTACGCTTTTCGCCCTTGGCTACGCCGACCAGGACATGAATATCCAGACCCAGTTCCACAAAAACCTGGCGAGCGATTTCAACTTGCCCCTTGCCACCATCAATCAAGACGATATCGGGCAAAGGGGCCAAACCTTCGGCAACCCGCGAGAAACGTCGGTTCAGCACCTGGCGCATTGCCGCATAATCATCGCCCGGCGTGATGCCCGCAATGTTGTAGCGGCGGTAAAGCGAGTTCTGCATCTCATGGTGTTTATAAACCACACAGGAGGCCTGCGTGGCCTCGCCTGCCGTATGGCTGATATCAAAACACTCGATATGCAAGGCGTCCAGCTGGGCTTCGTCCAAATCCAGCTGAAGAGCCTCCGCAAGAGCTCGGGTACGGTCAGCGCGGGCAGTGGATTCGCTAAGCACGCGGGCCAGCGCCAGACCCGCATTTTTGGTGGCTTGCTCCAGCCATATCTTGCGTACACCCTGCGGGCGCACTACGACACGTGCTTTCACACCGGTTTGCTCGGCCAGCAAGGTCATCAAGTCCGCATCCGGCAAGGAGTGCGAGCAGACCAGCACAGGCGGCATGCGGCGTTCCAGATAGTGTTGGGCGATAAAGGCCGCCAATACATCGCTGGGGGTATCGTCGTTGATCTGGGTAGGAAAAAAGGCCCGGTCGCCCAGATGGCGTCCACCCCGCACCATGGCGAGGTTCACGCAGAACTTCCCGCCGGCATTCAGCACCACAATAATGTCTACGTCTTCCTTGCCCACCTGCTCCATGCTTTGCTGCTGTAGCACGGCAGACAGGGCTTTCATCTGGTCGCGCAAGGCAGCGGCCTGCTCAAAATCCAGGGAGTCGGAAGCCTGCATCATGCGATCTTGCAGTTCACCCAGGATTTCGGTGGTGTTCCCATCCAGGAAGTGGATAGCCCGTTGCACATCCATTTGGTACTGCTCGGGTGAAATCAAGTTCACACAGGGCGCAGAACAGCGCCCGATCTGATGCAGCAAACAGGGGCGACTACGGTTGGCGTAGACGCTATCCTCACAGGTGCGCAAACGGAACACACGCTGCAGAATCTGTATGGTTTCACGCACTGCCCAGGAGTTGGGGTACGGCCCGAAAAAATGCCCCTTCCCGCTGGTACTGCCCCGGTAATAGGCAATACGCGGCGCCTGGTGGGCGCTGATCATCAGGTAGGGGTAGGACTTGTCATCCCGGAACAGGATGTTGTAGCGCGGCCGCAGACGCTTGATGAGGTTGTTTTCCAGCAGCAAGGCCTCGGCCTCGCTGCGGGTCACGGTGACTTCAATACGCACGACGCGCGCCACCATATGCGCAATACGGGGACTGCTTAGCGTTTTTTGGAAGTACGAGCTGACACGACGCTTGAGATCACGCGCCTTGCCTACGTACAGCACCTCGCCCTGTTCGTCGATATGCCGGTACACGCCCGGCAAATTCGGCAAATCAGACAGATAGGATTTTAGATTGAAGTCCGCGGGCATATTGATAGTGTTCATCCGCTTGCAAAGCGTCCCAGTCCAAAGCCGGTGTCGTAGGCATCAAACGACGAATGCGGTCTTGCGATTCTGCTGAAATAGTGAAGTCCAGACGTGCCAGCAAGTCGTCCGCCAGATCGGGGCGATTACACACCAGCACCATATCGCAACCAGCTCCCAGAGCGGCTTGCGCACGGGCCAGAATATCGCCCACAACGGTGGCGCCTTCCATCGTCAGGTCGTCAGAGAAGATCACGCCGTCATAGGCCAGAGCTTTGCGTAGCACGCGCTGGATCCAGTATGGCGAGAAACCGGCAGGCAGCGGATCGACTTTGGAATAGATGACGTGAGCAGGCATCACAGACGGCAGCTGTAAGGTGCCCAGCCAACCGTAGGGCGCCGCGTCCTCGTCCAGGATTTCTTCCAGCGTACGATCATCGACCGGGATTTCATGGTGCGAATCAGCCTCGACCCCACCATGACCAGGAAAGTGTTTACCGCAAGCGGCCATGCCTGCTTTATTCAAACCACGGATCAATCCAGCGGCCAGCATGGACACGGCGCGTGGGCTTCGGTGGAAAGAACGGTCGCCAATAACCTTGCTGACACCCCAGTCCAGATCCAGAACCGGCGTAAAGCTCATGTCCACACCGCAGGCACGCAATTCAGCAGCCAACACATAACCGGTGTCAGCGGCCACGGCAGCAGCCTTGACGGCGTCGCGGGTCCACAGCTGGCCTAGCTGGCTCATGGCTGGCAGGGTGGTAAAGCCATCTTCACGGAAACGCTGGACTCGCCCCCCTTCGTGATCGACGGCGATCAGCAAGGGCTCGTTACGCACTTCGTGAATGGACTGACACAGGGTGGTCAGTTGGGCACGGTTTTCAAAGTTGCGGCTGAACAAAATCACGCCACCAACCAGCGGGTGACGCAGGCGCTCGCGCTCCTGATCGGTAAGGACCATGCCTTGCACGTCCACCATGACCGGGCCCGGAGGCAATACTGCTTGCGAGGAAGAACTCATTTAGTGTCAGACTCAGCTAAGGATAAGGAGGAAATGGCAGGCGCTTTGGCTTCCAGCACGACAAAGGCCATGGCCATATCGGATTCGTCGGTCAGGGAAATATGAACAGCCCCATAACGGGCATCAAACCAGCTTTGCAGCTCAGCAGACAAGCGCACGACGGGACGGCCACCGGGCGCATTCAAGGTTTGCATACGCGACCAGGCCATCGGCATACGCATACCCAGTCCCACCGCTTTGGAAAAGGCTTCTTTAGCCGCAAAACGGGTAGCCAGATACCGCAAGCCTCGCACCGGATCGCGTGCCTGACGACGGGCATAGACTTCTCGCTCCTGCTCGCCCAGGATACGCTTTACAAAGCGCTCACCATGACGAGCCAAGGCGCGCTCGATCCGATCAATACGGATCAGGTCGGTGCCGATGCCGGCAATCAAACCGGGCTGTATTGGGGGCATGATGTCATCAGAAAAAAGACAGCGAAAACGGCCTGTGCCGCCTACCAGCTTGCAATGATACCGTGAGAGCGCCGAATACAAAAACGGCCCTGCCTGGGCAGAGCCGTTTTTGATCAAGAGGAACCAGGCTTAAAACGCGCGCTTATCCACGACACGCTTGGCCTTGCCAGTGATCGTACGCTCGACCATGCCGGCAGACTGCACACGAATTCGTGCGCTGACGCCAATAAAGGTCTTGATCGAATGGCTCAGGCGGCGGGCCAGCTGCTCGCGCTGGGCATCGTCCAAATGATTGAACTCGGGACGCACTTCCACCAGAATTTCCAGCTCGTCCATATTGCCATTGCGGCTCAGCACCAACTGGTACTGGGCAGCCAGTTCAGGCATTTTCAGAACCAGTTCTTCGACCTGGGTCGGGAACAGGTTCAC
The DNA here is from genome assembly GCF_014652815.1 of Alcaligenes pakistanensis. Lineage (GTDB taxonomy): Bacteria > Pseudomonadota > Gammaproteobacteria > Burkholderiales > Burkholderiaceae_B > Alcaligenes > Alcaligenes pakistanensis. The sequence continues at coordinate 558,136 of NZ_BMZN01000001.1, forward strand.
ACCGCGCACAATGACCATATCGTCGCTGCGACCCGTAATCTTGCCGATACGACGCATGCTGCGCGAAGTAGGTGGCAGCAGTGAGGTCAGGTCGCGGGTGCGGTAGCGAATGACGGGCATGGCCTCTTTGCTCAGCGAGGTAAAGACCAGCTCACCACTTTCACCTTCGGCCACAGGCTCGCCGGTTTCCGGATTGATGATTTCAGGGTAGAAATGGTCTTCCCACACCACGGGGCCATCCTTGCTTTCTACACACTCCATCGCCACGCCAGGGCCCATCACTTCGGACAGGCCGTAGATATCCACGGCGTCGATACCGGCACGCTGCTCAATATCCAGACGCATCTGCCCCGTCCAGGGCTCGGCACCAAAAATACCGATACGCAAAGAGGTATCGCGTGGGTCCATGCCTTGACGCTCGATTTCTTCCAAGATATTGCAGAAATACGAAGGCGTAACCAGGATCACGTCAGGACGAAAATCCTGGATCAGCTGAACCTGCTTTTCAGTCTGGCCACCGGACATGGGGACTACCGTGCAACCCAGGCGCTCGGCACCGTAATGCGCACCCAAGCCACCTGTGAACAAACCGTAGCCGTATGCAACGTGAGCGATGTCGCCGGGGCGAGCACCACCCGCCCACATAGAACGGGCAAACAAATCTGCCCACGTGGAAATATCATTGGCGGTGTAACCCACCACGGTAGGTTTACCGGTGGTACCGCTGGAAGCATGCACGCGTGCTACCTGTTCACGGGGGACCGCAAACATCTTGAAGGGGTAGTTATCACGCAGGTCCTGCTTGGTCGTGAAAGGAAATTTAGAAATATCCGACAATTGCTTCAAATCGTCGGGATGCACGCCCGCCTCATCAAATTTCTGCCGGTAATGCGGCACATTGTCGTAAGCGTGTTGCAAGGTCCATTTCAGACGTTGCAGCTGCAAGTTACGGATTTCGTCAACACTTGCATGCTCGATAGCATCGCGGCCAACCTGTTCTTTAATTGCTGTCATGGTGTACTCCTGCCCTGCCGCTGGTGTGGTACTTCCGACCCCCCCGGGTCCACAGGGTATGTAACGTCAAAAGGTTTATTTTTTCTCAATTCCGCCCAGTACCGTGCCATTTAGCCGATACGAGCGCCCACGGAACAAGGCAATACGCTTGTCGTTCTGGTTGACCACTTCGATGTCATACACACCGGTGCGGCCTGCCAGGGAAGCCTCGACAGCACGAGCCGTCAGGACATCCCCTTCAAAGGCAGGTGCCAAGTAATCAATGGTGCAACCTGAAGCCACGGTCGGTGCATTGCGAGAATTGCAGGCAAACGCAAACGTGCTGTCAGCCAAAGCAAAAATGAAACCACCGTGACAGGTCTTGTGACCGTTCAGCATGTCGGCACGCACCGTCATGCTCATATCGGCCGCACCGGGTGCCACGGTATCCAGGCTCAGGCCCAAGGCCTGGGATGCCTGGTCATTGCTATACATATGCTCGCTGACCTGTTGAGCCAGCGCTTGTGGATCTTCAACAGCAAGTGCGTTGCTTTGCATTACTTTCCTTTGAATTGGGGGGCACGCTTGCCCAGAAATGCGTTAACACCCTCGCGATAATCCCCGGATGCACCCAGTTCACGCATCAAATCGCGCTCTAGGTCCAACTGTTGATCAAGCGAATGGGCATCACTGGCATAAATTGCTTTCTTGGCATAGGCCAGACCCTTGGTAGGTGCCTGAGCAAAATGGACGGCCAACTCATCCAGGCGAGCCTGGAAAGCGTCATCGTCAACACATTCCCAGATCAAGCCCCATTGAGCAGCCTGCTCGGCCGAGAGCTTATCGCCCAGCAAAGACAGACCCATAGCGCGTGCTGTACCCACCAGACGCGGCAGGAAGAAGGTGCCGCCGGTATCGGGCAGCAAACCCAGACGACAGAACGGCTGGATGAAGCTGGCCGAACGAGTGGCAATGACGAGGTCACCAGCCAAGGCCAGATTGGCCCCGGCACCCGCCGCCACGCCATTGACCCCCACCACGACGGGGGCCGCCAGGGCGCGCAGTCGACGCACCAAAGGTCCGTAGAACTTTTCAATCGTGGCACCCAGATCCACAGGCGCATCGCCTGCACTCATCTGGCGCTCGGACAAGTCCTGGCCGGCGCAAAAGCCGCGACCATTACCCGTCAGAATCAATACGCGCAGATCCGCGCACTGCTCTACCTTATCCAGAGCCTGTGCCAGCTCAGCGTGCATATCGGCCGTAAAGCTGTTGAGCTTGTCCGGACGGTTCAAGGTAATGCGCGCTACGCCATTTTCCAGCTGAAATTGAATACTTTGGTCAGTCACCTGGCCACCCTCCTTTAGAAATGCCAACGAGTCTGGACGACGCGGAAACGGTTAGCCACATAGGCCGAATCCGACAGGGATGCGTTGGCAGCCGGGTTGGCGCCCGTACCGTGGAAGTCGCTGTAGGCGGCGGTCTGGTTAATGAACACAGCGCCGGTCAGGTTCAGGGACAAGGACACGCCGGAACGCTCAGCCATGCGCTGAATCTTGGCAGTCACAGCATCATCGGTACTGTAGGCCGACAAAGTCAGTGCACCGTGCTCGACCACGTTGCGACCTGCCACTTCAATGCTTTGCTCGGTCGAATCGGTTTGCACCACAAATACGATGGGGCCAAACCACTCTTGCTGGATCTCGGGCTGATCCACACGGGCCTGCAAGACCAGTGGAGTGCGCACACGAGCATCCGGGAAGGCGGGATGTTCCAGTGTCAGGCTATCTGCCAGAATAGGCATGCCCAGTTGGCGAGCCTGATCAATACGTTGTGCGCAGGCTTCGTTCTGTACCGCGCCGGTAATTTCAACCGCACGAGCAGGATCGGACACCAGTTTTTGCACCGCTTGAGCCAAGCCTTGAGCCACTTCGTCAAAACTCATTACGCCGTCAGCGGTACGGATACCATCACGGGGCACATAGATGTTCTGAGGGGCAGTACACATTTGGCCGGAGTACAGCGCAAAGGAGAAAGCCAGGTTACGGGCCACGGCCTTAAAGTCTTCAACCGAATCAATAATGACTTGGTTCACACCCGCTTTTTCGGTGTAGACCAAAGCGTGGCGAGCATTTTGCTCCAACCAGTTACCGTTTTGACTGCTGCCGGTAAAGTCGATCAGCTTGACGGCTGGACTCATGGCCAGCTGCTGAGCCGTATCTTCTTGTGGCTCGTGAGCGGCCAACAAGACTACATTAGGGTTGAAGCCCGCTTCAGCCAATACTTCGCGAGCAATCGCAACGGTAATCGCCAAGGGCAGAATCGCGCCAGGGTGCGGCTTCACAATCACTGTATTACCGGTTGCCAACGAGGCAAACAGGCCGGGGTAACCGTTCCAGGTCGGGAAAGTGGAGCAACCAATCACCAGACCGATGCCACGGGGCACCACTTTGAACTGCTTTTTCATCTGGATAGGATCATGTTTGCCCTGGGGTTTGATCCACTCAACCAGACCAGGAATACGAGCCATTTCCTGCCAGGCGTAGGCCACGGCTTCCAACGCACGTTCCTGAGCGTGAGGGCCACCTGCCTGAAAGGCCATCATGAAGCCTTGACCGGTGGTGTGCTGCACGGCGTGGGCAATTTCAAAACTGCGCTTGTTCAGGCGGTGCAAGATTTCCAGGCAGACCCCAACCCAGGCCTGCGGGCCGGCGTCGCGCCAGCTATCCAGCGCCAATTGCGATTGGGCCACCAATTGGTCTACAGATACTTTGGGATAGCGGATACCCAGGTCAAAACCAAAAGGCGACTGCTCATTGCCTACTTCACCTTGTACGCCTTCCAGCGCCAATGGAAAGGCTTTGCCACGGTAAGCCTCAAAAGCAGCCTGACCGTCCTGAGCCGCCGTCTCGCCATAGGCGCGAGGGCTAGGATTTTCAGGATAAGCGCTCCAGAAATTGCGCTCCAGAATGCTGCTCAAGGCTTGATCCAGCGTTGCCTGATGCGTCTTGAAAAAATCTGCTGCCATACAATGTGCTCCTGAAACTAGTAGGACGCCAAGCGGGGAAGCTGGCGTCCAGATTCTTGAAAAACCGCTGTTTTTCTGCGGTCTTAGGTTTCCTGATCGAAGTCAATCACCACCCGGTCGGTCACCGGAAAGCTTTGGCAACTGAGCACGAAACCACGGGCGACTTCGTAATCTTCCAGTGCAAAGTTGGCGTCCATATCCACTTCGCCCTCTACCACTTTGCAACGGCAGGTGGAACAAACCCCACCTTTACAGGAGTAAGGTAACTCCAGTCCTTGCTCCAGAGCCGCGTCCAAAATACTGCTATTGCTCTTGCTGATGGTCAGGTTGCGGGTGATACCGTCTTGAATCACGGTTAGTTCGCACTCTTCCTTGCCCGGTGCCTTGCGCGACTCTTCGCCCGTACGCAGAGCGCGGGGGCCTTTGGGGGCGCCGAACAGCTCGAACTTGATCTGGGATTTTTCCAGGCCATTTTCCTGCAAGGCAGCAACCACCTGCTCGCTCATGTCCTGAGGACCACACACAAAGGCCACGTCCACGCTGCTTGGATCGAACCATTGCTGCATCAGCTGGCGCACTTTCTCGCCATCCAGACGACCATTGAACAGGTCAATATCCTGCGTTTCCCGGCTCATGATATACACGATGGAGAAACGTTCCATATAGGTGTTTTTCAGGTCCTCGATCTCTTCGCGGAACATGATGGCCGACGAAGCACGATTACCAAAAAACAGCGTAAAGGTAGAATTAGGTTCGGTATTCAGCGCGGTTTTCACCAGCGACAGAATCGGCGTAATCCCGCTACCCACGGCAAAGGCGGCGTAACGGTGAGCCTGACCGGGCTCGAAATCCACCGTGAAGTTGCCATCCGGTGGCATCACTTCCAGGGAGGCACCGGCTTCCAGATTGCTGTTGGCCCAGGTAGAGAAAGCACCATCATTCACGCGCTTGATCGCCACGCGCAACAAACGATCGTGAGGCGCAGCACAGATCGAGTAAGAGCGGCGCAGTTCCTGGCCGTCCAAATGGGTGCGCAAGGTCAGGTACTGACCGGGGCGAAACTGAAACACATCCTGCAAATCGTCGGGCACAGTAAAGGCCACCACCACTGCATCGCGAGTGCTGCGGGAGACCGAGGCCACAGGAAGAGAGTAAAACTGACTCATAGGATTAATGCGCCTTAAAGTAATCGAATGGTTCACCGCAGCTGATGCAGCGATACAGCGCCTTACAGGGGGTGGAGCCAAACTGGCTGATCACCCGTGTATGCGTGGACCCGCATTGAGGACAAGCCACCACAGGCGCCTCGGGCTGGCTTAGCAAACCAGAAATATCAACCGCATTCTGGGCTGGGGGAGCGATACCGTAATCTCGCAAGGCCACTTTGCCCTGCTCGCTCATCCAGTCGGTCGTCCAGGCCGGCGACAGCTTGGTATCGACACGAACCTGCTCGATGCCAGCCTGCTGCAAAGCCTGCTCAATCGAGTGGCTCATCTCGTACATCGCCGGACAACCGGAATAGGTCGGTGTGATGGTGACCACACACACGCCCTCTTCCCAGTTCACGTCACGCACAATGCCCAGGTCCAGTAGGGAGATCACCGGGATCTCCGGGTCTGGAACCGTGGCCAATACCTGCATAACCTGCTCGGTGCTCCAGGTCTGTGTCATGGCGATCACCACGTTGCGTCGGGGTACATACGTGGCAGATGTTGCATTTCCGCCAGCAGAAACCCTAACGCTTCCGTGTGACGACCTTGAGGGCCACCGCGATACGCTTTGTGCTGGGCGTCCTGCTCGGCCGGGCAACGCAAGGTTGCACGCTCAAACACAGACTGCATGTACTCAAAACAAGGCCCCCACAGGCTGGCCATCAAAGGCACGGCCTGACGCTGAGCCAGTTCCTCGGTGACAGCATCATCCAGGAACAATTCGCCGGTGTAGTACCAGGCTTCATCAATGGCTTGCTGCATGCGCTGGTGGCTTTCTGGCGTACCGTCGCCCAGACGCACAATCAAATCTGTCGAGCGGCGCAGGTGATACAGCACTTCTTTATGCGCCTTCTGGGCAATGGCACGGATCTGCTCGTCGCTGGATTCAATCAATTTCTCCAGCAAGAAACAATGCCAGGCATCAAACAGGAACTGACGTGCCAGGGTGTCGCCGTAATGACCGTTCTCGCGCTCCACCAAGAGGTAGTTGGCGTACTCATGAACGTCACGGTGGTAGGCGAGACGATCTTCGTCACGGCCCTGCCCTTCCGTCTCGCCAGCCAAGCTCAGCCACATGCGGGCCTGACCCAACAAGTCCAGTGCAGTATTGGCACAGGCCAGCTCTTCTTCCAGAGCCGGGCCGTGACCAGTCCACTCACCCAGACGCTGAGCCAGCACCAAGGTGGAATCGCCCATGCGCAGGGCGTAGGAAAATAAAGCGTTATCCATACCCATTCCTACATATTGATGCCGTCAGGCATAGGGAAAAAAGTAGGGTGACGGTAGACCTTGGTGTTGGAAGGCTCGAACAGCGGGCCTTTGTCACCTGGGCTAGAGGCCGCGATATCAGCTGCACGGACTACCCAGATGCTCACGCCTTCATTACGACGGGTGTACACATCGCGGGCATTGTTGATGGCCATTTCGGCATCAGGGGCGTGCAAGCTACCTACGTGTTTGTGGGCCAAGCCGTGCTGGCTGCGAATAAACACTTCCCACAGGGGCCAATCGTTCTTGCTCATACTGAAAATTCCTTGCTGTGCAGCGGTGCTCTCAAAGCGCCTGCTGCGAATCGGATCGAATCAGAAACCGGGCAGGTTTCCAAGCCTTATTGATCAAGCCACCCTGCGGACAGCTTCCTGTTTTTGGCCATGTGCCTCCAGGGCATCACGGAACCAGGCGCCGTTTTCATGGGCCTGGACTCGGGCTTGGAGTCGTTCACGATTACAGGGACCATTGCCCTTGATCACCGCCCAGAACTCTTCCCAATCGATCTCGCCAAAGTCGTAATGACCGCGCTCTTCGTTCCAGCGCAGATCAGGATCAGGAATCGTCAGACCCAGGTACTCGGCCTGTGGCACTGTCTGGTCCACCATCTTCTGGCGCAATTCGTCGTTGGAGAACAGCTTGATCTTCCACTGCATGGACTGGGCGCTGTTGGTGGAGTCCGCATCCGAAGGACCGAACATCATCAAAGCTGGCCACCACCAACGGTTGATGGAATCCTGAACCATGGCCTTTTGCTCCGGTGTACCGTTCAGGCACATCTGAAGCAGCAGGTCATAACCCTGGCGCTGGTGAAAGGATTCTTCTTTACACACACGCACCATGGCACGGGCGTAAGGACCGTAGGAGCAACGGCACAAGGGAATCTGGTTGATGATGGCTGAGCCATCGACCAGCCAGCCCACCATGCCGATATCAGCCCAGTTCAGGGTGGGATAATTAAAAATGCTGGAGTACTTGGCTTTGCCCGACAACAGATCGTCGACCAGCTTGTCGCGGCCTACGCCCAGCGTTTCAGCTGCGCTGTACAGGTACAGACCATGACCGGCCTCGTCCTGCACCTTGGCCATCAAAATGGCTTTGCGTTTGAGCGAAGGGGCACGGGTAATCCAGTTACCTTCGGGCAGCATCCCGACAATCTCGGAGTGCGCGTGCTGAGAGATCTGGCGCACTAAAGTTTTGCGATAGGCTTCGGGCATCCAGTCCCTGGCTTCGATGCGAACACCCTCATCGATGCGCTCTTGAAACCGACGTTCTTCGTCGGACATCAGCTCGATATCCTGGACCTGCTTGACGCCTGTCTCTACAAGTTGTGCATACATGACCATCCCCGGTAAGAGTGCTGAAAGCGACTCAACAAAATTTGTTTTGACGCAAACAATATACGCTTCATTATTTAATACGAAAAATGTGATGTCAATCGCAAATCCGTATCATATGGCCCCAGAACAGATGCTTTAAGGGTAAATACTTAGACGTAAAAAAACCGAGGGGCGATAAATCGCTTCCCTCGGTCTTGATCCAGCAACCAGGCCCCGCCTCGAGCAGATCGCCAGGTTAAAAACCTGATTCCGGCCAGCGTTTTGCCAGCCCTGCCCCACCTTCTTTTTACAGGCGGATAAAGTGCTCTCGGTAGTGCTTCAGCTCATCAATGGATTCGTAAATATCAGCCAAAGCCTCGTGGCGGCTTTGCTTGACGAAACTTTTAACCACTTCAGGCTTCCAACGCAAAGCCAGCTCTTTCAAGGTGCTGACATCCAGATTGCGGTAATGGAAGAAGGCCTCCAGACGAGGCATGTAACGGTACATAAAGCGTCGATCCTGGCTGATGGTGTTGCCGCACAAGGGCGACTTTCCAGCAGGCACATGCTCTTTCAGAAATTCCAACAACTGATCCTCGGCCTGCGCTTCGGTCAGGGTAGAAGCTTTGACCTTGTCGATCAGGCCGCTGCGACCATGAGTCCCTTTATTCCAGGCATCCATGCCATCGAGCAATGCATTGCTTTGATGGACCACCAGGACCGGGCCTTCGGCCACCAGGGTCAAGTCTGCTTCCGTTACCACGACCGCAACTTCGATGATGCGCTCTTTGTCCGGGTCCAGTCCTGTCATCTCCATATCGAGCCAGACCAGACGCTGTGTGTGAACCGCCATATAATCATTCCTCAAAACGCCCATTTTACATATAGCCGCCTACATGCTGACCTTGTTGTTCATTATCTTTCTGCTTGCGGATGTTTTGCTGCGCTTTTATTTAGGCCTGCGGCAGATCCGGCACGTGTACCGTCATAAAAACGAAGTGCCTGCCGAGTTTTCCGAACGCATTGGCCTGCATAGCCATCAGCGGGCAGCGCGCTACACCATTGCGCGCACCCGGCTGGGTTTGAGCGAGCGTTTAGTCGAGGCGGTCGTATTGCTGTGCTTTACGCTGCTGGGCGGCCTGGAATGGCTGGATATCACACTAAGCAACTGGATCAGTCATGAATTGCTGCGTCAACTAAGCCTGATTGGTGCTGTGTTGGCGATTATGGGAATCGTTGGCCTGCCCTTTGCCTGGTATCGCAAATTTGTGCTGGAAGCCCGCTTTGGCTTCAATCGCATGAAGCCCGGCCTGTTTTTTGCAGATACTGCCAAAACACTGCTCATCGTGCTGATTCTGGGCACTCCCTTGTGCGCCGCCCTGCTCAGCCTGATGAGCTGGGCCGGCCCTTCCTGGCCTTGGTACGGCTGGGGCTTGTGGCTGGTCTTCAACCTGTTGGTGCTCTGGCTGTACCCGCGCGTAATTGCCCCTATCTTCAATACCTTCAAGCCCTTGGACGATGTCAGCTTGCGTGATCGAATCAACGCTTTGGCCCAACGCTGCGGTTTTCAAACCAACGGCTTGTATGTGATGGACGGCTCGCGCCGCTCCGCGCATGGCAATGCCTACTTCACCGGCATGGGACGCCAAAAGCGCATCGTCTTTTTTGATACTCTGCTAAATAAGCTGCAAGCCGAAGAGGTGGAAGCGGTGCTGGCTCATGAGCTGGGCCACTTTAAACACCGCCACATTCAACGCCGTCTGCTGATCAGCGTCGTAACCTCATTACTGTTTTTCCTGCTGGCAGGCTGGGCCTGGGGCAAGGTGGGCTTTTATACCGGCTTGGGTGTGGTCCCCCAACTGGACCATGCCAACGATGCCCTGGCCCTGATCCTTTTCTTCATGGTGGTGCCTACCTTCACCTTCTGGATGGGCCCCTTGAGTGCCATGCTGTCACGCCGCGATGAGTATCAGGCCGACCGCTTTGCCGCAGAGCACAGCCAAGCCCAGGATTTGATCAGCGCACTGCTTAAACTGTATAACGACAACGCTGCAACCTTGACACCCGACCCTATGCATTCTGCCTTTTACGACAGCCACCCCAACGCGATTGATCGCATTCGACATCTGAAAAGCCTGGCATGACATCCAAATACATTAGCGGTCTTGTGACCGCCGCCCATGGTCGCCACTACTTTGTCGAGCTGCCTGATGGCCAGACCATCAAGTGCTTTCCACGCGGCAAAAAAGCAGGAATAGCCGTTGGCGATCAGGTCGATGTGCTGATGCAGGGTAAAGATGAAGGCTCTATTGAAGGGGTGCAGGAACGGCGCAACCTGCTCTACCGCTCGGACGATTTTCGCACCAAGCAATTTGCTGCCAATATTGATCAGCTCCTGATTGTGGTGGCACCCGAGCCAGCCTACTCCGAAGACCTGCTGGGGCGCGCCCTGGTGGCGGCCTGGAGTGTAGATATTAAACCAGTCATTATCCTGAACAAGGCCGATTTGGGCACCCATCTGGAGCGAGCGCGCAAGAAGCTTGCACCGATCGCCGCCCTAGGGGTACCTATCCTGGAAATGGTGGCGCTGGAGCCTGAGCAGACCCGGCAAACACTGGACCCTTGGCTGGCCAACAAACGCACTTTGCTGCTGGGGCAAAGTGGTATGGGCAAATCCACCTTGCTCAACGCTCTGGTACCCGATGCGGGCGCACTGACTCAGGAATATTCAGTGGCGCTAGGAGCGGGGCGGCACACCACGACCAGCACACGCCTCTATCACCTGCCCAATAGTGGCGATCTGATCGATAGCCCCGGCTTTCAAGCCTTCGGTTTGTCGCATATGACACAGGAAGATATTGCGCACGGTTTCCCGGACTTTCGGGAAGCGGTCGAGTCTTGTCGTTTTTATAATTGCACCCACCGCCACGAACCCGGTTGCGGTGTCTTGGCGGCCATCGAGGCAGGCACTATTCACCCCGAACGCCATGCTCTTTATCAGCGTTTACTGGCTGAGCACGAAAACAAGTCCCGCTATTGAGTCTCTCAAGCAACCAGACGGTGGGGCCTAGGCGCAAAACGTCCAAGACCCTGCCCTCACGCTTGCTTTCAACCCAAGCTCATCAAACCAAATTACAGGTTCTTGGCTTGAGTGTCCCCGCCGGCAGACAATTGCCCCCAGGCAGCAGAGAGATGGTGGTACAGATTCCGAATCAAAACCGCGGTGGCGCCCCAGATAAAGTACGGCCCCCACGGAATAGAGAAGTAATAGCGGCCCGCCCCATCCGGTAAGTCTGCATGGTGCAACTGGTGACGTTGCGGGTCCAGCAAGACGGCCAGTGGCACCTCAAATACTTCAGCCACCTCCGAGCTATCAGGCAAGAGCTGAAACCCCGCCTGCAGCTCGCCAATAATCGGGCGCATGGCAAACTGGGTGCTGGTGACAAAAATAGGGTGCTGGCCCAGATAACGCACAAAACGCGGCTCGATGCCGATTTCTTCCTGCGTTTCACGCAAGGCTGCCTCAACCGGCCCCAAGTCAGAGGCCTCAATACGTCCACCCGGAAAGCTGATCTGCCCTGCGTGATTATGCAGGTGCATGGCCCGGCGCGTAAAAATGACGGTTGGCCCCTCGGGGCGCTGCATCACACCAATACAAACGGCGGAGCGCACATTCATGGAACCAGGCAGAAACTCTGGATAAAAAGAGCTGCGAAACAAAGGCTCGACCTGCCACTGTATGGGCTCGGCAAACGCACTGCGCAAGAAATCAAGCTGTAGCGCCTGAGCAGGCAAGTCAGGCAATGGGTCCAGGGCAACCAAGGGCTGGCTGCGAGGGTCGAATCCAGGAACGATAACGGGCCTGATACGAGGCTTATCCATAAGAACTGGTATGTGATCCCACATAAAAACAAAGGCACCCGCCTGGGTGCCTTTGCATCGCTATTCGCTTGGGATTAGTTACCCGAACGACGAACGAGTTTTTCTTTGATGCGAGCGGCTTTACCCGAGCGTTCGCGCAGATAGTACAGTTTAGCACGACGCACAGCGCCACGACGCTTGACTTCGATGCTGGCAATCTGCGGGGAATACAGCTGGAATGTACGCTCAACCGCTTCGCCAGAAGAAATCTTGCGAACGATGAAAGAAGAGTTCAAACCACGATTGCGACGGCCGATAACCACGCCTTCGTAAGCCTGAACACGCTTACGCGTACCTTCAACCACGTTTACGTTCACAACGACAGTGTCACCAGGACCGAACTCGGGAGGCAGTTTGCCACCGGTCAGGCGCTGGATTTCTTCTTGCTCAAGAATTGCGATCAAATCCACGATTAACTCCAAAATCATCGTATCAGCCACAGCAATTATAAAAATTGCGCTGACAGAGGATGAAAAAAAATGATTAGCCCATGATTCTACCAGCAAAAAGCATGAATTACCAAGCCTTTTGCCCGATCAAGCCCAGTCTCATCAGCGTTTAACTACGCTAAAATACGACACTTTGGGCATTCTGCCCCATATTAAACGCAGCGCCTGCGGCTCTTTACACGCACCGCCGCCCCCTTGAACCGGGGCCGACCTTATCAAGAGGACAAGTCTATGCATGCCGAATACAAAGTTCCTGGGGGCAAGCTGGTCGTGATCGATCTGGATGTCAAAGACAATATGATCGAACAAGCACGATTGAGCGGCGACTTCTTTCTGGAACCCCCCGAAGCACTGGGCCTGATCAATCAGGCTTTACAAGGCCTGTCCGTTAACAGCAGCGCTGAAGAAATTGCCGCCCACGTCAGTCGCGCCCTGCCATCGGATACGGAAATGTTCGGCCTGGACCCACAAGCCATAGGCATCGTGCTGCGGAGGGCACTGGCATGATGAGTTGGAACGAATTGCCCTGGGAACTGATCCATACCGACCCGCAGCCTGCCGCCTTGCATATGGCGCTGGATGAAATTATTACCCAGGAAGTCAGCGACGGCACCCGCGCCCCTACCCTGCGTATCTGGGAGTGGCAAGAAGCCGCTGTCGTGATTGGCCGCTTCCAATCACTGCGCAATGAAATCGAAGCCGATGCCGCGGCCCACCACGGTATCCGCGTGGTACGTCGCATCAGCGGTGGTGGTGCCATGTTTATCGAGCCAGGCAACACGATTACTTACTCGCTAAGCGTACCCAAGCAGTTTGTAGCTGGCATGACCTTTCAGGAGTCCTACGAATTCCTGGATTCCTGGGTCATTGAAGCCCTGCGTGAAATTGGCATTGATGCCTGGTATCAGCCGTTAAACGACATCACCAGTGCCGGTGGCAAAATTGGCGGTGCAGCACAAGCGCGTCGCGGCAATGCGGTGTTGCACCATGTGACCATGGCGTACGACATTGACGCCGACAAGATGTTGGAAGTCCTGCGGATTGGTAAAGAGAAGCTGTCCGACAAAGGCACAACCAGCGCCAAGAAACGCGTTGACCCGATCCGCAGTCAAACGGGCATGAGTCGTGAAGCGGTCATCGAAGCCATGCTGGATGTGTTCCGTAAAAAAACGGCTCTTAAACCCAGCACGCTGGATGCATCAACACTGGAACAAGCCGAGAAACTGGCGCGGGACCGCTTCCTGTCGAACGAATGGACACAGCTAGTGCCCTGATCTTTACTGGAAAGGGCAGTGTCGTGGTGCAGGCTTAAAACCCACCCATGCTGCCCAGCCACAGCAAGCCAGGAATACTGGCACCCCACACAGCAACCAAACATACATCCATGACCTTGGCCTTGAAGGACAAAGGCTTGGAGAATGGGCTGGACGATGCAGCTGAACGCACAGGACCACGGAAACGTGGAGTGGCTTGAGGACGGTAATGACGGCTTGGACTGGACATGACTAACTCCGTTTACTGTTTTCTTATACAGTACTGTACTTAAAACCAGCATCTAGTGCAATTGCTGATACAAGTCTTGTTGCGCCCAACCCACGGGACGCTTGAAACCCAGACAACAAGCCATTTCCAAGAACTATGCAAGATCCATCCCTACTGCTTGCACTACGAAACCACAGTGTTATCTCTCCTCAAAACGCTGTATAAACCACTGTATAAAACACGGTGGAGACAGAGCTTTTTCCAAATCCAGCGCCCATAGAAAAGCCCTCTTGCCATGACAGCAAGAGGGCTTTTTGTCTGAACCTAAAGGCCCAAGTAGCGATTACTTGTTAGGTTGAGGCGTCACACGCAAGTAGGGACGGATCTCGGTGAAGCCTTTGGGGAATTTCTGCTTCAGAACTTCAGGGTCTTTCAGGCTAGGGACGATGATCACGTCGTCGCCATCTTCCCAGTTCACAGGCGTTGCCACGCTGTGGCTGTCGGTCAATTGCAGCGAGTCGACCACACGCAGGATTTCGTTGAAGTTACGGCCCGTGCTGGCAGGGTAAGTAATGATCAGACGCACTTTCTTGGCAGGATCGATGATGAACACCGAACGCACCGTCACGGTGGTGCTGGCATTGGGGTGGATCATATCGTACAGATCCGACACCTTGCGATCAGCATCAGCCAAGATCGGGAAATTAACCGTGGTTTTTTGAGTTTCGTTGATGTCATCAATCCACTTACCGTGGGAATCGACATCGTCAACCGAAACAGCAATGACTTTTACATCGCGCTTGGCAAACTCATCCGCCAATTTGGCGGTGTAGCCCAGCTCGGTAGTGCACACAGGCGTGAAGTCGGCTGGATGGGAGAACAAGATACCCCAGCTATTGCCCAAGAACTCGTGAAACTTGATGGTGCCAGCGGAGGATTTTTGTTCAAAATCAGGGGCCAGGTCACCCAGACGAAGTGTAGCCATTACGTTCCTCTTTCTAAATACAGCAGCGATTAGGACATCACTGACTTAAATAATCAGGACTAGTCAGACGATTTTGTCAGTATAAAGACGACGTTTCAAATAATTAAAAGCTATATAGATATATTCAAAAAAGGCCCGGCAGCCAGAAACGCTGCACGGGCCTTTACGCCTTAGCCTTGCAAACTTACAGTAGCTCAGCCGACAGGTACGGAGTCAACTCCACACCGTCCGCCACAGACTGCGCCAAGGCACCAGCACGCGGCAACAAGTGGCTGGCGAAGAACACGCTAGTCGAGAGCTTGCGGCGCAGGAAGGGATCCTGATTGCCTTCACTCAATGCCTTCTCGGCCGCCAAGGCAGCACGAGCCATCTGCCAACCGGTCAGAACGTAACCAGACAGCATCAGGAACGGCACACTACCCAGGAACACGGCGGACAGGTCTTTCTGCGCGTTCATCAAGGTGAACATGGCCGCACGTTCCACACTTTTCACGCCCGCTTCCAGACGATCAGCAATCAAACCCAAGGCTGCTTGATGCTCGCCGCCTTGAGCCGCGCGCTCGCGCAGCTTGGCAACAGTCGCAACCAACTCAGGGGCCAGACCTTGAATCACGGCACCGGCATCACGCAACACTTTGCGACCGATAAAGTCATTGGCCTGAATGGCTGTTGTGCCTTCGTAGATAGGCAAAATGCGCGAATCACGGTAGTGCTGAGCCGCACCAGTTTCTTCGATGAAGCCCATACCGCCGTGAACTTGCACACCCAAAGAAGTCACTTCCAAGGACATTTCCGTGCTGAAGCCCTTGACCACAGGCACCAGGAACTCGTAGAGCGCCTGATAGCGTTTGCGGGCATTTTCGTCTGCACTGTGACGAGCCTTGTCGTTCACACCAGCTGCAAAATACGCCAGCGCACGAGATCCTTCTGTCAGAGCACGCATTTGGACCACCATGCGCTGCACGTCAGGGTGGTGAGCAATAGACACCGCCTTACCCCCTGTCAGAGGAGCACCCTGCACACGGTCATTAGCGTATTCAATAGCCTGCTGCAAAGCACGCTCGGCCACCGCAATACCCTGCACACCCACGGCGTAACGGGCGGCGTTCATCATGATGAACATGTACTTCAGGCCTTCGTTTTCCTGGCCGACCAAGTAGCCGATGGCACCCTCGCCCACGTCACCCTTGCCCGAGCCGTACAGCAGCACCGCCGTTGGGCTGCCATGAATGCCTAGCTTATGCTCCAGCGAAGCACACCAGACGTCGTTACGAGCCCCCAGGGAGCCATCTTCGCCCACCATGAACTTGGGCACGATGAACAGGGAAATGCCCTTCACACCGGCTGGTGCATCAGGGGTACGGGCCAGCACCAGATGGACGATATTCTCGGCCATATCGTGCTCACCATAAGTGATGAAAATCTTTTGACCGCTGATGCGGTAGCTACCATCGTCTTGAGGCACCGCACGGCTGGCGACCTGGGCCAGATCCGAACCCGCCTGAGGCTCAGTCAGGTTCATGGTGCCTGTCCAGCGGCCTTCCATCAAAGGAGGCAGAAAGCGTGCTTTCTGTTCGTCCGAGCCCACCATAGAGACGGCTTCGATCACGCCGTCCGTCAACAATGGACACAGGGAAAAAGCCAGGTTGGCGGCATTGATGTTTTCACATGCCACGGCACCGATCAACTTGGGTAGGCCCTGGCCACCCAGTTCAGCTTCGTGCTGCAAGCCCTGCCAACCCGCTTTTGCAAATTCTTCAAAGGCTTTTTTAAAGCCGGGCGTGGTGGTGACCACACCATCATTCCATTTGGCGCCGTTCTGATCCCCGGCACGGTTCAAAGGTGCTACTTCCTGCTCAACGAAGCGGGCGTTCTCATCAATAATGGCATCGATCAACTCGGCCGAGAAATCCTCAAAGCCAGGCAATTCCAGCACACCAGGTAGATCAGCCAGCTCTTGCAAGGCAAAGCGGATGTCTTGGGTGGGTACACGATACGTCATGAACACTCCTACACAGAAACAAAAAGGACCGAAGCCACAATCAGGCCCCTAGGATATATGCATTAAAAAAAAGCCTGCTGGAGAACTAACCAGCAGGCCGATTAACGCTTAAAGCGCTTTTTCTAAGGCAGGCACAGCTTCAAACAGATCCGCCACCAAACCGTAGTCGGCAACGCCAAAGATAGGCGCTTCAGGATCTTTATTGATCGCCACAATGACCTTGGAGTCTTTCATGCCGGCCAAATGCTGAATGGCACCAGAAATACCCACCGCCACGTACAGCTGAGGAGCCACGATTTTGCCTGTCTGACCCACCTGCCAGTCGTTCGGTGCATAGCCGGCGTCCACCGCTGCGCGCGATGCGCCCAGTGCAGCACCCAGCTTGTCAGCCAGACCGTCCAGCAACTTGAAGTTTTCAGCGCTACCCATGCCACGACCACCAGACACCACGACACCGGCACCAGCCAGTTCAGGGCGGTCGCTCTTGGCCACTTCACGGCTGACAAACGACGAACGGCCCGAGTCAGCCACAGCGCTCAATTCTTCAACGGCGGCACTACCACCTTCTGCGGCCACGGCGTCAAACGCCGTGGTACGCACGGTGATTACTTTGACGGCATCGCTGGACTGCACCGTTGCCACCGCGTTACCGGCATAGATAGGACGAGTAAAGGTGTCAGCTGATTCCACGGACAAGATGTCCGACAGTTGAGCAACATCCAGCTTGGCGGCAACACGAGGAGCAATATTCTTGCCCGAAGCGGTGGCCGGGAACAGGATGTGGCTGTAGCTGGAAGCAATAGCCAGCACTTGGGCAGCCACGTTTTCAGCCAAACCGTCAGCCAATGCAGGGCCATCGGCCAACAGCACTTTATTGACGCCCTGAGCTTTAGCAGCCGCTTGAGCGACGCCGGCAGCCTGGTTGCCAGCGACCAGAACATGCACATCACCACCGATCTTCTGAGCGGCAGCCAGGGCATTGAGAGTCGCAGCCTTGAGCTGCTGATTGTCGTGCTCGGCAATAACAAGGATAGCCATTTAAATCACCTTCGCTTCGTTCTTCAGTTTCTCGACCAGTGTGGCAACATCAGGCACCATGATGCCGGCAGCACGAGCTGGTGGCTCAGTCACTTTCAGCGTTTTGATACGAGGAGCCACATCAATGCCCAGCTCTTCTGGAGTCAGGGTTTCCAAGGGCTTTTTCTTGGCCTTCATGATGTTGGGCAGTGTCACGTAACGAGGCTCGTTCAAGCGCAGGTCGGTGGTGATCACGGCAGGCAGGCTCAGTTTCAGCGTTTCCAGGCCGCCGTCCACTTCACGGGTAACCGACACGCTGTCGCCTGACACTTCAATCTTGCTGGCAAAGGTGGCTTGTGGCCAGTCCAGCAAGGCAGCCAGCATCTGGCCTGTCTGGTTGGCATCGTCGTCAATAGCCTGTTTGCCCAGGATCACGAGCTGAGGCTGTTCTTTGTCAACCACGGCCTTGATCAGCTTGGCCACGGCCAGGGGCTGCAATTCGACGTCGGTTTGCACCAGAGTGGCCCGATCAGCACCAATGGCCAGCGCAGTGCGCAAGGTTTCCTGGCTTTGCGCAACACCGCAAGAAATAGCGATCACTTCGGTAGCTGCACCGCTTTCTTTGAGGCGAGTGGCCTCTTCGACAGCGATTTCGTCAAAGGGGTTCATGGACATTTTCACATTGGCAATGTCCACCCCGGTTTGGTCGGATTTCACACGCACCTTGACGTTATAGTCAACTACGCGTTTCACGGGTACTAACACCTTCATGTAATGTTCTCCAGTGCAGTCTTAAATAAAAATTGTTCTGTTGAAATAAGGCTTTAGAAGAATTCCAAAACCCGAAGCCACTTGCCTAAAGCCCGGCAAGGGCTTTGATGTGGGCCACTACGCTGCGTCCCAAGGAGGAGGGATCGTAACCCCCTTCCAGCATACTGACCAGACGTTGTCCGGCAGTAGGCGCACAGGCTTGGACCACCATCGCTGTCAATTCTGCATAATCGGCTTCAACCAGGCTTAACTGCCCCATCTCATCTTCACGGTGAGCATCAAAGCCTGCCGAGAAAAAGACCATTTCAGGCGCGAAGGCCTCGATGCGGGGTAAGCAAACCTGTCTGAACAGATCGATAATCTGAGCCGATTTGGTGTAGGCCTCAACCGGTATATTTACCATGTTTTGCGCCGCCGGGTCCTGAAAGGAATCAGGAAAAAACGGGGACTGGAAAAAACTGCACATCAGAACCCGCTCATCACCAGCAAAAATCTGCTCGGTTCCATTGCCGTGATGCACGTCAAAATCAACGATCAGCACGCGCTTGAGATCATAGCGTTCCATCGCGTAGGCTACGGCCACAGCGATATTGTTGAAAAAGCAGAACCCCATCGCCCTAGCCCGCTCAGCATGGTGTCCAGGAGGTCGTACAGCACAAAATGCGCCGGTAGCCCCTTCGTTCATGACGCCATCAACCGCATCCAGCCCGGCTCCGGCAGCCGCATAGGCCGCCTCCAGGGTATGCGGATTCATCAGCGTGTCAGGATCGATATTGAAATATCCCTGACCTGGCAGTTGATCTTTGAGCTGCTGCACGTATGCTGCATCGTGTACCCGCAAGATATCCGCATCCGTAGCCAGCCGAGCTTGCCGCTGGGCCAGATAGGATGCCAGACCGCTGGATAGCAGTTGATCGTTTATGGCATCGAGCCGCTGCGGACTTTCCGGATGCCATCGACCCATCTCATGCAAATGGCACGATGGATGGATAAAATATAGTGTCTCCATGAGGATGGATTATGTTCAGACCCACTCGAATTTTGCAAGCAGTACTGATCGCGCTGAGCACGGCCGGCTGCGCGACCACCACGCCCCAAGCACCAGCTACAGGCCCCAAACCCAGTAACGACGCGGCTTTACAAGCCTCTTCAAAAAAAACCACTTTGGTCCAAATCAAATCCCTGGAGGCGCCTGCGTCCATTCAGGCAGGCGAATCCCGTTCCGGGCGGACACAATTCTTTAAATTAAACGGCGAATTAAACGACGACCTTGCCGCCTATTCCCGGGAAGTTGCTAGCGCGCGCCAAATTCCAATAGATGTTGTCACCGAAATTTTGCAGCAAGCTCAATATAACGAGACGGCCGCCAAACTAATGCGTCCCACCAAAGGGCGTATCAAGCGTAGTTGGGTCACGTATAGACAGCGCAATGTTGACCCTGCCCGTATCCAGGGTGGCGTCCAGTTCTGGCAAAAACACCGTCTTGCCCTGGACCAGATCTCCCAAACCTACGGTGTACCCCCTTCTATTATTGTGTCGATTCTGGGGGTGGAAACTGTCTACGGCAAAATCATGGGCGACTTCAAGGTACTGGATGCCCTGTTCACCCTGGGCTTCGCCTATCCGGATGACAGCCGTCCCGAGCGCGGTCAGTTGTTCCGCGATCAACTGGCAGACCTGATCGAACTGCATTACCAAGGAGAACTAGACGCACGTATTGTTCAGGGCTCGTTTGCAGGCGCAATGGGTATGTCCCAATTCATGCCGGGTAGCCTGATGCGCTATGCCGTGGATGGTGATGGTGATGGGCGTATTGACCTGCGCAACAACCCCACGGATGCCATGGCCTCGATTGCTAACTTCCTGCGTGCGCATGGCTGGGAACCAGGCCTGCCTGTTTTTGCCCCTGCTCAGCTAAGCAGCGCCAATAAAGGCATGGTGGATGGTGGCATCTTTCCCAAACTGAACTGGACACAATTGCAAGAAGCCGGTGCCAGTGTAAAAGGCCAGAGCCAGAATACCGGCCCTTGGCAGCAGGCTAAGTTAGGGGTGGTAAACCTGGTGGACGAACCCCGCAACACGACAGAGTATCGTCTGGGCACACCCAACTTCTTTGCCATTACCCATTACAACCGCAGTTATTTTTACGCCAGCTCGGTTGCCGATCTGGCTTCCGAACTGGCGGCACAAATGGGCTACGGCAACCCTAATTAATTAAAGATGCCGGTAGACAGGTAACGATCGCCACGGTCGCACACAATAAAAACGATCGTGGCGTTCTCTACCCGTTGTGCCACGCGCATAGCCGCTACCAATGCACCACCGGAAGAAATACCGGCACAGATACCTTCTTCGGCTGCCATACGGCGCGTCATGATCTCGGCCTCTTGTTGGCCAATCTCTTCAAACATATCCACTTTGGATGGATCGTAGATCTTGGGCAGATAGGCTTCGGGCCATTTACGGATGCCCGCAATCTGCGCGCCCGGTGCTGGCTGGGCACCCACCACTACAATGCCACTGCTCTGGCTACGCAGGTAATTCCCCACCCCCATGATGGTGCCAGTCGTACCCATGGCACTGACAAAGTGAGTGATCTGCCCGTCGGTCTGCTGCCAAATTTCAGGGCCTGTGCTATGTACGTGTGCAGCCGGGTTATCCATATTGGCAAATTGGTCCAGCACCTTGCCCTGCCCTTCGGCCTGCATCTTCATCGCCAGATCACGGGCATACTCCATACCACCTTGATCGGCTGGGGTCAGAATCAGCTTCGCACCATAAGCCGTCATGGAGGCGCGACGCTCCAGCGACAAATTGTCGGGCATGATTAAAATCATTTTATAGCCACGCACGGCCGCAATCATGGCCAGGGCAATACCCGTATTGCCACTGGTGGCTTCGATCAAGGTATCCCCCGGCTTGATATCACCGCGGCGCTCGGCTTCCTGAATCATGGAACTGGCGGCACGGTCCTTGACCGAGCCGGCAGGATTATTGCCTTCCAGCTTGGCCAGCAAGACATTCCCGCGTGTCTGTCCAAACTCGCCAGGAATACGCTGCAAGCGCACCAGCGGGGTTTGACCAACCGTATCTTCAATTGTGGGATAGTTTTTCATCGATAAATATCTCTTACCTTGTGCAATGCGGCAGCCAGCACGAACTGACTGCCCCTGCTGACCAAACAAACTACTAGCTTAAAGCGAGTCTACGCTCAGAGCTATGGCTTTCTTCTTATATCCGCATCAGCCGTACTGGAAGCGGCCTTGGCCTGGGCTTTGGCCGGCTCCACTTTCAAGCCCGACTGCTCCATCGTAATAATCTTTTTAGCCCCTATGCCTTTGACCCGATCCGCCAGATCCTGCAGCGAATCAAAAGGCCCGCCGCGCTGTCGCTCCTCCAGAATCAACTCGGCGGTGCGGGGACCAATACCCTTGATTTGCTGTAACTGCTGGACATCCGCAGTATTCAGATCAACTGCTCCCGCCAAACCCAACGGTCCCCACAAACATACGGCAAGCAAAGCCCGCAGGGCCAACTCCCGCCAGCGTCTCATAAAGTGCAAACGATCTGGGGCTATGGGCAGAAACTTCAGGGAAGTAGACATGATAAAGGCTCCTTGGAAAGAAGCCTTTATGGTGCCGCCTGCGGGATTGAAACGGCTGCCCCTGGACAGCGTTTAGCCATGCGTAACAGCCCGCATGGACTTTATAACCATGGCAATTAGCGCAACGCACCTGCCTGCAGCAAACGCCGTACGTACTCGCCCACACCAGTCTGCACATCATTGAAGGGCTTGTCGTAACCCGCAGCACGCAACTGCGTCAAATCCGCTTGGGTATGACTTTGATAGCGGCCTTTCAAGTCGTCAGGAAAGGGAATGTATTGCAGAAATTGCTGGGTAACCAGATCATCCAATTCCAGTGCAGGCAAGCCATCGTGCTCTCGCAAGGTATTGACGACAGTCTGAGCCACATCATTGAACGGTTGAGCACGACCCGAACCGCAATTAAATACGCCGGACTGTTTGTCCTGACCCAGGAAATGGAGATTTACCGAAACAACGTCATCAATAAAAACAAAGTCGCGTTGCTGACCACCATCCACGTAGCCATCCCAAGCACCAAACAGCAACACATGGCCGTCGCGACGGTATTGCAGCATATTGTGATAAGCCACCGAGGCCATACGGCCTTTGTGCTGCTCTTGCGGACCATAGACGTTGAAGTAACGCAGACCGACTACAGGTGCGCGCAGACTGCCCAGATGGCGGCGCAAGACCTGATCAAACAAAAACTTGGAGTAGCCATAGACGTTCAAGGGCGCTTCGTTGCTCAGGTCCTCAGCATACAAGGGGCCAGCACCGTAAACCGCAGCAGACGAGGCGTACAACAAGGGGATACGCTTGGCCTGGCAGTACTCAAAGATTTCCAGGGTGACGCGGTAGTTGTTGTCCATCATGAACTGGCCGTTACGCTCGGTGGTGTCCGAACATGCGCCCTGATGTAAAACAGCTTCAATATTAGAGAACTCGTCCCGAGCCAGACGGGCACGGAAATCGTCCTTATCCATATAGTCTGCAATTTGGCCATGCGCCAGATTGACGAACTTGTCGCCATCACTCAGGTCATCCACCACCAGAATGTCAGTCACACCCTGCTGGTTCAGACCTTTCACCAAATTGCTGCCAATAAAGCCAGCACCACCGGTCACTACAATCATGCCAATTCCTTTGCCGTCACAATAGACGTACCCAATTTTCCGACTACGATACCGCCCGCACGATTCGCCCAGCGCATGGCCTGCAGCCAATCCAGACCCGCCGCTCGCATGACCGCCAGCGTTGCCAATACCGTGTCCCCAGCGCCGGAGACGTCAAACACTTCTTGTGCCTGAGCATCCACATGCTCACGCCCCTGTTCAGTGAACAAGGTCATGCCTTGCTCGGAACGGGTAATCAGCAAACATTCCAGATCCAACTTACGACGCAAGTTCTGGGCGCGTTGCATTAAATCATCCTCATCTTTCCAGGCGCCTACTGCTTCCTGCATTTCCAGACGATTGGGCGTCAGGATAGTGGCACCTTGGTAGCGCTCGTAGGTTTTCCCTTTGGGATCGACCAAAATAGGGATATTTTTGGCCCGCGCCAAAGCGATCAAACTTTCCACCTGCCCCAAGGCACCCTTGGCATAGTCCGACAGCACCAGTACCTGATGCTGATCGAGCAGATCGCTCATGCTTTGATGCAGCTGATCCAAGGCACTGCTGGCTGGGCTTTCTTCAAAATCTACACGCAGCAATTGCTGCTGACGGCCCAATACACGCAGCTTGAGCGACGTGGGCATCAGAGGATCCTGCACCCAATGCGCTTGAACATGATCTTCTTTAGCCAGTTCGCGCACGGTCTTGCCGGCCTCGTCCTGCCCGATCACGCCCAGGAGACTAGCCTGCGCACCCAAGGCTGCAATATTGCGCGCCACGTTAGCGGCACCACCTAACCGGTCTTCCACTCGGCCCATTTTGACCACAGGCACCGGAGCTTCAGGGGAAATGCGCTCTACATCGCCGAACCAATAGCGGTCCAGCATCACATCCCCAACCACCAGCACACGGCTAGCGGCAACGGCTTGACTGGGGAACTCCATCATTTCAACTCCTCAAGACGTCGAGGGGCATAGGTTTCCCAGGAATTACACCCAGGACATTGCCAGTAAAAATGGCGGGCTTCAAAACCGCAGGAGCTGCAAGAGTAACGATCCAGACGCTGGGTGTGTCTATGGATCAAGGAACGCAACAAACTTAAATCGGCGCCCGCGATAACCTGGTCCACCCCAACCGTATCGGCACCCTCTTTGTTCTGTCCTTGATCCTGAAGTTCTACTTCCAGCATCTTGTCCAAGCCCAATAAAGAAGGATGGGCACGTAAAGCGTCACGCGCAAAAGCCCAGGCCTGCAAATGGCCTTCCTGCTCTCGCAGAACGCGGAACAGTACATTAAAAATATCCAGGCTGGGATGTTGCTGGTAATGGCTGCGCAGCATGGCAACGCCCTCCGCATCCCGACCCAACTTGCGATAACTATCCAGCAACTCGGTGGCGTACAGGCCCACATAGTCTGGCGCGCTATTCAGGATAGACACCAGATACGCACGTTCCTGCTCGCTTTGGCCTTGCATGCGCGCTACACGTGCACGCAGGCTGGCAACTCGGGCTTGCGAGGCGTACATGCCTTGCTGACCGCTACCCAGTTTACGAATGGCATTATCGGCCTCGTCCAGCGCTTTGCCTGCCCGATCAAAATCGGGTTGCTTACCCTGCAAAGCACCTTCGGCTTGCTCACACTGGTAGTGCACTAGCTGGGGCACCGGTTCGTCGACCAAAGCACGCAAGCGACGCACCGCTTCAATAGCACGCGGCCAATCATGCTCGGACTCATAAATACGGATCAAGGCACGCATGGCCGGGATTGCAAAGCGCGTTTCTCGCACCGCCTCGAAGGCAGCTTCCGCCCTATCCAGCATGCCGGCTTTCAAAAAGTCTTGTGCAATCTGAAATTGAGCATTTTCACGATCTGCTACAGGCAGATCGGCACGCGATAAAAGGCTTTGATGCACACGAATAGCACGTTCCATTTCACCACGGCGGCGGAACAGGCTACCCAGCGCAAAGTGCAGCTCGGTGGTTTCTGGGTCCAGCTTGGCGACTTCAACAAACGCGTCAATGGCACGATCCGGCTCTTCATTGAGCAGAAAATTCAAACCCTTGAAGTACGAGTCCGGCAAAGTACGAGTTTCGGACATCATCTGCCGAAAATCCACCCGCGCCGCCACCCAGCCCAAGCCAAATAAAATAGGTACAAAAACCAACCACCAGGTTTCAAAATCCACTGTTTACTCCAACGGCTTACAAAGGCGCCAAGGGGGCGACGATCTCGGGCGCGACGGCAGCCGTGTTAACGGGTGACTGTTGTGCTTGTTCCAGCCTGTCTTGCAGACGGTCCATTTCACGGCGCAAACGATTGACCTCGCGACGGCGACGCATAACAGCGCCCACCATCAAAAGCAGTCCCAACACCAAGCCTAAAATAAAAGCCGCTAGCATCACGACGATCAGTGGAACGTCTTGAATAATATGCTCGGCGAAAAAGCTGACCTGTACCGGTTCCGTGTTTTTGAGTGCGAACAACAGCACAATCACAAAAACCAGCAGACGCAATACCCAGACTAAGTAGCGCATTATTAGGGCTCCAACAGTGTTTTTATAATGTCTGATTGTACGTGCAAGCGGAATTTAGCGCACACGCAAAACAGGCCCTAAAAAGGGCCTGCTAAATCAGTGTGCAAGTAGGTCTTAACCGTGACGGACTCTCGCATTAAGCTGCTCGAAGGCAGACGACTGGTCGTCCGCTTCGATTTGCTCTTGCTCAAGAAAGACAGAATCGACTCGCTCACGCAATTCTTTACCGGCTTTAAAGTGCGGCACCTGTTTACCAGGCACCATCACTTTTTCACCCGATTTGGGATTGCGCCCTACCCGCGGCGAGCGGGTAGAGAGCGAAAAACTGCCAAACCCTCGGATTTCGATCCGTTGACCACTGGCCAAAGCCTGGGTCATTGAATCCAAAACCGTTTTCACGGCGAAATCCATATCGCGCAGAGCCAGCTGCGGATAGCGACTGGCCAACAACGCGATCAGCTCAGACTTTGTCACGCTGATTAACCGTCGTCGCGTTGCTGCTGATCCAGCTTGGCACGCAGCAGAGCACCCAGGTTGGTCGTACCGGACGAAGCGCTAGCTTCGGTCAGACGGGCCATGGATTGAGCGGTTTCGGCAGTATCACGTGCCTTGATGGACAGTTGAATCGAACGGGTCTTGCGATCCACGCTCAAGATCATGGTGTCGATTTCCTGACCTTCTTTCAGCGCAGTCGTTGCGTCTTCCACACGGCCCGAGGAGATCTCGGAGGCGCGCAGGTAACCTTCAACGTCCAGCGACAGCGTTACAACAGCACCCTTAGGCTCAACCGACTTCACGACGCCGTTTACCACAGCACCCTTGTCGTAGGTGGCTACGAAGTTGTTGAACGGATCGCCTTCCAGCTGTTTGATACCCAGGGAAATGCGCTCTTTGTCGGTGTCGATACCCAGAACCACGGCGTCAACTTCGTCGCCCTTCTTGAAGTTGCGAACGGCTTCTTCGCCAGTCTCGGACCAGGACAGGTCGGACAGGTGAACCAGGCCGTCGATACCGCCAGGCAGACCAACGAACACGCCAAAGTCGGTGATGGACTTGATGCCACCGCGAACTTTGTCGCCGCGTTTGAAGTTGATGGCGAAATCTTCCCATGGGTTGGCACGGCACTGCTTCATGCCCAAGGAGATACGACGACGATCTTCGTCGATTTCCAGAACCATGACTTCGACTTCTTCACCCAAGGTCACGACCTTGCGTGGGTCAACGTTCTTGTTGGTCCAATCCATTTCGGATACGTGCACCAGGCCTTCGATACCGTCTTCCACTTCAACGAATGCACCGTAATCGGTCAGGTTGGTAACCTTGCCGAACAAACGGGTGTGTTGTGGGTAGCGACGTGCCAGACCGATCCAAGGATCTTCGCCCAGCTGTTTGACGCCCAGGGAGACACGGCTCTTTTCTTGATCGAACTTGAGAACCTTGGCTTCGATTTCCTGACCCACCTGCAGAACTTCGGATGGGTGACGAACACGGCGCCAGGCCATGTCGGTGATGTGCAACAGACCGTCGATGCCGCCCAGATCCACGAACGCACCGTAGTCGGTGATGTTCTTGACGATACCTTTGACGATAGCGCCTTCGGACAGGGTTTCCAGCAGTTTCTGACGCTCTTCGCCCATGGAGGCTTCCAGCACAGCGCGACGCGACAACACAACGTTGTTACGCTTGCGATCGAGCTTGATAACCTTGAATTCCAGGGTCTTGCCTTCGTATGGCGTGGTGTCTTTGACAGGACGCAGATCAACCAGCGAACCAGGCAAGAAGGCACGGATGCCGTTGGTCATGACAGTCAAACCGCCCTTGACCTTACCGGTGATGGTACCGTTGACCAGCTCGCCGGACTCCAGCGCTTGCTCGAGCGACAACCAGGCCGACAGACGCTTGGCGCGGTCGCGGGACAGGATGGTGTCGCCGTAGCCGTTTTCAAAGGCATCGATTGCCACGGAGACGAAGTCACCCGCTTGAACTTCGAGTTCGCCCTGATCGTTCAGGAACTCTTCCAGGGGGATCAGTGCCTCGGACTTCAGGCCAGCATTGACCAACACGTAGTTGTGGTCAATACGCAGAACCTCGGCGGAGATAACTTCGCCGCTTTTCAGGTCTTGGTTTTTAATGCTTTCTGCAAACAAATCGGCAAAACTTTCGCCGCCCGTTGCGTCTGTGTGAAGGTTAGTGGACATTAAATCAATCCGTCAGCCAAAATGGCCGTAAAAAACACACCAGGTGAAACCCGGTGGAGTGAACAAAGCCCGACCAGCACGGGATTAGGCTGTCGGGACCGCAATGCCCGACCAAAGGTCGAGCACCTTATTTACAACTTCTTGGATGCTGAGCTGGGAAGAATCCACAATGTGGGCACCCAGCGCAGGCACAAGCGGAGCATGGGTTCGAGAACGATCACGTTCATCGCGCGCACGCAAGTCCGCCAAAAGACTCGTAAGATTAGCAGAAATACCCTTTTCGCTCAACTGTTTACAGCGTCTTTGGGCGCGGACTTCAGCATCTGCCAGCAAAAATATCTTTAAAGGCGCGTCCGGGAACACAACTGTGCCCATATCGCGTCCATCCCCCACTAAACCGGGCGCTACGCGAAAATCCCGCTGCCGTTGCAAAAGTGCCTCACGCACCAAGGGCAAAGCGGCAACCTGCGAGGCCAGATTACCCACTTCTTCCTGGCGAATAGCATCACTGACATCTTCGCCATCCATGTAGATGTGGGGGTAATCAAACCGTACATTCAGATTTTGGGCCGCATCCTGGACCTGGGCCTCGTTTTGCACATCCACACCACGGCGCAGGCAGGACAGTGCCGTCAGGCGGTACAAGGCCCCGCTATCAAGCGTATGCCAGCCCAAGCGCTGCGCAACCAGGGACGCAATCGTCCCCTTGCCGGATGCGGTGGGGCCATCAATGGTAATGACGGGAATGGCGGTCTGCTCTGTCATGCCTGCACCAATTGTTCAAAAACGGAAAAATAGTCGGGGAACGTCTTGCTGACGCAGGCCGGGTCCAGAATCGTGACCGGAACCGGTCCGAAGCTGGCTAAGGAAAAGCACATGGCAATGCGGTGATCATCATAAGTTTCAATGCTGGCCGAACGCCATTGATCGGCGGCAATAGGATGTACCGTCAAGCAGTCCGGACCCGACTCCACCGTCGCACCCAGCTTGCGCAATTCAGCTTGCATAGCGTCGATACGGTCGGTTTCTTTGACACGCCAGCTGGCAATATTTCGCAGGGTGCAGGGACCGTCGGCAAACATGGCCATGGCAGCGGCTGTCATGGCAGCATCTGGAATGTGGTTGAAGTCCAGATCAAAGGCTTTTAACTTCTCGCCCTGAGCCACACACAGACCAGAAACGATTAACTCATTGGCATGACGTTCAATACGTGCGCCCATGGCTTCGGCCACATCAGCAAACTGAATATCGCCTTGCAGGCTTTCTGTACCCACACCTTGAATGCGTAGCGGTCCGCCGCCCAATGCACCCAGTGCAATAAAGTAGGAAGCTGAAGAGGCATCACCTTCGACCACATACGTGCCTGGGCTGACATAAGCCGCATCAGCGGGCACAGTAAAACTGCTCCAGCCATCGCGCGCTACCTGCACACCAAAACGCGCCATCATGGCCAGGGTGATTTCGATGTAAGGCTGGGAGATCAGCTCCCCTTCCACTTCGATACGCAAAGGCTGAGCGGTACGGGCCGTCAACAAAGGGGCTGCCATCAGCAAGGCCGTCAGGAACTGGCTGGAGACAGTGCCTTTTACCGAAACGCGACGCTGATCCGCCTGAGCCAACTCTCCAATCGCCAGGGGCGGATAGCCTTCGGTACCCAGATACTGAACATCTGCCCCAAGACTGCGCAAGGCATCGACCAGATCACCGATAGGACGCTCGTGCATACGGGCAATGCCACTTAGATTAAAGCGGCCACCCATCAGGCCCAATGCCGCCGTCAATGAGCGGAACGCCGTGCCCGCATTCCCCAAGAACAAATCAGCATCACGGTGCGCGAAAGGGGCGCCACCGTCGATCACGACCGTACCCTGCCCTAGATCCTGCACCGCCACACCCATTTGCTGCAAGGCCGCCATCATGACGCGGGTGTCATCCGAATGCAGCAGGCCTTCCAGGCGCGTTTGCCCCTGAGCCAAGGCAGCCAACAAAAGAGCCCGATTGGAAATGCTTTTGGAGCCGGGCAATTGCAGCTGTCCACTGGCACGTTTAATGGGGTTCAAAACAAGACTGTCGCTTTGGCTCATTGCAAACCACTCCTACTCGCCCAAAAACGGCGCGCCAAGGCAGCGCGCTCTAAAAATTCGTACAAAGCCTGGCCGTCCTGATCCTGCAAGGCTTGCTCAGCCTGATCCAGGGCAAGGCGTACTTCGTGAAGTTGGCTGAGCACCGCCTCGCGATTACTCAGAAAAATATCGCGCCACACCTCCGCGGAACCAGCGGCAATACGGGTGAAGTCCCTAAAGCCAGTCCCCGCCAAGGCGAAGCGTTGGTCCGAATTGCTGCTGGAGGCCACCTGCCACATAAAGACTGAAGACAGGAAGTGCGGCACATGGCTGACCGAGGCCAAAACCTCGTCATGTGTCGCCGGGTCCATCAACATGACCCGCGCCCCGCAGCACTCCCACACAGCGATCAAACGTTCGCGTGCGTTGGCACTGTTTTCTTCCAGGGGGGTCAAAATGACGTTGCGGCCCTCATACAAATCCGCACGGGCCGCTTCCGGGCCTACCGTCTCCGCACCCGCAATGGGGTGACCAGGGACAAATTGGCTGATGCGTTCACCCAAGGCCTCGCGCGCGACGCCGACCACATCCACTTTGGTGCTACCCGCATCGCTGATCAAGGTGTCTTCACGCAAATGGGGACGCAATGCCTTCAGTACCGAAGCCATCGCTCCGATGGGAGTGGCCAGCACAATCAGATCAGCCTGCTGCGCCGCTTGCTCCAGCGTGGCGATTTCATCGATCAGCCCCAACTCCTGAGCGCGCCGCAGACTTTTCAGCTGCCGGCCTACGCCCAATACTTTACCCACGGCTCCCGAGCGCTTGAGCGCCAGAGCCAAGGAGCCGCCAATCAAACCGACCCCGACGACCGCCAGCACCGGAACCAAGGGCGGCGGCGCCATAGTTTCTGATGACGCTATCATGATTAATTCCGTTCCCTTTCAGGCCGTCTAAGCACAGCGCATTGCTTGAAAACGCACTGGCAAAACCGGGATATTGATGCAGACTTTGCCAGGCCAAACACCACGGCAAGCAGCAAAGCCTCAGTCCTGCACAAGCCTCTGCTTAAACAACACAGCCTATGCAAGCATGCCTTGAACAAACAGGTCCTAAACAGGCAATAAGACCTTGAGTGGGGAAAGTCCCAAACTTTCCCCACCCTGGCCTTGCTTGTTTCTGATGCCTAGAAGTCGTTGACCGGGTAAGAACCCAGGATTTTGAAAAAGGCGACTTGTTTCTTCAACTCGGTCAAGGCAGCAGCCATGGCGGGTTCGTCACGATGACCGACCAGATCAACGTAGAAATAGTATTCCCACTGCCCGGTACGAGCGGGACGAGACTCCAGACGAGTCATGGAAACACCATGTACAGCCAAGGGAGACAGCATGTCATAAACCGCACCAGCCCGATTGGGTACGGCCAGAATGATGCTGGTTTTGTCATTTCCGCTAGGCATTGCTTCGATATTACCGATAGCCAGAAAACGGGTGCGGTTATGCGGATCGTCCTGAATGCCCGCTTCCACCACACCCAGATTCCAGGCGGCCACGGCCGTATTACCGGCAATCGCGGCCACGGTGGGATCAGAAGCGGCAATGCGAGCAGCTTCAGCATTGCTGGAAGCCGCTTCACGCAACAGCTGCGGATAATGCTTTTGCAGCCAGTTCTGACACTGTGCCAAGGCCTGAGGGTGGGCCATCACGCGGGTTACGCCTTCCATGCCACCGGTCTGCGTCAACAGATTATGGTGCACACGGATCGAGCGCTCGCCCAAGACACGCAAAGGTGAGTTCAGCAGCAAATCCAGCGTGCGATTTACCGCCCCTTCCGTCGAGTTTTCAACGGGCACGATACCCACTTCAGCCTGACCGACTTCGACGCTGCGAAAGACCTCGTCAAAGGAATCGCATTGCAGCCCATCCAGAGCATGGCCGAAATGCTCATAAGCGGCCTGCTCCGAGAAAGACCCTTGCGGACCCAGATAGGCAACCCGCAGGACGCTTTCCAGCCCACGGCAGGCAGAAATAATCTGCCCCCATACCGCTTCAACAGCAGCTGGCGTAAACGGGCCCACATTTTCAGACTGCAAGCGACGCACAATACGTGCCTCACGCTCGGGCTTGAGGATAACTTCCTCGGTATTGAAGTCCTGCTTGATCTTGCCCACTTCCAAAGCTGCACGAGCGCGCTCGTTAAGCAGCTCCAGGATCTGGCGATCCAGCTCATCAATACGATTGCGCCAAGGGAGCAGACGCTCAGTTAAGGTATTAGCCATTCCGTCGTTCAAAATCAGTCATGAAATCGATAAGTGCCTGCACACCCTCCAGCGGCATGGCGTTATAGATCGAGGCGCGCATACCGCCTACGCTCTTGTGCCCTTTCAAGGAGGTCAAGCCAGCTGCGGTCGCCTGTTCCAGGAACAAGGCGTCCAAAGACTGATCTTGCAACAGGAAAGGCACGTTCATACGCGAGCGATACGCCGGATGCACCGTGTTGCTGTAAAACGCCGAGGCGTCCAGGTATCCGTACAAAGCCTGAGCCTTGGCGGCATTCAGCGCTTGCATTGCCGGCACACCACCCTGACGCTCCAACCACTTGAACATCAGGCCAGCCATGTAAATCGAATAGGTCGGCGGCGTGTTGAACATGGACTGCTGCTTTTCGATGTTGGCGTAGTTGAACGCCGACGGGCAGACGTCCATGGCATGACCGAGCAGGTCTTTACGGATCATCATCAGGGCAATGCCGGACATGCCAGCATTTTTCTGCGCCCCGGCGTACGCCACAGACACACGCGAGAAATCAATCGGGCAGGACAGGATATTGGAAGACACGTCGGCCACCACCGGCACGTCCAGCTGAGGGATGTCGTTGAACTCCACCCCACCAATGGTTTCGTTGGTGCAAACGTGCAGGTAAGCCGCATCCGAGCGCAACTCCCATTGGGACGGCTCTGGAAACCAGGTCCAGGGCGCCCACTCTTTGCCCTGATCCTGCCAGGCCTGCCCACTGCTACCGGCAATGCGAACATCGCCGTAACGCTGCGCTTCCTCGTAGGACTTCACCGACCAGCTGCCCGAGAGCACATAGTCGGCTTTGCCACTGCCATTGCGTTGAATCAGGTTCAAAGGCAGCAGGCCATTCTGGCCCTGCGCCCCGCCCTGCAGAAACAGTACGGCGAAGTCGTCCGGCACGGACAACAAAGCACGTAAATCA
This sequence comes from Alcaligenes pakistanensis, assembly GCF_014652815.1. GTDB lineage: Bacteria > Pseudomonadota > Gammaproteobacteria > Burkholderiales > Burkholderiaceae_B > Alcaligenes > Alcaligenes pakistanensis. Next base: position 591,292 of record NZ_BMZN01000001.1, read on the forward strand.
GCTTCTGTTTCATCACGCACGCCCATGTAGTCTTTACTACGGTGGCTCATTTCCATGATGGACATGCCGGTGCCATGCCAATCGGTCATTTCACCCGCCGCTTGCTCCAGCACTTCCAACGGCAGCATCGAGGGGCCTGCCGAAAAATTCCATACGCGCATTACTCGTTTTCCTCGCTGGGTGGTTCCGCCTGGTCTTGGGCGGAATCAGTTTGATTATCCTGCTCAAGACTATCGGACTCCTGTGCCTCTTCGCCAGCCAGCTCGGCATCCACCTCGTCGTCGGTTTCAACGACGCGGTATACGCCAGAGAGTTCGCTGCCGTCATCCACACTGATCAGGGTAACGCCTTGTGTGGCACGGCCCATTTCGCGGATTTCGGATACGCGGGTACGCACCAGCACACCGGCATTGGTGATCAGCATGATCTCGTCGGTTTCGCGTACCAGCACAGCGCCCACCACCTTGCCGTTACGGGCAGAGGTTTGGATGGCAATCATGCCCTTGGTACCACGGCCATGACGGGTGTATTCACCAATCGGGGTGCGCTTGCCAAAACCGTTCTCGGTTGCCGTCAGCACCGATTGCGTTTCATCTTCAGCCACCAGCAGGGCAATAACGGACTGACCTTCTTCCAGCGTCATGCCACGCACACCACGGGCAGCACGGCCCATAGGACGAACATCGCCTTCATCAAAGCGCACGGCCTTGCCTGCATCAGAGAACAGCATGACGTCGTGTACGCCGTCAGTCAGTTGGGCACCAATCAGGTAGTCTCCCTCGTCCAGGCCCACGGCAATAATGCCGGCCTTGCGGGGGTTGGAGAAGTCAGACAGCGGGGTCTTTTTGACCGTACCGCGCGTGGTCGCCATGAACACGAACTGCTCTTCGCTGAATTCCTTGACGGACAACACCACGTTGATCTTTTCGCCATCTTCCAGAGGGAACATATTGACGATAGGACGGCCACGCGAGTTGCGCGAACCTTGTGGCACTTCCCAAACCTTGAGCCAGTACACACGGCCACGGTTGGAGAAGCACAGCAGGTAGTCGTGCGTATTGGCGATAAACAGCTTGTCGATCCAGTCGTCCTCTTTCATGGCAGTGGCTTGTTTGCCACGACCGCCACGACGTTGAGCACGGTACTCAGACAAAGGCTGGCTCTTGATATAACCGGTATGCGAGAGGGTCACCACCATGTCCATGGGGGTGATCAAATCTTCGGTATCCAGCTCGGTCGCGTTGTGCTCAATTTGAGAGCGACGCAGATCCTTGCCAGTGGCCGAGAACTCGTCACGCACGGCGATCAATTCATCGCTGATGATGGCCGACACACGAGAGGGACTGGACAAGATATCGAGCAGATCAGCGATCTTGTCCATGATCTCGCGGTACTCATTAACAATCTTGTCCTGCTCCAGACCTGTCAAGCGCTGCAAGCGCATGTTCAGGATTTCTTGAGCCTGGACTTCACTCAAGCGGTACAGGCCTTCAGAGCCCATGCCGAACTCATTACCCAGATCGTCGGGACGATAGGCCTGACGCCCCCCCACAATGGCGCTGGTGTCGGCGCGCGCCAACATTTCACGCACCAAACCGGAGTCCCAGGAACGAGCCATCAGCTCGACACGAGCGACAGGTGGAGTCGGCGCAGCCTTGATGATTTCGATGAATTCATCAATGTTGGCCAGTGCGACCGCCAAACCTTCCAGCACATGACCGCGCTCGCGCGCTTTGCGCAGCTGGAACACGGTACGACGTGTGACCACTTCGCGACGGTGGCTCAGGAAGTAATCCACCAGCTGTTTCAGGTTGAGTAAACGGGGCTGGCCATCGACCAGTGCCACCATGTTCATCCCGAAGGTTTCTTGCAGCTGCGTGTTCTTGTAGAGGTTGTTCAGCACAACCTCGGGCACTTCGCCACGCTTGAGCTCGATCACCAAACGCATGCCGTCCTTGTCGGACTCATCGCGAATATCGGAGATACCCTCGACGCGCTTTTCGTTGACCAGCTCGGCAATACGTTCTTGCAGGGACTTTTTATTGACCTGGTAGGGGATAGCATCGACCACGATGGCCTGACGATTGCCCTTTTCCATGTCTTCAAAGTGCGTGCTGGCGCGCATGATGACGCGACCACGACCCGTGCGATAGCCCTCGCGCACACCGGACATGCCATAAATAATGGCGCCGGTCGGGAAGTCAGGGGCCGGGATGTATTCGATCAGCTCATCAATCGTGCAGTCAGGGTGGCTCAGGTAATACAGACAGCCATTGACCACTTCAGCCAGGTTATGCGGCGGAATGTTGGTCGCCATGCCTACGGCAATACCCGAGCTGCCGTTAACTAGCAGGTTAGGCAGACGCGAGGGCAAGAGGGCCGGTTCTTTTTCGCTGCCATCATAGTTAGGCACGAAGTCCACGGTTTCCTGGTCGATATCGGCCAACAATTCGTGGGCGATCTTGGCCAGACGGATTTCGGTATAACGCATGGCAGCGGCGTTATCCCCGTCGATGGAACCAAAGTTACCTTGTCCGTCGACCAGGGTGTAGCGCATGGAAAAGTCCTGCGCCAACCGCACGATCGTGTCATAGACGGCAGAGTCACCATGAGGGTGGTACTTACCGATCACATCACCGACGATACGAGCCGACTTCTTATAGGCACGATTCCAGTCGTTATTGAGTTCATGCATGGCGAACAAGACACGGCGATGCACGGGCTTCAAACCATCTCGCACGTCGGGAAGTGCACGGCCCACAATCACGCTCATGGCGTAATCGAGGTAGCTGCGGCGCATCTCCTCTTCAAGCGAAACGGGAAGCGTCTCCTTGGCAAAGGAATCCATAGGTCAATTCTTTATAGATATGGGTTAAGCAGTAAGCCAGCCGTAAACGGACAAGGGGAAATTCTAGCACTTTCACATAGAGGGACGCAGCGTAGCGCAGCGACAAGGCGGGCAATGTGCAATCCAAAGCGCGGATTCGTCAAAAATCCTTCACCTGCTAATCATGTTGCTCATTGTTCAACAGGACAGCCCCACCCGCCTCCTGTTGCCTAAAACCAACAATAACAGGAAAGAACAAGGCTAATTCCACGCATCTTCACGAATCGTTCCCCGTCCCCCTCACGCATGTGGCCGAAATGTCTTAAGATTCGACCTAACACGCATGAAACCCAGCGCAAGCAAGTCTTTATTCTGTTTAAAGGATTGCTATACTGGTTCCGTTAATCAGCGGCAGGGGTTCGCTGCGGTCACTTAACAGCATCAGCTCAACGAGGAGAAATATGAACAAACCCTCCAAAATCGCACTTGTACTCGCCATTGCCGCTGCATCGGCCACCGGTGCAGTTTCCGCACAAGAGTCCGGCGAAGTTAACAACTGGCAAAATCCGTTCGGCGACGTTTGGAAAAACGGCACCAACGAACTGTGCTGGCGTAACAATTTCTGGACACCTGCTACAGGTATTCCAGGTTGTGACGGTGTGCCCGTTGCCCAAGCCCCCGAAGCTCCTGTCGTCGCTCCTACTGTCACTAAAGTGACTTTGAACGCTGACACGTTCTTCGACTTCGACAAAGCCACCATCAAGCCAGAAGGCCGCCAGGTTCTGGATCAAGTAGCTGACACTGTTCAGTCTATCGATCTGGAAACTCTGATTGCTACAGGTCACACAGACTCGATCGGCGCTGAAGCTTACAACCAGAAGCTGTCCGAGCGTCGCGCCAATGCTGTTAAAGCATACTTGGTCAACAAGGGCGTATCTGCTGACCGTATCTACACCGAAGGCAAGGGCGAAGCCAACCCCGTGGCGTCTAACAAGACCCGCGAAGGCCGTGCTCAAAACCGTCGCGTAGAAATCGAAATCGTGGGCAACCGCAAGTAATTCTTGCTGCATCACGTATTTCTGTAGCTAAGGCTACAATTAAGGCTCCGCTTTTGCGGGGCCTTAATTTTTTTGGATGAGCCATGACCGCTTCCACCGTCACTAATGCCAATGTTGATCCTGCAGAGATCGATAAATTCAGTGCGCTGGCTTCCCGCTGGTGGGACCCAGACAGTGAATTCAAGCCGCTGCACGCCATCAATCCCCTGCGTCTGGACTGGATTTTGTCCTACACCGGTTCCCTGGCGGGTAAACAGGTACTGGATGTCGGTTGTGGTGGCGGGATTTTGTCAGAAAGCCTGGCTCAGTCCGGTGCTGATGTTACCGGCATTGATCTGGCCGAGCGCTCCTTGAAAATCGCCCGTTTGCACAGTCTGGAATCGGGTGTACCGGTCAAATACGAGATGGTCAGCGCCGAAGACATGGCGGATCAGCACCCTGGGCGCTTTGATGTGGTCACCTGCATGGAAATGCTGGAACACGTTCCCGATCCAGGTTCCATCATTCGAGCCTGCTCCAAATTGGTCAAACCCGGTGGCTGGGTCTTTTTCTCGACCCTGAACCGCAACCCCAAATCCTTTCTGTTTGCTATTGTGGGCGCCGAGTATGTTTTGGGTTTGATGCCCAAAGGCACACACAGCTATGAAGGTTTCATCAAGCCCAGCGAGCTGATTTCCTCGGCACGTCGCAGCGGTCTGGATGCTCTGGCCTTGAAGGGTCTGGAATACAACCCGATTACCAAACACTATCGCCTGTCGGGCGACACCTCCGTCAACTACCTGCTGGCCAGCCGTCGCCAAAGCTAAGCCCCATGAATAAACTGGTTCTCTTTGATTTTGACGGCACTCTGGCCGACTCTGCCCCAGATCTGGCCGCCACCGCCAATCGCATGCGCCAAGCGCGTGGCTTGCCCGACTTGCCTTACGAAGACCTGCGCCCCTACGCCTCCCATGGCGCACGAGGCCTGATCAAAGTCGCGCTGGATATCCATACTGATCATCCTGAGTATGCACAGCTGCGTGCACACTTTCTGCAGGATTACCACGACCACATGACAGAGCTGACCTATCTGTTCGATGGCGTGGCTCCCCTGCTCAAGCAATTAGAGCAAGCAGGCTACACCTGGGGAATTGTCACCAATAAGCTGGAATATCTGGCACTGCCCCTGATCCGTCATCTGGGTCTGGAAGCAGGCTGCGCGGTCACCGTAGGCGGCGACACAACCCAGCACACCAAGCCCCACCCAGAACCCTTGCTCTATGCCGCCAAGCAAGCAGGTTTCGCTCCCGAAGACTGCTTGTACGTAGGCGACGACTTGCGTGATATTCAGGCTGGACAGGCCGCTGGCATGGCAACCATGATTGCCGCCTATGGCTACTGTGCTGACGACGACAGTATCGGCACCTGGCAGGCAGACCTGACGGTTCACCATGCTGGCGATATCTGGGAAGGAGTTCAGCGGTGGGCTAACGATCAGCTTTCCCGCCCTTCTCCGTTAGTCTGCTAAACAAGTTCTAGGGCAACAGCTCCGACAGGCGCTGCTGCATCCAGATCGCTGCAGGCGGCAAGGCCTGTCCCTGCCGCCACAGCATCCGCACCGGCAACGGCGGCAGTACCATTTCCTGACAATGCAGCTGGGTCAGTTTATTGCGCAGATTCTCATACTCGGCAATATTCAACGGCAAAATCGCCCAGCCCAGACTATCAGCCACCATATCGGCAATGACATAAAAGCTGTCTGAACGCCAAACACTAGGGCTGACTACCGTCTGTTCCATCCCTTCGATATGAATCAATAGTTGCCGGTGTGCAGTCAGTTCTTTACGGCTGACTTGATACTGGCTGGCCAATTGGTGCGTACGCGCAACACAAATCGCCTGTGGGACCGCGCCAATATAACTTTGTGCAAAAGACGTGGCATCAGCACCTCGATCAAACTGAAAAGCAACATCCGAGCGGCCATCACTGACGTAATCCATAACCTCTGACGCCGTTCCATTCCAGATCGTCAGCTCCAACGCTGGCCAGCGGACCGCAAGCTCCTTAAGCAGCAAGCGCAAAGGCTCCTGAGGTAAAGCCTCATCCAGGCTGATTTCCAGGCGCGCCGACTGCCCCTGCGACAAGTCCATCGCCCGGCGATTCAGCACCTCCACCTGACGCAGCAAAGCCTTGGCCTCCAGCAGCATAATTTCCCCCGGCACAGTCAGGCTCAGAGTGCGCCGTGAACGATCAAACAACTCCAGATTCAGATCGGCTTCCAGCAAGGAGATCGACGTACTGACGGCAGACTGCACCTTGCCCAATTCTTTAGCAGCTTGGGTCATGGAGCCGGTTTCCACCACCGCCACGAAATGTCGAATACGCTCTAAAGTTAGTTCCATTCATCTATTTTATAGATGCTAATTAACTTTGTCTGTTGATATTATTGATAGATCATTAGGACTTTCCCTAGTCTTCCGTACTTATATGCTGCACAGCTCGATTACCCATCAAGCGCAAATCGCTCCCTTATCTCCAAGCCGTCGCTGGTCGATCCTAGCGATTGTCTCGGTTGCCTTATTACTCATTGTGGTGGATATGACGGTGCTCTACACCGCTCTGCCACGTCTGACTCACGACCTGCAAGCCTCGGCATCAGACAAGCTCTGGATTATCAATAGCTACGCCTTGGTTGTCTCCGGACTGTTGCTGGGCATGGGCACCCTGGGCGACCGCCTGGGTCACAAGCGCCTGTTCCTCTCTGGCCTGGCCTTCTTTGGTGTGGCTTCAATAGCCGCGGCCTATTCCCCAAACCCGACCGCACTGATTGCGGCCCGTGCCTTCCTGGGTATCGCAGCGGCCATGATGATGCCCGCGACCTTATCGTTGATTCGGATCACTTTCCTAGACGAACGTGAGCGCGCCGTCGCCTTTGGGGTATGGGCCTCCATCGCATCTGGTGGTGCCGCTTTCGGCCCTGTAGTGGGCGGCTTCCTGCTGGAACACTTCTGGTGGGGCTCGGTCTTTCTGATCAACGTCCCTATCGTATTGATCGCTTTGCCATTGGGTTGGATGCTGGTGCCCCGCTCCACGCCAGACGCATCCCGCCCCTGGGACCTTAAGGGCTCCTTGCTGATTATGGTGGGTCTGGTAGCCAGCACCCTGGCCATCAAGGAAATGGGCAAGCTGCACACCAACTGGGGGCTGACTGCCGCTGCCCTGATCACCGGCATCGTGTTTTTAAGCTGGTTTGTACGTCAGCAAAACCGTAGTCGCTTTCCCTTGCTGGACTTTGCCCTGTTCCGGGATGCCACCCTTAGCACCGCGGTCCTGTCTGCGCTAACCGCTTCGGCAGCCCTGATCGGAATGGAACTGGTCTTTAGCCAACGCCTGCAACTGGTCTTGGGCTTCTCACCACTGGAAGCGGGTCTGGCGATTATTCCTTTGCCTTTAGCTGCTTTCCTGGCAGGTCCATTGGCCGGCCGGCTGCTGATGGTCATTGGCAGCAAACACTTACTGGTTGGCTCTTTAAGCCTGGCAGGTGCAGGAATGGCCGCGTACCTCTTGTGGCATAACAGTGCACAAGCACTACAAATAACCGGTCTGGTGATGCTGGGCCTGGGAGTAGGCGCTGCCATGACAGCCGCCTCCAGCACCATCATGCAAAGTGCCCCACCCTCACGGGCCGGTATGGCGGCCTCCGTAGAGGAAATGTCTTACGAGTTGGGAGGTGCCTTAGGTGTCACCATCATGGGCAGCCTGCTGTCTTTCGTCTACAGCGCCAGCCTAATTTTGCCTGATTCTTTAAGCGACAAAGAACTGGCTTACGACAGCCTGGATCAAGCCTTACTAATGGCAGAAACCATGCCACAAGAACTGGCAATAAACTTAAGTGAACTGGCCCGAGACTCTTTCGACAAGGGTTATGTGGCTGTGTTGGCTAGTTGTACGGCTATCTTATTGATGGCCGCTTTGGCAGTCTGGTATTTCCAGCGCAAACCAGCCCATCAAGACGCCGTCTAATCCTGCTTTAACAAAGCCAATTTACCGGTCTGGGTAGCCCAGTACTCATGATCCGGTAAAGGCGCTTTCTGGCGACTAATACGTGTCCAGCCCGGTGTTTCACTCAAAGTCCTATTCAGCTCCAGATAGACCTGCTGCTCTGGCGTCACATCCTGATCACTGACGATAGCTCCCACTGGGCATTCGGCCACGCAGATAGAGCAGTCAATACATTCATCGGGATGAATGACCAGGAAATTGGGCCCTTCAAAAAAACAGTCCATCGGGCACACCGTCACGCAATCCGTGTACTTGCACTGGATGCAGGCTTCTGTCACTACATAGGTCATGAAACAGGTACTTCAGCAGATAAAGACGGAACATAGCATAACAGCTACCCATGAAAGCCATATGTACGCTGTCGACTATGCCCCATCCCTACCGCCTGTGTTCAGATAAATCTACAGCGTCTCACGCCGCGACCTGACTTAAACCTCGGGGGTCTGCACCGGTAAGAATTTGAACGGTTTGGAAGGTTTGAACTGCTCCAGCACCTCCCCCATGTAAACCGTACTTTGCTCCGGCCCCAGATCCAGCTTCATGACCTTGCCGGTTTCCGCCGAGAAATCAACTTTAGTCATATCCACCCAGAAAGCACCAGGCGACAAGACCGAATCAAAGTAATACAAGCTACGCTGGTGGTCGAACACGGTTCTCCAGCGAGTCGAGGAGTTGTTAGGCTGATCGGCGACGGTCATGCCATACGGTGTGGACACATTACGCATCACACTCAGTACGCTGGCCACGGCCTTGTCATCACTGAGATTGCGCGGCACGGCATCAATGTAGAAAGAAGCACGGGCAAAACGATCTGCTGCCCGACTAGTGCCTGGCAACATATTCAATCCGCCCACTTCCTGCCAGTAATCCTTGATGGCCAACTGCTGATCAAAGGTGGGCGAGTTAGTCATTACTTGATACTTACGGCTATGGTGGATGTGCTGCTTGCCATCGATGTATTCAATAATCGCACTGTCCCCGGAGGAGTCCGACATAGACAAGTGCAAGGTAGCCAAACGTTCTTCGTTGGGTACTTTATCGCTCAACACTACGAACGGATTTTTCTCCAGGGCATCAACCGCCTCGGCTACCGTAGCAAAATTATCCAGAACGTACTGCCCCCACAAAGACATACTCAGGGTCTTGTCGCCTTTGTTGGGTGTGGGGTATTCCGACTCCACCAGCCACAGCAGGTTAACGTTCAGGCCTTTTTCATTCGCGCCGTCTGTAGAGGCCAGGTCATAGCCCGAGGCAATGACGCTGCCATATTTTGAAGTCCATTCGATCGAAGACGGGCCGGCCGCGCCATTGCGTTTTTCACCGCGAGGGAAAATCCAGAGGTTGGTTCCCACATCTAGTTTCCAGTCCATGGAACGACCGGTAATTACCTGACCGTTATCACCCAGAAACACAGCTCGGGTACATGCCTGAGAGGCCGCAGGCACCAAAGCCAGCCCAACAGCACACGCCAGCAAAGTACGACGACATTTTTTCAGCAACATCTTTCTCTCCAGAAACGGCTAGCCGCATAATTAATCAAACAAGAAATCGACTGCTTACGCAGTCATTTCATTGGACACGGATGTAACAAAAACAGGATTAAGCCAGCCAGTCAAGCGAGGGGTCGAATAATAGCGTAATTGCCAGCTATATTTTCAATAAACACCAAACATCGTCGTCACAATAACCGTATAAGAACCAAGAGTGCTATCACTGATCTCTAAGGCATTCAATTTAAAAAAATCAGCAACATACCACTAATCAAAACATTCAAAAAAAGAAAATCTGTGTTCCTATCAAAAAAACGGCCCTTTACAGGCCGTTTTTCACACATCACTAAAACTCCAAGCGCTCGAGAAATCCCGGCAAGCGTGCGTAGCTATTCATTAACTGTTCAATCAGGTAAGTGCTGTCACGAGTTTCCAAGGCCAGCAAGTTTTCCCGGTAATCCTCTTCTGCCAAACCGACCGCATTACGTTCCGGATCAACACGTGCACCAGCCAAAAGCTCGGACAGCTTGGGATCCTGCAAAGCTTCCAGGGCAGATCGCAATGCCAGCTCCTCATCCGTGAAACCAACTTGTCCTTCACGGTCAGCTTGTAACGCTGCTTGCACTCGGGGCAACAAATTATCAATATCTCGCTTGCTAAGGTAAAACACATGCATGACACGTTCTCCATAAGTTGGTGATCGTCAGGTCCAGCATACCGAAAGAAATAAGACTGGCGCTAGCACACGGTCATTTACAGAAATAAAAAAGGGGTCTTGCAAAATAATGCCTAAACTCATCCATTGCCGCTGGCTACTGCTGGGGCTTTTGCCACTGGTCACCCTCGCCCAGGGTCAAGAGAATGCTCCCAACCCCCAGCTCCTGTCTGACACGGACACCTGGACTTCCCCACGCTACGCCTTGCAAATCACTCCCTATGCCTGGGTCACCGGCTTGTCTGGCGAGTCTTCCCCTTTCAAGCGCGCCCCCACACTGGATATCGAAAAATCTTTTTCGGATGTATTTCACGATCTGCGAGCCGCTGCCTTTATCAATACCTGGGCGCGCCATGACCGCTACGTACTCAATAGCGACCTGCTCTACGTCAATACGCGTGAAAGTGAAGTGGTAGGAGGCTTGCCCTTCGTTGGGGCGGCAGAAGGCACCGTAGACACCCGCCTGTTTATGGCGAGCTTGCAAGGCGGCTATCGCGTCTACGATTCTGAGCAAGCTAGCGTGGATGCCTTGGCCGGCTTTTCATTTTGGGATATCCGTACCCGCGCTCACCTGACAACGGCAGGCCGAACCAAACATCATCAGGAAAGTTTCAGCTGGGTCGACCCTGCAATTGGGCTCCGTGCTTTTTATCGTTTCACCCCTGAACTGTCCACGCAAGCCCAAATCCATCTGGGGGGCTTTGATGTGGGCTCTCGCATGAGCTACCAAGCCACGTTGACCCTGAACTACGACCTGTCAGACAATTTCTCTGTGGCTGCCGGGTACAAGATGTTGAATGTGAACTATCGCCGCTCCGGCCATGTATTTGACACGCGCATGTCCGGCCCGGTCATCGGTCTGACCTGGCGCTATTAATTTGTAGACAGGGGCGGCCGAAGCCGCCCCTGCTGTCACATCAAGCCGTGCCATCGACCTGATGACGGCGCTCCCAGAAACGCGACGCTACTTTGCTCAGTAAATCGTCGCCGGTCTTGATAACAAACACCCCTTTATCCGCAGACACCCCGGCACGATCCAGCAAAGGCTTGGCCCCGCCATCGTGGCCAATTGCCTTTAAGTGCCCATAAGCGTCAGCCACAAAATCCACTGCCGCCTTATTGGTACAGAGCTTCAAGGCCTGCTCCTGATCGAGCAGCAAGGCGACAGCATCAAACAGCACAGAAGGTGCTCCAGCGATTTTCTCATCAGCCGCCCTATGCGAACCATCGGATAGCTTGACACCGCCAACCTGGGGCGCAATCAACTTGACGGCCACGCCGGCCTCTTGAGCCCCAGCCAGCAGTAACTCCAGCAAACCTTTATCCGCACCATCAGTGACGAGAATCCCCAGCGTGCGGCCAGCAATTGGGGGCTGTTGAGCCAGAATGGACAGGGCTTTGGAGAGTGGCATATCGATAGGTTTGCTGGCAGGTTTAGCCGCAGGCGGCAAGTCCAGCCCCAAACCTTGTGCTGCCCGTTTAGCCAAGTCTTCATCAATAACACGCATATGCGAGAGCACACGTAGGCGCACATGATTGAGCTGCACCTTTGATAGCTCAAACACCAGACCAGCAATCACGTGCTCTTGCTCCACTTCAGACTGAGAGCGATAAAACATGCGAGCCTGACTGTAATGATCCGCGAATGACTCAGCCCGCACACGCAGCTTGGCGCCATCGTCTACGGTACTGGGAAAAGTCCGAAAACCATCAGGCTGTGCACGAGGGCCCAATGACTCTCCCACCTCATCCAGACTATTGGGTTCATAGGTTGCCCGGCCCTTGGGGACCTGCGTCTGCATCATGCCATCCCGCTGCATATTGCTGAATGGACAGCGTGGTGCATTAATCGGGATCTGATGAAAATTGACCGTTCCCAGACGAGATTTCTGTGTATCCAAATAGGAAAACAAACGCCCTTGTAACAAAGGGTCGTCCGTGAAATCAATGCCGGGAATAATGTTGGATGGCAGAAACGCGACCTGTTCAGTCTCGGCAAAAAAGTTGTCCGGGTAACGATCCAGCACCATACGACCTACAATTTTGACCGGCAGGCTTTCCTCGGGAATCAGCTTGGTGGCGTCCAGCACATCGTAGTCCTGCTTATCAGCCCATTTCTGATCAAAGACCTGCACGCCCAGTTCCCACTCCGGAAACGATCCGCTTTGGATAGCCTCATACAAATCACGGCGCAAATAATCTGAATCGGCACCTGAGATCTTGACGGCCTCGTCCCACAAGGTCGATTGCATTCCTTGCTTCGGTTTCCAGTGAAACTTCACAAAATGCGATTTACCCTTCTCATTCACGAAACGGAAGGTGTGCACACCAAAGCCTTGCATCATGCGAAACGAACGAGGTAAAGCACGGTCAGACATCAACCACATAACCGTGTGCAAGGACTCGGGCATCAGGGACACAAAATCCCAAAAGGTGTCATGGGCCGATGCCGCCTGAGGAAAGCCTCGATCTGCCTCGGGTTTGACCGCATGAATCAGGTCTGGAAATTTGATGGCGTCCTGGATAAAGAAAACGGGCATATTGTTGCCCACCAAGTCCCAGTTACCTTGCTCGGTATAGAACTTGACGGCAAACCCGCGTACGTCACGCGGGGTGTCCTTGGAACCTTTAGAACCTGCCACCGTTGAGAAACGACAGAACACCGGCACGCGATGGCCTGCTTGTTGAAACACTACTGCCTGAGTCAACTCCGGAATGGCTTGCGTACATTCAAAGTAACCATGTGCCCCCGTGCCACGTGCATGAACAATGCGCTCTGGAATGCGCTCGTGATCAAAATGGAAGATTTTCTCACGCAGCACAAAATCTTCCAGCAAGGTGGGGCCACGCACCCCCAGCCGCAATGAGTTCTGATTATCTGAAATCGGCACACCATGATTGGTGGTCATACTGTTAGGCCCAGACTGGTGCAGCTCGCCACCCTGGCCCAAGGAATCCTGATTTGATGCAGTCGCGGATTTTTTCGTCACCATATATCCTCCAAACGAATCAAATACAACAAACCCCGCTTCAGGGGGTTGACTCATCCAGTGATACGCAGTGGTGTGAGGACAGGTGTAAAACTCTCGATTTACGAGCCCTGGACATGCCTGCAACGGTGCAGGACACCCAGGACCTACAGCCCGGAATCAACAATAAGTGGGAGTCTGCCCACACCCTGCGCACCTTGGGTGCATTAACAGACAGCCTAGGAGTTTTAAGATACCGATGTGCTAGGCGATTTCACGAAACGTAAACAAGCGTGTCCTTGCTTTTCTAACCCTTGCTCACCAATTTGTGCTGACGTCTCTGTCATGATGAGCCTGCCGTCGCTCTATACTGGCGACGCTTTTTAATTACGCTGCCCCGCGTAGGTCCTGTTTCTTTTTGGAATGATTTTGTGTTTCAAGTCGCTGCCCTCGTTTTCGCCCTGTACGTCGCCTGGCGACTGATCAAACCTCTGTCGATCAAACCCTGGATCAAGTGGCTGCTTAGCGCATTGGCTATTGCGGCGACGTTGCATCACTACACGGTTGCCCTGTTTTGGGGCACTCGCGCCTCCCCGGAAATTCCCGGTGCCCTCATCATGGTTTTAGGCTGGGCCTTTGGAGCCGTTTTGCTGGCAGCCTGCTTTACCTTGATCGCGGATCTGGCCGGTTTGCTGATGCGCGTGCTGTACCGCCCCGCCGGGCTGGTGTTGCTGCGCTCACCCGCCTTGCGCGGAGTATTGGGCCTGGCGGCCATCAGCCTGTCGGCGTTGGGGGTCTGGCAAGCCGTGAAGGTGCCCGCCGTCAAGTCGATTGAGGTGCAACTAAAGGGCCTACCCGCCAGCCTGGATGGTTTCAAGCTGGTTCAGCTAACCGACCTGCATGCCAGCCGTTTGCTGCAAGGCCCCTGGATACAAGCCATTGTCGATAAAACACAGGCCTTGAACCCCGACCTGATCGTGATTACCGGAGATCTGGTCGATGGCACGGTGTCAGCCCGCCGGGATGATGTGGCTCCCTTGCAAAGCCTGTCCGCTCCTAACGGGGTGTATGTCATTGCAGGCAACCATGAGTACTACACCCAGTATCAGCCTTGGATAGAACACTTTAAAAGCCTGGGGCTAGAACTGCTGCTCAATGAACACAGCATCATTCAGCAAGGCGATGCGGCGTTTGCGCTGGCGGGTATTACGGATAAATCCGCTGCCGCGCATGGCCAGCCGCTGCCCGATGTACGCGCTGCTATTGCCGGTATTCCAGAAGGCATGCCTATCATCATGCTGGCCCACCGCCCGGACACCGCCTCCGCCAGTGCGACCGCGGGTGCTGCCTTGCAACTTTCCGGTCATACCCATGGCGGTCATATTGTCGGCATGCACAAGATCGTGCAGATGGCCAATGACGGCTATGTAGGTGGCCTGTATCAAGTGGGTGATATGCAGCTGTATGTCAGTTACGGAGCGGGGCTGTGGGCCGGTTTTCCACTGCGTCTAGGCCGCGCGTCTGAAATCACCCAGATAACCTTGCGTGCCCCCAAAGCCCACCCGTAAACGGCTTCCCTAAGGATCAGGACAGGCTACGCAGCGCCCGTCGACACAGGCGCTGCAAAGCCAAACTATCCGGGGACTGAGCCAGCCATTGTGCACACAGCGCCTGCACCCATTGCGGTTGGTCCTTGGCCGCATCATTCAAATAATTAGCGACAGAGTCCTGCACGTAAACACTGCCATCGTCGCGCAAGGCTTCCAAAATCGGCAACATCCGTTCCGGCTCTTTTTTCAGAATGGCAATATGCGCGCACCAGACTCCCCGAGGACGTAAGGCTTCGCAGGCAAAGCGCCGCAGATACTCCGAATCCGAACGCGCCCAGAGCAGTAAAGCCTGAATCGATACCTCCAGCTCCGCCACTAAATGGGGGCGGACAGCCATCCAGGCCCATTCACGTACGCCAAAATGCGGATCATCCGCCAGAGGTCGCAAAGCCTCCAAGCGCTGAGACACGCTGAGCATTTCCCGAGCCCCCACCATAAAGCAGGCCCAGCCCCGCACCACATCCGCTGGATGGTTTACACAACGCTCCCAAGCGACTTCACCATAGGTTTTCAGCAGCCACTCCCCCACGTCCTTCATGCGCTTGAGAATACCCAGCTGAACCAGGACCTCGATTTGCTGCGCCCCCTGTTCATCCAGCTCGGGAAACACAGCAGCCACTAATATTCGCTGATCAATTGCCAGGGACTCGGACAAGGTCGCTGCAGGTATCTCCCCTTTGGACAAGGCCAGGAGAATATCAGCAGGTATATCAGATGCTTTGGCATACGTCTTTCGGCTTGGAGTACTCATGATGCTGATCCTCCATGAGCAGCTTTGTTGAGCAAGAAACCCAGCTGCTGACATTCCGTCTCGGACAAATGAGCAAATAGATTGCCTATCCACTGCGCATGGGTAGCGACCAGAGTTTTAGCCAGATCCGCCCCCTGAGCGCTAAGTTTCACCATGACGGAGCGCCGATCCGTCTCGGCCGCAAAGCGCTCCACCAAGCCAGCTTTCAGCAAGCCATCCACCAGCGTGGTTACTGTGGCCCGCGTTACGCCCGCACGGTCCGCCAATACATGAGACGCCATACCGTCTGGCGCGTTTTCCAGCAAAAACAGAAGGACAAAGCGGGCTTCGCTTAAACCATGGGGGGACAGTAAGGCAGCACAATCACGGTCAATGCGGGCCGATAATGACAGGAGTTGAAAACACAGAGACATGCCCTGCGTGTTAACACCGTCCTGTTCCTGCGCATGCGCAAGCAGAGCTTGATATTTTGCATCCAGTTTCATAATTCGATATCAAATAGTTTGATATCGAATCTTAGTCATGAAAACGGCCAAAAACAAGATAAATTAAAACACGGTGAAAGCATGGCCTGTACTCGACCAACAGCCAAGCGCCCTGCCTTTCACCTGGCCTCGTAGCAGACCGTCGCCACACAGACCGGGGGGGTACGGTCGTAAGCCGCCATCTCCACGGTCTGCCTACGCAGGCAAGCTGTTTTCCCGCGAAAGAGTGTCGCCAAAATTCGACAATGCCAAATTTTAAGTGGGATGCCCACTAGAGAAGCGCACGCATGCGGTAAGGTATAAGGCTGGCCGGACTATGACTCCTCTCATGGCAAAATAGCCCTTGCAAAGGCCAAACCGTTGAGGCGGAAAAGGCGACACGCATTAAACCGGCATCGGGATAAAGATCAGGCATCAAGCCTGCCACCGATCATCAGCAGCACAAATGGAATCCGATTACTAGCATCATGAATAGCATCAAGAAATCGAGCAAACTGGCGAATGTTTTATACGATATTCGGGGCCCCATCATGGACCGGGCCAAACAGATGGAAGACGAGGGTCAACAACTGATCAAGCTAAATATCGGCAATCTGGCGGTATTCGGTTTCGACGCCCCAGAAGAAATCCAGCTCGACATGATCCGCAACTTGCCCAACTCTTCCGGCTACTCGGACAGCAAAGGCATTTTCGCTGCCCGTAAAGCGGTCATGCACTACACCCAGGAACAGGGTATCAAGGGCGTGACGCTGGAAGATATTTACCTGGGCAACGGTGCTTCTGAGCTGATCGCGATGGCTACCAATGCCTTGCTGGACGATGGAGATGAGCTGCTCCTGCCTATGCCAGACTATCCGCTGTGGACGGCGGTAACCAGCCTATCCGGCGGCACGCCGGTGCACTACCTGTGCGACGAAGCCAATGGCTGGATTCCTGACCTGGACGATATCCGCTCCAAGATCACTCCACGCACCAAAGGCCTGGTGGTCATTAACCCCAACAACCCCACTGGCGTACTTTATCCCGATTCAGTCCTGCAAGCCCTGGTCGATATCGCCCGTGAATTCAATCTGGTGTTGCTCGCGGACGAAGTCTACGACAAGGTTTTGTTCGACGACATGAAGCACACCGCCATGGGTAGCCTATCTACCGATGTGCTGACCCTGACCTTCAATTCCCTGTCCAAGAGCTATCGCGCCTGCGGTTACCGGGCTGGCTGGCTGGTCATTTCGGGCGATAAAAAAGCCGGAGCCGATTACATCGAAGGCTTGAGCATGTTGGCCAATATGAAGCTGTGCGCCAACGTGCCCGGCCAATGGGCCATTCAGACCGCCTTAGGTGGCTATCAAAGCATCAATGATCTGGTCTGCGAAGGTGGACGCCTGCGTCGTCAGCGTGATCTGGCTTACGAGTTGATCACCGCGATTCCAGGAGTCAGCTGCGTCATGCCACATGCCGCGCTATATATGTTCCCGCGCCTGGACCCCGAAATCTATCCCATCAAGGACGACCGCCAATTCTTCCTGCAACTGCTGGAAGCCACACGCGTCATGCTGGTTCAGGGCACAGGCTTTAACTGGCCTCACCCGGATCACTTCCGCATGGTGTTCCTACCTCATGAACCGGATTTGCGCGAAGCCATCAACCGCATGGCTAAGTTCTTGAAAGACTATCGCATCAAGCACGGCACAGAGCGGCCTGAATTTGCCCAAGCGCCGATCCCTACAATAGACAGTACGCCAGCCGAATAAACAGCGGCTGACGACGTGGTAAAAACCAGGGACTAATCATCCCTGGTTTTTTTATGCTTGATCAGGTTTTACATTTCGTCCAAACAGCCAAGTGCTGGGTGGCATATTCCTGGGTAGCTTGGCAGACAGTCGCGGCCCGGCCCTATCAATCCTGGTCTGACTCAACTTTCGGCAAGGCCGCTAAAACGGCGGCCTGCATTGTTTGAGAAAATGCTGTATCGCCCACGGCCCGGCTGATCATGCCAGTACCCAGCATCGCGGCAAACAGCAGCATGACATGCTCCTCGGATTGCTCGGCACCGGCTTGCAGGGCGACTGTACGAAACTGATCAAACAAAGTCTCCACTCCTTCGCTGTAAATCGCAGTGGCGGGCGCATCCGAGGGCAAGCTACTGCTCAGCGACGAAAAGGCCAGAATCGGGCAACTTTGAGTCTGGGGGCGATGTTTGAAATAACGCCGCATCAAAGCTTGCAAGCCTTGTGCAGCATCATCTGCATAACGCTGGCTCATCCGCTCCCAGGACTCGGAGGACTGCGTAAAGGCAAAGCGGGAAGCCTCGTCAATCAGGGCTTCTTTCGAGGAAAACTGCTTATAAAAAGCCCCTGCTGTCAGGCCTGCATCCTGCATGATGTCCCCGATCGAGACCCCTTCCACTCCATGTTTACGAAACAGGCGGCACGCTGTTTCCAGCACCCGCTCGCGGTTGCGCTGCGCCTGTTCACGTGAGACACGCCCCATTCAAGCCCCCGGACGACGAAAAGCAATCAGCTTGGCCGTCAAACGCTGGCACAGCTCATTGTGCTGATTCAAGGTGTGAGACTCCACCGTCACAATCCCCCGATCTGTCTTGGAGCGGGAGGGCTGAATACCGATGATTTTGCTGACCACATGCAAGACATCATCGGGACGGGTTGGACGTGGCCATTCAATCTGCCCACCCGCACCGATAATGCCTTGGCTAAATACCAGGCTGTCCACCAAGAGCTTCATCGTGATGGCCGCTGTATGCCAGCCACTGGCCGCCAAGCCCTGAAAAAACGTGTCTTTGGCGGCTTCCGCATCCAGATGAAACGGCTGTGGATCAAATTGGCGGGCAAAGCTGACAATCTGCGCTTCGTCCATGGCATGTTCTGCGCTGCGAAACTCCATTCCCAAGGCCAGATCATCAAGATAGACAGGTGCCGTCATGCTCATTCGAACGCTCTCCAGAAAGTGGGTAAGTGCCGCTTACTGCTCGCACAAATAGATTACTGATAGCAGCTATCCTTGCACAGCTCATTGTGGAAATCAAGAATAGATTATGATCAAACTCTATTTTAAAAATAGCAAAAAACCTGCTTCTACTGCCCTAATGACAAGACTCCGGCCCATCCAAAAGCACCTAGAGGCAAAGCTGCAAACCACACTTTTATTCCTTTAACGCAGCATAAGAACCAACGGCGTGTTCGCTGACCCAAGTCTCTTCACAAGACTGAACAATGCGCCTTTATGGCGACATACAGGCTTAAAACCCAACACGCTGGTTTCCCGCTCCCAGCTTGCTGACTACAATGACATTCTTGCGGTTTTTGCCCGGAGACTACGGTGTCTTGCACCCACTCCCTGGCTTGGCAATTCCATCCCCTACCCTGCTGTGAGGCTCTGGCTGCGTTCATCAAACAACGCCTTTGCACCTGCTTCAAGCATGGCTCACCCATTGATTAAGAGGAGGCCCTACACCATGTGCAAATTCATTTATGCACTCTTCTTTGGTATAGAGAACAGCTCAAGTTTTCGATTTCGCAGCGCGATAATCTAGACTTGAGCGAAGCAACAACTTACTGAACGACTTCCCTCAGGCCTCAAGAATTATCGTCAGCTTCTATTGACGAGGATGCGCTATATCCGCGCAACCAAGAAACTTGAGCATGTCATGAGTACATTACTATCGGTCCACTCCCTTTCTTACGAAACCCTGTCCGGCCCTTTATTCAAAGAAATAGCCTTCACGATTAAAGCCGGGGATAGAGTGGGGCTTATTGGCCACAACGGTTGTGGCAAAAGCACCTTAATCAGCCTGCTTTGCGGCGAACTTACGCCTAAAGAAGGCAGCATCTCACTATCCAAGCACTGCATTCTGGCGCGTGTTGAACAATACCTGTCAGCGGATCTGCACGCCTTAAGCTTGCTGAGTGCCGTGCTGGCAGCCCTACCTACCGATCAGCAAAGCACGGACGCCTGGCGTGCTGAAACGCTGCTATCTGGAATGGGCTTCCAAGAACAGGACTGGCGCACCCCAATTAGTGCCTTGAGTGGTGGGCAGTACACTCGCCTGCTGTTGGCTCGGGCACTGATTACCCAGCCTGACCTGCTTTTGCTGGATGAACCCAGCAACCACTTGGACTTGCCTTCTTTACTGTGGCTGGAGGGCTTTCTGGCAAGCTGGCGCGGCACCTTTGTACTGGTCTCCCACGACCAACGCTTGCTGGACCAAGTCACCAACAGCACCATTATTCTGCGCGATCATACGTTGTCCTTTTTCTCGCTACCTTGCTCGGCCGCGCGTGAAGAACTGCTGAACCGGGACGAGGCAGATTATCGTCGACGTCAAGGAGAGCAAAAGGAAATTGATCGCATAGAACAAAGTGCAAAGCGCCTGGCACTCTGGGGGCAGGTCTATGACAACGAGACCTTTTCCCGCAAAGCCCAAAGTATGGAAAAGCGGCTGTCTAAACTGCGCGACAGCCAAACCGATCTGACGCAAGGCACTCCCTGGAGCTTGCAATTGCATGGTCTGGAGATGAAAGCCGATCGTCTGCTGGATATTATGGACATGGCCGTCAGCCCGGCAGAGGGCCTGCCCGCTCTTTTCCAGGTCAGTGGCCTGCAAGTGCGTAGCGGTGATCGCATTGGATTAGTGGGGCGCAATGGTTGCGGCAAGTCCTCTTTGCTGCGCCAGATATGGCGGAACTGGAAATCCGACACTGACACTGTCGGATTGAAATTCCACTCGCAAGGCAAAGTGGGTTACTACGACCAGGACCAACAAGAGCTAGATGGCACCAGGACCTTGCTGCATGCCCTGCAGGACTTTTCTTCTCTGCCTGATGACGCCAGAAAAATGGCCTTGATCAGCGCTGGCTTTCCGTACTTGCGGCACGCGCAGCAGGTAGACAGCCTAAGTGGTGGGGAACGGGCTAGGCTGATGTTTATAGCCCTGTCTCTAGCCCAGTATCACCTGCTGTTTCTGGATGAGCCTACCAATCACCTGGATCTGGAAGGCAAAGAAGAGCTGGCAGAAGAACTGTACCAATTCAAAGGCGGTTTTATCCTGGTGACACACGACCGGGAACTGCTGGAGAAAAGCTGCAATCGCTTCTGGCTGGTGGATGACAGGGCACTGACTGAAATGCAGGATTTGACGCAGCTCTATGCATCGTTTACTCCGTCAGAGCATCCAAAGGAAGCGGTACTCTCTTTGGACAAGGACATGATCGCCCAGAGCACTAATCCAGCGGCCCCCACTAACGATGAGCTCTTGCTGGAGAAACTCATCGAGCTGGAAAGTAGATTGAACGCTGACTTGGCACGCAAACCCAGGCATCAAAAAATCGCCCTGCAAGCGAGCTGGCAAGAGGAGATTCACACTCTACGCCAAATATTAGGACTGACTTGATCCTGCGCGAATGCAGTCCCTGAACCGCGCTCGGGTCTCTTCATAAAGCCCAGCCCTCAGCTTGCAAAATAAGGTGCAGGCTGAGGGCTGGCACCGGCCGCATCATCTTAATCAGCAAGACGTAAAACAAGTGTGTGCGACATCAGTGTTGAGCCTTCGCGCAAGGGTTCCCCTTCCCCATTCGGGGAAAAACCATAACGTTTATAAAGCCGAATCGCTGGTTCATTGGTATCTGTCACGCCGAGACGGACACGCTTAGCCGATCTGCTTTCTGCCCACTTAACAGTCGCCTCCAGCAAGGCGTAACCCGCACGCAAACCTCGCGCAGAAGGCGCCACCCACATTTGGTAAATATCCGCTGTACCGGACTCCGCGGCAGACAACTGGCACCAGATCAGCCCGCAAGCCTGCCCCTCTTTTTCTGCTAATAACACGAAGTCCGTGTCCGAGAGGGAAGCCGCTTGAACCCGCTCCATCCAGAAGTGATCTGCATGGGCAGCCTCCAGCTCGTAAGTGCTGCCAAAAGCATCGGGGGAATCGCGCAACGCGCTTAAGCGCAGCGCTTGATACGTGCGCCACTCATGCGCCTGAACTGGGCGTACAGAGATCACAACAGATCCTTTATTGTGCAAGTAGAGTGAGCCTACTGTGTCGAGAATTTAATCACAAAGACACGCCAAGTTTCCATCAAGGCCGTACCGCTGTCACCTCCAACTCAACCAACCAGCCCGGATTAACCAAGGCATTCACAACCATGGCCGAGCGAACCGGCAAGTTGGGCTGCTCTTTAGTACCGAAAAACTTAGAATAGCCCGTCATGAAACCCGCAAAATCCACTTTCCCATTGTCTGGAGCGACTAAGAAAGCCTGCATTTTGATAATGTCTCCGACCGACATGCCCATGCCCTCTAGCTGGTTTTTGATCTGCGCCATGACGGATTCAGTTTGCTGCTCCATCGTGCCATAGGCTGCAGTGCTACTGGCGTCTGCCGATTTGTCACGTACAGCAGGAACCGTGCCGCTTAAGTAGACGGTAGTTTTACCTGCAGGCACTTCCACCGCCGTCAGAATCGGAAAATCTGAATTAGGAATAGGATGGCGCTTCACATCCTGCGCCAGCGCCGGAGCGGCAAGGCTGCTGACCAACGCAGCAGAGGCAAGCATCTTTACGACATTCATAGGTTTCTCCTGATTGAAGGTTAAAAAACCAAGACTTCATTAAGTACGAGCTCTTCCCAAAGCCTATTTAATTTCAGAAACCCGCTTCAAAGTTCAAGCAGTTATCTTTTGATTCAAAAAACTTGGCGGCACCAAGCCGACAGCAGCCGGTATTATCAGGAAGAAAGCTTCATCAAGAGCAGGCCGCTGACAATCAAAACTGCCGCCAGAATGCGCATAGGGCTGGCCACCTCGCCCAACACCACAATGCCAACCACAAAAGCACCCACCGCTCCGATTCCCGTCCAGATCGTATAGGCCGTACCCAACGGAAGGGACTTCATAGAAACAGACAGCAGCACAAAACTGGCAATCGTGGCTGCAATGGTGATGACGGAATAGCCTAAACGAGTAAACCCGTCCGACTGCTTCATGGTGAATGCCCAAACAATTTCCAGCAAACCCGCAATACCTAAATAAACCCAGGCCACACGGCCCCCTTATCAAAAAGAGCCGGGTCGTCCCGGACGAAAAAAGTCTGATGGCAGAGGTCGTCCTCACCACAAAATGATACTTCACCCCTTAACCTTACGGCTGACTGTCTGAGCCAAACACCCTCAGATGCCGGGACTGAACCAGACAGGAGCACGGCTTAGTTCAAGGGGCGCAGCAGCAATAAGGCGCACAGGGCCAACATGAAGACCGCAATGCAGCCATCCAGCACACGCCAGGCCAGAGGCTGACGAAAGACAGGCTGCAGGAGCCGGGCACCAAAACCCAAAGCCAGGAACCAGCAGACACTGGCGGCACAAGCACCGAAGGCAAAGACCCACTGCAACCGCCCCGGATAAGGAGTGGACAGGCTACCCAGAAGCACCATTGTGTCCAGGTAGACGTGGGGATTCAAAAAAGTAAAAGCCAAACAGGCCAGCAAAATACGGCGACGACTACCCTCATTCCCCTGCCCCGCCATCAACCCCCCAGTTCCCTTCCAGGCGCGTTGCGCGGCCTGCAAGCCATACCAGGCAAGAAATGCAGCCCCACCAAAACGCAGCACTTGCAACAGATCAGGCCATTCATGCACCAAAGTACCAATACCTGCCACGCCGCTCAAAATCAGCACGATGTCGCCCAGCGCACATATCCCTACTACCAGGCCCACGTGGCTGCGTTGCAGGCCTTGACGCAATACAAAGGCATTTTGCGTGCCTATGGCCATGATGAGGCCCGCCCCCGTCAGAAAGCCCGTAGCGGCAACGGAAAACAGCATGAGATCTATCCACAGAACTTGAAAACTGCGCTATGGTGCTGTCATTTATGTTTTAAGAAAAGCTAATTTTTCTTTACTAGATTAAGAAAAACTAATTCAAGGTTTAGGTATGGATCTACTGAATCCACAATTGAGGGCCTTTACGGCGGTCCTGGAGGAAGGCAGTTTTGAAGCGGCAGCACGCAAGCTGTACATCACCGCGTCGGCCGTCTCGCAACGAATCAAAACCTTGGAAGACAGACTGGGACAAGTTCTGGTACTGCGCCAACCGCCTTGTCGCCCCACTCCGGCTGGTGAATTGTTGCTGCGCCGGGTGCGCCCCATGCAAGTATTGGAAGCGGAAGCACTGGCCGATTTCCTGCCAGAAAAAAATGGCCCCTGCAGACCTATTGCCATCGCGGTCAATAGCGACTCGCTGGACACCTGGTTTCTGGCAGCCTTATCCCAGCTAAGCCAGGAGCACGGCTACTTGTTTGATGTGCGTGTTGACGATCAGGATCACACTCTGGAACTGATACGCAATGGCTCTGTGCTGGGAGCCGTCACCGCCGAGCCCACCCCCTTGCAAGGCTGCGAAGTTCAGGCTCTGGGCATCATGCGCTATCAGGCTATCGCCTCGCCAAAATTCATGACGAATCATTTCGCTACCGGCGTGGATGCCAGCTCGCTGGATCAGGCACCCATGATCGTCTTCAACCGCAAGGACGAACTGCAATGGCGCTTTATCCGCCAGATCACCCAGGCGCGGGTTGCCCCTCCCATTCACTATCTGCCTACCTCAACCGGTTTTGTGAAAGCCGCGGCATTAGGTCTAGGCTGGTGTCTAGCCCCCGAATCCTTGGTCTATGAGGCTCTTGACGCACAAGAGCTGATGCTGATCGCCCCCGGTCGCTGGCTGGATGTTCCCCTGTATTGGCAGCACGCCGCAATTCGATCCGATACTTTGCAACATCTAGGTGGTGCATTGCGGCAGGCGGCAAGTATCTCCTTGCATCCGGTTCAGAATTGATTAGACTTAGATGGCTCTGCAAGCTCGGAAATAATACGCGCCAGCTTGCTAGCCGCCTCCGTCATCTGTTCACGACTAAAAGCACTCAAACCCAAGATCAGCCCCGGCGGCCCATCGCCCGCTTGATACATGGAAGACACCGGACGCACCGCAACGCCCTCTTTCAGCGCCCGTTGGGCCACGGCCACATCGTCAATAGACGGGGCCAACCACAACACAGAATGCATACCTTGATCGCCGGGCTGCAAACTAGCTATATTGCCCGGCAAAACCTCGCGCACAATCTCAAAAAGATGGCTACGACAGTGGGTATAGACCCCGCGCATACGCCGGATGTGGCGCTCCAGATGCCCCACTGAAATAAAGCTGGCCAAGACATGCTGGTCCGCACTGGGCGGGTGCCGATCCAGCAGAACTCGCGCACCACAAAATGCCTTCACCAACTGAGGCGGCACAATCGCATAACCCAGGCGCAAGGACGGAAACAGCACCTTGCTGAAAGTCCCCAGATAAATCACCCGCTCCGGGTCCAGGCCCTGCATGGAGGGAAAGGGATGGCCTGAATAGCGGAATTCGCTGTCGTAATCATCCTCGACAATCCAGGCAGACTTTGCACGTGCCCACGCCAGCAAGGCATTACGCCGCGCCATACTCATGGGCATGCCCAAAGGATATTGGTGCGACGGAGTCACAAACGCCACCCGCGCATCGGCTTGCAGGCGTTTCCCCGCCTCTACATCCAAACCTTCCTCGTCCACCGGCACACGAACCATACGCTCAGGTGCGCCAACGGTATTCAAAATGGCAGTGATCCCTGGATAGGCTGGATTCTCCACCCAGGCAAAGTCCTCTTGGCCCAATAAGACCAAACAAGCCAGAAACAAGCCTTGCTGAGTGCCCGTCGTCACAATCACCTGCTCGGCCTCACAACGTACCGAACGAGATCGGCGTACGTACTCGGCAATCGCTTCCCGCAAAGGCAAAGCACCTTGCGGATCGCCGTAGCCTCCGGGCGCCCCCAAACCGTGCGCCCGCAGACGATTCCCCAAACGTCGCCATACCGGACCAGGCGAGGCGGCACCAAGCGGGATCGACACCGCAAATGGCACGGGTGGCAGCGGCTCGAACTGGGCAGCAACCGTATTGAAGGGCTCGGCAGAAGGTGGCGCAGGCTGGGCAGGAAGGGGTAGATCAATACGTTTTTTAGCCTGACGTTTCGGACTGGTCAGTGTATGGGCAATGTAGGTACCTACACCTGGAGAGGACTCCAAAAAACCTTCGGCAATCAGTTGCTCAAACGCTTCTACCACCGTACCCCTAGCGACTCCCAGGGAACTGGCCAAAGCGCGCGTGGAGGGTAAGGATTCACCCGATTTGAGCGCACCACTTTTAACCGCATCACGCAGTTTCTGCGCCAGCTGACGCCCTAAGGCTCCCGCCCTGCGATCCAGTTCGCCAAGAGATGGAATCTTCGGATTATGTGCCGTTCTAGGCATAGTATGTGGTCCATAAAAATAGCACCAAACTGGTACAGAACAGTGAGCCAGAATAGACCAATAATAGACACATTGACCTCGAACCCCAAGACCTTAGCCAAGGCTGCAATGTATATTCCCGCCCACTTCAATGAATCCCGCCCCGAACAGCTACACAAGCTGATCGCCCAACACCCTTTGGGCATCCTGGTTGCCAATGGCAAAAATGGCTTAAGCGCCAACCACCTGCCCTTCATGCTGCACCCTAAAGAAGGGCCACAAGGCGTGCTGCACTGCCACGTCGCCAGGAATAATCCCGTGTGGCAAGACCTGGAAAACGGTGATGAAGTGATGGTGGTGTTTCGAGCCGGCGACGCCTATATCTCTCCACAATGGTTTCCCAGCAAACTCGAGACACACAAGCAAGTGCCATCCTGGAATTACATCGTGGCTCACGCCTACGGACGGGTGACAATACGCGATGACGAGCGCTATGTGCGCGGCGCCGTGGCTCGTCTGACACGCATCCATGAAGCCAGCCAGCCTGTGCCGTGGAAGATGACGGATGGGCCCAAAGACTATATCGATGCCATGTTGAAGGCAATTGTGGGAATTGAAATTGAAATCACACGGCTGATTGGCAAGACCAAGCTAAGTCAGAACAAAGAGCCACGCGACAGAGAGGCAGCAGCCACGGCACTGAATCACCAAGGGGATTCATTCATTGGCAATGCGATGCAGGCAGCGCTGGCTGAGACGCTTGCAACACTGCTGCCTAAATAGGCATGGCTGGTAAAGCCTCCCAGCAAGGCGTAGACGCCTTGCTGGGTCTAATGGCAGGCACCGTTCAGGTCGCGTCGATTTACTTAGAACGATCTGCTTATGCCGCTAATCAATGGCTATTTCAGCTGCCTGCAGCCAACTCCTGTACTTCAGCTGGCGTTAAATAGCGTGACTCGCCCGGCTCCAGACTATCGTCCAATACCAGAGAACCAATACGCTCACGATGCAAGGCCTGAACCAGATTCCCCAAGGAAGCGAACATGCGCTTGACCTGATGGTATTTCCCCTCCTGAATCGTGAGTCGGGCTGTGCGCTCATCAATGCGTTCCAGCACCGCCGGCAGGGTCGGCTTGTCCTCACCATTCAGCAAAATACCAGCCTGAAAGATAGCTTCTGCGTTATCGGGCAAGGGCTCTGCCAATGTCGCTACATAGACTTTGTCGCACTGATGGCGCGGCGAAATAATACGATGCGTCCACTGCCCGTCATCCGTAATCAAAATCAGGCCGGTGGTATCCACATCCAAGCGCCCGACCGTGCGCAAGCGATCTCGCTTGTCCACATCCAGCAGCATCATTACTGAAGGGTAGGCGCTATTTTTAAGGCTGCATTCATAGCCAGCAGGCTTATTAAGCATGATGTAGCGCAAGCCAATCAAGGCAAGCGGCTCATCGTCCCACAACACCACATCCCCTTCTTTAATAACGTGGGAGCCTTGATTGACCATTTCCCCATTAACCGTTATTTCCCCACTTTTAAGCACTTTGCGCGCATCCGTGCGGCTCAGGTCCGTGCTCTCACCAAGAAACTTATCCAGGCGCATGCCATTTCCAAATAAATAGTTAGTCAATAATTGTCTGTTTTTGCTCTGCATCCATTTTTACAAACCGCTTCTTAAAAACATATAGCGATGAAGCGGATAGAAAAATGATGGGCAAACGACTGAAATCATGGCGGGACGCAGCCGACTCAGCATTCTTTACTCAAGCCAATAAAAAAAAGACCGTGTCAGAGTTTCTGACACGGTCTTTTTTTGTACTGATTCTTCAAGAATTTTGGTGGAGTCGGGGGGAATTGAACCCCCGTCCGCAAGCCGTCCACAGACAGTTCTACATGTGTAGTCAATTAATTTTAAGTTTTAACCTCGGACTGTGCCAATTGACAGGCCGTTCCTTGGCGATCCACTAAGTTTTAGAACCGGACTACGTGGCACAGGCCGATTCGATTCTTTGTAAATAACACTGCTGTAGGTTGCCCTACCTAACCCAAAGACAAGTTAGTGCAGCGGCCCAGCCTTAAGCGGCTAGAGCGAAACGCTCGTCGTTGGCGTTTATAGTTTTCCAGTGGATTTACGAGCGAACTGGTGCTCGACACGCCCTGATCTGTTTCTTGACCCACGTCGAAGCCATGTCGACCCCATGTGGATTAGCAACCATATCACATAGGCTGCGAAATGTATAGTTCCTGGTGCTAGAATAGCTTTTTTCCGCGCTCTGGCTGAGTCCTCGCCAGAGCGTTTTTGCATGTGCTTCACACCTACCCCTTTTGTCTGGAGTCGCTTTTCATGGCCCATCCCGCCAACCAAGCCAGAGGCCCATTAGGCTTTATCCTGCATGGCAGTCTTGTTACTCAAATTGTGATCGGCCTGATCGCCGGTATTTTGCTGGGGCACTTTGCTCCCGCCGCCGCCCACTCGATCGCCCTACTCGGTCAGCTGTTTGTTTCTGCCCTGAAATCGGTTGCGCCGATTTTGGTGTTTGTGCTGGTGCTGTCTTCCATTGCCAATCAGAAGGCTCAGTCCTCCAGCCGCATGGGGCCTATTTTGATGCTGTATATATTGGGTACCTTTTTGGCTGCCCTGATTGCAGTAATCGCCAGCTTTGCCTTTCCCGTGAAGCTCAAGCTGGATCTGGCCAATTCCACCTTAAACCCACCCGGTAATATTGTTGAAGTGCTGCTGGACCTGCTCACCAGCATTGTGGTGAACCCGGTTGCTGCCTTGCTCAATGCCAACTACATGGGTATTTTGGCCTGGGCCATTGTGTTGGGTCTGGCGCTCAAGCACGGCTCGCAAAGCACGCGCGACCTGCTCACCGACACGTCTAATGCCGTCTCCTCGCTAGTGCGTCTGGTGATCCGCTTTGCACCTTTGGGGATTTTTGGTCTGGTTGCAGTCACCATTGCCGACTCCGGCTTTGAGGCCCTGCGCCAATATGGTTTGCTGCTCATGGTACTGGTCGGTTGCATGCTGGTAGTGGCTTTGCTTATCAACCCACTGATTGTGTTCGTCAAACTGCGTCGCAATCCTTACCCTCTTGTCTTTACCTGCTTGCGTGAAAGTGGCATTACCGCTTTTTTTACCCGCAGCTCTGCCGCCAATATCCCGGTAAACATGGCTCTGTGCGAGCGTCTGGGCCTGAATAAAGACACCTACTCGGTCTCCATTCCACTGGGTGCCACCATCAATATGGCGGGTGCCGCCGTCACAATTACCGTACTGACACTGGCCGCTGTGCACACGCTGGAAATTCCGGCTGATTTACCCACTGCTTTGTTGTTGAGCCTGGTAGCAACGATTGCGGCTTGCGGTGCCTCCGGCGTGGCGGGTGGCTCGTTACTGCTAATTCCACTGGCATGTAATATGTTCGGAATTTCCAACGATATCGCTATGCAAGTGGTTGGCGTTGGTTTTGTAATTGGAGTCGTACAGGACTCGGTAGAGACCGCCTTGAACTCCTCCACCGACGTCTTGTTTACCGCCGCGGCAACACTTGAACCAGGCCGTTCCTGATTGACGCTTTGATGCATCAAGGGCCAGCCATTCAGGCTGGCCTTTTTTGTGTCTGTCCTGCACACTTTGCAGCCTTGCCCCTTCGTCGTCAGCAAGTAGCCCTTCACGCAGAAACAAGCAACCATGCCTTTGTAGCGGCTCTGGTGCATTTTTCAATAGTCAGACCGTCGCCAAGGAGTCTTCCATGCATTTAGCCAGCCTTTCTCTCTATATCATCGCCGTATCTGCTGTGACCATCATGCCCGGACCGACCATGCTGCTTGCATTGAACAATGGAGCCCATGGGGGCAAGCGCATCGCGGCATGTGGTATTGCCGGCGCAGCGCTTTCAGACTTGATCTTGATCGCTGCAGTGGGCTGTGGCCTGGGAGCCCTTCTGATTGCCTCTGAGCAACTTTTCACGCTGGTAAAATGGATAGGTGCGGCATACCTGCTGTATCTGGCTTACGGCTTGTGGCGCGCCCCTGTCGGCCCCATCCAGACAGATACCGCATCTGAAAAACCTCTCTCTGGTCGCGCTGCCTTTGTGCGATCCCTATTAGTTGCTCTGTCCAACCCCAAAGGGCTGCTATTTTTCTCCGCCTTTCTTCCTCAGTTCATTCGTCCCGAGGGAGGGATTGCCGCCCAGTACATCACTCTGGCACTGGTCACCGCCCTCATCGATATCGCCTTGATGAGTGTCTACGCTGTGGGCGGCCATCATGCCATGCGCCTTCTTTCGAACCAGGCCATGCGCTGGCTGAATCGGGGCTGTGCCGGCATGCTGGCCGGTCTGGCGGTGGCACTGAGCCTGTATCGCCGCAGCGAGACCCATTGATTCTCAGGCGGGATGAATCGTATATCATCGATCAATAGCTGCAAGAATCGGCAGTCATCAAGGAGCCAAAATGAAACGTATCTATTTAGCAGGTCCTGACGTTTTTTTCGCTGATGCTGCGGAGCGTGCCAAATTGCACAAGCAGTTAGTACGCGACTTTGGCTTCAAGCCCTTGCATCCGGTTGACCAGGAAGAAATAGAAGCTTCCGCCATCTATCACCACAATATCCGTCTGATTGAACAGGCCGACGCCGTGCTAGCCAATATCACTCCCTTTAGAGGGGCTGAAATCGATACCGGCACCGCTTTTGAGATTGGCTATGCCGTTGCCCAAGGTTTAGCTGTTTTCACGTATCGCGCTAGCTCCGATACGGTTCTGGATACGGTGCGCGAACATTACAGCCCGGTTGTACTGGACCCGGCCACCCATATCTGGCGTGACCGTCATGGTGCCTTGATCGAAGACTTTGGCCTGCCATCCAACTTGATGGTGGCTATCAGTACGGAGTTTGTACAGGGCTCTTTTATGGATGCCTTGCGCGCGGCACAGGATTATTTCAAGGCAACAGGCTGAATAGTTTTTAGATTAATTTATTATTTAAAATCAATACATTACATTAAAACAGAACCAAAATTAAACGACTTAAACGCTGGCTGAAATCGGGTATGATGGGCGCTGAAAAACATCCTGCTTCAACACTATCGCCCCAAAAATCGGGCGTCCGCATCACCTAGCCTCATTCAATAAGAAAACAGGGCACTGCCCAGCACCATGCCAGACATCAGCAACATCTCTTTTCTTGACCGTGTCCGCGCCATCCTGACAGACCTGCCCGCCTCCGAGCGACGTCTGGCCCAATTCACACTGGATTTTTCGGGCGACCTGTCCAGCTATACCGCGTCTGAACTGGCGGGCTTGGCCCAAGTCTCTAATGCCACGGTTACGCGCCTGATCCGTCGCCTGGAATACGCGAATTACGAGGCGGCACGCAAGCAGATTCGCACAGAAAGAAAAGATGAGTCCCAGCCTACGCCCAGCCAGCCGCTATCTGCTGGCGAAGCAGCGCTCAACGCCCACCTGCAAGAGAGCTACAGCAAGTTAAGCAATACCTATCGACATATCTCCCACCCGGTCTTGCAAGAGGCGAGCCTGGCCATTAGCCGTGCTCGTCAGATCTGGGTACTAGGCCTGCAAGCCAATTATTTTTTGGCGGGCCATTTTTACTGGCATCTATCCAAGATTCTTCCCGGCGTACGGCTTATCCCCAGTCCTGGTCAAACCTTATCCGACTATCTGGCTGATATCAGCAATCAGGACGTGATCGTTATTTTCGATTTAATCCCGCGTACCGCTCAATTAGCGGACGTCATCAGCCGCCTGGAAATACGTTGCCCGGAGATTGTCCATATTACAGACCAGGACTATAAAGAGCGGCCCCGCACTCGCTGGCCCCTGCCCTGTCAGGCGGGGTTTGAGCAGCAACCTGATAACTCGGTGGCTGCCGCCAGTCTGTCTCATCTGCTCTTGTCCGAAGTGCTAAAGCTGGGCGGTGTGAATCGCAGGCTAGAACAGGCACAAGAGCTTGCCCTGGCAGATGAGCTTTTCTAATAAAGCTCAAAATACAAAAGTAGCCAGTCCCCCTCCCCGCTAAAAGCAGGCAACGGGAACGTGCGACTGTTTGGGCACAACGCACGCGCCGCCCCCCCCTGAAACCACTCCCTTAAAACCGCCATCTACGACCAAAGTCGCCTGTTGGGAAAACTTGATTCGTTCTATACATGCTGTACATAGAGCGCCCCTAAGCGCCAACTCCATCTGCACAGGTCGTGCTTATGGAGCTTCGATGCTAAGAATCATCAACCCAATAAGGAGACATAACGATGACCTCAGCCAATCCTGTCGTAACGGCAGTGACGCAGCACCCGGCGTATCAAGAATTACTTAGAAAACGCAACCGCATGAGCCTGATTTTTTTCGGCCTGACCGTGGTTGTGTACGCCGGTTTTATCCTGACTCTGGCCTTCGACCCGGAGCTCTTTAGCCGCCCCGTCGGGTCCATGACCATGACCATCGGGGTGCTCAGCGCCGCGATTGTTCTGCTCAGCGCCGTCGTGCTGGTTTCCACGTTCGTCTACATTTCCAACAAGGTCTACGATCCTTTGCTGGCTCAAATCATGAAGGACGTGACATGAAGAAACTACTGCTTAGTCTGGGCCTGTTTACCTTGGCCAGTGGCAATGCAATGGCCGCCTCTCCGGGCCAGGCCAATGCCTCTGCCATTGTGATGTTCTTGATTTTTATTGCAGGGACAATGGGCATTACCTGGTGGGCGGCACGTCGCACGCACACCACCTCGGATTTCTATACCGCCGGTGGCGGCTTGACCGGTTTTCAAAATGGTCTGGCCATCGCAGGCGACTATCTGTCCGCCGCCTCTTTCCTAGGGATTGCAGGCATGGTGTACGTCAGCGGTTTTGACGGCATGATCTACGCCATCGGCTTCATGTTCGGCTGGCCCGTTGTGATGTTCCTGATCGCTGAACGCCTGCGTAACCTGGGTCGCTACAACTTTGCTGACGTGACCTCGTTTCGCTTGTCGCAAACCCCCATGCGCATTTTGGCCGCCAGTGCCTCGCTCTTGATCATTGCCTTGTATCTGATCGCCCAGATGGTAGGAGCGGGCAAATTGATCGTGTTGCTGTTTGGCCTGGACTACAACATCGCCGTGGTGATTGTCGGTTCGTTGATGATGATTTACGTCACCTTTGGCGGCATGACAGCCACCACCTGGGTGCAAATTATCAAGGCCGTGCTGATGCTGGTGGGTGCCACGCTGATGACGCTGTTGGTGCTGGCTGCATTCTTCTGGGACGTCGACGCCATGCTGGCCGAAGCCGTTGCCACCCACCCCACCGGACATGCCATTCTTGAGCCGGGCGCCGCCGTCAGCAGCAACCCACTTAACGTGCTGTCTTTGGGTATTGCCCTAGCCTTTGGTACCGCTGGCCTGCCCCATATCCTGATGCGTTTCTTTACCGTGGCTGATGCCAAAGAAGCCCGCAAATCCGTCATCTACGCCAGCAGCTTTATTGGCTACTTCTACTTGCTGACCTTCATCATCGGTTTTGGCGCTATCGCCCTGCTGGTCAAGCATCCTGAGTACTTCCAGACGGGTCCTGACGGCTCCTTCAATATGCTGACCAACCTGATCGGCGGCACCAATATGGTGGCGGTGCATCTGGCCAACGCGGTAGGTGGCAACCTCTTGCTGGGCTTTCTGGCAGCCGTTACCTTCGCTACGATTGTGGCTGTCGTCGCCGGTCTGGCGTTGGCAGGCGCTGCGGCCATCTCGCATGACCTTTATGCGAACGTTATCGCCAAGGGACGAGCCACCGAGAAAGACCAAATGCGCATTTCGCGTATCTCCACGGTCGTCCTGGGTGTACTGGCAATTTTGCTGGGTATTATTTTCGAGAACCAGAACGTTGCCTTCATGGTGGGTCTGGCCTTTGCGATTGCTGCCAGCGCCAACTTCCCAGTACTGGTTCTGTCCATTGCTTGGCGTGGCTGCACCACCCGTGGCGCGACCATCGGCGGCTTCCTGGGCTTGGTAACGGCAACCGCTTGGGTTGTCTTGAGCAGCACCGTCTGGGTTGATGTATTCGGTTTTGCCGAACCCATCACTCCCTTCCCTAACCCAGGCATCCTGTCCATCCCCCTGGCTTTCTTCTCCATCTGGTTGTTCTCGACCTTGGATAAGAGTGCTCGCGCAGACAAAGAGCGCGAGGCCTTTGAAGCTCTGACAGTACGTAGTCAAACCGGCATTGGTGCAGCAACGGCCAGCGCTCACTAAGACTTTTGAGCTGATTTAATCAGCTCGCCTGAATAGAAAACAGGGCATTTCGGTGCCCTGTTTTCACTGATACGCGGCTCATCCTGGCAGGCACCATTACCGAAACTTGGACATGGCATAATCCCCTCATGACTGAACTGCTCATTGCTGACGATCACCCTCTATTTCGTGAAGCATTACGAGGTGTCGTAGCCAGCTTGTTTCCCAATACCGCTATCTACGAAGCGGATCGCATCTCCAATTTATATCCACTGGTCGACGACCATCCGGACGCCGACTTATTACTGCTGGATCTGGATATTCCCGGGGCCATTGGTTTCAGCGCCCTCGTCCACTTGCGTGCAACCTACCCGTCGCTGCCTATTATTCTGGTCACCGCCCACGAAGAGGCCCGATTTATGCGCCGCGCCATGGATCATGGGGCAATGGGCTTTATCCCCAAATCCATTGATTCGCACACACTAGGCATTGCGCTACAAGTCGTCCTGGATGGTGGCACGTGGCTGCCAGAGCAAGGTTCATCCGCCCCCGGCATCAGCACGGACGAACGCGAGGTCGCCGCAAAATTACGCGAACTTACTCCTCAGCAATTTCGTGTCCTGCAAATGCTCAGCACCGGTCAACTCAATAAGCAGATTGCTTACGAGCTTAATGTTTCCGAGGCCACCATCAAAGCGCACATGACCGCTATTTTGCGCAAATTAGGTGCCTCGAACCGAACACAGGCCGTCTTGATGGCCAGCCACCTGGGCTTGAATCAAGACGAGTCCCCCGCGACTAATACCTTCTGATCTGCGCAGTTAAAAAGGCTCGCAACGAGGCGGGTTTAACTGGTTTAGTCAGCACCAGATAGCCATACTGACGAGCCGCTGCTTTGAGTTCGTCACTACCATCTGCTGTTAACAAGGCACCCTGCGCATGGGGCAAATACTGACGCAGCAGCTGCAGAGCCTGCAAGCCGTCCAGACGATCGTGCAAGTGATAATCCACCAACAGCACATCGGGATTCAAGCTGATCTTTTCCAGCGCGGTATCTATTGTATTGGCGGTAATGATTTGCGCCCCCCATCGGCTAAGCAAAACCTCCATCCCTGCCAGAATCTCCAGGTCGTTATCCAGGCAAAGCACACGCAAGCCTGACAGGGCCATCCCATCTTGGGGTTTAGTGGATTCACTAGCCTGATGGCTGCTGATCTCAGACGCCTGGCTTAAGGGAACCCGAATCGAAAACATGCTCCCCGCACCGACGTTTGATCGCACATCCAGCGTGTGACCCAGCAACACGGCAATACGCTGGCAAATGGATAAGCCCAAACCCAAACCACGGCCGTCCCAATCAAACGCCTGCTCGTAGCGATGGAACTCTGCGTAGATTTGATCAATATGGTGCGGCGGTATGCCCTGCCCGGAATCCCAAACCTGAAACTCCAGCTCCTCCCCACGCACCCTAGCCCCCAGCACAATCCGCCCCTCTTGCGTGTAGCGCAAGGCATTGGCCAGGAAGTTCTGCAATACC
This sequence comes from Alcaligenes pakistanensis, assembly GCF_014652815.1. Lineage (GTDB taxonomy): Bacteria > Pseudomonadota > Gammaproteobacteria > Burkholderiales > Burkholderiaceae_B > Alcaligenes > Alcaligenes pakistanensis. The sequence continues at coordinate 627,318 of NZ_BMZN01000001.1, forward strand.
CGGCGCAGCAGGCGATGATCGCTATACACCAGCCGCGGGCGGGCATGAATCCGCAACTGGATACCGCGTCGGGCCGCCATGGGGGCGTATTGATCAGCCAAATGCTGCAGCAGCTGATGAGCATTAATTACACTTAAATCCGGCTTCAAGGCCCCTGCATCCAGGCGGGAAATGTCCAGCAAGCCCTCCAACAGCTCCTCGGCAGTACGCAAGGAGGTATCAACCCGCTCGGCCAGATTAGGCATCTCTGCCCTATCGTTCGTATCGCGCAAGGCGGACGCAAACAGGCGAGCGGCATTGATAGGCTGCAGAACATCGTGGCTAACCGCCGTCAAGAATCGCGTGCGGGACTCCTGCGCCTTTTCAGCCTCTTGGGTACGCACGGCCACACGCTGCTCCAGACTATCGTTCATCTCCCTCAATTCACGTTCGACACGCTTGTACTGCGTAATGTCGCTATAACTGGTGACGTAACCACCTCCTGGCAAAGGGCGTCCACGCAACTCAATTACTTGCTTGTCATTCAACATGCGCTGGGTCACGTACGAGGAGCCTTCCCGCATAAACTGAATACGGCGCGCAATGGCCTGCTCCACACCTATACTTTCTACGCCATCAACTTTGCCGCGCTCCGCATTAAAGCGGATTAAATCGGCCACCGATCTGCCTACATACAGCATGCTGGGGGGGTAATCGAATAGCTGCTGGTAGCGCTGGTTCCAGGCAACCAAACGCATATCCGCATCCACTACACTGACGCCCTGATCAATATTTTCAAGTGTAGCCAGCAGAATATCCCGGTTAAAACGCAGTTCCTGGCCCGCCTCATCCAGTACTGCCATGATGGCGGCCACTTCCATACCGGAACCGCGCAGTGCGCTAGTCAAAACCAAGCGAGCCGAGGCCGCCCCCACCGCTGCCGCCAGCAAGAGCTCGGTAAAATGCACCCACGCATTATTCGCACGCAAACCCGGCTCAAACACCTGATTTAGCTGTCTGGCCTGCGTTTCAAAAGCTCGTCGGGCCGTTTTCTTGCCCACGATCCGTTCAGCCAGAAGCCATAAATCGTGTACCGACAAATCCCCATAAGAGTGCCGGGAGGCCAGGGTCTGCCGCTCTGCATAAGGGTTCAGAAAAGGCTCTGCACGCAAGCGTTCCCCCAGGCCAGGGCGCTTGCGCCAGGACACCCACAAAAACGCACTGATATTGCACAACAAAGACCAGAAGGTGCCATGCGTCAACGGGTCCCAGCCATCCAACCCAAACAGCTGATAAGGACGCAGCCACGACTGGCCAAAGGGCCCGTGATACAGCCAGTCATCGGCCAGCCACCCGACTTCGGTCAAGGTTGGCAAGAGCAAGGTATAAACCCAGATGGCAAAGCCCAATAGCAAGCCCGCCTCCACCCCCTGCCGGCTGGCTCCCCGCCAATACAGGCCCCCAATCAAGCCAGGGCCAAACTGCGCCACGGCCACAAAAGCCATCAACCCGTAAGCGGCCAAGGTCGTATCGCTACCGCTGAGCATGTAATAGCCATAGGCCACCCCGGCCAAGGCCATAATGGCCACTCGACGTATCCATAACACCGTCGAGGCAACTGTACTTTGTTGATACTGTGCCCAGCCCCGGCGCAGCAATAAAGGCATCACCAGATCATTACTGACCATGGTCGAGAGGGCCACGCTGGTCACGATAACCATGCCGGTCGCAGCCGAAAAACCACCGATATAAACCATTAAAGCCAGACCCACCTGATTCTGCGACAAAGGCAATGCCAGCACAAAACTATCCGGTGCCACACCCTCTGCCCCCGTCCCGAACAAGCTGACTCCCGCCGCCGCGATAGGCAAGACCATCACGCTGACCACCAGCAGGTAAGCGCCAAACAGCCAACGCGCCCGCCGTATATCCACCACGTCCCCGCATTCGACGATGGCCACATGAAACTGACGAGGCAAACAAATAATGGCGGCGAAAGCCAGCAAGGTCTGCCCGACAAAACCGACTGGAGGACTGCTCTCAAACAGAGTGCTGACGGCACCCACCATATTGAGATCGGCCTTGCCAAACCAGCGAACCGCAAACAGGCCCACTGCAACCAGTGCCACCAGCTTCACCACGGACTCAAAAGCCACCGCCAGCATCAAGCCCGGCCTGTGCTCAGTCGCATCCACTTGCCGCGTGCCAAACAGAATGGAAAACAAAGCCATGAGAATGGCCACATACAAGGCCGGATCACCCAGGACGCTGGCATGAAACTCGGTGCCCGCCAAGACGCTCAAGCTCAGGGCGACCGCCTTGTACTGCAAAGCCAGATAGGGGACTGCCGCCACTACAGCGACCACGGCCACCATCGCAGCCAGACGCTGAGAGCGGCCATAGCGGCTGGCCATAAAGTCAGCAATAGAAACCGTGTTTTGGGATTGGGCCACTAGCGCCAGCCGTTCAAGAATTCGCCAACCAAACAGCAGCATCAAAAACGGCCCCAGATAGATAGGCAGAAAACCAATGCCGTAGCGCACTGCCGACCCCACCGCCCCGTAAAAAGTCCACGAAGAGCAATACACCGCCAAGGCCAGGCTATACACCATGGGGCGCAACCAGGGACGCTGGGTATACAAGGGGTTCCGATCCCCAAACCAGGCAATAGCAAACAAAATGGCGGCGTAAATCAAAGAAGCCAAGACCACCCAAACCGGCGTCATCAGCACTGTCTCCTACTTTGGTATAACGCGATGATTTTTCTCGCGATTGTGAGTAATACTAAGACAGTTCCAGCTGGATCTCACCCCTGCGGACTAGGGCTTATTCCCTATACCCGTTTTCAATTTCAAGACTGATCCATTTGGCACCTAGCAGTACAAGCAGCGTAAACAGCCGTGATCAATCGCCCCCCTGCCAATCAGCAGGCGCAAACCTGTCATTGCTGTCTATATCTCCCCTGCTTGCACTCTAGTCAGTATCTCCGGCTTTAACACGGTGAGCTGGCTGGAGCAGCATGAAACAACTGTAGTTTCAGGCCTTCGGACTAACTCGATTCGTCAGGCCCAATAACGAGAAATAGAGCGTTTTAAGTAAGTAAGTAGGCGACTACTCAGCCTTAAAGCCATATCTATCAAAACCAAGCCGGAAAACGCCCCGACAATAAAACTATCTTTCATCGTCATGCGGGGCAAAACTAAAGGAGGAAATATGAACCATCAAACCTTGAACTTTGATCGCTACCCACAGCAACCGCACGGCGGAACCCTGGTCAATCAGGTAGTTCCTGAGCACTTGGTCAAAGACGAAATCGAGCGGGCCCGGTCTTTGCCCAGCATCCGGGTGGATCTGGAAGCGGTGATCACCATCGAGATGATTGCCACAGGGGTGCTCTCTCCCAATAAAGGCTTCATGAACGAGGCCGATTACAACTCCGTGCTCAAAGAGGGTCGTTTGAGTAATGGCGTGGTTTGGCCTGTGCCTTTGAGCTTCGCCCCAATTGGCGATCGCAACCGCGACATTATCAAAGAGCTCTCGGTCGGCTCCGAGGTGGCCTTGACCGATAGCCAGAACGAGCCGGTTGCCATTCTTAGCATCGAAGACATTTTCTCGTACGACAAAGAGCAGCGCGCCCAGCAACTATTCGGAACAACTGACCGCAACCACCCTGGCGTTGACTCCATTTATCGCCGCATGGGCGATATCTCTCTGGGCGGTACGCTACACCTGCTGCAGCGGGTGGATTGGGGCCCGTTCGAGAAACTGCGCCGTGAGCCCAAAGACACTTGGCATTTGTTCTACGAAGAGAAGCAATTCAAGTCGGTAGCCGGTTTCATTACCGGCGCCAACCCGCTGCACCGTGGCCACGAATACATTCACCGCAATGCCCTGGAAGGGATTGATGGCCTGTTCCTGCAGCCGCTGGTCGAGATGGCAAAGCGCGAATACGTACGTCATGAATTTCGCATGATGGCCTACCGGAATGTGCTCGATACCTACTACCCCAAAGACCGCGCCATCTTGTCGCCGCTGCGTGTCACCTATATCTTTGCAGGCCCGCGTGAAACCATTTTGCACGCTCTGATCATGAAGAACTACGGGTGTACGCATGCCTTGATTGGCCGTGACCACGCCGGTATTGGCAGCTACTACGACAAGTACGCCAGCCACAGCATTTTTGACCAGTTCAGCCCCAAAGAAATGGGCATTGACGTACGCCTGTTCCACGAGGTCTTTTACTGCACCCGCTGCGCCAGCCATGCCTCCTCCGAAACCTGCCCGCACGATGATCGCTTCAGGCTAACCATCTCCGGAACCGGCATTCGCGAGATGCTGCGCCACGGCATCATGCCCCCAAAGGAAGTTTGCCGTCCGGAATCCATCTTGCCTGCCATGCAAGGCGTGCAGCCCAAGGGCTTGTGCGAAGAAGGCCAAGCCATCCAGCCCGTCAGCAAAGTCATCCAGAGCATGTTCCCTTACTACACCCAGTACACCCGCCTGGGCGGTGCACGCCGTAGCGAGCCCCTGGACCCCAGCCAGCTGACGGTGCGGGACCTGGAAATCGCCAGCCATGATGTCCGACATCACGCGGGGGATATTTATAACGGCGTCTACGCCGAATACAGCGCAGTCATGGATCACAACCGCAATATGCACACCTCCTGGGTGGAGGATGCCCGTTCCGCCCTGCGCTTCCAGCAAGAACGCCTGATCGGGGACTTGGAAGAAAAGCTGCACCAAGCGCCGGCAGAAGCCTCGGATGAGTTCATGTACCAAGATAAACAGGAAGTGGTCCGTGAACTGGAGTCAGCCCGCAAACTGTTGGACAATATTCCAGGGCTGATCTGCAGTACACAAATCCAGACCCGCACCTGGAACGTGCTGCCCTATCAGCGTTATCGCGGAGCGGATAAAGAGTAAAAGCTGATTTTTCATCCGCTCTGGCCAGAGGCTCCGGGCGCATAAAACCCGGATCATCTGGCACGATGGGTTTGGGCTGGGCATCCAGGCCCAAGCCCGCTTCGACGCAATCAGCGATTGCCATTATCAAGGCAAAAAAAGCCCCTGATCTCAAACAAGATCAGGGGCTTGATTCATTGTATGGCAGGCATAAACTGCCCCACCATCAAGACTGGCCGCTTAGGCCACTTCCAGACTTACTTCGTTAAGCGGCATCAGACGACGATAAAACGTAGGCAGGGCAAACAAGGCCCCATGCACATCCGCGTTGTAGAACTGCAGGGATTCCTGGTTCTCAGTGCTCATTCGCTGTTCCAGACGCTCCTGAATATGCTCCGCCGAATACGCACGCGGATTCAATTCGTCGGACGCAATCGCCAGCCCCCAGTAAGAACCGTACAGCGGAATATGCAGACCATAACCATGGACTTGCGCGAACACCTCTGCCAGGGATCGGCTCAGGCTCTGAACCTGCTGGCTCTCGTGGAAAGGCGAACCCAGATGCAACACCAAGGCGCCCCCCACCGACAGGGCACGTTTGCAGGATTCAAAGAAAGCCGCGGTGTACAAAGGACCAGCAGGTGTTTCAGGGTCAGTCAAATCCAGATAGATCAGATCAAACTGTTCCTGCGTGTTTGCCAAAAACTGAGCACCGTCTTCAATCTGAATATGGACGCGCGGGTTATCAAACGCCCCCTTATGAATAGACTGCAAGTGCTCGCGGGATACCTCGATAACTTCAGCGTCCAGTTCAACCAGACAGACTCGTTCCACGCTTGGATACTTCAGCAGTTCTTCCAGCGCCCCGCCATCGCCACCGCCCACAATCAGGGCACGGCGCGGGTTGGGGTGGGCCATGGCAGCTGGGTGAATCAGGCCTTCATGGTAGAAGAACTCCTCGGCCTCGGAGGTCATCATGCAACCGTCCAGACGCAAGGTCTTGCCCAAGGTCTCGGAATGCAGCAGTTCCAGACGCTGGAATGCCGTCTGACGCTCCAGCAAGCGCTCGGTAAAGCGAAAGCCGTACAGGGCATCTGCGTTCAGGTTTTCAGTAAGAAGCTCGCCTGCATGGGCCGGGCCGTCGGCCTCGCCACGCCAGAGGCGGTTGCGTTGAGCCTGGCCAGGTTTAAAAGCCTGTTCAATCCCGTTAATTAAGCGAGTGGCCTTGCCGGAGTTGTCCTGCATGAAGTTGCAGACATACACGTCCAGCGTCACGCCATTGCGTTCTGGCCAGGTATGAATCGCCAGATGGGACTCAGCCAGCAATAGCACGCCGGTGACGCCACCGGGCTGCCCTTCAAACTCGGGAAACGCCTGCCACTCTTCACCAACAATCGTCAGACCCGCATCCAGGGTCTGCTGGCGGCAAAAATCGGCCAGTTTCTGGGCATCGATCAGCAGCTCTGGGCTGCATGCACATTGGTAAAGGTCTGCGGTCAAGTGCAAGCCTTGCATAATCGTGTGCTCCTTTAACGGATTTTGCGTTCCCCACCAACGAGATGACCGCAACGTAAAAACTTGAAGCGGGGTGCACCTGGAATGGCGATCACCCCGCTTCTCGAAAAGAGCGCAAATTGTACCTTATATCAAACTTAAATATATGAAAATAACCCTATTTTAGAGAAGATTAAGGTATATACGACGCGGAAGGCAGCAGAACCAATTCCATGACCAGATGCGCGCCCTGTCCCGGACTGTCCTTGAAATAGACCTGTCCACCATGGTGCTGCATGATGGACTTCAAAATAGCCAAGCCCAGACCACTGCCCTGTTCCTGCTGCCCCGGTATCCGAAAAAACTTCTCAAACACCTTTTCTCTATAAAGAGGCTCGATACCGGGTCCCTGATCCAGCACCTCAATACAGGCCCAACCGGGCGGGCCTGACTGCAAACGCAAGGTCACCATGGTGTCCGGCGCGGAATACTTCAGGGCATTTTCCAGCGCATTACGCAGCGCAACTAATAAGGGAATAATGTCCACCTTGGCCCGCATGCTATGGGCAGGCAAGTCCAAGCAAAGACGATGGCGCTGCTCCTTGAAAGCCCGCAAGCTCAAACGCAACACAGCCCGCAAATCCGGCTTGCGCCACCCCACGCTGCCCGCCGCTTCGTACTCCATACGATTCAAACGCGTCAAATCGTCCAGCAGCACATCCACGCCCCGGACTTTTTCATGAAGCTGTGTATAGATCTTGCTCGCCCAAGCGGAAGGTGTCGTCTCCAGTTGCAGCAACTGGATATAGCCACTGATGGCGGCCAGCGGAGAACGTATTTCATGTGCGGCCACGGCGAAACAGTCGGCACGATTGCGATCATGCTGTGCTTTGGCACTGACATCACGAATCATCAGCAATGTGGATGCATTGGGCGCCGCAGCGGCATAGGCATGAAATTCCAGCACGCGAGCCTGCTCACCCTCTCCATCGCTATGTCTATATAAAAAAGAGGGCTGAGTCCGCTGGACGACTTGAATGATTCCAGGCAGCAAATACTCTAAATCGGCCTGTATTCCTTTTTCCAATCCCTGAAAAAAACTGACTAAATTCCCGCTACAGGCTGGTAATTCTGAATCCCCAAGAAGCGTACGCATCACTCGATTGCAGCCTTCTGCCCGGGCATTAGCATCAAACATAATGACGGCATCAGGCAAAGCATCCAGCATTTTCTCAAAGCAGCACGCCTGCGTATAAGTAGACCAGAGCCATTTAGATACACTCGTTTTGTGTAAAAAATGTTGCCCTATCAATAAACCAGTAACTAGTGTGAGCAACAAGCCAATCCCCCTTTTCGTCCTGAGACAGGTCTTGAGCCTGACTCAGTGCGTTTTCAATCACCATCCACTCAAAAAGCCAGTCCAGACAATGGGCCGACGTTTTTTCTTAATGGGATTATTGATATGCCGATGCGCTTGCATCCGCCCAGGTGAAAAAAACGGTTAATCGTCTAATGAGTTAAAGGAATAACGATTAAGCGTAACTTCGGGAAAGGTAATAGACAGTTTTAAAAGATTGGCTCCTGATTGGCGCGTTAAGCTGCTAAAAACCATAAACAGACGTATCATAAGGTGCATAAAAATTCTTTGAGACAACCGGGTGCTTTATTCAAAATAGATTCTTATTTAATTCATAAAGTCTGATTAATATCAAGACTAACGCTAAAAACCAATGCTAGGGTGCTAACACCCATTTTTTTGGCCGTCACCGATCAACCCGTCCTGCGGACAGGCTTGTATCACCACGCCCCCAAGTGTGTTCAGCTACCCACACTAGGCTCGTCCGGTCACACGTTAGCGCAAGGGTTACGCGTAAAATCAGCAAGGCAAGTCCAGGTTCACAGGCTTGCCAAATTGAAGTGGTCCCCTGAACAGCATGAACATCTGAAAAACGGAGCTATTAGAAGCATGTTTGTCGGACACCGTGCCTGCCCATGGGCATAAACAGGCCGCTTCCCTTTGCCATTATTAGTTTTTCTGTACTTAATAATGCCGTCTCTACACTTTGCACTGCTGTATCGGGGCAAGCACCCTCTTCCCCCCCGGTTTGGCCTGCTTTCATTTTTTTGATTCCATGAACGACGCCGTTTACTCCACTCGGCAGGCTGCTGATTTACTGGGCGTGTCTGTACGTACCGTCCAACTGTGGGTAGAAGCTGGAACCCTCAAAGCCTGGAAAACCCAAGGCGGACACCGACGCATTGAACGCGAATCCGTGCAAGCCATCTTGCAAGAGCGCCAAGGGCAAAACAGCCCGGCGGCGCCGGATAATCCCACCAGCCACAACATGCCGGTTTGCGATGGCGAGCCCTGCCTGCGCGTTCTGGTCGTCGAGGACGATCTGGATCTGCTGGCTATTTACCGCATGGCAATGGAGCACCTGCCTTTTCCGGTCGAGTTACGCTGCGAGCAAGACGGACTAAAAGGCTTGATTGCAGCAGGTAACTTCTACCCCGATGTCTTGATCGTGGATTTAAACCTGCCCAAGCTCGATGGTTTTGCCATGCTCAAAGCCTTGGCCGACGCTCCAGAAACAGAACATACTCTGATTTATGTGATTTCTGCGTTGAATGCAGTCGACATTCACGCGCGCGGTGGACTGCCCAGCAACGCAACGGCCCTGGCCAAACCCATTCCCATCGCCCTGCTCCTGCAGTTGCTCAGCGAAGCGTTTCACGCTCAATACCTGCCTTCTTAAACCCACGGTTTTTCCCTTTCTCAGCACGGATCGATTTTTTCAATTTCAGTCTTTTTGTGACAAATGTTTTCATTTTATTATCATTTTTTTATTTTTAGACATAAAAAACGAATCAAATGATACTATTCACGAAAATTCACTACAAGAAATCGATCCGCTTATCTTGAGTCTTTTGCTGATACAAAAATACAAAGGGAAAGGCTATGCGCAAGAACCTACCAATCACCGGCGTCGAAACCGAGCTGCTGGACGATCAATATCTCATTTCCAAAACAGATCTGGCCGGTCGCATTATTTATGCGAATCCTGCTTTCGTTGAGGTCAGCGGATTCAGCCGGGAGGAACTGATCGGCGAGCCGCATAATATCGTGCGCCACCCGGATATGCCTTCGGCCGTCTTTGCCGATTTGTGGCATACCCTGAAACAGGGCCGTTCATGGGTTGGAGTCGTTAAGAACCGCCGTAAAGACGGCGGTTTTTATTGGGTATTGGCCCATGCCAGCCCGATTATTGAGCAAGGCGAATTAACTGGCTTTGCTTCGGTGCGGGTACGCGCCAAACCCCAGGATATTCAAGCCGCCGAGCAGTTTTATCAGGAATTGCGTGACGGCCGAAATCGTTCGCGAACCATACGTGCAGGCCAAATCACGGCCCGCAGCTGGCGGCGTCCGTTTGCAGGTTTACGATTTCTGGCTGGCCCCAGTTTGTTGGCCGCCTTTTTGCGTAAAGGCTTATTAAATCTGGGTATTACCGGCGGGATTATTGCCATGGTCCTGAATACGGAAATGCCCCGGCAAAGCATGATTCTGTTGGCCAGCGCATTAGGCATAGGCACGTTTATGATTCTGGCGTATCAAGCTGTTTTGATGCGCCGTGTTTTAGGCTCGTTTAAAACCGCCACGCATATCGCTCAACAAATTGCAGCCGGTAATTTAACCGTCAATACCCGCGGGCCTGACGTTAAAAAATTGGAAACCCTAGGTCAGAATCTGGATTTGATGCGCAAAAGTCTGATGAGCATCAGCACGGATGTGGACCAGAGCTGTGGCAATAACCAGGTCATTGCCCGCAATCTCTCGGACAACAGCGCCTTGCTGGAAGCACGTACCCAAGAGCAAGCGGCCTCCATGCAAGAAACCACCGCCAGCATGAACTCGTTTGGGCAAGCTGTCTTGCAGACGGCTGAAAATGCTAAAGCCAGCCATGAACTGGCCAGCCGCAGTGCCGGGATTGCCGGTCGCGGCAATGAAGCGGTACAGAAAGTTAGCTCTTCCATGCAGCAGATTCTGGAAAGCTCGCAGCATATTGGCAATATCGTGTCGATGATCAATAACATCGCCTTTCAAACCAATATCTTGTCGATTAACGCCTCGATTGAGTCAGCGCGGGCCGGGGAAGCAGGCAAAGGCTTTGCAGTTGTAGCGTCTGCCGTGCGTTCACTGGCTCAACAGGCTGCGCAAGCGGCCGATGAAATCAAGCAGCTGGTGTCCGAAACCCAGACACTTAGTGCCGAAGGGGCAGGCCATGCAGCGCACGCTGGGCAGACCATGCAGGAAATCCTGACCTCAGTGTCGGAAGTCGCCGGTTTGATGGGAGAAATCTCAGCCGCCACGGGCGAGCAAAGCATTGGTCTGGGCCAACTGACCCAAGCGTTGAAACAGCTGGACCAGATCACCAGCGACAATGCCTCTTTGGTGCACGACTTAAGTGAAACAGCTCAGGAACTGAACCAAAACGGCGCTGAACTGCAAGAGGCCATCAGTGTCTTGAATCATGGTGATGGCGGGCAAACCCACCATCAGCATAGACCGACTCCCCTGGCGCTAGCGCCGGTCGTCAATATGGATACCGCTCGTCGTCGTCCCAGCCAAGCGCCACGATTACGACAATTGGCATCCAGCACCTAGTCTCGCTAGAAACCCAGGCTTTGCGCTCCCCCTAGCAAAGCCAGCACACCCAGGACGGCAAAGATACAGGCCGCAATCCGGTGCACCAGCTGAGTGGGCAGGCGGCGGGCAATACGCTCGCCAAACAACACTGCCGGTGCATTGGCCAACATCATGCCCAGGGTGGTACCAATAACCACCCACCAGAACTCTTGATATTTAGCGGCTAAGGCGACCGTGGCTATCTGAGTTTTATCACCCATCTCAGCCAGGAAAAACGTGACTAGCGTGGTACCGAACACCCCAAAGCGGGTACGGGACGCTTCAGCATCATCGATTTTGTCAGGAATCAGAATCCAGACAGCCATGGCCAGGAAGGAAACACCTAGCACCCAACGCAAGATTTCCGGATCCAGCAAAGCGGGAACCCAGGCGCCAATAGCACCGGCCAAACCATGATTAACTAAGGTTGCTATGAAGATAGCGAGAATGATGGGCCAAGGGCGTTTGTAGCGGGCTGCAAGAATAAAGGCCAACAACTGGGTCTTATCCCCAATTTCTGCCAAGGCAACCACACCCGTGGAGATAAACAGCGCTTCCATAACAACTCCTGGCCGGATAAGAGACAAATGACCACAAACCCTCCCGGCCAAACGCGAAGGTCTATGGTCAAAAGTCTTGCCAGGCTAGTTGCTACCAGCACCATGACCCTGTGTAGGCCAAGTATGTTGATGCTGGTCTTCGGTAAACCGAAGCGGCTACTCCCTAATGACGAAGCGCATGGTAGCCCAGATTAGTGCGCCTGTCCAATAGGGAGCTTTTCAACGCCCAGACGTTACACTTACTTAATTACACAACTCTTTCGTCTGTATGAGCACCCGATTCCCCGCCCCCAGCGCGCCAAACACCTACCAGCCTTATGTGCTGCTGTATCTGTTATTTATGGTTTTGATGTGGACCGTTTTGATGGCTATCAGCCACAAGGCGCCTGATCTGGACGGCATGGAAGAGCTGGTCTGGTCCGCCAGTTTTGAACTGGGCTATGTGAAACATCCGCCCTTCCCGTCCTGGATCATGGCTGCCCTGACCAGTGTGTTCGGCCGCCCCATCTGGCTGACATTTGCAGCGGGCATGACCGCCTCGGCTCTGGGGCTGTGGTTTATCTGGAAGCTGGCCTGCGAGTTTTTGAACCCCGAACGCGCCCTGATGGTGCTGCTGATCAGTTCAGTCAGCATTTACTTTTCCTTGCGCGGCACCATTTTTAATCACAATACGGCCCAACTGTGGTCCGTCACTGCCGCCACCTGGTTTTTCTATCGTGCCAGCCGGGATCAAAAACTGGCAGACTGGCTGTGGCTAGGGGCGGTTGCAGCGCTCTCTACCGTCACCAAATACAGTGCCGTGATTCTGTTCACTGCCTTCTTTTTATATTTTCTGCGCAGCGGCATGTGGCGTCAGCTTCAAACCTGGATCGGGCTGGTTTTAGCACTGGCCGCCTACGTGCTGGTGCTCTCCCCGCATCTGTACTGGTTGGCACAACACGACTTCGCCCCCTTCCGCTATATGGATGGTTCGCTGGAAACCCACACTCGTTGGGAAGCCTACAGAGAGCTGCTGGCCTTTAGTCTGGACCAGCTTGGTCGTCTAAGCCCCATGCTGGTGGCCTTGATTGCTCTCGCAGTCTGGAACCGGCGCGCCCAAAAGGATGAACCTGCCACAGACGCCACCCCGCGCAGCAATTACCGTTACGCCGATGATTTGTCCCGCGCCGATAAGCAATTCTTACTGTGGGTGGGTCTAACTCCCATCATCAGTACAGTCCTGATCTCCGCCATCCTAGGCACACGGCTGGTCGCTTCCTGGGCCACTACCTTTTTTGTATTATTTGGCTTTTTTGCCTTGTGGGTAATGCATGGCCGTGAAAAGGTCCAGCTGCGTCGTGTGGCCATCATTGTGATTGTGTTGCAGATTCTGCTGGCATCAGGCTATGCCCTGGCGCGTGGACCGCTGGCCTGGCAAAAGGGACGGGACTCGCGCTCCACCTTTCCTGGCCCTGAAGTCTCTGCTCAAATGCAATCCATCTGGAAACAGCACATGCCCGGCATTCCCTTGAAAGTCGTAGTGGCCGACACCTGGTTAGGCGGCAATATCGCCGTCCATGCGGGCCTAGACGTAATGGTCTTTATTGACGCAGAGCCAGAATCCTCCCCCTGGCTGAAACTGCCGCAAGACCTAGAGTGCGGAGCCTTGATTGTCTACAGTCTGGAAACACGCGGAACACCGCCGGTCTCCTTACTTGAACTCTATGAGCACGCACCGATCAAGGGCTTGGCAGAGCAACGCTGGTCTTCCGAGCGCAGCCCCATGATTGATTTGAACTGGGCGATCTTGCCGGCCAAAAGTAGTTGCCCGTATCAGCCCAGCGAGCCCTAAGCAGCCTAAATTCTGGGGTGATGCACCGGCAATTGCGCTCCCAGATAATCCAGGAAATGCCGTACCGCCGGGGCCATGCCTCGGCGTGAGGCAAACACGGCATGAATAATTCCAGGCAACGGCGCCCACTGCGGCAAGACCTGCACCAAGCGCCCCGCTTGCAGCGCATCGCAGCACATATAGTCAGGCAAAATGCCCACGCCTATGCCCAGCTCCACCCCTTCACGCAGAGTCAGCAAATCAGAGGCCATATAGCGCGGCCTGTGGCTGACAGTCAGACTGGCTCCATCAGGGCCATACAATTCCCACTCGCCTATTCCTTGGCGGGCTGACATGGCCACGGTAGGCAAGCGGGCCAAGTCTGCCGGTCCCTGCACGGGGTCGAACTGAGCCAACAAGGCAGGCTGAGCAACCAGAATGGCCCCCGTCTCCCCTAGCCGTTTAACGATATAACTGGCGCTATCGCTCAAGGTACTGCGTACCCGCAGAGCTACATCGATTCCGTCGGCCACCGGATCCACCACCCGATTGCTTACCTCCACCTCCAGCTCGACTTGGGGATAGCGAATCAGAAATTGAGCGAAAACAGTCGAGAGCACGGTATGCGCCAAGGTGACGGGGCAGCTGATGCGTAACAGGCCACGCGGTTCTTGCTGTACTTGGGCAACGGCGGCATACGCAGCCTCAGCCTCATCACGCATGGCCTGACAATGACGCAAAAACACCTCACCCGCCGGAGTCAGGGACAGGCTGCGCGTGGTGCGTTGCAACAGGCGGACGCCAACCTCGGCTTCCAGTCGACTCAGGCGTCTCGACAGCCGCGATGGCGGCATACCCAAATGGCGGGCAGCGGCGCTGAACCCACCGCGTTGCACCACTTCAGTAAACAGCACCATGTCATTTAAGTCATACATACAGGCTTGTTTTCCAGGATTACAGACAAAAGTAGAATAATCTTTCTCAGAAAAACCGGCTTATCAAAGGCCGGCTCCTCCAACATAATGACAAGCATTCCTTCATCGCTTTGGACACCAAACATCATGAAATTGCTACACATCGACTCCAGCATCACCGGCACGAACTCTGTTTCCCGTGCACTGACCCAATTTGTGGTTGACCAGCTGCGTCAGCAAAATGATCAAGTTCAAGTCGAGCACGTCGATCTGGCCCTGAACCCACCACCCCACTTTTCGGCTGACTCGCTGGGTATGCGCCTGGGTCTGGACCCCGCCACCCTGACCGATCGTCAACGCGCCGAAAACGCGATTACTGAACAATACCTGGAACAGTTCCTGGCTTCGGACGTTGTTGTAATTGGCGCCCCTTTCTACAACTTCACGATTCCCAGCCAATTGAAAGCCTGGATGGATCGTCTGGCACAAGCTGGTCGTACGTTCCGCTACACCAGCAATGGCCCAGAAGGTCTGGCTGGCGACAAAACGGTCTACCTGGTTCTGAGCCGTGGTGGCATTTACTCCGAATCGGAGCAAGGCCAGGCCATGGAACACCAGGAAAGCTACTTGCGCGTCATGTTTGGCTTCATGGGTGTGACTGACCTGCGCATTGTGTACGCCGAAGGTCTGGGCAAGGCTCCCGAGCTGCGTGATCAGATTATCGACAACGCCAAAGCCAGTGTAAGCGCCTTGCTAGAAAAAAGCGTCGCCTAAAACAGCAAACGGCCGGGCTAGTCCTGGCCGCGATCACCAGGCCCAGCATCCGGTCTGAATCATTAGCCGCTGACAGTCAAAGCCAGACCTGAAACCCATCTAGGGGTTTCAGGTCTGGCTTTCATTTATTTGGCCCAAATACAAATTGCCTCCTGCAAACAGGGACTTAAATCCGTGTGGGCAGGAGGCAATTTTTTAAAGACGGCACGCCGTTTCTAACGCAAGCAGCCCTGAAGCATTTTTCCGGGTCTGACAACCGAAATATCAGACCTGGCCTGGACGATGTTATTCGTCCGTTTCCAGCCAATGGCCCAAACGCAATCGCTTGGTATTCAGGTAACCGGCATTGAAAGGATTACCTTCAATCTGGTGCGGCACACGTTCCACCACATCGATCCCAATTTCCTGCAAAGTCTTTACCTTGCGCGGATTATTGGTCATCAGACGCAGCTTTTGAATACCGGCATGCTCCAGCATGTCCTTACAGATATCGTAGCGGCGCATATCCGCCGGAAAGCCCAGTTGCTCATTGGCCTCCACCGTATCTGCGCCCTGATCTTGCAGGTGATACGCACGGATCTTGTTCAGCAAACCAATGCCCCGACCTTCCTGGCGCAGATACATCAAAGCGCCACGCCCTTCTTTGGCAATACGCTCCAGCGCCAGTTGCAGCTGTGGACCACAATCGCAACGCAGGCTGAACAGGGCATCCCCTGTCAGACACTCGGAATGGACTCGGGCCAGCACAGGCTGGCCATCGGCCACATCGCCTAAGGTCAACAAAACGTGTTCTTTTTGATTGCTGCGCTCTACGAACACATGGATTTCAAACACAGCCCACGGTGTTGGCAAGCGGCTGGAACTGACATAGTCCAATAAAGCGCCGGATTTGGCCTGTTCAGTTGAAGGTGTGGAGTCCGGTTCTGGTGCCAGTGCGGCATCCGGGATGGATTGCATAATAAGTCTCTGCTGCAAGGAAGAAATGCGGCTTGACCCCATACGGGGCAACCTAGTAATGATAGCTCAATTCAGTTCAGTCACTTAGTCCTAGGACGAAATGCTTTTCAGGGCTAATTCTATCCAGATTCCCCTGACACATAGATGAAACATCCACCTTATGTGCCTATCCTTATAGCGAAAAATTCTGCTATCCGGTATTCTACGCAACAAGAAAATACATAAAATGTTATGAAACTTACAAATACAGATGATCTATGACGCTATGTGTTTTTTACTGAGCCCTGATCATCCTCAGACTTGATTGATCATGCGTGCCTACAAGGTCTTTATCCGTTATGTTGCGATTGGGCTTTTGCTAGCTCTGCAGCCCTTTGTCGCCCATAGTTCAGCAAGCCAGACCTGGCCCCAGCCCCCATCACAATTAAGTCTGGACAGCCCTTACGGCAAACTGCAAGTCAGCCAGAGCGATTATGTCTATGAAGCTCAACTGCAGCTGGACACGCAAATCATCGCCCCGGAGCTCAAGGGCCTCATCAATATCCCCTACGCCTTCAAGCAACAGAACCATCAAACCGCCTTGATTTCTGTAGACAATGGCTTGGGTGGCTGCTCGATCAACTACCACTGGGTCACGGTGTCCTCCAAGGGCTATACCGTCTCGCCAGCCTTTGGCTCGTGCAGCGCACAGATTCGGGTACGCCATCATGGCCAGACCTTGATCATGGAAACGCCCAGTCTGGACAATCCTAGCTTGATCGACGAGTACCGTTACGACGGCCGCAAAATCAGTTTGCGCAAACGTCGCCAAGCCATCCAATAGCGGGAACCGGGGACCGAAACCGGACTCAAACGGAACACCATCTATAATCAAGTGTTTACGTCTCTCCGGATTTTCCCTATGCAGCCCTCTTCGACTCGCCCTTTACTCATCTGGGATTTACCCACCCGTTTGTTCCACTGGCTGCTGGTCATCAGCGTCGTGGGCTGTTTTGTGACCATCAAGGTGGGTGGCCTATGGATGGACTGGCATGTCCGCTTTGGCCTGCTGGCCTTAGGGCTGCTGGTCTTTCGCGTGGTCTGGGGCCTGATTGGTGGTCATTACTCACGCTTTAGCCAGTTTCTCCCCACCCCGGTGCGCAGCCTGAGTTATCTGCGTGATAAACCTGCGGTCTACCCGGGCCACAATCCCATCGGTGCCTGGTCGGTATGGATCATGTTGATTGTGTTTGGTTTTCAGGCCGTCTCGGGGCTGTTTGCCAATGACGATATCTTCACCACGGGTCCGCTGGCTTACCTGAACAGCGATTGGTCCAAAACGCTGACCGGTCTGCATAAAGCCAACGAATGGATCATGCTGGCCATTATTGGCTTGCACATCGTCGCTATTTTCCTGTATCGCGTGCTGCGTGGTCAGAAATTAACCAGCGTCATGGTCAAGGGCAGCATGCCTGTACCCGCTGAACCTAGCCTGCCTGCCAGCCAAGACAGCTGGAAAACCCGTTTTCTCGCTCTGATAATCGCTGCACTGATTGGCTGGGGCGTGTATTACCTGACCGGGCTGGCTCCCGTGGGCGGTGGTATGGACGACTTTATGTAAGCCCGACTTATCCCCAGAAGCTGTGAATAAACCTGGGGATAACGCGGGGATTGTTTGGGCTGAGCCGCATTTTTGCTAGCCGTCTTTTAAACTGGACGGAGACTAGCCGATTGAGCACTCTGTGCACAAAACGCGGCAGCCCCAGCCAACTTCCTTAGCGTCGTCGCCAAAATCCCCACAAAACCAGAACCAAACCCAGCAAGGCGGCTAATAAACCCGCCCAGCTAAAAATGGTCAGGCCTAACCAGGATGGACCACGCGTTACCAGCACAGGCCCCAGAATCAAGACAAAGGCCGCCGTCACAATGGCAATCGCTAAACGGGTAGCGGCCTTTTCCAGAGACGAAGCCAGGCGCGGCATACCTTCAACCTGAATACGTGCCGAAATTTTGCCCTGTCGCACCCGATGCATCAATAAACGCAGCAACTGAGGGGCATCCATAGCCAATTGCCGTGACTCCAGCAAGCTGCGCTGCAAGTCGGCATACACCCGCCGGGGTGAATATTGTTTACGCATCAAGCCCATAATAACGGGCTGCGCCACTTCGACCACATCAAACTGAGGGTCCAGGCGCTTAAGCACCCCATCAGCGGTAATAAAGGCCTTAAAGAGCAAAGCCAGATCCGGAGGCAGAATCAAATGATTCTCGCGCGCCAGAGCCATGAAATCCAACAGCGCAGCCGAGATCGACAAAAGCCCACTACTTTGCCGGGCTACGTAGCGCTGCGCGCTTTCTTCCAGGCGGGTCCAATCAAAATCCTCCGCACCGGACCAGTCGAGCAAGGTGGTGGCAACTCCATCTGCCTGCCCATCCACAATCGCCCGCAAGAGCACCAACAACTGCTGACGCCGACGTTCGGTCACATGACCGACCAAGCCAAAATCAATGAAAGCGACCTTATTACCTGGCAAGGCCATCATATTGCCGGGGTGCGGGTCGGCATGAAACAACCCGTCTTCCAACACCATATGCAAAAAAGCTAAAGCGCCACGGCGAGCCAGCAAGGGGCGATCAGCTCCGATAGCCAGCAGCTCAGCTTCTTTGATGGGTGACACTCCTGGTACAAAGTCCTGCACCATCACCGTCGGGCTGGTCCACTCCATATGAACACGCGGAACCACGATGTCTTTAAAGGGCTCCATATTCTCGCGTACGGCCACGGTATTGGCCGCCTCACGCGTGAAGTCTAATTCATCCGCAATAGCGTCGGCCAGGGCTCGCACAATATCGTAGGGCCGGTACTCAGGTAGCAAGCCTTGTTGTTGCACCAGACGGGCAATCTGCTTGAGCAAACGCAAATCTGCCTGGATCAACGGTTCCAGGCCGGGCCGCTGCACTTTCACCACCACCTCGGTGCCGTCCTGTAGACAGGCCCGATACACCTGAGCCATAGAGGCCGAGGCCAACACCTGATCATCAAAGCGCGCAAAAGCCTGCTCTACCGTTTGGCCCAGCGCGGACTCGAGCTCGGAACGTATGCTTTCCCACGGTACAGGCGCAGCATGACCCTGCAGCTTCTCCAACTCCTGAGTCCACTCCACTGGCAGCAAATCATTGCGAGTCGCCAGAATTTGACCCAGCTTGATAAAAGTGGGACCCAGCTCCTCCAGAGCACGTCGCAGACGTTCGGGTGCCGAACGCTCCGGCATTTCACTGGGCACGGCCGTTTTGCTACCGGGCAAAAGTTCGGATAAGCCCAGGCGATGCATGACATCCCCCATCCCGTATCGAGCAATAACCGCCCCAATCGCGCGGACACGCGCATGGTCGCGCAAGGCCAACAAGGTTCCTGCCAACATACTCGCTCTCCAGTAGGGTACGCCCTGAGAAAAAATAGCATACCTCAGCGGCAAGCCGGCTTACTTATCCACTTATCCACATTTTCAGTGGGCAAGCTCGGGGATAGCTCTTGGACAAGTCACATTAACCCAAACAATTCAATGACTTGTCATCATGGGGTAATTTAAGCCCTCGCTATGAAAGAGGATGACAATAATCGAAAACGCTCCTGCTCAGACGCAAAAATCAGAGTACATTGACGTTTTAAAAATTAAGGAGAGCGTGATGCGTCTGGATAAATCTCGCTCCAGCCAGAACGTCGAGGATCGCCGTGCAAGTGGGCCACGCATAGGTCGCGGCAAAATCGGCTTGGGGACAATCGTACTGGCACTGGTAGCGATGTACTTTGGGGTCGATCCCAGCGTGGTGCTGAACCTGGCAGATGGCCCCGGCAGCGCGCCTCAATCTCAGCCAGTGGCCAGCTCGGATGCGCAGGGCCAAACCATTGCCAAAATCCTGGGTGAAACCGAGGATGTCTGGCGTGATATTTTTGCCAAGCAAACCAATGGCAGCTACCGCGACCCCGTACTGGTTTTGTATCGCGGCGCTACCCCTACCGCCTGTGGCTCAGGCCAATCCGCAATGGGTCCCTTCTATTGCCCCGCCGACCAAAAACTTTATATTGATCTGGGCTTTTTTGCCGAGATGGAACGCAGCATGGGCGTCAAAGGTAACTTTGCCCCCGCCTATGTCATTGCGCATGAGGTGGGCCACCACGTTCAGAACCAGTTAGGCATGATGCGCCGGGTGGATGAGGCTCGTCGCAGTGGCTCGGCTGCTCAAGCTCGCCAGGCCTCCGTACGCCTGGAGCTTCAGGCTGACTGCTACGCCGGCATCTGGGCCAATCACGCTGATGCTCAACGACAGATTCTGGAGCCCGGCGACATCCGCTCAGCTCTGGACGCTGCCCAAGCAGTCGGTGATGACACCCTGCAGAAACAATCTCAAGGCTATGTCGTACCCGACTCCTTTACCCACGGCAGTTCGCAACAGCGCATGGCCTGGTTTATGGAAGGCTACAAAACGGGCCAGCTTAAAATGTGCGATACCTTTGCTCGTCCCGACCCAAGCCCCTGATAAACGTAAAATTATGTAACCGCGCCTTGTGCATCTTAATTTTCGCTCTATAATCTTTTTCTTCGCAGGAAAGAGGGGTCGTTAGCTCAGTTGGTAGAGCACTGGACTCTTAATCCATTGGTCGACAGTTCGAGCCTGTCACGACCCACCAAAAACCTGCGGTTTACGGAACACCAAGCCGTAACACTGTAAATTAGCCCGCCTTCCAGCGGGCTTTTTTGCGTCTAAAAACAGGCTTGAATGGCGGAGCATGCATCAAGCCACCCCACAATCAACTCATGACGCCCATCGCCTTACCTTGTAGTTTGGATAGGGTCCTGGCTGGGTCAACCAAGATAAAACCCACTACGGCACCGGCCAGCAGCAAAATGGCTGTCAGCGCAAAGCCATGATGGAAACCCGCCATGCCCGGCTCGGCCTGTATAAAGCGGCCCATCACAATCGGTGCTACCAGCCCTGCTGTTGTCGATAAGGAGTTAGTAATCGCCAAGGTAGAGCCTCGCTTCTCCACCGGGCTAATTTGAGCGGAAATCGCCGAACACAGCACAAAGCCCACTTGCGGAAAACTCAGCCCCAGTGCGATCAACACAATACCGGCCAATGGCCCTGGACTCAAATAGACGGCCGCCAATAGGCACCCGGCCCCCGCCAGCAGAAACCCCACCGTGACCTGACAGCGTGCCACTCGGGACGAGTAGCCTTGGCGCAGGAGGCGATTGGACAGGTAGGAGCCACCTGACACAATGGGAATTGCCACGAAGATACACAAGGAAAACAGCCAGCCCGCAGTCTCTGGTGAAAACTTCAGGCCGCGCTGCAAATAGGCCGGCAACCAGGTAAAGACCAACGCTGCACACCAATACGAAACCCAGTACATCAGCAAATTACCGATAAAACTGCGATTCAGCAAAACATGGCGATACGAACGAGTTGCTGCGGCCAAACCCGAAGCAGCCTCGGGAGTCTTGACCGTACTGATCGGGCCATCTTTACCCAGCAAGGCCCAGACAATCAACCATAAGACGCCGGCCGCCGCCGTCACCCAAAATACAGAACGCCAACCATGACTGATCGCCAGATAGCCGACCAAAGGACCGGCCAGCAACATACCAACCTGCCCGCCCTGCATCACAATGGCCGTAGGCCAGGTCCGCTCCTGATCCGGGAACCACTTGTAGCAAGCATGCAAGGCCAAGGGGTAGGCTGGCCCTTCCCCCACTCCCAGCAAAATCCGACAAGCCATCAGGCCGACAATGGTGCTGACCCCCATGGCAATTGGTACCTGAGCGACTGACCAGATAACAACCAGCACCACCAACAGCAAACGCGAGGACACCGTGTTGGACACAAAACCCACCACAATGCCCGAGATCGCAAACAGGAAGAAAAAACTGCCTGCAATTGTGCCAAACTGCTGTGGGCTGATGGCCAGTTCCTCCATCAAGGGAACAGCCACCAGACCAAAGATCGCCTTGTCAGCGAAGTTGATCACCATGAACAAAAACAATAGCAACACCACGACGTACCGCTGCCCTGGGAAATACTTTTTTTGGTTTTCCATGTCTCCCCCTAATCGATAAAAGTGCAGCAGTGCGATCAATAAGGCCGGTCACCAATAATGGTGGCGCGGGCCATTTTTCTAGGCGAAGGGAAATAATCCTGAACGGCGTAGTGCTGAGTCGACCGGTTATCCCAGAACGCGAGCGTATGAGGCTGCCATTTGAGCCGCACCTGATATTCAGGATGACGGGCCTGATCCACCAAATACTGAAGCAGCCAATGCGCACCGCTTTGCAGTTCTGGCATGCCACGGAAGAAACCGGTTTCTATATAGTTGGCCAGGTGGGTTGTCCAGCTGCTGACATACAGAATCCGCTGCCCGGTCTCTGGATGGGTACGTACGACAGGATGCGTCTGAGCCGGAAAACGTTCACGTATCGCCGCCCTTTCCTCTTCAGATATACGGTCGATGAAACCCGGCAACAAGTCGTGAACTGCTTCCAGCTCATGCAAAACATCCTTGATATGATGCGGCAGATTTTCGTAGGCCAGCACCATATTGCACCAGATCGTATCTCCTCCAGCTGGCGGGCATTCAATACAACGCAAGATAGATCCCATGGACGGCTCAGCGCGCCAGCTGACATCGCTGTGGTACAGATTCTCCCTCCCTGGCTGGGTGCTATCACCACCCAATAAGACCAGTTCGGGATAATCCGGATCGTGCGGAAAAACAGGGTGTACTTCCAGCTCTCCGAAACGGCGAGCAAACGCGATGTGCTGGGCCGAACTTAAGGCTTGATCCCGAAACACCAGTAACTGATGCTTCAACAATAAAGAACGCAACTCCTGTACCTGTGAGTCTTCCAAGGGCTGGGTCAAATCAAGCCCGGCCACCTCTACCCCAATAGCGGGCGACATGATCTTTGTGTCCAAGCGACTGGCTGCGATTGGGCTGTCTACGTCCTGCATCATTATCATCTCCTAAATATAGTTTCGTTTGAAACGAAACTATATTAGCGTGATATCAATTCAGCACCACCCCGTGATTACCCTTGAGACTTCAAATATGTGCGTCGCCGCTGAAATCGCTGCCAAAACGCTGCACCATGCGTTGCTCCAGCCGCTGCATCATGTGCTTGAACGAGCTCAGCTCTTCTTCGCTTAAGACGGCAGTCAGCTCCTGTTCCAGATCCAGGGCAATGGGCACGATGCGATCATGCACTTCCTGGCCTTGCTCGGTCAGGCACAACAGATTGCTACGCATATCGTTTTCATTATCGCGACGAGCAATCAGCTGGGCGGCAGTCAAACGGGAAACAGCTCGGCTCACCTTGGCTTTATCCATGCTGGTGCGCTCGGTCAAACTGCCTGACGTCAAGGTGCCGTAGCGGCCCAGGGTGGCAATAACTCGCCACTCCGGAATTGATAAGCCAAATTGCTGCGCATGCTGGCGGGCAAAGGTCACCGCAATATGCGAGGCCAGTATCGTGACTTGATACGGGAGAAAATTCTCCAGGTCCAGGGTAATTTTTTCCAACTCGCTTCCCAAGGCGCTACGACGCTTTCTTTAAGGAGTTCGATGATAGCACTGCTCAGCCATAGGCTACCCCCGCTACTGCTCCTGCCTGCTTTTGATGAAACAATAAACAAGCACTAGGCTGACGTGGGAGTCATTTCGCCAGTCATAGTTGTTTACCTTGCCAGGTGCTAATTCCGATACGCTGGAAGATCATTTCTGTCAGGAGACTTCTATGTTGAATGCCATTGATCCCACCAAAGCGCCCGACACCACTCCTCCCGGTAAAACTCCCAATCCGGAGCCCGATCCAAAAAAAATTCCGGGCAAGGAGCCGCCGTCCAAAAAATAGGTAAAACGCAAGATTCCAGAGCCATGCACGAAGCGGCTGTGGCCGCTATCAATGAAATCTCAGGACGCATGTCATTACATTGAGATGCGTCCTGACATTGACACTACACTTTCCGCAGTACAGTGAATTGTGTTGACAATTATTACAAGCCATCACGTCTCTCTTATTAGCCAATAAGCCTCTTAACGCTATTACATCAACCGCAAAATTATTTGAGGAGCATTGTATGGCCCAGTTAGACCGAGGCACGATGTGCATCATGTGCCAGACCCTCCCGCTCTCGCAGCCCAATGCGCAGCGACACCCTTACCTCAAACCCATCAGACGCGTAGACGAAGCAGATGAGCTAGGCACGGAAAGCCTTTATCACTGCACCGTCTGCCAAACCCATTGGCTGTATCAACGTGACAAGTGGGACGCTTGCCTGGGGTTCAAATTATGGCAAGGCGGGCTGCAGGCATTTAATCGGCGGCATGTACCGCTTACTTTCCCCACTCAGAGCACAGTCAGCAAAAAAACCAATATGTACAAAGGTCCTGAATTGCTCTCCTGACCGTCGCTACAAACCCAATGCGTTACCCCCATGCACAGGCAGCTCTTACAGACTCGCTGCCTGTCCGCCGCCCTTCTTTAGCTGCGCTGCGCACCCTTCAGAGGGTCTCCACCCTACAAAATGCTGCACCTGCTTCCGAGACAAGCCAAGGCGATCGCGACGCTGAGCTCTGCGGTCTAAAGCACGCTGACTGTTGCGCAAACATAGGTGTACGGAGCCTTTGAGCATCCGTTATTTTTCAGAACTGAATGTTGCAAAGTTAAGACTATTAAAAAAAAATCCGCACACAACGTGCACTTGTTGCGCCGCAGCATATATTATTTTTCCATAGTCGTTGTTCCTGCGGTGGTGAGATGAGCGGAAACAGGCGTCACAGAGCGCTGCTGTTATCTCGCTACCCACCGACTAGGCAAGACCGAGGTCACGTGCCTAGCTAGCTTACTCGCCTTGCCGGAATTGTGTTGCTCTTCAACCTACAACACAGGTCCGCTTGCCTACACTTGCGTTCATGCTGTCACATACGTTGCTGACAGCCTGAGAGTCGCTCTAACCGGCATTGCTCGGTTGCACTCAAGCCATCCGTCAGGATTACCCATCCCGGCTGGCCCCCTCTCAACCGTCTCCTATCCCCCTCGGTGTTCCTTTGCATCCGCAAGGCTGGCTTGCCTGTGTTTACTTCAGGAACATCTATGAAATTAATTACCGCCATCGTCAAACCGTTCAAGGTTGACGAGATACGCGAGGCCCTTTCCGATCTGGGCATACAGGGCATGACGCTAACTGAGGTCAAGGGATTTGGTCGTCAAAAAGGCCACACCGAGCTGTACCGCGGCGCGGAATATGCGGTCGACTTCCTGCCCAAGATCCGCATTGAACTGGCCATTCCAGACGAGCAGTTAGCCAGTGTGCTGGAGGCTATTCAAAGCAGTGCCCGCACCGGTCGCATTGGTGACGGCAAGATCTTTGTCCAGCCGCTGGACCATGTCGTACGCATTCGTACCGGCGAATGCGATGAGCAAGCCCTGTAATCGGAGAACCCATCATGAACAACGCTGATCTATCGTGGATGCTGGTATCCACGCTTCTGGTACTGATGATGGCCGCGCCGGGCCTGGCCCTGTTCTACTCAGGGATGGTGCGTCAAAAAAATGCCTTGTCCATGTTGTCCCAGACCATGTTGGTGTTTTGTCTGGGTGTCGTGTTGTGGTTCATCTACGGCTATTCGCTGGCCTTTACCGCAGGCAACCCCTTCATAGGTAGCCTGGACAAGGTGCTGTTCAACGGTATGTTCAATGCCGCCGATCAACAGTTCTCCATGTCAGGCACCTTGCCTGAGCTGCTGTTTGCTTCTTTCCAGGCAACCTTTGCCGGTCTGACGTGCGCACTGGTGGTCGGCAGTCTGGCAGAACGGGCTCGCTTGTCTGCCATTCTGGTCTTTACCGTGATCTGGTTCACCCTGGCCTATCTGCCTATTTGCCATATGGTCTGGTTCGCCGATGAACAGCAAGGTGGCCTGCTCAACTCCCGTGGGGCGCTGGACTTTGCCGGTGGGACGGTGGTGCATATCAATGCGGGTATTGCAGGCTTGATCGGTGCCTGGATGGTGGGTCCCCGACTGAACTACCGTCGTGAAGCCATGCCGCCGCATAACCTGCCTTTGACCTTTATCGGTGCCGCCCTGCTTTGGGTAGGCTGGTTTGGTTTTAACGCGGGCTCGGCTTTGTCTGCCAATGAAAACGCCACCCTGGCTTTCTTTAACACCATGTTGGCCGCTGCTATTGGCGTCATCGCTTGGACCTTGGGCGAGTGGATCAGTAAAGGCCACCCTTCCTTGTTAGGTGCATGTTCGGGTGCGATTGCAGGATTGGTGGGTATTACCCCTGCCGCTGGTTTTGTTGCCCCCTCAGGTGCCTTAGCCATTGGTCTGATCACTTCCCTGGCTTGCTTGTGGGGTGTGAATGGCCTGAAGCGCTGGTTACGTGCCGACGATACGCTGGACGTGTTTGGCATTCACGGTTTGGGTGGAATTGTGGGCGCTTTGCTGACTGGCCTGTTTAACTCTCCCGTTCTGGGTGGACCCGGCACAGCAGCCGGAAACAGTATCTGGATGCAATTATGGATTCAATTGGAAGGCGTATTGGTGACCCTGGTTTGGTCTGGTATCGCTGCCTGGATTGCCTTCAAAATTGCTAAAGCCGTCTGCGGTGGTTTACGTGTCGATGCCGACCATGAACGCGAAGGTCTGGATATCCGCACCCACGGCGAAACGGGGTATCAACACTGAGTTCTCATCATGATTCTCGCTTATCTTGCGCGCAGGAAAACTGCCCCCTTCACACACAGGCACAAGCCTAAAAGAAAAAGCCCTCTTTCGAGGGCTTTTTTTATAAGCGTACTGGCTGCTTATTTTTCTTTGCGGTAAGCGTCATGACACGTCTTACAGGACTTGCCCACATTACCGAAAGCCACACGGAAAGCATCAAAGTCGCCCGAATCGGAAGCTACTTTCAGCTTGTCGATGGCCGTGTTGAACTCGTCCGTTGCTTGTTTGAAACCTTGAGCATCGCTCCAGGCTTCGGCTTTGGTATCGCCACCTTCAGTACCGGCACCAAAAGCAGCCCAAGGCAGCGCAGCCAAGACGGTCAGCACTTCCACATTCTTAGCGATAGCAGCGGCATCGTAAGGGGCTTCTTTCTTGGCCACTGGAGCCATACGACCAAAGTGCGAACCGATCAGCGACATGCTGGACTGACGGTACTTCACAGCTTGTTCAGGCTTGGCGAATTGGGCTGTTGCTGGCGTGACAAACGCAGCACACAAAGCGGCAGCGGCAGTCAAAAACGCAAATTTTTTCATGGAAACTCCTGTGTGATGAAACATAAAACACTTCATAAAGCACCGGCTCAAGAAATCAGTCCGGCTGTGTCCATGCAATGGAACAGCCGTTTGAATTTAGATCGCCTGGGCCAACTGTACCGCTACACCCAGGTAACTGCGTGGAGTTAGCTCAAGCAAATAGCTTTTAGCGTCTGCTGGCAGTTCCAAACCACCAATAAATTCGCGCAAGGCTTCCTCAGTAATACCACGGCCACGTGTCAGGGCTTTGAGTTGCTCGTAAGGCTGGGGCAAGCCATAACGGCGCATCACAGTTTGCACAGGCTCAGCCAGAATTTCCCAGCAAGCGTCGATATCGGCATCCACAGCAGCCGCATTCAGTTCCAACTTGTTCAGACCACGCAGGCAGGCATCGTAGGCCACCACGCTATAACCCAGGGCCACGCCCAGGTTACGCAGCACAGTCGAGTCAGTCAGGTCACGCTGCCAACGTGAGATAGGCAGTTTCTCCGACAGGTGACGCAACATGGCGTTGGCCAAACCCAGGTTGCCTTCCGAGTTCTCAAAGTCAATCGGGTTGACCTTGTGTGGCATCGTGGAGGAACCAATCTCGCCTTCTTTCAGGCGCTGTTTGAAGTAGCCCAGGGAGATATAGCCCCATACGTCACGGTTGAAGTCCAGCAAGATGGTGTTGGCGCGGGCAATTGCGTCAAACAAGACAGCCATCCAGTCGTGGGGTTCAATCTGGATGGTGTACACGTTCTGCGTCAGGCCCAGGCCAGCCAGCACTTTCTGGCTGAAAGCAGGCCAATCGATTTCGGGGTAAGCCGAGAAGTGGGCATTGTAGTTGCCGGTGGCGCCATTCAATTTCGCCAGAGGCTGAACGGCGGCAATAGCAGTAATAGCGTTCTGCAAACGAGCGGCCACGTTGGCAAACTCTTTACCCACGGTGCTGGGGCTAGCAGGCTGACCATGCGTGCGCGACAGCAAAGGCTGCTGGGCGTGCAGGCGCGCCTGGGCCTTGATGGCATCGCAGACTTCTTGCAACTGAGGCAGGATCACCTGTTCACGAGCACGCGTCAGCATCAGGGCGTGCGAGGTGTTGTTGATGTCTTCAGAGGTGCAGGCAAAGTGAATGAACTCAGCGGCGGCGGACAGCTCGGCGTGCTCGGCCACTTGTTCTTTCAGCCAATACTCCACCGCTTTCACGTCGTGATTCGTGGTGCGTTCGATCGCTTTAATACGGGCAGCGTCCTCTTCCGAGAAGTTCTGCACCAGGCTCTTGAGCACATCACGGGCTTGTGCGGAGAAGGCGGGAAGTTCAGGCAGGCCCGCATCGGACAGGCCGATCAGCCAGGCCACTTCGACCTCCACGCGATGCCACATAAATGCGGCTTCGGACAACAGGCCACGCAAGGGGGCGGTACGGCTGCCATAACGCCCGTCCAATGGCGACAAGGCATTCAGAGTGCTCAGGGTATCGGCTATGTGCATCGTTCTACAGAAAAGAAGGGGGAATAAAGTCAGCCCGCATTCTAACATTGCGCACTGACACCCGTACGCCGCGTGTTCAGGAGGGGGTCAGAATGCCGCTGCTGCCAAGTGGTTTGACGAATAAACCACAGTTTTCAGACATTGTCCCAAGCTGGCGGGTCGGGCCCGGCCAGCGGGGCGTTCGCCCATAGGTTCCTGCTATACTTTTTGAGCCTGCAACTTTTGATAGCTTTTTATGAAACTTCTAGCTTCCCTCACAAGTCCATACGCGCGCAAAGTGCGTGTTGTCATGGCGGAAAAAAAGCTCGATTACGAGCTGATTCTGGAGGATGTGTGGGCCGATGACAGCGATATTCTGAAGCACAATCCACTGGGCAAAGTTCCCTGTCTGATTATGGATGATCAGGCAAACTTGTTCGACTCCCGCGTGATCGTCGAGTATCTGGATACCCTCTCGCCCGTCGGCCGCCTGATTCCTCAAGCCGGACGTGATCGCGCTGCGGTCAAATGCTGGGAAGCCATTGCTGATGGCTTGCTGGATGCGTGCGTCGCCATCGTGGTGGAAAACCGCCGCCCCGAAGCGCTGCGCCTGCCCGCCTGGATCGACCGTCAGAACAGCAAGATTACGGCTGCCCTGCAATCCATGAACAACACCTTGGGTGATCAGTCCTTTTGCATGGGCACCAGCTTTAGCCTGGCCGACGTTGCCGTAGGCTGCGCTCTGGGTTATCTGGACCTGCGCTTTTCCGAACTGGACTGGCGCTCCCAGTATGGCAATTTGCAACGCCTGGACGAAAAACTCCAAGCGCGCCCCTCGTTTGCCAGCACCCTACCACCTACATCGTGAGTGCTGCTTGAGCAAGCCAGGGCCCATTCTTTTGAATGGGTTTTTTTATGTCTGTAGCCTCAGGTCTCCCCCAGCAAACGATACATCCAGAAAGCCTCATCAGTCTTCATACTTTGAGCGAACTGGGCAGGAGAAAAACCAGAAACGCGTTTGACCTCCCGGCCAAAATGAGACTGATCGCTATAGCCGGCCTGCAGCGCCACCTCTGACCAGATCGGGTTCTCCTGCTGCTGGGCCAAGGCAAAGGCTCGCTCTGCCCGCGCATAAAGTTGCAGCTCACGTTGGCTTTGTCCGGCTTGGCGCTTGAACTGCCTTTGCACCTGACGTAGCCCGATTCCGGTATGCGTCGCCGCCATTCTCATCATCAAGCCCGTCAACCAATGATGCACTGTGGCGGCTCCCCCCGCCGCCCCTGCACCACGGGCACATTGCTGAATCGCCACTTCAAGCTGCGCAAATAAGGGCCCCTCTCCGGTTTGCACCTGTCCCAAAATCTGGCAGGCAGAAGCGGACAAGACTTGCTCCATGGGAAGCACAAGGTCTCTGACGTCGCCTGCCTGAATACCAAACAAGCGCTTTAGCGCATCTGGATATATCCCTATCGAAATCGCGTGGACCGGCCCTGGTGACCAGCTAATAGAGGGCGTGCGTGAAGGTCCGGTAAACAGCATCCTGGGAAGTTCTGCAGACAGCACTGGCGTTAAGCCATCCGCTTGCGTCTGTACCCTATGCAGTTGCCCATGAAAAATCCACGATAAAACGGCTAAAGGCGAGGCCGGATAGAAGTTCAGGCGCTGTTCCGGCCGCAAGTCCACACCACGGATATCGCGTGCCACACCCAGGTGGATACTGCCCGCCGTCAGTCGGGTCGGGTGATGTAAACGGGCAGCAGGCAAAGTGGACATAAGAAGTCGTTTCCGTTCTATCCGGCCCGGGCTGAACGGGCCACACTGAAAGCCTTCTTATCCTACTTCAACCCCGCACTCTTATGCCCAAAACTGTTTTTCAAGGTTCCTGGTCTCATCGTTGCCGAAGTGCCGCCACGCTATGCATCACCACCATGAACATATTGGCTCGACGAGCTATCGCCAAACCGCTGGTGCCCGGCTGGACCATCCCTTTTGAAATCGCCACGCTGTTCTATCGTAAGCAGTTCAACCACGCCTTTAGCCTGCCAAGCATGGTTCAGGGCCGAGCCTACTTCGATAGCCTTTACACCATTGCCGAACCGACGCTACCCGTCCGAATCCAGGCCAGCACTGCACAGGAACCACGTGGGCACTGGTTCATTCCTGAGGTTTCAAGTGGCTCCAAAACCATGCTGTACTTTCATGGTGGCGGCTATGCTTTTTACCCTACGGTTTCACGCCACTTCATTGCCCTGCTCGCCCATAAACTTCAGATCCGCATCTTCGCCCCGGACTATCGCTTGACCCCGGAACATGCACACCCCGCTCAACAAGAAGATGCGCTAGCCGCCTATGGTTACTTGCTGGAGCGCGGTGCACCACCCACAGAGATTGTCTTGGCAGGGGATTCGGCAGGCGGGCACCTGGTGCTGATGACTCTGGTGAGCCTGCGCCAAGCCGGGCTCCCCCAACCTGCCCTGGCCCTGGCACTCAGCCCGTGGACAGATATAGGCCGTCGAGGAGCCAGCCAGTTTGGCCATGATCGCTACGACATGGTGCAGGGCTATCAAACACTGCAATATGGTCAATGGTTGAAAGGAAGTGGTGAATGGAGCGATACCCAGCTCTCCCCCATTGCCCAGGATCTGCGCAAACTGGCGCCTATTTATATTCAGGCCGGAGGCAAAGAGATTCTGGTTGATATGATTCGTGATTTTGCCCGGCAGGCGAAAAACCAGGGAGCCCCGGTACGCCTGGATGTGTGGCCAGACATGACACACGAGTTTCACGCCCACGGCAGTACGCTGCAGCAAAGCGAGCAGGCATTAACGGCTTTGTTGGCAGCAATTCAATGGACAGAGGGGAGAGTTTTTGACTCGATCAAGGAAACCGAGCTGAGTGGGCTGGACTCTGTTTTTAACAAAGCCCAACCTGAAATCATCAAGCCTGAGTAATAGCCTGCGTAATCATGTAGATCGCCAGAACCGTCAGCATACCCGCGAAGATGCGCTTGAGCGTGGCCTGGTCAATTTTGTGTGCCAGGCTCGCCCCCAAGGGCGCGGTGCAGATACTGGTGGCCGACACAATCAATAGAGCGGGCCAGTAGATAAATCCGATCATACCCGGATGGTTGCCCAAGCTGGCCTGACCCGACCAGATATAGCCCACGCTATTGGCCAAGGCGATGAAAAAGCCCAGTGCCGCCGACGTAGCCACGGCCTGACGCACCGGTACATTACCGCGCAGCATGAAGGGGACGGACAAAAAGGCCCCACCCGCGCCCAGCAGACCCGATACAAAACCGATCAAGGCCCCCATCGCTGCAATCCAGAACGGAGCAGGTAAAGAGCGGCCCTGCACCGGCGTGGACTTGCGCGCCATTTTGGATGCCGAATACAGCACGAAAACGCCGAACACAATGGCCAGGGCAGTGCTATTGATCAGGGCGAAAATCGCCCCGCCCGACACCAGTCCGCCCACGAGCAAACCCGGCACCATCACTTTGACCACATCCCAGCGTATCGCCCCGTGTTTGTGGTGGGCCCGCACGCTGGACAAGGAAGTGAACAGGATCGTGGCCATAGCCGTAGCAATGGAGGCATGGACCGCCAGTTCCTGCGGCACACCAAACAAGGGCAGCAGGAAGGTCAGAAACGGCACGAGAATCATCCCGCCACCAATCCCCAACAGCCCAGCGGCCAGACCAATACCGGCGCCCAGCACCAGCAAACTGATGACAAGAATGGGATCCATACCCGCCTCTTATTGAATAATGCCGCCGCCCAGGCAGCGGTCACCGTCATACAAGACCACGGATTGACCCGGTGTCACAGCCCACTGGGGCTCGTCAAAATGCAAGGCCAGGCTCTGGCCTTCAGCAGCCAGCACCGTACACGCTGCATCAGCCTGACGATAGCGGGTCTTGGCATGAATCGGGCCCAAAGCTGGCGGATGGCCGGACACCCAACTGGTCTGTTCGGCCTTCAGTTCAGACTGTAGCAGCCAGGGGTGATCGTGCCCTTGCACTACATACAAGGTGTTGCTAGCCAAGTCTTTACGGGCGGCATACCAGGCATCAGCCGTGCCATCGTCACGCTGCTTGCCTTTGACACCACCAATACCCAAGCCCTTGCGCTGGCCGTAAGTGTGGAAAGCCAAGCCCACATGCTGGCCCAGCACCTGCCCTTCCGGCGTTTTGATGGGGCCGGGTTGGGTGGGCAAGTAGCGATTCAGGAATTCGCGGAAAGGACGCTCACCAATAAAGCAGATCCCGGTCGAGTCTTTTTTAGCAGCATTAGGCAGCTTCAGTTCCTCGGCAATACGGCGTACTTCCTGCTTGTTGATCTCGCCCAAGGGGAACAAAGTACGCGACAACTGGGCCTGATTCAGGCGGTGCAAAAAGTAGCTTTGATCCTTGGAGGCATCCACGCCTTTCAACAACTGATAGTCGGTTGCGCCCCCAGGCATGGGCACCCCGCGCACGCGGGCATAGTGGCCGGTAGCAATCCAGTCCGCACCCAAAGTCATGGCGTGATCCAGAAAGGCCTTGAACTTGATTTCCGCATTACACAGCACATCAGGATTAGGCGTGCGGCCTGCCGAGTATTCCCGCAAGAACTCCGCAAAAACCCGGTCTTTATATTCTGCTGCGAAATTGACCGCCTCAATCTCTACCCCAAGCAGATCAGCCACACTGGCCGCATCCAGCCAATCCTGGCGCGAAGAACAGAATTCGGAATCGTCGTCGTCTTCCCAGTTCTTCATGAACAGGCCCACGACTTCATAGCCTTGCTCTTTAAGCAGCCAGGCCGAGACGGAGGAGTCCACGCCGCCGGACATTCCGATAACGACGCGACCTTTTTTGGTGGAAATAGTCATTGCAGTGATGATGAGCGGTGCCGCTGATACCGGGCTTAAAGCCCAGCGCGCACCTGTCTAACTAAAAAACGCATTGTACGCCTGCCCTGACGCATGTACAGGCAGACGCCATTAGCGCCTGGGGTTTATAAATAACTGTGATATCTGGGACACAAACAAAAAACCCAGGCAGAACAAAATGTTGCCTGGGTTTCAGGAAAAACGGCCCTGCTATCAGTCCAGAGGACGTGGAGGCAACATTTTCCCTGGGTTCATGATGTTATGGGGGTCCAGTGCCTGCTTGATGCTGGCCATGATATCCAAAGCATCTTGACCGTGCTCGGCCAGCATGAATTCCATTTTGTGCAAGCCCACGCCATGTTCACCTGTGCATGTGCCTTGCATGGCAATCGCACGCTCCACCAGACGATGATTCAGACGCTCGGACTCTTCCCACTCTTGCTGGTTGTCGGCGTCGAGCAGCATCAAAACGTGGAAGTTGCCATCGCCCACGTGGCCGACAATGGTGTAGGGGAAGGGAGCCTGATCCATATCGGCCGCCGTTTCTGCCACGCACTCCGCCAAAGCGGAGATCGGCACACAAACGTCCGTCGTGCTGGAGCGGCAGCCGGGACGCAGTTGCAGACCGGCAAAGTAGGCATTGTGACGAGCCGTCCACAAGCGGGAGCGGTCTTCAGCTTTATCGGCCCACTCAAAGTCCATGCCACCGTTATCTCGGGTGATTTCCTGCACGACTTGTGCCTGCTCTTGCACACCGCTGGGGCTGCCATGGAATTCAAACAGCAATAAGGGCGATTCTTTCAGGGTCAGCTTGCTATAGGCGTTAGTTGCACGCACAGCCGCCGTGTCCATGAACTCGACGCGAGCAATCGGGATACCCATCTGGATCACTTCGATCACGCTTTGCACAGCAGAGCGCAGATCGGAGAAATTACAGATTGCGGCCGAAATAGCTTCGGGCTGCGGGTACAAACGTACCGTCACTTCCGTAATGATGCCCAGCGTGCCTTCACTACCGATAAACAGGCGGGTCAGGTCGTAGCCAGCCGAGGACTTCTTGGCACGATTGGCCGTATTGATCACACGCCCATCTGCAGTCACGACCGTCAAGGTCAGAACGTTTTCACGCATGGTGCCGTAACGCACGGCATTAGTACCGGAGGCACGAGTTGCGGCCATACCGCCCAGGCTGGCGTCAGCACCGGGGTCGATGGGGAAGAACAGGCCAGTATCACGGATATGCTCGTTCAAGGCCGTACGCGTTACGCCGGCCTGCACCGTGGCGGTGAAGTCTTCGGCATTGATCACCACGATCTCGTCCATACCGGACAAGTCCAGGCTGACACCGCCTTGAATCGCCAGGAAGTGCCCTTCCAGCGAGGAGCCGGCACCAAAAGGGATCAAAGGCACATGGTGTTCATGGCAATGACGCGCCACCCAAGCTACTTCCTCTGTGCTGCGAGCAAAAACAACCACATCAGGCAGCATGGGTGGATACGGCGATTCATCTCGTCCATGGTGTTCACGCACAGCGTGAGAAAGCGAGCAACGCTCTTGGAACTGCGCCTGCAAGGCTTCAATGAAACCGTCAGGTAAAGGGCGCCGCGCTAAATCGGCATGGCCGGGTGCATTCATGAACATTCCAATAAGGCAAAACCTTATTATGAGTGGCTAAGTGCCCCCTCTTCAAGTGCGACCCGTGTCTTGCGACGTTGACGCACCGCTTCAGCCAGTTTTTCCAGCACCACGATGGTGTCATCCCAATCGATACAACCATCGGTAATGCTTTGACCGTAGGTCAGGGGCTTGCCTTCCACCACGTCCTGACGACCGCCCACCAGATGGCTTTCAACCATCACGCCGCAAATGCGCATATCGCCACCGGCAATCTGACCGGACACGTCGGCCAGCACTTCGGGCTGACGGCGGTAGTCTTTATTGCTGTTGGCGTGGCTGGCATCGACCATCACACGGGGCACCATGCCGGCCTTGATCATGGCCTGGCTGGTCGCCTCAACGTTTTCAGCGTCGTAGTTCGGTGTTTTACCGCCGCGCAGAATCACGTGGCAGTCGTCATTTCCCACC
Source organism: Alcaligenes pakistanensis (assembly GCF_014652815.1). Classification (GTDB taxonomy): domain Bacteria; phylum Pseudomonadota; class Gammaproteobacteria; order Burkholderiales; family Burkholderiaceae_B; genus Alcaligenes; species Alcaligenes pakistanensis. The sequence continues at coordinate 663,102 of NZ_BMZN01000001.1, forward strand.
GTGGACACAATGGCCGAGTGACCTCCTTTGGTCACCGACAAGAAATGGTGAGGCTGGGACGCGGCTTTGATCGCGTCCAGTGCAATACGAATATTGCCGTCTGTGCCGTTCTTAAAGCCCACCGGGCAAGACAGTCCCGAGGACAGCTCGCGGTGCACCTGGCTTTCCGTCGTGCGGGCACCAATGGCACCCCAAGAAACCAGATCAGCAATGTACTGAGGCGTAATCATGTCCAGGAATTCGCAGCCAGCGGGCAAATCCAGCTGGTTCACGGCCAGCAGCAACTCACGAGCAGTACGCAAACCCTGATTAATGTTGAAGCTGCCATCCATGAACGGATCGTTGATCAGCCCTTTCCAACCCACCGTGGTACGGGGTTTTTCAAAGTACACCCGCATCACAATTTCCAACTCGGGCGCAAAGCGCTTGCGCTCTACCGTCAGACGGCGGGCGTAGTCCAGAGCGGCTTCGGTATCGTGAATGGAACAAGGGCCCACCACGACCACCAGACGATCATCTTGCTCATGCAAGATTTTGTGAATGCTGCGACGCGCCTTGTGAACCGTGGTCGATACCGCAGAGGTACACGGGAACTCGCGCATCACGTGGGATGGGGGAGACAACTCCTTAATTTCACGAATCCGTAAATCATCAGTATTGTGCGACACGATTGAACTCCAGTTGGTTTGCCAGGTTCGGGGGCAAACGAAAAAAAAGCCGCCCGGACGATGCTGGCGGCTTATTTCAGGATTTAGGTCTTACTTATGTTTGCTGCAACCCGTCCTTTCCTCCACCAGCGGTATTGGAAAAGCATAAAAATAAAAGAAGAAAACAGGGGTTGCGAAAGTCATGGGAAAAATCCTAACACAGTTCCTAAGGTGCCGCCAAACAAAACCCGCAAGATTCATCCACAAAAACGCAGAACGACAAAACATTTATATCAATTACACCGTAAAAAACACCAACAAACGAAATAATAATTTCGTTTAGCGTTTTTTATTAGCCCTTTTGTTTCGTGTTATCCAGAAAAACTACGATAAATCGTTTTGATCAGCGGCCTGTCTTATTTTTACATCTACATACAAACCTGATAGCAAGCCGCTTTGTCAAATGCGAAAGGGCCAGAACACAAGGCTCTGGCCCTTAGCCGCCTAATTTAGCAACACGCTATGCGTCCCTTTCCACCATAACGAGCTTGTTGCCGTTCGCGGAAAAAAGCGGGGTATTCCATCGGTTCCTGATCGGGGTGATTCGCCCGCATATGAGCCAGATAGGTTTCGTAGTCCGGCACACCCACCATCAGGCGCAAGGTTGTGGCCAGATAGCGTCCCGTGCCCCGCCCTGCCTGGGCACTGCGCGCAATGGCTCCCGTGAATAATCCTTTCATATCAAGCTCCTGAACTTGCCAGAGCCGGTAAAGGCTCGTAAGGGGTTTCCGCCGAATGCGGCACAGTGCTGCGACGCGCCTGCAACACGCAACGTATGCCAAAGAACACCATGCTCAAGACCACGAAGATGAACAGACCGCACAGGGTGGAATTCACATAATCGTTGAAGATCACCTGCTGCATCTGCTCCAGGGATTTGGCCGGTGCCATAACGGTTTGTTCCGCCAAGCCTTTTTGATAGACCTTAGCGTGGGCCAAAAAACCAATCTTGGGATCGGGGTGGAACATTTTCTGGAAGCCGGCAAACAGTGTGCAGATCAGCAACCAGATTGTTGGTACCACCGTGACCCACGCATAGCGGTCTTTCTTCATTTTGAAGAGCACCACCGTCCCCAGTACCAGGGCCACCGCCGCCAGCATCTGGTTGGCAATCCCAAACAACGGCCACAAGGTATTGATGCCGCCCAGAGGATCAACCACCCCTTGGTACAGGAAGTAGCCCCACGCGGCCACGCACAAGGACGTCGCAATCAAGTTAGCGACCAAGGACTCTGTACGCCGTAAACCCGGCACAAAGGTTCCCATCAAGTCTTGCAGCATGAAGCGGCCTGCCCGCGTACCGGCATCAACCGCCGTCAGAATGAACAGGGCCTCGAACAGGATGGCGAAGTGATACCAGAAGCTCATCATCGCTGGCCCGCCGATAACGTTATGCAAGATAAAGGCCATCCCCACCGCCAAAGTGGGCGCCCCACCGGCACGCGAGATAATGCTGTTCTCGCCTACGTCGCTGGCCATTTGGGTCAGGTCTGCCGGGGTGATCAGAAAGCCCCAGCTAGATACAACTTGGGCGGCCTGTTCCGGCGTAGTGCCGATCAAGGCAGCCGGACTGTTCATGGCGTAGTAAATACCGGGCTCGATCACGCAAGCGGCTACCAAGGCCATGATGGCCACGAAGGATTCCATCAACATGCCGCCATAGCCGATATAGCGGGCCTGGGTTTCGTTTTCGATCATCTTGGGTGTCGTGCCCGAGGAAATCAAAGCGTGGAAGCCAGAGACCGCACCGCAAGCAATGGTGATAAACAGGAAGGGGAACAAGCTGCCCGACCATACCGGGCCCGTGCCATCAATGAACTGGGTGGTGGCGGGCATTTTCAGTTCAGGAGCCACAATCACAATCCCGATGGCCAGTCCGACAATCGTGCCGATTTTCAGGAAGGTAGACAGGTAGTCACGCGGCGCCAACAAAAGCCACACGGGCAAGACGGCTGCAATAAAACCGTAGATGATCAACGCCCAGGTCAGCTCTTCGCCGTCCAGGGTGAAGAACGGCCCCCAGAAAGGGTGAGCCGCCACATTCTGACCATACGTAATAGCCGCCAGCAAGCAGACCAGTCCAATAACCGAGACCTCGCCAATGCGGCCGGGCCGCAAAAAACGTAGATAAATCCCCATGAAAATAGCCAGCGGAATCGTGGCTGCCACCGTAAAGGTTCCCCACGGCGAATTGATCAAGGCCTTGACCACGATCAGCGCCAGGACGGCCAGGATGATGACCATGATCATGAACGCGCCAAACAAGGCGATCACACCGGGAACGGTACCCAGCTCCGATTTGATCAGATCCCCCAGCGAGCGCCCATCGCGACGCATGGAGATGAACAGAACCGTGAAATCCTGCACCGCCCCCGCGAACACCACCCCGGCCAGAATCCAGAGCATGCCGGGCAAATAGCCCATTTGCGCCGCCAGCACAGGCCCAACTAATGGCCCTGCCCCAGCAATCGCGGCAAAGTGATGCCCAAAGAGCACGTGCTTATTAGTGGGAACATAGTCCAGACCGTCGTTATGACGCCAGGCAGGCGTCATGCGGGTGGCATCCAGCTCAAAGACCTTACGAGCAATAAAACGGCTGTAGTAACGGTACGCAATTAAATAGACGCAGACTGCGGCAACCACGATCCATAGCGCATTGATACTCTCCCCCCGGCTCAGTGCCACTGTCCCCAGGGCAAACGCCCCCAGCACTGCAACCAACAACCAAATCAGATGCTGTTTTATAAAACCGCCCTCTTCTCTGCTCATAGAGCCTCCACGATTTTGCATTAAGTAAGCCTGTCACCATCTTTTTCTTCTGGCCGCACTTCTGATCTGAAGAAGCCGCCAACTGCCAGTACAAAGAGCCTGGCACCGCGTGGGGTGTCAGTCCTTGCTGGATCAGCACAGCGTGTTGGTGCTGTGCTTTTCCTTAACTGTCAGGGGGGTTGAGAGCCCGCCAAGGCGTGCTCTCCAAAAGGGTGTCGGCGCACCGTAAGGCGCGCCAAACTCATTCATGAATCGATCTGGGGTAGGCAGAAACCAGGCGCTTTTCTGGGGGCAAGCGCTCTTTAATCCTTGGGAGCATAGTAAAAACCCGCCTTCAAGGCACCACGCATTTTCCCTAAGCACAGATTCTTTTCTTATTTAGAAACTCTACCCACTCCCGCCGGCCGATAGTTTCTATACATTTAATTTGAGCACAAATGATTTTATGCGCTATGATTTCATAGCAAATCTTTCGTAAAACAAATCATTCATAACGAAATGGTATAGGCGAGAAAAGGACTAATGATGAAACTACAATCCAAGCCCCTCTGCGCGCTGGCCTTTGCCCTGCTGGGTACGATGGCCACCGCATCCAGCGTCCAAGCGGTCACACTGGAGCAAGTCAAAGAGCGCGGCGTCATTCGCGTCGCCGTTGCTAACGAAATTCCCTACGGATACATGGATATGTCCGGCAAAGCCCAAGGTGCCGGCCCTGAAGTGGCCCAGGCCATCATGGAGCGTTTGGGCGTCAAGAACATCAAATGGGAAACCGCCAACTTCGGTTCGCTGATCCCTGGCCTGCAAGCCAAGCGCTTTGATATGGTGGCGGCCGAGATGGCTATCCTGCCCCAACGCTGCAACACCGTGCTGTTCTCGGAGCCCAACAGCTCTTACGGCGAGGGTCTGCTGGTCGCCAAGGGCAACCCCAAGAACATTCACTCCTATGAAGACTTCGCCAAGACCGATCACACCATTGCCATCATGGCCGGTGCCGATCAGCTGGAAATGATGCAGGCTCTAGGCGTGCCTGATAACCGTATGATCACCATCTCCAACAACGCTGACGCCATCTCTACCGTCTCCACAGGCCGGGCAGATGCGTACGCGGCGACAGGCCAAACCGCCAGCGATCTGGCTTCCAAGGGCGGGGGCAAGGTGGAACTAGCTGCGCAGTTCAAGGACCCGATCATCAACGGCAATCCCGTGCGTAGCTGGGGCGGTTTCACCTTCGCCAAAGAATCCGAGGACCTGCGCGATGCGGTCAATAAAGAACTGGCCGAGTTCAAGAAAACCGATGAATGGAAAGCCATCCTGAGCAAGCACGGCTTTACCGAAGAAGACGCTACCCATTCGTTTGAAAAGTCCACGGAACAGCTGTGTAAAGCCTGATCCTTCACCTGATAGCGAGGCGGCCGCACTGGCCTGCGCGGCCCCGGACAAGGGCCTGCCAGGCACCCACAGTACACCGCCCGCCCTTGTCTGGAACCTGATATGGATTGGTTAAGTTACAGCTCGGCCCTGATGGAAGGGGCCTGGGTCACGATACAGCTCACGTTTTACTCAACGATACTGGGTGCCATTGCCTCCTTTGCCTTGGGCATAGGCAGGCTCTCGCACTCCTTGGCCGTACGTTCGCTGTCCATCACCGTTATTGAAGTATTTCGTGGCACCTCTTTATTGGTACAGCTGTTCTGGCTGTACTTCGCCCTGCCGATTCTAGGTGAAGCGATTGGGGTGGACTTGCGCCTGGACCCGGTCGTGGCCGGCACGCTGGCCTTAGGTTTGAATATTGGCGCTTACGGTGCTGAGGTCGTGCGCGGTGCCATTCAGGCCGTTCCCCACTCCCAGTTGGAGGCCGCCAAGGCCCTGGACTTTACCGAGCGCCAAACCTTGTGGCGTATCAGCCTGCCCCAGGCCATCCCTGAAATGATGCCCAGCTTTGGCAATCTGGCGGTGCAAAATCTGAAAGATACGGCCCTGGTCTCGTTGATCAGTCTGGGAGACCTGAGTTTTAGAGCGGAACAAATACGCAACTTCACCCAGGACAGCACCACCATCTACACCCTGCTCTTGCTCATGTACTTTGGCATGGCACTGGTGTTGACAGTCCTGATGAAACTACTGGAACGCGCGACCGGCCGCTGGCGCGCGCAAAGGAGCTGAACATGCTGTTTGGTATTGAATGGGACACCAGCAGCAACGGAGCATTTGCGCTGTCTATCCTGCCCATCTTGCTTAAAGGTTTGTGGGTAACGGTGCAGGCGGCAGTATTAGGCTTTGGCGTTGCCGCGATACTGGGCCTGGTCCTGGCGGGTCTGAAAAGCGTGCGCCTGCGCCTGATTTCCTGGCCTGCCTATGTGCTGACTGAATTCCTGCGAGACACCCCTTTGCTGGTGCAATTGTTTTTCCTGTATTACGTGCTGCCGGACTATGGCATTGTGCTGCCCGCCTTCCTGACTGGCGCGCTGGCGCTGGGTGTGCAGTACAGCGCGTACCTGTCTGAAGTTTACCGAGCCGGTCTGGAATCTGTCACACACGGCCAGACCGAAGCTGCCCGCGCACTGGATATTTCCCCGCTGCGCACCTTTATGGTTATCACCCTGCCCCAGGCGATCCCACGCATCATTCCCGCCATGGGCAACTACCTGGTGTCCATCATGAAAGACGTGCCCGTGCTGTCGGTGGTATCAGTGCTGGAAGTCTTGAATGTGGCCAAGATTATTGGTGACCGTACCTTTAACTACATCATTCCCCTGTCCATGGTCGGCGGCCTGTATCTGCTGCTGACGCTATTGGCTTCGGCTGGGGTACGTACGCTGGACCGGCGTTTGCCCAAGCAAGGAATCCCCTTACGATGACTGACACAAAACCCATCATTCAATTTGATAACGTCACCAAGAAATTTGGCGACGTCACCGTGCTGGATGCCTTGAACTTTCAGGTAGAGCCGGGTGAGAAAGTCACCATCATCGGCCCTTCTGGTTCCGGCAAATCCACCGTACTGCGTATTTTGATGACGCTGGAAACCATAGATGAGGGCGTCATCACCGTTGCCGGTAAACCCCTATGGCACGAATATAGTGATGACAAGCTGGTGCCCGCCAGCCAGAACCATTTGCGCGAGATGCGTAAGGAAATGGGCATGGTGTTCCAGCAATTCAACCTGTTCCCGCACATGACCGTGATGCGCAACGTGACCGAAGCGCCTACGCATGTGCTGGGCCTGTCCAAAGAACAGGCGCGCGAACGGGCCACTAAATATCTGAATCTGGTGGGCCTGATCGAGCATGCTGACAAATTCCCCAGCCAACTATCAGGCGGGCAGCAGCAACGGGTGGGCATTGCACGGGCGCTGGCGATGGAACCCAATATCTTGCTGTTTGATGAGCCTACCTCGGCACTGGACCCGGAGCTGGTAGGCGAAGTGCTGGGCGTCATTCAAAAGCTCAGCCAGGAGCAGGATCTGACTATTTTGCTGGTCACGCACGAGATGCAATTTGCCAAGGAAGTGTCGGATCGTGTCTGCTTTTTCGATAAAGGCGTCATCGTGGAATCCGGCCCACCAGAACAAGTATTCTGCAATCCGCAGGAAGCACGTACACAGGCCTTTTTAAGCAACTTCATTCAGGCGGCGTAAACGGTACCGCCTGATGAAGGCTATGGGCAAACCGCTACGTTCCTGACAACAGCTTTAAGGCGTAGTCCCTTACATCTTCAGGCCAGGTATTTAGCAGCTCTTGAAAGTGCTCCAGCTTATTGGCAAACAAAGCCCGCATGGCCTCTTCAAAGCCTGGCAAATCCCCACCCATAGCCGTCATGAAGTTATAGGTTCTCTCTTGGGCCTGACGGCGTTGGTCTTTATCAGCACTGGCACGGCGTGCTTCTTCAACCAGTTTGCGTAATGCAACTGAAGCACCGCCGGGTTGAGTGGCCAGCCAATCCCAATGGCGTGGCAGCAGGGTCACTTCACGCGGCACCACACCCAATTTGGGTCGACCACGCCCTCGTGGAGTGTCTGTTTCTACCTGTTCGGCTTCTGGCTCTGCTACATCCACCTGAGCATAGCGCTGCGCCAGCTCTTCATCTGTGCCCTGGGTGTTCACATCCACAAAACTCCCCGTCACATCATCAAAGATCAGAACGGGATCATTGAGCTTGCTCTCCAGCGCTTTCTTGACGGCCAGTACATTGGCAAGCATGGGGCCGGATGCAATACAGCGGTGGCCCATAAAGCTGGTATAGGTGTTTGGATAAATCATTGTCATGGCGAAACCACGTTTTTAACTAGGAAGGCCCAATTATTACCCGGGTAATATTAATTAATCAATATTACCCGGATATAAATAAAACAAACGTTGTTAATTGGCTTTACTAACGGCCCGGTCCCTGGGCCGTTGCCACTTCCTGCCTTTACTCAACACCGCTACCACATAAAAAAGTGCCCCCTGAAACTCAATTCAGGGGGCATCTTATCCGGCCAAGTCCGCACGTAAAGCGCAGACAGTCTTGCTTAGGACTCCAGCAACGGTCCGTTCAATGGCTTCAGAGCAGCGAACTGTCCCCGAGTGGCCACATGCGCAGGACGCGGAGTCAATCCCTGCTTGGGATCACCCACGCTATTTTCCACGCTGTTATAGACCGTGAACACATTGGCTCGTGGCCAAGGCGAGATATTGCTGGCCGAACCATGCAAGGTATTGCAGTCAAAGAAGATCACCGAACCGGCCTTAGCGGTAATGGCTTCAATCCCCCCTTGATCCACCAGCAAGCGCAGGCTGATCGGATCGGGTACGCCATACTCCTGCTTGCGCAAGGATTCCTTGTAATGATCGTCCGGTGTTTGCCCCGTGCACGAAATGAACTGACGGTGCGAACCCGGAACCAGCATCAAGGGCCCATTGCACACATTATTATCGGTGAGCAGCACCGAGCAGCTTAAGGCTCGCATCTGCGGCATGCCGTCTTCGATATGCCAGGTTTCAAAGTCCGAATGCCAATAAAACTCTTTGCCGGTAAAGCCCGGTTTCAGATTGGCACGGGACTGATGTACGTAGACATCCGAGCCCAGAATCTGACGGGCCACATCCAGCACACGTGGATCGCGCACCAGGCGGGCTATCAGCTCGCTTAGCTCATGCACCCGAAAGATCGAACGCACGGCCTGACTGCCTTTTTCCACCACGGCCTCTTCACGCGACAAAATGCCGGGATCAGAGCTCATGGCCTCTACATTACCCAGCAAAGCCTGCACTTCCTGCGCATTGAACAAATCGGGTAACAACAGAAAACCGTTGCCCTCATAGTCTCGCAGCTGGGCTTTATTCAAAGGCTGACTACCTACCGGGTCCGGATACACCACCGGTTCCTGGCGGCTGACGATGGCCGCCGTTCGCTCTGTACGGGATGTGTACAGATCGCTCATGGTCACTGTCATGATGACCTCCTTCCTTCTTTAGTCTTCCACGATGGCTGGGTAGACCCCTTTCTCATCGTGAACTTCCTGACCAGTCAGGGGCGGATTGAACACACAAATCACCCGCAGCGGCTCTTTGCCACCGCGCAGATAGTGTTCATCGTGCTGATCCAGCGCATACACCACGCCTGGACCCAAATCGTATTTCTTGCCGTCGGCAACGGTTTCGATTTCACCATCGCCCTCAACGCACCACACCGCTTCCAGATGATTCTGATAGTGGATATGCGTCTCGGTGCCAGGAAAAATAACGGTTTCGTGAAAGGAAAAACCCATGCCGTCTTTCTTGAGCAAGACACGGCGACTCACCCAGGTGTCCGTGCGCACTTCGTCGCGGGTTCCAATCACATCTTGTACGTTCTTCACCAACATTAGCGTGCTCCTCCAATCTTCAGAATCTTGGCCTGACTGCCGCGCTTGGACAGGCACTGAGCCACACTGCGCTCAATAATGTCTAGACCTTGAGTCAGCTCCTCATTGCTGATCGTCAAGGCAGGCAACAGCTTCAGGACTTCGTCATGAGCACCCGAGGTTTCAATCACCAAACCTTGCTTGAAGCACTGCGCCGCAATGTCATTGGCCAGACCGGCCCCGGGTGGCGTCACCAAACCTTGAATCAGGCCACGACCCCGCACACTCAAGCCACGATCAGGGTAGCTGTGCACCAGATTTTCCAGCCAGTCACGCACTTGACGTTCCTTAGCCAGAATTTCATTTTCAAACTGCTCATCAGCCCAATAGCTTTCCAAGGCTTGCGCGGCTGTCACGAAAGCCAGGTTATTGCCACGGAAGGTGCCGTTATGGGCACTGGGCTTCCACACATCCAGTTCAGGACGCAGCAAAACCAAGGACATGGGCAGACCAAAGCCGGACAAAGATTTGGACAAAGTGATGATGTCGGGGCTGATGCCCGCTTGCTCGAAGCTGAAGAAACGGCCTGTACGCCCGCAACCGACCTGAATGTCATCGACAATCAGCAACATATCGTGCTCGCGGCACAGACGTTGCAATTCACGCAGCCAGCGCTGTGTGGCGACATTCACGCCCCCTTCACCTTGCACGGTTTCCACGATGACCGCGGCAGGATGGTCCAGGCCACTGCTGGGATCTTCCAGCAAGCGCTCCAGATAAGCCATCGTGTTGACGTCCGGGCCCAAGTAGCCGTCATAAGGCATGAACGAGGTATTACCCAGGGCCACACCCGCTGCACTACGAAACTTGGAGTTCGCCGTCACTGCCAGGGAACCCGTGCTGACGCCGTGGAAACCATGCGTAAAGGAAATCACATTCTGGCGACCCTTGACCTGGCGTGCCAGCTTCAACGCCGCTTCTACGGCATTGGTGCCCGTGGGCCCCGTAAACTGCAAGCGGTAGTCCCACCCGCGTGGTTTGAGCAGGATTTTGTCCACCGTTTCAAGAAAATATTTCTTGGCGCTGGTGGCCATGTCCAAACCGTGTACCAAGCCGTCGGTATTCAGGTAGTCAATCAACTTTTCTTTCAGCTGGGGATTGTTATGCCCGTAATTGAGCGTACCGGCCCCACTGAAAAAATCGATGTATTGTCTGCCTGACTCGTCCTCCAAAACCGAGCCTCGGGCCTTGTTGAAAATGACCGGGAAGGACCGGACGTAGCCCCTTACTTCAGACTCCATCCGGTCGAATATTTTTAAATCAGTCATGTTTCCTCTCCTGGTTATAGAACGGCATGTCGCGAGCCGACAAACAACAATCAGCGAACCAGACCGGCCCTACCGTTCTTTTGCGTAAAGTCCCCTTATCCAGAGTCCAAGGGGCCGATTCGTAATAGAGGTTCTGCCTCGTGCGCCTGATTGGCGAACAAGGCGGTATCGAAAAATTCCTGTTCCTGTAAAGGTACTGCCCAACGCCGAGCCATCGCAGCAAACAAGCCACGCGAGGCCCGGTTGCCAGAGCTGACCGTCGTCTCCAGATAGCGCAAGGAACGGCCACGCAAGCGTTGCTTCAAATGCTCCAGCATGGCCTGACCCAGACGCTGCCCACGGGCGCGCTGATGCACGGCCACTTGCCATACAAAGAGCACATCAGGACGGTCGGGAGGAAAATAGGCAGAGATGAAACCGTCTATCTGTTCCCCGTTCTGCGCCACAACGCAGGTCTGGGAAAAGTGCTCGCTGAGCAGCAAATAGAGATATTCAGAATTCAGATCCAGTGGCGGACAATCGGCAATCAGCTGATGGATGGCCGCGGCGTCGCGCAATAAAGGGGCGCGCAATACCCGCGTCAGCTCACTGGGGACCGCATCGGCAGCGGGTATATGAGCTGCCGAGCTGTCCGGGATAGAGGGAACCGTCAAACCACCAACCCGGATTCGGGGGGTACATCCCCTTCCGGGACCTCAAGAATGGGCGAGGCCGTCTCATCGGCCTCCAGCACAACATCCGGGTCAGCATCCAGCAAACGCACAATGCGCTCCAGCGACAAAGTCATGGTGGCTTGCTCGAGCTCGGGCAACTCTTTCAAGGCGTCCGACAGCTTCTTTTGTAAGGGAGACGGGGTATCGCGTGCCAGCGTCACCCCTTCAGGCGTCGCACTGACAAACACAATGCGACGATCTTCACGACCACGCTCACGCAGCACCAGTTTCTTATCTTCCAGGCGATCCAAAATACCGACGACGGTACTGGGGCTGACGTGCATCTCGCGGCTGATCGCCGTGGCTGTCAACGGGCCTTTCTCGATAATGGTGCGCAGGCAGATCAACTGGGGCGCCGTGATATTGCTGTACGCCGACAGCTGCCTGGAATGCAGGGCAATCGAGCGCGTAATCTGGCGCAGTGCCCGCAAAATTCGTAAATCGTAGTGTTGATCTGTAGTCATTTAATTAGCCAAACAAAATAATTCAGCACGATTAATTCGTGTTGAAATGATATGCCTAGAAAAGATCTAAGTCAAACCGATTTACACTCAAAATCATAGAGAGCGTAAACACGTGAATCTGACTCAAAGTCCAAAAAATATAAGCGCCTGAATCCTCAGGAATTCGCCAGAAAAGCGAGCACCATGCCCTGCCCTTACCTTTTTTTATCCCTAAGTGGCCCCAGACGGCGCGAGGCTTACAATACACGGTCAAGCGATCTGGCCGAAGCTTGCCTGTCTGGGCCCGGCCCAAACATGGCGTGCTGCATCAGGACCGTGCAGACAAACCGCCCCAGCCTGAACCAAACCCGGCCCATTAACCCATAAGTCTCTTAGCCAAGTAAAGCCGCTGCCCGTACACGGTGTGCCTTGCAGGCATTGAAACCAGCATGAAGCAATCTGATAAGGCAACCCTGATTGGGCTGATCGCCATTATCCTCTGGAGCACCATCGTCGGCCTGATCCGTAGCGTCAGCGACTATCTGGGTGCCACTGGCGGGGCCGCCATGATCTACACCCTGGCCTCTGTTTTCCTTCTTTTATCCGTAGGCTGGGTACGTCTGCGAGAGTTCCCGAGCCGCTACCTGCTCTGGGGCAGCATTCTGTTTGTCTGTTATGAGCTGTGTCTGGCTCTGTCCATTGGTTATGCCCACAACAGCCAGCAAGCGATTGAAGTGGGTATGGTCAATTATCTCTGGCCCACCTTCACCATCGTGGCGGCTATTTTGTTCAATGGGCAGAAAACCAACTGGCTGATCGCGCCGGGCCTGCTCTTGTCCATGATGGGCATCGGCTGGATTCTGGGTGGCGAACAGGGTTTAAGCCTGCACAGTATCTGGCTGAATGTGCAGGACAACCCGCTAAGTTATGGCCTGGCTGGTGCCGGCGCACTGATCTGGGCCAGCTACAGCACCCTGACCGCCCGTATCGCCCAGGGCAAAAACGGCATCACTTTATTTTTTATGCTGACCGCTGGCGTACTGTGGATTAAATACCTGGGCGAAGGAGCACAGGAAATGGTGTTTACCATCCCGGCGCTGGTGTACTTATTGCTGGCCGCAATTGCCATGGGTTTTGGTTATGCCGCCTGGAATGTCGGCATTCTGCATGGCAATGTGACGATATTGGCAGGGGCCTCTTACTTTATTCCGGTACTCTCGGCAGCCCTGTCCACTCTTTTGCTGCAAGCGCCTTTAACGCTGACATTCTGGCAAGGTTCTGCCATGGTCTGCTGCGGTGCACTTCTGTGTTGGCTAGCCACCCGTGCCCGTAAACCGATCCCCATCAAAAGTAGACAAGCCTCTTGATGGGCGGTTAAAGGACGAACTAAGGGTCGACCAAAAAGTGGAACCGAAAGCACGGTCCACGCCAAAACAGAAAACAATATGCTGCAGCGCAAAAAAAAAATACCGTAAAAAAAATTGCCCAAGATGGAATGATCTTGGGCAATTTTCATTTCAAGCCATTTTATTAGGCGACGAATAAAATCAGGCTGTGCCACCTACCGTCAAATTTTCCATACGCACAGTCGGAATACCCACCCCGACCGGTACGCTCTGCCCTTCTTTACCGCAAGTGCCCACACCCGAATCAAGCTGCATATCATTGCCAATCATGCTGATCTGATTCATGGCGTCAGGGCCACTGCCAATCAAGGTCGCACCTTTAACGGGATACATCAGCTTGCCGTTCTCAATCACCCAGGCTTCCGAGGTCGAGAAAACAAACTTACCGCTCGTAATATCAACCTGCCCACCACCGAAGTCCACGGCATATAGACCTTTTTTAACCGAGGCAATAATTTCCTGAGGATCTTTATCGCCACCCAGCATAAAGGTATTGGTCATACGGGGCATGGGCAGGCTGGCATAAGATTCACGACGACCATTTCCGGTCACGGCTGCGCCCATCAGGCGAGCGTTATGAGTATCTTGCAAATAGCCTTTCAAAATACCATCTTCAATCAAGACCGTACGTTGCGTGGCATTGCCCTCGTCATCCATATTCAGCGAACCACGGCGATTTTCCAAAGTGCCATCATCAATGACGGTAACGCCTTTAGAAGCCACTCGTTGGCCAATCCGACCGGCAAACAAGCTGCTGCCGCGACGGTTGAAATCCCCTTCCAAGCCGTGTCCCACAGCTTCGTGCAGCATGATGCCAGGCCAGCCTGGGCCCAGAACCACCGTCATCTGTCCGGCAGGCGCAGGTTTGGCATCCAGATTGGTCATAGCCGAACGCACGGCCTTGTCCACATAGCTGCGCAACATATCGTCGGAGAAGTAGGACAGATCAACCCGCCCGCCGCCCGCCGCCGAGCCACGTTCACGACGGCCATTGTGTTCAACAATGACGGACAACGACAAATGCACCAAAGGACGCACGTCAGCGGCCAGGCGGCCATCACTACCCGCTACTAACACCACATCGTATTCCGCGCCCAGGCTAGCCATGACCTGCACTACGCGCGAATCAGCCGCACGGGCCAGAGTATCCAGCCGTCCCAGCAACGCCACTTTCTCAGGGGCGGGCAAACTAGCGATGGGGTCTGTACCGGTATACAACGTGGGGCGCAGCGAGCTGGACGGCACCAGAATCCCGCTTTTACCTGAACCGCCCTGACGGGCAATCGAGCGCACCACGCGCGCCGAGGACAACAAGGCATCGGGGCTTAAGGAATCCGAATAGGCAAAAGCGGTTTTCTCACCGCTGACTGCCCGTACGCCCACACCCTGCTCAATCGAAAAACTACCGCTTTTTACAATCCCCTCATCCAGGCTCCAGCCTTCACTGCGGGTGTATTGAAAATATAAATCGGCATAGTCAGCCTGATGGGTGAAGATTTCACCGAGCGCGCCAGACAAATGGCTCTCGTTCAGCCCCCAGGGGTCAAGCAACAGTCCACGGGCACATTCCAGGGCATTGATAGCCGGATCAACTAGCTTCATCGTTTATTCCTACTGACAGATCCCCCGCAAGCCCAAGGCTGCAAGGGACGAAAATGGGTACCAAGGGACGTCTAGCATCCGATCGGGTTCCGTCTATCTGAGCATTAAAACAGAATGTGCCACCGTATGCGATGCCGGCGTACTGATCGGGCTGTTTTACGGCTTTAATCGCCTTTCCAATGCCCTCTTTCCACTGAGCGGTACAAAAAAACCAATTACGACATTTTCTGATACGGAATTAAAACTATTTTAAAGTTTTCTTAATTGGACGATCACCTATATGGTTTTGGTATAAACCCATCCAAATTCATGATAACCCCTGATTAGATTAATTAATCATGAGCCATAGAATTGGCTAATGGCTATAAACAATTACAAAAACCAAACAGCCTTTTAAATTAACGTTTATTTTTTATCCAAACTACTTATATTTTCAAGAGAATCAAAGTACACTGTTTTCGCATGATAAACATGAGCTTGTGCAGGCAGGGTTTATCAGATAACTACAAACATGAAACAGGAATCCTATATGTCAGTCGAAACTTACAGCTCCGCAAAGCAGAAGATAGAAAAAGAGATTGTGCGTCTGCAAAAACAGATGAAATCCCTACGAGTCAAACAGCGCCGTCCTGTCATCGCGTCTATCGTCAAGTCCATGCAAGATAACGAGATCACGATTGAAGAAGTCGCTGATGCTATGGATAAATCCGCACGTCGCGGTGCTGGTGCCGGCTCTGACAGTCCTAAAACCAGCCTGCCTCCCAAATACCGCCACCCCGGCACCCAGGACACCTGGACAGGCCGCGGTCGCCCACCACGCTGGATCATTGACGCTGAATCCAATGGCCGCAGCCGTGAAGAGTTCCTTATCAAATAAAGCCAGGAACCAAACAAAAGAAAGGGACCACTTGAAAAAGTGGTCCCTTTCTTATTTTTATAAATCCCCTACATAATGCCGGGTTTCTTGCGGCTCAATCCTTAGGTAAGGGATATCGGATATCAATGACCTGTCCATTATTGCCGGGGAAGCGATCAAATATGGCCTGGGACAAAAATGGCATCTGCTGGTCCAGATTGTCAGAATGGCTATAAGACACCGCAGTGGCACGATACACTTCAGCGTTCGAGTTTTGATTATCTGTAATAATTACATTTAGATAATTTTTATACACAGTGACAGGAACATTCACCACATTCGGAGAATAAAAGAAACCGCCGCCCCACCCATCATTTGGCGCATAATAGCCGCGCCCTATTCCCCAGGCAGACGGACCATAAAAACTATCGGCAAACTGCGGAACCCAACTTTGCTCCTGCGGATTGCCATAATCCATTTGCACCACAAAACGCGCCGATTTCAAATCCTGCGCCTGAACCAGTCCTGTTACCCCAATCGCGGCACGCACCGAATCGGCAAAGGACTGATCTTGCAGATTGCTGCTTTTATCCGGCGCGGACTTGATGTAGTAGGTATCGCCACTGGTCACTGCGGGCCACTGCTGGTAGCGCGTTAATTTGGCAGACCAACTGGGCGCAGCGCAAGCCGTAGTCAATACCGCAAACGCCAGGCTCATCAGGCGTAGGGCGCGCCAGGAAAACCCTTCAGAAAATAACGTCATAGTTTCACCCTTGCTTGTTTTTCGCGTACACGTTCAAGCCCGATTGATTACGGCACCGAAGTGACAACGAACAATTAGTTTACTGCCTGTTTCCAGCCATCAGTATGGGCGTTCAAACAACATTACAATAGACCATCTTTTTTCGATTGTCGGACCAGGATCACATGCGCACAGACACCTTACCTACGATCTCCCGCCACGATTACCAGCCCTACCCCTACCAAATAGAGAAGGTTCGGCTGGAGTTTGATTTGGCGGCCGAGCAAACCTTGGTTCGCCTGGCTTTTCGAGCCCGCAGCCAGGACGGCCAGATCCACCCTATGGTGCTGGATGGCGAAGACATTGAACTGCTTGAAGTCAGTATCAACGGCGTCACCCTGACAGCCCAGGACTACCAGCTCAATGAGCAGGGCCTGACGCTCTCACCCCAGCAGCCAGAATTCGATCTGGTGCTGGTCAGCCGTTGCCGCCCGCAAGACAACACTATGTTGATGGGCCTGTATGTCTCCGGCCAAAACTTGTTTACCCAATGTGAAGCCCAAGGCTTTCGCCGCATTACCTTCTTTCCAGACCGCCCTGATGTCATGGCCCGCTATGAAGTGGTTTTGCGTGCCGACGCTACGCTCTACCCCTATTTGCTGTCCAATGGCAATTTGCTAAGCAGCACCTTATTAGAAGATGGCCGTACACAAGCCGTATGGGAAGATCCATTTCCAAAACCGGCCTATTTATTTGCTCTGGTCGCGGGCGACTTTGATGTTCGCGAGCGCGAAATAGTTAAAGCCAATGGTCACCCTGCCTTATTGCAGGTTTATTGCGATCGAGGAGACGGCGATAAAACCGAATGGGCCATGGAATGCCTGGAACATTCAGTACGCTGGGACGAGCAACGCTTTGGCCTGGAACTGGATCTGGACCGCTTCATGATTGTGGCCGCCCGCGACTTCAATATGGGCGCGATGGAAAACAAGGGCCTGAACATTTTTAATGCCGCCTATGTCTTGGCGGATGCCCAAAGCACCACCGATGCGTCCTTCCATGCCGTAGAGGCCGTTATTGGCCACGAGTACTTCCATAACTGGACCGGTAACCGTGTCACCTGCCGCGACTGGTTCCAGCTGTCCCTGAAAGAAGGCCTGACCGTTTTTCGCGACCAGGAATTCTCCGCCGACATGCTGGCTAAGGGTCTGGACGGTGCTCAAGCCGCCAGCGCGCGTGCCGTCAAACGTATTGATGATGTCAGTGTGTTGCGCGCCGCCCAGTTTCCTGAAGATGCCGGCCCGATGGCGCACCCCATTCGCCCCGAAAGCTATCAGGAAATCAGCAACTTTTATACCGCTACCATTTACGAAAAAGGCGCGGAAGTCATTCGCATGCAGCACACCTTGCTGGGCGAAGACAATTTCCAAGCCGGTATCCGCGAGTACTTCAAGCGCCATGACGGTCAGGCCGTCACCTGCGATGATTTTGTGGACAGCATGGACAGCGTGTATCGCCAAGCCAAACCCGGCCACAGTCTGGAGCAATTCCGTCGCTGGTATCAGCAAGCCGGCACGCCACGTGTTCAAGTCAGCCTGCAGCACGACCCAGCCACCCAGACAGCGACTCTGACCTTGCGCCAGAGTAATGCACCGGCCGGCATCGAGAACAAGTCCACCCCGAAACCACCTTTGCATATCCCCTTTGCCCTGGGCATGCTGGATCAGCAAGGCCAGCCCTTGACCCTGCATCTGGACGAACACCAGGGCGATACGCTGGTTCTGGACTTCACCGAAGTCGAACAAAGCTGGACCTTCAGCCAAATCCCCGATGCTCCGGTTCTGTCCTTGCTGCGTAACTTCTCCGCACCTGTGCGGGTGGACTATTACCGTCCCGACTCTGAGTTGGCCCTCTTGGCCCGTCATGACACCGACCCCTTTGCCCGTTGGGAAGCCGCACAACTGCTGGCAAGTCGTCTGATTCTGTCGGCCGCCTCAGGTCGTGCACCATCTGCCGCCCAACTAGCCACCGTTGTACAAACCTGGCATGCGTTGGTACAAGACCCAGTTCTGAGCCCTGCCTATAAAGCCCGTATTCTGTCCCTGCCTAGCGAGCGCGAGTTGCTGGAGCAGACCCAACCCATGACCCCACGCGCGGTTGTGCAGGCACGCCGTCAGTTGCAACGTGAGCTGGGCCTGGCCTTGACTCCTTACTGGCAAGAGCTGTATCAGTACTTGAGCCTGGAGCAAGCCCCCTACAGCCCGGATGCTCTGCAAGCGGGTCAGCGCTCCTTGCGCAACCTGGCCCTGAACTACCTGCTGGTCGCTGGTGTGAATACAGGCACACAACTGGCCCGCAATCAATACGATCAGGCCAGCAATATGACGGATCGCATGGGCGCCCTGAGTGCCCTGGTCAATTACGGCGACGCCCAGGATCGTCAGGATGGCCTGGATGACTTTTTCCAGCGCTGGCAGGACAATCCTCTGGTGCTGGATCGCTGGTTCAGCCTGCAGGCTACCGCCCCCGGCACACAAGTTGCCCAGGTACGCGCCTTGATGTTGCATCCTGCCTTCTCACTGCGCAACCCGAACCGCGCCCGCTCACTGATTTTCCAGTTCTGCATTAATAATATGCAGGCTGTGCACACACCGGAAGGCTACGACTTCTGGGCCGAGCAAGTCATTGCCCTGGACAAGCTCAACCCGGAAATCTCGGCCCGTCTGGCCCGTGTGTTTGATAATTGGGCCCGCTTTGAACCCGAAGCCCGCGATCCGCTGAAAGCGGCGCTGGAGCGTATCCAGGCCGAACCGGGCTTGTCGGGCAATGTGGCCGAAATCGTACATAAAGCATTAACTCTTTGACCTCGGAGTCTGTCTTGAAGAAAAACCTTACTCAGTATCTGGTGGAGCAACAGCGCCAGAAGAAAACGGTCACCGCCGATGTGCGCCTGCTGCTGGAAACAGTGGCACGGGCGTGCAAGGCCATTGGCCATGCCGTCAGCAAAGGGGCGCTGGGCGGCGTTCTGGGTTCCCTGGATTCCGAGAACGTCCAGGGCGAAGTTCAGAAAAAGCTGGACGTACTGTCCAACGAAATCCTGCTGGAAGCCAACGAATGGGGCGGTAACCTGGCCGCCATGGCTTCCGAGGAAATGGACACCCTGCACCGTATTCCCGATTACTACCCCAAAGGCGAGAACCTGCTCTTGTTCGATCCTCTGGACGGCTCGTCCAACATTGATGTGAACGTGTCCATTGGCACCATCTTCTCGGTGCTGAGCGTGCCGCCTGAAGCTCGCGAGCGCATCATTGAAGAGCAGGACTTCCTACAGCCCGGCGTGCGTCAGGTTGCTGCCGGCTATGCCATTTATGGCCCACAAACCATGTTGGTGCTGACGGTCGGTGACGGCGTTGCTGCCTTCACGCTGGACAAGGAAATGGGCTCCTGGGTTTTGACTACCGAGCGCATCACCATCCCTGAAGACACTGCTGAGTTCGCCATCAATATGTCCAATATGCGTCACTGGGAAGCCCCGGTAAAACGCTATATCGACGATTGTCTGGCCGGTCCTGAAGGCCCCTTGGGTAAAAACTACAATATGCGCTGGATTGCCTCCATGGTGGCCGATGTGCATCGCATCCTGACACGCGGCGGGCTGTTCATGTACCCCCGCGATTCCCGCCCTTCGGGTCTGAAAGGCAAGCTGCGTTTGATGTACGAAGCCAACCCCATGAGCTTTCTGGTGGAACAGGCCGGTGGCCTGTCCATTGACGGCACACAGCGTATTCTGGACGTACAACCGAGCGAACTGCACCAACGCATTGGCGTGATTATGGGCTCACGCAATGAAGTCGAACGCGTACGTCAGTACCACGAACAGGGCTGATCTTCGCCTGCTGAATGCAGGTGAATAAAACGCTGCTGAATAAAAATGGCCTTCATATTGAAGGCCATTTTTTATGCGGCAAAACAATCGGGTTCAGCACCCGATTTTTCTTCTCAATCCAGCGTCAACACGGTAGAACCCGTAGTGCGGCGTGCCGCCAAATCCTCATGAGCCTTGGCAACCTGATCCAAGGGGAAGCGCTGACCGATCAATGCCTTGATCTTGCCCTGCAGGACCAGATCAAACATTTCGTCCGCCGCTTCCTGCATGGCCTCTTGTGTGGGCACATAAGCACCCAGCACAGGACGGGTCACGTACAAAGAGCCCTTGGACGCCAAGGTCGCCAGATTCACACCCGTTACCGGGCCGGAGGCATTGCCAAAGCTGACCATCAGGCCACGCGGCTGCAAGCAATCCAGCGAACGCTCCCAGGTGTCTTTACCGACACCGTCATAGACAACCGGCACTTTCTGGCCATTAGTCAATTCCAGCACGCGCTGCACCACATCCTCGTGGGAGTAATCAATCACTTCCCACGCACCGTTTTCTTTAGCCAAAGCCGCTTTCTCGGGGCTGGACACCGTACCAATCAATTTCACACCCAAGGCGCGGGCCCACTGGCAAGCGTACAAACCCACGCCACCGGCAGCTGCGTGGAACAAAATCGTCTGGCCCTCGTGAACGCGATAGGTCTGGCGCAGCAAGTACCAGCAGGTCAAGCCTTTGAGCATCATGGCCGCCGCCTGCTCAAACGAAATACCATCAGGAATACGTACGACACGATCCGCGGGCAGGTTGCGAGCTTCGGCATAGGCGCCCAAAGGGCTTTGGCCATAGGCCACCCGGTCACCAACTTTCAGATGCGTGACACCCGAGCCCACCGCCTCGACAATACCAGCCGCCTCGAACCCCAAGCCGTGTGGCAAAGGATTGCTATACAAACCATTGCGGAAATAAATATCGATGAAGTTCAATCCCACAGCCTTTTGGCGTATGGTGACTTCCTTCTCCTGAGGGGCTGCTAACTCTACCGAGGCCCATTGCAAAACCTCGGGGCCACCATTACGTTCAATCCGTATGGCCTTGACCGTCTGCGTCATTGTTTTACTCCTTTGATGAGGGGGCTGTAGCAATGTCTTAGAATAATGTCTTACACGTATTGCCTGCCTGCCCCGCTTGCCCTATCACTGGCTGATATAAAGCACCAGAATAGCCTAATTTGACTCTTTTTTTCTCGGATCGCTTTCCATGACGCATGGACGTGCTCTGGCTGCCATTCATGTGGCTGCCGTTCTATTCGGACTGACCGGTATTTTTGGTGAGTTGATTCAGGTAGGTGCCATGCTGATTACAGCGGGCCGTGCCAGCTTTGCGGTACTGGCTTTATTCATCAGCATTCGCTCTCAAGGGCGAGGGTTGCGCCAAGGCATGAAAGCAGCCGATTTTCGCATCTTGCTGATGGCCTCCCTTATGTTGGCCATTCACTGGGCAACATTTTTTGTGGCAGTCAAAGTCGGTGGTGTCGCCATTGCCACCTTGGGTTTTGCCAGTTTCCCCGCCTTCATCACCTTGTGTGAATGGGCCGTGCTGCGCGAACGCGTCACCTCGTCTGAGTGGATCATTCTGGCCTTGGTGACCTTCGGCTTATTGCTGGTCACCCCTTCATTTGATTTCCAGGATCAATCCACCATCGGCCTGGCCTGGGCGGTGGCCTCCGGCTTTACCTTTGCCATGTTCACCTTGATCAATCGTCGTGCCGCCAAGCATCTGCCCGCACAACAAGTGGCCTGGTGGGAAAACCTATTTGTGGCCCTGATGTGCTGGCCTTTTGCACTCCACCTGCTGGGCGATAGCACCTTGGTCGACTGGATGTGGATTGCACTGCTGGGCGTATTTTGCACGGCACTCTCGCATTACCTGCTGGTATCGGCCTTGACTGTTTTGAATGCGCGCAGCGCCGGTATTGTGATCGCCCTGGAGCCAGTCTACGCCATCGCCTTTGCCGCCCTGCTCTTTGCCCAGTACCCCACTAGTCGGGCACTGCTGGGCGGCGCCATCATGATTGGTGCCATCACTTGGGCGGGGCTGCGCCCACCCAAGTCAAGCTGACCATTTAAGCCATCGCTTCCCTAGTTTGGTCGATGGCTTCGCCTACCTGACTGGTGCTGGCTTGGCCGTATCACCACAGCCAGTTCACTTCCCTCCTGCCAGTCCGGATTCTGACCAGCACGTGTGCTGCCCATAGCCATCACACAAGGCATCCCAGCTTATTACGCAAGCCTTAGCCGAACAGCCGCCAGGGTAAAGCTCCACGACAGCAAGCTTAATTAAACATTACTGCTCTCTTGCCAGAGCAAATTGTCTTAACATTGACGCACAACAAACTGACAACCAGTTACCATATTGGAAACGGTTTGTCAGTTTAGCAAACTAGCCATCAATGACCACCTTGCTGCTATACGTGGCATCCATCATGTCTTAAACACCCTTGGAGATCTAGATGACACACATAACGTTAAAGGTAAAACGAAAAATCCATACCATTGCTGGCTGTCTCGCCGGGTTAGTCATCTTTAGCTTCTTTCTGTCCACCCTTCTCGTAGAAACTCTTGGGACGCGACAAGACATTGCACAGCTAAAAAATGCAATCGTTTTCCCAGGTTTGTTTATTTTGGTTCCACTGCTTGCAATCACGGGTGGACTTGGCCGAGCCATGATGGGCTCGACGTCCAGCGCAGTTCTAGTAAACAAAATGAAACGCATGAAAATCATTGCCGCTTTAGGAATAACTGTCTTAATACCCTGCGCCATCATGCTCTCCCACATGGCGAGCAAAGACAACTTTGGAACACTCTTCACAGTCATTCAAATCATAGAGATCCTGGCTGGTGCAACCAACCTGACGCTCATCATATTGAACGCTAGAGACGGCGTTTTGCTGACAAAAAGCCGACGCCAAAAAGTAGCAATTTCCACCAAAATAGCGAGAGAAAAAAACATGTAAGTAGCAACAGTCAGCCCTGTAAACGGCGAGATCAAGGCTGAAACCGTTACTATGACATGTCTACCAATCCACCACAGTATCCGCTAGCTGGTGCAAACTGGAGTACATCACCATTACTCACTCTTCAGACGAGAACCGCCATAAATTACTGACGGACACTATCCTCTCCATTTTCCGGCTAAAAACAGCGTTACTTAATAATGGGGATGAGCTGGTACGAACCTTGGTCGCTGACAGCACCGATTGGCAGGTTTTAGGGGCTTTGGCTCTGGCAACCCAACCTATGACAGCACCGATGGTCGCGGAAAGCATGGGAATGACCCGGCAAGGTGCGCAAAAACGTTTAAACAAGCTCGCGGAAGATAACTTGGTCAACCCTCTGCTCAACCCACGTCATGACCGCTCGCCCATCTGGGAACTTAGCCCTAAAGGGGCCGAAACCTATAAAAGCATTATGAGTCGCTACGAAGTATGGCTTCAAATGCTTCTTCCAAAGTTTGAATCCACAAACGCTGATTTCCTGAGCACATCTCGACTGTTGCTAGAGTTAGAAAACGCTTTAAAACAGACTGATATCCAACACGACGTTCTGTCCGCCATACCAGGCAAGCCGAAACCTCACAGAACCAAGACGTCATAAAACGGCTAGAGCATAGCTAGCCTGTACCAAGACCTTTGCCACTTTAGTTTAGATGTCCCAACAATCAGCCAATGTTGAAGGAGCCAGCATCATGTTTGGCACCATCACTTGGGCGGGGCTACGCCCACCCAAGTCAAGCTGACCGTTTAGGCCATCGCCTCCAAGGTTTGGGCAATGGCTTCACCCACCTGGCTGGTGCTGGCTTGGCCACCCAAATCAGGGGTGCGTGGGCCATTGGCCAGAACCTGCTCAATGGCTTGCACCACTTCTGCCGCAGCCTGCGGATAACCCAGGAAATCCAGCATCAAGGCACCACTCCAGATTTGCCCCACCGGGTTGGCAATGCCTTTACCGTAGATGTCCGGTGCCGAGCCATGCACGGGCTCAAACAAGGATGGGAAGACACGCTCTGGATTCAGGTTGGCTGATGGCGCAATGCCAATCGTGCCGGTACATGCCGGGCCCAAATCGGACAAGATATCGCCAAACAGGTTGGAAGCCACCACCACATCGAACCAGTCCGGGTGCTGCACAAAGTGCGCACACAAAATGTCGATGTGATACTTGTCCCACTTCACATCCGGGTACTGTTCGCCCATCGCCGCAACGCGGGAATCCCACCAGGGCATGGAGATGGAAATACCGTTGGATTTAGTCGCAGCCGTTACGTGCTTGCCGCGTTTTTTAGCCAGCTCGAACGCGAACTTCAAGACACGGTCGGTACCTGTGCGGGTAAACACACTTTCCTGAATCACCACTTCGCGCTGCGTGCCCTCAAACATGATGCCGCCGCTATTGGAGTATTCGCCTTCGGTGTTCTCGCGCACGATGAAGAAATCAATATCGCCAGGCTCACGACCAGCCAGGGGCGAGCGCACACCCGGCATCAAGCGCACCGGACGCAAGTTGATGTATTGGTCAAACTCACGGCGGAATTTAAACAGCGACTCCCACAGCGACACATGGTCCGGCACCAGATCTGGCCAACCCATAGCACCAAAGAAAATCGCCTCGGCATCGGACAACTGCGCTTTCCAATCAGACGGCATCATGCAGCCGTGCTGTTGGTAATACTCCGAACTCCAGTCCAGTACCTGCCAGTCAAAATTAATCGAGTGACGACGCGCGGCTATCTCCAGCACACGCAAGCCTTCCGGCATCACTTCCTTACCGATCCCGTCTCCTGCGATCACGGCAATACGATGAACTTTACTCATTCCCTTTCCTTGTGGTTTTACATGGCCTTAACGGCCTTATTCTGAAATTTTCCTGCTCGCTGGAGGCATGCTCAATACGATCGCGCCGCCAGCAAAATCTGAGGGACTGGCTACCTTACGGAACCAGTCCCCCATTGCATTCACGAAGAACGGATCAATAACCTTGAGACTGATCCACCAGACCACTGGCGGCCTGACCCTGATGCAACTGGGCTATGCGCGAACCAATCTGTTCCAGCGCCTGCTCACGCAAGGTAATACCCGAAATATGCGGCGTAATCATCACGGCCGGATTTCCCCAATAGGGGTGATCCGCCGGTAAGGGCTCTTGTGTGAAGGCATCCAGCATCGCCCCCGCCAACTGCCCGCTGTTCAATGCGTCCAGCACATCCTGATCGACCAAATGTGCACCACGGGCCACGTTGATCAAATAGCCACCCGGCTGCAACTGAGCCAGGGTGTCACGATTGATCAGACCCTTGGTTTGCGGTGTCAAAGGCAAGGCATTGATCAGAATACGGCTGGCTGACAGACACTGCTGCAAGCCCTCCTCACCGGCGTAGCAGGGGAAATCGGCCTCATGCAAACGACGCGACCAGCCGTGCACGGGATAACCCAGACTGGCAATGACCTGAGCGATTTTGCGCCCAATCACCCCTAAGCCCAGCACAGCTACCGGCCACTGCCGACGGTCCACCGGACGATGCGCTTTCCACTGCCCCTGACGGGCCTGCTCTTCGTAAGGCTGAAAACGCCCTACTGCCTGCAATACACCATATAAGGCATATTCCGCCATTTGTTCGGCCATGCCGGCATCTTCCAGACGATACAAAGGCACCGTGGACGGGATGCTGCTGGCGACAGCGTCAACCCCAGCCCCCAGATTAAAGGCCGCACGCAGCCCTGGCTCCTGTTCAAACAAGGCCGTATCCGGTTGCCAGACCACCGCATACTGAGCGCCCGTACTAGGCTGGCCCACAGCAAATTCGTCCACAGTCCAGTCAGGATAAGCTTGCCGAAAATGCCCTGCCCAACGCTCCGTTTCTGAAGGTCTAGGGGTGGCAACAATTAAATGAGGCTGTTCCGTGGGCACTAGCGTTTTCCTCCAAACAAGGAACCCAATACCCCACGCAGCACTTTGGTGGCGGCCCGTTTGGTCTCGGTTCTAATCATGCTTTGCACCAAACCGTCTTTCTTGCCACCACGCGGCCCAGTTGATCCAAAAAGAAAATCATTCACGACGCCCATCAGACCGTCTTCTTTACCATCCACGGCTCCAGGCTTGCTGGCGCCCGCATCGCCATTGGCTGCGGCATCAGTCGTGCGTTTAGCCAACACTTCATAGGCTGACTCGCGATCAATAGCCTGGTCATACTTCAGGCCGAACAAAGAGGCTTGGCGCACCGCTTGTCGTTCTGCATCGGTAGCGGGGCCAATCCGGCTCCCGGGCGCAACCAGCCAGGCACGCTCGGTAGGCGTTGGAGTACCTTTGGCATCCAGCATGGACACCAGGGCCTCACCCACACCCAGTTCGGTAATGGCCGCTTCAATATCCAGGCCTGGATTAGGGCGCATGGTTTGCGCAGCTGTCTTGACTGCTTTTTGATCACGGGGCGTGAAGGCACGCAAGGCATGCTGCACGCGGTTACCCAATTGGCCCAGAACCGTGTCTGGAATATCCAGCGGGTTCTGCGTCACAAAATAAATACCCACGCCTTTGGAGCGAATCAGGCGAACCACCTGCTCGACTTTTTCCAGCAAGGCTTTGGGTGCACCTGTAAACAATAAGTGGGCTTCATCAAAGAAAAAAACCAGACGAGGTTTATCCAGATCACCTACTTCTGGCAGACGCTCGTACAAGTCAGCCAGCATCCAGAGCAAGAACACCGCGTACAAACGAGGGGACTGCATCAGCTTGTCCGCAGCCAGCACGTTAATCGCCCCGCGACCCGAGGCATCCGTACGAATCCAGTCCATGACATCCAAAGCCGGCTCGCCAAAGAAGCGATCCGCCCCCTGGGTTTCCAGACGCAGCAAGGCCCGTTGGATTGCCCCCACACTGGCAGCAGCGATATTGCCGTATTGATTACGCAGTTGCGCGGCCCGATCCGCAACGTCCTGTAACACGGCACGTAAGTCTTTCAAATCCAGAATCAGTTGCCCTTCGTCGTCAGCCACGCGAAAAACGATATTCAACACCCCTTCCTGGGTATCGTTCAGCTCCAGAATCTGGGATAGCAACAAAGGGCCCATATCGGAGATGGTGGCCCGGACCGGATGGCCTTGCTCGCCAAAAATGTCCCAGAAGGTGACCGGGTTCGCGCCCCAGGCTGGCTCGGGCAGGCCCAGCTTTTGCAAGCGTTCCTGCAATTTGGGATTCGGCTGCGCCGCCTGGGAAATACCACTTAAATCCCCTTTGGCATCGGCCAGAAACACCGGCGTGCCCTGACGGGAGAAGGCTTCGGCCAGTACCTGCAAGGTGACCGTTTTACCCGTTCCTGTTGCCCCCGTAATACAACCATGCCGGTTGGCCAGAGCGGGCAGCAGGTAAAGGGGAGTCGTGCTGTTCTGAGCAAGCAAAATTGGATCGGCCATGATTGTTTGTTCTCTTCCGGATAGAATGCCAAGTGCTTAGATTCTAGCGACTTTCGCCCAAGCTCGGGCCTTGTCGTCCAGACAGGTTAAAATAGATCTGTTTTTCTTTGAACGTAGTCTACTGAATTGGTAATACTTTATGGCCGGACATAGTAAATGGGCGAATATTCAGCACCGTAAAGGTCGTCAAGACGCAAAACGGGGCAAACTTTGGACCAAGATCATTCGTGAGGTCACCGTAGCCGCACGTGCCGGCGGCCCTGACCCCGAGTCCAACCCACGTTTGCGCATGGCCTGGGACAAGGCAACCGCTGCCAATATGCCCAAGGACAACATCACGCGCGCGATCCAGCGCGGTGCAGGTGGCACAGACGATGCCAATTACGAAGAGATTCGCTATGAAGGATATGGCGTTAACGGTGCAGCCGTGATCGTGGACTGCATGACCGATAACCGTCAGCGTACCGTCTCGGACGTGCGCCATGCCTTTACAAAAAATGGCGGTAATCTGGGTCTGGACGGGTCGGTAGTGTTTCAATTCCGCCACTGTGGGCAGTTTCTGTTCGCACCGGGCGCCTCGGAAGACACCATTATGGAAGTCGGTCTGGAGGCCGGTGCTGACGATATCGTCACCGACGAAGAAGGCCTGATTGAAGTGCTGTGTACGCCCAGCGACTACCCCGCCGTACAAGCGGCGTTCCAGGCAGCCGGATTGACCCCTGAAGTCGAAGGCGTGGTCATGAAAGCCCTGAACGAGACCGAATTGGCTGGCGACGATGCCATCAAAATGCAAAAACTTCTGGACGCACTGGAAGGCCTGGACGATGTCCAAGAGGTCTACACCACCGCGGTCATGGACGAAGCCGAATAACCTGGTTCCTGAAAACTCCTCTTTGCGGGCCCTGCCCGACTCATCACTATGAAGCTACTTGTTGTTGGCAGCGGCGGCCGTGAACACGCCTTGGCATGGCGCCTGGCCCAATCTGCACGGGTGCAAACTGTTTATGTTGCCCCGGGCAATGGCGGTACGGCCCGTGCCGAGCGCATTGAAAACCTGAACATCACCGATATTCAGGAACTGATTGCCTTTGTGAAAGAAGAAAAAATTGCCTTCACCATCGTGGGCCCCGAAGCCCCTCTGGCCGCAGGCATTGTGGACGCCTTCCGTGCGGCCGGCCTGAAAATCTTCGGCCCCACCCAGGCAGCGGCGCAGCTGGAAAGCTCCAAAGACTACGCCAAAGCCTTTATGGTGCGTCACAACATTCCCACCGCTGCTTACGCAACCTTTACCGATCCCGAAGCGGCCAAGGATTACATCCGCCAGCAAGGCGCCCCCATTGTGGTCAAGGCCGACGGCCTGGCTGCGGGCAAGGGTGTGATTGTGGCGACGACCCTGGAAGAAGCGCTGGGCGCCATTGACGACATCCTGGGCGACGGCCGCTTTGGTGCAGCCGGTGCACGCGTGGTCGTGGAAGAATGCCTGACCGGCGAAGAAGCCAGCTTCATCGTCATGTGTGATGGCAAGAATGTTCTGCCTATGGCAACCAGCCAGGATCACAAACGCTTGAAAGACGGCGACCAGGGTCCGAATACCGGTGGCATGGGTGCATACTCCCCCGCCCCTATCGTCAGCCCCACGCTGCACAACCGCATCATGCGTGAAGTCATTCACCCCACCATGCAGGGAATGGCCAAAGAAGGCTTGCCTTACTCGGGCTTTCTGTACGCCGGCGTGATGATTGACGATGGCCCGGACGCCACGCGTCCTATCAAGGTGCTGGAATTCAACTGCCGCATGGGCGACCCTGAAACCCAACCCATCATGATGCGCATCAAAAGCGACCTGACCGAAACCTTCGAACTGGCCCTGGCTGGCAAGCTGGACGAGGCCACCATCGAATGGGATCGCCGCACCGCCATTGGTGTAGTACTGGCAGCGGCCAACTACCCCGAAGAGCCCCGTACGGGCGACGCCATCACTCAGTTTGCCGTGGATACCGACAACTGCATTACCTTCCACGCTGGCACCCAGCTGAAAGACGATGTGGTAGTTACCACGGGTGGCCGAGTTCTGTGTGTCACCGCCATGGCTGACTCGATCCGACGCGCCCAGGAAGCGACCTACCAGGCCATTTCCCAAACGCACTTCGACGGCAAGCAATTTCGCACTGATATTGGCTGGCGCGCTCTGCCCAGCAGCGAATCCTGATTCACGTAGCAAGGTCTTTTCATGTCTTTACCCATTGATACCGTCCAGGCTTATTTCCGTCAGTTGCAAAGCCACATCGTGGACACACTTGAGCAGCTGGATGGCACGCCTTTCGAGTCGGACCAGTGGGATCGTCCGGAAGGCGGCGGCGGTCTGTCCCGCCTGCTGGAAAACGGCCCCGTGTTTGAGCGGGCTGCCGTTTTATTCAGCCATGTCAAAGGCCACACCCTGCCCCCGTCGGCCAGCGCCCACCGTCCTGAACTGGCCGGACGTCCCTGGGAGGCTATGGGGGTCTCGCTGGTCATTCACCCGCGCAACCCCTTTGTCCCCACCACACACATGAACGTGCGTATGTTTGTGGCGCAAGCCCAGCAAGCCGACCAACAAGACGTGTTCTGGTTTGGTGGCGGTCTGGATTTGACCCCTTACTACCTGTACGAAGATGATGCCCGTCATTTTCATCAGGTTTGCCACGATGCGCTGGCTCCACACGGAGCGGATTACTACCCGCGCTACAAACGCTGGTGCGATGAGTATTTTTATCTGAAGCACCGTAATGAAACCCGTGGCATCGGCGGTATTTTCTACGACGACCTGAACGAGCCCGGCTTTGAGGCCAGCTTTGCCCTGACACGTTCAGTGGGTAATTCCTTTACCGATGCGTATGCGCCTATTGTGCGTGCCCACAAGGATCAGGAATACACCCAGGCCCATCGGGACTTCCAGGCCATACGTCGTGGCCGCTATGTCGAGTTCAATCTGGTCTTTGACCGAGGCACCCTGTTTGGCCTGCAATCGGGCGGACGCACCGAGTCCATCTTGCTATCCATGCCACCCCAGGCCAATTGGCGCTATAACTGGTCGCCCGAACCGGGCACACCGGAAGCCGCTCTGGCGCAGTACCTGGTGCCACGCGAATGGATTTAAAGCGTGTTGGTTTGCTGGGTGGCAGTTTCGACCCCATCCATAAGGCCCATGTGGCCTTGGCGGTGGCCGCTTTTGAGCAATTGAAGCTGGACCAGGTGCAGTTGTTGCCCGCAGCCCAGCCTTGGCAGCGCAATACTCTGGGTGCCAGCACTCTGGATCGTCTGGCCATGGCCGAGCTGGCAGCCCAGAGCCACCCTGCCATGCAGGTCAACCCCGTAGAAATCCTGCGCGGCGGCCCAACGTACACCATAGACACGGTGCGCGAATTGCCTGCCGGGTCTCAGTACTACTGGATTTTAGGCAGCGACCAATTGCATAATTTTTGCAGCTGGAACGATTGGCAGGAAATTCTTGAATACGTCGAGCTGGCCGTTGCCCAGCGCCCTGGCAATCCCCTGGAAACGCCAGCCGCTTTGCAGCAAAAATTAAATCAGCTTCAGCGTCGTTTGCATCAGATCGACTTTGTTCCCATGGACATCTCGGCCACCGAAATTCGGGAGCGAGTGCAGCGCGGTGACAACATCACCCCACTGGTCCCGGAAAAAGTCGCTCAATACATTGACAAAAAACGACTCTATCTTTCCCACCCACAGGTGCGCCCTGTATAGTTCTTTTTATGAATATAGAAACACTTCAACGTCTCGTCATCGATGCCCTCGAGGACGTCAAAGCTCAAGACATCAAGGTCTTTAGCACTACCCACATGACCGGCCTGTTCGATCGTGTGGTGATCGCCAGTGGTACGTCCAACCGGCAAACCCGCGCTTTGATCAAAAGCGTATTTGATAAAGCACGTCAAAACAAAGTCGACATCCTGGCCCACGAAGGCGAGGATACCGGCGAATGGGTCTTGCTGGATCTGGGCGATATCGTGGTGCATTGCATGCAGCCCGCCATTCGCCAGTACTACAACCTGGAAGAACTGTGGGGTGAACGTCCAGTCGACGTAGAGCTGCTGCCACAATCGCGCCAAGTTCCTCAGCCTGGCTTTTACGCCAGCGCTGATGAGGACGAGGACTAAGCGCTTCCTCCGCCCTATCGGCGGTACCCAGGCCGCTCCTAAACAGGCGGCCTTTTTTTTACCGCCGGGCCGCCCCAAGGCAAAAACACCCCCTCGGGGGGCAGCAAGCCAAAGGCGCAGCGTGGGGGTATTTTTACCGCCGGGCCGCCCCAAGGTAAAAAACGCTCCCTCGAGGGCAGCAAGCCAGAGGCGCAGCATGGGGGCTTTTCCCTCTTTTTTTCTGACGACTTTTCATGAAACTCATTGTCATCGCGGTCGGTCAGCGCATGCCCGACTGGGTGGAACAAGGCTGGCAGGAATACGCGCGCCGCATGCCGCAAGACTGCGCGATAGAACTGCGCGAAATCAAGGCCGAACCACGTACCAGTGGCAAAACAGCCGCCCAGATGATGCAGGCCGAAGCCAAACGTATTGAAGCTGCCATTCCTGCCCAGGCCATGCGCATTGCCCTGGACGAACGAGGCAAGGACCTGACCACCGTCAAGCTGGCCCAGGAACTGGAGCGCTGGCGTAGCAGCGGTCAGGACATTGCCATTTTGGTCGGTGGCCCTGATGGGCTGGATGCATCCCTAAAGCAAAGCTGCCACGGCATGCTGCGCCTGTCCTCCCTGACCTTGCCCCACCCTCTGGTACGCATTTTTCTGGCCGAACAACTGTATCGTGCCTGGTCCGTTATGACCGGTCACCCTTATCACCGTGCCTGAGCCCTCTTTTCTTCGTTTTCGTCTCTTATGCCTTTTCAGCCCATCTATTTAGCCTCCGCCAGCCCGCGACGCCATGACTTGCTCAACAGCATTCAGATTAACCACGAGGTACTGAATGTCCCCAGCCCTCCCGGGGAGGATGAGCCACGCCTGGAACAGGAAGCCGTACTGGATTACGTTCGCCGCACGGCTCGCGACAAATTGCTGCGTGCGTTGGAATGGCGCGCTCAGGAAAACAGCCTGGATCAGGAGCGCGCTATTTTGAGTGCTGACACCACGGTTTGCATGGGCGAGGATATTTTTGGCAAGCCGGCTGACATTGCGGACGCCACGCGCATTCTGCGCGAGCTGTCGGGCCGACGCCATCAAGTCATGACGGCCTTGTCCTTAGGGGTAGGCGGGGTGGAATTTGAAAGCATCAGCATCAGCGAAGTCAGCTTCAAAACCTTGAGTGATCAAGAAATCCAGGAATACTGCGCCAGTGGCGAGCCTATGGGCAAAGCCGGTGCTTATGGCATTCAAGGTTTGGGTGGCGCATTCATCAGCCATTTGAGCGGTAGCTACACCGGCGTCATGGGTTTGCCAGTACACGAAACCTACCGTTTGCTGGAATTGGCCAATCTGAAGATCCGTACCTAACATCCGGCAAGGCCGGAGAAACAGCTCGATCAGAACAAGAACGGGGAACTATCCCGGTACGGCTTAGTCCCACTCTTTTATTCAATTTAGTTCTTAGTATATATTTTCTGGATATATACATTTAACGACTGTTTTGCAGGATTAACCACCATGCCGCTTTCCTCTTTTTCGATTCGTCTTGCCCTGGCCGGTTTGCTGTGTGCCAGTACCGTCGCACAAGCGGCAGACCGTCCTGCCGCCCTGAAGGCTCTGGAAGAGCAAGGGCTGTCTATTGTGGGCGAGTTTGATGCTCCCGGTGGTCTAAAAGCCTGGGGGGCCTATAGCGGCAACCGCGCCCTGGCCGTGTACACCCTGCCTGATGGTCAGCATATGCTGGTGGGTACGATGATTGATGCCAACGGCGAAGAAGTTCGCCCCGAAGGCCTGGACAAGCTGGTGCAACCCGCTATTGCCAAAGACATGTTGGGCAAGCTGGAACAATCCCGCTGGATCAAAGACGGGGACGACAAGGCGCCACGCGTGGTCTACGTCTTTACCGACCCCAACTGCCCCTACTGCATGCAGTTCTGGCAAATGGCGCGCCCTTGGGTAGAGTCAGGCAAAGTACAGCTACGCCACATCATGGTCGGCATTCTGGCACCGAGCAGCGGCCCCAAATCGGCGGCTATTTTAGCGGCTAAAAATCCGACTCAAGCGTTAAACGAGCATTCGCTTGCCATGCTGAAAGACCGCAATGCCGGTGTCAAAGCCATAGACGCGATCCCAAGCGACATTGAGGCGGACCTGACACGCAATGAAGACCTGATGATGGGTTGGGACTTGCGCGCTACCCCCGCCATGGTCTGGAAAGATGAGCAAGGCCATATTCAGATGCAGACAGGTGCTTCGCCCGACATAGCCGCCCGCGTGTTCGGCCCTCGCTAATTCCACTAAGGTATACCGCTCATGAGCACCCGTGTTCTCCTGCACGCCCCCACCCCCGACGCTTTGGAGCGCGCCCGCAGCAATGCGCGCAACCTGCTCAAAGACATACCCGACGCCCAGATCCGCATCATCGTCAACGCCCAGGCTGTCAAAACCTGCATACAAGGCGCTGAAGACGAATGCGACACTTACACCTACCTGTGTCCTAACACGTTGCGTAACCAGGCTCTCCAGGCGCCTGAACGCTTCCAGACACTAGGCCAAGGTGCTATCACTGCCTTGGTTCAATTACAGGCAGAAAACTGGCTGTATATCCGAGCTTGAGTGGGGTGTAGGGCCAGAACAACGGACCATACTGGCCGGTCATTAATCTGACAAGCCTGCACCAAAGCTTGATACGATAACGAAGCCCGCGACGAGCGGGCTTATTTTTACCCCGTATCAAAAGGAATCTGTCATGCCCCAACTACCCCGCTCTGCTCTGCGTCCCTGCCTGTTACTGGCTCTCTGCGTTATAGGAAGCAGCCAGGCACTCGCTCAGCAAACGACTATTGGTTTGGGCATGGGCTTTGCTCCCAAGTACGAAGGCTCGGACAGCTACAGCGGCCGTGCCTACCCCCTGATCTCCCACCGCAATGGCCACTTCTTTCTGGCCCCCAAGGCTGGCATGCCCGCCATTGGTCTGCAAACCCAATTGACGGATAACTGGACCATTGGTACTTATGCCTCCCTGTCGCGTTCGCGCGATGCCGGTGATGGCAGCCGCCTGCATGGTACCGATGACATTGATCGTCATGGAAACCTGGGGGTCTTTACCGCCTACCAGTTGGGCGATGCAAAAATTGAGGGGAGCTACTACCAGGCCCTGAAAAGCGGCTATGGCGCCACTGCCGTGCTGGATCTGAGCTACCGCCTCTGGAACAACCAGGACAGCAGCTTTTCAGTGGGCACCGAATTGAAATGGTCCAACGAAAAAGCCATGCGCACCTACTTTGGCGTGCAATCGCATGAAGTCGTCAATAGCGGCGGCCAACTGCGTACGTACCGCCCTGACTCGGGCCTGCGCTCCTACGCCCTGTACGGCCAATACACTCACAAGCTAAGCGAAAGCTGGTCGCTGCAAGGTTTGCTGGGTGTGAACACTCTGGGTGAAGAAGCCAAAGACAGCCCGCTGGTCGAGAAGAAAAGCAGTGTCTTTGGTGGCGTAGGCTTGGGCTATAGCTTCTAAGCGTCTACTAGGGTCTGCCGACCCGCTTGACCGTCAAGCCGTTGTGTTCCAGGCGTGCCTGCACAACGGCTCGGTGATCCCCCTGAATCTCCAGCGTTCCCTCTTTTAGCGTCCCCCCGGCTCCACAGGCATTTTTCAATTCTTTGATCAAGGCTTTGAGCTGATCTTCCGGCATGACCAATCCACTAATCACGGTCACACCCTTGCCTTTACGCCCCTTGGTCTCCAGACTCAAGCGCACCGGCCCCTGGACCTGAGCCAGCTGTTCCTGACGGCGTGTTTCTTCACAACAACATTGATTTTGTGGCTGCCCACAATCCGGGCACATACGCCCCTGATCGGTGCTGTACACCAATCGAGATAATTGATCCGATAAGCTGGCCATAGCCTCTCGCTTCCTTAAATACATAAAAAAAGCCCACCGAATCGGTGGGCTTCACGCTGGACAAAGCCCAGACGAATTACATCATGCCCATCAGAACCAGGCCAAGCAATTGCTCGGAGGTAAAGCGCTGGCCGTTGATGTCAAAAACACGATCGGTACCGTTGTACTTGATTTCGGTAGAGATGCTGTTTTCGTCAACCTTGACCATTTTGGACTCGGCGTAAGGAGCTACGGCGGCATCCAGAACCATATCCAGCATGGCAGCATTGCCTTCTTCAGCCGACAGGCCTTCAGACTTGTCCATCTCGGCGGCCAGACCACGCAGCATGGCTTTGGAGATCAGCACATCCAGCTGAGCGGCAGGAATCGCTTCCACCCACAGTTCTGGGCTTTCTTTCAGCTCTTGAGCCGATGCGTTAGGCTTTTGCAGTTCAACGCGCAGATTGGCTTTGGACTCACCGGCAGCGGTGTACCAGCGCAAAGGCTCAATACGCAGCACAGGTTTGTGTTCCAGAGCTTGCAGAACCAATTCCAGCATCTTCTGGGCAGTAGCCGAATCGACCGATTCAATATCGTTTTGCAGATTCGAATCCGACAGCAGCTTGGAGAAAGCAGCAATAGCAGGAGCGTACACACGGTCAAAATTCATGACCAGCTCAGCCGAACCCAGCTTGACCTTGTCTTCAAAAACCAACTCGGACAGCTGGTAGCTGACCTTGGTGTCGCTGATGGAGTCTTTGGTGACCGCATCGGAGTTCACCGCAATTTGCTTGAAGGTAATACCGTCAGTTTCTGCCGTGCTCATCTTGACGTTATCAACGCTCAGCTTGCCAACTTGCTTGCCGTTGACATTAATGTCACCGTCTTGCTTGAAGTCCAGCACGAAGTTGGAAGCTTGCAGCGTCAAAGGATCATCGCTGATGTCATCCACAAACAAGTTGGGAAAGCTACCTGTGACAACGATATCTTTGCTCTTGCCACCGGCTTTGGTGCGCAGTTGACCACCGCTGAAATCAACCTTGATCTCGTCGCCTTGATGCTTGATGGCTTCAAAATGCACGTTAGAGTCCACGGCACCGTCAAAACCCACCAGGCTATCCGCCCACAAAGGAGTCTTGTCGCCAGTCAGCTTGAACCAGCCCTCGGAGTCTTTGGTCTTGACCAGGGTGCTGTGCGACAAGGCCGCAACAGGGGTAAAGTTACCCAGCGCCAATGCCGACATAGGCAGTGGACCGTGGCTGATCTTGTCTTCGAAGGTCAGCTCCAGAGGTTTTTCGTCAGCGGCTGTCGGTTTGATGGTGATGGTGTAACGCGCGTTGGAGGACAATACCCCACGTTGATACTCGATCACATTCATAACAACCGATTCGCTCATCCCCATTTGCTGGAGCTGCTCGGCGGCCAAGGTATTGAACTGGGCCACTTTATCCTGGACCAGCGCTTCTGTTTTCTTGCCGGTATACCAGGTTGAACCGCCATATGCGGCCGCTAATACGACAACCAGTGTGACCAGCCCTGTGCTTTTCTTCATGACTTCCCTTTTGTAGACCTACAGTCCCAACTTCAAATAGCCGACATAATACCGAAACTAAGTTTGACAGATGGTAGTTTATTCCCCGTAATTGTAACTATTCACCTGCGTAATACGAGCGACATCATCTTCCCCCAAGCCCAAGCGATGGGCGGCACGATACGTTTGCTGGGCCGCATGGGCCACTGGCATGCTGGTGTGGCTGACACTGGCCAGCGCGGCCACCGTGTTCAAATCCTTCAACATCGTGTCCACCGACGCCTTAACCTGACTATCGCGCGCGGTCATGCGTGGCACGAACAATTGCAGCAAGACCGAATCGGCCCAGCCACCACCCAGCGCTTCACTGATTTTGGATGCATCCACGCCATTGTCATTGGCCAGACTCAAGGCTTCAGCAATCGCTGTCAGGGTCGTGGCCACAATCGTCTGATTGCATAACTTTGTTACTTGGCCAGCCCCTACCGCCCCCATCAGGGTGACGCGCTGCGAATAGGCCGCCAGCACAGAACGCACTTGGTCCAGTTGAGCCGCATCGCCCCCGACCATGATCGCCAAGCTGCCTTGCTCCGCCCCACCCACACCGCCCGACACCGGAGCATCCAACCAATGCGCACCACAACGCTGCTGCAATTGGGCTGCCATCTGACGGGTCGCCTGAGGAGGAATCGAGGAGTGGTCCACCACAATCCGTAAGGCACCCTGCACGCTGGCCAAACCCTGTTCGCCCAGTACGGTGTCGTGCACAGCCTGAGCATCAAAGACGCACAAGAACACAGACTCGCATTGCTCGGCCATATGCGCCGGCGTATCGCACCAGACCGCCCCCGCTTGAATCAAGGCACTGGCCTTCTCTTTGGAACGGTTCCAAATACGAACCTGGTGACCGGCTTCCAACAAGCGACGCACCATAGGCTGGCCCATACGGCCTAAACCACAAAAACCAATATTCATCTCTAGTCCTTTACCTCCCGAGACGGGAGTGCATGCAGATTGGAGGGCAAGAAAAACCCGCCTGTCGGCGGGTAGAGGCTGGCCAGCCCAGTTCTGGACGGCCATCAGGGCAAGCTTTACGCAGCGTCAGGTTGACGATCCGGAGCAGCCTCTTGAAAAGCGGACAGCTCCAGGCATTTTTCTTCAACCGCCAGCAGGCGCGGAAACGCTGCCAGATCAATTTCAAAACGACGCGCATTGAACATTTGCGGAATCAGGCAGATTTCAGCAAGACCGGGGGTATCACCAAAGATAAAATGCTGGTCTTTCTTGCCATGTCGCTGCACCAGAGCTTCCAGCCCTTCCAAGCCCACGCTGACCCAGTGGCGATACCACTGATTACGGGCTTGTTCTTCGACATTCAATTCGTTCTTCAAATACTGCAGGACGCGCAGATTATTCAAAGGATGAATATCGCAAGCCACGGTTTGCGCCATGGACCGCGCCCAGGCCCGCTCTGCCGAGGCTTTAGGCAATAGCGGCAACTCGGGATAGCGCTCGTCCAGGTACTCCAGAATGGCCAGAGATTGGGTGATGATCAAACCATCATCATCCAGCGCAGGCAGCAATTGCACGGGATTCACCTGCACATACTCAGGCTGGTGCTGCTGGCCGCCGTCTTTGACCAGATGAACAGGTTTGATCTGATACTCCAGACCCTTCAGGTTCAAACCAATCCGCACCCGGTAAGCGGCTGAGCTGCGAAAGTAGCTATACAGAATCATTTTGTCTCCTGTCCACCCTGGGAAAATCTATTTTCTTATTTATTCAGGCTTTCAATTTTGCGCGAGAGTTCACGCGGCAAGGGGAAGGCGATGTTTTCTTCCACCCCATCCAGAGCGCGTACACGGCCTACGCCCAATTCCTGCAAACGCTGAATAACCTGATTAACCAGCACTTCCGGCGCAGAAGCCCCTGCCGTCACACCCACCCGTTTCTTGCCCACCAACCAGGCCGGGTCGATCATCTCGGGTTTGTCCAGCAGATAAGCCTCGGCTCCTTTGCGTTCAGCTACTTCACGCAAACGGTTGGAGTTGGAGCTGTTAGTGCTGCCCACAACCAGAACCAGATCACACTGGGGTGCCATGATTTTGACCGCATCCTGACGGTTTTGCGTGGCGTAACAGATATCGCTTTTCTTGGGCTCCACAATATTGGGGAAGCGCTCGCGCAGGGCCTGCGCGACGACGGCGGCATCATCCACCGACAAGGTGGTTTGTGTCACAAAAGCCAGATTATCGGGGTCCTTGATTTTCAGATTGGCCACGTCTTCTGGGGTTTCCACCAGATACATGCCACCATCCGCCTGTCCCAGCGTGCCTTCCACTTCCGGGTGACCCACGTGACCGATCATGATGATTTCACGGCCTTCGGCGCGCATACGCGAGACTTCGATATGCACCTTAGTCACCAAAGGGCAGGTGGCATCAAATACTTTCAGACCACGCTGCTCGGCGTCATCCCGCACCTGACGCGACACGCCATGCGCCGAGAAAATCACGATGGCACCCGAAGGAGCCTCGTCCAACTCTTTGATAAAGATGGCCCCTTTATTGCGCAGGTCTTCCACTACGTAACGGTTGTGGACGATCTCGTGGCGCACATAAATGGGTGCGCCGTGCAATTCCAAGGCACGCTCGACAATATCAATCGCGCGATCAACCCCAGCACAGAATCCGCGTGGCTGGGCCAGAACAACCTCAGCGTTCTGAACAGGAGTAGCTTGGCTCATTACAGAATCCCCAAAATATGAACATCCAGGCGCAAGGTCACACCGGCCAAGGGATGGTTGAAATCGAACAAAGCGGTTTTCTCGTCGATTTCCTTAAGGACGCCCGAATAACGGCTGCCATTCGGTGCGGCGAACTCCACCATATCACCGGGCTCGAACTGCACACCTTCAGCGGCGTTGTCAGCCAGCATCTCGCGAGTAATGCGCTGCAGCAAGTCCGGATTACGGGCCCCATAGGCATCCTGGGCGGCAATCTCTACCTGAAAGCGTTCGTCTTCACGACGACCCAACAAGGGCGCTTCCATGCCGGGAGCCCATTGGCCATTACCCAATTGCAAGGTGGCAGGACGCCCCGTATAGGTATCTGCAAACACAGAGCCTGCCGCCGGGCCACTGGCCAGCTCAATACGATAGTGCAGGGTCAGGTAGGAATCCTGACGGACAATTCCAAGTTCGGAACTAGCAGTGTTACTCACGATCGCTCACTATAGAAAATCATTCAATTACCGCATTTTAGCGTTTCTTATGGCCACATCCACTTTACGCCGTCAGGGACCCCGTGAGCGCATGTTGGCGCACGGCCCTGCCTGCCTGACCACTCCTGAACTGCTGGGAATTGTCCTGCGTACTGGCACGCGCGGGCTTAATGCGGTTGAACTGGGCCAGATGTTGCTGGACCATTTTAACGGACTCAAAGGATTATTATCAGCCGATGCGTCCGCGCTGCGTCAGCTGGCCGGAATCGGCCCGGCAAAATGCACCGAACTGTTGGTTATCCGGGAACTGCACCGCCGCTGCGCACTGGAAACCCTGACGGGCCAGCCTGTCCTGGATCAGGCCGACAAGGTACGCGAATATTGTCTGGCGCATATTGGTCATTTACCAGTAGAGCATTGCCTAGCCCTGTTTCTAGACAATCAGTTGCGACTGATCTGTGCTGAAGAAATCAGCAAAGGCACCATTAACCAGGCCTCGGTCTATCCGCGCGAGATCCTGCGTGCGGCCATCCGTCATCACAGCTGTGCCATTATTCTGGCGCACAACCACCCTTCAGGTGCGGCCCACCCCAGCGCATCCGATATAAGACTGACCCGACACATCCGTCAGGCCCTGGCGCTGGTTGATATACGCTTGCTGGATCACATCATCGTCACCCCCACCCAAACCGTATCCATGGCCGAGCGCGGCGACCTTTAAGCCAAACAGGGCGATCCCGCTTTTTTGATACAGTTAAACTAGGTTCCCCGTAAAATCCAGAACACACTAAAGCAGAGTACGGAACGCTATGTCTGAAACCGCCGTGAAGTCCTTTGTTGGACGCCTACGCGAGATTCTTCACGATCTATCTCCTTCAGAGCGACGCCTGGCGGAATTCGCCTTGGATTTTCCGGGTGATCTGGCTGGTTATACGGCGTCCGAGCTGGCCTCACTGGCCAATGTCTCTAACGCCACAGTGACCCGTTTTATCCGACGCCTGGGCTACCCCAATTACGAAGCCGCCCGCAAACAAGTGCGGTCCGAGAAAAACGCTGGCTCGCCCCTGCTGCTGGCCGCCACCGAGACGGAACGCTCCCTCTCCACGCATTTGCAGCAAAGCCAGGCCAATTTGGCCTCTACCTATCGACGCATTCCTGAAGCGCTACTGGACGAAATTGCCCACGCCATTCTGGGCGCACGCAAAGTCTGGGTGCTCGGCTTCCGGTCCAGCCAATCCCTGGCCAGCTACTTTCGCTGGCAACTGCTGCAGATCGTTCCCAATGCCCAGTTAATCCCCGGCCCCGGCGAAACCATGGGCGAGCATCTGGCCGGCATACAGCAGGATGATGTGGTCGTAATCTTTGCTCTGCGTCGCCGGGTCCACGGTATGGATCAGCTGATTGAACAACTGGCGCTCTTGAGTCCCAACGTGCTGCATATCAGCGATCAGCTCAGTTCGGAAAAAAGCGCCTGTCGCTGGACCCTGCGCTGCGATGTGCAATCCCCTGGCGTACTGGACAATCACGTCGCGGTCATTGGCTTATGCCATTTGGTGCTTAGCCAAGTCATGGATAATGCCGGCCCGGCCGGACGCCGCCATCTAG
The DNA here is from genome assembly GCF_014652815.1 of Alcaligenes pakistanensis. Taxonomy (GTDB): domain Bacteria; phylum Pseudomonadota; class Gammaproteobacteria; order Burkholderiales; family Burkholderiaceae_B; genus Alcaligenes; species Alcaligenes pakistanensis. Next base: position 705,208 of record NZ_BMZN01000001.1, read on the forward strand.
GCATGGTGGAATCCTTCCACGACAACTTTCAAGAGCTTTAGGCCATCCGGGGAATCAAATAAGGATCATACCCAAATCCGTATGATTTGATATCCAAAAAAAACCCTTTTATATCAATGCATTGCATGGGACATCTCCACCCATGCAAAAACTTTCTCGTTTACCCTAGTTTTGAAAATATTTTTTCATATCAATAATTACTGAAAAAATATTGTTAGGAGGCGGACGTGCCCAGCACGTTCCTGAACGAGGAGAAATCATGACAAGCCCCCATCAAGCTCTGCCCGCAGATTCTGCACAGGCTCATTCTGCGGCCAATGGCAATACAGTTCAGCATCAGCTGGAAAACTCACTGGAAACCATAGGCGTCACTAATTCGCACCGCAAGGTGCTGGCCCTGATCCTGCTGGGCGTGCTGTTTGATGTGCTGGAACAAAATGCGGTGGGCTTGGTAGGCCCCCTGCTCCAGGAGCACTGGGGTCTTACCCCACGCGACGTGGGCTTTCTGAACACCCTGACCTTCGCTGCTGCTGCCCTGGGCCGGCTGCTGTCTGGCTATATCGCTGACCACTATGGCCGACGCGTCATGCTGACCATTAACCTGGCCCTGTTTACGCTGGGTGCGCTGATCTGCGCTCTGGCGCCTAGCTACTGGGTCTTGGGGCTGGGCCGTGTGATTGTGGGCTTTGGCCTGGGTGGCGAAATTTCAATTGCCGTTACCATGTTGGCCGAATTCTGCTCCTCGCGGTTTCGCGGCACGGCCGTGGGCACTATTAACGTAGCTGGTGGGGGGCTGGGCAATATGCTGGCTCCTGCCTTTGGCCTGCTGGTCTTCACCCTGTTTCCCGGCCCTGAGAGCTGGCGCTGGCTGTTTGGCCTGCTCGTCATGCCCGCCTTCATGGTGCTGTTCTACCGTCGCTACATTCCTGAGACACCACGCTTTCTGGTCTCCCAAGGGCGTATCGAAGAGGCCAATCAGGTTCTAAACATACTGGCTTCGGGAAAACTGGGACGGACGGTCCCCAACCCTTACCCCTATTTGCGTAGCGGACCGCAGGCAGTCAAAGCAGAACGTGTACGTCTGGGGGAGATTTTCCAGGGTGCATTGGCCAAGCGCACTCTGGTTACCGGCATTGCCGTCTGCATGACCTACGGCGCCCAGCTGACCGTCTTGACCTTGATGCCCACGCTGCTCGTGGAGCAAGGTTATTCCCTGGTGAAAAGTTATACCTTCACCATCCTGATGCAGTCAGGCAGCCTGCTCGGTGCCTTGACGGCTTCCTACCTGGGTTCCCGCACTCCCCGCAAACGAGTGTTCACAGTCGGTGCGCTGCTGGCCTGCGCCAGTGGTCTGGCCTTCGGCTTTCTAAGCTCCAACATTTATCTGGTGCTGCTGTTCGGCGCGTCCTTTCAATTCTGCGTCCTGCTGTTGAACACCACGATCTGGATCTTCGCCCCCGAGCTCTACCCCACTCGCGTACGCGCCTTTGGCACCGCCTTCATTCTGGCTCTGGGCACACTGGCAGGTGCCTTCGTACCGACCCTGAGCGGCTGGATGCTGGAACTCTACGGCGTGGCTGGCATGTTTACTTTGATGTCAGGCATGTACCTCTCCTTTGCTGCCGTCCTGCAGTTCGCGCCGGAAACCTTCGGCCGTCCTCTGGATACTTGATTTCAATTTTTATCGGCCGGGTTCATTCGGCCATTGCGTCTATTTATGTCTCATACCGTATTACTCATTAACCCCAATACCTCCCGTCCCACCACGGACATGATGGTTGCCATCGCCCAGGCCTGCTTCGAGCATCTGGGACGCAGCGACATCCTTGTTCAAGGACTCACCGCTCCTCAAGGGCCAGGCATGCTGACCGAGATGAACGAACTGGAGCAGGCCGCTGCCATTGCACAACATCCACAGGTGCTCGCCCAGGCGCAGCACGCGGATGGCGTCATTGTGGGCGCCTTTGGCGATCCAGGCCTGCAAGCCCTGGCCGAACAGGTGTCGGTACCGGTAATCGGCATAGGCCAGGCCGCCATGCTGCAGGCCGCACGAGCAGGCTCCCCCTTTGGCATCGCCACCACCACACCGGGCCTGGAGCAATCCATTCTGGAGCAGGTGCAGCGTTACGGCTGGAGCGAGCAATTCTCAGGCCTGCGCCTGACACCCACCGCCCCCCTGGACTTGGCCCAGGAGCCTGAACGCCAGAACCAGGAACTGGAAGACAGCGTTCTGGCCTGCATCCAACAAGATGGGGCACGCGCCGTCATCATCGGTGGCGGCCCCCTGGCGCAAAGCGCCCAGGCACTGCAAACCAAGCTGGCTGTGCCAGTGATCAATCCCATTATTGCCGCCTGCGAATTGATGGCCGAGCGCTTGCCTGCAGAGCCGCACTAACACGCTGTACCCACACAACAACAAGGAGAGGCCCCATGACAAGCAGTATCCCCGTGGACGGAGCTCGCGCTTCGCCCGCCAGCAAGAAGGAACTGGATCAGATCTACCGAAAAGTAATGTGGCGCATTTTGCCCTTCATTTTTTTACTGTGGATGCTGGCCTGGATAGACAGGCTCAATATTGGTTTTGCAAAGCTGCAGATGCAGCCCGAGCTAGGCTTTTCTGAAACGGTCTACGGCATAGGCGCAGGCATTTTCTTTCTGGGTTACTTCTTTTTTGAAGTCCCCAGTAATTGGCTGCTGCTACGCATCGGAGCACGCAAGACGCTGGCCCGCATCGCGTTTGGCTGGGGTCTGATTTGCGTGCTGATGATGTTTACCAAAACAGCCGCCTACTTTTACGTCATGCGCTTTTTGCTGGGCGCTTTTGAAGCCGGTTTTCAACCCGGTGTGCTGCTGTTCCTGACCTTCTGGTTCCCCGCCCACCGTCGCGCCAAGGCCTTTGCGGTCTTTATCTCCGCCTCGGCCGTAGCCTCAGTCGTCGGTGCACCCTTGGCTGGCTTCATCATGACCCGCCTGCATGGCGTCAATGATTGGTCTGGCTGGCAATGGCTGTTCCTGCTGGAGGGCCTGCCCACCATTTTCGCAGGCATTCTGGCGGTCATCTTCATTGTCGATAGCCCAAACAAAGCCAGTTGGCTCAGCCAGCGCGAAAAGGATCTGATCCAGGAAGAGCTGGTTCTGGACGCCAAGGCCGCCGGCCCACGTGAACACAGCTTCAAGAAAGCCCTGGGTAATCGGGACTTGTGGACACTAACCTTGATGTTCTTTGGGATCGTGGCCGCTAACTCCACCCTGGCCTTTTTTGCACCTACCTTGGTACGCTCACTTGGCCCGACCGACCCCCTACAGGTCGGCTTGCTGGTGGGGCTGGTGTATGTCTTTGGGGCCATTTTCCAGCTGGCGCTGGGCTTTAGTGCGGATCGCCGCCGCGAAGCGCGCCTACACACAGGCATTCCGGTGATCATTGGTGCCATTGGCCTGGCCGGTGTCGGTCTGTTCCTGGGCAACAATACCATCCTGACCTTCATCAGCCTGATCATTGCAGTGTCCGGAACCATGGGCTGCATTCCCGTTTACTGGCAACTACCCAATGCCGTGCTGGCCGGCTCTGCGGCTGCCATTGGCGTGGCTTTCATCAACTCGGTTGCTAATCTGGCCGGTTTTGGCGCTCCCTTCATGTTGGGTGCGCTGAAGGATTCCACCGGCAACTTCCAGAGCGGCTTATGGATCATTGCCGCGCTGGAACTGGCTGTAGGTATCTGGATTCTATCCTTCCGCAAACGCAACACAGCTGGCTGATTTTCCAGAAACCGGCTCTTAAAACACCCCTACAATCTAGCAATCGTCTGGGTTTTGGGGTGTTTTCTTATTATCAACGATGCCGTATGCACTGCTATTTCCCGAGCTTTACAGGCGACGCCCCCACCTCCAAACAGCCCCTTGTTGCACTTGTGCACCGCTTTTACGGAGTTTTCTTTGAAAAGCGGCCGCTCGATGCTAAAATTTCAGGCTTCATCGGATACGTGGCAAAAAGTCTTTAGGCATTATTCAACCTGGCCTTTAAAACCGGGTTAAAAAAACAGCCCTCTTGCTTTTTAGTGCCGGTATTTACAAGGCTTGAAAAACTGCGCGATGCGGTTTGTTTTTTGTAAATACGAGCCCTGCTGGCGGTCCTTATTTGTTAAAACAGGAATCATCATGAAAGAAGGCATTCACCCAGAATACCGTGACGTGGTGTTTTTGGACCTGCAAACGGGCAACTCCTTTATCACCCGTTCCACTGTCCAGACTCGCGAAACCACCGAAAAAGACGGTAAGACCTACCCACTGTTCAAGTGTGACGTGACGTCCGAGTCGCACCCTTTCTACACGGGCGCTCAAACCCGTATCGTGGAAACTGGCCGCGTTGAAAAGTTCCGCGCCCGTTTTGCTCGTACGGCTGGTACCGTCAAGAAAGGCGAATAAGCCCTCTTTCTCGGCATACCGCGTTCAGCGCAAAAAAGGCAGCTTCGGCTGCCTTTTTTACTGCGCTTTTCCCGGTCAAGGCGTCCCCTTTGCATTAAGATAGGGCGAATCAACAGACTGTTTTATCCTAGACGTGTCATCCAGCCTCATACCCACCTCCACCCCTGCCCGCCTGACCGCTACCGCGGCCGTCAAACTTCCCCGACTGGTCCTGTTAGTCGTAGGGACGATCTATATTCTTGCGGGTCTGTTTTTCCGTGACCCCTGGAAAGCAGACGATGTTATCGGGCTGGCCACCATGCTTACCGCCTTGTCTGATCCCAGCGGTCAGGCTTTGCTGTTGCCGCAGGTGGGAGATTTAGCGCATGCCCAGGACGGGCCGCTGACGACCTGGCTGGGTGCGCTGTTCATTACGCTGTTCGCACCGCTGCTCAAACTGTTTACATCCGAGCTGAATGCCAATATTGTGGCCTCGCGCCTGCCCAATCTGCTGTGGTTCGGCATGTTGGCGGCTTCCGTCTGGCATAGCGCCTATTGGCTGGCGCGCCGCCCTGAAGCCCAGCCGCTGCGCCTACCCTTTGGCGGCGAGCCATCGCCCACGGCGTATGGACGCATGATTGCCGATGCCACCTTGCTGCTAACAGTCGCAACGGTCGGTATTCTCTGGCGCATGCACGAAACCTCGGAAGTGCCCGCCATTATTGCCTTCCAAGCCTTGGCCTTGTACAGCCTGGTGCGCATGTTCGAGCGCCCTGCTTCAGGGGCGATCTTGCTGGGCCTATCGCTAGGTGCCTGCTTTTTAACGCGTGGCTGGCTGGGCGCAGGCCCCATCATGCTGGCGACCGTGCTGTGCTTTATTCCCCGTGGCCCCTTGCGCCAGCATAGCCAATGGCTGGCGCTAAGCGCCGTGCTGACATTGGCCATCATCATGGCCTGGTGGATTCCTGCCAAACGCGTCAGCGTGTACTGGACGGAACAGTGGCGCCTGTGGCATCTGGCCGCCTGGGGCTGGGCCGGTTTCAAAGAACAACTGAATAATCTACGCGACCTGCTGTGGTTCCTGTGGCCTATCTGGCCCTTGGCCTTGCTGGCTCTGTGGCAATGGCGCAGCTGGTTCAAAGCCCCGCATATTTATGTGCCTGCCATCAGCTTTATCGTCCCACTTATCAGCCTGCTGTTCATGCGCGATGCTTTCGAGCCTGAATATGCCTTACTAGTTGTGCCCTGCGCGATACTGGCCGCCTTCTCGCTGCCCACCTTACGCCGCGGCGTCGTCAATACGCTGGATTGGTTTGCCATCATGTGCTTTTCGCTGACGGCAACCACAGTCTGGCTGGGCTGGATCGCCCAGCAAACCGGCTGGCCGCGTCAAATTTCGCACAATATTGCCCGTCAAACACAGGGTTACGACACCTTCATTTCCTGGCCGGTCATGATTATTGCCGTGCTGGGCACAATCGCCTGGATCTCTCTGGTGCGCTGGCGTCTGTCCACCAATCCCCCCGGATTGCTACGCGGCACAGTACTGTCCGCAGGCGGGCTGATTACAACGTGGCTTTTGCTGGTCACGCTGTGGATGCCCTCGCTGGACTACGTGCGTAGCTATCGCGATGTATCCGGCGAGCTGTCGGCAGCGCTGCGTGAACACAAGCAGCCCGGCGAATGCCTACGCTCTTGGGGCCTGGGTTCGGGACAACGCGCCTCCTTCCTGGTGTTTAACGACATCAAGGTCAATTTCGACAATCGCTGCACCTTAGTGCTGGAACAGTTCTCCCTGCGCGACCTGCAAGATGGTAAAGCCCCCATTCCAGAGAATGCGGTCCAGCTATGGCAAGGTAAACGTGGGCCGGACCGTCACGAGGCTTTCCGTCTGCTACGGGTGTCAGCTCAGTAAGTTTCAATCATGTCCTCCGTGTTTCTTCACAACTGGAAAGGCCAGGCAGGTCAAATCCTGCGTCAGGCCTGGCCTGTGCTGGTTGGCTCCTGGGCCGGAATTGCCTTTGGTGTTCTGGATACCGTTATGGTCGGCCACAGCAGCGCCATCGACCTGCAGGCCATGGGCCTGGGCGTATCCATTTACATCACCGTCTTCATTGGCTTGATGGGCGTTATTCACGCCCTGATTCCCATCATTGCGCAACAGTTTGGGGCTCGCCGTCTGGACGAGGTGGGCCGCTGGTGGGGGCAAGGCGTGTGGCTGGCCCTACTGCTGACCCTGATTGGCTCCCTGGCCCTGGCATTTCCCAGTATCTGGCTCAGTTGGTCGGGCGATCTGAACCCGCTGGTTCACGAGCGTGTCACCTGGTATTTGCACAGCCTGATTCTGGCATTGCCTGCCGCACTGGTGTTCAGAACGATTTATTGCCTGGGTACGGCTACCTCTCACCCCAAAGCCGTCATGCTGATCAATCTGTTCAGCGTGGCATTCAAAGCCCTATTCAATTGGGTGCTGATTTTTGGCAAATTTGGTTTACCAGCCATGGGTGCCGTAGGCTCCGGCCTGGCCACTACCCTGGTTTCCTGGCTGATGCTGGCTGCAGGTTTATGGTTGCTACGCGCCGATCGCCACTACAAACCGTTTACGCTTCGGCTGGGTCGACCCAACTGGGCAGCACAAAAAGAACTGCTGCGCTTGGGACTGCCTATGGGTGGCTCCTACCTGATCGAGATCTGCGCATTCAGCTTTATGGCCTTGCTGGTTGCCCGTGAAGGAGTCTTTGCCTCCGGCGCCCATCAAATCATGGCCAATTTAGCCGCAGTCTGCTTCATGGTCCCTATGGCGGTAGGTGTTGCAGCGGCTTCCGTCAGTGCCCAGGCGATTGGCGCGGGGCAATATCACCGTGCCCGTCAGGTCGGCATGTTAAGTCTGGCGATTGTCTTGGCTGGGGCCACGATTACCATCAGCCTGCTAGTTTTGCTGCGCCCGACATTGGCTAATGCTTACACCGACGATGCCGATGTTGCCTTGCGGGCTTTGCTCTTGCTGCAACTACTGCCCTTTTTCCACTTTTTTGACGCCTTCCAGTGTCTGATTTCCTATCTGTTGCGAGCCTACAAGGTGGCTTTTGTACCCATGCTGCTACAGTTTTTTGCCCTGAGCGTGTTGGGTCTGGGTGGCGGCTGGTGGCTAGGCTTTGGGCCTGCCGCCGGATCACTGGAGGGGGTAATCCAGTGGCTGGCACCGGGAGCCCCCGTCGGTGCGGCCAGTTTGTGGACCATGTCCAGCCTGGGCCTGGGGGCCTCGGCCTTGCTGCTGCTCTTCTGGTATAGCCATATTTTGCGCATTTACAATCCAGCACGTCGCAAAACGGCCGTTTCTAGCTAAATACAGCATCAACCGCCCTCCAACACGCAAACCCATAAAAAACGGGGCCAGTTTTATAACTGGCCCCGTTTTTACGTAGCTACAGATACGCGCACTCAGGCTGGTTTGGTACCTTCAACAGCTTCCAATACCTTAGCCGCCTCCTCCTGAATACCGTCAGGCGACTCTTCCACCGCATCAATCAAGGGGCTGACCAAGTCCACCACCTTGCTGCGCGAGAGCAAGCCCAGGAACTCATCGTTCTCACCCGTCACGGCCAAAGGCTCGCTGCTGCGCAACAATTGCCCCAGGATTTCATCCAGGCCCATCGTGGAAGGAACAGAACTCATCTCGTCCACAAAACTGGAAATGTCCCGCGCGCCTTGCTGCACCGCCTCTTGAGCACGCGATCGCATCAAGACCCCAGCCAGCCGCTTGCCATCAAGCACAGGCGCATACCGCACACCTCGCTCGCTCAAACGCTCCAGCGCATGCACGGCACGAGTACGCATCGTGAACGTCAGCGTTTTGCTGAAATCGCGCACCGCATGGGTTGCATTCAGCACTTTGCTGCGGTTCACATCCTGCAAGAAGGCCTGCACGTAATCGCTGGCGGGCGACAAGAGAATATCCTCGGGCGAGCCTTCCTGAATCAGCTCACCATCTTTCAGAATGGCAATCCGGTTACCCAAGCGCAAGGCCTCATCCAGATCATGCGTAATAAACACAATGGTCTTGTTCAGACGGGCCTGCAGCTCCAGCAACTGATCCTGCATCTCACGTCGGATCAGCGGGTCCAGAGCGGAGAAGGCTTCGTCCATCAAGAGAATATCGGCATCGGTCGCCAAGGCACGCGCCAGACCGACACGCTGCTGCATACCGCCAGACAGTTGATGAGGGTACTGCTTCTCAAAACCTTGCAAGCCAACCTGCTCCAGCCAGTAAGTGGCTTTTTCTTCACGTGCGGCGCGCCCCATACCCTGCACTTGCAAACCATACGCGGCATTTTCCAATACCGTTCGGTGCGGAAACAAACCAAAGCGCTGAAAAACCATACTGATCTTTTGCTGGCGGAACTGCATCAATGCCTTCCCGCCCAGGCTCATGACGTCCACGTCATCGACCAGAATCTGCCCAGCTGTCGGTTCGATCAGACGGTTGAAGTGGCGAATCAGAGTGGACTTGCCCGAGCCGGACAATCCCATGATGACGTAAATGCTGCCATGCTCGATAGACAAGCTGATATCGCGCAAGCCCAGCGTATGACCGCTTTTTGCCAGCAGCTCATCTTTGCGAACCCCGTTGCGGGCCTCTTCCAGCCAGCGCTCGGGTTGCGAACCAAAGATCTTGTAAATATTGCGGACTTCAATCTTGCTCATGCGGCCTCCCGGGTCTGAAAGCGACGGCCGAATTCTTGAGTAATACGGTCAAACAGGATAGCCAGCAACACAATGCCCAAACCGGCCATCAGGCCCCGACCTACTTGCAGGCGGTTAATGCCTTGCAGCACTTCGTAGCCCAAACCTCGAACCCCGATCATGGAGGCAATCACCACCATGGCCAGTGCCATCATGGTTGTCTGGTTAATACCGGCCATGATGTTGGGCATGGCCAAAGGCAGTTGCACGCCATAGAGCTGCTGCCAACGATTCGAACCAAAAGAGCGCGAAGCTTCCAGCACTTCGCTGTCGACTAAGCGTATGCCCAAGTCAGTCAGTCGAATGACAGGGGCAATAGCGTAAATAATGGTGGCGATCAGGGCGGCAATCTTGCCCAAGTTGAACAGCATCACCACTGGAATCAGATAGACGAAGCTGGGCATGGTTTGCATCACATCCAGTACCGGCATCATGATGCGACGCAGCCAATTAAAGCTGGCCATCAGCAGTCCCAGGGGTATGCCTATCAGCACAGACAAAAACACAGCCACAATCATCAGGGCCAAGGTCTGCATTGCCGCATCCCACAGGCCAATCAAACCGATGGCAAATAACATGGCACCCATGGCCACAGAAAACAGAACGCGACGGCTGGCTACCCAGCCCAGGGCAACAACCACCAGAACCACCGCCCACCAGGGGCTGCTGCGCAGGATGGACTCCATGAACACCAGCATATCCAGCAAAGGCTGGGTCATGGCACGCAAGGTGCTGGAGTAATTGGCCACCAGATCACCCACGAACTGATCGATGGGCAAACGTAAGGCACGCGGATCAATCAACTCAGGAAACATAAAAAACACTCCGTAAAACTCGTGCATGCAGCGCGGGCTTGTGGCCCGGCCATGAGTCTGCCGGCCACACGGTGACCAGGCAGAAAAGCGAGGTACGGCTCAGTGCCTACACCCACTTGGGGTGTAGCAACCGAGGCCGGCCTCGCCCTACAACGACACGAATACTAAAGAGCGGCTTTTACGCGCTGAGCCACATCCAGTGGCACCCACTTGGACCAAGTGTCCTCGTGCTCTTTCAAGAACCAGTGCGCCACATCTTCGGGCTCACCTTCGGTTTTTTCCATATGCGCCATGGTGTCGTTCATCAGTTCGACAGGCATGCTGACATTGGCCAGGAAGGCCGTCAGCTCAGGAGCTGTTTTGGAAAATTCCATATTGACCGCGGTAAAGACCGGGTTTTCTGGATAGTCGCTAGGCTCGGGATTGGCACAATTGGGGTCAGTCAGACACCCGTGCTTTTTCTCGTCATAAGCAGGCAGTTCCAGCTTGACCAGATCCATGGAACCCACCAGAGGCGTGGGGTACCAGTAATAGAACACCACGTTTTCCTTGCGCTGGTAGGCAGAGGTCAAGGCAGCCTTTTGTGTAGCCCCCGTACCGGGCGAGAACAAAGTGTAGGTATCACCCAGTTTCAAGGCATTGAACAGATTGCCGCTGACCACTTCGCACCCCCAACCCGCCGGGCAGCCATAAAAGCGACCTTTACCGGGTTCTTCGGGATCTTTGAATTCATCTTTGAACTTGGGCAAGTCCGCTGCGGACTTCAGTTCAGGCAGACGCTCGGCGGTATAGCGTGGAATAAACCAGGCCTCACCACCCATATAAATGTCGCCAATACGTTTTACATTGCCCTTGGCTTCTGCCTGTTTCCAGGGGTCCGCCACACTGTTGAGCCAGATTTCAGTGTTGACATCCAGGTCGCCTCGCTCCAATGCGGCCAGAGCCGGAAGCGTCTCGACCGAGATGACCTCAGTCTTGCAGCCATAACCCTTGTCAGCGATGAAACGCTCGACTTCGGTCAGGACCAGATTCGATTCCCAATTCATGCCGCCAAAACGAACGGTACGATCCAGTTCGCAGGCAGCCGGCGCAGCAGCGTGTGCAGCGGACGACAAAGCCAGCAAAACGCTGGTCAGCACAGAGGCTTGAATCAGGGGGAAGCGGTGCAAGCGCGACTTGGCACCGGCGTGAGGGAAGTATGAAGACATGATGCTCCTCCTTGAGTTACTGGGACGCGTCCTGCATGATCAGTCGGCGCCAAGGCTAAAGGGGTGTGCGGAAGACGATGCTCTTATCGCCAATACATACCTACGTAGAGAGCGAGTGCCAGGCACTCACAAGAAACCCGGGACGATGTAGATGGGTAAAACCCTTTTTTATACCGTCCTGTGCCTTGACCGAAACAAACCGGCTGGGGCTGGGCTACACCGCGCGGGGCGATGATTTGGTGCGAATAGAACACGCGGATTAAGCGGCTCTGAGTCGAATTGATGAATCTGCTAAGGAGGCCATTCTACGGGCCTTTGCAATCAAAAACAAATTCTTACCGAGCTAAATCAGTAGAAATCTGCAATATGTCAATTGCAAAAACACAACAAAACCCTTGTTTGGCCTGGTTTTAGCGATTTATAGAATTCTTTTTTGTTACTAATTAATTCGCTTAAATTAGGCGGATTCAGAAAACAAACTCAAAAAGACAAATGACAAGGCATAAGACCTTGTCATTTGTCCCTAGGTTCAGGGGCTTAGCGCGAGTACATATAGTCACGCCGCCAGGGGTAGACCAGGTCTGGCGCGTACTCCAGCTCCTGAGCCCGCCCTGCACTTTGCGCCTGGGCCAACACTTGATGCAAAGCCATCCAGCCGTGCTCAAAGCCCATGGCACAACCGGCCAGATAAACCCGGTAAGCACGCAAGGATTTCTGCCCTTGCTCGGAATCAAGTGTTGCCTTGGCCTTATCCAGTTGGCTTTCCAACGCATCGCTCCAGGCCCATAAGGTACGGGCATAGTGGGGACGCAGATTCTCAATATCCAGGCCTTCCAGCCCTCCTTCGGCCAAATGACGCAGCACATGGCTGATATGAGTCAGCTCGCCACCGGGGAAAATGTACTTCTCGATAAAGTCGCCCATACCGGCACCCAGCTGGCTATTGTCCACACCACCGGCCGTAATGCCGTGGTTCAGAATCAAGCCACCCGGTTTGACCAGACGACGCAACTTGTCAAAATACCCGCTCAGCTGGGCGCGGCCCACGTGCTCGAACATGCCGACCGAGGCCAGCTTGTCATAGGGTTTGAGTTCATCCAGCTCACGGTAGTCCAGCAGCATCATGCGAGCCCGGCCCTTCAGGCCTTTCTGCTCGATCAGCCCATTCACATAGGCATGCTGGTTGCGCGACAAGGTAATCCCCGTCACATCCACATCGTAGTTTTCAGCCGCCCATAGCAAGAGGCCACCCCAGCCAGCCCCAACGTCTAAAAACCGCTCACCGGCCTGCAAACGCAGCTTGCGGCAGATATGGTCCAGCTTGGCTTCCTGGGCCTGGGCCAGGCTCATGTCCGGCTCCCGGTAATAGGCGCAGGAATAAACCCGACGCGGGTCCAGCCACAAGGCATAGAAATCGTCGGACAAGTCGTAGTGAAACTGGATCTGCTTGGCGTCCTTTTCCTGGGAATGACGCCAGACGGAAGCCAGATGCGTAACAATGGACGTCAGCCAGCCAGCTTGGGCGGCATCAACCGGGGAACCCGGCAAAATATCGGCAGCCAGCCGCATCAAATCGCGCATGGAGCCTTCAAAGTCCATCCGCCCTTCCACGTAGGCCTCACCCAACTGTCCGGATTGCCCGGCTGCCAGTTGCGCCAAGGTAGCGTTGTCTTTGATCATCAGATGAACAACAGCGTTGGCCGACCCGACCTGCTCCCCATTGGGTAAAGTCAGCCGAATCGGAACACTGAGCTGATCTAACTTAGCTTGGACCATTGATGAAATTGAACTCAACTTCGTCTCCTTGTATGTAAACAAACAAAGATGGCAATGTGTCGCCTGAATCAACACACCACCCGTAAGCGGTCAATCCTGTAGCCTAATACATCGACGCTCTGAATCCGTTGCGCCAAAGTCACGAATCACATGCTTCACACCTAAAGCACGTCGGTCAAAAATGCCCTTACCCCATGCTAAACTGCCTGCCTTTGGCCCTTTGCATCGGTTTGCCTTGATGCGCGGCGCGGGGGAAACGTTCTAGGCTTGCGGCCAGGATCTGCCCCACCTTAATACTTGGCCCGATGACACGCAACCACTCCCCTGCTTTTCCCTCCTGGCTTATTTTGATGGGGCTGCTCACCGCCCTGGGCCCTTTAGCCATTGATATGTACCTGCCCGCCTTTCCGGCGATGGCTGACAGCCTGAACACCTCCGCCGGCATGGTCGAACGCACCCTGGCCGGTTTTTTGTTGGGAGTGGGCGTAGCCCAGTTGGTCTATGGCCCCATGGCCGACCGCTTTGGACGCAAACCACCGCTGCTCCTGGGCGTACTGATTTTTACGGTCGCCTCTTTTTTCTGTGCCCGAGCCAGCGACATTGATGAGCTGACTGTCTGGCGTATTGTCCAGGCCTTTGGCGGTGCTGCAGGCATGGCGATTCCCCGCGCGGTTATCCGTGATCGCTTTGAGACGCGGGAGGCGGCGCGCGCCTTGTCCATGCTAATGCTGATTATGGGCGTGATGCCCATCCTGGCTCCCCTGATCGGGGGCCAGATTCTGCTATTTAGCGACTGGCGCGGCATCTTCATCTTTATGGCGGGCTCGGGTGTCCTGCTGTGGTTGCTGACTTTTTTCACCATGAAAGAGTCTTTGACCCCCGAGCGGGTGCTGCCACTACAGCCCAAACTAATTGCCCATAATTACAGTGCCCTGCTGCGTGACCGGCCTTTTATGTTTTATTCCCTGGCCGCCGGTTTTAGTTCTGCAGGTATGTTTGCTTATATAGCCGGGTCGCCACGCGTTTTCATCGAATTATTTTCAGTGGAACCGCGCCATTTTGGTTATTACTTCGGTGCCAACGCGGCCTGTCTGATTGTCTTCTCTCAGGTCAGTGCCCGCTTGCTCAATACTTATAGCCCACCCACCCTGCTGCGGGTGGCACAGGGACTGCAAGTGATCTTTACGGTTGGGGGCGCTGTATTGACGTTGCTGGGGGTACTGGATCTGACGTGGCTGATGGTGACCTTGATGGGCTTTATGGCCTGCCAGGGCTTTGTGAACCCCAACTCCGCTGCGCTGGCACTGTCCGAGCAAGGACATAGACTGGGCACCGCCTCAGCGCTGATGGGGGCCTTGCAAATGCTGTGTGGTGCGCTGGCCGGTTTTGCTGTCAGTAGTTGGGCGTCTTCTGATGCCCTGCCTTTAACCGCCGTCTTGGCCTGTTGCGCTGTCTTATCGTGGTTGTTTGGCCGCAATGCAGCGACTAAAGCACGGTAAAACTTGATCCAAGTGGTTTTTCCATATTAGAATAATCTTCTTTCGACCCCAGCTTGGGGTTAACACGATCCTAATTTTACAATCGCCCGCGGCTTTTTTCGTTTAGCGGAGGCTGATTAGATCTCAAGGGGTATGACCATGGCACGCGTATGCCAAGTGACCGGAAAAGGCCCAATGTCGGGCAACAATGTTTCGCACGCTAACAATAAAACCAAGCGCCGCTTCCTGCCAAACCTGCAGTCCCGTCGTTTCTGGGTTGAAAGTGAAAACCGCTGGGTTCGCCTGCGCGTTTCCGCTAATGCTATCCGCACCATCGACAAGAACGGTATCGAATCCGTTCTGGCCGAAATGCGCTCCCGCGGCGAAAAGTTCTAAGCTGCGCTTCTTAAACATTTAACCAGGAGCTCATCATGGCAAAAGGTATACGCGAAAAAATCAAACTCGAATCGTCCGCCGGTACGGGTCACTTCTACACCACCACCAAAAACAAGCGCAACATGCCTGAAAAGATGGTGATCAAGAAATTTGACCCCGTCGTTCGCAAGCACGTCGAGTACAAAGAAACCAAGCTGCGTTAATTCGCGCCCCGCTGCTACAGCGGACTGGTTTTCAAAAAGCCCCTGTCATGCAGGGGCTTTTCCTTTTTCTGCAGATCTATCACGATGTACAGGGGTAATGGTCCCGAAGAAAAACTGGCAGATCATTGGTTGCGGACGTAAACGGCACTTGATACATCAAGTCGCTGACAAAACCACGGTGATACGTACTGTGATTGACGACATGCAAAATAATTTGCTCGCGGGTCATGGCTCCCTGCCCTCCGCCAACAAATTCAAAATGAATCACCTTCCCCAAGTCCTCACAGGTCCAGGCATCCACACAGGCTATATACCAACGATCCATTGCCTGCACGGCTTCCCATAAATCAGCCAGAGCAGGCGTCTGATCAGTATTGCGCGAACTGTAGCGGTGCTTTTTGCCTTCCAAGTGGTGCCTGAAGATGTCATCCACCACGTACACATGATTCAAGGTGTGCACGATGTTGCCAAACCGGGTCAGCCTCTGCCTAAGGGCCTCACCGTCGGGCAGCTCCATCACATCCTTGAATGTCAGGCCATTCGCCCAGCGCTTGTAGCGCACCATCATCCTCAGGGTGTCTGCCACCGATGAAGGCTGCCCAAGCTGCCCATCCGCTGGCTTGGTAGTAGTCACGCCCTGCACTATTGTGCTCATGCTTGTTCCTAGAGTGGTATCAAAATCCGTGCAGCATAAAGATGCAGCTTTAGTTGGACGAGCTTAAAAGCCTCAAGCCCGCGGCCGCAAACGTCACTGAAAGCACGCCCTCAATCCAGCGTCGCGCTCTCGCATAAAGAGCAATCATGACTGCGGTTGAAAAGATAAGGGCATAGCCTCCAAACACCAGAATGCCTAGCGAAACACAGCCTGCCACAATCATCGTCAAGCCACCGGCGGACGTATCCTGACCAATACCCAGCGAGATAATCGCGACCCAGCACAACGCGGCTGGCCCGCCATCAGAAGTGAGCAGGCGGCGCACCAAACCCAGTGGATTTAACAAAGCATCATAAAAATGCCCCGCCCGCTCCAGGTCGCACGACCCGACAGTAATGTGACTGAACATCAAGCTCTCCTGCCTGGCCCTCAATACGACCCGGCACCTTTCTTCAAGAACCTGCCTTTAACAGGCATAAACACTAACGTTATACTAATTCCAGGCGTCTGACTGACTGAATTTTCGACCATTCTTTGTCACTCCCCCCTGACCGAATTCTGGCTTGATCTCTGGCCCCAGCCGCAAAACAGGCTCAAAAAGAGCTAAGCTACTGCCCTTTAGTGAGTCCCAGTGTCGCGTGCCTTGCACGAACGCCCTCACACCAAAACCTTTTGCTCTCTACAGGCCGTTTTGACACGCCTGCCGCCTATCCGCCATCGAGCCTCATAAACGGCCTGCCTGGCAAGCGTCCACATCGACATTTGCCCCGTATAATGGCGGATACTCCTTTACTTCTGTCTAAAACGGTATTGCCACTCATGCAGGAACGTTACAACCCCAGCGAGGTTGAACAACTCGCTCAGCAAAACTGGACCGATCGGGACGCCTATCGTGCCGTCGAAAACGCCACCAATCCTGATGGCTCGCCCAAACCCAAGTTTTACGCATGCTCCATGCTGCCCTACCCTAGCGGCAAGCTACACATGGGCCACGTACGCAACTACACCATCAACGACATGATGGCGCGCCAGCTACGCATGCGCGGTTTTAACGTTCTCATGCCCATGGGCTGGGATGCTTTTGGCATGCCGGCTGAAAATGCCGCCATCAAATCGCAAGTGCCACCCGCCAAGTGGACCTACGACAACATCGCTTACATGAAAAAGCAGATGCAGGCGATGGGTCTGGCAATCGACTGGTCGCGCGAAATGTGCGCCTGCGACCCCGAATACTACAAATGGAACCAGTGGCTGTTCCTGAAAATGCTGGACAAAGGCATTGCCTACCGCAAGACCCAGACCGTGAACTGGGACCCGGTAGACCAAACCGTCCTGGCTAACGAACAGGTTATTGAAGGCCGCGGCTGGCGCTCGGGTGCGTTGGTTGAAAAGCGTGAAATTCCTGGCTACTACCTGCGCATTACCGATTACGCCGAAGAGCTGCTGGAAACCGTTAAAACCGGTTTGCCCGGCTGGCCCGAGCGTGTTCGCCTGATGCAGGAAAACTGGATTGGCAAGAGCCAAGGCGTGCGCTTCGCCTTTCCCCACGACATCCGCGACGAACAAGGCCAACTGATTCAAGACGGCCGCCTGTACGTGTTCACCACTCGCGTGGACACCATTATGGGCGTCACCTTCTGTGCCGTTGCCCCTGAGCATCCGCTGGCTACCCTGGCCGCCCGTAGCAATCCCGAACTGGCTGCCTTTGTCGAAGAATGCAAGAAAGGCGGCACGACGGAAGCCGATATGGCTACCCGTGAAAAAGAAGGTCTGCCCACCGGCCTGACCGTCAAGCACCCGCTGACTGGCGCGGACGTTCCAGTCTGGGTCGGTAACTACGTCTTGATGAGCTACGGCGACGGTGCCGTCATGGGCGTCCCCGCTCACGACGAGCGCGATTTCGCTTTTGCCCTCAAGTACCAATTGCCTATTCAGCAAGTCATCGGTGTTGAAGGCAAAGACTACGACGCCACCCAATGGCAAGACTGGTACGGCGACAAGCAGCAAGGCCAAACCATCCATTCCGGCAAATACGATGGCTTGGCCCATGTTGCCGCCGTCGATGCCATTGCCGCCGATCTGAACAGCCAGGCGCTGGGCGAAAAACAAACTACCTTCCGTCTGCGCGACTGGGGTATTTCCCGCCAGCGCTACTGGGGCACTCCAATCCCAATCATCCATTGCGACGATTGCGGTCCGGTTCCTGTTCCAGAGAAAGATCTGCCCGTGATTCTGCCTGAAGAGCTGATCCCTGATGGCAGCGGCAACCCGCTGAACAAGCATGAGGCCTTCCTGAAGTGCGCCTGCCCGTCTTGCGGCAAACCGGCGCGTCGTGAAACCGACACCATGGACACCTTCGTGGACTCGTCCTGGTACTTCCTGCGCTACACCACGCCGGCCCTGACCGACTCCATGACCGATCCCCGCACCGATTACTGGATGCCTATGGATCAGTACATTGGCGGTATCGAGCACGCCGTGCTGCACTTGCTGTATGCACGCTTCTGGACCAAAGTCATGCGCGACATGGGTCTGGTCAAGATTGACGAGCCCTTTACCCGCCTGCTGTGTCAGGGCATGGTGCTGAACCACAGCTATACACGTCGCACACCACAAGGCGGCATCGAATACTTCTGGCCTGAAAACGTCGAGAACGTCTACGACGAAAAAGGCGCCATTGTCGGCGCCCGCTTAAAGAGCGATGGCCTGCCCGTGCAGTACAACGGCATTGGCACCATGTCCAAGTCCAAGAACAATGGTGTGGACCCACAATCGCTGATCGACACGATGGGTGCGGATACCGCCCGTCTGTTCATCATGTTCGCCAGCCCGCCAGAGCAAACGCTGGAGTGGTCGGATTCAGGGGTAGACGGAGCCAACCGCTTCCTGCGCCGCCTGTGGTCCTTCTGCTATAACCACGCCGACGCCCTGCGTGCCGGTAACGCCCAAACAGCAGACTGGAGCGATCTGGACGCGGCAGCCAAGCGCACCCGTCTGGAAATCCACTCCTTGCTCAAGCAAGCCAATTACGACTACGAACGTATTCAGTACAACACTGTGGTCTCGGCTTGCATGAAGATGCTCAACACCCTGGAGCAGACTCAATGGGAAGACACTCCAGCCGCTCAACGCGCTCTGGCTGAAACCACATCCATCCTGTTGCGCGTTCTGTACCCTGTGGTGCCGCACATCACCTGGAAACTGTGGCGTGAACTAGGCTGGGCAGAGGGTCTGGGCGATATGTTGGACGCCCAATGGCCTGAACTCGATGAGCAAGCCCTGATTGCCGACGAAGTCGAACTGATGCTGCAAGTCAACGGCAAGCTGCGTGGTTCGCTGGTCGTGCCCCAGGGAGCGGAAAAAACCGCCATTGAACAAGCTGCAGCCGAACACGCCGCTGTGCTCAAGTATCTGGAAGGCCGCCCCGCCAAGCGCATCATTGTGGTGCCTGGCAAACTCGTTAACGTCGTAGGTTAATCATGCATTTAGCCCGCCTGTTTCCTTCCGCCTCGCTGTCTGTTCCTGCACCCAGGTCGTGGGGACTGGCGGGCTTGATTATCCTGCTGAGCCTTGTTCTGACAGCGTGTGGCTTTCACCTGAAAGGGGTGGCTCCGCTGCCGTTCAACGCAATCTATACCAACATTACGGACAACAGCGCTTTTGGCGCGAACCTGCGCCGCAGCATCCAGGCCAGCTCGCCCCAAACTCGTTTTGTGGAACGCTCACAAGAGGCTGAGGTCATCTTGCAACAGCTATCCCACAGCCGAAATCAGCGCGAAATTTCCATCAATGCCAAAGGCCAAGTGGAAGAATACGAATTGCAACTGAGCTTTGTATTCGAACTGCTGGACGCTAAAGGCCGTGTTATTTTGCCGCCCACAACGCTGAACGTGATCCGTGAAATGCCTTACGACGCGGATGCCGTCCAGGCCAAGGACAGCGAAATCGAGATGATTTTCCGTGATATGGAGCAATCGCTGATTAACCGCATTGTGCGCCGCTTGAGCTCGCCTGATGTCGCCAGCGCCTATCACTTTATGTCCAGTCAACCTGACGCCAGTTCTCTGGAAGACATGGAACTGCTGCCCACTCGACAACAGGCACCGTTGTAATCATGGGACGCAGGGCCGACCACGACACCTTGCTGCGCGAACTGGCCACGCCATCTGCAGCCTTCCAAGCGCTGTATGTGGTCTCGGGTGACGAACCCCTGTTGCTGGTTGAAGCAGCCGACGCCATACGCGCCCGCGCGCGCCAGGACGGGTTCACCGAACGCAGCAGCTTCACGCTGGACGCGCGTGCGGACTGGTCCCCCTTGTTTGCCGTTGCACAGAATATTTCCTTGTTTGGCGATCAAAAACTGGTGGATCTGAACATCCCCAGCGGCAAGCCGGGTAAGCCGGGTGCCGATGCCCTGCAAAAGCTCTGTCAGCTGATCAGTGGCGGGCAAATGGACGGCACCAGCTTTCTGATTCAGCTTCCCCGTCTGGATAAGGCCACTCGCAATAGCAAATGGTGCCAGGCCCTGGAACAAGCGGCTTATTGGGTCGAGATTCAGCCCATTAACCGTAACTCCCTGGGCGGCTGGATTGCCCAGCGCTTGAAATCACAGGATCAAAGCCTGGAGCGCAACAGCCTGGAATGGATGGCCGACAAGGTCGAAGGCAACCTTCTGGCCGCTCATCAGGAAATCCAGAAACTGGCTCTTATTTACCCGCCGGGCCAATTAAGCCAGGAAGAGTTAGAAAACGCCGTCTTGAACGTGGCGCGCTACAGTGTGTTTGATCTGCGCGACTCCATGCTTGCCGGCCAAAGCCAACGCGCCTTAACCGTGCTGGATGGTCTGCAGGCCGAAGGCGAGGCCTTGCCCCTCGTGCTGTGGGCTGTGGGCGAAGAAGTGCGTACACTGGCACGCTTATCGCAAGCTCGTCAGCAAGGTCAGGATCTATCCAACCTGTTTCGCCAGTACCGCATCTTCGGACCGCGTGAAAAACTGGTTCGTCAGGCTCTGGATCGCATTCCACCGCAGAGCTGGCCAGCGTCGGTGCTACATGCACACGATATAGACCGTTTGATCAAAGGTCTGCACCCCAACGGACGTCAGCAAGACCCGTGGGAAGAAATGCGCCGCCTGACCCTGCGTATCGCGGTAGCGACACAAGCGCCTCGTCGCTGAGCGTCCAATACCCCTTAACCTCTTAATTGTTGCGATAATGCTCTCTTGAACCGGAGAGTTACACGGCTATGAACGATATTACCCAGTCCTCTGCCGCCACCCAGGTCGGCGATCTGTCCACCATGATGCAAGATTTGGGCAAGCGCGCCCAGCTTGCTGCCCGTCGCATGCGCGCCGCCACTGGCAAAGCCAAGGCGGATGCCCTGCGCTATATGGCCGACGCCCTGATTGAGCAAAAAGCCACCTTACAAGCCGCCAACGAGCTGGACTTGCAAGCGGCGCGTGAACGCCAGATTGCTCCGGCCATGATTGAACGCCTGGCCCTGTCGGACCGCGCCCTTGAAATCATGACGACAGGCTTACGCCAGATTGCGGATATGGACGATCCAGTTGGCCAGATCAGCGCCTCCCGCACCCGCCCTAACGGCATGCGTGTGGCGCAGATGCGTGTACCTCTGGGTGTGATCGGCATCATTTACGAATCACGCCCCAACGTCACGATTGACGCGGCGGCCTTGTCCCTGAAATCCGGTAATGCCACCATTTTGCGTGGTGGTAGCGAAGCCTTTCACTCCAATCAGGCTCTGGCACAGATTATTTCCAGCAGTCTGGAGCGCGCCGGTTTGCCCAAAGAAGCCGTGCAAGTAGTCCCCACCACCGACCGCGATGCCGTTGGCTTGCTGGTTACCATGAACGACTATGTAGACGTGATTGTCCCTCGTGGTGGTAAAAGCCTGATCCAGCGCCTGAGCACAGAGGCCACCGTGCCCTTGATCAAGCACCTGGACGGCAATTGCCACGTCTATGTTGATGAGTTTGCCGATCTGGAAAAAGCGACCCGCATTGTCTTTAATGCCAAGACCTATCGCTATGGTATTTGCGGCACGATGGAAACGTTGCTGGTTCACCGCAACATTGCACCTGCCTTCTTGCCCGAAATTGCACGTCAATTGCAAGAAAAAGGCGTGGAACTGCGTGGCTGCGAGCAAACCCGTGCTTTAATCGCCAATGTGGCTCCTGCCACCGAGGAAGACTGGGAAACCGAATTTGCCGCTGCCATCCTGGCCATCCGCATCGTGGATTCCATGGATCAGGCTATGGACCATATTGCCCAGTACAGTTCCGAGCATACTGAATCCATCGTGACGGAAAACCTGAGTCTGGCCGAGCGTTTCCAGCGCGAAGTAGATTCCAGTTCCGTCATGGTGAACCTGCCTACCTGTTTTGCCGATGGCTTCGAGTACGGCCTGGGTGCAGAAATCGGTATTTCCACCAACCGTCTTCACGCTCGCGGCCCAGTCGGCCTGGAAGGTCTGACGACTTATAAATGGGTCTTGCATGGCAATGGCCAAATGCGTGGTTAAATCATGCTTTGGCTAAAAACATTTCACATCTTGTTTGTGACCTCCTGGTTTGCGGGGCTGTTCTATCTGCCCCGCCTCTATGTCAATCTGGCCCAGGAGAACGATGCCAAGACCTATGAAACGCTCTTGGGCATGGCCCGGCGCCTGTATCGCTTTATGGCTCCTTTGGCCATTTTGACCTTGCTGACAGGCCTTGGTTTGTTTTTGTATTACGGCATAGGCAAAGGACAGGGTTGGATGCACGCCAAACTAACTCTGGTTTTAATCCTGTTTGCTTTTCACGGTGTGTGCGGACGCTATCTGCGGCAATTCCAGCAAGGGCAACAAACCCGCTCACACGTATTCTTCCGCTGGTTCAATGAAATTCCGGTCATCGTTCTGCTGCTGGTCCTCATCCTGGTGGTTATAAAACCCTTCTAATTCCTTATTCATGTCAGACCAATCTGAACGCAAGACCCTAAGCCTGGGCACAGGCCCTAAAAAGAAAGCCAGCAATGCGGAACCCCGCGTGCGCTCGGGTGCGCGCGCGCGTGCGGCCACCCTGCAGCAAGACCGCCAAGGCGGAGCTAAACGTGAAGCCCGCCCCTACGCAGAAAAGCGTGACCAGGATCGCCGTGAGCGTCCTGCCTTTGACCGTAACCGCGACAGCCGTCCGCAATCGGGCGAACGTCGTGAGTTCTCCGGTGAGCGCCGTGAACGTCCCGCATTCGACCGCAACCGCGAAGGTCGTCCTCAAACAGGCGAGCGTCGTGAGTTCTCCGGTGAGCGCCGCGAACGACCTGCATTCGACCGCAACCGCGAAGGCCGTCCTCAAACAGGCGAGCGTCGTGAGTTCTCCGGCGAGCGCCGCGAACGCCCTGCTTTCGACCGCAATCGTGACAGCCGCCCGCAATCGGGTGACCGTCCTGCATTCGACCGTAACCGCGAAGGCCGTCCTCAAACAGGCGAGCGTCGTGAGTTCTCCGGCGAGCGCCGCGAACGCCCTGCTTTCGACCGCAATCGTGACAGCCGCCCGCAATCGGGTGACCGTCCCGCATTCGACCGCAACCGCGAAGGCCGCCCTCAAACAGGCGAGCGTCGTGAGTTCTCCGGCGAGCGCCGCGAACGTCCCGCTTTCGACCGCAATCGTGACAGCCGCCCGCAATCGGGTGACCGTCCCGCATTCGACCGCAACCGCGAAGGCCGCCCTCAAACAGGCGAGCGTCGTGAGTTCTCCGGCGAGCGCCGCGAACGCCCTGCTTTCGACCGCAATCGTGACAGCCGCCCGCAATCGGGTGACCGTCCTGCATTCGACCGCAACCGCGAAGGCCGT
>NZ_BMZN01000001.1:728887-1092710 GCF_014652815.1 Alcaligenes pakistanensis
TCCCGCTTTCGACCGCAATCGTGACAGCCGCCCGCAATCGGGTGACCGTCCTGCATTCGACCGTAACCGCGAAGGCCGTCCTCAAACAGGCGAGCGTCGCGAGTTCTCCGGTGAACGCCGCGAACGCCCTCCTTTCGACCGCAATCGTGACAGCCGCCCGCAATCGGGTGACCGTCCTGCATTCGACCGCAACCGCGAAGGCCGTCCTCAAACAGGCGAGCGGCGCGAGTTCTCCGGCGAGCGCCGCGAACGTCCCGCTTTCGACCGCAATCGTGACAGCCGCCCGCAATCGGGTGACCGTCCTGCATTCGACCGTAACCGCGAAGGCCGTCCTCAAACAGGCGAGCGTCGCGAGTTCTCCGGTGAACGCCGCGAACGCCCTGCTTTCGACCGCAATCGTGACAGCCGTCCGCAAACCGGTGAACGCCGAAACTTCTCGGCTGACCGCCGCGAACGTCCGGCACCCAAAAGCGACAACGAATCGTCGGACCGTACCCCTGCCGGTAAGATGCCCAGTGGGCTTTTTAGCCCCGCAGGCAACTCGGACGCCTTTCCTCAGTATGTGTCTCCTATCCAGCGTGTAGACAGCCCCCAGGCCCCCAAGCTTGGTCAACGTCTGCCAGATAGCAACATCGAGGAAAACGACCGCGTTCAAGTCAAAGCCTTGCAAGGTGAGCGCTACCGTTTGTTTGCTCCTTGCCCTCAAGGGCTGGAAGAAGCACTGTCGCTGGAACTGCAGGCACTGGGTTACGAAAACGTGCAAGCGGGCCGCGCTGGCTGCCACTTTGATGCGGACTGGATCGGCGTTATGCGTGCCAACCTGTCCTCGAGACTGGCTACGCGTATCCTGCTGGAAGTCTCGCACGCTCCTGTGACCAACGAAGAAGATGTGCTGGCCCTGGCCCGTGTAACGCCTTGGGAGCGCTGGTTTGGCCCCGAGCAGACTTTGCGCGTGGATACCTCGGCCGTCCGTAGCCCGATGCAAAGCTTGCAGTACTGCAATCTGCGTGCCAAAGACGGGATTTGTGACCGCCTGCGAGATCTGGAAGGCGCACGCCCGTCCATCGATACGGTACGCCCGGACGCCAAGGTTCACTTGTTCCTGGACGAGACCAGCGCCACCTTCTATCTGGACACCAGTGGCGAATCCTTGTTCAAGCGCGGCTGGCGTCACGACAAGGGGGATGCCCCCTTGCGCGAAAACCTGGCTGCCGGTTTGCTGGCCCTGTCCGGTTGGGACCCGACCAAACCCTTGATCGATCCCTTCTGCGGTAGCGGTACCATTCTGATCGAAGCGGCCTGGATGGCATTGGGAGCCCCTCCCGGTATCTGGCGTCCGTTCAACTTTGAGCGTCTGCGCTGCCACGATCAGCGTTTGTGGCGCGATATCAAAGACGAAGCGCGTTCCCTGATCGCTCCTCGCCTTGAGACACCCTTGATCGGCTACGACATCAACCCCACCGTGCTAGATGCGGCCCGTTCCAACCTGGAACGCTCGCACCTGACGCTGGAGACGATTCGTTTCGAACAAGGCAATGCCTTGAAGATTCGTCCAGAAACGGAAGCCGGCTGGATTGTCACCAATCCCCCCTACGGCGAACGCATGGAAAGTCAGGATGAGGATTTCTGGCCAAGCTGGGCCAGCAATCTCAAGCAAAACTTCGCCAACTGGAGCGTGAATATGATCAGCAGCGACTTGGAGCTGCCTCGCCAGATGCGCCTCAAGCCCAAGCGTCGTTTCCCGCTGTACAACGGTGCACTGGATTGCCGCCTGTTCTGCTTTGACATGGTGCCTGCCAGTTATCGCAATAACGAAGCGGCCCCGGACGCCAGCGAAGACGCCGCCGACGCCGAATAAGCGTCAAGCAGTCCTCGCGTAGTCCCGCAAGGGTCAAGTCCATCCTGATGGCTTGGCCCTTGTTTATTATGTTCAGGCAGGCAGCATTCCGTTAGCCAGCGATATACGCGATAATGCAGGTCTTCCCTGCTTCAAGACGCACCATGACACCCTCTTTCACTACCCCTGGCCGCTGGCGGCGCTTTGCCTGCATGATGTATGAATCCATCTTGCTGTTTGGCGTTATCTTTACCAGTGGCTATCTGTTTGACACCTTGACCCAAAGCCGTAGCGGCCTGGATCTGCGTCATGTGCGTCAGGTCATGCTGTTTATTGCGCTGGGTATTTATTTTTTGCTGTGCTGGCGTAAAGTAGGTCAGACCTTGCCCATGAAGACCTGGAACATCCGTCTGATTGATGAGCAAGGCCATATTCCTGCCCTGCGCACCCTGCTGCTGCGTTATATTCTGCTATGGCCCCTGCCCTTGCTGGGTGCTTTGCTGGTTCAGCTATTGTCTGTGTATACAGGCTATGCGTCCACGGACCTACTTATCGTGTTTACGCCTTTTCTGAACTTTATCTGGACCTGGTTCGACAAAGACCAGCAGTTCCTGCATGACCGTCTTAGCAAGACCCGTCTGATCGATGCGCGCCCTACCCGTGTTACTTCGGCAGCCACCTGAACAGGCAGGCTGCCTCTTCATTTTTTAGTAGTACAGCAAAGTCATGACTGACATCTTAAAAAAATACCTGTTCGCCGACCAAAGCACACGAGCCCAGATGGTTCATCTGGAACAAGCCTGGCAAACAGGTTTGGAACACCAGCACTACCCAGCCTGCATTCGCGATTTATTGGGCGAGCTGGTCGCGGCTTCCGTACTCCTGGCAGGCAACCTCAAATTTGAGGGCTCCTTGATTTTACAAATTCAAGGCGATGGCCCGATTGCGCTGCTCGTTGTGGAATGCACGTCGGACATGGATATCCGTGCGACCGTATCCCTACGCGAAAACCAGCCCGTACCCCAGACCGGCACCCTGCAAACCTTGTTGAACCCGCAAGGCCAAGGCCGCTTTACGGTCGTGCTGGCGCCCCGTCAAAGCAGCAAGGATTTTCGCCCCTACCAAGGCGTAGTGCCTCTGGAAGGCGAGACAGTCGCCGAGGTTCTGCAAACCTATATGCGTACGTCCGAGCAACTGGACACTCATCTGTGGCTGGCTGCCGACGAAAACCGCTGTGCGGGCCTGCTACTACAACGCATCCCTCCACAGGGCGGCCATAGCTTGGCGCAGAACCTGGACACGTGGGAGCGCGCGCTGGCCTTGGGCTCCACTGTTCAAAGCCAGGAACTGCTGCAACTAGATAGCGATACCTTGATTCATCGCCTGTTCTGGGAAGAAGACCTGCAAGTCTTTGAACCGCAAGCCGTACGCTGGCATTGCCCCTGTTCCCGTCAACGTGTCAGCAATATGTTGCGCATGCTGGGCCGGGAAGAAATAGAACAAATCCTGACTGAACAAAACACGGTCAATGTGTCCTGCAACTTTTGTGGCAAGCCGTACCAGTACGATGCCATTGATTGTGCCTCTCTATTTGTCGACAAGGGCGATACACAGCCCGGTGACGACACGCTGCACTAAGACCGAAGATCCAGGAGAGTACGCAAGTACTAGCCCTTCTATCGGCTTGAACAGCACTCAGCCATGATGGCAACATCATGGCTGATTTTTCTTCTTCATCCCATCGGCAGGCCGGTCTGGCAGGCTCTCATCTTCTAGGAGCCCTGCTGGCTATTCTTCTGCTCAGCTGGCTAGTGCTAGACGCACTCACGCTGTACTCGCTGCGTGTCCGACTACAGCACGGCCTGCTCCATGCGGCACGTCAGGCCAGCGTGCATCAGGCCCGGCCAGAAACCATTGCCCACTCGTTTAGCCAGACACTGTCCGCCGCCAAAGTCTCACCCCACGATCAATGGCAACTACAGATTCTGTCGCCCTCTCCCCAGGCCTTCAGACAGCACGGCAGGCCCTCTAGACAGCATGCAGGACGCCAAGCCATAACGCAGGGTTGGCAAGCCCTGCAACACGAGCAGGCAGACCTCTACGGCCCCAGCATCTATCAGGCCAACATCCTGCATTTGTACCTCTTGTACGCCCATAAGCCCGGCCCGCTTTCCCTGATGCGTTTATTGCCCAAGCTACCTGCCAGCGTACCCAATCCCTTGGGCTCTGCCGCGGTTTGGCTACGTCTGGAAATCAAACATCCCATGCAATCTGATGCAGTGCAATGGGATGATCTTGCTGATGGTCGAGTGGTCTACGCCCAGTACGCAGAAAACCAGGCCATCTTGCCCGTATCCCATACAAGTTGGCCCGCCACCGTGGGCTCCACGGACACGCCTGTCTTGAATGGAGATAGCTCCCTTCCGCATTGGGATAACAATAGCTCCGGCGTACACGACGGCGCCCTTCCGCCAGGGCAGTCTGGCAATCCAGCCAACAACGGGGAAAGCGCAACAGACCCGGAGGCTCCGAATCCTGCCTGCTACTAGCAGCTGATGATCTGCATTTCACCCGCTGCCAGGCAAAGCCCCACAGACCGACAGACACGAATAAGCCTGGATGAATCATCCAAAAATAAAGCGGGAGAAAAATCAGATATTGACCGGCCCAGTTAGCCGTTCCTGCAGCGCCTTGCGCGCTACCAATTATCGAGGGCGTGCTGTGGTGGAGCTCACCGAACCACCCGGAGGCACAATCTGCACAAAGATCTCGCCTTCACGCATCATGCCAAACTCGCTACGGGCACGCTCTTCAACGGCGTGAGTCCCAGAGCGCAAATCCTGAACTTCGGCCAGCAAAGCGTTATTACGAGCCGTCAGCGCTTCATTGGTTTCTTTTTGTGCAACCAGCCTGGTCTGCATTTGCCGAACATCCAGCCAGCCGCCTTTACCCCACCAGAGAGCGTAATGGGTTACCAAGGTTAAACAGAGCAGGAGCAGGACAATAAGGCGCATGGTGATGTAAGAACCGGGCCTCTCGACCCGGTTCATCAAACAGAATTAGCGCAGATTATAGAACGCTTCGCGACCTGGGAAGGTAGCAACTTCAGCCAATTCTTCTTCAATACGCAACAACTGGTTGTACTTGGCCATACGATCCGAACGGGACAAAGAGCCTGTTTTGATCTGCATAGCGTTAGTTGCCACGGCGATATCCGCAATGGTGGAGTCTTCTGTTTCGCCCGAGCGGTGCGAGATCACAGCGGTGTAACCAGCGCGTTTGGCCATTTCAATGGCAGCGAAGGTTTCGGTCAAGGTACCGATCTGGTTGATCTTGATCAGGATCGAGTTACCAATGCCCAGATCAATGCCTTTTTTCAGGATCTTGGTATTGGTAACAAACAAATCGTCACCCACCAACTGAATCTTGTCGCCCAGTTTCTGGCTCAGAATGCGCCAGCCATCCCAGTCGTCTTCGGCCATGCCATCCTCAATAGAGATGATGGGGTACTTGTCGCACCAGTTCGCCAACAGATTGGCAAAGTCCTCGGAGCTCAGGGACACGCCGCCTTCACCAGCCAGGTGGTATTTACCGTCGCGGTAGAACTCGGAAGCGGCGCAGTCCAGTGCCAGAGCGATCTGGGTACCGGCTTCGTAACCTGCTTGCTCAATAGCACGCAAAATCAGTTCAATAGCGGCTTCGTGGTTAGCCACGTTAGGCGCAAAACCACCTTCGTCACCCACGGCAGTGGACATGCCTTGGTCGTGAATCAGACCTTTCAGTGCGTGGAACACTTCTGCACCCATACGCAGGGATTCGCGAAAGCTCTTCGCGCCCACGGGCATGATCATGAACTCTTGCAAGTCCAGAGTGTTGTTGGCGTGTGCGCCGCCGTTGATGACGTTCATCATCGGCACAGGCATGGCCATGGCACCGCTGCCACCGAAGTAGCGGTACAGGGACAGGCCTGAGTCATCGGCAGCGGCACGAGCCACGGCCATACTGGCGGCCAACATAGCGTTAGCGCCCAGACGGCTCTTGTCTTCAGTACCGTCCAGCTCGATCAGGGTGCGATCGATAAAGGTTTGTTCTTGCGCATCCAAGCCCATCAAGGCTTCGGAGATTTCAGTGTTCAGGTTTTCGACTGCACGCAAAACACCTTTGCCTAGGTAACGGCTCTTGTCACCATCGCGCAGCTCCAATGCCTCGCGAGCGCCAGTGGATGCACCTGAAGGAACGGATGCACGCCCCATAGCGCCCGATTCGAGCAATACATCACACTCCACCGTTGGATTACCACGGGAGTCCAGAATCTCGCGGCCAATAATATCTACGATTGCACTCATGATTTTGACAGTCCTGCCTGAAGTAGCATTAAGCTAGATAAGTTAAACAATCCTGCTGCCAAGCGTATCGCCGTAAACCAATCTGAAGATCAGTTTGAAAAGGCGCCTTGCCTGGAAGTCGAAAAGATCAGCAAGCGCGACAGCTATAGTGCAATCAGCGCCCCCTGCCCTCCTGCTAAAACAGGATTGTACCTGCCCATGACACAGCCGTGCCATGTCTGGTTCCGAAAATTGAACCGGCACGTGTTTATTATCACCAGAAATTCCAAGACTAGGCAGCGTCTCTGTAAATACAAAAAGTACCGATACGTCTCAAAGTAAATCTTTGTCGGCCGCTTTCAACAAGGCGCTTTCCCAATTACCCAGCAAAGTGATCAACTGCGACAAGTCCTGGTCGGAGAAGTCCTGCAACATGGCTTCCACCAAACGTCGACGTCGCGGCAAGGTGGCCTCGACCAATTCATAGCCAGCAGGACTTAAGCGCACATTGGTCAGCCTATTGTCTTGCTCGTCAGTGAAACGTTCGATCAGGCCCAGGGACTCTATGTTTTTAAGTTGGCGCGTCACGGCAGCCGGATCAATGCGTAACAAACGCACCAATTGCTTTTGAGACAGGCAACCGTCTTCTTGATGCAAGCAGATCAGGATGCGCCAGCGCGGCAATGGCATGCCCAATTGCTGGTCAAACGCGGCCATCAGACTGCGATATGTGCGCCCCAACTGCTGAGCCGCTTGAAGTTGCGGAAATTCATTCATCATGTTCAAGGCTGCTCTTGACGATTAAATCGTATGGGCGGCACTTTGCGTACCCAGTAAAAACACCAGACTATCAGTACTAAGGTAATGGCCATGCCCATATTGACGGCATGCGCCAGGGCATCACGGGCCATACCCAGATAAAGCGGCCCATCTTGCCCGGCCTGTTCCAGAAATTGCGCTTGCTGGCTCACACTCATCAAGACTTGCGGATCTTGCAGTATGTCGACCACATTGCTGGGTAATGCAGTCAATTGCGTACGGATAGCTTCGCCATATTGGTAATTGATCAGGGTGCCGACGACGGCGGTTCCCAACATCCCCCCCACCATGCGCATGGACTGTAGCATGGCGGTGGCAATGCCCAGCATGGAGCGCTCCACAATTTCCTGCGCAAAAACCGTCAGATTCGGCATGATGCACCCTACGCCTGTCCCGGCCAAGGTGGCATACAACACAAAGTGCCAATATGGATCACTTTTCTTGATGAACACCATGCCCAGACAAGCAATACTCAAAAGCACCAAACCCAGATACAGCATCCTGTTGGGGTGACGCAGGCGCGTAATGGTACGGCCATTGATAATGCTGCCCACCGTAATGAACACCACCAACGGAGTAATCAGCAGACCAGCGGTTTGTGGCCGCAGGCCATAGCCCCCTTGCAACAGCAAGGGAGCATAGAACAGCAGCCCAAAAAGAATAAAACCCAGCCCAGCAGACAGGATCAGCAAGGACAACTGGGCAGGACTACTGAACAAGACCAGCGGCAAAAGCGGCTCAGCCACTCGGCGCTCCCACACCACCAAGAGAGCAAACGCCCCCAAGCTGCACAATCCCAGCAAGACCATCAAATAGCTGCCGCCATATTGGGGCAGCAGCTCGACCAAGAGCTGAATACAGGCCAGACCTACCATCAAGAGCAAGGCTCCCAGCCAATCCAGACTAACTTTAGTCTGCCGAAAATGCCGGATCTGCGGTAGATAGCGGTAAGCAAAATACAGGCTCAACAAGCCCACGGGCAAATTCACATAGAACACCGAGCGCCAGCCATAGTGCTCAGTCAAAATGCCACCCAAAAAAGGGCCTATGCCATTGGCAATACCGAAAGACGCACTGAGCATCACCTGCCAGCGCAAACGCACTCGCGGATCAGGAAACAGGTCGGGCACACAGGCAAAGGCCGTACCCACTAACATTCCCCCTGCTATCCCTTGCAGGGCGCGGGCCAGCACCAACTGCATCATGGTTTGCGCCATGCCACAGAGCACGGATGCCAAGGTAAACAAAACAATGGACACCAGCACAAAACGGCGGCGTCCGTAGAAATCGCCCAAGCGACCAAAAATAGGCACAGTAATCACCGAGGTCAGCAAATACGCCGTTGCTACCCAGGCGTACAGCTCAAAACCGTGCAGCTCCGACACAATGGTGGGCAATGCTGTCCCCACCACCGTTTGATCAATCGCCACCAACATGACCACAAAACACAGCCCCATCATCGCCAGAATGGATTCTGTGACTGATAAGACACGCCCTGGCGTCTTTTGCGGTGCTTCCGATACATTTGCCATTTTCATTGACCATGCAATTATTGCCTAGTCAATGATTTTACGAGAGAGATAAAAACCTGACAAGCACAGCTTGAATCAAAGTTTGACTAGCGATCTCGGTACACAATAGCGATCAGAAAGAAAGCATGGCTTTCCAACAGAATCTGCCCCACAGGAAAACGGCATGAATATCATGATTATTGGCGCCAGCATGGGTCTGGGACGCGCTTTGATGGACGGTTTGGCCCAGGATGGCAACACACTGTATGGCGTGGCCAGACGCCCGCCCAACTCGTCAGACGGCCCCTTAAAGCCAGACCCTAGCGCCAATCAACACTGGATCAGCGCTGACTTGTCCCTGCCAGATGCGGCTGGCCAGCTGGCAAGCGCCTGCCCTGACTCGCTGGACGTACTGATCTATAACCTGGGAATTTGGGAAGACACCGCTTTCAGCCCGGAATACGATTTTTTGTCTCAAAGCGATCAAGCCATTCGTAGTTTGGTCGATGTGAATCTGACAGGGGCACTACTGGCTATACGCCATCTCTTGCCCCATTTGCTACGCAGCAAACAACCACGCTTGATTCTGACTGGCTCAACCTCGGGTCTACGCCAAAGCGGTCGTCCGGAAGTCGCATTTGGAGCCACCAAATTTGCCTTGAATGGCTTGGCAGACAGTCTGCGCGAAGGTTATAGAGATCAAGGGCTGGCTGTCAGCTGCTTACAACTAGGCTATTTAAATACAGCGGATGGCCTGAATATTCCCCTGCAAACGGCCGCTGCACGCGACCAGGGCGAAACGATCCCTGTCCACGATGTACTGACGATAGTACGTAGCCTGCTTCAGTTATCGCCGGCAAGCTTCATACGCGAACTGATCCTGCCTGCCCTACGCGATCCACGTTTTTAACCTGTAGATTCTGCTCATCTATTGAGATTCGCTTGTAGGAAGCAAGAGGGGCTGACGGGTAGTACTCCAACCCCTTGCAAGTATCCAGCGACAAACTTGTTCGGCTTGCCAGCTCCGTATCATGCACACGCCTGACAGCCGCTATCTTCCTGTTTCGTCCCGTCATAAAAAAAGGGAGTGTTTGCACACTCCCTTCTACTAGCCGTAAAACGTGGCGTAACCCGTTTTTACAGACCTTGCACCACGTACATGGTCATCTTGGCAGCCCCCTCACGCGCCTGGCGGGCACGGCGGTACTCTTCAGAGTCATGGAAAGCCTGGGCTTGTTCCAAGGTATCAAACTCCATGACCACCGTGCGCAAAGGCGCATTGCCTTCCAGGGTCACTGTCTCGCCACCGCGTACCAGCACCTTCACATTATGGGTTTTCATCGCAATGGACGAAAATTCCTGATACTGCTTGTACTGTTCAGGGTTGGTCACTTCAACGTTGGCAATCAAAAATGCGGGCATACCGTCTCCAATAACACTTAATAGCCGTGCTTCAAGGCACCGCTGTTCTTAACAATCGAGTCGAGCTGTTGCAAAGTGCGCAGCAAATCTGCCATTTCGCTTAAGGGCACGGCATTAGGGCCGTCAGACAGGGCTTTTTCAGGATTAGGGTGTGTCTCCATGAAGACGCCCGCCACACCGGCAGCAATCGCGGCACGTGCCAGCACAGGCACAAATTCACGCTGTCCGCCCGAGGTCGTGCCTTGTCCACCAGGAAGCTGGACCGAGTGAGTGGCATCAAACACAACCGGGCAGTCTGTGGCACGCATAATCGCCAATGAGCGCATGTCCGACACCAGGTTGTTATAGCCAAACGAAGCACCACGCTCACAGACCATAATAGTGGAGCCATCGCCGCCCATTTCCATCGCAGCGGCACGTGCTTTTGCCACCACCTGTACCATATCCTGAGGCGCCAGGAACTGGCCCTTTTTGATATTCACGGGTTTCAGGGTAGCGGCACACGCCTGAATAAAGTCGGTCTGACGACACAGAAAAGCCGGTGTTTGCAGCACATCCACCACGGCAGCCACATCATCGACCTGATCTTTGTCATGCACATCAGTCAGGACCGGCACTTTGTAGTGCGAGCGCACATCAGCCAAAATCTGCAGACCTTCCGCCATACCAGGGCCACGGTAAGACTTGTCCGAACTCCGGTTGGCCTTGTCAAACGAGCTTTTGTAGATAAAGGGGATGCCCAGGGCCGAGGTAATCTCGGCGAGCTGACCCGCTGTATCAAACGCCATTTGACGCGATTCAATCACACAAGGGCCAGCGATCAGAAAAAAGGGCCGATCCAGGCCAACGTCGTAACCGCATAAATCCATAATAGACCTCGTTTCAGTATTGCTGCATTCTCCCACATTCCTGAAGGCCATGCTGCATCGCGGTGCAGTGTGGCTTTCAACCCAATCGTTCGGAGATTTCGATCAGGTTCAAGTCCGGGTCACGCACATACAGAGAATGAAAAAGCCCGCGTAGCGCGGGCCTTTTCAGTCATACCAAATTATCAAGCCGACTTTTTCTGGCGTTCCAGAGCCGCTTTGATATAGCTGGTAAACAGCGGATGGCCATCACGTGGCGTAGAGGTGAATTCCGGGTGGAATTGCACGCCCATAAACCAAGGATGATCAGGCAGTTCCATGATTTCTGGCAGGTTCTCGGTAGGAGTACGAGCCGAAATCACCATGCCCACTTCTTCCAGACGTGGCACGTACAAGGTGTTGACCTCGAAACGGTGACGGTGACGCTCGTTCACCTCAGGGCCATAAATGGCTGCTGCACGCGAACCAGGTTTAACCGGGCAACGCTGAGCACCCTTACGCATGGTGCCCCCCAGATCCGAAGCACCATCACGATGCTCAACCTTGCCTTCACGGTCAGCCCATTCGGTAATCAAGGCCACAACCGGATGGACGGCAGAGGGATCAAACTCGGTAGAGTTCGCACCCACCAGATTCCCCACATTGCGGGCAAACTCGACCACGGCCAGTTGCATACCCAGGCAGATACCCAGGAATGGCACACCGTTTTCACGAGCGTACTGAATAGCGCGAATCTTACCTTCTGTACCACGCTTGCCAAAGCCGCCTGGAACCAAAATGGCATCCAGACCATTCAGGCAATCGGTACCCTCGTTCTCGATCACTTCCGAGTCCAGGTATTCGATCTTGATACGGGTACGTGTATGAATGCCGGCGTGAACCAAGGCTTCGCTAAGCGACTTGTACGATTCAGTCAGATCAACATATTTGCCGACCATCCCAATGCGCACTTCGTGCTCTGGGTTTTCCAGGGCCTGTACCAGACGATCCCACATGGACAGATCAGCGGGTGGAGGCGACAGAGACAGCGCATCGCACACCAGATTGTCCAGACCTTGCTTATGCAGCATGGCTGGAATCTTGTAGATGGAATCCGAATCCCAAACCGAGATCACGGCGTCCATAGGCACGTTGGAGAACAGCGAGATTTTGGCCAGTTCGTCATCAGGAATGATGCGATCCGCACGGCACAGCAAAGCGTGAGGGTGAATACCGATTTCACGCAATTTTTGCACGGAGTGCTGAGTAGGCTTGGTCTTGAGTTCGCCAGCCGATGCGATGAACGGCACCAAGGTCAGGTGAACAAAAGCTGTGTTGTTACGGCCCAGACGCAGATTCATCTGGCGGGCGGCTTCCAGGAACGGTTGGGATTCAATATCGCCTACCGTGCCGCCGATCTCGACGATGGCAACATCGGCCTCGCCATTGTAGGCAGCCTTGGCGCCACGAATGATGAAGTCCTGGATTTCGTTAGTGATGTGCGGGATAACCTGCACGGTCTTGCCCAGATAATCGCCGCGCCGCTCTTTGCGCAGCACGGATTCATAAATCTGGCCCGTGGTGAAGTTGTTGACCTTGCGCATGCGAGCGGAAATAAAGCGCTCGTAGTGGCCAAGATCCAGGTCGGTTTCCGCACCATCCTCTGTAACAAACACTTCACCGTGCTGGAAGGGGCTCATGGTGCCCGGATCTACGTTGATGTAGGGGTCCAGCTTGAGCATAGTCACGCGCAAACCGCGGGACTCCAGGATGGCAGCCAGGGATGCAGCCGCAATACCTTTGCCCAGGGAGGACACAACGCCTCCCGTTACGAATACATATTTGGTGGTCATTATAAAAGGCGCCTGAGGTCAAATCAGGCGATAGCGGGAAATTTGGATTATAAGGCAAGCGCCCATGCTTGGCGACCTGACAAGTGGCATTTCACTGCGGAAATACCACTTGACCTTGCAACTATTAGCAGCTGAGGGACTAGGGATCAGATCGCCACTGTCCTTTGCTCAAGCCAGTTACGAGCGTCGCCCTGAACACGGGGCAAGAGGCGTTCGCGCACCTGCTGATGATATTCATTGAGCCAGTTACGCTCTGCGGTGCTAAGGAGTGAGGCATCTATACAACGCGTATCGATGGGGCATAGCGTCAAGGTTTCAAAACGCAAAAACTGCCCGTACTCACTGCGCATGGCTGGTACGGCTGCCACCAGATTCTCGATACGGATGCCCCACTGCCCAGGCCGGTACAGCCCAGGCTCATTGGACGTAATCATGCCCGCACGCAAAGCAGAATGCGGGCCAATGCGACCGCGCCAGGAAATGGATTGCGGGCCTTCATGCACATTCATGAAGTAACCGACGCCGTGACCTGTCCCGTGACCAAAGTCCAGGCCCTGCTCCCACAAGGGTTGACGAGCCAGCACATCAATTTGCTGACCGGCAATGCCTTCCGGGAACACCAGCATGGATAAGGAGAC
Organism: Alcaligenes pakistanensis; assembly: GCF_014652815.1. Classification (GTDB taxonomy): domain Bacteria; phylum Pseudomonadota; class Gammaproteobacteria; order Burkholderiales; family Burkholderiaceae_B; genus Alcaligenes; species Alcaligenes pakistanensis. The sequence continues at coordinate 742,138 of NZ_BMZN01000001.1, forward strand.
CATGCCCTTGAGGACCAGCGTGAAATCACGAATCTGCTCGGCAGACACCTTGCCTACCGGCACGACACGGGTAATGTCGGTCGTCCCACCCTGATATTGCCCGCCCGAATCGATCAGCAACAAACCATCACCTTCGATACGGGCGTGAGACTGTTGGGTAGCCTGATAGTGCGGCATGGCCCCATTTGCGTTATAGGCCGCAATCGTGCCAAAGCTGGGGCTGACAAAGCCTTGTTGGCGAGCACGTGCCGCGCAGATATGTTCGTCTACATCCAGCTCGTTCACGTCGCTTTGCTGTTCAAACCAGGCAAAAAATTCGCACAAAGCAGCGCCATCTTTTTCCATGGTTTCACGCACATGAGCCAGCTCGGCATCGGTTTTGCAGGACTTGAGCAATTGAGCTGGGTTGATGTACTCGACTACCTTCAAATGAGCCGCCAGCTGGGCCGCCCAGGCGGTCGTGCGTGCCATATCCAGCAGGATAGGCATGGACGCTGGCAAAGCGCGCATAAAGGAAAGCAGTTCTGTGTAGCCTTGAACTTGCACACCATCCAGGGCCAAGGCTTCCTGAATACCAGCCGACAATTTTTCGCTATCGACAAACAAGAAAGCCTGATCCGGGCCAATCAGCAGATAAGACAGAAACACCGGGTTGTACGACACATCACTGCCGCGCAGATTCAAAGTCCAGGCAATATCATCCAGGGCGCTAAGCAAATGCCAGTGGGCACCCTGCTCTTGCATGGCGGCGCGGGTACTGTTCAGATTTTCCTGACGAGTACGACACGCAAAGGGAGGCACGTGCTGGACAACCTGCCCCACAGGGGGGGCTGGCCGGTCTGCCCAGATTGGGCTGAGCAAGTCGGCTTCCAGCACCCACTCCAGTTCTTGCTCTTGCGTCGCTTTTTTCCAAGCCAGCAAACTTTGCGCCGAGACTGACTGGCTATCCAAAGACACGCGCGACTTGGCCGACAAGTTCTCGGCCAGCCAGTCTGCCGGTTCGGGCACTCCTGCATCGCCAGCGCGCTGCAATTGAATGCCGCTACCTTCCAGCTCCTTGGCCGCCTGCTCCCAATAGCGACTATCAGTCCACAAACCGGCCCAATCTGCAGTCACCACCAAGAGGCCCGCTGAGCCTACAAAACCACTGAGCCACTGGCGGCTTTTCCAGCGGTCAGGCAAGTATTCAGACAGATGGGGATCAGACGTAGGCCAAATGCTTGCCTGTACGGACTGAAATTGCATTTGTTCACGCAGCGCCTGCAGGCGTGCGGCAACGGGGGTATGGGCCATGCCAACTTCCTTTACATAAACAGCGTTCACGCACCGACCAAGCATAAAAAAAGCTTCGACTCGCGCCGAAGCTTTTTCTAGCCAGAGGTACCGATCAGGCCAAAGCGCTGACGTCCAGTGGGACGCCTGTCTTGGACTGAATGTACTCAAGGCTGACTTCCGGTGCCAACTCAAGCAACTTTAAACCATTTTCCGTCACTTCCATCACTCCCAAATCGGTAATGATGAGGTCAACCACACCCACGCCCGTCAGGGGCAAGGTGCAAGCAGGCAGAATTTTCAGGTCTTCGGTGCCGTCTTTCTTGGTGGCGACATGCTCCATCAGGACCACAACGCGACCCACACCGGCCACCAGATCCATTGCGCCGCCCATACCCTTGATCATTTTCCCTGGAATCATCCAGTTGGCCAGATCACCTTTTTCCGACACCTGCATGGCGCCCAGAATGGCAATATTGATCTTGCCGCCACGGATCATGGCGAACGAATCTGCCGAGGAAAAAATAGACGAACCGGGCAAGGTCGTGATGGTTTGCTTACCGGCGTTGATCAGGTCGGCATCGATCTTGTCCTCGGTAGGAAATGGGCCAATGCCCAGCAAACCGTTTTCGGACTGCAACCAGACCTCAATCCCTTCAGGCACATGGTTAGCAACCAGCGTAGGCAAACCGATACCCAGGTTGACGTAAAAGCCGTCCTGAAGCTCCAGAGCGGCGCGTGCCGCCATTTGATCTCTATTCCAAGCCATTATTATCTTGCCTCGCTAATCAGGAAGAACGAACGGTACGCTGTTCAATGCGCTTTTCGGGCTGGGCATTGAGCACGATACGGTGCACGTAAATGCCGGGCAAATGCACATCATCGGGGTCCAGGCTACCGGTCTCGACAATTTCCTCGACCTCGACAATAGTCAGTTTTCCCGCCATCGCCACGTTCGGGTTGAAGTTGCGCGCTGTCTTGCGAAACACCAGATTGCCGCTGCGATCAGCCTTATGGGCTTTGACCAGCGACACATCCGGCACCAGCGCCTCTTCCATTACATATTGCTTGCCGTCGAACTCACGGATTTCCTTGCCATCTGCCACGATAGTGCCAACACCTGTGGCCGTGAAAAAGGCAGGAATGCCCGCACCGCCTGCACGCAGCTTTTCAGCCAGCGTCCCTTGCGGGGTGAAGTCCAGTTCCAGTTCGCCCGCCAGATACTGACGCTCAAACTCTTTGTTTTCACCGACATAGGAGGAAATCATTTTGCGGATCTGGCGCGTTTCCAACAACTGGCCCAGACCAAAGCCATCCACCCCGGCATTATTGCTAATGCAGGTCAGGTTTTTGACTCCGCTATCGCGCAGCGCAGCAATCAGCGCCTCGGGGATTCCGCACAGGCCGAACCCACCTACTGCGACTGTCTGTCCGTCAGCAACGACTCCCTGCAACGCCTCCTTGGCGCTTGGATAGACTTTATTCAATTGACTCTCCAATGACTCTTTAATTGGCCTAAACAGCAAACTTTGTCTAATAATGCCGCTGTGCACCATTTGGCGCTATCAGGCATTCTACGACTTGACTACGCTTTCCGTATACGTAAAGCTTAACCCTGAAAAACCGAGTGTATCTGTTTACGCTCATCATCGGTCCAAGGTTGTGAGCCGCCTTGGGGGTTGATAGACACTAGCACACAGCGACCACGTGCATAAATGACATCGGCTTGATTTGCATCACACACAAAGACTTCCAGATCAATGCTGCTGCCACCAACCTTCAACAATTTATGCACAATCCGCACAGTGGCCGGATACAGGATCGAACGCAGGAAATCCAGGCTGGCATGCGCCAGCACCCCGGTACGTGGCGACGGTGGCACCATGCCCAGCTGCATCATTAACTGGACACGGGCTTCCTCGATGTAGCGAAAGTAGACCGTATTGTTAACATGATTCATGGCGTCCAGATCACCCCAGCGCACGGCAATATCAAAAGTGGCCCCTGCTCCAGAACCTTCTACTTGCGTCATTACATGCTCTCCTTACTGATATTTACTGATAAACCCAGAGGCAGCCAGGCCACGCCCTTTGCCTCTGAAATCAAAACTGGATTGCTCAGACTACAATACAATCGACCGTACGCACAGTACACGAATTTCACCCGCCAACAATCAAGAACAAAGCGCTAAGCCGTAATAGGAGATCAGCAGCAATGTCTGAACGTGAATCGATGGAATATGACGTTATTATCGTTGGCGCCGGCCCTGCAGGCTTGGCCACCGCGATACGTCTGAAACAGCTCGCCCAAGAAAAAGAACAAGAAATCAGCGTCTGTATTCTGGAAAAAGGCGCCGAACTGGGTGCCCACATTTTGTCTGGCGCCGTTATGGATACACGCGCCCTGGACGAGTTGCTGCCGGATTGGAAAGCGCAAGGCGCCCCCATCTCGGTAGAAGTAACCGAAGACAAATTCCTTTTCCTGACCGAAAAAAGCGCCCGCTCCACACCCATGTGGTTGCTGCCTGATTGCTTTAAGAACCATGGCAACTATATTGTCCGCCTGGGCAATGTCGTGCAATGGATGGGAGAGCAAGCTGAAGCGCTAGGTGTAGATATTTTCCCCGGCTTTGCGGCTGCCCACATTCTGTATGCCGAAAACGGCGCAGTGCGCGGTGTCTTGACCGGTGATATGGGAGTCGCCCGTGATGGCACTCACACCGCCAACTACCAGCCCGGTATGGAACTGCTGGCGTCCTACACGATTTTTGCGGAAGGTTCGCGCGGCCATCTGGGCCGTGAGCTGACCGAACGCTTCAAGCTGGACGAGTCCCGCAATGCACAAAGCTACGGCATTGGCATTAAAGAGCTCTGGGAAGTAGATCCTTCTCAGTCTCAGCCCGGCCTGGTGATTCACACCGCAGGCTGGCCCCTAGATTCAGACACCTACGGTGGCTCCTTCCTATACCACCTGGATAACAATCTGGTCATGGTCGGTATGGTGGTGGGCCTGGATTACGCCAACCCCTGGCTCTCTCCTTTTGAAGAGTTCCAGCGCTATAAAACCCACCCTGCCCTGCGCGCCACCTTTGAAGGCGGCAAACGCATTGCTTACGGTGCCCGTTCCCTGACGGCAGGTGGCTTGCTGGCTCTGCCCAAACTGAGCTTCCCCGGTGGTGCTTTGGTGGGTTGTGAAGCCGGTTTCCTGAATGCATCGCGCATCAAGGGTAGCCATGCCGCTATCAAATCCGGCTCCATGGCCGCTGAGGCCGCCTTTGAAGCCTTGCAGGCGGGCCGCAAGCAGGATGAACTGACTCAATATACCGAGACATTTAAACAGTCCTGGCTGCATGAAGAGCTGAACAAAGCCCGTAACTTCAAGCAGTGGTTCAAGAAAGGCCGCTCGATTGCGTCCGTCATGACTTTTGTTGAACAAGGTCTGTTCAAAGGGAAAATGCCCTGGACCCTGCGTAACGACAAGCCGGATCACGCCTGTCTGCAGCCTGCGGCCGAATGTGCCCGTATCGACTACCCCAAGCCAGATGGCAAAATCACCTTTGATCGTTTGAGCTCTGTGTTTATTTCAAACACTAACCATGAAGAAGACGAGCCTATTCACCTGACGCTGAAAGATCCGTCCGTACCCGTGGCCGTGAATTTGGCCCGTTATGGAGGCCCTGAAGCGCGCTTCTGCCCGGCTGGTGTGTACGAGTTCATCAAGACCGAAACCGGTGACGACAAGCTGCAAATCAATGCACAGAACTGTGTGCACTGTAAAACCTGTGACATCAAAGACCCCACCCAGAATATTGTCTGGGTACCACCGCAAGGTGGGGAAGGCCCGGTGTACAGCGGCATGTAAAAACAAGTCTGGCCTTGGTGTAACTACCAAGGCCAGAGGTGTTAGTGTCGGCAAACAGCCACCCGAAACGGGTGGTTTTTTATGCCTGACGACGGGATCGTGTCGGCCAATTCACAACTAACAAGCCCAATAGAATTAAGCCCGTGCCCATCAGCTCCAATTGTGTGGGCCATTCATCCAAAATCAGCCAGGCCAGCAGCACCGTCAAGGCCGGGACACCCAAGCTGGACATCCCAGCCAAAGATGCACTGACCCGACTGACTACAGCCATCCACAGTAGCCAGCCCACTCCGGTCGCGATAATCCCCAGGTACAGCACACCGCTGAACATTTGCCATTCCATCACAATAGGTCGTTGGGGAATCACGAAGCTCAAGGGCAGCACAATCACAATGCCCAACAAGCACTGCCAAACTGTGGCGTTTAGCAGCTCCACGCGATGACGCTCAAATAATTGTTTGGAAAAGACCGCGCCCAAGGCCCAGCTCACGCCGCTCAACGTTGCCAGGGCAGAACCCAGCAGGCCGCCCATCCCTTCCCAAGGCGCAATCAGGAGCATCAAACCGAGGATCGCAGGCACCATACCCAGCATATGACGCTTCTGAGGCCGTTGGCTCAACATGGGCCAGGACAGCAACAAAATCCAGATAGGCATGGTGTAGGCCAAGGCCACCATCTTGCCCGCCCCACCCGCTTGCAGAGAAAACTGACTCAGCAATTGAAAGCCGGTGGTCTGAAAGAGGGCCACCCCCAAGCTCAGCTTCCAAGGCGTCGGCCGTAAATGGCCACCTTTAAGGCGCAATACCAGCCACAAAAAAATGAATGCCACCGCATAGCGTGCTGCAATCAGATCAACCGGCCCGATGTAGACAGTCATTGCCTTCATCACGACCCAGCTCATGCCCCAGGTCAGTACCACCAAGCCCATCAGCGCCAAAGCGCCCCTGTCTGCCTGCTGCTCCCCGCTCAAACCTTTCCCCTTCTTATTAAATTCAAAAGCCGTTTTCTGGGCTCCGGCTCAATGCTAGGCTAATTCCAGACCGAGCAGGTTTCTCGTAACAAAATAATCAAAAGTCATAAAAAAACCCTGGCTCCAATAAGAAGCCAGGGTCAAACAGGAACTACCAAAAAACTTAGTGTGCTTCGGACAGCTGATCCAGAATGGCTGGGTTTTCCAGCGTGGAAACGTCTTGGGTGATCGGCTCGTTGTTAGCGACAAAACGCAGCAAACGACGCATGATCTTGCCCGAGCGAGTCTTGGGCAGATTCTCGCCAAAGCGGATTTCACGCGGTTTGGCGATAGGACCAATTTCCTTGCCTACCCAGTTACGCAGCTCCGCTGCAATCTTGTCGGCTTCTTCACCCGATGGCAGATCGCTATTGAGCACCACAAAGGCCACAATGGCTTCGCCGGTCGTCGGATCGGGTTTGCCCACGACAGCAGCTTCCGCCACCAGAGGGTGCGCCACCAGAGCCGACTCCACTTCCATTGTGCCCAGGCGGTGGCCCGAGACGTTCAATACGTCATCGATACGGCCCATCACCCAGAAGTAGCCGTCGGCATCACGCTGCGCACCATCACCGGCCAGATAATAGCCTTTCAGTTCGGGCGGGAAATAGCTTTTCACGAAACGGTCTGGATCGCCCCAGATGGTGCGAATCATATTGGGCCAAGGTTTGCGAATAACCAGGAAACCACCATTGCCGCGCTCAGCTTCTTCACCCGCCTCGTCCACAATGGCAACATCCATACCGGGGAACGGCAAGCCGCAAGAGCCAGGCTTCAAAGGCGTAGCACCAGGCAGCGGTGTGATCACGTGGCCACCGGTTTCTGTTTGCCACCAGGTATCCACAATGGGGCAGCGCTCGCGACCCACATTCTTGTAGTACCACATCCAGGCTTCGGGATTGATGGGCTCGCCCACCGAACCGATGATACGCAGGGAGTCCAGATTGTATTGTTTGGGGTGAATGGCCTGGTCCGCTTCGGCTGCCTTGGTCAGGGAGCGAATGGCGGTAGGCGCGGTGTAGAACACGGTCACGCCATGGCGTTCGATCATGTTCCAGAAACGGCCAGCATCCGGGTAGGTCGGTACGCCCTCAAACACGACTTGTGTCACGCCTGCGGCCAGTGGGCCGTAAGTGATGAAGGTGTGGCCAGTAACCCAACCGATGTCGGCGGTACACCAGAACACATCGCTATCTTTAGCGTCAAAGGTCCACTGAACGCTGAGCATGGCACCCAGCAGATAGCCAGCCGAGGAGTGCTGCACGCCCTTGGGCTTACCGGTCGAACCGGAGGTATACAGAACAAACAGGGGATGCTCGGCGTTCACAGAAACTGCCGGGCACTCGGCGCTTTGGCCTTTAACCACATCGTCCCACCACAGGTCACGGCTTTCATGCCAGGCAACCGGGCCACCCGTGCGCTTATACACAATAACGTGACGCACCGCGTCGCAATCGTCATTGTTCAGCGCTTCATCCACCGCGTTTTTCAGCGCAATAGCACGACCACCTCGACGCTGCTCGTCCGCCGTAATCACCAAAGTGGCACCTACGTCCACCGCACGTTCATGCAGACTCTTGGCCGAGAAGCCACCAAAAACCACCGAGTGAGTAATACCCAGACGGGCACATGCCTGCATGGCCACAATGGCTTGTACCGACATGGGCATGTAAATCAGGGCGCGCTCGCCGGTCTTGTGGCCCAGGGCTTTCAAACCATTGGCAAACTGGCACACCTGCTCATACAGTTCGCGGAAAGTCACCTTGGTAACTTCGCCGCCATCGGCTTCAAAAATGAGCGCAGTTTTGTGTTCTGTGGGGGTGCCCAAGTGCTTGTCCAGGCAGTTGGCCGAGACATTCAGCTCGCCATCATGGAACCACTTGTAAAACGGGGGATTACTGTCATCCAGAGCCTGGGTAAAGGGCTTGGTCCAGACCAAACGATCACGGGCCAACTCCGCCCAGTAGCCGGGGTTATCCTGCTCGGCTTTCTGGCAAAGCTCCTGGTAGGCCGCCATGCCAGCAATGCTCGCATCGCGTTCCAGCTCCGGGAACACGGGAAAGACTCGGCTTTCCGACAGGACGGATTCAATAGACGTTGGACCGCTCATGGTTTTGGCTCCTTTATTTTCCAGATTTGGTGTTTTTTATGGGCCGCGCAGCAGGCGACCCAGCTTAATTTTATATAAACGTAACGCGCCTTACTTACTCAATCCTGACAACTCAGATTGGCTTGATTCCTGGCCAAAATGCCACGCTCAAAATTCAAACGCGACAGGATAAGAAGACCGGCCAGGAAAAACAGACCGGTGCAGGCCAAGGCCAAACGATGGTTGCCGCCGCTAAGCCAGGTCACCAGCCCGTAAGACAGCGGGCCACATACCGCAGCCAATTGAATCGCAAAAGTCCACAAGGCAAAGAATTCAGCCAGACGATTTTTTGGGGCCAGCAGGCCCACCATTGCCCGGCCTGCACTTTGGCTGCTGCCTATGCACAGCCCCGCTACCGCCGCAGCCGCCCAGAACCCGGCCAGAGAGCGTGTGCTGACCGCAATCGTCACCATGACCAACCAGGCGCACAGTGTCAGCGCCAGAGCGCGTCGATGGCCGATCCGGTCCTGGATATGGCCGAACAGCAAAGCCCCTACCGCCGCGGCAATATTGACCGTGAAGATCAAAATCATGGTTTGTGCCATCGTGAAGCCCATGGCCTCAGTCGCATATACCGCTGAGAGGGTAATAATGACGGCAATCCCCGCCTGATAGGCCGCTCCGCACATCAGTAAGGTTCGGAAATCGGGGAAATGCTGATGTACATCGCGCGCCGAGGCAATCAAGCGCGACAACATACCCTGCTGCTCTGCCCCGCTAGGCGCACTGCGCTCACGCAGCAGTAAGAAGGAAGGCAGGGCCGAGAGAGCAAACAAGGTGGCGGTAATTAACACAATGCCGGGTACATACTGCTGAGCCGTCCAGCCTTGGGCTGTTGCCCAGGCTAAAAAGGCCAACGAAAGCCCTAAGGCCAACATGCCGCCAAAATAGCCGAACCCCCAGCCCCACCCCGAGACACGCCCCAGGGCTTCAGGCTTGGCAATTTCCGGTAGAAAAGCACCAATAATTGACTCACCGATGCAATAGCAATAGTTAGACAGGGCGATGAACACCAGGGCCCAAACGATGTCATCTGGACCGGCCCAAAATAAAAGTGCCGTTGCAACCACACACCCTACGGTGCTACTGAATAATAGACGTCGCTTACCCTGCCGGGCATCAGCCCGCGCACCCAGAGCAGGCATCGTCAACATGATGCTTAAATAGGAGGCCGACAGTGCCAATGTCCAGGCCAAGGTTGCCCAGCTGCGCCCTGCGGCGACAACGCCCACAAAATACGCGCTATAGACGCTGGTCAGGATGACTGTGGTGTAGCCAGAGTTTGCGAAATCATACATAGCCCATGCCCACAACTCACGCAGTCGCACACCTTCATTTAGGGCTTTCCCTAGGGCCTGTCCCATAAATCGCATCATTCAATCCCTATAAACAGTCAAACTTCGCTCTATTTCGCGCATTTACTGGCAAACAAGCAAGAAGAGCACTGGACCCATATACAGAGCCCCAAAACCGCGCGCCGCTGCACTTTGCAACAGTATGATTCAATCGCAAAATACACTCTTACAACGCTTTACGGTGCAATTGTCATCCGGTACACTGCCTAACAATTCAACGCACAGCAACGTTCGGCAAGGTATGCGCTTTTAGCCATACTTACAGCCCTGATACCCATCAATTGCTGCTAATTTCAGCAAAAATAGGCATCAAGGTTGTGCTGCTGCCCACCAAGTCCTTAAAAAAGCCCTGGTTATGCCGCCACATTACCTGAATCCACCTGCACTTTTGCATATTACTTATCGCAGCGCCAAATATCTTTTGCTGGCCGGTGCACTGGCCCTGACAGGGTGTGCCACTACCGGTACTCAGCAGTCCAGTAAAGACCAGAGTCGTGCAGAACTGGACCACAGTTACTACGCCGATTACGAGTTCCAGACCGAGTCCGATCCTTTGGGTTCTTATCTGGCCAATCGTGCGCGTAATGACATCAATATTGCGTACAGCAGCGATCGTCGCCAAGGGCGTACTGAAAGCCGCAGCAGCCAAACTTCCGCCTCGACTCATGGCCTGGCATCAACTGCCCTGTCCTTTCTAGGTGTTAAATACAGTTTTGGTGGCGACGCCCCCAGCACGGGCTTTGATTGCAGCGGTCTGGTTTCCTACGCGGCTGAGAAATCCCTGGGCCTGAAACTGCCCCGCCAATCCAAAGACATTGCCAAAGAAGGCACCTCGGTTAACCGCAACGAGCTGCGCAAAGGCGATCTGGTCTTTTTCAATACCCGTGGTGCCCGTTTCTCTCACGTAGGCATTTACCTGGGTGACGACAAATTTGTCCATGCTCCTCGCACCGGCGCTGTCGTGCGCGTAGAGAACATGCAAGTGGGCTACTGGAAGAAGCGCTATAACGGTGCTCGCCGTCTGGCCGCCGCTGATATACAGCAGTCTGAAACCCGTCTGCGCAGCGTCAAGTAACGATCGCCCTGCAAGACCCTTCAGCACAAGAAAAAGCCACTGTTCATAGAACAGTGGCTTTTTTTCTACTCTGTAAAGATTCCTTCTTTGCCCCAGTAAGTCATGCCGCCAATCTATTGGCCCTTGGACTTACCGAGCGGACAAGATTCACAATACCCACACTGAGTTAAGGCTTGCTTCATGCTACAAACGGAGCGGCGGCAGGCAACCACTCGAATGCCCGACTTCGTGGCAGCGGCACGGAACGTCTTCATCACGTTGTGGCCCAGGAAATCGGTCAGGAGAATCAGTAAATCGGTACCAGAAGGCAACTGAAGCGTCTTCTTCTGATGGGCAGGATCACGCCCGCTAATATGGTGTTTGATCGAGATATTGTGGATCTTGAGCAAGTCGGGAATATTACCCAAACGATCTGCTCCGACCACGACGGCGCTGACATATTGAGACACAGGAAACTCCATTGGCTAAGAAAGTTGGATAATGATAATCATTCTTATTATCATAGTCAATTGAGTCGATAGCTTGTTTCAATTTTTACTTATAGCCGTTCTCAATAAGTGACTAAGGCCTTCAGCCAGCCCCTCTCGCACCCAAAGCAATAAAGGCCACCTCGATCTGTGGTGGCCTTTATTGATCTATCTTTGCAGCGTCTAAACAGGCGCTATCCGTATAACTTTACTTCGCGCCATTGACCAGTTTTTCGTCCAGAGCGCTAAGCACCACATCGCGGGTCAACTCCGGCGCCAGCATTTCCAGTAACTCAAAAATATAGTCACGCAGGAACGCCCCTGCTTTCACAGCCACCTTGGTATGGTGTGCGCCGAACAAATGTCCGACTGGCAGCCCCACCAGGCCCTTGTCGCGGCGTGGATCAAAAGCAATCCCCGCGATAATGCCAATCCCCAGGCCCACATCGACGTAGGTCTTGATCACGTCAGCATCAATGGCCTCCAGCACAATGTCCGGTGTGATGCCGTGCTTGGCGAAGGCCTCATCAATCGAACCACGACCGGAGAAAGCATGGTCGTAGGTCACGATGGGATATTGGGCCAGTGTCTCAATGGATAGCAACTTGTTGGCCGGCAGATCTGCCAGGGGGTGATCGGGTTTGACCACCACCGTATGCTCCCAGGTGTAGACGGGCAAGGCCACCAAGCCAGGTGTCAAAGCCAGGGTTTCGGTAGCGATAGCTACGTCAGCCTGTTCATGGAGCACCATTTGGGCCAGCACCGGCGGACTGCCTTCCGCCAAGGACATATGGACCTTGGGAAAGCGGCGGCGGAATTCGGGGATCACCTTAGGCAGCAAATATCGTGCCTGGGCGTGCGTACAAGCAATCACCAAGGTGCCTTCATCGCGGCGGGCGAAGTCGTCGCTGACGCGCTTGAGGTTATCGATCTCGCGCATGATGCGGTCAATCACCTCGGCGACGGCTTCTCCCGGTCGGGTCAGGCCCTTAATGCGTTTTCCATGACGTTCAAAAATCTTGATGCCCAGTTCATCTTCAAACTCGATGATCGCCTTGGACACTCCCGGTTGGGAGGTATAGAGCGAACGAGCGGCTTCAGTCAGATTGAAGTTACGTCGGATGGTCTCTCGGACAAAGCGGAATTGTTGAATATTCATATGTTAATAGCCCCAGGTACAGGGCTATTATATGTAATAAGAAACCGCTCGTTTATTGCATTAAGTTATATATATAGATTGAACCATTACGTCATGCTGATTGTGGTGTTGATCGTATTGGCGTGAGCTTGCCAGCGAGCCGTCACTGTTTTGGTCTGCGTCCAGAACTGAACGGCTTGCTTACCATTGGGGCCCAGATCGCCCAGCTTGGACGCACGCGAACCGGTGAAGCTGAACCAGGCCACAGGCACAGGGATAGGAATGTTGATGCCGATCTGGCCCACATCGATACGGTTCTGGAAGTAGCGCGCATGGCCGCCGTCCTGGGTAAAGATGGACACACCATTACCGTTGGGGTTGCGATTAATGAACTGCACCGCTTCCTCCAGGGTGTTGACACGCACGATACACAGCACAGGGCCAAAGATTTCTTCTTCGTAAATGCGCATCTCGGCTTTCACGTCGCTAAAAACGGTTGGACCGACAAAGTTTCCGCTCTCATAACCGGACACCTTCAGACCACGGCCATCCAGCAGCAGCTTGGCGCCTTCTTGTACACCAGCCTCAATCAAGGACTCCACACGCTGGCGCGCACGTGGCGAGACCAGAGGCCCCAAATCGGCTTCACGATCGGTACCGACATTGACTTTCATGGTGGCGGCGCGCTTGACCAGCTCGTCAATCCACTCGCCGCTTTCACCGACCATCACCGCCACCGAAATGGCCATGCAACGTTGGCCTGCTGCACCAAAAGCCGCACCCAACAATTGATTGATCGCCACGTCACGATCTGCATCCGGCATCACGATGCAATGGTTCTTGGCGCCCATCATGGCTTGTGAGCGCTTGCCCGCTTCTGTCGCACGACGGTGAATTTCGGTACCTACTGCGGTCGAGCCAATGAAAGAAACGGCTTTGACCTCAGGGTGCGTGACCAAGGCATTGGCGATATCAGCACCGCCGTGAACCACGTTCAAAACGCCTGGAGGCAAACCAGCTTCCAGAGCCAGCTCGGCCAGCATCAAGCTGGCGCTGGGGTCTTGCTCGGAAGGCTTGAGTACAAAGGTATTACCACAAGCCACGGCCAGCGGGAACATGAAGCACGGCAGCATGACAGGGAAGTTGAACGCGGTCACGCCAGCACACACGCCCAAAGGCTGGATCAAGGTGTAAACATCGATACCACCAGCGGCATTTTCTGCGTATTCGCCTAACTGCATGGAGGCAATGGAACACGCGTACTCGATCACTTCCAGGCCACGCCCCACTTCACCTTCAGCGTCGGGCATGGTTTTGCCATGCTCACGCGAAATGGCCTCGGCCAACTTAGTGCTGTTTTCACGAACCAGACGCTGCAAATTCAGCATGACACGCATGCGAGCGCCCTGGCTGGAATGACGCCAGCTTTCATAGGCTTTAGCTGAACTGGCAATAATGGTTTCCAATTCGTCCATGGTGGCATAAGGCACTTGCGCCACCACCTCCTGGGTCGCTGGATTGAGCACATCGTCCCAACGGGTGCTCTTGGATTGAACATGTTGTCCATCGATCAGCAAAGGTACACGAACCACTTCCGTCATAGCATGTCTCCAATGAATTGCTCAGGCGGCTAAGCCTTATTTGTTATCCCACTTGTATGAGGGTTCTCATCGAGTGTAGAAGCCTCAAGACCCGTTTACCATGTTGAAAAATGCACAGGAGCTGGGCATTTATGCACAAGTCTTTTTCAAGGCGGGCCCATCAAGATGGATTGGGATAATCTGCGTTATTTTCTGGAAGTGGCCCGCTGCCAACGGATCAGCTTGGCCGCTCAACGGCTGGGCGTGCAGCACAGCACCGTCGCCCGTCGCATCCAGGCCCTGGAGCAAGAACTAGGTTTGCGCCTGTTTCATAAGTCCACTGTTAGCGGCTACAGCCTGACCAGCGAAGGTCTGAACCTGCAACAGCGCATGGAACCCGTCGAAAGCCGTCTGTTGGCAGCTCGTGATGCCATTACAGGCAAGGCACGGCCCTTGACCGGCAAGCTACGCTTGGGCTGCACCGAAGCGTTTGGCAGTTATGTGCTGACCCCTTTATTGAGTATTTTTCAGACCCAATACCCAGAACTGACCCTGGAGTTACTGCCCGTCCCCCGCCCAATCAGCCTGTCACGTCGGGATGCGGATTTGGCTATTGCCCTGGAGCGCCCCCAACGCGGCCCTTACTGGTGCACACGTCTGGCAGATTACAGCTTGCGGCTTTACGCCCATCAGGACTACCTGAATGCCCATCCGCCTATAGAAAGCGTGCAGGATCTTTCTCAGCACCGCTTTATTGCCTATGTGGATGATCTGGTTTTCAGCGACAGCCTGCGCTATCTGGAGGAGATTGTCAGATCGGCAGCGGTGCGGTTTCGCAGCACCAGTGTGATTGCTCAATATCAGGCCACTTTGCAGGGACAAGGCATTGCTGTGCTGCCCTGCTTTCTGGCCAAGACGGACCCGCGTTTGCGCTGTGTGCTGCCAGATCAGGTAGAACTGCGACGTCGCTTCTGGATGTTTTGCCACGAGGAGCAGCGTCAAAATCCCAGCTTGACCCGGCTATGGCACTTTCTTAAACAGTCTGTGGAGGAACGGCAGGATCTGCTGGACGGGGTTTAGCAAGCGACGTCCAGGCACAAGAAGACAATAAAAAAGGGGCGATACGCGACTTTCTATACTCAGATTGTCGCCGGGGGCTTAGGAGCCTTAATGCGCAGCTTGCGCCACATCATAAAGACCATCACCAGCAAGAACACCACGTGAACCAGCCACAGACCAATTTCAAAATCCAGCTGGTCGCGTCGTATCCAGCCGCGCGACAAGTTGATCAAGTTCATATACAGCAGCCCCACCAGGCCAGCCACCAGGATATTGCCCGAGCGGCCCATACGCGGATTGACCGCCCCCAGGGGAATTGCCAGCAAGGCCAGGTTCAAGGCGGCCAAGGGTAAAGCCAGTCGCCACATGATTTGAGAGCGGGACTCGCTATCGCCGTCGCTAAATAGCAAGCTGGTTTGGCGTGCCTTGATCTGCTGCTCGGCCCGCGAACGGATAGTTTCTGCGGTATTGCCAGTGTCACGGCTTTCCAGACGCATGCCATAGCTTTGAAAGTCCACCATGCGAAATTCCGCTTGCCCCGGCTTCAAGTCATAGCGATGGCCTTCGGTCAGGACCAAAAAGCGGTCGCCATTAGGCTGCTCTTCCATACGAGCACTTTGGGCGGTCACAATGCTCAACCACTGCGGATCGATCACGCGGGCGATGACATTGCCCAGCTCATCGCCATCTTTTTCAGGCGAATCCGCGTAAAACACGCGTGCGCCGTCATCAGACTCGATAAACTGGCCAGCAGTCACCTTGCTTAAGTCCGAACGCTGCTCAAAACGCTGGCGATATTCGGCAATCTGGCGGTAAGCCCAGGGTGAGGCTTGTAAAGTCAGCACGGCAATCAGGATGGCAACCGGCACGGCGCACTGTAAAACCGGAGTCACCCAGTTTTTCAGAGACAGGCCACTGGCAAACCAGACCACCATTTCGGATTCCCGGAAACTGCGAGTCACGGTCGTGAGCACGGCAATGAACAGGGAAACAGCCAAAATGATTGGCAAAGCGGTAATACTGGAAAACGCAGCCAGACCGAGCACCACATCAGGCCCAATCGTGCCATTGGCGGCTTCGCCTAACAAACGCACCAGAAGTACACTAAGCCACACAATCAGCAAAGTGGACAGTACAACGCCACTGTGACTTAAGATTTCGGATACCGCAGAGCGTTTAAATAGAGACATATGAGAATTTGCGAGATAATCGCAGGTACGATTTGCGACACACTGAGGATAGTTGAATGGAATTTAGCACACAGACATCCGCTTCTTTGCACCAAATTAAGACAGCCGCGCTAGGCGTAGGCGTCTTTGCCGAGGGCATTCTAAGCCCCGCCGCGGAACTTATTGACCGCGCCAGCAATGGAGCCGTCAGCGCCGCCGTCAAAGCCGAGTTTAAAGGCAAGCCCAATACCCATCTGGTGCTGCGCAATCTGCCCGGTGTTAAGGCCGAACGCATCATTTTAGTCGGCTTAGGCGCTCAAGAGGAATACAAAGCAGCAACTCATACCCAAGCACAGGCTTGCCTGGCTTCCTACTGCCTCAAAGTAGACCTGAAAGAAGCCGTTTCTGCCCTGGCCAGCATTGACTGCAAAGGCACGACCCTGCGCAGCCGCGCTCAAGACGCTGCTGTGGCCGTTTGCCGCGCCAGCTACCGCTACACGGCAACATTCAGCAAGCCAGAACCTGCTCCCCAACTGAGCCAGTTCCTGCTGTGGACGGCCCGCACTCAAGCCAGCGAAGCCAAGGCTGGTCTGGAACAAGGTCAGGCTATTGGTAACGGTGTGAACCTGACGCGCTTGCTGGCTGACTTGCCCGGCAATATCTGCACCCCCACCTACCTGGGCAAGACCGCTAAACAGCTGGCCAAGGAATTCAAGACGCTAAAAGCCGAAGTACTGGAGCGCAAGCAGATTGAAGCCCTGAAAATGGGTTCTTTCCTGTCCGTTGCCAAAGGCTCGGATGAACCGCCTGCGTTCATCGTACTGCGCCACACCCCCAGCACCAAGACCAAACACGAGGACGGCCCTATCGTTCTGGTGGGTAAAGGCCTGACCTTCGACTCGGGCGGTATTTCCATTAAGCCTGCCGGCAATATGGACGAGATGAAGTACGACATGGGCGGTGCTGCCAGTGTCCTGGGCACCATGCGCGCCATTGCTGAACTGAATATTGACCGTGAAGTCATTGCTGTAGTGGCTTCTTGCGAAAACATGCCTAGCGGCCGCGCCAACAAACCCGGTGACGTCGTAACCAGCATGTCGGGTCAGACCATCGAAATCCTGAATACAGACGCCGAAGGCCGTCTGGTGCTGTGCGATGCCCTGACCTATGTGGAGCGCTTCAAACCCGCTGCCGTGATCGATATGGCGACCCTGACCGGTGCTTGCGTAGTGGCTCTGGGCCACGTCAACTCTGGCTTGTTCTCCACTGACGATGCACTGGCCGACGAGCTGCTGCAGGCTGGCAAGCAAACTGGAGACACCGCATGGCGCATGCCTATGGACGACGCTTACCAGGAGCAACTGCGCTCGAACTTCGCGGACATGGCCAATATTGGTGGCCCCCCCGCCGGTTCGGTCACTGCCGCTTGCTTCCTGGCACGCTTTGCCAAAGCCTACCGCTGGGCTCACCTGGACATCGCCGGCACTGCCTGGCGTGGTGGCAAGGACAAGGGTGCCACGGGCCGTCCCGTACCTATGCTGGTTCAGTACCTGCTTAATCAGTGTCGCTAAGCATGACCCGCGTCGATTTTGCTTTCGGCGCACCAGATCGCTTGCGCATGGCCTGCGAGGTCGTGCGCAAGCACTACGAGGCGGGCCGTCAGGTGGTGGTGTATTTGTCTGATGCACGCCTGCTGGCCCGTTTCGACCGTCTGCTATGGGGCTTTGAATCCACGGCCTTTGTGCCGCATGTGGGAGCAGAAGACCCCCTGGCAGCCAGTACCCCGATTTTGTTGACCAGTGCCGCGCCCGTACCGGCCGGTGAACAAAGTTGGCTGTTAAATCTGGATGCCCAATGCCCACCCGGTTTCGAACAATTCCCCCGTATTCTGGAAATTGTGTCTGAGCAGGAGGCCGACCGTACCCAGGCTCGCGAACGCTGGCGTGTGTACCAGACACAGGGCTGTCAACTGCATGCCCATAAACTGGGTACTTGAATAATAAAGAAGATTCTTGATTATTCAGGTACTTGTCAGTTATTCTTGACCACTGATCTCTCTGTATTCTAAGGACTCATCATGAGCGAATTTCGTCAATCAAGCTTGCCTGAGCATAACGGCACCCTGGGCGCCCAGTCGCTGATTGCTCGCAATCGCGTCCTGCGCAACACCTACTGGCTGCTGGCCCTGTCCATGATTCCCACCGTGTTGGGAGCCTTGCTGGGCTTGTCGTCGGGCATTAATCGGGTCATGGGCGCCAGCCCCGGCATGAGCGCCATTGTTTTCCTGGTCGGTGCCTTTGGCCTGATGTACCTGGTCGAAAAGAACAAGAACAGCTCGCTGGGCGTTGCCCTGCTGATGGCTTTCACCTTTTTCATGGGCATCATGTTGTCGCGCCTGCTGGGCTTTGTCCTGGGTATGGGTAATGGCGCACAGCTGATCATGCTGGCCTTTGGCGGTACCGCTGCGGTCTTTGGCACGATGGCAACGATTGCCAGCACTACCAAGCGTGATTTCTCCGGCATGCAGAAGTTCCTGTTTGTTGGCGCGGTCATTTTGTTGGTTGCTGCTTTGGCCAACATCTTCCTGCAACTGCCTGCCCTGATGCTGACCATCTCGGTCATGGCCATCGGTATTTTCTCGGCCTTCTTGCTGGTTGATCTGCAGCGCGTCATCAATGGTGGTGAAACCAACTACGTGTCGGCCACGCTGGCGATCTACCTGGACGTCTACAACATCTTCAGCAACCTGCTGATGCTGTTGGGTATTTTGGGCGGCAACCGCGAATAAGATCGCGAGCCTGCGCTCCCCAAGCCCCCTTTCCGAAGGGGGCTTTTTTTATGCGCTGCAAGGCCGTGGATAGCCAGACAGGAAACCATTTCAGGCCTCCTGTTAAGCCAAGCTCCCCAAAGCCTACGGACAGCAAAAAAACACCGACCCGCCTTGTAAATCCGCCAGGATAAATCACCCTGACAAGGCACCCTGTTTTTCGTGTCCTTGGACAGGCGCGCGGGTATAGTAAACCCTATAGAAAAATTTCCCCTTTGGAGAACACTGGTGGCCGTCTTTGAAACTCAACATATAGTCGATAATCTGCGCGGAGCCCGCGAAGAATGGCGACAGGCGCATCAACGCTTGAACGAGCTTGAAGGCCAGGAATTCCCGTCAGTACAAGCTTTGATTCAAGTCACCGAGCAGCTCAAAGGCATCTTGTTTCCCATGCGTCTGGGCAGCCCGGAGCTGCGCCGCGAGTACGAAGATCACTTTGTTGGTCACCACCTGGGACAGGCTCTGAACACTCTGCTGCAGCAAGCCCGCATCGAACTGCAACGCGCTGCCTTGTTAAATGGTGGCCAGCACGACCGTTGCACCATTGAGAACCGAGCCCACACCGCCATTCAATCCTTTGCCAATATGCTGCCTGATTTACGCCGCACGCTGGATCTGGACGTGGTCGCGGCCTATCAAGGTGACCCCGCCGCGCGCAACGTAGATGAAGTGCTTTTGTGCTATCCCGGCCTGCTGGCCATGATTCATCACCGCATCGCCCATGCCTTGACCAATCTGGGCTTGCCCCTGACAGCCCGCATTATTGCTGAACTGGCCCACAGCCAGACCGGTATTGATATTCACCCCGGTGCGCAAATTGACCACTCCTGTTTCATCGACCACGGCACGGGAGTGGTGATTGGCGAGACAGCCATCATTGGCAAGCGAGTGCGTATTTACCAGGCGGTAACCTTGGGCGCCAAGCGCTTTAGCAAAGACGAAAAAGGCTTGCTGCTTAAAGGTCAGCCACGTCACCCGATTGTCGAGGACGACGTCGTCATTTATGCGGGTGCCACGATTTTGGGTCGTGTGACCTTGGGGGCCGGTTCCACCATTGGCGGCAATGTCTGGATTACCGAAGACGTAGCTGCCGGTTGTTCGGTGACTCAGGCCAACTTGCTGCGTAATCAGCCTGACTGTCCAGAAAACTTGCGCTAAGCGCCCCTAACCCTTTAGTTTAAAAACCGGCGCAACGATCCAAGCAGTCTCTGAATAGAGCATCCCGACACCAACAAAAACGACTCCTTCACCAGGAGTCGTTTTTGTATTGGGGTGGTGTAGCAAGCCTGGATCATTTAAGCCCTCCATCCGGGGCCATACAGCGACAGGCTCTCTATGGGTGCCCTAGCCTGCTGCACCGACTCTTAAGCCTTGGGAGGCGGCGCAGGAGGGCCTGGGCGCAGCATCTTGATGAATCCTTCCAAGGCCATCAGAAAAATAGCAATCCAGATCGGAATATAAGTCCACCATTGGCTTGCACTCATGGGCTCGTCCAGCAGCAGATACGCCACCCAGAATAAGAGCACCGGCTCCACATACCCTAGAATCCCGAACAGCGCCAAAGGCAGCTGACGACTGGCCGACAAGTAGCTCACCAGTGCGACGGAGCTGATCAAGCCCAAGACCGGGACCTGCCAGAACAGGCGCGGTTCACCCGTGAACATGCCCCACATCTGCGTATCCTGGACAAAAAGCAGCCAGCAAGCGGGCAAGAAAAGAAAGCTCAGGTCAAACCAGAGGGACGCCAGAGATCCCAGTCGCAAATAGCGGCGCAACATGAAATACGGTGGGTAACCCAGGACAACAACCGCAGTCGCCCAGGACACAGTCCCCACCCTAAACAGCTCATGCAGCACGCCCAGCCCCGCCAGCGCGACCGCAATCCACTGAATACGGCTCAAGCTGTCTTTGTAGATGACACGTCCCACCAGCACCATCATCAG
Source organism: Alcaligenes pakistanensis (assembly GCF_014652815.1). GTDB lineage: Bacteria > Pseudomonadota > Gammaproteobacteria > Burkholderiales > Burkholderiaceae_B > Alcaligenes > Alcaligenes pakistanensis. Next base: position 763,042 of record NZ_BMZN01000001.1, read on the forward strand.
CGGCAAGAGGAAATAGCCCAGCGAAACGTCCAAGGCCATTTGATGCAAGGGAGCCCAGACAAAAATCCAGAGCTGCACACCCACCAGAATGGCCGCCAAAAGCAGTAAAGCAAAATAGCGCCAGTTACCCGGCCAGTGACGCAAAACCCAACGTACTTCACGCCAGCGTCGCGCACGCGTAATGACCAAAGCCAAAGCGGGTAGCCCCAGCACAATTCGCCACGCGAAAATCTGCTCCCCGCTTAAGGGATGCAGAACAGTAGCGTAGTAGTACAGACAAGCAAATAAAGCCGAGGCCAGAACCGACAGCACTACCCCTTGTTTCATACGCTCGCCTCAGCCATTTTCTGTCGTCGTAGATAAGACTGCCCCAGAGCGAACAAACGATCACGCTTTAATAAGGTGTGCGTATCCAGGGCTTGCGCCTCTGGCGTCAGCATCAAGGCAGGCAAGTCATCCAGCAAGCGCTGCATCAGTTCGGGCTGAGCAGCCATGTACGAATTGAGCAACTGGTCTGGGTCCCACAAACTGATACCCAGGCGACGCAACTCGGAACGATTAAAGTCTTTCAGATTGCGGGTCAGGATACCCACGCTGTGCTCAGGATAATGCTGCTGCGCCAGGCGTGCACTGGCAATCACATGCCAGTCCTTGGGATCGGAATAGCGCAAATTCTTTTTGAACTCACTGCTATCACCTAAGTCTGCGTCGGGATAGCGTTGCTGCAAGGCTTCCCATTGCTCTTCAATAGAAGTGGGCATCACCTTCCAGAGCCGGCCTGCATTTCTGCGCCACTCATCTCCAATAATCGGGCTCCAGACGGGTTTGAACAACTGCTCGTCAGCCACTGCCAGAAGCAAGCGGCGCAAGACATTGGAGATCAGTACGCAAGTATCCAGAACCAGCACGGAAGGAAGGGAGACGGCCATATTAATAGCGTTGCAGCTGCATAAGAACGGAACGGGTGTGTAAGGGGCGACCCAGCAGGCTGTTCAAGCGCTCGCGCAAACGTATGCGCAGCTCGGGCTCACCGACTGGATCATTGAAATCAGGTGTGGCTTCATCCATGCCATAGCCCGTTTCCGTCAGCAGCACCCACTCAAAGCGTCGCAGAGCGCCTGCCACGGGCGGACGAGGCACCTGTGTCAGATGCACCAGCGCTTCTTCGTAGGCATCAAATAAAACAGGGTGTGGGTCTTCTCGTGGCAACAAGCGAATCAATAATTCGTTCATATACCAGGCCGACATCAAGGCACGCCCCTTTAAAGGACGAATCCCGGCACAGTCGGCGCGTATCAGCGTTTTGACCTCGTTTTTGCCCGACCACGACAACAACAAAGGCTGAAACACAGACAAAGCAGGCCGCAAAATAGAATGCGGCCTCTTAGCGCCTTTGGCAACCAGGGGCACCAGCCCGTGATTGCGCGTAAAGGCATGACAGATCAGCGACGTTTCACGCCATGCACTGGTGTGCAGGATGTAGCCGGCTTCGTCCTGAAAGCGATGACGAAGGTTACTCATACCCCAGGTCGCGCAGGACCGCTTCACGATCGGACCAACCCTTACGCACCTTGATGTACACATCCAGGAACACGGGCTTGTCGAGCAGCTTGGTAATATCCTGGCGCGCCTCGGTTGCAATACGCTTCATGTGCATGCCACCGGCTCCCAACAGAATCGGGCGGTGACTTTCACGCTCCACTACCACGCAGGCGGAAATACGAGCGCCCTGCTCGTTCTCTTCCCACTGCTCGATGACAACAGTACAACCGTAAGGCAGCTCGTCACCCACCAGGCGGAAGATCTTTTCACGCAGCAGTTCAGACGTAATGAAGCGCACCGAACGGTCGGTAATTGTCTCTGCATCAAACATGGCCTCGCCTTCCGGCAAGCGGCCAGCGATCTCGTTCAGCAAACTGTCCAGCTGCAGGCGCTTGGCCGCGCTAACTGGGATCACAGCGCCGTAATCGAACTCCTGGGACAGGCGAGCGATGTAAGGCAAGAGATCATTTTTGCTCTTGAGGGCATCAACTTTATTGATGACCAGAATGGTTTTGCCGCCTTTAGGCAACAAAGGCAGCAGTTCAGCATCGGAGGCCGACCATTTACCGGCCTCGACCACATGCACCACCACGTCCACATCGGCCAGGGCCTGGGTGACAACGCGGTTCATCATGCGGTTCATGGCACCGCCATGCTTGGTTTGAAAGCCGGGGGTGTCCACAAACACCATTTGATCGTGATCGCGAGTCAGCACGCTATTGATGCGATGACGAGTGGTCTGCGCTTTGCGCGACACAATCGAAATCTTGCTGCCAATCAAGGCATTGGCCAGCGTGGACTTCCCTACGTTCGGGCGTCCAACAATAGCCACGAAGCCGCAGCGAAAGGGGGTCTCTGTCATTCTGTTTCCTGCGACACTGCCACGGGCAGAGTCAATTGTGAGGGGCGACGATGGCGACTGGCGCGCGTCGTCTTGGCTGGAAATTCAGCTTCTAAAATAGCAATGGCCTGCGTCGCGGCGGCTTGTTCAGCCGCACGGCGGCTACTGCCACTGGCACGTACATGGATATTGAGCTTGGCGATCGTGCATTCGATATCGAACAACTGATCGTGGGCTGCGCCATGTGTGGCCACCACGGTATACACCGGCAAATCCAGCTTGCGACCCTGCAGCAGTTCTTGCAGCAAGGTTTTGGGATCTTTTCCTAAGGTTTTGGGGTCCACATCCACCAGCATGGGTTCATACAGCTGGGTGATGACGGTTTGCGCCTGGATGAAACCGGCATCCAAAAAAACGGCGCCAAAAATCGCTTCCAACGCATCCGCCAAAATGGACGGACGGCGGAAACCACCGCTTTTCAGCTCCCCTTCTCCCAGACGCAAATAGTCCGACAAACCCAGGCGGGTAGCGATCTCGGCCAGGGCAGCCTGCTTGACCAGATTGGCCCGCAAGCGCGACAAGTCGCCTTCATCGATGCGTTGGAAACGGTCAAACAACAAGGCCGCAACCGTGAAGTTCAGTACCGAGTCGCCCAGAAACTCCAGCCGCTCGTTGTGACGAGCGCTGTGGCTACGATGGGTCAAGGCCTGCTCCAGCAGGCCTGTGTCTTTAAAGGAGTAGCCGATAGCGGCTTCAAGCAAAGCAAGACGTTTCATTAATGGAAGCGACCTATACGGCTAAGTTCGCGGAAATTCATCCAGATAAAGAAGGCGCGTCCCACAATATTCTCATCGGGCACAAAGCCCCAATAACGACTGTCCAGACTATTGTCGCGATTGTCTCCCATGACAAAATAATTCCCCTTGGGCACCACACAAGAGATGCCGTTGGAGAAGTACTCACAGGAATCACGGTTGGGGAACGCCACGATAGGCATCAAACCTTGGGGCTGAGTCTTGTTCAGCAAAATGTTGTGCTGTACTTTGCCCAGCTCTTCCAGATAACGCCCAATGTAGGCCGAACGATCAGGTTCGTAATAATCACCACTGCGCACTTGGGTAACCACCTGCCCATTAACAGACAAGACCTTGTCACGGTATTCCACACGGTCACCGGGCACGCCGACCACTCGCTTGATGTAGTCGACAGTCGTATCCACAGGGTAACGGAACACAATCACATCGCCGCGTTCAGGGTGGCCCAAGGGGATCACCTTGGTACCACTGACCGGCAGGCGAATGCCGTATTCGTACTTATTCACCAAAATCAGATCGCCATTTTTCAGCGTAGGCAACATGGAGCCCGACGGAATGCGAAAGGGCTCGATGATAAAAGAGCGCAATACAAACACGAACAAAATGACTGGGAAAAAACTGACGCCATACTCGATCCACCAGGGCATGCGATTGGCCTGGTCATACGCTTCCTGGCGCAGTTGCTGCAAATGTTCGGGGTCCTGAGCCGCCGTTTCCGGTACTGCCTGCATCGCAGCCTGCGCACGCGCCAGACGGCGGCCACGCAAGGAAAAACGATCCAAAGACCAGATCACGCCGGTCAGTATCAGCAGCACAAACAAAATCAGAGCGAAATCCCAGCTCATCGGTTTCCTTTAAAGAAATTAACGCAGTCCTGGCTACGGTCGGCTTGGGGCGCCGACCACAGCATTACTTATCCTCGACCTGCAAAATTGCCAAAAAGGCTTCCTGCGGAATTTCTACGTTCCCAACTTGCTTCATCCGCTTCTTACCGGCTTTTTGCTTCTCAAGCAGCTTTTTCTTACGTGAGATATCGCCGCCATAACACTTGGCCAGCACGTTCTTGCGCAGTGCCTTGACGTTCTCGCGCGAAATAACTTCAGCGCCAATGGCGGCCTGAATAGCAATATCAAACATCTGACGCGGGATCAAGGCGCGCATCTTGGAGACCACTTCGCGTCCGCGGTAACGTGCATTGCTACGGTGCACGATCATGGACAGAGCATCGACCCGGTCACTATTGATCAGGATGTCCACCTTGACCACATCAGCAGAACGGTATTCCTTGAACTCGTAGTCCATGGAGGCATAGCCGCGCGACACAGACTTGAGGCGGTCAAAGAAGTCCAGCACGATCTCGGCCAGTGGCATTTCATAGACCAGATTCACCTGACGGCCATGATAGGTCATATTTAACTGCAAACCGCGCTTGACTGTACACAGCGTCATGACCGGACCCACGTATTCCTGCGGCATTAGCAGCGAAACCACAACAATCGGTTCGCGTACGTCTTCAATATGGGACACCTCCGGCATGCGGGAGGGGCTTTCAATCATGATGACTTCGCCGTCACGACGCTCGACTTCATACACCACTGACGGCGCAGTCGTGATGATGTCCATGTCGAATTCGCGCTCCAGACGTTCCTGGACGATTTCCATGTGCAGCAGACCCAAAAAGCCGCAACGGAAACCAAAACCCAGTGCCTGAGACACCTCGGGTTCAAACATCAGAGAGGAGTCGTTCAGTTTCAGCTTTTCCAGCGAATCGCGCAGCTGATCATATTCGCTGCTTTCCACTGGGTATAAGCCGGCGAACACCTGAGGCTTCACTTCCTTGAAACCAGGCAAGGCTTTTTCAGCAGGCTTGCCCGCCAAGGTGATGGTGTCACCAACTTTGGCGTGTTCCAGCTCTTTAATACCCGCAATGATGAAGCCCACCTCACCTGCCGACAAATGAGGACGGTTTTCCGATTTGGGTGTAAACACGCCCAGATGCTCAACCAAATGCGTGGCACGGGTTGCCATCAGCAGGATCTTCTCTTTAGGCTTGAGCACTCCATTGACGATACGCACCAGCATGACCACGCCCACGTAGTTGTCAAACCAGGAGTCAATGATCAAGGCCTGCAAGGGCGCGGTGGGGTCACCCACGGGCGCAGGCACACGCGCCACGATGGTTTCCAGAATATCGTCAATGCCCAGACCGGTTTTGGCACTGGCCTCGATGGCCTCGCTGGCATCAATCCCAATAACGTCTTCCACTTCCTGACGGGCGGCATCGGGGTCGGCCGAAGGCAAGTCCATCTTGTTGAGCACAGGAATCACTTCCACGCCCTGTTCCAACGCGGTATAGCAGTTGGCAACGGTCTGCGCTTCCACACCTTGGGAGGCATCGACCACCAGCAAAGCCCCTTCACAAGCCGACAGGGAACGACTGACTTCATAAGAGAAGTCCACGTGGCCGGGGGTATCGATCAGGTTGAGGTTGTAAACCTTGCCATCCTTGGCCGTGTAGTGCAAAGCAGCTGTCTGGGCCTTAATCGTAATGCCACGCTCTTTCTCGATGTCCATCGAATCCAGAACCTGAGTCGACATCTCGCGGTCGGCCAGGCCACCACAGCGTTGGATCAGGCGGTCAGCCAAGGTCGATTTGCCATGATCGATGTGGGCAATAATAGAGAAATTGCGGATGTGGTCCATAAACCCGTTAATAAACAAAGAAAATGTTGAGGCGCAATGCCAGAGAGACGGCACAAGAAAGGGGCGCCCATGACGCCCCTTTTCAGTCCACGCGCCTGAAACGCAAGACCCGTCCTGTCAGACGGGCGCACGTGGAGCCATTATCCATTCGGGGCATATAGTGCCTCCGATTGGTGGCGGAGAAACTCCGGCCCGGGGCCGGAGTTCATCAATGGCTACCATTTTAGCCGTTTTACAGAATTTTTATTTCGATGGCGTAATCAAAACCCATTGCGACTGGCCGGCACGTAAAACCAGCAAGGCCGCTGCTTTGGATTTATCCAAGGAAGCCACCATTTTAGCGTATTGATCCGGTGTCCCTACGTCTTTATCGTTGACACGCAAAATAAGATCGCCAGGCTGCAAACCCGCTTCGCTGGCAGGGGCGGTCGCCTCGGTTACCTGAACTGCACTTTCCACGCCCAAACGCTTCAGATCAGCGGCCGGAACGGCTGTTACTTTCAGTCCAAAGGCATCTGCACTGCTAGCGGCGGGACTGTCTTTCTCGTCCTTGCTGGCAGCATTCGGGCTGCTGGAGGGCATTTCTTCTACGTCGATCTTGATGGTTTGCAACTTGCCCTTGCGCCAGACTTCCAGCGTGGAGCTTTGGCCGGGCTTGGTGCCACCCACAATACGGGGCAGATCCGTCATTTGCTCGATGTTGCGGCCATTGAACTTCAGAATCACGTCACCGGACTGGATACCGGCCTTGGCGGCAGGACCACCCTCTTCCACGCTACTGACCAAGGCACCCTTGCTGTCTTTCAAGCCCAGGGCCGTAGCCACATCATCGGCCACCGGCGTGATCTGGACGCCAATACGACCACGCGTCACCTTGCCGTCGGATTTAAGCTGCTCGACCACATTCATGGCTTCGTCGATAGGAATGGCCAGGGAAATACCCATAAAGCCACCACTGCGCGAAATAATCTGGGAGTTCACACCCACCACTTCGCCATTCAGATTGATCAGCGGACCTCCGGAGTTGCCTGGATTCACGGCCACATCGGTCTGAATAAAGGGCAGGTAATCACCCGTCTCGCGGTTAATGGCGCTAACAATCCCCGAGGTCACGGTGGACTCCAGGCCAAACGGTGAACCGATCGCCAAGACCCACTGCCCTTTTTTGAGCTGTTTGGAATCCCCAATGACCATGGGCTTCAGGTCTTTGGCTTCAATCTTGATCAAGGCCACATCGGTGCGTTCATCAGTGCCGATGATCTTGGCAGGGTATTCCTTGCCATTGCTCAGGGTGACGAAAATACCGTTGGAGTCCGCCACCACATGATTATTGGTCAGGATGTAGCCATCGGCAGAAATAATGAAACCCGAGCCCACGCCACGCGGCACAGTACGCTCCTGGGGCTGTTGCCCCTCGTTGCCGCCACCGCGAGGACGTTGCTGGGGAGCCATGCCTGGAGGCATAAAGTCGGGTCCAAAGAACCAGCGGAACATATCATAGGGGTCCCCACCGGGCCCCATTGCGGGTGAGCGCACCTGAACCGCTTCTGTCGTACGAATATTCACGACACCATCCTCGGTCTTGGCCACAACACCGGTAAAGTCCGGCAGTCCCAGCGAGGCGCTCTGGACTTGCTCATCGGTGCTGGCAGGCTGGGCCTGGGCCATTGGCACACTGGCCGCAAACAGCACGGCAGCCGTCAAAGCCGAGAGAACAGGAATACGCATTTTATGACTCGATTTTTTCATTCAAATACTCCTGGGGGACGATCGTCAATGTGTCCGGGATAGAGGGGTGAACTGCGTTCCTTCAAGCAAAGCGCGCAAAGTCTGTACAGGTACAGCGCCGGTGCTGGTCAGAACATAATCGTTAATACGGCTGCGGTACATATTCATGGAACCACGATGGAACGCACCTAGGCTGTTTTCTTCTGCTTCGGGCGTGCCAACACGCTCCAGGAAAACAGAAATTGCGGCCAAACCATCAGACATCATCAAGTGCGTTACCTGACGCCCCGCCCGCATGGGTCTGAGCATTTCGGAACGCAAGCTGAAACCGGCAGGCAAAGCCAGATGCCAACCCAGCTCACTTAAATCAATTTTCTGGACCTCGGGCTCAACCACTTCCCATTTACTTGGATTCCAACTAGTCCGCAGCTCTTGTAGATCCACCTGTTCGCCAAAGGCAACCGAGGCAAAGGCAATCTGGTCTACCACGACTTGTTGTGGGTCCAAAGTCTGCATTTTCAACAGCAAATGGTGATCCGTATCGGCGCACACCCGATAACCATAGCGTTGGTCATCCTTGGGGACTAATTCGATCAGGTCGCAAGGCCGCCCGGCTACCCGCTCCCGGGAAGGCAGACGCCGCATATCATAGAAGTTGGGTAACTGGCTGACGTCACCGACCAGAAAGCTGGGAAAGCGCTCGTTTTCACGACGCTCGATCACCACCATTTTCTTTTCGGGAATCAGGCATTGCGTCACTTCATTTTGACGCAGGAACTCACGCGGCTCACCGTCAAGAATTTCCAGACGCTCGCGCTCTCCAGTGCCGTCAATAATATGAACCAGCTTCATGGATTGGCTGGATTGATCCTGGGTATAAATAATGACCCCGGAGTAGTCCAGATCGCGCGCCGCTTTATGAACTTTTTGCAGCCAGGGCAGATCCAGGGGTTCAATCCCGCTCGCGTCCTGAGCCAGGACCGGTGTTGTACACAGTATCGCCAGCGAAAAGGCAAACAAACCCTTAGACAGACGTGCCAAGGTCACCTGCGACGGCATACGTACAGACCTCATTGACCCAAGGCTCCACTCTCAAATGAAACATGGCGTACCGGACCGGTACCCACAAAATCACGGTGCAAATCCGCGTAGTCATTCCAGAGCTGCTCGTCCTGGGCGCTCGCCATCAAGGTGCCCGGCACCGAGCTGACACCCATATAAGGCAAGCCTACCCATAGCGCTGCCGCTACCGCGGCCACTACGGCCAAACCACTGACGCCATAGCGTTGCACCAAGGGGCGCTTCATCGCGTTGGGCGCGAGCACCGTAGGCTCTTCGTCAATCGCTTTGGACAGGCGCGCGTAAAAACGATCCGATGTACGAATCGCCAATGCGTCGGTACGCATCACGTCGCCGATCAAATGATAGGCATCCCAAACTTGACGCCCGTAGGGGGAGTCCAGTTCCTCGGGACGTATTTCAGCCTCACCATCCACCCAGGAGGATACGGCGATCTCCCAGGCATTGAGCTGTTCTTCATCGGAATGGGATTTCAAGGCTTGCATCATCGATCCTTACCACCGTCGTTCACTATCTTCACCATCTAGTATGGGACGCAATTGCGCAGCAATGGCATCACGAGCCCGAAAGATACGTGAGCGCACAGTTCCTATAGGGCAGTCCATGGTTTGAGCGATGTCTTCATAGCTCATACCCTCTATTTCACGAAGCACGATAGCTGTCCGCAACTCTTCCGGCAGAGCCTGGATTGCACTATTCACTGTCTCGGCAATCTGGCGGCTGACCATCATGGATTCTGGCGTGCTTATATCGCTTAGGTTGTCGATTCGGTCAAAAGTTTCACCGTCTTCAGTTTCGACGTTCTGCACAGTATTGGGACGTCGTGCAGCCGAGGCCTGCCAATTACGGGCCGTATTGATCGCAATGCGGTACAGCCAGGTGTAGAAAGCACTCTCGCCTCGGAACTGAGGCAAAGCCCGGTACGCTTTGATAAAGGTTTCTTGTGCCACGTCCTCGACCTCAGACGGTTCACGCACCATGCGGCTGAGCAGACGCATGATCTTGCGCTGATACTTCAGTACCAGCAGGTCAAAGGCTCGCTTATCCCCACGCTGAACACGTGCAACTAGTTCGGCATCGGTATCGCGTTCACTCATTAAGAATCCTTATTCTGAGCACGGACCTGATGGGACAGCCGGTTGACACAAAGGCACAATGCCCACCAAGCCTGCTGCGGCTGGGCCCCACGCCATAGCGTGACGGTATTGCGCCCGGTACTGGCTGGATCGCCCCGCAAACGCAAGGTCATAAACCAGGGAGAACGCCAGACCTGCTCTATCTGCACGGGCACATCAGCTGATTCAGCCCGCTGCAAGGAGTATATCCCTGCCTGATGCGCTAGTGTAGCGTGCCCGTTCCATGCCCGACGACTGCGAGCATACAAAAAATAAGCCCACAAAGCACCTGCTAACAGAGCCAGAGCTCCGGGCAATTGCCAGCTGTAGATTGTCCAGGCTAAGCCCAGCGCCCCTAAAGCACAGACAAAAGCGCCCAGTCGGCGCACCGGAGCCGGAGCTCCGATCGACCAGGACTGGGCGTTGCGAGTGGGGAAGTCTATCTTAACGAAGACGACGAACCACCATAGAACCGTTAGTGCCACCAAACCCGAAGGAGTTGGACAAGGCAACATCAATCTTCATGTCACGAGCCTGATTGGCGCAGTAATCCAGATCGCAAGCAGGATCCTGATTGAAGATATTGATGGTGGGCGGCGAGATCTGCTTGTACACCGCCAACGTGGTGAACACCGCCTCAATACCACCTGCGGCACCCAAGAGGTGGCCGGTCATGGATTTGGTGGAGTTAACCACCAGCTTGTAAGCGTGATCGCCAAAAGCCAGTTTCAGAGCTTCAGACTCGTTCACGTCACCCAATGGCGTGGAAGTGCCATGGGCGTTAACGTATTGAACTTCGTCTGCGTTCACACCACCGTTACGCAACGCGTTCACCACACCGCGACGAGGACCGTCACGATCTGGCGAGGTGATGTGATGAGCATCAGAGCTCATGCCATAGCCGGAGAACTCGCCATAAATACGCGCACCGCGCTTTTTGGCATGTTCGTATTCTTCCAGCACCAGCACACCAGCGCCTTCACCCAGCACAAAACCGTCACGATCCACATCCCAAGGGCGCGATGCCGTTGTTGGGTCGTCGTTACGGGTGGACAAAGCACGCATGGCAGCAAAACCACCGATCCCTAAGGGGGACACTGTGGATTCTGCGCCACCAGCCAGCATGACATCCGCATCGCCGTATTCAATCAGGCGTGCTGCATCACCGATGGAATGCAGGCCGGTTGTACACGCGGACACTACGGCATAGCTAGGGCCTTTCAGACCCAGGCCGATAGATAGTTGGCCCGATACCAGGTTAACCAGGGATCCAGGCACAAAGAACGGGGAAATCCGACGTGGACCCCGATCTAAATACTCTTTTTGGGTTTCTTCAATACGGGGCAACCCACCAATCCCCGAGCCCACAATAACGCCGACGCGCTCTGCATCAATGCTATTGATATCCAGGCCACAATCTTGCCAAGCCTGCATGCCAGCTACGACGCCATAATGGATAAAGGTATCCATTTGCTTGGCTTCTTTGACTGAAATGTAGGGTGCTAACTCAAAACCCTTGACCTCACCCGCTATTTGGGCGGTTAGGGCCGAAGGATCGAAACGGGTAATACGCCCGATGCCCGAACGCCCATTGACGATGTTATCCCACGCGGTAGGAATATCGTTGCCGACCGGGGAAATAATACCCAGCCCGGTAATCACGACACGTCGTTTCACGGATGACTCCTAAACACAAAAAAAGCGGTTTAAAGGGAATAACTGCGTCTTGCAAGCTAAAGCCGCCGGGCACAAGCTACTCTCTGGAAACCGCTCTGGAGCGAGGGCGTGCACAATGCCGCCCACACTCTTAATTGAACTTACTGCTTGCTGTGAGAAGTGATGTAGTCCACAGCTTGCTGGACCGTCGTGATTTTCTCAGCTTCTTCGTCTGGAATTTCAGTTTCGAATTCGTCTTCGAGCGCCATCACGAGCTCGACCATGTCGAGCGAGTCGGCACCGAGGTCGTCGAGAAAAGAAGATTCGTTTTTGATCTCGGCTTCGTTAACGCCAAGTTGTTCAGCGACGATCTTCTTGACGCGCTGTTCGATGCTTTCCATGCAGATTCTCCAAGTTGGGAAAAATTCCCGCAAATTATATAGCCAATCCCTACTGTAAGGAGGGATAAGCCATGACAAAAAACGGCGTTCTTGTATGAGGCCCAACGTCATTCCTGCAACGCCGGTTCAAGCAATAGGCCACAAATAATCTCGCAATTTTACCTCAGCCGGGCGCGATGCCAAGCCTTACATGTGCATACCACCATTCACATGGATGGTGCTGCCCGTAATATATTGCGCTTGCGACCCGGCCAGAAAGGCTACCGCGTTAGCGATATCCTCTGCAGAACCCAGTCGTCCCAAGGGGATTTGCGACAAAATCGCGGCTGACTGTTCAGGAGTCAACGAGCGCGTCATGTCGGTATCAATAAAGCCCGGAGCCACACAATTAACGGTGATGTTACGGCTACCGAGTTCGCGCGCCAAGGCACGGCTCATGCCTGCAACGCCCGCTTTGGCAGCAGCGTAGTTGGCTTGGCCCGGATTACCGCTCTCGCCCACCACAGAGGTGATGCTGATGATGCGGCCCCAGCGGGCTTTCATCATAGGGCGGATGACCGCGCGCGACAAACGGAATACGGCGCTCAGATTGGTCTGAATGACGGCATCCCAATCTTCGTCTTTTAGTCGCATGGCCAGGTTATCGCGGGTAATCCCAGCATTATTAACCAGAATGTGCGGACCGCCATCTTCTTTGCTCAGCATCGAAATCAGGGCTTCGCACGCAGCCGGGTCGTCCACGTTCAAAACATGGCCGTAGCTACCGTTCTGAGCGAGCACGGCAGAAATCGCCTGCGCACCCGCTTCAGAGGTGGCCGTACCCACTACTTTGGCACCGCGTGCCATCAATTCTTTGGCAATTGCCTGACCGATACCGCGCGATGCGCCGGTTACCAGGGCGGTCTTGCCGCTAAGATCCAATTCTTGCATTTACGCTCCCTCCAGGGCTTCTAAGGTGGTCTGCAAGGACGCAGGGTCGCTGATCGACAAGGCGACCAGATCACGATCAATACGCTTGATCAGGCCTGTCAGCACTTTGCCTGGACCGCACTCGACCACGTGCGTAACGCCTTGAGCCTTCATGGCTTGAATGGTTTCTACCCAGCGCACGGGATGCCAGGCCTGACGAACCAATGCGTCTTTGATTTGTTCGGGGTCGGTAGGCGCAGCTACGTCCACGTTATTGATCACGGAAATCACGGGGGTCTGCACGTGCACCGAAGCTAAAGCCTGGGCCAATACAGCGGCAGCGGGCTCTAGCAAGCTGGAGTGGAACGGAGCCGACACAGGCAACACCAAGGCACGCTTGGCGCCGGCTTCTTTAGCCAAAGCACACGCACGATCCACGGCTTCTACGTGACCTGCAATTACCACCTGCGCAGGCGCATTGTAATTAACAGCCTGCACCTGTTGACCTTCGGCCGCACGAGCACACACATCGCGCACCTGATCATCATCCAGACCCAAAATGGCCGCCATCGTACCTACACCCAGCGGCACAGCGGCCTGCATGGCATCCGCACGCACACGCACCAAGGGGACAGCCTGCTCCAGGCTCAAGGCACCGGCAGCCGTCAGGGCGGAGTATTCACCCAGGCTATGACCTGCCATGACAGCAGGAACGGGACCACCAGCCTGAATCCAGGCCTGGTACATGGCCACTGCGCTCGCCAGCATGACAGGTTGAGTATTGGTAGTCAGGTTCAGTGCATCGGCAGGCCCTTGAGCCATCAGCTGAGCCAGATCCTGACCCAGCGCCTGGCTAGCCTGATCAATGGCTTGCTGCACAACAACAGACTCAGACCAGGCATCAAGCATGCCCACGGACTGCGAGCCTTGTCCTGGAAAGACAAACGCAATTTTCATGGTAGAAAAACCCAAAGAGATGAGGCGGTAATCCGAATCGCGCTACCTAGCAGCGGACCAGTACCGAACCCCAGGTAAAGCCGCCACCCACGCCTTGCAACAGTGCCAGATCACCAGCACGGATGCGACCATCCCGACGAGCCGCATTCAGGGCTAGAGGCACACTGGCTGCCGAGGTGTTGGCGTGTTGATCAACCGTGATAACCACCTTCTCGGAGGGGATACCCAGCTTACGACCTAGAAAATTGATGATGCGAACGTTGGCCTGATGTGGAACCAGCCACGTGATATCGGACAAAGCAATACCAGCCTGTTCACAAACTTGATGGGCCGAAGCGGCCAGAGAGGTAACAGCCAGCTTGAATACAGCCTGACCGTCCATGCGCAGGAAGGGATCGCCCACAACCTGGCCGTGCGAGACATTGCCTGCCGCACACAAAATACCCATTTGGCTGCCATCCGCATTGAGCTGGGCGGCCAAAATACCGGGTTCATCACTGGCTTGCAAAACCACTGCGCCCGCACCGTCGCCAAACAGGACGCAGGTGGAGCGGTCGTTCCAATCCAGGATGCTAGAAAACACTTCCGCACCGATAACCAGCGCATTACGCGCGCGACCGGCCTTGATCATGGCGTCGGCGGTAGTCAGTGCATAGACAAAGCCGCTGCAAACCGCTTGTACGTCGTACGCGGCAGCGCCTTTGTTACCCAGCTCTGCCTGTACCAGACAAGCCGTGCTGGGGAAAACATAATCGGGAGTGGAGGTCGCCACCACAATCAGGTCCAGATCCTGGGCAGCAATGCCCGCATCTTCTAGCGCCTGACGCGCAGCATGCGTTGCCAAATGGCTGGTGCGAACACCGGGATCGGCAAGATGACGCTGATGAATACCGGTACGCTCAACAATCCACTGATCGGAGGTTTCGATACCCTTTTGAGCCAGCTCAAGCGCTAGATCATCGTTAGACACAATCCGAGGAGGCAGGTAGCCGCCTGTACCGATAATCTTGGCAAATATCGTCATTTTATGTTCCCGATCAAGCCCGTTCTTATGAGGACGAGGGCTCTGAAGTATGGCGTGTATCTGGTTCGCCGTTTTGCTCATCTTGCAAGTTCACACTTTGCATGATGCGCTCGACTGCCTGGCTGGTACCGTTAAGCAGCCCATTGAGCACCGCATCGCGGGCCCGCTGCAAAGCATACCCGAAAGCGTAGGCATCGGCAGAACCATGACTCTTGATAACAATACCGCGTAAACCCAACAGAGCTGCACCGTTATGACGACGATTATCCACCCTGTCGCGGAAACGATTCAAGACAGGACGAGCCAGCAAAGCAGATACTTTGCTTAAAGGATCACGGGTAAATTCGTCACGCAGCATGCTGCCGACCATCTTGGCCAGACCTTCAATGGATTTAAGGACCACATTGCCCACAAAACCGTCACACACAACGACATTAACGGTACCTTTGCAGATATCGTCGCCTTCTACGTTGCCGTAAAAATTCAGTCCGCTGGAGCGCAACAACTCAGCCGCCTTTTTGACGACCTCGTTGCCTTTGATGACCTCTTCCCCAATATTGAGCAAACCCACAGTGGGGCGCTCATGGCGATCCACGATACTGGCCAGCGCAGAGCCCATAATGGCGAACTGCAACAGGTGTTCTGCGGAGCAATCCACATTAGCACCCAGGTCCAGCATGATCGTGGCCCCGCCCTTTTGGTTCGGAATAGACGTGGCAATGGCTGGGCGATCAATCCCATCCAGAGTTTTGAGTACGTAGCGCGAAATTGCCATCCATGCGCCAGTATTACCCGCAGAAATGCAGGCGTCCGCTATCCCGTCCTTGACGGACTGGGCAGCCACTCGCATGGATGAGTCTTTTTTGCGGCGCAGGGCCACCTCGACCGAATCGGCCATGGTGACAACTTCGGATGCGGGAAGAATGTCGTACCAAGAGGTATCGACATTACCTTGCGCACGCAATGTTTGCTCGATGGCCTGAGGCTCGCCAACCAATAAGCAGTGCACATCCGGATAGCGCTTGGCAAAAAGCAGCGCTGCAGGGACAGTGACGGATAAACCGATATCGCCGCCCATGCAATCGATGGCAATACGTATTTTTTTGTTAGACATCAAGCATGCAACCTATGTTGCTTGCAACGACAAAGAAACTATTACTCGTCGTTCTTTGTTTTCAGCACTTTACGGCCACGATAGATGCCGTTGGGGCTGATGTGGTGACGCAGGTGCAATTCGCCAGTCGTAGGCTCGATAGCCGTCGAAGGACCAGTAAGCGCGTCGTGCGAACGACGCATGTTACGCCGGGACGGGCTCTTTTTATTCTGCTGAACAGCCATGATGACTCCTGTAGATGGACAACCCCGAATAAATGGGTGCGGCCCGAAAAAATTAACGAATTAGTAACAAACAATCAAGACTTTTTGAGCGAACCCAATACAGCAAACGGGGACGGCCGCTCAAAAGCGGATTCATCCAGGTCGTCAGACTTGGCTTCCATGGACAACGACTGCGCGTCGGGGCAAACCTCATGGCGCGGCACATACGGCACGCTAAGAATCAGTTCATCCTCGACCAGTCCCAGGACATCCAACTGGCCTTCACACAAGATGCGATCAGGACCTTCCGTATCGTCATCATCCAGCTCCAGTTCAGCCTCGCTTGCCACAATCTGTACTTCGTTAGAAATATCGATGGGCCACTCGAAGGGCTTAACGCAGCGCTGGCATTCCAAAATGACACAACCTTTGGCCTGCACATGAACAAAGCGACGTCGGGCAGAATCCTCCCGACCCGACACGCTCCACTCAATGCGTAAATCGCCTTGATCGGGCAAATCGGATACCAGACGAGATAGATCTTCCACCAGCACCTGACCCACCATATTCTGAGGGGCACGAGCAAGGTTCAAGGTGTCGATATACTGTGTCGTCATGGGTATGTTCAATGCATCAAGCCACGATTTTACGGTGATCTTGATACTTATTTGTTTTGCTTAAGTGTGTAGCTTGTTTGTTTTACTGCTGTGGTATCGCTTGGGTGCTGCTTTGTGCTTTACCGCTTGTTTTTTTCCTGCCCCTCGTTATTGCAGCCCGAACTCCCGGCAGCGCAAAAGCGCCAAGTAAGCCCACAACCATTTCAATAACGAAGAAAACATTAGATAATACCGTGCTAAGCACAAGACAGTCAAACCAAAGCACAGCTAAAACATACTATGCGTCTCATCCTTGCATCAAGCTCAGTCTATCGCCGCGCTATGTTAGCGCGTTTGGGCTTGCCTTTCACCTGTCAGTCTCCTGACATTGATGAAACCCCACGTTCTGGAGAGGCTCCGGCCGAGCTCAGCCTGCGCCTGGCGCGTGAAAAAGCAGCCCGTATCAGTCTGCTCAACCCAGGCGCGCTAGTCATTGGCTCCGATCAAGTGGCCACATCCGGCCAGGACGCTATTGGTAAGCCAGGCAACCACGCCAGCGCGCGGAAACAACTGCGACTCTTAAGCGGCCAGAACATCGATTTCCATAGCGCTTTGTGTGTGACAAATGGGCAGGAATTTCTGTGCAGCGATATTGTTACCAATTGTCGTTTTCGCGCACTGAGCGATGATGAAATTGAACACTACCTGCTCCAGGAAAAGCCCTACGACACCGCCGGCAGTGCCAAAGCTGAAAGCCTGGGAATTGCT
Organism: Alcaligenes pakistanensis; assembly: GCF_014652815.1. Taxonomy (GTDB): domain Bacteria; phylum Pseudomonadota; class Gammaproteobacteria; order Burkholderiales; family Burkholderiaceae_B; genus Alcaligenes; species Alcaligenes pakistanensis. The sequence goes on from NZ_BMZN01000001.1 coordinate 780,494, forward strand.
TTGATGGAGTCCATGCGATCAGATGATCCAACAGCCATTATTGGCCTGCCCCTGATCGAGTTATGCACTATGCTGCGCCACTTTGGCCTGAACCCTTTGCGCCCCAACCTTCTGACCCCTTCCGTTTAGGACTGATTACCCCATGCCTCAAGCCGCCCCTTTGCACCTGATTCCCGTTGGTTTAAGTGAGAGCCCGGTCAGCGGCTGGCTACCCGCCGATGTTCGGGCCCTGACACGCGAGCTGACTACCTTCATTGCCGAAAATGCCAAAACAGCCCGAGCCTTTTTAAAGCTGATTGAACCCGTCGTGCCCCTACAGGAAATCACGATTCATACACTGGATAAGCGCGGCAACAAACCCGGTGAAATGCGAGAGTGGCTGAAACCCGCCCTGCAAGGTCAGGCCATCGGCCTGGTCTCCGAAGCAGGCTGCCCCGCAGTAGCCGACCCCGGCGCACTGGTTGTCGCCATGGCCCACGAGATGAAGATCCCGGTACGCCCACACGTAGGCCCTTCTTCCATTTTGCTCAGCCTGATGGCCAGCGGCCTGGATGGCCAGCAGTTCGTGTTTCACGGCTACGCGCCCGTGGATGGCAGCGCCCGCGCCAAGCAGCTCAAACAATGGGAAAGCCAATCTCAGACACTAAAACAAACGCAGATTCTGATCGAGACCCCCTATCGCAATCAGGCCATGTACAGCACGCTGCTGCAGGCTTTAAAGCCCACCACCCGGCTCTGTCTGGCTCGCGACCTGACCGGCTCACGAGAACTAATCCAAACGGCGACAATTGAACAATGGCGCGAACGGCAGCCTCCCGCCCTGGACAAGACCCCCTGCATTTTCCTGTTCCTGGCCGGCCGTTAAGATGAAACCTCTCTCTTTTGTCACCCCTGCCCTGAAACGCGGCGTTCAGATCGGCGTCCTCAGCCTGACAGCGCTACTGGCCGCCTGCGGCAGCAGCGGCCCCTTCAAATTCGATGACAGTTACAGCGCGCAGGGCCAAAACAGCCGGGTGCGCTATCTGGTCATGCACTACACCGCCGGCGACCACGCCACCTCCCTGAAAGTGCTAACACAACGCGATGTCAGCGCCCATTACCTGGTCAGCGATGAACGCCGCCCAACGGTCTACCGCCTGGTCCCTGAAGAGCGCCGCGCCTGGCATGCAGGCATAGGCTCCTGGTACGGCTTCACGGACCTGAACACCGGTTCGATCGGGATTGAAATCGTCAATATGGGTCGCTTGGCTGATGGCCGCTGGGCCCCGTATAGCGCTGCACAGATCGAAGCACTTAAGGTATTGCTGAAAGATCTCGCCCAGCGCCATGGCGTATCGCCGCGCAATATTATTGGCCATAGCGATGTGGCCCCTCAGCGCAAGCTAGACCCAGGCCCACACTTTCCCTGGAAAGACCTGGCCCAGGCTGGCATAGGCCGCTGGTACAAGGAACCACAAGCCCGCGCATTGCAAGCGCAGTACGCAACGCGCCCCCTGCCCTCCGCCTCTCAGGTACAGGCCTTATTGCGCAAGGCGGGCTATGAGACTCCGGATAGCGGCACCTTCGATAAAGCCACACAAAATGTCCTGGCCGCCTTCCAAATGCACTATCGCCCGGCACGCTATAACGGCGTGCTCGATGCTGAAACGGCTGCTATTTTGCAAAGTCTGGATTGATACGTAAAAGGGTAATAGGCGTCGCGCGTATTACCCTTTTAATGACGATCCGTATTCTGAGCCGGCCAGCGACGCAGCAACGATAAAACCAGCAAGACTGCCCCGTAGACATAGACCTCCAGCACATCATTTTTACCTGTACGTATCAGATAGAAATGCAGAACAGACAAACCGGCTGCCAGATATACCGTACGGTGTAAGCGGCTCCACCCCCGTCCCAATCGCCTTTGCCATCCATGCGTAGAAGTGAGCGTCAGCAGCAATAAGATCAGCAGCGCAACAACACCAATGGCTATTAAAGGCCGCTGGACAATGTCCTGCCACATGGAAGACCAACTGCCCGAGCGATCCCACCAAGCCCAAGCCAGGGTATGCAAAGCCGCATAGAAAAAAGTGAACAAGCCCAACATGCGCCGCCAACGTACCAAAGCGGGTTGGGCCAGCAGACGCCGTAAAGGACTTAACGCCAAGGTCACCAACAAAAGCACCAAGGCCCAAATACCGCTGGAGCGGGTCAAAAACTCGACGGGGTTGGCACTTAAGCCGTTATTGACCCCCAGCCAAACCCAGCGCCCGAGCGGATACAAGCCCAACAAAAACACCAAAGGCTTAAAACGATCTAACTGCGCAGCCTTCCAGGTATTCATTAGTAGTAGCGCCTTAAATCCATACCCGCATATAAGCTGGCGACATCATCGGCATAACCATTAAAGGGCAAGGTCGGCTTCTTGGTCGCAAAAAAGCCCGAGCCAATCACCCGCTCAGTTGCCTGACTCCAACGCGGGTGAGGCACCTCCGGGTTCACATTGCCGTAAAAACCATATTCATGAGGCGCCACCCGCATCCAGCTGGATTGGGGCATGCTGTCCGTCAAGGTAATGCGAACCAGGGATTTAGCAGATTTAAAGCCATATTTCCACGGCACGATCAAACGCACAGGCGCACCGTTTTGAGTCGGCAAAGCTTTGCCATACAAGCCCGTCGCCAACAGTGTCAGCGGATGCATGGCCTCATCCAGCCGTAGCGCTTCCACATAGGGCCAATCCAGAATGCGAGATCGCAAACCGGGCATGGTTTCCGGGTCGGCAGCAGTTTCAAAGCGCACAAAGCGGGCCAGCCCTAAAGGCTCGGCTTGTTTCAGCAAGGCTGACAGGGAATAGCCCACCCAGGGCACCACCATAGACCAGGCCTCGACACAGCGCAGACGATAAACACGCTCTTCCAGAGGGGCCAGCTTTAAAATCTGGTCCATATCCAGGGTCAAAGGTTTTTGCACCAACCCATCAATCTGCAAAGTCCAGGGTTCAGTCCTGAAGGCGCCGGAATTCCGGGCAGGATCTTCTTTACCCGTGCCAAATTCGTAGAAATTATTGTAGGAGATGATGTCGGCCTCGCTAGTAGGCGCATCGTCCAATTTCCAACGCTGGGAAGGCGTGGCCTGCAAGGGCTGCCCCACAGCCACAGCCTGGGCCCGGCCGGGCAAGCCGGCGGCCAGGGCCAAGGCACCTGGAGCATGCAGCAGCAAACGACGGCGCGCACGCCAGACCGATTCATCGGTAATTTCAGAGGGGCGCGGGGCTTGCGAGCGTGATTTAAACATCTCCATCTCCTGTCCTGAAACCAGCGAGCAAGAAGGCGATGCAAGCCACCTGCCGCTATTAAATACGGGTCAAAACCCAATCGCGCATCTGCGCCACATTATCCACCATCACGGTTGGCTCAGCCTTAGCCAGCGTTTGCGGATCATGCGCACCGTACGTGACCGCCACACTATCCATGCCTGCATTGCTTGCCATATGAATATCGTGAGTGGTGTCGCCCACCATCAAGACCTGCTCGGGATCCAGCATCAATTCAGCCAGTAACTGATGCAGCATTTCTGGGTCCGGCTTGCTGCGGGTTTCATCCGCGCAACGGGTGGCGTCAAAAAAAGTACTGAGATTGACCTGCTCCAGCACCCTATCCAAACCCTGACGGCTTTTACCGGTTGCTACTCCTAAGGCAATCTGGTGGCCACGAAGTTCACCCATGAAAGGCAAAATACCGTCAAACAGCTTGATATGCGGATCGCGCAACATGAAGTGATGGCGGTACCGCTCCAGAAATAGCGGCATCTGCTCGGCGGTTAAATCCGGCACAGCGCGATACAAAGCACTTTCCAGAGATAAACCAATCACCCAGCTGGCTTGTTGAATCGAGGGCACAGGCAACTGCAGATCCGCACTGGCCAACTGAATAGAACTGGCAATGGAATACGTAGAATCCATAACTGTGCCGTCCCAATCAAACAACACAGCGGCGTAACGCGCCATAACTACTTCTCCAAACGATTAAGAAGGCTCTGGCAGGCAGCAGGCAATGCGGCTTCCAGAACCAGGGGCTGTCCGGTAACGGGGTGATCGAACTCCAGGCGTCCCGAATGCAGGAACATGCGCTTGAAACCCTGACGGGCAAATTGGTCGCGTATAGCGTCATCGCCGTATTTATCATCACCCACAATCGGGAAACCCGAATGGGCTAAATGAACCCGAATCTGGTGAGTACGGCCTGTTTTCAATTCTGCCTGTACCAGACTGAAGCGACCAAAGCGGCGCTGCATCGTAATAATGGTATGCGCAGCCTTGCCAGCCGGGTCAACCTTAACGCGCCGCTCGCCACTTTCCGTTAACCAGCGCAACAAGGGGAAGCGAATGTGCTGACGGTCATTGACCCAGTCACCCTGCACCAACGCCCAATAAAATTTGCGAGCACGGATTTCGCGAAACATATCGTGCAGGCCTACTAGAGCTGCGCGACGTTTAGCAATAATCAACAAACCGGAGGTATCCCGATCCAGGCGGTGGGCCAATTCCAGGAATGGCTCCTCGGGCCGGGCAGCGCGCAACTGCTCAATGACCCCAAAAGATACGCCGCTACCACCGTGCACCGCCACACCGGCTGGTTTATCAATTACCAACAGGTGTTCGTCCTCGAACACTACAGGAAACGCCGCAGCAGGCACATGACGAGGCTGCTCGGGTTCGGGCAGGCGCAGGGGCGGAATCCGCACCATATCGCCATCCTGAAGACGGTAATCACTGCTGATGCGGCCTTTATTGACTCGCACCTGTCCACCGCGAATGGCTTTGTAAATGTGGCTTTTTGGCACCCCTTTACATTCGCGTAACAAAAAATTATCTATACGCTGACCCGCCCGCGTTTCATCAATGCGCAGTATTCGCACTTGAGGGGCTGATCTTTGTGATTCATGAGGTTTGCACATAACAAAAAGGGGCATATAATCGCTTCAGCCTATGGAAGCTGAGACTGGGTCCAGCGTAGAGATGCAAAGGGTGCGTCTCCGTTGGATGACCAAGGACTGATAATTGTATCCTTGAGTTCCAGCTTCCGGGTCATAAGGTCGCCGGGGTGAGTCCGAAATAGCGAAAGTCGTGTGGCAAGAAGGCCCGCTTTCCAAGAGATGTTTTCCTCCCGCGTGCCGCGCTGAATTCCTGCACAGATTGTCCCGCTCTTTTGCACCAGCCGCATGATTTATGCAGCTGCCGTTCCCCCAGCAATTTTATATTCGTCAAACACACAACGTGACTCTGACCCCCCTGCTGATTGAACTTCGCGCTTTGGCGCGACTCGTGCCTCCCAGACTATAAGCCGGTAGGCCATTTTGCCTGCCTGCACCAAGCTGATGCAGCTATAGCGCTACACACCCTGTGACCCGCGGTCGTGCGCCGATATTTCGGTGCTCCATGACAACGGAGATCCACACTCATGAAACGCATGTTGTTCAATGCGACGCATCAAGAAGAACTACGCGTCGCCATTGTTGACGGTCAAAAACTCATTGACCTCGACATCGAAACAGCCGGGCGCGAACAGCGCAAAGGCAACATTTACAAAGGGGTCATCACCCGCATCGAACCTGGCCTGGAAGCCTGCTTTGTCAGTTATGGCGAAGAACGTCACGGCTTTCTGCCCTTTAAAGAGGTAGCTCGCAGCTACTTCAAAGAAGGGGTTGATGTTCGTTCCGCCCGCATCCAGGACGCCCTGGTTGAAGGTCAGGAACTGATCATCCAGGTTGAAAAAGAAGAGCGTGGCAACAAGGGCGCTGCCCTGACCACCTTTATCTCGCTGGCTGGCCGCTATCTGGTTCTGATGCCCAACAACCCTCGCGGGGGTGGCGTATCGCGCCGTGTTGAGGGCGAAGATCGTCAGGAACTGCGCGAGGCGATGGACCAGTTGGACATCCCTCAAGGCATGAGCATCATTGCCCGCACCGCAGGCATCGGCCGCAGCGCCGAAGAACTGCAGTGGGACTTGAACTACCTGATGCAGTTGTGGACCGCCATTGATGGCGCAGCCCGCGACAACTCTGCTCCCATCCTGATTTATCTGGAATCCAGCCTGGTTATCCGGGCTATCCGCGATTACTTCTCGCCCGATATTGGCGAGATCCTGATAGACACGGACGAGATTCATGAGCAGGCCGCCGCTTTCATGAGCGTGGTCATGCCCGACAACTTGCATCGCGTAAAGATGTACCGCGATGACATCCCCCTGTTCTCGCGCTTTCAGATCGAACACCAGATTGAAACCGCGTACTCACGCACCGTTCAGTTGCCTTCGGGCGGTGCGGTCGTTATTGACCACACCGAGGCCCTGGTTGCCATCGACGTGAACTCGGCCCGCTCCACACGGGGTGCCGATATTGAAGAAACCGCCCTGCGCACTAACCAGGAAGCCGCTGACGAAGTGGCCCGCCAGTTGCGCTTGCGCGACTTGGGCGGCCTGATTGTTATCGACTTCATCGATATGGAAGACAGCAAGAATCAGCGTGCTGTCGAACAACGCCTGCGCGATGCCCTGCATCTGGACCGTGCCCGCGTACAAATGGGCAAGATTTCGCGTTTTGGTTTGATGGAATTATCCCGTCAGCGCCTGCGCCCTGCCCTGAACGAAGGCTCTCACATTACATGCCCACGATGCACAGGCACCGGCGTGATTCGCGATGCCGAATCCAGCGCCCTGCATGTCTTGCGTCTGCTGCAAGAAGAAGCTATGAAAGAAGGCACAGCCGCCCTGCACGCTCAAGTGCCAGTGGATGTAGCCACCTTCTTGCTGAACGAAAAACGCGCCGACATCACCAAGATTGAATCGCGTCTGAACATTGCCCTGATCCTGATTCCGAACAAGAGTCTGGAAACCCCGCACCACATCATCGAGCGCCTGCGTCACGATGATCCTCGTCTGGACGAACTGCGCAGCAGCTATGAACTGGTACAGCAACCTGAGCAGCAAGACAGCCTGGTGCCGCACCGCAGCCACGAGATCAAGCCTCGCCCAGAAGCCCTGGTCAAGAGCACCACACCTGCCCAGCCTGCTCCCATGAGCAAGCCTGCCGCTGCCGCAGCCGCCAGTGCAGCCGCAAACGACAATAAGCCCGGCCTGCTCACACGCTTGCTGAACTGGTTGTCCGGCAAACCTGCCGAACCTGCCGCCGAAGCAGCCAAAACCGACGCAAGCAAATCCGCGTCGGGTCGTCGCCAAGGTCGTCCAGGCCAGTCCAACAATGGCCGTGGTCAAGGTGGACGTGGCCGTCGCCCTTCCAATCGCCCGGCAGAAGCCGCTCCGGAAGAAAAAGCCAGCGCTGAAAGCAGCAACAGCAATACACGTGGTCGTCGTCGCAACACGTCGGCCGCTAGCGAATCGGCTCTGGAAACCCCACAAAACACCAGCGCAGCACCCGCTACCACAGACGAAGGCAGCAGCAATAGCCGCAACCCACGCAATCGTCGAGGTCGTGGCCGCCAACGTCGCGAAGAAGGCAGTGCAGAAAACGTCGAGTTGAACAAAGACGCCACTAGCACCGACACCCAGTCCGAACAGGCTGCTGCCGTTGCCAGCGTTGCCGCTGTAGCTGCTATTTCTGCCACCAAGCAAGAAGCGCAAAACCGCGCTGACCAGCTGGCAGATGCCGATAACGCCGATACCAGCGATAACCTGGATGCCGACTCGGACGAAAGTAACGAAAACGGTGCACTGGATCCAGAACGCAAGCGTCGTCGTCGTCGCAGCCGTCGTGGTCGTCGTAGCACCGACACCAACGCCGTTGCAGAAAACGAAGAGAACAGCGAAGAAGGCAATCAAAGCGCCTACGTTGCTCACGAAACGCCTAGCTTCAACCCCGCTGCCTTGAATGCGGAAGAGCAGGCTGCCCAAGCCGCTGCTGCACAGCCCGCACCCGCTCAGGTAACGGCAGAGGCACCAGCAGTTCAAGAGACAGCTCCTGTCGCCGCCCAGACCGTTCAGGAAAGCCCAGAAGCCGCTCCTGCTCCAGTGGTAGCCCAAGAAAGCGCTCCTGCACTGCAAGCCGAACCAGCAGTTAAGGAAGCGACCGCGGCCCAAGAGCCGAGCATCGCTGCTGCTCCTGTTGCCGAACAAGTGCAAACCCAGGTCGCAACAGAAACAGCCGTTGCTGTTGAAGCCCCCGTTGTTGAAGCTCCTGCAGTTGAAACTCCAGTAGCGGAAGTCAGCGCAGCTGAAGAAACCACTAGCACCCAGCCAGAGTCCGTTGCTTCTGAAGCAACTCCTGTCCAGGAAGAAGCTGCTGCACCCGCTGCAGAAGCAGAAATCCCCCAGGAAGCTCCAGCTGCCGAAGAGGTGACAACAACCGCTGCTACTGAGCCCGTCCGTGAAGAAGCTACAAACGTGCAAGCTGAACCAGTTGTTCAAGCTGCAGCCGTAGTCGCTGAAACCCAAGCTGCCGTTAAGGCAGCGGTTGAAGACACTACCGTTGAAGCCGCCGCAGTAGCAGAAGTCACAGAGGCTCCTGCAGCCGCAGTGGAAACATCGACACCTGCTGCCGAAGCTCCACAAGCAGCCGCCATTCCTCTGGATGACGTGCTGAACGCAGCTGGCATCGAACTGGTAGAAACAGCTCGCTCGGCAGTGCAGGACGATTACCAAGCGGCTCCAGTCCGTTTGGGTCGCCCACGCAAGCGTGCAGTTCAAGCTGAAGCCAACGAGCCGATGCAACAGGTCGAAACGCAGTAAGTATCAGACCAAAAACGCCGCCCTAATCAAGGGCGGCGTTTTTTTATGCCTGTGATATTTGCTGATGTCATTAGTCTTCTCCGCCTGCACCTTCACTCCTACTGCTGCCTCTGTCTCCACCTCTTGACTTGCCTCCCCTCCTAGCCCCTCTCTTATACTTTCTCAGCAATCAGTTTTTGCGCTCTCCGATGTTTCTTTTTTCTAGAGCCAACCTCCCCCTGGCAGCCCACAAAAACAGCAGACAATAAAAAAACGCCACCTGAACCCAGATGGCGTTTTCCTTCAGTCAACCTAGCCTTCAAAATCAAGGATGGCGCGACACAGCCTCAGCAGGTTGACGAGTCAACAGAGCCAACAGCTCCGCCAATTTACGCTGCAACTCACGGCGATCAACCACCATATCAATGGCACCCTTCTCCAGCAGGAACTCCGCACGCTGGAAACCTTCAGGCAGCTTCTCACGCACCGTCTGCTCGATCACGCGAGGACCGGCAAAGCCAATCAAAGCGTTAGGCTCAGCAATCACCACATCGCCCATAAAGGCGAAACTGGCCGATACACCACCCATAGTAGGGTCAGTAAGAATACTGATGAAAGGCAAGCCCGCCTCGGCCAACTCGGCCAAAATCGCGTTGGTCTTGGCCATTTGCATCAAAGAGAACAGACTTTCCTGCATGCGTGCGCCACCCGAAGCGGCCACACAGATAAAAGGACTGCGATTGGCAATAGCCGCTTGCACACCACGGGTGAAACGCTCGCCGACCACCGAACCCATGGAACCAGCCATGTATTCAAACTCGAAACAAGCCACCACAGCAGGCACAGACAAAATCGTGCCGCTCATGACCACCATGGCTTCAGTTTCACCGGTTTGCTTGGCCGCCTCGGCAACGCGCTCCGTGTACTTGCGCGAATCACGGAACTTCAAAGGGTCCATAGGACGCGTGTTGGAACCAATCTCGGTCTGGCCTTCAGCATCCAGCAAGGACTTGATCCGGCCGCGCGCACCAATACGCATATGATGGCTGCACTTGGGGCAGACATTCAATGTTGCCTGGAGATCTTCCTTGTAGAGCACTGACTCACACGACGGACATTTCACCCACAGCCCTTCGGGCACGCGACGGCTGCTTTCAGGGTTGCGGTTAATTCGTGGCGGGAGTATTTTCTCGATCCAGCTCATTGTGAGATCCTGTTTTCGCTTAGCCGGCACCTGGCCCGCTAGCCTCTTTATTCTGAAAAAAAGCGCCTGTTCTCAAGGAACAGGCAGATGATTCTATACGCGGAATAGGTATTTAGGCTAATTATCCAATGCCTGACGTATCTGCGCGAGCCATTGGCTGGCAGCTACAACCGCAGCTGCATCAACGTCCTTGGGCTCCTTGCCCGCATTATCCAGTACCGCTTGTTCCATGGTCTGAATCAACTTGGAACCAATGACAACTGCATCAGCGCTACGGGAGATGGCTTTGGCGCTTTGCGCATCGCGAATCCCGAAACCCACTCCGACCGGAATTTTGACGTGCTTGCGAATGCGCTGCAAGTGGTGCTCCACATCGGCCACATCAATCTGAGCCGAACCGGTCACCCCTTTCAGGGACACATAATACACATAGCCCTGAGCCAGAGCAGCCACTTTGGCAATGCGCTCATCGGTAGAGGTGGGTGAGAGCAGGAAAATGGTATCCACGCCCTGCTCGGTCAGCATGCGGGTAAAGTCTTCAGACTCTTCAGGTGGATAATCCACCGTCAGCACGCCGTCCACCCCAGCCTTGCCCGCCATCACGGCGAACTCGGCCTGACCGATACGTTCGATCGGATTGGCGTAGCCCATCAGTACCACCGGTGTTTCTTCGTCGATCAGACGAAACTGCTGCACAATCTCCAGCACTTTACGCAAACCCACACCACGGCTAATGGCACGTTCAGCAGCTTGCTGAATCACAGGACCATCCGCAGTAGGATCAGAAAACGGCACCCCTAATTCAATGACATCCGCCCCGGCCTGACGCAAAGCATGCATCAGGGCTACGGTCGCAGGCACCGAAGGATCGCCAGCCGTAATATAAGGCACCAGGGCGCAGCGCCCGTTCAAACCTTCAAACGTCTTTTTCAGACGCACATTACTCGACATATCAGTTCCCGATTGCTTACAGAGTCAAGCCGCCGTATTCGGCGACCGTGTGCATGTCTTTGTCGCCACGACCGGACAAGCTGACCAGGATGATTTTATCCTTGGGCAAAGTCGGGGCGATACGAGCGGCATGAGCCAGTGCGTGCGAAGACTCCAGCGCCGGCATAATGCCTTCGATACGGCAGCAATCATGAAAAGCCTTCAAGGCGTCCTCATCGGTGCAGGTGGCATATTGCGCACGGCCACAGTCTTTCAGCCAAGCGTGCTCAGGGCCTACGCCGGGGTAATCCAGACCTGCAGACACCGAGTGCGTAGGCATGACATTGCCATCATCGTCCTGCAGCACATACGTGCGATTACCGTGCAGCACGCCAACCATGCCCTTGTTCAGAGAGGCCGAGTGCGCCAGCGTATCCAGACCACGTCCAGCCGCTTCCACACCGATCAGCTCTACGTCTTTGTGCTCGATGTAGGGGTAGAAAATGCCCATGGCATTGGAACCACCGCCCACTGATGCCAGCACGTAATCCGGCTGACGGCCTGCGTCCTGAGGCATCTGCTCTACGCACTCATCACCGATCACACACTGGAAATCGCGAACCATCATCGGGTAAGGATGAGGGCCAGCAACCGTACCAATAATGTAGAAGGTATTGCTGATATTGGTGACCCAATCGCGCATGGCTTCGTTCAACGCATCTTTCAGGGTGCGCGAACCGGATTCCACGGGCACAACTGTCGCGCCCAGCAGCTTCATGCGATACACGTTAGAGGCCTGACGACGTACGTCCTCGCTGCCCATATAGACTACGCACTCCAGGCCATAACGGGCGGCGACGGTTGCCGTTGCCACGCCGTGCTGGCCTGCACCAGTTTCAGCAATAATGCGCGGCTTGCCCATACGGCGAGCCAGCAGAATCTGACCAATACAGTTGTTGATCTTGTGCGCACCTGTGTGATTAAGGTCTTCGCGCTTGAACCAGATTTGAGCTCCACCTAGTTGCTCCGACCATCGACGAGCATGGTACACAGGGCTGGGACGACCGACAAAATGCTTGAGTTCGTAATGGAACTCGCGCAAGAACTCAGGATCGTTCCGATAGTGTTCGTAGGCTGCTTTTAACTCGTCCAGGGCGTGGACCAGCGTTTCAGCGACAAACGAACCACCAAACTGACCAAAATGTCCATCCGGGTCGGGCAAGGTATAGGTTTTCAAGGCTCGCTCTCTTGATTGACAAGAACAATCGCGGGCACAACGCCCGCGAGGTTTAGGTTTACTGATTTTAGCAGTTCAGGACGCGTAACGGCGGGCACTGACGCCGGATAACTCGTTCAAGGCCGCCAAAGCCTTTTGAATTTGCTCGCCATCACGCACTTCAATCGTAAATATCATGCGTGTCAGCGAACGTCGGCTCAAGGTATTGATACCGGTCACGTTCAAACGCAGGCGGGCAAACACTTCCGACAGGTCTCGCAGAAGGTTGGGATGCTCTTGCGCTTCAATCGCCAGATCTACCGGATATTGAGTATCGCCCGTATCGCCCCAATCCACGCTAATAGCCCTTTCAGGCTGACGTTCGGCCAGCTCGTGGTAGGACTTGCAATCGGCCCGGTGGATCGACACTCCTCGGCCACGCGTTACAAAACCCGCAATCAGGTCTGGCGGTGCGGGACGGCAGCAACGGGCCAATTGCGTCATCAGCGAATCCACGCCCACAACCAGCACGCCACTTTTTCCAGTTTTGGAAACGCTCTCCCTGGCCGCATCAAAGACGCGCTGGATGGGTTCCTCTTCCTGGGTATCCTCCCGGAACAAGGCATCCACCTGACGCAGACTGAACTCGTCTTTGGCAACGGCGATATACAAGTCATCCGCCTTGGCAAAGCCCAGCTGCTGTGCCATCTGCTCCAGATTGACCGCTGTGCGACCCAGCCTTTGCAGCTCTTTTTCGACCATGGTCTGGCCTTGGGAGATGCGTTGCTGCAATTCGATGGCATTGAACCAGGCCCGCACTTTAGAGCGTGAACGCGGGCTAGCAAGAAAACCCAGCTGTGTGTTGAGCCAGTCTCGCGATGGGCCGCCAGACTTGGCCGCCACGATCTCTACCGTCTGCCCCGTCAACAAGCGGGTGGACAAGGGCACCATGTGCCCATCCACCCGCGCGCCTCGGCAACGGTGTCCCAAGTCGGTATGCAGGTAATAGGCGAAATCCACCGGCGTCGCCCCCACAGGCAGCTCGATCACCCGAGCTTGTGGGGTCAATACGTAAATGTGCTCGTCATCCTGCGCCTTCAAAGGACGAGACGGTACTGGTTTTTTACTTGAGCTTGCTTCAAGGACCGGCTCCACGGCCGCATCCTTGCTGCTTTCCGGCTGCGGGCCAGGATCAGGCGCATTGGATGTCGAGGCCTCACGATCCCAGGCCAGCAACTGGCGCATCCAGGCGATTTTCCTATCGTCCTCGCCATCCGCGGTTTGCTGGCCACCCTGGGCCCCGGCTTCCTTATATCGCCAGTGTGCCGCCATCCCGTATTCTGCAAACTGGTGCATATCACGGGTACGGATCTGAATTTCATAACAACGCCCTTGCGCATCCGCGATCACGGTATGCAAGGAGCGGTAGCCGTTGGGCTTGGGCCGGGAGATATAGTCATCAAATTCCTCGGGCACCGGCGTCCACAAGGAATGCACCACGGCCAGCGTGTGATAGCAGCTTCGCTCGTCATCGACAATGACGCGCAAGGCTCGCAGATCAAACAGCTGCTCAAAATCCAGGTGCTTGTTCCGCATCTTGTTCCAGATGCTGAAGATATGCTTGGGCCGGCCCGAGACCTCGGCCACAATATTTTCTCGCTTCAACGCCGCCAAGAGCTGGTCGCGCACCTGACTGATCAAGGTTTCACGTTCAACCCGCTTATCTTCCAACTGGCTGGCGATATTTTTGTAAACCTCGGGATTCAGAAAGCGAAATGCCAGATCTTCCATTTCCCATTTGACCTGCCAAATACCCAGCCGGTTAGCCAGCGGCGTATACAGTTCCAGCGTTTCCCGCGCAAACTCCACTGGGCACACGGTCTTGGACTGTCTGTACCAGCGCAGGGACTGCAAACGCGAAGCCAGTCGCATCATCACAATACGCAAATCTGCGGCCATCGCCAGCAGCATCTTGCGCTTCATTTCTTTTTGATCGCCCCCGCCTGTTTGATCTTTAGCCTGCCCCGTAATGGAGCCCAAGCGATACAAGGCCCGCGAGCCGCGCACTAGCGTCATGACCTCGGTTCCAAAGGCTTTCTGAACCGGGTCCTGCTTGACCTCCGGACCGGGTGCAGGGGTCACAGCCAATAAAGCGCTGGCACGGGTTTGAGCGTCCACCCCCAAGCCAGCCAGAATGACCGCTACCTGAGCGCAATGACTGTCCAAGGGTTCGCCGGTACTCCCGGTCAAATCAAGCAAAATGGGGCCTGCCCAATCGGCAGCGGCCTGCAAGAGCGTACGCCCTGCTTCATCCAGTCCGTGGCTGGCTTGCGCAAACCATAGAGGATTGAAGGCCGACTCGGCCATAGGGGGAGAAGCGGTGTGATTCATGTGGTTTACGTCGATGTGGCCACTCAGCGCGGAAGTGGCTCTCTATACTGTAGACGCTAGTCTATCACCGTGAGTAAGAGCTTATGAGTCTGAACACATACCGCCAGCTTCTGATCGTTTGGCACTCCCGTACTGGTGCAGCCAGACAATTGGCCGAGCAGGCCGAAGAAGAAGCACTAGAGGTGCTCAAGGAACTGGGCGAGACAGACCAGGTCTCTATCAAACGCTTGCATTGTGATCAGGTGCAAGTACAGGATTTGCTCGATTCCCAGGCCTACTTATTCTGCGCCCCCGAAAATCTGGGCAGTTTAAGTGGGGCCATGAAGGAGTGTCTGGATCGGCTTTACTACGAGGTGTTGGATCGGCTGAATGGTCGCCCCTATGCCGGGTTAATCAGCGCAGGCAGCGATGGGCAAGGTGCCCTGCGACAACTGGAGCGGATTTGTACCGGCTGGCGGCTGGAACTGGCCGCCCCTACTCGTATATTTAATTTCGACGCCCAGACGCCTGAGGCCATTCAGGCTCCCAAGACTTTGAGTGAAGAGCAAATTACCCAGGCCCGGGAAGCCGGTGGGTATTTGGCTGCCTTGCTGTGTCTATAAAAAAAGCCCTTTGCATTAAGCAAAGAGCTTTGATTCAAACTGTTAGCTCTATGACTTTATCGCTTTAAAACGATGCCGTCCGCCTGAAATCACGGGCATCACTGACTACGATGCCTTTACCTCCCCCACCCAACTACCATTTGCCTCAACCAGCAAGGCAATCGAGAAAGGGGAACCCAATATCTACGCTGGCGGTAACTGGAAAACCTGCCGCAAATACGCCAGATACGCCGGATCATCACACATGGTCTTTTCCGGGGCATCCGACACTTTGGCCACAGGCTGACCATTACAGCGCACCATTTTCATGACGATCTGCAAAGGCTCATGGCCCAGATCATTGGTCAGATTGGTGCCAATTCCAAAGGACACTTTGCAACGACCAGCAAAGCGTAAAGCCAGTTCAATCGCTTTAGGAATCGTCAGGCCGTCGGAGAACACCAAAGTTTTGGTGCGCGGGTCGGTACGGTTGGCCTGATAGTGAGCCAGCAAACGCTCACCCCAGATGAAAGGATCACCGGAATCGTGACGCGCGCCGTCAAACAGCTTGCAGAAGTACATATCGAAATCGCGCAGGAAGGCATCCATGCCATAGACATCCGACAAGGCAATACCCAAGTCACCGCGGTATTCTTTGGCCCAGACCTCCAGAGCGAAAATCTGCGAATCCCGTAAACGGGGACCCAGCGCCTGACACGCCTGCAGATACTCATGGCCCATGGTGCCCAACGGCGTTACCCCATATTTCATGGCCAGCCAGACATTGCTGGTGCCTGCAAAATGCGGCTTCATCTGATCGATCATGGTGGTGACCACTTCTTCGTGCCACTGCTTGGAAAAACGGCGGCGCGTGCCGTAATCAGCTACCCGAAAATCGCTCAAGGCCGGGTCATCCACCACCAGCCGCATTTTGGACTGCAGGCGCTCGCGCCCTTCTGTCCACGGTGGTTGCGGACGTTCGTTACGGAAGTAGACCTCGTTCACAATGGCCAGCACGGGAATCTCGAACAAGATCGTATGCAGCCAGGGGCCCTGTACCAAAATCTCGATTTCGCCAGGCTTATCGCCCGCCTGCACTTGAATGCAGCGCTCGGGCAAATGGAACAGCCCCAGGAAATCGACGAAGTCACTTTTGATAAAGCGTAGACTACGCAAATAATCCAGTTCTTCGTCTGAAAAACGCAACTGGCACAAGGCATGGATTTCTGCCCGAATTTCGTCCAGATACTGGCTCAAATTGATGTTGGCAGTACGGCATTTATAGCGATACTCCACATGCGCGGCGGGGAAATGATGCAAAACAACCTGCATCATGGAAAACTTGTACAGATCCGTATCAAGCAAAGAGGTGATGATCATCGCAAACCTACCGATTTTGATTGCGCAACCATAGCACGCGCGTCAGTTCTTGCGAACCGCTATCTAGCAAGAGAGCTATTGCGCCATCTCAATAAGCAAGAAGCTGAATATTCGTTAAAATCGTAAGATTCGATTTAAATCCCATTTTTATCGTTCAGGCCCTGTGCGTTGTCGCGCACCCGCCCACGGCCCTTTTGCCGTGGCTAAACGCCTTAGCGATACCGCAGGAGTGTTACTGAAATGACCCACGTCGTCACCGAAAACTGTATCAAGTGCAAATTCACCGATTGTGTGGATGTGTGCCCCGTTGACTGTTTTCGTGAAGGCCCGAACTTTCTGGTGATTGACCCGGACGAATGCATCGATTGCGCCGTCTGTATTCCCGAATGCCCGGCCAATGCCATTTTTGCCGAAGAAGACGTCCCGCAGGATCAAGTCCCCTTCATCGAGCTGAACGCAGAACTGACCCCTATCTTTGGCAGCATCAACCGCTCCAAAAAACCGCTGGAAGATGCCGACGACTGGAACGGTGTGGAGAACAAACTACAGTACCTGGAGCGCTAAACACGTAGCCCGCCCTGTGCAAGCCTTGCCGGGTGGCTGCAATCTTATTCAGCCACTCTTGCGCCCAATCTCGCCTTTTGATAAAAAAACTTGCCGCACTGCAGCAAGGGAAAATCCCAAGTCCAGAGAAACTGCAAACGTCGTATTGTTTCCCACAGGAAATAAGCATATGCATTTCTCTGTATCAAATTAGGCAACACCAAGGCGCACACTATGCTTTACGATCTGCACGAACTTCAGCGGTCCTTTCTGGCTCCGCTGGCGGCCTTTACCGGCACCAGCTCTCAATGGTTCTCCAACCCCTACAGTCCACTGGCCTATACCCCCCTGTCGCGCCAACTGGCGGCGGCCTCTGAACTGGTCCACCGTATCGGCAAAGAGTACGAAAAGCCGGCTTGGGGCCTGAACGAAACCCAGATTGACGGGCAAACCGTGCCCGTGCGCGAGACCGTGCATCTGAGCAAACCCTTCTGCAGGCTGATCCACTTTGAGCGAGATCACCCCAAAGCAGATCAGGACCCCATCATCTTGCTGGTCGCCCCCTTATCCGGACACCACGCGACTTTGTTGCGCGAAACTGTCCGCACCTTGCTGCCCGATCACTCCGTGTACGTGACGGACTGGATTGATGCTCGCATGGTGCCCCGCTCCGCAGGCCCCTTCCATCTGGATGATTACGTACTGTATGTGCAGGAATTCATCCAGACCCTGGGCTCGAATGTCCATGTGATGTCGGTCTGTCAGCCCACCGTGCCGGTTTTGGCAGCGGTCTCGCTGATGGCGACTCGCCGCTCACCTGTCATGCCGCGCAGCATGATCATGATGGGTGGCCCTATCGATACCCGTCAGTCTCCTACCGAAGTCAACCGTTTGGCCACCACCAAGTCCTATTCCTGGTTTGAAAACAATCTGATTCACCGCGTGCCTACCAAGTACCCTGGTGCCCACCGTCGCGTGTATCCCGGCTTTTTGCAGCACGCCGGTTTTGTAGCCATGAATCCGGACCGCCATGTCAGCTCGCACTACGATTTTTATCAGCACTTGATCAAGGGTGATGACGACGACGCGCAGGCACATCGTCGTTTCTACGATGAATACAATGCCGTGCTGGATATGCCGGCCGAGTTCTATCTGGACACTATCCGCATTGTGTTCCAGGAGCATCGCCTGCCTAAAGGTCAGTGGCATGTCCATGGCGAACAGGTCCGCCCCCAAGATATTGATGGGGTAGCCTTGTTCACGATTGAAGGCGAGCTGGACGATATTTCTGGTCAAGGTCAGACGCATTCGGCTCAAGGACTGTGTGCAAAAATCGCGCCTGAACTGAAGCAGGAATTCACCGCGCCCAACTGTGGTCATTACGGGATTTTCTCCGGAAGCCGTTGGCGCACCCTGATCTGTCCTAAAATCAAAGACTTCATCCGTCAGCACAACTGATTTTGGCTTTCGCCGCTTCTGACGGGGCCAAATGGCCCCGTCTTTGTATTCATGTCCGACACCTTAATACGGCGCATTGACGCCCTGCTCCCTCAAACCCAGTGCACGCGCTGTGGTTATGACGCCTGTTTACCCTATGCACAAGCTATCGCTCTTGAAGGCGAGGCGATCAACCGCTGCCCGCCCGGCGGGCAGGAAGGCGTCCAGGCTTTGGCCGAACTGCTGGAGCGCGACCCCCTACCCCTGGACCCCGCCTGTGGTGAATTCACCGGTCCCAGCCGTGCGGTGATTATTGAAGAGCACTGTATAGGCTGCACCCTGTGTATTCAGGCCTGTCCGGTCGATGCCATTGTTGGCGCCAACAAGCTGATGCACACCGTGCTGGCCGACCGTTGCACAGGCTGTGAGCTCTGTGTGCCGCCTTGTCCGGTGGATTGCATCAGTCTGGTGCCTACCGACGACTGGAATAGCGCGCAAGCCGAGCAGGCTCGTCAGGACACCGAACAGCGCCGTGACCGCCTGCTAGGCCGACACAAAGAAAGCTCGGATCTGGCCGCTCGTACCCTGGCCAATAAACCCGTCCTGGCCACCAATGCCGATCAGGCCGATAAACGTGAGGCTTCGATTGCCTCTGCCCTGGCCCGCGCTCGTGCCCGACGCGCCAGCAAGACCGCAAGCGGAACCACACCATGAACGCTGCCAAGCGCTACGAAATTTTCAGCCGTTTCCAAGCGGCCAACCCCAAACCGACCACCGAACTCGAATACGCCGATACCTTTCAATTGCTGATTGCAGTGATTCTGTCGGCGCAAGCCACAGACCGGTCCGTGAACCTGGCCACCGCCCGTTTCTTCCCGGAGCAGGGCACGCCCGAAGGCATTCTGGCCATGGGTGAAGAAGGTCTGCGCGAAGCGATCAAGACAATTGGTCTCTATAAAACTAAAGCCGCCAATGTCATCAAGACCTGTCGAATCTTGCTGGAGCAGCATCAAGGCCAGGTCCCCTGTGACCGCGCCGCTTTGGAAGCCCTTCCAGGCGTAGGTCGCAAAACAGCGAATGTGGTGTTGAACACCGCCTTTGGCCTGCCCACTATTGCTGTGGACACGCATATTTTTCGTGTCTCCAACCGTACCGGAATTGCACCGGGCAAAAACGTGGTCGAAGTAGAAAAAAAACTGGAACGGGTAATTCCCAAACCCTTTTTGCTGGACGCGCACCACTGGTTGATCTTGCATGGCCGCTATATCTGTGTGGCCCGTAAACCCAAGTGCCCGCAATGCGGTATCTCGGATTTGTGTGACTTCAAACCCAAAACCGTTAACACTTAAGTAACACATAACCGGTTTAACAACATTTGTTTACTAAACAGCGTATTAAACCAGACCATCCTATGACAAACCCGCATAGTTTTGCTTCATCGGCGCTTCCATACTGAAACGCATGAAGGACTCTGCCTAGAGTTTGCTGGCGATGGGTGTCAACGCAATCCAGGACGAAAGATACGTAGTGACATTCTTCGTCAAACCACCACGCTCCAGGCCCATATTGAAGACTCACGACAAGGAGCGTTCTCATGACACGGGCTGCCCTGGATATTGAGAATTTATACGCCTGGCACCGAGAGTTTCCGCTCTTGCGCGGTTTGAATTTACAAGTTGCCCAAGGTGAAGTTTGCACCGTCCTGAGCCGTAACCGGGCTGGCCGCAGCGCAATGCTACGTGCCATGGTGGGATTAACCGATAGCCGTCGTGGCTCCATACGCATTCAAGGCACCGAAGCCATCCATCTAAACCAGCATCAATTATCTGATCTGGGAGTGGGCTACAGTCCTTACGAACAAAGTATCTTTACCGGCCTGAGCTGCGAGGAGAACCTGCTGCTCCCCCCTGCCATCGGCACGACCTTGGGCGGTGGCATGTCTCTGGTACAAATCTACGAGCTTTTGCCCAGCTTGGAGCAACGTCGCCACCATATGGCGGCCCAGCTCTCCACGGGCGAACAAAAAGTCCTGGCTATTGCCCGTTTGCTGCGTACCGGCGTGAATCTACTCTTATTGGATAAGGTGTCAGAAGGTTTGGCGCCGATTCAGGCACAGGCACTGGCCAAGCTGATCTGCTCTTTGCGCAGCGAAGGCTACACCATTGTGCTGGCGGAGCAATGCCCGCAATTCTCCGCAGAGTTCAGCGATCACTTCCATGTTCTGGAGCAAGGGCAGATTGTGGAACGCTTTAGCGGTAGCGAACTGGGCCATAAACACGAAGCGCTACACGCACTCCTGGGCGTCTGAGCGCATCACATTAAGGCCCTTAACCCCTCCCCGCCGGGAACCTGGCACTAAGCCCTGAGAGACTCTGCTATACAGCGCGCAATTGACCCGCCAAGTCCTGGAGGCTTCTATTTTTGGGCTGTTACCAAGTGATGCTAAAAAAAGACAGTGGGGTCAAATCAGGCTGCAATGAATCTTGCCTACTTGATCTACAACAAGGTCAGGCGGCCAACTACTTCTGAAGCTTGCTTTGGATCAAGTCCAGCGCAGCCCCCCTCATGCACTCTGTAGGCTTTACACATCCCTACGGAGCTACTATGAAAACCCGCCACTTGTTACCCGGTCTGCACCTGTCCTTGCTCGCAGTCGGGCTGGCAGCTGTCTTGTATGCCCCCCAAGGCCAAACACACGAAGCGGGTGATTTCTTGCTCAAAGCCGGTGTGACCTGGGTGGCTCCCAAATCCAATAATGGCTCGGTCGCCAACGGCACCGTGGATCTGGACGTGGGCAATAATGCACGCCCCAGCTTCTCGCTGACCTATATGGCAACCCGCAACATTGGCGTGGAACTGCTGGGTGCATTCCCCTTCCAGCACAATATTGACAGCAATCTGGGCCGTATCGGCAAGACCAAACACTTGCCCCCTACCCTGAGCCTGCAATATCACTTCTTGCCTGATAGCGACTTCCAACCCTATGTGGGCGTGGGCGTGAACTACACCATGTTCTTTGACACCGAATCGCGTGGTGCACTGGCTGGCTCCGACCTGAAGCTGAAAAACAGCTGGGGTTTTGCAGCCCAGGTCGGCGTAGATTACAAGCTGGACAAGAACTGGTTCCTGAATGCCGATGTACGCTACATCAGCATCCGCCCAGACGTGAAGCTGAACGGCCAGTCCATTGGCAAAGCCAAGCTGGACCCCGTGGTTGCCACCATCGGGATCGGCTACCGCTTCTAAGCGTTCGCCTCTTCCTGCTCGCGTTTGCCCTGCCCCAAGCCCAGATAGCTTTCTATCACTCGGGGATTATGGGCCAGGTCAGACGCAGGGCCTTGCAACACCACATCGCCCGTCTCCAGTACATAGCCATAGTCAGCCACTTGCAAAGCGGCACGAGCATTTTGCTCGACCAGCAAGATGGCCACACCGGTACTGCGCAGCCGGGCGATGATCATGAAGATCTCCCGCACCACACGCGGCGCTAGACCCAGGCTGGGTTCATCCAGCATCAGTACTTTGGGTTGCGCCATCAAGGCACGGCCCACGGCCAGCATCTGCCGCTCCCCACCCGATAATGTCCCGGCCAACTGCGTACGACGCTCTTTCAGGCGTGGAAACAGGGTGTAGACCTTGTCCATGGTGTCGCGCCAGCCTGGATGACGAGCGCGATACAGGCGGAAACCACCTAACAACAAATTGTCTTCAACCGTCATGCTGCCAAACAGCTCACGACGCTCCGGCACCAGGGAGATGCCAGCCGCCACACGGCGTTCCACTTCCCAGTGGCTGATCTCCTGGCCTTCGTACTGTACCGAGCCCGTGCTGCGACCCACGCTGGGCAAAGAGCCCATCATGGCGTTAAGCAAGGTGGATTTACCGGCGCCATTGGCACCAATAACGGTCACGATGCTGCCGGCGCGTACGTCCAGGCTGGCACCCATTACGGCACTGACTTTGCCGTATTGAGCCGCCAGATTATCCACCTTCAAAATAATATCGTTCGATTGTGCTGAACTCATAACGCTGCTCCTGCCGAGGCGGGCTCATTGACCTGATCCAGATCCAGGTCGTCATCAATACCACCCAGGTAGGCTTCCAGCACAGCTGGATTTTCCTGAATTTCCTTGGGCAAACCTTCGGCCAGCTTGGTGCCAAAATCCATGACAACCAGCTTGTCCGTCAAATTCATGACAAAGTCCATGTCATGCTCGACCAGCAAAATACTCATGCCTTCGCTACGCAGCTGATCCAGCACTTTGGCCAGTTCCTGCTTCTCTTTGTAGCGCAGACCCGCAGCCGGTTCATCCAGCAGCAGGAGCAGAGGGTCGGATGCCAGAGCACGGGCAATTTCCAAAATACGCTGCTGGCCCAAAGCCAGATTGCCGGCCTCTTCGTACAGGTAGTCACCCAAGCCCACACGCTGCAACTGAACCGCCGCTTCATGCAGCAGCTCTGCTTCACTGCGGCGCTCGGTGTGCAATACCGCCGACACCACACCGACCTTACGACGCAAGTGAGCGCCTAGCGCCACGTTCTCCAGAACGGTCATCGTCGGCAAGAGTTGCACATGCTGAAAAGTCCGACCGACACCCAAGCGTGAAATTTCACGCGCAGGCTGACCATCAATACGCTTGCCCAGAAAACTGACCTGACCGCTGGTTGCCGACAAAACGCCGGTAATCAGGTTGAAGGTCGTGCTTTTGCCCGCACCGTTAGGACCGATCAACCCCATGATTTGACCTGCATTCAAGGTGAAGCTGATGTCATTCACGGCAACCAGACCACCAAACTCTTTGCGGATCTTGTTTACTTCCAGGACCAGCGAACCGGCCTCGGGACGCTCACGCTGAGGCAAGGGTTCTGCCTGGGGTGGCGCAGCCTGATTGCGCTTTGCTGCACCGAAGACCTGCTCCCAGGCCTTGTGCAAGATCGGCCACAGACCATCGCGGGCGTACTGCAAAATCAAGACCATCAAGATGCCGAATACGATCAGCTCGAAGTTGATATCGGTATTGAGCAGCTTGGGCAACCAGTTCTGCAACTGATCCTTCAGGCTCAGCACCAAGGCCGAACCCAATACCGCTCCCCACACACTGCCTGCTCCGCCCAAGACAGCCATAAACAGGTATTCAATACCGTAGTTCAGGCCAAAGGGGCTGGGTGACACAGCGCGTTGGTAGTGGGCGTATAGCCAACCCGACACACAAGCCAGCAAGGCAGCGTAGACAAAGACAATGACCTTGTAATTGGCCATATTCACGCCAAAGGACTCCGCCATGCCGCTGCCATGTTTCAAGGCACGAATCGCACGGCCAGGACGGGAGTTCAGCAAGTTACGCGTCCCCCACATGGCCAGCAAAGCAAATGCCCAGATCAGGTAGTAAATATTCCGGCCCGAGGCCAGGGAAATACCAAAGAACTCCAAAGGAGCAATACCGGAAATACCGTCGTACTGGCCCAAGAACTCCAGGTTGCCGAACAAGTAGTACAGAGCCAGGCCCCATGCCAATGTACACAGAGGCAAGAAATGGCCGGACAACCGCAGCGTGATCGCCCCCAGCAGGTAGGCCACCATCATGGTGATCGCCACCCCAATCAGCAGATTGAACCAGGGCGACCAGCCCAGGCGGGCAGTCAGATACG
Source organism: Alcaligenes pakistanensis (assembly GCF_014652815.1). GTDB lineage: Bacteria > Pseudomonadota > Gammaproteobacteria > Burkholderiales > Burkholderiaceae_B > Alcaligenes > Alcaligenes pakistanensis. Next base: position 804,527 of record NZ_BMZN01000001.1, read on the forward strand.
CCGTGGTGTAGGCACCCAGGCCCACAAAAGCCGCTTGACCAAAGGAAGTCAGACCACCCACCCCGGTCAACAAAACCAGGCCCAGAACGACCAGGCTGGTCAAACCAATATAGTTAAGCTGGGTAATCCAGAACTCGGGCGTTGCGCCCAGTTGAGGCAAGACCAATAGAACAGCAATAAACAGTAGCGTCAGCAAGTGTCTCATGTGATTTACTCCTCATCATCCACGTGCTTGCTACCGAAGGAGCGCCACAACAACACCGGTATCACCATGGTAAATACAATGACTTCTTTATAGGCACTGGCCCAGAAAGACGAAAACGCCTCCAGAACACCCAGGAACAAGGCTCCGAACAGGGTAGCGGGGTAACTGATCAGACCGCCAAAAATCGCCGCCACAAAGCCTTTAAGGCCAATCAGAAAGCCCGTGTCGTAGTAGATGGTCGTTACAGGGGCGATCAGCATGCCGGACAAGGCACCAATGGCTGCAGCCAGGGTGAAGGTCAGGGAGCCGGACATATTCGTGCTGATACCCACCAGACGGGCACCACGACGGTTCACGGCTGTGGCACGCAAAGCGCGACCATAGAGGGTCTTACCGAAAAAGCCCCACAAAGCCAGAATCAGCAGCACGCAGGCGCCCATTACAAAGAAGGTTTGTGCGGACCAGCTCACTGCGCCCAAAGAAATCTCACCTTCCATGAAGGGGGGCGTACGCCAGCCTTCCGGACCAAAAAACACCAGACCCAGACCGGTCAGCGCAAAGTGCACCGCTACCGAAGTAATCAGCAGCACCAGCACACTGGCTTCGGCAATAGGCTGATACACCAGGCGATACACCATCGGACCCAGCGGGATCACGACAGCCAGGGAGAACAGCACGGCAACCCACAAGGGCAGCTGCGAGCTGACAATCGCCGGGGCAGCGAAGTATACGGCCACGGGGATCACGATATTGACCAGGAACTTGCGTGGCATACCCGCAAGACTACGACTGCGCCAGGCAGACAGCAGTTCCAGCAAGAACACCAGAGCACCGGCGATCAATAGCAAAATAACCGTTCCCGGCATACGACCATTGACCACAAAAGCCAGGGTCAAGGCGCCAAAGGTGACGAACTCACCTTGCGGGATAAAAATGACGCGGGTAACTAGGAAAACCAGAACCAGGGCGAGCCCGAGCAAGGCATAGATGGCGCCATTCAATATGCCATCCTGCAACAAAATTAAAGCAATGGTGGTATCCATGTCGGACAACATCCTGTACAACAAAAAGGGCAAAGGGCTTACGGTAACGCAGGCCTGTAGCGGGAACGGGTGCCAGGATCAGCCAGCACCCGCCTTGGAAAAAACCGGCTTTTGAGCCGGTTTTTGCCTGTCAGATATTACAGATCAGGCTGATACGTCCATTTACCGTCGACCACTTTCACAATGACGTGGGCACGTTTGTCCAGACCGGCATGGTCGGTTGGGGACATCGTGAACACACCTTGGGAAGCAGCCAGCTCCTTGGTCTGTTCCAGAGCGTCACGCAGGGCAGCGCGGAACTCAGGAGTACCGGGTTTGGCACCGGATTTCAGAGCGACTGGAATGGCTTCGGTCACGAGCAGACCAGCATCCCACATATGGCCACCGAAAGTATTGATGGAGCCTGCACCGTACTTGGCTTCATATTTTTCCTTGTAGTCCATGGCGGTCTTTTTCACCGAGCTGCTATCAGGCAGTTGTTCGGCAACCAGCAAAGGACCGGCTGGCAGGATCATGTCATTACAGTCTTTACCACACACGCGCAGCACGTCGCTGTTAGCGGCACCGTGTGTTTGGTAAATGATGCCCGCGTAGCCACGGCCTTTCAGTTCGCGCTGAGGCAAGGCAACAGGCGTACCGGAACCGGCGATCAGCACCGCATCAGGCTTGGTGCCAAGCAGCTTCAGAACCTGACCTGTCACGCTGGTGTCGTTACGGCCATAGCGCTCGGCGCCCAGCACTTTAATGCCTTTGGCTTCAGCCGCTTCGGTAATCACATTCAGCCAGCCATCACCGTAGGCATCGTTGTAACCAATAAAGCCCAGGGTTTTGACGTTTTGCTTGACCATGGCTTCAGCCAGGGCACCGGCCATCAACTGGTCATTCTGAGGGGTCTTGAACACCCAGGTACGAGCGCCTTCAACCGGATCAACAATCTTGGCGTTGGCGGCCACGCTGATCATAGGCGTTTTGGTTTCGCCAGCCACGTCCACCATGGCCAGGGAGCCTGGAGTCACGGAAGTACCGATCACCACGTCCACTTTGTCGTCAGTGATGAGCTTGCGCATATTGCGTACGGCAACCGTGGTATCGGTTGCATCGTCCAGCACGATGTATTCAATTTTCTGCCCGGCCACTTCGGTAGGCAGCAGGCTGACTGTATTGCGCTCAGGAATGCCCAGCGAGGCCGCCGGTCCTGTTGCCGCCACCGTCACACCCACTTTGATCTGCGCGGACACCGCCACGGGCAGGCACAAAGCCAGGGCTGCAGCCAATGTCGTCAGGCGCCCAGTAGAAATGCAGTTCATCCTTTTCTCCCAATATTTGTTCATTGTTGTGGACCGGATTTAGCGGTCAAAAATCGTAATACAGATAATCACCAGCACATACCAGAAACGTATCAAGTCACGCGGATTTCAGATATTGGTGTTTACCTTAAATATTAAAAGTTTAAATATTGCACTAACTAAAGTGATAGCTCACTAATTAAGTGCGCCCAACGAGCATTTTCCTGCTTAGGCCTCTATTACTGCCTGGCACTTTGGAACCCTCTGCTCCAAACGCACTCTAATTGTCGATTACTATGTAGGACTGCGCCTCCTGTAGGCATTGATCTGTTTTTCATAAGGCAGCACACGTGGAAAAAGTACGCAAAACCGAGGCCGAGTGGCGTGCCCAACTCAGCCCTGAAGAATTCTATGTCACCCGTCAAAAAGGCACGGAACGCCCTTTTACCGGCCGCTACTGGGACACCACAACTGCCGGAATTTATCGCTGTGTCGGTTGTGGGACGGCTCTGTTTGCCTCGGACACCAAATTTGATGCGGGTTGCGGCTGGCCCAGCTACTTCACCCCTCTGAACCCCGACAATGTGCGCGAAGAGCAGGATGTCAGCCACGGCATGCGCCGTACCGAAGTGCTGTGCAATGTCTGCGATGCCCATTTAGGCCACGTCTTTGAAGACGGCCCGCCCCCCACTGGGCTACGATATTGCATTAACTCCCTGTCGATGACCTTTGAACCTGAAGCATGAAGAAGCTCTTATTTGATCTATTCCCGCTCGTCCTGTTCTTTCTGGCGTTTCGCTTTTCCGATATCTATACGGCAACCGGTGTGGCCATGGCGGCCTCGGTCCTGCAGATACTCTGGTTAAAGCTCACCAGCAAAGTCATCGAGACCTCGCACTGGATCAATCTGGCGGTCATCGTCATTTTTGGCGGTGCGACCCTGTTCTTCCAAAACGATGTTTTCATTCGCTGGAAACCCACGGTGCTGTACTGGATCTTTGCCCTGGTGCTGCTGGGCGGACGCTACCTGATGCACCGCAACCTGATGCAAAAATTCATGGGCACCCATCTGGTGTTGCCCGGCCACGTCTGGGACAAATTAAACCTGGTCTGGGCCCTGTTTTTCATCATCACAGGTTTGGTCAATCTGTACGTTGCCTTTTCCGGCCACTTTACCGAATCCCAATGGGTCAACTTCAAGGCCTTCGGTCTGCTGGGTTTGATGCTGGTGTTTGTCGTTGCTCAATCCCTGTGGCTGGGCCGCTACCTGCAAGACTCTTCCGACAACTCCCATCCTCCCAAATCCTGATTTAGCCATGACAGACGCGCTTGCCTCCCTGATCCACGAACGACTCCAGGCACTGGAACCGTCAGAACTGGACATCATCAATGAATCCCATCTGCACGCTGGCCATGCCGGTGCACAAGGTGGCGCAAGCCACTTTCGAGTGATCATCACCTCGAAACAATTTGATGGAATTTCAACACTGGCACGACACAGACTTGTGTATGATCGCGTCCACGATCTAATGCCTTTCCCTATTCACGCATTGGCTATTCAAGCCAAACCCACCGCTTAAGGATGCTCATGAAACGTATTGCCGCATTTGCCCTGACCTGCGCTATGGCTGCTCCCGTCTATGCCCAGACGATTGCCACCGTCAACGGCAAAAACCTCACGCAAAAAGACCTGGATCAGTTCGTTGCCGTCTTGGTCGAGCAAGGCGCCAAAGATTCGCCTGAGCTGCGCGAACAGGTCAAGCAAGAAATGGTCAACCGCCTGGCTGTGGTGCAAGCTGCTGAAAAAGCCGGTATCGACAAAACCAGCCAGGTTCAGCAAGAAACAGAACTGGCTCGCCAAAGCATTCTGGTCCGCGCATTGATGGCTGACTACTTGAAAAAGAATCCCGTCACCGACGCCGACCTGACCAAGGAGTACAACACCATCAAGTCGATGGAAGAAGGTCAGCAGGAATACAAGGTACGCCACATTCTGGTTAAGGACGAGCAAACCGCCAAAGACCTACTGGCCAAGATCAAGTCCAAGAAAACCAGCTTTGCTGACGCCGCCAAGAAAGACTCTATCGACACCGGTAGCGGCCAGCAAGGCGGCGATCTGGGCTGGGCTCCAAGCGCAACCTACGTTCCTGAGTTTGCTCAGGCCGTTGAGAAGATGAAGAAAGGCGAGCTGAGCGCTACTCCTGTGCAATCGCAGTTTGGCTGGCACATCATCCAGGTGGACGATGCCCGTCCCGTGACGTTCCCTTCGATGGCCGAAGTAAAGCCTCAGTTGGAAGAAATGATGCGTCAGCGCAAACTGGCCGAGTTCCAGCAAAAAATCCTGAAAGAAGCCAACATCAAGTAATGGTTTCGAGTACCGCTTTGCCTTTGGGCAAAGCGGTTTAAGGACAAACAAACATGGCGCCCCAAGGGCGCCATGTTTGTTTGTAATAAAGAGCGTTCACAAAGTGTCGCTCATGGGGGTGCTTAAACCCCAAAATCAGCAGCAGATAAGCCCTAAGCTTGAAATTAGGATCAGGGCGCGGCTAGCGCACTGTGTGTACCAGTGCGCTACTCACCCACCAATAAAGCCAGAAACTGAGCTTCGTCCAAAATGGTCACGCCTAATTCCTGTGCCTTGGTCAGCTTGGAGCCAGCCTCCGCACCCGCCAGCACATAGGCTGTTTTCTTGGATACCGAACCACTGGCCTTGCCACCCGCTTCCAATACGCGGCGTGTGGCCTCGTCACGGCTCATACTGGGCAAGGTACCCGTAATGACCACCGTTTTGCCCGCCAGCGGCAGATTAGCGCTATTGGCACGGGCTTGTGCCTGCTGGGGAGTAACCCCGGCCGCCAACAAAGCCTCCAACGCTTCCCGGTTGTGGGGCTCCTGGAAAAAATGACGCACAGACGCGGCAACCACCGGCCCCACTTCATTGACTTGCAACAGCGCCTCTTCCTCGGCCTGTTCTAACGCCTGCAAAGAGCCAAAATGCTGCGCCAGATCGCGCGCCGTGGTCTCACCCACATGACGGATACCCAGGGCATAGATCAGGCGATTCAAGGCCGGCTCACGCACTTTGTCGATAGCTTCGATCAGGTTCTCGGCAGACTTGCGTCCCATGCGCTCCAGCAGGATCAGCTTTTCTACTTTGAGTTTGAAGATGTCCGCCAAGGTGTGAACCAGGCCGGTTTCCACCAGTTGATCCACCAGTTTTTCACCCAGACCTTCAATATCCAGGGCTTTACGGCTAGCTGCGTGAATCAAAGTTTGTTTGCGCTGAGCAGGACAAATCAGCCCACCCGTACACCGCCAAGCCGATTCACCGTCCAAACGCTCCAGAGCGGAATGACAGGCCGGGCATTCCTTGACCATCTCGAAAGGCAGGCTGCCCTCAAGCCGCTTTTCCAGCACCACAGCCACCACTTCAGGAATCACATCCCCGGCACGACGCACCACAACGGTATCGCCTGCGCGTACATCTTTGCGACGCACTTCATCCTCGTTGTGCAGCGTGGCATTAGTTACCGTCACCCCACCTACAAACACAGGTTTCAGACGCGCGACGGGCGTCACAACCCCCGTACGGCCCACCTGGAACTCAATGCTCTCAACAAGGGTGATTTCTTCCTGTGCCGGAAACTTATGAGCCACGGCAAAACGCGGAGCCCGTGCTACATAACCCAGAACACGCTGCGCGGCCAAGGCATTCACCTTGTAGACCACGCCATCAATCTCAAAAGGCAAGTCGGGGCGACGCTGCTGGGTTTGAGCATAGAAATCCAGCAAACCTTGCACACCCTTCACGACTTTACGGTCGCGGCTTAAAGGCATGCCCAGGCTTTCCAGCCAATCCATCATCCCGGACTGCGTATCGCGCGGCAGCGCATCCGTTACCGGATCGGAAAATAAGGCGTTTTGTGGCTGATTCGCGGCGGGCATGGGGCTGACTTCCCCCCAGCCATAGGCAAAAAATCGCAATGGCCGTTTCGCCGTCACTTTGGGGTCCAGCTGGCGCAAGCTGCCTGCCGCCGCATTGCGCGGATTCACAAATACTTTTTCACCACGCTTGGTCTGATTTTCATTCAGACGTTCGAAGTCTGCCCGGTTCATCAAGACTTCACCACGCACTTCCAGCACGGCGGGCAATTGCGCAGCATCCCCACGCAAGCGCAAGGGAATGGAGTTGATGGTGCGGATATTGGTCGTGACATCTTCCCCCGTGGTGCCATCACCCCGAGTCGACGCCTGAACCAGAACGCCTTGCTCGTAGCGCAGGCTGATAGCCAGACCATCAAACTTGTATTCAGCCAGATAATCCACCCGGCGGTCCAAACCGACCACACCAGCATCGACCAGCGTATCGGCAACACGCTTGTCGAAAGCCTGCACTTCCTCGTCATCAAAGGCATTACCCAGCGACAGCATGGGAACCGCATGCTGGACGGTGTCAAAACCATCCAAAGGGGCTGCACCCACACGCTGCGTGGGTGAGTCAGGAGTGATCCATTCCGGGTGCTCGGCTTCCAGCGCCAGCAACTCGTTCATCAATACATCGTATTGCGCGTCCGAAATGCTGGGGGCATCCTGAACGTAATAGGCCCAGTTATGCTGGGCCAGTTCTTCATGTAACTGCTGTACTCGCTTCAAACTCACGAAAAAATCCTGCCTGTACGTTCCTGGCCTGCCGTAAAGCCGGCTTGCTCCAGACGTTCGTACAGATTGCTTAGTTGTTCATCAATGTTTTGGTCGGTGCTCTCTGGCAAAGGACGGCCCTGGTCATCCAGCACCACCGCATCCAGGCGGCTGGCCAAGTCTCGGGCCACCGTTGCCATACGGCTAAAGGCATGGTCATCTGCCGGGCTATTAGGCAAGTCCAGCAGCAAGTCGATACGCTCAATGCTGGCGGACTGAATATCCTTAGGCTGTGCACCGTCAAACATGGCGGTGAAACGGGGCTGACCCGAATCCGCCAGCCAAGCCAGTTGCTGAGCAAAAGGCAGGAAACCGGCATCTTTCACCATCTGAATAACTGAGCTTGCAGGCATGGGGCCGGACAAACGCACCGACACGCCCACCAACGCGTCCAGATCAGCGCAGGTATTGTCCAAAGAGGCGGCACGACGCAATACGTCGTCCTGTTCTGGGCCTTCTACCGAGCCATCAAACTGTTGGGCCAGGGACTGGGCTGCCATCCAGACCTGCGACCACTCAATGGCCGACAAGGGGCCGCTGCGATTAGCCAGCAAAACGGCAATCTGCATGCTGGCGTAGGACTCGCCGGCACGCAAACGGGCGCGGTGACCGCCCCCTTCACACTCAGCAAAATAGCGCACGGGCTTGGAGCCGCTGCGCGAGGCGGCCTGCAAGGCCTGTGCCAGATCCTGAGCATCCACAGGCTGGCTGAAACTGATGTCAATGACAGCCTCGGTCGTGCAATCAGCCTCGGCGGCATCATGCTCGCCATCAGCTGCGGCAGCCTCACCGCGGCCGACGCTGGGCTCGCGTCGTTCCAACTCGGTGAGCTGGCTCATCAAGGGGTCAGTATCCCCGTCCGGGAATTGGCTTTGCATCTGCTGGCGCACACGGCGGTCTTGCCACCAGTTAAATACCACCACGAGCAAGATGAGCAAAATGCCCAATAAAATCAGTGCGATTTGCAAATCACTCATTGTCAGTTCCGTCGAATCAACACTACCGGATTAAAAAAAACAGGCTTACACACTGCTCATCTGCATTGCAGCATCTACGTCTACCGCCACAATACGGGAAACACCCTGCTCTTGCATGGTGACACCGATCAGTTGCTTAGCCATTTGCATTGCAATTTTATTGTGAGAAATAAATAAAAACTGGGTTTGGTCGCTCATGGCGGCTACCAGATTGGCATAGCGTTCAGTATTGGCATCATCCAATGGCGCATCCACCTCGTCCAGCAAGCAAAATGGCGCAGGATTCAACTTGAAGAAAGCAAAAACCAAGGCGGTAGCCGTCAACGCTTTTTCACCACCAGAGAGCAAATGAATAGTGCTATTGCGTTTGCCCGGCGGTTGCGCCATGACTTGCACACCAGCATCCAGCACTTCATCGCCCACCAGCGTCAGTTTAGCCTCTCCACCACCAAATAGCCTTGGGAAAAGCTCACCAAAGTGCTGATTAACGATGTTGAATGTTTCCATGAGCAACTGGCGCGTCTCGCGGTCGATCTTGCGAATAGCGTCTTCCAGCGTCTCGATAGCATCACTCAAGTCTTTATGCTGGGCATCCAGATAGGTCTTGCGTTCTTGCGCTGTGCTCAGCTCTTCAAGGGCCGCCAGATTCACCGGACCCAGACCTTCAACCTGACGCGAAATACGCTGCACTTCGGACTGCAACCAGCCCACGCGTTGCCATTCTGCTGTCTTTTCCTGTAACAAGCTCCACAGCTCGGAACGGTTTACCTTGCGGCTATCCAACTGCTCAGCAAACTGTTCGACCGCCAGACGGGAAGCTTGTTCCTGCAATTGCAATTCGATGACTTGCTCGCGCAAGGGTTCCAGATTTTTTTCGTTTTCCGAACGGGACTGCTCATGCTCGCGCAATTGTGCGGCCAAGGTATCCAGCGCAATTTTAGCCAAGCGGACAGCCTCTTCACGCTCGGCCCGCAATTCCAATGCATCCTGCAAACCAGCTTGTGCGGCCGAGGCATCCAGATCCAGCAGCTCGCCTTGCAAGCCCTCCAACTGGCCAGCCGTACGCTGTGCCTGCTCTTGGGCCAAGGCCAGATTACGCTCCAGCTCCGCCATGCGCTGCACCAAGGCGCGCTCGGCGAACTGGGCATCATGCACGGCGCGCTCACGCTCATGGACGGTACGGCGGGCCTGCTCAGCCCGCTCAGCGCCTTGCTCACCTTCCATCTGGGCGTCAGCAAACACGCCTTGATGCTCGGCCAGTTCCTCATCCAGCGTTTCAAAACGGGCCTCGAATTCTTCGCGGTTCGCCTGCAGCTCTTCACGCTGCACGTTTAACTCTTCCAACTCGTCGTTAATTCGGCCACCACGCTCTTGTGACTGCTGGGCCAACTGTGCCAGCTTGGAATGCTCCAGTTGCACATCGTGCATACGGGCCGTCAGCTCGCCCACACGGGCACGAGCTGGAACCAGTCCGCCACGCACCTGCTGCAACGCCACCTCGGCTTGGGTGCTGGCATGGCCCAGCTCGTCCACAATCAACTGAGCGCCACGCAGTTCCCGCTCCAAATGAGCAATCTCTTGCTGACGGGCCAGCATCCCGGCCTGCTCAGAGTCGGGCGCATAAAAACGAATGCTATGTCTATCTACCAAATGGCCGTCTTGCACCACAATCGACATCTGATCGGATAGTTGTTCGCGCAGGCCCAAAGCCTGCTTTAAGTCCGTGCATACGTAGACTTGATGCAACCAGTCATCCAGCAAGCTGCGCAAAGCACCTTCTTGCTGCCGCAGTACCGACGTCAACAAGGGCAGGTCCAGATCAGGTGTGGCAGGCGTAGCCACAGCTGGCAACTGATAAAAACTTAAACGGGCTGGTGGCGCATCACTGGCAAAAGCGGCGGCCATATCCAGGCGGCGCAACTCCAAAGCTGTCATGCGCTCGCGCAGCACCGCCTCCAGCGCGGTTTCCCAGCCTTTTTCGACATCCAGGCTTTGCCAGAGCCGCTTCATACTCTCCAGCCCATGTTTGGCCAGCCACGGCTCCAACGTGCCTTTACGGGCGACATCTTCCTGCAGACGGCTCAAGGCCAGGTGCCGCGCTTCCAGACGGGCCATATCCTGCCCGCCTTGCAAAGCCTGCTCCTGCGCCTTTCTACGCTCGTCCTCCAGACGAGGAAGCTGGACTTCCAGGTGCTGCATATGCTCCTGGGCTTGCTGCAACTGGTTTTGCAGCATATTCAAATCGCCCTGCAAACGCTCCAGATTGTCTGGATCAGGGGCATTGAGCTCCCGCAGCTCCTGCTTCAAGCGTTCCTGGCGCTGTTCCAGGCCTTGAATCTGCCGATCTGCATCGCGTTGCGATTGCGCAGCCAGTGCCAGATTTTGTTCCAGGCGAGCCAGACCCATGCGCATCTCATCTCGGCGCTGGGTCTGTTCGCGGACACCTTGCTCCAGGTCCGGCAAAACGCCCTGGGCTTCTTCCAGCAGAATCTGCAGTTCCTCCAGCTTCACAGCGGCTTCTTCCCGCTGTTGTTCGCTGTTTTCCAGTTCCTGCTGACAATGCTCTTGTTGCTCGACCCAATCGCGCTGCTGCTGTTCCAGCTGCTCGCGGCGTTGAGCCATACGGCTACGCGAATCCAGCACATGGCGGATTTCCGCTTCCAGACTGGACACTTGAGAACCCGCTTCATACAGCTGGCTTTGCGCCAGATGCAAGGCATCGCCCGCTTGTAAATGGGCTTGTCGCTGCGACTCCAGGGTCGATTCGGTATGCCGCAAACCAGCAATGGATTCTTCCAGCTTGGTCTGAGCCTGTTCAATCGCCAAAAAACGGGCTTTTTGATCGCCCTGCGCATTGGATTCTTTCAATAACCACAGCAGGTTTTGTTTTAACTCGCCATCTTGCTGCAAATCGCGGTATTGACGCGCCACCTCGGCCTGCGCCTGCAGTTTCTCCAACTGCGTATCCAGTTCTCTTTGGATATCTTCCACGCGCAGCAGGTTTTCGCGGGTATCACGCAAACGGCTTTCCGTTTCGCGACGGCGCTCTTTGTAGCGCGACACACCGGCGGCCTCTTCCAGGAAAACACGCAGCTCTTCGGGCTTGGCTTCAATCAGGCGGTTAATCATGCCCTGCCCGATAATCGCGTACCCTCGCGCCCCCAGGCCTGTGCCCAGAAAAATGTCGTGAATATCGCGTCGCCGGACGGCCTGATTATTCAGAAAATAGCTGCTAGTGCCATCCCGGCTCAGCACACGCCGTACCGAGATTTCAGCGTAGGTACTCCACTGACCCGAGGCACGCCCTTCAGAATTATCAAAGACCAGCTCAACCGAGGCGCGGCCAGCCGGTTTACGTTGAGACGAACCATTGAAGATCACGTCCTGCATGGACTCGCCACGCAGCTCCGAGGCTTTGCTCTCGCCCAGCACCCAGCGAACCGCATCGATGATGTTGGATTTCCCACAGCCATTGGGCCCGACAACCCCTACCAACTGACTGGGAGTTGGAATGGTGGTCGGGTCCACAAAGGATTTGAAACCAGCAAGTTTGATCTGGGTTAGACGCACAGGGTAGAAGTCAGCTCAAAAAAGACCAATTTGAACAGGCGCGCAGGCGCATTCTTATCTGCCTGGCACCGCGAGTCGTATGATACCGCAGCACCTGCCGCCCGCAGCCAAGACGGCTAAAAAACAAATGAAAACCATCGCTCGGCGGCTGGGATGATAAGGCAGTAAACTGGCACCCGCCGTCAAGCCCTGTTTACCCTGCTTGATCAAGCCGACAAGCCAGTCGGGCAGGGCAATTACAATAGCGCTTTGCCAACTGCCAGACCGGCAAGAAAATCCGCGCAGTTAGACCGTCGCAATGAATTTCTGATACCACTGCCCCCGCAGACCCTGTTATTCTTGCTCCCCATCTCTCTTCGTAAATTTTTCGCCGGCTCAGGCTTTGTCCATGAAACCCTGACGAGCAGCCCCCAACAAGCTCGTCCTGCCTGAAACCTGGCTTTGATTCGTGTCTTGCAGTCGCCGTACTGCAGCTTGGGACACACGCATTCGGGATGTATTTTGAATAAAGGATTTTATCTGGTCATGGCCGCGCAGGCATTGTCGTCAATCGCCGACAATGCCTTGCTGATTGCCGCCATCGCCCTGATCGCCGACCTGCATGGACCTATCTGGATGGTCCCCATGATGAAATGGTGGTTTGCGCTGTCCTATGTGCTGCTGGCCGCATTTGTTGGGGCTTTTGCTGACTCCTACCCCAAGGGCCGAGTCATGTTTGCCACCAACGCCATCAAGCTGATGGGCTGTATGCTGATGTTCTGTCATCAGTACTTTGGCATGAACGACTCGCAGCAACTGATTCTGGTTTTCGTGTCTTATACCCTGGTTGGCGTGGGTGCAGCGGCCTATTCGCCGGCCAAATATGGCATCGTCACCGAAATGCTCAAACCCGAGCAACTGGTCAAAGGCAATAGCTGGATTGAAGGCCTGACGGTGCTGTCCATCATCGGCGGCACGGTACTGGGTGGCATTTTGATCAGCCCTAGCATTGCCAGCACCCTGGCAGAGCACCCCCTGATTGCACCTCTGGCGAAAACGCGCTCCGAAGTTGCTATCCTGCTGATTTCCCTGATTTATCTTCTGGCTGCACTGTGCAACCTGCTGATTCCACGCACCAATATTCACTACCCTCCCCAACAGAAAAACCCCTTCCTGCTGCTGAAAGAATTTCGCACGTATGTGCACATTCTGTGGCGTGACAAGCTGGGGCAGATTTCGCTGGCCGTGACCACCCTGTTCTGGGGCGCCGGGGCCACACTGCAATTTATCGTGATCGAATGGGGCGCCCAGCACCTGGGCTACAGACTGGACCAGGCTTCTGTGCTGATGGGTGTTGCCGCTTTAGGGACGGTGTTCGGCGCCGTCTTTGCCGCCCGTGTTCCCTTGAAGAAGTCTCTGGCTGTACTGCCAGTGGGTGTGGCAATGGGCTTTGTGGTCTTACTCATGCCCCTGGTGCACGAGAAATGGGCGGTTTATACCTTGCTGATGGGCATCGGTGGCTTGTCAGGCTTTTTTGTCGTTCCCATGAACGCCCTGCTGCAACACCGTGGTCACGTCATGCTGTCTGCCGGACACTCAATTGCCGTGCAGAACTTCAATGAGCAATTGAATATCTTGTTCATGCTGGCCTTGTACAGCCTGCTGCTGTGGCTGCGACTGCCCATCAACTACATCATTGTGTTCTTTGGCTTGATGGTGGCATCCCTGATGACGGTCTTCATCATCTGGAAAAATGCCAACTTACGTGCGAATCCAGAGCTGGAAGCCTGCATTGGCCAGGAAGGTCATGGACAGGCCTTAACGGCCAAATAGGAAGTCCGCCACGCTGCGCCTTTGGCTTGCTGACGCCCCCACCAGGGGGCGCTTTTTACCTTGGGGCGACCCGACGGCTCCCCACGGAGCCAACTTCAGGACTGTGCCTGCAGTTCGCGCAGTAGCGACAAATCTCGCCAGGCATTGGCTTTGTGCTGCGGACGCAGCAAAAGCGAGGCGGGGTGATAAGTCACCACTAAAGGCAGGCTACGACCCAGACTATCGGTATAGGCCAGGGTTTGGCCGCGCAAAGCCTCCAGATCCTCATCACGGCCACTTAAGGCCACCGCCGCCAACAGGCCTACGGCCAGCAATCGACGCGGCTGTACCAGACGAATCTGCGCATCCAAAAAGGCTCGACAAGCAGCCAGTTCTTCCTGAGTAGGCGGACGATTGCCCAAGGGGCGGCATTTCACTAAATGCGTTTTGTAGATCGAGGCATTGGGAATCGCGCTGTTGAGCATAGCCTGCAATAGCAAGCCTGCTTTGCCATCAAAAGGCTGAGCACTACGATCATCGCTAGTCCCGGGCGCTTCACCAATAATCATCCAGTCCGGTTCCACCAGCAGTTCCGACCCAAACACGACCTGCGCCCGGCCCGTATACAAACCACACTCCTGACAGGCCTGAACCTGTTCCAGCAGACTGGCCATATCCTGAGTCTTTTCAGGTTGAATCAGCACAGTCGGTTTCTGGGCAAGCGAGTCCTCGACCGGAGCCGCCACCACAGGTCGGGCACCGGGTTTACGCAACAAGGCCAAAGCCTGGTCGCGGGCAGCTGTCATGGCATCACTGGCAACACCACGCGCAGGGGCTGGCTTGGTAACGAAGCTAGACGCATCATCCAGTTTCCGCTCAACTGCCGCAGGGGCTACAGGTGTACCTGCTTGCTCCTGCGCGGGCGCAGATTGCGATGCTGGTCGCGCCTGGGGCAGACGCGCCAGGAAAGCACGCTCCAAGCCCAGCTCTAAAAGCCAAGTGCGCTGTAAAGGTGAAATGGCTTGAAAATCAATCATGCCCCGGCCTTGCCTACAAGGTGAAGGCTCATCAGTATTGCGTCTTCGCGCATACCGTCCGCCAACGGGTAGTAGTTTTTACGCAAGCCATCGGCATGAAAACCGTATTTTTTATACAAGGTAATAGCTGCTGCATTGGAGGCTCGAACCTCCAGAACCAGACGCTCTACTCCATGCTCACGCGCCCAGTTCAGACCGTCATCCAACAGTTGTCGGCCCAGACCGCGTCGCTGTTGCTCCGGGGTCACCCCAATCAGCAAAAGCTCGATCAGGTCGGGGGCCTTCAGCCACACGGCATAGCCTTGGACCTGGCCTTGCTTGTGAATAATGCGGGAGCAGTAAGCGGTATTGCCCAAGGCGTCCGTGAAATTACCCGCTGTCCAGGGATGGCTTTCTACCCGGCGCTCAATATCCAGCACGGCAGACACATGGCCTGCCTGCATCGCTTCGACTTGAACGGGTTGATCCAACGCGGCGGGATTACCACCTGAACCCTGTTCCCGTTCCAGAATGGTGTAGGCCACTTTTTCGCGCACATACAGCGGCATGGCTAAATCCGGGGATACACCACGGCCACAATCCAAATCATGCAACGCCAAATGGGCCACGCTGGCACCAGTGGCTCGCCAGGTCTGGCCTACTGCCCAGCCCTGCTCTTGCACAGCCAAACGCAAATCGGGAAATTGCTCCAGAGCATCACCCAAGACCTGAATACGCAGTTGCGCACCGATCAGGCCTTCTGCCTGCAAGCGGCCGATCCAGTTCGTGACTTGCCCAGCATCCAGCAGAACGGGGCTTTGCAGCACTGCCCAGGACTGCTCGGGTGTCCAGCTATACACAGCGGCATACACCTCCTGCATACGAGCATCCTGCACCACCACGTAAGCCGTGCCTTCTACCGGTGTGCCGCAAGCCGCGGCCGCCAAGAGGGAGGAGACTGGCAACACGGGCAAGTCCAGCGCAAAAGCCATGCCTTGCGCCACACCACAGGCGACGCGCAGACCAGTAAAACCGCCTGGCCCCTGCCCGAAAGCAATCGCGCTCAAGGCCTGTCTATCCAGACCGGCCTGCTCCAGCAACTGCTCAGCCATAGGCAAAAGACGTTCGGCGTGATCGCCACTGCCCTCGTGGCTCAGTTCCACAAGCGAAATACCCGCTTGAGTGCGAGACAACAAGGTCAGTTCACAGAGATTGGAGGAAGTCTCCAGGGCAAGAATATGTGCATCCATCGCGCTATTTTAGTTTAAGCAGGCCCAAAAAGGCACCTTGATGAGATTGACTTGCCACCATCGGCGTCCCAGAGGAATCCAGGGCCATTTTTGAGTCGACACCGCTTTTTTTCAGCAGACTCAAACCGACCCGAGAGACGATTTGCCACCATACGAAATTATCCGGCATGAGCCCCGACCCGCTGCAGGGCGCATAAATCGTACAAAACACTTAATGTGTAATATTTTTCTACACCCCCCTGTACGCGCTTTCTGATGCCTGTTACATTTTCGCTATGAATACGCCGACCCCCCCCCTCACCCGCAAAATCCTTGTCGTTGACGACGATCCCCGGCTGCGCGATTTATTGCGCCGCTACCTGTCCGAACAAGGGTTCAACGTTTTCGTCGCCGAAGACGGTAAAGAAATGGCCAAACTGTGGCAACGCGAGCATTTCGATCTGCTGGTATTGGATCTGATGCTACCCGGCGAGGATGGCCTGTCCATCTGTCGTCGGTTGCGCGGCGGACACGACAACACCCCTATCATCATGCTCACCGCCAAGGCCGAGGAAATCGACCGTATCGTGGGCCTGGAGATGGGCGCCGATGACTACCTCATCAAACCCTTCAACCCCCGTGAACTGCTGGCCCGTGTCAACGCTATCTTGCGACGCCGTGGTACCGAGGAGCACCCCGGCGCACCTAGTCAGGAAAATGAATCGATCGAGTTCGGCCCTTATGTGCTGAACCTGTCCACACGGACACTGACACGCAATAATGAAGTCGTCCCCATCACCACGGGCGAGTTCTCTGTGCTGAAAGTGTTTGCCCGTCACCCCAAAATCCCCTTGTCGCGCGACAAACTGATGGAACTGGCGCGTGGTCGTGAATACGAAGCCTTTGACCGTAGTCTGGACGTCCAGATTTCGCGTCTGCGCAAACTGATCGAACCCAATGCTTCCAAACCCGTGTTCATTCAAACGGTATGGGGTCTGGGCTACGTTTTTGTTCCTGACGGCGGTAACTGACCTTGTCTTCCGGTCAGCAAGACGGGCGGCCCGCCGTGGCCGCCCAACGCCGAGCAACAAAAAACTCGAGTATCCGGCTGGGTTTATTCAGCCGGTCTTTTTTATTGCTTGCTGCGTTAATGCTCGTCAGCCTGGGTGCCTGGCTACAAGTATTCTTCAGTATGGAAGAAGGCCCACGCGCGGCCCAAATGGCTCAACGCGTGGCGTCCATTGTCAGTATTACCCGCTCGGCACTGGTCTACGCGCCCCCGGCCGTACGCCCTGCCCTTTTGCTGGATCTGGCCACCAAAGAAAGCCTGCGCGTACAACCACGCGAAAACACCGACGAGCTGGAACCCCTGCCGCGCTCGAACTACTGGCAACACGTCTCTACTGAAGTGCGCGGAGCACTGGGTAGCCAAACCCTGATCATGTGGTCGGTCAATAGCGTTCCTGGCATCTGGGTCTCCTTTGATATCAATGAAGATCAGTATTGGCTGGTCTTTGACCGCGAACAATTAAGCCTGACTGCCGGTGTGGAATGGCTGGGCTGGGGCGCTACCGCCTTGCTGCTGGCCTTGATCGGTGCCGCAGTCAGTGTGCGTTTTGTGAACCGGCCCCTGGCACAGCTGGCCAAAGTCGCCCAGCAACTGGCCCGTGGTGAAACCCCTAGCACCCTGCCTGAAAAAGGCCCAGTTGAAATCCGCGACATGAATATCGCCTTTAACCGCATGGCCCGCGATATCCGCCAGACCGAGGCGGATCGGGAAATCATGCTGGCCGGTATTTCACACGATTTACGCACACCTTTGGCGCGTATGCGCCTAGAAATCGAATTAAGTCAGGTGTCAGACGAAACCCGTGCCGCCATTGACGAAGACTTAGCCCAGATTGATCACAGTATTGGTCAACTCATGGAATACGCCCGCCCCGCTGCTGCCGTCCCCGAGCATGGTATTGATGTCTCTGCCGTGCTCAATGATGTGTACGAGCGTGAACGCACGCACACCGAGTCGCTGGGTGGTATTTTGACGGCGTCGGTTGAGCCTAATCTGTATGCCCGTATCAGTGCCCACGACTTGAAACGCATCATCTCCAACCTGATCGAAAATGCGCGCCGCTATGGACGCAGCCCCGAAGATGATCGGGCTCGCATCGAGCTGTCTGCTCATCAGCATGGCAATATTCTGGTCATTGCCGTCAAGGATCAGGGCGCAGGGATCGCCAAAGGCGATATCCAACGCCTGCTACGCCCTTTCTCCCGTGGCGTGTCCGCTCGAACGGGCGTTAGTGGGGCCGGTTTAGGCTTGGCAATTGTGGAACGTTTACTCGGTCAGGTCGGTGGCCACTTTGAACTGGTCAGTGCTCCCTCCGAAGGTCTGACGGCTCGTATTCAGTTGCCGCGTATCCGGGCGGGTCGTAATGCGGCCGGCACCCAAGGCGATAAAGACACGAAGATCTCCTAAAAAGCCCTGGGTGGGGTTCCCCCTTGCCCTGGGCCTATTTTAGAGCGGAGATCAAACTCGATCAGGCGCGGTACAACAAGGCCACTGTAGTCACCGCAATCCCTTCCTGCCGCCCCACAAAGCCAATAGCTTCATTTGTTTTACCCTTGATATTCACACTACCCGGTTCCAATTGCAGATCTGCCTCGATATTAGCCACCATGGCAGGTGCATGCGGGGCAATCTTGGGTTTTTGCGCATGAATCGTGGCATCCACATTGCCTACCCGCCAACCGGCGGCACGCACCTGCTCATGAGCATGGCGCAAGAGCACGCGGCTGTCGGCTCCCTTATATTGCGGGTCTGTATCCGGAAAGTGGCGACCAATATCTCCCAGGCCCGCCGCGCCCAAAATGGCATCGGTAATCGCATGCAGCAAGGCATCCGCATCCGAATGCCCCATCAAGCCATGGGTATGCGGAATAGTGACCCCACCCAGAATCAAGGGCCGGCCTTCGCACAGCACATGTACATCAAAACCTTGTCCTACGCGAATCGGCATGCTCATAACCATTTCTCCATCAATTCAAAATCTTCAGGCCAGGTGACTTTAAAATTACGCGCTGACCCCAATATTAATAAGGGTTGGCTACCGGTCAGTTCCATGGCACTGGCCTCATCCGTCACGGTAAGACCCTGTTCTTTGGCCTCTTGCAGGGCAGCCCGCAAAGCGTGGGCGGGAAAGCACTGGGGCGTCTGCGCCAGCCAAAGCCCTTCCCGGTCCACAGTCGCCTGCACGGCAGTCGGTGCTATCGTCGTCGCACGCTTGACCGTATCAGGCACGGGCAAAGCCAGCAAGCCACCACGCCCTGCCTGCAAGCAGGCATCAATCAAACGCTCCAAGGCCTGGCGCGGCAAGCCAGGACGAGCGGCATCATGAACCAGAACCCAGTGTTCCGCATCCTTATCCAGACTGTGCAAAGTATTGAGCACCGTTTCAGCCCGCGTCTCGCCGCCACAAGGCAGGCAGACAGTGCGCGGCAAGCCTTCCAGCGCAGCGGCTGCCCAGGTATCACCAGGGGCGACCGCCACCCGCACCTGGCTGATACGCTCATCAGCCAGCAAAGCCTGCACAGAACGGCGCAACATGGGCTGCCCGCCCAGCAAACGATATTGCTTGGGCAAGCCTTGCGCCTTCGTGGCAGAATCCAGGGCGCGCGCACCGATACCAGCGGCTGGAACAATTGCAATCAAGGTAGTCTTCATAGGTGGGTGATTTTATAATGACAATCCTGATGGAAACCGAAAAACAGCATTTCCTGTCCCTACCCAGCACCCACGAGGTGCTGGCTGCATTGCGCCCCGGTCAACGCTACACGCAGCCCATGCCCCCTGGCTCGGGCGACGCCTGCCTGATTGCCGACCTGGCCCGCCAACATAAAGCGCCTATTTTAGTGCTCTGCGCCGATCCCTTGACCGCCCAAAGGCTGGCCGAGGAAATCCTGCTGTTTGGCCCCGCCTTGCGGGTTCGTCAGCTGCCAGACTGGGAAACCCTGCCATATGACAGTTTCTCTCCCCACCAGGATCTGATCTCCGAACGACTTCGTACCTTGCATGCCTTAACCATGCACGAGGTCGATGTATTAACCGTCCCGGTCACCACCGCACTGTACCGTCTGGCCCCTCCCTCGTTTCTGGCGGCGTACACCTTTTCATTCCGTCAGGGCGATGAGCTGGACGAGGCCCAGTTGCGTGCTCAGTTGATGCTGGCCAACTATACCCATATGACACAGGTCAGCGCTCCCGGAGAGTTCAGTATCCGCGGTGGCCTGATTGACCTGTTCCCTATGGGCTCAGTGCTGCCTTATCGTCTGGATCTATTCGACAACGAAATCGAAAGCATACGCAGCTTTGATATCGACACGCAGCGCAGCCTGTACCCCGTCAAGGAAGTCCAGCTGCTACCTGGCCGCGAATTCCCCATGGACGAGGATGCCCGTACGCAGTTCCGTGCCCGTTTCCGCGAGTTCTTTGAAGGCGATCCCTCACGCGCCCTTCCTTATAAAGACGTGGGCAATGGCATTGCTTTTGCCGGCATCGAATATTATCTGCCGCTGTTCTTTGAAGACACGGCAACCTTGATGGATTACGTGCCCGAGGGCAGTCTGGTCGTCACCCACGGGGATGCACAAAGCGCCATTGGCCGCTTTCAAAGCGATACGCATAGTCGCTTTTCCTTCCTGAAGAGTGATCGCGAGCGCCCTATTCTTCCTCCAGAAAGTCTGTTTCTGTCGGACGAGCAGTTCTTTAATGGCATCAAGCCCTTTAGCCGTTTAAGCCTGAATGCCCAGGCAGACAATCAGCCCATCGCCCACCCTGACTTCGAGCCCTTGCCGCTTGTTGCGGTAAACCGGCGCGATAAAGATCCGCTGGCCCAGCTGCGGCAAGAGGTTCTGGACCCCAAAAACCGCACGGTGCTGTGTGCAGACTCTGCAGGCCGTCGAGAAACTCTGCTGCAAATGCTGCGTGAGCATGATCTCTCGCCTGCGGCAGACTGCCAGAATCTGGCGGACGTGCTGGAATCAGACACCGCCTTTGCCTTAGTGGTCGCGCCCTTGTCGCGCGGCTTTGCCCTGGTGCAGGATAAGCTGAGCCTGCTGACCGAGAACGATCTCTACCCTACCCAGACGCGTACACAAAGCAGCCGCCGCCGCAACGAGCGCAGCAGCGATGTGGAAGCCATGGTACGGGACCTGTCCGAATTGCGCGAAGGCGATCCCGTCGTTCACGCCGAACACGGCATTGGTCGCTACTGCGGTTTGAAGGAAATGGACTTGGGCGAAGGCCCGGTAGAGTTTCTGCACCTGGAGTACGCCAAAGGCAGCACGCTTTATGTGCCCGTTGCCCAATTGCACGTGATTGCCCGCTACAGCGGTGCCGACCCCGAGCATGCCCCACTGCATCAATTAGGCTCTGGTCAATGGGACAAGGCACGCCGCCGTGCCGCCAAACAAGCACGTGACAGTGCCGCCGAACTGCTGGCCCTGTATGCGCAGCGTGCCGCCCGTGAAGGCTTCCAATTCAAGCTGCCATTAAATGACTACCAGGCCTTTTCTGAAGGCTTCGGCTTTGAGGAAACACCCGATCAGGCTGCCGCTATTGAAGCGGTGATTAACGATATGACCTCGGGCCAGCCCATGGACCGTCTGGTTTGCGGTGATGTAGGCTTTGGCAAAACCGAAGTCGCTCTGCGTGCCGCTTTCCTGGCCGTCGCCAATGGCAAACAAGTTGCCCTGCTGTGCCCGACCACCTTGCTGGCCGAGCAACACACGCAGACCTTCTCGGATCGCTTTGCCGACTGGCCCATACGTGTGGCTGAGCTGTCCCGTTTCCGCTCCACCAAAGAAACCCAGGCCGCCATTGCTGGCCTGCGCGAAGGCAGTGTGGATATTGTGATTGGTACGCACAAAATCCTGTCTGCGGACGTACGTTTCAAACAATTAGGTCTGGTCATCATCGACGAGGAACACCGTTTTGGCGTGCGTCAGAAAGAGGCCTTGAAGCAACTACGGGCTGAAGTCGACATCCTGACGCTGACCGCCACCCCTATCCCGCGCACTCTGGGCATGTCCCTGGAAGGCATACGGGACTTTTCCGTTATTGCCACCGCGCCGCAAAAACGGCTGGCAATTAAAACCTTTGTGCGTCGTGAAGATGGCAGCACCATCCGTGAAGCCCTGTTGCGTGAATTGAAACGGGGTGGGCAGGTTTACTTCCTGCATAACGAAGTCGAGACCATTCTCAATCGTCGAGCCCGCCTGGAAGAACTAGTGCCCGAAGCCAGTATTGCCGTGGCACATGGTCAGATGCCCGAGCGCGAGCTGGAAGCCGTCATGAAAGGCTTTTACCAGAAGCGCTACAACGTGTTGCTGTGCACCACCATTATTGAAACCGGCATTGACGTGCCTACTGCCAATACCATCGTCATTCACCGGGCAGACCGCCTGGGTCTGGCCCAGCTGCATCAATTGCGTGGCCGCGTAGGCCGTTCTCACCACCAGGCCTATGCTTATTTGCTCACTCCTGGCGAGGATGCCATTACCAGCAATGCCAAAAAGCGGTTGGAAGCGATTCAAGCCATGGAAGAACTGGGGGCAGGCTTTTTCCTGGCCATGCATGATCTGGAAATTCGTGGCGCAGGCGAGGTACTGGGCGAATCCCAGTCCGGCGATATTCAGGAAGTGGGCTATTCCATGTATGCGGATATGCTCAACACAGCCGTTAAGGCCTTGAAAGCAGGTGAAGAACCCGACCTGGATTCGCCCTTTGCCCTGCAATGCGAGGTCAATCTGCATACCTCTGCCCTACTGCCGTCTAACTACTGCCCTGATGTGAATGCCCGTCTGGGCCATTACAAGGCCCTGTCGCACGCACGCAAGGAAGATGACCTGATCCATATCCATGAGGAACTGATCGACCGCTACGGCCTGCTGCCCGAGGCCGGCGAGAACCTGCTATCGGTGCATCGCCTGCGTATCAAAGCCGAACCTTTGGGTATCGTAAAAATCGACGCCAGCGAAGCTCAGGCTACGATCCAGTTTTCTTCCAAACCCAATGTGGACCCGGTCAGCATTATTGAACTGGTGCAGAAGAATAAACAGGTGCGTCTAGCAGGCCCCGACAAGCTGCGGATTGAAATCACCAAAGGTGAAGAAATCAAGAACCGCATTCAGGCTGTACGAAATGTGCTGAACAGTTTGCGCAAAGAGAAGTAAGCCTTAAACAACACCGCTGGATGTAAAAAGAGCGCTGTCTGATGACGGCGCTCTTTTCTTTTGAACGATAAGGTTTGTTGCCTGAGTTCTGGTTCGCTTTATGGTGCTGCTCGGTACAGCACCAGGGCAGGCTGGCGATCCGCCGATATCAAACGTCCAAACGGAACCAGTTCAGCACCGCGTCCAGCGGGGAGTGATTAAGTGCAAAACTGGCTTGCTCTTGCACCACCGGCTTGGCACGGTAAGCAACCGAGTATTTAGCCTGGGCCATCATGGGCAAATCATTGGCTCCGTCGCCAATCGCAATACATTGCTCTGGGCCTGCGCCCAGTTCGGCCGTCAATTCCTGCAAGAAACGGGCTTTGGCCTGGCCATCCACAATCGCACCCAGCACTTTGCCAGTCAGCTTGCCATCGACTACTTCCAAGGTATTGGAATGCGCATAGCTCAAGTTGAAACGGTCTTTCATCCGTTCGGTAAAGAAGGTGAAGCCACCCGAAACCAGTAAGGTTCTAAGGCCGTGAGCATGAGCCGTCGCAATCAGGCGATCAGCGCCCAGGTTGGGCTGCAAGCGCTCTTCGTATACACGGGCCAGATCACTAACCGGCACGCCTTCCAGAAAAGCCACGCGGCGATTCAGGCTCTCAGTAAAGTCTGTAATCTCGCCACGCATGGCAGCTTCGGTAATGGTGGCAACCTGCTCTTTGCGGCCGGCCATATCGGCAATCTCGTCAATACATTCAATATTGATCAGTGTGGAGTCCATATCCATTGCCAGCACACGCATGTCTTTCAGGCGGTCAATTTCCGCCAGAAAAGCAAAATCCATCGCACCCATCTTGCACAGTGCCTGGACTTCAGCCCGCTGCTGCTCATCCGCGCCCAGCAAGCGCACGGCGGTAGGGCCTAGCTCCTGCACGCCATCGGCCTGCACCACTGCCGCAATTTTTTCGATGATGGCGCTATCCAGGCGCGGCCCTTGAAGAATGAGATGAGACATCAGATCGTCCACAAAACAGAAAAAGACAGCACAGCAATCGTGCCAAAAGACGATTATTGTAGCGTGCGGCAAGCGTGCCACGGCCTTGCCCGTACACTGCAATGTCAGTTTTCAGGCTGAACTCATCCTGCTACGATAAAAGCTACCGAGAAATGACGAGGACGTCCTTCATGTATATCTGGCCCAACCATACTTTGCTGGATCTGCTCCATATCGAGCACCCTATCGTTCAATCCCCTATGGCCGGCGCACAAGACAGCGAACTGGCCATTGCGGTTGCACGCGCAGGCGGGCTAGGCTCCTTGGCCTGCGCCATGCTGAGCCCAGAACAGATACGTGAGCAGGTAGGGCTGTTCAGGCAGGCGGTGTCGGCTCCCATCAATTTGAACTTTTTTTGCCACCAAGACCTGCGTCTGGAGCCAGAGGCCTTACAAGAGTGGCGGCTGAAGCTACTGCCCTATTACCAGGAATACGGTCTGGACCCTAACCAGGAACTGCCCAAAGCCTCGCGTGCGCCTTTCTCTAGACAACACGCGGAATTGATGGAAGAGCTAAAACCTGAAGTAGTCAGTTTTCACTTTGGCCTGCCCTCTGCGGAATTGGTCCAGCGCGTGAAAAAAACCGGTGCCCTGATCATGTCCAGCGCCACGACCACTGCTGAAGCCGTCTGGCTGCAGGAGCATGGTGCCGACATCATCATTGCTCAGGGTTTGGAGGCCGGTGGCCACCGCGGAGTGTTCCTGGAGTCCACGGTTCATCAGCAGGTGGGTACCCTATCCCTGGTTCCCCAGATTGCCGATGCCGTCAGTGTGCCGGTGATCGCTGCAGGAGGTATTGCAGATGGCCGTGGCATTGCAGCAGCTTTGGCTCTAGGTGCCAGCGCGGCTCAAATTGGTACCGCCTATCTATTCTGTCCTGAATCCAAAATAACCCCACTGCACCGTGAGGCCTTGAGCAATAGCCGATCGGACGGTACAGCCCTGACCAATCTCTTTTCAGGCCGCCCTGCGCGCAGCATCAGCACCCGCTTGATGAATGAAATCGGCCCATTGAGCAGCAGCGCGCCTGTCTTCCCCCATGCAGGCTCAGCACTTAGCCCATTGCGTATCGAAGCCGAAAAGAAAGGCCGCACTGAGTTCAGCTCTCTCTGGAGCGGTCAAAGTGCTGCCCTAGGCCGTCCCCTGCCCGCTGAACAATTAACACTAGTACTGGCTCAAGAGGCTCAGGGCGTCTGCAAACGCCTTGGGGTGGCCGGTGCTACCCATGCCCCCTTAGACAAGCCATAATTGCTTCTGCGGTCTGTGCAAAGCTATGGGTACTGAAACCAGCACAAGATCGGCAGCCCAATAAGCAGTAGCTTAAGAAATCAGCTCAAAGCTGGGACGAAAAAAAACCTCGCAATGTAATTTGCGAGGTTTTTTCATTCAGTCAGCACTATTCAAACTTGCCTTTGGGGTGGCGCATCAAGTATCGATACACAAAACCGGGATAAGCCATCACCAAAAACAAAGCAAAGGTAATAGTAAAGAACACCCAAGTCTGTTTAAACGGATTACCGATGCTGGCCTCAAATGCAAAGCCGAAAACAATCACAATGCCGTAAAAAGCACAGACTTCCAGCAAGCGGGGGAAAAAGCCTTTAGAGACTTTCTGGTGGCGGGTACGCCAAGCCGGGAAATAAAACACCGCAGCGACCACCGCCAGCCCCAGAAACAACTTGCCCAGCAGAACAGGCAAGGAGCTCAGGCCAGAGCTGGAGGCGATCACGGTGTAAATACCGAATCCCAAACCTGCCAACACAGCCAGGTAGACCACACCAACAATCAATTGCAAGCCGGACGAGAGACTGGAGCTCTCGCCTGGCAAGGACCAAGGCAAAACCAGCAAGGGTTTTTCCACGAGAAACGGCAAGTTGGCCGTAATCACGGAAAGAACAATCACAACCCAGATGGAAAGGCTTTGGTCCATAGTGCTACCTACTTAAAACTGCAAGGAAGACTGAATCACGCGGATGCAGGTATCCATCAGACCACCAGGCAACAGGCCCAGGCCGATAATCAATACACCGTTTACCAGCATGACCAGCTTAGTCATCAAGCCTGTAGAGACAGGGTGTGCTTCGCCTTCAGGCTCGTCAAAGTAAACAACTTTCACGACACGCAAGTAGTAGAAAGCACCGATCAGGGACATGATCACGGCAAACACGGCCAGCCAGACATAGCCAGCGCCGACCACCGCTTGCAGAACACTCAGCTTGGCCGCAAAGCCGGACAGCGGAGGAATACCTGCCAGGGAGAACATGGACAGCAGCCAAACCAGGGCCAGACCAGGATTACGACGGCTCAAACCCTTCAGATCGCTGATGTTTTCACACTCAAAACCGCGACGGCTGGAGATCAGAATCAGACCAAAGGTGCTCAGCGTGGTCAGGACATAAATCACCACGTAGAACAATGAGGCGCCGTAGGCTTGAGAGTGAGTCTCGCCATTGAAAACGCCAGCCAGCAGGCCCAGGAAAATGAAACCCATGTGCGAAATAGTCGAATACGCAAGCATACGCTTGAGATTCTTTTGCATGATCGCAGTCAGGTTACCCAGAGCCAGCGACAACACCGCCATGATCAGCAACATAGGCTGCCAGTCCACGGCTACGCCGTGTAAAGCTTCAACCAGGAAACGCATGGTCACAGCAAACGCGGCCAGCTTAGGTGCGGCACCAATGATCAGGGTCACGGTGGTAGGAGCGCCTTGGTAGACGTCCGGTGTCCACATGTGGAAAGGCGCAGCCGTCAATTTGAAGGCCAGACCTGCCACCACAAACACCACACCAAAGACCAGAGCCAGACGTTCGGCTTGACCGCTAGCGATCACTTCAGCAATACGTGGGAACTCCAGATTGCCAGTAGCGCCATAGATCATGGACATGCCGTACAACAAGACACCGGAGGCCAAGGCACCCAGCACGAAGTACTTCAGGGCAGCTTCGATGGACTGACGGTGCTCACGACGCAAGGCAACCAGCGCATACAGAGCGAAAGACATCAGCTCTACGCCCAGATAAGCGGTCAACATGCTGTTGGCCGAAATCATGATCATCTGGCCCAGCAAGGCCATCAGAGTCAGGGTGTAGAGTTCGCCACCGCGCTCCATCATGTCGCGCTGTTCAGCGTACTCACGACCGTAGATCAGGGTTGCAGCCACCGCCGCACACGACAGCAGCTTCAGGAAGTGTGCCATTTCGTCGACGACGAACAGACCACCAAACGAGACGCCGCTAACGCCCTTGGACCACTGCCAGGCCACGCTGGCCGCAACCACGGCAAGCGTCAACAGGCTGAAAACAAAGGTCGAGTGGCGCTGCTTATGCGTGCTGAACGCATCAAAAATCAGCACACACGAGGCCAGAACCAGGAGCAGGATCTCCGGCAAAGCCAGAGAAAAATTAAAGGTAGTATCCATAGTGATTCGGCCTACAGTTTCGAGATGGAGACGTGTTGCAGCAACGCTTCAACCGAAACGTGCATGACCTCGGTAAATGGCTTGGGATACACACCCATACCGATTACCGCAATCGCCATTACGCCAAGAACGAAGAACTCACGGCCGCTCAGGTCGCTCATGCCAGCAACTTTGTCGTTACCCACGGGGCCAAAGGCCACGCGCTTGAGCATCCACAGCGAATAAGAAGCCCCTGTAATCAGTGCTGTTGCAGTCAACAGACCAATCCAGAAGTTGTATTCGACCGCGCCCATGATGACGGTGAACTCACCGATAAAGCCGCTGGTGCCTGGCAAACCACTGTTGGCCATGGAGAACAGCACAAAGAAGGTGACAAAGCGTGGCATAACTTTAACCACACCACCGTAATCGGCGATTTGGCGGCTATGCATGCGGTCGTACAGCACACCGATACACAGGAACATGGCACCGGATACGAAACCGTGCGAGATCATCTGCATGATCGCGCCTTCCATACCCGTGGTGTTGAACACGAAAAAGCCCAGTGTGACAAAACCCATGTGAGCCACAGAGGAGTAAGCCACCAGCTTTTTCATATCATCCTGAACGATGGCAACCAGACCGATGTAGATCACCGCGACCAGGGACAGGGCAATGATGATTCCAGCCAGACCTTGCGAGGCATCTGGAGCGATGGGCAAAGAAAAGCGCAGGAAGCCGTAAGCACCCAGTTTCAACATGATGGCAGCCAGCACCACGGAACCACCGGTAGGTGCTTCCACGTGAGCATCAGGCAACCAGGTGTGGACAGGCCACATCGGCACTTTCACTGCAAAAGCCATGAACAGCGCCACAAAGATCAGCACCTGAGTGGTGTAGTCCAAGGGGACTTTGTGCCAGGTCAGGATGTCGAAAGTACCGCCGGACACGTTCCACAAGTAGATGAAGGCAACCAGGGTCAACAAGGAACCCATCAGCGTGTAGAGGAAGAACTTGAACGAGGCATACACCCGGTTCGGTCCACCCCAGATACCGATGATCAGATACATCGGGATCAGTGTGGCTTCAAAGAACACGTAGAACAGCAAGCCATCCAGGGCGGCGAAAACGCCAACCATCAGACCCGACAGGATCAGGAAGGCACCCATGTATTGAGCCACGCGGTTCTTAATAACCTGCCAGCCCGCCAACACCACGATTACCGTGATGAACGCAGTCAGGAGGACGAACCACATGGAAATACCGTCCACGCCAAGGTGATAATTCACCTTGAAGGCATCAATCCAGGGGGCCAGCTCGACAAACTGCATGTCGGCCGTACCGGGATTAAAGCTCGTGTACAGAGGAATCGTGACAAGTAAGCCAGCAATCGAACCCAATAGGGCCAGCCAACGGGTGAAGGTGGGACGGTCATCGCGCCCCAAAGCCAGCACCAGCAGGCCAGCGACGATAGGTACAAAAATCGCCAGCGTTAACCAAGGAAGAGTAGAAGACGCCATATCGCTAGCCATTTACCGAACCGTCAGTACAAAAAAGGTTAAGAGCGCCAGGATCCCGAGGATCATGGCAAAGGCGTAGTGGTAGACATAGCCAGACTGGATATGACGGCTAACTGCAGCCACCCAGCCCACCACGCGCGCACTACCGTTGACCACCAGTCCGTCGATCAGACCGCGGTCAGCACCTTTCCAGAGGCCCGTACCCAGGCAACGAACGCCACGAGACAGTACTTGCTCGTTGAACCAGTCAACGTAGTACTTGTTCTCCAGGATACGGTAGATAAAAGAGCTGTTCTTTTTGATTGCTGCCGGCAAAGCAGGATTGACCAGGTACATGTACCAAGCCACCACTGCGCCTGCCACAACCAGCCAGAATGGCAGCGTGCCAAAGCCATGTATGGCGTAAGCCATCCAGTCAGTCCAATGACTGGCCAATGTTGCCATCGCAGGGTGGTCGGGCAGAACCGTGATAATGCCGTCAAAGTAGCCACCGAACAGCAGCGGATCAACAAACCAGATACCGGCAAAGATAGACGGAATGGCCAGCAGAACCAGGGGCAACGTAACCACCCAAGGCGACTCGTGAGGGTCTCCCCCGTGAGCATGATGATCATCATGACCATGCGACTCGTCGTGCTTGACGTCACGGAAACGCTCTTTGCCGTGGAATACCAGGAAGTACAGACGGAAGGAGTACAGCGAC
Source organism: Alcaligenes pakistanensis (assembly GCF_014652815.1). GTDB lineage: Bacteria > Pseudomonadota > Gammaproteobacteria > Burkholderiales > Burkholderiaceae_B > Alcaligenes > Alcaligenes pakistanensis. The sequence goes on from NZ_BMZN01000001.1 coordinate 834,233, forward strand.
GTCACGAACACACCAATCAGTGTGGCGTAGTAAGCGTAAGTCGAACCCCAGATACCGGCTTCGCCAGCGGCTTCGATGATGTGCTCTTTCGAGTAGAAACCCGAGAAGAATGGCGTACCAACCAGAGCCAGCGTACCGATCAGGAAAGTCAGCCAGGTAATAGGCATGTACTTGCGCAGACCACCCATATTGCGGATGTCCTGATCGTGGTGCATACCGATAATCACCGAACCAGCGCCCAGGAACAGCAAGGCTTTAAAGAACGCGTGTGTCATCAGGTGGAACACAGCGGCCGAGTAAGCCGAAGCACCCAGGGCGACTGTCATGTAACCCAGCTGAGACAAGGTGGAGTAAGCCACAACGCGTTTGACGTCGTTCTGGATAATACCCAGCAAGCCCAGGAACAAGGCACCGGTTGCACCGATCACAATAATGAAGGACAGCGCAGTGGTCGACTGTTCAAAGACTGGCGAGAAACGAGCCACCATGAAGATACCGGCCGTCACCATGGTCGCGGCGTGAATCAGTGCCGAGATCGGGGTAGGACCTTCCATGGAGTCAGGCAACCAGCTGTGCAAAGGAACCTGAGCCGATTTACCCATGGCACCCACAAACAGGGCCAGAGCCGCAACGGTCAGCAATTGCCAGTCAGTGCCGGGGAATGTCATGGTGCTCAGTTCCTGAACCTTGGCAAACACGTCGCTGTAGTTCATGGAGCCGGTGTAGGCGTAGAGCAGACCAATACCCAGGGCAAAACCGAAGTCACCAACACGGTTGACCAAAAAGGCCTTCATGTTGGCAAAAATAGCCGTTTTGCGTTCGTACCAGAAACCGATCAGCAAGTAAGACACCAGACCCACCGCTTCCCAACCGAAGAACAGCTGCAGCATGTTGTTGGACATGACCAGCATCAGCATCGAGAAGGTAAACAGCGAGATATAGGAGAAAAAGCGCTGATAACCTGGGTCATCTTTCATGTACCCAATGGTGTAGATGTGCACCATCAGCGACACGGAAGTCACCACCACCATCATCAGGGCAGTCAGCTTGTCGATCAGGAAACCGATATCCCATTGAACGCTGCCAATGGTGATCCAGGTGTAGACCGGGCCATTGAAGGTCTGGCCTTCCAGCACCTGAAACATCACCATGACCGAGCCGATAAAGGCAATCAGCACGCCAGCGATCGTCAGCAGATGCGCGCCTGTCTTGCCGATAAATCGGCCCAGGAAGCCGGTACCAAATAAACCAGCCAGCACCGAGCCCACCAGGGGAGCAAGTGCAATCGTTAAGTAAAGATTTATGGAGTTCATTAGTGTGCTATCCCATCAACCCTTGAGCTGGTCGAGATCTTGGACATTGATCGAATTAAGGTTGCGGAACAACAGAACCAAAATTGCAAGACCAATGGCCGCCTCGGCCGCAGCGACCGTCAGGACGAAAAAGACAAACACCTGACCTGCCTCATTGCCCATCCACGTGGAAAAAGCCACGAAATTAATGTTGGCCGACAAGAGAATCAGCTCAACAGACATCAGCAAAATAATCAGGTTGCGACGGTTCAGAAAAAAGCCCAGCAGGCCGATCGTGAACAGCACAGCGCCCAGGACCAAATAGTGCGCAAGCGTCAGCGTCATCATCATTTGTCTCCTGGCACGACAGCGTCAGCCGAACTGGACACCGACGGCTTTTCGGTTTGAGAGGGAATAGAAACCATACGCAAACGGTCTTTGGCGCGAACCTTGACCTGCTCACCAGACACGGTGCGTTTGACACCTTCACGTTTACGCAGAGTCAGCGCAATGGCCGAGATCATGCCAACCAGCAGCACAATGCCACCGAGCAAGACTGCCAGTACGTACTGGGAATACATCAACTCGCCAATGACGCGGGTGTTGTTGTAGTCAGCAGGCACTGCAGCGGCAGGCGCTGTGGTGAACCACAGCTTGGTCAGCACAAAGCCCATTTCCAGAACCATGATGGCGCCGATCAACAGCCCCATAGGAACGTGAGCCTGGAATTTCTTGGCAGCCGATTCCTGGCGTACGTCCAGCATCATGATGACGAACAGGAACATCACCATCACCGCGCCTACGTAGACCACTACCAGCAACAGGCCCAGGAACTCCGCGCCCATCGTGATCCACAGCATGGCAGCCGTGAAAAAGACCAGAATCAAATGCAATACGGCCGTAACCGGGTTTTTGGCAGCGATCACGCGATACGCGGCCACCACCATCACCAGCGCCAGCACATAAAACAGAACAGTAGTAAATAACATGAGTGTAGAGCTCCGGCCTTAGCGATAAGGTGCATCTGCAGCACGACGACGAGCAATTTCGTCTTCGTAGCGGTCACCAATAGCCAGCAGCATGTCCTTGGTGTAGTACAAATCGCCGCGTTTTTCGCCGTGGTATTCGTGAATATGTGTCTCCACGATCGAGTCGACCGGGCAGCTTTCTTCACAGAAACCACAGAAAATACACTTGGCCAGATCGATGTCATAACGTGTAGTGCGGCGCGTGCCGTCCTCACGTTCTGCCGACTCGATCGAGATGGCCATGGCGGGACATACGGCCTCGCACAGTTTGCACGCGATGCAACGCTCCTCGCCGTTTTCGTAGCGACGCAAAGCGTGCAAACCGCGAAAACGTGGCGAAGTCGGCGTGGTTTCAACGGGATAACGCAGCGTAACTTTACGCTTGAAGAAATACTTCCCCGTCAGGCGCATGCCTTTGAGCATCTCGGACAGCATCAGGCTGCCAAAGAAATCTTTGATTGCTTCCATAATCTTGCCCCTTAGCCTTAATGCCAGATGTTCCAGGGCGTCTGCATCCAGATCGCCACAATAACCAGCCAAACACCGGTCAGCGGGATAAATACCTTCCAGCCCAAACGCATGATCTGGTCATAGCGGTAACGTGGGAACGTCGCACGGAACCAGATAAACATGGAGACCACGATAAAGGTCTTCAGACCCAACCACAGCCACCCCGGAATCCACGTGAAGGGAGCGAACTCGACAATCGGAGTCCAACCGCCCAAGAACATGATGGACGCCAGAGCCGACAGAAAGATCATGTTGGCGTATTCGCCCAAAAAGAACAGAGCAAAACCGGTACCGGAGTACTCCACCATGGGACCCGCCACAATTTCCGATTCACCTTCCACCACGTCAAAGGGGTGACGGTTGGTTTCAGCAACAGCAGAAATTACGTAGATCACAAATAGTGGCAGCAATGGCAGCCAGTTCCACGACAAGAAGTTCAAGCCCTTGTCCGCGAAGTAACCCTGTGTCTGGCCCATCACGATGCCCGACAGATTCAGCGTGCCGGAAACCAGCAACACGGTAATCAGGACAAAACCAATGGCCAGTTCGTAGGACAGAACCTGAGCGGCTGCTCGCAGACCACCCAGCAAGGCGTACTTGGAGTTGGATGCCCAGCCAGCCACGATCACACCGTAGACACCCAGGGAAGTAATCGCCAGGATGTACAGCAAACCGGCATTGATGTCGGACAGCACCACATCAGGACCAAAAGGAATCACTGCCCAAGCCGCTAAGGCAGGCATCAAGGTGACCACAGGGGCCAACAGATACAGAACCTTATTGGATTGAGCCGGAATGATCAGTTCTTTGGTCAGCAGCTTGAAGACGTCAGCGAAAGGCTGCAGCAAGCCGCGGTAACCCACACGAGTGGGTCCCAGACGCGAATGCATGAAGCCGATCATCTTACGTTCCCAGTAAGTCAGGTAGGCAACGCACAAGATCACCGGTACCGCAATCGCGATTACCTTGAGCAAGGTCCACACAACAAACCAAGCGGTAGGTCCGAGCAGCTCGGTACCGTAGTTATTGATGACAGAGAGAAAATCCATGTTATGCACGCTCCACTGTCAATTGACCGAATGCGCTACCCAAAGCGGCAGTTTCAGAAAAAGCGGTGGCAACACGCACCGAGTTCAATGCCACGGTGTCATCCAACTGAGCTGACAGGCTAACTTCACCTTGAGAGGAACGCACCTTTACCAGATCACCATCGGACAAGCCCAGTTGAGCCAGAGTGGCCGCCGCCATGCGGGCGGTCGGTGCGGCCGAAGCAGGTGTTTCCTGCAAAGGAGCCGAACGACGAACCAGCGCATCGCTACGGTAGATAGGCACATCGGCCACACGCTCCAGGCCACTGCCTGCAGGCAAGACACCAGCAGCCAGATTGATCTGGTTGGACAGACGCGATTCCACACCAGCAGCCATGACCGAGTCACGCACCGATTCCGACGTTTCGTCGTCAAAACCATCCAGCTGGAACAAGTTGCCCAGGACACGCAGGACTTTCCAAGCTGGACGAGTATCGCCTACAGGTGCTGCGGCGCCCTTGAAGCTTTGTACACGGCCTTCGGCGTTCACAAAAGTACCGGAGGTTTCCGTGAAAGGAGACACAGGCAACATCACATCGGCCCACTGCTCAGCAGCGGAACGGTAGGAAGTCAGAGCCACCGAGAACGTCGCGGACTTAAGCGTTTCTATTGCACGCTCGCCCAGATCGCTATCCAGAGCAGGCTCAACATTCAGAACCAGATATGCACGCAGGGTTTGAGCCAGCATTTGCTCGGCAGTCAAACCACCCTTGCCAGGTACTGCATTGGCCAGGTAACCACCCACGGTGTTACCGCCAGCAGTCAGGAAGCCCAGCTTGGCACCACTGGCCTGTGCAATTGCATTGGCGTTGGCAGCAATGACGCTGGCCTGATCCGAGTTGACTGCCATATTGCCCAGCAAGATGGCCACGCGTTCACCGGAAGCCAGGCTGTCAGCGATCAGCTGAGCTTCAGCAGAAACCTGTACGCCTTCCAGACCAGCAGGAACCGCGGCTTCCTTGGCCTTGGCAACAGCGACCAGCACTTGAGCCAAGGAGTTGGCCAACTGGCTAGGAGCAACCGTCATGCGGCCAGCAATCGCATTGAACAATGGATTATCGGCAGCCGAATCAATGAAGGAAACTTGAGCACCACGTTTAACAGCCTGGCGCAGACGCTGGGCCATCAAGGGATGATCTTTACGCAGGAAGGAGCCCACAACCAGAACGCGATCCAGCTCGTTCAGGGCGGTCAGCGGCATACCCAACCAAGGCACGCCGGCCAAGGCACCATCCAGACGGGCATCGGTCTGACGCAGACGGAAGTCCACGTTTTCAGTACCCAGAGCACGACCCAGACGAGCCAGCAAAGCCAGTTCTTCTGTGGTGGATGTCGCCGAGCCAATACAGCCCAGTTGATCCGCACCAAACTTCTCGCGCACTGCATTCATGCCGGCCACGATGGTTTGCATGGCGTCGTTCCAGGAGGCTTCGCGCCACTGGCCATCATCACCACGCACCATGGGGCGAGTCAGACGATCTTCGGTGTACAAACCTTCGTAGGAGAAACGGTCACGGTCGCTGATCCAGCACTCGTTAACTTCTTCGTTCTCGAAAGGCACGACACGCAAAACCTTGTCCATCTTGGCTTGCAATACCAGGTTGGCACCCACGCTGTCGTGCGGGCTAACGCTGCGACGACGAGCCAGTTCCCAGGTACGCGCATTAAAGCGGAAAGGCTTGGAGAGCAAGGCACCCACTGGGCAGACGTCAATCATATTGCCCGACAGCTCGGACTCGACTGCGCGACCCACAAAGGTGGTGATCTCGGCGTGTTCGCCACGGTTCAGCATCCCGACCTCTTGAACACCGGCGATTTCTTCGCCAGTACGCACACAGCGGGTGCAATGAATGCAACGCTGCATAGCTTCGGTCGAGATCAGTGGACCCATGGACTTGGCGGCCACAACGCGCTTTTCTTCCTTGTAGCGCGACTCGGAGCCACCGTAACCCACGGCCAGATCCTGCAGCTGACATTCACCACCCTGATCGCACACAGGGCAATCCAGCGGGTGGTTGATCAGCAGAAATTCCATGACGCTCTTTTGAGCGGCAACGGCTTTTTCCGAACGAGTACGCACAACCATGCCGTTGGTGACGGGAGTGGCACAAGCTGGCAAAGGCTTGGGTGCTTTTTCCACGTCCACCAAACACATGCGGCAGTTGGCGGCAATACTCAGTTTTTTGTGATAACAGAAGTGCGGCACGTAGACACCGGCGTCATGGGCAGCCTGAATGACCATGCTGCCTTCCGGGGCGTCAACTTTAATGCCATCGATGGTGAGTTCTACCATTACGTTGTCCTGGCCTACAAATATTGAGGCACCACACAGCCTTTATGCTCGATGTGGTGTGCGAACTCGTCGCGGAAATGCTTAACGAAACTGCGCACCGGCATGGCAGCAGCATCACCCAGGGCGCAAATGGTGCGGCCCATGATGTTATGTGCAATGTCGTCGAGCATGTCCAAGTCTTCAGCGCGACCTTGACCGTTCTCGATGCGATGCACCATGCGCCACAACCAGCCTGTGCCTTCACGGCACGGCGTGCACTGGCCGCAACTTTCGTGATAATAAAAATAGGACAGACGCAGCAAAGACTTGACCATGCAGCGTGTCTCGTCCATCACAATGACGGCACCCGAACCCAGCATGGAGCCCGCCTTGGCGATGGAGTCATAGTCCAGATTGGTCGCCATCATGATGTCGGCCGGCAAAACAGGCGAGCTGGACCCACCAGGGATCACCGCTTTCAGTTTGCGACCGTCACGCATGCCACCTGCCAGTTCCAGCAAGGTTGCAAAAGGCGTACCCAGAGGTACTTCGTAGTTACCGGGACGCTCTACGTCGCCAGTAATGGAGAAGATCTTGGTGCCACCAGCATTAGGGATACCCACTTCCAGGTATTCCTGGCCGCTATTGCGCAGAATCCAAGGAACAGCTGCAAATGTTTCAGTGTTATTGATGGTCGTAGGCTTGCCGTACAGACCAAAACTGGCGGGAAATGGCGGCTTGAAACGGGGCTGGCCCTTCTTGCCTTCCAGGGACTCCAGCAACGCGGTCTCTTCACCGCAAATATAGGCGCCGTAACCGTGGAATGCATGCAGCTGGAAGTTGAAGTCCGAGCCCAGGATCTTGTCACCCAGGAAGCCGGCCTCACGGGCCTGCTCCAGCGCTTCTTCAAAACGCTGATAAATCTCGAACACTTCACCGTGGATGTAGTTGTAACCCACAGTAATGCCCATGGCGTAGGCGGCAATAGCCATCCCTTCAATCACGATATGCGGGTTAAAACGCAAAATATCGCGGTCTTTAAAGGTGCCGGGCTCGCCCTCGTCAGAGTTACATACCAGGTACTTTTGACCGGGCAAGGTGCGGGGCATAAAGCTCCACTTCAGGCCCGAGGGGAAACCTGCACCACCACGGCCACGCAATGCGGAAGTTTTGACTTCAGCAATAACGTCTTCGGGTTTCATGCCGGTGGTCAAGACTTTACGCAGGGCTTCATAGCCACCACGTTTAACGTACTCTTCCAGGCCCCAGTTGTCGCCGTTCAAACCGGCCAGAATCTGTGGCTCGATATGGCGATCATGAAAAATCATGCTGCGCGACAAGTCGTCACCAGGATTAGGCTCTAATCCCTGGGAGAACTTACGCAGAATGTCCGGTGCAATCATGCCGATTCTCCGTGTGTCTTCAATTCTTCGAGCATGGCATCAATGCGCTCGGCTTCCATACGCACGCACATGTGCTGATTGTTCAGCAACATGACGGGCGAATCACCACATGAGCCCATGCACTCTCCCATGATCAGGGAGAACTGGCCGTCAGCCGTGGTTTCACCGTATTCGATACCCAGCTTTTCTTTCAGGTATTCGCCTGCCTTGACGCCGTCACGCAGCGCACAGGGCAAGTTGGTACACACAGAAATAGTGAAGCGACCAACAGGCTTGGTATGGAACATGTTGTAGAAGGTCGCGACCTCCTGAACAGCAATGGGCTCCACGCCAATATATTGGGCGACATCCTCTATAATTTCAGGCGATACCCAGCCTTTTTCCTGCTGGGCAATGGCCAAAGAGGCCATGATGGCAGAGCGACGTTGATCTGCCGGGAACTTGTTCAGTTCCTTATCTATCTGTTGGTAGGCTTTTTCGGAAAGCAACATAATTCGGTTCCGTTTTTCCAGGCGCGACCTTAACGGTCGATCTCGCCAAACACAATGTCCTGCGTGCCGATAATAGTGACCGCGTCGGCAATCATGTGACCGCGGCTCATTTCATCGAGGGCCTGCAAGTGGACGAAGCCCGGAGCACGGATCTTCATGCGGTAAGGCTTGTTACCACCGTCAGATACCAGATAAATGCCAAACTCGCCCTTTGGATGTTCCACACCGGCATACACCTCGCCCGTGGGCACGTGCATCCCTTCGGAGAACAGTTTGAAATGGTGGATCAAGTCCTCCATCCCGGTTTTCATGCCTTCGCGCGACGGCGGTGCCACTTTATGGTTATCTGTGATGACTGGGCCGGGATTATTGCGCAGCCACTGCACACACTGACGGATGATGCGATTGCTCTCGCGCATCTCAGCGATACGAACCAGGTAGCGGTCGTAGGAGTCACCATTGCGACCCACAGGGATATCAAATTCGACGCGATCATAGACTTCGTAGGGTTGCATCTTACGCAGATCCCACTCCACGCCCGAACCACGCAGCATAGGGCCAGTAAAGCCCAGCGCCTTGGCGCGATCAGGATCAACCACGCCCACGCCCACCAGACGCTGCTTCCAGATACGGTTATCAGTCAGCAGGGTCTCGTATTCGTCCACACACGCGGGAAAGCGATTGGTGAAGTCTTCGATGAAATCCAGCAAAGAGCCCGAACGTGCGTCGTTCATGGCTTTCAGTTCTTTGTCGGAACGGTATTTATTAGCCTTGTACTGAGGCATGGTGCCGGGCAGGTCGCGGTAGACGCCACCAGGACGATAGTAGGCCGCGTGCAAGCGAGCACCGGAGACGGCTTCGTAACAGTCCATCAGGTCTTCACGTTCACGGAAAGCGTACAAGAAGACTGCCATGGCGCCCACGTCCAGCGCGTGCGAACCAATCGACATCAAGTGATTCAGAATGCGGGTAATCTCGTCAAACATGACGCGGATATATTGACCACGCAGCGGAACCTCGACACCGACCAGACGCTCAATCGCCATACAGTAGGCGTGCTCGTTGACCATCATGGACACATAGTCCAGACGATCCATGTAAGGCAAAGTCTGCAAAAAGGTGCGGTGCTCCGCCAGCTTTTCAGTGGCACGGTGCAATAAACCAATATGGGGGTCAGCACGCTGAATGACTTCGCCGTCCAGCTCAAGCACCAGACGCAACACACCGTGTGCGGCTGGATGCTGAGGACCAAAGTTCAGGGTGTAGTTTTGAATTTCTGCCATGATGCTTATCGCCCAATTCCGTAATCGTCCTCGCGCACCACACGCGGCGTGATTTCTCGCGGCTCAATGGTGACGGGCTGGTAAATGACCCGCTTCTGCTCGGTGTCATAGCGCATTTCGACGTAACCGGAGATAGGGAAGTCTTTGCGGAAAGGATGACCGATAAAACCGTAGTCGGTCAGAATGCGACGCAGATCAGGGTGGTTCTCGAAAATAATGCCGTACAGGTCAAACGCTTCGCGCTCGAACCAGTTCACCGAAGGCCAGACCTCGAACAGCGTCGGCAAAGCGGGGAAATCGTCGTTAGGCACAAAGCAGCGCACACGCAGGCGCCAATTGTGCGTCAAGGACATCAGGTGCAGCACAACGGCAAAGCGATGGGGGAACTGACCCGCTGCAGCCTGGTAAGTAGGTGCCTTCCAGGCGGAATAATCAATTCCGCACAAATCTATACAGGTTTCAAAGCGCAGGTCAGCATGGTCGCGTAGCAAGGTGCAGGTATCGACCCACGCATCAACCGGCACTTCCAAAGTGAGCTCATTGCGCGCTTGCGTCAACGCAGCCTGCTCACCAAGAATAGAGAACAAGTTGGTTTTTAAAGTTTCTAGCCGTGTCATAGTCTTGTTTAGCCTGTTCTAACCGTTCAGCGTGCGATGGTATTGGTCAAACGGATCTTGTTCTGCATTTGCAGCAAGCCATAAACCAAAGCTTCAGCGGTCGGAGGGCAGCCCGGCACATACACGTCTACCGGCACGATGCGATCACAGCCGCGCACAACCGAGTAGGAGTAGTGATAGTAGCCGCCACCGTTGGCACAGGAGCCCATGGATACAACCCAACGAGGCTCGGCCATCTGGTCGTACACCTTGCGCAAGGCAGGTGCCATCTTGTTGCACAGGGTACCCGCCACAATCATCAAGTCAGATTGACGTGGGCTGGGACGGAAAATAATGCCGAATTGGTCCAGGTCATAACGAGCCGCGCCAGCGTGCATCATTTCCACTGCACAACAGGCCAGACCAAATGTCATGGGCCACATAGACCCTGTTTTTGCCCAGTTCAGAAACTTATCTGCACTGGTCGTCACAAAACCTTCTTTGAGAATGCCGTCGATAGCCATAGTAGTTGCCTTTTGCCGGATCAGGCACTGGGAAGACCCGGCCTATCCTGTTGCTGACCAAACCCGCTGTCATCAAGACGCATCCTCGTGCCCCTTATGCCCAGCAGCAGACGCGAAAACCCGTGTTGGGGTTCTCTATGGATGGGTTACTCCCAGTCCAGAGCGCCTTTTTTCCATTCGTAGATAAAACCGACCGTCAAAACGGCCAAGAACGCCATAACCGTCCAGAAACCAACCAGGCCTACTGTCCCATTGGCCATAGCCCAGGGAAACAGAAAAGCGATTTCCAGATCGAACATGATGAACAGGATCGCGATCAGGTAGTAACGAATATCCACCTTCATGCGCGAATCGCCGAATGCCTCAAAACCGCATTCGTAAGGAGAGAGCTTTTCAGGGTCGGGGCGGTTTGGACCTAACACTCGACCAACCAAAAGCAGTGCCAAGCCAATCCCAGTGGCGACGATGATAAATAGCAAAACGGGAAAGTACTCTTGCAGGTTCATGCAAAGCATCCAATCGCAGTAAATAAACTCTTGGATTGTAGCATTTTGAGAGCACAGTTTTGAGGGATAACCCCAAACCATTACATCTAGGCGTGGGTGTTGCACCCATGCCGCAAAAACTGTCAGCTACCTGACCGAAAACCCTTCAACTATTGATTATTTACTTTATTAAGGGTTGTGGTTTGAAGCTTTAATTAATTATCTTACTCGCTTTTGTAAGGAGAATGTCAGCTATTAAGAATTAAAAATCGATTTTTTATACTTATTTTGTAAGCAAGACGAACACGACCAGAGGGTCGGAACAACAGTGCACGAGCCCGAAAGAAATCCACCATACACACAGCCCAGCATAGAAGAGGCAAAAAACAATCACATCAGCAGCGCCTACCACCCCTACGAGCACTACAGTGACCACCACATAAAACGAGAGACCACACCACCAAAGCAGCCATAAGCCAATAAGCATGTAAGCGGCCCACGCCTTAACTCACATACCCGGGCGAAACAAACAAACCAAGTACACCCCACAAACAAGCAATAAAAAAGCCATCCCGAAGGATGGCTTTTTATACTTCTTCAGCTCAAGCAAACCCGAAGGTTTGCTGATCGCAACGCGTAGACAAGCTACGCGAAACGATTAGAACTGGTGACGCAGGCCAACACCGATCAGTGTGGACTTAGCATCAGGCATGAAGTATACGTTCTTGGCGTAGGAGCCAATTGCGTACACGTTCGTGCGCTTGCTCAGTGGGTGGCTGTAACCCAGGCTGAAAGTGTGCTGTTTCTTCAGTTCCCATGGGCCTGTGCTGTTAGCAAAGCTGTCAGGAGCCGAGCTTGGGTCAGCCATTGTCCAAGAACCCATGATGGTGCCGGCGCCAACAGGTGCGGACAGACCAACCAGGTAGGAGTTAACTTTCAGACCTTTACCCAGCGTAGCTTGCTGGTTCAGTTCACCGTAGGACTGACCTTCGAACAAACCGTTACGGGTTTGACCGAATGCCAAGTAAGCTTTCACGACTTCAAAGTCGTAGCTACCGCCGATGTTCCAGGACTTAACAGTGGTATCTTGCGCACCGTTGTAGGTAGCAGCAGGCTGGCCACCGATCGTAGCTGGGTTCAGACCACGCTTACGGATCTGGTCATAAGTAACAGTAACGCCGACTGGGCCGTTAGCGTAACGCAGACCGGTGGTGATAGCTTGTTTGTTGAAGTCTTTGGAGTTAGCGGTACCGCCACCAACCAATGGCAGATCCTTGTCCCACGACTGTTTGCCGTCACCGTTGAAGGAGTAACCAACGCCGAACTGGAAGCCGGAGAAGTTAGGGGTTTGGTACATGACCATGTTGTCGTAACGAACGGTGTTAGCGGATGTGAATGCGCCACCGATGTTAGCCTGGTCAAAGCCGCCGCCGAAAGGATCAGCAATAGCGCTCAGGTACTTGGAAGTGATGTTGGTTTGACGACCGAAGTCCAGTTGACCCCAGCTGTCACCAGCCAGACCCAGAGTGGCTTGACGACCGAACAAACGACCACCTTGAGCAGAGTTACCAGTACCCAGATCAAAGCCGCTTTCCAGAACGAACACAGCGCGCAGGCCATCACCCAGATCTTCGGAACCCTTCAGGCCCCAACGGTTGCCGGACTGAATACCATTGATCAGACCAGTACGCTTGGAGTTGATAGCTGTAGGGTTAGTGCTTTGACCGTAACCTTCGCTACCCTTAACTTTTTGGTAACCAATACCAGCGTCCAGAATGCCGTACAGGGTGACAGACGTTTCTGCGTGTGCGACGCCAGCGAAGCCGGCCATCAGAGCAGCAGCGAGCAGAGTCTTTTTCATGTAAGAAATCTCCGTAGATTTGAGTAAATCAGAGCAGCCCAACTACAACAGTGCTGCTGCTCTTTCTAACTCCGCGATGGGAAGTTAACGTTATTGCATCAAAATTCCCGTCGCTTGACTACGAAAGCCTTCGGAAACGTGAATGTTTGTGCACAGCCTGTTGGCTATACACAACAAAAAGCCACTTAAAGGGGCTTTCCAGGCGGCTTAGGCCAGCAGTGCTAATTAGCGGGCTACGGTCAGAATCTTCTTAAGAACTTGCTTTAAGTCTTGCGAGCAATCGGTCGCCAATGCTGGTTTTTCGCAAATCAGACAGAAACCCAAGTCGACCTCCAGAATCAACTCAAAGCCACCTCAATCACTCTTGAGCACTCCAAGCTCCAATCAACTAGCTTTAATTTTTCTCATATTGTGAGAATAAAGAAACCAGCACCTCGAATACCCATGCGCTCACGTCTATCCACTTTTCAAGTGAGCCCGAAAAAAGCAAACGAGGCTAGAAGCCAGGCTCTTATATAGAACCCTCGATGCCCAACAATGACGAAAAAAAAACCTGTCCTTTTCAGGATCAGGTTTTATTTCCAGGCTCTGCAATCACAGAGCGTTCCCGCTTTATTTTATTTGGTGCCGACGACGAGACTCGAACTCGTACAGCTTTCGCCACTACCCCCTCAAGATAGCGTGTCTACCAATTCCACCACGTCGGCAAGCAATCAAGACAGCGATATTAGCATGACAAAAGCAATACTGTCAGTACAAAACAGCCCAAAACCCTTAAAAAAACAGGGACTCAGCACTACGCGGCACAAACACCACTAAATAAGCAAAGCCCGCCATAAAGACGGGCTTTGCTGTCATGCTGCGTTACCAGCTCTCTGGAGATATTTGTTGCCTCTAATCTAATATAGAGAGCAGAACCAAATAGGCAGATCAGCCAAACTTACTCAGCAGCAGGAACCGCAGGCACTTCCTGGCCCGCAGGAGCAGCCGGAGGCACGGCGCCCGGCACAGCCGCTGGAGCCGGCACCGAAGCAGCACCAGGCACAGAGGATTCGTAACCTTGCATCACACCCGCCTCAACTTTCTGAGCGGGGTGGTGAGCTACCCAAGCCAAACCACCGGTAGACACAAAAAAGACGATAGCCGCCCATTTAGTCATACGCGACAAAAAGTTGGCCGCACCCGCCGCACCAAACACGCTACCCGCCGAGCCGCCGCCGAAGGCCGAGCCCATATCGGCGCCCTTGCCTTGCTGCAACAGAACCAGACCAATAATTAACAGCGAGGAGATAACCTGCACCGCCATCAGAACGGAAGACATCCAATCTTGCATTTAAAGACTCCAGACCCTTTAAGCGGCCACTATACGTAAAAATTCCTGCGCATCCAAAGATGCACCACCCACCAAGGCACCATCAATATCCGGCATAGCAAACAGCTCTGCGGCATTATCCGCCTTCACGCTGCCACCGTACAAAATACGCAACTGATCCAACTCCATATAGGCGCGAATCTGTTGATGCATTTGCTGCGCTTGCTCTGGCGTTGCCGTCAGACCAGTACCAATTGCCCAGACCGGCTCATAAGCCAACACCAACTTAGTCAGCACCTCTGCACCCAGGGCTTTGATCGGTTCGAGCTGATCTTGCACCACACAGGTTTCTTGCCCCGTCTCTCGATCGGCTAACTGCTCGCCAATACAGACAATAGGCGTCAAGCCCGCATCCAGCGCTGCCACAACCTTGGCAGCAACCTGAGCACTGCTTTCCTGGTGATATTGCCTGCGCTCGGAATGCCCAACAATCACCCAACGGCAGCCCACATCCGCCAGCATGGCCGCCGAGATTTCACCGGTGTACGCACCCTTGACATGTACGCTGACATCCTGGGCACCAACAGCAATGGCTGAGCCTTTCAAGATATCTGCCGCCTGAGGCAAATACACATAAGGAACGCATACCAGCACATCACAATCTGCCTGCGCATCAGGCTGAACGAGCAGTTCTTGCAGCAGACGGCTGTTGCCATCAAGCGAGCCATTTAATTTCCAATTACCCGCAACCAGTCGTTTACGCGAAGAATGTACGCTCATTGCTCCCTTGATGCCAGTCAAAAAGTTACACCAACGCCCACAATCGGGACGCAGCTAACCGGCTATTGTAGCGCGAGCCAATCCTTTTCGCGCATATTTGGCAGAAAATTCGTCTTATGCCCGAAAGAAAAAGGGTGGCCATGCCACCCCTTGCTGCTTTTAGGGAACAAGAATGATTTTACCCACCTGCTCGCCCGCCTCCATCATGGCGTGGGCATCGCTGGCCTGCTCCAGAGGGAAAGTAGCGTGAATCAAAGGCCGCACCTGACCAGCCTCCAATAATGGCCAGACACGCTCGCGCAAAGCGCGCGCCAGTTGCGCCTTGAACTCAACAGGACGAGAACGCAACGTAGAACCCGTAATGGTCAGACGACGGCGCAGGATCTCACCACAATTAATTGTGGCTTTCACCCCGCCCAACAAGGCAATGATAACGATACGACCATCATCTGCCAGACAACTCAGGTCTCGATTGATGTAGTCGCCTGAGACCATATCCAGGATGACATCAACCCCACGGCCCCCTGTCTTGCTCTTGATGACGTCCTCATAGACTTGGGTTTTGTAGTTGATGCCAATCCCGCCCAGGCGGTTAATGGCTTCCACCCGCTCATCACTTCCCGCAGTGGCGTAGACGGTATGCCCCAAAGCCACAGCCAACTGAATTGCTGTTGTCCCAATCCCGCTCGCACCACCATGAACCAGTAAGGTCTCCCCTTTGCTTAATTGGCCACGGTCGAACACATTGCTCCACACGGTAAAGAAGGTTTCTGGCAAGCCAGCCGCTTCAATTAGGCTAAATCCGGCAGGAATGGGTAAACATTGCTGCACCGGAACCACGCAGTACTCGGCATAGCCCCCGCCGGTCACCAAAGCACAGATCTGATCGCCCACGTTAAAAGCGCTACCCGCCACATCACCGGACACGATCTCACCCGCCAGCTCCAGGCCAGGAATATCAGACGCACCTGCCGGGGGTGGATAGGCACCCGCCCGCTGCAATACATCGGGGCGATTCACCCCCGCAGCGATCACCTTGACCAAGACCTCACCTGGCCCCGCTTGCGGCATAGGCCGTTCGCCCACCCGCAATACTTCTGGTTTTCCAAATTCTGTGATTTCAACTGCGCGCATACCTACTCCCAGATATCGAATATAGTTGCCCGGCCTAGCCTAACGATCAACACGTAGCCAGCCGCCTTACTTGCTGCAATCTATCATAGGCACTGGCATCAGCGCCCTATTCCTGCAATGAAAACATATTATTTCCATGACGCTGGCAAATTTATACGTTACACTTTAAGGCTTTCCTGGCCGCAACGCTTTTTGTCTCGCGTGGCTTGCCGAGAAAAGCCCAACTGATAGGAAGCGTGCCAGAGCGGTTGAATGGACCGGTCTTGAAAACCGGCGATGGGGTAACCCATCCGTGAGTTCGAATCTCACCGCTTCCGCCATCATCTCCCGCTGCATCCATGGCGGAATTGGTAGACGCAAGGGACTTAAAATCCCTCGATCTTTGATCGTGCCGGTTCGATTCCGGCTGGATGCACCAAGTACTTGTAATGACTGGCGAATATTTCTGCCTCTTAATAAAAACCAGAGTTTTTATTGATCGCAGACAGACATCGACCACCCCAGAAAAGCCCACTTTTAGTGGGCTTTTTTGTATACCCCTCCCTGCCCCATACCCCCGCTCACACTGATATCTGGGTTACCAGACCTTCCTAGAAGCAACGGGCTCAGTCAAGGCCCTCCCCCGCCCAACACAAGCCTGAATATCCATAACTAGATAAACCAGCTTTTGAAAGCACAATAGCCTGGCTTTAGTCCAAAAAAGCACAGAACCAGAGACAAAAAACCCGCCAAAAGGCGGGTCTTTCTTTAGCTAAACTACAGTCGCTATCAAGAAGCAGCAGGAGCAGCAGGGCCGCCTTGAGCTTCAATACCGCCAATAGCCTTGATCGACAGACGCAGACGACCTTTCTCGTCAGCCTCAATGACCTTGACCTTAACAACCTGACCTACTTTCAGTACGTCATTGATGTTAGCGATACGGTAGTTGGCGATCTCGGAGATATGCAGCAGACCGTCACGGCCTGGCAGAACTTGCACAATCGCACCAAAGTCCAGCAAACGCATCACAGGACCTTCGTATTCCTGACCCACTTCAACTTCAGCGGTCAGCTCTTTAATACGACGTTCGGCTTCGCGTGCCTTGTCCAGATCGGCGCTAGCAATAGTGATAGTGCCATCATCGGAAATATCGATCTGTGTACCGGTCTCTTCGGTCAGGGCACGGATGGTGGCACCACCCTTACCAATCACGTCACGAATCTTCTCGGGGTTGATCTTCACGGTCAACATGCGAGGAGCAAATTCAGACATCTCAGTGCGGGAACCGTCGAGCGCTTCTTTCATCTTGCCCAGGATGTGCATACGGCCTTCATGTGCCTGAGCCAATGCAACCTGCATGATTTCTTTGGTAATGCCCTGGATTTTGATGTCCATCTGCAAAGCAGTAATACCTTTCTCGGTACCGGCAACCTTGAAATCCATATCGCCCAGGTGATCTTCGTCACCCAGAATGTCGGTCAGCACAGCAAACTTGTTGCCTTCCTTGATCAGACCCATGGCCACACCAGCCACGTGATCTTGCACGGGAACACCGGCATCCATCATGGACAAGGAGCCACCGCACACCGATGCCATAGAGGAAGAACCGTTGGATTCGGTAATTTCAGACACCACGCGAATGGAGTACTGGAAATCCTCAGCAGCAGGCAACAAAGGCATCAAAGCGCGCTTGGCCAGACGACCGTGACCAATCTCACGACGCTTGGGAGCACCGAAACGGCCCGCTTCACCAGTAGCGAAAGGAGGCATGTTGTAGTGCATCATGAAGCGATCACGGTACTCGCCCATGATCGAGTCAATGATTTGCTCGTCTTGCTTGGTACCCAAGGTGGTGACCACCAAAGCCTGGGTTTCGCCACGCGTGAACAAAGCACTACCGTGCGCACGAGGCAGAACGCCCAAACGAATGCTGATAGGACGAACTGTACGAGTGTCGCGACCGTCGATGCGGGACTCGCCGCCCAAGATGCGCGAACGCACGATCTGGCTTTCCAGATCGAACATCATGTTTTCGACAGCAACCATATCAGGCTTGTCTTGGTCATTGGCGGCAGCCTGAGCCAGCACCGCTTCCTTGGCCTGAGCGTACACGGCACGCAGCTGCTCAGTACGAGCCTGCTTTTCGCGTGTCTGGTAAGCCTGTTGCAAACCGTCTTGCGCAGCGCTTGTCACCGTAGCCAACAGGCTTTCGTTAACAGCGGCAGGCTGCCAGTTCCACTCGGGTTTGCCAGCTTCTTCAACCAGTTCGTGAATGCAGTTGATGGCAGCTTGCATTTGCTCGTGAGCAAACACCACACCACCCAGCATGATTTCTTCGGACAATTGCTTGGCTTCGGACTCAACCATCAGCACCGCTTCTTCGGTACCGGCCACAATCAAATCCAGAGCAGAGGATTTCAGCAACGTGGCGGAAGGATTCAGCACGTACTGACCATCAACGTAACCGACGCGCGCAGCGCCCACAGGACCGTTGAAAGGAATACCAGAGATAGCCAAAGCAGCGGAGGCACCGATCATGGCAGCGATATCAGGATCAATTTCAGGATTGACCGATACCGTGTGAATAATGACCTGGACTTCGTTGTAGAAACCTTCAGGGAACAGCGGACGCAGTGGACGGTCGATCAGGCGGGAGATCAGAATCTCGCGCTCGGACTGACGGCCTTCACGCTTGAAGAAACCACCAGGGATCTTGCCAGCGGAGTAAGTTTTTTCGACGTAATCAACGGTCAGAGGGAAGAAATCCTGACCTGCTTTCGCTTCGCTTTTGCCCACAACGGTGGCCAACACAACAGTGTCTTCAATCGAAACCAGCACGGCACCTGACGCCTGACGTGCGATTTCGCCGGTTTCCAGCACAACGGTATGTTCGCCGTACTGGAAAGACTTGGTGACTTTATTGAACATTAGGAGAATCCTTACAATAAAAAAACCGTGCACACCGCGAAACCAGTTCGCCGAATGCACGGTTGTTTAGCGGGGAGCCAGCCCCGGTATCACTTACGCAGACCGAGTTTTTCGATCAAAGCACGGTAAGCTTCTGGATTACGACCTTTCAGGTAATCCAGCAATTTGCGGCGACGGCTAACCATACGCAACAGACCACGACGGGAGTGGTGATCCTTGTTGTGGGCCTTAAAGTGGCCGGTCAATTCGTTGATGCGAGCGGTCAGCAAAGCCACTTGTACTTCTGGGGAGCCTGTATCGCCTTGTTTACGCTGAAACTCGGAAACGATATCGACTTTTTTGATATCTGCAACTGCCATTTTATTTAGCCTCTAAGACTTGCGTTAGGACCGAGGTGCCCTAACGTGTTGAAAATGAGATTGAGTGCGCCGAACCCAGCGGGCCAAGCACAGCAAACGATTATAACGAAAAACCGGGGAAGACGTTAAGCATTTCGGCTTGAGTGCCCATCAAGCCCCAGGATTTTAGTTGTTTCCACGCCGAAGTCGCGCCAAAGCACGAGCGCGACGCCAACGCCACGCCATCACCACCCAGCCCGACAGCCCATACAGGCAAAACAGCCCAAACAACACGACGGGAGGGTCGGTAGAAACAAACACAAAGACCAGCACAAAGAGCAACATGCCCCAAAAAGGGACGCTGCGGCTGATTGCGAACGACTTGCCGCTGTAGAAAGGTGCATTGGAAACCATGGCTAAGCCGGCGTAGATGGTCAAACCAAAAGCCACCCAGGGAATGGCATTGACCTGCAAGGACAGCTTGTTATCCACGGCCAACCAGACAAAACCCGCGACCAGCGCGGCGGCGGCAGGACTCGGCAAACCCTGGAAAAAGCGTTTGTCTACGACCTCAATATTGGTATTGAAACGGGCTAGGCGCAATGCCCCACCCACTACGTAGATAAAGGCGGCCAACCACCCCCAACGCCCCAAACCTTGCATAGCCCAGACATACATGACCAGAGCAGGTGCCGCGCCAAAGGAAATCATGTCCGCCAGGGAGTCGTACTGCTCACCAAAAGCCGACTGTGTATTGGTGAGACGTGCCACGCGTCCATCCATACCATCAAACACCAACGCCAGAAAAATAGCGATGGCAGCCGCCTCGAAACGACCATTCATGGCCTGCACAACGGCATAAAACCCCGCAAACAAATTGGCAGTGGTAAATGCATTGGGCAGAAGATAGATGCTACGCCGGCGACGGGTTTCATCATTGGGCAAAGTGGGCATAATTTATGCTTTAAGAATTGTTGCTAAGGACTGAACACTCGAATGTAGCATTGTAAGCCACGCTACAGAACGCAAAAAGCCCAAGCAAACAGCAGGCAGTCGTCTACAGAAAGACAGCAGGGACAGGGACAGGGACAGGGACAGGGACAGGGACAGGGACAGGGACAGGGACAGGGACAGGGACAGGGACAGTTTGAGCCGGATTCGATGATATCTACCGTAACCTGCCCCCCGGCTATTTCTTGAGGGCTTTCTGACGGACAGAGCCATAGCAAATACAAAGGCTAGAATCAGACCCAGCACATTTCAATGATTTCCAACACGCTGACCATCAATATAGGTGGGACGGCTCTCAAGAAAATCCCCCGCTTGAAGGGTCACTTAAATAATCACACGCCGAATCAAGACCAAGCACATCCAAACAAGCATAAAAAAAACCGGCTGGCGCCAGAAGACGCCAGCCGGTTTTTTGTTCAAGACCAGGACGAGTAAATAGCCCGCCCCGATATCAAACTTAGTTCTTGGACTTATCAACCAGCTTGTTAGCGGCAATCCAAGGCATCATGGAGCGCAGTTTGCCACCCACTTGCTCGATCTGCGATTCGGCGTTGATACGACGACGCGAAATCAGAGTAGGCGCACCAGCGGCGTTTTCCAGGATGAAGTTCTTGGCGTAAACACCGGTCTGGATGTCTTCCAAACACTGACGCATAGCTTTGCGGGTTTCTTCAGTAACGATCTTAGGACCGGTCTCGTACTCGCCGTATTCGGCGTTGTTGGAGATCGAGTAGTTCATGTTGGCGATACCGCCTTCGTAGATCAGGTCCACGATCAGCTTCAGCTCGTGCAAGCACTCGAAGTAAGCCATTTCAGGGGCGTAGCCTGCGTCAACCAGGGTGTCAAAACCCGCCTTGATCAGTTCAACAGCGCCACCGCACAGAACAGCCTGCTCACCGAACAAGTCGGTTTCAGTTTCTTCGCGGAAGTTGGTTTCGATGATACCGGCACGACCACCACCGTTAGCCGATGCGTAGGACAGAGCTACGTCGCGAGCAGCGCCGGTCTTGTCCTGGTAAACAGCGATCAAGTGAGGAACGCCGCCGCCTTGGCTGTAGGTGCCACGAACAGTGTGACCTGGAGCCTTAGGAGCAATCATGATGACGTCGATATCGTCACGTGGCACGACTTGGCCGTAGTGAACGTTAAAGCCGTGAGCAAATGCCAGAGCGGCGCCGGGCTTGATGTTCTCGGCAACCTGGTTGCGGTAAACCTCAGCAATGTTTTCGTCAGGCAACAAGATCATGACGACGTCAGCGATTTTAACGGCTTCAGCCACTTCCTGAACTTTCAGGCCAGCGTTCTCAGCTTTGCTCCAGGAAGCGCCGCCTTTACGCAGACCAACAACCACGTTCACGCCGGATTCGTGCAGATTCAGGGCGTGGGCATGGCCTTGCGAGCCGTAACCGATGATAGCAACGGTCTTGCCTTTGATCAGGGAAAGATCACAATCCTTGTCGTAGAAAACTTTCATTTCAGGTGCTCCAAATTTAATAATTTCGCTTAAACAGCAATTCGAGAATGGCCGCTCGTGTTGCAGCGGCACAAAAAAGGACCTTGACTCATTACTTCCAGAACAGGGCCACCGCGGTCTACACAGCGTCAGGCCGTGCTTACCCTTTATGTGGAACTGCTTTAAAAAAGCAGCCCCTTGATAAAAGCGGTAATTATGTCCTGAAAAAGCCTTGGCTTACAGCTTTAAGACACGTTCGCCACGGCTGACACCAGAGACCCCGGTGCGCACTGTTTCAAGAATGGCCGTACGATCCAGCGCATTGATGAAAGCAGCAATTTTGTCTTGAACACCGGTCAATTCGATGGTGTATGTCTTGTCCGTAACATCGATGATGCGACCACGGAAAATATCCGCCATACGCTTCATCTCTTCACGTTCCTTGCCCACGGCGCGCACTTTGATCAGCATGAGTTCACGCTCGATGTGCGGGCCTTCGGACAGATCCACCACCTTGACCACGTCAACCAGACGGTTCAAGTGCTTGGTGATCTGCTCGATGACGTCGTCTGACCCTTGGGTGACGATCGTCATACGAGACAAGGTGTCGTCCTCAGTCGGGGCAACCGTCAAGGTCTCGATGTTATAGCCACGGGCCGAAAACAGGCCCACCACACGGGACAGTGCGCCCGGTTCGTTTTCCAGAAGGATAGAAATGACGTGTTTCATGGTTCTCTCCTTACAGATCGTCCGGGCCTAAGAGCATTTCCGTCAGGCCGCGGCCTGCTTTCACCATCGGGAACACGTTTTCGGTTTGATCCGTGATGAAGTTCAGAAATACCAGGCGGTCTTTGTGCGTGGTGAAGGCTTCGCGAATAGCAGGTACCACATCGGCTGGCTTATCAATTTCCAGACCCACGTGACCATAGCTTTCCACCAGTTTGACAAAGTCGGGGAGCGCATCCACGTAGGACTCGGAATAACGCGAGCCGTAGTCGATCTGCTGCCACTGGCGCACCATGCCCAAATAACGATTGTTCAGACAAAGAACCTTGGGGCTCAAGCGGTACTGTTTACATGTAGACAGTTCCTGGATGTTCATCTGGATGGAGCCTTCACCGGTGATGACGGCAACATCCTGGCCTGGGTTGGCCATTTGCACACCCATTGCGTAAGGCAAGCCCACGCCCATCGTGCCCAGGCCACCGGAATTGATCCAGCGACGTGGTTTATTGAATTTGTAGTACTGCGCCGCCCACATCTGGTGCTGACCCACGTCAGAAGTCACAAAAGCGTTGCCGCCAGTCACTTCCCACAGGGACTCCACCACATATTGCGGCTTGATCAGTTCGTCAGACTTAGCGTAGGACAAGGAGTTCTTGCCACGCCAGATATTGATCTGCTTCCACCAATCGTTCAAAGCGGGCTGATTGCCAGGCGATTCCTGACGGCTTTGCGCATACAGCTCGTTAAATTCGACCAACACGTCTTTGACGCAGCCCACAATAGGCACATCTACTTTCACGCGCTTGGAAATCACGGAAGGATCAATATCGATATGAACGATCTTGCGTGGGTTCTGGCTGAAGTGACGGGTATTACCAATGACGCGATCGTCGAAACGTGCACCGACTGCGATTAAGACGTCGCAATGCTGCATGGTCATATTGGCTTCGTAGGTACCGTGCATGCCGGGCATACCAATATATTGGTCCGCCGTACCAGGATAGGCGCCCAGGCCCATCAAGGTTGTTGTGCAAGGTGCGCCTGTCAACTTAACCAGTTCACTGAGTTCGTTTTCAGCATTGCCCAGCACCACACCACCACCGACATAAATCAGTGGACGCTCGGCGCTGTTAAGAATCTGTACCGCTTTCTTGATTTGCCCCTGATGGCCTTTGGTCACCGGCGCATAAGAGCGCATCTTGACCTCGCCACGCTTGGGCGTGTACTTGCAGATTGCGGTTGTAATATCTTTAGGCACATCGATCAGCACAGGACCGGGACGGCCTGTGGTGGCAATGAAAAATGCCTTGCGAATAGTATCGGCCAAATCCCGAACATCGCGCACCAGGAAGTTGTGCTTGACGCAAGGACGAGTGATACCAATGGCATCACATTCCTGGAAGGCATCTTCGCCAATTGCCTGGGTGCTGACCTGTCCACTGATGATGACCATCGGAATGGAGTCCAGGTAAGCGGTCGCAATACCCGTAACGGCATTGGTGACGCCCGGGCCACTGGTTACCAGTGCCACGCCAACTTTTTGGGACGAACGGGAATAGGCATCCGCAGCATGAACAGCAGCCTGTTCATGACGCACAAGAATGTGCTGGAAGCGGTCCTGCTTAAAGATTGCATCGTAGATATAGAGAACGGCACCGCCCGGATAACCGAAAACGTGTTCTACGCCTTCGTCCGCGAGCGTGCGCACCAAAATATCTGCGCCATTTAATTCAGACATGAGTTTTCCTTTCAGTCTTGCTCTGCAATATCGATCGACCACGACGGTCCGAGCTTGAACCGATGTCAGCAACATGATCTGGCGCTTCATGGCCCACAGGACCACACCACCCAGACACATTACCGTCCGGCCTGCACTCTTCGACACTCAGTGCGTGCATACAAAAACGTATGCGTTAGCTTGAAACGGAAGTCCTGGCATCTCACGCTTGTGACGCGGCCAGCAACAAAGTTTTTAGGCGCAAAAAACCGGGCGGATGGCCCGGTTAACAGTGCCTCGCTACAATTTGCTCGGATAAGGAGCAAAAACACCTAGTTACTTTACCTTGACTGCACAAAGCGAGCAACTGTGATTGTTGGTAAAGTGCAAAAAAACAGGCTTAAAGCTTGCATACGTAAAACGATATACTGTCTACCTATGACGAGCTGTCCGGGTATTTTATGGCATCGCCCATCCCACAATTAAAACAATTCCTGTATAGCCACTACTTCTTCGGTGGACTGCGCCAGTCCATCGGCGTCCTGTTGCCGGTCATTATTCTGGGCCGTTTCTTTGGCCACTATGACATTGGCGTAATTGCGTCCATGGGCGCCACCTGCGTGGCGATTATTGATCAGCCCGGTGGACCGCGCCGTTATCGCAACAATGAAATGCTTGGTGGCATTGCGCTTGGCACGGTCACCGTCGGCCTGACCGGGTTTGCCTCCAGCTCCCCTCTTTTGCTGGTTCTGTGCGTCCCACTGCTGTGCTTTCTGTACAGCATGTTTTCCGTCTTCGGCCGTCGCGGTGGCTTGATTGGTTTTGCCGCTTTGCTGCTGATGACTTTGACGATGCGCTTCCCCATGGAGCCCCATGAGGTCTTGGCGCATACCCTCTACTCTTTTGCCGGGGGACTGTCTTATTACCTGTTCAGCACGCTGTTCCGGCGGCTGTTCTGGTATCGGGAAGAACGTCAGACCCTGGCCGTCGCCTTGTTTGCAACTGCCGAGTACATGGAGGCCCGTGCCCAGTTCTACGACTCCACCTCAGACTTGGACGCCTGCTACCGGCGTCTGATCAATCTACAGTCCAATATGACTGAAAAACACCAGGCCGCACGGGACGTGGTACTGCGTGAACTACCCCGTGGGTATGGACGGGGCGATCATCACCGGCGAGCCTTGCTGACTGTTTTTCTGAATATGGTCAGCATTCTGGATTCCCTGGTAGCAACTTATACGGATTACACCGTCTTGCGCCGACAACTGGCCGAAAGTGATTTCATGATCTTTGCCCGCGATGGTTTGTACAAACTGTCCCTGGATATTGGTCGGATTGCCATGAATGTCTCGCGCAGCAACAGCACTAAGCGCCGTTCCAGCGTCAAAGCCGAAATCCGCGCCATGGAATATGAGCTGGAAAAATACAAACGCCAGGGTATGTCGCAAAGTGATCCTGAAACTTATGCCCTGCTGGTTCAGGTCGTGCGCCGCCTGCGGAATCTGAACCGCATTGTGGACAATATGGCCAGCCTGTCGCACCGCGCCAGTCAAAACCTGCCGGTAGACCAGTATCTGAACAAATCGTTAAGCCGCATGCTCTCGCGTGAAGAGTTGCGTCTGGGTATGTTGACCAGCAATCTAAAGCGCAAGTCTTCGCACTTCCGCTATGCCGCTCGCGTCAGTATTGCCTCCATGGTGGCGCTGGGAGTCGGCGGTCTTAGTGCTCACTTCCAAAACGAACTCGGCTTGGTCAGTGCCCTGACCGCTCACAGCTACTGGATCATCCTGACTATTCTGGTGATCATGAAACCGGGCTTTGCCATCACTCGCCAACGTAATGGCTGGCGCTTGTTTGGCACGGTGCTAGGCTGCTCAGCAGCCTTCCTGCTCTTGAAGCTGACGGATAACCGCGAGTTGTATCTGATTGCCATGCTGCTGGCCTATCTCTTGGGCAACAGCCTGGTCCAGCTCAATTTCTTATTGTCCGCCCTGTTCAATACGATCTTCGTGATCCTGTCCTTCCAATTCCTGTCCACAGGCGGCTCCTTCATTATTGGTGAGCGCCTGGTTGATACGCTGATTGGCTGCGGTATCGCCATGGCTGCCAGTTACCTGCTGCCCAACTGGGAGTCCAGCGCCATGACAGGGCTGGCTCGCGCAGCGCTGGCAGCAAATCAGGAGTTCTGGCGCGCTGGTATGGAGTTTGCCCGTCTAAGTCGACTGCACAATCAAATTATCAAGAACACACAAGATGGCGAGCCCATCATGACGGACACGCAGAAAGCCCAAGTGGATTTGGATTTGATGGAAGCCGATACCGCTTGGCAAGTTGCCAACAAGAACGTGCACATTGCCTTCAGCAACTTTGCATCGGCCTTTTATCGCATGATGGATGAGCCGGTCAGTCGTCAGGCCAATGTGTCTTTGTTGAATAATCTGCTGATTCAAAACCATGTACTGGCCTCACAGATCAGTGCCGCAGCGCCCCTATTAGCGAACCTCAGCCAGATTCCACCCGGCATCCAGAATTCGCTGGATGCGATTGGCGACCTAATCAATGACAAAGACGCCGAGCCGCCGGCATCGATTGAGACGGAAGGCGAGTTGGCCATGCTGGCCTACCCTATCCGCCAAATGAGCAAGGCCGCCCAACTGATCCGTCAGGATATGCGGGGCCTGGAGTACAGCGCTGGCCCACAACTGCCTCCAGAGCGCAAACAGGAATTAAAACAGCAGGGAGCCTAACTAGCATCAGACCTCTTAACGGGTCAAAAACCAGGATGGGCCCCATCAAGACTACAACCAGCAAGGCAGAGAACACCAAGCCCTGAAAGCAAAAAAGAAAGGCAAGGAGCAATATGCCCTTGCCTTTCTTAATCAACCCCACAAGGCCGCAACTCAGCTGAAAACAGCCGTGTCTGCAGCACAAGAAACCAGACTCAATGCTTATCGCGTCTTGGCATCCTGTTCAGAGCGACGGAACACCAGCTTGTCCTGGCTGGACAGTTCTGGCTGGAACACATAGCCTTCACGATCAAAGGCTTTCAAGCCTTCCACAGTCTGAATACGCTTGTCGATCACAAAGCGAGCCATCAAACCACGGGCCTTCTTGGCAAAGAAGCTGATGATCTTCCAAACACCGTTTTTCTCGTCCTGAAACACGCACTGCACCACACGGGCACGCAGTGCTTTCTGATCCACCGCTTTGAAATATTCCTCTGAGGCCAAGTTCAAGACAACTGGCTTAGATTCGCCTTCCTGGCGCTCGTTCAAATAGTTGGCAATACGACTGCCCCAATAAGCGTACAGATTCGCTCCACCCGGATTCTTCAAACGTGTGCCCATTTCCAGACGGTAAGGACGCATTAAATCCAGCGGACGCAGCGCCCCATACAAACCGCTAAGAATCACAATGTGATCTTGCGTCCACTTGAGTTCCTTGTCCGACAAATCCGTAGCCGCCATGCCTTCATAGACATCGCCATTGAAAGCCAGAATGGCCTGACGCGCATTGGAGCGGTCAAACTTGGGTTCCCATTCCTGATAGCGCTGCACGTTCAGACGTGCCAAATCGTCGCTAAGCTTCATCAAGCCGGCAATATCCTGCTCGGACTGAGTGCGCAAAATATCAATCAAGCCTTGCGCCTGTTCCACGAACAAAGGCTGGGAATCCAGCTCTGTGCGTACAGGGGAATCGTAATCCAGCTTTTTCGCTGGCGAGAGCAATAACAAC
The DNA here is from genome assembly GCF_014652815.1 of Alcaligenes pakistanensis. Taxonomy (GTDB): domain Bacteria; phylum Pseudomonadota; class Gammaproteobacteria; order Burkholderiales; family Burkholderiaceae_B; genus Alcaligenes; species Alcaligenes pakistanensis. The sequence goes on from NZ_BMZN01000001.1 coordinate 862,179, forward strand.
ATGCGCCTATATCCTTTCTATCCAAACAGATAAAGGGCCACGCCCTTTATCTGTTATCTACACAACACGTCTTGGCAACGATTAGCGAGCCGTCCAGCCGCCATCCAGGCTTAGCGTCGTACCCGTCATTTGATCTGCAGCGGCAGAGGACAAGAACACAGCAGCACCACCCAATTGCTCGGGAGTCACAAACTGCAGGGAAGGCTGTTTTTCAGCCAGCAGTTCACGAGCGGCCGCTTCAATATCAATGCCTTTTTGCTGGCTGATCGCTTCAATCTGTTTTTCCACCAGGGGAGTACGTACCCAGCCGGGGCAAATCGCGTTGCACGTTATACCCTTACCCGCATTTTCCAGGGCAGTTACCTTGGTCAAACCAACCACGCCATGCTTGGCGGCCACATAAGCCGATTTATTGACCGATGCCACTAGGCCATGAGCCGAGGCGATATTGATAATGCGCCCCCAACCCTGCTTTTGCATAATGGGCAACGCAGCTGCTGTGCCGTGAAACACAGCGGACAGGTTCAAAGCAAGAATGGCATTCCACTTGTCTACCGGGAATTCTTCAATCGGTGCCGTGTGCTGGATACCGGCGTTATTGACCAGAATATCCAAACCGCCCAAAGCCTCTGCTGCTTGGGCAACAAAATCACGCGTCGCCTGTGCGTCACTCAAATCTGCATTCAGATAATAGGCTTTGACACCAAACTTGGACTCCAGTGTGCTGCGCTCGCGCTCGATGTCTTCGGGCTGACCAAAACCATTGATCACAATATCCGCACCCGCCTTCGCCAACTCGGTGGCCATGGCCAGACCGATACCACTGGTGGATCCTGTTACGACCGCTTTTTTACCTTTCAGCATAGATACCTCGTGAGTATTGACAACAGAGAACTGAAACTCCAAGTGTACTCGCCGCTCTGCGATGCCGGGAAATGCAAAGGGAGGATTTTGTCCGGAATGCTCAAGGACTGCGAAGCAAAGCGAGCCTTATTTCACCTTAACGCGGCTATATGACAAAACGGAGCGCAGACGGGAGCTGGGGTAAGAAGCAAACCCGCTAGAAAACAAAAAAGCCCTTGAATAATCAAGGGCTTTTAAGATTTTAGGTGGCGGACAGGGTGGGATTCGAACCCACGGTACGCTTGCACGTACGCCTGATTTCGAGTCAGGTACATTCGACCACTCTGCCACCTGTCCGCGATTGCTCATATGGTTACAAGCAAGCCCATAAATATAGAGGAAAGAACCTATTTTGACAAGCACTAAAGAGTTATAGCACCTGCACCAGACATACCGATTTATTGATTAGCCCGCAAACCCAAGTCAAAGAACTCTTTTCAATCAGGGGTTTACCCTTCATTTCAGTCCAATTCACTTGTTTGCTCTGTTTGGCAGGCCTATATTGAAAGCACACCTTGACGCATTGCAGCCCTGCCCTTTGGGGCAGTCCTTGTAATTTCAGCGCCGCTTGCTGAACTTGAGAAAAGGAATTGTCATGCAAACCTTCCAATGGATTATTGATGCCAACGGCGACGGCATATATAGCCTGAACGAAATCTTTCAAACCATGCGCTGGGCTTTTCGGATACCTGGCAGCCTGGTGATTGAGGCAGCAGGCTCCATCCCCGTCCTCTCTGATGTCTTGCGTATTCAAGCCTCTGACACCACTGGCTATGCTTCTCTACGCGGCGGCCTGGTCAGTATTCTGTCGCTGTTTTTCTGGGCGATTTTGTGCCTCTGGTTTCTTGAGAGCAACTCCAAGCCCATGGCTGAACCTGCGCAACGTAAAGCACGCCAAACCCCGCATCTGCACAAGCAACTGGATTCGGTGCACGGCCGACAATTGCACGCCAACTACAACCGTCGTCCTATTCGTCACCGACAGGTCGAACGCCATACGTTCTAAACCCATGCTCCCCACCTCCCCTATCCCTCCGGGCGGGGTCCGCATGTGTTAAGAAAGGTTAACCGTACGTATGGGTCGTCTGGTTTGTGTTGCGTTTGGAAGTGCTTTGCCAGGATTGCCTAACGTTTGAGCCATAGATTTTGCGCAACAATCGCTGCAGCTTGAATCACTAGAGGTGCAGCATATGAAAAAGCTACTATTAGCCGGTTTGATGGCCTTGAGCACCAGCACAGCCTTCGCAGGTGGTGTCAATGTGGATATCAATGTCGGTATTCCGGGCATTGGATACGGCCCCATCTACTACCCACCTGCGCAGATTGTGGAACGTCCGGTTTACGTGGTTCCACCACCGGTGGTCTACCATCCTCCACGCTATGTCTACCGTCCTGGTTATGTGGAGTATGGGCGCTCTAACAAAGAATGGCGCAAAGAGCAGCGGCGCGCCCACAAGCGCTGGCGCAAGCAGCAGGAGCGCGATTGGGATGATTGATAACTCTGTACGAGCCAGGCAATAAAAAAGGGCTGAGGACCATAACGGTCATCAGCCCTTTTTGTATTCAAGCAGCCACTTTACTGCGCAGGTACCAGACGTTCCAGACCGCCCATATACGGACGCAACGCCTTGGGCACGATCACGCTGCCATCTTCCTGCTGGTGATTTTCCAACACAGCCACCAAGGCACGGCCTACGGCCAGACCGGAACCGTTAAGCGTGTGTACAAATTCAGGACGCGATTTGCTGTCAGCACGGAAGCGCGCTTGCAGACGGCGGGCTTGGAAAGCTTCGCAATTCGACACCGAGGAGATCTCGCGGAAAGTATCTTGTGCGGGCAACCAGACCTCCAGATCGTAGGTCTTGGCAGCAGAAAACCCCATATCGCCGGTACATAACTGCACCACACGATAGGGCAGCTCCAGAGCCTGCAGAACGTGTTCAGCATGGCCGACCATGGATTCCAACGCTTCGTAGGACTGTTCAGGATGAACAATCTGCACCATTTCCACTTTGTCGAACTGGTGCTGACGAATCACGCCACGGGTATCACGACCGCCACTGCCCGCTTCCGAACGGAAACAAGGCGAATGGGCGGTCAAGCGAATAGGCAGCTCATCTCCGGCCAGAATTTCGTCACGCACCATGCCAGTCAGGCTGATCTCGGAAGTCGAAATCAGGTACAGATCTTCTGGTTTGGACTCAGCGGGATCGGTAGCTTCGTTCTCTTGACCACCTTTGGTGACCCAGAACATATCGTCCTTGAACTTGGGCAGTTGACCCGTGCCGTACAAGGTGGAGGCATTCACGATGTAAGGGGTGTAGCACTCGGTGTAGCCATGCTCTTCAACTTGCGTATCCAGCATGAACTGGGCCAGAGCACGGTGCAAACGGGCCAGAGGGCCGCGTAAAACCATGAAACGCGCGCCCGCCAGTTTGCGAGCCGCTTCAAAATCCAGACCCAGTTTCTCGCCCAGATCAACGTGATCCCTGGGCTCGAAGGTGATATGCGCAGGCTTGCCCTGATCATCTTTAGGACCCGGAATCCAGCGACGCACTTCTACGTTACCTTCTTCGGACTCGCCTACCGGCACGCTGTCGTGCGGCAGGTTAGGAATAGTCGCGAACCAGGAGGACAGCTCGGACTGTACGTGAGACAAGTCCTGCTCCAACTGCTTTAAGCGCACAGGAATCTGCTGGGATTGAGCCAATGCCTCGCTGGCATCTTCGCCTTTGGACTTGAGCTGGCCGATACGTTTGGCCAGAGCGTTACGCTCGGCTTGCAAGGTCTCGGTTTCCACCTGCACAGCCTTGCGACGGGCCTCCAGCTGTTGGAAACGCTCAGTGTCAAATTGCACGCCACGTTTCGCCAAGCCCTGTACCAGCGGCTCCAAGTCTTTGCGTAATTGGTTCAGATCTAACATTTAATAGCCATATAGGTGATGGTTCAATCCCGATTGATCTGGTGATTTTAACCACAAGCCACTCCAAGCGCAGCACGGCGCAATGACCTGGGACCGATCAGGGAATCAGGGGGTGGCAGGCTACGACGTAGCCTGCCCTGTCTTAGCGGTCTTTTTTACCTGCCTGCTCGTCAAGCTGGCGCAGGCGCTCCAGTTTTTCAGCAATCTTGATTTCCAGGCCCCGAGGCACAGGCTGATACCAATGCGGATCTGGGATGCCTTCCGGCAGATAGGTCTCGCCAGCCGCGTAAGCATTGGGTTCATCGTGCGCATAGCGATAAGCATGACCATGCCCCAGCTCTTTCATGAGCTTGGTGGGCGCATTACGCAAATGCACAGGTACTTCGCGGCTTTTATCCTGCTTCACAAAGGCCCGAGCCTGGTTGTAAGCCATATAGCCTGCATTGCTCTTGGCCGCGATCGCCAGGTAGATCACGGCCTGCCCCAACGCCAGTTCGCCCTCGGGGCTGCCCAGACGCTCAAAGGTCAAAGCGGCATCGTTGGCAATTTGCATGGCCCGAGGGTCGGCCAAACCGATATCTTCCCAGGCCATACGTACAATACGGCGCGACAAGTAACGCGCGTCGGCACCACCATCCAGCATCCGGGTCAGCCAATATAAGGCAGCGTCCGGGTTGGAACCACGCACGGATTTATGCAGGGCTGATATCTGATCGTAGAAATTGTCGCCCCCCTTATCAAAACGCCTGGAATTCAAGGTCAGTGCGTTCTGCAGAAAGTCGGTGGTGACCACTGCTGTACCCGAGGTTTTGGCAGCGGTACTGCTTTGCTCCAGCAAATTCAGAAAGCGCCGGGCATCGCCGTCTGCATAGCCAATCAGGGTGTCGACAGCCTGATCCTCGAACTCTAGCCCATCCAGCACGTTTTGCTCTTGTACACGGCTTAATAGCAGCTTGAGTTCATCGTCAGTCAGGGACTTGAGCACATACACCTGTGCGCGCGACAGCAAGGCGGAGTTCACCTCGAAGGAGGGATTTTCCGTGGTGGCACCAATAAAGGTCACCAAGCCACTTTCAGCGTAAGGCAAGAGCGCATCCTGCTGGGACTTGTTGAAGCGATGAATCTCATCCACAAACAAGATGGTGTGCTTGCCCATCGCCAAGTTTTGCTGGGCCTGCTCCATCGCGGCACGGATATCTTTGACGCCCGAGAAGACAGCAGACAACGCAATGAACTCGCACTCGAAGGCAGTGGCCGTCAGTCGGGCCAAAGTGGTTTTACCCACGCCGGGCGGCCCCCAGAAAATCATGGAGTGCGGTTTGCCGGACTGAAAAGCCAAACGTAGTGGCTTGCCCTCTCCGAGCAAATGAGACTGTCCCACCACCTGATCCAAGGTTTTGGGACGCAAGGCTTCGGCTAAAGGTGCGGAGGGTTCTTGAGCGAACAGATCACGCATGGCGATCGCCCTTCCTAAAATGGCAAGACCTGGTCAAACGGACCAGGTCTGTATTGAAAACTTGATTGGTTTGGGCCAGAAAAAGGCTGACCCTGACCAGATCGGCTCCGTCCCTCAAGGCATGGACACCACATCAACACCGGCAGGTGCCTTGAAATTGAAGCTACCCAAGGTAATACGAGGATTAGGTTCCAGACCGGTGAAATCGATAAATGTGGTTTGCCCAAAGGAGTCCTGCAACTCCAGACGTCGCGGCTCACGGCCCTTAAAACCGATATCCACGTAAGCAAAGCCCGCATCGCTTTGCAAAGGAGTTGCCCGTATCCACTCCAAGCCGTCGCGTGCTTCCTGATCCACCAGACGGAAGGACTCTTCCAGGTTACCTGTACCGAACAAAATAGCCGCGGGCGATGCCCCTATCGATTGATCGACCCCACGCTCGGTGACTTGAGCCAGATCGGGATCGTATTGATAGAGCAGCTTGCCGTCAGACACAATCAACTGCTCGTAAGGGCGTTGGACATGCCACTTGAACTGACCTGGGCGCTGAAACACGAACTGGCCTGATTGCGGCGCGCCTTTGGATTGGCCGTTACTGTCCACGGTACGTTGGGAAAACTCGCCTTTGGCAGCATGAACATCCTGCACAAAAGAGCGCAATTGCTCGCTGGCGGAGGCTGCCATCGTCAAAGCAGGGCTAGCGGCCAGCAGCATGCTGGCAAGCAGTGTCTTAATCTTCATCGTTGGCACCTCCTGCGGGAACCAGAATTTCACGGTTGCCGTTAGGCTGCATGGCCGATACCAGACCAGCCTGCTCCATTTGTTCCAGGAGCCGCGCAGCCCGGTTGTAACCGATACGCAAATGACGCTGCACCGAAGAAATAGATGCGCGGCGATTTTTAATAATGACCTGTACAGCCTGATCGTAGAGCGGATCAGCCTCGGCATCGGCCATCCCTGTAATCGGGTTGGCACCCTCTCCGCCCTCACCCTCTACCGCCCCTTCCAGCAGGCCTTCAATGTAATCGGGCTCGCCATGCTCTTTCAGATACTCGACCACGCGGTGAACCTCTTCGTCGCTGACAAAAGCGCCGTGCACACGTTTAGGCAGACCCGTACCAGGAGGCAAATAGAGCATATCGCCCATCCCCAGCAAGGTCTCCGCCCCCATCTGATCCAGAATGGTGCGCGAGTCGATCTTGGAGGACACCTGGAACGCAATACGCGTAGGGATGTTCGCTTTGATCAGACCTGTAATGACATCCACGCTAGGTCGCTGCGTAGCCAGAATCAGGTGAATACCAGCCGCACGGGCTTTCTGTGCCAAACGGGCAATCAGCTCTTCGATCTTCTTGCCCTGCACCATCATCAGGTCGGCCAGCTCGTCAATAATGACGACAATCATGGGCAAGACCGACAAGGGCTCGGGCGCATCCGGTGTCAAGGAAAAGGGATTCGGGATTGGCTCTTCGCGCTTTTGCGCATCGCGAATCTTGGTGTTGTAACCGGCCAGATTGCGCACACCCAGCTTGCTCATCAAGCGGTAGCGTTTTTCCATTTCGGCCACACACCAGTTCAAGGCATTGGAAGCCAAACGCATATCGGTGACCACAGGTGCCAGCAGGTGAGGAATGCCTTCATAGACACTCATTTCCAGCATCTTGGGGTCAATCAGAATCAAACGCACATCCGCCGGGTCTGACTTATAAAGCAGCGACAGAATCATGGCGTTAATCCCCACCGATTTACCCGAGCCCGTCGTACCCGCCACTAGCAAGTGAGGCATTTTGGCCAAATCGGCCACCACCGGCTTGCCTGCGATGTCCTTGCCCAAGGCCATGGTCAGAAGCGATGCACTGCTGTGATAGGTCTGGGAGCCAACAATTTCCTCCAGACGCACCATTTGGCGGCGAGGATTGGGCAGTTCCAGGCCCATCAGGTTTTTACCGGGAATGGTTTCTACCACCCGAATGCTGACCAGACTCAAGGCACGGGCCAGGTCTTTGGCCAGATTCACGATCTGGCTGCCCTTCACGCCCGTGGCTGGCTCGATTTCGTAACGCGTAATCACAGGCCCCGCCTGAGCGGCTACCACAGTCACCGCGACACCAAAGTCGGACAACTTCTTTTCAATCAGGCGCGAGGTGAATTCGATTGTTTCCTGCGACACGGTCTCTACATTGTCTGTCGCTGGATCCAGCAGGGACAAGGGCGGCAAGTCTCCAGCCTCTCCTGCCTGACGCGGTGCCTTGAACAGTGTCTGCTGCTTTTCTTTCTCGACGCGTTCAGATTTAGGCACGGCAACGAAAGCCGGCTCGATACGCACAGGCTGCTCATGTACCAATTGCTCTTGCTTGGCGACCACACTTTCCGTACGCTCGGCGCGCTTGACCTCGCCCACACGGCGATCTTGCCGGGCAGACCAGAGCGTCATCACACGGCGAATGGCCCCTTCAATAAGACCGCCCAGGCGTTCAGCCAGCGTCAGCCAGGAAAAGCCAAAGAACAAACTGGCCCCACCGGCGAGCAGGCCTATCAGCACCAAAGTGGCCCCGCCAAAGCCTATCGAAGTTACTAATAGTTGCGATAATAATTGGCCCAACTGCCCACCGGCCCCGGCTGGCAGCTGCCATTGCTGGCCCAGGTCTTTAAAAAACAGGGCTTCCAGGCCCATGCTGCCCAGAAACAAGAAGAAGAAACCGATGCCAATTTCCCAGTGCACCCGAGGCAACACGTCCTCGTTTTTAGTGCTGGGTAATAGCAAAGCCGTCAGACGGTAAAAGCCCACAGCTACGCGCTGCACCAGCAGCACGACCCAGAGCCAGGCCGTCAGCCCAAATAAGAACAACAGAAAATCGGCGATGTGGGCACCAAAAATGCCCCCGCCGTTTTGGGTTAGCCCCGAATGCACGGAATGCGACCAGCCGGGATCACCCGGGTCCCAGGTCGCCAGTACCAGACCAAGCCAAGCCGCCAAGGCGGCGAAGATAATCCACCGTGCTTCGCGCAGCAGTCCCGTCAGGCGCTGCTGCAGGGCTGAGGGCCCATTACGCACATTTTTGGATGACCGGGACGAACGAGGGGATGTTGCAGGTATTCTTGCCATGGACTCATTATAATTGGAGATCGTCTTTTTCGGATTTTCTGTGATGTCGACTACTAAGCACGCAAAAGTACTCATCCTGGGCTCAGGCCCGGCCGGCTATACCGCAGCGATCTACGCAGCCCGCGCCAACCTCAACCCCGTCTTGGTCACTGGCATGGAGCAAGGTGGCCAACTGATGACCACCACGGATGTAGATAACTGGCCAGCCGATGCCCAAGGTGTCCAGGGACCTGATCTTATGGCACGTTTCCAGGCTCATGCGGAACGATTCGAAACAGAATTAATCTTTGACATGGTGTCCTCGGTTGATCTGTCCACCCGTCCACTGACCCTGAATGGTGATAGTGGCACAGTCTACACCTGCGACTCGCTGATTATTGCGACAGGTGCCTCTGCTCAATACCTGGGTCTGCCTACGGAACAGGAATTTATGGGTCGTGGTGTGTCGGGTTGTGCAACGTGTGATGGTTTCTTCTACAAGAACCAGGACGTGGCCGTGGTCGGCGGCGGCAATACTGCCGTTGAAGAAGCTCTGTACCTGTCCAATATTTGTAAAACGGTCACCCTGATTCACCGTCGCGACACCTTCCGCTCCGAACCCATCTTGACCGACAAGCTGATGGATCGCGTCAAGAACGGCAATATCCGCCTGCAACTGCATAGCGAATTGCAAGAAGTGCTGGGCGATGCCTCCGGTGTAATCGGTGCCCGCATCGTCAACAAACAAACTCAAGCTACCGAAGACCTGGCCGTAACCGGCGTGTTTATTGCTATCGGCCACAAACCTAATACCGGGATCTTTGACGGCAAGCTGGATATGCATGATGGCTACATCACTACTCGCAGCGGTTTGCAAGGCATGGCCACCATGACTTCCGTGCCCGGCGTGTTCGCAGCCGGCGACGTGCAAGACAATATTTATCGTCAGGCCATTACCAGCGCAGCCAGCGGTTGTATGGCTGCCCTGGACGCACAGCGCTGGTTGGATGAAAACAAGTAAGCCTAAAACTGTAGGCCGTAGCCTGGCAGACCTGAAAAAATTGCAGCATCGGGTCCGCCAGGATCTTAGCCCGGTCCCGGCTCCAGCCGGCCCCCAGGCTCGCAAGCGTCCCCGTCCGCCGGACCCTGGTGGCAAACTACTTACCCCGGCGACCAATAAGACAAGCATTCCTGAAGAAGCTGTTTCTTCCCTGGACCCTAGCGATAGAGCCTGGCTGCGCCATTCACTACGCGATGTCGCCCCTTTGAAGAAACAGGCGCAAAATCTCGCGCCGTCTCGACCAGCAGCCAGTGCAGAACAGCTGGAACTGCGCCGTCGTCATGCCATAGGGGCCCCCATCAATACCCCTGCTCTGCCGCAGGCTTCGGATCAATACGTCAGTGTGCAGGGTGAAGCCAATGATGCGCAGCACCTGCGGCCCGGCTGTGGCCCGGATGTCTTACGCGATCTGGAGCGTAATCGCTGGCCGATCGAGTCCAGCCTGGATTTACATGGTGCCGATCTGGAGCAGGCCCGTGAACGATTGGATAACTTTCTGCGCTCCTGTCTGGAGCACGGTGTGCGCTGTGTACGTATTGTGCACGGCACCGGCTATGGCTCGCGTAATGGCGAACCCGTTTTGCGCCACGCTGTGCGTCGCTGGCTGACTCAGTTACCCAGCGTTCTGGCCTTTATGGAATGTGCACCTAATGAAGGCGGCCAAGGTGCGGTCAAACTGGTGTTGCAGGCGATACCTGACACAAGCGTTTGATTTTCCTGCATTTCGTGCAGGTATAAAAAAGGCCAGCTTTCGCTGGCCTTTTTTTGTTGTTGTTATGTTGTACTGCCTATTGCTTTTATAATAGTGACCATTGTACTTCGGTCTTTATTGCCCAGCTTCGCGGGCTATGTCTCCTCACCTGCATGAAACGTATTGTGCCCCATTTATAAAGCTGTCACACTTAGGGAATGCACTGATACCCGCATGGTAAGAAAATGTCAGTCGCCTATCTTCAGCTTTCACTATGCTGACTCGTCCAAAGCCTTCAAGGCGCGCTTCAAAAACACCTGCATTTCTTTCTCTGCCTGTTTATCGCCCTGCTCCTGGGCAATCTCAATGCCTTGCTCCAGCACTTCCCGAGCCTGTTTGAATTTTTCCAGCTGGACCAGTGTGCGACCCAACAGCTTCCAGGCAGCGGTGTAACGCGGATTCATTTCCACCGCTTTGTAAAAATGTTCCTGGGCGGCTTCCAAATCGCCCTCGCCCATGCAAGCATTTCCCAAGCCAAAGCGCAGCAAAGCATTATCCTTCCCTGCTGCCAGTAGTTTCTCCAATCCTGCGCGCATATTCCGTACCCTTTAAAACAAATCAGGTCTTGGGGTGGCGGCATTCAACCAAGCCTGACTGAACACCTGCACACCCAAACCTGAACACGTTTATGGCCACCGCTCCTCATAAGCAGCAGCTATAAACCGTTGAGCCTCGTTTTGTACCACGGAACATCAAAGGATAGCGTCAGCGAACAGGGCCCATAGGCGCATTGCCCCCATGAGGCTAGTCAGGGCCGACGCTTAAGCCAGATCACCCAGCAACACACCTTTGCTGACCACTTCCCGGCCATCCAGGCTGACCGTGCAATTGCGCATCGGGTAATCGAAGTGACAATCAGAAAAGCGACCTGCGGCAGGATTGGCTCCGGTGGAAAAGAGGAAGTTACCCGCAAAGGCACGCAGCTCCGTCCCGTTGGTATCGCGCTTGTCGTACATGGCCATGGAGTCCCAGCGAGCCGCCGGTGCCATGCCCCAGCCCACATGGCTGACCGCATAAGCATCTTTGTCATTCCAACTGGCGTAGTAGGAACGGATCAAATCCGCATCCACGCCTTTACCTTCAATGGCCACCACATAATCGTTTTCGATACGCAGAGTCACCGCCGACTCCAGATAGCGCTTGAACGTCAGGTTTACATCCCCGCTATCCAGGACCAGAGTGCCATTCACGCTGCCATTGCTGGGATAGCAAATGCACAAACCAGCAGGCCAATAACCAAAGCTACCTGGTTTGTCTGCAATTCCCGCACTACCGCGACCGATCACACCGGCCAGGCTAATGGTCAGATCCGTTCCTGCTTCGGAGGTGACATGCATAAGGCTGGCATCGCTAATCAGCTTGCCACCAATATCGCATTTGCCTTGCAAGTACGGGCTGGGTTTGACGCGCTCCAGAATTTCCGGATGTTCGTCGCTGATCATCATGATGCGAGCTCCTTTAGCGAGCAATGCTGCACGCTCGGGGGAATGCAAAAGCCCCTCTACGGTGCAATCCACGATGAACTGACTACCGGCCAAAGCCTGAACAATCGGGTCCATCCCCTCTAAGGCCAGAGAGGTACCTGTAGAACGCAAGGCGATATTGCTCTTCAGGCGTGGCGAGACCAGTTTGACGTGGCAAACCCGAGCACCCATTTGCGTCAGGGCCAGTTCAGCCAGCTCGGCCAACACAGAGCGGGATTGTGTCTCGGACAGCACCACCGCCATTTCACCAGGCTGTACCTTGCACAACCCGAATACCTCTACAAAATCAGCAATCCACTTGCCTTCAATATGTTCACGCAACATCTCACTACTCCTTGAAAACCCAAAAAGGCGCCAAGCTGCTCATCAAGCCAGCCCGCGCCCGTGCCTATCGCTTAGTCGTGCAGGTCCTTGCCCTTGGTTTCGGGCGAGGCAATGGTGGCCCACAAAGCCAGAACACACAGGCCGATCAGATACCAATCAAAAATCTGCTTTTGATTAATGGAGTGCAGCCAGGCCTGTAGGTAGGGAGCCGTTCCACCCGTCAAGGCACCCGCTATCGAATAGGGCAAGCCCATCGCTACGGCACGAATGCGGGTGGGAAACTGCTCGGGGAAGAAAGCCGGCATGATCGCCGTCGGGGCTGAGATCAAAAGCATGCCGCCAGCCATAAAGACCACCAGACGCCAGATCTCGCCCTGGCCACCAGTCAGCACCATGGTCAGGGGAATGATGCAGATGATTGAACCGATGGAAAAAAAGTACCAGTTCGCCTTGCGTCCAAAACGATCTGAAAATGCACCCCAGAAAATCAGGCACAGGATTAGGAACAGGTTGGCTCCCACTCCTACCCACATCACCTTGGCTGCTGGCATCCCCAAAGAGGTGATAGCAAAAGTAGGGGCCATAATTGCCCAGACGTAATACAGCACCGTGCCGCCCGCCGACAAGGCAAACACACGCAGGCAGGCACTGCGGTATTTCCAGACCTCGGCCCAGAACGCACGCGCACCTGGACGAGCCCCCTTGCCAGCAGCGGCCGCTGCTTGGCGTGCCTTGAACATCGGTGTTTCATCCAGCTGTCTGCGCAGGTACAAGGCATACACACCCAAAGCACCGCCCAATACAAAGGGCACACGCCACGCCCAGGCGCGGACCACGTCTTCGCCCAACACACTGGTCAGGCAAGCGCTCAATAGAACCGCTGCCAGCACCCCAATCGTGACAAAAACAAACACCGACGAAGACCACAAACCACGCTTGTGAGCAGGCGCCATCTCCGTGACATAGGTGAAGGAAGAGACCACTTCCCCACCGTGGCCGATACCTTGTAGCAAACGACCCATCAATAAAAATAGCGCCGCCATCGGACCAACCATGTCATAGGTAGGCGCAACCCCGATCACCAAACTGCCCAGTGCGGTAATTAGCATGGACAAGGTCATGGTGTAGCGGCGCCCTTTGCGATCGGCCAGCCAGCCAAAAAAGATGCCGCCCAATGGACGCATGAAAAAGCCCACTGCAAAAACAGCCAGTGTGCCCAGCAGGGCCGCCAATGGGTCCGCACTATGAAAAAACTGCTTGGCAAAATAGGCCGCAAAAATCGAGTACGCCGTCCAGTCGTACCACTCTAGGGCATTACCTGCCCCAACCCCCAAAATAACGCGTCGACGCTGCACGGCAGTCATGGGCTGCTCGCGCAAAGATGGTGTATGTGCGTCCAAAAGATGTCCCCTTCACTGTGGTTTTAGTTATTACGTTTTGTTTTTTCTTGATGATCGGGCGGCCTAGGCCACCAACTGCGTAAAACGGGAACGATGGAAGATCAGTGGCGAGACTTCACGCTCGATCTGTACATCGTGAATCAGCAACTGCACGGCATCGTGGTCTCCAGCCGGATGCACCTGAAAAACACTGCAATCAAACCAGACGGATGCCCCTTGTATATGGACAGCCCCCTCCTCGGTCAGCTCAACGTCGATATCGCTGAACCGGCTGTCTTTGTCCGGCCCAGCCAGCTGGCGACAAATAGCCGCATGTTCCGCACTCAAAATAGACACGCCCAGACGCGAGGCGCGTGACAGCAGCCCCCAGGTCGACGAACTTTTCTGGACAAAAAAGGCGGCCAAGGGCGGGGCCAGTGAAACCCCCACAGAAAAACTGGACGCAACAATGACCTGCGGCATGCCATCGAGTACCGCGGCAATGGCGGCAACTCCCGATGGAAAGTGTCCGAAGGCTTCGCGTACCGCCCTGGTTCCCAACCCACTTATGTTTTCTTTCATGACGATGACCCTGCTCAGGCGTTAAAGACCCAAAACCAACATTAAGGCTGGACACTAGCCAAGCCCCTAATTGGACTCAATTCTGTTTCGATCGTCATTTATTTGCAATAAGAAAAAAGAGAAAACAAGCTTTTTTATGCTAATTTTAGGTATTAACCCTATGAAAAATCGTCGTTTTAAAAGCTATAGGCCTATACAATTCATCTAAATTTTATTGCTTTTTATATTCTGTGATTATTTATTTGCAATAAATTAGCCACTAAATAGGCCAGAAATCCGATCTACGAGACACTCCCCCCCTCTCTCCACACAAGGAAATCATGTATCTGCACATCGTCTTGATGGCACCCCATACGCCCATCAGCCCCGAGTTCCTGCCCAAGCTGAATCTAGCCTTTAGGCGCATACGCAAGGAATGCTCTGGTATAGAGCGCTTTGAATGGGTGCCTAATTTTTCACAGAGCTCCTCACGTTATAGTCATGCACTACTCTCTGTCTTTACCACCCAAACAGCCTTGGATACCTATAGAAGCAGCGAGGCTCATCAAGCCATGCTTGATGCCATCGCCCCGCACATTCAGGACATCGTGGTGCTTGATAGCCTGCTGGAAGAAAGTCTGTAGCCTAGGGCTTTGCGCAGCTGCTGCCCTCCGGAAGCCACGCACAGCTTGTGTGCTGGCGCCGCCACGACTCGCACGGTAAAATGGCCCGCTACACACCTACTGTCAAAAATGGGTAGCGATCCGCCCCAGCACCGGAATACAGAATGAAATCAAGCGTCGCGATTGATGAGTTCATCGCCAGCCGAGACCATGGCGAGCACGAGCAACTCGCCCCGCACCACTACATTCTGACGCTCTATGGTCTGTTCGCCCGTCCAACGGGCGTCACCATTCCAGTGGCCAGCGTGGTTCAACTGCTGGCCGATCTGGGGGCTGAACCTTCCAGCGTGCGCTCCGCCATTTCCCGCCTGAAAAAAAAAGGCGTGCTGGTCAGCCAACAGACAGGTTCAGGCAAAGGCTATGCCCTGGCCGCTGAACTAGAGCCCCATATGCAGGCCGGTGACGAGCGCATTTTCTCCTCCCCCTCCATGAACATTCGGGACCCGTGGTTGCTGGTGTCTTTCTCCGTTCCAGAAAGCGAGCGTCAGAACCGCCACAAAATCCGCACAGGGCTAGCCCGCATGGGTTTTGGTACCGTGAATGCAGGCCTGTATATAGGCCCGGCTCGCTTACAAGCCGAAGCGGTGGAATACATACGCGAGCACCAGCTCTGGCCGTATATCGAACTCTTTACCTGTGAGCCCAGTGGCCTGAGCGACATCCAGGAAAAAATCTCGCGCTGGTGGAATTGGGACAAGCTTGCCAATGAGTACCAGTCTTTTCTGAACTCGTATCAACACGAAGTGGAAGGCTGGCAGACCGCCTTGCGCCAAGGCGCAGGCGATCCGCTGGAAGCGTTCAGACTTTATATGCCCATGATTACCCGTTGGCGCAGGTTGCCTTTTCTGGATCCAGGTTTGGCCCCCGAACTGCTGCCGGACCACTGGGTAGGAAATACGGCCCGCAAGCTGTTTGGTGACCTGCATCGGCTGCTGAGCCCCTTGAGCTTGCAGCACGTGCAGCAGGCTATCCCAGACTGGAAAACCCGCAGCACGGACTAAACCGCCAAACCAGAATCAGGCTCCCACAAAGCGGGTGATTTCTTGCATCAAACGCTGTGCAACAGGCTCAAATTGCTCCTGTGTGACACCCTGCATCATGGGCGCATCGTGCCAAGCCTGAAACTGGCCAAACTGAAATGGCAAGTCAAAACAATGCCCGCTGAACACCGCTTCAAGCGGGCTTTGTTCTGTGAAATCACTCCACTGCACCGCACGCCCCGCCGCTTCCAGGCTAGCGGCATACTGAGTGGGAAAGCGCTGGAACTGCACCCAGGACGACGCAGCCACCACTTGCTGATACGGCGTCAAGCCGGAATCCCCACCGCAATAAGCGCCAGACCGAACCAGACTGGCCGGTAAATCCTGCAAAGGCCATAGACCCAAAGCCAGATCAACCTGCTCCTGAGTCGCTTGCCTATGAAAGGGCACATCAAAAAAGAAAACGGAGGATTCCTGAGCAGCACAGCGCAGATAAACTGCCTGCGCATGACAAGCTTGCGCCGCCCAGTCCGGACTTAATAAGTCCTCCGGCACATCAGCGCTGGCAACTGGCAGAAAAGCTGATGGAGCATGCCCCAAGCGTGGCGGCTCTTTATCCAAAGCTGCCATGGCTTGCTGCATCAAAACATCCACATTGACCTTGCGCCAATCCTCGTCCAGATCGCTACGGGTCCGCTCGCTAATTCTGGCTTGCTGCTCTGGCAGCCACGGCGCCCGAGTTCCCATACTGAGCAAAGCAAGCCGGTCAATCCAAGCTCTTGTCGAATCCAGGACGCTAAGCAAATGCGCATACCAGCCGCCTGCTGACTGCCCCATTAAGGTAGTTTTGTCCGGATCACCACCGAACGCCCGGATATGATCCTTGACCCACTGCAAGGCCAATACCAGATCCGCCGCAGGCAAGGGCAAGGCATCGGCCTGCGCATCTCCCAAGTGCCCCAACGCCCCCAGGCGATAATTCACATTAACGACAATTACTCCCTGGGCCGCCAAGCGAGTACCGTCATACCAATCCAACGCCCCACCACCACTCATCCAGGCACCGCCATGAATAAAAAACACGACGGGTAGCCCTTGCGCCTGAGCCGGAGCCCATACGTTCAGGAAATAGGCATCTTCGGACTGCGGGTTGGGACTGCCCGCCCCCATCACCGCTGCCAAACGACTCGGGCGCTGCGGGAAAATGGGAACCTGACTCAAGCGGGTCGCCCCCATTGTTCCGCTGGCAGCCCGCGCCGCCTCAAAACGGCCAGCGCCTTGGGCGTAACGCAGGCCATACCAAGCGTGCACGGCTATGCCGTCGGCCTGACAACGATGCGAAGGAGCACAGAGCCGCACGTTCGTCACCATCACTTAAAGTTTGTTGGAAATATAGGGCGTGTTCGTCATGCCGTTGCCATGCAGCTCGTAACCCATAGGAGCTGTAATCGACGCATGCCGTGTACCGGTATTAATATCGCGCCACATCCGGCCCAGCAAACTGTTTTCCGCAAACGATGCCGTACCGTGCAACCAGCACAAATTATTCACTGCCTCTACCAGCTCATGTCCGGCATGACCAATCCCGGCACGGTGACGAGCCCGTAGCTCCAGAGGCATGGGCACCGTACCAGAGGCCGCCGCATCAACCTGCGCCGCCGCGCGCTCCAACAAGAGGCGGGCTCCGTCCACCTGAATACTGGCCGTCCCCAGGTTCTGCACAAATGCACCTGAGTCGGACTGTTTTTTGTAGTGGGTATACGTAATGCCACGCTTGCCACTGACACCACTGGTGAAGTCCACCGCCGCTTGTGCTGCGCCCAAGGAAGGCGCTTGAATGCAGGTCGACATGGTCAAGTGCGGAGTCAGACGACGGCCAAATGTTGCTAAAGGATCTTGCTCTTGCACGTCGCCCATCAGTTGCTGGAACGTAATCAAACGCTCTTTAGGCACCCACAGATTTTCAGCCACCATGGTGTTGGAACCTGAACCGCGCATACCAATGGTGTACCACGTGTCCTGAATCTCAAACTCGTCACGACGCATCAACACAAAGCCCACGGTAGGCTCGACCAGCTCGCTTTCTTTAATAAACAAAATACCCAGAGCCCAATCCGAGTGATTGCTATTAGAAGCAAAAGGCCATTTACCGGTGATACGCCAGCCATCGCCATCCGGCGTGGCGGTACCTTGGGGCTGAGCAAAAATGGAAGCCGCACGGATAGGGCCATCGGCAAACACTTCATCCAGCATGACGTCGCTAAAGCGATTAGCCAACATAACTGAACCATTGGAGATCACCACACACCAGGCGGCGGCCGGGTCGTAGTAGCCCACGGCACTGGCACACTGCAAGAGCATATCGGCGCCACCCTCATAACCGCCATAGCGCTTCAAGGCCGAAATGCGCCAGGCCCCGGTGGACTCCAAAGCTTGAACCGCCTCGTCTGACAACATGCGATTACGGTCAGCCTGAGGGGCCAACTCACGTAGCAGCGGCCCAATCTCGTGGATGCGCCCCAGTATCTCCTCTGTCTCTTGGCGAGAAGGCGCTTGGGTAACGGTGATCCGCTCACACTCGGCCACAGCTGTTGCTCCTGTGATCGTCATAACTGCTCCTTAGAATTATTTGATATGGCAAATTTATAACTATCGTAAAAAAAACGCAATAAAAAAACAGAGCAATAATCAAATTTCAAATAAAAAAAGGGTTTACACCTAGTAGATCTGCGCAGGAATCCACTAAGCAACACACCAGAGCAACATGTGTCGCCAACAAGAATCTCTACCCCATCCCGAGCACGGAGCATTGAAAAACTGGAGTTCCAACCGACACGTTAAAGCTGCCATGTGAAACACTCTCAACAGCTAAAACAAGCACTACAGAAAAAGGCCAAAAAAAAGCTCCGAACACGACTATCAATCGTGCTCGAAGCTTTGGGTTTCATCACAGCAAAGAGGCTACTTACAAGGCGAATTCTTTTCTAAAAAAATCAGATCCGTGAAATATGGCAAATACACACTATTCTTTACCAACTACCGGCTCAAGCAGACGGGATGAGACTCCAAGGTGCCGCCCATATACAGGCAAATTCCTGACCATGTTTTTTTAACCGCGAAGTCTTAATACCCCTGACCGCAAATCGTGACCTAACACTTGTAACACTGATAGATCATCCTCTCCCGCCCCGACAACCGGTGGCCCCGGCCAATCCACATCGATCCACGTCCGACCCGCATAAGTCCGGGGGCGATCATAGCGCGGCAAAATATGAAAATGAACTATTGGATCTTGCATCATCAGACACAAGACGTTAATCCGAACTGCGCCAAATACTTCTCGAGCAAGAAGCTCCGACAAAGCAAACCCGTCCACTAGACCCGCACCTTCGTCAGGGGTCAAGTCGGCATGATTACATACCCCCGAAACGACGCTCAAAACCATTGACCCTAATGTCAACTGTTTCGGTCGCAATGACAGTCGCCAGCCATGGACAGTAGCGATCTCCAACTCATCAAGACGAAACTTGCTCTGAAAATCAATGAATTCTGGAGTTCGGCCACATTCAGGATTAACCATGCGGACCGACCGAAGATGCGACTAGCAAATCAAGTACTTCACGAAGATGCGTACTCGAAGTGTGGGCCGTATAGGGGAAATACACAATTTCAACTCCGACAGCGCTGAACTGTTCTTCGAGAGCAATCCAGCTTGGAGAGTCCTTCCAATCATCCCCAACGAACATACGATGAAAACGGCATTTCTCCCAAGCCTCGAACTTATTCATGTTGTCCTGTATGACAACTTCATCTACACAGCGTAATTCCCTAACAATCTCCATTCTTTCCTCTTGCGGGATAATTGGAGCCTTCCCTTTTCGAGACAAACTAAGAGCGTCAGAAGTCACGCCCACAATCAGATAGTCACACTCAGCCCGTGCTTTCGTAAGCAAATTCAAATGACCCACATGAAAGAGATCATAAACCCCTGTTGTATAACCAATAATTTTCATTTTAGTTTCCCGACTGATATACAAAAAAAATAACTATTAGCTTGGATAACACCTAAGTTTTTTTAATTATTTTGAAATTTCAAAAGATGCTGGTGCGGCTAATACTTCAGACATCAACCGGCTATAATCCAACACATCAACCTCATTAGGGTTTTCCCCAAAATGATCATTGATGTTTAAAAACAAAACATTGTCAGCAACTGCTTGGCGTATATTTTCTCGCCAATCTTTGGTTTGGTGCCCCACCAAAGCCTGTCGGACTCTTGACCATGTGTAATAGACAAAAGAACTGGGCTCTACGTGCCAACCTTTTGAATTAACTTCTAACTTTTTATTACCCGCTACAAAATGCGGGTATAGAAACAACATATTAATGTTGTCTTTTTGTCGAAACTTAGCCTCGCGAGTCATCCTGATTTCGTCAGAAAACTCACGCTCAATCTGCATACACACATCAATATCACGCATCTGAGGAACGTGCTGCGGAGCATGTGCTGCGATCACCCCGCGGGTGGCAAGCAGCGCACGGTTATAAGCCAAAGTTTCCAGATAATTCGAGGTGGGGATTTCATTTTTTGATAAGTCAGGAACATTAGGGCCAAGGTAATAAACCCCCTGTCCGTCAGCACCTAAAAAATCCTCTGGAGTAACAGGATTCAACACAATGAAATCATCACTAAAACGGATGAACTTCTTTGTCAGCCCTGGAATTCTATGCAAACACGAATCAATCGCAAATGAATTAAATGTAGGTAGATAAGCTAGATCAGGGAAAATATCACTATGAATAACCAGTTCCACCCCTGGCAAATTAAAATCCACAAAACTTGGAATTTGACCTGAGGTAACGACGTGTATTTTTCTGACCCAAGGAGCATTTTTTCTAATACCACGCAAGCAATAAACCAACTCACCAGTATTTCTATGCCTACCTTTCCCTTCGTGATTGAGTCTTGATTTTTTCTCTATTCCCGCATAATTCTCGTACTGTCTGCGAAAAATTGGATCTTCCCCATCCACCCACATAATAACGGCGTCTATCTCTTCGGCCATAGGCCCCTCTAGTATGGATTCAAAGGTCTTGTTGAGACCGAACCTTACGTCCAGTCAGTACACCCCATTTATTTCAATTATATGACAAGTACGTAGTGCCCTGTCCAAAAGGCCACTACTCAAACCATACCAATAGCAGCAAGGTTGACGAGCCCCTCAAACTCCATTAAGGCAGCCGAAAGCCTCACTAACGAGAATATTGAGTTGCACATTGCTTACCTGAGAAAACCTACACACAACCAAAGTGAGGCAGGAAGGCAGTGACAGTCGATCACCTTCTAATATAGAAATATAAAAAAACCGCCGACCCGAAGGTCGGCGGTTTTCTATGTAGATAACAGGCTTTAGCAGCCGATTGTCATTACATATTTTCGATCATGACATCGCCAAAGCCGGAGCAAGACACTTGAGTCGCGCCTTCCATCAGACGGGCAAAGTCATACGTCACTTTGCGCGACGTGATGGATTTTTGCATGCTGTCGATAATCAGATCAGCCGCTTCAGTCCAACCCATGTGACGCAGCATCATTTCGGCGGACAGAATCAGCGAACCTGGGTTCACGTAATCTTTGCCAGCGTACTTAGGAGCGGTACCGTGGGTCGCTTCAAACATGGCGACGGAATCAGACAAGTTGGCGCCGGGAGCAATACCGATACCACCCACTTGAGCGGCCAGAGCGTCGGAGATGTAGTCGCCGTTCAGGTTCAGTGTGGCGATAACGTCGTACTCGGCAGGACGCAGCAAGATCTGTTGCAAGAAGGCGTCAGCAATCGAATCCTTAACAGTGATCTCGCGACCAGTCTTAGGATTCTTGAATTTGCACCATGGGCCGCCGTCGATCAATTCAGCGCCGAATTCTTTTTGTGCCAGCTCGTAAGCCCAATCACGGAAGCCACCTTCGGTGAACTTCATGATGTTGCCCTTGTGAACGATGGTCACGGAAGAGCGATCGTTGTCGATAGCGTACTGGATGGCCTTGCGCACCAGACGCTCGGTACCTTCGCGGGAAACAGGCTTAACACCGATACCGGAGGTATTGGGGAAGCGGATCTTGTTCACGCCCAGGGTGTTTTGCAGGAAGTCGATCAGCTTCTTGGCGCTTTCGGACTCAGCAGCAAATTCGATACCAGCGTAAATGTCTTCGGAGTTCTCGCGGAAAATGACCATTTCGGTCTTTTCTGGCTCACGCACAGGCGAAGGAACACCCTTGAAGTAGCGCACTGGGCGCAGGCAGACGTACAAGTCCAGTTGCTGACGCAGGGCCACGTTCAAGGAACGGATGCCACCGCCAACAGGAGTAGTCAGAGGGCCTTTGATGGAGACGACGTAGTCTTTAACGGCACTCAGAGTTTCTTCTGGCAGCCACACGTCGGAACCGTACACTTTGGTGGATTTTTCACCGGCGTACACTTCCATCCATTCGATCTTGCGCTTGCCAGCGTAAGCTTTGGCAACAGCAGCATCGACCACTTTAATCATGACTGGCGAAATATCCACGCCCGTACCATCACCCTCGATGTAAGGAATAATGGGTTGATCGGGAACATTCAGGGAAAAATCCGCGTTAACTGTAATTTTCTGCCCCGACGCGGGGATCTTGATATGCTGATAGGACATGGATGCTCCAGTTGTGCTCCAATATTAGGGATAGCTAAACACGGAACGCTTTTGCGTTTCCGAAGTCTTATATAAGAGTTTAACTTAATTCGCGCGTATTCAGGCACCTGTAAACTAAAAGCTTGCCAAAAATGCCTGCATTCTTGACCGCTTATCCATTCTACACGGCCCCTTTTGCAGCTTGTACCTGTACTCCCTCTTGCACAGGCCAGCGTAAAATGCGCCCCGCAGATTCGCGTTTTCTGACTATTTTTTCTCTACTCCACCATGTTCAACCCCTCTCGCGAGCAGGTTCGCCAATTTTTCATTGAAGCTTGGGACAAGCACCAAAGTGGTCATCTGCTGACCGCTTTGGAAACCATGGCGGTGGATCTGGTGCAACAGCACCCTGAATACCACGAAGACCTGCGTAACGCCGACGCCGTCAATCAGGATTACGCAGTGGAGCAAGGACGCAGCAATCCCTTCTTGCACCTGTCCATGCATCTGGCCATTAATGAACAGTTATCCATAGACCAGCCCCCCGGCATCAAGGGCGCGTATCAGCGTCTATTAACCACGCACGATCCGCACGCCGCAGCACATACCATCATGGAAGCGCTGGGCGAGGTGATCTGGGAGGCGCAACGTCTGGGCACACCGCTGAACAACGAGCGCTATATCGAATTGATTTTGCGCCACAGCACGCGCGACTAAACCTGCAAGCCGCTCTACTTTCTATTGCTCAAGGGTCCGGGCTGGCGTGACAGCCAGACTGAAACACTGTCGATGTCGGCTTGGCTCATGGTCGTTGCCATGGCTCCCATGACGGCATTTTTGCGGATATTAGCGGTGGCAGGTGCGCCGGCCTGACCCCGTTGATAGGCCATCAAGGCCTGCCGCAGATAGTCCGCATGCTGCCCCGCCAGAATGGGATATTCCGGATTCAAAGGCGTTTTGGCATCTTCGCCATGACAGGACGCGCAATTCAGATTCTTCCAAGCTTGGCCGCCTGCCGTGACCAGATCCTCAGCGGCTGTTACCTGCGTTGCCACGCCCGCCATCAGCCCCATTGCCACCAGCAATACTGCTTTTTTCATGCTTGCCTCCCCCGTCTTTAAGGTTTGTTGCCGGCGTAATACGCCGCAATATCAGCCATGTCCTGTTCGGACAGACTTAGCGCGATGGCCTGCATGGTCGGGAAGGTTCGGGCGCCACTGGCATATTCTTTGAGCGCCGCTTCGATGTAGGCGGCTCCCTGCCCGGCAATCATGGGAACGTGATAGACCTCGGGAAAGCTTGCCTTGTAACCGGGCAAGCCATGACAGCCTATGCACATGGAGATCTTGTCGCGCGCAGCCTCGGGATTGGCCTTGATAGGCTCAGCATCCTGAGCCTGCGCAGCCCAGGGCAGACAGGCGCTGGAGGCCACAATAAAGAAAGAGACATACCGCTTCATTTGCAACTTCATCATCGCTATTCGCTTTGTTCTGGAGTTGAAAACGGTCCGGGTCAGGATCTGCGTCTATTGCAGCTAAAGGTGAAACAACGCGACACCTGGCTCTGTGATGCTGACCGACGAGTACTGAGTCGATTGTATGATAATTGCCAAGGATGACTGATACTAGTATTTATACCCGAGTTTCTATTCTTGACAGATCAACATTTTAAGTACAAGTTTGAGCCGACTTATGACTACTGCGACCCGTTTTGAAGGCACCGATCAGTACGTTGCCACCGATGATTTGAAGCTGGCTGTCAACGCAGCCTTGACGCTACAACGCCCTTTGTTGATTAAAGGTGAGCCCGGTACCGGGAAAACATTACTGGCGGTGGAAGTCGCCCGCGCACTGGGACGCCCCCTGCTGCAATGGCATATCAAGTCCACCACCAAAGCCCACCAGGGCCTGTACGAGTACGACGCAGTATCGCGTCTGCGTGACTCCCAGCTGGGCGATGAAAAAGTCCGCGATATTGGCAACTACATTGTCCAGGGCACCTTATGGCAAGCCTTCGAGTCTGAAGAACCCACGGTGGTTCTGATCGATGAAATCGACAAGGCCGACATTGAATTTCCCAATGACCTGCTGCAAGAACTGGACCGCATGGAATTTCATGTTTATGAAACTCGCCAAACCGTCACGGCACGCCATCGCCCCCTGATTATCATTACCTCCAATAACGAAAAAGATCTGCCCGACGCCTTCTTGCGCCGCTGTTTCTTTCACTACATCCGCTTCCCTGAGCGCGAGACCATGGAACAGATTGTGGCGGTGCACTACCCCAATCTGCGTAGCGACATCCTATCCAGCGCCCTGGACACCTTCTTTGCCCTGCGTGACGTACCTGGCCTGAAGAAGAAACCCTCCACATCCGAATTCCTGGACTGGCTGCGTCTGCTGCTGGCCAACGACATTCCTGCCGATGCCCTGCACGAATTAGATGAAGGCCTGCCGCCCATGGCCGGTGCCTTGCTGAAAAATGAGCAGGATCTGTCCTTGATGCAGCGTCTGGCCGCCATGAGCCAACGCAGCCAGCGCCGGAGCTGATATGAACGCCAGCGCTTTCTCCCAGCCGCTTGCTCCCCTTGTCCTGGAAGGATGGGGAGTACGCCTGGAACCTTTGCAACTGGCTCATGTGGACTTGCTGGAAGCCGCCGCGGCCGATGGCGAGCTTTGGAATGTACGTGTCACCAGCGTTCCCGCCCCCGGTCAGGCCCAGCACTATGTACAAACAGCCCTGGACGGCCAGCAGCAGGGTCATATGCTGCCCTTTCTGGTCCGCGATCTGAACACAGACCAAGCAGTAGGCACCACGCGTTACCACGATATTGTCGCGCCAGTGGCCCGTCTGGAAATCGGCTACACCTGGTATGCTCGCAGCGCCCAACGCAGCCACGTCAATACTGCGGCCAAGTTGCTCTTACTGCAACATGCCTTCGAGACCCTGGGAGCTGGCGTCGTAGGCTGGCGCACCGACCATTTGAACTTCAAGTCCCAGCAGGCAATCAGCCGGTTGGGTGCCCGTTTCGATGGCCGTATCCGCCACCACGCCATCCGCCGCGACGGCACCATCCGCGACACCATGTTCTATAGCTTGATGGCCGGCGAGTGGCCCGATACCCGTGCCCATTTGCTCGACAAATTAAGGCAGCACAGCCATGTTGCTTGATTTTTTCTATCACCTGCGCGAACGTGGCCTGCCGGTTTCCATACAGGAGCACCTGACGCTGCTGGATGCGCTGTGCAAAGGCATCATGCCGCCCACGCTGGATGATTTTTATCACCTGTCCAGACTGGTCCTGATCAAGGACGAAACGCTGTACGACCGTTTTGATCTGGCCTTTGGCGAGTTCTACCAACCCCAGCTGGAAGCGCTGGCCAAGGATAAAACCTTGCCAGAAGACTGGCTGCGCAAAACCCTGACCCGCAATCTAAGCCCGGAACAAAAAGCCGCGTTGGAGAAACATGGCCTGGACAAGCTTCTGGAAATGTTCAAAGAACGTCTGCAAGAGCAGCAAGGGCGTCATGCTGGTGGCAGCAAGTGGATTGGTACCGGCGGCTCTTCGCCCTTTGGGCACGGCGGCTATCACCCAGAAGGCATCCGTATCGGCGGCCCTTCTGCGGGTAATCGTACGGCCATCAAAGTCTGGGAAAAACGCGAGTTTGTCGACTACGACGATCAACAAGAGCTGGGCACACGCAACTTCAAAATGGCCTTGCGACGTCTGCGCCGCTTTGCCCGCCAAGGTGCCCCCACCGAGCTGGACCTGGACAGCACCATACGCGAAACGGCCCGCAACGCTGGCATGCTGGATCTGCAAATGCAGGCCGAGCGGCAAAACCGCGTCAATGTGCTGATGCTGCTGGATGTGGGCGGCAGCATGGACGACCACATTGCTCAGGTTGAATCCTTGTTCTCCGCCGCTCGTTCTGAGTTCAAGCATCTGGAAGCCTATTACTTCCATAACTGTGTGTATGAGTCGCTGTGGAGGCATAACTCACGCCGTCAGAGTGAAAGGCTGGACACCTGGGATTTGCTGCGCAAGTACAACGAGGACTGGCGCATCATTATTGTGGGCGACGCCACCATGAGTCCGTACGAGATCATGGCACCGGGTGGCTCGGTGGAGCACTACAACAAAGAAACGGGTGCAGCCTGGCTGCAAAAGCTGAACGACCATTGGCCGCGTATTGCCTGGCTCAATCCTGAACCCCAGGCTTACTGGCCCTACCGTCAGTCCATCGCCATCATTCAAAACCTGATGTCGGATCGTATGTACCCCGTCACCAGTGCCGGGCTTGAAGAAGCGATGCGGTACTTGTCTCGGTAGAACAACGCTGTACCGACACCAGGACAGCTCAGCCGCCAAACCGAAAATCATTCGGCCATCAAAAAAACCCGCACAGTCTTAGGACTGTGCGGGTTTTCATTGATCATTTCAAAACAATCAACGTCCTTTTTGGCGCTGCAACATACCGGCGCGTTGCTGTTCCAGGTCTTTGATCTGACGCTGCAACTCACGCAACTGCTCGCGAGCTTCGCGTTCCTGCTCGGCCAGTGCCTGAGCTTCACGACGGGACTCTTCACGTTGGGCAATGGCCAAGGCTTCTTGCTGACGCTGCAAGGCCAAGTCGTTTTGCAACACAGTCAACTGGTCTGCGCTTTCATTCAATTGTTTTTCGGCTTTAGCCACTTCCGCCTGCAGCTTGATGCGATCCAGATCTGCAGCGGCGTAGTCCACCGTGTCCTGACGATACTGGGTGTACATGCGCTCGGCCAGAGACTCGTCGGTGGTCTTGAAGACGCGCCAGAACTCACGTTGCTGGAACAGGGCCACGTAGTAAGTCATGCTGTCAGCGGCGAACAGCAGGCTGGCACCAAAACGGCCGTTGTACGCAGTGCGTAGTTCTTGTACTGAACGAGCCTGAATCAGTTGCTGCAACTGAGCCACGGTGGTGTTCTGGTAAGCCGGGGTCGCTGCAGGCGCCGCTGCCGGAGCGGCAACAGCGGCCACTTCTTCAACTTCCTGTTCCTGGGTTTGCGCCACCACGGGCCGCTCTGGCTCCTGTACCAAAGACACCGAGCTGCACGCTGACAATAAAAGAAGTCCCCCCAAGGACAGCAACACCGCCGTCTTCTGACTAAGGTTCACCATACCCATCCCTTGATAATCAATTTTTTGTGATTAGCTTGATACACAGAATCAGCCCGTATTCTAAACGCGGCTTGTCGCATCTTGTGCCTTTATGTTGAATTTGCGCATCTTTTCCCACAAGACTTTACGAGATATCCCCAATACGGCAGCGGTATCCTGACGTCGCCAGTTCTGCGTATCCAAAACGGTGATGATGCGGGCACGTTCTTCTTGTTCCTGTGCACTTAGGCTGATGACCGGTTCTGGCCGCTCCAAAATGGGCACGCCTTCGGGCAAAGCCATCACAGGAGCCATGACAGGCGCATTAAAACGCTCCAGCACTTGCCGCAGCTGCACCGACTCCCAGGCACCAAACTGTTTACTCATTACGGCCACGCGTTCGACCAGATTAGCCAGCTCGCGCACATTACCGTTAAAGCGCATGCTGCCTACCGCATCCAGCACCCACTGCGGAATATCCTCGACATCGCACTCTAAGGCCTGTTCCAGCAAAGCGCAGAAGATAGCAATTTTTTCCTGCGAACCACGCTGTTCCAGATTGGGAATCAACAGTTCCACCACGGCCAAGCGATAGTACAAGTCCGCACGGAACAAACCCTGTTGCACCAGACCGAGCAAGTTCTTATTGGTAGCTGCCACCATACGAAAGTCGACCGGGATCTGTTGGGTCGATCCTAAACGCGTAACGGAACGTTGTTCCAGAACACGCAGTAGTTTGACCTGCTGGTGCAACGGCAAATCCCCGATTTCATCCAGGAATAGCGTGCCTTGGTCGGCCTGTTCAAAATAGCCTTTATGGGCACCAATCGCCCCTGTAAAAGCACCTTTGGCATGACCAAAAAAATGTGCCTCGAACAAGCCCTCAGGAACAGCTCCGCAGTTCACCGGCACAAAGGGGCCTTGTGCGCGAGAAGAGCGCTCATGCAGCAGTTGAGCGATACGTTCTTTACCGACTCCGGTTTCACCATGAATCAAGACACTGGCACCGCTATCGGCATACATATCCGCTTCGGCGATCAAGGCTCGCATCACCGGCGATACGGCCACTAATGGCTGAGGCCCACCTTGCCCCTCACGCTCGACCTGGGCGGTCAAACCCGCCAGCTTGGCGACCAGGGTGCGCAGCTCTGACTGGCTAAAGGACAACGGCAAGGTATAGGAGTAGGCCGAAGGGTAAAAGCGCGGGTCGTAGCCCCTATCTTCCGAAGCCACCCAGATCACAGGAATAGCGTGCTCCACCAGCCATTGGTGCTGCTCAAAACGCCCTTGCGCCATCACACTGACTGAAACCAGCGCCACAGCATGACGGGTTGGATGGTGTTCCGCATCCAAGACCACCGTAGGCTCCACACGCATCACCGCTACCTCACTGGGTTCCATGGCGCGCTCGGCGCGCACCACCAAGTCGGAGCTGCCCTCCCATACGTATAAAACAGGTTCGTTACCCATAAAGCTGACACTCATCGCTGTGTTCGCCTCCCGCCCTACTGCACTAGATAGGCAGTACCGCACTGCACATCATGAAGTTTCACATCGGCCTCGACCAGGCTCAAGCCCAAGAGCTTCAGCAACTCTTCCAACAGCGCACTCAAGCCTTGCAAAACAGGGTCCAGCAAAGCAATGACCAGACTGAGCACAGCCCCAACCAGGTTGGAGTCCTTGAAGACCAAGGTCTCCACTGCACCCGTGCGGCAATCACGCATGGCTTTCGGGCCACCAATGCCAGCAACAACGCACGCCACATCACTTAAAGGAGCTCCTAGCAGCGTGGTCAACAAATTATCGACAAAGCCCAAAGTCCCACCCAAAACACCTATTAAACCGTTCTGGCTCATCGTGCGGGACAGCTGCTCCATCCGTTCCTTGGACCAGTTCATCTCGTTGACAACCGCCGAGACCGACCGGCCCGCTCCATCGCCCACCAGACTTTCCGCCATCTGGCGCTTGCCCGAAGCACCGCTCCAAGGGGTGTTCAGCAAGTCGCCCAAAATGCCGGATAAAACGGCATCCGAGAGCAGACTCACGCTACGAGTCAAATCCAGCTGCGTAGCATTAACGGTCTTTTCGGAAGGTTCGCCCGGTGGGGCTGTCAACGTGACATGGACCGGGTTTTTGGTATCGATCAAAGGCAAAGTGACTTTGGCCGTCAAGGGCAAAATACCCAGCACATTAATCACCCGATGGCGCTGAATCAGGCCAAAGGACTCGTCCTTGCAACTATTGCTGGTCGAGAAGAAATCCGAGTGCGGGAATTTGCCCAGGCACACATTTACCAGCGAAGAGCTGACGGCAATCGTGGCCTGATTATCGGCAATGGGAGGACGACAAACATTGACCAGTTCACCTGTGGCTTGGGACAGCTCAATAATGATGGGCAAGCTGACCTCTGTCCCCAATACTTTAAGAATCGGACCCGCCAGCGGAATCTTGGAGGTGTCCAGATTCAAATACACCCGTACACCAGCCGAGTTCGCCTTCGTCCCTATTCCACCCATTGCAATACTGGGAGGCTCAACCACCCGAACCCGCAGATCCAGAGCGTTATTGAACATATTCGTCAAACCTGAAGGCAGCGCCGTCAGGTTCAGGTCAATCAGATTCTTGCCGTTCGCCACCACCAAGCCCGTGTTGACCAACTGCAACACATCCAGATTTACGTTCAGCGCGGACAAGGGGTCCACGCCATTGATTATGGCCAAAATGCCACCATCACCTAGCAGTTTGACAGGCAGATCCAGAGGCCCCACGCCCAATAAGAGTTTGATGTACTCCTGCAAGGCCCCCACATCCAGGCCCAGT
This sequence comes from Alcaligenes pakistanensis, assembly GCF_014652815.1. Lineage (GTDB taxonomy): Bacteria > Pseudomonadota > Gammaproteobacteria > Burkholderiales > Burkholderiaceae_B > Alcaligenes > Alcaligenes pakistanensis. Next base: position 892,388 of record NZ_BMZN01000001.1, read on the forward strand.
GTTTTCTGCTGATCCAGCAACTCCAAACTGGCGCTTAGCAAATCAGCCAGAGTCAGTTGTTCCAGGCGTGCTAATTCCTCAGGCGTGCCTACCCCTGCAATAACGGTTGCCGGTAACCCCAAGGCATTCAATAAACCTGAAGGGGTAATCTTGGCATTCACCAAACCCGCCGAATCCAGTACCGTCAATTGGTCCGGACGCAGACCCACCCCACGCAGCAGGTTATAGACCAGGCCATTGCGCTTCAAGGACAGCAAACGACTGCCCACGGAAAAAGTCGCTACTGGCTCACTACTCTTAGCCGTGGCAACGGCCTCGATCACCGATGAGGTAAAAAAGGGAAATAAGGAAGGCGGCTGATAGCTCAAATGCACTCGCACGGCATCAGCAGGCAATACCGGCGCAAAGCGCTGGTTCGGGTCGCTTTGGCCATTACTCCATTTACCGCAAAGCACTTTGGCACCATCGCCCGTCAAACCTGCAGCGGGGGAGTTCGGCTGGCTGCGCAAGCTGAACCGGGCCATATCCTGCCCTTGCTGGCAGCCCAGTGCATCCCCGGAACCCAAGGCCTGAGCACCAGCCAGAGCGGCCAAGTCGGCTGCATTTTGCAGATCTCGCTTGACGTAGAAGTTATGCCCCAAATGCGCAGCACCCAGCAGTACCAGCCCCACAAACAAAGCCGCTGCCGCCGGCACAATAATGGAACCCTGCTGCTTGTGTGCCTGTTCACTCTGGGTTCGAGTTCTTGCCCATTTCATGTCGATCTCCTAACCCGCTCTACCCCAGTGGGCCTTAATCACTACCGTTTGTTTTGACGCGCTCTTTCATGTATTCAGGAATAGGATGCTTGAAGCTATCCAAATAGCGCTCCCAAACCAGATTGGCCGCCGCGCCATGCACGGGCAAGGCCTTGCCTTCACGGTCAGGGTCAGCCTGCATACTGAGCAAACTGCGGGTATCCGGCCCTATTTCCAGACGTGGTGGGATATGACGGCGCTCGTTTTGCACATGCACAGGCAAGCCCTCCACTTCAGGCCAGGGATGTACTTGTTCATCACTCAAACGGTACTTCTCGTAGGGCTGGCGTTCAGTTGGCTCCGCAGAAGCAGCAGGTGTATGCACACCTTGATTACTGGCCGCTGCCGGGCTGGTACTAACCGGGTACGTATTGGTGCCAGAGACCATCGCCCCTGTCAGTGGCGGCTGTGTCTGTGCCCAGGCACCGCTGACAAGCAGCAAGCTGCAGCAGGCCAAAATGCGGGATCGGTTCATTTCGATATCCTTGAAAAAACGGCAATCAATTCATTGACGAGGACACAGGGCCCAGGCTCTCCAGCAAAGGCCGGTTCAGTCCTGCTTGCGTAGCGGAAACCACAGCACGGCCTCGAGTCGGATTTACCACCGGATTCTGGGCTTGAGCCGAACGATTCATCCCTGTCTGAGTGACGTTGCCGGATGGCGTGGGATTGAAAGCCAGCACCTGGGCTCTAGCCTGCTCATCCTGGGCAGCCGCCGCCATACGCAGCTCCTGCTGTTTTTGCTGTTGCTGGTGCGCATGCAACTGCTCCAACTCTTGACCAATCTGCTGGGCCATCTGTGCAACCGCTTGCTGAGTAGCCGGGTCCATGCCGGCTTGCTGCATTACAAAAGTGGCGCGCTGCGGCTCTTGGCTAACCAACAGATACAAGGCCATATTGCTGAGAATTTTGGGGTTATCCGGGGCCAGCTCGGCCGCCTTACCCAAGGCCAGCCGCGCATACTGAGGTTGGCCGGAACGCAAGTAGGCATAGGCCAGATCGCTTTGCAAAATTGCATTGGTCGGGTCTTGCTGAGCGGCCAGCTTCAAATACTGCGCGGCTTGATCAAAGTGTTGTTGCGAGCCGGCAATCAAACCCAGGCCTTGATACGCCCGCCCGGCAACCGGAGTCTTGATCAGCGCATTAAAGGTCTGTGCCGCCTGTTCCAGCTGCCCAGTTTGGCGCAGTGCCTCGGCTCGCAGCACCATGACTTCCGGGTCTGCTCCATATTCTTTTTCCATGGCCTCGGCATACGCTAAAGAAGCAAAGAACCGACCCTGCTTTTGCGTTTCTTCCAGCATGCGCACGGCCATTTGTTTGTCACTGGGTTTACGCTTTTCCCACTGTTCAATCTCTTTGCTCTGCAAAAAGGCCTCTTGTTCCTGCTGCTGGCGCACCAGTTCGTAGGCCGACTCCGTGGTGGAGCAAGCCACCAGCAAAGAGCTACCTAAACCCAGTGCCACCCAGCGCATCACGGGACGAATCCATGTCGACGTTTTCATCAAAGTCATCCTCCGGCCACTTGGCTCAAGCCACGGAACAAGGCCAGAAAACCTGACCCTGCGGTAATAATTAATAAGGCGGGCAATAGGGTCAGCACCATCACGCCGGTCATCTTCACGGTCAGTTTGCCCACTTTGGCTTTCAGCTCCAGGCGGCGTTGCTCGCGTAACCGCACACCAAATCGGTGCAGGGGTTCTTGCATCGCGCCACCGTGCTGGTCCACCTGCACAATCAGACGGCAGATGACGGCCAGGTCCTCATTGGTAAAGCCACTGGCCAGACGCTCCAGCGATTGCTCCCGAGTCCGGCCTCGAGCATATTGCTCGACCGCAATGGTCAGCTCTGATCCCATGACTGGAATCACGTCATGAAACTCTCGTTCGATGGTGTGCAAGGTCTGATCCATGGACAAGCCCACCCCTTGCAACAGACGCAGCAAATCCACGAACAACGGCAGTTCAGACGCAATCCGTACACGACGTTGGGCCACCCGCCGTGACAGCCACCATTTAGGCAACATCCAACCCACGGCGAAGCCGATGAAAACGGAGACAAAGGGTACGAACTCGTTCAAGCGGCGTGTCATGGGCAGCAGGCTGAACAGAACAATCAAGGCAATGCTTAAACCCACCCGACTCAGTACGAAATACTGACGCGCCACATCAATGTGCTTGAAGCCTGCATTCATAATTAGCAGGCGGTCCTCCTCGCTTAGCAAGCTGCTGCCAAAGCGTCCTTTCAGCCAGCGCTCGCCCAGACTGCCTGCCTGCATCTTGATCTGTTCCACCGTCTGGCGAGACTGGCTGCTTGCCTGCGTCATGTGTGGAACACCTTTCAGGCGCTCATCCACCACCTGGCTCAAACGCGAGGCTTGCTGACGCTGCTGCCAGTAGTTGTGAAACCACAAGGCAAACAGGATCAGACCAGCCAGGGCGCAAGCAAGGGCTCCCCAGACCAGAACGGTTTGTGCTTCCAAGGCCATCATGTCTTGCTCCTAGACATTGCGTGCCATCCAATACAGCCAATAACACCCCACCCCCTGCAAGATTGCAGCGAACAGCAGCATGCGAAACCCCACCGGGTCGTTCCACATGGTCAAGAACAACTCGTTATTGAAAATCAGGATGTAGATACCAATCAGGATCGGCAATAAAGCCAGAATCCAGGCCGACAAACGCACCTCCGCCGACAGGGCTACCAGTTCACTGCGCGCGTTTTCCCGGTCACGCATGAAACCAGCCATACGCTCCATGGTCTGATCACTGCGGCCACCAAAACGCATCGCCACACTAATTACCGCCGCCACCAAAAACAGCTCATGCAAACCATGCTGGCGCGATACCGCGCGCAAGGCCACATCCAGATCCTGGCCTGAACGATGCAGGGAATTGGCATCTTGCAAGACATGCCCTAAAGGCTGCGGGGTATTTTCGGCAGCATTCAGAAAAGCTGCGCCCATGCTGTTGCCAATGGTGATCAAGCGCACCATCAAATCCAGAAAATCAGGAATTTGCGACACAATCTTGCGGTGGCGCTTATCGCTGCGAAACCACAAAAAGGTATACGCCCCCAATAAAGTGGCGACCAGCATTGCCACGCCCGCCACGGGGCCCACCAAAGCCAGTAAGACTGCAGGTGGCACCAGCGTTCCCAGCAAAAGAAACAGGTAAAAACGGCGCGACGGCTGAATACCGGTGCGCAACATGAATTCCCGCCACCCTTTAGGCGCACTTAGCCAGGCATCCTGAACGGCTGGCTGCATCCGTACACTGCTCTGTACCGCCGGGCGCAAAGCCAGTTGCTGCTCCAGCACCTGCGCCGAACGTTGGGCCTGCTGGCGCTGAGCGCCTTTAGCCCACAAGAGCAAGGCACCCAGCGTCAGAATGACAGCCGCCAAAGCGATATACAAAGCGATCATTTAGCGTCTCCAATCCCAGAAGCCACCGCCATCTTTAGACGGATTCTCCTGAGCCTGAACCTGCTCATTCGCCAATTGATCGCGATACTGCATCAGCTTGCGTGTATGCGGGTGAATACCCAGGCTGACCCAGCGGTCTTGCTCCGTGCCATCGTCCAGCACATAGGATTCGTGGCGATACAGCTCTTGCATGGCAATCACACCATCGCCCATCCCCGTGATTTCGGTAATGGACAGCACGCGTCGCTTGCCATTGGGCAGACGCCCAATCTGAATAATGAAATCCAGTGCGCTGGCAATTTGTCGGCGCAAGCTGTCCTCACTGCCTTGAAAGCCGGCGAAACCAGCCAGCATTTCAACGCGATACACACATTCACGCGGCGAGTTGGCGTGGATGGTTGCCATAGACCCTTCATGGCCGGTGTTCATGGCTTGCAGCATGTCGATTACCTCGGCACCGCGAACCTCCCCCACCACCACTCGGTCCGGGCGCATCCGTAAACTATTGCGCAACAGCTCGCGAATGGAGATCTCGCCGCTGCCGTCGTAACCAGCCTGACGCGCTTCCAGCCGCACCACATGTGGGTGATTCAAGGCCAGTTCAGCCGTATCTTCTACCGTCACCACCCGCTCGGTTTTGGGAATGTAAAAGGCCAAGGCATTCAGCAACGACGTCTTGCCCGAGCTGGTTCCACCTGAAATCAGAATATTGCAGCGCGAGGACACAGCGGCTTGCAGCAAACGGTCCACAGGTTCATCAAAGGCGCCCAGACGCATCAGGTCCTGAGGCTTGAGCGGGTCCTTGCGAAACTTACGGATGGAGACCATGGGGCCATCCACCGCCAAAGGGTGAATGACCACATTCAGGCGGCCACCATCGGGCAGGCGGGCATCGACCATAGGCACGGACTCATCCAGCCTGCGCCCCAAGGGAGCCAGAATACGGCGCACGATGCGCAGCACGTGCTGGTCATCGGTAAAGCCGCTGGGTTCTGGGCCCAAAATACCGCCACGCGACACAAACAGCTTGTCGTAACCGTTGATCAAAATATCTTCAACGGCCGGGTCTTCCAGCAGGTCTTCCAAGGGCCCCAGGCCTGCCAGCTCGCGCGTCAACGCCTGCACGATCTCCCGAACTTCCTGTTCGTTAACCGGCACCCGTTTCAAGCGAACGAAACTGGCCAGCTCGATACCCACAAAGTCCTGAATGGCCTGCCGGGTCCAGCGGCCAAACTCGGCCCCCAACTCTTCGATGCGAGCCAGCAAATGTTCATGGGCCTGCTCCCGGACCTGAATCAGGTCGGGACGCCCACCGAGCAATGAAGTATTGTTCATGCCTTACTTTTCCATGCTTGGGCCTGATCAGCCCCCGAACCTGAATTTCAACCGTCCCAAAACTGTACTGACCTTGTTTTGTGACAGCCCCTGTCTGCGTCCCGTCAAACCCGTTGCCAGACTTTGCAGGGCACGGGTATACGGGTCCTTCTCATCGACTTGCACCAAAATCTTGCCCAAGCTGGCGCTACGCATATGGCCCAAGCGTCGGTCCGGCAAGACAGCCGCCAGCTCCAGGCCAAAACGCTCCGCAATGGCCTGCCCGGAAAAACCGTAGGCAGGATCAAATTGGTTAACCACCAAACGCACATTGGCCAAGGCATCAAACTGGGCCCGCAGAGCCAGAAACTCAGCCAGCGACACTAAGGCGCCCATGCTTTGATCTGTCACCACCAGCACCTCGTCCACCAGCGACTCCAGTTCCACCAGAAAACGAGGATTGGGAAAACCACCCGCATCAATCACCAGGCAGCCCATGCGTTCACGCAAATAGCTGCACAGCCCCAGCGAATCTTCCAGACTAATTTGATTGAGGGTGTTCACATCGGCGGGCAGGGACAAGAGGTTGAGCCCACTACTGTGTTGCGCCAAGGCAGAGTGCAGCATGGTGTCGTCCATACGGTGCCGTTGCGAAGCAGCCTGGATAAAGTCAAAGTCCGACCCCAATCCCATGTACAAAGCGCAGTCGCCAGTAGGGGCGCCCAAGTCCAGCAAACCTACTCGTTCGGGTAGAGGCACCAGTTCTACAGGTAGGGGTTTAGCCGAGGACAAGCCCCGTACCTCTTTGCCCAAGCGATTCATCTCTTGCTGCAACAACCAGGACAAACTGCTGGCGATAGTGCTACACCCCACACCGATACGCGCGCCCATCAGCAAGACGCTGCGAAAGGGCTTGTCCAGCAAAGGACTGTGTTGGGTTTGGCCCAGCCTTTCGATCAAAATCTGCAACTGCTGCTGCAGGTCCTCGTTGGTATCCAGATTCAGAAACTCATTGGCTCCCGCTCGCAAGGCGTTAACCGGCCCTTGCGGCACCGAAGCACGCCCTACTGCCACACGCTGCACACTGGCATCCAAACGGGCCAGACTGCGAACCAGAGTCACAATCTGTCCGTTCTCTTCACCATGCTGCCCATGGGCAAAATCAAAAAACACCAAAGGTTCCGCTTGCTGGGCCAACTCCCGGCGCAAGCTCTCGGTGCTCGGTTCAATAGCTCGCACCGTCAACAGGCCGGCAGCGGCCGTGTTGATCATCACAGCCAGCTCGGGGTGCTCTGTACACAAGAGATATTCCCGATATCGTTGCACGTCACCACTCCTCGCGCTTAGCGCGAAAATCCTGGCATCTGCTCGTAACCATGACGGCCCAGCAAGAAGTAACCCCAGGCATTAGGCGCGTCATCCAACTTTTCCTGACGTCCACCGGGCAAGGCAATCGTGGCCCCTTTCTGAATCGGCTTGATCAGACGCGGTGTCACAACAATGACCAGTTCCAACTCTTTTTGGCTGTACTGCACGTTGCGAAAGAAGCTACCCAAAATGGGCAAATCACCCAGGAAGGGAATCTTATTGACGGAGGCTGCCGTTTGACGCGACACCAGACCGCTGATGATGTAGCTCTCGCCATCACCCAACTCAATCGTGGTGTCGGCGCGGCGGGTTCGTAAGGAAGGCATCACACCGCCACCGGGCATCTCCACCACCCGCGAGTAATCCAGATCACTGGCTTCAGGGGCGACCTTCAAAGCGATGCGGTCAGGGGACAAAACTGTTGGCGTCACCGTCAGACCAATACCAAAGGGTTTGTATTCCACCGTGGTCGTGCCCAAACCGCCCGAACTAGGGATAGGAATTTCACCACCGGACAGAAAGCTGGCGCTATGACCAGACATGGCGACCAAGGTCGGTTCCGCCAACACACGAGCCAGGCCGTTTTGCTCCAGCAGATTCAAAGCGGCGCTGAAGTTACGCGAGTTGTAAGCCAAGCTCAAACCACCGCTTAAGGCCTGAGGTAACAAATTCATGCCGCCGGACCAAGGTTTCCCCCCGATGGCATTGGCACTCAAACCAATGTCTTTCGCTACATCGCGCGAGACTTCCACCACTTTGACTTCCACTTGCACCATGCCACTGGTGCTGACCTCGGACAGGTCTAGCACAGCAGCATCTGGACCTGCACCAGAACGTGCGGCGGCCATGGCATCTTGATGATCCAGCAAGGAAGGGCTACTGCCCGTGATCAAGGACTGTTGTCCTGCACTGGACACCTGGGCCGACATGGGGCGGCCCGATTGCGCCAGTTGCTGCTGCACCTGACTAGTCACTTCCACTGTCCAGCGCTCGGGATTGCTGCGACCCGGCATCCAGACGCGCAAATCCGCTGTACCAGCCCGCTTACCGATCAGTAGCACCTCGCCCCGCTGCCCAGACGACGAGGACAGGATTTGTACATCCGCCACGCTGTCATCACTGATTGCCACACGCTGTGGAACTTGCGGCAAACGCAAAATATCCTGATCGTTGGCCACCAGCCGAATCACCTTCTGGCTGGCGCTGGTCTGAGCCGTTTGCGCCATAACTGGCATGGGCGCCAAACCTGACAAGCAGAGCGCATACCAGCACCCCAAACCCAGACCTGCTTTTTTGATTTTCTGTCTCATGTGTTTAATCCATGCTGCCTTGCGTCGCTTCCCGTCAACCGCCACCAGCAGGCTGACCCGTCCCCACAACAAGCTCTTGATTACTTAATACTGAATGACTTCCACGCGCCCCCCGCGAATCACCTCTGTGCGGCGTGGTGGGGCGGCATGCGGCTCACCACCGGCAAGGGCCCGTGCTTGCACCTGTTCTTTTTCCGTCTGGCTGATCGAGAATTCACGCAAGCCCAAACCGGCCATGGCCCGGTTATCTGGCAATTTCAAGGCGTCGCGCTGTTCAGCATCCAGGCTGGCGCGAGCAGGGATCAGCCCGGCAAACTCGGGGAATAAAGAGGCGTCAGGCAGACTCTCGTCCATCGGTGCACGCAAGACCAATTGCAGACTGCCGCTACGGCTGGCCAGCAACAGCTCGTTCACCGACTCCAGGGGAACTGCCAGCATGGCGTGACGCGCTTGGGTATCTGCACGAGTGGCGCTGGCTTCTGCCGGATCCGGCCCGGACAAGGACGCACCGCCATAAGCCAATACACGTACGCGCGGCATCAACAAACGGGCCTGAGTGTCTTTGACCTCGTTATTGCTATTGAAGGTGATGAAGATATCCACTAGATCACCCGGCTCGACGCGGTGACTGGCGCCCGAGATTAAGTCAATTGGGATGCTGACCGCCCGCTCACCGGTTTCCAGATAACTGGCCAGGCTTTTGGCGATAAAGCTGCTCAAGACAGGCTGCCCCTGCTCCAGATCAAAACGCAAGGTTTTGCCTGCCAAAGCCTCCAAGGTATTGAAAGACTGGGCCGGAGCAGCTGGCCACTGAGCCAATTGCAAGGCGTCTGCCTGCAAGGTTTCCCCGGCTTTCAGATCGCGCTTAACGACCACCACAGCCTGCAAAGCAGCTGCCGGCTCCTGGTTTGACGCGCTGGCCACAGGCTGAACCACAACGGGTTCAGGTTTCATGCCCAAGTACAGGGCAAATGCAACCAATACAGCTGCTATCAGCAATAAAAGGACTGCCGCCCCCTTCATAATGCCGCTCATTGAGGTCGTCTCCGTAGTACGAGTAATGTCTTGGCACTTAGCGTGCGCAGTTGATCTTCTTCATCTGGCTCAGAACTGAGCAGATCCAGGGTTTGAGAAAGAATTCCGGGCTCCATGTCCAGCTTCAGGGACAGTTGGGCGCAGTCGTACTGAGGCTCCGCCGCACAGGCTTGGGACTGGACATTCGCGCTGAGATCGCCAAACCAATGCAGGAACGAATCACTCTTGGCTTTGCCCTTGCCATAGTTTTCTGCCAGCTCTTTATTTACAAAGGGCTCAATCTCATCCGCGTTTTTGACATGCATGGTCACTTGGCGGGACAAGTCGCCCACTAAATGACTCATTTTTTGTTGTGCCAAAAACAGCGAGCTAAACGTGATGATGCCGCTGAAAACCAGCAAGAGAATTCCCACCATCAAAGCAAACTCAATAGCGGCAACACCTTGCTGACGGCCTGCAGATGTGGGGGGAAGAAGGCGGTGACTCATGGCGTGCCCCCCCTATTTCCCATTTCCCCGGCAACCATCAGATTGATCTGGGCACGGCCTTTCAACTGTTCGGGGACGACCAGCGCAAATAAGGTGTCGGGTGCAAAGCGAGGAATCAGTGGAGCTTGAAGATAGTCGTACTCAATGCCCACCAGCACGTCGTCTTGCTGCAAGGTAGCGCTGACTCTCACATGCTCGCTGCCTACCCAATTGCTTAACCATTGAACCTGATCGGCCGCTACTGCCTGCGCTCTATCTGCACGCGCCTGCAAGCGCTCCAGGCCTGCGACAGGACCAGTACCCGGATCGATCAAGGCAGCGCGCGCACCGGACTCGGCGGCGAAATTCAAAGACTGCTGCGCGGTCATGATCAGACCGAAAGTCAGCAATCCATAAATGAAGAGAAACAGCAATGGGAACACCAATGCAAACTCCAGCGCGTAGGCTCCGTATTGATATTTTTTATCTACGCCACGCCGCGTCGGTAATTGGCCCTCTCGTGGGGGCATTATTGATTTTGCATCCATACCCACCCCATTGTTGCAAGGGATAACCAAGCCCCTAAGGGCACACTACGCGCTTTGACTCGGGTCCCCGGCAAAGCGAATCCGTACTTACGTTCCAAAGACGGTATCAGCACTAGTACTAAGGCATGCAAACCCGCCAGTACTGTGGCAAACAACACCACCATCCCTGCTTCTTTCCACCCCAAGGCCAGGCCCAGCACGGCCATCAACTTCACATCTGCTGCGCCCATCAAACGTAATAACCAGATTGGATAAAACACCAGCAAAGCCGCTGCAAAACCGATCAGGGAGTCTCCCCAGCCCGCCACCCATCCCCAGGGCAAGCCATAAAACACACTGACAGCTACCTTATGCAGCAGTACTGCCAAACAGTAAAAAACCAGTAACGAATTAGGGATTTTCCGGAGTTTCAGATCGCTATAAGCAATCTGAGCCGAAAAGAAAAGCAGAATAAAAACAAAAGAAAGATTAATTAAATCGTGCATAAGCATCAGCCATTCAAGCCAAAAGGCACAGCCAAGCTTGAATTGGCTGATGCTCAAACAAAGATAAAATTTTAATTTGTTCCAGCTGCTGTTGTTGCGCCAGTAACAGCGGTTGACACTGCTTTGAACATCGCCTTTAGGTCCGTTCCCACTGCTGTCAGCGTGGCAATAATCGCCACAGCGATTAGCCCGGCGATCAGGCCGTATTCAATCGCCGTTGCACCGTCTTCATCGTTCCAGAATTGCTGTAGTTGAGTCTTCATGACAGTCCCCATTTAAAAAGAAAGAATCATCCTCAAAGGCGAGGATTAAAGGCCCCGCGGGGCACAACACTTTGCCAACTTTGGCAACTTCCACTACTAACCGTTATCAATTTTTGTATTTTTGAGATGAAATCATCTTAAACCCAGGTATGTATATGTTTTTACTAGGGTTTACGTGTAACACACGTCAAATACACAAACGAATTCTAGCTCAAAGATACGAAAAACGCATGATTGTGTATTTACAACAGCGAATTCCCCATAGAAAAAGACCAAAAAACAGCTAATTTGAAACCTTTACTTACCTAAGTTGTGTCTAAGTTTGCTAATGTTACTGTTTCTATCATTTCAAAATGCAACAATAGACACTCCGTTTTACCTATGAAGACGGTAGAAGCCACTGCTTTAATTACTTGATAGAAAGTAGTTTTTTTCCGATCCCCTGTTACAAGCAAGGGAAAACCCCTGTAGAGCGAAGTAAGCACGAATACAGCGATAAAGGACTGTTTGTTCACGCACTAAATCAGGGCTAATTTTTTTACGTTTCAAAATGTAATAGTTAAGGTCTTTTAAAACCGCAACTCAAAACAAGACCCTTTCAAACAGCAAAAAGTGACAGAGAAGATAAACTACGGCACAGTAGAAAAAAGCGCCCGATTTTCAGCTAATAATGATTAATGAATATGAATCCCAAGCACTACTTGCCACTGGCCTGTCTTAGAAAAAAAAATCCCAGCCTGATTGCGAGCCTGGGATTGTTTATGGGTCTGGCTACCGTAAGCCTGAATAGTCAGGCAGACGCCCCATTACGGGGAAACCCCGTTGACTCCTTGCCCCCTATCAACGCACCCGCCCCCAGTACCCGCACTCCTTCACTCAATATTCCACCTGCGGCAGCTCAGAGCCAGCTACAACAACAGCTTCAACTACAACTGGTCGTGCGTACCTTTGATGTCAGTGGCAGTCGCAGTGTTCCTTTTGAGCAGATCACTGCCATTTTGGAACCCCTGGCCGGTAAAACGGTTAGCATCGCGCAGTTGATCAATGAGGTGAACAAGATCACCGCGCTGTACCAGCAGCAGGGCTACCCCCTGTCCTTTGCCATCTTGCAGCAACAGGATTTCTCGCAGGGGCACATCAAAGTGACGGTGGTCGAAGGTCATGTCGGCAGTGTCCGCATTGAGGGTGACCCCGGCCGCAGTCAGGCTCGTATTGAACGCATTGCCCAAGCCATGGTGGATGAGAAGCCTTTGACCCAGCGTACGCTGGAGCGCACCATGAACCTGCTGCGTACGGTGCCTGGTTTGAAAATCGATCCCAAGCTGGACATGCCCGTTCGCACCGACGGGGCTTCTGAACTGCTCATCAATGCACAGCACAAATCATTCAGTGCCAATGCCAGCGTGGCAGAAATGGGGTCCAGCAAACAAGCGCTGGTACAGCTCAGTGCCAATAGCCTGACTCCCTTAGGGGAGGAGCTGAAACTAACCGCTGCCATTCCCACCAGTTCCGAGGACGTCAAGTACATCAGCGGTAATCTGACTATTCCTCTGAATGGCGATGGTCTGGCTCTGGAGATTGATGGCTATCACTATCGTTCCACGCCACGCGACGAAGTCCTGGAAAGCCAGGGCTGGAATCGTAAAGTCATTAACGAGCGCATTGGGGCAGCGATCAGCTACCCCTTTATTCTGAATAATCAAAGCAGCCTGAAAGGGACAGCGGGCTTTTACGCCAGCCGCTCCCTGGATGACTACACGCACAAAACCCTAGATAACGTCTGGATTGAAAACACCACAGACGTACGCGCCCTGAAAGCCGAGCTTCGTTACACCGATGCCTCGCCGCGCCAATCCCGCGAGATCAACCTGGGGGCCTACAAAGGTCTGGACGCCATGGGCGCGCGTAAAACCTTGAATACCTATTTGCAGCGCGACCTCGAATCAGACATGGATCTGAACTTCACCCGCTGGACGGCATCGATCAAGCAAAACCTAGCCTTGCCCGGCCAGTTTGGTATGAGTTTTTCGGCCAGTGGTCAGTACAGCTCGAACGTACTGCCCAATTCCGAGCAAGTCTCTTTTGGAGCCTGGCGCCACGGTTATGGCTATCCACAAGGGGAAATGGCGGGCGATAAAGGGGTGGGGGCTACCCTAGAACTGAACCGGCGCTTTACGAACTCGTCCAGCTGGCTCAATAACATCCAGCCTTACATTGCCTATGACTGGGCACGTGCCTGGTACAACCTGGACAGGCTCAATAGTTACAACAACCGCAGTTTGCGCTCCGCCGCTATTGGGGTTCGCCTGTCCAACAACAAGCATTATCTGTTTGATATCAACGTCGCCAAGCCATTGGGCGATCTGCCCGTCAACTCTGATGAGCGCAAACTACGGTTGAACACCAACTTCCTGTTCTTCTACGACGGCTTTTAAGCACCACTTCGACAGCGTTTCAGCGCTTATCTTTCCTCCAGGCCATCGCAAGATGGCCTTTTTTGTGTTCTATCCAAGCCTATTCGAGCCCTAGGTGTTACGAAAAACGTTACGTAACAGGAACGGAACACCGGGCACAAACAGCCCCATACAGGCTTAACTCAATCCCAAAACAGACAAGGATGGCAATTCTAAAAAACACAAAAACCAAGACAACACTATGTTTTATAAGAACAAAAATAAATAACATAGCCAAATAAAAAACTTGGCATGTCATTTGCTTAATGTCTATCAACAGCCCCTTGAGGGCGTGCTTACACTTCAAATCGGAGTCAGACATGAAAGCAAGGAATTCAGCAAGAAAAGCCTCGGTACAACGCACTTTGCAACGTACTGTTGTGGCCACACTGGTCATCAGCGCCGCCGTCCTGGCCGGTTGCTCCTCGCGCGGCGGGGTGCGCGATGGTCTGGAGGTGTCCGTGCGCCCACCCGTTGTTGACCCCGGTCTGCCTAACCCCGGTGACGGCGGCAACGGTGGTGGTAACAATGGCGGCGGTAATAACGGCGGTAACAACGGTGGCGGCAAAGACAATAGTCTGACCCAAAATGCCTTGGGTAATCTGGGCCAGGCAGTGGACAACGTGATCCCTCTTAACCTGGGCAAAACCGGCAATCAGCTGGGCCAGACACTGGACGGCGTTCTGAAACCTGTCACCAACATCGTCACAGACACAACGCGCACTGTGGGCGGTGTCACCGGGCTGGGACAACCGGTCAATGGCCTGACCCAGCAAGTCGGTGGTGTTGTCACCAATCTAGGCGGTCAACTGAGCAAGACTGGCCTACCCCTGAATCTGGGTGAAGGCGCTGGTGGCCTGCTCTCTCATCTGGGCCAGGCAGTCGGTTCGGCCGGGGGCCTGCTGGTCAACGACCCCAAGAATCCAAACCCTCTGGGTAATACCCTGCACCACGCTACCAAAGGCGTAGAAGTGCTGACAGGTGCATTGCTGGGTGAAGGCAGTTTGCTGCACCCACTGACTGCGCAATTGGGTTTAGGTGGCATTTTGCTGGCTGACAGCGGTGAACCTGTGCTGAAACCTGCACTGGGCAATGTCGGCCAAACCGTAGACAACATTCTGCCCCTGGGTTTGAATCCCATTCTAGGTGACGTCGGTGGGGCATTAGATAATACCGTGGCACCCATCGCCGCTACCGTCACCAACGTGACTCAGCAAGTGGGCGATGGCCTGGGAGTTGGCCAGCCAATCCATGCCTTGCTGGGCGGTGTGGGCAGCGCCTTGGGTAATGTAGGCGGCAAGCTAGACAATGCAGCTCCTTTGGGGCTGGGTGGTGTCGTGAGTCACCTGGGTCAGGCTGTGGCATCGACCGGCGGCTTGCTACACAAGACAGAGGCCAACACCAACCCACTGGGCAATACATTGAATCACGCTACACAGGCCGTCGCCTCCTTGACGGGCGGGCTGGGCGGCATTACGGGTGGTGAGGGCGGCGGCTTGCTGGCCCCGGTCACCAATCTGGTGGGGGGGTTGACCGGCGGCTTGGGCGGTGGCGACGCAGCTAGTGGTGGCTTGCTGGCTCCAGTCACCAATCTGGTGGGCGGTTTGACTGGCGGCTTGGGCGGTGGTGACGCGACTAGCGGTGGCTTGCTGGCTCCAGTCACCAATCTGGTGGGCGGTTTGACTGGCGGCTTGGGCGGTGGTGACGCAGCTAGTGGTGGCTTGCTGGCTCCAGTCACCAATCTGGTGGGTGGTTTGACCGGCGGCTTGGGCGGTGGCGACGCAGCTAGTGGTGGCTTGCTGGCTCCAGTCACCAATCTGGTGGGTGGTTTGACCGGCGGCTTGGCTGGCGGTGATGCTGGCAACGGTGGTTTACTCGCACCAGTAACCGGGCTCTTGGGTGGAATTACTGGCAGCGTCTCGATAGGCGGTGGCGCTGCAGCTGAAGGACAGGCCGGTGGCGGTCTGCTGGCACCTGTCACTGGTTTGGTGGGTGGCTTGGTGGGTGGCTTGACCGGGGGTGTCAACGTACAGGCCAACGCAGGTGCAGCCGGTGAAGGACAAGCTAATGGTGGATTGCTGGCCCCTGTGAACGGCTTGCTCGGCGGCCTGCTGGGAGGTGGCAGAAAATGATGAATAAGGTCATGAATCCGGTCAGCCTGCCCGTGAATTTTCACCCTGGTGCGCAAAGCGCAGGGGCACGGGCCAACTGGTCCTCTCACACCGATGAAAACGCCATGCTGTCAGAAAAGATGTTGATGGACCTGGGGAAAATGCTGGGTCGTCAGTTCACCATCTACGCAGAGGCCCTGAAAGCCAGTTTGGCCGAACAAGCCAGCATGCCCTTGAATGACTTCAAAGCACTGGAATACATCATGGAGTTCGATGCCTTGCCCACCGGCCAGCTCGCCCATCTGATGGATCTCAGCGCCAGTGGAGTCAGTGCCCTGATCAACCGCCTGGAACACCGGGGCTACATTACTCGTGGTCGCCATCCTTTGGACAAACGAGTCATTGCCCTGCATCCGGTCATAGACAAGTGCCGTGAGGTTCTTGCTGTCAAAGAACGGGCCATCAACCAGGCGATCAACACAGCGGCCAGTCAAAACCCTGCCCAACTGATCGCCATGTACGACTTTCTGGTCGATAGTATGAGCACCTTCAGGCAGAACACCAAAGCCTGGCTGGATGCCAAGGCACTGGTGCCACGGGCCTCCTGAACGTCTAGTCTGATCACACTGAACCGCTGCTTGCCAGCGGTTCTTTTTTTGTTACGTAACACGTTCCGCCCCGTGCCCAAAACCCGTAACAAATAGCCCTCTTTTTTTCTTGCATTTTCGCTCATCACCAATCTGAATGCGGCTTACAGACCAACTCATAAGTTGGCACGAGAATTGCTTCAATAGATTCAGGAAGCAAGCAAATACCCGATCATTAATTGGAGCAAGCAATGCATAAGAATACAGACAGCAAGAAACCAGGCCTGCGCCTGACTCTCCTGGCCACCTTGATGGTCAGCACCTTGGCCTTGACCGCCTGCGGCAGCCTCTCCGGTGGCGGGTCTTCTGGATCTGATAACTCTGTCCCCACGAACCCAGGCACCGGCGGTGGAACGGGTGGCGGTGATAACGGCGGTGGCGACAACGGCGGCGGCGATAACGGCGGCGGTGACAACGGCGGAGGCGATAACGGCGGCGGTGACAACGGCGGCGGTGACAACGGCGGTGGCGATAACGGCGGCGGTGACAACGGCGGTGGCGATAACGGCGGCGGTGACAACGGCGGTGGCGATAACGGCGGCGGTGACAACGGCGGCGGCGACAACGGCGGTGGTGACAACGGCGGCAACCCGCCCACTCGCACTCCCGGCCCCTTGGAAACCACATTGAATAATGTAGGTGAGGCCGTTGATAACGTCCTGCCAGTCGGTCTGCAAGATACTGGCGGCAAACTGGGCAAGACGCTGGATACAGTTGTCGCCCCAATCATCGACACCACAACCGGCCTGACTCAGCAAATCGGTGGTGCTACCGGCTTGGGTCAACCTGTTAATAGCCTGCTGGGACAAACTGGCGGTGTTGTTGCCAACCTGGGTGAGCAACTGGGTAATAGTGGCTTGCCATTGAATCTGGGCCAAGGCGTAGGCGGTCTTCTGACCGGTCTGGGCAATGCAGTGGGAAGCACGGGCGGCCTGCTGCATGCTGACCCCAATAATCCCAATCCATTGACTGCTGTTCTGGGTCACGCTACAGGCGGCGTTGCTGCATTGACGGGCTCCCTACTGGGCGAAGGCAGCCTGCTGTATCCGCTGACAGGTCAGTTGGGCTTAGATGGTTTGCTGAGCGGTGCGGATGCCGCTCCCATCCTTGAACCTTCCCTGGCAAACGTAGGCCAGACTGTCGACAACATCTTGCCTATCGGGTTGAACCCAATCCTGGGCAATGTAGGCGAAGCACTGGATACCGTGGTTGCTCCTGTCGGCGCCACTGTGACTCTGGTCACTCAACAAGTAGGTGACGGCCTGGGCGTTGGCCAGCCTATCAATGCCTTGCTGGGCGGCGTAGGCAGTGCCTTGAGCAATGTCGGTGGCAAGCTGGACAATGCTGCTCCTTTAGGACTGGGTGGTTTCGTAAGTAACTTGGGTCAGGCCGTGACCTCGACCGGCGGCTTACTGCACAAGACAGAGGCCAACACCAACCCGCTGGGCAATACCCTGAATCACGCCACGCAAGCAGTCGCTTCTTTGACCGGCGGGCTGAC
This sequence comes from Alcaligenes pakistanensis, assembly GCF_014652815.1. GTDB lineage: Bacteria > Pseudomonadota > Gammaproteobacteria > Burkholderiales > Burkholderiaceae_B > Alcaligenes > Alcaligenes pakistanensis. Next base: position 910,108 of record NZ_BMZN01000001.1, read on the forward strand.
AGGTAATGGTGAGGGTGGCCTGCTCTCTCCAGTAACCGGTTTGCTGGGTGGCTTAACAGGTGGGTTGGGCGGCGGCGGTGACGCCACAAACGGTGGCCTGCTCGCCCCCGTGACCGGTTTGCTGGGCGGTTTGACTGGCGGTCTGGGTGGTGCTGGTGATGCCACAAACGGCGGCCTACTCGCCCCCGTAACCGGTTTGCTGGGTGGTCTGACTGGCGGCCTGGGCGGTGCCGGTGATGCCACAAACGGCGGCCTACTCGCCCCCGTAACCGGTTTGCTGGGTGGTTTGACTGGCGGCCTGGGCGGTGATGCTGCTAACGGTGGCTTGCTCGCTCCTGTAACCGGCTTGCTGGGCGGTGTAACAGGCGGCCTGGGTGGTGATGCTGCAAGCGGTGGCTTGCTCGCTCCTGTCACTGGCTTAGTTAGCGGTTTGACGGGTGGCGGTGACGCTGCGAACGGTGGCGGCTTGCTGTCCCCCGTAACTGGCCTGGTTGGTGGCTTGCTAGGCACAGCAACGGTCAGTGTTGATGTGAATGCTTCGGCCAACGCGGGTGGTGAAGCCGCTGCAGGCGCGAACAACGGTGGCTTGCTCGCTCCAGTTAACGGCCTGCTCGGCGGTTTACTGGGCGGTCGCCGCTAAGAAACAGCTTGGGGCGTACGCGCCCCAAGCTTTTAACACTAGACCTCTCCCCTCCCCGGCTAACGCTGCTGAACAATCCTGATGACCATCTGGAGTAAGCCATGACTACCAATCCACGTAAGCATTTTGCATCTGGTGGCATTGTTTTGTTCAGCCTGCTGGGTCCCATGCTCGCAACATCGGCTCAGTCAGAAGGGATAGGTATGGATCACATGCCTACCTCCGCCATATTGAATACAGCACAAAGTGTCACTGCGGCGGCACTGGTCACTTCTTCGCCCAGCCCTGCAGAAACAACGCTGCGCAATCTAGATGCGACCATAAACAATGTACTTCCAACACGCCCCCCCTACTTTCATCTTGAACAGCCTGTTTTTATAGAAGCACTTGAAGAGATCACGGTCTACGAAGCACGCATCAAGGAGGCTCTTGATAAGGGCTATGTCGTTTCATCGATGGGCGAAAAAATCACTCTTCTAATACCTGAATCTATAGATGCACTAGGGCGAGTCGTCGAACAATCAAATCTCCCGCCACAGCTAAGGCAGACATCCACGGCTTTACTTAATAGTGTCGGTAACACGATTGGCAGTGCTGGCGCCGTGCTTTATGACGATCCCGCCCAGCCCTATCCGCTGAGCTCCGCACTAAGTCACGCGACAGGTGGGCTTGCGGCGGCGACTGGCACTCTCTTTCAGGGCAACAATCCACTGCAATCTCTGCACGGTTCACCCACTGGTGGTGGACTGATTGGCAATGAGTCCGCCACAGGCTTACTCGCTCCTGCAGCCAATCCGGTAAGTGGGCTTAACAACAGCCTCCCCACAGACACAAGCACTAAACAAAGCCTGCTAGCCCCCGTCACTGGACTGGTCAGCGGACTGTTGAACGGCCCACCACGTTAAGGACCTTTGTGTATGCCCGATAAACAGCCCCTGACAACAACTTGGACCCAAGCCGAAGCTAAAGACGATGTTTTGTCAGGGCATATGCAAAGCGACATTGTGCGCATGATGCTTCGTCAGTTTGATGTGTATATCGAAGCGAACAAGCACCAGTTGGCACGAACAGCGGGACTGAGCCTGAACGAGTACAAAGCACTGGAGTTTGTGCTGGAACTTAAACCTCTTTCCCCTGGCAAGCTGGCTCAATTACTAAATTTAAGCCCCAGCGGTACGCACGCCCTGATTACACGTTTGGAAAGTGCAGGTTACCTGCTGCGCAAACCCCATCCACGCGATGGACGCATGACCAGCCTGTATCCGAATCACGAACGGTGCAAACGCCTGATTGCCAGCATGGACGAGCCTGCCCATTACATTATTGATGCAACGGCACACTACAACGCCAGCCAGCTCAGCGCTCTTTATGATTTTTTGCTCAAGAGCCTGGGGCATTTGCGTGAAGATGCCTTGCACAGGCTCAAACGCAAACCCACGTAAAAGCCAGACCGTTTTCTTGCTGTTTTGCCCACCAGTACCCCTGGTGGGCTTTTTTTTGGTGGAGCAGGACATTTGCAGGGAGCACTGCCTACCCAGCTAAACGGCCCCATGCTACAAAAGACAGTGGTCGGCTTAGCTGGCTTTTTATCGCTAAAACCGTAAGGATGTGTTCATGAAACTCTCTGTACTGATTGCCGCCCTGCGCTTGCGTCATCTGGCAGGGGCCGCATTGATGTCTAGCTCGCTGGCTGTCTATGCGCTGCCCGTAGGCCTGGCCCAAGGCCCCTCTGTCGAAGGCGTCACTCAATACACTCTGGACAATGGCCTACGCCTTGTTCTGGCCCCCGACGACTCCAAGCCCACCACCACCGTCAATATGACGTATCTGGTGGGTTCCCGACACGAGAACTACGGGCAAACTGGCATGGCCCACCTGCTGGAGCACATGCTGTTTCGCGGTACGCCTACCTTGCGCAATGCGCTGGGCGAATTCTCCAAGCGCGGCCTGGAAGCCAATGGCACCACCTCCAGCGATCGCACCAACTACTTTGCCAGCTTTGCTGCTGACCCTGAAACCTTGAAATGGTATCTGGATTGGCAAGCGGATGTCATGGTCAACGCCCTGATCGACAAGCAAGATCTGGTGGCAGAAATGCCTGTGGTGCGCAATGAAATGGAAAGCGGCGAAAACAGCGCTTTTCGGGTTCTGATGCAAAAGCTGACAGCCGCCGCCTACCAATGGCACAGCTACGGCAAGACCACGATTGGTGCCCGCTCGGATGTAGAAAATGTAGATATTGAGCAATTGCGTAAGTTCTACCATGACTACTATCAACCCGATAATGCCGTGCTCTTTGTGACCGGGCAGTTCGATACCGAACAGACACTGGAAACTATTGCCAAGGCCTTTGGCTCTATCCCCAAACCCGCCCGTACCCTGCGTCCCGAATACACGGTTGAACCGGTACAGGATGGCACTCGCACCGTCACCTTGCGTCGCCACGGCGGCACACCCTTGATCATGTCGCTGTACCACCTACCCAGCGCCGCCAGTCCTGACTATATGGACCTGAGCCTGGGAGTCAGCGCGCTAGGCGACACCCCAAGCGGGCAGTTGTACAAAAACCTGGTCAACAAGAACTTGGCCACTAGTGTCTTTAGCTTTGACTCGGAAAGCCACGACCCCGGCTATGCTTTGTTTGGTGCCGAGCTGAAGCCGGACATGGATCAGCAAAAAGCCTTGAAAGCGATGAATGACACGCTCGAAGGCCTGTCCAAATCACCGCTAAAAGAGAGTGATCTAGAACGTATTCGCAGCCAATGGATGACGGGTTGGACACAAACCTATGCCAACCCCGCCAGCTTGGCCAGCGCCCTGTCCGAAGCCAGCGCTAGCGGTGACTGGCGCTTGTTCTTCTTGCAGCGTGACCGCGTAGAAGCGGCCAAACTACCGCAAGTTCAAAAAGCGCTGGAAACCTGGCTGGTTGCCAGCAACCGCAGCAATGGTTTGTACATCCCCACTGAAAAACCTGTGCGTGCTCCCGAAGCCAACACAGTTGATGTGGCCAAGCTCGTTCAAGACTACAGTGGCAAAGACACAGGCAAAGCGGTAGAGGCATTTGATCCTAGCCCGGCCAACATTATGGCCCGCACGGATCTGCAACCCCTGTCGCTGGGCAAAGGTCTAGGCGAGGTAAAAATGGCGCTGCTGCCCAAAGGCACCCGTGCTGAACGTGTCGAAGCCCGTTTGTCGTTCAAGTTTGGTTCACCCGATCAGCTCAAAAACCAGACAGCCGCCGCTGCGGCCGTCGCCAGCCTGCTGACAACCGGCACCAAAAAGCTGAATCGGGAGCAAATTTCCGACCAGTTCACCGCCCTGCAAACCCAGTTCAGCACCAGCGGTTCCAATGGCCGCCTGTATCTGAGCCTGTCTTCCACCAGGGAGAACCTGCCCAAGGCCATTGCTCTGGCACTGGATGTCCTGCGCAACGCCAACTTCCCGGAAGACGAATTGCAGAAGTACCAGCAAGCAGTCGTCACCCAGCTGAAATCGGCCAGCACCGAACCTGCCGCCTTGGCGAATCAGGCTATCGAGCGCTATACCAACCCTTGGCCCAAAGACGACATCCGCTACATCCCCAGCTTTGAAGAAGGCATAGAGCGGGTGCAGGCGGTGACGATCAAGCAAGTGCGGGACTTCCATCAAAAATTCTACGGCACTGGCGATGTTGCCTTTAGCGCCGTGGGCGATTTTGATAAAGAACAGGTGCGCAAAGCCTTGTCTGATGGTTTGAACGGCTGGCGCAAAGCCCCCGTTTATGAGCGTCCCGACGACCCACTACAAACGGTGGTCCCCAAGCTGTTTGACATCAACACCCCAGACAAGGCGAACGCTTTTTACCTGGCCGATCTGGGCCTGAAGCTACAAGACAGTGATGCCGACTTCCCGGCTGTCTATCTGGCCAACTACTTGCTGGGCCTGTCTGAAACCTCCCGCCTGTGGAACCGTGTGCGCGTGGAGGATGGCCTGTCCTACAACGTACGCAGCCAAGTGGATGCCTCCAGCTTTGAGCCCCATGGCTCTTGGTCGGTTTACGCCATCCACGCTCCCAGCAACAGCCAAAAGCTGAGTGACACTATTGAAGAAGTATTGGCGACAACGCTGAAAGATGGCTTTAGCGAGCAAGAGGTCAAGGAAGGCGTCAATGCCTTGCTGAACTACCGTCGTCTGTCACGTAGCCAGGATACGGTTGTCAGCAGCGCATGGCTGAACTACCTGGACTTGGGCCGCAGCTTCGAGTGGTCAGAGAAGATGGACCAGGATCTGCAAAAGCTCAATGCTGAACAGGTTAATGCAGCCTTGCGCAAATACCTGAAACCCAAAGAGATGGTAATTGCCATTGCGGCGGATCAGGAACGCCAAAAACAAGGCACAGCAACACCAGAACCAGAGGCAGCAGAACAAGCCCCTGCTCCACTAGAGGCTCAGCCTTGATCAGTTAGCCAAGGCCTGTTCAAACTGGCGTAAAAAAACCCGGTACCTAGGTACCGGGTTTTTTATTGCCTATCCTTGTCAGGACTCAGGAAAAGAAGCTCTTAACCTTGTCCGTCCAGGATTCACTTTTGGGCGAATGCTTCACACCACCATCACTCAAGGCCTGTTCAAACTGACGCAGCAATGTTTTTTGCTCATCGTTCAAACGTACAGGCGTCTCGATTTGAATGTGGCAGTACAAATCACCGGGGTAGCTGGAACGCAGACCCTTGATACCCTTGCCGCGCAAACGGAAGGTTTTACCCACTTGGGTGCCTTCAGGAATAGTGATCTCGCCACGCCCGTTCAGGGTCGGCACTTCCACCGTTCCGCCCAGGGCAGCCGTCGTAAACGGGATAGTCAGCTCGCAGTGCAGGTCCTCACCATCACGCTGGAAAATACCATGTGGCTTGATGCGGATTTCCACATACAAGTCACCGGCTGGACCACCGTTAACACCAGGTTCACCATTGCCGCTGGAGCGAATGCGCATGCCATCGTCAATACCGGCTGGAATCTTAACCTGCAAAGTCTTGGTCTTCTTGACCTTGCCTTCGCCGTGACACGCCACGCAAGGGTCTGGAATTTCCTTGCCGCTACCGTGACAGGTCGGGCAAGTTTGCTGCATGCTGAAAATGCCCTGCTGCATACGAACTGCGCCACTGCCTTGACAGGTGCGGCAAGTCTGTGCAGAGGTACCGGGTTTGGCACCCGAACCCGAGCAGGTTTCGCAATTTTCCCAGCTTGGCACCCGAATTTCAGTATCAAAACCGGCTGCCGCTTGCTCTAGGCTGATATCCAGCGCGTAACGCAGATCTGCGCCACGATAAACCTGAGGGCCACCGCCACGACGTCCGCCGCCACCGAAGATTTCGCCAAAGATATCACCGAAGGCGTCTCCAAATCCGGCCCCGCCCATGCCGCCACCCATACCGCCCATGCCAGCATTGGGATCGACTCCGGCATGACCATAGCGGTCATAGGCTTCGCGTTTCTGTTCGTCGGACAGGATTTCGTACGCTTCCTTGGCCTCCTTGAACTTTTCTTCGGCGTCCTTGCTATCCGGATTACGGTCAGGGTGGAACTTCATGGCCATCTTGCGATACGCCTTGCGGAGTTCATCCTGCGTCGCATTTTTGGCCACACCGAGAATTTCGTATAAATCGCGTTTTGCCATAGTTGATTAACGACGTCTAAACGCCGCTGTTTGAATAATAATGCCCGATCTCCAGCGTAAACCGCCAAAGATCGGGCCAGGGAACCTTATTCAGGCTCGCAATTACTGATCGCGTTTGACTTCTTTAAAATCAGCGTCAACCACGTTCTCGTCGGCGGGCTGCTGAGCCGTACCTTCAGCACCTTCTTGTGCTGCGGCCTGGGCCTGCATATCGGCGTACATCTTCTCGCCCATTTTCTGCGAGGCCACACCCAGCGCTTCAACCTTGGCGTCGATGGCTTCCTTATCGCCTTCCTTCAGAGTTTCCTCCAAATCAGCGATAGCCTTTTCGATAGCCTCTTTCTCTTCTGCTTCCAGCTTGTCGCCGTATTCCGTCAGCGACTTGCGGGTGGAGTGCATCAAGGCTTCAGCCTGGTTACGTGCCACAGCCAGTTCAGCGATACGGTGATCTTCAGCCGCATTGACCTCGGCATCTTTCACCATGCGCTCGATCTCCTCATCGGACAAACCGGAGTTTGCCTTGATGGTGATCTTGTTCTCTTTACCTGTGCCCTTGTCTTTGGCGGACACATGCAAGATACCGTTGGCGTCGATGTCGAACGTCACTTCAATCTGGGGCAAGCCACGTGCTGCTGGTGGAATACCTTCCAGATTGAACTCGCCCAGTGCCTTGTTACCGGCAGCGATTTCGCGCTCGCCCTGGAACACCTTGATGGTTACCGCAGGCTGGTTATCGTCAGCCGTGGAGAACACTTGCGAATGACGCGTAGGAATCGTGGTGTTCTTCTGGATCATCTTGGTCATGACGCCACCCAGGGTTTCAATACCCAGGGACAGAGGAGTCACATCCAGCAGCAAAACGTCGGTACGATCGCCCGACAACACGGAACCTTGAATAGCAGCCCCAGCGGCCACTGCTTCGTCCGGGTTGATGTCTTTACGTGGTTCACGGCCAAAGAACTCTTTAACGCGTTCTTGTACCTTAGGCATACGGCTCATACCGCCGACCAGGATCACGTCGTCGATTTCCGAAACCTTCACGCCGGCATCTTTGATGGCAACGCGGCAAGGCTCGATCGTACGTTCGATCAGGTCTTCAACCAGCGCTTCCAGCTTGGAGCGGGTGATTTTCAGGTTCAAGTGCTTAGGACCGGAGGCATCTGCCGTAATGTAAGGCAGGTTGATCTCGGTCTGCTGCGTCGAGGACAGCTCGATTTTGGCTTTTTCAGCGGACTCTTTCAGGCGCTGCAAGGCCAGCACGTCTTTGGACAGATCCACGCCGCTTTCTTTCTTGAACTCGGCAATGATGTAGTCGATGATGCGCTTGTCAAAGTCCTCGCCACCCAGGAAGGTGTCGCCGTTGGTCGAGAGCACTTCAAACTGTTTCTCGCCATCGATATCAGCGATTTCGATGATGGAAACGTCGAAGGTACCGCCGCCCAAGTCATACACGGCAATCTTGCGATCGCCCTTTTCAGCCTTGTCCAAGCCGAAGGCCAAAGCCGCAGCGGTTGGCTCGTTGATGATGCGCTTGACTTCCAGACCGGCAATACGGCCCGCATCCTTGGTAGCCTGACGCTGGCTGTCGTTAAAGTAAGCAGGCACGGTAATGACGGCCTCGGTTACTTCTTCGCCCAGGTAGTCTTCGGCTGTTTTCTTCATTTTGCGCAAGATGTCGGCAGACACTTGCTGAGCGGCCATCTTTTTGCCTTGTGCTTCCACCCAAGCGTCGCCGTTATCGGCGGCAACAATGGTGTAAGGCACGTGGTCGATGTCCGTTTGAACTGCTTTTTCGGTGAACTTACGACCAATCAGACGCTTGACAGCGAAGATGGTGTTAGCTGGATTGGTAACCGCCTGGCGTTTGGCAGGAGCGCCAACCAGGATTTCACCGTCCGGCATGTAAGCCACGATGGAAGGGGTCGTGCGACCGCCTTCGGCATTTTCGATAATACGAACCTGGTCGCCGTCCAACACCGATACACAGCTATTGGTGGTTCCAAGGTCAATACCAATGATTTTGCCCATGATTTTTTACCTGACTAAAAGATTGATTGCGAAAGCAAATTGTTTGATGAAATGCATATGGGGAACTCCACGTACATTTCAAGAGCAGCAGCCTTATTTTTTTAACGATGCAAGCGGCAAGTCCCGGAAATAAGCCCTAAGGCATTTCAACGCTGGACGGCCTGCTTGCACAGTCCGGCTGGCTCAATTACTTGGGTGCTGAGACCATCACCAAAGCGGGGCGCAACACGCGATCCGAAATGGTGTAGCCCTTTTGCAGCAGTTGGGCAACAGCGCCTTCTTCAAACTCCGAAGGCACCGCCGAAATGGCTTGATGCAGGTGCGGATCGAACTTGTCACCTGCTTGCGGGGCCACTTCTTTCAGGCTGTTGCGCTCAAAGGCCTTGTTCAGCTGGCGCAAGGTGGTTTCCACCCCTTCTTTCCAGACATCCGTGCTTTGCTCTGTTTGGGCCAAAGCCGCTTCCAGACTGTCACGCACCGGGATCAGACTTTCTGCGAAGGACTCTGTACCGAACTTGCGGGCTTTAGAGACATCATCTTCCGCACGGCGACGGATGTTTTCCATTTCGGCCTTGGCACGCAGCAACTGATCGTAGTACTGCGACACTTTGTCCTGAGCCTGAGCCAGTTCCGTGGCCAGATCGGCCGAACTCTCTTCAGGCTGCTGGGCCAAAATCTCTGGCTGGTCTTGCTCGACAGTGTTGTGTTGTGCCTGTTCAGGCGTGTTTTCTGTCATTTCCCCGTCCAGAGGCTTATTAGGATCGGCATGTGTAGCCATTCGATTGATCTCCACTACATGAATTCGTTGATCGCATGAAAATGGGGGCATCTGCCCCCAGTTCAAGACCTGCATTTGTATTTTGCGGACCCGGCCCTTAAAAAAGCCCGGCCATCGCTATTATCGGGTCGGTACCAGACGAGCCGGTAACCAGCCACCCAGATGCTGCACGGCCAGCCGTCCCAGACCCTCTATCCATTGTGGATCGGCATTCAGGCAAGGGATGTAGTGAAACTCGCCCCCCCCCTCTTCCAGGAACGCATCGCGGCACTCCACCTGAATTTCCTCCAGTGTTTCCAGGCAATCGGCCAGGAAACCGGGACAAATAGCATCGACCCGTCCCACGCCCTGCTTGCCCCATTCGCGCAAGGTCGGCTCGGTATAAGGCTCTAGCCAGCGCTGTGCACCAAAGCGGCTTTGAAACGCCAAATGCACGTCTACCGCGGGCTCATCCAGCGCAGCACGCAAGGCATCAGCGGTTTCACGGCAATCGCGGTAGTAGGGGTCGCCCAACTCCACGCAACGACGTGGCAAACCATGAAAACTAAGTAACAGACGCTCGGGCTTGCCGTGCTCGTCCCAATAGCGGCGTATCTGCGCCGCCAAAGGACCGATGTAATCGGGGTGAGTGTGATAACGCTTGATGAAACGCAGCTCGGGCTGATTGCGCTGTTTGCCAAGATGCGCGGCCACACAATCTACCGCTGTCGCCGTGGTGCTGGCCGCATATTGCGGATACAGGGGCAAGGTCAAAATACGCTCGCAACCGGCCGCTTTCAACTTATCCAGGCCGCTGGCAATAGAGGGATTGCCATAGCGCATGCCCAACTCCACGTTTACATCGTGGCCTTGCGCCTGCAACAGTTCCTGCAAGCCATTTGCCTGCGCCTGGCTATAGACCAACAAAGGCGCACCGTCCTGCAGCCAGATGTCCTTGTAGCGGGGTGCCAGCTTGCTGGGACGACGCGGCAAGATGAACAAGCGCAAAATAATTTGCCAGACCGGCTGCGGGATCTCAATAACCCGTGGGTCGGACAGGAATTCACCCAAATAACGTCGAATGGACGCCGCATCAGGTTGATCCGGAGTACCCAGATTAACCAGCAAAATACCGATAGGCCCGACCTCGCGCACTGGAGCCTGGGGATTGAACAGATCGGCATCCTGCGCTTCGGGCAAATAAGGAGAGGCAAACAACTTGGGCATGATGATTAGTGCGTTAGACAGCCAGATCGTCTCGGGCCCAGCAACAGGCCGACACGAGATACATCAACTGGCTGAGTGATGGCTCAAGGCATTGGACAATAGCCGGGCCGTAATGTCCACGATGGGAATCACACGATCATACGCCATACGCGATGGTCCGATCACGCCCAGCGTGCCCACGACCTTACCGTCTACGCCATAGGGCGCGGTAATGACGGACACATCATCTACTGGCAAAAGCTGGGAATCCCCACCAATATAAATCTGCACGCCATCGGCTTGGCTGGACACATCCAGCAGATGCAGCAGATCGGTTTTTTTCTCGAACAGGGAAAACAAACGTCGCAAGCGATCCATGTCCGCCACCATTTCCGTGACGTTCAACAATTTGCTCTCGCCCGCAATAACAACAGCGTCCTCGCTGTCGGGCTGATGACTGCCCACATCCACCGCTTGCTGCATCAACCGTGAAATATCTACCTGCAAGGAACTGAGTTCTTGCGACAGAGCCAGCTTGACCGACTCAAAGGACATACCCGAGAAGTGCTGATTGAAAAAATTGCTGGCCTCGACCAGTTCCTGCTCTAGATAGTCGCGTGGCACAAACAGGATGCGATTTTGCACGTCACCATCCGGGGTGACGATAATCAGCAACACGCGCTTGTCGGATAAACGAATAAATTCAATCTGCCTGAAGGTCTGGGCTTTTTTGGGGGCCAGCACCACTCCGGCAAACTGCGACAGGTTCGATAGCAGCGAAGCAGCTGAACTGACCGCGCGGTTCGGCTCATCAAACGGCAGGTACTGGCTTAGATTCAGGGAATCAGGCCGCTCGAAACGCTCTGCCGCCAACAGCCGGTCCACGAACAGACGGTAGCCTTTAGGCGTAGGAATACGCCCCGCCGAGGTGTGGGGACTGTGAATCAGGCCCAGGCCCTCCAGCTCCGCCATCACATTACGTATCGTGGCCGGAGAAAACTCAAAAATAGTTGATAAGGTGCGAGACCCTACCGGCTGACCGTCCGCAATGTAGCGTTCGATCAGCACCTTCAACAAGGCATTTGCTCTGTCATCCATGTCGCGTACGTCACTTAAAAACACCAGCTCTGCATGATAAAGGGGAGAATCTTACAGCCAAGCCTAGAGTGGCAACTCTATAATCCACTGATCGCCATTATTTCATTAAACATAAGGTTTTCGCCCCATGCATTTCAAAACGGTTGCCATTGTTGGCCGATACCAGGACTCCGGCTTGGATGCGCCCATCCGATCGCTGGCTAAAACCCTGGTCGACACTGGCTGCTCGGTGCTGCTTGAAGCCACAACCGCCCAGAATGCCGACATTACCGAATTTCCTATTGGCGATTATGCCCAAATTGGCGAACGTGCTGATCTGGCCATCGTGATGGGCGGAGATGGCACCATGATAGGCGCTGCTCGCGAATTAGCCCACAGCAAGGTGCCCTTGATCGGAATTAACCATGGGCGCCTGGGTTTTATTACCGATATTTCCCTAAATGACGCCAATGACGCTTTGCTAAGCGTTTTAAAGGGCGAATACGATATTGAAGAGCGCTCCTTGCTGGAAGGCCGCGTCGTGCGAGACGGCGAAGTGCTGTATTCAGGCGTGGCCCTGAACGATGTGGTGATCAACCGTGCAGGCCGCGGTGGCATGATCGAGCTGCGCGTAGAGCTTGACGGCGTGTTCATGTACCGCCAGCGCTCCGACGGCCTGATCATCTCCACCCCGACGGGCTCCACCGCCTATGCGCTAGCCGCCAGCGGCCCTTTGCTGCACCCTTCACTCAAGGCTTTTTTGCTGGTGCCGGTGGCGCCGCAAACCCTGTCGCACCGACCTATTGTGCTGCCCGATACCGGTACCTTGAATCTGACCATTACAGCTCTGGGCCGGGTGGAATCAGGTGGCAGTGTGCACTTTGACATGCAAACCTGGTCAGACTGTCAGCAGGGCGACCGCATTGATGTGCGGCGCGCCCAAAACACCATTCGCTTTATTCACCCCAAGGGCTACAGCTTTTTTTCCACCTTACGCCAGAAGCTGGGTTGGAACCATATCCCCTTGCCTAACGACGAAACCGAATAAACCATCCCTATGCTTCGTACCCTGCACGTTCGAGATTTTGTCATCGTGGATCAAGCCACGATTGATTTCGACTCCGGCTTCACCGTCTTTTCTGGTGAAACTGGCGCTGGTAAATCCATTCTGATCGACGCGCTCTCCCTGGTCTTAGGGGCACGCGGCGACGCTAAGGCGATACGCGAAGGCTGTGCGCGCACCGAAGTCAGCGCGCACTTCGATTGCGAGCAAGACATTCAAACCTGGTTAAGCGAGCGCGATTTCGATGTCTCGGACGAACTGATTTTGCGTCGTCTGATTGATCAACAGGGCCGCAATCGCAGCTACATCAATGGCAGTGCCGCTACTTTGACTCAGCTACGCGAGCTGGGCGAACTGCTGGTGGATATTCACGGCCAGCACGCCCACCAAAGCCTGATGAATCCTCAAAGCCAGTACGATCTGCTCGATAGCCAGGGCGGTCATTTGCCGCTGGCGCGTCAAGTGGCCCAGTCCTGGCAGCAATTGAGCCAAGCCCGTAAGGCTGTCGAACAAGCCAGCCAAAGCGCTGAACAGGGTAGACGCGAGCAAGAGCGTCTGGAATGGCAGATCAACGAGCTGTCCAGCCTGAGCCTGCGCGCTGGTGAGTGGGATCAATTGCAGCAGGAGCACACCCGCCTGTCTCACGCCCAAGCCTTGATTGATGGCAGCGCCTTGGCTCTGACCGCACTGGATGGCGAGGAAACATCGGTCCAGCAGCTACTAGCGAAAGCCAGCCACGAAATGAGCGCCTTGCTGCGCCATGATCCTGGCCTACAAGCCATTGTGGATGCGTTGGAATCAGCACAGATTGCCATCACCGAAGCCGCCTCGGACCTGAACAGCTATTTAAGCGATATGGAGCTGGACCCGGAACGTCTGGCCCAGGCGGAAGAGCGCGTGTCGGCTATTTTCAACGCCGCCCGCAAATTGAAGGTAGAGCCCGAAGCCTTGCCTAGCCTGCTGGAAGGCTGGCAGGAACAACTGGAGCAGTTGCAACAATCTTTTGACTTGGAAGCCTTGCAAGCCAAAGCCCAGCAGGCCGAAGAACACTATCAGGACTTAAGCGGCAAACTCAGCAGCGCACGCCGCAAAACCAGTGTTCAGCTAAGCAAACAAGTCAGCCAAGCCATGCAATCGATGGCGATGCAAGGTGGTCGTTTTGAGGTCGCCCTAACCGCTTGCGCGCCCCAGGTTCACGGGCTTGAGCAAGTCGAGTTTCTGGTGGCGGGCCATGAAGGGGTGACACCACGCCCGCTAGCCAAAGTGGCCTCTGGCGGTGAGCTGGCCCGAATCTCGCTGGCGCTGTCAGTCATTGCCAGTCAGGCAGCCCGTGTGCCTACGTTGATTTTTGACGAAGTCGATACCGGTGTGGGCGGTGCTGTCGCCGAAGTGGTGGGACGTTTACTGCAAGAATTAGGCGCACGCCATCAAGTCTTATGTGTGACTCACCTGCCTCAGGTTGCGGCCTGCGGCAATCACCATTTGAAAGTCGAGAAAACAACCGAGCAAGGCCAGACGTTCTCCTCGATTCGCCCTTTAACGCAAGACGAACGGGTGGACGAAATCGCCCGGATGCTGGGTGGCCTGGAAATTACGCAAACAACGCGCGAGCATGCGCGAGAAATGCTGGCACGCCAGCGCTAAGCCTTTAAAAACGCAGACTAAACCACCAGCGCTTATGCGGCTGGTGGTTTTTGTCCAGTCCGGATCGGCCCTGTGGCATGGATCTGATTATTCTTTGATTTTTCAGGATGCCATCCTGGCTATCCTGCCCCCAATCATCAGACCCTACGCCAGCAGGACTTATCAAACCAGATTTAGCTGCGCAGAGTAGGCTTAGCCTGTTTGCCCGCTTCCGAGCATTTAGGGCAAATGCCATACAGCAGCATCGTATGGCTCTCCAGCACAAAACCGTGGTCTTTGGCGACCTGGTGCTGACGGGCTTCGATATCGCTGTCGGTAAACTCTTCCACGACGCCGCAATTGGTGCAAATCAGGTGATCGTGGTGATCGCCGTCATTCAGCTCAAACACGGCTTTACCGCCATCGAACTGGCTACGCACCAAAATGCCGGCTTGCTCGAACTGGGTCAGCACACGGTATACCGTGGCCAAACCAATATCGACTTCCTCGGCAATAAGCAGACGATAAACGTCTTCAGCGCTCAGGTGGCGTTGACCGTCCAGATCGGAGCGGCGAAAAATATCCAGAATCTTCAGGCGCGGAAACGTCGCCTTAAGCCCCATGTTCTTCAGTTCATTTTGATCGTTCATGGCTAAATTATCGCATCTTGATGGGGATGAATCCCAAGTCCGTTCTGGAACAAAACCAGGCCGTCTTGAGGCGGTTCAATGCGCAATTCATGCGCTTTTTCCTAAACCCTTATATGATAACGATTTTATTCCTACTGGGGCATTTCGTGCAGAAGAAGGCCAATTCATTCACTCCTGTCATTCGCGCCATACTCGCCGCTACCTTGGCTGCCGCAGCCTTGAGCGCTTGCGGATCCTCTAAATGGGGCTTCCCGTACCGCGCCGACATTCAGCAGGGGAACTGGATCACTGCCGAGCAAGTAGCCCGCCTGCAAGCCGGGATGACTCGCGAGCAAGTCCGTTATCTACTGGGTTCGCCCACCCTGCAGGACATTTTCAACGCCGACCGCTGGGACTATCCTTACCTGAACCAGCCTGGCTACGGCAAGAGCGAGCAGCGCACTTTCACCGTCTGGTTCGAGGGTGACACCCTGGTTCGCTGGGAAGGCGACGAACAGCCAGACCGCCAACCCTTTGAGCGCAGCGATACCGGCAAAAAGCAGACACCACCGCCTGCAGACGCTGATAATGCTGCCCCAACGCCAACCGTTACCGGCACCCAGCCCACGCTTTAAGTTAAGGACACAGGATACATGCGCATTGCCATTGCTGGCGCAGACGGCCGTATGGGCCGGATGCTGATTGAATCTGTTTTGAACAGTACTGACCTGACGCTGGCCGTTGCCCTGGACCGTAATGGCTCCAAGGCTATCGGCCAAGATGCAGGTGCTTTTCTGGGTAAGGACACCGGCGTCAAGATTACCGACGACCTCAACACCTTGGCCCAAGCCGATTGCCTGATCGACTTTACCCGTCCGGAAGGCACGCTAGTCCATCTGGATGCCTGCCTGCAGCACGGCACCCGTCTGGTCATTGGCACCACAGGTTTTTCCGAAGCAGAAAAACAGCAGATTATGGCGGCTGGCCGCGAGATCGCCCTTGTTTTCGCTCCTAATATGAGCGTGGGCGTCAATGCCACCCTGAAGCTGATCGAAATGGCTGCCGCCTTGCTCAACCAAGGCTACGACGCTGAAGTATTTGAAGCCCACCACCGCAACAAAGTGGATGCCCCATCAGGCACCGCCTTGGCGATGGGCGAGACAATTGCCAAAACCTGGGGTGAGTCCCTGAACGATGTGGCCGACTGGGCTCGTCACGGTCATACCGGTGCTCGTCAAGACGGCCGCATTGGTTTTTCCGTCGTACGCGGCGGCGATATTGTGGGCGACCACACCGTGTTTTTCTGCGGTGAAGGCGAACGCATCGAGATCTCGCATCGTTCTAGCAGCCGTGCCGGTTATACCAATGGCAGCCTGCGTGCCGCTCGTTTCCTGGGCGATAAAAGTACAGGTCTGTACAGCATGCAGGATGTGCTGGGCCTATAAGCCTACTAGCACATAAGCAAGCAAAGCCGGCTTTCGAGCCGGCTTTTTTTATATCCCAACAAACTCGTCTCTGTCTTTCCCCCCCTTTTTCTGGCGACTCTTGCTCAGGCTGGAATCAAACTCCTGTCTGTTTACACCTTACTGCCGTAAGCCCCACCTCTCGTCGCTTCCCTGCAGCACAACTCTTGCACACGCTCAGAGGCACACCCGGAAACCCGCCTTCTACCTCCCAATAACACCTAGCTTGACCCAGCCCTAAACAGCGATTCTTCCTCAGACCTTTCTCCAAAAATTCGCCTCCTCCCTATTTTCCCTGCTTGACTCAAAGAAAAATATCACTAATATGTCAGTTGGATATTTAAAGAATAAACCTTTCTGGTGGAGACACACGACATGATGAGCGAACGCCAACGCAAATTTCGCGAAGAGTACAAATCCAATATCAGCCCGGCCTACAACGGCGTTCTTCACGTTGTTGTGACCTACATAGTCGGGCTAGCCGCGATTTACTACAGCATCACTCAATTGGGGCCGGTGGGCTGGGAATGGCTGATTGTCATCCCCGTTTTTCTGACAGGTAATTTTGTTGAATGGGCCATGCATCGCTATGTCATGCACCGACGCATCAATATCGTGGGCCTGCGAGAAATCTACGAACGCCACACCCGTCAGCACCATCAGTACTTCACGGACAATGAGGCCACCATTGATTCCAGCAAGGAATTTCGGATTGTGTTTTTCCCCTGGCGCGTATTGGCCACGCTGGGAGTGGGGGGTGGAATCCTGGGCTGGTTGGCCGCAACGGTCATCAACCCCAATGCAGGCTATTTTGTGTTCATGACTATGGTGGCGCAGTACCTGGTGTATGAAGCCTTTCACTACTGCTGTCATGTGCATGAAAACAGCTTTGTGCGCAATATGCCCTTTATCAACACCATCCGTCGTCACCATACGGCTCATCACAATCAGGGCATCATGATGAAGTACAACATGAACCTGACTTTCCCTATCGCAGATTGGGCCATGGGCACCACAGATCTGCGCCGCGGTCTGCTGGGTCACCTGTTCAACGGCTATAGCGAAAAGCACATCAAGGAAGAGCTGAAGCCCATTATTCGCCGCTTCCGCTTTGAGGACACGGGTGACACCACGGATGGCCCAGCCCTGCAAAGCGACGAGGCCCACGCCTTGCAACGTGGCCTGACCGGCTAAGCCCCGCGGTTTCTCTACAAGCTGGAGATCAAGGTCGTGCGGGCGAGTTCTTCGATGTAATCCATCAAGCGATCCAGGCTCTGTCCGGCCTGGTCCATATCGCCCCCGGCAATGGACATCGCCAAATCGGCATGTAGCCTGCACATCTCCGACAAATCCGGATTTTGCTGATAGTGGCAGAACCAGAAGCGTCGGGACAGGCCATGCGTCAGGCGCATGGCCCCTTCCGCAAATTCATTGCGTGCGGCCTCAATTTCCAGCTCATTCAAACGCCGATCCGCCCGGATAAAACTGACTTCATCATTCTGGGCGGCCGTTTCCAGGAAAGCGTCATGCAAGCTTTTGAACTGCTCGCGTTGATCTCGATTCGCTCGGCGTGCCGCACTGCGGCAGATCAAGCGTTCGATTTCCCGTCGCGTTTCGATCAGGCGCAACTGTTTAGGCATATCCAGCTCTGGAATCAAGAGCCCACGCTGCGGCAATACCAGCATCAGGTGCTCACGCGCCAAACGCTGAATGGCCTCACGAATCGGGGTGCGGCCAATCTCGAACATCTGGCTCAAGGTCAGTTCCGAGACGATGCTGCCGGGTGGCAACTTCAGCGTGATGATGGCCTCTTCCAGACGCTCGTAAGCAATGTCCGTGAGCTTGGGCTTGGGTTCTGCCAACGCCTTGATCTCCAAGGCTTCATCCAGAATCTGCCCCTTCGCCTTTCCCGCTACCTTCCGCTTGCTTGTAACCATGCTGACCCTGCCTTTAAAACGCAGCACTTGCTGCTTACACCCGATACCTGACGCCCGCTGAAACCTGTTGAGGATGAGGCTAAGTCTAGGCAACAACCTCATATCTTAGTTGTATTTATCTACTCCAGGAAGCCACATGAGCATTGCCCCCAATTCAAAACAAGGCGCCATCATTACCGTTCATGGGATTCAAGGCACCCACCGCAGCTGGCTACCTGTTGTGCAGGCCAGCCAAAGTCAGCTGGACTGGCATACCCCCGATTTGCGTGGCCGGGCTGCTGCAGTGCGCGGCACGTGCCAGGAAGACTATGCCCTGGCTTGCTACGTACAGGATTTGCGCGCCAACATCGAGGCGCTGCCCAAAGGCACCCCATATATCTTGGCAGGCTGGAGCCTGGGGACCTCCGTCGTTCTACAAGCCTGTCTGACACTGCTCGACGAACAGGCCCTGCTCCCTCAGGCCCTCGTATTGTTATCAGGCACGGCCAGTTTGAACAAAACCCACTGGTTTCAGGCGCAAGACACCCCTGCCCTGTTGCAAGAAATTGCCGAACGAGAACAAAGACTGGGCCTGAGCGACGCAGCGGGTCATCAAGATGTTGCCTGGACCTGGTTGGCCAATCGCCAGCACGATCTGTACGCGCAGCTACCCCGACTTTCCCTGCCCGCCTTAATTATTCACGGCGAGCAAGATCAGGACTGCCCCTTTGAACACGCCCGCCTGCTGGCTCAAGCCTTGCCGCAAGCCACCTTGCATAGCCTGCCCCAAGCCGGTCACAGCATTCTGGGCTCCCACAGCAGCTTGATTGCTTCCCTGATAGACCACTTCTGCTCCCTTCACACCGCAAGGACTCCTACATGAACAAGCACGTTTTCTTTTGCCCTCCCCCACGCACTCTGATGGGTCGTGGCTGCCGCCATGAGCTGCCTGCACTGATTGCCCATTTAGGCTGGCGTCGCGGTCTGCTCGTCACAGATCGATTTTTTACGATTCAAACCAGCTGGGTCCAGGACCATATTGCCGCCTGTCGGGAATTAGGCATCGAAGTCGTGGTTTTTGATGGCGGTGAACCTGACCCCTCGACCACCTTGTGCGATCAGGCCACTGTGCAAATACGGGCCCATTTGGCTGGGCATCCTGTCGATCACGTCCTGGCTTTGGGAGGTGGCAGCAATATAGATCTGGCCAAGGCATTGTGTCTGACCGTGCCAACGGGAGCGTCAGTTCGCGCATACAGCAACGTCTGGCCTGCCCATACCCAAGTCCTGCCATTGATTGCCCTACCTACCACCTCCGGCACAGGCTCAGAGGCCACGCCGGGCGCCATTCTGCTCGACCCGGACAATGCGACCAAAATCGCTGTGATGGGCAATACCTTGCGCCCTGCCATTGCAGTCATAGACCCCGAACTTAGCGATAGCTGCCCACCGCGCGTCACTGCAGACGCCGGAATTGATGCCCTGACCCACGCTATCGAATCCTTTGTCACACAAGACGCCAGCGACTTCGATCGCGCAGGCAGCCCGGACCCCGGCTATAGCGGCCGCTCGTCCCTGACCATGATGTTTGCACGTGAATCCATACGCCTGTGCGGAGCCTTCATGTTGCGCGCTTACCGTAACGGCACAGATACCGAAGCCCGTGATGGCATGGCCAGCGCCAGCTACTATGCAGCGCTTTCCTATGGCACTGCCGGCCTGAATGCCGTGCATGGCATTGCCTACGCGCTGGCCGGTTTGACGCATCAGTCGCATGGCACCACCAATGCCGTCCTGCTGCCCTATGTGCTGGATGAACTACGTGAAACCCGCGCACGGGAGTTGCTGGAAGTTGCCCAATTGCTGGGCATGCCACCAGGCCATCCCGATGACACTTTGTTGGCACTACCCACCTATATACGCTCGCTAGTCGAGCAGTTGGATATTCCTTCCGACCTGAGTCAGTGCGGTGTGCAAGAGCATCAACTGGAGCGCTTGCGAACCGATGCCTTGCAAGTGACTCGACTGGCCAAAGCCTTTCCCGTTGCCGACTGCGCCCGCTCTTACGCACGCATTATTCAACACGCTTTTGAAGGCACCTTAGCTGGCGCAGTCAACATAAATAATTAGCCAGCTAAGTACATACCATTATTCAATCCTGAAATAAATACCACTAGTATCCATGTAATATATCAGTAGAAGAAAAAAGGCCTGCCTTAGTCTGATGGCAGGTCACCTACACATAAAACCCGCCACCAGAGCGGAACGACAGGAGACACCTATGACAGCCCAGCTTTCCCCCAATGTGGCTAATCGGCTTGAACGATTACCCATGACACGCTATCAACGCATGCTGTTCGGTATTATCGCAACCGCCTGGTTCTTTGATTCTATGGACCTGGGCATCATGACGTTCGTTTTAGGTTCCATCAAAGCAGAAATGGGTTTGAGCACCGCGCAAGCGGGCATGCTGGCCAGCTCCAGTTTTCTGGGCATGTTTTTAGGCGCTGCCATTGCCGGCATTCTGGCAGATAAATACGGCCGTAAGCCCGTCTTCCAATGGAGCATGATTTTCTGGGGCGTAGGCAGCCTGGCCTGTGGCCTGTCTCAAAACATCGAACAGTTAATGGCGTTCCGGGTGTTGTTGGGTTTTGGCATGGGGATGGAGTTTCCCATCGGCTTGGCCATGGTCTCCGAAATCGTGCCCGCCAAAAGCCGCGGTCGCTACATTGCGATTCTGGAAGGCTTCTGGCCCCTGGGCTTTATCTGCGCCGGCATTTTGACTTTTTTCAGTCTGGATTACATAGGCTGGCGCGGCATTTTCATTGCCTTGTCCATCCCTGCCCTGTTTGTCTTTGTCATTCGTCGTTGCGTACCCGAATCCCCTCGCTGGCTGGAAGAAGCAGGCCATAACGAGCGCGCTGAACTGGTAACCAGCACGTTTGAAAGCAAAGTCATTCAAGCCAATGGCGGCCAAGCCCTGCCCTCACCCCTGCCACCCACCCCTCGCGAGAAGCTGAACCGTGGTGCCTTGTTTTCTCAGCTGTGGCAAGGCCAATACGCTCGCCGCACCCTGATGTTGTGGATGTTGTGGTTCTTCTCTTTGCTGGGTTATTACGGCCTGACTACCTGGCTGGGTGCATTGCTTCAGCAAGCCGGTTATGAAGTCACCAAGTCTGTGACCTACACCATCTACATTTCTCTGGCGGGGATTCCAGGCTTTATCTTCGCAGCCTGGTTACTGGAGAAATGGGGCCGCAAAGCGACTATGGTCTTGATGCTGTTCGGTAGTGCCTTGTGTGCCTTTATTTATGGTCATGTCGCCACCAGCCAAGCCCCCGTAGCCCAGCTAATCGGCGCTGGTCTGTGCATGCAGTTCTTTATGTTTGGCATGTGGTCGGTCTTGTATGCCTACACCCCCGAGCTGTACCCCACCCGCACACGCAGCACCGGGGCCGGGTTTGCTTCGTCTATTGGCCGACTGGGCTCCTTGCTCGGGCCTTTGCTGGTGGGTTTTATCTTGCCGTGGACCGGACATTCCGGTGTCTTCACGCTAGGGGCTATTTCCTTCTCCATCGCTGCTTTGGTGGTGATCGCTCTGGGCGTAGAAACCAAGGGGCGATCCCTGGAGGAAGTCTCGGCGTAACACGGCTAAGCGATAGCTTGTCGCCCACGGGGCCAAGCCCCCGACAATAAAAAACCCGTATCAGCCTTTTACGCTGATACGGGTTTTTAACCTCTAAATGGCTGACCTCAATTAGCCTTGCCATCCCCACTCAGATCAACCTGTACTCGACCATCCCGCACAGCATGCGCCCGCTCACGATCCACCTTGCCCTCCCCGGCCTCAACAACGACGGTTCCTACGCAATTGCCAATCAAATGGGTCAATGCCCGCGCCATTCCCATGAACCAGTCAAGGCAATGGCACTAAAACCAGACCATAGAGAACTCTGGATAAAAACCACGTAGTCGCCTCCTGTGTTTTATCAGAACCAGCACCTGTTAGAACTCCGCCAAGCAAACTAACATTCCATCTAATATTTCAAAATATATTACATATGAAATACCAACTATAATTAAAACCGGATAAACAAAAGCAGCCGCAAAACCCCTATAAGTACAAAACGGAGACGCTAAATGAGTATTCCCTCCTCCTCTGATGACACCTTGCTGGCCACCCAGGCATTCCAGGCATTTCGTCACTTATTGGCTACAGGGCAGGTACGTGCGGGGCAGATGGTATCGATGGCTGAACTCATGAAACTAAGCGACTTTCCCTTGGCTCCCGTGCGCGAGGCCGTTAAACGCGCCGCCGCCGCCGGCCTGGTGTCGATACTGCCCAAGCGAGGCGTTCTGGTCCTAGAAGCAACCAGCGAAGCGCTGCGGGAATGCTTCCAGCTGCGTTGTGTATTCGATCAGGAGGGAGCCAGGATATTGGCAGGCCGTGCCAAGGAATCGGCACTGGATAGCTTGCGTAGCAAGCACGAGAAGATTCTTGAACAGGCACAAAGCGGCGTCGTGACGACTGCCTTGCAGATTCAGGCCATGGAAGTGGATTGGGCTTTACATCGCTATCTGGCCCAGGCGCTGCACAACCGCTCGGCCATCACAATTTATGAAGAAAACTGTGATCGCATCAATGTACTGCAACACTCGCGCCGCCCTTTACCCGAGCGCATTGTGCCAGCCATGACAGAACACCTGCAGATTCTGGATACGCTTCAGGCTGGCGATCCCGAAGCGGCCATGCACGCCGTCCGCCACCATCTTGCACAAACACTGCGCTGGTGGGGAGCAGCTGACGCTTAAGTCACCACAACGGGCTCTTGTTCCAGCTCTACTCCAAAGCGCTCCCGGACTGAAGCCCGAATTGCTTGTGCCAGGCGTGCGATGTCATGCGCGGTTCCGCCACCATGGTTAACCAGCACCAAAGCCTGGCGATCATGCACGCCCACGGCACCATCGCGCCGCCCTTTCCAGCCACACTGATCTATCAGCCAACCAGCCGCCAGTTTGCACTGGCCCTGTCCGACCTCGTAAGACACCAGATTCGGCCATTGCTGCTTCAAAGCGTCGCGCTGCTCAGCCTGCACAACGGGGTTCTTAAAGAAACTCCCGGCATTCCCCAAGACACGGGGGTCAGGCAGTTTCTGACGACGAATATCACAAACCGCCTGGAAAATCGTTTGTGGATCGGGTTCACCCGCCAAATACGCTTGCTTGTTTAAATCGGGATACTCCAGCACTGGCGTCCACTGACGCGGCAAGGCAAAACGCACTGCCAGAATCAACCAGTTACCTGCTGGATCGCGCTTGAAACGGCTGTCTCTATACGCAAAGCCACACTGCGCCGCAGACAGCTCCACTTCCTGGCCTTCTGTAAAGCTCCAGGCCAGCACACTATGAATGCGCTGCTCTAGCTCCAAACCATAAGCCCCAATATTCTGAACAGGCGCCGCACCCACGGTGCCGGGAATTAAAGCCAAGTTCTCAAGCCCGGGCCAGCCCTGATTCAAACAGTGCTGCACGAAGTCATGCCAACACTCACCAGCCTGCGCTTCCACAATGTAGGCATCATCTTGCTGAGCCACTAAACGAATGCCTTTGCTTTCAACTTTGACCACCAAGGCGTCCACTTGCTCGGCCAGCACGACATTGCTGCCGCCACCCAGCACAAAGATGCGCTCCCCTTGTTCAACCAGGGCTTGCAACGCGGGCAGCTGGGTAACATCGTCATACACCAGCAGATCGCGGGCACGACTGCTTAGGCCCAAGGTATTAAAAGAGCTCAAATCCACATTACGCTGCCTGTCCACGGCTCTGTCCACGATCAAAGAAAGCAATAAGCATAGCTCGGTCGGGAGATTTCCCGTGAAAAATTGCAGGATCTATTGACAAGCTCAATGAGCCCCATCTATAGTTACGTTCTTGCTTGAAGGCAGCGTCAGTTTCGCAGCGCAGGCAGTTTAAAGACAGGCAAGTTTGTTAAGCGCCACTGGTAAAAAGCTTCGGCAAAAAACCAAAAACACTTGACAAACAAATACAGCCACTCTAAACTAGCTTTCTTTACTTAGTAAGCAGTACTTACCAAGTAAAACGCTGAAAACGGATTAACATCTGCTTAAAGCAAACCATCTGCACAGCAGATATGCGGGAGTAGCTCAGTTGGTAGAGCGCAACCTTGCCAAGGTTGAGGTCGCGAGTTCGAGACTCGTCTCCCGCTCCAGATTCCTAAGGGAAGCCCAGGCTTCCCTTTTTAATCGACCACGGCGCAATGGCAGAGTGGTTATGCAGCGGATTGCAAATCCGTCTAGGTCGGTTCGATTCCGGCTTGCGCCTCCAGTAATTCTGGTCACAAGTCGGTAGTGCAGTAAAAAATGCGGGAGTAGCTCAGTTGGTAGAGCGCAACCTTGCCAAGGTTGAGGTCGCGAGTTCGAGACTCGTCTCCCGCTCCAAATTCAAAAAGCCCAAACTTCGGTTTGGGCTTTTTCTTGTCTGCTGCTAGTGCTTACACAGCCACAAAAACATAATTCCATGGCTGTTAGTTCCTTGGCTAAACGCTTAACCCTCTCTCAGCCAGGACGCTGGCTCACGGATAGGCCCTGGGTTGGAAGCTGCTAAAGGCCGACCCAATATTTGAGCCGCTCCGCGTTCTCCGATCATGATGGCCGTCGCGTTGGTATTGCCGCTGGTCACCATGGGGCAAACCGACAGATCGATCACGCGCAGATTAGGCACCCCATGAACTCGCAGATCCAAATCCGTCACTGAGGTAGCGCTATCGTGGCCCAATCTGCATGTGCCAGTTGGGTGATAGACCGTCTTGATGTTTTGCCGTACAAACACTTCCAGCGCCCGGGTGTCTCGCCAGTCCATCTCCTCCGGCGCAGTCACCTTCTTGATCAAGGCTTTAAGCGACGGTTGCTCCATCAGCCTAAGCCCTACCTGTACCGCCCGAATCTGTCCTTCCAAGTCAGCCTGTGTACCCAAATAGTTGGGATCAATCAGGGGCTGTTCTTGGGGGTCTTTGCTGCGTAAGCGCAGTTGCCCTCGAGCTTCGGGCCGAACGTGCCCCGTCTTGACGGTCAGGCCATGCTCCTGGGCAGGTGGCTTTTCTCCCGGCGTATTGTCAAAGTTATCCAGGACGGGCAAGAACATTAATTGAATATCCGGGCGGCCCACACCCAGGCTATCAATAAAGGCCCCACCCTCCAGGACATTCGTGGTCAGCAAGCCGCTACGAAACGCCGCCCATTGAAACATATGACTAATGCCGCGCAGGCCTTTATCCTCGCCAAGCAGGCTATTGCTGGCATGAGTAGTCGCATTCAGGGACAAATGCAGATGATCATGCAGATTTTTGCCAACCGGCAGATCGATCAAGGTATCGATCCCCAACACGGATAAATGCTCTTTAGGGCCTATACCAGACTGCATCAAAATCTTAGGACTACCAAAGGCGCCCGCACTAATAACGACCTCTTTGCGCACCCAGGCCGTTTGCACACTCCCCTGCTTTTCGCTGAACTCCACCGCTACCGCACGACCTTCACTAAACAGCACCTTATGCGTCAAGGCTCCCGTGATCACAGTCAGCTTGTCATTGCCCCGCACGCGTTTCAAATACGCTTTGGACGTGCTGCAACGCTCTCCGGAACGCGTAGTTGTCTGGTAGTAGCCTACCCCTTGCTGGGATGCCCCATTGAAGTCATTGACATACGCAAGCCCCATCTCCTGGCCAGCGCGCACAAAAGCCTGTGTCATAGGATGGCGGAAACGGTTCTCGCTGACACCCAAGTAGCCGCCTGCCTGATGATACTCACCGCTCAAACTTTCATTGTCTTCAGCAAACTTGAAATACGGCAGGACATCCCGAGCGCCCCACCCTGGCACACCCCACTCATCAAAATCCTCTTGCTGACCACGGATGTAAATCATCCCGTTAACCGAGCTGCCTCCACCCAGCACTTTGCCTTGCGCAATAATCATTTCACGGCCATTGCAGTGAGGCTGGGGAATCGTCATATACGGCCAAGACTTTTGCTGGAACACCTTAACAACCGTTGCCGGGATAGTGTGAAACAGGCTGCTATCGGGCCCGCCCGCCTCAAGCAACAGCACAGTGCCGGCATTCTGCTCAATCAGGCGCGTTGCCACCACACAGCCGGCCGAGCCGCCCCCTATCACAATATAGTCGTACTCTTGTCTGGACATATTGAAGCCTCAATTAAAAAGACATTTTTTGAGGATTCTAGAAGCACATACAACGAGCCGATTGACTCCCCAAGACACAGGCTTGACCCTGCCTGCCAAACTAAGTGAAAACCATAGGAGCAAGCCCCCCGCTGATCGGTAGAATATTTCAAGAGGAATGCAATCTCTCGAGACGATCATCCATGACTACTCAAAACCGGCATGCTTTCGAGCACTGGAACGATTTGGTCCAGGCAGTATGTAGCCGATTGGTGACGTGCCGTCCCAGTAAGGACAAGCCCTTTTTTGGGAATTTTCAGGTACATGACTTCGGCGGACTGGACATCGCTGACATCCGCACCAACGCCAACCTTGTCCGCTGCGAACACGGCAGCCTTACTCGCGGCGATGACCGCTTTTATTTTTTAGTCCTGCAGCGTCAGGGCACCATGGCCATTCGCACCGATCGCGAGCAATTCATTTTGCGTCCCGGAGACTTGGCCTTGCTGGACTCCGCCCAGCCATACGAGATGCGATCGCCGGACATAATTAATCAGCTATCGGTACATCTGGACCGCCAAGCCTTTGACCAGTACGTGCCTTTCTACGCGAACCGTTTCGGCAAGCTGGAGCAAAACGATTTTCATGGGCAACTGCTGCAATCTTTGCTGCGTCAGCTAAGCGTCATGACCCCGCAGGCCTATGCCCCGCTTGCCCCACAACACGGCACGTCGCTGCAAAACACCTTGATCACGCTTCTGGCCCCCTTGTTAAAGAACGGTCCAACGCCCGACAAGCATGATTTGCGTAGTCTAGTAGAGCGCATGATTGAGCAAACCCTGCGCGAGCCTCTCAGCCCCAAAGAACTGGCCAGCCGCTTGAAAATCTCTGTCAGGCAGCTACATAGACAATTTGAGCAAGGCGACGAGACCTTGCAACGCTATACCTTGCGACGACGCCTGGAACGCTGCGCCGCCGAACTGAGCTCTCCAGACAAATGGGATACACCGGCAGCGCATATCGCGTGCCAGTGGGGGTTTAGTGACTCTGCCTACTTTTCACGCGCCTTCAAACGGTTCTTCGGCTTGCCTCCGGCCGCCTACCGGGCTCGCATCAAAGAAGGCTAAAACCTCTTTGCACAGCCAAAGCCTGGCTGCTGCCAGCCGCCACGCCTATAGGTTAATATCGCATTTCGCACACAGCGAACACGGATATGATCAGCTAAATAGTTGATTGCCGCTCTATATGCGGCCGGTCCTGAATAGCCACTCCGCTGCTTGAATCCGTATCACGGCGCTCAGCGCCCCCCTCCCAAACATACCGACAAATACACTCCATAAAGTGATGGCCTTGATCAATCCTGTACGGACCACGCTGCTTGACCTTGCACCGGTACAAGCCATCACAGCCAGCCTTATGCGGCTTATATCTGGTGGGTACAGACGTAGGCTCTACACGGTAGGGGTTCTTACTTTCCTGGCCCTACTGCTTAGCGGCTGCGCTGGCGTCAAAATAGCCACGGTCAGCACCGAGGATTACATTGCCCAGCGTCGTGGCGATATTCTTACCACCCGCAAGCTCAGTGCTTCTGCACGCGACACGCTGACCAGTCTAGCCATCGTTCCCGAGCAATGCGCCAAAGACATCCCCCATTGCACGACCCGGCTAACAGAGCTGTGGAATCTGGATACCGAACAGCGCATGGCCACGCTGGCCGAGATCTGGACGCAAGAAGCCTTACGTTTGCAGGGACGGCGCAATGCCCGACCAGAGTTCGCGGTCGAGCTGTTCGATGCCTATCTGCAAAGCGCACGCTATGCCTACGCCTACCTGTTCTTCACGGATCGCAGGCCGGGCGACCGGGCGTTTGAGGATCGCCAGACCCAAGTTCGTGACTACTACAACTACTCGGTTCAGCAAGCAACCATGCTGCTGTTCGCCAAGTATCACGACACCAGTTTCGCTTTCCAGAAAACCATTGAGATTGGCAAGTGGCGTATTCGAGGTGATCTGACCCAGGTGCGGGGTGATTCTGCCCCTCCGCCTCATGAACTGATCCCGGCCTCACAGTTGACCTTTCGCGGGGTGCGCAGCATTTACCGACGCGACGGCTTTGGGGCCGAGATGGTGGTGGTAAACGACTCTGAAAACATCACCCCATCCATCTTCCAGACCACCTATAGCGAACCACCCTTTCAAGCTGTGACGGGGATCATTACCTTCCCTGGAGAAACGCTGTCCCAGGTTTTGCAAACCCGAGACGCGACAATTATTGGCTATGACCCCTACCAGCAGAACAGCGTTCAGTTAAAGGATGTACAGGTTCCCTTAGCCGCTAACTTTACGTCAGCCTATGGACTCTGGCTGGCACGCTCGGACTTCTCGACCCAGGCTTTGCGTACGGTATTGGGGCGTGATGGTGGGATTGAGTCCCCACATGTCTTTCTGCTGCAACCTTATGACCCTGATCGTCGCGTCATCATCATGTTGCACGGCTTGGCCAGCAGCCCCGAAGCCTGGATTAATGTCGCCAATGAAGTGCTGGGTGATGAGGAACTACGCAGCCGCTATCAAATCTGGCAGGTCTACTACCCGACCAACCTACCGCTGCCCTACAACAATGCCGAGATTCGGAAAGCCTTGAAGGAGACTTTCCAGCACTTCGACCCGAATCGAACAGCTATTGCCTCGAACAATATTGTGGTCATCGGCCACAGCATGGGTGGGGTGCTCGGTCGTTTACTGGTCTCGTCATCGGACAATCTTTTGGAAGATGCAGCCAGAGACCGCTATCAACTGGATGATGTCAGCGTCGCCCAGATGAACAAAGAGTTTGGCAGTGTTGTGCATTTTTCACCCTTGCCCGGCGTAACGACCGCCATTTTCATTGCGGCTCCTCACAAGGGCACACCGTTTGCGGGGAATCGGATTTCACGCTTGGCGGCGGCCTTGATTACCTTACCGGTGACGGTGGTGACTCAGCTCAATAAACTCAGCCAGGTAGCCGTCGGCAATACGCCTGCCAAAGAGGAAATGCTGATTCTGCCCAATGGAGTGGAGAGCCTGCGCGACAGCGATCCCTTCATCCAGATTACGTCCAAAATGGCGATCTCCACGCAGGTGCGCTATCACAGCATTATTGCCAACGACACGCCCAAGAAAGACTTGCTGTATTCCGATGACGGGTTGGTGCCTTATCAAAGCGCCCACCTACCAGGAGCAACGTCGGAACTGGTGATTCCGTTCTCGCATAGTGTGCAGGAGACGCCGGAAGCGATTCTGGAAATTCGACGGATTCTGCGGGAGCAATAATTGTAGGTGCAGGCACAGTAGCAGGGAGTGGCGCAACTACTGGAGCTGCTGTTGCGGGAACCCAGCTACTCAGGCTTCACCGTCTTTGCATAATCCCAACCACCGCCCAGCGCCTTATACAGATCCACCATATTCTGCAGCTGGCTCTCGCGCACGGCGATAACCTGGTTCTCTGCCTCGTACAGATTGCGCTGCGCATCCAACTGTTCCAGATACGAGGCATAGCCCGCCTCATAGCGATTACGCGCATGTTCCAGCGAGCGTTTCAACACATCGCGTCGCGCCGTCACATGGCTTAATTCTTCCGCAAAACGACGCTGCCCCGCCAAGGCATTTTCTACTTCCGAGAAAGCAGTCAAAACAACACCGCGATACGCGAAGGCGGCCTCATCACGCTGAGCCGCTGCGGAGTCAAACTGCGCCTGCAAACGCCCACGGTCAAAGATAGGGGCCAAAATACTGCCACCTAAACTCCAGACTTTGCTTGGGTCGTAGCTTAACGCGCTGACGTATAAGGCCCCTGCCCGTGCCGACAAAGCAAGCTGCGGCAGAAAAGCAGCCCGGCTTGCAGCCAGGGTTGCGTCCTTGGAGGCCAAGCCCAGCTCTGCGCGCGCAATATCAGGACGGCGGCGCAGTAGCTCGGACGGTAAACCTGAGCCCGGCGCCGGTAAGGACAAGCCTGACAAGCCAGAACCCGTGTTCTGCTCGTATGCCGCAGGCAATTCCCCAGACAGCAAACGCAGAGCATTGTGATGGCGGCTGATCGCCAATTCCAGCTGAGGAATGTGCTGCTCCACGGCTTCCAGTTCAGACTGCGCCTGGGTCAGCTCCAACTGAGAGATATAGCCCGCATCAAACTTCTCTTGCGCCAATCGCAAAGCCTCAGCCCTTGATGCAGAAGTAGCTTTGGCCTGCTGCAATTGCGCATCCAAACCCAACAGACCTATATAGGTACGGGCCGTCTCGGCCGCAACACTCAAGGCGATGGCATCGTAATCTGCCTGAGTGGCAGACAAACTCAACTCCGCCGCTTTGGCCTGAGAGCTCAAGCGTCCCCATAAATCCAGCTCCCAGTTCAACTGCACGGCTGGCTGTACCGCCCGGCTGATCGCCATCCCGCTGGGGCCCAAGGCCCGCTCTGCATGTGCGCCAGTATCAAAAGACAGCGAAGGGCCGAATGATGAGTCCGCCAACTGCAGCTCGGCCCTGGCCCGTTCTATACGGGTAGCGGCACCCAAGATATCGTTATTACGCGCCAATGCGGCTTCTACGGCAGCGCTCAAAGCCGGATCACCATAAGCGTTCCACCAGGCAGAATCGACAACGCTACCTTCGGAAGACGAGCCTATCCACCCTGATGGCGCGGCTATCTGCGCTTGCTCTGGCGCAGCCCGGTAGGCAGGCATGCAACCAGAGAACAGCGTCACACCACTCAATACTGCGATGCCATAGATTCTTGCAGATAAACTCATTGACCGCGCTCCCCGGCTGTATCGTGCTCCGCCGCAATATCCACCTTGGCAATCACGGACAGGCCGGGCCGCAAACGATCACTGCCCGGCTGATCGGCATCAATGGCAATCCGTACAGGCAAGCGCTGAACCACTTTGGTGAAGTTGCCGCTGGCATTGTCCGCGCGCAGAACAGAAAACTCAGAACCGGTCGCCGGGGCAATACGCTCTACATGGCCCTGAAACTCTGCGCCATCCAGCCCATCAACGGTAAAGCGTGCCAGCTGGCCAACATGAATCCTCGCCGTCTGCGTTTCCTTGAAATTCGCCACCACCCAACGGACATCTGGAACCAGAAACAGCAGTTGCGAGCCCGCTGTCACATACTGACCTTGGCGCACCGTCGCCTCACTGACTTGACCATCTGCCGGAGCGGTCACCACGGTGTTTTCCATATCAATACGAGCCAAACCCAGCGAGGCTTCGGCCGACTTCACCTTGGCCTGCAAATTGGCTCGTGACACCTGTGTCGATTTGATGGTTTCTTCCGCAATAGCAATATTCGCTTTGGCTTGCAGCATATTGCCGCGCCCCAGTTCTGCCGTTGCAACCGCCTGATCACGCTCGCGCACCGAGATCGAACCTTTACCGGCCAACTCCTTCGCCCGATTACGATCCACCTCGGCACGGCGAGCTTCAGCCTGGGCCGACACCAAGACCGCCTTGCGGGCATCCAGGCTGGCCTGGTTTTGCGCCTGCGCCTGATCCAGATTTGCCAGCTCAGCCAACGCGGCATCCAACTGCGCCTGTGCCAGGTTCAGCTTTTCTTTATAGATACGGTCATCGATATGCACCAAAGGCTGGCCAGCCTGAACCCGCTCAAAGTCCTGGACCAGCACCTCGGACACATAACCACTGACCTGGGGCGCCAGCACCGTCATTTGTCCGCGTACATACGCATTGTCTGTGGTGATACGAGTAGTTTTGAAAGGCCCCAGATTCCAGGCCCACAAAATAAGCAGCAAGCCACCCAGCAAGACAAAGACCATCACAATGACGCTACGTTTGCTGGGTTTAATGACCTTGGGCGGCAATGAAGAGGCATTGCTCGGACCCAGTTTGCCATCGTTATCTGAGTCTGTCGGTGCGGCAAGCTCAGTGCTGCGATCCTGATTTTCAGATGAAGTGTCTTGGCTCATAAATACGGACTACGTTGAAGAATGTGAAGAAGTGCCAGATGCCGCGTTCGCGCGTCTGGACTGAATAGCGGGGCCTGCGGCCAACAGCACCGGCCACAATAAAAAGCCGGTAGCCAAGATGCCAATCAATAAGAAAACATCGTTATAAGCCCGGACATTGGCCTCTCGGCGGGCGGTTTGGGCCAGCTGGGCCGTACCTGTAGCTGCCCGCAAGACCGGGTCTGTAATGACGGAGCCCACAGCCAGTTGCTGCTGCTTTAACCTGTTAGCCACCAGGGGATCAGCCACATTCAAATGACTGACAATGGCCGCGTAATGATGCTGCTGGCGCTGCTGTTCAAACGTGCTCAAGGTGGCTGTGCCCAGCAAGCCGCCCAAGGTCTGGGTGACATTAAGCAGCACAATAAAAGTCACGATATGGTCGGGGCCGTACTTGAAGGCTTGTTTAAAGCCAATCATCACTAAAGGCCCCATGAACATGCCTGCGCCAATAGACAGCACAAATTGGCTATAGAAAAAGTCATGCGGGCGGTCCATGCTGGTACGCCCAAAATCCATGAAGCTGGAAATGCCGATCAGTAAGATGGCAGTAAATACCTGCACCAGAATCGTCCTGGGGCCAAAGGTCACTGCGCTCAGCGCAATGCCGCAGACAATGCCCAAAAAAACGACCCAAAACAAAGGCTGCATCTGCTCCGAGCCCATGCCCAGCGTGCGCAGCATATTGACCATGCCATAGTTCTGCTCGGTCGTGATGAAGCGCAAAATCATGGCGCCCACCGCAAAATAAATCGTTGAGCCTTGAGCCAACCAACGCACTTTGACCAGGGGATTAACGCGGTGATATTCCAGGAACGAGCAGAGGGTGAACAGGAACAAAGAACCTATCGCCATCCAGGCCAAGTTCGTATCGTTAAACCACCAGCGGATATAACCCTGCGTTAAAAACGCAATCAATAAACCAGCCGCCGGAGCAAATAAGGCGAAGGCCAGAAAGTCCAGTTTCTCAAAAGCCTTGATCTGATAACCAGGGGGCAGTTTCAGCAGCACAACCGCGGCAAAGGCACATAAGGCCATCCCCGCTTCAAAGCTATACAGCCCATGCCAGTTCCCCAGCTCAATCAGCGACGGCGACAAGACCCAGGCCAAGGGGGTTGCCAACTGCGTGATGCTGACTCCTAACACCAAGGCCTTGCCCAGCAGGCGTCTGGGAAAAGCCTGCAACATATACAAAACACCCAGGGTACTGGCAGCCGCCCCAGAAAAACCGCTGGCACCGCGCAATAGAATCAATGACTCGGCACTATCAATAGACAAGTGCAGCAGCGCCAGAACGGCATAAAGCCCCAAGCCAATTTCAGCAAACAGACGCATGCCATATTGCTGCCGAAACTTGAACACCAGCAGATTGGCGGTGATATTGACCATCGCATAAGCAGCAGGCAACCAGGCGACCTCGGACGGAGTCAGTCCCAACTCCCCTTGCAACGTCGGCAAATTAACCGACACCAAGGCATTGCCCAAACCGCCCGTTAGACCAACCAGTATCGCGACCAGACCATACGCCACCCGTATATGCGACTCATGATGAGGAGCCGATGGAGAGCCCGGCATGAAAGGCTTTTCGTGGTCCTCCCAATGCGGGTGCGGCTTGATGTACTGACTCATTCAGGCTCCCATTCAGGAGCATGGCTATCCACTTGCACAAGCACGCCTTCGCACAAGAACTGCAGCGAACGCTTTACAAACAACAGGCGTTCCTTGTCCGTACGCCCCCGTAAGCTGGCAGCGAGCATTCCAATCAACAAAGGAATATCCGTAGGCTGTAAAGCGGGATTGCATTGACCGGCGGCCTGCCCTTTCTC
Source organism: Alcaligenes pakistanensis (assembly GCF_014652815.1). Classification (GTDB taxonomy): domain Bacteria; phylum Pseudomonadota; class Gammaproteobacteria; order Burkholderiales; family Burkholderiaceae_B; genus Alcaligenes; species Alcaligenes pakistanensis. The sequence continues at coordinate 944,186 of NZ_BMZN01000001.1, forward strand.
CAGCGGCTCGCGCGCCAGTTCAACCAGACGCGCCCGAACCCCCACAATCGCGGGGTGACCCGGATCAATGGCCTTCCAGTAATCAGACATGGGAGCGGACTCCAGCGCGAATCCAGCCAGCACTTGCATCAGGACCTTGAAGTCCTGGGCATTACCTTTGCGCTTGCTTAGAAAACGCTCCTCGATCCGGTCTGCGGCGCGTGTCAGCAGCGCCTCCATCAAAGCGGCCCGGTCGGGGAAGTTGCGATACAAGGTTGCCCGGCCAACGCCAGCCTGGGACACGACCTGATCCAAAGGGGCCGTGACACCATACTTGCTAAATACTGTATTAGCCGCAGCCAACAACAGTTCCCGCCGCTCTAATGCATCCGAACGATTAGGTAAATTCCGGTTTTTCATTCCGAAATTATACGGACAGTTTTGTCCGCTTAAAAAGGGGCGAGATTAAAATAGTGGTAAGAAACGATATTCCATGTATGAAATAAAAGCTGAACACTGCTTAAAATAAACAAGAGCAGCCTTGGTCTGAATGACCAACACTGCTCTTTTGAAACAGCTATCTAATTCATAGCAACGGGCTTGTCACCCGTGAGTCAAACAAACCGCTGCACCGACTTTTAAACCAGCTTGTTGCCCCCCGTCAGGCTGGTCTTGTGCTGCTTAAGCCAGCTATCGTGCAACCACTTCTCGGTTTTACGATGACCGGGAAACGTGATCCAGGTAATGTCGCGCTCAAACACCATGGGCTGCTCATCGGGCCCAACAATCACCCAAAACCACAAACGATCTTCCAGGTTGCGGGCCTTTACCTTCATCCCGGTCAAGGTCACCGTCTCTGTACGACCATTTCGCTCTATGTGAATCGGCTCATCATGGGTATCGACCCAATGAATCTCCATTTTCGGCAGTAAATCAGGAGCATGCTCTTGCAAGAAAGCACGCGCGATTTCCTCACTGCGTTCGGCACTCGGTAAAGGGCGGCCCACCAAGTCCAAGGAGATATTGGCAAAACCTTTCAAACGTCCGGACTCAGACACAACGGAACTGAAATGCTCCCCTTCCAGCCCGGCATTACGGCCATCTTCACGCTCATAGCGGGTCAAGACAACCGACTCTCCGTCTACATTGACGGCACGTTGGGCTATCTGACCATGAGTCGCAGGAACAAAGGCTGCGGCGGGATTACTGATTGTGGTACTCATGACATTCTCCGTAGAAGAGGGACTGGTCTGTGCCTGCACAGGAACAAGCCAAACCGCTTGCAGCGTTACTGCAGCAAGCACAGCAGGAAGAGAAAAATGAACTCGCATCGTTGCAAACTCCTAATTGGCAACAAAACAGTAAGCATCAGGGAGGCTCAAAACCCTCCCTGACTGCTTACGACTCTTGTCCCACTGAATCGAAAAACCCGCTCAGCGATCGGGATCACTGCAAGGTTCTGAACAAAATTCAAGGCACACAGACCGATCAAAATCAAACTTAAATGCAACATGCCTAACAACTGCTCATAAAGAAGCAAATTTTCATTCTGAGCAAATTGCTCAAACTTCTTATCCTGTCCTGACGATGGCCGGCATTTTTTTTACACCTGTAAAGGCATAGATCGCGCAGCCAAATAACAATCCGGAAAACAAGAGACAGGCATCTTGCAAGGCCATATCCGCAGTCTGTTGAGCCAGCCATGGCCCCAGACTTGCTCCAATAAACAGCACAAAGGTGTAGAGCGATACGGCCAATCCTCGCACCGAGGTATCGCTGACTCCTGCTACTCGGGCAATCAGGCTAGGAACGCTGATGCCCAGTCCGGCCACAAACAGGAAACTGGAGCCAAGCAAAGCCGTCAGGTGCTCCGCCCCAGCCCATGCACTCAAGGCCAAGCCGGTGGCAGCACAAACTAATGCAGCGCACAACGTTCGCTGCGGCCCTAGCTTCGGCATTACGACCGCAACCAGCAAAGGCATCAAAAAAGCAGGCGCCACCACGCCCCGTGTCATCAAAGGAGAAATCCCCAACTGCGCAAATTGCATTCCAAGTTTGCTATCCAGGGTCATGTAGAAAGCAACGAAACACATCAGCAGGAAGAATGCGGGCAAGTAAACACGGCGCAATCGTGCATCCGCCAACAAATTGCCTATGGCTTTGTAATTGCCGAAAAATTCGCTTAACCCTTGGCCTGCCTGCGTATCAGCGGGTTTCTTCCACAGGCAGCAGGCCGTCAAGGTGAATACAAGACACAGCGGCCAAAAGGCAGCCGCAAGGCCCCAAGGTCCAGCAACCAGTCCGCCATAAATCTGCCCCAGCAAACCAGCGGAAAGAAACGCCGTGCTCATCCAGGCCACACTCCACACTCTTTGGCGTGGGTTGCCTCGCTCTGCCAGATAGGCAATCGCTACGGGAGGGAAAGAAGAAGCCGCCAAGCCCTGCAACACGCGACCGATCATTAAGGACAAAGAGGTACTTGCTACGGCCAACACCGCCGTCGCGCCCACCAGGGCCAGCAGGCCTGCGACCATGACGGTGCAACGACCCAAACGATCCGAAAGTGGGCCAAAAATTAAGAATCCGGCTGCGTAAGCAAATCCAAAGCTACTCACCATGCCTGTCGCATCAATGCCATGCGTTTGCTTCAAAACGTCAAGAATGGGCAAAGGCAGGTAAAGCAGCGAAACAACCGCTAAAGCGCAGACAACCATCAAGGCACGCAAACCTGTCCCGACAGCTTGCGGATCACTCGCAGATACTTTCATAATAAATGTTCTTGGCTGTTATGCAGCAAGCTACATATTTGTTTAAAAAAACGGCCGACAGTCAGCCGCCGTTTGTCTTGGGCAAGATCCCTTGTTGATTAAGCTTGAGCATCAAGCGCACAAGCACATCGCGTTCTTGCGCGTCGAAATGGCTCATCAGTTCAGCAACCCACACATAGTGAGCCGGCAAGGCTTTACCCAAAACCTCGGTCCCATGCTCTGTCAGGCGAACCAACCAGGCACGACGATCTTGAGGGTGCTGCTCCCGATCACATAAACCAGCAACTTCCATGCGATCAATAATACGAGTCATCGTCTGCGACGTTACCGACACCCCATCTGCCAACGTACCTATGCTCAAGCCATCCGGATTGCGCTTAAGCAGAATCAGCACAAAAAACTGCGTCTGCGACAAGCCGGAAGTACGATCAAGATTGGCCTCAAAAGCCGACAACATTTCACTGGTCGCCGAAGCCCAGATAAGCCAAGCCTGCAACCCATCAACATCCGGGTTACTGTACTCGACGCCCATCTTTACCAGCGTGTCGTAGCTAGGAAGGTCCTTGAGTTCAAACATCGCGCTGCCACATAATCATCATGGCTGAAATGTAGCTGACTACCTATATGTAGGTCAAGTGGATTTAATACGGCAAAGGTTTGAAGGAGCACACCCATCTTGATCCATGCCCCTTTTTAATTAAATAATCCTTGTACTGAACCCAGGTATGGAAAAAACATGACACCCCAAACCACCATCCGCATGGCCTCGTACAACAGCCAAATGAACCAACGTCTTTACGATGCGGCTGCGAGTCTTTCTGCGCAGGACTTGCATCAGGAACGTGGGGCCTTCTTTGGTTCGCTGTTCAAGACCATGATGCACATTGCAGTTGGTGACACCGTCTGGCTGCATCGCTTTGCCCAGCATCCTGATGCCCACGCCTTGCGCGAAGAAATCGGAGTATTTGCCAAGCCCCATGCACTGAACCAGCAGTTGTTCGGTACCTTGGCAGAACTGGCCCCGTATCGCCGCAAGCTGGACCTGATCATTATTGATTGGGCAGCCACACTGACAGCGGAACAACTGGACCAAACGCTACGTTATAGCAATATGGCGGGCCAGGACATGGAGAAGGATTTCGCACTTTTGGTGACGCACTTTTTTAATCACCAGACTCACCACCGCGGTCAGGCCAGCACCTTGTTGTATCAGGCCGGTGTGGATATTGGGGTGACGGATTTGTTGGCTTTGGTGTCCTGAGTTTTGTAGCCTGCAAGCTTCCAAACAGCCGGATAGCGCTGTGCTTGTAGCCCTTGAGCTACAAGATTTCTGTGTCTGAGATACAGCAACTGGCACATCCGCTTCGCATGAAAAAAGCCTGCTTGTCATCACCAAGTAGGCTTTTGCATCAGGCACTACTGCCCACACCTTCTCCACTTAATACTGTGCCCGCAAAGACAGCATCACGTTCTGCGGCGCACCGTACCAGCCCTGGTTATAAAACCCGATCTGCGAATAGTATTTTTTGTCGAACAGGTTATTCACGTTCAAGGTAGCCGAGACTCGTTTGTTGAAGTCGTAACGTGCCATCAGGTTAACGATCGCATAGCTGCCCTGCTCTACTTTGACCACACGTTTATCAGGCGCAGTGGCGTTCTGATACATGCGGTTTTGCCAATCGACACCGCCACCTACGGTCAGCCCCTGCCAGTCCCCCGACAAGCGATAGGTGGTGTAGAGCTTGAACAAGGTACGCGGTTTGCTGGTGTTGATGGGCTTGCCTTGGGCGTCTTTGGCGGTGAAGGTCGTCAAGCTGCTGGCCAGATGCCAACCGGGTAGCAGTTCACCGCCAACTTCCAGCTCAACCCCTTCCACCTTGGCACCAGACACCGGGCGATACGCGGGGGTGTTAGGCGGCGCACCGATGACGTTATTGCCCGTGGCTTCGGCTAGATTGTCCTGGCGGGTCTGGAACAGGGACAGGGCACCATTCACTCGTCCATCCAGCCACGCGGCTTTTATGCCCAGCTCATAACTCTTGCCAGTAATAGGGTCCAGAATCTGGCCTTGTTCATCCCGAGTATTTTGCGGTTTGAAGATCTCTGTATAGCTGGCGTAGGCCGTATAGGTATCGTTGAAATCGTAAATAAGTCCGGCATAAGGAACAAACTGATCTTTGTGGCGATACTGACGCTTGGCACCAAAGTAAGTCTGATCGGTTTCCCAATTGCTGATGCGCCCCCCCACCATCAAACGCAGATTGTCCATCAAGGCAAAGCGGCCTACGGCATAGGCGCCGGACTGCTTGCTGAGCATATCGTCCGCCTGGCTTGATGTGCTGGACCAATTCGGCTCGGGCACCCGGCCTGGCTCATAGAAGCTGCCCGCGTTGGGCACAGGCACCAAGGCCCGGTATTGCGGAAAATCTACGCGGTCTTCGGAGCGCATCCAGCCTAAGGAGAACTCGTGCTCACGGCCAAACAGTTCAAACGGCCCCGACAAGGATGCGTTAAAGGCCTTGCGACGCACATCGCCCTTGTAATACGAGTAAGAGTTTGCCGTACCCAGACCTGTGTTTCTGTCCGGATAGCCCCCGCGATAAATCTGCTTCATGGAGGCATCCGTCACAGACTGGTTGTAGGTGATGCGTAGCTTCAAATCATGGGCAAACTGATGACTTAAATCTACAAATCCCGTGGTAGTGTCGTTTTCAACACGCGACCATTCGGCATTGTTGGACACAGAACGCCCAAAGTCTGTGCGGGTGCCATCGCTATAGAACAAAGGAAAGCCACTGCCAAAGCCATTATTAGAACTGGATTGGTAGGCCACACCACCTGTCAGTTCCATGCCGGGCATCAGGTCGGCGGTGATGACGCCGTATAGCGTGCGGGTCTTAGTGTCTTGTAAATCGGTATAGCTATCAGCCTTGCCATAAGCACCGACCAAACGCCCACGAATACGGCCGTCTTTAGTGATGGGAGTAGAAATGTCGGCATACGCTCGTGCGAAGTTCCAACTGCCTACATTCACACCCGCAGAGGCAGCAAAATCACGTAAAGGGCGTTTACGCACATAGTTAACAGCCGCTGAGGGGTTGCCTGCTCCCGTCATCAAACCGGTAGCCCCACGGACAACTTCAACCCGGTCAAATACTGCCAAATCCAGATTGCTTTCCCCAAAAGCCCAGGGAGACAACACGGGCTGCGTCCAGCCATCAAACTGATAGTTATCAACATCAAAACCCCGCGCTGAAAAAGAATAGCGATTGGTATCGCTGCGCGTCACCGACATGCCAGGCGCACTTTGCAAGGCATCAGCCGTAGTTTGCATGCCGCGATCATCCATCATCTGCCGGGTCACTACACTGACCGATTGCGGCGTTTCCTTAATGGACAAAGAGAGCCCCGTCGCCGTGCTCATGGCCTTGGTGGTGTAGGACGGATCGGTTTCTGTCACACCCGGATCGCGATTACCTTTAACCGTAATGGTGGACAACTCCACGGGAGCATCGGCCACTGCTTTCTCCTGGGCCCAAGCTGGACTACCCGCAGCCGCCAACAACATGGCTGAACGAGTTAATGGAGTAAACAGGCGCAACCTGACTCTAGCGGAACGGGCAGAAACAGCAGACATGAACGTAGATCTCTAGATAGGTTTTAGATGCGAACAATTATCATCTACGAAGTTTGCAAGAGCGTATTCCTAAACGCAGAAACCCTATGCCAAATATCAATCCTGCCGCTTTCCTCCTAGGCGCGACGTCGATCAGCACCTTGTTGCAGCCATAACCAGCTCAGTAGACTGAGAAGCACGCTGACAAGCATAGCCGCTGACATACGCAAAGGCTGGCCATAGACCCACGGCACCAGCCAGCCGCTGACCAAGGAAAACGTGGCCATCTGGCAAAACCCCAATAAGGACGCTGCCAGCCCTGCCCGGCTTGGCACTTGAACCAAGATACGCAGGGTCACCACCGGCATGAGCATGGCCAGACCCGTTGTAAAAAAAGCAGGCAACAGGACAGCCCACGGCAGTGTAGGTAAAGACGAGCTGGTCAGATACAGGGTATAGGCCACACAACTACCCAGCATCAAACCATAGGCGCAACATATTATTCTGGTGTCGCTCCAACGCTTAGCCAAGTGGGCAGAAGCCAAGGCACCTAACATGGCACCAATCACCAAAGGTACAAACAGCACGGCGAAGGCGGTTTCGGGCAGCTTCAAGGTATGAGAAATAAAGTCGGGGGCTGCACCAATCAGAAAGGCCTGCGCACCGACCAGCAAACTTAAGGCCAAGCTCATTCCCATAAAAGGAAGATCACGCAGCAAGAGCCCAAGCTCGGTACGCAACTGAGGCCAAGCCAGGGGCTGACGTTTCGCACTGGCTAGCGTTTCCGGCAAATGCTGCAGGCATAGCCAGCAAGCCAAAGCCGCCAAGCTTGCCAGCATCCAGAACACAGGGCGCCAGCCCCAATGTGCAATCAACTGCCCGCCCACAATCGGTGCCAATGCGGGCGACACATTAAAAACCACGACGATATAGGACAGGGTTCGCCGCGCCAGATCGCCTTGGTAGCAATCCCGTACTATGGCTTGCCCAATTACCAAACCGGCACCCGCGGACGCGCCTTGCAGCACCCTGCCAGCCATCAGCCAGTTCAATTCAGGAGCCAAAGCGGCCATCACCGAACCGGCGATATACACAAGCAACGACGCCAGGATCACAGGTTTGCGTCCCCAGGCATCCGACAAGGTACCGTGCAGCAACAACATCGCTGCATAGGCGGACATGTACACGCCCAGGGTCTGTTGCACGCTTTCCGGCGGCACATTGAACTCTCGTTCCAGGGCGCTGAAAGCAGGTAGATAAGCGTCAATCGTGGCAGGAGCAACGCAGGCCAGCAGGCCCAAAATCAACACCATCACGGGATATGGGGGTAGTGAGGAAGGCAATACGGCTCAGTCTGAAACGGAAAAAAATACCCTATAAAGAGCGACCCTCTTTCAGAATGACTGATGCGAGTCGGGCTGGGGAATGCCAAATGCCTAAAGAGCTTTGAGCAATGACAAAGCGGCCCAGCCGCCTCAGTTCAACTCGCTGGGAGAAATACCGTAGCGTTCTCGAAAAGCCGTGGCAAAGTTGGTGGCATGGCGGTATCCCACAAAATGAGCCGCCTGCTGCACGCTCCAACCTTGAGCCAAGTAGTCTCGCGCCAATTCCAAGCGACGTTCACGCAGCCAAGCAAATACCGAACATTGATACGTCGCCTGAAACTTCACCCGCAACGTACTTGGGCTCATGCAAGCCAACTTGGCCAGATCCGCCAAGCTGTGATCTTCACCCGGCGCGTTATAGAGACGCTCTCGTACCCGTTCCAGCAGCTGTCGATCACGGGCCATTGCAGGAGAATCTTTGGCTGGCTTGTAGGTCATACCATCCAAAGCATGGGCCAGCACTTGCAGGCTGACACCTTCCAATAGCAGATGGTGCATAGCGCCCTGCCAAGGGCTGTCTATCAGTTGCTCCAGCGTATTCAGCAAATGAGGGGGGACTGTCCATTGCTGCATACGCAGCCCGGACGGTCCCATCAGTTTGGCCAGCATATCGACCAAGCGCGGGTCATCCACACTTTCCGCTGAGCCCAAGGAAATATTGATGCTGCGCAGGCGCTGCCCGGCAGGATGCACGCCCGTCATGGTGACCGCATCGCTATGTGCAATACTGACCCCGCTTTGCGCCACCAGACTAAGCTTGTCCTGGCTGGCAAGCTGAGCTTGCGCCCGGCCTTGCAGCATCACAATGGTAGAGAACTGCGGGGCGGTGATCGAACTGGACTCGTAATGATGGTGCGCCACAATATCCGAGAGCACGAGTTTGATACCCGGCCGGACCTCATAGTGCTGCACTCGCCCTTCGGCAATGCAGAGCTGCTCCCTACCCCGATCCGGGCCTTCGTAATAGGGCAGACGATAGCGGAATCCAGCAGGACTGCCGAGTCGGTCAAAGTCCGATACCGTGAATCTGATCATGGGAGTGTAGACAGAAAGCTGCCCTTACCAAGCTCGTACCAGGTGTAAGGCAGTAGAGTGAATTGCGACTGTAAAGTATAAAAAGCCAATTGAGAATAGCACACATTATCAACTATATGACGACTTTCAAAAGCTGAGAACACCCTACAACAGCCTTGAATTAACACGGTTTTATTCCGCCACCGCAGCCCTAAGGCTGGCCACTGCATCAGTGATCCACACACTGATCCACCTCTATTTCCAAACGATTTATTATCAATACAGCAAGAATCAAGTAAAACAGCGGAAAGATACAACCACCTTTTTTCAGCCCTCTTATCGCTCCGTATTTCCAAGCATGAATCCCAGCCCTGCCTGCCACTTTAAAGCCATCCTTATTCTGATTATTGTTTCTATCTTGGCAGGTTTTTTCTGGTGGCTTTTTTACGAGCGCTATTACCAATATAAAGAGTGCATAGAAGCAGCCGCTTCCAGCTGCCTGACTGCACAGGGAGACAACCTGACCAGTGGCGGCATGCTATGGGCTGCCCCGGCCATGCTTCTTAGCGGCCTCGCACTTTACTACCTGGCAAGAGTAATTCGCCAGCACTAGGCCCGGTACCCGTAACGCCTTATTCCAATCTGTCCGAAAAACCATCTGCGCTTAGAACCAGAGCATTAGGCCCGCACAATCAGCTTATATGCATCCTGCTATAATGCGACCCGGCAATTAGTGATCCTTTTGCCATACCACTTTTTTCAAGAAAATCATTCATGAATAACACCGTGCCAAGTTTTGGTCGGCGTCAGTTTCTCAAAATTCTTGGTGCTGGGGCAGCTGCGCTGTCTGCGACCGCGATGGGACTGTCGACAGCCGCCGCTCAAGTTCCCGCAGCCGTTCGGCCTTACAAGCTCCTGCGCGCCAAAGAGACTCGCAACAACTGTACGTACTGTTCGGTCGGTTGCGGCATCCTCATGTACTCGATGGGCGATGGCTCCAAGAATGCGAAACCCCGTATCTTTCATATAGAAGGCGACCCGGATCACCCGGTCAGCCGTGGCTCACTCTGTCCTAAAGGCGCAGGCCTGTTGGATATGATCCATTCCAAGAACCGACTCCTGCACCCCGAATACCGGGCGCCCGGTTCCAAGGAATGGGTCAAGATCAGCTGGGACGACGCAACCAAACGGATTGCCCGCCTCTTGAAAGACGACCGCGACGCCAACTTCATTGCCAAGAACGAACGAGGCCAAGTGGTAAACCGCTGGCTGTCCTCGGGCTTTCTGGCCTCTTCTGCCGCATCCAATGAAACCGGCTTGCTGGATTTCAAATTCACTCGTGCCCTGGGTATGTTGGGGATCGACTGTCAGGCGCGGCTCTGTCACGCTCCCACAGTCTCGGCTTTAGCGCCCAGCTTTGGGCGCGGTGCCATGACCAATCACTGGGTGGACATCAAGAACGCCAACGTGGTGATTGTGATGGGCGGTAACCCCGCCGAAGCACACCCGGTCGGCTTCAAATGGGTGATCGAGGCCAAGATCAAGAACAAGGCCAAGGTCATCGTGGTGGACCCGCGCTTTAACCGTACTGCTGCGGTTGCGGACATCTTTTCGCCGATCCGCGCCGGTTCCGACACGGCCTTTTTGATGGGCATGGTGCGCTGGCTGCTGGAGAACGACAAGATTCAGCACGACTACGTGCGCTCCTATACCAACGCCAGCCTGATTGTGCGTGACGACTTCGCCTTCGACGAAGGCGTGTTCTCCGGCTTTAACCCACAAACCAAGGTGTACGACAAATCCACCTGGACCTACGCCCTGGATGAAAGCGGCGAGGTGATGCGCGACATGAGCATGACGCATCCCCGCTCCGTGCTGCAGTTATTGAAAGCGCACGTGGATCGCTACACCCCCGAAGTGGTGGAAAACATTACCGGTGTCAAACAAGCCGACTTCCTGCAGATTGCCGAAGTCATCGGCTCCTGTTCGGCCAAAAACAGAACCCTGACCTGGCTCTATGCCTTGGGTTGGACACACCACACCGGCGGTGCACAGATTATTCGTGGTGCGGCCATGATTCAGCTGTTGCTGGGCAATATTGGCATGGCGGGGGGCGGCGTGAACGCCCTGCGCGGTCACTCCAATATTCAGGGCTATACCGACCTGGGCCTGCTGTCTTTGCGTGTGCCCGGCTATATGAATCTGCCTTCAGACAGCCAGCAAACTCTAGCGCAATATCTGGACGAAACCACGCCCAAAGATGTCTTGCCCGGACAGGTCAATTACTGGAAGCACACGCCAAAGTTCTTCATCTCTTTGCTGAAGAATCTGTACGGCAAGCACGCCACACCAGACAACGACTTTGCCTTTGACATGCTGCCCAAATGGGATCGCAGCTACGACATGCTGGCCTACTTCGACATGATGTACGAGGGCAAGGTCAACGGTTACTTCGCGCAAGGCTTCAACCCGCTGGCCGCCATGCCAGACAAGAACAAGACCTCCAAGGCGCTGTCCAAGCTGAAATTCCTGGTTATCGTGGACCCGCTGGTCACCGAGACCTCGAACTTCTGGCGCAATGAAGGCCAGTTCAACGACGTCAAGACCGAAGAAATCATGACGGAGGTGTTCCGCCTGCCATCTAACTGCTTTGCGGAAGAAGACGGTTCCATCGTGAACTCGGGCCGCTGGTTGCAATGGCACTACGCTGGACAAGAGCCTCCAGGTATTGCTCGTCACGACCCCAATATTCTGGGCGAAATCATGATGGAACTACGCCGCCTGTACGAAGAAGAAGGCGGAGCCTGTCCTGAGCAAGTTCTGAGCATGACGTGGGACACGGATACCTATCACGACCCCCATTTCCCGCATCCGGAAGAAGTCGCCAAAGAAGCCAATGGCTATGCGCTGGCTGATGTCTTTGACGAGAGTGGCAAGCAGATCCTGCGCAAGGGCCAATTGTTGGACAGCTTCGCGCAATTGCGCGACGACGGCACCACGCAAAGCTATTGCTGGGTGTTTGCCGGCTCCTGGACGGACAAGGGTAACCAGATGGCCAACCGGGACAATACTGATACTGGCCTGGGCAACACCCCCGGCTGGGCCTGGGCTTGGCCTGCCAACCGGCGCATTCTGTACAACCGCGCCTCTATGGATGAAATGGGCAACCCCTGGGATGCTCAACGTCAAATCCTGCACTGGGATGGCAAGCAATGGACCGGAGCCGATGTACCTGACTTTCCGGCCAACCTGCCTCCTGGCAGTCCTGCTACGCCCTTCATCATGCTGCCTGAAGGTCTGGGCCGCTTGTTCTCGGAAAAAGGCATTAATGATGGCCCCTTCCCAGAGCATTACGAGCCGGTAGAAAGCCCCATCGCCAAAAACCCGCTGCATGAAAAGGTGACGCATAACCCGACGGCGCGGATTCTGTCCAACGATGCTGAACGGATGGGGAATCGTCACGACTACCCCTATGTAGCCACCACTTACTCCATCACCGAGTTGTTCCGGCACTGGACCAAGCACTCCTACCTGAATGCCATGTTGCAGCCTGAACAATTCGTGGAAATTGGCGAGCAACTGGCCGCTGAAAAAGACATTAAGCACGGCGACACCGTCAAAATAACGACCAAACGCGGCTACATCACCGCCAAGGCCGTGGTCACCAAACGCATGCGCACCTTGACCGTAGCCGGTCAGCAAGTGCAGCAAATTGGTATCCCCTGTCACTGGGGCTTTGAAGGTGAAACCCGCAAAGGCTTTCTGGCCAATACTCTGGCTCCCGGCGTGGGCGATGCCAATACGCAAACACCGGAGTTCAAAGCCTTTCTGGTCAACGTCGAGAAAATGCAGGGAGCCACGGCATGAATTCGCAAAACATAGTGCGCCGCTCGGCCACCAACTCCGTCACGCCTGCACCGCAGATACGTGACCACCAGATGGAAGTCGCCAAGCTGATTGACGTGTCCATCTGCATCGGCTGCAAAGCCTGTCAGGTTGCCTGCAATGAGTGGAACGACTTGCGTGGCGAAGTGGAAGAGAACGTCGGGGTCTACGATAACCCCCGCGATCTGAGCCCCGACAGCTGGACCTTGATGCGTTTCACCGAACACGAGGACGAGGCCGGCAAGCTGGAGTGGCTGATCCGCAAAGACGGCTGCATGCACTGCGAAGACCCCGGTTGCCTGAAAGCCTGCCCGGTTCCAGGCGCGATTGTTCAATATGCCAACGGCATTGTGGATTTCCAGTCGGACCTGTGTGTGGGTTGCGGTTACTGCGTGGCTGGCTGTCCTTTCGATGTGCCGCGCATTTCCAAGAAAGATAATAAAGCCTACAAATGCACGCTGTGCTCGGACCGCGTTAGCGTGGGCCAAGCACCTGCTTGCGCGAAAACCTGCCCGACCGGCGCCATTGCCTTTGGCTCCAAAGAGGAAATGAAGGATCTGGCGCTAAGCCGTATTGAGGACTTGAACGAGCGCGGTTATGAAAACGCCGGTCTCTACGATCCTCAAGGAGTAGGCGGCACCCACGTCATGTATGTGCTGCAACACGCTGATGACCCCCAACGCTATGCCGGTCTGCCCAAAGACCCGCAAATCAGCTCTGTCGTTGGTGGCTGGAAAGACGTACTCAAACCCGCTGCTGCCATCGCCGGAGCAGTTGCCGTAGCCGGTATGGCCGCCCACTTTATCGGTGTCGGCCCCAATAGCATCGACGAAGACGAAGAAGCACACGCAGACGAGCCGCAACAGGACAGCAAAGCAATTGAAGGAGGCGACCATGGCCAAGAAAAATAATCTTGTTCTGCGCACCAAGTTTCCCGAGCGCCTGTGTCATTGGGCGGTCGTGCTGTGCTTTTTCCTGGCAGCAACATCGGGGCTGTCCTGGTTTTACCCGTCCTTTTCCTGGCTGAGCTCCTTTCTGGGCACACCGCAACTAGCTCGAGTGCTGCATCCCTTCCTGGGTATCGCGGTCTTCGCCGGGCTTTGCTATATGTTTGTGCGCTTTGTGAAGTACAACCTGCCCGCAAAAACCGACTTGATTTGGTTTCGCAACGTCAAAAGCGTGGTGCTGAACAATGCCACACAGCCGTTGAGAATCGGTAAATACAATGCCGGCCAGAAAGTGCTGTTTTGGTTGATCATGCTCTCGATTGTCACGCTGTTGGTATCGGGCCTGATCATGTGGCGGGCTTACTTTGCAGAGTTCTTTTCCATCCCTGTGTTGCGGCTGGCTATCCTAATTCATTCAGTGGCCGGAATTGGTTTGATTCTGTTGATCCTGGGTCATATCTATCTGGCTATCTGGGTGCGTGGCTCTATCACTGGCATGGTGACAGGCTATGTCTCCAAGGCCTGGATCCGTCATCACCATGACCGCTGGCATGAAGAACTTAAGGCTAAAGACACCGACGTTAAGGAAGGCAAAGCATGAAGGAAGTCCCTATCAGCCGCAGCGTTCCATCGGAAGAATCAACCCGGCATTTTGATCCGATCTTGCAGCCCGAATTGCATGAAATCTACACCGCTCGTGCTGCCCGATTACACGAGTTGGCACAAGGACACGAGCTGCAAGCATATCTGCTCCTGGCTGCGACTATTGCCCAGGCACAGGCAACGGTTTCACAACAAAGCCATTCGGATGCCACGGCAGTTGATCCCGTAGAAATTGCCCGTCAGGGCACCTGGGAAACCCATGTAAATGCCTTGCTTGCCCAGCTTGCTCCCGATGCTTCGGCCGCTATTAGCCCGCATCTGGATGCCCTTCGCGCCATGAGCTCTCAGGCTCGTCTGGATGCAGGTTTGGCTTTGGCCCAAAATCAGTTTGATGCCGTTTCCCCGGCACTGGCTCCCTTTCTTTGGGCCGCCTTGTCTCTGGAAGTGGCACTGGCTGCACGGGCAGTGCCTCTGCCCATCATCAATGACGAGGAATCCGCCAGTTGCCCGGTCTGCGGCAGTGCGCCTGTAGCCAGCCTGATCCACAAAGGCAGCCGCCAAGGCCTGCGCTATTTGCATTGCTCCCTGTGCGAGTGCGACTGGCATATGGTTCGTGCCAAATGCACTAACTGCGCCGACGCCGGTGATCTGGACTACCTAAGCTTTGACACGACAGAAGCCATCGTACGTGCTGAGAGCTGCGGCCACTGCCATAGCTATCTGAAAGTCATCTCGCAGGAACGTGATCCCAATGCTGAAGCTGTTGCAGATGATTTGGCAACACTAGTGTTGGATGATGCAGCCACGGAAGAAGGTTATGGACGCACGGGGCTCAATCCCTTTGCCCTTCCAGATCAGGCTCTATAGATAAAGAATCAGGCAGATATCAAAGCCTGGGTTTGCTCAATGCAGACTCAGGCTTTTTCGCTTTTTACCCTGCTGCCAGAAGACAGCAGGCTGGCCGCTGCTTGCCTGTGCCGATAAACCCTAGGCCGCCTAATGATCTAGATACGATTTGTTTTCCGAGCGTTTGTTTCCTATTCTTCATCAAGCCCTATAATGGGAATCATTCCCGTTTAGACTTCTATGATTTGACCTTGATGAAGACTTCCCTGCCCCGCCTTCTGATCAGTGCCGCCACGCTCTGCCTGGCGTTCACGTTACCCGCCCACGCCCAACAAAGCCAAAGCACCCGGCCCTGGAACGAAACCGTGGGGCCCACCATCGTGGAGCAGCAACAAAGCCTTTATCGTTTTGAAACGCTGGTCATGGCCTCGGAAGACGGCAAGCGGCATTACAAAATACAGATAGGCACCCCAAACCGCCCGGCCCCTGCCCGCGGTTTTCCGGTGATCTATATGGTGGACGGCAATGCCGCCATGGCCAGCATTGATGTGGACGATCTGAAAACCATAGACGCGCTGTCAGCTCCGGTACTAGTGGCCATTGGCTACGACACCGAAGCCCGTCACGATGTGCTCGCCCGCTCCTTCGACTACACACCTCCCGTCACGGAAAACGGCGTCAGCAAAACAGTGGAAGTGCGGGGCCGTTTAGGTGGCGGTGCGGATATTTTTCTGGACTATATAGAAACGCATATCAAGCCCGCCGTAGAAGAACGTGAGCCTATTGATCGTTCGCGCCAAACGCTATGGGGTCACTCTTATGGTGGCCTGTTCACGCTGCACACCCTCTTTACCCATCCGGATCTGTACCAGCGTTACGTCGCGGGCGACCCTTCCCTGTGGTGGCACGACGGCATGTTGGTGAAGACCGCCCAGGCTTTTGATACCGCACTGGCCAAAGACAAGCAAATCGCCATCATGGTAGGTGGGCAACGCAGAAATACATCCATGAACAATGCGGCGACTCAATGGTCAACGCAGGATTATGCGAAACACTTGCAGGATGCAGGCCTGAACGTCAGCTATGAAAACTTTACCGAACTGAACCACGGACAAATGCTGGCCGCGTCGTTAAAACCTGCGCTGCGCATCGCTGCCCAGCCGTGATGTTTCTTATATAAAGACACCAAGGCTGTCAGCCTTATCCGAGCAGCCCATCAAGGGCTCTCCGTCACGCCAAGAATAGCGCCGCCAGGCAGTTTCAAGACATTGAAAGGCGCGGGTTGAATCACCGCCCCGTGCGCATGAATGCCATCAATAACAGTGGCCATTTTTTCCTCGATCAAACCGGGATTAAAGGCGGTAGCGCGCTTCCAGTTGCCATCCTCTGCCATGGCAAACGTCACGCCATTCACCATGGTATCGCTAGCCAGGATGATGGCCTCGTCTCCCGGTACTGAAGGCAGCAAGTCCGCAAATACCAGCAAGCAATCCGGGTGGCCTGCAGGAGTCTTGCTCAGGCAGGATCTGGCCAGATAGGCGATGTCCCACCCCGGGTATTGCTCAATAAAAGGTTTGAGCAAGGGGTGATTGGCCGGTGAGCTGGGCATGGTTTCCAGCAAAATCTGCTTGGCCTGCTCTTCGCTGAACTCCCAGACCTCAGATGTCTGATCCGGGGATGGAGGCCCAGACTCCTCCTCCTCTAACTCTACGTCCAGCAAACCTTGCTCCACCAGAGAGCGCAGCGCCTCTTGTCCCGGCAAGCCCCATCTAAACCTCATTTCCACCTCAGGGAAATCGGCGGCGGCCAGTTCACCTGACTTAAAACGTTCCAACTGCGAGGTAACTGACAAAGACTCGGGAGACAAAATACGAGACAGCCACAGCACCGCCAGGACGATCAAGGCTATCGCCATCCAAATATTGGAGCGACGCACTCGGGCCATCCAATCCTTGGTATGGCAAGCTGCCCAAAAATAATTCAAACCATAAGCCGCAGCGACAAGCGCCCCTGTCATCGCACTGACTCGCGCAGGCGTCCAGCCGTACTGGGCAACGCGTGCCACCACCGCCCACAAAGCCGCCGCCGCCACAACGGGCATGACCATGCCCAGCAAGCGAGCCGAAGCACGCAACAAGGGCGTTGCACTGGCATTGGCGTCTTCATCGGCCACCACGGCAGATACCAAGGTAGACGCCCCCAATACCGCCGCTACACATATCGCCGCCAAGGGCAGGCCTTCACCTGTACGCCAAGGCAGGGCCACAATAAAGACCACCATCACCACCAGCAAGACGGGAGTCAGCAAACGCAGCAGTTTCAGCAAAATAAGCGGCGATAGATAGCCATCCGACTCGGACGATATCGCCAGGCCCGCTCCTACCAAAGCTCCAGACACCACAGCCGCGACAGCCGGTTCCAGCAGAACATCTGCCAGAAAGGTAATGCCCACAAAACTGAGCAATACGTGGCTGGCCATCAACACTCCCCAGGCCAGGCCGCAAAACAGCATCGCCACCGCCCAGGAACACACCATAGACCAGCTGACCTCAAACAGGCGGCGGTAATTACGCCAATCCCGACGACGCTCTACCATCACGGCTATAAAGGGCAGCGTAATGCTCGACAACAAGCTGAGCGCAACCCCCATCTGCGGCGCCAATAAAAAACTGTCTACATCCGCGTATCCGCCTAAGCCCTGCAAGGACAAAACAACGCCGCCCACCGCTAATCCCAACGCTGCTGCCAAGGACTTAGACAAGGGCAAGTGCATCAACAACGACATGGCCGCCACACCAAAGATCCCCATCCCTAACAGCAAGGAGATCCAAATGTGCTCTTGCTGCAGATCTGAGTCCATCAAGCTGATGAACGAACCCCATTCAAGCAGGCCCAGCACCGCGCCGGCCAGACATAACGTCAGAGTCCGCCGATTTTGTATAGAAGAAAGAGGTATCGCAATCATGGTGAATAAAAAGCAGTCGATTCAACAATGACAGCATATGGAAAATCACCATCGCTGACAGCGTCAAGGCACGGAAAAAAACTAGGCTATGCCCTGCAAAACCCAAATAGTTTAGTACGCTCAATGCGCGTCAGACCCGCATTGAGCTGAAGCGTACGGCCCGCTCTTGTAAGCAGACGTTAGGCTCTGGCCGATTCATCTACCGATGCAGCAAGTTCCTCACCACTTCAAACTATCACCATTTCCTATAGCCCTCACTCTGTCAGCATTTACCTTCAAGTCTCAGTCGACTGCTGACAAATCAGCAAACGTTCAAGCAATCATCAACCCTTAAAAATATAATATTTGAGACTTAGAAGCTGAAGGGCTAAAACAAACCCGCAAAAAAAACCTGAGTCGGCACAACACCAGACTCAGGCAAAGGTTTCCGCTGTTAGCGGTTTATCAGAACGCGGCGCTGTAAATCGCGAAAGCGTCTTCTTCGGTCACGTCGCGGGGGTTATTACCCAGCAACCGGGTTTGTTTCATGGCTTCTTGAGCCATATGGCGCAGGTCGCTTTCTTTAATACCCACTTCGCGCAGCTGACGCTCGATGCCGGTATCAATGGCGATCTGTTCCATGAAGTTGATGAAGGCCTCGGTCTTGGACGTGTCATCGCCCTGAATGCCGGGCATCAGTACTTCGGCCAGCTCGGCATACAGCGGCGCAGCAGCCGAGGCGTTGAAACGCAGCACGTGAGGCAGAACCAGCGAGTTCGACAAACCATGTGGCACGTGGAAAATACCGCCGATCGGGTACGCCAATGCGTGCACGGCACCCACAGGAGCGTTCGCAAAAGCCTGACCAGCCAACGTTGCACCCAGCAGGATGTCTTGACGTGCGGCGGCATCCTGGCCGTTACGACAAACATGCACCAGCTTGTTGCCAATCAGGCGCAGGGCTTGCTTGGCCAGGTTGTCCGACAGCGGGTTTTTCAGGATGCGGCTGGTGTAAGCCTCGATGGCGTGCACCATGGCATCGATACCGGTCGCCGCTGTGATACGCGGTGGCAGGCCCAAGGTCAGTTCCGAGTCCAGAATGGCCAGATCCGCGTACAGCTCGGGAGCCACCACGCCAGACTTGGTCGTCTCTCCGGTGGTCACGATAGAAATCGGCGTTACTTCTGAGCCGGTTCCCGCCGTGGTCGGGATCTGCACCAGCGGCAGACGCGAGCCGCGCACCTTATCAATACCGTACATCTCTTGCAGGGGCTGATCCGAAGCCAGCAGGACAGCCAACAATTTGGCTACGTCCATAGACGAGCCACCACCCAGACCCACGACGATTTCTGTCTTGGCCTGGCGGGCGCGTTCGGTCGCCTGCAAAACAATGTGCTCTGGAGGATCGGCAATAACATCGTCAATCACTTCCACGGTCCAGCCATTGGCTTTCAGATCAGCCAGGGCAGGATCCAGCAAGCCGCTTTCGTGCAGGAATCGGTCGGTCACCAGACAAACGCGTTCTTGCGAGAAACGCTTGCGCAGGATTTGACCGAGCCGGGCAGCGGCTCCGCTTTCAACATAAATAGCGGGGGTGGTTCTGAACTCGAATGCCGACATGGGCTTTCTCCTTATGGTATGGCGGGCTGCGGTACTTCGATACGGCCGCGGTCCATCCGGTAGGTGTAATCGATCACATTGCCCGCGTGCTGCAAGTCAGCACCGGACAACAAAGCACTAAAGCCTTCTTTGCTGAGCTCACCCACGACTTCTGCAATACGCTTGGACAGCGCTGGGGCGACACCTTCAAACGGCTCGTCCAGCAACAGCAGCTTGTCGGCAGTCATCAAGGCACGGCCAATCGCGACCAGCTTTTGTTGACCACCCGACAATTGCAAAGCACGGCGTGGACCGAAGACTTTCAATTCAGGAATGATGCGCCAGACACGATCCAGGCGCTCTTCAATATCCTTGGAGTTCAAGGCCCAGGCGGGCAGACGGATGTTCTCCTCCACGCTCAGCTCGGGGATCAGTCTGCGATCCTCGGGAGCAAAGCCCATACCCAGACTGGTGCGACGGTAGGCAGGCATCTTGGCCAGTTCCTGGCCATCAAACATGATCGAGCCATTGTCCACTGCCAGCAAACCCATCACGGTACGCATCAGCGTGGTTTTACCCGCACCGTTACGACCAGCCAGACCCACGATCTGGCCTTGGCGCACTTGCAGGTTCACCTGACGCAGAATACTGGTGGGGCCAATACGTACATCCAGATTTTTGACATCAAGCAACATTGTCGGCCTCTTGTTTATTGCGTCCCACCGGCTCGCCGATGATGTATTCACGGACCTGCTCATGGGCCAGCACGTCATCAGGAGTGCCATTGGCCAAAATGGTGCCGTCGTAAAACGCCAGCACGCGATCGCTGTAGCGGCGCACAATTTCCATATCGTGCTCGACGAACAGAACGGTTACGCCTGCATCACGTACCACCTTCATGACGCGGTCCATGACTTCAAATTTTTCGTCGCTGGCCACGCCGCTAGTGGGCTCGTCCAGCAAGAGCACTTTAGGCTGGGCCACCATCGCCAAAGCGATATCCAGCAACTTGCGAATGCCTTCTGGCAAGGTACCTGCCAGGGATTGTGCAAAAGCGCTAAGGCCAAAGCGTTCCAGAATTTCACCGGCTTGCGACAGCGGCTGACGGGCCACGCCTAGGGCAATTTCCACGTTTTCCAAGGCGTTCAAGGACGTGAACAACTGGGGAATCTGGAAGGAACGAGCGATGCCCAAACGGGTCACTTCCCGGGGCGGCAAACCTGTGATCTCACGGCCGGCAAAAAAGATATTGCCGGAGTCCGGCTTCATATAGCCGGTCAACATGTTCACAAAGGTGGTTTTACCTGCGCCATTGGTACCGATCAGGCCCGTAATGGTTTGCGCATGGATATCAACGGTCATATCGCGCGCAGCGTGGACAGCGCCAAACTGCTTGCACAAACCTTTAGCAGAAATCAAGGGTGACTGACTCATTAGCGGGCCCCTGTCGGTGAAGAAGAATCGGTGGTGGTCGCCGCTGTGTTGCGACGGTTCAAGATACTGATCAAGCCACCGGGTAAGAACACAATCAGGGCCAACATGCTGACACCCATCACGATCTGCCAAGTGTTAGGCGCGTATTGGTAAGCCAAGGTGCGGATCAATTCCAGGCTCAAGGCACCCAGGAAAGGAGCGTACGCATTGCGAGTACCGCCCAGCACAGCAATAAAGATGAACTCGCCAGATGTAGTCCAGAATGCCAGTTCAGGATCAACGTGACCAATGCTCAGCGAGGACAGGGCACCGCCCAGACCGGCCAAAGCGGCAGCCAGCACGTAGCTCAGGTGAATATTGCGGTAAGCCGAGGCACCCAGGTATTCAACACGGATTTCATTGTCTTTGATCGCTGGGCCCAGACGACCAGCGCGGCTGCGC
This sequence comes from Alcaligenes pakistanensis, assembly GCF_014652815.1. Taxonomy (GTDB): domain Bacteria; phylum Pseudomonadota; class Gammaproteobacteria; order Burkholderiales; family Burkholderiaceae_B; genus Alcaligenes; species Alcaligenes pakistanensis. The sequence goes on from NZ_BMZN01000001.1 coordinate 965,647, forward strand.
AAGAAGCCTTGCATGGCCCACAGCACAACGCCCACCAGCACCACGGTCAGCACAAACACACCGGGACGCGACAGGGTTTCTGCAAACGCACCCCACATAAACGAGGGAGCGTGCACGTTAAAACCGTCACTGCCGCCCAGGCTGGGGTTACGTACCAGCAGGCCGTACATGATCATGGACAAGGCCAGGCTCAGCATGGCAAAGAAAATGTCGCGGTAGCGAGCCAGCAAGAAACCCAGCACCCAGGCCAGCAAAGCCGCGCAGGCCGCAGCGAACGGCAGCAGGACCAGAGTTTCGCGCCAGTCCAGATAGTTCATGGCCATACCGACACCATAGGCGCCGATGCAGTAGTACAGGCCTTGCCCAAAGGAGGCCAAACCCGAACGCAGCAAGAGCACCACACCCAGGGCAACCAAGCCCTTGGCCAGTGCAACAGTGATCAGAAACTGCCAGGTTGGCAAGCCAAAACCCACAATCAGGGCGGCCACCGTAACAACCAGGGCAATCATGCCCTGCTTAAGCGTAATGTTGGTCTTGTTCATATCTTTCGGGCCTCGGCAGCAGCAAACAATCCTTTAGGACGGACGGCCAACACCAGTGCCATTACCGCGTAGATGGAGAAAAGTTCGATTTCAGGCCAGTAATGCACAGCAAAGGAGCGCACCAGACCCACAATTACCGCGCCAAGCGCGGCACCGGGCAAAGAACCCAGGCCACCGATCACGACCACGGCGAAGGCCATCACAATGACCTCGACACCCATGCCGGGAGCAACAGAGATAGTCGGAGCCGTCAACGCACCACCCAAAGCGGCCAGCGTGGCACCGGCAATAAAAGTCAGTAAGAAGTAACGTTGCACGTTAATACCCATGGCCTGACTGACTTCGCGGTCGTGAATCACAGCAAGCAAAATACGGCCCTGACGCGAATACTTCAGGAACAAGGTCAGGAACAGGCCCGCCAGAATGGCAGCCACAACAATCACAAAGCTGTAGGTGGGGTAGAACAAGTCACCGAATTCAACGTTACCCAATAGGCCGTAAGGCTCGGCGATCACGTAAGGATCAACGCCCCAGACCAGCTTGACGGTATCTTCCAGAATCAGGAAGACCGCATAGGTAATCAGCAAAGAGACAACAGGTTCTTCCTGGTAGAAGAAGCGCAGCAAGCCATATTCAATGACAAGACCCAGCACCAGACCGGCAATCACCGCGGCCAGGATCAGCATCAGATAGCTGCCGTAAGGGCTTTGATCGGTAGAGAGCCACTGCGTCACCATGGTGACGGCGGTATAGGCGCCAATGGTATAGAGGCTGCCGTGGGCCATGTTCAGGATCTTCATCACACCATAGATCAGCGTGAGTCCGACCGCGACCAGAAACAGCCAGGCGGCGTACATGATGCCATCTATTAGGGCAGCAGAAAGAAGAGACATAGTCGGTTTCTGTGGAAATGGAATAAAAATGCCTCCGCACCGCGCCTTTGCTTGGCTTCCTCAAGAAGGAAGCGTTAAACCTAAGGAACGGTCCGGCGGTAAAACATACCCCCGGGCTGCATCTTCGGCTGGCCTCCCAACTAAGAGAGGTGTTTACCGTAGAAGCAGCCCGGCGGTAGAAACGGGCACGTAAAACGTACTGACATGCCCGGCTTTCCAGCGCAGCGTCCTAATCAGGACGCATGCGCAGATCAGTACTTCAAACCGCCTTTGATCCAATCGATAGACTTCACGCCTTCGGGTGGAGTTACTTCTTCAGGTTTGAAGTGACGCAGGTCGGTAAAGCTGATGACGCCATTGTCATTTTTCACCACCCCAAACGTGGTGCCTTGCACAGCCTGGTGACCTTTACCCAAGGACATGCTCACATCGCCCGATGGACTTTCAAAGGTCAGGTGTTCAAAGGCCGTAACAATCTGCTCGGTGGACGGCGCTTTGCCTTCGTTGGCAGCCTGGGCTTTTTCGTAAGCGGCTTTCAGACCCAGCAGCGTTTGCGTCATTTTGTAGGACGGGTAGCTAGGGTCAGCATTGAACTGCTCGCGGTAGCTGGCACGCAACCAACGGTTCAATTCATTGTCTGGCGCAAAGGCAGCGTGGGGGCCACGGGCACCAATCAGCGTCCCGGTTGGGATCTGGTTATTGGCACGGTGAGTCGCCGTTTCGCCAGCCGTCAACACGGTCAAGGTGTTGCGGAACAAACCGCGTGGCAGAGCCTGAACGACAAAGCCTTCCAGATCACCCCCCCAGAAACTGGAGTGGATCACTTCAGGACGGGAGGCCATCAAGGACGAAATCTCAGCGTTGTACTGACCCGCACCCAGCTTGGGCATTTGCGAAGTCTTGGCTTCTACACCAGGTTTGAGGGCTTGCAAGGTGCCTTCAAAGTCATGCCAGGCGTCTTGGCCCCAGGCGTAGTTCTGGTTAATACCGGCGTAGCTCTTCAGTTCAGGGTTGCGCTCCAGCACAAAGCGGGCCGCCGCCACGTTATCCATCGTGGCGTGGGCCACGGGACGGAACACGTATTGGTAGCTGGCATCTTCAAACAGGCGAGGAGTACCGCAATCGAAAATCAGCGTCAGTTTTTTCAGCTCTTCAGCAACAGGGGCCACGGCCAGACAATCGCCCGAGGAGATGTAGCCAACCACGATGTCCACGTTCTGTTGCTGAACCAGGTTGCGGTATTCACTCACCTGCTTGGCGGTACCACCGTTCTCGTCGATAAAGACCAGTTCAATCGGTGCGCCACCTAGACCCTTGGTGTTGTAAGGGGCGGGAAGTTTGCCTTCGTTCAGTTGAGCAGCGGTCAGCTCGGCGGCGTTTTTGGCTGGTACGCCAAAAGGACCGGAGGCAGCGCCGGACAAGAAAGTGACCACACCAATCTTGATGGGTTTGACATCATCCGCGGTGGCTGTCGTGCTGGCCATGATGCCAGCAGTGGCCAGTGTCAGGGCCAAAGTCAATTTACGTGGGGTTGCAGACAGGATAGACATAGCGTCTCCTTATTTAACTTATTGTGGGTTTCTGCTGATGGGGCCCTCTACAGAGAGAGCGGCCCCTTCGCTGCGCTAGGCGCGGGTATGTATCAACTTACAGCTGCTGGCACATGTATTTGATTTCCAGGTACTCGTCGATCCCGTAGCGGGAGCCTTCGCGACCCAGACCGGATTGCTTGACACCCCCAAAAGGAGCCACTTCGTTGGAAATCAAACCGGTATTGACGCCGACCATGCCGTATTCCAGCGCTTCGCCCATGCGCCAGGCACGTGCGTTGTCGCGGGTGAACAGGTAGGCGGCAAGACCATATTCGGTGTCATTGGCCATCGCGATCGCTTCAGCTTCGTCTTTGAAGCGGAACAAAGGCGCCACAGGGCCAAACAATTCTTCACGAGCCACACGCATGGCGGGCGTTGCGTCACCCAGAACGGTGGGCGAGAAGTAAGTGCCGCCCAAGGCGTGAGGTGTGCCACCTTGCAAAACGTTGGCACCGTGCTCGACGGCATCATCAATCAACTCACGCAGGCGGTTGACGGCTTTTTGTTCGATCAGCGGACCTTGTTCCACGCCCTCTTCCATGCCGTTACCCACTTTCAGGGTCGCAACACGTTCGCTCAAGGCCTTGGCAAAGCGATCATAAATACCGTCTTGCACCAGGAAGCGGTTGGCACACACACAAGTCTGGCCGCTGTTGCGGTACTTGGAAGCCATGGCGCCTTCAATAGCGGCGTCCAGGTCAGCATCATCAAACACGATGAACGGGGCATTGCCACCCAGTTCCAGCGACAGGCGCTTGATGGTGGGGGCGCATTGCGCCATCAACAAACGGCCTACTTCGGTGGAACCGGTGAAGGACAGCTTGCGCACGATGGGGCTGGCCGTCAGAACAGCACCGACTACGCGGGACTGGCCTGTAACCAACTGGAATACACCGGCAGGAATACCCACGCGCTCGGCCAGTACGGCCAACGCCACGGCGGTCAGGGGAGTCAGGTCGGCTGGGCGAACAATAATGCTGCAACCGGCTGCCAAAGCAGGAGCCACCTTGCGGGTAATCATGGCGGCGGGGAAGTTCCAGGGAGTAATGGCCGCGCACACACCTACAGGCTGCTTGACCACCACAATGCGTTTGTCCGACTGAGGGTGACCCATCACGTCGCCATACACACGTTTGGCTTCTTCGCTGAACCACTCCACAAAGGAGGCAGCGTACAGCACTTCGCCACGAGCCTCGGCCCAGGGTTTGCCCTGTTCCATGGTCATGATGGTGGCCAGGTCATCCGCATTGGCAACCATGGCATCGAACCAGGCGCGCAACAGCTTGGCACGTTCGTGCCCACTGCGTGCCTTCCACTCGCGCTGGGCCACTTCAGCATCGCTGACGACCGATTCGATTTCTGCTGTGGCCAGGCTGGCGACATTGGCCAGGCACTCGCCCGTAGCGGGATTAAGAACGGCGAAAGTGTTGCCGTCGCCTGCCGAGACCCAACCCTGAGCGGTCCAGGACTGATCTTTAGCCAGGCTGGGATCCTTCAGTTTGCTAATCAATGATGTCGCGATATTGTTCATTATGCTGAACCTGTTTCTCTTATAGTGAACTTGATAGAATTATAGGAGCCGAAAAATCGTGGCGTCAACGAATCGGCTTACGGGTTTACCCGCATACCGTCAGTCACCGTATTTTTTGTTTTGGGGTATTTGAGGGCACAATGTAGCGCTAGCAAATCTCACCCCTGTTCCCGAGTTCAGCCCTGTCCATCCGGGCTTATTGGACTTCCTGTGTGTTGTTATGGAGTTAGTCGTAGTGGAAGAGAAGAAACTGGTTCCGGCTGTAGTACGTGCAGTCACCGTGCTGGACGAATTGGCGGCCTCGCCGGAGCCCCTGTCATTTACGGACCTGGTCAAACGCCTGGGTATGCCCAAAAGTTCCTTGTATGGTCTTTGCACCACCTTGCTGGACCTGCACCTGATCCGTAAGTTGGAAAATGGCAGTTTCACCTTGGGAACACACGTGATGGGCTGGGCAAATGCCTTCCTGTCTCAACTGGATCTGACGCAAGAGTTTTTTGCGGCCTGGGACGATATGCGCGTCCTGCCCGAGGAGACCATTACTCTGTCCATTCTGGATGGTGAAAATGTGGTCTATATCGCCTGCCGCAACGGAACCCGGCCTTTGGGTTTCACCTTCCGTGCCGGGATGCGTTTGCCCGCGGTCTATACCGCTACTGGCAAGGCCATGCTGAGCACCTTGCAAGGGCAGGATCTGGAACAGGCTTTGAACCATTCCTGGCCCGAGCCGCTAACGGCACATGGCCCACGCAACAAAGATGATTTGATGGTGGAATTGAGCGACGTACAGCGACTGGGTTATTCCGTAGACGCCTGTGGCGTGCGTGATGGCATGCACTGTTTTGGAGCAGCGGTATTTGATTCCAATAACCGGGCAGCGGTAGCGGGTGTGGCCGTCAGCTTATTGACTCAGGAAGCCGATGAAGCTGCACAGCGTCGTGCCGGTGAAGCCATGCGCAAGCTGGCCAACCGTTTGTCAGAACGCCTAGGCGCATCGCGTAAAGCCTGATGCAGGGCGCCGGAAAACGGCGCTTTCAGATAATGGGGCAGCCAAGGCTGCCCGGCCATGCCGTTAGACCTGAGCAACAGCATCACTTGATGTCTTTTGCCTGTTAACAAGACGCCGAGGCGCGCTGCGATGACCTGCCCCACCAAGCCAGCACAATCGCCAATACGCAGAGTCCTGCGGCAATCAGGAAGGTAATGGAAAAGGCACGACTAATCGCCTGTGCAGAGCTGTCCGCCACCACCTGATCACCCAATAAAGAGGCAAAGACCAGCGGGAGTAAAGAAGCCCCGGCCATAAAACCCAAATTGCGCGACAGGCCCAGCAAACCCGACAGCAGCCCCTTATGCTCTTCGGCAGCCCGAGCCATGACTGCCGTGTTATTGGCGGCCATAAATAGCTGGAAACCGGGTGTGATCAAAACCAGCGCGATGACGTAGCCTGCCACCCCCATAAAGTGGGGGAAAATGGCAAAGCAGCACAGCCCCATACCCGACTGCAGCAAACCCAACATCAGGGTTCGATGCACTCCAAAACGATCCGTAATACGCCCTGCAGGAACCCCGGACAAGGCAGCCGCCAATGGCCCCATCGCCATCACCATGCCGGTTTCAGCCTCTTTCAAACCCAGCCCAAAAAATAGAAAAAATGGCCCGACCACCAGGGTAGACATCATAATGGCCCCCACCAGCAGATTCATGCTGAGCGAGCTCACCAACGCGCGTTCCCCCAGCAAAGCGACAGGCACCAAAGGGCGAGCCGCCTGCCGCTCGGTTCGGATAAACAGCCACAGCGACACGACACCAGGAATCAGCCACATCCAGGGCTGGATGGCCAGCCCCACCTTGCCGCCAGTGGCTAGTAAAGAGAAGCACAGCAAAGTGATGGATAGCCAGACACTGCCTGCCCAATCCATGCCTTGAGCAGAGTCGCCTGCTGCTTTTACCTTGGGAATACCGCGTAAGGCCAATACCCATAACCCCAACCCAGCCAGGCCCAGCAAGACAAAGGCGGCACGCCAACCCAGAGCACCGATTACCACCCCTCCCAAGGAAGGCCCCAAAGCTGTACCTATGGCAGACATGGCTCCCATCAAGCCCATGACCGTTCCCAGCCGCGCTTTAGGCACCAAACCTTTAGCCATGGACAAGGGCAATGACATCAGAATGGCCGCTGCCAACCCCTGCAGTGCGCGGGCGACAACCAGCCACCCCAGGCCTGGAGCCCCGGCGCACAGTGCCGAGGCCAAGGTGAACAGCGCCAAACCCGTCAACAAGACACGCCTCTGCCCATATAAGTCGCCCAGACGACCCGCTAGAACAATCGTGACTGTCACCGCCAGCAAATACGCCAGCACGACCCACTGCACCTGCTGGACACCCGCTGAAAATACCCGGCTCAGGGCGGGCAAGGCCACCGTGACAATGCTGGTCCCTAAAGAGGCCAGCAAAATAGAACCAGCCAAAGCAAGCAGCAAACCCGTGCTGCCCGTCCATATCATTTGTTTTTTCATGTCTAACTTCTTGTTGTCAGAGGGGTGTTCACCTACTATGCAACTTAAAGTCAACTTGAGGTCAAGCATGAAACTCATTGATATTGCGGTCTTATCCAAAACCAGTGGAGTCAGCACTTCCACGCTGCGCTATTACGAGGAAATTGGCTTGATCCAGTCCCCAGCCCGCAACGGCCTGCGGCGCCAATATAGCGAGGACACCCTGGTACAACTAGCGGTGATCTCCTTAGGCAAAGCGGCAGGGTTCTCGCTGGAAGAAATAGGCAGAATTTTCAATAAAGACACACCTTCCGATCTCCCACGCCCCACTTTGCAACAACGCGCCGATGAAATTGATCGCCAGGTTCGTCGTATGAAGACCCTGAGCCATATGCTGCGTCATGTTGCCCAATGCCAGGCCCCCTCGCACATGGAGTGCGAGCGTTTTCGTAAGCTGCTGCGTGTGGCTTGCCCCGCAATCCCAGCCACCCCCAACGCGGCTCCAGACGCCGAGTAGCAAGCCCCTACAGCGCTAAAAACCACAGCACTGCCCCTGCCCAGTCCAGCGCCCAGCTACAATAGCCATTCTTTCTATTTCAGGCAGTTTTTGTGAGCTCCCCCATCGTGCCCTCTACCTCTTTCAGTACCCTCCCCCTGCTTCCTGCCTTGCTCGAAACCCTGGATAGCCTGGGCTTTGAAAAGATGACGGCCATTCAGGAGCAAAGCCTGCCACTGATTCTGGAAGGCCGCGATCTGATTGCTCAAGCCAAGACCGGCAGCGGCAAGACCGCTGCCTTTGGTCTGGGGCTATTGCAAACGCTGAACCCCGGCAAGCTCGTCCCCCAGGCCCTGGTGATTTGCCCCACTCGCGAACTGGCTGACCAAGTCACCACTGAGCTGCGCCGCCTGGCTCGCCAAATCCCCAATGTGCGCATGCTGACCCTGTGTGGTGGCGTGCCCTCGCGCCCCCAAACTGAAGCCCTGCGCAACGGTGCCCATGTCGTGGTTGGTACTCCTGGGCGTATCCAGGACCATCTGGAGCGTGGCAATCTGGACTTAGCCGCACTGAAAACACTGGTGCTGGACGAAGCCGATCGCATGGTGGATATGGGTTTCCATGACGACATCGTGGCGATTGCGTCGCACTGCCCTCAGCGCCGCCAAACCTTATTGTTCTCAGCCACTTACCCTGAGAACATCCGCAAGCTCAGCGCTCGCTTTTTGAACCGGCCTGCTGAAGTCAAAGTAGAAGCTCAGCACGACTCCAGCCAGATCGAGCAGATCTTTTACGAAGTGCATCCCGAGCAGCGCGTGTCCGCGGTGGTTACGCTGCTGGAGCATTTCCGCCCCGCCTCTACCTTGGTGTTCTGCAACACAAAAATACGTTGTCAGGAAGTGGTGGAAGAACTGCAGTCCGAAGGCATCAAAGCCCTGGCCCTGACCGGCGACCTGGAACAGCGCGATCGCGATGAAACACTGGTGCAGTTTTCCAACCAAAGCTGTGCTGTGCTGGTGGCTACCGATGTCGCCTCTCGTGGCCTGGATATTCAGAACCTGGAAGCCGTCATTAACGCGGACGTCACCAAAGATACGGAAGTCCATATTCACCGTGTCGGCCGCAGTGGTCGTGGTGATCAAAAAGGCTTGGCCTTGAATCTGGTTTCACGCAATGAAATGCACTCGGCCACCGCGATCGAGCAGTACCAAGGCAGCGCCCTGAAGTGGGGTAACTTGAAAACATTGCGTGCCCAATCCAAAGAACCGCTGCTAGCCCCCATGATGACGCTAGAGATTCAGGGCGGTAAAAAGGACAAGCTGCGCCCGGGCGATCTGCTCGGTGCCCTGACCCGCGATGTAGGCCTGAAAGGCGATCAGGTCGGCAAGATTGCCATTACTGACGCCCGCTCCTACGTGGCACTGGATCGCCGGATTGCCCGCCAATACTTTGACCGTATTGCCAGCACCAATATCAAAGGCCGTCTCTTTCGGATGCGCTTTGTGGAAGACAAATAAAGCCACAGCAACCGGTACATAGGCAGCCATCAGAACGGTCCACCGCATGGCCGTTCTGATGTGCTGACTGGATACAATGGTCGCCCCTCCTTGGCAGTGTTTTTTCTACAGGGCAAGCTTTGCTTTTCCCTGCGGCTAACTAAACAACAAGATGCCAGGCTCCGAACGGACAAAAAAAGATGGATACAGTCATACTTCTTCTGATCGCCGCCATTGCTCTGCACCTTGTGCGGGCACGGTATCAGCGCGGGCGCATTATCCTTTTAGGCCGCCACTTGAGCAGCTTCCAGCTGGAGCGCCATATGGAAACGCTGACCAACGGCTATACCCGCGCCATTGGAGAGCAGGACTCGGCGCGTCAATTGCAAGTGCTGGAAATGTTTTCCCAGACTGAACACGCCGTAGCCACCCAAATCCAGTCGCTGGCGGATCTGCTGCAAAAAGAACCTGCGGAGCAAACTCGTGTCGGCATGCTGCCTATTTGCGTGCCCTATGCCGAGCGTTTTCTACCTGCCATGACACGCGACTTTCGCCAGCTCTTGCAGATTCATGCCGTCGGGCTACGTCATGTGGTGGACAATCCCGAGCAGTTGGACCTTAAAAGCCGGGCTTATCATTTGTCCGCCGAGCTGTATCTGTTTCAGCACAGCTGCCACTGGTTCTGCAAATCCCGCACAGTGGCCGATGCTCGTTTGCTGGCACGCCACAAAGTCACGCATCAGAAAGTGCTGGAGTCCGTATCTGCCCAGACCCGCAACGCCTATTTACGCTGGCAACAGAAACCTGAACAACAATAAAAAGCGGAGCCAACAGGCTCCGCTTTTTTATTCCTTTCCCTCAGGTGTGCACTATCACGGGCATGCGAAAAGCAGATTCTCAGCGTTGCCCCCAGACTGCAGCATAGTACCCTGGGAGAAAGTGCGCTACACCCGCTTAGGGATAGGAAAAGCCGCCTGGCTCGAACCGACAGCCGCTGGAAAACCCTAGTATTTTTCCCGGAACAGATTTTGTAGATTAAATAAGCAGACATCCTCGTCTGCCAAAACAGATGCATGCGCTGCCAAAGTTGCCAGCGACATGCAGGCAATAAAGCCTCATTCCCTTTCACAAAGGGGTGGGGCTTTTTTTGTGCGCGTCGTTTGTGCATGCCTGTTTTGACCACCACAAGGAGAAGACAAATGACGGTAAGTGTGAAAGACGCCTTGGCCGCAAAAGGGATACATCCCAGCCCCCAGCATCTGGAGAAACTGGAGGCCAAATGGCGCGCGATCCAGGCCATGAAAGGCAATCTGGATGGCATCGCCCTTGACGATGCAGACGTAGCAATCAAACACCTGGCCGGAGGCGACCACCATGAATAAAGAATTGCTTGAACTGAGCGTCATTGATCTGGCAGAAAAATTGCGCAGCAAAGCCGTCTCCCCGGTCGAAGTCACCGACAACCTGTTGAGCTACATCGAGCAGTCCAACAAACAGACCAACGCCTATATTTCGATTACGGCCGAAGGGGCCCGAAAGAGCGCCAAACAAGCCGAGCAAGACATCATGGGCGGGAAGTACAAAGGCGTCTTTCACGGCGTGCCCCTGGCACTGAAAGACAATATTTACTTTGCGAACGAGGTCACCACCATGGCCTCCAAGATTCACAAAGACTTTGTCTCCAAAGACGATGCTACCGTGGCCACCAAGCTGCGCGATGCCGGGGTGATCTTCACCGGCAAGCTGAACATGCACGAATACGCCTGGGGCATCGACAATAACAACCCGCACTTTGGTGCCGTCCACAACCCCTGGAATGCCGACCGTGTGCCCGGTGGCTCCAGCGGTGGATCAGGTGCCGCCGTGGCCTCCCACAGCTCCTACAACACCCTGGGTACTGATACCGCCGGTTCCATCCGTATCCCATCGGCCGCTTGCGGTATCGTCGGCCTGAAACCCACCCACGGCCGCGTCAGCAAATTCGGCGTCTACCCCCTGGCCTGGACGCTGGACCACGTCGGCCCCATGTCCAAGACCGTGGCAGATGCTGCCGCCATGCTGGAAGTGATTGCTGGTTTTGACCCCCGCGACCCCACCTGCGCCAACGTGCCCGTCGGCTCCTACCTGAGCGCTCTGAACGGCAACGTCAAAGGACTGCGCATCGGCATCATCGAAGACTACTTCTTCAAAAACGTGGACTCAGGTATTGAAAAAGTCATCCGCGACCGCCTGACCGACCTGGAAAAACAAGGCGCCACCATCGTTCCCCTGAAAGTGCCCGCACTGCGCCACTCCGAATGGGCCGAACTGGCGGTCAGCCTGACCGAAGCCGCGACCATCCACCACCAGGACCTGATCAAACGCCCCGACGACTTTGGTGGCGACATCCGCTTCCTGTTTGAACTGGGCGAACTGTTCAGCGGTATCGACTACCTGCAAGCCCAGCAAGTTCGCCGTGCCCTGAAGCAGCAATTCACCGCTACCTTCAAAGACGTAGACGTCATCATCGCCCCCACCCTGCCTTGCCAGGTTCCAAACATCGGCACCGATACTGTCAACATCAACGGCAAAACCCTGGACTTCATCGACGAAGGCATCCGCTTTACCGGCCCAAGCAACCTGACCGGTCTGCCGGCCGTCACGGTGCCCGCCGGTATCTCCGACGGCATGCCCGTAGGCCTGCAAATCATCGGCCCCGCCTTTGAGGAAGCCCGCATCCTGAACGTGGCTTACGCCGTGGAAAACATGAAACCACTGGCAGGACACCAACCCGTTCTGAAACCTTAAGCACTACCCGGCCTCTCCTGTATTGCATAGGCAGGTGGGGCCGGTTCACTACGTTAAATCACAAGCCAACGGTCTAGATCTAAGCATCTTGACCCATATGCCTATGTCTCATACGGCGAGAGGGTCACCACATGTTCAGAAGATCAGTCCCTTGACCTCGTCCTTACCATTCAAAAGCATTCATCTTTGTAGGTCCAGACAAGCAAACACTCTTTCAGTCAAATGCGCCACATTCAAGCGCGTCCTACACCTGAAATCTGCATCAACGGCAAACGCATCCCCAGGCATTAACAGCACCCCCTGTTGCTCCAGCCGCGCGATATAGGCTGACAGATCCGGCAAATCAGGATGCCCCACCCATAAAAACATTCCCCCCTGTGCCTGCACATCAAACACCCAGCCATACTGCGCCAATACCTTCTGAGCAATGTGCTGATGCGCCATCAACTGACGCTGAATTGCCTGCGTATGCTTGGCATAGGTTCCATCGGCCAAAATCGTATTCACAAAGCGCTCACAGAACCCCGGTACAGCCACACTGGTAAGCAGTTTCAAGCGCAGCAAAGGCTCCAGCAACTGCGGCCCGCAAACCAAATACCCGATCCGCAAAGAAGCAGACAAGGACTTGGAGAAACTGCCTATATAAACAACATGCCCAAAGTCATCCAAAGCAGCAAAAGTCTGCCGCACGCCAGGAAAGAAATCTCCGTAAACATCATCCTCAACAATCAGAAAATCATGCTCCACCGCGCGCTTGAGCACAGCAAATGCGACCTTGGCGCTTAAGCCCCCGCCTGTCGGATTATGAAAGGTGCTATTGCAGAAAAAGGCCCGTATTTTATGCGTCTGCAAAATCTGATCCAGGGCTGCTACATCCGGCCCGTCCGCCAAGCGCGGCACCCCAATCGGCACGCCGCCACATAAACGAATCAGCTGGATCAGATTGCTGCTGCAAGGCTCATCCACAAGCACAGCGTCGCCCTGGCTAATCCAGGTCCGGGAAATCAAATCCAGCGCCTCGGTAGCGCCCAACGTCGTCAAAATCTGCTGCGGAGAAACCTCGATCGACGTAGTTTGACGCAACAAGATGGACAGCTGCTTACGCAAGGGCAGGTAGCCTTGAATATCTCCATATTCCACCAGCCCACTACGCCCCGAACGCGCTGTCTTGCGTATTGCTTTGGCTAAAGCATCAGTATCGCGCCAAGGCAAAGGCAGCCAACCGCAGCCCAACTTACATTGCTCCGGCTTGGCCTGCAGCAATTTGAGCAAGGGGTCCAAAGGCGCTTCCGAAGACAAGATAGGGAGCTGCTCCTTTAAAGCGCTCCAGCGAGCCACAAAATAGCCACGTCCTTGATGAGCTTCCAACATCCCTTCACCCACCAGACGGGTGTACACGCTGACGACCGTGTGGTGGCTTAACCCCTCTTGGCTCATCATCTTGCGCACCGAGGGCAATTGCTGCCCCACTACCCAATCGCCTTTGAGAATGCCTGCCTTCAGATGCTCATAAAAATCCATGCCCGCGACCCTCTCTGACTGTTAGAAGAAATTTACTAACAGTTTTCAGAATAGTACCGCCACTGTTCGAGACGGCAGCTTTTTATAGAGACAAAATCACAAACTTCCAAGATGAGCCCTCCCACACCTCTCCAACTCTCGCGCCATGACAGCCATTCGACTTCCCTTCAGAACTTACCTCTATTTTCTGGCCCAATCCATCAACCTGACAACGGCCGTCATGTCCGTCACCATGGCGGCAATAGTAGGCAGCAGCCTGGCCCCAGAGCCCTGGCAGTCGACCGTGCCCTACGGTTTTCAGTTCTTGTTTGTGATGCTCTTCACCTTGCCCGCCTCCAGAGTCATGGCAGCCATAGGCCGGAAAAAGTCTTTTCTGCTGGCCACCCTGCCCCTGGCTGCCTCCGGCGTGGTCGGCTACGGTGCAATCGAGATGAAGCAGTTCTCCTTGCTGGTGGCCTCACATGCCTTGTTAGGGATGTATATCGCCTTTGCCAACTTCAACCGTTTTGCGGCAAGCGACGGCTTGAGCGCTACGTTAAAGCCACGTGCCATTTCTCTGGTCGTTGCAGGAGGCGTAATTGCAGCCTTGCTCGGCCCCTTGCTGATTCGCAACCTGAAAACCAGCAGCTTTGCACAGGATTTTGCTGCCTGCTATGCAGCCTTCACGGTGCTGGCTATCGTCACGCTGATACTGAATCTGTTCATCAAGGATGTGAAACCGTCCGGTAGCCCAAGCGTTAAACGGTCCAGCCGCGGACAAGTCTTGAAACTAGTGCTACACGACAAAACGTTGGTGATCGTGATCGGTATTGCTGCAATTGGCTATGGCATCATGAATCTGCTGATGATCCAGGCGTCCATGCACCTGTCTCACCTCCATGTTCACTTTTCCGACATCAGCACTGCCATTCAATGGCACGTGCTGGCCATGTTCGCACCCTCATTTTTCACCGGCATACTGATCCAGAAGTTTGGCCTGAAAGCCGTTGCCATCAGCGGCATTCTGCTGCTCTTGCTAAGCTGCGGCATTAATATCGTCGCCCAGGGCTACACCGCCTTGAGCATCTCTTTATTGATTCTGGGCCTAGGCTGGAACTTCACCTATATAGGCGGCAGCGCCTTGTTGACCAGTAAACTGGAAGGCAAATCTTGCTTTCTGGAAGTGCAGGGTTTGAATGATCTGGCCGTGTCCGTTCTTGCCACACTGGGTGCTTTCGCTCCGGCCTTCCTCCTCAGTCTCATGGGCTGGAGCGGCACCAATATTTTGTCCGGCCTGATCTGCCTGCTGCTCTTGGGCTCGTCGCTGGTCTTTCTCAAATCGCCGCAACTCCCTCCTCAGGAACAGCAATCATAAACAGACGAGTCTGGCAAAAGACAGACCAAGGCTTAACGAGCCGTATAGCCCCCATCGGCTAGTAGGCAAGCGCCAGTCATGAAGCTCGCGCCATCAGACAGCAGGAAAGCAATCACGTGTGCGATCTCGTCGGCATGGCCCAAACGACCAATTGGATGCTGAGCCACCAGAGCAGCACGCGCTTCATCATCAAAGCCAGACAAGATCGGCGTATCTACATAGCCGGGATGAATAGTATTGATGCGGATACCTTTGGAGGAATACTCCAGTGCGGCAGAACGGCTCAAACCAACCACGCCATGTTTGGCGGCGTTGTAGCCGGGTAAGGTGGGGTTCGAGACGACGCCCATAATGGACGACATATTGACGATAGCGCCGCCACCCGCAGCCTGAATGGCAGGGATTTCATAGCGCATACCGTAAGCTACACCATTCAGATTAATGTCGATGACACGGCGCCAAGCGTCCAGATCCATTTCACCTGCAGGACCTGAGTCGCCACCGGCGCCAGCGTTGTTGACGGCAAAGTGCAAAGCACCAAAATGCTCGATGGCGCATTGAACCGCGGCTTCAAGCTGTTCGTGCTGAGTTACGTCCGCTACATTGGCAACGGCCTGACCACCCGCTTGCGTGATTTCAGCCACTACCGCGTGGACGGCATCCGCCTGCACATCGGAAACCACCACAGACAATCCGTTAGCAGCCAGCAGGCGGGCCGTCGCTGCACCAATTCCAGAAGCGGCCCCTGTCACCAAAACAGATTGGCCGGAAAATGAATACTTCATGGTCGAAACTCCTTCAAAAATTCACTCGCGCTCAATCTCAGGATTTGCGCTGACGATTCCTAGCTGCCGCACCGCCGGTGCTGGCTGACTTGCTGACGGCCCCCGAGCCCTTTGCGGCGCCCTGCTTGGGGCCTGCTGCGGTGTTCGCCGTGGCAGACTGGGATGCCGATGTTTTAGCTGGCGATTTGGCGCTAACAGATGAAACACCAGAAGCGGGAGCCGCTTTTTCAGCCGCTGCTTTAGCAGGAGCCGCAGGAACCTTGTTTGGCGCAGCGGTCTTGGCTTCTGCTTTTTCTACAGGCTTAGCCGTTGTCTCACGGACTTTAGCGGGAACGTCCGCTGCGGTTTGGGCCAAGGGCTTTGCTGCCGACTTCACAACCGGTTTCACTGGCTCTGCCACGGCCGGTTTTGCAGCGGCTTTAGCGGCTGGCTGCGTTTTGCCTGCCGATGGAGCCGTCTTTGATTTGGCTGCCGTCTTGGTGGCCGTATTAACTACCGGCTTAGTATCCGCATTAGCCGACTGGCCAGCCTGCTCTTGCTGTTTGGCCGCAGCCTCAAACAAGCCCAGCACTTCTTCAGAGGCCTTGACGACCGCCTCCGGTGGCGCGTCCTGCTCATCAACTGCCGTAATCAGCTTCTTGATCAAAGACGCCACCAAACGTATTTCTTCAGGGGTATGCCCACTTAACAAGTGCGGAATCGCTTCGATCGCCTTATGACCGTGATGGGCCAGAACCAGCGCTTGCTCCCGGATAGCCGCACGCATTTTTTCAATATCCACCTTGCCGGTGTCGTACTGCTCGCGCAAGCGCATGGCGGCATGGTGATAGCGCTCGTCCACACTGTCACGCTGCTTGACGATATGGAACAAACCTCGCAGTGCAGCTTCCAGCAATCCTCCTTCGTTCAGCAAGCCGTCCAGCCTATGCATTTGCTGGCGTACAAAAGCCAGATGCTCGGGCGAGCTGCCTGGGTGTGGACGTGCTGGTGTGGATTCGCCGGGTGCATGGCCTGCCAGGGCCATCATCAAAGGCGAGCCATAAACCGTGTCGAACCAGATCTGGTAAATGCTGTCGCGGCGGTCACGGTAATTGTTCAACACCCGTTCCATCGCATCGGAAAAATTCTCCTGCGCTTCCAGGAGAGGATTGTCCTGCTCCACGGCTTGACGTTGTTCGCCAATACGCTCGGCCCATTCATGAATCGTGGCGGCCAAAGGATTGGCACTGGTCCAGGATTCATAAGACAGCCGCATGGGATTCACCGCCTCCAAGAGCGCAGCGGTATACGGCGTGGAAAAGGCTTTAACCCAAGGCTGCACGGTGCTCTTGTAAAAGGCCAGATTGATTTCCGATAGGCGCGCTGCTGCGGCAAAGCGGCGGTCTGATTCGGGATCAGGCTGCACAATCTCGGCAATTTCAGCCAAATTACTTTGGCGCACCGACATCAAGTAGGGGTCATTCAACAAGGTATCGTCATCGGGCGTTTCCTCAACGGTTGCCCGGTAAATGCCTGCGGGCAACAGATCAATCTGATCAATGGTGCTGGCGAATTTACGGTGTTCTTTGCTACCCACACTGCCCGACACAAAAATACCCAAATGCCCAATCCGATCATGGGTGGTGTAGACAATGGTCTGGTCGTGACTGCGCACGTCATCGTCGTCCAGGTAGAGGTCAGTAATCCAACCTAAAGCCTGAGCAGGCGGCGTGATATTGTCACCAAAGGAGCTGAACACCACGATGGGTGAGCGGATATTGCGCAGATCGATACGGATGCCGTCCGAGGTCATTAATTGCGCCGTAGACAGCTTGTTGCCAATAAACAAGTTATCCACGATGTACTGCATTTCCACATCGTTCAGAAACACATAGCCGCCCCAGTACTTCTCAAAGCCAATATAGCGTTCGGCCTCGGTGTCCGCCTTGGCGTACACGTTGTACTGCTTGGACCACAAGGTATTAGCGGGGTCCAGATTCTCAAAATTCTTGACCAGCCAGGCGCCATCAAAACGGCCATTGCCCAGATCGCTCGTCATCGCCGTTAGCCAGCTACCGCCCAGCAAACCACCGGCATAGCGCATGGGATTTCGCCCAGCCCAATAGGACACAGGAGCCCCCGCCAGAATCAGCGGGCCAAACAACTCGGGCCATACCGCCGCTGCCATCATGACCTGCCAGCCTGCTTGGCAATTGCCAATGACAACCGGCTTGCCCTGGCTTTCAGGATGCAGTTCGGCCGCTTTGCTGACAAAAGCCGCGTGGGCACGCATCACATCCTCCACCGTCTGGCCGGGGACGGGGTCGGGTAAAAAGCCCACAAAGTAGCAAGGATGCCCCGCTTGTAGCGCAGCACCAATTTCACTGTCAGACTTAAAGCCCCCAATCCCCGGGCCATGACCGGCACGGGGATCGACCACCAGAAAGGGGCGCTTGCTGGGATCGGTGGGCTGATCTTCCGGTGCCTGAATACGCACCATCAGATAGTTAACCGGTCGGGGAAGAGTCAGACCCGACATGACCAGTTCAGCCGGGAAGTTGAGCACATTCGGCACCTCCACCTTGCGCTGGGCCTGGTACTGATCCCCAACCTGACGCTCGATATCGGCATACAGAATGGCACGCTGCCAGGCGTCCACAAAGTACGAGGAGACGGTCTGACCCAGGTTCCAGGGATTCGTCGTCCATGGGGACCAAGCCGTGCTGTCGTCACGAGACTTATCTGTCATCATCTTCTCCCTTCAATCTGCTAATTGCTTAAGCGGCCTCAATGGCAATGGCCACGCCTTGACCGCCCCCGATGCACAAGGTTGCCAAGCCTTTTTTCCCACCACGGCGACGCAGCTCATGAACCAACGTCACCAGCACGCGCGCACCGGATGCACCAATGGGGTGGCCTAAAGCAATCGCACCACCATTCACATTGACCTTGCTCATGTCCCACTGCAAATCGTGAGCCACAGCCAGCGACTGCGCTGCAAAGGCTTCGTTGGCTTCAATCAGATCCAACTGGTCAATGTCCCAACCCACTTTCTTCAAGACCTTGCGGCTGGCCGACACAGGACCAATACCCATGATGGCGGGGTCTACGCCCGTGCTGGCCCAACCACGAATCCATGCCAATACAGGCAGGCCCAACTCCTTGACCTTGTCGGCACTGGCCAGCAAGAGCACGGCTGCGCCGTCATTGATGGTGGACGCATTACCCGCCGTTACCGTGCCGTCTTTTTTGAAGGCGGGACGCAGCTTGCCTAAAGACTCCAAACTTGTTTGCGCACGCGGCTGTTCATCATTTTCAACGCGAACGGGATCGCCCTTACGCTGAGGAACGTCGATAGCAGTGATCTCATCCTTGAATCGTCCGGCTTCCATTGCCGCCACCGCCCTGCGTTGGGACTCCACCGCAAACGCGTCTTGCTGTTCACGGCTGATGCCATAGCGCTCCGCCAGATTTTCTGCGGTGATACCCATATGGTAGTTATGAAAGGCGTCCGTCAAACCATCGCGCAGCAAGGTGTCGTCCATGGTGGCGTGGCCCAGACCCAAACCGGTACGCGCTTTATGCACCACAAACGGTGCCAGACTCATGCTTTCCTGACCACCGGCCAGCACCAGATCCGCATCACCCAAGGCAATCGCCTGAGCACCCAGATGTACCGCCTTCAAACCTGAACCGCACAGCTTGTTCAAAGACATGGCAGGAACTTCATAAGGCAGACCGGCATTGACCGCCGCCTGACGAGCCGGATTCTGCCCGGCTCCTGCTGTCAGGATCTGGCCCAAAATAACCTCATCAATCTGCTCGGCGGCAACACCTGTGCCCTGGAGCACGGCGCGAATCAGTTGTGCGCTCAAGTCGTGGGCGGGCACCGTGGACAGCCCCCCTTGAAAGCGTCCGATGGGGGTACGAGTCGCAGCAACAATAGCGATATCTTTGTGCATATCCATTCCTTTCATTAGTCGCAGGCCCGACAAGCGGGCCGATACAGGTGGCAGCCGATCAGAATCAGGCCTAGTACATATGCTGGCCGCCATTCATGGCGACATTACTACCTGTCATAAACCCAGCGCTTTCGCTGGCAATAAACGTGACCAGGGCGGCTATTTCCTCGGGCTGGCCCAAACGGCCCACCGGGATGCCCGCGATAATGCTGTTACGCACCTCTTCAGGCACCGCCATGACCATCTGTGTGGCCAGATAACCGGGAGATACCGTGTTTACCGTCACCCCCTTGCGCGCTACTTCCTGGGCTAAAGCCTTGGTAAAACCATGCATCCCGGCCTTGGCAGCCGAGTAGTTGGTTTGCCCAAACTGCCCCTTGCTGCCGTTAATGGACGAGATATTGATTACTCGGCCCCAGCTACGCTCCAACATGCCGTCAATAAAGGGCTTGGTCACGTTAAACACCGAGTCCAGATTGACGCGCAGGACATCATCCCACTTGTCTTTGCTGAGCTTGCGGAAAGTGCCATCACGCGTAATACCGGCGTTATTGATCAGGATATCGACTTGCAGGCCGTCCTTCTCAATGGCCTGCGCCATGTGCTGGCACGACTCAAAGTCGGCAACATCTACGTGATAGGCCTGAAACACATAGCCTGCATCGGCTTGCTCTTTAAGCCAGACCTGGGCATCCGCCTCGCTACGCGAATGCGTCACCAAAACGTGATGTCCTGCATCCTGCAAAGCGCGGGCGATCTCTTGACCCAGACCGCCCATACCACCTGTCACCAACGCCGTGCGTTTAACCGTAGACATACCGCTTATGCTCCCTTTTTAGTGTCAGAGGCGCCGGCAGCATTTGCCCACGGTGCGCCCCACTGCTTGAAAATATCCATAACCGGCACGGCGGCGCTGGTGTTGCTTGCAACGCCAATAACCGACTTTTGCCAGGCTTCAAGCGCTGCCTGCAAACCCGTCGTGAACTCGGTCTGGTTCTGAATTGCCAACTGATTGATGGTCTGGCTATCGTTGACCCCATGCTGGAACAAACGCCAGAAGGTGTCGGCCGGCAAAGTGGCCAAGGACTGCCAATTACCGGTTTGCAGCAAACCTTCAATTTCAGCTGTGGTTTGCTCCATGCTTCTCATATTGCTTTTCTGTACAGACTCCAGCCAGCGATGACCACCTTCCTGCAGCAGGCGAGTGATACGCAGTTGCAATTCAACATTGGCCTTGTACAGATCCAGGGGAAGTGTTTCCATGCTCATCGAAATCTCCTTAAGGGGAAAATACGTCCCACAACGGGACTCGGTCCATCACGCCATCTGAGAGATGGTGTTACGAAAACGCCGTAGTGACAGGACAAACAAGGCCGTCCCAATCACCAGTAAAGCTAAAAAGGGTGGCCATACCGTTTCAATACCCGCACCGCGGAACAAAATGGCCTGCCCTAAGGACACGAAATGTGTGGTGGGGGCCAGTTGCATCAGGTTTTGAACAATTTCCGGCATGCTTTCACGTGGGGTACGCCCCCCCGAGAGCAAGTTCATCGGTAGCAAAGTCAACATCAGGAGCAAGCCGAACTGCGGCATACTGCGCGACAAGGTGGCCAGATAAATACCCATGGATGTCATGGCAAACAGACACAGCACCGCCCCGCACAAGAACAACGGAATAGAGCCTTCAATGGGCACTCCCAGCAGACCGCGCACCACAAAATTCAAGGACGCCGCCGTCGCAATCAACACAACCAGGCCCATCGCCGTCACTTTGGATGCCATGATCTCGCCCGGCGTGACGGGCATCACCAGCAAGTGTTCGATAGTGCCGTGCTCACGCTCCCGAATCAGCGCGGCCCCAGTCAGGATGATGGACAACATAGCCACCGAGTTGATGACCTCGGCAATACTGCCAAACCAGGCTTTTTCCAGTGTTGGGTTAAAGCGCACACGCAAGGCCAAATCCACCGGCAAGGTATCAATGCTGCGATATCGCCGCACAAACTCGTTGACCTCGCCCATCACCACCTGCTGGATGTAGTTGTTGCCTGTAAAGGCTTGACTCATACGGGTGGCATCAATGTTCAATTGCACTTCGGGGTTGCGGCCGGCCAGCACATCACGCTGAAAATTAGGAGGAATATTCAGCACAAACGTGAACTCCCCCGTATCCATGCCTGAGTCCATTTCACCGTACTCAATCATGCGCGGGTGAATGAATTCCGGCGGATAAAAGGCCGACGTAATGCGAGCCGACAAAGGACTTTGATCCTGATCCACAATGGCAATAGGCGCATTGTTCAAAGTTTCTGGCTGGGCGGTTGCCGAGGTGTAGATCGAGACCGAGAACACATACACGATAAGCAGCAGCATCATGGGATCACGCGCCAGACTCCATAGCTCCTTGCGACCCAGCAACAGCACATTCTTGAGTTTTCTCATCTCACTTCTCCTGCTTTTTCAGCAGCATGACGGCCGCGCCCAACACCACCGGAATCGCCAACAGCAAAGCGAATAACGCACCATGCAAATCCGAGAAGGTCAGCGCCTTGTTAAATACCCCACGACTGATATTGAACATATGCGTAGCCGGATAAATCTCGCCCGCCCAACGGCTGATCCCCTCCATGGAGGACACCGGGTTCAACAAACCGGACAATTGCGTGGCGGGCAACATGGTGCCGATCATGGCAAAGAACATGGCGGCGATCTGGCTCTGGGTCACCGTGGAAGCCAGTAGCCCCATACCGGTAGAGATCACGCAAAACATCAAGGTGGCGACACTGAGTGTCAGGAAACTGCCTTTAATGGGCACATCAAAAATCGTGATCGCCAATAAGCACATGCATAAAAAGTTGACCATCGCCAAGCCGATATAGGGGATTTGCTTGCCCAGCAAAAACTCCACCCGCGTAACTGGCGTGACGTACAAGTTGATGATGGAACCCAGCTCTTTTTCACGCACCACCGACAAAGCGGTCAGCATGGCGGGCAGCATCAGCAAGAGCACCGGAATCACCGCGGGTACCATGGCAGGCAAACTCTTCACGTCCGGGTTGTAGCGATAACGATCCTGGATAGTGGCCGGTACCACCAAAGCTCCTGCCCCCAAACGTTCCTTGGCCTGGGTCACCAGCCATTGCTGGTGCATTGCTTTGACATAGCCTTGAATCGTTTCGGCACGGGTTGGCATGGAACCATCCACCCAAGCGGCAATTTCCGGCTTGCTACCTCGCAGTACATCGCGCCCAAAACCGGACGGGATTTCAATGGCCAGAGCAATCTTGCCGCGCCTCATCCTGTCGTCCAGATCCTGGTAATCCGTCAGTGGGGCCTGCTCCAGAAAATAACGTGAACCGGACAGGTTCAAGGTGTAGTTCTGGCTAATGGACGTTTGATCGCGGTCCAGCACGGCGTAGCGTAAATCCTCTACGTCCAGCGTAATCCCGAAACCCATCACAAACAATAGAATCAACGATCCGGCCAACGCCAGTGTGGCACGCACCGGGTCGCGGCGAAGCTCCAGTGTTTCACGCCAGGTGTAACTCAAAAGGCGTTGCAGACTAAAGCGAGACCGTGTTTCGGTGTGCTCTTGCTCGCTTTCAATCACCGTTTTTTCAGTAGCGGGCTCCATCTCCGGCTCGGGGCCACTGGCTTCCAGCAAGTAGCCAATAAAGGCTTCTTCCAGATCGGCAGCGCCGCGTTTCTTCACCAGATTGGCCGGTGTATCACTGTCCAGAACTTTGCCGGCGTGCATCATGGACATGCGGTCGCAGCGCTCTGCCTCGTTCATGAAGTGGGTCGAGATAAAAATCGTGACCTTGTCGCGGCGGGACAGCTCAATCAGCAAGCGCCAGAAGTTGTCACGAGCCACCGGGTCCACGCCCGAGGTCGGTTCGTCCAGAATCAGCAGCTCTGGCTTGTGCACCATGGCCACGGCCAAGGACAGGCGCTGACGCATCCCCAGAGGAATCGCATCGGGCAGGCGATCCAGAATCTGCCCCAATTCAAAACGCTCCACCATTTCGGCAACGCGCCCTTCTACCTCGTCGTCCGGCACGTGAAATAGCTGGGCATGCAACACCAGGTTTTGCCGGACTGTCAGCTCGCTGTATAAGGAGAAAGCCTGCGACATATAGCCCACGCGACGGCGGGTATCAATATCTTTAGGATTGACCTCATGACCGAACAACCAGGCCTGGCCTTCAGAGGCAGGCAAGAGTCCGGTCAGCATCTTCATAGTGGTGGACTTGCCGCAACCATTCGAGCCCAGAAAACCAAAAATCTCGCCACGCCGAATGCGGAAAGACACACTATCGACGGCGGTAAAGTCACCAAAACGAATCGTCAGCCCTTCGGCTTCGATCGCAATATCGTCAGGATCCACATCCAGGGGGGGGATTTCTACCGCTTTATGCCCTTTGCGCTTGTCCTCGGGTAGCAGGCGAATAAAGGCCTGCTCCAGGCTTTTGCTTTCGGTGCGCTCCAGCAATTCCTTGGGTGAGCCGGTCGCCAGAATCTGGCCATCGTCCATGGCGACCAGCCAGTCAAAACGCTGGGCCTCGTCCATATAGGCCGTGGCCACAATCACGCTCATGCTGGGGCGTTCAATACGAATGCGCTCAATCAAGTCCCAGAACTGCTTGCGGGCCAAGGGGTCCACGCCAGTGGTGGGTTCATCCAGCAACAGAAAGTCCGGGTCGTGAATCAAGGCGCAGCACAAACCCAGCTTTTGCTTCATACCGCCCGACAACTTGCCAGCCGGACGGGTCAGAAAGGGATGCAAACCAGTACTACGCGTTAAATCATCAATACGGCGACGACGCTCGGCCGCATCATGCCCGAACAGGCGACCAAAGAACTGCAGGTTTTCTTCCACCGACAGGGTGGGGTACAAGTTTTTGCCCAAACCTTGTGGCATATAGGCAATACGCGGGCAAATCTGATCGCGATGGCTTTTTTCAGCCATATCGCCACCCAGCACTTCAATACGGCCTTCCTGAATCACACGGGCGCCGGCCAGCAAGGAGAGCAAGCTGGATTTACCAACGCCGTCAGGGCCAATCAATCCGACCATGCAAGCGGCAGGAACATCCAGGCTTAAACGATCCAGTGCGAGCGTGTCGCCGTAACGCTGACTTAGCTCAACAATGCGAGCAACGGCCGCCGCTTGCTGCTTGGGCATGGTTTACTCCGTTAAGGTAGAGGTCAGCGACTCGGGCCAGCTGGCATTGGGGTCCAGCTTGACCCAGGCTACACCGGGCAAGCCGGTCTTGACCTGCTCCAAATGCTTTTTCAGCAGCTCGGGCGCAATCTGGGCTTTGACGCGGAACATCAATTTTTGACGCTCAGACGCCGTCTCTACGCTCTTGGGGGTGAACTGTGCCGAGCTGGCCACAAAGGATACGGTGGCAGGAATCGGGGTAGTGGGGATGGCGTCCAGCACCAGACGTACTTCAGTACCCAAAGCCACTCTTCCGGCTACTTCGCTGGGCAGGAAGAAGGTCATGTATACATCGGACAGATCCAGCACATTCAGCACACGGCCACCGGCACCCAACACCTCACCGGGTTGAGCCACACGGAACTGCACACGGCCATCGCGGGGGCTGACCAGCTTGCTGTCGCGCAGATCCGCTTCGATACGGGCAACGGCAGCCGTAGCGGCCTCAACCGCAGACTGCGCGCCGACCAATTGAGCCTTGGCGGCGTTAATAGCAGCGACAGCAGCGTTAGCCTGAGCCTGAGTGGCCGCGACCGCTGCTTGAGCACCACGCACACGGGCCCGGTCATCGTCCAGTTCCTGTACCGAGGCGGCACCTTCTTTAGATAAGGTGGTTGAGCGGGCCAGACGACGCTGTGCAGCATCCAGTTCCGAATCACGCTGACCAACCATGGCCTTGGCGGCGATAGCGTCGCTTTCGCGCAGAACAACCTGAGCCTGAGCCGCAGCCACATTATTTTCAGCCTGGCGCAAACCGGCCACGGCTTCATCCCGAGCGGCTTCCAGACTGTCTTGCTGCATGATGGCCAACACATCGCCTTCTTTCACGAAGTCGCCCTCGTGGGCGGCAATGCTCTGGATACGACCGGCAAACTTGGTGGAGATATCAATCTCGGTGGCTTCGATACGGCCATTGCCGCTGACAAAACCATCTCCCGGACCGGTATTGGACATTTTCTGCCATGCCCACCATCCCAGACCAAGAACCCCGGCAATGATCAGGACAGGGACAAGATTTTTTTTCAAAGAAGAAGATTGTTTGCTCATAGCTGGCTCGAGGAGGGATCCGAATTAGAGGAGTTATGGGTATTGGTCAGGGGATCGGAGGGGTCCAGCCCACCGCCCAAGGCGCTATACATGGCAATTTGGCTGGCCAGCAGAGCGCGACGCGTTTGCACCACTTGCTGCTCAACATCCAGCAAGTCACGCTGCGCATCCAGCACTTCCAAGTAAGCCGCCGAACCATTGTCGTAACGCATTTGTGCCAGACGGGCGCGCTCGGTCTGCGCCCCACGGGCGACCAACTGGACCTCCAACTGCTGGCTCAGCCAATGGCGTGTCGACAAAGCATCAGACACTTCACGGAATGCGGTTTGAATGGCTTTCTCGTACTCCGCCACACGCATATCGCGACGCACGTAAGCAACATCCAGATTGGCGCTGCGACGTCCGCCATCAAAAATGGGCAAGGAGATGGTGGGGGCGAACATCCAGGCTTTGCTGCCGGAGTTAAACAAACCATCCAGCTCCGCACTGGCGGTACCAAAATTGCCAGTCAAGGCGATACGTGGAAAGAAAGCTGCCCGTGCGGCGCCAATATTGGCGTTGGCCCCACGCAGCTTGTGTTCAGCCGCAATAATGTCGGGACGCCACATCATCAAATCCGATGGCAAGCCAGGAGCCAGTTCGGCCAGCATGATGTTTTCGTTCAAGGGGGCACCGGTTGGGGAGACACCCGGATCTGCCCCCAAGAGCTGCTGCAAAGCATGCAGTTGCACTGCGCGTTGCTGCTCCAGCTGGGCCAACATGGACTGGGCCTGGGTCAGCAAGGTTTGCACCTGGGTGACGTCCAGTTTGGAGGTGGCACCAACTTCATAGCGACGGGAGAAAATCCGGTAGGACTCCTGACGAGTCTCTACGCTTTTACGGGCAATCTGTACGCGCTCGTCTAACTCGCGCACCACAATATAGTTGTTGGCTACTTGCGAGACTAAAGCGACATGCACCGCTTGTCGGCCCGCTTCCGTGGCTAGCCAGCCTTGCAAGGCTGCATCTTCCAGACTGCGCACCCGCCCCCACAAGTCCAGCTCCCAGCTGGTCAAACCGACTTGGGCGCGGTAATCGCCCCCTGTCACAGGCTGGCCACTGGCATTCATGTCCCCTGGCACCCGCGAGCGAGCTGTCTGACCGCCTACTGTGAATTCGGGAAAGCGTTCGCTACGCTGCAAATTCAGCATGGCGCGGGCCTCATCCACCCGTAACACCGCCACGCGCATATCGCGGTTACTAGCCAACGCAGTTTCAATGAGCTTGTTCAGAACCGGATCTTTAAAATACTCACGCCAAGCCAAATCGCGAGCACGCACCGCGTTGGCCTGCCCCGCAGACAGGTCTGCATAAGTTTGCGGAACGGGAGAAGCCGGCTGATCGTAATCGGGTGCCATCGAGGCACAACCGGCCAGGGTGACAAGCAAGGCAGCCAGCGCGAAATGAGGGCGACGCGCAGCGCTTCGGTGCTTGATACTCAAATCGTAGGTCTGTGGGGCCATTGGAAAAAATGCCTAATGAGAAAAAGGGAAACTGCCGTCAAGGCAAAACAGCACGTCAGCGACAGGCTCGCGCCTATCGCCGACATAAAACAGAGCGACAAGCCCACTGTTTAGCAAGCTTGTATGACCTGACTGCTTACTTCACTAATACGTATTGGCCGGGTGCAGGGTCCAACGGCGCAAAGCCTTGTTTGGCGGCACCCATTTGTGGCGGTTTGACGGGTGCGCCAGAACGGGCTTTCAGCCATTCAGCCCAGGCAGACCACCAGGAACCGGGATGCGAGCTTGCCTGTGCTTGCCACTCGTCAACCAGGATGGGAGCAGTGCCCGCGGCTCGGGTACTGATCTGATAATTACGACGCGGATGGCCTGGCTCGCTGACAATCCCGGCGTTATGCCCGCCAGTAGTCAAGACAAAGGTGATCTCGGCTGGCACGAGGTAGTGCAGCTTGTAAACAGAACGCCAAGGTGCGACGTGATCAGAGACCGTACCCACGCAAAAAGTGGGTAAATTGATTTGTGCCAGAGAAACAATACGGCCTTCAAGCGGATATCGATTTTGACTTAAATCATTATTCAAATACATGCGGCGCAAGTATTGCGAATGCATGGTGGCAGGCATACGCGTGGCGTCTGCATTCCAGGCCATTAAATCGTTCAAAGGACGACGTTCGCCCAATAAATACTTATTGACCATGGGCGCCCACAGCAAATCAGCCGAGCGCAACATTTGAAATGCGGCTTCCATCTGATTAGCGCGCAAATACCCTTCGTCGGCCATCTGCGCTTCCAGCATGCTTACCTGGCTTTCATCAATAAACAAAGACAAATCGCCGGGTTCGGAAAAATCCGTTTGTGCCGCAAAGAAGGTCAAGGAAGCCAGGCGCTCGTCACCATCACGTGCCATGCCGGCAGCCGCAATGGACAACAAGGTGCCCCCCAGGCAATAGCCTGTAGCATGAATTTTTTGACCGGGAACAATGACATTGACCGCATCCAGGCTAGCTGTCCAGCCCAGGCGGATATAGTCGTCCATCCCAAACGCATGATCCGCCGCCTCGGGGTTTTTCCAGGACAGACAAAACACTGTGTGCCCTTGATCCACCAAGTATTTGATCAGTGAATTCTGCTCGGACAAATCCAGGATGTAGTACTTCATGATCCAGGCAGGCACGATCAAAATCGGTTCTGGATGAACCTGTTTGGTGGTGGGCGTGTATTGAATCAGTTCAACCAGCTCGTTACGCAAAACGACCTTACCGGGCGTCGCTGCTACGTCCTGTCCCACCTTGAAATCTTCGGTGCCGACCGGGGGCTCGCCAGCGGACTGGGCTTGCATATCCTGCTGCCAGTTCTCCAAGCCACGACTGAAGTTATCCCCTTGTTCGGCAAGGGTTTTATCCCATACTAATGGATTGGTCAGGGCGAAATTGCTGGGGCTAAACATGTTCAGCCATTGCTCGGCACCGAAGGCAACCATCTTCTGATGATGGGGCTCGACACCGGCCACGCCCTCGGTGGCGCTTTGCCACCATTGCTGCTGCGCTTGATACGTTTGGCGCAACAAATTAAAAGGCCAGCGATCCCAGGCAGGGTCAGAGAAGCGGCGGTCGGTATAAGCAGGCGTCGATGCTGGAGCAGTCGTTCGGGCAGAAGCAGCCAGTTCCTCGCTCCAATCACGGAACAACTGTTCCCACTGACTAAGGGCCAACTGACGTAATTGTTCTTGTTTGCCGGGGCTGATAGACAGATGGCGTACCCAATCCATCCAAGCCAGGAGCTGCGATTCGGGGGAGATGGAGCTCCAGATACGTGCCCAGGCGGCTCGTGCGGATGCGTCTAAATGCTCAGTCTGATCGATGGACTGCCTGCTTACCATTGCCACTCCGCAAAAAGTACATATAAAGGAAAAAGCAGATACGACTGCTTGGTCTTTTTTAATAATACACCAGTTTACGTCTAAACTTTTTGCATGCAGGCCGTTTAACAGAGGCCTATAAAAAATCCTTGCGTTAGATCAAGCTCTTGTCAGATAAAGAATGATCTGACCACACTTCATTAGCTGTTATAACGTGCTTGATCTGAAATGGGGAAATAAAAAATCGGCATGAAAATAAATAAACCTTTCCTAAAAAGTCAGGCTTTAAAAAAATAACAAAGGCCGTGCAATCTATTGAAACAAGCCGCTCATCCAACACACAACAGCTCTATTATTTCTACGGGCAGATGACAAAACAAGCCTGTCCTCACGCACGACGCCAAAGCGGTATCTGGCGCGGCCTGGAGCCAGCCTGGGACAAGCGGCCTGATATACTGCAAGGCCCCATAGCCCTGCCCATCCCCACAGGATGACATGACCGACACGCACGAAAATAAACCTCAAAAAAACGAAACCACCACGAAGCGACGTTACTTGCCCTCGGCGGAGCGTAAACGCGAAATTCTGAAAGCCGCGTTTGAAGAATTCTCACACCGAGGCTATCTGGGTACGTCCCTGGAACGGATTGCCGCGAAAGCCGGGATTTCCAAATCCGGCATTTACGCGCACTACAGCAGCAAGGATGACGTGTTCGAGGACATGCTCCACAGCACTTTGCTGCCGCCCGATGGCAATACCTTCGAGCTGTCCGACACCTCTGATGCAGACACCTTGTCCTGTATCGTGGATGAGTACCTCAATCAGCTGTACGAACGTCTGTCCAGCCCGGACGTGCAAGCCATGTTCAGACTGCTGATGACCGAAAGCGGCCGCGTGCCTGATCTGGCGCATTACTGGGGCAAGCAGCTCCTGGACCAGAACCACACGGCCAATCAGGCTTTTTTTAAGCTGGGCATAGAGCGAGGTCTCATCCGTCCCGACGTGAGCGCCTCCGACTACACCCTGGCCGCCTCCCCTTCCCTGATGTGGTTGATGGTCTTGCTGGTTCTAGGCCCGCAGAACTCGCCCGTCCCGCTGGAAGAAGTCCGTCTCTTGCACAAACGCTTATTAATAGAGCGCCTGCAGCCTGCGCCTGTCTGAGTCAGGCCGCGCAAGCCCGAGCAGCTCTGATGGTCGGGCCAATGAAAGGGCCGCGCAGCCACTCCTTAGCTTGCCCTGTCGGCCCTTTCACCATAAGCCTCATCAAGCTAAACATATAAACGCAGCTGATGGCCGCGCTACACTTGTTTCCAACTAGCATTCCCTCGAACAGCAACTGCCCGTACAATTGCCGGTTGCAGTCCATTTTCAATGGGTTCCCTCACCCCATCCACCAAAAAGGTTCAGACATGACTCTGCCTACTGTGCCGTCTTCACGGCTGTCGTTCTATTTGCGTCTTCTAATTGCCTTTCACATTTTTATTGTGATTGCCAGCAATTATCTGGTTCAACTCCCCATTGAACTGTTCGGCTTTCATAGCACCTGGGGAGCCTTCAGCTTTCCTTTTGTCTTTTTAGCCACTGATCTGACTGTCCGCTTGATGGGCAAGTCCGAAGCACGCCGCGTCATTACCCGCGCCATGTTTCCGGCGTTGATCGCCTCTTATGTCGTCTCCGTGCTGTTTCATGAAGGCCAGTTCAGCGGCTTGCAGGCACTGGGCGAATTCAACAGCTTTGTGTTCCGCATAGCCTTGGCCAGTTTTGCCGCCTACGTATTGGGGCAGTTGCTGGACGTACAGGTGTTTGACCGCATCCGCCGAGACTACAAACAATGGTGGATTGCGCCTGCGGCGGCCTCCATCTTTGGGCAGGCCCTGGACACACTGGCCTTTTTCGGCATCGCATTCTGGCGTAGCAGCAACCCCTTCATGGCCGAGCACTGGGGCGAGATCGCCATCGTCGACTACGTCATCAAGCTGGCCGTCAGCCTGCTGCTCTTTGTGCCCATGTATGGCGTGCTGCTCAACTCCCTGATCAGCTCCATGAAGCGCCGCGCCTTAAGCACCGCACAGGTCAAAGCATGAAGCCGCTGCACCCCAGCCGCCGAGCCTTGGTTTTATTTTCAGGCGGACAGGATTCTGCGACCTGCCTGGCCTGGGCACTGGATCGCTTTGCCTTTGTAGAAACCGTAGGTTTTGACTACGGCCAGCGCAACAAGGTCGAATTGCAATGCCGTCAGACCTTAAGAGAAAAGCTTTGCCAGCAATTCCCGCATTGGGCGCAACGCCTGGGGACAGATCATGTGCTGGATGCCAGCGTTCTGGCCCAGATAGGCGGCAGTGCCATGACCGAATCCATAACGATCGCCATGCAGGAAGACGGGCTACCCAACACCTTTGTGCCGGGCCGCAACCTGCTGTTCTTTACTTTGGCTGGTGCCTTGGCCTACCGGCGGGGGCTGGATACGCTGGTGGGCGGTATGTCCGAAACTGATTTTTCGGGCTACCCGGACTGTCGAGACAACACGCTTAAAGCCTTGCAAGTGGCCTTGAGCCTGGGGATAGAACGTCCGTTAACAGTAGACACACCGTTGATGTGGTTGGACAAGGCAGATACCTGGGAACTGGCCCACAAGCTGGGCTCGGATGCCTTGGTAAACCTGATTCGCGAAGACAGCCATACCTGCTATCAGAATGAGCGGGAAACCCTGCATGATTGGGGATATGGCTGCGGGCACTGCCCAGCTTGTGAGCTGCGCGCTAAAGGGTATGGAGATTGGAGCCAGCGGGGCTAAACCACTGTGTATTGCCGCGTTGCACTCGACTGCTGCCGCGTCGCAAACACACACCTTGCAGCCTAGAAACGCAGCAAATCCACGCACCTTGCTACTCCAAGCCCAACACGAAAAAGCCCAACTGCAAATAGTTGGGCTTTTTTCATGAAACCGGTCCTGCCACTACTAGGCATCTTCCCTAAATAGAAAAAACATCCTCATAGCAAGCGGGGACAGACATGCGCACGGATCACAGCTGTGCTGGTTCCGTCTGCACTTGGTACACCGGATAACGTCGACATAAGGTAACGATTTTCTCGCGAATATCGTGTTTGATCGTATCCAAGGTACCAGCTTCATAGGCATCCAGCACATCGCACAGGTAATGTGCCAACTGCTCACAATCTGCCACGTCAAAGCCGCGCGTCGTCACTGCAGGCGTCCCAATACGGATACCGGAAGTCACCATCGGTGATCGTGGGTCGTTGGGCACCGAGTTCTTGTTCACCGTGATATAGGCATCCGCCAAAGCATCGCTAGCCTCCTGGCCGGTATAAGGTTTGGCCGACAGATTAATCAGCATCATGTGATTATCGGTGCCACCCGACACGATGTTATGACCGCGCTGCACCAGCACCGCTGCCATCGCGCGAGCATTGCGCACCACATTGTGTTGATAGGTACGGAACTCGGGCTGCAAGGCTTCTTTGAAGGCAATGGCTTTGGCCGCAATCAGGTGCATCAGGGGGCCACCCTGTACACCAGGGAAAACGGCTGAGTTCAGGCGTTTGTAGAAGTCCTCGCTCTGCCCTTTGGCCATGATCACGCCGCCGCGTGGGCCGCGCAGGGTTTTATGCGTCGTACTGGTGACCACATGCGCGTAAGGCAAGGGGCTGGGGTATTCACCCGCTGCAACCAAACCAGCCACGTGGGCCATATCCACCCAGAACCAGGCTCCCACCTTGTCCGCGATCTGTCGCATACGCGCCCAATCTTTCACGCGTGAATACGCTGAAAAACCACCAATCAGCATTTTGGGCTTGGTCTCTATCGCAATGCGTTCCATCTCGTCGTAATCAATCAAGCCGGTTTCAGTGTCGATCCCGTAAGGAATGATGTTGTACAGACGTCCCGAAATATTGATGGGGTTGCCATGTGTCAGGTGACCACCTTGGGCCAGATTCATGCCCATGACGGTATCGCCGGGTTTGAGCAAGGCCAGAAACACGGCGGTATTAGCCTGGGCCCCGGCATGGGGCTGTACGTTGGCGTAGTCGCAATCGAACAAGGCTTTCAGGCGCTCGATGGCCAAACGCTCGGCCACGTCCACAAATTCGCAACCTGCGTAATAACGCTTGTCGGGATAGCCTTCAGCGTACTTATTGGTGAACACCGAGTTCTGCACCTGCATCACTAGAGGGCTGGCGTAGTTTTCCGAAGCGATCAGTTCTACGTGATCTTCCTGACGGCTTTCTTCGCCCTGGATGGCCTGGGCCAATTCCTTGTCGAATTCAGCCAAGCTGAGTGTGTTGTCGTACATACATTTTCCTTAAAGATTGCAAACTGAGGCGCAGCCAATCTGCTGGCCGCTCTGTAAAAGCAGGCACACGCCTTAGCCGTGCGTGCGCTCGAACTCGCGCATGAACTCCCCCAGCGCCTGCACCGCATCCAAGGTGACGGCGTTATAGATGCTGGCGCGCAAGCCCCCCGTTGATTGATGCCCTTTCAATCCATGAAAACCATTTTTCTGTGCTGTATCAGCAAATAAAATATTTAAATTATTTTCAGAAATATAAAATGGAATGTTATTGATAGATCGATAGTCAGGCAAAACATTATTGATATAGAAACCTTCACTTTGATCAATAACCTCATAGAGTAATTTTGATTTTTTCTTATTTATTTCATGTAATACATTGACGCCACCAACTCGTTCAATCCATTCCAAAGTCAGCCCCAACACATACCAGGAAAAGGTAGATGGCGTATTTAGCAAGGATTGTTTTTTTGCCTGTATGGAAAAATCCAACGCTTGTGGCGTGCCCGGCAAAGGTTTGTCTAAAATAGCGGGATTAAGCAGAACCACGGTGACACCAGCAATTCCCATATTTTTCTGGGCCGAGGCATAAACCAAATCGTGCGCTGAAATGTCAAGCGGTTTGGACATCAAACTGGAGCACGCATCACAGACTAAAGGAATAGGCGAGGCAGGTGGTTCTGAAAACTGCAAGCCCTGTGCAGTTTCATTTTCTGTGTAATGCAAGTAAGCCGCATCCAGATTAATATTAGATTCATTAATCTCAGGAATACGATCAAATCCAGTGTCACAGGAACTGGCTATGATTCTTGCTTCTCCATATTGACTGGCGGCATTGGCGGCTTGTTCAGACCACAGACCAGTGTGGATATAGTCCGCGGTGTTTGTTTTATGGAGCAAGTTCATCGGAATCTGGGAAAACTGCAAGTACGAACCACCCTGCAAGAGTAAGACGTGATAGTCCGATGGCACACCCAGCACGCGCCGCAAGGCCGCCTCGCTGCGCTGAGCAAACTCCATAAAGGGCTGGGAACGATGACTTATTTCCATTACAGACAAACCTGTGCCGGCAAAATCAAGCAGTTCGTCGCGTACTTGCAATAGAACATCCATTGGCAGGGCGCTGGGCCCTGCGCTGAAATTAAAGGGTCGGGACATACTTGCTGAGATCCTGTACAAACCTGAACGCCGGAACAGGCCCCCCCTATTTCGGCAATGACAATCAAGTCTACGAGCACAATGGTCTGACTAGTCAGACCATTATTATTCTCTGGAGCAGACCGCATGACGCGTTCGTTTGAACTGGACACCTTGAAGATGCGTCTTAATGATGACGAACTTCAATCCCTGGATCTTCACCAGCGCATTCAGCGTGCTTTGCGGGCACTGATTCTGGATGGAGCCTTGGGACCAGGGGTCAAGCTGCCTGCCACACGTTCCCTGGCCAAGTCCCTGAACATGGCACGCGATACGGTTGAAAATGCCTATGTCCAGCTGCACCGCGACGGCTTTATCGTGCGACGCGAAGGCTCGGGCAGCTATGTGTCCGAATCGGTGGGCACAGAGCTGCGTGGCAGCGCCTACCGACGCATCAAGGCCCAGGACCTGAAACGTAGTGTTATGGAACCGGGCACAGGTTTAAGCCGTCGCGGCCGCGCCGTATTTGAAAGTGGCGGCATTGCCGACCAGCAAACCATTAAGGCTTTTGCCACTGGCCTGCCCGAAACCCGCAACTTCCCCACCGACGTGTGGGAACGCTTGCAACGCCAAGCCATGAAGGACTTTCGGGCCAATATCCTGTTGCACGGTGATCCGCAAGGAACTGAGTCCCTGCGTAAAGCGATTGCCGTCTACCTGAATCTGGAACGCGGCGCCAAGGTCTCTGCCGACCAGATCCTGATTCTGAGCAGCACGCGCCAAGCCTTGTTTCTCTGCGCTCAATTGCTGGTGGATGCGGGCAAGCCCATTCTGGTCGAGAACCCCGGCTACTTTGGTGCACGCAAAGCCTTTGAGGCCGCCGAGGCCCGCGTCGTGCCTATCGGTGTGGATGAGCAGGGCTTACGCACCGAGCTGCTGCATGAGGATCGCAGTGGCGCCAATTGCATTTATGTCACGCCTTCACATCAATATCCCACAGGCGCCACCCTATCCCTCGAACGTCGTCTGGAACTGATACGCTGGGCCGCTGAAAATGGCCGCTGGATCCTGGAAGACGATTACGACAGCGAGTTTCACTACGATGGCTTGCCTACCGCTTGTGTACAGGGCCTGGATAAATACCAGCGCACAATTTACCTGGGTACCTTCAGCAAAACCCTGTATCCGGGGCTACGCATGGGCTATATGGCCCTGCCGCCCGAGCTGGTCAAACCCTTCACCCAGGCACGCAGCATCATGGATGGCCATACGCCACAAATTCTGCAACTGACGCTGGCACGCTTTATGGAAGATGGGCATTACAACTCCCACATCCGTGCCATGCGCAAGCTCTACACGGGCAGGCGGGAAATCATGCTGGAAGCAATCGAGCAGCATTTGCAAGGCATCGTCCGTGCCGCCCGGCCCGAAGGCGGGCTGCAAATCCCCTGCTTTCTGGAGCCCGGCTGGTCGGAAGAACACACCTTACGTCGCGCGTTAAGCGCAGGTGTGCAACTGCCAGGCTTAAGCCGTCTGTATATTGGGGAAGAAAAACAACAAGGCTGGTTATTAGGTTATGCCTCTTTAACCGCTTATGAAATTGAATCAGCCATGTTACGTCTGGCCAACGCCCTACGTCAGGGCAAAGGCTGAGCGGGCCAGAATCAGTACATCAAGGGGTATCGCCGATTCAGGTCGGCGACCCCTTCCAAAATAGCATTCTCGGTTCGAGGGTTACGCACCCCGCTACGCACGCCGCCCAGCAAGGCCAGCATCATGTCGCCAATTTCTTTGAAATCGTCCTCGCCCAGCCCACGAGTTGTACAGGCAGCGCTACCGATTCGTATACCGGAATACGCGCTGCTTAGCTGCTCATAAGGCACCCGATGCTTGCTCAAGCTGATGCCCAGCTGTGTCAGCACCCGTTCTACCAATGGCCCCGACAGATCCCAGGGGCGCAAATCCACCACGCCAAAATGGCAGTCTGTGCCGCCCGACACCACGGTCAGGCCCCCCTCCGAGAGACGCCGGCACAAACTGCGGGCGTTGGTAATGACCGATTGTGCGTAGGCCTTGTAGGACGGATGCATTGCTTCTCCCAGGGCGACCGCTTTGGCGGCCATGATGTTCAGCAAAGGCCCTCCTTGCAGCCCCGGATACACAGCCTGATTCAAACGCTCCGCCAACTTGGGCTCATTGCACAAAATAATGCCGCCGCGCGGGCCGCGCAATGTGCCATGTGTAGAAAACGTGGTGACGTGTGCATGGCTAACCGGCGACTCCATCAAACCCGCCGCCACCAGCCCGGCACTATGGGCCAAATCCACCATCAGATAAGCATTGACCTCGTTGGCGATATTTCGGAACTCGGCGAAATTAGGGGTACGCGAATAGGCCGAGCCACCCGCAATAATCAGGCGTGGTCGCTCCTTGTGAGCCAACGCGCGAACCTGATCCATATCCACCCATTGTGTCTGGCGATCCACCCCATACGAGCAGGTCTGAAACCAGCGTCCGGACACATTGAAATGGGAACCGTGGCTCATGTGTCCGCCGGCACATTGATCCAGCGACAAGATGGTATCCCCTGGCGATAACAAGGCTAAATACACCGCCAGATTGGCTTGGCTGCCCGAGTGCGCCTGCACATTGGCATACGCCGCCCTGAAAACGGATTTGGCCCTTTCAATGGCCAACTCTTCTGTTTGATCCGCCTGCTCGCACCCGCCGTATATCCGTTGCCCTGGATAGCCTTGTGCCTGTTTATTGCTTAGCAGGGAACCCTGTACATCCAGCACGGATCGGCTCAGGTAATTCTCGGACGCGATCAGCTCAATGGTGTGTTGTTGCCGACGCCGTTCGGCTTCGATGATGTCCCAAAGATTGCGATCGCTTTGCTGCAGAAATTGCGAACCCACCAGAGGCAGGTGGTGGGTGTCGCCACCGGCAAGACTCTTCATGGGAGTTCCTGTTTCGATATTGGCCACGTCAAGGTCGTGATCGTTTTCCAGACACGAGGACAAAAGCGCAACCCTTGGCATGACGTTACCAAGGGCGAAAGATAAACATCCTATTCTGTTTATCGTCCTATCAAACAGTCCATTAAAAATTAATTCACCAGACCACTTTTAATTATTTATATTTAAATAAACATTCAAAGCATAAAACATTAAAAACCCGCTGAAACACAGGCCCAAAGCCTATCCCGATAATTTCAGTCAAGAATTAAAACAAGCTTCAAATATTTATTATTAAGTGGTCTGTTAAATGATCTTGAAATGGTCTGTCATTTATTGTCATAGGATCATTAGAATGCAGCCAACGAATACTCAACGCCCATACTTCTAAACGCTCAAGCAGATTATCACTTTTTTCAATCTGTGCGCGAGAAACATCTTTCCCAGTTTTCCCATGACTACAGGAAACGCAATTGCTTTAACGGCAGTTCAACCGCGCTGATTCCCCAGGCTTTAACAGACCCGGCCACGGGTCTTTTTAGGTCCGGCGCATAAAGAATCAGAAGATCCTTTTAAGCCTGCGAATTTCCATATGGAAATAAAGACAGGCGGAATAAAGAAACGATCTGCTCATTTCGAACAGATCGCACTCAACAGCAAGGAAGTTTGAAATGACAATCAAAAGCTACGAAACCGATGATGCCGTACGTAATATGCTGCAAAAGCTGTCTGTACTGTGGAAAAACCGTGCGGCCGTAAATCAGGAACTGCCCGATTACAACAATCTGGCCTTTGATCCCAATAAGGCCGACTTTAGCGAATGCCTGCTGCCTTTCCGCGAACATCAGGCTTGGCTGGAAGCTCCTGAGGAATTGAAATCGCAGTGCCTGTCTTACGCCTGGGGTATCTACAACCTGAAAACGATTTACGTTGAGTGCAATGTGGTGACGCCTTCTTGCGAAGACATCATCAAAACCCCACCACCCAGTGCCAACCGTAATTTGCTGCAAGACGTGATGTCTCAGGCTTTGCTGGACGAAGCCCTGCACACTCGCATGTCCATCATGGCTTGCAACTACATCTACTCCATGCGCGCTCTGCAGCCCCTGGACTTCACCAATTTCAACCTGGTGCAGTGGCGCAATGACATCCTGAGCCAATGCAGTTCTGAGTCCGAGCGTCGCCTGACTCGCTTCTCCATTGCCTGCGCCTCCGAGACGTTGATTACCGACTATCTGAAGACCATGGCCGAGGACAAGAGCATCCAGACCGTGTGCCATGAAGTCACCCGCACCCACGCCATGGACGAGTGGAGCCATTCCAGTGTGTTCAGCTTTGTCGCCTCGGACATTATTCACGGCCTGAGCCAGAAAGAGCGTGAGCACATGCGCGCCATTATTTTGCGCACCGTAGAGATGTTCGCCAATAACGAAATGGGCGCCTGGGAAAAAGTCTTCTCCATGGTGAACTTCCCGAACGCTCGCGACATTTTGCACGACACCGGCGACTCCAACGAGATTGGCGTCTACACCGGTTCAGTGGAAAGCCTGATCGAGCGCATTGGCCTGAACAGCAAATCTGGCAAGGCCCAGCCTGAAGCCGAGCAACAGGAGGCGCTGCAATGACAGCCATGATTCAGGCGCGCTGCGAAACCGTTCGCCCAGAGGCCGGGAACGTCAAAGTATTCACATTGCGAGTGCAAAGTGGTCACTTTGATTTCCTGAATGCCTTGCAGGCGGGCAAGCATGTCGCCCTGAGCTACCCCGATACCGGCGGCACCCTTCAACAGCGTATGTATTCGATCACCCGTATGGCCGATCCAGACCTGATTGAAATTGCCGTCAAAGGATCGGGGCGCAACAGCGTCTCCGATCACTTGCACGCCACCTTGCGCGAGGGCATGAATGTGCCCCTGCAATATGTGGCGGGTGATATCTCGGTGGACTCTATTGTGGGTTACGAGCGTATCGCCATGATCGCAGGTGGCATCGGCATTACCCTGCCCATTGCCCTGCTGCGTGAACTGGCCGCCCGATCCACTGACGGCTTGCCTGTCCCCAACGTGCATTTATTGCTGAGCATTGCCCGCATTGCCGACATCCCCTTCTTGCACGAACTGCTGCAACTGGATCTGACTAGCAGCTGGTTCACGCTGACGGTGTTTGTCACGCAAGAAAAAATCCGTGACAGCGCTCATTTCAAAGTGGGCCGACCCTCTTTTGAAAACCTGGAGCTGTTGCAGGATCCGCAGGCAGTGGTTATTTGCGGCAGCCACGGCTTTGCCCAGGCGCTGCGCGAATACACCATTCAGGCACACCCTATCTCGCATATGTTGATCGAGGCCTTCTCTCCGCCCGTCAAATCCGGGATAGAGATTTTGCCCGACGCCGGCAGTGCTCCACTACAACTTCATGTACGCAGCACGGGGCAGACAATCTCGCCCGAACCAGGCAGCAGCTTGCTGGAAATGCTGGAAGCCGCCGATGTCCCCATCCGCAGTCAGTGCCGTTCAGGCATTTGCGGGGCGTGCCGGGTACAGATCTCGGATGGTGAATACCGCGCAGAACCTGACTTTTGTCTGAGCGATCAGGACAAGGCTCAGGGCCATGCCTTGGCGTGTTGCACCTTCCCACTATCCGGTGCCATTAATGTAGACATCGGTACCACAAGCTGACATCCTTACCCTCTGGATTGAAAGAAACTCTTATGAAGAAAGTCATCGCACTGCGTCATATCCATTTTGAAGACTTGGGCACGCTGGAACCTGTTCTGATTGAACAGGGCTACCAAGTGCACTACATTGACCCATCCGTCGAGTCACTGCGTCACGTGGGTGAACAGGACGCTGACCTGCTGGTTGTATTAGGCGGGCCTATCGGCGCCTACGACGAAAAAATTTACCCATTCCTAAGCGATGAGCTGGAACTGATCAACAAGTTCCTGCTGGCTGGCAAACCCTTGCTGGGTATTTGTCTGGGCGCACAACTGATTGCGCGCGCCCTGGGAGCCAATGTGTACCCATTGGGCGTGAAGGAAATTGGTTTTTCCCCCTTGAAGCTCAGCGAGGCTGGCAAAGAGTCGCCGCTGGCCGCTATTGGTAGCATTCCGGTTCTGCATTGGCACGGAGATCAATTCGATATTCCTGATGGCGCCCTTCACCTGGCCAGCACGGATGTCGGTGCTAACCAGGCTTTCTCCTTCGGAA
Source organism: Alcaligenes pakistanensis (assembly GCF_014652815.1). Taxonomy (GTDB): domain Bacteria; phylum Pseudomonadota; class Gammaproteobacteria; order Burkholderiales; family Burkholderiaceae_B; genus Alcaligenes; species Alcaligenes pakistanensis. The sequence continues at coordinate 1,006,323 of NZ_BMZN01000001.1, forward strand.
CCCAAGTACTGGGCCTGCAATTTCACCTGGAAGCCGACACCAGCAAGCTGGAACGCTGGCTGGTTGGTCATGCCAACGAGTTGGGCCAAGCGGATATCGATCCTCAAATGCTGCGTCTGGAAGCCATGGCGGTGCAAAAACGTCTGCACGCCGCCGCTGGCACGGTCCTGAGCAACTGGCTCAGCCAACTTAAACAAGCCACTAAGGCCGACTGCGCTGCATGAACACAGCAGTAAACTTTGTTGATCGGGAACGACATCCCTACCATGTGGATGTCGTTTCCATTCAGTCTCAAGTCGTCTACGGTCGGGTGGGCAACAATGTTGCCGGCCCGACTTTGCGTAGACACGGCTTTAAAGTCGCCGCCGTTCCCACTGTGTTGCTGAGCAACAACCCACAGTACCCCTCGGTTCACGGTGGCGCCGTACCCGACGAATGGCTGGAAGGTTTTCTAGACGATCTGGTTTTGCGCGGTGCGCTGGATAAAGTGCGGGCTGTGCTAATCGGTTATCTGGGCAGTGCGAACCAGGCCGTCATCATTGCTCGTTGGCTCAAAAAGATACTGCAACAGCATCCAGACATACTGGTCATCGTGGACCCGGTTATTGGTGACTTGGATGTGGGCGTCTATGTAGACCCGGCCCTGATTCAGACTTATCACGAAACCTTACTGCCTCTGGCCAACGGCTTGACCCCCAATAACTACGAGCTCTCGCTGCTGACTAAGCAGTCTTGCGACACTGTCGAGGCCAGCTCGGCCGCCGCACATACCTTGCTCAATGGCCGCACTGAATGGGTCATTGCCACCAGTGCCGCGCCCGAATCCTGGCAAGAGGGCCAGATCAAATTATTACTGGCTCGCAAGGAGCCACGCGCTGACACCCTGCTCTGCCATCCTCGTGTGGATTGCGCTGCCAAAGGCACCGGTGACCTGTTCGCCTCTACCTTGCTGGCTCACCTTATTTTGGGTGCAGACCTGCATTCTGCGGTGCATACCGCCAGTGCCAGTGTGCTGCACCAATTGGAATTAACTCGTCAGGCGGGGCATCAGGAATTGATTTTGCCAATAGATCCTTTCCGAGCCTGAGCAAATATTTCCTAATCTAACAAACCTTTCAACAGGCAGTCGTTCTCGTTAAGCTGTTGCCCTCTTAGTTACAAACGGAGCATGACATGGGGCTGCCTTTTAAAAGCACGCTACATCCACGGGTGTTCTGGGGATCTACCTTTATCGTCCTGGTCTTCTTGCTGATCGGGATCATTTTCCCTGAAGACGCCGCACTTATTTTTGAACAGTTACAAAACTGGGTCATCAAAAGTTTCGGCTGGTTCTATATCCTGGCTGTCGCCCTCTTTTTCTTTGCCGTTATCTATCTGGCATTAAGCCGCTACGGCAATTTGAAATTAGGGCCGGATGATTCAGAACCGGATTACCCCTATCTAACCTGGATGGCAATGCTATTTGCCGCCGGTATGGGCATTGGCTTGATGTTCTTTGCCGTGGCCGAACCGCTGCAACACTTCTCGGCCCCGCCTTCCGGGCTGGCCAGCACAGTGGAAGCCGCCCATCAGGCGCAGATCATCACTTTCTTTCACTGGGGCGTTCATGCCTGGGCCGTCTATGCGGTCGTAGGTTTGTCGCTGGCGTATTTCTGCTTTCGCTACAACCTGCCTTTAACCATACGATCGGGTCTGTATCCCCTATTTGGCAAGCGCATCGAAGGCTGGATCGGCGATAGCGTCGATATTTTTGCAGTCTGCGGCACGCTATTTGGGATTGCAACCTCCATGGGTTTGGGCGTGCTTCAAATCAATGCCGGTCTGGAGCATCTATTTGGCTGGCCCCAGGAAACCTGGCTGCAAATCATCCTGATTGTGGTGGTAACCGCGCTGGCAACCTTATCAGTCGTCAGTGGATTGGACGTCGGTATTCGCCGCCTGTCTGAACTGAACTTGCTGGTCGCCATTGCCTTGATGCTGTTTGTGCTCGCTGTGGGCCCAACTGCCTTTTTGATGAATGCTTTTGTACAGAATATTGGCGGTTATCTCGATAACTTCTTCGCCCGTTCATTTAGTACACAAGCGTTTCGCGGACAAAGCTGGATGAAAGCCTGGACCCTGTTTTACTGGGCCTGGTGGATTGCATGGTCGCCTTTTGTCGGCATGTTTATTGCCCGCATTTCGCGTGGCCGCACGGTACGTGAGTTTGTTCTGGGCGTGTTACTGGTACCCACGGTCTTTACCTTCTTCTGGATGACTGTATTTGGCAATACTGCCATCTTCCTGGATATGACGGTAGCGGGTGGTCAGCTGGCACAAGACGCAGCGGCCAATGCCTCGGTCGCCTTGTTCGAGTTTCTGGAATACCTGCCCTGGTCCAATGTCACCTCGACTCTGGCCATCATTCTGGTTGCCATCTTCTTTGTGACCTCGGCCGATTCCGGCTCGCTGGTGATCGACACACTGGCCGCCGGTGGCGTGGAAGACGCGCCCGTCTGGCAGCGCATTTACTGGTGCGCGCTGGAAGGCACCACCGCTTCCTTGCTCTTGCTGGCAGGCGGCCTGACTGCCTTGCAAACCGTCACGCTAGTTAGTGCCCTACCCTTTGCCGTGATCATGTTCTTATTGATCATAGGGCTATTCAAAGGTATGAAGGCGGATATGTCACGCCAGCGCCGACAAGGGCCGCTATCTGGGCCAGCACCAGGGTCGGAGGTGTCCTGGCGTCGACGCCTCTCGACAATTCTGCACACTCCCAACCAACGTGATGCACGACGTTTTCTGGGCGAGACGGTTCTGCCTGCCCTAGAGGCTGTGGCTGAAGAACTGGGCAAGCGTGGCTTGAATGTAAACCTGGAAACTGGCACGCAAGATCAAGCCCAACTGACCATTCAGGCCGATAACCAGCGTAACTTTGTCTATGGTGTGGAGTTAGGAGCACGCCGGGTTGCCAGCTTTACGGCAGCAGCGGCTCGCAATGAGCAAACCCGCCCGCAAGAGTGGCAAGTGCGGACCGTATTTGCCGATGGCAGTCGGGGTTACGACTTGATGGGCCTCTCTTCCAGCCAGGTCATTAACGATATCCTGAACCACTTCGAGCGCTATCAGTCTCTGGTCACTTCCGAGGCCACCGCGCTCTACGCGCAGTCGCCCGACCCAACTTAAACCTCTACCCCGGCCTCCAGTTTTCGTTCCAGAATCTGGGGGCCGGGCCCTTGCTGGCCCAGAATATCGGCCGGATTGCGCAAGGGACATTCACTCATCGACAAGCACCCACAGCCAATACAGTGGGTCAGCTCATCACGCAGCCGCGTCAACTGCTCAATACGATCATTCAGTTTGTCTTGCCAACGGCTGGACATGGCCCGCCATTGCTTGCTCGATGGCTTGCTGCCCGGTGGCAAACCACGTAACGCATCATGGATTTCCTCCAGCGGAATCCCGGTGCGCTGCGCCACTTTGATGATCGCAATGTAACGCAAGACCACCGATTCAAAACGGCGCTGGTTACCACTGTTGCGGGTGCTGGCAATCAAGCCTTTAGACTCGTAAAAATGCACGGTGGACACAGGTACACCGCTGCGTTTTGCCACTTCGCCTACCGTTAGCGCACGGCTGAAATCGATTGTTTTTGCCATTCCCCCACCCCTTGACCTCAAGTTAACTTGAGGTTTTATAGTCCAGGTACCTCATTAAGGCAAGCCATATTGGCTGCCGTCTTTCTTGTCACAGGAACCTGCCATGCCTACTCGTATTTGGACTCTGTTTGCCAGACCCCTGTCATGGCTGCTGCAATCCTTTCTGCCCCTGTTGCTCGCTTTGTTCAAACCTGAAGACTGGTCGCAAGGGGACCGGCGATCAAGCCAGACCCGTCCGAACAAACTGCCACTATGGCGCTCTGCCTTTCTGGGAGGGCAGGCAGCATGAACTCGCGTCGTACATGGATCATCATCCCCGTTTTGGCCGGCGTAATAGCCATAGGCTGGCGTGTGCTGCCTGCCTCATCAGAAGCCCAGGCAGGTGCTGCGTACCCGCCCGCAGTCGTTGAATTGTCCAGCGTGGAGTCCCAGGCCGCGCCTCGTTTATTGCATGCCGTGGGAGCACTGGAAGCCTGGCAGCAGGTGCTGCTTAGCGCCGAAAGCAACGGTCGAATTAGCAAGATTGACTTCACTTCTGGACAGACCGTCAAGGCCGGACAACCTTTGGTGTTGCTGAATGATGAACTGGAACAGGCCAGCGTACGTCGGGAGCAGGCACAGGTAAAACAGGCCGCTCTTCAACTGACACGTGTGCGTAAATTGAAAGAGCAGCAGGCCGCCACCCAGGAACAGCTGGACCAGGCGCAGGCCGATCACGCCGTAGCCCAGGCGCAACTGCAATACCAGCGTGCTGAACTCGCCTTGAAACAGATTGCCGCCCCCTTCTCAGGCCGCATAGGGATCACCAGTCTGCATCAGGGCCATTATTTACAACCGGGCCAAACCATTGCCAGCCTGGTTGATGACAGCCAGCTTCGCGTCAACCTGACCGTGCCTGAACACAGCCTGCCAGACCTGAGCTTGGGCCAAGTGCTGCACATACAGGTGGATGCCTGGCCCGGTGAAAGCTTCGAGGCCAAGATCAACGCCATCGACCCGTTAATTGGTGATTCACGCAGCGTGCGTCTGCAAGCCGTGCTGGCCAACTCCGAACATCGTCTGCAAGCCGGTATGTATGCCCGCGTCCAGTTGACACGACCCGCCCAAGCCCCCGTGCTGACCGTGCCAGAAACAGCACTGACCTACACTGCCTACGGCCAGACCGTCTTTGTCGCTACCCCGCAGGACCAAGGGCGGTGGCAAGTACGGCGCGTCTCGGTACAAACCGGCGAGCAATGGGACGAACGCGTCGAGATTACCGACGGGCTGACAGCAGACGACAAAGTCGTCAGCGCTGGGCAGATCAAAATTCAGGACGGCTCCATCGTGCAGACCGCCAAGGATAAGGAGCCCGTATGAACACCGCTTCCCGTCCCGGCTTTACCGACTTGTTTGTTCGTCGGCCGGTGCTTGCCCTGGTGGTCAGCGCCTTGCTGTTGATGCTGGGCCTGTTCTCTTTACAAAAGCTGCCCATCCGGCAGTACCCCTTATTGGAGAACTCCACCATCACGATTAGCACCGAGTACCCCGGTGCTTCCGCAGAACTGATGCAAGGCTTTGTGACTCAACCTATCGCCCAGGCCTTGGCCTCGGTGGAAGGCGTGGACTACCTGTCCTCCAACTCCGTGCAAAGCCGCAGTGTGGTGACTTTGCGCATGGAGCTGAACCGCGACTCTACCCAGGCTCTGACTGAAGTCATGAGCAAGGTCAGTCAAGTGCGCTATCGCCTGCCCGAAGGGGCCTATGACCCGGTTGTGGAACGCTCCTCCGGGGACTCCACGGCCGTGGCCTATGTGGGCTTTTCCACGACTACCCTTTCCATCCCGGAACTTAGCGACTACCTATCGCGTGTGGTGGAGCCCATGTTCTCCACCATTGATGGTGTGGCGAAGATTCAAACCTTTGGTGGTCAGAAACTAGCTATGCGTTTATGGCTGGATTCGGACCGCATGGCCGGTTACGGGCTGACGGCCGCCGACATTGCTCAAGCCGTGCGCGCCAATAACTACCAAGCCGCCCCCGGCATGGTCAAAGGCCAGCATGTGCTCAGCAATATCCGTCTGAACTCAGACCTGACCAGCGTGGCGGAATTCCAGGATCTGATTGTGCGGGAAGACGGCACCTCTTTGGTGCGACTGCGCGATATCGGCAAGGTGGAACTGGGCGCAGCATCCACCGAGACCAGCGCCTTGATGGACGGCTTGCCTGCGATACACCTGGGTTTGTTCCCCACTCCCGGCGGCAACCCTTTACGCATTGTGGACGGCATCCGAGACCGTCTGCCCGCTATTGAAGCGACCCTGCCCCCCGGTGTCGAGGTGGCACTGGCCTTTGAAACCGCCCGTTTTATTCAGGCCTCGATTGATGAAGTACTCAAAACCCTGACGGAAGCCATGCTGATTGTGGTGCTGGTTATCTACCTGTGCCTGGGCTCTTTTCGCAGCGTGCTGATTCCCCTGGCGACCATTCCCTTGTCCATGCTGGGTGCGGCTGGCTTGATGCTGGCCTTTGGTTTCAGTATCAATCTGCTGACCTTGTTGGCGATGGTGTTGGCAATCGGTCTGGTCGTGGACGATGCCATTGTGGTGGTGGAGAACGTACACCGTCACATCAGTGCTGGACGTTCGCCCGTCGTGGCAGCCTTACTAGGTGCCCGCGAAGTGGCCGGGCCTGTCATTGCCATGACGCTGACCTTGGCCGCTGTGTATGCCCCGATTGGCCTGATGGGTGGCCTGACGGGTGCGTTATTCAAAGAGTTTGCCCTGACCCTGGCAGGTGCTGTGTTGGTGTCTGGCGTGGTGGCTTTAACCCTGTCCCCCGTGATGAGTTCCTTACTGCTTCCCGCTCAACAAGATGAGGGCCGTATGGCTTATCTGGCAGAGCGCTTTTTTGATGGCCTGTCGCAACGTTATGGCAGCTTGTTGGCTCGTTCCTTACGGCATCGCTGGATTACTGCTGCGCTCGCCTTGCTGGTCTTTATCAGCCTGCCCGTTCTGTACCAAATGACGCACAGCGAACTGGCCCCGATTGAAGATCAGGCCAGCGTCTTAACGGCGGTTAAAGCCCCACAAAACGCCAATCTGGCCTATGCCGAACGCGATGCCAAATTGCTGGATGACACTTACCGGCAACTTGATGAAGCCGCCAGCACCTGGTTGATTGTGGGCACCGATGGCCCCGCCGCCAGCTTTGGCGGAATCAACCTGGAAGACTGGGGTAAGCGCGACCGCGATGCCAGCGCCATTCAGGGCGAGTTGCAAGGACGCGTCAGCAACATTGCCGGCAGTAGTATTTTTGCCTTCCAACTGGCTCCCCTGCCCGGTTCCAGCGGCGGTTTGCCCGTGCAACTGGTTTTGCGTAGCCCCGGCGACTATCGCAGCCTGTACGACACCATGGAACAAGTGAAGCAGCAGGCTCGTGAAAGCGGCTTGTTTGTAGTGGTGGACAGCGACCTGGACTACAACAAGCCCGTTTCCCGCGTAGAGATTGACCGCAGCAAAGCCGCCAGCATGGGCATTAGTTTGCGCGACATTGCGGACTCCCTGGCTGTGCTGGTGGGCGAGAACTACCTGAACCGCTTCTCGTTGGATGGGCGCTCTTACGACGTCATTCCACAGAGCCAGCGTGAGCTGCGCCTGACAGCCCAAGCTCTGACACGCCAATTTGTACGCAGTGCCAATGGCGAGTTAGTGCCCTTGTCGGCTATGGTTCAGATTCACAGTGAAGTCGAGCCAAATAGCCTGCGTCAATTCAATCAGCAAAACGCAGCCACTTTGCAGGCCATTCCTGCGCCCGGCGTCACACTGGGTCAGGCCGTCACTTATCTAGATGAAATCGCCAGCCAATTGCCCGCCGGTTTCACGCATGACTGGCAATCAGAATCGCGCCAGTTCACCCAGGAAAGTCAGTCTCTGGTGTGGGCCTTCTTGGCCGCGCTGGTAGTGATTTACCTGGTGCTGGCCGCTCAATACGAAAGCCTGGTGGACCCCATCATTATTCTGGTCACCGTCCCCTTGTCCTTGTGTGGAGCGCTACTGCCTTTGGCGCTGGGATTGGGCACACTCAATATTTACACCCAGATCGGTTTGCTGACCTTGGTCGGGCTGATCAGTAAGCACGGCATCTTGATGGTGGAGTTCGCCAATGAGCTGCAATTCAAAGAGGGCCTGAAAAAACCAGAAGCCATCTTGCAAGCCGCTCGCATCCGTTTGCGGCCCGTGCTGATGACAACTGGGGCGATGGTCTTTGGTCTGGTGCCGCTCTTGTTTGCCTCGGGAGCAGGTGCCAGCAGCCGCTTTGGCCTGGGCGTTGTGCTGGTCTCGGGCATGCTGATCGGTACGGTCTTCACTCTATTCATCCTGCCGACTTTATATACCTTGCTGGCGCGTGACCACGCTCGCCAAGCCGATACCCCGCGAGCGCGCGACCTGGCTCAAGCCCTGCAAGCTTCCACTGGAGAACACGCATCATGAGGCCACATGCTTTATCAAACAGGCTCGCCCCTGTGGCGCGTGCGCTGCGACTGGTGATCCCCAGCCTGATCCTGAGCGGTTGCGCCGTAGGGCTGGATACATCCATCCCCACCGCCTCCACTCTGGCAACAACCAATTGGAACAGCCAGTTTGCGCAGGCCCCTGAACAACGCGAGAACTGGTGGACTTTACTGCAAGACCCGCAGCTGGACTCCTTGATTACCAAGGCCCTGAATCACAATCTGGATATTGCCCAGGCACAAGCCCGCTGGCTAGCCTCCCGCGTCCTGATCGACGAGCGCCAACATGACAGACTGCCCGCGGTGACCGCCCAGGCCAGCTATAACCGTAGCGGTGCCCAATTTACAGCGGCAGATGGCTCTATTGACCACGGGATTACCGAGAACTGGCGCTTAGGTATGCAAGCCACCTGGGAGATCGACTTGTTTGGCCGCGTGGAACAATTGGCCCTCTCTGCCCAGGCACGCAGTGAGGCCAGCGCAGATCAACTGGAACTGACTCGTCAGGCCATGGTCGCAGAACTGGCGCGCCAATATGTGCAGGCCCAAGGCCTGCAAGGACGGCTTGCCTTGGCGCAGGACGATGTACGAAGCTGGGAGCATACCCTCCAGCTGGTCCAGGCAGGCGTATCACTGGGCCGGGAACTGCCCGAGAATCTGGACAATGCCAAGGCCGGTCTGGAGCGGGCTAAAACCCTGCTGCCGCAACTACGCAGTGACCTGGCGCTGGCTCGCCTGCGCATTCAGGTCTTGAGCGGTGGCGAAGCTGAGCCCATTGACACGCCGCTGCCCAGCGCCAAAGCACCTTTGGCTACCTCCCTGCCTTTGGGTGATGTGAATGCCATGCTGTTCAACCGGCCTGATGTCCGTGCTGCCCGACAAGAGATCCTGGCAAGCTCGCACGAGGTCGCATCAGCGACTGCCGAACTTTATCCCCGTTTGGATCTGGCTGGCTTTATTGGCTTTTTTGCCCTGCGGGGCAGCAATCTGGGCAATGCCGCACGAGCGTTCGATGTCTCGCCTGCGATGCAGTGGCCTGCCCTGCATTTAGGTCATGCCAAAGCGCGCTTGCGTGGCATGGAAGCCGTGGCTGACGAATCGCGTTTGCACTATCAGCAAGTGTTGCTACAGGCCCAGGAAGAAATTCAGGGCTCTTTGCAAAGGCTGACTCAACACCAGGAAAGCCTGCTTAGTCTGACGCGGGCGGCCTCGCATCTGGAAAATGCCCATGAGCGTGCCTTGACGCGCTATGAAGTGGGGGCGGGAGCGTATCAGCAAGTGCTGGAAAACCAGCGCAGTCTGAACCAGACTCGTCAGGAACTAGCGATGGCTGAAACCGGTTCTTACCTGAACATGATTGCCTTGTATCAGGCCTTGGGTTGGGGAGTTGCTACGCCGAGCATGCCTGAGTAATTTCAAGGCTGATCGGTCTGGGGGTGGTCTGTCTCAAAGATGGGCCGCCCCTTTTCTATGCGCTCATCTGTCTGTTCAAGAAACAGGGACAAACGAGCAATCTTGCTATGCATCAGCCGGTCCAGAAACCTACCGCCGAACCACAATAAAGCACAGCCGAAAAAAGTAATCGGCAACACATACCAGCGTAGCCATACCGAGGCATCCAGAAACCAGGCAGCGGCAGTACAAAGAGAAACTACGGTGCAGGCAATCCAACTGTTGCGTCGCGCCTTGAGCAAAAACCTCTGCAAGTCCTGGTGACCACGCTCCAGAACGCCGACTTGCTCACTAAGCTGATCCCGGTCTTTTTTCAACTGAACCCAGGCCGCGCGCTGCTCCTGGGTCACAGCTGGAGCAGCCCCAGTTTGTCCATATTGCTGAATGCTCATCATCTTTACGCTTGGCAGCAGAGTGCTCTACAAAAAAAAGCTATTGTAGATATAAAAAAAACGGGGAATGTTTCTGCCTTTACTTTCTTGCCTTGGACCGATTACCTTTTGCCAGGCAGCGGCTGCGTCTCGATTCACACACGCGATGCTTGGTATGCCTACCTGCCACCGCATCCAATCGAACCAGGAATACCGCCCACCTAGTTCCCCGACAAAGAAGCGCGCTTCTGCCCCAGGGACAGCACTTCGCTGGCGTTCACAATAGCAATCGAAATATCTTCAATCGTGCTGCGTTTGTTCATGGCTTGCTCACGGATCAAATCGTAAGCCTGATCTTCGGAAACCTGATGGGTTCGCATCAAGATCGTCTTGGCTTGTGCCACATGACGCTGCCCCACCAGTTTGGTCTGCAGCTTGCTGATCAGGCGACGCTGCTGGCGCAGTTCCTTATGGTATTTCCGGGCCAACACGACCGTAGACAACAAACCAAACGAGCGAATGGGCGAAGGCAAAATTGCCTGAATATTCAAATCCAGCACCGCTGACACAATCGTGGGGTTCTCATAGTTAACCACCGCAATAATCGTGGGCGCTTCCTCATCACACACCCAATCCAGGCGCAGGTGCAACAAGTCCGGTTGGACGGCCAGAAACACAAGATCTGTCCCAGAGGGCAGGTTTTGCGTGGGCGGCCAGATGGTCTGGACCGAACACCCAATACGCTGCAATTGCTGGGTCAGCAAACGGCCATCACTATCATCGGGGTGCATGACCACCATCGTTAATTGCCGTAGTTCCTTTAACTGCGGCGAGGTGGCGTGCGGAAAACGATTCCGCGCTCGCAGGGGCTTGTTTGCCGGCTCATCACCGAAGGAAGAGGAGTTGGCCACGCTTTATGTCTCCAAAGTATCCAGCTTGGCAGTCCAGTCGCCCAGCGAATGGGTGACCAGATACGGGTCGGGCGAGACGGGGCGCGTTGCCTGCCGCACAATCGTAAATTCGCCATCGGCGTTAATGCGCCCAATCCGTGGGTAAAGCCAAGTGTGGTGATTATTGGGATCGACTTTGATCCGCCCCTGAGGTGCGTCGAGCTCACTGCCCAGAAGGTAAGGCAGCAAATCCCCGATCGCATCACTGGCCGATTGTCGGTACGCATTGGCAAACAAATACATCTGTGAATAGGCCGCCTCCCAACACAGGTTTGGGTGGCAGTCGGCCCCAAAGCGCTTGCGTAAACTGGCCAGGCAACGCGCATTGACATCCGACTCGATGGATTGAAAATAAGGGGCAGCCGTGAAATGCCCACAGGCAATTTCGGCACCCATTTGCGCTATTTCCGCCTCCGAGGTCGTCAGGCTGGCAATGGGCATGGTCTGCGGGTTAAAGCCAGCATTGGCATACGCGCGATACAGGTTGGCCGTGGAATCCCCCACCACAGTAGAAAAGATAAAGTCCGGCTGCTTGTCGCGTATGTCCTGCATGATGCGGCTGTAATCGCTTTCGCTGGCATCCAGTGGCAGGTAATGCTCACCCAGCACTTTGCTGTCGGGATGCTGCATCACCAGCTCGCGCATGATGCGGTTGGACTCGTAGGGGTAGATATAGTCCGAGCCAATCATATAGACCCGCGCCCCGAAATTACTGGTCATGAAATGCGCCAGCTGCACACTGTTCTGATTAGGCGCAGCCCCGGTATAAATCACATTGCCTGAGAACTCAAAGCCTTCGTACAAGGTGGGATAGAACAGCAGCTTGTTCCACTTTTCTACAATCGGGATCACCGCCTTGCGGCTACTGGACATATAGCCGCCAAAAATCACATTGACGCGATCCTGCACAATCAACCGCTCGGCCTGTTCGGCATAGCATGAGGGCTTGGAAGCCGGGTCATAGCAAACGGCGACCAATTCGCGTCCCAGCAGGCCTCCAGCCTCGTTGATTTCGTCAATCGCCAGTTTGGTCCCCTGCCATTGCGACTGGCCAATGGTGGAGGTCATGCCGGTTGCGGAATAAAGAACGCCGACGCGTACGGGGTCGTTGTGAGCCAAAGTCCATCTCCTGTCTAGCATGGTAGAGGCGCAGGTCGACAGACCTGCCAATAAACACTACGAGCGAGCATCAGGTTACTCCAAAATACTGCATTACTCTGGCTCCCAACTGGCGTTCCATTTTGGCTTTGATTACCAGGCATCCATCAGCAACAAGGTACCGGGCAACCAGCACGTCACTGCACCAATCAAAATCGTGTACGCAGGCAAAATACGTAAGGTCTTGCCTAAGCCCAAGGCCAGGAAAAACAAGAACCACAGGCTGGACCACAAGAGCCACATGGCGATCAAACGCGGATCATTAGCCGTCCAGGCAAAAGCCAGCGCACTGATGGCCACGAACAGGCAATACCAACCGAAACCAGCTCCTTTCAAGCCATACCACTGCACAACAGCCAGATACAGATACGTGAAAGCGAACAGCAAGCCGCCGGCAACGGCAAAGTAGTCGGCGGCTTGTTCGCCGCGCTGTAGACCCAGCAAATTAATGAATAGGGCCAGTAGCCCCACCAGCAAGTTAAAGGGGGCCAGGTCACGACTTTCGATACGTCCAGTCAAACCCACACCATTCACAATCAGCACAGCCCCAATAAAGAAAAGCGCAACACCCAACATGGCATAAGCCTCCAAAAAATAGTTCGCGACCTAACTACGAGACCGGATTTATTTCGGGCGAACAAAAAGGCCCAGACCGATTCAAGGGATGAACCAGTCTGGGCCTTTTTGCCCAACATCAACGCTGGCAACATTGGCAGCAGATGTCGTTTCAATTCGGAAATGTCACCGCGATCTGAAATCGCGGTCGGTGCAATTCTTACATAGCCCGGTCTATCGTCTGTACTAGCGATTACCCTAGCGGCTGACTATTGGCGTCCTAAATATAAGTTGTGCTACAGTCTTTCATCGATTTAACGATCTGATTCTTATTCCATGAACCGCCCCGCATCCTCTTTGCTAAGCACTCTGCCCCTATCGCGGGTCGCGTCGCTGCGGGCGGGCTCTCCTCCATCTGTCTTGCTGTTGACTGTCGTCGCCCCGGGCGTCGTCAATCAAGCCGCAGTCGTGTCCGACCTTGTCGTCGACACACGCGTCTACAGCGTCTGCTCCTAAGACTTTCTCTTTTTTTCCTGCGCTATTGATGCGCCTGGAATGTCTTTGCAGACAAATCTAATTTATTTAGACAGATAAAGAACATCATGATTTCTTCTTCTCGCGCCCAAGGGGGTGCTATTGCCTTGTTCGTGCTGCTTTGGGGCAGTGCGGGTATTTTCACGCGTGTGGGTTTAGATCATGGCTCAGTCATGGCCATGCTGATCCTGCGCTTTACCATCGCCCTGCCTATGGTGGTTCTGCTGGGTCACTTCAATGGCGGCTGGCTGCCACCGAAAGGGCAACGTTTGCTCCCGGCCATCAGTGGTTTGCTGATGATCGGGCTGTATTCGTTTTTCTATTTTGAAACCCTAGCCCAGGGGATTACGCCGGGTCTGCTGGCCACAATCTTAGGCGTCCAGCCAATTCTGACTTTGGCTTTGACAGAGCGGCGTTTTTCCCTGACCCGTGTGGCCGGTTTAGCCCTGTCTTTAACTGGTCTGATCCTGGTGGTGTATCAAAGCCTGATTGTCAGCCGTTTGTCCGTAATCGGTTTGGTCTTTGCGATTGCCGCTTTACTCAGCATTACGGTCGGCACCATTGTTCAAAAGCGTCAACCGGTAGGTGCCTTGCAGGGCATGCCTTTGCAATACGCCTTGTCTCTAAGCTTGTTTGTTCTGGTGTCTCTGGGTTTGGGACAAGAGATACGCTGGGAAAACACGCTGGGCTTTTGGGGGCCGGTGGTCTGGCTGGGTCTGGTGATTTCCGTGTTGGCCCAATTGCTGCTTTATCGCATGATCCGCAGTGGAAATCTGGTTAATGTCACCAGCCTGTTTTATCTGGTTCCTGTGGTGACAGCCGGGTTGGACTTCCTGGTTCTGGGGAACACCTTGGCCGCTCGGGCTGGATTGGGGCTGGTGGCTATTCTGGCTGGCTTGTGGCTGACGTTACGGAAAAAAGCGACTTAAGGTGCTTTTTTTGGTGTGGTTTAGCAGGGATAAGATCGATCCTTGAATGATGAGACTGGTCTCTGAGACGCCACCACTTAGGTCTCCAACGGGGCATCGGGCAGAGCACTTGCCGGTGCTCTGCATCGGCAAGTAGTCAAGTCCAAGCGGCGTCCCTCACCGAGACACTCAACAACAAAAAAAGAACCGACATCTTCAACCCTGGGGTCGGGCGAGATATCGGTTCAAAAGCCGGGGGCCTGTTCCCGGCGTGCTACCGTTTCAAAACGTGCTTCTAATTATTGATTCCTTCCAAAGGCATCCCAGCGTCTTACTGCGCTGCAATCCAGCCCTGCAATTCCTGCTCCCCCTGCCAAGGCTGACTGCGATCCACACTGGCAGCGCGCGCCTGGGCAACAAGTTCGGGAGTGATAGCCTCCACATCATTGCCCCATTCATGGCGAATGAAGCTCAGCACAGCCGCCAACTCCGCATTACTGAACTGCTCCGCAAAAGCGGGCATCGCCCCCTCATACTTCTGCCCTTTCACCGTGATCGGCCCGTTAATGCCATGCAGCACCAGCTGAGTCAAAACCGCAGGCTCCCCCTTCACCCATTCCGAATCTGCCAAAGGAGGAAACACCCCCGGCAGGCCTTGTCCTGTTGCCTGATGGCAAGCCACACAAGCATTGGCATACAACTGCTTGCCATCCGCTGACGCACTGACAGGAGCAGGAGCCAACACCGCCAAGGGGCGCTGGTCTCCCAGACGCGGAGAGCTATTAGGCTGAGCCGAGACGATGTAATACACCGCCCAGGTCAGCAAAGCCAAAATCACCACAATCACGATGCGAGGCACCGGGTTGTATTGCTCATGAGGATCGGCATTCTCGCTTTGACGACTTTGCACTGGCTTGCTCATTCCTCACGCTCCACAGCATTCGCACTCAAGATCGGGTAGACGCGCTTGAGCGACTGCAAATACACCACCAGATCCAGAGCCTCTGGTAGCGCGACCACCACCTTGCCCGCAGGCGCCACATCCGGCGGCAGGCTGACAACCCGCTCATTGGGCTGCACCTGATCGGGGTCTTTGGCCTCGAACAAGAAACGGTAGGGCGGCATATTGCTACCCGGTGAGTAAGCACGCGGATCATACAAATGCCCTAAATGCCAATCCTGACTTGGCTGACGCACACCAATATTGAACAAATCAGGTCCCGTGCGCATGGTGCCCAATAAAGGTGGATCGTCGTAGTGATAATCCCCCGCTACCGAGGCGCGCCCCCAACCACGGCTGGCGTCCGCGACACCGGCCCCGGTCGTGCTGGGCTGCTGCGTATGGCAAGTAATGCAGCCATTACCGCGATACACCGCCCGGCCACGCAGTTCCTGGCTGGTATAGGGCGACAAGCCATCGGGCGCAGGCTCATCTTTCAGTTGCAAAAAGGGCACCACAATCATGGCGGCAGTCGCCAGGGACAGGGTCACCATGGACCCGACAATCAACTTCAGTTCGTTTTCCATGTTCTCAGACCTCCAGCTCAGCGGTACGGCGCACCGTCTCCGAGCGAGACTCGGTCAACGCAAAAGCACCCGACTTCACAACCATCAGCAAGACGTGCAGAGCAAATACCAGGTGACCCAAGGTCATCAAGGCACCACCGATGGAACGACCTTGCAACCAAGGCATCGTGACAGCTACCGACTCCATGAAGCCACGCGTTGGGTCCAACAAAGCCAAACCTTGCAACACACCGCCAATGCTCAGCGTGATCATGTAAACCGCAAACCCAGCGACCACCAACCAGAAGTGCCAGGAGATCAAGGCAGGACGGGGCCAGGCAGTATTCAGAATGCGCGGCAAGGCAAAGTACACGCCACCAAAAATCACCATGGTCACAAAGCCGTACATACCCAGGTGAGCGTGAGCCACCGTGAAGTGTGTGAAGTGTGTAATGGAGTTCAGCGAGCGTAGAGCTTCCGCAGAGCCCTGTAGGGAGGCGGCGGTGTACATCATGGCGCCAAAGACAATGAAGCGCAGAACTGGCGAGTGGCGCAGCGCACTGAAGTGACCTTTCAGGGTCAAGTGCTGGTTAGCCGAGAAGGCCAGAACCGGGATCACCATCATCACGCTTTGCACAATAGACAAGGTAATCAGCCACTCAGGGATCGGACCGCCAATCAAATGGTGTGCGCCGACCTGACCGTAGAAAAAGGCCAGCGTCCAGAACCCCAGCAAAGACAGGTTGTAGGAACGTACAGGACGTCCGATCACCTTGGGCAGGAAGTAGTAAATGGCCGCAATCGACATGGGGGTGTAGAACAAACCCAGCACGTTGTGCCCAAACCACCAGTTCATGGTGGCCTGCTCCACGCCAAAGTGCACGCCTGGAACCTTAGCAACCAGATACAGAATCGGGAACCAGAACAAGGCCGCCCCGATGTACCAGACTGACACGTACAAGTGCTTGACCTTGCGCTGCGACAGCATCAAAGCCAAAGGCATACCAATCATCATGCCGCCAAAGGCGAACAGCACACCGATCTGCCAGGGAATTTCCAGCCATTCCATACCGGCATTCAAGCCTATAGCCAAAGCCCCAATTCCTGCGACCAAAGCTGCGTTCCAAACCAGGCCACCGACAATTACCAAACGGCCACCCAGAAGAGGCGTCTGCAGCAAGCGCGGCAACATCCAGATCGTCAGCCCCAACAAGCCCATGGGCGCCCAGCCATAGGCCACGCCATTCAGGTGAATGGTACGCAGACGGCCAAAACTCAACCAGGACACGTCACCCAGGAACTCGGGCCAGTGCAATTTCAACGAGCTGATCAGTCCGGCAAAAGAGGCCACCACCAACCAGACCACCGCACAGACAATCAACAAAAAAGCAGGCAAGGAGCTGGAGCGGTCTGCCTGTTCGCGTGCGGCCATTTCCACCGCACTGGTTTGCTGGCCATGGTTCTCTGCCAGATGGTCGGCGGCTGCCAGACTGAGCGCCTGCCGTTGCGCCTCGCCAGCAGACGGTTCTTCGGGCCGGCCAATTTCGCCCTTATTGAAAATAGTGCGTGCACCACTGACGTCAGCATCAAACAGGCCCTTGCGCAAGGACCAGATAAAGGCAAAAAGCCCAGCAATCGACAGGATGAATGCGGCAAGCAAAAGTGCCGTCGGGTTCATGGTATTCCTCTGATTAGGTAGGGCCGCACCCCACGAGGGCACGGACGAAAACACCCGGCAAGGCTACCCGTCGGTACAGAGCATTCCAAGAATCAGTTAACGCTTCAAAAACCCTATCAGTTTTCCAAAAAACCGCCTGAACCGCTATTTGCTTGTGTTTGGAAGCCTACCCATCAGATAATAGAAAAACCATATTTTGACTATTTACCCTATCAGATTGACTACATCTGCCCATGAAACTATATGAAAGTCTGGCCAAAGAGCTGGCACAAGCGATCTTGGATGGCACCGTTGCCACTGGCGAACGCATGCCTTCTGTGCGCCAGCTAATGGACCAGCACAAGATCAGTGCCTCGACGATTTTTCAGGCCTACTACCGCCTGGAAGCACAGGGGCTGATCCAGGCCCGGCCACGCTCGGGCTATTACGTTTGTACCAATCTGTCCCCTCACACACTGGAAGCCGACACAGCTTCCCAGCCCCCTTTGCAAGCCACCAGCGTCAACAATAGCGACCTGATCATGGCGATCTTGCAGTCCAGTTCAGAGCGCTCTGTCGCCCCTTTGGGGTCCGCTTTTCCCAGCCCGCTGCTCTTTCCGCTGGAACGACTTGGACGCTTCCTGTCGGCCAGCCTGAAGCAGCAAGATCCCTTAGCCAGTCTGGATGATCTGACCCAAGGCCACGCCGCCTTGCGTCGGCAGATTGCCTTGCGCTATCTGGCTCAAGGCATGGCCATCAATGCCAACGATATTGTGATTACCAATGGTGCTCTGGAAGCACTGAATCTGTGCCTGGCGGCCGTCACCCAGCCGGGCGATATCGTGCTGGTGGAGTCCCCCACCTTTTACGCGGCGCTGCAATCGCTGGAACGCATGAAGTTGCAGGCTCTGGAAGTGCCCACCCACCCGCGTGAGGGCATTGATCTGGATGCCTTGGAGCAGGCCATCGTGCGCCATGCCCCCAAAGCCTGCTGGCTGATGACCAATTTTCAGAACCCGTTGGGCAGCCTGATGCCGGACGCCAAAAAAGCACAGCTCGTCGAGCTGCTAGCCCGCCATGAAATTCCCCTGATCGAGGACGATGTCTACGGCGAGCTTTACTTTGACACCGAACGCCCCCGCCCAGCCAAAGCCTTTGACCGCCAAGGTTTGGTGATGCATTGCTCGTCTTTTTCCAAAACCCTGGCACCCGGCTATCGCATTGGTTGGGCCGTGCCAGGACGCTATACCCGTGAAGTCGCCAAAGCCAAGCTGACCACGACGCTGACCTCCCCCGTTCCCACGCAACTGGCCTTGGCCAGTTATCTGGAAAAAGGGGCCTACGACCAGCACCTGCGCCGCCTGCGTACGCAGCTGAAAAACCAGTATGAGCAGTTCTCCAAGGCCTTAGGCCGCTTCTTTCCCGCCGGCACCCGAGCCACTCGCCCCGAGGGCGGCTACTTTCTATGGGTAGAACTGGAAAAAAGCGTGCAGACCCTGGATCTGCATCGCCAGGCCTTGTCACAAGGCATCAGTTTGGCACCGGGCTCCATTTTCTCCACCACTCAACACTACAGCCATTGCTTACGTTTGAATTTTGGACACCCGTGGACGGAGCAAAGCAGTCATGCCTTAGAAATTTTGGGGCATCTTTGCAAGCCATTGCCACTTAAAAAATAAAGACCCGTAGGGCTGGTCGATAGCAAATAAGAATCACTAACACATTGAGATATATAGACAAAAACTTCATTATGAAACGGTTTTACTACAGAAAAAAACCGACTATTCAGGAGTTTTTGATGTCGCATATCCTACGTAGCAAACTGATTGGTGTCTGGAAACTGATGTCGTTTAATTTTGTGCCCTCGGATGGCTCGCCTTCCTATCCGGGCCTAGGACCCAAGCCGATTGGCATGTTGATTTATACGGGAACAGGCTACATGGCCGCCCAACTGGGCAGCAGTGACAGAACAGTGCAAGACCCGTGCCAAAGCCTGGTAGACAGTTATCTGGCCTATGCAGGTACGTTTGAGGTAAATGAAGCGGCCCAATGTGTAACCCATTTTGTGGATATGTCCCTATACCCGGATTGGGTGGACGTGCCCCAGCCAAGACTGGCACGATTCACAGAAGGAGCGCTGGAACTGATCACCCGTGATCCTGTGGTAGTCGGTGGCAAACTGGGCATGGGCACCTTATTGTGGAATCGGGCCGGCCCTACATAAACACAAACTCCGGGGACACCCAACGAGCACAGGGCCAGCCTACAAGCTGGCCATTTCAACTCTGCGCAACCGCGTCCAGCGCACTCAAAAAGTAATCCACAATCGCATGCGCGCGTCGATCCTTGCGCATGGCCAGCGATAAAGGAATCGTGAACTGACGCTGCTGCGGCTCCAGCGCCCTCATCTGGCCCTTTTCCACCCAACGGGCCGCCACATGCTCGGGCAAGAAGCCGATGTACTCACCGGTCAAAATCAAAAAGGCGATACCTTCCCGATCACTAGCCGTCGCCACACAATTCAAATCCTGGTGCTGGGAAATAGCTTCCGAACTCATCCGATATGCAGGTGCAATAGCAGCCGCAGCGCGCAAATCCGCAGACGATACGGCCCCTTGTTGCGCCACGCGGAACAAAGGATGCTCCCAGGAGCAATACAGGAAATAAGGCTCGGCATACAAAGTGCGGTACTCCAGCCCACTTAGCGCATTGGTTTCGGGTAGCACGCCCATATGCAAGCGACCTTCTAATAAGCCACGCTCTATTTCCCCCGGCGTACTCATGCTGATGTGTACCCGCACCGCATCACTGTTTTGCCGCAGGGTACGCAAGGCGGAAGTAATGTGCATGTGTGGTTGCGAGATCAAACTATTCATCAAACCTATATTCAAGTCGCCCCGCAAACTGGAATGCAGCTGATTAACCTCGCTACGGAAGTTTTCCACTGCCGCCATCAAGGTTTCACTGGCCCGCAGCACTTGTCGACCTTCTTCCGTCAAGGCAAAACCCGCCCTGCCACGCTGGCACAGCCGTATTCCCCCCAGGCGCTTTTCCAGATCGCTCATGTGCAAGCTGATGGCCGAGCGCGTAATCCCCAGCACACCCTCTGCGGCCGAGAAACTGCCCACTTGCACCACCGTTCTGAACACACGCAGCAGGCGCAAATCAAAATCGGAAACCTGCAAGAGTCCTTTCAGATGCATATAGGTGAGTAAAACAATAAGTGAAGTTGAATAAAAACGTATTTTACTCAACAACTTAGCTCCCTACACTGGGGGTATTCACCGCCTTGAGGAGACCGACGTGAACTCACCCTACTTTGCGCCCCAGCAGATCACCAGTGAACTCAATCTCCAGTCTCACTGGATGCCCTTTACCGCGAATCGGCACTTTCAGCAGGACCCACGCCTGGTCGTCAAAGCCGAAGGCAACTGGCTGTACGACCAGGACGGTCGCCAGATTTTTGACAGCCTGTCCGGGCTTTGGACTTGTGGTGCAGGCCATGCGCGCCATGAGATCCAGGCGGCTGTGCATCGCCAACTGGGGCAACTGGATTACTCTCCCGCCTTTCAGTTTGGACACCCCGCCGCATTCCAACTGGCCGACAAGCTGACTCAGCTCACCCCAGAAGGCCTGGACCACGTGTTCTTCACCAACTCCGGCTCTGAATGTACGGACACCGTCGTCAAAATGGTGCGTGCCTACTGGCGCATCAAAGGCCAGGCCACCAAGACCCGCCTGATTGGCCGTGCTCGTGGGTATCACGGCGTCAACGTGGCGGGGACCAGCCTGGGTGGCATAGGCGGCAACCGCAAAATGTTTGGCCAGTTAATGGACGCCGACCACTTGCCCCACGTGCTGCAAGCAGACTGCGCCTTCACACACGGCCAACCTGAAACCGGCGGTCTTACCCTGGCCGATGAGCTGCTTAAACTGATCGAACTGCACGATGCCAGCACCATCGCCGCTGTTTTTGTAGAGCCCGTCTCCGGCTCGGCGGGCGTGCTGGTCCCTCCCACCGGCTATCTGCAACGCCTGCGCCAGATTTGTGATCAGCACAACATCTTGCTGGTGTTTGATGAAGTCATTACCGGCCTGGGCCGCTTAGGCACCAACACCGGAGCTGAATACTTTGGCGTCACCCCTGATCTGATGACCATGGCCAAACAGCTGACCAACGGGGCCATTCCCATGGGTGCCGTCATTGCCAGCAA
The DNA here is from genome assembly GCF_014652815.1 of Alcaligenes pakistanensis. Taxonomy (GTDB): domain Bacteria; phylum Pseudomonadota; class Gammaproteobacteria; order Burkholderiales; family Burkholderiaceae_B; genus Alcaligenes; species Alcaligenes pakistanensis. Next base: position 1,027,758 of record NZ_BMZN01000001.1, read on the forward strand.
GGAAATCTATCAGACCTTTATGAGCCAGGACCTGCCCTTACACGCCGTCGAATTCAGCCATGGCCATACCTATTCCGCCCATCCGGTAGCGTGTGCTGCTGGTCTGGCCGCGCTAGAGCTGCTGGAACAAGACAACCTGCTGCAACGCTCTGCCGAGCTGGCTCCACATTTTGAGCAAACCCTGCACCAGTTGCGCAACAGCCCCAACGTGGTCGATATCCGCAACTGCGGCCTGGCTGGAGCAATCCAATTGGCACCGCGCAATGGCGACCCTGCCATCCGTCCTTTCGAGGCGGGTCTACAACTGTGGAAGCAAGGTTTTTACGTACGCTTCGGAGGCGACACCCTGCAGTTTGGCCCCACCTTCACCAGCACACCCGCGCAGATCAGTTCCTTGTTCGATGCAGTAGGCGGCGTCTTAAAGCAACTGGCTTAAAAACACGTTGTGGGCGGCTTGCCTCAAGCTGCCCACATCCAAGCACTCTCGTTTCCACTAGATACCTTAAGCTTAAGTCCAAGCCACTCAAGCCCCTGCTCCAAACCCAACAAAAGCGCCATAATACGAGCTTTGCTCCACAAGAATCGTCCAGCACCATGAGTCCATCCACACCCTCTTCACTTGTTCAAGCTCCTATAGGCTTGTTTGATTCGGGCGTGGGCGGCCTGTCCATTTGGCTGGCCTTACGCCAATCCTTGCCCAAGGAAAACCTGCTGTATCTGGCCGACTCACAATGCGCCCCTTACGGCGACCGCTCCCCGGAGTGGATCGTAGAGCGTACCCTGCGCATGGCACAGATTCTGGTAGATCAAGGCTGCAAAGCCCTGGTTATTGCCTGCAATACCGCCACCCTGGTCGCCGCCCCCACATTGCGCGCCAAACTGAGCATTCCCATCATCGCCATCGAGCCGGCCATCAAACCGGCTGCTGCCTTAAGCCGCAGCCGCAGCGTCGCCCTGATGGCCACCAGCCGCACACTGGACAGCAGCGGACTGCAAAACCTGATCCAGCGCTACGCCAACGATATAGAAATCATCCGTATCCCCTGCCCTGGACTGGCCGACCGAGTCGAAACCCTGCAGCTTTCGGGCCCCGAAATCGAAGCCGAACTGCGGGAACGCTTGGCGCCCGCCCTGCAAAGCCAAGCCGACACACTGGTGCTGGGCTGCACACACTACCCATTTTTACGGCCTACTATCGAAGCCATCAGCGGCTCACGCTTCCATATCCTGGAACCCTCCTTCGCCGTCGCCGCCCAGGTATACCGCCGCCTGGAACAAGCCCATTGCCTGAACAGCCAAACACAAGCAGGTAGCAGCGCCTTCATCAGCAGCGCACCAATCGAACAGGCCCGAGCCGTTGTCCAAGTACTAACAGGACTGGCCGAACCCACCATGCTGGCTTTTCCAACACAGCCACTGAAAACACGGTAAAACCTGCCCACACCGACCCTGCTTCCCCGTCGACCACGCTGAACCGGCCGACCTATATCTCCACTCGCTGACCAGCAGGTTCCCCCATCCCCTTACTTGGCTGGCTGGCTTGCTGGCTTGCTGGCTTTAAAAACCCTCTTTTAGGATGATTTTTTAAAGCCAGCCCACACTCAAAACCTAATTTTTATTTATGAGAGAAGGCACAAACAGTCATTCCGACCTTCCTCACAGTAAGTGACTACGAGCCGCTTGGAGAGCTCTTAGAGCGATCCCGGCAAGAGACGCCCACCCATCACGCACAGACATCTCCCACCTGCCTGCCACAACTTCACACTTAAAACATAAGAACCCGCCTAAAGAACGCCACACCCCACCTCCCGTAACAAACCATCCATCAAACCGCCATCTCTCCGGCAAGCCGCAGCCAGCCAGCCCTCCACCGCCCGTCCCTCCCGCCCCAAGCCCCCCATCCCATAAAACACAATCCAATCATCGGCGGATTTAGCCATCCCTTAACAAGGCAGTCACACGCCCTTCCTACACTGCCTCCTGTCCTGATCCGATGCCGACTGGGCCGCCCACCCCACGCACAGTCTGGCCTCTCTTTCCCCATCCTCTACACGAGTGGCTGTATGACCTTCTCTCCCCGTCCTTCCAAGTCCCCGGCTTTGCAGCGCATGCAGCAAGCCGGGATCTCACTGTCACTGGCCCTGCTGCTGAGCGCTTGCGGCAGCGGCTCCAACGGCAGCGATAGCCCTGGCACCCCTGGCGTAGACCCAGAAAACCCCACCGTAGAACCCGGTGACAAACCCCAAGCCCTGGGCGGCAAAAAAGCCCTGATCGTCACCATAGACGGCCTAAGCTACGAAGCCCTGCTACAAGCCCGCCAGGCAGGACAACATCCAGCCCTGAAATCACTGACCATCGCCCCCGCCCAAACCGGCGGCTATGTCGGCACCCCCAGCGAACAGCGCACCTTGCCCCTGCCCGGCTGGGCATCACTGATTACCGGCGTCTGGGCAGACCAACACGGCCTGCGTGGCGTGGGCACCAACAGCCCCGAGCTGAATGCCCCCACCCTGCTCGCCTTGGCTTCCACGCCACCACAAGCGGCCATGGCCTTGAGCACAGCCGACTACCGCACACTATGGAGCCAGGACCTTCAGGAAGGCCGCATCATCGAAGCCGCCAACTGTACGGACTCCGACAGCTGTGTCAGCGAACAAACCCAGAAATACCTGCAAGAAGGCAAGTCTCTGATTCTGGCCCAGATCCAGGCCCCAGCCCGCGCCGCAACCCAAGGCGGATTGGGTAGCCCAGCGTATCAACAAGCCGTACAAGAATCGCTGGTCGCTCTGGACAAGTTGCTGGCGATCATTGAACAACGCAAACAGGCTGACGCCTCCGAGGACTGGTTGCTGATACTGACCACCAGCTACGGCCTGGACGAATTCGGTGGCACCACCGGCTCACAATTCAACCGCAACAAGACCAGCTTTATTGCCACCAATAAAACCCTGGCTTCCTTGCCTGCCATCGACGGCCAAGTCACCAGCAGCACAGACATGAATACCCTGGCCGCAGTCATCGATATTGCGCCTACCGTCCTGTCGCACCTGGCCATCCAAAGCGAGCCGTACCGCTTCCGTGGCTCGTCCTTGCAAGCCGATAGCCGCGTGCACAATCTGGCGTTCAGCAAGCCTGCGGACAAGAACATGGTGGACCTGAGCTGGGCCTTGCAAGGCGAGACTTCGCAAGAAATCCAGGTAATGCGCGACGGCAAACTGATTGCCACCCTGCCCGCCGGCTCCACCCAATACTCCGATCCACTGCCAGCATCAGAAACCGCTCAAACCTACTCTTTGTATTACTCGGTTCAAGTGGGCCAAGCCGCCTCTACCCTGAAAGCAGAAGTGGGCTACCAGCCGCCTCCCAAACTGGCCGACACCCTTAAAAACGGCCTGCGCAGCTACTACACCTTCAGCGCCCAACCCTTTACCGACAGCAAAGGCGGCAGCAGCCTGCAAACCGCCACGCCAGCCATCCCTGCCGGCCAGCTGATTGCCGGTGACTTCCTGGACCCCAGCACACCCAAAGGTGGCCTGCGCATCGTCGGCAGCAACGCCGACAGCAATGGCAACCGGGGCTACCGCCTGTCCATGAGCCGCGACCTGTTCAGCTTAGCCAGCGTGCAGCAAATGACCATCGGTTTCTGGCTGCGCACCCCCAACAACTGCCAGGGTTATGGCGCTTCCATCATGGCCAACAAGAACTACGACTCGGGCAATAACCCCGGTTTTGCGCTGGGTCTGTTCAACGCCAACGGTTGCGACATCCGCTTTAACACCGGCTACGGTGGTGGCCGCAACGAGAGCCAAGGCTACAACATCACCCCCGATGAATGGGCTTATGTGGCCGTGGTCATCGACAAGGCCGAAGGCAAGATGCTGGGCCACGTCTTCGATCCCAAGAAAGGCGCGCAGTTCGGTTCCGTCGCCCTGGAAGCGCGCACGCTGCAAGCACTGGGCGGCACTGGCACCGGTGAATTGGGTTTGAACGAAGACGTTACCGGCCAGTACTACAAACGCTGGGGACGCAGCGACATCAATATGGATTTTGGCGAACTGGCCATGTGGGACCGCGCCCTGAGCACGGACGAACTGACCAGCATTTTTGAATCGCGCCAGCCTCTGTCCAGCCTCCAACCCTGATCGCCACGCAAGGAATTTCCATGACTCCCAAGAACACTTCACTCACCTTTGAGCGCATAAAACGCGCGTCTGTTTTGCTGATGTTCTGCGGCCTGCTGGCTGCGTGCAGTAGCGGCAGTGACAACGGCGGCTCGGAAGGCCCCGGCTCGCCCGAAGATCCTACCGAACCTGGCAAGCCCAATCCCGAACCTGCGCCGCAACTCAAATGCGCCCCTTGATTGACTAAGAGATTAAGCACAATGACTTCACGCCGCTCCTTCCTACGCAATATGACAGGCGCCAGCCTGGCTGCAGGTTCCCTGGCTGCTTTTCCTCCCAGCATCCGCAAAGCGTTGGCTATTCCCGCCAACAACAAAACGGGCACCATTAAAGACGTCGAGCATATTATTGTTCTGATGCAGGAAAACCGTTCGTTTGACCACTACTTCGGCACCCTGAAAGGCGTGCGTGGTTTTGGTGACCGCTTCACCATTCCGTTGCCCAATGGCCGCAACGTCTGGCAGCAAAACGTCAGCTCTACTGAAACCGTGATGCCCTATCACCTGGACAGCACCAAGGGCAATGCCCAGCGTGTCAACGGCACACCGCACTCCTGGTCCGACGGCCAGGCCGCCTGGGATCATGGCCGCATGGCTTTCTGGCCCAAGCACAAGAATCGCCACTCCATGGGTTTCTACCGCGAAGCGGAAGTGCCCTTCCAGTTCGCCATGGCCAATGCCTTCACCTTGTGTGATGCTTATCACTGTTCCATGCACACTGGCACCAACTCCAACCGTATGTTCCTGTGGACAGGCACCAACGGCCCCTCGGGCAGCGGTGAATGTACGGTGAACAATGCCTGGGATAGCCTGGGTTCTTCGGTGCAGGGTTATGAATGGAAAACCTACCCCGAACGTCTGGAAGAAGCGGGGATCAGCTGGAAGGTGTACCAAAACCTGCCCGACAACTTCACGGACAACTCGCTGGCGGGCTTCAAGCAATATCGTCGTGCCAACGAACAATCCGGCAAACCTACCAACACGCCTTACGAGCCCGCTGATGATGCTGGCAACCCACTCTACAAAGGCATCGCCAACACCATGCCCGATGGCGGCTTCTTCGGTCAGCTGCGCAAGGACGTGGAAGAAGGCAATCTGCCACAGATCTCCTGGGTCGTCGCGCCGGCAAACTACTCCGAGCACCCCGGCCCATCAAGCCCCGTGCAAGGCGGCTGGTACACACAAGAACTATTGGACGCCCTGACCGCCAACCCCGAGGTCTGGAGCAAGACCGTCTTGCTGGTCAACTTTGACGAAAACGACGGCTTCTTTGACCACGTACCTTCGCCTTCCGTGCCATCCATTGACCCAGTCACCGGCAAACCCGCGGGCAAGACCTCGCTAAGCGAAGAACAGCTCGCCTTCGAGTACTACAACTACCCCAGCCCTAAGGGTCTGTCAGGTCAGCCACCCCGTGACGGTAAAGCTTTCGGTCCCGGCGTACGTGTCCCTATGTATGTGATCTCGCCCTGGAGCCGTGGCGGTTGGGTGAACTCGCAAGTGTTTGACCACACCTCCGTGATCCGCTTCATGGAACAGCGCTTTGGTGTGATGGAGCCCAACATCAGCCCCTATCGCCGTGCCGTCTGCGGTGACCTGACCACCGCTTTCAACTTTGCCAGCCCGAACGACGAACCCCTGCCTACGCTAAATGGCCGTCGCAGCCGTCAGGATGCCGACTCCATTCGTAGCGCCCAGGAACGTCTGGCCCAAGTGCCACAGCCAGTCGACAACCAGCGCATTCCCGTACAACAAACTGGCGTGCGCCCTTCCCGCGCCCTGCCTTACGAGCTGCACGTCAGTGCCCGTTGCGACAGCGAAAAAGGCGTGCAGTTGCTGTTCTCCAACACCGGTAAAGAAGCGGCTGTTTTCCACGTCTACGACAAGCTGAACCTGGACCGTATTCCACGCCGCTACATGGTTTCTCCCGACCAGATTCTGGACGATGTCTGGGACGTGCAAGCCAATAATCTGGGTCACTACGACCTGTGGGTATTGGGCCCCAACGGTTTTCACCGTCACTTCCGCGGTGATGTCAGCGTGCTGAGCCAAGCCGAAGCCGCCCGCCCCGAAATCCGCGTCTGCTACGAAATTTCCAAGGGCGACGTCTATCTGGAAATGATGAACGGCGGCCAGTCTGCCTGCACCTTTACTATCCAGTCCATGGCTTACCGCGAAGACGGCCCATGGGAAGTGGCGGTTGAGCCGGGCAAGCAGTCCAAACAGTCCTGGACCTTGAAGCCCAGCGGCCACTGGTATGACTTTGTCGTGCGCAGCAGCAGCGACCCCAGCTACTACCGTCGCTTTGCCGGCCGAGTGGAGTCGGGTGAACACGGCGTCAGTGACCCCGCCCTGGGAATCCCGGCCTATCTGTAAATCTTGAATGCTTTGAATCTATAGTCTGACGATGTGCGCGTGCGCACCACGCGCACGTTTTTACCCCGATGCCTGGATTTGGCATCGGGGTTTTTTTCGTTTACGTGATGCCTGAGCAGCGAGTCTTCAGTCAGCCATATTGCTTCATTTATCGGTAATACCGAGACCGGGGATGTAGGCCAAGATAATGTCTGCGCCGTGGTCGCTTTCTTTTAAGCGCCACTCTCTCATCACTGCTTGGAGTAAGCGGCTGACCGCTCGCCAGCTCGATGACAGATCTAAAAAAATCGGCATTAGCAACCCAGGCAGGCAAACAAATATCAGCACCGGCATATAAGCCGCGTTCCCTGGCCATGGGAGTCTCATCAGCCAAGAGAACAATCGCTACATTATCCAACTGACGCATCGCCGCTACCACAGCATAAACATCAAAATCGCTGTCTCCTTCGCCATCGATGACGATAATGCGCAGGCGTTTTCCGATTGTAGCGAGGTCAGTAGGGCTGGTTGCCACTGTCGTGCACATCCCTGAGCCCGCCAGGTAATCATGCAGGCCCAGCATATCGCCCACACGCAAGGAGGCAGGTTGTGCAATCAGCAGAAAAACCACGTCAAAGTCATACATAGTGCGCTATACGCAGTCCTGTTATCACTGACCACCCTGCATCAATTTAAGAATGGCCTGTGTATGCTGGGCATTCTGAGTCCCAATCATCAAACGTCCATCGGAGATCGTTTCACTGATTCGGGCAACGCTCGCTAACTGCCCTTGCACACTTAAAAGAAGATAGTGGCCTTGCGCTTGGGCCGTGACACTGCGTAGCTTCGACAGGCCACGTTGATTCATCTCTAACAAAATAAATGTGCGCTGTCCTTGGGCCGTGACAGGTGTGACCCGCAACAGATCGGCTTGTGTCAAAACAGGTTGAGGCAATGCATACAACGAGGTTCCGCCAACATCAACGGCGACCAAAGGCGCTTCCGCTTTCTCCTGCGCCAGATGCAAGGTAATCACCGTTGGGGATTGCGTGCGGGATGCGGTTGCCGCAGAGGCTGTAGGTGCCGCCGGCACGTTCGAGCTCTGTATGACAGGGGGCGCTGGATCAACAGGTTCGGGGACACGACGCGGGGCGGTCTGTTGGCAGGCAGCCAGGCCAGCTGACAATGCCAATATTGCTAATTTGAGCAGAATCTTCATTTTTATCTCAATCGTGACAAACACCCAGCGACGCTGGGTGTTTGCATGGTTACTGCATCCAACTTAGCGTTGGCCCTGAACTGCAATATCAACGCGACGGTTGGGTGCCAGGCAGGCAATCAAATCGCTGCGTATCTGTTGATCGCAATTCACCAAAGGTCTGTCCTGCCCAAACCCCTGTGTCTGAATCACAGCCGCTGGAATGCCTTGGGCCGATAAAGCATTCCGTACGGCCTGGGCACGCTGCTGCGACAAACGCTGATTCGATGCCGCGCTCCCGATCCGATCGGTATGACCAGAAACCGTCAGTTGCTCCACATCAGACATTTGCTTGAGCTGACCCGCAATATCGCGAATCGTGCTGAGTCCCGCCGTGGTCAAGGCCGCACTGCCAAACGCAAAGGCCACATCCCCGGACAGCGAGAATGGCTGGATGGATACCTTTTTCGGGGCGGGATCCAAGACAGAGGCGCAGTCACTAGGCTGCCAATAAAAACTGCGTCCCAACATATCCTCGTCAAACAACACCTTGAACTGACACGTCTTGATGCCCTGGGCGGTATTGAAATGGAATAGATAATCCCATTCCCGCACCTTAAAGCCCTCGGCAAAATGCGGACGACCTAGCAAGTCATAAAGCTGATCGCGCGTCACACCGGCTTGAACCTGGCGCAGGTTGTCGATGTTCGGATAAGAGCCCGTTTGAAAAGTCGTCTTGTCTATTTCAGGAAAGACAGGCTTGTCTGTCTGACCCTCAGCGTCAACCTGACTTAAGGTCCCGCAGCCGGCCAGAGCCAGACTGCTTAACAAAGCAGCCCACAAATAATTTCTTTTCATGATCTGAATTCCTTCAAAAGTATGTGCTGCGCATCGGTCCGAGCGGACCGATGCATCATGTGGTCAGAGCCGGTTTACCACTGGTAGCCAACACCCACCGCGCCGCCGTAATCACCACGCGATGTTGAATTGCCCGAAAGCTTGTAGACCCATTTACCGTTATCGGTAATACCGGAGAAGCCAATGGCCATCCCCGACTCTCCACGCCAGGTGCCGCCAGCCATGGACATCATGTGTTTGCCCGGCAAATAAGCCTGGGGCAATGACGCCGTTGCCATCGCTGCGGCCACACCTGCACTTAAGCGCTTATCCAGACGATTGATATCGTGACGAAGGTTATTGACTTGCCCCTGCAGGTTGCCGGCAACTTGGTGCAATTGCCCCACGTTCACCGCATCTGTCTCATTCACGCCTGCCGCCACATTGGTAATCTGCTTGCCAGACATATCAATGCCGTTCTCGTTAATGATCGGGCCACCATTACTGATCTGAATTTCATCAGCGTGAACATTCACCGCAGTAATCGAGTTGACTTTCAAGTCTTGGGAAACAGCCACCGTGATATCCGTACCAATGGTTTTTCCTGCATCATCAACTCTGTCAGTCTTGGAAATAACGATGTTGTCGCCTTCCACAAAACCTACGGTGTTGCCATTGTGAATCGGTGTATTTCCACCTGAGCCACCATTGCCACCACCGCTTGAACCAGAGCCATCGGAGCCACCTGCATTACCACCGTCCTCTTTGCCTGGGGCAGGTGCTTCAACATTCCAGTGCATGCTGTCGAGCACATCTTTCAGAGACGTATGCTGGCTACCGTTGTAGGCAAACGAACCACTTCCATCCAGGCCGATAAACGACTCGATGGGCTGCAGCTGTCCGTAATTGACGGCATCCGAAGAATTAATGCCGGCAGCCACATTGGTGATGCGCAGATCACCCGCGTTGATGCCACCCAAGGTCATGCTGGGACCATTATTAATCGTCAGACCTGTGCTACCCAGATGAACATCGCTGCCTACGGCAACGCCGGTGTTGTTGACCACTGTGTCTCCGGTCTTCAAGCTACCGTCAGTCCCAAGGTCAATATCCTTGTTCAGTTTGACTTCAAGCTGACCTTCATTTTCGGTTCCCGTCTGCTCAACCGTGACGTTTTTATCGCCTACAAAAGTCACCTGACCGTTCGGACCGATATTGGCGCTATTACCTTGCTCATCAGTCACATTCCAACCTGCGCTGGCGACATCGCTGACTCGCTTGAGCTGGTCTTCGGTGGCTGCTTGGCCGCTGGTGTAGTTATCGGGGTCCCATGTGGTGTTGGTCAGGCCATTAATCCGACCTGTATCGCCATTGATGATGACCGGATTGCCCCCGCCCACCACGATCTGCGTGCTGCCAATTGTGGTGCTATTACCGGCGGCATCCGCCACAGAGATCGAACCAGCGCCCACGCTTGTCGTATCACCGGCCGCATTGCTTACCGTGGTACCTGCGGCTGTCGTGGCAGTCTTGTTACCAGCGCCATCATCAACTGACAGTCCATCGTTATTGACCAATGTATTGCCCGTGGTCAGGCTGCCATCCGAGCCCAGATCAATGTCTTTATTCAGATTGAAGGCCAGATCAGTGCCATCACGAATGATGCTGATATTGCCATCCTCATTGCTGAAATCCACCGAGCCACCGGGTTTCACATTCTCGGCATCAGCACCATTGGCGCTGATATTCCAGCCTGCGTTAGCAACCTCTGATACCTCCTTTAACTGCGACACATTCACCGCATCGGTATCGTCCGTGCCAGCAGCCAGATCAGTGATCTTCTTGCCACCCATATTGATGCCGTCGCCGTTGATCACCGGACCACCGTTATTGATGGTGATGCTGTTCAGATCTGTCAGGTTCTGAGCCATAACCAGGTTCAACTGATTGCCGTCGCTGTCGACACGCAGGTTTGCACCTGTCGCGTCGCCATCTGCCGCCAACTCGCCAGACAGGGTCAACGGTGTGTCATCGCCCAAAGTCTTGGCAATTGTGCTGCCGGTATTGCCTGCAAAGCTCAAGCCATCCGTCTGGGTCGCGACTTCGCTGCCCTTGTAGATGACATCGCCCGCGTTGTTGACCAAAAAGTTGTTGCCCAGACGGGTTTCGCCCTGAACGGTCAGATTGTTGGTCGTGATGCTGTCGCCGTTGACGACCGTATCGCCCACAGTGATGCTGTCGCCATTGATCACCGTGTCACCTACGGTAATGCTGTTGCCGATTGTCAGGTCATCTGCCAGATTGAAAACCAGATCAGTACCGGTACGGGCAACCGTGATGTTGCCATCGTCATTGCTGAAGTCCACCGAACCACCGGGTTTCACATTCTCGGCAGTTGCCCCATTGGCGCTGACATTCCAACCCGCATTAGCGACCTCTGAAACATCCTTCAACTGCGACACATTGACCGCATCGGTATCGTCAGTGCCAGCAGCCAGATCAGTGATCTTCTTGCCACCCATATTGATGCCGTCACTGTTGAGCACCGGACCACCGTTATTGATGGTGATGCTGTTCAGATCCGTCAGATCCTGAGCCATAACCAGGTTCAACTGATTGCCGTCGCTGTCGACACGCAGGTTTGCACCTGTCGCGTCGCCACCTGCAGCCAACTCGCCCGACAGGGTCAACGGTGTGTCATCGCCCAAGGTCTTGGCAATTGTGCTGCCGGTATTGCCTGCAAAGCTCAAGCCATCCGTCTGGGTTGCGACTTCGCTGCCCTTGTAGATGACATCGCCCGCCTTGTTGACCACAAAGTTATCGCCCAGGTGGGTTTCACCCTGAACGGTCAGGTTGTTGGTCATGATGCTATCGCCGTTGACGACCGTATCGCCCACAGTGACGCTATCGCCATTGATCACCGTGTCACCTACGGTAATGCTGTTGCCGATTGTCAGGTCATCTGCCAGATTGAAAACCAGATCAGTACCGGTACGGGCAACCGTGATGTTGCCATCGTCATTGCTGAAGTCGACTGAACCACCGGGTTTCACATTCTCGGCAGTTGCCCCATTGGCACTGACATTCCAACCCGCATTAGCGACCTCTGAAACATCCTTCAACTGCGACACATTGACCGCATCGGTATCGTCAGTGCCAGCAGCCAGATCAGTGATCTTCTTGCCACCCATATTGATGCCGTCACTGTTGAGCACCGGACCACCGTTATTGATGGTGATGCTGTTCAGATCCGTCAGATCCTGAGCCATAACCAGGTTCAACTGATTGCCGTCGCTGTCGACACGCAGGTTTGCACCTGTCGCGTCGCCACCTGCAGCCAACTCGCCCGACAGGGTCAACGGTGTGGCATCGCCCAAAGTCTTGGCAATTGTGCTGCCGGTATTGCCCGCGAAGCTCAAACCATCCGTCTGGGTCGCGACCTCGTTGCCCTTGTAGATGACATCGCCTGCGTTGTTGACCACGAAGTTATCGCCCAGGTGGGTTTCGCCTTCAACGGTCAAATTAGTTGTCGTGATGCTGTCGCCATTGATGACCGTATCGCCCACGGTAATGCTGTTGCCGATTGTCAGGTCATCTGCCAGATTGAAAACCAGATCAGTACCGGTACGGGCAACCGTGATGTTGCCATCGTCATTGCTGAAGTCGACTGAACCACCGGGTTTCACATTCTCGGCAGTTGCCCCATTGGCGCTGACATTCCAACCCGCATTAGCGACCTCTGAAACATCCTTCAACTGCGACACATTGACCGCATCGGTATCGTCAGTGCCAGCAGCCAGATCAGTGATCTTCTTGCCACCCATATTGATGCCGTCACTGTTGAGCACCGGACCACCGTTATTGATGGTGATACTGTTCAGATCCGTCAGATCCTGAGCCATAACCAGGTTCAACTGATTGCCGTCGCTGTCGACACGCAGGTTTGCACCTGTCGCGTCGCCACCTGCTGCCAACTCGCCCGACAGGGTCAACGGTGTGTCATCGCCCAAAGTCTTGGCAATTGTGCTGCCGGTATTACCCGCGAAGCTCAAACCATCCGTCTGGGTTGCAACTTCGCTGCCCTTGTAGATGACATCGCCTGCGTTGTTGACCACGAAGTTATCGCCCAGGTGGGTTTCGCCTTCAACGGTCAAATTAGTAGTCGTGATGCTGTCGCCATTGATGACCGTATCGCCCACGGTAATGCTGTTGCCGATTGTCAGATCATCTGCCAGATTGAAAGCCAGATCAGTACCGGTACGGGCAACCGTGATGTTGCCATCGTCATTGCTGAAGTCCACCGAACCACCAGGCTTCACATTCTCGGCAGTTGCCCCATTGGCGCTGACATTCCAACCTGCGTTAGCGACCTCTGAAACATCCTTCAACTGCGACACATTGACCGCATCGGTATCGTCAGTGCCAGCAGCCAGATCAGTGATCTTCTTGCCACCCATATTGATGCCGTCACTGTTGAGCACCGGACCACCGTTATTGATGGTGATACTGTTCAGATCCGTCAGATCCTGAGCCATAACCAGATTCAGCTTGTTACCGTCGCTGTCGACACGCAAATTTGCACCTGTCGCGTCGCCACCTGCAGCCAACTCGCCCGACAGGGTCAACGGTGTGTCATCGCCCAAAGTCTTGGCAATTGTGCTGCCGGTATTGCCTGCAAAGCTCAAGCCATCCGTCTGGGTCGCGACTTCGCTGCCCTTGTAGATGACATCGCCCGCCTTGTTGACCACAAAGTTATCGCCCAGGTGGGTTTCACCCTGAACGGTCAGGTTGTTGGTCGTGATGCTATCGCCGTTGACGACCGTATCGCCCACAGTGACGCTGTCGCCATTGATCACCGTGTCACCTACGGTAATGCTGTTGCCGATTGTCAGATCATCTGCCAGATTGAAAGCCAGATCAGTACCGGTACGGGCAACCGTGATGTTGCCATCGTCATTGCTGAAGTCCACCGAACCACCAGGCTTCACATTCTCGGCAGTTGCCCCATTGGCGCTGACATTCCAACCCTGAGCGGCATATTTAATTGCATCGTGAACCGTGTTTTCGCCGGTATCACCGATATTGCTCATGTTCAGGCTACCGTTCGGCGCCAGCGTCGCATTGCCGCCCAAGATGTTTTTCGTGGTGTTAGCTACATTCCCCAACACCTGATTGGTGGCATACAACTGGCTACCATTAATCGCATCCGTGCTACTGGCGCTGATCCGGCCTGCGGCCACATTCGTCACAGTGCGCTTTTCCTGCTCCTTACCCACACTGACCGTACCAATAGGACGATCACCCGCAAAGTTGCCGTAGCTCAGCCCGTTCAACGAGGCATTCAGCGTGCCCACAGCGCCTGCCGTCTCGGCGCCATCGCCCAGAGCGACTGAGCGTGCGTTACCCGCCCGAGCACCCTGACCAATCGCGACAGCACGCTCCGCCGTGCTGCGGGAATCCGCACCCAGAGCTATTGCCTGCCGTTCAATAGCCCAAGCGTCACGGCCCTGTGCGATTGAGTCCTCGCCAAAGGCATGAGCTCCCTTACCTTGTGCCTGTGCGTAGTCAGCTGTGGCCTGAGCTTCCCGACCTACTGCGATGCTGCTATTGAACTCAGCGACGGAGTCTGTGCCCAGCGCAATGGAGTCGCGGTTCTTGTCCTGGTTCTCGACATCAGGATTAGCCTGACCAGAGCGAGCATTATTGCCCACTGCAATACCGCGCGTCGCCAAGGCTTTGGCATCCGTACCGCTTGCTTGCGAGTTACCGGCAGTAGCCCGCGAGCGTGTGCCAAAGGCCATGGCATCATTGGCCGTTGCCTCTGCGTTGCTACCTTGGGCAATGCCGCGAGCGGCATTCACCACCGAGTTCTTCCCAATCACGATCCCTTCCACTGCCGTAGAGCTGGATTCGGTACCGATCACAATCGAGTTTTCTACAGAGGGACCATTTGCCTGACGGTCGGAATAGGAATCCCGACCAATAACGATGGAGTTCTTGTCACGGCTGACCACGTGAGTGCCGATGGCCACCCCGCTCTCATCACGTGCTTCGGATTGCGAGTTACCGATAGTGGTTGAATTCGCACCCAGACCTTTGATGTCGTGACCCAGTACAACAGCGGACGCTCCTTCAGCACCGGCCTTATGCCCGATGGCGACCGAGTCGCGCTCCTTGGCCGTGGCGTCTGGCCCGATAGCAATCGAATCGATGGCAGTAGCGGCAGCACCGTTATTGTTCTTGTTGCCTTTGTCTACACCACCATCATTGATGCTGAGGTAACGCGGTTTGCTCTCGGCAATCTGTTCCCCCCAGTCATCGCCAATCTTCTCGGCCAGTTGATCGTAATCAACAGCACCACCAAATGCTGCCTGGTCCACAACCGCTTGCAGCTGGCGTACGTTCACAGCATCGGTGTCATTGGCCCCGTCCTCCACGTTGACGATTCGACGTGTAGTCTCAGAGCCCGGCTGGCTGCTACCCACGGAAACAGCACTACCGTTAAACGCCCGGTTAGTAAACCGTCCCGTGCCAGAGACATCGCTTTGAGCGGCATAAGAATTCAAACCCAAAGCCACATAACCACTATCGGCATGTGCGTTTGGACCGATGGCCGTGCCCGTTCCCTGTGCTATCGACTGACGACCTACTGCTACGCCAGTATTACCGGCCTCAGCCATATAACCGATAGCGATACCTTCTGTCTCCGCATTAGCGTTCATGCCAATACCAACCGCACGGTTCGACGTGCGGCCCTTGTTGGCATCCGTACCCAGGCTGATATTGTCATCTCCTGTCACGGTTGAACCAGCGCCCTTACCCATTGCCACGTTCTGATTGCCGTCCACGCTATTGCCGGCGTTGTCGCCAATCACCGCATTGAACTGGCCTTTGACGTTTTGACCGGTGGCCTGACCAATGGCGATGTTGTGGGAACGATCGCCAGGCAAATGATTGCCGGTCGCCTGGCCAGCCTCATTACCAATAGAGATATTATTTTCCGCATCGGCTTGAGCCCCCTGGCCCAGAGCGATGCCGTTGGCGCCGCTGGCCTGGGCTTGCGTACCCAGAGCCAGGGCATGATTGCCCGCCGCCTGCGCCTCACGGCCCACAGCAATACCTGCGACGCCACTACTGTGGCTGTCCTTCCCAATAGCGATCGCCGCATCCGGTTTAGGTCTCCCTGCCCCGCTGGCGGTGGTCGCTCCGTCGCCCAGCGCAATTGCGCTCTCACCATCGGCCAACGCTCCCTGGCCCGCAGCAAAACTGCGATCACCCTCGGCTTTGGAATCGGGACCTATGGCAATCGATTCTTCGCCGTTGGCCTCAGAATCGGGTTCCTGCGAGTTCACACGGAAATACTTAACGCCCGGATTCGCTTCATCCACACCTAATGCCGTCAAGCTTTCGTTGACCGTCACAAGCCCTGTTTCGACAGCCACAATTCTGCTGTCATGAGCAGCGATGGCCGTTTCATTCTCTGTAATTCGGGTGCCATGACCAGCGACAGCCGTCTCATTAGACGCAATCCTGCTCTCATGATCCGCAAGGGTGGATTCATTACCAGCGAGCTGACCTTCCAATGTGCTGATCTTGCCGGAGTTGGCGGCTACATCAGCAGAAGTTGCGTTCAGCTGTGCGTTGGTAGCCACGCTTTCACCGCCCACCGTAATTTGATCGGCATCCAAGACACCGGCAACCGTCAGGCTGGTCAAACCCACAATGCTGCCACCACCTGTAAAGCGAATTTCCCCACCAGGAGTCGTGAAATCAATCCGGTTATCCAGACCGTCGTTAGGCGTCACAACATCTGCCCAAGCACTTCCCGTAGCCAGAGCGCCAGCAGCTAAGGCAGCCACGCCCATGCGGACCAGAAACGAGGGTCGCTTGCTTGCGCTGGTGCAAGAAGAACTGCGCTTGCCTCTAGCGTTCTTATTCTCTGAAACGGCAACAAATGTTCCAGTTTGCTCATTCCAGATGGTTTTATAGACGTGATTCATCTCTGTTCCTGATCCTTTGAGGAATATTTGTTGAGTGCAAAGTTGGTGTGGCTAGGGTTGAAACTGTCTCGGACGCAGCAAGGCTCCGCCCCCTCCCAAGGGGGCTGGACGCATGGGGGCTTGATTAAGTAGCCTTGGACGGCGTGCACGCCGGCATCGACGCTCAGCTGGAAATCCAGGGGCGTCTCAATTCCTTCGGCGATGACGTATTGGCCTATGCCTCGCGAGGCATGAACCCAAGAATTCAGGACAGCGATGCCATCCTTGTCTCGTGCCTGATGCACAAGAGCTTTATCAATTTTTATGATGTGAGGGCGGACCTGCCGGGCAAGATCCAGGGTGTTGAACCCGGCCCCAATATCATCGATGGCAAGCTTGCAGCCCGACATTCGCAACATGCGAAGCAGACTGGCAGCAGCCTCTTGATCAAATACAGCGGCTGTCTCTGTGATCTCTAAGGTCAAACGACTCGCCAGCTGCGGAGCCTTGTCCAGTACGGAGATAAGCAGTCGCCACCAGGGCGAATACTGCAAAGACAAGGGAGAAATATTGCACGCGAGATGAATGTCAGGATGACGCTCAAGCACCTGCACAACGGACCAGAGAACGCTGGCATCCAGCCGCTCTGTGCAGCGCAGCCGCTCTATGGCCTGGACAAGCAGTGCACAAGACACAGGCTCGATACAGCCGTCAGAGCCTGCCCATCGCAACAGCACTTCGTAATACAGAACTTGCTGAGGATTCTCGACAAAAACAACCGGCTGGAATGACAGGGCAACCTTCTCGTCTCGCATATCCGCGAAGAAACGAGTTGCCAGATCCATATCATTTCGAGTCTGTTCGCCCAGTTGGGGCTCAAGCTCAGAGAAGGCAATCGTACTGGCCAGCGAACGAAGATATGCGGGGCAAACCGGATAATCACGTGATGCCTCTACCCAAGCCAGCACGACATTGACGAGAACCTTGTCCGAACCGCAGCTGACAGGCTCATAGCACAGCGCCGCTTTGACCCGTTCGAGAAACAGGTCCTTATCAAACTGGGTGGACAAATGACAATCAGTCAGGCCGATCAGCACCACCTGATCAAGCACCAAAATGTCATGGCGCGCGACACCATACGGGCGCAGCCGCTCTTGGATAGCAGACAAAAAAGCTTGCCGAAACAGGGCTATGTCGTACGCCTGGGCAAACGACTCCGAGCTGCGCAGCCCCAGAAGCAGGTAATTACCCGAAGGAGTAACTTGCTGCAACCAGCAAGACAAGGACTCAAGCGATGCAGCGCCCATTACGCGCTCCGCATCGTCAGTTGGCACTCTAGGTGCTGGCCCTCAATCAGCGCCTGGCTTTGAAGCCAGAAGCGGCCAAAAAGCCTCCTTTATGTCAACATCCATTCCATAACAAATAGTCACGTTTTTACGTGGAAACTACGCTGAAAAGGATCATTTCGATGCGCTATTCGGTTGGGACTAAAAGGAGGCTTCTTGTCAAAATCTCAAGCCTATTTATGCCTTTTCTTAACCATTGTTGACGCTTGCTTTGTGCAACCCGCAACGTTCTTCAGAAAGTGCACCGGCCCGGACCCGCTGCGTGTTGACACACATCCGGCGGCCACTAACACTTAATCAGTATCTGCATCTGAAACACAGCGTTAATAGAAATATACGTAATAGTTTTTATTGCAGTACGAGCGACCTTAATCGCCCTTTACGTGGCAGCAGGTATGCATGTGGTTAGTAAAACTTGACATCGCGTGGCCAAAATCCCACTAGACCATCTTGAATTTACTAACGTCGATTGCACTGAGATGTGTTCGAGAAAGGGGGCCGCGCTTTGCGCTAGGAAGATGGGTATTATGAGTAAGAAATATGGGTATGCACGCGTTTCAACACAGGATCAGAACCTGGACCTACAGACAGCCGCTTTGAAAAAGGTGAACTGTGATCATATCTATACGGATAAAGGAATATCCGGTGCTAAAACAATGCGCCCCGGTTTGAATCATCTTCAGAAAAGACTGAAACCCGGAGACACCTTGATTGTTTGGCGTTTAGATAGACTGGGCAGATCGCTTCGCTATTTGGTAGACACAATAGATCGCTTGGGAAAAGAGAATATTCATTTCATCTCTCTGACTGAAAACATAGACACCACGACATCAGGGGGCCGATTACTTTTCCACATGATGGCTGCATTGGCCGAATTTGAGCGATCACTGATTAGCGAACGCACCCGGGCTGGGATGGCCGCAGCACGTGCCAATGGCAGGCCACTCGGAAGACGTCCAGCGCTGTCTCCTGCACAACATAAAGAAGCACTTGATGCGATAAGCAATCAAGTTCCCTTGGAAATCATTGCGGAAAAATATGCCGTACACCCCAGGACCATTCGCCGAATCAAGGCCCTGTCCTTACCGTAAGGATCATATCCCTAGGGGTTTAACAAACAAAAAACACTGCCGCCTAGCCTAGCCTGGCGCTGGCGGCATTCTCCTTCGTCAAAGCCGTCATAGATGACGCAGCTGCTTTACTGCACCAACTGATTCATTTCAATAATCGGCAGCATGACGGCCAACACAATCAGCAGCACCAAACCACCCATCAGCAGAATCATCAAGGGTTCCAGCAAGGCGGTCATGGTCAGCGCTTTGCGCTCCAGCTCGGTCGACAAAGTGGTCGCGGCGCGGTCCAGCATAGGGGCCAGTTCACCGGTTTTTTCTCCACTGGCGATCAGTTGCACTAATAACGGTGGGAACAACGCACTGCGTTGCAAGGCCGAGGCCAAAGGTAGACCTTCTCGCACACGAAGAGCGGCTTGGTTCACCGCATCACGCAGAGCCAAGTTAGAGACGGTGCGTCCGGCCGCTTCCAAGGCCGTCAGCAGGGCGACATTACTGCCTGCCAAAATCGCCAGGGTGGCCGCAAAACGAGCCGTATCAACACCTAATAAATATCCCCCCAGAACAGGAACACGTAATAAGCGCCGATGAAAAGCTTGCTTGAAGGCTGGCTGTCGCAGCAAAAAAACCGCCAGCGCTGCAGCCAACAAAAGCGCGATCAGCAGCACACCACCCCACTCACGCAGCAGATCGCTGGCACTGATCATGACGCGAGTCAGCATAGGCAATTGCTGCTTGGCCTGAGTAAAGGCACCCACCACTTGGGGGACAACATAGCTCAGCAAAAACACCACCATCGCTACCGAAATCAGGCTGACGATGGCGGGATAGATAAACGCTGTCAGCACCTTGCCCCGCAAGGCACCGCTGTCTTCAATGAAACTGGCCAGCCTGTCCAGCACCTGCTCCAGCTCGCCCGACTGCTCCCCCGCCCGCACCAAGGCCCGGTAGATCTCTGGAAAGTCGCGCGGGTGATTGGTCAAGGCATCACTCAAGCTTTCGCCTGCACGAATATCGGCGCGTAAGGCCGTCAGTAGCTGTACCAAAGGGCGGCGGTTAGCCTGCTCTATCACCACACCCAAGCTGGCTTCCAGTGACAAACCCGCGGCAACCAGACTGGCTAATTGACGAGTCATCCAGGACAACTCGGTGCGCCGTAAACCCGCACTGCGGGCACGGGCCGCTGCACGGCTGCGTCCAGCCTTCAGGGACACGGTCAACAAGCCTCGGCCCAAGAGCTGCTGCCGCGCCAAACGCTCGCTCTCTGCTTCCAGCACGCCGCGCTCGCTGCGTCCGGCCTGGTCCACCGCTTCGTAGTGATAGGTACCCATCGTTTGCTACCCGCCTATAACTCGCGTGTCACGCGCAATACTTCGTCAGAGGTGCTGATGCCCTGCTCCACCCAACGCTGGGCATCTTCACGCAAACTGCGCATGCCGGACTCCCTCGCCGCTTGACGCAAGGCGGGCTCCGCCCCCGCCGCATTCAATAAATATTGAGCACGCTCATCAATCCGATAAAGCTCGTGAATGCCGGTACGGCCCTGATAGCCGGTGTGGGCGCAATGCTCGCAACCCCCAGGGCTGGCGTGATACCGCCCGTCTTCGGCGGGCTCTCGACAATGTCGACATAGTTTGCGAATCAAACGCTGCGCCAATACCCCGCGCAGGGTCGAAGCCAGCAAGAAAGGTTCTATCCCCATATCCACCAAACGAGTCGCAGCGGACACGGCATCGTTGGTGTGCAAGGTTGCCAGGACCAGATGACCGGTTAGCGAAGCCTGCACGGCAATCTGCGCCGTCTCCAAATCGCGGATTTCCCCGATCATGATGATGTCCGGGTCTTGCCGCAAAATGGCTCGCAGGGCTCGTGAAAAACTCAATTCAATCCGGGGGTTGACCTGTGTTTGACCGACCCCCGGCAAATCATACTCAATCGGATCTTCCACCGTCAGCACATTGCTGCGGGCCGTATCTACCCGGCCCAAGGCCGCATACAGGGTGGTGGTTTTACCACTACCGGTAGGCCCCGTTACCAGCACAATGCCGTGTGGTTGGTGAATCAGCTCATCTAGTTGCGTCAGGATATCGGGGGCCATGCCCAGCCGCTCCAACTCCAGTTGTCCAGCAGACTTGTCCAGCAAGCGCATTACCGCCCGTTCACCGTGTCCGGTCGGCAAGATAGACACCCGTAAATCCAGTGCCCGTCCGCCCACTTTCAAAGCAATACGACCATCTTGCGGCAAGCGTTTTTCAGCAATATCCAGGCTGGCCATAATCTTGATTCGCGACACCAACGCCCCATGCAGCGCTCGCCTTGGGCTGACAATATCGCGCAAGCGACCATCCACCCGGTAGCGCACAACGGAATGGGTTTCGTAAGGTTCCAAGTGAATATCACTGGCCCCATCGCGCACGGCCTGGGTGAACAAGGCATTGATCATGCGGATCACCGGCGCATCGTCCTGGTTTTCCAGCAAGTCGGTGACCGCAGGCAGCTCCTGCATCAAGCGATCCAGGTCCACCTCATTAGCGGCGGCATCCACCACGCTGGCGGCATCATCACCTTGCGCGTAACTGGCATCAATCAGGGTATCCAGCTCTGCATCGGGCACAGAGCGCACGTCCAGTTCGGGATAGCGCCGCCGCAACTCCACCAAAGCCCAATCCGGCGTGCGCTCACTAATGACCAGCGTGCCCACCCCTTGCTGTTGCGTCAGCACCGCCCGGTGCTGACGTGCCCAGGAGTACGGCAGGCGGGTCATAAGGACTCTCGCAGATCCACAGCACCGCCCGCTTGTGGCAGAACCATATGGCCTGCATCAGGATGGAACCAGGTGGAGCGATCCGGCAGGCCCGTCTGTACGGCACGCATATAGTTGTAGCGGTCCAAAGACAGGCTTTGGCTGTCTTGTGCATTACGCACAATGTGGGGGCGTAAAAACACCATCAGATTGGTTTTGGTGCGCTTGCGTTTTTCGTACTTGAACAGATTGCCCACCAGCGGAATATCGCCCAGCAAAGGTACGGACTGCGTGCCGTCTTCAATAGAGTCTTCCAGCAAGCCACCCAGCACAATAATCTGGCCGTCATCCACCAGCACATTGGTGCTGAGTGCACGTTTGCGAGTAACGGGGGAATTGGCCGACACGGACATCGCCGTATCGATGCTGCTGACTTCCTGATAAAGCGCCATCTTGACGGTGCCGCCCTCAGAGATCTGCGGGCGAACTTTCAAGGTCAGGCCCACATCTTCACGTTGGATCGTTTGAAAGGGGTTGCTGGCGCCATCCGCAGCCGTGGTGTATTGCCCCGTCACAAAGGGGACGGTGCGGCCCACCATAATGCTGGCCTCTTCATTGTCCAGTGTCATCAAATTAGGCGTGGACAAAATATTGGTGCCACCCTGACGTTCCAGTGCGCGTGCCAACACCCCCAGATTGACGACTTGCTGACCCAGCACATTCACCGTGCCTTTCACAACGCCCAGACTTAAACCTGCCGCCAGCGAATCCAGCGTGGTCGCCCCGGCCTTGGTGATACCACTACCGCCTAAATTGGCACCGCCCACAAAGCCCGAACCGCCATCGGCGATATTGCCGCCGCCGGTCATCCACTGGATACCAAACTCGGCGGCATCTTCCGCATTCACTTCCACGATCAGACTTTCCACCAGCACTTGGGCGCGGCGTTGATCCAGCTGATCGATCACTTCACGCAGGCTACGGTAAACCGGATCGGGAGCCGAAATAATCAAGGTATTTGTGGATGGGTCGGCCTGAACCGTGGCACCACCAGCGCTAAAGGCGACGGTTCCGCTGGCATTATTGGCTGCGCTCAAACCCATTTCACCTTGCGACTGGCCCGCAGTTGCACTGGTATCCATCGCCTTGGTGGCCGTGGAGGAAGTCGGGCTGGTGCTAGGTGCCAAGCTATTGGACTGCTGAGTACTGCCCGCAGAGCTGTCCGAGCCTGATTGCCCCGTCAGCGCAGCACGCAACACTTCGGCCAGCTGAACGGCTTGAGCGTTACGCAAATAGACCACATGCAAATTGCCTTTATTGCTTTCCGGGCTATCGATGCGTCGAATCAGGTCACGTGCCAAATCCAGACGGGCGGGACTACCGGCGCGCACCAGCACTGAATTGCTACGCGGGTCAGCCACCACAGTAATGCGCTGCGCGACATCGTTGCCAGGCGTATCCAGCATTTGCGAGGCCAATGCGGCCACATCCAGTGCCACACCGTAATCAATCGGAATGATGTCGGTATTCAAACCAGCCGGCGTATCAATCCCTGCAATCACCTGTGCAATCCGATCCAGATTATCGCCATAGTCAGTGACCACCAGCGTGTTATTGGACGGGTAGGCATTGATCGGATTGTTGGGGGAAATCATGGGCCGCAAAACGGGCACCAAAGCGGTGGCATTTTCATAACGCAAGGTAAAGACACGAGTTTCCAGCTCGCCACTGCCGCTGGCCCCACTGCCTGCCGCCCGCACAGCTCCACCTTGTTGGCGTGCCTCGGCCTCGGGAACCACACGACTGACTTTGCCATTACGCAGCACAGCAAAGCCTTGCATACGCAAAGCCGACAGCAACATCTCGTACGCGGTACGGGCATCAACCGGTACTTCGGACACCAAGGTCAGCTGGCCTTTTACACGGGGGTCCACGATGAAGTTCTGGCCCGTAAACCGTGCCAAGGCCGCCACCACACCATCCAGCTCGGCATCCACAAAATTCAGCGTAATGTCATTGCCTTGGGGGAATTCGGCCGGGTCTGGTAAATCAATGGGAGCAGCGCTGCCCCCTACTCGTTGAGGAACCCGTCGTGTCACGGCGGGCGAGGGAGTCGGGTTATTGGCAAAGCGCGGATCGGCCTGCGTACTGCGCACCGGAGCTTTACCGACCGAAGCAAAAAAGGAAGAAGGGTCTGGCCCAGGTTCGGGCTTTTGACCGTTGCTGGCACAGGCACTTAACAGCACCGCCGCGCCCAGGCTCAGAAGAAAGCGAGGCCGCAGCCCAGGAAGTCGCTTAGTCAAGATACTCATAGTCAAAATATCGTTATTCCTGCTTGCTAATCGTTGTGGCTATTCGCCAATGGGTCACACCCTGACGCTGAGGCCCCAAGGCCTCTAATAAGTCGTTAAAACGTTGATCGCCGGCCTGCTTGGCTTGCGCGCGTCCTTCAAACTGCCCGCCGCCCGGCCCCCACTCGCCTTGGCCGGCTAAGGTCAAATCCCCCGCCAAGGTACGCAGGGCCAGTTGCACGCCTTTGGCCTGACGGCTAAGCACTAATTGGTAATCCCCCAGCTCAGCCTGAGCGGCCAAGGCCGAGCGCGCGCCGCGCCAGTCCAGTTCCAGCAAAGGCCCGGTGCCCGAGGCAAGAGCCTGACTAGGCCAGCGCAGTTGCAACTGACCTTGCGGCTGGACGGTCTGCAATAAGGGATGCAAACGCCCTAATACGGGCGCGGGAACTGTCAGGCTTTGTCCTGAGATACGCCAGCCTTGCCAACTGACCTGCAGCCGCACAGGCTGATCCAGCCAGGCATGGCTTAATTCCATTTGTGGCCAGGGCGTCAGACGCCAACGCCAGCTGATCGGGCCCGGCACGGTACGGGCCAGCAGGCCCGAGCCCACCACCAACAAGCCCTGTCCCGATGCCAAGGTTCCATGTGCTGTTTCCAGCCGCAAAGGTGACTGCTCCGGCTGCCAGGCCAACATCAGGCGCGCGGGTAAAAACGGGAGGGTGAACAGCAGTAGCAAAACCATCAGCAATACCCAGGCAGCGATCTTTCCCAGTTTCTTCATGATGGCTCTCCTGCTCGCAACACAATGCGGCCATCCAGCAAACCCGCCCGCTCACGGCTATCGACCACCGAACGATGCACACTGACTTCCTGCACCGAAAAACCCAGCACGCGGGGCGCATGTAGCAACCAGTCCATCAAGGCCGGGGCAGCGACTGCCTGACAGGTCAACACCTGCAGTTCAGCTTGTGTTTCTTCCTGCTGACATTGGCTGCCCAAGGTCAGCAAGCTACGCTGCAAAGCTTTGTCCTGCCCTTGTGCATCAGCAGGGGCCACCAGCTCCTTATCCAGGGTTTGAACTTGCTCCAACACGGTTTGCAGCTGCGCCAACTCGTATTGCAAACGTGGCAGCTCTTGGCGAGCCAAGGCCAGATCACGAGCCGCCGGGCGCAAAAGCAGCAGCCATAGCAGCGTCAACACCAGCAGCCCGCCCAACAAGGACAAAGCCAGCTGATCTCGCCGACTCAAGGCCTGCCAATGCTGCCGGGCAATCGCCAGCTTGTTCTGCACGGTCAGGCACATAGGTTTCAAGGCAGTGAACTTACTCATCGCTGCGCCCCCTGCTGGGTGGCTGGCGGTGTCGCCTTGGCAAAACCAATTTCCCACTGCCGGGGCGACTCACCCTGCTTCCACTCCAGTTCGGATTCGGCCGACAAAGGCTGGACGGGTAATTCACTGGCCAAACTCAAGGCCAATTGCTGATCTTTAAAATTCAAGGCACGTACCTGTCCTTGAAGATCTGGCCACTGCACAGCACTGGCCATCAACAAACGATCAAAAGGGGCGGACGCAGGGCTTTTCTCAGCCAGCAAGGCATCGCGATGCTGTCTAGCTTGCGTCAAGGGGGCGACAATAACGGGCAAATGCGGCAAGGCTTGCCGAACCGCCTGCTCCATCTGAACTTGCACTTGCCGCATCTGCGTGCGTACCGTTTGTGCCTGCTGCTGCAACACCAATGTCCAGCTCAATAAGGCCGCCAAGGTCCACCAAACGCCTTGTCGCAACACACTGCTGCCCCCCGTGGAGGCCATATCCGGCATCAACAAAGAACACGCGGGCATCATCACCGTCTGGCTGAGTCCCTGCCTATCTTGCTCATGAGCCGCAGACCAGGCATACACGGCGCTGATTGGCAGACCAATCTGACGTGCTTGCTCACCCAAAGCCCGCAATGGCGTGCGTTCCGTCCAGGCCAGCTCGCTCATCCCCGACGACCCGGCTGGGGCGCAAGCAACCCAAACCTGCTCAATCGGGCTTAAGCACATCGGTTCCACCGCACTACAAGCCACCGCCTGCCTCCGCGAAGCACTGACTGATGGAATCCGCGCTTCGGTCACGGTAGCCATACCCGGTGGCAATACCAGCTCCAAGGAGCGGGCCAAGGACTTAAGCTCCTGCCCACTCCCCCGCCCCCGGCGCAACACCTTGGCGCGCTTGTCCCGCAACACATAGTCCAAGGGCTGATCCAGCCGGGGCGGGGAGTCCACATAAATACGCAATACTTTGCTCATCACTTCAACGAATCCAGACAATCCGGCTGCGGTCCGCTGCCCTGTTAATCAGGGCCTGGGTCGCCACCCGGCTATGGTCAAGTCGCAACTCACCACTTAATAAAAACCATTCACTGCGTACGGTCAGCTCTTGCCCGTCCAGGGCCTCCTGACGCTGCAAACGGGCCTGCACATCCGCCTGATCCCGAAACCATTGCCCTCGGTCGCGCTGCTCCAACAAGCCACGCCACTCCACCAGGCTTACCGAAGGCTGCACGGCGGCCAGCACCGGGGCGCTGGCGGTATTCACATTCAAGGATTTGGCCTGCGGCAAATAACTCAGATACGGTTCCAACTGCTTGGCCTGCTGGCCTGCATTGGGAAAGAAGTCCTGCAAATGCGAGGGCCATGGAGCCTGCCCAGCCTGCGCCCGCTCCAGCCGCTGTGCTAATTCCAACGCTAAAGCTGGTGGCTGCTGCACACTTCTCAGTAATTGCTCCAAGGCCTGTACATAACGGGCCTGAACACGGCCATCACGCAGCAACAAAGCCAGATTGAATTTGCCCTGCTCGTCCTGCATATAGCCGGAAAAATAGGCCGCACGGCTCTTATCCGGAGTCTCTATCTTTAATTCGCTCAAGGCCTGGGCCCACAGTCCGCCTTTGTGCGTTACGGCTGAACGCTGAGAGTCCAGTCGCAGCACCAGCACGCCCCAGTCCAGCGCACCACGCAACAGCCAGCTCGCCTGCAGATAGTCGCGTTCGCTGGCCAGTTGCATAGCTAAGCCGCTTTGCCGCTGCACAATACCCATGGTGGCAATCGACACCGCCATCACCACGACCAAAGCATTGATGACCGCCATCCCTTGTTGCGACGCGCGTTTCATAGCAGCATCACCACTTTGCGGTAGGGTAGCTCTTGCCCTTCCAGCTGCACGGTCAGCTCTATACCTGTTGCGGCAGCTCCTGCCTGCTCCGGCCAAGGCCAGCTTTGCCAGCCACGCGCTGGAATCCAGATGCGTACATTCCAGGCAGTCACCTGCTCCAGCACGTTCTGTAAGGGCCCCAGTTCTGGCAAGGGGTACACCGTGCCCGCTGGAGCAATGGCCCGCTGCAACACGCCTTGCTGCAAACGCCATTGAATCTGCTGAGTTCCTGCTCCGGCTTCGGCTCGGCGTTCAATCATCAAGATGGCCGGCCCCTCACCCTGCGCCTGCCAATGAATGCTGGCAGGCAAAACTGCCATCGCGCCGGAGGGATCAGCAGGGCGTGGCGCGGCGGGTAGATGCAACTCCAGATCTCGCCCCATTTGGGACAAGGTATTGAACAAGGCCTGGGTCTGGCGCGCTTGTCGGCTTAACTGCTCATCGGCATGCAGCACAGCATCCAGGCCCCGCCAGGACATCAGGCTGATCAAGGCCATAATGGTCAAGGCCACCAGCATTTCCACCAAAGTGAATCCTTCCTGACCAGGATCTGTCATGGCAGGGACGCCACTGTCGCGTGCAGCTCGGCCAGAACTGGGCCTTTAGGCACAAAAGCCTGCACCGTCACCTGGCGAAAGAAACGGTTGGCCGTGGCTTGCACTGTCTGCCTGCATTGCAATGCCAAATTACCTTGTGGGCACGGCACCACGGTGTCACCCGGCTCGGGAAACAGGCGACGTAAGCGTATTTCTGCCACCACCCCATCGGCGGCTAACAAAGCCAAACTGCGCTCATGCATGGCCTGGCTGCCCGAAGCGCTCAGGCCCAGGGCTCGCAAACCTGCCGTCAGGGCGATCGACACAATGGCCAGTGCTATCAGGACTTCGATCAGACTCATGCCGCGCTCTTTCATGACTGCACATCAAAACGGCCGGTCGCGTCGCTGCGTAGATACAGAACCTCGTGACCATCATCGAGCTCCAGCTGACGCGGTGCAGACAACCATTCATTCACAAAGACCCACGGCCCTTGTGGCTCCAAACGCACGCGCACCGACGCCAGTGTCCATGATCGTTGGGGAAACAATTGAGTAAAGCGGGCCTGATCGCGAACCCAGCCGGGCGTAGGGCTGGTCCCATCACTGGCATCCGGCATCAGACTGAAACGGTAGCCCTGCTGATCCGCAGTCCAGGCCACACTGCGACCGCTTTCACGGACATAGCTTTGCAGCTCAGCCAAGCGTAGGGCCAGTTGGCGGGCTTCACGCTGTATGCCCTGATCCCGGTCCAAAACCAGCACACTTAAACCTGCGCTGCTGACAATGCCCACGATCAGCAAGACCACCAGAGTCTCGATTAAGGAAAAGCCCCGCTGTGCCACATCAATCCCAGTTGCCTATATCGGCATCGCTGCCCGTACCACCGGCCTGACCGTCCGCCCCCAGCGAGAACACGTCAATCTCGCCATGGACACCGGGTTGCAAATATTGATACGGATTGCCCCAGGGGTCGTTAGGCAGACGGTCCATATAGGAGCGCCAGTTACGGGGCTCAGGCGGTTGAGCAGGCCGCTGCTGCAAAGCGGACAGCCCTTGCACTGTCGTGGGGTAACGGCCGTTATCCAGGCGATACAGCTTGAGCGCCTGAGTCAGCGCAGCGATATCCTGCCGTGCCGCCACGGCGCGGGCCTGATCGGGGCGATCCATGAGGCTGGGGACGACCAAGGCGGCCATGATGCCCATGATGACCACCACCACCATCACCTCAATCAATGAAAAACCTTGTTGAGCGCGGGACTGAACCGATCCGACCAGCGTGGGAGCCGAACGGCGAGAGAAAGTAGATCGAGACATGAAAGGAATGAGTCACCCAAAAAAAACCGAGCTCTTGTCATACGGGCTTCATGCTGCACACGCACAATGAGAGCCCTTAAGACAGCCGCAACGGCCGTCTACCAAAGCACTATGCGATGCAGTCTAAATGGGTATTATTTCCGCCATATTTCCGTCACATCTTTGGCTGCGTTTATGTCAGGCCGGCATTGCTCTGGCTCTGATCAACCTGCTGATCAACTTGTGGTCACCGTCAGGAGACCGCATTGCTCCCGTCCTGGATGTTGATCATCAAGCACAGATCAGCACCCACCAATTGGCGCAGTGGTTTGGTGGCAATACCGCCCTGCCCGAGCTGCGTTTGCACGGCATGATTGTCAACGGGACAGATGGCGCAGCCTTGCTCAGCATTAATCAACAAACCGTACGCGCGTATCGCCCCGGCCAGGAGCTGGCACCCGGCGTCTTGCTGGATTCCCTGCAGCGTGACCACATTGTGATCACGGTCGATGCGGTGCCCCAGCAGATCGCCACTGAGCGCAAAGGCCCCGCGATCATTCCGGGTATCCAGCAAGTGGCCAAGCCCTGAGGCGGGCTTTAGCAGTATTATTTAAGGCTGTTTCCCTACTTCACCCTGGTGGGTATGCCTGCTTTACTTCGTCTCTGGTTTGATAGCCTGCGCCCCAAGTCGCTGGCTATTGCACGCCCTGAAATGCTGCGTGCCACGCTGGGCGCCACGCTTAGCGTCCTGATTGTTTCCTCCCTAAGCCTGTATCTGTCGGATTTTGCGCACACCCATCACTGGTTGGTCGCGTCTCTGGCCGCCAGCGCCTTGCTGATCTTTCTGGTGCCGACCAGCCCGCTGGCCCAACCCTGGAACATTCTGTTGGGCAATCTGGTGGGTGCGCTGACAGGCATCACATGCGCCATCTTTCTGCCTCATCCAATTGCAGCCATTACGATGGCCGTGTGCGTAGCCATGCCCATCATGCTGGCCCTGCGCTGCGTCCACCCGCCTAGCTTGGCGATGGCGGTCTTCCCCGCCCTGAATGGCATTCAAAATTACGACTTTGTGCTGTTCCCGGTGCTGTTTGATTCCTGCGTACTGATTCTGTTGGGCATGTTGTACAACCGCCTGACGGGGGTGGCTTATCCACCGGTGCATAAACTAGCCACACGCCCTGCAGCAACGCCGGCGCGCTTTACCGATCAGGATTACGATGCCGCCTTAAGCCATTACAACCAGACGCTGAACATCAGCCACGATGATCTGGAAAAGCTGGTCAGCTATGTGCATCAGTCAGCCTTTCGACGCAATCTGGGTACACGCCGCTGCGCAACCCTGATGAATGATTCGCCCCTGTCCTGCCAGGTCAGCACACCTTTACAGCAAGCCTGGGACATGATGCGCGAGCGCAAAATCAAAGCGCTACCGGTGCTGGACCAGAACAAGCATGTAATTGGCATTTTGGCTCTGTCAGACTTTCTACAGCGTGCCGGGCTGGATCAGCCCGATAATCTGCGCCAGCGACTCAAGCGTTTTTTAAATCCCCGGCAGCGTTCGGCACCTACGGTAGCCGAAATCATGACTACGCCTGCAGTAACAGCCAATGCAAACTGGTCCGTGGCCGAATTGATCCCTTTATTTAGCCAGGGCCGCCATCGTCATATGCCGGTGGTCAATGATCATAAAGAGCTGGTGGGCATGATTACCCAGTCGGACCTGATGCTGGAGCTGTTCAGAATCTTGCAGCCGTCTCGGAACAGACAAGAATAAACGGGCCAAAAAAAATCCCCACTGTGCGGCAAGATGCCACACAGTGGGGACAGATTCGCTGCCAGCGCCGTCTGGCGCCAGAACAGAACTGGCTTAATCAGCCTGCAGCACGCCGCGACGCAGCTGGTCACGCTCGATAGACTCGAACAAGGCCTTGAAGTTGCCTTCGCCAAAACCGTCATCGCCCTTGCGCTGAATGAACTCGAAGAACACTGGGCCCATCAAGGTTTCCGAGAAAATCTGCAACAGCAAACGTCGGTGGCCGCCTTCCGAAGTGCCATCCAGCAAGATGCCCCGGTTTTGCAGCTCTGCGGTAGGTTCGCCATGCTCAGGCAAGCGGCCTTCCAGCATTTCGTAATAGGTTTGTGGGGGCGCAGTCATAAAGCGCATGCCTATGGCCTTGAGCTTGTCCCAGGAAGCGAGCAAATCGTCGGTCAGGAAAGCGACGTGCTGGATGCCTTCGCCGTTGAACTGCATCAGGAACTCTTCGATCTGGCCCGCGCCCTTGGACGATTCCTCGTTCAGGGGAATACGGATTTTGCCATCGGGAGCCGTCATGGCTTTGGAGGTCAGGCCGGTATATTCGCCCTTGATGTCGAAGTAACGAATCTCGCGGAAATTGAACAGGTGCTCGTAGAACTGAGCCCAGTACGCCATGCGACCACGGTAGACATTGTGGGTCAGGTGATCGATCTCTTTCAAACCTGCCCCCACGGGATGACGGTCCACGCCTTCCAGGTACACAAAGTCGATGTCATAGATGGAGTTACCTTCACCAAAACGGTCGATCAGGTACAAAGGCGCCCCCCCAATGCCTTTAATGGCAGGTAAGCGCAGTTCCATCGGCCCGGTAGGAATATCGACAGGCTGAGCCCCCAGTTCCAGCGCACGTTCATACGCTTGCTGCGCATCACGCACCCGGAACGCCATGCCGCAGGCCGACGGGCCGTGCTCGGCCGCAAAGTAAGCCGCGTGGCTCTTGGGTTCTTCGTTCAGGATCAGGTTGATCTCGCCCTGGCGATACAGGGAGACTTTCTTGGAGCGGTGTACCGCTACTTTGGTGAAACCCATCATCTCAAAGACAGGTTCCATGATGCCAGGCTGGGGAGCAGCAAATTCGATGAACTCAAAGCCCATCAGGCCCATTGGATTTTCAAACAAGTCAGTCATAGCAGACTCCAACGTAATCAGGTAATCAAATCAAAATGGCGTCAAAACGCCCTGAAACTTTGACTTAAGCCTTGCAAGGGGGGGCGCAGGATATCCCGCGCACACTGCGTGCCAAGTGATCACCAAACAACAATTGAAATCCCAGAACTCTCACAGGCTCTGCTCCAGTGGGCGGGAACCCGAAATGCGTCCCCAATGCCGATAGCTATTATGCGCGGGCCGGCCTCCTACCCGATATAGAGCATTACCCTAGAGGCCTAAACCACTATGCTTATCGCGCCAGCAGTTGTGGCACGGATGACACCAGCATGGCAATCCCGGACAGGGTCAATAGACTTAAAACAATGGCACGAAAAGTACTTTGGCTGATGCCGACATACAGGCGTGCCCCGGCCAATACAGGAATCAGCACGGCCAGCATCACCAACCCTATCGAGGGCAACATGGACGGCAGAATCGCGCCTGAAGCGATATACGCCAGCAAGGTGATGGACAAGGTGGCCAGATTGAAATTCTGAATAACAGCCCGCTGCTCGTCTTTAGGCAGGCCCGTCATAGTGGTCCACAAGGTAGGAATCACTCCGGTCATCCCGCCCAGGCCACCCATGACGCCACCAATCAAACCAGCCACACCATTGGCAAGACGACTGCGTACCCGTACGTGGCCCAAACGACTGGACATCAGCATGATGGGACACCAGATCACCATCAAGGTACCCAGAAACGCCTTGAATACGGCGGCATCCAGAAACGGCAGCAAATAGGTTCCCAAAGGCACGCCGACCAGCCCCCCTACTAGAAAGGGCAACAGAATCTGCCAGTAAGAGGTCCGCCGCCGAGTAAAGGCGGCAATCATCTGACCAGTCCAGGCACCGCACACCGCCAGCACTGCGGCCAGTTGCGGCTCCAGAAACCAGGCCCAGCAGGATATGGCCACCATGCCGAACGCAAAGCCGGACAAACCCTGCACAAAACCCGCCACAATGGCGCCAAAGGCGACTGCCAAATAAACCGACTCCATATTCCCCTGCTGCTCCTACATGTGGACAAGGCCACAGTATCCCTCTTGTCAGCAGCGAGCGGGCAGAAAAAAGCCTCCAAGATGGAGGCTTCCCAAACTAAAACCGGCGTCGGCCAAGAAGGGCCAGATCAGGCCTGGTTCAGATTGGTTCAGGCTGGGTCAGCAGCACGCAGATCACGAGGTTGGATCAGCGATTCGGCACGCAACACTTCGTTCAGGGTCTCGGCATCCATCAAACCACGCTTGAGAACCACGTCACGAATATTGGCACCTGTCTGGAAGGCTTCGGCGGCCACCGAGGTCGCCGCTTTGTAACCGATAATCGGGTTCAAGGCAGTTACCAGGGAAATAGAACGCTCGATATTGCTTTCCAGGCATTCACGGTTGGCTGTAATACCCACCACGCAGAACTGAGTCAGCGTGTCGCACGCATTGCTCAACAAGGCCATGCTACGCAACAGGGAGTGAATAATCACAGGCTCAAACGCGTTCAGCTGCAACTGACCACCCTCAGCGGCCATTGTCACGGTCATATCAGCGCCGATCACTTCAAAGGCAACCTGGTTGACCACTTCCGGGATCACAGGGTTGACTTTACCGGGCATGATGGACGAACCGGCTTGCACGGCAGGCAGGCAAATTTCACCCATACCAGCACGAGGACCGCTCGAGAGCAGACGCAAGTCATTGCACAGCTTGGACAGTTTGACAGCCGCACGCTTGAGCACGCCCGACAAGTGCAGGAAACCGCCGCAATCTTGTGTGGCTTCGATCAAGTCACCGGAAACACGCAGTTGAACACCCGACAGATCGGACAAGGCCGCAACCGCCAGCTGAGCGTAATCGGGGTGGGCAGTGATACCCGTACCGATAGCCGTACCGCCCAGATTCACGTCGCACATCAGTTTGCGCGATTCTTTCAGGCGCACGATGTCTTCGTTAATCATGGTGGCAAAGGCGTTGAACTCTTGACCCAAGGTCATGGGCACCGCATCTTGCAGCTGAGTGCGGCCAATCTTCATGTACGTGGAAAATTCCGCGGACTTTTGCAAGAAGGCATCACGCAGGCGCTCCATGGCGGCAAACAGCGGATCCAGCGAACGGTACGCTGCCAGATGCAAAGCCGTTGGGTAGACGTCATTGGTGCTTTGGGCCATGTTCACATCTTCATTAGGGTGAAGATATTGATACTCGCCACGCTGGTGACCCATATGTTCCAAGGCCAGATTACAAATGACCTCGTTGGCATTCATATTGGTCGAAGTACCAGCGCCACCTTGAATCATGTCTACCACGAAATGCTCGTGACACTGGCCAGTTTGTACAGCCTGACAGGCGGCCACAATGGCGTCGTGCTTATCCTGCTCCAGCAAACCCAGTTTGAAATTGGCCTGAGCAGCTGCCTGCTTGACCAGCGCCAGAGCATTAATCAGTTCCGGGTAAGTTGAAATAGGCGTACCGGTAATGTGGAAATTCTCCTTGGCACGCAAGGTGTGAACACCATAATAGACTTCAGCGGGGACTTGGCGGTCTCCCAGCAAATCATGTTCGATACGGAACTGACTCATAATTCCTTCGTTTCCTTAATAACGATAGCAAGACTTTTCTGATACGCCTCATACTCGATCCCGGACTGTAAACGGAACAAAGCCCTGCCATTTCTTGCGAACTGGGCAGGGGCTCGGGGACATGCTGGCAAATACCGCTAATAAGCTTTGGATAATGCTTGTATCCAAATCTGGAAAGCAAAGGCCCGTAAAAAACGGGCCTCTATTGCAATCCGCCAAGCGGGGTGAATGATCCAACCGCCTTTTTTGAAGGCATCGTCGAGCTCGGGAAGCGCTGTGAACATTGTAAACGCGGCGCGCACCCATGCGCGTCGTTTTACGGTTTTTCTTGGTTTGTGCCGCCCGCCCTTGCTGACTGACAGTGAAAAAGCAGCTTAATTTAACGGCGTATCTCCGATATAGCTCGCTCATCTTGTCAGTAGCAAGAGTCTGGCGCTTTGAGCACGAGCGTTGCGTGCTTGCATCATTTTGATGCCTTTAAGCCATAAGACTCACAACACACGATCAAAAGTCATGAGCTTGCCCACCGGGGTTTGAAGTCCGGAAACCTTGCAGTTTGAGAAAAACAGGAAGGCGAAAGAGTATACACAGGCTTTAAGACTATTCTATAAATGCATAGCCGCTTATACTGAAAAAAACCCGTCTTATTTTACTAAATGAAAATTCCTGATCAATAAAAGATGTTTAAATCAATCAAAATGGAATTAAAAAATAAGATAAATTTCCACATTAAAAGCAGCGGCTCAGTAATAAAAGAAAGCAAACCCGTTTAAATTGGGTTTTGTTGATTCTTTCTAAATAACTACTGCTCTTGCCGCGCACTACTCAACGGCACAGCACTATGAAATTACTCGATCTGAAATATCAAACTATCCTGGGCGAATCCCAACGCCAGGCCCATCCTAAAACCGAGGATATTGAACTGTGTTTACGCGTTCTGTCGCTGGCCTCCAGCATTAATCGCGCCTCTAGCATCGTTTTGAACGAATTTGGCCTTTCCGAAGGCCGTTTGGTCCTGCTCTTCTTGCTCAGTCGCCAGCCTTCGGGCCTGAGCCCAGCCTTACTGGCTGAACAGGCCGGCGTCACCCGCGCCACCATTACCGGTCTGCTTGACGGGCTGGAACAGCAGCAGCTACTGGTGCGCCAAAACAATACCTCGGATCGCCGAGTGCTCACTGTTAAACTCACTGAGGCCGGACAAGAGCTGTGCGAACACCTGCTGCCTTATTACATAGAGTGGCTCTCGGGCGTCTTTAACCATGTGCCCCAAGACGTGCGCGAACGATTGTCCCATTTACTGTCCAAAGCCCTGCAGGGCGACAAGACTCCGGAAATCAAAGTTGAAAAGCCCCTCTCACACGGGATTCCCGACATACGTCAGCGCAGCTATATGGCTTAAGGCAGATACCCGCCTTACTCAGGGGCCAGCCTTTGGGCTGACCCTCTATATTCAGGGGTGGCACCGATACGGTGACCACCCTTTATTTTCATCCCAGGAAAACTGAACACCGTATGGATGCCGCCGTTATTGCTGCCATGAAGAAGTGGCCTAATGTGCCCGCTGTCAGCGGCTATATCTCTTTGGATCAGGCCGGTCACTGGCGGCATCACCCGGCAGGCGCTGCCAACCAGCATCCGGAACAAGCGGGCGAGCGCATCGCGCACCAAGGTTTGCTGGATTTTTTCAATCGTAATTATCAGTCGGATAAGCACGGTCGCTGGTTTATACAAAACGGCCCGCAGCGAGTCTATATCCGCCTGGACGCCGCCCCCCTGATTGTGTCCTTGGCCGAGGATCGAGTCCATTTGCAAGATCACACCGGCCGCCGGATTCAAGACATCCACGCCTGGTACATCAGCGCTGAAGGCATGCTTTACCTGCGTACATCTGTAGGGCCAGCCTTACTGGCAGGTCGCGATATACCCGCCCTGCTCGACCAGCTACGCAATCAAGAACAAGAAGGGCTGGACAGCCTTGACCTGGAGCAGCCTCATCACAGCATAGGCTGGCACTTACCGGCCTACCCCCAGGCCTGTACCCTGACAGTCTGGTCTTCCTGCGTGTCGCCCGCCCAAGAATTGGCGTATATTGTTTTGCCAGAGCCCGATCCAACTTGAACTGCCCTCACAGAATCTGCATGACCCAGCCATCTGCCTCCTTTTACTTTCCCGCACCCCGCACGCAAAGCTTCTGCAATCAATGCGGCAGCAAACTGACTCGTCTGGTGCCTCCGGACGATAACCGCATGCGCGATGTCTGCGAAAACTGCGGCGCTGTTCACTATCAGAACCCACGTAATGTGGTTGGCATAGTGCCCATGTGGAAAGACGATCAGGTTCTGCTGTGCCGTCGTGCGATCGAGCCGCGCTACAACACCTGGACCTTGCCCGCCGGCTTTATGGAGCTTGGTGAAACACTGGGACAAGGCGCCTTGCGCGAAATGGCTGAAGAAGCCGGTGCCCAGGTCGAACCCGGCCCCCTCTTTACTGTGATCAGCGTGCCTTACGCAGAACAAGTACATGCGTACTATCTGGCCAAAGTCACCAGCGACGTGCTGGACCCCGGCCCGGAGTCCCTGGAAGCACGCTTTTTCCATCTAGACGATATCCCTTGGGACAATCTGGCTTTTCGCACCGTAACCGCCACGTTGGAGCGTTACGTAGCTGATCATAAAGCGGGCCGCTTCCAGATCCACGAATTTGATATCGCCCCCCGCGACCACGACTGACCATGACGCTTGTATGGGTCGCTCCTGATCAGGCCCTGCCCAGCCCCGAAAACGCCAGCCCCGAAGGGCTGGTCGCCGCTGGACTGGATTTAAGTGTTCCCCGTCTGCTGGAAGCCTATAGCCAGGGCATGTTCCCCTGGTACAGCCCCGGCGACCCGGTGTTGTGGTGGTCCCCCGATCCGCGCATGGTGCTGGAGGTAGAGCACTTCAAAATCTCACATTCGCTGGGTAAAAAACTGCGACAGATCGCGCGCCAGCAAAATCAAGAAAACCCCGCCATCCGCGTGACTTGCGACTTGGCCTTTGAACAGGTCATCGCGCAGTGCGCTGCCCAGCGCAGCGTCAGCGGCACCTGGATCAGCCCGGACATTCAGCAGGTCTATACCGATTTGCACCATACCGGCTATGCCCACAGCATAGAAACCTGGATGGACGGCAAGTTGGTGGGTGGTTTGTATGGCGTAAATCTGGGACGCTTCTTTTTTGGCGAATCCATGTTTGCCTTGCACACGGACGCCAGCAAGATTGCCCTGGCGCATCTGGTGGATTTTCTGAAATTCGCTGACGTGCCCTATATAGACTGCCAGCAAGAGACTAGCCATCTGGCCAGCCTGGGTGCCTGCCCTATTCCACGCGAGGATTTCTTAGACGCCCTGGCCTGGGCCAAAGACCAGCCCAGTCCGGTTTGGCCACGTGGGACTCTACCGTTAGGCTGGCCCCCAACTTGCTAGGCAGGCGCGAGCATCCCATAATGGCTCTATCACGCTTGGCAGAGTCGCATGAATTATCCCAAAGCACCCAGTCCCCAAACGCTGCAATTCTATTCCACCGCCAGCTATCGTTGCAGCTACCTGCCTGAGCAACAGGCCCGCTCCCTGGTTGCCGCCCCTGCGCACCTGATCAACGACACGGTCTACTCCAAACTGGTCCAACAGGGCTTTCGGCGTAGTGGCACCTTTACTTACCGCCCCTACTGCGATCAGTGCCGCGCCTGTCTGCCCTTGCGCTGCGACACCCTGCACTTTCAACCCGATCGTACCCAGCGCCGCGTTAAAAAGCGCCACGGGGATCTCATCGTGCAAGACCTGCCGCTGCACTGGAATGCCGAGCATTACGAGCTATACCGACGCTATCAGGCCAGCCGTCACCCTGGCGCGGGTATGGACGAAGACGACCAGTCTCAATACGCCCAGTTTTTGTTGGCCAGCCATGTGACCTCACGCCTGCTGGAGTTTCGCGAACCGGACGGCACCTTAAAAATTGTGGCGGTTATCGACGTGCTGCAAGACGGGCTTTCCGCCGTATATACCTTTTTTGATCCCGACGATACCGGCAGCCTGGGCACTTATGCGGTGCTCTGGCAACTGGACTATTGCCGTCAACAATCCCTGCCCTGGCTCTATTTAGGCTACTGGATCGAAGAAAGCCGTAAAATGGCCTATAAAACCCGCTTTCGCCCCTACCAACTCCTAATGAAAGGTCGTTGGGAATGGCTGGCTTAACGTCCTCTTTTATCGATCCCCATGTCTGCCCTATTCAGCCTTTATCCTTTGGCTCGCCGGGTGCTGTTCAGTCTGGATGCTGAACACGCTCACGAACTGACTCTGAAATCCTTGCAGTGTGCCCACCAGACGCCCTTTCTAGGCAAGCTGCTGAAAGATCTGCCCAGCAAGCCCTTGGAATTGATGGGCCTGAAGCTGCGCAATCCCGTCGGTCTGGCTGCTGGTCTGGATAAAAATGGCGCACATATTGATGCCCTGGGTGCCTTAGGCTTTGGTTTTGTAGAAGTAGGCACCGTCACCCCCAAGGCACAACAGGGCAATCCCAAGCCGCGTCTGTTCCGTTTGGCGCAAGCCAACAGCCTGATCAACCGCTTTGGCTTTAATAATCATGGCCTGGACACTTTTATTGAGAACGTCTGCCGCAGCCAGTTTCGCGCCCAGGGCGGCATTCTGGGCCTGAATATCGGCAAGAACGCGACTACCCCCATCGAACAAGCAGACCAGGACTATCTGACGTGTCTGCGGGCGGTCTACCCTCATGCGGATTACGTCACCATCAATATCTCCTCACCCAACACACAAAATTTGCGTGCACTACAAGCCCAGGACGAGCTGGCCCGCTTGCTCGGTGCTTTGCAAGCACTACGCACCGAGCTGGCAGATGAGCACAAGCGCTACGTGCCTATCGTGGTGAAAATTGCGCCGGATCTGGATCAATCGCAAATTGATGCCATTGCGGACACCGTACCTTCCCAAGGCTTGGACGGCATTATTGCCACCAACACCACTTTGTCGCGCGACGCGGTCCAGGGCTTGCCCCATAGCCAGGAGCAAGGTGGTTTGTCCGGCCCACCCGTACATGAATTGTCCTTGAACGTAATCCGCCGCCTGCGTGAGCAGCTAGGCCCCGATTTCCCTATTATTGGGGTGGGCGGCATTGAATCTGGCCGTCAGGCCCAAGAGAAGATTCAGGCTGGAGCACAAGCGGTTCAGCTGTATACGGGTTTGATCTACAAAGGCCCGACACTGATTTCCGAGTGCATTCGCGCCCTGTAAACGCAGATTGCCCACCTTGCGTGGGCAGCAGGCGATAAAAAAGCCAGCTCAATGAGCTGGCTTCTTTTTTAGCGCCTGATCCAGGCAGCAAGCAAACGCTTACTTCTTGACGGAGGCAGCAGCAGCGGCAGCGGCGGCTTCAACCGTTTTGTTACCGGCTTCAGTCGCTTGAGCAGCGGCTTTCAAGCTGGCGTTAGTAGCGGCTTGGAAGTTGCTTTCAGCAGCATCAGCAGCTTGACGGGCAGCCTTAACCACGGTCTCGGCAGCGTTGGAAGCCGTCGCGAAGGAGGACTTCAGCAAAGCAACAGCGCTTTCAGTGCCGGTAGGCGCATTCTTGGCCAACTGATCAATTGCTTCGGAAGCTTGTTGCTGGCCTTGGGCCAATTGGGCTTCAGCGATGCGCGACAGGTTCAGTTGCAAATCAGAGAAAATGTCGTACACGTTTTTGCCATACTGCAGAGCCTGGGTCGCGTTAGGCTTAACAGCGCTTTGCGACAGGGCCACAACATCTTGCACGTCTTTGGCGTTGATAACTTGTTGGGACTGGCCAGCAGCCTGCTCAAAAGAGCTACGCAGCAGGTTCAGGTTCAAACCAACCAGTTTTTCAAAGCCTTGCAGCAATTGGCCTTGAGCAGCGAACAGATTGTTCAAGGTAGCTTGTTGGGATTCCAATACGTTTTGGGGAATAGCACTCATGATGTTTTCCTTGGAGATACGCGGACTGGGTTAAGCCAGCGTGAAATTAGTGTCAGTGTTAGCAGACAAGGGTCTAAAGAAGGCCCGGCCCATTCGAAACTACGCAAGGCAAACCTTCCATGTTGCACCGCAACAATTCCACTTTAAGCGCTATCCAAAGCAAAGTCAACGAGATTTGCTGCATTGCAACAAAACAGTGTTGAGCTTATCGTCAAACCGTATAAACAGCGTAAAAACACAGACTTAGCGCTGTGTGTCGTATCCCAGAGTTTCGGAAATTTTGGCAGCGGTGCTGAGCAGAACGGGAATCCAGTCGTCGTGCAAACGCTCGGCGGGAGCAGACAGAGACAGGCCCGCCAGGAGCTTGCCGGTATCGTCATACACGCCGGCAGCAATACAACGAACACCCATTTCCAGCTCCTCGTTATCGCGGGCATAACCCAAGCGACGAACTTGAGCCAATTCGCGCTCCAGCAATTCCAGTTGGGTAATACTGTTTCGAGTAGCACCTGCCAAGCCGGTACGCATTACGTAGGCCCGAACCTGACGCGGCTCCCAGGAAGCTAGAAACAGCTTGCCAGTAGAGGTCAGATGCAAAGGTGCATGTCCCCCAATCGCGCGTACCACCTGCATGCCAGAGCTCTCGCTCCAGGAACGCTCCACGTAGACAATTTCATCGCCTTGCTGCAATGACAGGTTCACCGTTTGTCCGGTGTATTTATGCAGCTCGCGCATGGGAGCCAGAGAGGCCGCACGTACGTTCAAGCGCCCTTTAACCAGCGAACCCAATTCCAGCAAGCGCATGCCCAGACGGTACAAACCGCTATCTACGCGCTCGACATAACGCCCCACCACCAGATCATTCAAAATACGGTGAGTGGTCGACG
The DNA here is from genome assembly GCF_014652815.1 of Alcaligenes pakistanensis. Lineage (GTDB taxonomy): Bacteria > Pseudomonadota > Gammaproteobacteria > Burkholderiales > Burkholderiaceae_B > Alcaligenes > Alcaligenes pakistanensis. The sequence goes on from NZ_BMZN01000001.1 coordinate 1,069,189, forward strand.
TATGCAGCCCCGTTGCGGCGGCCAGATTCTTCAAGGCGACCGGCTCAGATTGCTTGGCCAGCTCGTCCAATAGAACCATGGCGCGCTCCAGAACCTGGATCGACATCTGACCACCATTGCTGGACGACGCGCTAGAAGGCGTAAAGGAATTTGTTGTCATTATTAGCAGAATTATGATGCAGCGCAACAAATTCCATAATATGAAATGGCTGTGCGCTTGGCAAGCGCTATTTTAGCGCAGGGCTCAGACTCCCGCCCAGGTCCAGAACTTGCTGCCGCAGATAGGCCAAGGCCTCAGCGGCTGGCTCTGGTTCCCCTTTCACGCCCAGATCAATATGGGGCTGCCCACCGGACTCGCCCACACTGGGCAAACTAAATGCTTTCACACCCGGCCAGTTCAGTTCAATGTGCTCCATAGCCGGTGTAATCCGGGACTCCGGCAAGTTAAAAGCCAAAAAAGAATGTTCCACCCGATGAGTCAAATGATGTAGTTCCCGGTAACGGGTATCCAAGGTCCATTCCATCATGGGCCAGGCCATGACCGGAAAGCCCGGCATAAAGGTGTGATTGCGGATAAAAAACCCGGGGATCTTGTTGTAGCTATTAGGCACAATTTCCGCCCCTTGCGGGAACATACCCATTTGCAAACGCTGCTGATTCTCCGGCAGGGACATATCAGCACTTCCCACGCCATTGCGCTCGTTTTCGGCACAACGCTCAGTAATCAAGGCGGCAGCTTCGGGATGTAACTCCAAGGCCACACCCAAGGCTTTGGCAGAGGCCTGGCGAGTCTGGTCATCTGGCGTAGCGCCAATTCCACCACAGCAAAACACAATATCCGGGGTCGCAAAACTGCGCTCCAGGGTAGCGGCAATCGTATCCAGATCGTCAGGGATAATCTGGGCGCCCCCCAACTGCAAGCCTCGGGCTCCCAAGAGCTCAATCAGTTTTGAAAAGTGTTTATCGTAGCGACGTCCCGACAGGATTTCGTCGCCGATGATAATCAGACGGATGATGGCTTGATCCTTAGTTGTCATGGTCAATAAGCAAATCAGAGACCGCAGCTGCCTCTTGCTGACGCAGACGACGGAGGTTTTCCAAAGAGAAGTGAGCAAATACCAGGGCCGAGAACACAGGTAAGACCAGCCAAGCTGGCGGGATCAGGTTCAACAAGGCAAAGATCAGGCCAATCAGCCAATATTGACTGTTCAGGCGGGACCACAGGAATTTGCGCTCTGACACATTGGCATGCTCCACCAGGGAGTCCACTCGCAAAATACGGGTCAAAGCAAAGACCCACCACAACACAGGCAAAATCAGAGCAAAAGGCGGAAAAATCCACAAAGGCAGAGTGACTAGCCATCCCACCAGAAACAAAGCGCCCACCCAAACCGCATTCCAGACGCTGTAGACCGTAGCGTTATGGCCCTGCTTAATCAGATCGGGATAGTCTTTTTGCTGCAAATGGCCCAATACCAAAGGCATGACCAACACAGCAGCAATAATCAAACCTAGCACGCCGGCCACAGGCAGCAATATGCCCAACGCCAGCAGCGGCGCCAAATATACTTTGAGCGAAAACAGGCCTAGCCCCACCAGCCACTGATCCACTGACTCAAAGGCGTTCCAGCCTCCCAGCAGCTCTAATAACCAGTTTTGGATAGGCGTCCACAGCAGCCAGCTCAGCAAAATAAGGCCGACAAACATGATCAGAAATGGCATGACCAAGGCAATCAGCATGCGTGGCTGAAATTGCGACACCAGGGAACGCCTGAAGGCGGTAGAAACGCTGGCCCAGTTGCCAGCAGGGCCCGATCGTGACGGGGCAGACGAAGAGACGGACATACTGCTCCTGCTAAGCAAAATCAATTACCCGAGTATCATAGACACAGTCGCTTCTTTTTGTCTGTATGAAATTATGGCCTTTTTCAACGCCCAACACGATCTATCCGCTCTGACGGCCCACCTGCAAGCGGACCCCGATGCTTTACTGATTGCCTGTTTCTGTGCCGAATGGTGCAAAACTTGCCAACAGTACCAGCCGACTTTTGAGGCTTTGGCCACACAGTTTCCTGATGCCTGCCTGATCTGGATCGATATTGAAGAGCAGCCCGAGCTGGTGGGCGACGAAGATATCGAAGACTTTCCCACCTTGCTGATTCAAAACGAAAATGGGACCGTATTTTACGGTCCCATGCTGCCTCATATCGAACATCTGGAGCGTCTGGTGCAAAGCATCTCAGAACGCAGCCCAGTCATTGATGCCGGGCCAGGCGATTTGCGCGCCTTAGTAGCGGCCGCCACCTAACAACACACCTACAGAGCGTTTGCGCGCGGTATTGGCAGCGGTAGACACGGCAGGTTTGGATGCTGCCGTCGTGGATGGCTCGTACGGTTTGAGGAAGAACTCGTCCACTGGTGGCGTGTGCGGCTGATACGAACGACGCTCGCCACGCTCTGGGCGATTGGAGTTCGAACGAGCCGATGCTACGGAAGGCAGATCCAGCTTCAAACGTGGTACTGCCGTCCCGATCAGCTTTTCAATGTCTTGCAGCAAGTGTTCTTCGTCTGGGGACATCAAGGCGATCGCTTCACCCGACGCACCCGCACGACCAGTACGACCAATACGGTGCACATAGTCTTCTGCGTTGTAAGGCAAGTCTGCGTTGATCACGCAAGGCATACCTGCCACATCCAGACCACGCGCGGCCACATCGGTTGCCACCAGCACGTCAACGCTTCCATTCTTGAACGCTTCCAGAACTTTCATCCGTTCCAGCTGGCTTTTGTTGCCATGGATGGATTCAGCTTTGATGCCTTCACGCTCCAGAAAGCGGGCCAGTTGCCCGGCACCAATCTTGGTGTTGGAGAAGACCAGAGTTTGGGTCAGCTTTTTGGTCTTGACCAGATGCAGCACAGCGCGACGCTTGTCGTCCGACGACATGGGGTAGACCACCTGGGTCACGGTAGAAGCGGTGGCATTGCGAGCCGCCACTTCGATCTCAACAGGATCATTCAGGAAGTTACGAGCCAGCTTGCGGATTTCTTTGCTGAAGGTCGCCGAGAACAACAGACCCTGACGGCTCTTGGGCAACAAAGAAACAATACGGTCCAGATCGGGCAAGAAGCCCATATCCAGCATACGGTCAGCTTCATCCAGCACCAGAATGCTGACCTGACTTAAATTGATCGTGCGTTGATCGACGTGATCAAGCAAACGGCCTGGCGTAGCGATAACAATTTCCACACCACGGCGTAGCGCTTCTTTCTGCGGGCCGATATCCACACCACCAAACACCACCGTCGAACGCAAGGGGACCGATTTGCTGTAGAGCGCAATGCTCTCAGCCACCTGGTCGGCTAGTTCTCGGGTAGGCGTCAGCACCAAAGCGCGCACCGGGTGCCGCGCAGGTGAAGCGCTGGTCGTGGCATGCGCCATCAGGCGATTCAGGATAGGCAAGGAAAAGGCTGCCGTCTTACCTGTACCTGTCTGGGCTGCTCCCATGACATCACGGCCAGCCAGCACCACGGGAATCGCCTCAGCCTGGATAGGCGTAGGCTTGGAATACCCAGCGTCGGTAACGGCGCTTAAGATTCCAGGGTGCAGACCGAAATCAGCAAACGTAAGGTCATTGGAGGTCGAAGGAGTTTTATCTGTCATGTACGCAAAAAGTCGGCTTGCCACGAGCGGCAAGCATTTGTAACAATCCTATTTTAACTTATACCCGCCTGCTGGTGCAGCAGTAACACGGAGTCAGTTTTTCGGGTCAGGATTTCAAGGCATCACGGCACGTATCAGCCAGAACGCCACCATCCCGGCCACAATTACCCAAACAGCGTTACGGGTACGGACAAACACCAGCACAGCCACCAGGCTAGCCAGAGCTTTAATATCCAATCGGGGGGTGTCGCCGTAAGCCCAAGGCAAAAGTTCCGGGATAATGATCGCTGCCAGAGCAGCTACCGGAGCAAAGCGCAAGGCGCGCCGCATACGTTCGGTCAGAGGTAGCAAATCACCAAACATGAAATAGCCTGAGCGGGTGAGCAAGCTGCACAACACCAACAGGGCGATTGCACCCAAAACGTACCAATCATACTGCCAATCGCTCATCACCGTGCATCCCTATGCCGTTGCAGTTGTTCTGCCGCCACGCCAGCCAGCACCCCTCCGAGCACCGCAGCGACCAGTCCCAAACGCAAAGGCAGGGCCTGCCCTACCCAGGCAATTACGCTGGCAGTGATCAGACAGGACCACATAGCACGGTTATTCACGAGGGGAATCAACAAGGCCAGCAAAGCCAGGATCGCTGCAAACTCCAGGGACCAAGACGGAGGCACGTAGGCACTCAGCACAATCCCGGACAAGGAGGCAATCTGCCAACTTAACCAGCCCGGCAAAATAATGCCCAGGTAATACCAAAGATGCTCGCGCGAGCCGCGCTCTTTCGCATCCCCGTACTTGGACATAAACAGCACAAACACCATATCACTGGTGATATAGCCCAGGCCCAGGCGTTTTTTCCAGCTCAAGTGACGGAAAAAAGGCTGCAAGGCCGCGCCAAAAATAATGAAACGGATATTGACGATAAAGCCGGCAGTAAAAATCAGCCACAAAGGCGCGTGGGACTCAATCAGCGGCAGGGCCGTCAGCTGGGCTGAACCTGCATAGACAAACAGCGTCATCAAGGTCGCCTCAAAGCCGCTCAAGCCTGACTTGACCATCGCCACCCCCGTCACAAAGCCCCAGACAACGGTGGCAATCATGGCGGGAATGAAATCGATAAACCCGGCGCGCATATGCACACGGTCCTGTGTGCCAGGTAGCAATGCCGATAATCTTGTGATGGCTGACACGCCGTCTCCTGAAATGGACTACCGACAACGCCCGGGCGCGGTGGCAGCTTTGATTATGATTTTGCTTATTCTAGAAGCAAAAGACGGGCACGAACATCTTGCACACCTAATAAGGTCAAGAAAAAACAGGCCGGGTCTTGCTACAATCGCTGGTCTAGGCACGTAATGTTCGGCATCGCCGTCGCGTGCAAGGTATTCTTACCCCTCTCATTGTTTATCAGGAACCCTATGAGCGCCGCTATCGAACCTAAAAAAGCAGATCACGAACTGATTATGGTCGGAGCCGACGAACTGCCCGTGCATTGCCCCCGTCCCGGCGGCACTCTGTGGAACATGCACCCTCGTGTGTATATTGATATCAGCAAAACCGGCGAAGCCGCCTGCCCCTACTGTGGTGCCCGTTACCGCCTGAAAGAAGGCGAGAAGGTTCACGGTCATTAATTTCTGAATCTGGCTTCGTTGGACCCCACTGCTCCCCCCTCTGACGCTTCTGCAGAACCGGACCTCGCGTCCGGTGCAGACGCGCAACCCTGGCGTCACACAGACGTAATTGCACGTCTGGACTCCAGTGCCTGCCCTTTGCCTGCCTGGTTACCTGGCGGACACTTGCAGACTATTCACGGCGCATTTTTTGCCCGCCATCACCACATCGCCTTTGTACGCCAACGAATTGATACGCCCGATGGCGACTTTCTGGATCTGGACTGGACTGGGCCTGGACTATTCGCCGACAAGCTGGCCAACGGCGCCACGGCTCAGCCCGACGCACATCTGGCACGCACGGCGGCCCGCCGCTGGATGCAGCCCCAAGATTGGGACAGCTTGCCCAGCAGTGCTGACACACATGCTTTGGTCTTGTTTCACGGACTGGAAGGCAGCAGCCGCAGTCACTACATCCAGGCGATTGCGCAGTATTTCCGCGCCCGTGGCTGGATTGTGGTGGTGGCTCACTTTCGTGGTTGCTCGGGCTTCCCGAATCGCATGGCGCGTGCCTATTACTCGGGCGACTCGGAAGAAATCAGCTTCATTCTGAACACTGTTCGCGGCCATTTGCCCAATGTGCGCTGGCATGCTGCCGGCACCTCATTGGGTGGTAATGCCATGCTCAAGTATGTGGGTGAAGCCGGCAAGGACGCTTCCTGGCTACAGGCATGTGCTGCCATTTCTGTTCCGCTGGATTTGGTCACTTGCGGTCGCTACCTGTCTGAATCCCGTATGGGGCGCTGGTTCTATTCGCCTTATTTTCTTAAAAGCATGCGTAGCAAGCTACAAGACAAAGCCCACCGCTTTCCGGGCATGGTCGATACAGCACGCTTGAACCAGGCCCGCACCCTACGCGACTTCGACGATATTTATACAGCGCCCATGCACGGTTTCAGCCATGCCCTGGACTATTGGACACGGGCATCCAGCAAACCTTTGCTGCACAGTATCAAAGTACCGACGCTGGTTTTAAATGCGCGTAACGATCCCTTTGTACCGTATGCCAGTTTGCCTACGGTTCAGGACTGCTCGGATTCCATCTTGCTGCATCAGCCTGCCCAGGGTGGGCACGTGGGTTTCATCACAGGCAGCATTCCCGGCAATATGGGTTGGTTACCTGCGCGGCTGGCCCGCTTCTTTGAAACCAATAGCTAAATCTGGCTAAAGCGGGCCTTGGCCTGTAAACCCATCAGGAGCGGAAACGCTCCAACAAAACGCGTTCACTTTCGACACGCTCGCGCAACTGGCGAATCTGCGTATCCAGCTCGGATTGCTGATAGAAGTCTTGCGTCAAATTACGAGCCTGCTGAAGCTGCTCCACCGCAGTCGGCAAGGCTCCAACCAACTGGTAGTACTCGGCCATGGCTCGACGCGCTTTGACGCCATCGCCCAAGCGATCATACGTTTGAGCCAGCAACTGGTGCAGCTGAGGTTCATCCGGCCATTGATTGATGCGATCCATCAAGAAGAGTTGGGCCTGATCGTTCTGCCCCAATTGCTGCAAAACCTGCACATAAGCCAAGGCAACGCCCTGACTCTTGGGCCAACGTTGCCAAGCCTGCTTGGCCAGACTCAAAGCACCTTGCACATCACGATCAGCAATCGCGATACGAATATCCAAGGTATCCAGCTCGGGGGCCTGATACTTGCCTTGAGCGCGCGCCTCTGCCAAATAAGCACGGGCTTGTTCATATTCCTGACGGCCTTGTGCAATAAAGGCCAAGCCATATTGAGCGGCCGAACGCTCCAGATCACTTTGTGCCTGATTCGAGCTTTGCAGCGCTTGCTCCAGCACACGCAAGGATTGTCCGCCCCCCGCTTGCAGCACCATCAGCTTGGCCCGGATATACCAGAACGAAGACGTGTCTTGATAGTTGCTGTCTGGCAAGCCGCGTACCCGGTTACTAATATCCGACTCCCGCTGCTGGGACATGGGGTGAGTGCTGGCATATTCATTAGCGGTAGCACGCTCATTCAGACGCGAGGCAGCAGCCAGACGCTGAAACATCTGGACCATGCCTTGCGGTTCGTAGCCTGCTTTAAGCAGCATCTCGAAACCAACCCGATCAGCCTCTTGCTCGGCCTGACGCGAAAAACCCAGCTGCCTGTCCACGGCAGCAGCTTGACCAAAAGCAGCCGCCCCCATCGCTAGGTCGCCACTGCCAGCCAAGGCACCCAACAAAGCGCCTGCCAGGGCAGCGATCAATAAGTGATTGCTTTGTGCACTTTGGGTGATACCGCGAGCCACGTGACGTTGCGACACGTGAGCAATTTCGTGAGCCAACACCGAAGCCAGTTCGGACTCGGATCGAGACGCCGTGAACAGTCCACTATGAATACCAATATAGCCACCGGGCAAGGCAAATGCGTTAATGCTGCTATCGCGCAGAGCAAAGACGGTTACCGGCTGCGCCATGGACGGACCATATTGGGCCAGCTTGCGGCCCATATCTGTCAGATACTGATTGATATCGGGATCAGACACATACTCGGGGGAGCGCCTGCCCTGCTCCATAATGGCATTGCCTAAGGTGCGTTCCAACGCGGGCGACAACTCGGCACCAGAGGCCGCTCCCATAGAAGGAATGCCCATGGGCTGCGCCTGTACAGGCAGTACTGAACTATAAGCCAGCGACAGGGACAGACATAAAGACAGTAAAGAACGGGCGGGTTTAGACTGCATTGGTACTCCCGACAAAATCAATTGGCCCTGGCCATCATAGCGCTTGTCCGCGTTCGAGATTCTGGCAAACGGTGACGCGCTGACAAGCGCATCAAGGTGCCCAAGGCATACAAGAGCCCGAACACCTCCACGAGGCCTGCCAGCACCCACATAATCAGGCCACCCATGACCTGGTCAGCCAGCGCATCCATACCCGGAATGGCACGACCACATAAATCAAAAATGGGGTAAAGATCGTATTCGGTAAACGTGATGACGGCACCCACAATCATTTGCGGCACCATCGTGATAACCGGCGAAAGTATACGCCCCCCCACAGACAGCCGCGCTGGCGGCGAAGGCCGACGATCCAGAATCAGGTTCCAATACATAATCCCGCTGATAACCACAGACCAGTTCATCAAGCGGTACAGTCGCCAGTCCAGCATGGAATAGAACTGCACCGTGGGCAGCATCCAGATCAGGACCAGGAAAACAAACAAGAAAGCGACCAGTATCGGGTTGGTCAAGATCGCTTGCACACGCCGCCCACTAGGACGACGCAGCCATTGTGCCAAAGCGCGACGCCAGCTTGACGGTAAACCGGCTCGCAAGGTTTGCCCCGGATACGCACCCATCAAAAACAAAGGCCCTAAGTGATGCAAGATCAGATGCTGGGCCCGATGGATGAAGAACATGCGCTCAGCGTAGTAGTCCAGGCGCGTGTGCAAGGAAAGATAGAGGAGAATCAGGCCAATCCAGAAAAAGGACTGGCGCAAAAGATTGGGGCGGTGAACTTGCCGCCCCCGGACGTACAAAGCGATGACCAACAGAAAGGTCAAAAGCAGAACAGGAGAAAACTCCCAAGGTGTCAGCCAGTCAAGCAAGGACATAGCAGCGCCATCCGCAAATCCAGTTGCGGTTTAGTTTATAGCAATACGCTCTCGTCCAGCCCACTTCACATTCAAGACACCGGGATAATCCTGAATCAGGCGCGCACGCTGCATCAGCTCTGCTCGCAACTCGGGCGGGCAGGTCAAGGTGACGCAGGCCGTATCGTGAGTATCGGAATGGTCCACCTGCACATTGGCCACGCGGATACCCGCGGTGTTCAGGTCCGAATAAATACGACGCCGGATCTGAGCCAGATCACCACGAGGGCACACGACCGTCAAACGAGAGACGGACAATGGGGCACGGGCACGCAGGGTCGAAGCCTGGATACCAGCACGGCGCAAAAAGAGATCGAAAATACGCATACATTCCCCCTATTGCACATAAAAGTTGCAACACATCAGGATTCGGAAAGCCAAGGGCTTTCTTGAGAATGAAATGGCGGGGAATGTGAGGCAGCAGAATAGCTGCCTGAGACACCACGCCCTGAAACTTCCAGGACGCGGCAAGCTGTGAAGGAATCAGCGGGCCTGAACGCGCCTGGACATAGATAAGTCGAACATAGATCGACTAGCACTGTCGCCGGGGTCGGGATTCACCACACAGCTCCTATAAAACGAAAGAACCCTTATTGTAACGTGGGCAGCGCTTAGCCACAAGGGCAGCTACAAGAAAAACCTTTACTTTACAAGGCACTTGATGTGTTTAGTACACAGACAAATCCAGCCAGCCCATGTAGCGGTAAAAGGCCATGATGATGTGTACCAGCCAGAACAGGCTGATGTTCGCAAAGGCAACAGTAGACACAACAGCCGTCAGAACACTGGGCCAGCCATGCTGATTATGCTGATCACTTTGCGGGTTATAGATGGCGTCAAAGTTCTGCGGACTGCGCAAGGCCAGAATAACGGCCTCCAAAATACCAGCACTGACAGGCAAAATCAGCAAATTGGGAAACAAGGAATCCAATCCTTGCTGAAGCACAATGCCCCCCAGAATTGCCAGCCCGCTAAATACTAAAGGCACATACCAATAGCGTCTGCCCAAATACCAGCCATGAGCACCCAGCGCGCCTAAGACAAGAGACAGCCACGCCGCGGTGACTTTATGGCGAAAAGGTTTGGTCTGTTCGAGTGACAAAGTCTGGTGAGACATGCAGGACATCCAATCCGGGCTGGTGCTAGCCATTGCGCACAGCTGCCATGGTTTTAAGGGCAATTTGGCAGCCACCTTCCCGTACAATACCTGAATTACTTCCTTGCCGTCATGAGGTCCCCATGAATGCCACCGACTACGACATCGCCATTTGTGGCGCCGGTCCCGTAGGCGCGTCTTTGGCGCTGATGCTGGCTGCCCAGCACCCAAGCCCATCACGCATCGCCGTCCTGGGGAAAAACTTCAATCTGGCCAGCACAGAACATGCCCAGGGCGATCCACGCACCCTGGCGCTGAACCACGGCAGCCGCCGCCTGATCCTGAACCAACTTAAGGTCTGGCCCGAACGCGCCGCCTTGATGCGTACCGTACACGTCTCCCAAAAAGGACGTCTGGGCCGTTGCCTGATTCAGGCCGACGAGTTGGGCGTACCAGATCTGGGCGCGGTCGTTCATTACGATGATTTGCTCTGGGCTCTACATGCCCGCCTGCGCGACAGCGGCGTAACCTTGCTGCCCGCACAGGAAGCACGCACTCACTCCGCCCCCAAACAAATTTTGATTGATCACGATGCCGGTCAAGCCAGTGCTCTGATTGCCGTGCAATGCGATGGCGTACGCCCCACCGGAGTACGACGCGATTATGGACAGCACGCCTTGTTAACCACGGTTCGCGCCAGCCAGCCCCAAGTTGGCTGGGCTTACGAACGCTTTACCGAAAACGGCCCCTTCGCCGCCCTGCCTCACCCGGATGGCCCCGATCTGTACGCCATTGTCTGGTGCAATAGCCCTGAACGCAGCCAAGCCTTGAGCGAGCTTCCTGTCGAGGCATTTCAGGCCGAACTACTGCAGGCCTTTGGCGAGCGCCTGGGACACCTAGAGCTGGTTTCCAAGCGCCATATTTTTCCGCTGGCCTTTCATGCTGGCCCCAGCCGCTTGTCGGAACGACTGCTGGCGGTGGGCAATGCCGCACAGACCTTGCACCCGGTTGCCGGCCAGGGTTTGAATCTGGGTCTGCGCGATGTCGCGCAATTGTCACAGTGCCTGGCCGCCTGGCAAGCCGATTGCAGCCAGGACCCTGGCCCATTTTTAGCGCGTTATGCTCGCTTGCGCCGTCCCGACCGCTGGCTGACGGCCGCGATCACCGACACGCTGCCGCGTCTGTTTGCCACCAAAAACCCATTGATTCAACACGCCTGCGGCCTGGGGCTGCTAGCTATGGATACCCTGCCTTTCGCCCGGCAACCCTTTGCCCGGCAACTCCTGCAAGGCATGCGCGCCTAAACACTGCCACTGCCAAGGCTCCGATACGGGGCCTTTCACGTATCTCTTGTAAGTCCTTGCCCACGACCCGGTGTAGCAGGGTTAAAATCTTTCTTATGCTTATTGGCCCCTGGACCCTTCCCAACCCTATATTCATCGCCCCCATGGCTGGAGTCACAGACAGACCTTATCGTCGTCTGTGCAAGGCGTTGGGCGCCGGTTATGCCGTCTCGGAAATGGCCGCCAGCAACAAGCGTTTGTGGGATAGCGTTAAAACAGCAAGACGCCTGAACCACGAGGGCGAAGCCGATCCAGTCGCCGTACAGATTGCTGGTTCCGACCCTGAAATGATGGCTGAAGCTGCCGTGTTCAATATCAATAAAGGCGCTCGCATCATTGATATCAATATGGGTTGTCCGGCCAAAAAAGTGTGTAATGTAGCCTCGGGTTCTGCCTTGCTACGCGACGAAGCCCGCATCATTGAAATCCTTGAACACGTTGTCAAGGCATGTACTCCCTACCAGGTTCCGGTTACACTCAAGACCCGCACCGGCTGGGATGCGCAATCGCGCAATGCTGTTCGTATTGCCCGCTTGGCCGAGGATATCGGCATCGCCGCTTTAACCCTGCATGGTCGCACCCGCTGCGACTTCTATCAGGGCCACGCCGAATACGACACCATACGCGAAGTCAAAAACAGTCTCTCTATTCCGGTCATCGCTAATGGGGATATCGATAGTCCCGAAAAGGCAAAATTCGTACTAGAGTACACCGGAGCGGATGCCGTCATGATCGGTCGAGCCGCGCAAGGGCGTCCCTGGATTTTTCGGGAAATCCTGCATTACCTCGAGCATGGCGAACATCGTGCAGCCCCCACTTTGGGTGAATTGCGCGATTGCATGATCGAACACCTGCAAGACCATTACGCTTTCTACGGGCAGCACACTGGTGTACGTACTGCCCGCAAGCATATTGGCTGGTATCTGTCGGATATGCCTGATTCCCGACACTGGCTGGATCAGATTAATCGTATCGAAAACTGTGCAGATCAATTAGAAGCCATTACTCACTGGTTTCAAGAATGCGAACTGGACCAGCCCTACCTGCAATAGAAGATAGCTGTGTGGCTCTTTTGTATTTAAGTACTACGTATACCTTCAGAAAAAAATGTCAACGACCAACCCACTAGAACAGTCCGTACGTGAACGCCTCGAACGCTACTTCGCCGATCTGGGCGAATCCGAGCCACGCGATCTGTTGTCGATGGTCATCTCCTGCGTGGAACGGCCTGTCCTGCAAGTTGCCCTGGAGAAATCCGCCGGCAACCAATCCAAGGCCGCAGAAATGCTGGGCATCACGCGCAGCACTTTGCGCAAGAAGCTCAGCGCCCACAATCTGCAACCCTGATTCCTAACTCTCGCGTCTCACCTTCCATGAAAATCCAGACAGCTCTTCTCTCTGTCTCCGACAAAACCGGTATTGTCGAATTTGCTCAAGCTCTTGCCCAACGCGGAGTCCGGCTCCTGTCTACTGGCGGCACTGCCAAGCTGTTGTCCCAAGCTGGCCTGACGGTCACCGAAGTGGCCCAGCACACCGGCTCGCCTGAAATTCTGGATGGCCGTGTCAAAACACTGCATCCAAAAATTCACGGTGGCCTGCTGGCACGCCGCGACAGCGCCGAACATCTGAAGACGCTTGAAGAGCACGGCATTGACCGTATCGATCTGCTGGTCGTCAACCTCTACCCTTTCCGTGAAACCGTTGCCAAGCCCGGTTGCACCTTTGCCGATGCGGTAGAGAACATCGACATTGGCGGCCCCGCCATGTTGCGTGCGGCAGCCAAAAACCACGGCACGCCTGAAGGCGGCGCCTGTGTCGTAATCGACCCCATCGACTACGAGCGCGTGCTGGCTGATATGGACGGCCCTGCCGCTCATCCTTCTTACGGTCTGCGTCTGGAACTGGCTGCCAAGGTCTACGCCCACACCGCTGCTTATGACGGTGCCATTGCGGCCTATCTGACCAGCCTGGCTCAAGCCGAGCCTGCCCAGGACAGCGCCCCCGAAGTGAACACCTGGCCTACCGTGCTGACTATTCAGCTCAAGCAAGAGCAGACTCTGCGCTACGGCGAGAACCCACACCAAAGCGCCGCGTTTTACGCTGACGCAACCATTGGTGAAGGTCTGCTGGGCCGCTACAAACAATTGCAGGGCAAAGAACTGTCCTACAACAATATTGCGGATGCCGACGCAGCCTGGGAATGTGTGCGCAGCTTTGACGCAGGCGCCTGCGTCATCGTCAAACACGCCAACCCATGTGGTGTTGCTCTGGGCGAAACCGCCGAGCAAGCCTACCGCAAAGCCTTCCAGACAGATCCAACATCGGCCTTTGGCGGCATTATTGCCTTCAACCGTGAAGTGGACGAAGCGGCTGCCCAAGCTATCAGCAGCCAGTTTGTAGAAGTATTGCTGGCTCCCTCCTACACTCAGGGCGCTCTAGACCTTTTTGCTGCCAAAAAGAACGTGCGCGTATTGAGCATCCAGCCTGGTCAGGCCCACAATGCCTTTGACGTAAAACGGGTTGGTGGCGGTTGGCTGGTACAAACACCAGACACCTTCCGCGACAATACCGAAGCGTTCAAAGTAGTGACGCAAGTCCAGCCAACGGCGCAGCAAATGCAAGACATGCTGTTTGCCTGGAATGTGGCCAAATACGTCAAATCCAACGCCATCGTATTCTGCGGTCAGGGCATGACGCTGGGCGTCGGCGCTGGCCAGATGAGCCGTGTGGACTCTGCTCGTATTGCCTCTATTAAGGCCAGCAACGCCGGCCTGACCCTGCAAGGTTCGGCCGTTGCGTCGGACGCATTCTTCCCTTTCCGCGACGGTCTGGATGTTGTTGCTGAAGCGGGCGCGACTTGTGTCATTCAACCTGGCGGCAGCGTACGTGATGACGAAGTCATTGCCGCCGCCAACGAGCGTGGAATTGCCATGGTCTTGACCGGCACACGCCACTTCCGTCACTAAGATGCGAATCCTGGGCATAGACCCTGGCTTGCGTCGCACCGGTTTTGGGGTGATCGACGTCCAGGGGCCCAGCTTGCGCTACGTGGCCAGCGGGACCATTGTGGTCCCGTCTGATCTGCCTCTGGCAGAGCGGCTTAAGCTAATTTTGACTCACATCACTGAGGTGATTGAGCAAAGCAAGCCCGACACCTCTGCCATTGAAAAAGTCTTCGTAAACAGCAATCCCGCCTCTACCCTTTTACTGGGGCAGGCGCGTGGTGCTGCTTTATGTGCGCTAGCCGTCGGTGGGCTGGATGTGCACGAATATACGGCTTTGCAAATCAAAAAAACCGTGACGGGCAGCGGCCATGCTGCCAAAGAACAAATCCAACTGATGGTCCAGCGGCTACTACAACTCAATGGCTTGCCCGCACCGGACTCAGCCGATGCGCTGGCCTGCGCCATCAGCCATGCCCATCACGCCAGTGTGGTGGGTGGCCTGCAAAAAAGCGGAGCCATAACAACAGGCCCGCGCCGACGCATCCGCGCTGGCCGGATCTTGGGTTAACTCTCCAGAAGGAATGTCATGATAGGTCGTATCCGGGGTACCTTGATCGAGAAACAACCGCCTACCATCTGTGTAGACGTAGGCGGGGTGGGTTACGAAATCGATGTCCCCATGAGCACGCTCTACCAAATGCCGGAACTGGGCGCTCAGGTCAATCTGTTCACCCACTTGGCCATCCGTGAGGATGCTCACGTGCTGTTTGGCTTTTCCAGCCTGAACGAGCGCAGCACCTTTAAAGCCCTGATCAAAGTCACCGGCATTGGCGCTCGCACTGCGCTTTCTTTGCTCTCGGGGATGAGCGCAGATGAGCTGGCTGACGCCATTACCCGCCAAGAGACCTCCCGTCTGGTCAAGGTTCCGGGTATCGGCAAGAAAACGGCTGAACGCCTTTTGCTGGAACTGCGTGGCAAGCTGGGTGCCGACTTAGGCACCGGTGGTACTGTCAGCGCGATTCCCAATAGCCGTGATGATGTCATGCACGCGCTGGAAGCGTTGGGATATTCCAATAAGGAAGCCAATATTGCTGTCAAAGCCTTGCCCGATGATATTGACGTGTCGGAAGGGATCAAACAGGCTCTGAAATCCTTGTCACGCGCTTGATACGAAGCTGTCGAGCACTCAAAAAAAACCGGGCTATTGCCCGGTTTTTTTTATCTGTATTTTTAGCAACCCATTCACCTGCCTGCTGCTGCAAGGCCTCATAACTTAGTCACCTCATTGCTTCGTTGCTTCGTTGCTTCGTTGCTTCGTTGCTTCGTTGCTTCGTTGCTTCGTTGCTTCATTGCTTCGATCATTAGAACGCTCAATGCTAATGACGCAAAAGTTCAATGACTAAATAACTGAATAACTAAATGACTCAATAGCTCAATAGCTCAATAGCTCAATAGCTCAATAGCTCAATAGCTCACCAGTCTGGTTCAATCTAAGCGCTGAGGTGTGTTATATGTCTACTTTTTTACACTTCCGCCATCAAGCCAGTAAACGCCCCAAAGTGGATACATCTACATTGCCGCCACTGATCAACACGCCGACTTTGCGGCCTTGCAAATCACCCTGGCGCATGACAGCAGCAGCCCCCAGACAACCGGTCGGCTCCACCACCATCTTCATGCGCTCAGCAAAGAAACGCATGGCCTGAACCAACTCAGTATCAGGCACCGTCAAAACACTAGTCACCATGCTGCGTATCAGTTCAAAAGTCATAGGGGCTAGAGCCTGGGTCAAGGCCCCATCAGCAATCGACGCTGGGGGAGCAATTTTGACGATTTCACCACTACGCAAAGACTGCTGGGCATCATCACCAGCCTGCGGCTCAACACCAAAAACCTCGCAATGGGGAGCCATCGCCTTGGCGGCCAGCAAACAGCCCGACAGCAAGCCACCACCACCCAGGGGGACATAAAACTGCTGTAAATCGGGCACATCCTGGAACAGTTCCAAGGCGGCTGTACCCTGCCCCGCAATAACGTCGGGATGTGCGAAAGGCGGGATCAAGGTCAAGCCCTCCCGATCGACCAGTTCTTGTGCAATCTGGGCCCGGTCTTGGGTCAGGCGATCATACTCAATCACCTTGGCCCCATAGCCACGCGTCGCAGCCAGCTTGGCGACCGGAGCATCCGAGTTCATGATGATGGTGGCGGGTATACCCAGCAGCTTGGCCGATAAGGCCACTGCCTGGGCATGATTGCCTGAAGAAAACGCCACTACCCCCGCTTTTTTCTGCTGTTCACTTAACCGCAGCAAAGCATTGAAACCGCCTCGAAACTTAAAGGCACCAATGCGTTGGAAGTTCTCGCATTTAAAATAGACTTCGCCGTTCAAGCGCTCATTCAAGCTTGTCGACGTTAAAACCGGCGTACGGTGTGCCACAGGTGCCAAGCGCTCAGCAGCGGCCACAACATCAGCAAAATCAGGTAATTCCAGGGACATGGCTAAAATCTCGATTGAACACTCCAACCCACATTATGCGTGATGCCAAGCGCCACAGCCTAGACCCACCAACACAAAATGATCCTCCATGTAGCGAGACCAGGACTTGCACAGCGACTCCTTACATTCGCAATGAGCCCCCAGTACTCAGGCTACTAATGCTTGGTGTACCATACTGTATATTCAATCAGCGTAGTCATCATGGCCATACACTCCGATTCGCTCTCCAGCCTGCCCTCTGAACAGCGCATCATCACGCCCAAACCCCTGTCCCCCAACGAAGAGTCCATCGAGCGCGCCTTACGGCCCAAGATGCTGGAAGACTACGTCGGGCAAGCGCGTGCGCGAGAGCAGCTGGAAATTTTTATCGCTGCTGCCCGTCAACGTCAGGAGGCCTTGGACCACGTCTTGCTGTTTGGCCCTCCGGGTTTAGGTAAAACCACCTTGGCTCACATTATTGCCCATGAAATGGGGGTGAACCTGCGCCAGACTTCCGGCCCCGTACTGGAGCGCCCCGGTGATCTGGCGGCCCTGCTGACCAACCTGGAACCCAACGACGTCCTGTTTATTGACGAGATCCACCGCCTGTCGCCTGTTGTCGAGGAAATCCTGTACCCAGCGCTGGAAGACTTTCAGATTGATATTCTGATAGGTGAAGGCCCGGCCGCTCGTAGCGTCAAACTGGATTTGCAGCCCTTTACCCTGGTCGGTGCCACCACCCGCGCGGGCATGTTGACCAACCCCTTGCGGGACCGCTTTGGTATTGTGTCGCGCCTGGAGTTTTATGACGTCAAAGATTTGACGCATATCGTGGCGCGTAGTGCCCGCCTGCTCAATGTCAGCACTACAGACGAAGGCACCTACGAAATCGCCCGCCGCTCGCGCGGCACTCCCCGTATTGCCAACCGGCTCTTGCGTCGGGTACGCGATTACGCCGAGGTCAAAACCGACGGCATTATCCATACCGAATGCGCACAAGCAGCCCTGGCTATGCTGGAAGTAGACCCTCAAGGCCTGGACTTAATGGATAGAAAATTGCTGGAAGCCATCATTCACAAATTTGATGGTGGCCCAGTCGGGGTAGACAGCTTGGCCGCTGCCATTGGTGAGGAGCGCGACACGATCGAAGATGTGATTGAACCTTATCTGATCCAGCACGGTTTTTTGCAACGCACCCCTAGAGGCCGCATTGCTACCCTGAACACCTGGCGTCACCTGGGGCTGACGCCGCCACGTAACACTCAGGGTCAGGAGCTATTCGACGCTGAATAAGCGTTTAAGCCCGGCGCGCCCAGGGGCGAAACACCAGTAACAAGGTAATGGCAATTGACACGGCGGCAGCCAATAACAAGGCTGTCAGCCAATGAAATTGCGTGAAGATCAGCGCCAGCGTGGTGCAGAAACCGGCCAAGCTGCCTGTCCCCCACAAGGCGGAGCGTAAGGTGGCAACCAGGCTGGCCGCACCCAGAGTTTGATGAATGGTCACGGCCACGACGGTATAGCCAATCGGAAAAGCCATAATCAGACCCGACAAGCTAGGTCCCAATAGCGAACTGCCGGTTGTCACAACAGCGACCAACAAGCCCGCCAGCGTCCCTCTGAATACCAGCAAGCCCCACCCTGCCTTAGCCTTGCTTGTTCCTTTCATGCCAGCCAAACGACGCGACACACGCAAGCTGAATGCGGTAACCACAATGAACAAGCCCAGCCCCAGCCAGGGCTGTATCGGCATAAACGACAATATAAAAGCCGCAATCGCCCAACCCGCTACCGCACACAACAAGGTTCGCCAAGGCGATAAGGTCGGAGCACAAAGAATAATGAGCAGTAAAAACAGCTGGGTCGCGCTCAGCGAATACACGGCATAAGTCGCCGCCTGCTGTACATAATCGGCAGGGAATTGCTGAGCCAGAAAATAAAAACCAGGCCCCAAAACCATAGGTAAGCCGGCCAGGGCACCACCGATCAGTGGGCCAAATGCCCCCACCGACCAGGACACCAGCACCACGACCAAGCCGGTGGCCAACATTCGTACTACTAAGGCAGACCACTCGACATCAAGAAAAACAGTTTCCACGGACGTATCACGCGGTGACTCTGAGTATAAAGACCTGCCCAGCTCTCCCCTGCTTGACGGGTTTGAGCCAGACAGCCTCTTTCATACTTAGCTCACCACACTCCAGACCAGAGCCTGACCTGCAGCCAGTGGGATCAAGGGCTCACCCGCCATTTCCACGGACTCAGGAATCGTGAATTCAGCACGTTTCAGAGTCATCGTCCCTTCATTCACGGGCAGACCGTAAAAAGCAGGACCATTCAGGCTGGCAAACGCTTCCAGCTTATCCAGACGTCCCGCCTTATCAAAGGCGGTGGCATACAGTTCCATGGCATGCAGCGCGGTATAACAGCCTGCACAGCCACAGCTTTGTTCTTTACGACTACGCGAGTGTGGTGCGCTATCTGTACCCAGGAAGAAACGCTTACTGTCACTAGTTGCTGCCGCCAGCAAAGCCTGACGATGTTTTTCGCGTTTCAGCACAGGCAAACAGTACCAATGTGGCTGCAAGCCGCCCTGGAACAAGGCATTACGGTTATAGAGCAGGTGGTGAGCGGTAATGGTGGCAGCCACCGGACCGTCGGCCTGGCTGACATAGGCAGCACCTTCCGCAGTGGTCAAATGCTCGAACACTACTTTAAGCTCGGGGAAAGCCTGACGCAGAGGGATCATGACGCGCTCAATAAACACGGCTTCACGATCAAACAAATCAATACTAGGATCAGTAACTTCGCCGTGCATGAGCAAAGGCATGCCCGATTCCTGCATCTGGGCCAATACGTCCGTACAGTTCTTCAGCAGATCCGTTACCCCGGCATCGGAGTTCGTGGTCGCACCGGCGGGATACAGTTTCACCCCGTGCACCACACCGCTGTCTTTAGCACGACGGATCTCGTCCGGGTGGGTATTGTCTGTCAGGTACAGAGTCATCAAGGGTTCAAACTTACCGACGTATACCGTTTTATCCAGAGCACTCAGGATACGGCCGCGATAAGCCAGCGCCTGCTCCGTTGTCGTCACAGGCGGAGTCAGGTTAGGCATGACAATGGCCCGGTCAAATTGTGCCGCAGTATGGCCCAGGACCGATTCCAACACCGCGCCATCGCGCAGGTGCAAATGCCAATCATCAGGGCGATGTATTACCAGGGTATCCACAGTAGGGCTCATATCTATACTCAATCTCAAACAAAGGGCCAGGGCTTTAAACCGCTATTAAAGCAACAGGCAGCACAATTGCCTTCCAGCAGGCCGAATCCATCATTATGCTACAGCTACCTGTGCTGCGCATGATTGAGCACAGGAATGCCAAGCCCAAATAGATAGTGCAATGCAGCAGGCTGTAAGCACTGGAAAATCTGCTTACAGACCGGCAAAGCTCTGACTCACAAAGGGCTTGGACGTACAGGGAGTATCACGGTATGCTGACAGACAAGTCGTGCCCTAGCGCATAACCCGCCCCTTCAACTCGTTCCTCAGGAGTTCCGTTCATGGCCAGCACTGAAAAAAAGCCTGCTACCCGCAAACCCAATGCAGCCTTCATGAAACCACTCACTCCTAGCCCGACACTGGCTGCAGTGATTGGCCCTGGCGCGCTGCCGCGCACTGAAGTTACGAAGAAAATCTGGGAATACATCAAGAAGCACGATCTCCAGGACCCCGCAAATCGTCGCAACATCAATGCTGACGCTAAACTGCGCCCTCTGTTCGGCAAGGATCAAGTTTCCATGTTTGAACTGACCAAGCTGGTCAGCACCCACCTGAAATAAGCACGGGGGTGCTCCAGGCACCTCAAGCGCTATCGGGCCGCGTCGCTGAGCTTTCAGCCGCGGCCCTTTTTTCATGCCGCGATTTTAAGCCGCCTTGTTTTCCAACCGTTATGCCGATTCACTCGTTTTCCCCACCCAATCAAGACCCGCACGCATTGTGCTGGCTACGTCGTGATTTGCGTCTACATGATCATGCTGCCTTGCATCACGCGCTAAAGAGCGGCTTACCTGTTGCCTGTGTCTTCATTTTTGACAGCACGATTTTGCAGTCCCTGCCTTCCCAAGACGTACGCCTGGCTTTTATACGCGAAAGCTTGCTGCAAGTGCAGGAGCAGCTTCGTCAGTTCGGCAGCGAGCTGATTACGGCTCATGGCGATCCAGAACAGCTGATCCCGGAACTAGCTGCGAGCCTCAATGCCAATGCTGTCTACGCAAATGAAGACTACGAGCCAGCAGCAATTTCGCGTGATCAAACCGTTTTACAGCGATTGGGTGAGCAAGATGTCACTCTACAGCTGTTTAAAGACCACGTTATCTTTGCTCGCGATGAAATCCTGACCCAACAAAAACAGCCCTATACGGTCTTTACTCCTTATAAGCGCAACTGGTTGACACGCATACGCTCAGAGGATGTGCAAAGCTATGACTGCAAGCAAGGTTCATGGGCGCAACTCTCTTCTCAGGCAATCCCTAGCCTGAACGAGCTGGGTTTTCAGGATGACTCGAAAGACCAGCTCTTGAGTCCAGCTGGCTGGCAGGGAGCGCAGACCTTGCTGGAACAATTCGAGCCCAGAATTCATGCCTATCAAGAGCGCCGGGATTTCCCCGCCAAACGAGGCGTGTCCTATCTGGCTCCTCATTTGCGCTTTGGCACTCTATCGATTCGACAAGCCGTGTCTCTGGCCTGGCCCAGCGACTCAGACGGCGCCGCCACCTGGCTAAGCGAGCTTATCTGGCGAGAGTTCTACCAGCAGTTCTTATGGCATCACCCCGAGACAGCCACGGAAAGTTTCAAACCAGCGTACAAAAGCCTGCCCTTCCCTAACCGCGAAGATTGGTTTGAAGCCTGGAAAGAGGGTCGCACCGGCTACCCCATTGTGGATGCTGCCATGCGCCAGTTGAATCAGACCGGCTATATGCATAACCGACTGCGCATGATCAGCGCCTCCTTTCTAGTAAAAGACTTGCTGATAGACTGGCGATGGGGCGAGCACTATTTTGCTGAGAAGCTGCTTGATTACGACATGGCGTCCAATGTCGGCGGCTGGCAATGGGCCGCTTCTACCGGGTGTGATGCACAGCCTTACTTTCGCATCTTCAACCCTGTCACGCAGTCCCGTAAATTTGACCCAGAGGGACAATTCATACGGCGCTACGTACCTGAACTGCTCAACCTTGATAAGCAAGCTATCCATGCGCCCTGGCAGGCCAAACAACTACCTCTCGACTTCAAGCTTGGACAACATTACCCAGCCCCCGTCGTAGATCATGATGTGCAAAGACATCTTGCTTTGGCTCTATTCAAGCAAGCCGGAGAGCCAGAACCAATAGATGGCAATACGTAAGGATTTCTATGTCAGACAGCCTCAGACCATCACCTTCGCCGAGCACCCCGGTATTGCTGCAAAACCTGCAAACCGCCCACCCCCAGGCCCAAGTAGCTATCTTGCACTTCAACGCCGAATGCGCTGAAATCAGCCTGGCTCATAAAGGTGCTCCAGTTCACACGGAACACTTTCCCGAACTAAGTGGGGTTCAGCTATTGGCCAATTGCTTTGCAGGCTCCAACTCACGCTCAGCCCAACTGGAGCATGCGATTGAGGTAGTAGAAGATGCCATCATGCCAGCCAGCCTGGATCTGCGGCAGTTCATGGTTTTTGCGACGGGGGAATTGGCGGAAGAACTCAGTCTATGGCTTAACGAGACCCAAGGTAGCGAGCAGCACATTCTGAGCCGGGACACGATTGATGATCTGTTCACCTTATACGCAGCAGCTAGCCTAGGTACCGTGAACCTGAAAATGGTCGATACCAGCTCTTTGGAAAATATACATAAGCTGATTAACAATCAAAGCCTCGGTATTTATTTACTGTTGTTACGCGAGTGCATGCACCATATGCATATCGAACACATTTATCTCTTGGCGCCGTAAAACGCTTATCCAATATCGATGGGCTGATTCGTTCATAAACGCTCAGGCACACAGGCCATCAATAAAAAAGGGTGCTCATAAAGAGCACCCTTTTTAAACAAGTCCCTCTGAGCCAAGCCCAGAGCGCTGTGTTGCCTTAATAATCGTGACCTAAGGCCTGACCACCCGACAAGGCTAGCCAGCCTTTGATCAAGCGGTGAATGATCCAGACCAGGGCAACCAAAGCCGTTACCCAGCCAATAAAGATCGTGGTCAACAAGCCGCTCAAGGCCACCCAGAGCAAGCCCCACCAAAATGTTTTGATAATCCAATCAAGATGGCTGGCATAAATCGTGCCCGATGCATCGCCACGTTTGACGTAGGCAAGAATCACAGCGGCAACAGCGGCAGCACCGAAGATACCTGCACTGATCATAGCCAGAGAAAACAAGCCATAGCAGATGTGCGTAATCTTGCGCAGCGGCAAGCCTGGTTCAAGCTCGGGGCTAATGGGCTGATTCATTCGGTTCTCCTGAAACAAGCATTAACAATAACTGTACCGAACTATTTTACCCATACTTTGAGCGTTAACCGTATGACAGTGGCAGACCTACCACCATTGACGTTTATACCGCCTATTTTTGCGGCATAAAAAACAAAACCCCCACAAGCAATGCTTGCGGGGGTTTTGAGGAATAAGAGCTTGACGATGACCTACTTTCACAGACGTCCGTCCACTATCATCGGCGCAAAGGCG
>NZ_BMZN01000002.1:0-104479 GCF_014652815.1 Alcaligenes pakistanensis
CGCCTTTGCGCCGATGATAGTGGACGGACGTCTGTGAAAGTAGGTCATCGTCAAGCTCTTATTCCTCAAAACCCCCGCAAGCATTGCTTGTGGGGGTTTTGTTTTTTATGCCGCAAAAATAGGCGGCGTAAACCGGGGTAAGGGCAAGAGGCTGTTTCTACTTCGCTCGGGGTGACTGGCCCGTACTGCATACCTCTCTGAGTCTATTTCCTCGTCTGTCTGTCTGTCTGTCTGTCTGTCTGTCTGTCGATGACGTGCTTGAGCGGCTTAGACAAGGCTGCTGATTTAGGCATCAGGCCGAGATTGTCCCTTCGCACTCTGTGCCACCCCTCTCTGCTTCTTCCTTATTTCTTCTTAGAACTTCTAACCTCCGGTACCTTAAGTGCTGACAGCCTTCGCCTCAGTAGCTTTTCCAGTAGCACTGCGCCACAAAGTTCGGGATGGGTAGACGCACATCTCAATCTAAGCTGGTTGACATGCTCAGCCTTGCTTCTTTGGCCTCATCTATATAACAGCCTGCTCAGTCAGGCATTAGAGATCAAAATATGACCTCTAATGCCTAGCGCTGCTATTTCAAATTTGAGTCGTTTCATGACTCATCCTCTCCTTATTCCCTACCTCTAACATGGTCAAATTTGACCGCTTCTTGCTTGGATCTGTTCCTAAGTCATGTTGAACTATCAGTTTTGACTGTCTTTTTACCTTCCCCATAAGGCGCTTATTTAACTGTTTGACTTGCATCAATCAGGTGCCGAGCTAATGTGCGCAAGACGGAAAGTAGTGTGTCAGTCTAGGGCTGGTTTTGTTTGCTTTCAGGGAATGAAAATGGTGGCTCAAGACATTGCCGAGCAGGCAAGCAATGATGGTTTGGCGGATTCACGGCTAGTGGCTGGTGAAGGGCCTGGGCGTTGGAAACGTATTCAGGCTCAGCTGGCTCATTTACCTATATTCAAGGAGTTGCCTGCAGAGCAGCTTGAACCGATTGCCAAAGGCACTCAAGAGGTCCACGCCTTGCGCGGGACGACGCTATTCCACAGCGGTGACCCTTGTTTGGGTTTCCACATGTTGGTGTATGGCCGGGTGAAGTTGGTGTTTGTGTCGTCTTCAGGGCTGGAGCGAGTAGTGCGCCTGGTAGGCCCTGGAGAGGGGTTCGGAGAGGCGCTGATGTTTATGGGCCGTAACTATATTGTGACGGCTCAGACTTTGGTGGATTCCTTGCTTCTGCATATCAGCCGAGATGCCTTGATGGAGCAGTTGGAAAAAGGCAGTGACGTAGCCCGCCTGATGTTAGCGGGTTTAAGTGAGCGGCTTTATCGTTTGATGGGCGAGCTGGAGGCCTACACCCTGCAAAATGGTGTGCAGCGGTTGGTCAGTTATCTGTTGCAGGAATGGCCCGGTGAGGAAGGCACACCGTTTAGGATAGATGTAGGCAAGTCGGTGATTGCCTCGCGTCTGAATCTGACCCCGGAACATTTGTCGCGTACCTTACGTGACTTGATTGACCGGGATCTGATTCGTGTTCAGCGCCGTAATTTTACGATTCTGGACAGTGCTGCTTTGCGTCAATATGGTGCTCTGCCTGATACACGCGCATAGCATGCAGACTTTGGCGATAGCGCTGCCAGGCTGTCCATAGATTCCAGGCAAGTGTGGCAAAAGACAAAAGTAGTACAGGGGCTGCTATCCAGGCAAAAAATGCTATCCCTAGGCTGGCCGCTGTCCAGACAAGAATGCTCAAGCTATGCAAGGCCCAATGTGCTCGTGCGATAAAGGTAGGCATGTAATGGGCTGTCTTGGGGATCAAGCGCAAGAGTGCGCGAGTGTGTTCGGTATTGTCAGCGTCCATACTGACGTGCTCTTGGGCCTCGCGCCAGAGCAGGAAGGGGACGATGGTATACATCATTCCACAGACTACGGAACCCAAGGCTCCCATAATAAGCAAGACGCCTATGGCCAGGTCGGCATTTGGCGCAGAAGGGGAGTTGGCCCAGAAGTTCAAGACAATACAGGCTAAAAGGCTGCTTAAGGAGCTGTACCAAAATAAAGTACTGGTTGCGGCTGTGGGCCGTTTTCGTTTCCAAATCCGCACCCAGCTGACAATAGCCCATAAGCCGTAAGCCAAAAAGATCAGGTAGCTGACCAGGTCACGAACGGGTAGCCACGGGCCCGGTAGAAAGGCCAATGCCCATTGTGCGATCAACAAGGCGGTAACTCCCCAAGGTAACCAGCGCACCAAAGGAGCGGGGTATAGCTCGGTGACCTGGAAGATCGGCACTAACTGAAAGGACATGGCCATCAGCAAAAGTCCTGCCCAGGCGGCCAGTCCCATCATTATGTGTAGGCTCACTAGGTTGGGCAGGTTCTGTTCACTTGCCAAGGCGATCAACATGATCAGCCCTGTTGATACAGTCAGCAGCAGGCCCAGCAGTGCCAGGCGTATGGGAGCAACAATCTCTTTGGCACCCCGAAATACGTCGCGTCGAGACCGCCATAAAGCGAAGGCCATGGTGATGATATAAGCGCCCAGAGCAAGGCCTAAGCATAGAGCGGCTAACTGATAGGCCCAGCTTTGCCAGCTAATAAAGCCAGTAATCAGCAGCAAAGTGCCGACACTAAATAGCCCCCAGAAAGTCAGCGCTCTGCTGCGAGGAATCTGAATGCGTACATTACAGGCCACCGCCAGAATATGAGCCAGCGATGCAAACATGGCACTGCCCACAATACCCAAAGTCCAGGCATGAGTCAGCGCTAAGGTCGCGGGATGCCAGCGGGAATTGAATAGCTCGGGACCACTATAGAGCGCCAGTATGGCGGCCAATAGCCCGAAAAATGGCACGTTCGCAAATAGGGGAAGGGTCAATGACAGGGATGGAGATTGATCCAGCGATAAAGCGCGTTGCATAGACTTAATTCCTGCGGATGATGAGCTGAAAGCCGTTTTCTTGCATGGAGCCCTGATAGTTGAAACCACTGCGGCGCAGGATTTCATACAAAGGGAAGGGCTCTCTATCCAGCCACATGATCAAGGCTTGTGCGGAACCCAGCCCGGCCAATGCGTCCAGGCAATGCTCCATAGGCTCGGGCGCGGACAGGCCGCGGGTATCCAGCGTGATCTCAGTGGGCGACATCAAAGGCTCCAGCACGAAAGGCTTGGCAGGCATTGTGGACCATTCCGGGGCCTCATGGAGCAGGCAAAGTGGGACTTATTTGCCGTCGGTCAGGAGGTGGGAAGAATTTGATATGCGTTAAGGCCCCTTAGTTTCAGAGCAGGCATAGTGGTGGTCTTGTCGAGCCAGGTTCAGCCCTGGCCAGATTGCTGATCGGGGAGTGTCATGAATACAGCGTCCACGGCCTTAGCCGCGTCCGAGAACCCGCAACTGGAACTGGTCTGCCCAGCCGGTAGCTTGCCTGCTTTGAAAGCGGCTATTGATAACGGGGCCGATAGTGTCTATCTAGGTTTTCGTGATGCCACCAATGCCCGGAACTTTGCCGGGCTTAATTTTGATGCGAAGGCGATCGCACAAGGTATTGATTACGCGCATCAACGAGGCCGCAAGATTTTGTTGGCACTTAATACCTATCCCCAACCTAATGCCTGGCAACAATGGCGCGATGCGATTGATCGGGCGGCTGAGGCCAACGTGGATGCTGTCATCGTGGCTGATCCGGGTTTGATGGCGTATGCCAGTCAGCAGCATCCGAATCTGCGCCTGCATTTATCAGTACAGGGGTCGGCTACTAATCCGGAAGCCATCAAGTATTACTACGAGAATTTTGGCGTTCAGCGCGTGGTATTGCCGCGCGTTTTGTCACTGACACAGGTCGAGCAGGTCTGTGAGCAAGTCCCTGTCCAAGTCGAAGTCTTTGGTTTTGGCAGTTTATGTGTGATGGTTGAGGGCCGGTGTGCCTTGTCCTCGTATGCTACCGGCGAATCCCCCAATACGCATGGTGTCTGTTCGCCCGCTGGGCATGTGCGTTGGGAGCAAACCGAGCAAGGCCTGGAATCGCGCTTGAATGGCGTGCTGATCGATCGCTATCAGGATGGCGAAAACGCGGCCTATCCCACTCTGTGCAAAGGGCGTTTTGATGTGGCAGGCGAAAATTATTACGCCCTGGAAGAGCCTACCAGTCTGAATACCTTGTCCTTGTTGCCACAGTTGTTGGCGGCGGGCGTCAGCGCTATCAAGATTGAAGGCCGACAGCGCAGCCCGGCTTATGTGGCGCAGGTGACTCAAGTCTGGCGTCAGGCCATTGAT
This sequence comes from Alcaligenes pakistanensis, assembly GCF_014652815.1. GTDB lineage: Bacteria > Pseudomonadota > Gammaproteobacteria > Burkholderiales > Burkholderiaceae_B > Alcaligenes > Alcaligenes pakistanensis. Next base: position 4,257 of record NZ_BMZN01000002.1, read on the forward strand.
CTGGCCAAGTCCACGCAAGCTCGTTATTCGGTCCATCCGGCTTGGATGGGTGCTTTGAACAAATTGGCCGAAGGGCAGCAACATACGCTGGGTGCCTATTCACGGCCCTGGAAGTAGAGCATGGGAGGCTCAAACATGAAATTATCCTTAGGCCCCTTGCAGTACTACTGGTCACGGGTTGCCACCATGCAGTTTTATGAGTCGGCCTGCGATTGGCCGGTGGATACCGTTTATTTGGGTGAAACCGTGTGTTCGCGCCGCCATGAGCTACGACTGGATGATTGGCTGGATATCGCCCAGATGCTGGCCCAGGCAGGTAAGGTGCCTGTTTTGTCTAGCCAAGTTTTGCTGGAGTCGGGGCGGGACGTCAATACGCTACGCAAAGTGACCGAGCAGGCCGAATATCTAGTTGAAGCCAATGATATGGGGGCAGTACGTTTGATGCAGGGACGGGACTTTGTCGCCGGCCCTTTTTTGAATATTTATAACGGGCCGGTACTGGATCTGATTGCGTCCCAAGGCGCAGTGCGCTGGGTGATGCCACTGGAAATGGGCCGGACCGGCTTGGCGCAGTTGCAGCAGGACAGACCTGCCGGTTTGGAAACAGAGGTCTTTGCCTTTGGGCGTTTGCCTCTGGCTTTTTCGGCGCGCTGTTTTGCGGCTCGTAATCGCAATTTGCCCAAGGATAATTGCCAGTACGTGTGTATGGACTACCCCGATGGCCTCTTGCTGGAAACCCGTGAAGGCCAAGGTTTTTTGACCATCAATGGTATCCAGACTCAATCTGCCTGGGTCTATACCCTGTTGGAGCAAATACAGGACTTGCGTGAGCTGGGTGTCGATATGCTGCGTTTGAGTCCTCAGTCCCAAAATATGGAGACCGTAGTACATCTGTTTAACGAGGTGGCGCAGGGACGTATTCAGGCCAAAGATGCACATGGCGATTTGGTACCCTTGCTGCCGGCCAAAGCGTGCAATGGCTTCTGGCATGGTCGACCCGGTTTGGAATGGGTTTCGCCGCTTGCCGAACGTTTTTAAGGGATGGATTTAGGTGTGAATGAAATGACTAGCACTTCCCCTCGTTTGCCTGCCGCGGTAGCGGGTGTGTTAAGCCGCTTGCCGCCCTGGCCAGGTTCGCGGCTGTTTTGTACGGGTTTAAATGTGTTGATGCGTCCGCATTTACCGACTGATATTGCGGAGCGCTTGGAAGGACGGGCTTTGCGTATACAGGTGGCGGATGCAGGCTTGGCCTTTGATTACACGTGGCGCCAAGGCGCTTTTTATCCCTTGTCCGCCAGTGCACAAAGCCCTGATCTGATTTTGAAGGCAGACCTATGGGCTTTTTATCAGCTGCTGCAACGGCAGGAGGATCCGGACACCTTGTTCTTTAATCGGCGTCTGTCTATTGAAGGGGATACGGAGTTAGGGCTGATGGTGAAGAACACCCTGGATGCGCTTGATCCTGATATTTTGCATCCGCGCGCGGTGCTCAAACAGGGACGGGCCGCCTTGCAGGACGTGCTGCGCCGTCCGATTCGCTCGCCTGCTTCCTCATAAAAACTTTTAAGAGCGCCGCACTTCAAAATGCGGGAATAGCCCTTGTAGGTTTTGCAGAACATCTTCTCCTGGGTAGGCCTGTAATGCCTGCCCAGTCTTGTTTAGGAAGTCATCACTACAACCTTGCGTGCGGAAAATCTGCACGGCATAACGCTTGACGCCTAGCTTGTGTAAATGTTGCCCCAAGGCTTGGACGGAAGCAGGGCTATGCAGCTGAGGGTGCAGGGTGCTGCGACATTCGAACAAGACGTCTTCGTTTAGCAGTAGCTGCAAACTGCGTAAGGGAGCAGCAGCACTATTGGTGCGCTGGGTAATAGCGTCGTAATGGCTGAACTCGGCCTTGATGTCCAAACCTATCCAGTCCACCCAAGGTAAAACCTCCAGCAATCTGGCCGGGTGTGTCCCGGCTGTGTGCAAACCGATTTTGAAGCCTAATCTGCGTACAGCCCGTATGGCTGCGCCTAGTGCGGGGTCCAGTGTGGGTTCGCCGCCGCTAAAGACCACAGCATCGAGCAGGCCTACTCGTCGATTCAAAAAGTCCAGCAAGGCAGTCCAATCAATGGCGCTGTTTGGGCTGCGCTCTTGTAAATGGGGATTATGGCAGTAGCCACAGCGCCAGGGGCAGCCCTGCACAAAGATTACGGCGGCTAATTGGCCGGGGTAATCTGTGGCCGAAAAAGGCGCGCAGCCGCCCACTTTTAATGCCACTTTGTGGGAATGGTTGGTGGCTGGATAGAGATGGCGCGTGGCGTGACTCATGGTGTTTAAGGGTTTTGTACTGTGCTGTTCAGAGACGCGCTGGCTTCGGTGAAGTAGCGCCGTTCGTGGAATTCGCCTTGCTTGCCAATATTGAACGAGGACAGGGGACGGTGGTAGCCCATGACACGGGTCCAGATTTCGCAAGGTTGGCGTTCGGAATCGTTCAGAGTGATGGTGTTGGTGTTCATAAAAAACTCCCTTAAGAAAAAATCTGCCAATCAGTGTTGAGAGGGCGCGCTCGAGATGACTGGCAGTGTGCGCTTGGGGGCGCGGGTCAAGTAATGGCTGCGAGCAGGTGGGCCGCAGTCAGGTTCAAGAGTCTTAATTGGCGAGCTGGCAGTTTGAGGCAGCCTGATCAATGAATAGGAGCCTGTGTTTGAATAGGCCCTGTGGTTTGCTTAGGGGCTGGAGCGTGGCCTGCTTTGTCATGATGCTCCGCTTGTGCCTCGGCATCAGATTGAGCCGCCTGCTTACGGGCCAGGAGATCGCTATCGCAATGCGGGCAGAATTCATGTTTTCCAGACAGATAGCCATGCTTGGGGCAGATAGAGAACGTGGGTGTGACAGTGATGTAGGGTAAGGAAAAACGGTTCAAGGCTCGTTGCACCAGATTGCGGCAGGCATCGGCGCTGGAGAGTGATTCCGTCATGTACAGATGTAGTACTGTGCCGCCGGTGTATTTGCCTTGCAGCTCGTCTTGCCGTTCCAAGGCTTCAAAAGGATCTTCGGTAAAGCCAACAGGCAGTTGCGAGGAGTTGGTGTAATAGGGCATTTTTTCGGTACCGGCTTGCAGAATATCGGGCCAGCGGGCGCGATCTTCTTTAGCAAAGCGGTAGGTCGTGCCTTCGGCAGGCGTGGCTTCCAGGTTGTACAGATGGCCGGTGTTTTCCTGAAACTCCACCATGCGTTCGCGAATGTGGTCTAGCAAGCGCAATGCAAAGCGGTGGCCCCACGGTGTGCACAGGTTTTGTTTATCTTCGGTGAAGTTACGGATCATTTCGTTGATGCCGTTCACTCCCAACGTGGAAAAGTGATTACGCAAGGTGCCCAGGTAACGGCGCGTATAGGGAAACAAGCCCTGGTCCATGTGCTGTTGTATGACTTTGCGTTTGATTTCCAGACTGTCACGGCCCATTTCCAGCAGTTCGTCCAAGCGCGCAAATAAACCCTCTTCGTCGCCTCGGTATAAATAGCCCAGACGTGCACAGTTCAAGGTGACGACGCCCAAGGAGCCGGTTTGTTCAGCGGAACCAAACAGGCCATTGCCGCGCTTGAGCAGTTCGCGCAAATCCAGTTGCAGGCGGCAGCACATGGAGCGAATCATATTGGGCTCTAGTTCAGAGTTAATGAAGTTCTGAAAGTAGGGCAGGCCATATTTGGCCGTCATGGTAAACAGGCGCTCGGCATTGGCGCTGTGCCAGTCAAAATCGCGGGTGATGTTGTAGGTGGGGATGGGAAAGGTAAAGGCGCGCCCGCGCGCATCGCCCTCGCTCATGATCTCGATATAGGCACGGTTGATCATGTCCATCTCGATTTGCAGGTCGCCGTAGAAAAAGGGCATTTCCTTGCCGCCGATTTGCGGCACTTGCTGGCGTAAATCTTCGGGGCAGACCCAGTCGAAAGTCAGATTAGTGAAGGGCGTTTGCGTGCCCCAGCGCGAAGGCACATTCAGGTTGTAGATCAGTTCCTGCATGCATTGGCGCACTTGCTCGTAGTTCAAGGCGTCTTTGCGGACGTAGGGCGCCATATAGGTATCAAAGGAACTGAAGGCTTGAGCACCTGCCCATTCGTTTTGTAAAGTGCCTAAAAAATTGACGACTTGGCCGACGGCACTGCTCAGGTGTTGGGGCGGGCCGGATTCGATTTTTCCGGGTACCCCGTTCAGCCCCTCGTTCAAGAAGGTGCGCAAGGACCAGCCCGCGCAGTAGCCAGACAGCATGTCCAGGTCGTGAATGTGAAAGTCGGCTTGCCGGTGTGCCTGGCCGATTGCTTCGGGGTAAACATGGCTGAGCCAATAGTTGGCAATCATCTTGCCCGAGCTGTTTAGAATCAATCCACCCAAGGAATAGCCCTGGTTGGCATTGGCCTGTACGCGCCAGTCCTGGCGGTCCAGATATTCGGCGATGGAGCGAATGATATCTAACTGAGCAGCCGGACGTGGTGTGTTTTCCTGAGTAGCCATTTTTTCACAAAAACCTATATATAGTGTTTTTTAGGATTAACGACACTATATATTGTGGTTTTCGGTGAGGCTAGACGATTGTGGCTTAGGCTTGATCTAGGTTAATTCCGTGTTCAGAGCCATACATTCGATGGTCTTGCTGGGGGAAGCCCTAGGGCGCTGGTGAGCCGTATCGCTTTGTTTTGGAGGGCTTGTGGAAGCGCGAAGGTCGTGTGCTCAGGCGTAAAGAGGGAGCTTATGGTGATGCTGTGCAAGCAAGCTGTTTTTAGATGGGAGGGGGCGCGTACATAGAGCTAGAGCAGGCTCTTTTGCGGGGGGGATACCGTATCAGCGTGCTTCGGCGATAAGCGGTGTGCTTGTCAGTGAGTGTGCACCGCATCTTTCTTGGGGGCGCATCAATACACCGCTGACTTTTTACGGGCCAGCGGGTATTTCTTGAATAGCCGGTTTAGTGGATGAACCGTGCTTGTAGCGCCGTACGCAGTGCTTGCTGATAGTCACTGAGCTGTTCACGCAGGCGCTCTTCGTGGGAGGACCAGCTTTGCTGCTGTTTCGCAGTGCGCTCGGGCGCAGGCGACCAGGCCGTGTCTGGAAAGAAAGGATCATCTTTCCAGCGGGGGATGATATGCCAGTGCAGATGCGGCACTTGGTTTCCGAATTGGGCCAGGTTGATCTTGGCAGTACCCAACTGTTCGCGCTGGGTTTGCTCCACAAGATAGACGGCAGCCATGAGGTGTTGCCGTTGCTCGTCGGATAGATCGGTCATTTCAGCCACATGATCTTGCCAGATGACCCGCGTGTAGCCGGGAAAAGGGCTGTCCGTAACGGCCAGCACCTGAATCCCCACGCCCGACCACAGTAATTGACCGGGTTTTAAGGCGCACAAGGGGCAAGCGCTTGGGCTCATGCGGGCTGACCAAAAAACAGATTTTGTAGTGCGACGCCGGGATCAGGTTCACGCATGAATGCCTCACCCACCAAGAAGGCCTGGACTTGATGCTCGCGCATCAGGGCTACGTCTTCCAGGGTATGAATGCCGCTTTCTGTGACCACACGTTTTTCGCTTGGAATGAAGGGCAGCAGATCCAGGGTGTTCTGGGTGCTGGTTTCAAAGGTGCGCAAATTGCGGTTATTGATGCCCAGCAGGCTGGTTTGCATCTGCAGGGCGATATCCAGCTCGGCGCGATCGTGTACTTCGACCAGTACGTCCATGCCCAGTTCGTGGGCCATCTCTTCGTATTCCATCAGTTGATCCTGCTCCAGGGCGGCAACGATCAGCAAGATGCAGTCGGCACCCATGGCACGGGCATGGATGATCTGGTAGGGGTCGATGATGAAATCTTTGCGCAGCACAGGCAGTGCGCAAACGGCACGGGCCTGACGCAGGTGGTCGTAGGAACCCTGGAAATACTGAATATCCGTTAGCACGGACAAGCATGCTGCACCGTGTGCGGCGTAGCTGGAGGCAATTTCGGTCGGGTTGAAGTCGGCACGAATCACGCCCTTGGACGGGGAGGCTTTTTTAACTTCCGCAATAATGGCGGGTTTACCTTGAGCAATCTTGTCTTCAATTGCGCTGGCAAAGCCGCGCAGGTCGTTCCGGTTCTTCGCTTCGCGCAGCAGATCGGACTCGCTGCGCAGTTGGCGGGCGGTGACGACTTCAGCTCTTTTGGTGTCGAGGATCTTGGCCAGAATGTCGTTCATGGATTTAACTTCCTTGTATAAGCGCGGAATTGTTCGAGTTTTTCGCGGGCAGCGCCATTGGCAATGGCTTCGAAAGCCATGCGCAGGCCTTGTTCAATGGAGTCGGCGTGGTTGGCAGCATAGATGGCCAAACCAGCATTGAGGCCCACGATATCACGAGCCGTACCCTCTTGGTTATCGAGAGCTTCCATAATCATCTGGGCCGATTCTTCACGGCTGGTCACGCGGATGCTGCGGTTTGAGGTCATGGCCATGCCAAAATCTTCGGGGTGAATTTCGTATTCACGTACCTGACCGTCTTTCAGTTCACCCACCAGAGTCGCCGCGCCCAAGGAGGCTTCGTCCATACCGTCTTTGCCATGTACGATCAGCACGTGCTTGGCACCCAGACGTTGCATCACACGGACCTGAATACCAACCAAATCAGCGTGGAATACGCCCATCAGCTGGTTGGTGGCACCGGCCGGGTTAGTCAGTGGGCCCAGAATATTGAAAATAGTACGCACACCCAGCTCTTTGCGGACAGCGGCGACGTTTTTCATAGCTCCGTGGTGAGCTGGGGCAAACATAAAGCCGATATTGGTTTCGGCAATGCTTTGCGCCACTTGTTCAGGCGAGAAGATCAGGTTGACCCCCAGCGCTTCCAGTACATCGGCACTGCCGGATGACGAGGAGGCACTGCGGTTGCCGTGTTTGGCCACTTTCACGCCGACTGAGGCGGCCACAAACATGGCTGCAGTGGAAATATTAAAGGTATTGGAGCCGTCGCCGCCCGTGCCGCACATATCCAGCAGTTCGTCGGGATTAGGGGTGATGACAGGCGTGGCAAATTCGCGCATCACCTGGGCAGCGGCGGAGATCTCGCCCACGCTCTCTTTTTTGACACGCAGGCCCATCAGCAAGGCGGCTGCGATTTGGGGCGACATTTCGCCACGCATCAGCATGCGCATCAGATGCAGCATTTCATCGTGGAAGATTTCCCGGTGTTCGATACAGCGCACCAGTGCTTCGGTAGGAGTGATGGTGTTCATGATATTAAAGATCCAGAAAGTTCTTCAGTAAGGCGTGGCCATGCTCGCTCAGCACCGATTCGGGGTGAAACTGCACGCCGTAGACGGGCAGTTCGCGGTGTCGTATCCCCATGATCTCGCCGTCTTCGGTTTGCGCGGTCACTTCCAGGCAGTCGGGCAGGCTGTCGCGCTCGATGGCCAGAGAGTGGTAGCGGGTGACGTTAAAGGGTGAAGGCAAGCAGCTGAATACGTCCGTGCCTTGGTGAGTAATGGGCGAGACTTTCCCATGCATGATTTGTTGCGCACGGATAATGCGCGCCCCAAAGGCATGCCCGATTGCTTGATGGCCCAGGCAAACACCCAGAATCGGCAGCTTGCCCGCAAAGTGCTGGATTAGTGCAACGGACAGCCCGGCATCCGCTGGGGATTTAGGGCCTGGCGAGACGCACAGATGGCTGGGATTCAGAGCTTCGATCTCTTCAAGCGTGACTTGATCGTTGCGGCGTACCACTACCTCCTGGCCCAGTTCTCCGAAGTACTGGACCAGGTTGTAGGTGAAGGAGTCATAGTTATCGAGCATGAACAGCATGGGAATACTCCGGCAAAAAAAGGATGGCAGTCAGGCGATTAGATGGGCTCGTCCAGACCGAATTGCACTTGTTCGGCAGCGCGGATAACTGCGCGTGCCTTGGCTTCGGTCTCTTGCCATTCTTTTTCGGGGTCGGAGTCGGCCACAATTCCGGCGGCAGCCTGTACATACAGCATGCCGTCTTTAATGACGCCAGTGCGGATGGCAATGGCCAGATCCATTTCACCCGAGTAGCTCAGGTAGCCGGCAGCACCACCGTAAACGCCACGGCGCACGGGCTCCAGCTCATCAATCACTTCCATGGCGCGTACCTTGGGGGCGCCGGTCAAGGTGCCAGCCGGGAAGGAGGCGCGCAGCACGTCCATCTGGCTCATGCCGTCTTGCAGTTCCCCGCAGACATTGGAGACCAGATGCTGGACATGCGAGTAGCGCTCGATGGCCATGGTGTCTGTAACCTGCACAGTGCCTGTTTTAGCGATGCGGCCAATGTCGTTACGGGCCAGATCAATCAGCATCAGGTGTTCAGCGCGTTCTTTGGGGTCGGACTTCAGTTCGGCAGCCAGGGCAGCATCCGCCTCAGGGGTCGCGCCGCGTTTGCGGGTACCGGCCAGGGGGCGAATGGTGATGCGTTCCTGATTACGGCCGTCCTGACGGTGCTCTTCCTGGCGGACCAGAATTTCTGGCGAGGCCCCCACAACCTGGAAATCCTCGAAATTCCAGAAGTACATGTAAGGCGATGGGTTCAAGGAACGCAGGGCGCGGTACAGGGACAGGGGCGAGTCGCGGAAGGGCTTGGTGATGACCTGGCCCACTTGCACCTGCATCAGATCGCCGGCGGCAATGTACTCTTTGGCGCGGGCGACGGCTTTCAGGTAATCCTCTTTGTCGAAGTCGCGCTCGCATTCGGTCTGCATGCTGGCGTAGGCGTAGGGGATCACGACCGGCGAGCGCAGTTTTTCGCGCAGGTCTTTCAGGCGGCGCTTGGCTTGTACGTACGCTTCGGGCTGGGCCGGATCGGCGTAGACCAGCAGGTAGGTGCGGCCGGCCAGATTGTCCACAATGACCAGCTCATCAATTTGCAGCAGCATGATGTCGGGTACGCCCTCTTCCTGGTCAGCCGGGAAGGGTTTGCGGTTCATGCCTAGGGAAGGCTCGATGTGGCGCACGGTGTCGTAGCCAAAGTAACCAGCCAGACCGCCTGCAAAACGAGGCATGCCGGGGCGTAGGGCTACTTTGAAACGGGCTTGGAATTGCTCGATGAAGTCCAGTGGATCGCCTTCGGCGGTTTCAACCGTCTTGCCATCTTGCAGCACGGTGGTGTGACGGCCGTAGCTACGGATCACGGTACGGGCAGGCAGGCCAATAAAGGAGTAGCGACCGAACTGCTCGCCGCCCACAACCGATTCCATCAGGCAGCTGTAACGGCCACCTTCAGGGCCGTTGTGCGCCAATTTCAGATAAATCGACAGGGGCGTATCCAGGTCGGCATAGGTTTCCGCAATCAGGGGAATGCGGTTAAAGCCTTCTGCTGCTAGGGCATTGAATTCTATTTCTGTCATTGGGATCTCGAGGGTCAGTGGGTACGACGAGCCGGACAGAAACAAAAAAAGCCCGGTCGTTGTGATTACCGGGCTTATTTTCCTGGAGGCGGTCCGCTGTGTACTACTTTGCAGGGACGCCAGACTTCAAGGTTATATCTACCCGATACACGAACGCCACCAGCGCCAATAAGCGCCGTAGGTGGTGGATGCGTAAGTGCGAGTAGACATGAATATTATGACGTAGATAGTGTGTCGCGTTTAGCGCGCAGCCAAGTGGCCGCGTCAGCAATAGAGGCAACTATACCATCGGAATCCAGGCTTTGCACATCCCTACCTTCGTTGTAGCCGTAAGGAACCAACAGAACCGGGATTTGGGCTGCGCGGGCGGCCTGGGCATCATTCATTGAATCGCCAATGACCAGAGCCTGGCTGGGAGACAGTTCCATTTGCTCGCACGCGTAGACAAAAGGCATGGGGTCGGGTTTTTTGCGCGGGCAGGTATCACCCCCCACAATCAGCTCAAAATAATGCGCCAGGCCCGTTTTTTCCAAAAGAGGGCGGGCGAATTGTTCGGGCTTGTTGGTGACGACCGCCAAGCGCAGTCCCTGGCTTTGGAAGTCGTTCAATCCTTCCAGTACACCGGGATAGAGGCGGCTATGTTGCCCATTACATAATTGGTAATGGTAATAAAATGATTCCAACGCCTGGGAGTAGTCCGCGGGAGGATTGGGCAGGTCAGTCAAGGCGCGCTGCACCAGATTCTCCGAGCCTTTGCCCACAAAGGTGGCAATGCGTGCCTCTGGAAGGGCGGGCAGGCCTAGATCGATGCGCATGGCATTACAGGCAGAGGCCAGATCCGGAATGGTATCGAGCAGTGTGCCGTCCAAATCAAACAGTACAGAGAAAATATTCATCTTTTTGTAGCGAACTTGTGACAAAATATTGTCGAATTCCTGTTAATGTCGAGCAGAAAAAGTTTCTGGGACATCCGGTTTTAATTTCGTTTGATTCATCATGGTAATGCTCCTTACTGCGTGCGGGCTTATCAATTTAGTGAGCAAACCGCATTTTGTCACAAGATTGGCTTTCGATTATCCGTTCAGAAAGGCCCTAGGAGCGGAAGTATGATGCTCGATACATTTCATCAGATTCTCGTAGAAAAACAAGTTACGCCAGTCTTTCAGCCGATTGTCGACTTGAAATCGGGGTTTATTCTGGGTTACGAGGGTTTGATCCGGGGGCCTAAAGACACCAGCTTTTATTCGCCATTGGCCTTGTTTGACGCTGCCAGACAGTGCGGACGCCTATGGGATCTGGAAGAGCTGTGTTGTCACACCTTGATCGGCAGTTTTAACCGACAGGGTTTAGCGGGCAAACTGTTTTTGAACTCCAGCCCCGATGTGGTGATGCGGCTGCTGCCCTCGGCTCGTATTGAGCCGCGTGCGGGCATGCCGCAGCTCGAAGGCATCGATTGGCGCCGGGTCGTGGTTGAGCTGACTGAATCCGAACGCACTGATAGTTTTGACTATCTGAACCAGGCCATTGAGCTATACCGCCAAGAAGGCTTGCAGTTTGCGATTGATGATCTGGGCGAAGGTTATGCCTCGCTGCGTTTGTGGTCAGAGTTGCGGCCTGAATACGTCAAGATCGACAAATACTTTGTGCGCGATATTGATACCGATGTGCTCAAGCAGCAATTGGTGCGATCCATCTGTGATATTGCCAGCCACGCCCACTCCATTGTGATTGCTGAAGGCATTGAAACCAGTGCCGAATTGCGCACCTTGCGGTACTTGGGAGTGGCCTGTGGCCAAGGGTATTTATTGTGCCGTCCCCAACCTAACCCCCCCATTCAGTTGGAACCCGCGCAGGCGGCCTTGTTCGGGCCCTCGCAGGCGCGGGTGCAGCGGCAGGCTCAAGGCCGTGATCCCATGAGTGTGCGGCGTCTGTTGCGTGCGGCACCGGCCGTCCCCGATAACACCCCCACTAATCGTGTGTATGAACTGTTTCAAAGCCACCCGGATCTAAGCGCGGTGGCCTTGTTGCGAGACGGCAGGCCCACGGGCATTTTGCGTCGCAGCCAGTTGTACGATCAGTTGGCCCGGCCATATCACCGGGAACTCTACGGCAATAAGCCTTGTTCCCTCTTTATTGAAACCCCACCCCTGATTGTGGATTGCGATACCAGCCTGCTGGAGCTGGGAACCTTGATGACTCAAGGGGCGGGCGATGCCTTGAGCGATGGTTTCATCATTACCGGGGCGGGCGAGTATTTGGGTTTGGGCTCCAGTGTGGAGCTGATGCGCGAGATTACGCAGATTCAAATCATGACGGCGCGTTATGCCAACCCATTGACGCAGTTGCCGGGCAATGTGCCGATTGATGAACATATCGACGGCTTGCTGAGCAATCGCCAGAATTTTGCGGTGTGCTACGCCGATCTGGATCACTTCAAGCCCTATAACGACTTGTATGGCTATCGCAAAGGCGATGAGCTGCTGCGTTCGATGGCTGAACTCTTTACCCGCCATGCGGTGGCACGCATGGACTTTGTTGGCCATGTTGGGGGCGACGATTTTATTCTGGTGTTCACTAGCCCGGATTGGGCCGAGCGCTGCCAGGGAATCCTGGATGAGCTGGCGATAGAATTGGAGTCCCTGTATCGCCTGGAACATCGCCAAGCGGGCGGCTATCTGGCCGAGAACCGTCAAGGTGTGCTGGTTTTTCACCCACTAGTGAGTCTGTCTTTAGGCGTGGTCACCGTGGATGAGCCCGAATTGTATTCGGGCTCTTTGATTGCGGAACTGGCCAGCTCTGCAAAAGCGCAGGCCAAGCGGGTGCAGGGCAATGCTTTGTTTGTGGAGCGCCGTCGTCCGGATAATCCGGTGCGGCAGGGCAGCTATAGCCGCAGCAGGGTATTGCAGTAGTAGGCCTGCCGGCAGGCAGGCCTGGGCCCCGGGTGCTTAGGCTTGCTCGGCCTGCGCAATCTGGGCGCGCATATCGCTGATGACTTGCGCGTAGTCGGGCTGACCGAAAATAGCCGAGCCAGCTACAAAGGTGTCAGCCCCGGCGGCACGAATGGCGCCGATATTATCCACTTTGACGCCACCGTCTATTTGCAGCAGGATGGGCTGGCCGCCTTGTGCTGTCCAGGCGTCGATACGGGCGCGGGCCTGACGCAGTTTATCCAGCGCGCTGGGAATAAAAGCCTGTCCCCCAAAGCCGGGGTTCACCGACATCAGCAAAACCAGGTCCAGCTTGTCCATCACGTGATCCATCCAGTCCAGCGGGGTGGCCGGGTTGAACACCAGGCCGGCCTTACAGCCGTGGTCACGGATCAGCGACAAGGTGCGATCCACGTGGCGCGAGGCTTCGGGGTGAAAACTGATGTAGTTGGCACCGGCCTTGGCAAATTCAGGGATCAGGGCATCGACAGGTTCAACCATCAGGTGCACGTCGATCGGGGCGGTGGTGTGCGGGCGCAGCGCGGCACAGACCATGGGGCCGAATGTCAGGTTAGGTACGAAGTGATTGTCCATGACGTCGCAGTGAACCCAGTCGGCTCCGGCGGCGATGACATTGCGGACTTCTTCGCCCAGCCGGGCGAAATCGGCCGATAAAATGCTGGGAGCGATACGTGTGGAGCTGGCTTGGGACATAATAGGTGCCGTAAAGATTAGACATCACGAAAATCGTGACCATATGTCATCATTATAGTTTCAAGCGGGGTCGCGTGCAGCGCCCCGTATTTGTACAGCCGTAACCTGGAATCCATTATGAAGCCTGACGATATTGAGGTGCAGATAACGCCCCAGTACCTGCCTGAGCAATCTGAACCCGATAGCAATCAATACGTTTTTGCCTACACCGTTCGGATTACCAACAATGGAGAGCAGACGGCCCAAATTATCAGTCGTCACTGGATCATCACGGACGACAATCAGCAGGTTCAGGAAGTGCGCGGCCTGGGCATCGTCGGGCAACAGCCGGTGCTGGCTCCAGGTGAAACCTTTGAGTACACCAGTGGCTGTCCCCTGAATACGCCGTTTGGCACGATGCGCGGCAGCTATCAATGTGTTGGTGAAAATGGTGTGCCCTTTGAGGTCGCCATTCAGGAATTCATCCTTTCCCCTCCCCGTACCTTGCACTAAGGGCCAAACCCAGCCATGAAGATAATTTATTGCGTGCCAGCCGTACTGCTGGCATTGAGTGCCTGTTCCACCACTCCCGTGGATCAGAGTTCTTCGTCAACGGCTCCAGGTGCAGCAGACAGTGGCCCCGATATAGCCCTGCAAGCTTTGCGTGTCCCTTCCTTGTCGGCCCTGCCGGAAACTCCGGCGCGTGCGCTGGCAGGCCGTTATCAGGCCGTGAACTGGTCCACCTTGCCGGGCTGGCAGGCTGACTCCCTGGATCATGTCTGGAAAGGCTTTATCAATAACTGCAAGGGCTTGATGCGTCCGGTCAGTGGTTCGCTGGCGATGCCGGCGCGTGCCAATCCACGTGCCTGGCAACCCGTGTGTCAGGCTGCAGCGGCAGCGGGCTTGAATGCCGAGACCAAAGATACAGCGGCGGTACGCAATTTCCTGCAGCAGCAACTGCAACCCTGGCGCTTGCTGACAGGCGATGGCGCGGTGGCTCAAAACACCGTCACTGGCTATTACGAGCCACTGCTTAAAGCCTCGCGCACGCGTAGCGCCGGCTATCAATGGCCGCTGTTTGCCGCCCCGGACGATTTGCTGACCATTGATCTGGGCAGCCTGTATCCCGAGCTGGCTGGCAAGCGTATCCGTGGCAAGCAGCAGGGCAAGCGCGTGGTGCCTTACGATTCCCGTGAGCAGATCATGGCCAAGCCAGAGCGTCAGCCCCCGGCAATTGTGTATGCCGAAGACCCGGTAGAGGGTTTCTTCTTGCAGATTCAAGGCTCTGGCCGCGCCATCCTGCCTGATGGCAGCGCGGTACGACTGGCTTATGCCGACCATAATGGTCGTCCTTACGCCTCGGTAGGCCAGTGGTTGGCCAAGCAGGGAGAGATGCCCTTGGCACAAACCTCCATGCAAAACATCAAGGCCTGGGCCAAGCGCAATCCGCATCGCGTTCAGGAAATGATGAATGTGAATACTGCCATGGTCTTCTTCCGCGAAGAGGCGATTGTGGATCAGGACCTGGGCCCCAAGGGCGCTTATGGCATTCCTTTGATTGGCCTGCGCTCCGTTGCGATTGACCCCACTTATGTGCCGCTGGGCACGCCTGTGTATTTGGCGACCTCGCAGCCAGCGACGAATCAGCCTTTGCAGCGCCTGGTATTTGCTCAGGACACGGGTGCGGCCATTAAAGGTGCTGCGCGTACCGACTTGTACTGGGGCACGGGTGACCAAGCAGGAGCACAGGCAGGACGCATGAAGCAGCAAGGCCAAATGTGGCTGCTGTGGCCACGTCAGGCAGGAGCACCGAGCGCACGATGAAGAACAACGAACGTATTGTGGTGTGTGGCGGGGCCTTGGCTGGTATGGCCAGCGCCCTGGGTTTACGCAAGGCCGGGTTTGAGGTCAGCATTCTGTCCCCCGCCTATAAGCCGATGGAGTTGGCAACTGGCCAGTATCACCCGCGTGTGTATGCCGTATCGGTAGCCAGCCAGCGCTTTTTGGCGCAGCTGGGGGCCTGGAATTTAATGTCACCACAGCGGATTTCGCCCGTACAAGCCATGGAGGTTCATGGTGATGGCGGCGGTTGCGTGAATCTACATGCCTGGCAGGACGCGCAGGATTATCTGGCCTGGATTGTAGAGTCCGGCCAGATGGAGCAGGCCCTGTACCAGGCCTTGCAGGTTTTTGGTGTGCCATGGATTGAAGACCGATTCGAGCGTCTGGAAGGCAATACCATTGTTACCGCGGGGAACAAGCGCATTAGTGCCGACTTGTTTGTTGGTGCAGACGGGGCCCGCTCGGCTCTGCGCACTGCCGCAGGGATTGAACACCAGGCGCGTGAATACGGCGATGCCGGTTTGGTCGCCCACTTCCATGTGGAACGGCCGCACCAACAAGTGGCTTTGCAATGGTTTACGGGTGATTCGATTCTGGCCTTGTTGCCTATGCCGGATGTCGATGGCAAGCCACAAGTGTCTATGGTCTGGTCCGTGCCGCAAGCCCAGGCCGATAAGGTATTGGCGATGGCGGCAGAGGAGCAGGCCCAGTACCTGCAAAACAGCCTGTTCTCTCTCTCTAATGGCCGTTTGGGCCAATTGAGTCTGCGCAGCTCTGTACACGGCTTTCCCTTGACCTTTGAGCGCAGCGGCCTGGTGTCGCCGGGTGTCGCTTTGGTGGGTGATGCCGCGCATCGTGTCCATCCTTTGGCCGGCCAGGGTTTGAATTTGGGCCTGGGTGATATCGAAGCCTTGATTAAGGTCTTGTCCGAGCGTGGTGCCCATTACTCGGTCGGCGATATGCGTGTGCTTAATCGTTATAAACGGGCCCGTGCCGAGCCTATTGCTGCCATGCGTGCCGCAACCGATGGCTTGTATCGTTTGTTTGCCGCTCCGGGCGCTCCCGTTTCCATGCTGCGCAATGCCGGTATGCAGGTGGTCGACCGCCTGCCCTGGGTTAAGCGCCGCCTGATTGCGCACGCTGCCGGATTCAGTCCGGATTCTCTCTTGTTTTGAGGCCGCTAGAGTCTTGTCGATTAGCAAAGGAAGTAAGTCATGATGTTGCACCTTCGTTCTGTATTGGCTCTGGCGCTCTTGTCGCTGTGTGGTCTGGCTCAGGCAGCCAGCCCCAAAGCGGACCCGCGTTTTGAGCCTACGCGCCAGGCCTTTGAAGCCGCCTTCCCAGGCGTGACGGTGGATGGCATTCGCGCCACCCCATTTGCCAACTTGCTGGAAGTGGAGGTAGGTGGCACCTTGCTGTACACCGATCCCCAGGCCAGTTTTGTGCTGCAGGGCTCGTTGCTGGACAGCAAAAGCCGTGTGGACCTGACCGAACAGCGCATGCAGGAGCTCAATCGTGTTTCGCTGGATGATCTGCCCCTGGATAAGGCGATTAAGTTGGTAAAAGGCGACGGTAGCCGTCGACTGGTTGTTTTTGAAGATCCGAACTGCGGTTATTGCAAACGTCTTCATACAACTTTGCAGGAAATCGACAATGTTACGGTTTATAGCCTGATGTTTCCCATCCTGGGCCCCGATAGCCGCCGCAAAGCCGAGGATATCTGGTGTGCCCAAAACCCCGCCAAAACCTTGAGCGACTGGATGGGGGGCGGCACCCGGCCTGAGAAGGCATCGTGTGAACATCCTTTGGATCAATTACTGGCTGTAGGCCAGAAATTGCGTATTCAAGGCACGCCCGCTATTTACTTTGCCGACGGTAGTCGTGCTGATGGTTGGTTGCCTGCTGCCCAGCTGCAATCCCGCCTGGAAGCCGCAGCCCAGTAGGTATCCCGGCCTGTCTTGATGTAGGACAACCCGCTTTCGAGCGGGTTTTTTTACGTCTGAGTGTTATGAAATCTATAATTATTTATGGGATGTGCTTTTAATGAGAATGCGATTAGAAAATAAACCCAAGAACCAGCAGAGAGTAAGGCCAGTGTTATTTTGAAGACAAAAAATTTCAAACGCCACATTTGACCATTCTTTACTTTGTGCTCCGTATTCTTGAAGTGATAATTCTAACTATTGATAAAAATAGTATTGTCGGGCTACGTTGGGTCCCAGGCGCGGTCGACAATAATTAAATAGTAGGCGCTTATGGAACATGCTCGTGGCGTGTTGGTTGTTTTGGAAGAAGGCGAGGGCTTGCACCACTGGCAGGAGCAATTGCGGGTTTTCGGTACCAAGACAAGCGTTATAAGGTCTTTGGACCGGGTAGCCGAAGCGCGGCAAACACAGGTGGATTTGTTGCTGTTCCCTGTCGAGCCGGGCTATGTCCCCTTGATGGTGGCCAAGCTGCGCAATGATTTTGGCTCTTTGGGCATTGTGGCAATGCAGTCTGGCTTGACGGCCAGTGCCCGCGTGCAGCTTTTGCTCACCGGTGCCGATGCCTGCCTGTCCCTGGATATCCAAGCCCCCGAGCTGATGGCTTGGTGCCATGCTGTACGCCGTCGCAATGTCTATGCCATGGTTGCTGAGGTCCCTGGGATGCAAGAGCAGCCGCAGGACCACAGCGGCCTGCAGGAATGGACCTTGCGCGATAAAGGGTGGACCTTGGTTGCGCCCAATGGTGTGGGCTTGGAGCTGACTCATAGCGAACGCCAGTTGATGGATGCATTTGTCCGGCATACCGATGCTCGTTTCAGCCGTGAGGATTTGATGCGAGACAAAGGTCTGGCGGCCAGCGACAGCCGTGCCGTGGACTCTTTAATTAGTCGTTTGCGCCGCAAGGCCAGTCAGGCGGGCGTTGCCCTGCCCATCAAGTCGGTGCACGGTTGGGGTTATACCTTTACCGGCAAGTTGATGGCTCAGCTGGAGCCGCAAGACTCTGAAGTCATGGAGTTCTACACGCCCCGTGACGAACCTGAATCGGTTCAGCCCACCCCGCTGGAGCTATTGAGTGCGCTGGAAACATTGGATGTGCTGGACCCACAAGCCAGCGAAGCCTTGTCCTTTTCGTATCAATTGCGGGTAGCAACTAGTACGGGCCAATACAGTGGTGTTGATGCCCAGGTATTCTGGACTGCGCCCACGGGCCTGCGCCTGTCTTCAGATGTGGTTTTGAGCTATATGCCGGACGCTATTCACCGTCAGGCTTTGTGCGAGTGGATGTTGCGCACCTTGCTGGTGGATGTGCGTCGTTGGTGGCAGGAGTATTCCTTGCGTGCCAGCCATATTGGTCTGAAATTGCCGGTCGATATGCTGATGCCTATTCATAAGCGTCTGCCTAGCTTATTGCGCCAGTTTGAGTTGCAGCCTTGTTGCCTGGAGCTGGACCTGTTCAGCGACGAGGAACTGGAAGGCACACCAGAATTGATCCAGGCTTTGCAGTATCTGAAAGACCATGAGATTCAGGTCTGGCTGACCAGCACGAACATTGAAAACAATAAGCTCAATCGCCTGCGCGGCTGGCCTATTAGTGGCGTCAAGCTGGAGGCCGAGGTCATTCACCGCGCCTGTCGTGAACCGACCTTCAGGGCTTTGCTGGAGACCGCCTGCCATTTGTTGACTGAGCAGGGCTTTGAACTAGTGATTAAAGGGGTGGACACCCTGGAGCAGCGTGATCTGGCACTGAATCTGGAACTGGGGCATTACCAGGGCCGCCTGACTTCGGAGTTGATGTCCGAAGATGGATTTTTGCTGACCTTAGCCAGTAGCGAACCTTCTTTCGGCCAAGGCAATGAGGCTACCCGACGTTTGAGCGGTAGCGTTCTATAAGCCGCCTTAGCATCCAATCGTCTCTATATGTAACTTTAATTAAGTAATTCAAGCCCAAGGCCGTTACCCAGCTTGTTCGATGGGGCCTTCTTGCAGGCCGACCGCGTGGATGCGGTCGGTTTTTGCGTATCTGGGACCTGTCTTTTCTGCGTTGCTCGGGGAATATGATGCGTTTGGGCTTGAAGCAAAAGTTGTGGTTGCCATTGATCTTGTGTCTGATGGCCTTAGTGGCGGTATTTACGTTTGTGAACTATCAGCTCTATCAGGCGCAGATGGATGAGCGGAAAAACAGCTTGCAGCACATCGTCAATATTGCGGTGAACATCACGCAGGACTACCAGCAACTGGTCAGCAAAGGCGTGTTGAGCAAGGACGACGCACAAAAACAGGCTTTGCAACGCATTGCCAGTATTCGTTTTGGGCAGGAAGGCTATGTGTCGGTTTTATCTACCGATGTCGTGTCCATCATGAATCCCAGCCGACCGGAGCTGGATGGCCAGGATGTCAGCGCAGTGGTCGACAGCAATGGGGTCTATCCTTTTGCCGAGATGAGTCGCATTGGCCGTAACGGCGGCGAGGGGTTTCTGGAATATCACTGGCCCAAGCTGAGCGACAAGAACAACGCCCCCAAGCTGGCCTTTGGTAAAGGGGTGACTCAGTGGGACTGGGTGCTGACCTCGGGCGTATATATCGACAATATTCAGGCACGTTTCTTTAGCAATCTGCTTAGTTCCTCGGTGGTGTTTTTGTTGATCGTGGCGCTGGTCTCGGCCGTCACGGTATTTCTGGCGCGCCAGATTATTGCCGAGCTGGGTGCTGAGCCCAAGATCCTGCACGAAACCGCTCAGGCTATTGCCAATGGCGATTTACGCGTCGCCCATTCTTTGCGCTCGATTCCTGATAACAGTGTGATGGCATCGATCGAGCAAATGCGCTTGAAGTTAAGTGAGGTGATGCGCACCTTGCAGCACAGCAGTGGTGTGATTGCTGATGATGCCTCGCAGTTATCCGTGGGCAATCTGGAGCTGTCCAGCCGCACGACGCAGCAGGCCGCTGCGCTGCAGGAAACCGCGTCGGCTATGGAAGAGATGACAGGCACGGTGCGCATGAGCGAAGAGAACGCCATGCGGGCCGAGGAAGTGTCCAGCCAAGTGCAGAAAACGGCGCAGCATGGGGGGCAGATGGTCAGCGAGCTGGTGGACCGCATGGGCGCGATTCGCGATACCAGCGGCAAGGTGGCGGACATTACGACAGTTATTAACTCGATTGCGTTCCAGACCAATATTCTGGCCTTGAATGCGGCGGTGGAAGCCGCGCGAGCTGGTGAGCAAGGGCGTGGCTTTGCCGTGGTGGCGGGCGAGGTGCGAGCCTTGGCACAGCGCACCACGGCTTCTGCCCAGGAGATTGCTCAATTGGTGGAAGCGTCCTCCAGCAGCACCCGCGAAGGTGTGCAGTTGATGGGACAGGTGGGTGAGGTTATTGACGAGATGGTGACGGGCAGCGCGCAAGTGATGACCATTGTTCACGAGATTGCCGCCTCGACCCGTGAGCAGACGATTGGTATTGAGCAGATCAACGTGGCGGTGGGGCAGCTGGATTCGGCCACGCAGCAAAATGCGGAGATGGTCGGTCAGGTGGCGCACACGTCCAGCGAATTGCAGGAGCAGGTGCAAGAGCTGGATCGTTTGATTCAAGCCTTCCGTCTCGTTTGATAAAAGGCGCTGCCTCGCGCCAGCCAAGGGGTGCACCGATTATTTTTGATCGTATACTGCTTCTTGGTACTGGGCTTGTCCTGCGGCAAACCGGCATTTAGGAGGATGTATGTTGCGCGCACCTGTTGCAGCTGTATTGATGGTGGGAATGGTTGGGTCGGCATGGGCGGCAACGCTGCCCTCGGCTCAAGGTGAAGTTCAGGCGCACGAACATCATGAACGAATACTGAGCTTGCAGCACAATGAGCTGGTGCAAGGCACCTGGCAGCACAGTGGTGATGTGACTCTGGAGTTGTTCGGCCCGGACGGCAAAGTGATTCGTCACTGGGCGGATACTCCGGAGCGCGGTAGCCCTTTTGGTTTTATTGCTAGCACGGCCGGTGAGTATCGTTTGCGTGTGTTGGGTCAGGGCGAGTATCAGTGGCAGGTTAAATCGCTTACTGCTCCTCAAACGCCCGCTCAGGCCGAGCCTTTACAAGGCGATGTGATCCGTCAGTGGAGCATGCGCTTGCGGGCTGGCGAGCCGTCTCGTGGCTTCTGGGATTATGTGCAGCGGGTGGGTTCTCCTTTGGTGGAGCGCTACAGCAACACGCATGATCGTGTCACGTTTGTGTGGCGTGGTGCCCAGCAGGAGGTTCGTCTGCATGGCGGGCCGTTTACGTATAGCGATCGCATGCATCGTTTGGGTGAGTCGGATATTTGGTATATCACTTACGATTTGCCGCGCGATGCCCGGTTCACGTATCGCATGGCACCGGATGTGCCTTATGTGGGGCCAGATTTGGCGCGTGAGGTGTTGCGGGCTGCTTTACAGCGTGATCCTCTTAGTAGCCAGGCTTTGCCGGAAAACAGCACAGATTTTTTTGATGGCGATTCGGTGTTGCGTTTGACGCAGGCTCCGGCCGAGGCGGTGGCTTTGGAGCCGCAGCAATTGGGTCAGGGGCAGTGGCGCACGGAGCGTTTGCCCAGCGAGGCCCTTGGGGTGGAGCGGCAGGTTCAGATTTATCAACCTGCTGGTACTCGGGCGCAGGATATTGATCACACTTTGATTTTGTTTGATGGCCGCGACTATAAGGATTTGGCGCGGGCTCCTGCTATGTTGGATACCTTGATTGCCCAGGGGCGGGTTGCGCCTATGTGGTTGGTGTTGGTGGACAATCCGGGTATGGCGGAGCGGGCGCGTGAGTTGCCGCCTAACGAGGCTTATATCAAGTTTCTGGATAAGGAGCTGATGCCTTGGTTGAATGCTCAGGGTGTACAGTCGGCGGCGGATAAGACGGCGATCGGTGGCTCTAGTTATGGTGGTTTGGCCGCTATGAATGCGGCTTGGCGTTTGCCTCGCTTGTTTGGCAATGTCTTGAGTATGTCGGGCTCGTTCTGGTGGGCGCCGGCTGGTGATGCCCGTGGGCAGTGGTTGACGCGTCAGATGGCGGATTCGCCTGCTGTGCCGGTGAAGGTTTATATGAGCGCCGGGGTGTTTGAGTCTTCAGGGTCGAGTCGGGATGTCAGTCTGGTGCAGGCGAATCGACATCTGGATGATGTGCTTAGGGCGCGGGGATATGACGTGCGCTATGTGGAAAGTGCTACAGCACATGATTTTGTGGCTTGGCGGGATGCTTTGGCCTTGGGGCTGGAGTATTTGTTTGGGATTGAGCAGGTTGAAGCTCCTGCTCAAGAAAACAAGTAGTGCTGCGGGTTCAGGTGGCTGGACCAGGGGCGCTGTTCAGATCGGGGCAGGCTCAGGCGGTGCTGTAAGGGATGTGCGTATGCTTTTGTCCGGAGTCTTTCGGTAGGGCGATAAAAAAGGGCGGAGATTCCGCCCTTTTTTGTGCTTGGCTATTTTGTTTAGCCTTGGTCCAGTGTGGCGCCGCCGTCGACTCGCAGGTCGGACAGGGTGATGTGGCTGGCGCGGTCTGACAGCAGGAACAGGACGGCCTCTGCAATTTCTTCGGGCGTGGCGATTTTCTGCAAGGGGATGCCCAGGCGGTAGTTTTCGCCGGAACCTGCGATGACGGTTTCGCGTGAGCTGCCTTGTGCCCACATGGCTTGTTGCATGGGGGTGTCGGTGGAGCCGGGGGAGATGATGTTCACCCGGATGCCGTGCGGGGCCAATTCTAGTCCCAGGCAGCGGCTTAGTTGGGTGACGGCGGCTTTGGAGGCGGCGTAGGCTCCCATGGCGATGCGGGGGGTGGCTGCGGAGTTGGAACTAACGTTGACGATGGCGCCTTGTTTGCGCTCAATCATGCCTTTGGCCACGTTGCGGCAGACGTTAAAGACGCCGGTGGTGTTGATGGCGAAGGTGCGGTCCCATTGTTCGTTGCTCAACTCGGTGATGCGTCCCATTTGGAGGACGCCCGCTACACAGGCCAAGCGCTGGATTGGGCCCAGTTTTTCCTGGCCTTGGGCCAGGGCCTGGTCTACGGCGTCTGATTGGCTGATGTCAACCAGGTGGCAGGAGACGCGGTCACTGTAGCTGGACTGGCTCAGCTGGGTCAGGCCTTCTACGTCCAGGTCCAGGGCGATGACGCGTGCGCCACGTTCCAGCAGTAGTCGGGTGACGGCCGCGCCGATGCCACGGGCTGCGCCCGTGACGGCGATGCATTCATCGGCAAATTCTTGTGTGTTCATGTGTGTGTCCTGTTCAGGCTTGCAGGCTGTCCTGGATCTCGGCGCAGGTCAGGCTGACGCCGCAGCGTTGCGAGACATGGCGGATGGCCTGGTGGTGTTCTTCCAGCGAGAAGTCGGCCACGCCGTCGATAGCCAGGAAGGGTTGCACGTCTTGCATGAAGGCTTCCAGTGCGGTGGTCATGCAGCCGATGTGGGCGTAGACGCCGGTGATGATCAACTGGTCGCGGCCCAGTTCGCGCAATTGTTCACGTAGATCCGAGCGTTGGAAGGCGCTGTAGCGCCATTTGGTCAGCATGATGTCAGTGTCGGCCGGTGCCAGTTCGGGCACGACGGCTTGCTGCTCATGAAATTCTGTTGCAGTCAGGCCAGGGCCCCAGAAGTCGTTCAGCAGGGCGCGGTCTTCTTTGGGTTGCTCGGTGGGCTGGGCGGTGTAGAACACAGGGATGCCCAGCTTTTGGCAAGTCGCACGCAGGGCGGCGATGCGTTCGATCAGCATGGGGATAGGAGCCTGGTTCATATCGTATTTCTGCAGAAAGTAGGTCTGCATGTCGTGAATGAGCAGGGCGGCACGATTTGCCTGGGGGCGCCAGTTGACGCGGTTGGCTACGGGGGTTTGAGGCAGCTCGTAGCTGGGCAGCGCGTGAATGGTCATACGTCGTGTCTCCGTTAAAGTGTTATGTTCTGTGCCAGACCCAATGAGTTGATCAGGGTCATGAGTTTATTGCCGGTTTCCTGGCGCTCCAGGGCAGGGACGGAGCCGTCCACAATGCCTGCGCCAGCCGATAAGGTCAGGCCTTGTTGGGTGTAATGGCCGCAACGAATTGCCACCGCCCACTCGCCGTTGCCTTCGTGGTCGTTCCAGCCTATGGCACCGGCAAAGTAGCCGCGATCGAAGGCTTCGGTGGCCTCGATGGCCTGCATGGCGGGCTGGGTGGGCAGGCCGCACACCGCCGGTGTCGGGTGCATGGCCAGAGCCAGCTCCAGAGAGGTGACTGACGCGTCGCGCAGGCGGCCGCTGATTCGGGTGGACAAGTGCCACAAGTTGGCGGTGCTGGTCAGGCTGGGGCCGTCGGGTACGTCCAGGGAGTCGCAGAACTGGGACAGGATGCGCACTACGTCTTGGATGACATACGCATGTTCACGCAGGTCTTTGCTGGAGGCCATCAAACCTTCGGCACTGGCCTGATCGCGTTGCGGGTCGGCAAAGCGCGGGGCTGTGCCCGCCAAGGGGTTCACGGTGACCAGATCGCCCTGACGGCGTACCAGCAGTTCGGGGCTGGCACCAAAGAACAGGTCCGGATCTTGCGGATTGCCGCCCGGCAAGGGCAGGGCGTAGGTATAACCAGCGGGATTGCTGTGGAGCATATTGCTCAACACAGTCTGACGATCCAGGGCTTCGTTCAGCGTGATGGTGACGGTGCGGGCCATCACGGTTTTGGAGATGTTCTGTTCGCGCATTGTTGCCAGAATGCGGCTGACGCTGTCTTCGTAGCCTTCGCCGTCGGGCAGCAGGCTCTGGTTGGCAATGGTATTGCCGGATTTGGCCAGCGGGGGGCGCTGGACCGGGCGCAGCAAGACGGGATCGCGCCGGTATTCTTTGGGGACGCGCAAATAGGCTTCACGAGCGGGGTTAAAGGGGATGATACCCAGTAACAAGGGGGCGTCCAGACCTTGCTGAGCTGCTTGTACCAGCAAGGTTTGGGCATCCGTCAGCAATTGTCCTTGGGCATTATGGGTATGCCGCTCCAATGCCGTGCCGTGTGCCATCAAACTGATGGTGGGAGAGGCAAATACGCTGCTGTCGGCCTGATATTGCTTTAACCATTCTTCAATGGTGGCATGGCGGACTTGGTCGTCGATACGGCTAGTCATAGGAGTCCTTTGTGGGGCAAGGGTTTTGCCAGCCGCGCCCCTTTTGATGGCAGGGGCGCGTCGGGCGGCTTACTTCAGGTGAATACGCGTGATGCGGTCAGCTGTCTGGTCGTCCTTACCTTTGGACTTGTTGACCAGGTAGGCATTGCCTTCGCCATCCAGCGAGACGTGGTTGGCGTAGCTGCCGCCGTCCAGGTTGGCAACGATTTCGCCTTTACCGTTCACGACGGTCACTGTGCCTGCACCGCGCGAAGCGACGTAAGCCAGGGATGTCTTGGGATCAAAGACCACGTTCAAAGCACCCGCGCCGATTTTGATGTCGTGCTGAATAGCACCGTCTTTGGCGTTGATGATCAGCAGGTTGTCGCTGCCTTGGGCGGCTACATAGACTTGATCATTTTTGCTGTCTACCGAAACGCCAGCCAGCCCACGTGCGCCAGGAATGGGGAACACGGTTTGGGCATTGCCGTTTTTCAGATCCACAATGATCAGCTCATTGGTGCTGGCGCTGACCGTGTACAGGCGGTCCTTTTCTGCGTCCAGGATCAGGCTCATGCTGCCGGGCTTGTTGCGGGTCTTGGATTGCAGCTCAATAGAGTCAAGCTGGGTCAGCTTTTTCGCATCGAACACGGCCAGGGTTTCAGCGCCGGGCGAGGACACGTAAACACGGTTGGTCTTTTCGTCCACAACCACATCACGTGGGTGGCTGACGACGCCGTCTTCAAACTGTTTGACCAGTTTCAGGTCTTTCTGGCTGTAAACAGCGATGGAGCTGCTGCGGGTGTTGGAGACCCAGACATTGCCTTGCTTGTCGTCCACGTCCACACCGTAAACGGCTTGAACCTGACCATCATCACGGCCTTTCTGGGCAGCAGGCGTCACGCTGGCTTCAACAGCCAAGGTTTGGGCGTTAACTTTGACCAGCTGGGATTGCTTGACGGGTGGGCGGCCCACGGCGGAGGTCACGAACAGCACTTTGTTCTTTGGACTGTAAGCGCTTTGGTACAAGCCGGGCACCAGGTGCTGGGATTGCAGCTCGAACTTGTCTTGGCCGCTCAGTTCAACTTTAGGGGAAACCTTCAGGTTGAAGACACCGGCGGTCGAAGGCTTGCTGACCTGCATGACCACGGGGTGCACACCGACAGCAGCGTCAGCTGGGATGGCAACGGTGGTGCTCAGATTGCCTTCTTTATCGGCGACCAGGGCGGTAGGAGTCAGCGTATGGCCGTTTTGCAGCAAGATGACTTCCTGACCGGGGGCGAAACCACGGCCTGCCAGCTGGGCTTCGGCGCCTGCATAGACCACGCCAGCGGCATTCAAGGAACCGCGAAAGTCAGCATCAGGCTGGTCAAAGGCGGGGGCAGCAAAGGCATTGGCCAGGGACAAGGACAGGACGGCTGCGCTCAGGCCGGCCTTACGCAGCAAGGCTGCAGGGGTACGGCGAATGCAATTGACATTGATTAGCATCTTTTAATCCTAAATAAAGGTTCGGTCGACAAGATGGTCCATGTAGGAGATCTTTCTACAGGCGTGCAACAGGCGTGGGTAGAACAAAATCGAGATGTCAGGCATGAGGAGGACCATCCTGTTTACGGGCCGAACGCAGGCCTTGATTGAAAATTCCGAAACCACCCGCCACAGCCGCACAGGCCAAACCACCCACGGCGACGGCCACGGCTGGGCTGAGCAGGCGGGACAAATAGCCCATCTGCATATTGCCCAGAGCTTGGCCCAGGGAATACTGCGTCATCCACAGGCTGGAGACGCGGCCCAGTAGGTAGTCCGGGGTGTGATGTTGAACCAGCGCCATGCGCATGATTTTGGAAATGGTATCGGCCGCACCCATGATGGCTAGGCAAATCAGGGCCCACCACAAGGTGGGTTGCAAGGACAAGGCGGCGACAGCCAAACCCCAGATCAGCACGGCAAGCACAATGGCGGCACCGGGACGGGAGACTTGGCGGCACCAGCCACTGGATAGTGCGGCCAGTGTTGCGCCTACGGCAGGGGCGGCATACAGATAGCCGGTGGCGGTGGCGCCCATTTTTAAAATGGTGTCGCCCCACTCGGGCATCAGGGCCAAAGGCGTCGCCAGAATCAAGGCGGCCAGATCGATCAGCAACAAGGCACGTAGCAAGGGGTGGCTGGCGACAAAGGCCAGACCATCGCGCAGGGATTGGAAGGCGTTTTTCTGCGCTTGTTTACCGGCTTGGGGAGGCAGCGGAGGCAGGGCACGCAGCAGCAAGGGGGTGACGATGACACCGCACAGCACAATGACGTAGCAAAAAACCAGGCCGGGGCCGGCGATCAGCACGCCAGCCAGTGCGGGGCCAATGATGCCGCCCAACTGCATCGCCAAACCGGACAGGGCAGCGGCAGCGGCCAGCTTGTCGCGCCCCACCAGGGCAGGGGTGGCTGACATCATCGCCGGGACGCTAATTCCGCCCGCAGCACCACCAATAGCGGCAGCCACGTAGATCAGCCAGACCTGTGGGTTGGGCAGCAAGGTATTGATCAGGAACAGCACCACGCTGATGATGTAGACGCTGCGTGACCAGACCATCAAGCTGCGTCTGTCCATGCGGTCAGACAAGACACCGCCCACAATCAGCGCCAGCACCATCGGTGTGGCCATGGACACGTTCAGGAAGGCAACGGCCACACTGGATTTTGTCAGCTCATACAACTGCACACTGGCGGCCACCATCAGCATGCCGGTAACCAGCACGGTGGCGGCGCGAGCGAAGTAGGCAAAGCGGAATGCCCGGCTTTCGATCAGCGGTGAAATATCCAGGAAAAAACGTCTTACAGACATGGCTTATACATCGAGTTCAGGTTGGGCTTGTGCCTGTTCGGCAAAAGCCATGGCCGATTCCATCAGCGGGGCCATGATGGCCACGGCTTCAGTACCGGTCAAATGAGCGTGCAGGGAGGCAATATCATGCACGTCCAACTGCCCTGCATAGGGCTGCCACAAGTCGGGATGCAATTGCGTGCCTGCGTGATCCAGAGCAGCGCGGAAGTACAGCATGGAGCCGTCATACGTGTGATGTTCGTACAGACGCACCAGACGGTTATTGTTTTCCACCACCTGGAACACGCTGTCCAGACGCGTGTCGGGCAACTCCGCCAGCGGGTGAGCACTGCGCTTGAGAAAGTCCACCACACCATGCCGGGTCAGGGACACATCGGGCAAGCTGTCCGGGTCGTGGCCGGCAATATGCAGCAGCGCTTTGTAGATGGCATTGGGCTCGGGTGCCGGTTCGTTGCGCCAGGCGTCGCTAGGGTAAGCGTCCAGCAGGGACAGCATACCGACCAGCTGGCCGCGACGGCGCAGTTCGACGGCCATCGCCTGAGCAATAATGCCGCCCACTGACCAGCCTGCCAGATGGTAGGGGCCGTGGGGCTGCACGTGTTCGATACGGTCTACATAGACCTTGGCCATCGCATCCAGACTGCTATCCAGACCCAGCGAAGGATCAGACAGCACACTGGCTTGCAAACCATAAACAGCACGGCCAGGGGGCAGATGACGCGCCAGCGCGCCATAGCACCAGGACAGGCCACCAGCCGGGTGAATCACAAATAGCGCAGGCTGTTCGTTCTGACCTGGGCGCAAGGTGATGATGGGGCCAAAGCCATCGGCAGCTGTACTACCTGCCTGATCCAGATGCTTGGCCAGACGGGCAATGGTGGGGAATTCAAAAATAGTGCCAATCGAGACGGCTTGGCCGCGTGCTTCACGCAGTATCAAAGCCAGCTTGGCAGCCAACAAGGAATGTCCGCCCAGGGCGAAGAAGTCGTCGTCAGCGTAAAACGTGTCGCTGCTTTCCAGCACGGTGGCGAAAGCGGCGGCGATTTGTTGTTGGGTTGCGCCTTCCAGCGGCAAACCCGCCGAACGTGCTTGCAGGGCAGGTACAGGCAAAGCCTTGCGGTTCAGTTTGCCGTTGGCGGTAACGGGTAATGCGTCCAGGCTGATCCAGGCGCTGGGCACCATATAGGACGGCAAATGCTCGCCTACGTATGCCGCCAGGGTGTTGTCAGTGCACTGGCTGCCTGCTTGCGGTACCCAATAGGTCACAATCGCCATCTGGCCGGGGACATCTTCACGGGCGATAACGGCAACGTGGGCTACCTCGGGATGGCGAGCCAGTAAGGCTTCAATTTCGCCCAGCTCGATACGTTGACCGCGTAGCTTGATCTGGTGATCTGAGCGACCCAGGAAAATAACCGCGCCATCGTCGCGCCAGCGGGCCACATCGCCGGTGGCGTACATGCGGTCGCCATGCAGGGCGTAGGGGTCGGGCACAAAGCGTTCTGCCGTCAGGTCCGGGCGGCCCCAGTAACCTTGCGCCAATTGACGACCAGCCAGGTACAGATGACCGGCTACACCGGGCGGCACGGGCTGCAACTGTTCGTCCAGAATGTACAGGGCGGTGTTCCATACGGGGAAACCGATGGGTACAGGTTGGGATTTATCGTCACGCGAAGCAGGCCAGTAGGATACGTCCACGGCAGCTTCGGTGGGGCCGTACAGATTGTGCAGCTCGGCGTTCAGCAGGGAATGGAAGCGATCGCGGGTAGCCGCCGACAGTTCTTCACCACTGCAAAACACTAGACGCGGTGCCAGTCCGCGAGCGGCGGGCTCGTCTAGAAAAGCGGACAGCATGGAGGGCACAAAGTGCAGTACCGTGATGTGCTGATCGCGCATCAGGCGGGCAATATGGGCCGGGTCGCGGTGCGCCTGTGGGGGGGCTACGACCAAGGTCGCACCCGACAGGAAGGGTAGGAAAAACTCCCAGACCGACACATCAAAGGTGGCCGGGGTTTTTTGCAGAATGCGGTCACCGGCAGCAATGCCGTAATGCGTTTGCATCCACACCAGACGGTTGACGATGGCGTCGTGGTTGAGCAGCACGCCTTTGGGCGTACCGGTCGAGCCGGAGGTGTAGATCAGGTAAGACGGGTCGTGTGGTCCGGCGGCTGCCCAGGCTTCTGCGCTGCAGGCCTGTTCAGGCTGGGGGACCAGCAGAGTGGCGTTCAGGGTGCAATCGGCTTGGCCGACCAGCAAACGCGGCTGGGCCACACCCAGAATCTTGTTAAGGCGATCAGTGGGTTGATCCAGATCCAGAGGTAGATACGCGGCGCCAGCTCGGTGGATGGCCAGCAAGGACAGTACCAAGTTCAGCGAACGGGGCAGGGCGACGGCCACAATATCGCCCGTCTGCACGCCTGCCAGACGCAGCTGCGCGGCCAGATTGGCCGTTTGCTCGTCGATCTGGGCGTAGCTGAGTGTTTGGCCTTCAAACTCCAGGCCGCTTTGTTCTGGGTGGGCTTGTAGCTGGGCGTGGATCAGGGCCCACAGCGTAGTCTCGGGAACAGGATGTGCTGTCTGGTTAACGGTCTCAATCCAGTGATGGTGCTCCGCCTCAGTCAGCGTAGGCACGACTGATAAGGTGTCTGCTTGCAAAGCACGCAGCAGGAATTGTTCCAGACGCAGCAGATGGGTCTGAATGTGTTCTTCGGTGTACAGACGTGGGTTGGCTTCCACTTCCAGACGCAAGCCGCCCGCATCGGGCTGGGCACGGAAGGTGAAGTTCAGGTCTTCTACCGGGCCTGCGCACAGCACGGTCTGGCTGGCCGCCAGGCCTGCTTGTTCGTAGGGGGCGTCAAAGGGCAACACATTGATGATGGGACCATGCAGCCTACGCATGCCGCCCAGCAGGCCCAGATCACGGCGCAGTTGTTCACTGCGATAGCGGCCATGACGGCGGGCTTGGCGCAGTGCTTTGGAAACCTGAATCAGGTACTGGTTTAAGGGCAGCGACTCGTCAATTTGCAAACGCAGTGGGGCCACGTTCATGACGGTAGACACGATACGGGCGCTGATATGGCCCAGGCGTCCCATCCAGGGCACGCCAACCGTGCACTCGTCCTGGCGGGTGTGGCGGCGCACATAGGCGGCCGTCAAACCTGTCAGGATGTCCGGCCAGCTGATATCGGCGCTTTGAGCCAGCGTTTGCAAGCGCTCTGTGAGCTCAGGCTTGACGGTGCTGCGTGCCAGCAGGAAATGATGATCGCTTAAAGCCTGAGATTCACTCAGGCTTTGGGCGGGTTCTGCATCGCTTAAGTTGTCCAGCCAGAATTGCCTGTCCTTACTGCGGCGTTCGCTGTCCCGATAGCTTTGGTCGTCATCCTGCAAAAGGGTGAACGATTCCAGCGCATGGCCATGATCTTCACGACCGCTCAACAAGGCTTTGTAGAGCTTGACCACCCGTGTCTCGATCAGCGCCATGCCATAGCCGTCAGCGGCCAGGTGATGGATACGTTGATACCAAAGGTGGTGCTTGGGCCCCAGCACAAACAGAATATGGCGTGCCAAGGGCGCAAGGGTCGGGTCCAGCGGCGTGCGCAGGTCGGCCATCAGCAGCGTTTGAGCTTGTTCGGCACCGTCAGCGTGGGCGGACAGGTCAACAATCTCCAGCTGAATAGGCTCTTGCGGGCGCAGGTACTGGGCAGGGCCGTCGGGCGTATCCACCATGCGCAAGGTGAGGGCATCGGCCTCGGTCAGCGTCAGCGTGATGGCTTGCGCAAACAGGGCTGTGTCCAGCGCCGAATGGATATGCGTGCAGTGCCCGGTATTGAAAATCGGGTTGAGCGGGTCCAAACGCTGGGCGTACCACAGACCTTCTTGTGCTTCGGTCAGGGGGCGCAATGGCAGTTCGGAAGGAGAGCTAAACATAAGCGTGTTGCAGTAAAAGAATCAGCGGCCGTTTTGTTGGGCACGTTCGATCAGCGACCACCACTGGCCCAGGGTGACGACCGAGGCCATCTCAGAAAACTCGATGGGCGCGCCCGCTTCACGCCAACGGGTGGCCAGGGTCATGACACGCATGGAGTCCAGGCCCAGGTCGATCAGGTTGTCGTCGTCCAGGATGTCCTGGGGATCTTCATGCAGCATGGCGGCAATGTCTTGCCGCATGTGTTCTAGGGTAAGTGCAGTACTCATGATTAGTCTTGGGTCGTGTTTTCTAGTTGCTCGCGCAGCTGGGCGCGCAGTTCTTTGCGGCTGATCTTCAAGGCCGCCGTTTCCATGAAACGGTCTACAAAGACGATCTGGTCCGGCACTTTGAAGTCGGCCAGCCCACGGCTGCGTATCCATTTCTTCAATTCAATGGCGCGTGGCTTGTCCTCTTTGGGGATGATGAAGGCGCAGCTGCGCTCGCCCAGGAACTCGTCAGGCACCGAAACCACGGCCGCATCAAAGACCTGCGGGTGAGCCAGCAGATGGTCTTCAATTTCCTCGGCGGAGATTTTCTCGCCCGCGCGGTTGATGTGGTCGGTGGCTCGGCCCTGAACCATCAAATAGCCTTCAGGCGTCATGCGTACCACGTCGCCCGTGCGGTAAAAGCCGTCCTCGGTAAAGGAGCGGGCATTGGCCGATGGATTGTTGTGATAAGCGCGGATGGTGTAGGGGCCTCGCGTCAGCAGGTAGCCGGTCTCGCCAGGGGCAACCGGGTCGCCGTTGTCGTCCACGATCAGGATTTCATCGTCCGGGCTGATGGGGCGGCCCTGGGTATGGATGATGGTGTCTTCCGGGTCGTCCAGGCGGGTGTAGTTGACCAGCCCTTCGGCCATGCCAAACACTTGTTGCAAGGTCACGCCCAAGGTGGGGCGCACGCGCTTGGCGGCTTCCGAGTTTAATTTGGCACCGCCAACCTGAATCACTTGCAGGGTGTCCAGTTTGGCACTGGTTTTGGTGGCGGCATCCATCCACAGCATTAGCAGCGGGGGCACCAGGCTGGTGTCGGTCACGCCTTCGCGTTCGATCAGCTCAAAGCACACGTCCGGGCTAGGCGCAGGGCTAAGCACCACTTTGGCACCGACGTACAGCGCACCCAGAAAACCGGGCGAGCTCATGGGGAAGTTGTGCGCAATGGGCAAAGCACCCAGGAATACGCTGTTCTCGTCCAGGCCCGCAATCTTGGCGCTTTCGCGCAAGGTGTAGATGTAGTCGTCGTGCGTGCGGGGAATCAGCTTGGACAAACCCGTGCTGCCGCCGGAAATCTGCAGGAAAGCCACTTCGGAAGGCTGGGCGGCCGACACGGGCACATCGACATTCGCGGCGCTGCTTTGCAACTGGGCCAGCGAGGTGAATTCTTGGGCATCGCCCACGATGTAAACCTGTTCTACCTGCGGGCAGCGTTCACGCAGCTCGCGCACCAGGGGCAGGTAGTCAAAACCGGCGTGCGTATCCACGCCAATATAGGCGCGTGCCTCGGCGCTATTGGCAAAGTGCTCTACTTCGGTGATGCGGTGCGCAGGTAACACGTACACGGGCAAGAGACCGGCACGGAACAGGCCAAAGATCACGCTGACGAATTCAGGGATATTGGGCAGGTGTACCAGGACACGATCGCCTTTGCGCAAACCGGCTTGCAGCAGGCCTGCCGCGATCTGGCTGGCGTATTGATCCAGCGCGCCATAGGTCCAGCGCTGCTTGCCGCCAATAACTGCTTCACGTTCCGGATGGTGTTGCGCGCGCGTGCGCAGCAAGGCACCAAAGGTTTCCCCTTGCCAGTGTCCAGCGTCGCGATATCGCTGAGCAAAAGCGTCAGGCCAAATTTGTTCAACAGGAATAGATTTCATCATGGTAATGAGAACTATTACATAAATAAGTAGGCTTGTCAGATTTACTCATGGTCGGTCAGCTTGGCGTCAGGCAGTTGAATACTGTCTAGAAAGCTGACTTTCCGGGGAGCAAAGGAAGTGTTCAGACAGACAGCAGCGGCATAGTTTTCCGCTGGCCGGTGACTGTGCACCACCAAACCTTGCAAGATGGGATGGGGGGATTGTACGGTGCATCCACGATCTGGGTGGCCGTCCAAGGATAATTCTTGAGGCTGGATATGAAAACCCGTGCCCGCGTGTTTCAAGGCGGCTTCTTTGCCGCACCACAGCGCATAAAAGTCCAGATCGCTCTTTAGCCAGGTGCGCTCAGAAGCCACGCTGCAATGTTCCAACAAACCCGGTTTGACGGGCAGACGCATGGCTTCAATGTCCACGCCCAGGTTTTGATCGGCGATACCCAGCAGTACGCGTTCGCCGCTATGAGACAGGCTGAAGTGCAGATCGGTATCGTCCAAGTCCAATACGGGCTTGCCGTGTTCCAGATTCTTGATGGGTACACCTTGCGGCGTACAGCCCAGCAAGGGAGCCAGAAAATGACGCAGGGCACCATGGGCCAGCAGGCTTAAATGCTGGTCCGACTGCCGCCTGCGGCGGGCAATCACAGCTAAGGTGCTGTCTGGGATCTGGTCTCGTAACCAGAGTTCCATACCCGGTGGCAGGGGAAGGGACAGGCTGTACAGACCCAGCATGTCAAAGCCCCAAATGGCGTTGCAAAAGGGCGGCGTCCTGGCGTAGTTGCTCTGCCGGGCCGTCGTACACCAGTTGACCATTCCCCAGCAGCAAGGCGCGATTAGCCAGTTGCAGGGCCAGACTCAGATTTTGTTCGGCCAGCAAAACCGTAATACCTTGCTCGTTCAGTTTTTGCAGCTGGGGCAGCAAGGTGTCCTGAATGGTCATGGGGGCCAGACCTTCGCTGGGCTCGTCCAAAACAATGATGGAGGACTGAGTCAACAGGGCGCGGGCCAATGCCAGCAGCTGCCGCTCGCCACCGCTTAGCGCAGAGCAAGAGGACTGACGGCGCTCGTACAGGCGCGGCATGGTTTCGTAGATGCCTTCCAGTGTCCAGCGATCATTCGGATGGGGGCGGCGCGCCAGCCCGGCCAAACGTAGGCTTTCCTGCACCGTCAGAGTGGGAAAGCGGCCCCGGCCTTGCGGCACTAAGGCCATGCCCAAACGGGCAATCTGGTGGGTCGGACAGCCTGCAATATCTTGGCTATGAACGCGTATCTGGCCGCTCCATTGCGGGCCCATATTGAACAGGCAATGCAGCAGACTGGTTTTCCCAGCGCCATTGCGGCCTAGCAAGGCCACGCTTTGCCCGGCTGGAATCTCCAGCGAGATGTTTAGCAGAATGTCGGCCCGGTCGTAACGCGCATTCAGGCCTGAGATCTTCAGCGCTGTGCTCATGCTGTCTCCAAAGCCAGTTCGCCCAGATAGGCCTGGCGTGCCCCTTTGTGCTGGCGTACCGCGTCCGGTGTATCGCAGATCAGCAAGGTGCCGGAAGACAGCACCGCAATGCGATCACATTCTTGAAAAACAATATCAATGTCATGACTGATCAGCAGCACGGCACATTGGCCGCGCATGGCATGCACCAGCGCCATGACTTCACGGGATTCGGACTCGGACAGGCCAGCAGTGGGTTCGTCTAGCAAGAGTACGCGTGGCTGCTGGGCCAGAGCAATCAGTAAATCCAGAATCCGTTGCTCGCCATAGGACAGGGAGCGTGCCAGCACATGACCTCGCCCAGCCAAGGCGCTGTGCTCCAGCAGTTCTTCTGTGGCTTTCTGGCTGGCTGCGCGAGCGGCCTTGCGGCCCCACCAGTGGTAAGCGCAGTCTTTCTTGATGCGCACGGCCAGAGCCAGATTCTGTAGCAGGGTCAGTTCGGGGAAAATACGGCTGGTTTGAAAGCTGCGCACCATGCCTTGTTTGGCGCGTTCAATCGGGCCCAGACTGCGCAAGTCTTTGCCTTCCAGAAAGACCTGTCCACTGGAGGGCGTGGCCAAACCGCTGATGAGGTTGAACAGCGTGGTCTTGCCTGCTCCATTGGGGCCAATTAGACCCAGGGTTTCACCGGCGTGCAGCTCCAGGCTGACATCAGTCAGAATATCCAGGCCGCCCACATGCAGAGCCAGTTCGCGAGTGCTTAATAAAACGCTCATGCGGCCCTCTTTCTGCGATCAGCCAGGCCATTGGGCATGAACAGGACCGTCAGCACAAAGATCAAACCCACCAGTAATTGCCAGCGATCCGTGTAGGAGCTTAGGTAGGTCTGTGCGAACAAATAGAACGTCGCACCGATAAAGGCGCCGCGCCATGTGCGTATGCCGCCGATCACACCCATGATGATGAGCGTGGCCGAGAAGCTCCAATGCACTTGTTGTGGGCTGACGTATTGATTGGCAAAGGGATACAGGCCGCCTGCGGCACCGGCAACAGCCCCGGCAATCATGAAGGTGTAGAGGCGAATGCGCCAGGCTTGATAACCCAGGGCGGCCATGCGCAAGGGCTGGTCGCGCAGCCCTGTCAAAGCCAGCCCAATCGGGGCACGGCTAAAGGAGCGCAGTAGCAGCCAGCAGACCAGGGCCAGAACCAGAGCCAGAATCATCAAGGTGTAGGGGGCGCTCAGGGCTAGATCGCCCAGGCTCAAGCGTGGAAAACCGCGCAGGCCGTCGGCCCCGCCAGTCAGATCACGCCAGCGAAATGCCAATTCCCACACCAGTTGGCCAGCCACTAAGGTAGCCACCATAAAAAATAGTTCAGAGCTGCGCAGGCTGATCAGCGCCATCAGCATCGATAGCAGGGTGCCTGCCAGAATGCCCACCAGCAGCATCAGCGGCAGTGAAGCGCCCCAATATTGGCTGGTGATAGAGGTTGCATACGCTGCAAAACCAAAGACCGCGCCGTGGCCCAAGGAGACCAGGCCGCCATAGCCTATCAATAAATTGATGCTGAGCACCGCGCAGCCAATCAGCAAGGCTTCGGTGGTGAAGCGCCACAGAAAAGAGTCGCCCCAGAAATAGCTGCTGAGCAAGAGCAGGCTGGCCAGAGCAGGCCAAAACGCAGTGCGTTGCAGGCAGGTGTTGAGCTTGTTCATTTAAACCTGACGCGTAGCGGATTTGCTCAGGCCATTGGGCCAGCAAAGCAATAAGGCCAGCATGACAGCCAGGGTGGCTGCATTGGCAAAAGCCGGGACCCAGACGCGGGCAAAGGTGGTGACAAAGCCCAGGATCAGCGCGCACAGCAAGGTGCCGCGTACCGAGTTCAAGCCACCAATGACGACGACCAACAGGGCCAGCAACAGGATTTCTTCATCCAGACCGGGGTAGACCGACAGCATGCCCGCCCCCAGCGCTCCACCCAAACCGGCCAGACCGGCGGCTAGTGCCATGCCGATGGCGAACAGGCGGCGCGAGTTCAAGCCCAGGGTTTCGACGATTTGGGCGTCCTGCACGCAAGCCCGGATGGCCGCGCCCCACAGGGTGCGATCCAGCAGAAACCAGAACAGCAGGGCCAGCGTGAGGCCAGTGATGATCAGGAATAGGCGGTAGGTGGGGAAGGGCAGGCCCATGATCCACACCCCGCCACGCAACACTTGCGGCAGCATGGGCGAGAGCGTGTCGGCACTGAAACCCCAACGCATCAAGTCCGCCAGAATCACGGATAGGCCGTAGGTCAGCAGCACCTGCATCAAGTGGGTGCGCTGGTAGAACTGGCGAAAGGGGAAGCGGTCCAGCAACAAGCCCATCAGACCGCACAGCGCAAAGGCTGCAGGGAATGCCAGCCACCAGGGTGCGCCGGATGCCAGCCACTGCACGCTGATATAGCCGCCCAGCAGGAAAAAAGAGCCGTGCGTCAGGTTGATGAAGTTCATCAGGCTGAGCACTAAAGACAGCCCAAGCCCTGCCAGCATCAGCAAGGCTGAGAAGGACAGGGCATTGAGAATTTGGAGCAGAAAGTAAGACAAGGTGTGGCTCAAGAACGCGGGCCGGGGTCCTGGATACGCTGGTAGGTATGAACCACGGTGTTAAAGGGGCGGCCTTGTGTGTCTTTTTCAACCCGGTTGACGTAAATATCCAGAATCGACTGGTTGTTACGCGGGTCAAATGCCATGGGGCCAAAAGCGGTGTTGATAGGCTTGTCCAGCAGAGCTTGCTTGAACGCCGCCTTATTGGACAGATCGCCCTTGACGGCATCCAGACCGGCCTTGATGACCTGACCGGTGACGTAACCCGAGGTGCTGGCCTCGCCGGGCAAACGGCCACGGCTGGCTTGGTAAGCGGCCACAAAGTCCTGGGCAGCCGGAGCGCCAGGGGACTGGTGGAAGGTGCTGACGCCACCCAAAGCGGCATCGCCGACGGCGGTGATGACGTCTTCCTGGTCGAACAAGGCACCGGGCCCAACAATCTGAATCTTGCCGTGCAACTGGTAGTCCTGCATTTGCTGGTGGAAACGCACTGCGTCGGCACCGGCCAGGAAGGTGTAGACGAATTTGGGGTTGCTGGCGGCCAGATTCATCAAAATTGGCGCAAAGTCGGGCGTACCCAGTGGTGTCCAGATGCGCTCGCCCAGCGTGCCGCCTTGTTCCTGATAGGTGTTGGCGAAGTCTTCAATGTATTCGCGGCCGGCGGTGTAGTCCGAACCCAGGGTGATACCCCCGGATTTTTCGATATGCTCGAAGGTCCACAACGCGCCGGTATGGCCCAGCATCCAGCTGGTTTTGGTGGGGCGGAACACATAGGGGCTGGCCGCTTCGCGGGCCAGGCCATTGGCAGCGGCATTGGAAATGAAAGTAGGCAGTTGCGCGTCATGCACGATGTCGCGAATGGCCAGAGCAATATTGGCGCTGATGACGCCGCCCAGGATGTCGATCTTGTCGCGCTCGATCAGCTTACGGACTTTGCGGATGGCTTCGTCAGGCTTGCCGTGGTCGTCTTCTACCAGCAATTGAACCTTGCGTCCGCCCATCTCGTAATTGCATTGTTGCAGCATCAGCTCCAGACCGGCACGCATGCTCTCGCCCAATGAGGCGAAGGGGCCGGACAGGGATGTCAGCAAAGCAATTTTCAGGGGACCGTCTTGGGCACGAAGCAGGCGGGGTACGCCAAACAGCAATGGGCTGGCCGCCGCGGCCAGCAAGAGCTGGCGACGTCCAGCACGGGTAGGGGAGAGAGTCACGAGATCTTATTTCCGTAAGAAAGCCAAGCGTACCTGGCAAGACATCTCAGGCAGCGGCGCTACTACTAAATGTTAATCATTATCATTTTATGGACTTTCGCCCGGTAAATAAAGGCTCATCGCCCTGGATTGTCCATTTTAGGGTTGGACTATCAGGGGCGAGGGGCTCGATATGGGGCTAGACCGGCAGGTGCTGGGTGCTGGAAAGCGGCCAGGCAGACGCTTTTGGGGGAATGGTGTGGCTAAACGCGTTATGGCGTGTTGCCGTTGATATTGGCGCGGATGCGGTTCAGAAACTGGCGTAACTGCGTTAATTCTTCCACTGAAAAGCCTTGAATGGCGCGGTGATGGATATCCAGCGCGGCGGGCAGAACATGCAGAAAATGCTCGCGGCCTTGTTCGTGTAGATGGATTAGTACCCGGCGCTGATCCAGGGGATCGGGCTGGCGGGACAGGTGACCGGCGTTTTCCATCACCACCAGGGCGCGTGACAGGGTGGTTTGATCCACATCGGTGTATTGCGCCAAAGTGCTGACACCCAGGCCATCGGTTTCATTCAGAAAAGCCAGAACGCGCCAATGCAGCAGGGTCAGTTCATGGCTGCGCAGCAAGGTTTGAAAGTCAGCATTTAAGGCCGAGGTGCTGCGGTTGAGCAGATAGGGAATAAAAGTATCGTGCCCGGTATAGGCGTCGGTCAGAGGACGGCTGGCCATAGTGAAGCGGCTTCCTTGATGCAGAAAAAAAAGCAGGCTACTCGTTCTAGGTGATTGAGATAGCCTGCGAAATCCCGGTCAGCGCTGCAAGTTGACCGGGCAAGTGGCTGGTTCAGTGTTAATTGAAATTAGTTCGTATGATCCACTTTGCGCTGCAAAGCGGCAATCGTCAGGTTCAGTGCGAAGCCCAGGACACAGATCCAGACCAAAGGAACAAACATATCAATTGTGCGGTAACTGCGTGCGGCGGCGGTCAGCATATGGCCCAGACCATCAGTGGAGGCAATCATCTCGGCCAGAAACACCACCACGCAGGCAATGACGCCTGCGACCCGTACGCCTGCCAGCACCGTCGGACTGATGGCGGGCAAGATGATTTTCCACAGGCAGGCACTGCGCGATGTTCCGGCAGCACGCGCCGACCAGATCAGCTTGCGATCCACGGTTTGCGCCGCCACCCAGCTGGCCATCAGCACAGGGAAAATAGCGTCGGAGACGACCAAGGCAATTTTCGATGAACTTTCAAACCCCATGATCAGAATCAACGCCGGGTAAAGGGCAATCTTGGGGATAGGGGCCAGCAAGCGGATCAACGCATCCAGCAGAAAAGAGCTCCAGCGCGTCAGCTGGGCAATCAGCGCCAGCGCCACACCGGCCACACAGGCAATCAGCAAGCCGCTAATCAAACGGTAAACCGTAATGCCCAGGTTCTGCCAGAAGTCTGCCTGGCCGGCCAGCTCCAGCACCCGCAAGAGGATGGAGGAAGGCGCGGGCAGCAACTGCGGGCTGACCCAGCCCGAGCGGGTACACAGTTCCCAGATGATCAGCAGGATGGCCGGGCTGATGCACAAAGACAGGCCGGATAGATCCCGACGCTTGGTCGGACGGGTTTCAGTAGCACGCATCGCTTGTCCTGATGAAGCTAAGGTTTTAGAGGTCATAGCGTCATCCTTTGTCCATCAGGCTCTGGGTGGAGTCATGCCAGTGGGTGCAGCGTTTGCGCACGAACTCAAACAGCGCATCAAAGGCAATGCCCAGCACGGCCAGCAGCATGATCACGGCATACACCGTGGAGTACTGCGCCATATCCATAGAGGTGAACAGTAAATTGCCTATGCCTTCCTGACGGGCAATCATCTCGGAGGACACCATTACAATCAGGGCCATGACGACACCCACGCGGCAACCAATCATAACTTCCGGCAAGGAGGCCGGCAGCACGATCTTGCCCAGACGGCCTAGCGGGCCCATGCCCATGGATTGGGCCACCCAGATCAGCTTGGGTTCGATACGGGTTGCGCCGTGATAGCTGTGATAGAGCAAAGGCAGGGACACGCCCAGCGCGATAACCAGAATTTTGGAAAAATCCCCCAGACCAAACCACAGCATCAAAATCGGCATCAAGGCCGCTTTGGGCATGGGGTAGGCCAGGGCCACCAAAGGATAGAAGGCGGTATAGACCAGACGGCTGCGGCCCATGGCCAGCCCCAGCGGCACGGCCACGACCAAGGCCAGGGCATAGCCCGCAAACATACGGCCGACGGATTGCAAGATGGCCGACCAGGCCATAGGGTCGCTGATCAGTGCGGGTAGCTCTCCCATGGCCGCCCAGGGACTGGGAAAGGAGTCCAGGCCAACCCAGCGGGCCAGCCCTGCCCAGGCCAGCAGCACCAGAATGGCCGCCATGACCAAAGAGGCCCAGCGATTTTCATACCAGTGCTGTGGCGTCATGGGTGGGCCTCCGCCATCAAGGATTGCTCCAGACGGATGATGGTTTCCTGGTAGACCGGATTGCGCAACAGCTCGCTGCGGACGCGCGGTCGTGGCAAGTCTATGTCCACAATCTCTTTGATGCGGCCGGGCGAACCCGTCATGACAATGACGGTATCGGACAGGAATACCGCCTCGTCCACCCCGTGGGTGACAAAAACCACGGTGTTGCGCAACTGCTCCCATAAACTGAGCAGTTCCGTTTGCAGGGTGACACGCGTATGGGCATCCAGCGCCCCGAAGGGCTCGTCCATCAGCAGAATGTCCGGCTCATAGGCCAGGGTGCGGGCAATGGCTGCACGCTGACGCATGCCGCCGGACAGTTCACGTGGATAGAAGGACGCGTAAGGCCCCAGCTTGACCTTGTCCAGCCATTCGATAGCGCGCTGTTCGGCCTGGGCTTTGGGCATGCCTTGTTCGCGCATGCCGTAGGCCACGTTTCCCAGCACGGTTTTCCAGGGAAACAGAGCATATTCCTGAAATACCGGGCCCCGGTCGGGGCCTGGGCCGATAATGGGCTTGCCCTTGACGCGGATCTGGCCGCTGGAGCAGGACTCAAAACCCCCTAACATATAGAGCAGGGTGCTTTTACCGCAACCGCTAGGTCCCAGAATAGACACAAAGCGCCCTGCCGGAATGCTCAGGGCGATGTCTTGCAAAGCCGTATGGCTGCGGCCTTGCCGGGTGTTAAAGGTTTTACCGACACCATCCAGTTCAATCATGGTGTCGCCTCCCGTAAATCAGCTCGGTAAAAGTCCTGCACGTTCAAGGCTTGCTTTAAGAAACCGGCTTTGTGATAGCGGTCGTATGTGCCCTGAATGGACTCCAGATTGGGCTGCATGTCTGGGACGCGTGCAAAGTCCTTGTCCGTGAACAGATATTGGGCCAGCAGGTCTTTGGGGGCACGGGTAATTTGTGCAGTGACATCCACGGCCAGCGCGGGGTCTTTGCTGAGCATGCCCATGGCGGTTTTCAAATCCTGCACGTAGGCGCGCACCACTTCGGGGTTGGCGTCGCTATAGGATTTGCTGCAGGCCTCAAAGATCTGCACCGAGGGGCTGGCTACTTCCGACAGAGAGAACAGCTTGCGCAAGCCGCCTTTCTTTTCGTTCAGCAGGGCAAAGGGCTGGGCCATGGGGCCGGCATCAATACGGCCACTGCGTATGGCATCAGCCGCAGGCGGGAAGCCGGTTTCAACGATTTTTACGTCTTTATCGGGATCAATGCCGTTCTGGCGCAGCCACAGCAGCATGTCGAAGTACACGCCCGCGCCATAGGCATTGGTGCCAATGACTTTGCCTTTCAGATCAGCGGCTGTCTTGATCGGGCTGTCTTCCTTCACCGCCCAATAGACGGAGAAGTGATCATCGTCCGAGTGCACATGCTGGGCCACGATATAGGCCCCCAGGCCGCTTTCTATCGCGCCGTTGGCCAGCGACATAGGTGCCATGGTGGAGCAGTCCAGCACGCCGGCGCGCATGGCTTGAACCATGGGCGAGGTGCCCTGGAACTGGGTCCACTGGATTTGATATTTCTTGCCCAGTTGCGGGAACAGCTCGGGGCGTTTGGACATCAGGTACTTAGCTTCCTCGCCCGGGATGGTCCAGCCTACCCGCAGGGTGGGGACTTCCTGAGCCTGGCTCAGACCGTGACAGCTCATCAGGGCAAACAGCAACGCAGCGGTTTTTTTCATTCCTGTGTCTCCTTGGCAAGGTGATCGGCGCGGGCAGGGGCCAGGCCGACGTGATCCAGCATTCCCAGCACGCGGGCCAGCACATCACGGCGATACGCCTGTTGCTGGTCGGCCGGGTATTCGTGAAAGCCCTGTCCGCTACGCAGACCATTGCGGCCACTTTCCATATAGCGGGTAATGATGTCGGGCACGGCGTAGCGTTCCGGGTCCAGATTCTGCGAGAGGTATTGCCCGGCGTGGTACAGAATGTCGTTGCCACCGTAGTCGATGAACTCCAGCACGCCGATGCTGGCAAAGCGGAAGCCC
Organism: Alcaligenes pakistanensis; assembly: GCF_014652815.1. Lineage (GTDB taxonomy): Bacteria > Pseudomonadota > Gammaproteobacteria > Burkholderiales > Burkholderiaceae_B > Alcaligenes > Alcaligenes pakistanensis. The sequence continues at coordinate 47,517 of NZ_BMZN01000002.1, forward strand.
AGGCCGTAGCGGGTGGCTTTATCAATATCGGCCGCGCTGGCGACACCTTCGTCAACCATGCGAGCAGCCTCGTTCATGATCAGGGTTTGCAGGCGCGGGACGATGAAACCGGGGTGGCAGCCACAGACCACGGGCACTTTGCCTATCGATTCCAGATTGCTTTGCAGACGATTCAAGGTCTGTTCGCTGGTGCCGGGGTGGGCGCTGATTTCCACCAGGGGAATCAGGAAGGCCGGGTTCAGCCAGTGCGCGTTCAAAAAGCGCTCGGGGTGGCTCAACATGGGGGCCAGGTCGGAGGCCAGCATGGTCGAGGTGGTCGAGGCGATCAGTGCGTCGGGCTGAGCCAGTTCACCGATACGGCCTAACGCATCGGTCTTGGCTGCCAGGGTTTCGGGCACGCCTTCGTAAATCAGATCGGCCTGTCCCAACACGTGGGCGGCATCTCGTAAAGGGGCGACGCCGATGCAGGCCAGATAGCCGTCGATCTGCTCGGCGGCGAACATGCCCAGCTCAGCCAATTGCTCCAGTGTGGCGCGTAATTCCTGGCGGATCTCGGCTTCCAGACGTTCGCTATCAGCCGCTTGGCGGGGTTTGAAATCCAGTAGGGTCACGGCTTGGCCGCGCAGCGCATAGGCCAGGGCAATGCCCCGCCCCATGCGACCTGCGCCCACCGCAACGATACGTTTGATCGGGGCGGGCGTACTCATCAGGCTCTCCCGGCGTGCAGCATTTCTTGCAGTTGCTCGCGGTTCATCTTGTCCAGACCCAGGCTGGCCAGTGTGCGTTGGCCTTGACGCAGGTCTTCACCCACGATGGCACCGGCAATCGCCAGCAAACCTTTGGTGACGGGGGCATCTACACCGGCCCAGTCGGCTACAGAAGCGAAGAAGGCCAGGCCCAGCATGGTGTCTTCACGCATGTAGCGGTGTTCGTGCAGGTCGATCTTCTCGCGCCAGTCACCGCTTTTTACCAGTTTGGAGTGCGAGGAGCGGTCGCCATACATCCACTGGTCGTTTTCGTAGTGGTCGGACAGGGGGAAGTGCGGGGCACCGTAACCCAGCGCTTCACGAATGCGCATGCGCTCATTGTCCAGCTGGGTGGTCACTGCACGTACCGAAGGCTGGGTGCCTTCATTGTGAATGTCCCAGGCCGGGAAGTGCTCCAGCGGGCCGGCGTTCATCATGATCAGTGGTGGGTGGATGATGGGGCCGGCATTCATCAAAGCGCCGGACAGCGCATCTTCGCAGCGCTCTACGCTGGGGAATACCTTGCCAATTACATCCAGTGCGTGATCGGTATTGCGGGCGGGATACACGCCGGTAGGCAGGCGGGTGGCGCGGGTGGTGATGTTGATGACGGTATCGCCATGCTTGCGGGCCAACCAGGGCAGGGTGCCGGTTTCCGCCCAGCTGACATCAGCTTTGTTGCCGGTGCCACGCACGATTTCGCTCATGATGAAGGAGCCAAAGGTGCCTGGGGGCAGGAACACGACCTGGCCGTCGGTCAGGTGGGGAGCCATGACGCGGGCAATGTCTTGCTGGGCAATAGCGGGCGACGGAATCAGTACCAGATCAGCACCGGCGATGGCCTCGCCAATATCGGCGCAGACTTTGGCAATGGGAATGTCGCGCTCGCCTGCTTCGTCTTTCAGGGTCATGACTGGACGGTCCAGCAAGGGCTGCAGCTGAGCCGTATCACGACGCCACAAACGAACTTCGTGGCCCTGTTCGCTCAAGTCTGCCGCTGCCGCGTAACAACCGTGTCCGCCACCTAATACCGCTACCTTCATATTCGTCTCCAATCTCTTTTTTGATTTCTATGCACTTGCATATAAATACAGACTAAAAGATGTTGAGGCCTAAAACAAGAGGATGAATGGGGGGAGTTACCCTAGGGCGGGAAAACTTGGATATCGAATGAAACGGCGCAGAATACGCCTAAGAAAAACGCGTCTACGTCGCGCCGTTAGCCAGTTCCAGAGCACGCAGGGTGGCTTGTGCCAACACATGGCCGTGGCCAGCTCCAGGCAAAATATGTAGTTCTGCCTGCATGCCTTGACCTTGCAGCTGAGCTTGCAGTTTTTGCATGGCTGGCAAGGTAGGCACACCATTTTGACGGCCTTCGGGGCCCGCCGCCTGAGCGCTAAGTGGATACCAGGCCTCTGATGCACCAGCCAGAATATCCACCTGTACCGGCTTGCCCAACTGTTCCAGCAAAGACCAGATCAGGGGATCGCGCCACCACAAAGAGGGGCTGGCACACAGGTAATGATGGATGGGCAGGCTGTGCTGGCTAAGTGCATACAGCACGAACAGCCCAGCATAGGAATGACCGTAAAGACTGATGCGCGAATGGGCCAGCGTGGGCTCCATTCTTTGTGCCACAGCCAGGGCCATACGAACTTGTTCGATCATGGCGGGCGCGCCACCGGCTTGCCATTGCGGCACACGCGGGTCGCTCCATAAGCCGCCATCCGGACCGGGGGGGGTGTAGTCCAGGGCGCGATAACGGGTGATCTGATCGCGCTCGCCCTGGTAGCCCAGCGACAGGATGGCGCAGCGTTCCAGAGCCGGGTGCCCGCTTTCTTCCAGCAGCGGTAAAGTCCACTGACCATCAAGCAGGCACAGCAAAGGCAGGGGGCCTTTTTGGGGCTCCCCGTCGGGCAGGCGCAGCAGTACGTGATGGGGGTGGCCGCCCGCAGGCGGTAGCTCCAGTGGAATCAGGCGGGACATGAAGGCTTAGGGTGCGGGCTTCAGGTCAATCATGTAGGTGCCTTCCATCGGAACCGTCAGAAAGCGCTCGTTCACCTCTTGCAGCGTCTTCAAGGCCGAAACGCCCTGGAAACGATCCGGGTGAATCCAGGCCGCCAAGGCTTCGATAAAGATCATGTGCAGGGGCGAATCGTTGAAGGCGTGCCAGATGCCGTGGCTATTGCCACTACGCACCGCAGGCAGTGCTTGCAGGCGGTTGCCGTCAATAATCGCTTGCAGGCTTTCACGGGCCTGTTCCGGCTCCACGCCTGTGCCGATGCGCAGACCGCCGGAAGTGGCACGTTTGCCCGCGCCCGTGCCAGTGGCTACATACACCACAGGAGCACGCGAATGAATGTACTCAAAGTTCAGCTTGCCGGTAGAGCTTTTCAGAACGTCCGCGCCAATATTGTGGCCGCCTGCATAGCTGATCATGTCGTTGAAGGTACCTGCGCCGGGGGAGTTGCAGCAATCGGTGCTGCCTGCATGGGCGTGTACAAATACAGGCGGGTGGTCGGCTTTTGGCAGATCGGCCAGTCGCTGGGCCACGCCTTGCATATGCTCTTCGTAAAACTGGATGAATTCGTCGGTGCGTTTTTGTTCACCCACGGCATAACCCAATGCCCGCAGGCTGGGCACGGTGTTTTCCAAGGGGTTCACGAAGAAGTCGATCACGATGACAGGCACTTTGGCCGCTGTCAGACGCTGGATCAAGGCCGAATCACGTGTGTCCTGGCCGGGTGTCAGGCCCGCAAAGGCAGCCGTCAGCACCACTAGATCGGGGCGCAAGGCCAAAGCCTGTTCCACCGAGAAGGTATCTGCCGTATGGCGGCCCACAACGGGAATCTTGGCCAGTTGCGGATAGCGCTTCAAGTAGGTTTCGTATTCGTTGGAAAAGGAGGTCTTGAACTCATCTGACCAGCCTGCAATCAGGTTGGCCGGTTCGGGGTGAACCAGAGCCAACACCGGAAAGTGGCGCGCCTGGGTCAGCACAATGCGTTTGGCCGGGCCGGGCAGGGTTACGGTACGACCCATGGCATCGGTAACTTCGATGGGCTGGGCCTGCACGCCCAAAGGCAAGAGCAAGGTCAGCGACAGCAGCAGGTGGCGCAGGATGTTCATGGGTTCTCCGAGGTCACAGCACAGGCTCTTGCAGCCCGTCGATAATGATTTGCAAGGTGCCTTGCGAGCAGCTTTCCACGCGGGCGCGCACGCCATAGGCTTGGGCCAGCGAGTTGGGGGTAATGACCTTGGCAGGCTCCCCTTGTGCCAGCAGGCCACCGCCTTCAATCATCAGGGCATAGTCGCTGTGGCGCAGGGCCACATTCAGATCATGCAGGACGATCAGGGTGATCAGATTATTGTCGTGGGTTTCCTGGGCCAGCAAATCCATCACATGAAATTGATAGTTCAGGTCCAGAGCGGATAAGGGTTCATCCAGCAGCAGCAAGGTAGGCTTGCGGATCAAGGCTTGCGCCAGACCCACCAATTGCTTCTGGCCGCCCGAGAGCTGATCCAGGTAATGCATAGACAAGTGTGCAATGCCCAGGCGCTGCAGAATGTGCATGATGTGATCGTGATCCACATCGCGGGCATGGCCACCGGGCGCAGACGCATTGGCCGCGACCAGCACGGATTCAAATACACGTAAGTGAACCGAGGCCGGCAAGGACTGGGGCAAGTACACCACTTTTTGCGCCCGCTTCTCGAAGCTGACGCCGCTAAGTTCCTGACCGTCCAGCAAAATCTTGCCCGTGGTGGGCTTGAGCAGCCCCGCCAAAGACTTGAGCAGGGTGGATTTTCCGCTGCCGTTGGGACCCAGCAAGGCCACTAGCTGACCGGGTTGCAAAGGCTCTATGGTCAGCTTGGAGAGAATGACGCGTTTACCGTAGGACAGGCTGAGATCGTGGACTTCAAGCATGGTTCACTTTATTTGACGTCGCAGCACAACGCCCAGGAAGAAGGGCACGCCCACCAGCGAGGTGACAATGCCAACCGGGATGATGATGCCGGGCACAATGTTTTTCGAGGCAATCGAGGCCAGCGACAGAATCACCCCCCCTACCAAGGCACTGCCGGGTAGGTAGAAACGGTGGTCTTCACCAAACAGGCGGCGGGCGATGTGCGGGGCAATCAGGCCCACAAAACCGATGGTGCCCACAAAGGACACGGCCAGCGCCGCCAGCAAGCTGATACGCAGCAAGGACACCAGACGCAGGCGCGACACATTGATACCGAAGCTGGTGGCCCGGTCTTCGCCCAGGCGTAGCGCGGTCAACTTCCAGGTATCGCGTAAGGACAGCGGCAGGATCAGTGCAAAGACCCCCAGCATGATGCCCACCTTGCCCCAGGACGAGCGCGACAGGCTGCCCATGGTCCAGAACACCAGCCCTTGCAGGGCTTCAGCGCTGGCCACAAACTGAACCAGTGACACCAGCGCGTTAAAGGAGAACACCAGCGCAATGCCAAACAGCACCAGGTTGGCGGTGCTCATCGCCCCCCAGCGGGCTACCGCATCTAGCAGCAAGGCCGAGAGCAGGGCAAACACAAAGGCGTTGGCGGCAATGGTCCAGGCTTGTGGAACGCCGGGAAGGGACAGGTCTAGAACAATGGCCAAAGACGCGCCAAAGGCCGCTGCCGAGGAAATCCCCAGGGTAAAGGGGCTGGCCAGCGGGTTGTTCAAAATGGTCTGCATTTCTGCACCCGACAGGCCCAGCGCCAAACCAATGGCCATGGCCATCAGGGCATAGGGCAGGCGGATTTCCCAAACGATGACACGCGTGGTCGGGTCGGACTGCTCGGGGTTGAACAGGGCGTGGCTCAGTTCTGACAGGCTAAGACCCGAAGGTCCCAACATGAAGTCGGCCATGATGGAGGCCAGAATCACGAGGACCAGGGCACCGACCAAGAGCCAGCGACGTCTGAGGATGTGTTGATAGTCGACCAGCGCGGGGGCCGGAACAGCAGATGTGGACATTAAGTGTCTGAATGATAACCGTTTACATAGAAAGAAAGTATAGTTCATTGGCTAGGGTCTGTTAACACTAAAAGCAGTCTTAACTGCGCAGGCTTTCGTGTCACCAGGACCTTGGCTTTGGCGTCCTTACCGCGATTCTTTTATGCAGCTTGAACATCTGGATTTTCTTTCCCCTTTGGGCCGACAGTATCGTCTGACTTTGGCTTGGCCGCATGCTTTTGCGCCAGCCCAGGGCTGGCCATTGGTGTGTGTGCTTGATCTACCGCAATTTGAAGCGGTGCTAGCCGCCTGTGAAAAGCAGGCTCCACAAGCCTGTGCCGTGTTGGGCATCGGGTATAGCGGGGAGAGCTGGCGCGATCAGGACTTTACGCCTGCGCTAAACGGGGAAGCCGGCCATGCATCGGACTTTCTGGCGATGATGCAAGACGTTTTCTTGCCCTGGGCTTACGCACAGACTCCCTTGAATCCGCAGCGGCGTTTACTGTGTGGTCACTCACTGGGTGGCTTGTTCGCCTTGCAGCTTTTATATCAGCAGCCGGAATTGTTTGATGCGCTTGTGGTATCCAGTCCCTCTGTGTGGTGGGGGGACGAGTTTCTGGCTCGATTGCTGGCCCAAGCTCTTCCCAACGCCGCATTGACGACGCCCGTGCAGTTTTCTGTAGGCGAGTACGAGCAAAGTCTGGGCCCGGCAGAAGAAGTCCTGCCCGAGGACAAACGCGAGCAACGCCGCCTGCGTTTGCAAGAGCGCCGTATGGTGGACGGCACACGCGAACTGGCTCAGGCGCTGGCCCGGCAACAGGGCGGTGAACCACGTTTTCGTATCGTGCCGGGCTGTAATCACAGTCAGTCCGGTTTGGCCGCTTTGCCGCAAGGCTGTTTGGAGTGGTTGGCTGATTAGTTAGAGCGCGGGCCTTGTTAGAGCATTCTGGTTTCTTGCCGGTGCCGCTGGTTTATAGCCTTGGACGGAGCGGGATGCTTTATTTCATCCCCGTGTTCGGGCAGACCGGCACGGTTTCTTCTTGCTCTCAAAGACGTGCAAGACGGTGATTACATGTATCCTCTGAACGTCCCGGAGCAGACCCGTATAATGCTGCTCACGCTTGCTTGAACCGGCTTTTCTGCCCTTCTTGTTCTCTTTTTCCCGTATTTCAGGTCCCCGCCCTATGGTTGCGCGTCGCGCTTCGTCTGTTCCCGATTCTTCCGTCCCCACTCAAGCGGGTTTGCTGCTCCATCCCCAATGGTTGGACTACCCGCGTCTGGAAGGTGTGGCGCGTCAGATTGCCAAGAAGGCACGCTATCAGGACCGGGCCGGAATACGTCGGCTGTGGCTGAAAGCCTGGCGCTTGCCGCAGGACGCCGCCTTTTTTAATCAGATCATTACTGCCGAGCTGGGTTTGAAGGATGCCGATCAGCGCCTGGAATCCCAAGGGGTGCCCGAGGTCGTCATTCGTACCTTGCGTCTGCTGTATCAAATGAGTGCAGACAAGCTGGATGCGGATATTTATGAAGTCCTGCGCGAGCAACTGCTTGAACAACGGGGCCAATTGGCGGGGGCGATTGCTTCCCAGTCTTTGCCCTTAAGCGAAAATTGGCCCGAAGGCGAGCGCAGTCCGCGTTTGCTGGCCCTGGTCGAGGCGTGGCAGTCCTTGCCCCTGGCACAGACCTATCTGTGGCAGTTGCAGGCCGAACAGCGCGACCGCGATCAACGTGCCCAGCGTTGGGAACAGGCTCAAAAAGAGCGCGAACAAGCGCGTCAAAAAGAACAAGGCGATAAGCAGCGCAAGTTTGATCAAGCCCAGGAACGTTTGACGGCCTGGTTGCAGGAACAAGGGTGTGAGCCCCAGCGCATCACGCTGGAGGCCTTCGAGGGCTTGCAGGCCGGTGAACCCGCCCATTGGTTTATGACGGTGTATGGCCGTAATGCTAGCGCTGCCGTGCTGACCCAGGAGCTCAAGTTGGACGCCGAGCAACAGGAGTTCTTGTTACAGGCGCAGGCTCAACGTCAGGAGCGGATACGTGAACAGCGCCAGCAACGCTGGGCCTGGGAGCAGGAGTGCATAGGCTCGGAAGAAACCATGGCCTTGCTGGGTATTACTCGTCAGGAATACGAACTGTGGATGGCCGATCGCCGTTTACCCAGCACCAAGCTGGAAGTGCGCGGCGGGGCCGCGGCAGGGCGTGATCGTGTCGCCCACCATCCCGATCTGCTGGCTGCTATAGAGCAAAACCAGATTGAGCAGTGGCGCGAACAACATGCCAGCAGCTTGAGCGCACGCGACCGCTCGCAGTATCAACGGGCAGCAGACCGCGCTCGCACGCAGTGGCGTCAGCAGCAGGTGCTGAACCAGATCAAAAAGCAGGAAGAGTGTGATTACGAGATAGACCCGCAAGACCCGCAGCGTCTGTGGTGGCATAAAGATGTGTGGCTGGCCGTGAATGTGGCCGTGGCCGGGGAGCGCCAACATTGGCGTGCCAATGTGCGTATGCAGGCGGCTGTGTCGTTGCCGCGTACGGGCTCGGAGCTGGACAGACTGCCCGCCCGTGTGACGGTGCTGTTTAACACTGCGGCCCAGAATCGTTTATCCCAGCGCCTGGAAGATTCGCTGGATGCTTTTTTGCAGACCCAGCGTCCCTTGATTGATGGTGCCTCCTTTCTGGAACTGGCCAAGGCCTTGCGCATGGCGCTGGAAGAAGGCATTGAGCAAAAGGAAATCGAGGCCGGAGATTTTGAAAAACGCCTGCTGAATGGGCCGGTGCGCCGCATTTTGGAAAGCGTGGAGCAACAGCGCGCGCAAGATTTAATGCGTTTGGGCGACTTCCCGCAAATCTTCAGTTTGGCCCGTGGCATACGTCGTCATCTGGTGTTCCGCTTGGGGCCGACCAATTCCGGCAAGACGCACGAGGCTTTGGAAGCCTTGATGGAAGCGCGTTCCGGGGTTTATTTGGCTCCTTTGCGCTTGCTGGCCATGGAAGTGCGTGACCGCCTGATGAATGCCGGCATTCCCTGCAATCTGGTGACAGGTGAAGAGCGTGTCATGGTGCCCGGTGCCCAGCATACCGCCTGCACGGTGGAGATGATGGACCCCACGATGGAAGTACGCGTGGCCGTCCTGGACGAGATTCAAATGCTGCAGGACGAGCAGCGAGGTTGGGCCTGGACTGCTGCTTTGGTGGGGGCGCCCGCCCGCACCTTGTTTGTATGTGGCGATGCCTCGGTGCTGCGCCCGTGCGAGCGTCTGGTGCGTTCCATGGAAGAGACCATGGAGCTGGAGTTTACCGAGCGCAAAACGCCGTTAGAGATCATGCCCTATCCGGTAGATCCGCCCCGCGCCACGGGCAAGCAAGTGCGTCAGGAGGCGCCTTGGCGGGGCCGTAAAGACCGTCAGCGTGAAGCCCAGGGTGTTGCCAAAGGCGATGCGGTGGTGGCCTTTACGCGTAAGGATGTGCTGACCTTAAGCGCCCGTTATCGTGCCCAAGGTTGGAAAGTGGCGACGATTTACGGAGCCTTGGCCCCTGAAGTGCGACGTACAGAATCCGAGCGATTTTCGCAAGGCGAGGCCGATGTACTGGTGGCCACAGACGCCATTGGTATGGGGCTTAACCTGCCGATTCGTCGCGTCCTGTTTTCTACCGTCCACAAGTTTGATGGTCGCTCCATGCGGGCCCTGACGGCCACCGAAGTGCGTCAGATTGCGGGCCGGGCCGGCCGTTATGGCTTGTACCCCAAAGGCTATGTAGGGGCCATGGACAAGCAGGACTTGAACCATGTGCGTACCCAGTTGCAAACCGATGCTGCCAGTGTGGACTTGCGTCTGCCCATTGCGCCCAGCCCGGAGCATGTACAGGCACTGTCGGCCTTGTTGGACAATAACAATGTAGGTGCCGTGCTGCAGTATTTTGCGCAGAAAGTTGCCTCGGACAGCCCCTTGTTCCAGACGGCGGGATTGAAAGACGCTATAGAGCTGGGCTTTTGCGTAGACCGTCTGGCACCGAAGCTGGAGCTGCGCGAGAAGTTCACCTTTGCTTGCGCGCCGGTGTCAGTGGATAAGGACACTGAGCTGGATTACTTCAAGCGTTGCTTGTCGGCGTATGTGGCGCAGCGTCCCATGGCCTTGCCACCTGCGCCGTCCTGGTTGAAATCGGCCAGCCCTTCGCGTCTGGAAGATGCAGAATTGCTTAGCAAGCAGATCAGCCTGTATGCCTGGCTCAGCATGAAGTTTCCGCAAGTATTTGATCAAGGGCCGTGGTTGCCGGAAGTGCGCTCTCAGGTCAGCCGCTTTATTGAGCGCAGCCTCTTGCATCAAAGCGGTTTTGGCCAGACCAGCCGTGAAGCCTATGGCACGCCATCGCCGGGACGTCGTTCTTAAGTTGTAAGGAAGCGGATACGGAGCGGGGCCGAGCTAGGGTGCAGTGGTTTTGGTTCGACCTTCTATATATCGTTTGATACATTATCCCCCGTACGGAAAGTGTCCGTACGGTCCGGTTAAGGGGTACCATTCCCCTATCCCCGCGCCGATTCTGGCGTCCTCCCTGTTTTCCAAAGCTATCTATGAACTACCGCAAGCTGACCCTGGTGTTGGCGGCCTTGGCCATGTTGGGGCCGTTCGCCACGGATGCCTATTTGCCTTCGTTTCACCGTATTGGTGAAGAGTTTCTGGTAGACCAGTCCCTGGTCCAGCAAACCCTAAGCGTTTACCTGTTTGGCTTCGCCTTCATGAGCCTGTTCTGGGGCACGCTGTCGGACAGCTTCGGGCGGCGTCCCGTTATCCTGGCCTCCCTGATTTTATTTCTGATTGGTTCGGTGGGCTCGGCGCTAGCCCCCAGCTTTTCCTGGCTGCTGTTCTTTCGCATGTTGCAAGGCTGTTCGGCTGGGGCCGGGCGTGTCGTGGGGCAGGCGCTGGCGCGGGACTGTGTGCAGGGCGTGGAAGCCCAGCGCTTGTTTGCCCACATCACTATGGTGTTCAGTCTGGCTCCGGCGATTGCACCTGTGCTCGGTGGCTATTTAAGCGCCTATGCAGGCTGGCGTTCGGTGTTCTGGCTGCTGACGCTGCTAAGCCTTGCGCTGATGGCCCTGTGCTGGCGGCAATTGCCTGAAACCTTGCCGGTCGCCTCGCGCCAACCCTTAAAGCCCATGATCATCCTGGGCAACTATGCCCGTGCGTTGCGTAATGGCCGTTTTGTATTGGCGATCTCCGCTGTGGCCTGTGCTTTTTCGGGTTTCGCCTTGTATATCTCTTCCGCAGCCAGCTTTGTGATTGGTGTGCTGGGCCTGACAGAAACGGCGTTCGCCTGGCTGTTCCTGCCCTTTATTGGCGGTATGTTGGGAGGTTCCATCCTGAATGCGCGCTTTGCAGACAAATTGCCCCCGGCTCGCATGATTCGCCTGGGCCTATCCATTATGCTGGGCGGCGCAGTATTCAATACGCTGTACAACCTGCTGTTCCAGGCCGAGGTTCCCTGGGCAGTCATGCCGATTTTTGTCTATGCCTTTGGGATGTCCATGGCCCTGCCGGGCATGACGGTGGTGACTTTAGGCACCTTCCCGACCATGCGTGGCCTGGCCTCTTCGATACAAAGTTCCTGGCAAATGCTTTTGTTTGCCACGGTATCCGGTGTGGTAGCACCGTTGCTGTTTGAAAGCGGTTTGCTGCTGGCATTAGGCATGTTGTGTGCTGCTGCCTTGTCGGCGGGTTTCTGGTGGTGTAGCCAGCACCGTTCTAAATCGACTGAGGTCTAAGCCTTTATCAAGACCGGGTGTGACTGCTTTCCTTATGCTCAGCACCCGTGTTTTGAGCAACGCTCTGACTGCTACTTCGAGCGCCATTGTGATCCACAGTGGCGTTTTTATTTTCAGCTGTACTGCTGGACATCGAGGGTGTAAACCATTGCACCAGGCCCATGCCTGCCAAGATCAACAACACACCTAGAATCCGTCCCATATGCACGGGGCGTGGAGTCAGCCCCATCAAACCGTAGTGGTCGATCAGCATGGAACTGAGCATTTGCCCGGCCACGACACAGACGATGAAGCTGGCGGCTCCCATACGGGGGGTCAGGATCAGGGCCGCGCTGATATAGATGACACCGCCAATACCACCCGTCCACACCCACCACGGGGCATGCGCCAATTGCGCTGTCAGGGGGGCGGGGGCGCGCATCAGCCACAAGGTTGGCACAACCAGGGCGGCACTGATGCACAGCGATACCAGCGTTGCCCACAGAGGATGCCCCAGGACTTTACCCAGAACGGCATTGCTGGCCGCCTGGAAAGGCACGGCAGAACCGGCAAATATAGCCACCAACATACTGAACAAAGCGGTACCGGGCATAAACGTATCTCCCTAGAAATCAAAGCTCTATCTTGCACTATTCGTTGTTCTTATTGAAATTAATAGTGTGCACAGTCATTATTCGTTCTATGGATGAACTGCGACGTATAGATTTAAACCTGCTGCTTAGTCTGCATGCTCTGTTGACCGAACAGCATGTGACCCGTGCGGCCCACCGACTGCATAAAAGCCAGCCGGCGGTCAGCCATGCCTTGGCGCATCTGCGTCAGGTTTTCAACGATCCTTTATTGATACGGCGGGGAGCACGGCTGGAGCCCACAGCTCTGGCCCTGCAACTGCAACGCCCTTTGGAGCAGGCTTTGCAGCAGCTGAACGGCTTGCTGGATGCCGGTGGTTTTGATCCGGCCAGTGAACAGCGTGAGTTTCGCTTGGCCATGTCCGATTACGGGGCACAGATTGTGCTGCCGCCCTTGATGCGTGTCTTGCGGCAACAGGCTCCCGGTATTCATCTGGCAGTGAGCCAAGGTAGCCGGGAAGCGATGCTGGCGCAGCTAAGCGATGGTGAACTGGATGTGGCCTTAGGGGTGTTCTCTGACATTCCGGCCGGTTTGCAGGCACAGACTTTGTTTGAAGAGCATCTTATTTGTATTGCCGACCGCGCCAGTTTGTCTACGCCTGCCGGGCCGGATCTGGACGAGTGGTTGCAGCATCCCCATGTGCTGGTTTCTATGCGCCCCGGTGGTGAAAGCGAGGTCGATAATGTGCTTAATCGAAGGGGACTGAAGCGTCAGATTGCCCTATCTTTGCCGCATTGGAGTGCTGCTGCCCAGGTGCTGGCGGGTACTGATCTGATTCTGACGGTTTCCAGCCGCAGCGCCGAACCCTTGCGTGAGCACCCTGAACTGGTTTTTTTCAAGCCACCTTTGCCCATTCCCTCGGTCTTGTTTCAGCAAGTTTGGCATAGTCGACGGCATGCGGACCCGGCCCATGTCTGGTTGCGCCAGCAATTAATGGATTGCTGCCAGAGCTAGGCTTGACCCTTTATAACGGGCCAGTGCTTGACGATACCGCCTGCAGTTTCCGACAATTTAGGTTTGCCGTTGAATTTCCCCTTTAATCCGTTTAAACGGATGGATAAAAACGATTTGGACTGCGACTTGCAGCCCCTGTGTAGTGCTTTTTAGATTGATTGTTGATGAACCCTGCCAATGCCTTGAATTTGGATGAAGACACCTTGCACAAGGAGGCACGCGCTTGGGTCAGCCGCCTGAAAACGTCCTCGCTGACCCCGCGTCAGGCCCGAGAGCTGCGCCGCTGGTGTGGGCGTAGCCCTGCCCACGCCTCCGCCTTCGCGCACGCCCGTGAGCAGTGGGATGCCCTGCCTCAAGATCGTGGTGAGTGGCTGCGTGAAGCCAAGCTGACCAAAGCACGTGGCCACCAACCCTTGCGTCGCGCCTTGCTGGGCGGTTTGCTCCTGGGCGGAGGCCTGTATATGGTCGTCAAGCCGCCCCTGCAGTTATGGCCCTCGCTGGCCGATTTACGTGCCGACTACCGCACCGGCGCGGGCGAGCAGCGACGGGTGCAATTGCTGGACCATGTCTGGCTGGATATGAATACCCGCAGTCGTTTGAATGTTAGTGACGATACGCATCTGGGCCGGATCGTGGCCTTGCTGGATGGGGAGGTCGAGGTGCGTCAGGCCGAGCGCTCGGCAGTGGTATGTACGGTGTTTGCCGGAGGGGGGTCTATTCAGACCTTCAATGGCCGTACCAATATCCGTTACCTGCAGGGCAAAACGCAGGTGACCTGCCTGTCTGGCAGCGCCCAGGTGGATTTTGGTGGTCAGGGCTACAGGCTGGGGGCTGGCGAGCAACTGGTGTATGGACGCCATGCCATCAGCTCAGTGCAGACTGTGGCGGCGGAGGACTTCCCGTCCTGGCGTCAGGGCCGTTTGGCCTTTCATGAACAGCCTTTGTCACAGGTGCTGGCCGAGTTGAATCGTTATTGGGCAGGGCATCTGATTTTGAAAGACGCTTCCCTGGGTTCTATTCTGGTCAACTTGTCCGTTAATCTGGACAACCTGCCAGAGGCCTTGGATGTTTTGCAGGCGCTTTATGGGCTGGATGTAATGCGCTTTCCGGGTGGGATCGCCTTATTGAGTCGTGCTTGAGAATAGCTTGCTGGGCTGGACCCAATGACGCTGGGGGTTGATCGCAGCGGTAGCAGCTCATCAGGAACACAAGCAGAAAGTATAAAAAAACGGCCAGGGTAGTGATACCTTGGCCGTTTTTTATACTGCGTGGCTATTGGCTATTGGCTATTGGCCAGCGAGCCTGTAAGCCTGCTTTTTTAGCTCCTTAGCGTCTCAGTCCTGCCTCTCCTCGGGCGCATGTAGGCGGCTGACGTGTACAGTCGCGATGCGACGCTGGCTGACTTCGGTGACTTCAAAGCGCAGACCATCTGCCTCGACTACTGTGCCCACTGTAGGCAGCGAATCCAGACGTTCCAGCAAGAAACCAGCCACGGAGTTGAAGCTGCTGTCTTTCAAAAGTAGATCGTCTGCTTCGACCGCCTGGGCCAGTAATAACAAGTCTATGCCGCCGTCCACCTGCCACAGATTAGGGCCAATCTGCTGGATAGCCGCCTGCTCGTCCTCGTCGGGGAATTCGCCAGCAATGGCTTCCAGGATGTCGATAGGGGTCAGCAAGCCTTCAATGGCGCCGTACTCATCCGTTACCAGCACGAACTGACCATTGGATTGCTTCAACATGGCAATGGCACTGAGTACATCCGTGTGTTCATGCACGATGATGGGTTCACGCAAGTCCGGCCACAGTTGTATTTGTGGGTAGTCGTCCAGATCCGCCAGCAAGTCCTTGGCGCGAGCTACACCCACCACCTGATCCAGATCGCCCTGACACACTGGCAAGAAGCTGTGCGGAGTGGAGCGCAATTGCTGGCGCAAGGTCTCGGTGGAGTCATCGATATCCAGCCAGGTAATCTCCTGACGAGGGGTCATCAAGGAACGGATAGGGCGTTCAGCCAGGCTGAGAACACCGCTGACCATATTGCGTTCCTCGGTGCGGAAACCCTGCTCGTCCAGCTCCAGCTGACCGTCGTTATGGCTGTCGTCCTTGTCTTCTTTGTTACGGTTGCCGAGCATGCGCAGCACAGCTTCTGCCGTACGGTCGCGTAAGGGGCGGCGCGACTGCGAGCGCTGCAAGCTGCGGCGGGCAATCTGGTTGAAGAACTCGATCAGGATGGAGAAACCAATGGCGGCGTACAGATAGCCTTTGGGGATCTTGAAGCCCAGGCCTTCGGCGGTCAGCGTCAGACCAATCATCAGCAAGAAGCTTAAACACAGCACGACCACGGTAGGGTGGTTGTTCACAAAGGTGGTCAGGGGCTTGGAGGCCCAGATCATCAAGCCGATGGAGATGATGACAGCCGTCATCATGACGGGCAGTTCGTCCACCATACCCACGGCGGTAATGACCGCGTCCAGCGAGAACACGGCATCGAGCACCACAATTTGCGCCACGACCACGCCAAAGCTGGCGTAAGCCTTGTTGGTGCTGGCGTGGTGGCCGCTGCCTTCAAGACGTTCGTGCAGTTCGCTGGTAGCTTTAAACAGTAGAAACAGACCGCCCAGCAGCAAGATCAGGTCGCGGCCTGAAAAACTTAGCGGTCCTAACGAAAACAGCGGGGTGGTCAGGGTGACCAACCAGGAAACGATAGTCAGCAGACCCAGGCGCATGATCAGCGCCAGCGACAGGCCGATCAGGCGAGCACGGTCGCGCTGATGCGGGGGCAGTTTATCGGCCAGAATCGCGATAAAGATCAGGTTGTCGATGCCGAGAACAATCTCAAGCACCACCAGAGTTAATAAGCCGACCCATATGCTGGGATCGAGTAGCCATTCCATGATTTTGTCCTGTTAGACAGAAAAATAAGTGCAAAAAAGCGGGAGCAGGGCGGGTAGCGCGCCAGGGATCAGACGCGCGGCGGGCGGTGCTCCGGTGCGAATTCGCAGCAAACAGCTGGCAGGGAAAAAGGCGGACACGCCGAAGGCCAGGCATGCAGCCAACAAGACTGTACCGGGCAAGGCAAAGGGGTATCCGCGTGATCGGCGTACTGTTGCATGGGCGTTTGCGCCAGGATGGCGCTTAGCTGCTGCAAGGGGTGCTTTCCAGATTCGACACGCAGCTCGGTCGCATGGGCGTCTTGCTGGACGAACAATGCAGACTGACCACCTTGCACGGTAGCGTGAAAGTGGGAGCTATACGCCTGGAAAGGGAGGATAAGAAGTAAGACGACGACGAACCAGCGTCTCATGGTGTCTAAGGGAAGTCGATGACGGATCAGTATATCGTAAGCGGGCGCTAAGCAGAGCGGTACTGTCCGTGGGCATGAATGACAGCAAACCGGGTAGGCCGACATGCTGCCCGGTTTGCTTTAGGGCATTTTCCCAAAGCGGCCTTCGTTAAAGTCCTCAATAGCCTGGTTGACCTCTTGTTGTGTATTCATCACAAAAGGGCCGTATCCGACGATGGGCTCTTCCAACGGCTCGCCGCTAAGCAAGAGCAATTGTGTGTCGCTCTCCGCTTGGACCAACATCTGCTGGCCCACCCGCTCCAGAACCACGACTTGGGCTTCACCTATTTTGGCCTGCCGGTTGAAGGAGGCGGTGCCGCTCAAAATCAGTGTGTTGGTGTTCCAGCCTTCGGGCACGGTGAAGCTGAAGGTATGTCCGGCCTTGATCTGCACATCCCAAACGTGCATGGGGGAGTCCCGATATGATTAGTCCCTGTTTTCGCAAAAGTGTGTTGCCTTTTTAAGGTGGCCAAGTCTCTGCAATTAGTAACCAAATTAACAAACGTAATGACTCGACCCGCGCTAGCATGAGCGCAATTTGATACATAGAGAGCGGAATGGGGCAGGCTTTTCAGGCCTTGAGCGTCTGGCAGGTAATGGGCGTGGGCTTATTGTTTTTCGGCGGCATTTATGTGCTGTTCGCACTGGGCACCTTGGCGCTGACACATTGGCTTTTCCCGGCCTTGGGTTGGGGACGCCCCTTGGATACGCGCCCGTTGCGCCAGGGCCAACTGCGCCGAGAGTTAAAGCAATCCGGTTCGGCCATTCTGATCTTTGGCACCGGCATGATTTTCCCCTGGGGCTTTTTGCAGCTAGGCTGGGCGCATTTGACGCCGGATGCCAGCGCGACACGCATTGCCCTGGAAATTCTGGTCCTGGTGATCTGGAATGATGTGCATTTCTGGGTGAACCACCGCCTCTTGCATACCCGCTGGTTGCGCCGTTATCACGGCCCGCATCACTCCTCTGTGGTGGTGACACCGTTTTCTACCTACAGCTTTCACCCGCTGGAATCGATCATGCTGGGCAATGTGATTCTGCTGCCTATGTTGGTACATGATTTCAGCTTCTGGTCCTTGCTGTCCGTGCCCTTGTTCAGCCTGTTCTTCAACAGCATCGGTCACTCCAATTACGACTTTTTCCCCACTGTCTCCAGCCGCAACTGGCTGGCGGCCAGCCGTCGACACCAGCGCCATCACGCTCAGTACAACGGTAATTACGGCTTTCAGTTCAGCTTTATGGACCGCCTGTTTGGTACCCGCCTGCCGGACCGCCCCGAAGAGGCGCGGGGATGAGTGCAGCGTGGCGTTTGCGTAAGCCGCGAGATTGGCAAAGTCTGCTGTACCTGATTGCCTACCCCGTTCTGGTCCTTGCTCTGTGGCACGGCGGCTTTTCCTGGCTTCTGTACGGCTTGCTGCTGTTTTTGACGCTGGGTGTCGGGGTGATCAACCACAACCATCATCATTTGCGCATGTGGCAGGGCCGCCTGCCCAATCGCCTGACGGACTTTTGGCTGACTCTGGTGCAAGGCCACCCCGCTTGTGTATTTTGGCCTGCGCATGGGCGCAACCACCATCGCTACAAGCATGGTGAAAAAGACGTGGCCCGCACTTACCGTTTCTGGCGGGGCGACACCAACGATACGCTGGGCTGGCTGATGCATCCTTTTGAGGCCGCGCCGGCCTTGTATCCCTCTATCTTTGGTTGGTTAGGTAGTTTGCGTCGCCGGTGGCCAGGTGTATGGGCCTATTGCATGGCGCAATACGGCCTGTGGCTGGGAAGCTGGACGCTGGCTCTGGCGTTGGACCCGGTCAAAGGTTTTTTGTACGTGATCCTGCCGCAGCTGCATGGTTTGCACTGGCTGCTGGCCACCAATTACCTGCAACATGCCCATGCCGATGGCAGCCATCAGGCCCGGCATGGTGAGCAACTGGCCTATGCCCGTAATTTCGAGGGGCTGGTGAATCCATTGCTGTTCAATATCGGCCTGCATGTGGCCCACCATGAACATTCGCGTGCGCACTGGTCTGAGTTGACCCGGCTGCACGACACCGAATACCGAGCCCGCACCCCGGACGCCTTGAACGAAGGGGGGCTGGTGCCTTATATGCTGCGTGTTTTTGTGTTGGGCCTGTTTATGCCCCGTTACCGCAGTCAATCTTTGAACGCCGTGGGCCAGACCGAGCGTCGGCGTGATTCTGTGTAATCAGGAGTATTTCTATGCCCGTGGCCTTTGAGCACGTTGTTATCCATCAGGCCCAGTGGTTTATGCCCGGCGAGCCGGTCGATAACACTGAGATGGATCGTTTTATTGCGCCTTTGAACCGTATATCGGGGCGCATCAAGCAGCGCATTCTGGCAGAAAACGGCATTCAGCAGCGTTACTACGCCATTGCTGAAGATGGTGGAACCCGCTGGAGCAACACCACCATGGCCGCCAACGCGATACGTGCTTGCCTGGAGCAAGCGGGCCTGGATATGGGCGAGGTCGGTCTCTTGGCCAGCGGCTCTTCGGGTGGTGATTTGTTGATGCCCGGTTTTGCCAACGCGATTCAGGGCGAGCTGGGTGCGCCACCGCTGGAAGTGCATTCCGTACACGGGATTTGCGCGGCAGGCGTCACCGCCTTGCAAACCGTTGCTCAAGGGATTGAGCTGGGTGCGCACCGCCATGGCCTGGCCGTTGCCAGTGAAATGCCGTCGCGCCTGTTCCGCCGCTCGCGCTTTGCCTCGCAAGACTATCAGGCGGACTTCGATGCGCACTTCTTGCGCTGGATGCTTTCCGATGGCGCGGGTGCTGCTTTGCTCAGCCATAAAGATCAGGTGCTGCCCACCACGCAAGCCGGTGTGCGTCTGCGCCTGCGCTGGATTCATCAAAAGTCCTTTTCGGGCGATTACCCCGTGTGCATGCAGCTAGGGGCGACGCGCGAGTCTAGCCGCAGCCATCTGGACTACGACTCCTGGGCCGAGGCCGAGCAGGCCGGGGCCCTGTCTCTGCGCCAGGATATCCGCCTGTTGCCACATCTGTTTGATATCGGCATTCACGAGTACGTGAAGCTGGTACGTGACGGCTGGGTGGACCCCGAGCGTATCAGCCATTTCCTGTGCCATTACTCGTCCGAGAAATTCATTCCCGTCGTGGCTGATTTGCTGGAACAGGCCGGGCTGGCCATTCCTGCCGAGCGTTGGTACAGCAATCTGCGCTGGCGCGGCAATACGGGCGCAGCGTCCATCCTGATCATGTTGGCCGAGTTCATGCGCGACCGGACCTTGACGCCCGGCGAGCAAATCCTGTGCTACGTGCCCGAGTCGGGCCGCTTCACGACAGCCTATATGCTGCTGGAAGTGGAGGCCTGCGATGCGCCAGCAGCGGCGCTGTCCTACCCAACGGCCAAACAGTCCGCTTCTGCCTCTACGGATCAGGTGGATATTGCCCCCCCGCATGACCCGGCTACCGCCCCGCAAGGCTTGCGCGATCTGCTGACGCAACTGGCTCCTATCTGGCACGATTACCGCTCCCAAGTCTGGCGCACGCCTTTGCTGCGCAGCTTGCACGATGGCTCCATGCGCATGCAGGACTATCAAAAGTGGATGGCGGACTGGATTCCCCAGGTGCGTGAGGGGGCCAAATGGATGCGCGAAGCCTGCGACTCCTTGTCGCCTACTTATGCGCCACTGGCCGAGCTGATTCGCTTGCAC
Organism: Alcaligenes pakistanensis; assembly: GCF_014652815.1. Taxonomy (GTDB): domain Bacteria; phylum Pseudomonadota; class Gammaproteobacteria; order Burkholderiales; family Burkholderiaceae_B; genus Alcaligenes; species Alcaligenes pakistanensis. The sequence continues at coordinate 67,604 of NZ_BMZN01000002.1, forward strand.
GCCGGTGAAGAACAGGACGACTTCAAGATCTTATTCGAGGACTATCAGCAGGCCGGTGGCACGGCTACCGAGATCGAGCAGTTGTCGCGTAACCCTGGTGGTCAGGCCCTGAACTCTTATCTGCATGCGTTGGCGGCCAGCCAGGACCCGATTGGTTTGTTGGGTGCGATTTACATTATTGAAGGCACGGGCCAACGCATTGTGCCGGCCTTGCTGCCTTTGTTGAAATCTTCGCTGTCGCTGGAACCGAATATGTACCGTTTCCTGCACTATCACGGCATGAACGACGAACATCATCTGGCCCGTTGGCTGGTGGCGGTCGAGCTGGCGCTGGATTGCGATGAAACAGGTCGCGCCGAACAGATTATTATTGAAACCGCACGCCGTACGGCAGCCCTGTACTTGATGCAGTTCCAATACGCGAAAGAGTTTTAAATCATGGATAAAATTCCGGATTTTTTAAGTAAAGAGCATGATCCCCAGGACCCCAGCCCTTGGCGGGCCTTGTATCTGGATCGCAGCACGCCCTTGCCTGATGAAGTAAAGCAGGCATGGCTGGCTGACTCCAGTTCTTCTTCGCGTCAATATCTGCTGCCATTCTTGCGGCCCCTGGCACGCTTGATGATTGTGGTGATCCAGATCGTCAAAACCTTCTTGCCGCGCAAGTGGTCGCACTCGGGTCTGCTGCATCGAATTCTGGTCTGGGGTTTGAAGCGCTTTGTCTCGCCCCAGGCGAACTGGCTGATTTTGCGCCATTTTCACCTGGGCTCGCAGGTTCTGGCCTTTATCGCCGCCAACTCGCCCACCAAGGTGCCGACCACGCCATTGACGCCGATGAACATCGACGAGTTGCATGATCACACCTTTGTGAAGCACGATTTGAATCTGTTCAATTTCGTGATCCGCCTGAACCAGACCTTGCGGGATAATAATCAGGAAATCGGCCCGCCGGAACGGGTGGATTTCTCCATGATCCAGCCCGTGCCCTTGGCACTGGAGGATATGCCGCAAGGCCCGCTGAACAAGATGGACCTGCAAAGCGCCATCGAACTGTTTACCCCCCTGTATCAGCTGTTGCTGACCGATAACGACTTCTGGCGTGCGGCCAATTCCTTGCAGTTGGACGAGACCATCGGTATCTATGCAGCCAAAATTTTGCAGGCGCCCGAGCATCTGATTCTGGTGAACAACGGTCATCCCTTGGTGCCTATGTCTACCTTGCGAGCAGGCTACCGTTTGGTGCTGCACGGCTTGTCGACAGAGATGCTCCATAGCTTGTTAAATCAGATGAAGCTGGCGCAGGCAGAGCAGGAAAGTGGGTCAGCGCCCACCGTGAGCTTGGATAACGGCCCGGCTTAGCGCCGTCTAGTTGGCATAGGTGTCCGGGTCATGGACCTGGACGCGGGCGATCAGCTAAGCGGGCAGGGTGATCTATCCCTGAATCAGTTGCGTTCGGTGTAGGCCATGTAGAGCTCGTGGGCGCGGGTTTCAATCGGGCCACGAGCATAGTGGCGATCGTCAATGCGATTGCAGTGCAAGACCTTGCCGTAATTGCCAGTACTAAATACTTCGTCCGCATCCAGCACGTCTTGTGGCGTCAGGCTGGCTTCACGTACTTCAAGGCCATCGTCGCGCAACAGCTGCATGACGCGTTGGCGGGTAATACCGTTCAGGAAGGTGCCGTTCAGCTCGGGAGTCAGCACCACGCCATCACGCACAATCCACAGATTGGCTACTGCAAATTCCGCGACCTTGCCTTTGGAGTCCAGCACGATGGCATTGTCAAAACCGCGTGCGCTGGAATCGCGCAAGATGCGCTGAGTGTTGGGGTACAGGCAAGAGGCCTTGGCATCGGTGGGGGCCATGGCCGGATCAGGGCGCAGAAACTCGCTGAACGTGGCGCTAAAACCGCTGTCATCCGGCATGGGGGATTCAAAAATATGAATAGCCAGCTGAGTGGTAGCGGGATCGGGCTGAATGAAGCCGCCGGGTGCGAAATACAGCAGTTTGATGTAGTAGTCCTGAGTGTGGGACAGTTTTTTCAGGCCCTCGCGCACCAGATCCACGGTCTGCTGGGGCGTTATTACCGGCTCCATGCCCAGGGTGACGGCTGAACGGTTCAGACGCTCGCAATGCAGATCCAGATCCGGGGTATGGCCTTGAATGGAACGGGCACCGTCAAAGACGGTGGTGGCCATCCAGAAAGCATGGTCGGTAGCGCCAATCAGGGGCGCGCTGGTGCTGTTCCATTGGCCATTGGACCAGGTGATTTCATTGGTACTCATGGGTCTTCCCTCCTAGTTTTATTGTGACGTAGTGGCAATTCGGTGTGTCGTTGTACTATTTCCAATACACATAATAGAGAGCCAAAAACGACTTGAGGTGGTGTCAGCGTGCTATCTGATATTTACAAAACATATAACTGGACGCTGGCTGAGCTACACGCTTTCTGTCTGATTTGTGAGTGCCAGAACCTGAGCCAGGCGGCGCTGCGTATGGGGGTCAGCCAGTCTGCCATTTCTCTGATGGTGCAGCGTTGGCGGCAGGCTTTGGGCGATCCTTTGTTCGTGCGGGCGCGCTACGGCGTTGCGCCCACGCAGATTGCCATTGCCCTGCGCGAAAAGCTGCAGCCCTTGCTGGAAGAGGTGGGCATCGCCCTGACCCAGACCCAAGGCTTCAATCCTGCTCAGTCTACCCGCGTTTTTAAAGTTCATATGACGGACATTGGCCAACTGGTGTTTCTGCCGGGCCTGAATGATTTTGTGGCCAAACACGCGCCGGGTATTCGCTTGGTCATCAAGAATCTGGGCTGGGAAGCACTGGAAAGCGGTTTGAGCTCTGGCGAGATTGATCTGGCCATTGGCTCCTTGCCCATGATTAAGGGGCGGGTGCATTCACGCGTGTTTCGCCACGAACGTTATGTGACGGCCATGCGTAAAGCGCACCCCTTGGCCAAAACAGAGTTGAACCTGGATGCCTTTGTAGCGGCCGATCATTTGGCCATTGATGCCACCAGTAGCGGGCATTCCCTAGTGGAAAATGCCCTGCGTGCCCTGGATATGCGCCGCAATATCAGTCTGACCATCCCGCACTATTTGGCTGCCGAACAGATTCTTGTCAGCAGCAATTATTTGCTGACTGTGCCCAACATAGCCGTCCTGTCTTTTCAGAATCCCACCGCCTTGTGCATTGTGCCCACGCCGCTGGCACTACCCAGCTTTGATGTGCGCGTGCATTGGCATGAACGCAGCCGGCAGGATCAGGGCGTGCAGTGGTTGCGTACGACTATTTCCGATCTGTTTGGGCACCATAGGTAATACGTCTTAAGACGGCTTCCAGGGGAGCGCGCCCCCAGCGCCGGGCGATCAGGCCCGTTAGCGTCATGGCGATTAGTGCCAGCACCACGGCCATCAGCAACAGCGCCGCATTGCCCAAGGCATCAAACAGGCCCAGGCCATAGCTGCTAAAGATCAGACCAGCCCAAACCCCTTGGCAGACATACGCTGTCAGTGAATTGCGGCCTGCTTCAATCAGAACCTCGGGCAAGCGAATCCAGGCCGCGCAGCGCAAGAGCAGGTACAGGTAAATGAGGGAGAGCAGCGGGGCACCAATAGACACGCTAAATAGTCCGATTAGTCCCATTACATCGGTTTGGTTCGCCGTAACTGCCGTAAAGATATTGATGGGCAGCGCAATCAGAACCAGCCAGGGCATCGCTTTTCCCAGTTTTTGCAGGCCTGGGCTATTGGCTTCAAAAAAGCGGCTTTTGGCTGCGGCCAGGCCCAGCAGCATGGCACCGAAAGCAAGCGGCCCTTGATATAGAAACAGAAAGCCAAAGGTCTCGGGCCAATCAGTCAGGCGGGCCAAGGTGGCTTCGGAAAATGCACCGCCCAGTGAATAAACGGGGGCCAGTTCTTCAAGGCTCGAGACCCAGAACATGACGAGGGCTAGGCTCAGCAGTTCCACCAGCACCATTGCCAGTGCAATCTTCACCAGTTTAGAGGGCGTGCTGTTGCGCAGCGGCCAGATCAGCAGGCCCAAGACGGCGTAAAGCAGCAGAATGTCGCCGGTGAAGACCAGCATGGCGTGCAAACATCCCAGCAAGGCCAAACCACTTAAGCGTCGGAAGTAACGCTGGCTTAAAGGGACCCCGGCACGGGTAGCGGAGCGGGCCTGGATCTCGATGCCCCAGCCAAAAATCAGCGAGAACAAGAGAAAGAATTTTCCCTGAAACAAAAACTCGATCAGGAATGCCGCCGCCTGATCGTAAAAGGGTGAACTATGTGTGGGGATATTGTCGGTCATTGCCAGAAAAGGCAGGTTAACTACACAAATACCGATTAAGGCAGCGGTGCGGATCAGGTCGACAGAGGTATTGCGAGAAGATGAGGACATAGGTGTTTATTGATTGAGCGCTTGTTCAATGCCATAATATTGAGCGGTTGCTCAATGTGTCAATAGGAGAGATGGTAATGAGTGAAAAACAAGACAGTGCGACACGGATCCGGCAGGCGGCGGTCGATACCTTGCTGGAAGTGGGGGTGCGGGCGGCCACTACGCGCATGGTGACGGAACGCGCCGGCGTGGGCCGTGGGTTGTTGAACCATTACTTTCGCTGGTCCGAATTGCGGGCCCAAGCCTGGGGCGAGATTTTTGAGCAGTTGATGGATGTGGGGGCGGCACCGGAGCTTGGGCCGCAAGCCTTGATGGAAAACTACTTGAGCTCTGCCTTTGATCAGAGCAACCGTATCTATTGGTTTTTGTGGCTTGATGCCACTGATCTGGCTAAAACCGACCCGGCGTTGGCCGTGGTGATCTCGCAGGTGCAAAGCAAGATGCTGGAGCAACTGGTCTCTTATCTGAGCAGTGGGGCCGAACAGGGCTTGTGGCAGGCTCCTGATCCCTATGGGATTGCACTGCGTTTATCGGCTTTGTACGACGGCTTGGCCAATATGTTGTTGACTGACTCTAGCGATTTGACTTCAGAGCAAGCCGAGCAGCATTTGCGGCATTTATTTGCCTTGGAAACGCGGTCATCCTAAGGGGCAATACCGAGCCTGCGAAGCCCGTGCACGGTAGGGAAGCGCAGTGATCTGTCCCGCGATTGAAGATGGCTTTGCCGTGCAAAAAAAGACTGTGAACAAAGTCTTAGCGGTATTCAGTGGTTTGAATAGAGAGAAAAAGATGATGCCTACATGGGCACTAAACAAAATCACCATTTTCGAGGATGGTGATCCCAACGAGAATCCCTGGGTGACAGGCGAGCCTAAAGCGGAAGCGATCGAGGTCCAGGCCTACGATGCGTCCTGGCCTGTTCTGTACCAGCGTTTGAGCCAGGAAATTTTGCATGCGCTGGGAAACAAGGCATTGGCTATTGCCCATGTGGGTTCGACAGCGGTATTAGGGCTGCCTGCCAAACCTGTGATTGATATTGATGTACTGGTGGCAGACCCGGAGCAAGAAGAGAACTATGTCCCTGCCTTGAATACCTTGGGCTACGAGCTGAGCATACGTGAGCGCTCCTGGTATCAGCATCGCATGTTGCGCCAAGAGCGGCCGCGCGTGAACTTGCATGTGTTTGGGCCGGATTGCCCCGAGCATATCCGCCATATTCTGTTCCGTGATTGGCTCAGCACGCACCCGGATGATTTGCAGTGTTATGCGCAGGCCAAAATGCAGGCCAAAGAGGGGGCAGACAATGTGCGGGACTACAACCAAAGAAAGCAGGCCGTGGTTCGGGGTGTTTATCAAAAAATCTTCCAGTCACAAGGGCTGTTGAATTAGGACAAAGCCGTGGTTTTGGCCTTTGCTTGTCATAAGCTCACCCCCCACAGAACGTGGACGGCTTGCTGATAAACGTTGCTGTACTTACAGGATGAACACCATGAGAATTCGCAATTCGTGTCCGGAAGACGGGCAACGTGTGGTTGAAATCTGGCGCAAGGCCGTGGATGCCACACACGATTTTTTATCTGCCCAGGACCGTCAGGAAATTGATGAGCTGGTGTGTGGTTTCCTACCCCAGGCCAGCCTCTGGCTGGCGGTGGACGAGCATGATTACCCGCTGGCCTTCATGTTGATTGACGAAGGCCATATGCAGGCCCTGTTTGTGGACCCGGACAGCCGGGGCACGGGCGTAGGCAAGGCTTTGGTGCGGCACGGTTTGAGCTTGCACCCCACCATGAGCACCGATGTGAACGAGCAGAATGCGCAAGCGGTAGGCTTTTACGAAAAAATGGGCTTCCAGCGTATTGGCCGCTCGCCAGTCGACGATCAAGGCAAGCCTTATCCGCTGATTCATTTGCAGTATCAAGCCTGATCTACTCCCCCTTTTTTGATTGGTTTTTTGACAAGGTTCTTGAGCATGACTTTTCCTGCTGGACGAGTTTTTCTAAGGCAGGCATTCGGTCTTTATATCGCTTTGCCAGCCTGTATCGCAGTACCGGCAAAGCGTTTAGGCACAGATAAAGTCCAGTTCGCCGATACCTTGAATGGCGGCCTGAATTCGGTCGCCGGGGGCGGCATACAGCATAGGCAGGCACATGCCGGTAATGATCACCTGGCCCTGTTGTAAGCCGCCACCGTGATGGCTACCTTGATTGGCCAGCCAGAGCAGTAGACGTGTCAGCTCGCCAGCCGGGTTTTGAGTGGGGCCTTGCAGCAGTGCTTGCTGTCCCACTTGTACTCGAGCCCATTCGGGTTCGAGCAGTCGCATGTCTTGGGCCGCCGTGCCTTGTGCCGGATGGATCAGCGCACCGTGGCTAGCCAGATCAGCCAGTGTGGAGAGCCGTCCTACGGTGTCGCGCCGTGCAAAACGGGACTCCACAATTTCTACTGCTACGCAGACCTGGCTGATGGCACCCCAGATGTGTTCCAGGGAGTACGGCGTTTGGCTTGGGAGCAAGTCCTGACCCAGGATAAGGCCGATTTCAACCTCTATGCCGCGTAAAGACAAACCTTCGCCTGCTGGAGTCTTCGGGCTGGCATAGCGAAAGCGCTGGGGCAGGGGAGCGCAGGTTGGTGATGCCACAGTATTGGCTGCGCCAACTTTCCAGCCTCCTATGGGGCCCAGGGCCTGCATTTGCAGGGTCTGGGCCCCATAGGCCTGTTCGAAAGACGTGGGGCGCAATGCCTCAGGCCAATCCTCGATGGGACGATTTTCTTGGCGTGCCTGTAGCAGCCGTTGCGCGGTTGCCAAGCAGCTGGCTTGCAAAAGGGCGTTCATCCAGACTTACCAGCCTAATAAGCAACGGCCCAACGCAACGGCGACGGTTGCTTGCGTGGGCTCGACAACGGCAATGCCTAAGGCCTGTTCCAGCGCATCACGCTGATTAGCCATACCGGCACAACCCAGCACCACCACATCGGCACCGTGTTCATCGCGCAGGCGCAGGCCTACTTCTGTCAGGCCTTGCAGGGCTTTTTTCTCGTCAGCCAGCTCCGACACACCCATATTGATGGCCAGATCGGCGGCCAAACGGTCGGTGACGCCCATCGCACCAAAATAGCGCAGGTGGCGCGGAATGGACGCCTGCAAAATGGATAGCACTCCAAAACGTTGGCCTAGCGACAGGGCTGTCAGCACGCCGGTTTCGGCAATGCCCAGCACAGGTACGTCCACCGCTTCGCGCAAGGTGTACAGGCCAGGGTCGCTAAAGCAGGCCACCACATAGGCAGAGGCGTCGTCTTGCACGCTCATAGCCTGGGCGCGCAGATGGGGAATCAAGGTGTCGATATCGGTCTGGCTTTGCACACCGGCGGGCCCTTCGGGCAGACGCAGGCAGGAGATGGCCGGGCCATCGCTCAGGCGCAGGGGCTGGACAGCACGGTCCAGGCCATCCGTTACGATCTGGCTGGAATTGGGGTTCAGAACGTAGATATGAGGACGACGATTCATGATGTTTTTATGGTTGGGTGGGCTGTGGCCCGGTTGGGTGGCTCAGTTTTTCTGACTGAAAACGGCCTTGCAGGCCGACATACCAGTCAGATCCATGCATGCGCCCGATAGGGTCGTAAGCGTCTATGTCAATGCGCCCTTCAGGTGTCAGGATGGCGTCGTCACAGTGCAGATGCAGGATTTCTCCGATCACAATGTGGCGCAGCGGGCCCATATCCAGCGCGGTGTGCAGACGACATTCAAACTGCACCGGACACTGGGCAATGCGCGGCGGTTGTATTTGCACGCTGGGGGCCAGATCCAGACCCGCCTGCAGATGCTCGGCCTGCCCGGTCGGGTAGGCAATGCCGCAGATATTCATGGCCCGTGCCATCTTGGCGCTGATCAGGTTCACCACGAACTGCCCTGTGACCAGGATGTTGCGCGTGGTGTCCTTCAGGCCATCAGCCGATTGCGTATCGTTTTCCAGTCCCAGAGCAATGACAGCGGGTTCAGAACCCATCACATTAAAAAAGCTGAAGGGGGCCGTGTTCACGCGCCCCTGCTGGTCGCTCGTTGTGACCAGGGCAATGGGGCGCGGCAACACGGTGTTGACCAACAAGCGGTAGCGTTCGCGTTCGCTAAGCTGATCACAGGACCAGTCCATGTCAGTTCTCCAGGCTCTGGTCCAGCATGACAACGGTTTGATACAAAACCCGCGTACCGTCCAGCAATTGCTCGGAGGTAATGGATTCTTCGGGACAATGGCTGCGACCATTCAAGCAGGGAATAAAGATCATGCCCATAGGGCCGCTGGGCGCCATGTACACCGCATCGTGGCCGGCTCCGCTAGGCATCACCATGCTCTGGTATCCCAAAGCACTGGCAGCTTGCTCGATGATGCTCATCACATCAGGCGTGCAGTCCGTGGGCTTGGCCAGGCTGACTTGGGCGGCTTCCAGACCCAGGCCCATCGTTTCGATTTCGGGGCGCAATTGGGCCAGCAGTTCCTCGGTAAAGGACTGCATCAGCTCCTGACGGTCGCTGCGCACTTCCACCATCATCTCCACGCGTCCGGGAACGGCGTTGGACGCATTGGGTGTCAGGCTCAGGTTGCCGATAGTGGCCACCAGATAGTCCGGCCCACCCAAAGCACGGCGTGCCTTGCGGTCCACCTCGCTGATGATCAGGCTGGCACCGACCAGGGCATCACGACGTATGTCCATGGGTGTGGTACCGGCATGGTCAGGGCGACCTGTGACGATGATGCGGTGGCGGCAAATGCCCACAATATTGCTGACCACGCCAATAGGCAGATTGCGTGATTCCAGTACCGGCCCTTGCTCAATATGCAGCTCGACAAAAGCAGCGGTATCGCCAGGGGCTCGGCGGGCTTGGCGCAGTTCCTCTGGGCGGCCACCGATGCGGGCAATGCCTTGTGCCAGTGTTTCACCCTGCGGATTGCGTTCAGCCAGCATGGTTTCAGACAGCACACCACCCATGGCGCGGCTGCCTACGCAGGACACGCCATAGTCGCTGGGTTCCTCGGACAGAAAATCCACCACCTCGAAAGGATGGTCCAGCTGAATATTCTGCTCGTTCAGGCAACGGGCCACTTCCAGCCCGGCCAGCACGCCAATAATGCCGTCGTAGCGGCCACCGTACATCACGGTGTCGCAATGCGAGCCGGTCGTAATCGGCGCCAGACCGGGCTTGCGCCCTTCACGACGTCCGATCAGGTTGCCAGCGGCATCCAAGCGTACGCTCAGGCCCGCTTCCTCGAACTGTTTCAGCAACCACTGACGCGATTGCAGAAACAGATCGGAGAAGGCACGGCGCGTCCAGGGCTGGTCGGGCAGCGTGAACGCGGCCAGCTCCTGGGTGCTGCGCCACAGGCGCTCCTGATTTAACAAGGGCATGGCCAGGCTCATGACAGTTCGCCTGCCTTGTGCGGGCGGATGAACTGGCCGTCGCCCGCTGCGTTACGCACGGTTTTACCGTCCCAGGCCAGTTGGCCGCGTACATAAGTGGCTTCCACGCGTACCTGGAATTCACGGTCTTCAAACGAGCTCCAAGTCACGGCCGACAGGCTGTTGGAGGGATCGAAGCGGTACGTTTCAGGTTTGACGATAACGATGTCAGCATCTGCGCCCACATTCAGTGTGCCCTTGCGGTGTTCCAGCAGGAAGTGTTGGGCAGGGCCCCAGCACAATTGCTTGACGACCATGGTGGGGGAAATACCGTGCTCGGCGCAGCCAGTCCAGAAGGCGGGCAGCAGGGTTTCCAGACCCGGGCCACCGGAGGAGTTCTGGAACACGTTATCAAACTGCTTGCGCTCCAGGCCCCAACTAACGTGGTCGGAGGACACAAAGGTACATTCGTCGTTGGCAATATGAGTCCAGAGCAGATCCATTTCCGCCTTGGGGCGGATCGGTGGGTAATGCTTGGTCTTGGCACCAAAGCGACGGGTGTGCTCTTCGTGGTTCAGCATCAGGTACTGCACGCAGGTTTCAATCGAGGCTTTGTGGCCGGCTTGACGGTACATATTGCAAATTTCAAAACCGCGCGACAAGGACACGTGCACCGCGTGGGCACGGGCGCCGGTCTGGGCACCAATTTCGTAAATAGCGCTGGTGGCCAGGTTTTCGATCAAAGGCGTGTGGGCGCGCAAGAAAGCATCCCAGCCTGTATCACCGGCTTCAACCATGCGCTTGATGTTCTTGCGGGTCAGCTCCTGATCCTGGTTGTGCACACCGCAGGCCAGACCAGAGGGGGCGATCAGGCGGAAGGCTTCCATCAGGATGTCTTCTTCCACGCGTGGGAAGCGATTAGGGCTGGCTTCAAAAGTGGAGAATTTGAAACCGCACACGCCGCCTTCAATCAGGCCAGCGGCGGCTTCCAGACCGTGCTGGTCGTTCAATGTACCGTAGCAGGCCACGTCCACGTGGCACTCGCTTTCAATGCGGGAAATCTTGTCTTCCAGCTGGGGACGGGAGGCAACCGGCTCGGGATCGTCGTACGGCATTTCAACCATGGTGGTGACACCACCGGCCGCCGCTGCACGCGAAGCCCAACCCAGACCTTCCTGGTTTGCCTGACTGCCGGAGTGGACCTGACCGTCCAGCACACCGGGCATGACCCACATGCCACGCGCATCGACTTGTTCGCGGGCCGAAGGAGCTGCACCCACACCACGGGCCGCCACACGGCCTTCACGCACGGCCAGCCAGCCGTCAGTGATGATGCGGTCGCGTTCAACAATATTTCCTCGTACTACCAGATCGAAGTCACTCATTATCTTCCTCCTTGGATGGCTCGGACCCGCGCATCTCGCGTGCCCGCAATCGTGTTTGTTTCTATGATTGAAGCAAATCCAACCATAAATGTCGTATGCCTATTTATCTGTAAAACATAACGTCATGTTAAGTCTTGGCTGGGGTGTGCCCAGCGTTGCACGTGGTAGCGGTCATGGCCCAGGCAAAGACAGAAAGAACCTACGGCTTTGGCCAGCTTTTCCGTGATGTGACGCTTGTCATGGGTATTGCGCGCAATGCGTTCCTGGGCCTGCTCTACCTGCTGGCGCAGGCGCGGCATATTCACTTGGGTTAACTGTCGGTCGCGCACGGCAAACTGGCCGTCGACCATCACATGGCGCAGCGCCAGGCCGTCTTCCAGATGCACCAGCTGATTGACCGTGTTGTTATGGGGAATCCAGTTGATATGGGCCAGATCCAGGAACACGATATCGGCCTTGCGGCCCGGTTCCAGACGGCCTAGTTGCTCGCCCATGCCCAGACAGTGGGCGCTGCCTTCAGTGGCGGCGTACAAGGCCTGTTCTGTTGTTACCCAACGCTCGGTATCGGGGCCACGCACCTTGGACGAGAAGGAGGCCAGACGCATGGCTTCGTACATATTCTGGTTATCGCCACTGTTGGAGCCGTCCGTGCCCAGGCCCACGGTAATACCGCGTTCCAGCATGGAGTTCACATCGGCAATGCCATTACCCAAACGCATATTGCTGCCGGGGTTGTGGGCCACCATGGCACCGCGCTCAGCCAAAATATCCAGATCGCGCTCGTCCAGCCAGATGGCGTGCGCCAGTGTGAAGCGGGGTGAGATCAGGCCCAGCTTATCCAGATGCTGAACAATGGTGCTGCCATAACGTTTCATGCCGGTCAGGGCTTGCACATAGGATTCGCCTACGTGGCTGTGCAGGCCGATATTGCGTTCTGCACTGATTTCTCCGCAGGTTTGCAGGAACTCGTCCGAGCACAACATGGGGATGGTCGGGGCCAAGGCTAAACGAATGCGGTCGGGGTTGCGCTGCTTATCCAGAAAGTCAGTCAGGCCGGAAAGGGTGGCTCTGAAAGACTGCGGTGCCAGTTGGGCCACAAACTTCTGCAATTCTTCTGGTAAGGCTTCGATCAGGCCAGGAACGGATTGGTAAAAGGAGAGGTCTGCCATCATGGGCGCCACCGTGGCTCGCATACCCGCATCCACATAGGCTTGCGCCACGGCGTTCATGCCCTCTGCAGTAGGGATGGGAACTTCGGAGTACAGGTCGTAGCTGGCGGTACAGCCTTTCAGCAGCATTTCTGCCGCGTTTAGCTGGGTGCTCAGGTACTTGTCTTCCAGATGGCGGTCGCCATTAATCCAGGGGCCAGCCGTCAGCAAAAGCTCTAGCGACCAGCGATCCCCCATGGCCTTGGCATAAGTGCCGTGGCCATGGGTGTGCGCATTGATTAAACCGGGATGCAGCAATTGGTCATCCGCTTGCACCACCGTGGCTTCAACGGGCGCGGGCAGGCCGGGTGGGCCCATGGCTACGATCTCGCCATCCTTGATCAGAATGTCTAAAGGCTCGGCCTTGGCATGAGCGTGGGCCAGTACCAGGCCCCCACGGATGACGGTATAAGGTGATGTCATGATCAGCTCCGATTGTCTTTAATTGCCCAAGGGAACAGGATGCGTTCAGCGGCTGAAATCACCTGGAAGAACACAATACCCAGCACCGACAAGATAGCCATGGCACCAAAGGCAACCGGCGTTTTGAAGAAAGCCGTAGACGTTGTGATCAAGTAGCCCAGACCTTGGTCGGCCGCCACAAACTCACCCACCACAGCGCCCACCACCGACAAGGTGATGGCCACTTTCAGGCCGGAGAAAATAAAGGGCACGGCAAAGGGCAGGCGAATACGGAAGAACTCTTGCAAGCGGGTGGCACGGCAGGCACGGACCAGTTCAATCAACTCAGGTGGGGCGGCCAGAAGGCCAGCCGTCATGGAGATCACCAGCGGGAAAAAGGCGACCAGAAAGGTGACGACAACACGCGGCAGTTCGGTGGGGCCAAAAATAATGACCAGAATCGGAGCCAGGGCCACCTTGGGGATGGACTGGGTCAGAATCAGCAGCGGGTAAATGGCCTGTTCGAAAAAGCGCGAATAGGTAATCAGCACGGCCAGCGGGAAGCTGATCACAATGGACAGCAAAAAGCCCAGCATGATGGTGCGCGTGGACACCAGCGTATGCATCAACATGGCCTCTTTCATTTGCATGGAATCGGCCCAGATGCGCGAAGGGGCGGGCACCAGGTATTCGGGTATATCAAACAGGCGGCTGGCCAGTTCCCAGAGAATGACCACGGCAATCAGGGTGAGAGCCGGGACGGTAATCTCATTGAAATCGCGCAGACGCAGGCGTCGCTTGCGCACGGGCGCAACGGCCAGGGTTTGAGTGTGCTCGCTCATCAAGCCACCTCGTGTTGGAAAATAAGTTCACGGACGGCGGCGGCACAGCGTGTGAATTCAGGTGTGCCCACCAGGGAAAAGTCGCGTTCTCGGGGCAGGTTCACATCCAGAATCTCGGTAATCTGGCCGGGGCGCGGCGACATCACCACAATGCGGTGGCCCAACATGACGGCCTCCGAAATGGAGTGCGTCACAAAGACGATGGTTTTGGGGTCTTCGTACCACAGGCGCAGCAGTTCCAGTGTCATGGTTTCGCGGGTCAGCGCGTCCAGTGCACCGAAGGGCTCGTCCATCAGCACCACTTTGGGGTTGTGAACCAGGGCGCGGCAAATGGCTACGCGTTGCTGCATACCGCCCGACAATTGCTTGGGATGGTGATGCAGAAAACTGCCCAGACCGGCGGTGGTCAGCAGGCGTGTGGCGCGGCTGCGGGCCTGATCGTCCAGGCGGCCCATAATGCTGGATGGCAGCAGGGTGTTGTCCAGAATATTGGCCCACGGCACCAGGGTAGGGGCTTGGAACACAATGCCCGTGTCCTGACGGGGGTGGGCGACGATTTCATCATCAATGCTGACGCTGCCGGTGGTGGGCATCAGCAAGCCAGCAATCAGGCGCAGCAGGGTGGATTTCCCACAGCCCGAGGCGCCGACGATGGCGATGATTTCGTTGTCTTGGATATCCAGATTGATTTGTTTCAGCGCCTGAGTCTCTCGTTCGGTATTACGACCGTAGATCAGGTTGACGTCTTGAATGCGTATCACAATGCGCTCCTAGGCACGCGCCGACCCGCCTGGGCCAGCCTGCGCGCGCGCGAAAATCAACTCAGCTCAGGGTTTAGCGGTGCCGTTGGCTTTAACGATGAACTGGGTGTCGTAGGCTTGGTGATAGTCCCAGGCTGGGTCCAGGCTTTGGGCTTGTGCAACGGCCTCGTAGGTGGTTTTCATGCGGCCTTCTTCCAGGCTGCCCACTCCGTGCTCGGCGCTGAAGTCGGTGTAGATGTAGTCCAGCACGGCGTTCAGATTGCCCATGCAGTCATCCAGATCGATTTCGGGATTGGCTTTGACGTGTGCCTGGCAGGCCGTGTCCGGGTCCTTGCGGGCGGCATCCCAGGCTTCGATGGTGGCATTCAGGAAGTTCTGCACCATCTCGGAGCGCTCTGTCAGCGTCTTTTCGGTGGCAAATACGGACAGGGCGTAAATGTTGAAACCCTGGTCGCTAAAGGGCAGCACCACGATTTCTTTGCCAAAGCGTTTGGCCTGTTTGTTCTGGTAGTAGTAGTTGGTGGCCAGGAAAGGGGCGGCATCCACTTTGCCATTAATCAGCAGCGGCGCCATGGAAGAACCATCCACTGTTACCCACTGGATTTTGTCGGGATCGGTGTTGGCTTTACGGGCC
Organism: Alcaligenes pakistanensis; assembly: GCF_014652815.1. Lineage (GTDB taxonomy): Bacteria > Pseudomonadota > Gammaproteobacteria > Burkholderiales > Burkholderiaceae_B > Alcaligenes > Alcaligenes pakistanensis. Next base: position 82,622 of record NZ_BMZN01000002.1, read on the forward strand.
ACCATGGGGAAGTAAAGCTTGTGGCTATTACCCGGCGAGACGGCAATTTTCTTGCCTTCCAGACCGGAGAAGTCGGTAATGCCCGAGTCTTTCAGCACAAACAGGGAATGGGCCGAGTGCGAGAAGGTGGAAGCAATCGCTTTGATGGGGGTTTGGGTGTTCTGGCGCGAGGTCAGGATGGCGGAAATATCGGCTAGGCCAATATCAGCCGCGCCACCGGCTACTTTCAGAACCGTATCGCCCGAGCCTGTGCCACGGGTGATTTTCAGTTCTATGCCGTTTTTCTCGTAAATCCCGTTGGCGATGCCCGAGTAGTAAGGGGCATAGTCGCCGGTGGGAATGAAATCCAGCATCAGTTGAACTTTGTCGGCAGCGTGGGCGGTGGGCGCAGCGGCGGCCAGTCCCAAGCCCAACACCGCCAGGGTGCGTGCAAGCAGGGTTTGCATGATTTTGTCTCCGTGTCGTAGTTATGAAGCTGCTCTTTGGGCCCGTTGCAAGCAAGTTGCGCCGGGGTGGCAGCTTGAAAAAATTGAAACATAGGCAAGTCAAAATGTCTTATGCTTATTTGTGCTCGAAACATAAGGCTACGTTAAGGGATGCTGCTCAATCTTCGTCAAATCGAGGTCTTTCGCGCCATTATGCTGACCGGTTCGATCAGCAAGGCCGCGCAACTGCTGAATGTGTCACAACCGGCCATCAGCCGCCTCTTGTCCTATACCGAATCACGCATAGGCCTGGTGCTGTTTGAGCGCATCAAGGGCCGGCTGTACCCCACGCCCGAGGCGCGGCGGCTCTATCAGGAGGTGGAGCAAGTCCATAACAGCGTGCAGCGGGTTAACGAGGTGGCGACCGACCTGATCGAAAAGCGTCACGGCAGCTTGCACATTGCCGTCAGCCCCAGCTTGGGGCAGACCTTGATCCCCATGGCGGTCACCCGTTTTCGTAAGGCATTCCCGGATGTAAAGGTGTATGTGCGCACCTTGATTTCCAGCGATCTGGTTCAGGCTTTAGTCACGCAGCAGGCCGAGGTGGGCGTGGCGATTGTGCCCTTAACGCACCCCAGCCTGCACGCCCAGTCCATCTACGAAAACCATCTGGTGGCTGTATTGCCCGCCAGTCATCCCCTGGCCGACAAGCAGGAGCTGGACGCAACGGATCTGGAAGGCTTGGACCTGATTGGCTATGGCAATGACACACCCTACGGGCAGATGGTGCAGCAGTTATTTGGTAACCGTCCGGGTGTGCCGCAACTGGCTGTAGAAGTGCGTTTGACGCACATTGCCTGTGCCATGGTGCAGGCTGGAGCAGGCATTGCTATCGTAGATGAACTGGCCGTCGCAGGCCGGGTCTGGCCTGATGTTGTGGTACGCCCCATCAATCCACGCACCACCATGCCCTTGCACATGCTGCACTCCAATGTGGTGCCCGTCTCGCAATTGGCCCACGACTTTATGGAAGTGGTGATCTCAACCGCGTCCCGAGGGATGCGCGCCGGTTGGGCCTGAGTTATTCACCAATCAATACACTATCCTCCACGCTGCGCCTTCGCTAGGCAGCCTCTCCAAGGGGGGACTTACCCTTAGGAGAGGCCGGCAGGAAACAAGCGGTGTTCGTGGATTCAGCCGCGCATAAGGGATATGGGCATTCGATTAACCCTGTGTTATGAAGAGTTAATAAAAAAGCATATGACATCAAGGTTTTGCCACCCCTAGAATTAAAGAACTACAAACAGAAAATGATGGCAAGGAGACCTTATGAAAGGCGTAAACACAATCGCCGCGTTGGCCGCGGCTATTTCTCGCAAACACACCCCGTCTCGTTTGGGACATGCCCGTTTGGGACATGCCCGTCTGGGACATAAAGCAGGCCTGCTGTTGGCAGCAGTGGTAACGGGCTTGACCTTGAGCCTGTCCGCCCACGCAGCTAACCCCAATCAGGGAAAGATGTTCAAAGTAGCCGCGGATGTGGGCCTGGTGCCCTTTTTCATGCGTGGTACTGACGGCAAGATGGACGGTTTTTCCAACGAGCTAAGCCAGGAAGTCGCCCAGCGCATGGGTTATGACGGCGCGGAAGTGATCGATACCCCGTTTTCCGCTATTTTTGCCGGCCTGTTTTCCAGCCGCTACGACATGGTGGCCGCGCCCACCAACACCACGCAGGAGCGTGCCCAGCAAATGCTGTTTGCCGAGCCCTATATGGCCGGTGGCCTGAGCTTTCTGGCTAAAAAGGGCGCCACTGTCAATTCGCTGGAAGACCTGAAGGGCAAGACCATTGCCGTCAATAACGGCAGCTTCTCGGATCGCTGGCTACAGGATAATCAGGAAAAATACGGCTACAAGATCCAGCGTTTCAACAAAAACACGGATGCTGTGCAGGCTGTGGCCATTGGCCGTGCCTTTGCCAATATGTCCGAGACTCCGCTGGCACGCTATATCGCTACCCAAACCCCTGCTTTGGCGCCGGTCTACGACATGACGACCGAGGCCAACTACGCCTTTGCCTTTCGCAAGGACGACACCGCTTTGCGTAATCGCGTTGATGAAGTGCTGGAATGCATGAAGCAAGACGGCGCCTTGTCCAAGCTGCATGTGAAGTGGTTCGGTACAGAACCCAATGCCGGTACGGCCATGACCGTGATTTTCCCTGGCTATGGCGTACCTGACTTCCCTGGCTACGAGCCCACCGAGCACACTCCCGACTGCTCCCGTCCGTAAACGCGCTATCGCGCCGTTTCTCTAGCTATATGGCCCTGTAGGGGGCCGGTCCCCGCCTGCCCGACTGGCAGGCGGTTAAGGAGCGACCATGAGTGAAATTGTCCGCATCCAGGGCTTGCGCAAATCGTTTGGGCAGGCCGAAATTCTTAAAGGCATAGACCTGAGCGTCAACACCGGCGAAGTCGTGGTGATGATTGGCGGCTCGGGCTCTGGGAAAAGTACCTGCCTGCGCTGCATCAACCGTTTGGAGACACCCACCAGCGGCACGATTGTGGTGGCAGGCAATGATGTGACCTGTCCGCGCACCGACCTGAATCAGGTGCGGCAAAACATAGGCATGGTGTTTCAAGGCATCCACTTGTACCCGCACATGACCGCGCTGGGTAATGTGATGCTGGCGCTGCGCAAGGTCAAAAAAGTGTCCAAGGCACAGGCCGAAGAACAGGCCCGCCAGCACCTGGACCAAGTGGGTCTGGCCGAACGCATGGAGCACTACCCCAGCCAGTTGTCCGGCGGCCAGCAGCAGCGGGTGGGTATTGCCCGCGCCCTGGCGTTGGAACCCAAAGTCATGCTGTTTGACGAGCCTACCTCGGGCCTGGATCCGGAGCTGGTCGGCGAGGTCTTGAACGTGATGAAACGTACCCGCGATGCGGGCATGACCATGGTGATTGTCACGCACGAAATGCAGTTTGCCCGCGAAGTGGGTGACCGTATCGTGTTCATGGACCAGGGCGTGATTCTGGATCAGGGCAGTCCCGAGGAAATTCTGAGCAAGCCGCGTCACAAGCGTATTCAGGATTTTCTGAGCCGCATGCACTGAGGCCCGCCATGGAGAAGATTCTTTATTACTTCTTTAACTGGACGCTGATCAGTCCCCATTTTCCCGAGATCATGCAGGGCTTTTGGGTGACGCTGCAAATGGCCGTCATGACCGTGGTGCTGGGTACCCTGTTGGGTCTGGCGCTGGCTGTGTTGCGCTGCTATGGCTGGCGACCCGTCAATCTTCTGATGACGCTGTATGTGGACGTATTCCGTGCCATTCCGCAGCTGGTCATTATTGTGCTGGTCTTTTTCGCCTTGCCCTCGGTAGGCATTGTGATTGATCCCGTCCCCGCGACCGTTCTGGCATTGAGTCTGGTGCTGTCTGCCTTTGCCGAAGAGATTTTCTGGTCCGGTATCGCTTCAGTACCGACGGGGCAGTGGGAAGCCGGGCGCTCGACCGGTATGGGATTTAGTCAGACGCTGTTTGCCATCATCCTGCCCCAGGCCGTGCGGCTGGCGATTCCACCGCTGACCAACCGCGCGATCGGGATTACCAAAGGCACTACGCTGGGCTCGGTGATTGCCGTGCCGGAGCTGCTGAATGTGTCCAGCAATATCCAGTCCAATATTGCCAACCCCACCGCCTTTACCGCGGGGGCCATTTTGTTCTGCCTGATTTTCTTCCCCTTCGTTTACCTGACACGGGTGCTCGAACGGCGCTACGCGATCAAGTCGTAGGAGAGATGCGCTATGGAACTGATCGATACTTTTCTAAACCCGGAAATCATTGCGGCCAGTTGGCCCTTGCTGATGCAAGGCTTGTGGCTGACGGTGAAGCTGGCTGTGATCATTGTGCCTCTGGCTGCCTTGCTGGGCTTGGTGATTGCCTGCCTGCACTACCAGCAGCATCGCTGGTTGAACCGGCTGATCCTCTTGTATGTGGACTTCTTTCGGGCCTTCCCGCCTTTGGTGCTGCTGATCTTCATTTATTACGGTCTGCCCTTCCTGGGTGTACCCCTGAATGAGTTTTCTGCCACCGTGCTGGCGCTGGTCTTGAACAGCAGCGGCTACTTTGCGGAGATTTTTCGTGCCGGACTGGAGTCGGTCTCGCCCGGCCAGAACGAAGCGGCACGCTCCACGGGTTTGAACGCCCGTCAGGCTATGGCCTATGTGGTGGTGCCCCAAGGTGTGCGCAATGTGATCCCTGATCTGGCCAGCAACACGTTGGAGGCCATCAAGCAGACCTCGATTGCCTCGGCGGTCGCCTTGCCCGAGCTGCTGCGTTCAGCCCAGATTGTGCAGGGGCAGACCTACAGTCAGACCCCGCTGGTGGCGGCGGCGCTGATTTACTTCATTCTTCTCTGGCCCTTGGTGCGCGTTATTTCGCGTATGCAAAAGCCATTTGTTATTCCTCGTTGAGCCTAAGCGTAACTATGAAAAATAAAGGTGTCTTTTCCATTTGCCCCACCCCCTTCAAGCCGGGTGGCGAGCTGGATTTGCAAAGCCTGGTCAGCCTGGTGAATTTCCAGCTGGAAGCCGGTATTCACGGGCTGGCAATTTTGGGGGTGATGGGCGAGTTGCATAAGCTCAGTACCTTTGAGCGTCGCCGTGTCATTGAAACCGTGGTGGCGGCGGTGCGTGGTGCGGTGCCCGTCTGGGTGGGCGTGCGTGCTTTGGGTACAGCCGCCGCAGTTGAGCAGGCCCGCAGTGCCGAGGACCTGGGCGCCGATGCGATTTTTGTCGCTCCCTTGGCAGGAGCAGACGACGAGATGCAGGTGTCCTACTACCGCCAGATCGTGCAGGCTATCCGCCTTCCTGTCGTCATTCACGACTTTCCGGAACTGTTTGCTGCTCGTATCAGCCCCGCCTTGGCCGTGCGCCTGAAAGGCGAGGCGGGCGTGTCTATTCTGAACTCTGAAGATCCACCAGTGGGTCAGAAAATTACTGCTGTGCGTGGTTTGACAGGCGATGCCCTGCCTATCTTGAGTGGTTTGGGGGGCATGCATTTTCTGGAAGAGTTGCAGCGGGGTGCCGATGGCGTGGTCACCGGTTTTTCCTTCCCGGAAATTCTGTTGAAAGTTTATGCGCTGCATCGCCAGGGTGAACAAGAAGAAGCCGCCCGGGTGTTTGACCGTTATTGCTCGCTGATTCGCTACGAGTTTCAACCGCTGGTGGCGCTGGCGTTGCGTAAATACTCTTATATGCGCCGTGGCATCATTGCTTGCGACGCCACCCGCGACCCGGCCACGGCTCTGGATCACATCAGTCGTGACGAGTTTGAGGCTGTCGTGCGCCGTGTTGGTCTGGACCTGTCGATACAAGGCGTACAAGCCGTATAGAACCTTGCTGTACTTGTAGTATTTGCTGTACTTGCTGTTGTAGCCGGATAAGTCACTTGGGCGTTCCAATAACTTATCCGGTTTTTTTATTGTTTTGCCGTGCTTTCTTGTTGCGTCTGTGTTCGCCGCTGCCTGGCTCTTTGCTTGGCGCAGCTCCGGGCCGGTGCCCCACTTAATATAGAGAAACGGTCTCCTACTGCTCGCTTGTAATCCCCACCTGTTCAATCCCGATTCCATATCCTTTCAGGGCTTGTGCACACTTTTGAAATGCCCTTGTCCGCGCAGTATGATCGAACATTCTGCTCTCGGATAGGGATTGCCATGTTTGCCTATGTCGGGCTGCGTACTGCCTGCTTTGATACGCCTTTAGGGGTGATGCGCGTGCTGGTCGATGCTCAAGGAGCCTTGCTGCGTCTGGACTTTGAAGAGGAGACCGTGCATGGCCTGACTCCCGAGCAACTGGCCGGATTGATCGACGAACCTGCTTTGGCCGAACCCGTGCAGACTCAGTTGGACGCGTATTTTGCCGGCAAGCTGCAACAGTTTGACCTGCCTTTCAGCTTGCAAGGCACACAGTTTCAGCAACAGGTCTGGCAGGCTTTGCAGACCATCCCTTATGGCCAGACCTGGACTTACGGCCAAATGGCCGAACACCTGGGCCGTCCTAAAGCCGTTCGCGCCGTAGGCCAGGCTTGCGGCCTGAATCCCATCAGCATCATCGTGCCTTGCCATCGCGTGCAGGGTGCCAATGGCATGTTGACCGGCTTTAGCTCCGGTCTGCATCGCAAAGCCAGCTTGCTGGACTTTGAACGCCGTGTGCATTTGACCGGTGTGGGCGATTTTCAGCTCAGCATGCCCGCCCAACTGGATTTGTTCTAGCGCAGTCCACGCTTCACTCCGTACCCAAATCAACAAGCCCTCGTGCACAGAATCACAAGTCTGGGCTGGTCCTCGTCCCTATACTGGATTCGTTAAGAATCAACTATTCCGTGTGGAGACAGACTATGGGCCAGGATGTACAAGTCGAGCGCAACGCGATTCGCGAACACATGATTATTGACGGCAAGCCCGTCAGTCAATCTCAGGGACCCACTATTCCCGTCTATGACCCGGCGACCGGACAAGTGATTGCGCATCAGCCTGAGGCTGGCGCTCAAGGCGTAGACCTTGCTGTGCGTGCTGCCCGTCAGGCTCTGGAGCAGGGCGAATGGGGCAAAATGCTGCCCGCTCAGCGCGAACGTCTCTTGCTGCGTTTGGCTGATCTGGTTGAAGCCAATGCAGACGAACTGGCCCGTCTGGAAACCCTGAACAACGGCAAACTGCTGTTCTTCTCCTACGGCTTGGAAGTGGCTGCCAGCGCCCAATGGCTGCGTTATATGGCCGGTTGGGCCACCAAGATCAGCGGTGAACTGCTCTCGCCCTCCATCGCCTTTCCTCCCGGTATCAATTACCACGCGTACACGCGCCAGGAGCCAGTGGGTGTGGTCGGCGCCATCGTGCCTTGGAACTTTCCGCTGCTGATGGCCGTCTGGAAGATCGCGCCTGCCATGGCTGCCGGTTGCACCGTGGTTCTGAAGCCTGCTGAAGAAACCCCGCTAACCGCCATTCGCCTGGCTGAACTGGCTCTGGAAGCTGGTTTCCCGGCCGGTGTGATCAACGTGATTACAGGCCGTGGCGAGAGTACCGGCGCTGCTTTGACGGCCCACCCTGGCGTCAATAAGATTTCCTTCACCGGTTCCACAGAGGTGGGCAAGCTGATTGGTCATCAAGCCATCAACGATATGAAGCGCATGTCCCTGGAGCTGGGTGGCAAGTCCCCCGTTGTCATCATGGACGATTGCGATGTGGACATGGCCATTCAAGGGGCGGCCAACGCTATCTTCTTTAACCAGGGACAGGTGTGTACCGCCGGTTCGCGTCTGTTTGTACAAAAAGGTATTTACGAGCGTGTGGTGCAGGGCGTGGCTGACTTGGCTTCTTCCATGACACTGGGCTCGGGTTTTGAGCAGTCCACCCAGATTGCTCCGCTGATCTCGGCACGCCACCAGCAGCGCGTGCAGAACTACATTGATGTGGGTCGCCAGCAAGGCGGCCGCATGTTGGCAGGCGAGGGCGCACGCCCCGAGCAGGGCTACTTTGTACGCCCCACTGTGTTTGCCGATGTGGCACCCGATGCCCGCATCATGCGTGAAGAAATCTTTGGACCTGTCGTGGTTGCGACCCCGTTTGATACCGAGGCGCAGGCACTGGCATTGGCCAACGATACAGACTTTGGCCTGGGTGCCAGCGTCTGGAGTCAGGACCTGGCCCGCGTACAACGTCTGACCGCCGGTATTAAGGCGGGCACGGTGTGGGTCAACACGCACAACATGCTGGACCCCAGCATGCCCTTTGGTGGCTACAAGCAGTCCGGCCTGGGTCGGGAACACGGGCGCGCCGCGGTAGAGGCCTATCTGGAGACCAAATCGGTCTGCATGGCTTACCCGGCAGCCTAGTAAGAACCTGATCAAGGCCTTTTCATGGTTCCCGTTGCCCCGCAAACGCAATGGATGCAAGGCGCAAACCGCAGCAGGTCCGCTCGTCCGGCGAGGATTTGCAACACAGCAGACGTTGTGTTTGCGGGGCAACCCTTCGGGCAAGGCGTTACATTGCCGCACTCGTCGTTGCATGCCTTGCCCAGGCCAATGAGCATGAGCGGCGGCACGCGTCTAGATTGCGGCAATGTAACGCCTTGCGGGAACCATGAAAAGGCCTTGAACAGGTTCGGTATACAGGCGCGAACACAATAACGATACAGTTCGCGCCTTCTTCGAGGAGACAAAAATAATGTACGCAATAGTGCAGCGGACCGCTCTGGCCTTGGCCTTGAGCGGTGTTAGTGTCGGGATTGCCCATGCAGGCGACCCCAGTGCTCGGGATTGGATACCGGCTCCGGTAGGTACCAATATCCTGGCCGTCTACATGATGGGCCTGAAGTCGCACGGTTTCTATGATCAGGGTTCACGAATTGGCGAGAGTCCCAAACTTAATGTGCAAGGCATGATTTACCGCCAGATGCACTTTCGTGAACTGGCCGGTAAAACGGTGCAGTACGAGCTGATTGTGCCCGGTTTTCGCAACACGCTGGACGTCCCTGGGGCAGACCGCGATCGCATGACGGGTATTGGTGACGTGACTGCCGGGGCGGCGGTCTGGTTGCATAACGATCCGGAAAACCGTTTCTGGTTTGCCTGGGAGCCCTTCATTACGGCTCCTACAGGCCGTTACCACGGCTCGCACGCGGATGTGTCCTCGGGTAAAAACCGCTGGAGCACCATTCAAGACTTCGCGATTGTGAAAGGTTTTGGCGAATCCTCCTTTGTGGAAGGCGTGGCGGAATTCGAGTTCTTTGGCAATAACAAGAACTACTACGGCCAGACCCTGAAAAAAGACACGGCAATTCGCCTGATGGCTCTTGTTTCAACCAACCTGACTGAAAAGACCTATGTGGGTCTGCGCTACCGCTATGAAACTGGCGGGCGCGAGCGGGTCAATGGCCAAACCACGGTGACGCGGGCACGCAACCACCAACTGGCGGCTGAAATTACCCATCAGCTCACCGACGCCCACCAAGTGCAATTGCAGTACATCCATGATTTGAAAGTCGAGAATGGCCCGCGCATGCGCGGCCTGCAATTCCGTTATGCCTATGCGTTCTGACAGCGTGGACGCCCATGAGGAGAGACATCCAATGAAGTCTAAATTTAAATTAACGACCGCCGCCGCTATGTTGGGGCTGATGGTACTGGCCGGTGGAGCGCAAGCCCAGGACAAGCCGCTTGAGGTTTTGACCGGTGGCCACAGCGTGTCTGCCCCCCAGGAAAATCGTATCTATGTCATGGACTCGGTGTTCAACCACCTGACTGAAAGCCGCGTGCATGTCTATGACTACACCAACGGCAAATTCCTGGGCATGGTGCCTACCGCGTTCAACGGCCATGTGCAGTTGTCCAACGACGGCAAGAAAATCTACACCATGACCACCTACCACGAGCGCGTCACCCGCGGTAAGCGTTCGGACGTGGTGGAAGTCTGGGACGCCGACAAGCTGACCTTTGACAAAGAAATTTCTCTGCCACCCAAGCGTGTTCAGGGCCTGAACTACGATGGCATGTTCCGTCAGACGACTGACGGCAAATTCATCGTGCTGCAAAACGCCTCGCCTGCGACCTCCATCGGTATCGTGGACGTAGCCAAGGGCGACTATGTGGAAGACGTCACCGCTGCCGCTGGTTGCTGGAGCGTGATTCCTCAGCCTAATCGCCCACGCAGCTTCATGACTATTTGCGGCGATGGTGGCTTGTTGACCATCAACCTGGGCGAGGACGGCAAAGTGGCCAGCCAGTCGCGCAGCAAGCAGATGTTCTCGGTCAAAGACGACCCGATCTTTATTGCTCCTGCCCTGGACAAGGACAAGGCTCACTTCGTGTCCTATTACGGCAATGTCTACAGTGCTGATTTCAGCGGAGACGAAGTCAAGGTTGACGGCCCCTGGTCCTTGCTGAGCGATGAGGACAAGGCCAAGAACTGGGTGCCTGGTGGCTACAACCTGGTGGGCTTGCATCGTGCCAGTGGTCGCATGTACGTATTCATGCACCCCGATGGCAAAGAGGGCACTCACAAGTTCCCCGCCGCAGAGATCTGGGTCATGGATACCAAGACTAAAAAGCGCGTTGCCCGCGTTCCCGGACGTGATGCCTTGTCCATGACTATTGATCAGCAGCGCAACCTGATGCTGACATTGGACGGTGGCAATGTGAACGTCTACGACATCAGCCAGCCTGAACCCAAGTTGCTGCGCACTATTGAAGGCGCTGCAGAAGCTTCCTTGCAAGTTCAGTTCCACCCGGTTGGGGGGCTCTGATATGGACCCGGTCCTGACTTATGCCAGCCTGGCTTGCCTGGCCGTGCTGATGGGGCTGGGGGCGCTGGATAAATTGCGTCACTTCAGCCTGTTCGAGGCAGCGGTCGGCGGGTATCGATTGTTGCCGGAAGTGTTATTACGACCGTTCAGTGTGCTGTTTGTGGTGGCCGAGGCGCTTAGCGCGCCTTTGCTACTGTGGCCAGCCAGCCGTTCGCTGGGGGCTGTCTTGGCCCTGTGCGTGCTGCTGGTCGCCACCAGTGGCATTGTGATTAACCTGCTGCGTGGCCGTCGCGATGTCGATTGCGGCTGCTCCGGACTGGGAGAGTCCTCGGGTGGTTTGTCCTGGTGGCTGATTGCTCGCAATGCCTTGTTGGCCGTGCTGGCGCTGGCCAGTGGTGACTGGGCCATCAACAGTGCCCGTGAACTGGTCTGGATAGATGGTTTGACCTTCTTTGGCGCCACCTTGGCCTTGCTGGGCCTGTACTACGCGGCCAACCAGTTGATCGAATTCCATCTTAAATTCCAGAAAATGCAGAATTCTTAGGAGACCTCAATGACCGCTTTAATGATTTCCAATGTCATTTTGTGGGTAATCGTACTGGCCCTGGTGCTGGTTGTGCTTGCCCTGTCGCGCCAGATTGGCGTGTTGTACGAACGGGTTGCCCCCATGGGGGCCTTGACGATGGATAAAGGCCCGCAAGTGGGTGACGCTGCCCCGGTGATGGAGCTGCAAGACCTGCGTGGTCGTGCTGTTTCCGTAGGTGTGGCTGGCCCCCGTAGCCAGTTGATCTTTTTCATGTCGCCTACCTGCCCCGTGTGTAAGAAGCTCTTGCCGATTCTGCGATCCATTCAGGGTTCGGAGGGTCAGTGGGTTGATATCGTGCTGGCCAGTGATGGTGAGATGCCCGAGCATCTGGCTTTCTACCAGAAGGCGCAGCTGGACAGCTTCCCTTACGTGTTGTCCACACAGCTGGGCATGGGCTTTCAGATCAGCAAACTGCCTTATGCGGTGTTGATCGACGAGAACGGTATCGTGCGCGGCAAGGGTCTGGTCAATTCGCGTGAACAGCTGGAAAGCCTGTTTACCGCTAAAGACCTGGGTGTTGCGTCGGCGCAGGAATATTTGGCCGGTGACTCGGGCATGAAGCAAGTGCAGGTATCACGAAAGGAGAACGTCAATGCGTTGGCTGGATAAATTTGGGGAGAGTCTCTCCCGTTCTGTCGCCCACAAGACCTCGCGTCGCAGCGTACTGCGCTCGGTGGGCAAATTAATGGTCGGTTCGGCCTTTGTGCTGCCGGTACTGCCTGTGGCTCGTGCCGCCGGTGGAGGCGGCAGCAGCAGTGGCGCAGATCACATCAGTCTGAATCCCGATCTGGCGAATGAAGACGAAGTGAACTCCTGCGACTACTGGCGTCACTGCGCGGTGGATGGGTTCTTGTGTTCTTGCTGCGGCGGCACAACCACCACCTGCCCTCCGGGCTCGACGCCATCGCCCATCTCGTGGATTGGCACCTGCCACAACCCGCACGATGGCAAAGACTACCTGATCAGCTACCACGACTGCTGCGGCAAGACGGCTTGCGGTCGCTGCCAGTGCAATACACAAACCCGTGAACGTCCAGGCTACGAGTTCTTCCTGCACAACGACGTGAACTGGTGCATGGCAAATGAGAACAGCACCTTCCATTGCACAACGTCTGTGCTGGTTGGCTTGGCCAAAAACTAAAAAAGGCTCCGGGGCTGCCCGGGCGGTGTAAGGATCTGTCGTTTCGACATGTTCTTTCGCTCTGCGGACAGACCCTGGCGTTGAACAAGGTGCCGGATGGCCTGGATGGCGTCTGGTTACTTAAGGAGGCATCACTGTGTGGACATCTTTGCGCCTGGCCTGTTTGGGCGCCGTACTCCTGGCGTTTACGCCTTGGGCCCAGGCCCAAGAAGAGATGGCCGGAACGGGCGATTACCTGCAAAGCTCTCAGGCTTTTAAAGACTATATGCTGCAATGTGCGGGCTGCCATCGCTACGACGGCCAGGGCCTGACGCATCGCGGTATTCCCGATTTCAACCAGTCCATTGGCTTGTTTACACGCTTGCCAGCCGGGCGGGACTATATGATCCGGGTGCCCGGTGCCTCGCAGTCGCAATTGGATAATGCGGATCTGGCTCGCGTGCTGAACTGGATCGTGGCTAAATTCAGCCCCGAGGAAGTGACACCCGAATATCGGCCCTTTACCTCTGCCGAGGTCGGCGCGTCCCGACGTCACCGTTTTGATGACGTGCTCAAAGCGCGTACTGAACTAACCGTCCAGATGAACAAGCTGGGTTTGGAGCCTGCTCCCTACCTGTATGGTTCCATGGAACGCTGATACAGCGGGTTAACGACCGTAGACGCTTGAATTTTTTAGGGCTATAAGAAAGAGGGCGTTTCTGCCCTCCCATCCCCCCGATCAATAGCGTTGACCGCAAGGGCTCCTCAGGCAATGTCTATGTTATTGCGCACTCCTGCTGCCTCTTTTAAGAGCCTGGCTGCCTGGCAGGAAGTGGTGTGCGCGTATTTCGTGCCGTTGGAGGTTCAACCGGAGTCGCTCCGAGGCTTTTCCAACCGGGCAGCGACGGATCGCATGGGCTCGGTGGATGTCATGGAGCTGTGTACCAGCGCCCAGCGGGTGCGACGCACACAGGCACTGGCCAGCCAGTCGGAGCAGGCGCTTTATAAAGTCACCTTGCAGATCAGCGGCAGCAGCCAGATCGAACAGGATAATCGGACCGGCATTTTGAATGCCGGCGAGTGGGGCATTTATGACACCACCCGCCCTTACGAAGTGTCCGTGCAGGATCAATCTCATTTTCTGGTTTTGCAGTTCGAGGAAGAGCGTCTGCTGCCTTGGCTGCCCTGGTTAAGCGATGCGGTAGCCCGATCCTTCTCGGCCACCGCGGGTCCGGCCCGAATTGCCATGGACATGCTGCGTTTGGGTTTGCAGGAACGAGGGCATTTATCGCCTTCCGCCTTGAATGAGCTGTCTCAAACCGTGATCCGCATGATGGCCTTGAGTCTGGCTGATGGCCGTCCCGTAACGACCGAATCAGCCTTGGACGAAGTGCGACGCGGACAACTGCTCCAAATCCAGCAATATGTGCAGGATCATCTGGGCGATACCGGTTTGAATGCGCAGTCTTTGGCGCTGCAGTTTCGTATTTCGCGCCGCTATCTCTACAAGCTATTTGAGTTCTGCGGCCAGGCCCCCGCTGACTACATCATGGCCGCCCGACTGGAGCGTGCCTGTCAATTATTGGTGGATGGCAAACCCGGCCGACAGATCAGCGAACTGGCCTGGCAAATGGGCTTTTCAGACGCGGCAGTCTTCAGTCATGCCTTCCGGCGACGCTTCGGTATGTCGCCCAGCGAATGGCGACGCAGCCGCATTTGCGGCGATTAAGTACAGGTACGTAGACGCAACTCCGACTTATCGCAAACAGGTCGGATTTCTATTCTAGAAGCTCTCGATTGGGGCAGCCGGTGTGGCTTGCCCGGCTTCTCAAGGACAGTCTCATGCGTCTACACCTCGATTGCGCCCTGTTGCACACGCAGCCTAGTTGGGCCCAGAATTTGCTGGCCATCATCCCGCCCTGCGAGCGTCTGCAACTGCAAGCCTTGCAACTCCCCCCCGCCTCGCAAGCCGATCAGGAATATCTCTTTTTGCGCCGCTCGGCGGCGCTCTTGCTGCGCTTTGACGCTTGCCTGATTCCTATCGAAGCCGCCTCCCTGGTCAATGTGCGTCGGGCCCTGTCGGTGGCTCAGGGGCTCTTGCCCGTACCGATCTTTGGTTTGGTACGCGCCATCAAGGCAGCGGCCCTGACGGATTTGCTGGAATTGGGTCTGGCAGACTACGTCCGCGAGCCTTTATGCCTGGACGATTTGCGCGCCCGCATCAATCGCCAACGTTTGCAAGCGTCTTCCCACGCATTGAATGAACCGGGGCTGTCGGGTCGGATACACTATAGGGTGCAGGAAAACCAGGATCTGGTCCTGCACCCCGGCCCCACGGAGCAGCGCCTGTCGCAAACTATCTTGCAACAGGAAGGGACGACGCTGGAAGCCTATGCCGCTGCAGTAGCCTCGCGCTACGCATGTAGCCAGGAATCCTTCAAAGTTGCCAAGGGACGGATTGTGGCCCGCTTTGAGCAGGCCTATATCCATGCCGCCCTTGATCGCCATAGCGGCAATATCGCCATGGCGGCCCGCTCCGCGCAAAAGCACCGGCGTGCTTTCTGGGCACTGATGCGCAAACACCATATCGATGCTGCACGCTTTCGATCCGCGTCAAACCCAGACGACGAACACGATGGTTAAAATTAACAGGCATTTTTCAATAGGGATTGCCGTGTCTTTACCTCAATTAAAAAACGATGTTTTTCTGCGCGCGCTGTTGCGTGAGCCTGTGCCTTACACCCCCATCTGGCTGATGCGCCAAGCTGGGCGTTACTTGCCTGAATACAATGCGACCCGTGCCCAGGCCGGCTCTTTCATGCAACTGGCCCAGAACCCTGAATTTGCGTGCGAAGTTACTTTGCAGCCCTTGCGTCGTTTCGATCTGGATGCCGCCATTCTGTTCTCCGACATCCTGACTGTGCCGCACGCTATGGGCCTGGGTCTGGATTTCGTGGCTGGTGAAGGCCCGCGTTTTGCTCGCCCCGTGCGTAACGAAGCCGATGTCATGGCTTTGGAAGCACCTGATATGTCCAAGCTGCAGTACGTGTTTGATGCGGTCTCGCTGATTCGCAAGGAACTGGACGGCAAAGTACCGCTGATCGGTTTTGCAGGCAGCCCCTGGACCATTGCCTGCTACATGGTAGAAGGCCAAGGCTCGGACGATTACCGTCTGGTGAAAAGCATGATGTATCAGCGTCCAGACCTGATGCACCGCATGCTGGAAATCAATGCCCGGACTACCCAGGAATACCTGAACGCCCAGATCCGTGCCGGTGCACAGGCTGTGATGCTGTTCGATAGCTGGGGCGGTGTGTTGTCCGATTCCTTGTTCCAGGAATTCTCCCTGGCTTACACCCGTAAAGTGGTCGATGGCCTGATCCGTGAACACGATGGCCAACGTATACCCGTCATCGTCTTTACCAAGGGCGGCGGCATGTGGCTGGAAGATATCGCAGGCTGCGGCGCAGATGCCATGGGTGTGGACTGGACAGTGAACCTGTCCCGTGCACGTGCTCGTATCGGTGACAAATTGGCCCTGCAAGGCAATCTGGACCCCATGACCATGTTCGGTGGCGAAGAAGCCATTCGTCGTGAAGCCCGTCGTGTTATTGACGACTTCGGCCCTGTGGGTCAGGGCGGTCACGTATTCAACTTCGGTCACGGTATTTCGCGTTTCACCGACCCGGAAGCCGTGGGCATTCTGGTTGATGAAGTGCACTCTTACAGCCCTCGTCACCACAGCGTTTGATAACTTTTGCGCGCAGGCTGCTGCAGCTTGTGCGCAAAGTTATGCACACAGATAGTCTGGAATTTGAGTCTTTTTTATTTAAGATTTAATTTCAATACCCAGTTTTAATTGCTTGATATTGTTGTGTTTTATATTTGGTTCAGCGATATTGGAAATTAAATTGTATCTGGGCTTGCTTCTTTGTTATTTTTGTTCCTGACATTTTCCCCAAAGTTATCCACAGATCTCTAAGCTCTTGACTTATCAGGCTTTCAACCCGGCCAGCTCCTTTTGAAACACCATCCATGACCGCCACTCCTGACGCCACTCCTGCTTCGGCAAGCACCGGACCTTTCTGGTTGCACGTAGCTTTGGACGTCCCTTTGGATGGGGTGTTTGATTACCAGCACCACGAACCGGTTTTGGTGGGGCAGCGCGTCATCGTGCAGTTTGGGCGGCGTCAAATGATAGGTGTGGTGGTGGCTTTGCCGGAGCAACCGTCGTACCCGCCGGAGCAGGTCAAGGCGATTGAGCAGGTGCTGGACGATTTGCCGCCGTTTCCTGCCGATTGGTTGCGCATGGCGCGCTTTGCGTCTACCTACTATCACCGTCCGTTGGGTGAGGTCATGATGCCGGCCCTGCCAGGGCCGCTGCGAAAACCCTCTGCTTATTTGGGCAAGCGTTCAGCAGGTGGCCCGGTATTGCGCATGGCTAAGCGCAAGGAAAAGAAGGTCGATCCCGTAGATAGCGATGTTCTGCCTGTTCTGAATGCTGAGCAGCAGGCGGCGGTCGAAGGCATTGTGGCGGCCAAACCTGGCAGTTGCCTCTTGCTGCATGGGGTGACTGGCAGCGGTAAAACCGAAGTCTATATGCGGGTACTGGAGCAAGTGCTGGCCGCTGGTCGGCAGGTTTTGTTCATGGTTCCCGAAATCAACCTGACGCCGCAATTCGAGCAAGTCTTGCGGGCCCGTCTGGCGCGTGTGTTACCAGGCGATGTGCTGGCCGTGCTGCATAGCGGTCTGTCCGAAGGAGAGCGGTTACGCTCCTGGCTGCGCGTCAACAGCGGTCAGGCGCGTATTTTGTTGGGCACGCGCCTGTCCATTTTTACGCCCATGCCAGAGCTGGGCCTGATCATCGTGGACGAGGAGCACGACAGCTCCTACAAACAGCAGGACGGCCTACGTTATTCCGCTCGGGATCTGGCCGTCTGGCGTGGCTACGATCTGAAAGTGCCGGTGGTACTGGGTTCAGCAACTCCTTCGTTGGAAAGCTGGAACCATGCACGCCAAGGGCGCTACAGCTTGTTGAGTCTGCCCAAACGTGCTCGGGAAGTGTCCATGCCGCGTGTGCGTCTGGTCGATACCCGCCATTTGCGCTTGGAATCCGGTTTTTCCCCTCAACTGCTGGATGCCTTGGAAGCCTGCCTGGAGCGTGGCGAGCAGTCTTTAGTCTTCATTAACCGGCGCGGTTACGCTCCTGTATTGCATTGCGCCTCTTGTGGCTGGCTGTCTCAATGCCCGCGTTGTACGGTCTATACCGTGCTGCATAGGCAAAATGGCTACAAACATAATTTGCAGTGTCACCACTGCGGATATCAAGCTCCTGTCCCACATGCCTGCCCAGATTGTGGCGACCAGGATTTGCAGCCCATGGGCCGTGGTACGCAACGTATTGAAGAGTTTCTTGGTGAGCGCCTTCCCAATGCCCGTCTGGTGCGCATCGATGCAGACAGCACGCGCTTGAAAGGCAGTGCGCAGCAACTCTTCGAGCAAGTGCATGCGGGTGAAGTGGACATCATGGTGGGTACCCAGATGGTGGCCAAAGGCCACGACTTCACGCGGCTAAGCGTGGTGGGTGTTCTGAATGCCGACGCCACCCTGTTCGCTCACGACTTTCGCGCACCTGAGCGTTTGTTTGCTCAGCTGATGCAGGTGGCTGGCCGTGCAGGCCGTCACACAGAAGGGGCCGATGTCATCATCCAGACAGGCTATCCCGATCAGCCTGTCTATCAAAGCCTGATCAAGCACGACTACATAGGCTTTGCCCAAAGCGCCTTGAACGAACGCGAATCGGTAGGCTTGCCACCCTTTGCCTATCAAGTGCTCTTGTCAGCCGAAGCTCCGCAATTGGCTGATGCCATTCGTTTGTTGACTGAGGCGCGTCGTTTGCCCGAGGACTATCCCAACGAATTTCCGGGTGCGGATCAGGTTTTCCTGTACGATCCTGTGCCTTTACGAGTTCTGCGTGTCGCCAAAGTCGAGCGAGCTCAGTTGCTGTTGGAAAGCGCGCATCGCCCAGCTTTACAGGCTTTTGTGCGATATTGGGGGCCGCGAGTTGCGCAGTTGGCCAAGCAGCATAAAGTGCGTATTACGATCGAAGTTGATCCTCTCGAAATTTAGGGCCTGTAAAGGTCAGGTAGCTAGGGGGCGGTAATGTCGCTCTGACTTTAGTTTGTCTCGTCCCTATGCCGTTTGCGTGACACCACCCTCATCATTGTCCAGCTGCACCTTGTACCCGTATAAAAAACGTTAAGAGTTGAACGCCGTTCTCCTGTTTAGTACTCACTGACTCCACCATGTCCACCTCCGTCACTACTCCCGGCCATACTGTCCCCACCGACCTGAACGCCATGCAGCGTCAGGCTGTGTTGTATATGGACGGGCCCTGTTTGGTGCTGGCCGGGGCGGGTAGTGGCAAGACACGCGTTATTACGCAGAAAATTGCCTACTTGCTGCGAGAATGCGGATACACGGGCCGACAAGTGGTGGCGCTGACTTTTACCAATAAAGCGGCTCGTGAAATGAACGAGCGAATTCGTGCCTTGGTAGACCCCAAGCTGCTGCGTGGCCTGACGGTCAGCACCTTTCACTCCTTGGGCCTGCGCATGTTGCGTGAAGAAGCGCAGCACGTCGGTTTGAAGCCGCGCTTTTCCATTCTGGACTCTAACGATGCCTTGGCGATTATTCAGGAGCTGTTGGCCACGACCGATAAAGGCCGCCTGAAGTCTGTCCAGCAAGAAATTTCCCTGTGGAAAAATGCCCTGATGGGGCCGGACGATGCCGAACGTGCTGCCAATTCACCCAGCCAGATCGAAGCCGCCCGTATTTATCGCGACTACGCCGCCACCTTGATCGCCTATCAGTCGGTGGACTTTGACGATTTGATTCGTCTGCCTGCCCAGCTGATGGAAGACAACGAAGAAGTTCGCGAGCGTTGGCAGCGGCGGGTGCAGTATTTGCTGGTGGACGAATATCAGGACACCAATCTGTGTCAGTACCGGCTGGTGCGTTCCCTGACCAGTCAGCGCAATATGTTTACGGTAGTAGGCGATGATGACCAGGCCATTTACGCGTGGCGTGGCGCTACGGTAGAAAACCTGGCGCAGCTACCCAGCGATTACCCAGATCTGAAAGTCGTAAAGCTGGAGCAAAACTATCGCTCAGTTCAACGGATTTTGCAGGCTGCCAATAATGTCATTGGCAATAATCCTGTCGTGTTCGGCAAAAAACTTTGGTCGGACCTAGGTTTTGGTGAGCCTATCCAGGTGCATGTAACAGACGACGAACAAAACGAGGCTGATACCGTTGCCATGCGTTTGTCGGCAGAACGCTTTGAGCGTCAGGCTGAATGGCGCGACTTTGCGGTTCTGTATCGTGGCAACCATCAGGCCCGGATTTTTGAGCAGGCACTGCGTAACTTACGTATTCCCTACACCATCTCGGGTGGCCAGAGTTTCTTTGACAAGGCCGAGATCCGCGACATTCTGTCTTACCTGCGGATTGTCGCCAACGAAGACGATGATCCCGCTTTCATCCGCGCCGCCACCACGCCACGACGTGGTATTGGGCAAGCCACCTTGCAAGTGCTGGGCCAGTTTGCAGCCGAACAAAAACTGTCTTTGTACGCTGCCGTCTCCCAGATTGCTTTGACCGATCGTCTGGCCGAACGACAGTTGGAGCCTCTTAGCGTCTTTGGGCAGTTCATAGGCCGTATCCAGCAAAGAGCGGACCGGGTAGAAAGCGAACAGGAAGGACATGACACGGCCGTCAGCGAGCTGCTGGACGAGTTGCTGCGCGCCATCGACTACGAACGCTATCTGTACGATATGTTCGACGAACGCCCCGCGCAGAGTCGCTGGGAAAACGTGCTGGAATTGATTAGCTGGCTGAAATCCAAAGCGGCAGACGATCAGCTTAGTCTGAACGATCTGGTGCAACGCGTTGCATTGATCACCATGCTGGAGCGCGGTGAAGACGAAGACCCGGATGCCGTCAAACTCTCTACCTTGCATGCCTCCAAAGGATTGGAGTATCCGCATGTGTTCTTGGTCGGGGTGGAAGAAGGTTTGCTGCCGCATATCGGGCGTGACGACGAAGATATCGACCCGGATAAAGAGGCTGATATTCTGGCGCAACGTATCCAAGAAGAACGACGCCTGATGTACGTAGGCATTACCCGAGCCCAACGCAGCCTGCGATTGAGCTGGTGTAAAAAGCGCAGACGCGCACGCGAGAACCTGGTGCGTGAACGTTCCCGCTTTATTGATGAAATGAAGATCGAAGATCCTGGTGCCCAGGAAGATCCCGCGCAGGCGGCCTTAAGCCCCAAACAGCGCTTGGACATGCTCAAGAATTTGTTGAACAAGTCCTAACTCGTTTCCAGAGACCGAGGCTTATTTGGGACTTTGCCCCTGCTTTAAAACCCCTTAGTGCTTCAGGCCAGCTTTTGCTGGCCTTTATCTATGCTCGGACGGCTGATGCCTGTACAGCTAGAGATGTGAGTCCGTCGTAGAAACACATCCCGCTCTTGGCAATAGGGGACGGATAAGTAATCAGGAACGTAAGCCTAGTGAGGCAACGTCATAAGCTGTGCATTAATACGATAAGCAGCCACAAAGCACCGTGTTAACAAATGCACAAAAAACAAAAGCCTGCTAAATCAGCAGGCTTTTCAACAACAAGCGGTGTTTTGCTTGAGCGTTACAACGGTGATGCGTGGCTTACCAGTAGCTGGCCGACATGCGGGAATCACGGATGCGGGCTTCGTTCAAGGCATGGGTCAATTCGACCATGTACTTGAACACCACGTTGGCGGCTTTGGAAATTTGCTTGGCCGCTGCTTTGGTCAGTGCAGTTAAAGACACGGATTCACCATTTTCCAGGGCATTCTGCATTACCCCACGCTCAACAGCATCGCTCCAGTGAATGTAGTGCGAGTAAGTGGTCATGGTAGACATTTGCTTTCCCTTTAAGGTGAAGGTCTAAGTTACGAATCCTCATTATAGGGTTTTCCCTAGCCTTTAATCAAGGGTAAACCCTAGTCATCGAGGTATTTGTAGCTTTTAAGGGAAAACCCTAGGATTTCAGGGAAAGCAAAAAGGAATCAAAGGCTTATAAACGCTGGGTTCCAGCTGTTTTAGACAATTTCAGGTCGTAGGTCGACGGGCATCGGCAATATGAAAGATGGAGCGGTTGGGTCAGCCTGTACAAACACACCGTAGTCTCCAAACCACCAAGAAAAGCAGGAAAAAACACCCCCAAAAGGGGGCCAAAAGTTTTAGAGCGCAGTCACCTTGCCGGTACTAAGCCAGCCGTTTCTGTGTGGTCCTGAGGGGGTGGGAGCGATTCAGAGTACCTGCCAAGGGAACCGGTGCATAGCACCGGCAAGTGCTCAGCTCCGGCCCCCTCAGGACCACACAGAAACG
>NZ_BMZN01000002.1:104544-276168 GCF_014652815.1 Alcaligenes pakistanensis
GTCCCATAGCAGACCGACCTTACTCCCAGAACTAGCGCCATCCATAAGAAGTCAGACTAAGCTGCCAAGAGCAGACATGGCATAGGGCAGACACCCTTGCCAACAGCGAAGCCTGCATAAAACAGGCCTCTCCCTCTGAAATAGCGACCTATCAAAGCCTGAGCACGAGATCGCTAAATCAGTAAGAAGAGGCCATCAAACAAAGCGTCAAATCAGTGCGTCATCTCAACGCGGCAGCGTAGAACTCCCCATCAGAAACTCATCTACCGAACGCGCACACTGACGACCTTCACGGATAGCCCAAACAATCAAAGACTGCCCACGCCGCATGTCGCCTGCCGCAAAGACCTTAGTGCGGCTGGTCAGATAATCATCGGTATTAGCCGCCACATTGCCACGGCTATCCGCCTGAACCGCAAAAGCGTCCAGGACCTGACGTACCGGAGCAGTAAAGCCCATAGCCAGCAAAACCAGATCAGCTGGGAAAACTACCTCAGACCCCTCAATCGGAGTCATGCTCATGCGACCCGTCTCAGGATCCGTTTTCCAATCCACGCGCACAGCACGTAGCTCCTTAACCTGACCATTTTTGCCTTCCAGCTCTACCGTGTTGATCGCCCAATCGCGCTCGCACCCTTCGTCATGCGAAGACGACGTACGCAACTTCAAGGGCCAGTAGGGCCAGGTCAGCTCCGTATTTTCCTGCTCGGGCGGACGTGGCATTAGTTCAAACTGTGTTACCGATTTCGCGCCCTGACGAGTGCTAGTGCCCACACAATCAGAGCCGGTGTCGCCACCACCGATGACCACGACATGCTTGCCCTGGGCGCTGATAGCCGGCGTACCGCGCGATCCGGCCACTTGCTGGTTCTGGATACGCAAAAAATCCATGGCGGGATGTACGCCTTGTAGCTGGCTGCCAGGGGCATCCAGCAGCCTAGGGGTTTCCGAACCGCCTGCCAGAACGATGGCATCAAACCGCTGTTCCAGCTCGGTGGGCGAGAGGACAGTTAAGCCAGGTTCCTGGGCCGCCTGATCCTGCGCCTGACCAATATAGGTAGAAGGGCAGAACTGCACGCCCTCGGCCTGCATCTGCGCCACACGGCGGTCCAATAAGCCCTTTTCCAGCTTGAAGTCGGGGATACCGTAACGCATCAAGCCGCCAATCCGGTCGCTTTTCTCGTACACAGTGACATCGTGGCCTACCCGTGCCAACTGCTGCGCACAAGCCAGACCGGCAGGTCCGGAGCCGATGACAGCAATGTGTTTGCCGGTTTTATGAGTGGGCACTTGTGGCACTACCCAGCCTTCAGCCCAGCCTTTATCAATAATCGCGTGCTCGATGGACTTGATGCCCACGGGCGCACGATCAATGTTCAAAGTACAGGCCGCCTCGCAAGGAGCAGGGCAGATGCGGCCGGTAATTTCCGGAAAATTATTAGTGGAGTGCAGCACGTCCAGCGCTTCTTTCCACTGCTGGCGGTACACCAGATCATTCCAGTCGGGAATGATGTTGTTAACCGGGCAGCCGTTGTGGCAGAACGGAATACCGCAATCCATGCAGCGGGCGGCTTGCTGACCAGCCTGCTCATCATTCAATACCTGGACAAACTCTTTCCAGTGCTTGACCCGCTTTAAAGGAGCTTCTACGGCCTCTTGCAGACGTTGAAACTCAAGAAATCCAGTCGTCTTTCCCATGATGTGTGTTTCCTGATGGTGATGGGAAGGGTTCAGGCCGAAGCCGAACGGCGGGTTTTACTGCTTTTGGGCGCGGCTTTGCTGGCTTGCGGGCCTTGCCACAGTTCGCTCAATGCACGGCGGTATTCGCGCGGAATGACTTTGACGAACTGTGAGCGGGCGCTGTCCCAGTCCTTCAGCAACTCACGGGCCTGAAAGCTGCCAGTGGCCTTGAAGTGTTCCTGGACCAAGGTGTGCAAGATGGCATCGTCGGTCTGACGCTCGCTTTGTGCGCTGCGGCTATGCCATTGCGCCATGCTGCTGTTCATCTCTTGCTCGGCCTTGCTCTGAACCGGCTCCAGATCCACCATGCCGGGGTTGCAGCGCAGTTGCAGGCGACGTTGAGGGTCCCACACATAGGCCACACCACCGGACATGCCAGCGGCAAAGTTACGACCTACTTCGCCCAGCACGACGACGGTGCCGCCCGTCATGTATTCGCAACCATGATCGCCCACGCCCTCTACTACCGCGCTGGCACCGGAGTTACGTACGGCGAAACGTTCACCGGCCACGCCGTTGAAGTAGGCGGCACCCGCCAAGGCACCGTAAAGCACGGTATTGCCCACGATGATGTGATCCGGGCCGTAGCCACGGAAGTCGTTGGGCGAGCGTACGATGATGCGGCCACCGGAGAGGCCTTTGCCCACGTAGTCATTGGCTTCACCCACCAGATCCAGGGTGATGCCCTGAGCCAGGAAAGCGGCGAAACTTTGGCCAGCGGTGCCTTTGCATTGAATATGCAGGCTGTCGTCCGGTAAACCTTGATGGCCGTATTTCTTGGTGAACACGCCTGAGAGCATGGCACCCACGCTACGGTTGCGATTGCGTACCGGCGTGATGAAGGACAGGGGCGTGCCCTGGCTCAAGGTAACGGCACTGCGTTCGATCAGTTGGCGGTCCAGCGTGTGCTCCAGGTCATGATCCTGGGTAGCGATCTGACGTGGCGACTCTTCGTTCTCGACCTTATGCAGCAGGCGCGAGAAATCCAGGCCACGGGCCTTCCAGTGTTCAATGCCAGTACGCATATCCAGCCAGTCGCTGCGACCGATCAGATCATCAAAGTGGCGTACGCCCAGCTTGGCCATCAGCTCGCGCACCTCTTCAGCCACAAAGAAGAAGTAATTGACCACATGCTCGGGCTTGCCCTTGAACTTGCTGCGCAGGACTGGGTCCTGGGTGGCTACCCCTACCGGGCAGGTGTTCAGATGGCATTTACGCATCATGATGCAGCCTTCCACGACCAGGGGAGCAGTGGCAAAGCCAAACTCATCTGCACCTAGCAAGGCTCCAATCACCACATCGCGGCCAGTTTTCATCTGGCCGTCGGCTTGCAAGCGAATGCGGCTGCGCAAACGGTTTAGCAGCAAGGTCTGCTGCGTTTCAGCCAGGCCCAGTTCCCACGGGGTACCTGCATGCTTGATGGAAGACAGGGGGGAGGCACCGGTGCCGCCGTCATGGCCCGCAATCACGATGTGATCGGCCTTGGCTTTGGCAACCCCGGCCGCCACAGTCCCTACACCGACCTTGGAGACCAGTTTCACAGAAATATCGGCCTGGGTATTCACGTTTTTCAGGTCGTGAATCAGTTGGGCCAGATCTTCAATGGAGTAAATGTCGTGATGCGGTGGAGGCGAAATCAGGCCTACGCCGGGGACGGAGTAACGCAGTTTGGCGATGTACTCGGATACTTTATGACCGGGCAGCTGACCACCTTCGCCGGGTTTGGCGCCTTGCGCCATCTTGATCTGAATTTGATCCGCACTGCACAGGTATTGGGCTGACACACCAAAGCGGCCAGACGCCACTTGCTTGATGCGCGAGCGCAGCGAGTCGTTTTCTTGCAGCTCAATGTTGGCATAGACGCGATCTTGGCCTAATACGCTGGCCAAGGTATCGCCGTTGCGAATGCCGCTGCTACCGTGCTGCATTTCATGTTGATAACGCAGTTCGTCCTCGCCACCTTCGCCGGTGTTGGACTTGCCGCCAATCCGGTTCATGGCCACGGCCAGTACGGCATGAGCCTCGGTAGAAATGGAACCCAGCGACATGGCACCTGTCGCAAAGCGTTTGACGATCTCGCTGGCTGGCTCCACCTCTTCCAGGGGAATGGCCTGGGCAGGGTCCAGACGGAACTCGAACAAACCGCGCAGTGTCATGTGACGGCGGCTTTGGTCGTTGATGAGCTGGGCGTATTGCTTGTAGGTGCTGTAGTTCTTGCTACGTGTGGCGTGTTGCAGCTTGGCGATAGAGTCGGCCGTCCACATATGCTCTTCGCCGCGGACACGTACGGCGTATTCACCGCCAGCATCCAGATGGTTTTCCAGGACTGGGTCTTTGCTGTAAGCGGCGCGGTGCTGGCGCAGCGCCTCGTCCGCCACGGTGAAAATATCAATGCCTTCAACCGGGCAGGACGTGCCCACAAAGTATTTGTCCACCAGCGAGCGCGACAGGCCGATCGTCTCGAAAATCTGCGCGCCGGTGTAGGACATATAGGTGGAGATGCCCATTTTGGACATGACCTTGTACAAGCCTTTGTTGATGGCCTTGATGTAATAGCTCTCGGCCAGAGACGCGTCGATTTGATTGATGGGGTCCTGGGCCAGATGCTGCAGACTTTCAAAGGCCAGCCAAGGGTGCATGGCTTCGGCACCATAGGCACCCAGCAGGGCAAAGTGATGCACCTCGCGGGCCGAGCCGGTTTCCACGACCAGTCCGCTGCGGGTACGCAGGCCATTGCGGATCAAGTGCTGATGGATGGCGGAAGTTGCCAGCAGGGCAGGAATGGCTACATGCTCGGCATCGCAGCGTCGGTCCGTCAGGATCAGAATGTTGTAGCCATCGCGCACGGCATCAGCCGCACGGGCGCACAGGGCGGCCACACTGGCCTCCACGCCTTCTGGTCCCCAGGCGCTGGGGTAAATGATGTCCAGTTCCTGGCTGCGGAATTTGCCATTGCTGGCGGTTTCGATACGGCGGATCTGGTTCATGTCCGCCGGGCTCAGAATGGGCTGGGACACTTCCAGACGCAGTGGCGGGTTGACGTTATTGATGTCCAGCAGATTGGGCTTAGGACCGATAAAAGACACCAGCGACATCACCATTTGTTCCCGAATCGGGTCGATAGGCGGGTTGGTGACCTGGGCAAACAGCTGGCGGAAGTAGTTGTAGAAGGATTTGGATTTGTCGGATAGCACGGCCAGCGGGGCATCGTTACCCATGGAGCCAGTGGCTTCCTCACCTTTGCTGGCCATAGGCTGCAGCACGACTTTAATGTCTTCTTGGGTCCAGCCAAACGCTTGTTGCTGATCCAGCAGGTCGCGGTTGGCCAGTTGGGGGCGTACACCCGGCACGCTGGGCAGGGAATCCAGACGCAGGCGCAGACGCTCGATCCACTGCTTGTAGGGGTGAGTATTGGCCAGTTGGGACTTGATCTCGGCATCGTCAATGATGCGGCCTTGCTCTAGATCGATCAGTAGCATTTTGCCCGGTTGCAGACGCCATTTCTTGACAATGCGGTGCTCGGGAATAGGCAGGGTGCCGGCTTCAGAAGCCAGCACAATCATGTCGTCGTCGGTGATGATGTAGCGGGCGGGGCGCAGGCCATTGCGATCCAACATGGCACCGATTTGCAGGCCGTCCGTGAAGGCGATGGCAGCCGGGCCATCCCAGGGTTCCATCTGTGCGGCGTAGTACTCGTAGAAAGCGCGGCGGCTCTCGTCCATTTCGGCGTGCTGCTCCCAGGCCTCGGGCATCATGATCATCATGGCGTGTGGCAGGGAGTAGCCGGCCATCACCAGCAGTTCCAGACAGTTGTCGAAGGTGGCTGTGTCGGACTGGCCTTCGTACACGATGGGGTAGAGCTTTTGCAGGTCCGAACCCAACACGGCCGATTCCATGGCGCCTTCACGGGCACGCAGCCAGTTGAAGTTGCCCTGCACCGTGTTGATCTCGCCGTTGTGGGCGATCAGGCGGTAAGGGTGAGCCAGTGGCCAGGCGGGGAAGGTATTGGTGGAAAAGCGCTGGTGTACCAGAGCCAGGGCGGAACAGGCGCGGGGGTCGGCCAGATCGCGGTAGTAGCGGCCAACCTGGTCGGCCAGTAGCAGACCTTTGTACACAATGGTGCGCACGGAGGCCGAAGTCACAAAGTATTCCTGGCCGTGGGCTAGATCCATACGGTAGATGGCGTGGCTGGCCGTTTTGCGGATGACGTACAGCTTGCGCTCCAGCGCATCGGGGACCATGACATCGGGGCCGCGACCAATGAACAGCTGGCGAATCACTGGCTCGTTGGCCTTCACGGTGGGCGACATGGGCATGCTGCTGTCCACAGGGACATCGCGCCAGCCCAGCATATGTTGGCCTTCGGCACGCACCGCACGCTCCAGCTCCTGTTCACAGGCCAGACGGGATGCGGTTTCTTTGGGCAGAAAGACCATGGCAACGCCGTATTCGCTGGGGGGCGGCAAGTTCACGCCCTGGGCGGCCATTTCTTCGCGGTACAACTGGTCGGGGATCTGGATCAGAATGCCGGCACCGTCGCCCATCAAGGGGTCTGCGCCTACGGCGCCACGGTGATCCAGGTTTTCCAGGATTTTGAGGCCTTGGGTGATAATGGCGTGGCTCGCCTGGCCTTTGATGTGTGCGATAAATCCGACGCCACAGGCGTCGTGTTCGTTAGCGGGAAGGTACAAGCCTTGGGCTTGGGGGGGACAGGAGCGTGTCATGGGCGTATCCGCAAAGAACGTGTTAAAGCGATGCATTTGTTGCAGCGCAAAAAATAAAATACAGCGATTTTTTTTTTGTGCGCAAGATTTTTTTGCGAATACGGTAAAAAAAATTAGAGGCCTGTCCGTACAGGCCCCTAATTACCCTAAGTGTTCAGGGTGCACTGTGGCAAGATCGCTGCACATGCGGCTTTGTGCAGCAAGCCTGCCGACAGCGGTGCTACTTGCCGCTGCGGTTCTGGCTCATTTTCCCCAGAATTTGCAAGGCTTCCTCGCCTTCTAGCAGGTCTGCAAACAGCTTGCGCTCCCGTTCCAGTACTTCCAGCAAGACCTCGCGTTGCGGCTCCCGCAGCAAGCGCTTGCTGGTGCGCAAGGCAATAGGTGGCTGCTCGGCCAGCACATGGGCGCAGGCGCGGGCCGCTTCCAGACTGTTGCCGTGGTCGGTCAGCTCGGTCAGCAGGCCGTCTTCCATGGCTTGCTCGGCGCTGAAGGCTTGTGACAGCAGCAGCCACTCGTTGGCGCGGCGTTGCCCCACGTATTGGGCCAGCAAGTGGCTGGATGCGCCTTCCGGGCATAGACCCAATGCGGTGAAAGGCATGCGCAGCCGGGCATCACGGGCGGCGTACACAAAGTCTGCATGCAGCAGCAAGGTCACGCCAATTCCTACCGCATGGCCTTCTACCGCGGCGATCAGGGGGATGTCGGCTTTGACCAGACTGCGCAGGAACTTGATCGGGGGTGGTTCGGTGCTGCTGCGCACATTGGATAGCTCGGAGATGTCGTTACCGGCACAGAAATGCTCCCCGGCCCCAGTCAGAATCAGCGCACGATATTTCTGATTCTGATCGGCCTGGTCGAGGATCTCGGCCAGCTCTTCGTACATCGGGCCGGTCAGGGCATTGCGTCGTTCTGGGCGATCCAGAATAACCTCCAGCCAATGGCCGGCGTCATGGGTACGTATCATGTGGCGTGCTCCCGTTTCAGGCGAAGGGTGAGGCCAGCAGGGCTGCCTTGGCTTCCTGGTATTCGCGATGCAGGCGGGCCACGATATCGGCGGTGGGCTCAATCGAATCAATGCCACCAATGCCTTGGCCAGCACCCCAGATGTCGCGCCAGGCTTTGCTCATACCCGAACCAAAGGCCGTATCGGCTGCTTTTTCGGCGTCCAGCTTGTCCGGGTCCAGACCGGCTGCGCGGATGCTGTCTTTCAGGTAGTTGCCGGGAATGCCGGTGAACAAGGGCGTGTAGACGATATCGGCCGCACGGCCTTTGACGATCATGTTTTTGTAATCGTCCGAGGCATTGGCTTCGGTACTGGCAATGAAGCGGGTGCCGATGTAGGCCATATCTGCACCCATGGCTTGGGCGGCCAGAATGTCGCGGCCACGGCTCATGGCTCCGGACAGGGCAATCGGGCCATCAAAAATCTGGCGAATTTCGTTTACCAGTACAAAGGGGCTTAGCGTGCCTGCGTGGCCACCGGCACCGGCAGCGACGACGATCAGGCCGTCAACACCGGCTTCCAGCGCTTTTTCCGCATGACGCAAGGTGGTCACGTCGTGGAAGACTTTGCCGCCCCAGGCATGCACATGGGGCACGATGTCCTGTGGCGCGCGCAGGCTGGTGATGACCAGCGGTACCTTGTGGTCGGCGCAGACCATCAAATCCTGTTCCAGGCGGTCGTTGGATTGGTGGATGATGTGGTTGATGGCGTAGGGGGCAATGCGGCGCTCGGGGTGGCGCTCGCGCAGTTCGCCCAGCGTGTTGTCGATCTCGTCCAGCCAGTCCTTGAGCTTTTCCTGGGGGCGGGCATTCAAGGCGGGGACCGAACCGATGATGCCGCTGGCGCATTGCGCAATCACCAGGGCGGGGTTCGAGACGATGAACATGGGCGCTGCCATCACAGGCAGAGTCATAGATTGGTAAAGCTGCTGCGTTAATGCCGAGGGCATAAGGTCGGTCTCCTGTTATGGAATGATGTGCCCCGCCTCTTGAAGGGGTGGGGTCCTGCAAGGAAGATCTGCCGCTGATAATCTATCGTCACTATTCTAGGATGGATTTTCGCCGCCCGGCTTGTTGCGGTGCACAAACTTGTCCGGGCCCGAAAATGGCCATTGTTTGAGCACTTTTTTCTGTCCGTAGACCGGACTAAGAAGCCATGGGGCACAATGGCTCACTTGAAGGATTTTTGTCTGCTATGACCACGACTGAACGAAAATCGCCCTTGGCGGGATTACGTGTTCTGGACTTGACGCGCGTGCTGGCCGGGCCTTGGTGTACACAAAACTTGGCTGATCTGGGGGCGGAAGTCATCAAGGTCGAGCGCCCAGGGGCTGGAGACGATACCCGTGGCTGGGGGCCTCCTTATCTCCGGGATGGTCACAGAGCGGACACGGAAGATGCGGCCTATTTTGGGGCTGCCAACCGTAATAAAGAGTCCATCATTCTGGATATTGGCACTGCACAAGGTGCCGATGTGGTGCGCCAACTGGTCAGCCGATGCGATATTTTGGTGGAAAATTTCAAGGTAGGTGGCCTGCAAAAATACGGGCTGGACTATGAAAGTCTGAAAGCCATCAACCCGGCATTGATCTATTGTTCGATTACCGGTTTTGGGCAGACTGGCCCCTATGCAAGCCGCCCTGGTTATGACTTCATGATCCAGGGGCTGGGTGGGCTGATGTCCCTGACAGGTGAGCCCGGTGGCGAACCGCAAAAAGCGGGCGTGGCAGTAGCTGATGTCATGACAGGCATGTACGCTACGGTGGCCGTTTTGGCGGCGGTGCTAGAACGCCATCGCAGTGGTCTGGGCCAGCATCTGGATATTGCCCTGCTGGATTGTCAGGTGGCCATGATGGCCAATCAGAATATGAATTACTTGTGTACTGGGCAGGCCCCAAAGCGGCCCGGTAATGCACACCAGAATTTGGTGCCGTATCAGGTCTTTGAGGCCAGTGATGGGCACTTGATTGTGGCGGTGGGCAACGATGCCCAGTTTCGCAGTTTTGCGCAGGAGTTGGGCCACCCGGAATGGGCAGATAGCCCCCGTTTTGCACGCAATTCGGGGCGAGTCACGCACCGGGAAGAACTGGTGCCCTTGCTGGCACGCGTCATGTTGAGCCGGACACGCGATAACTGGTTACTGGCGCTGGAGTCGGCGGGCATTCCGGCCGGGCCCATCAATACAATGGAACAGGTTTATCAGGACCCGCAGGTGGTGGCGCGAGGTTTGCGTCTGGACTTGCCGACCGGGCAAGGTGGCCAGCTGCCTTCGGTAGCCAGCCCCTTGCGCTTGTCGGCTACGCCAGTGCAGTATCGCAGTGCGCCGCCGCGTCTGGGTGAACATACACGCGAGGTCTTGTCCCGAGTCCTGGAGCTATCGCCCGATAAGGTCGAGGCGCTGATTTCTGGCTCAGGCGAGCAGGTCTAATTTTTATTGCTTTTCGATCAGGTTGTGAATCATGAAACAGATACAAACCATCGCTATTGT
Source organism: Alcaligenes pakistanensis (assembly GCF_014652815.1). Classification (GTDB taxonomy): domain Bacteria; phylum Pseudomonadota; class Gammaproteobacteria; order Burkholderiales; family Burkholderiaceae_B; genus Alcaligenes; species Alcaligenes pakistanensis. Next base: position 114,499 of record NZ_BMZN01000002.1, read on the forward strand.
TGGCGCAGGTGCTATGGGACGGGGCATTGCCCAGATTGCGGCCCAGGCTGGCAAGCAGGTCTTGCTCTATGACCTGAATGCGGACTCGGTCAAGGCTGCTCTGACGGATGTACACGCAGTCTGGAACCGTTTGCAAGAAAAGGGCCGCATGACGGCCGAGAAGGTGCAGTCGGCTACCGCGTGCCTGCAAACCGCCACTGATTTGCAGGCCCTGGCCCGCGCCGATCTGGTGGTGGAGGCCATTGTTGAGCGTCTGGATGTGAAGCAAGGCTTGTTGCAACAGCTGGAAGATATTGTGTCGGCTGATTGCGTGCTGGCCTCTAATACCTCGTCGCTGTCCATTACCGCGATTGCCCAAGCCTGCCGCCATCCCGAGCGCGTGGCAGGTTACCACTTCTTCAATCCCGTCGCCTTGATGAAGGTGGTCGAAGTGATTGACGGCTTGCGTACCTCGCCCGAAGTGGGTGATGCCTTGATGCAGGTATCACGCGAGATGGGCCACACGCCTGTACGGGCCAAGGATATGCCGGGCTTTATCGTGAATCACGCCGGTCGTGGCATGAACATCGAGGGCCTGAAAATTGCCCAGGAATGTGTCGCACCTTTCTACCAGATCGACGCCATCATGCGCGAGCAAGCGGGCTTTCGCATGGGTCCGTTTGAGCTACTGGACCTGACTGCGCTGGACGTATCGCACCCGGTCATGGAATCCATTTACCGTCAGTTCTACGACGAGCCGCGCTTCCGTCCTTCGCCCATCACCGCGGTGCGTCATGCCGGCAAATTGTTTGGCCGCAAGAATGGCGAAGGTTTCTACAAGTATGAAGACGGTAAGAAACAGCTTCCTCAAGAGCCTGCCCCTCCTGCGCTAAGCTCCTTTGCGCCAGTGTGGGTGTCGCCTTACCACGAGCAAGGCCAGGCTCGCGCTCAGCAATTGCTGACAGAGCTGGGCATGACGATGGTGCAAGGCGACCAGCCTCCTGCTGATGCCTTGATACTGTTGACCCCATACGGGGAAGACGTGGCCACCCTGGTGTCCCTGCATGGCCTGGACCCTGCTCGCACCGTGGCGCTGGACACCTTGTTTGGTTTGGAGCAAGGCCGACGCCGTGTGCTGATGTGCTCAGCAGCGACGACACCAGAATGGCGTGATCAAGCCTGGGCCATGTTGGCCAGTGATGGCACCGCTGTCAGCGTGATTGAAGACTCGGCTGGTTTTGTGGCCCAGCGTCTGGTGGCTACCATCGTGAATATTGCCAGCGATATCGCTCAGCAGCAGATTGCTACGCCATCGGATATTGACGCCGCTGTTCGTCTGGGCTTGGGTTACCCCCACAATGGTCCGCTGTCCATGGGCGATGCCGTGGGTGCCCGTGGCTTGCTGGATGTGTTGAATACTTTGCAGGCGGTGACTGGTGATATGCGCTATCGCGCCAGTCCCTGGCTGCAGCGTCGTGTTCAACTGGGCATGTCCTTGACGGCGCTGGCACAGTGCAAGGCGCAGTAAAGTTGCGTACTGTTATGGCTGCTTAGCAGCAGCAAACAAAAAGCCCGATGATGAATCATCGGGCTTTTTGTTGAGCGTGTGGTTCAGCGATGCTACGTACAGAACCTTTGCTTGGCCTTACTTGGCGGCGTTAACCATGTGCTGAATAGCAGCACGGATTTCGTCGTCAGAGGCTTGCGAGCCGCCACGTGGAGGCATGGCACCTACACCGTGAATGGCCTTTTGAACCATAGTGTCCATACCGGATTCGATATAAGGCTTCCAGGCTGCTTGATCGCCAAATTTGGGTGCACCGGCAATACCGGCAGCGTGACAGGCAAAACAAATGGTGTCGTACAGCTTGATACCGGCTGGGTCGACCTTGCTGTCGTCAGCTGCAACGGTTTCTGTCGCTTTAGGAGCCTCTGCGGCAGGAGCTGCAGCATCAGTCTTGGCAGCGTCCGCTTCCTCACCTTCTGGGGCGGGAGCTTCAGGCTCTTTGAAATCAGCGCCAGCAGCATTGGCCATGTAGGCAACGGCACGGGCCACTTCGATATCATCCAGCGATGGGTTGCCGCCCTTGGCAGGCATGGCGCGGATACCGTGGATCGCATTCTTGACCAATTCGTCCTGGCCCAGTTTGAGCAGCTCACCCCAAGCACCGTTGTCGCCAAATTTGGGCGCACCGGCAATGCCAGCGCCGTGACAGGCGGTACAGGTGGTTTCGTAAACTTGCTGGCCAGTTTTCAGCTCTTTGACGGCGTTGGCGTCAACCAGTTTGAAACCGGCAACAGGCTGAATACGTGCTGCAATGGCTTCAGGCGACAGGGCGCTGGAGCCAGCACCGGCGCCCATGGTGGACGTCACCAGGCTGACCAGCATGACAATAATCGCGATGGGCACCAAGAAAGCCAGAGCCACGGTCACAAGCAATTGTTTAGGGGTTTTGATCATGGCTGAGTGACCCTCGTTGTGTTCTTCGGGTTTTTGTTCCGTGTTGCTCATTATCGGATCCTGCTTGTTCGTACAAGAAATGACGGGAGGGCCTGTAAAGACCACCAATAAAGGCTTGCGCCTACCTAATAGGGGTGCGCAAGGACGTGTCTACCAAGCCACCGACCAAGATCGCGCAACCATGGATTATAGCGGAGTGTATCGCTCTTGTATCTGACTCTTGATTTGGCGCACTCATAATTGCCTGATAGTTGCTGAAAAAAAGTCCAAACTCGCGCTACAATAGCGAGCTTGGCGTCCGTAGTTCAATGGATAGAATAAGGGTTTCCGAAGCCCTCGATACAGGTTCGATTCCTGTCGGACGCGCCAGAATTCTTTGTTTATACGTCCCTTTAGGGACGTTTTTCAAGACTTGGGCCTTATTTTTAGTTACCGCCCACTCCGAAAAAAGCAGCCGCATGGCTGCTTTTTTTGTGTCCGTTGTTTGCCGGGGCGCGGTTTTAAAGCTGTTTTGAGGTGGGCTAATTATTGATCTTGATCATTTGGCCTAGGACGAAGCGGGGTCTGCTTCCGCGCAGATCACATAGTCATGCCCATGACGCAGTCCACCTAAAGTCTGATTCAAGGCCAGGGCTTGCTGACGCAAAGCTTGGACATGCTCGGACAAGGCCATGGCCAGATTGCGATCTTTCAGACGCCGCAAGCGTGCATCACACATATCCAGCTGACCGTTTATGAAGCCATCGCTATAACGTATGCCAAAGCGTTGTGCGTCCAGGCAGCGGTAGCCGGATTGCCGCAGATGGCGCAGTACCCAATCCATCGGATACTCGCGATACGGGCGTTCGCCTGCCAATAATAGGCAGGCATCGCGCAAGCGGCCTATCTCCACAATCAGTTTGCCTGCCGGGTCCGTGCTGCTATAGGGCACGTAAGGTTCCAAACCAATGATGTAGAGGCGTTGGCCGGTCAAAGGCCGCAGGCGGGGGAACAACTGGTCCTGGGTGTAAGGTGCAAAGCCGTCTATGGCACCTAGCAAATAATCTGCCAGGACCGTGTCAAAACGTTCTCCCTGCAGAAATTCCGGATCGCTCCAGTTGCCCACCAGCAGGCGGTCCTGGGAGCGCTTTTGCTCCCCCAATTCGCGACTAACTTGTTCTGCCATGCTGGGAGCCGCCGTAATAGCGGTCCAGCGTTCCGTGTCCAAGGTCAACAGCCAGCGCAGTGAGCCTTTACCGGTGCCCGCATCCAGAAAGTTTCCCCAGGGACGCTCGCCCTGCATGTCGGACACGATCTGGTAAAGGCGGCTACCCGTGTGTACGGCTGTTTTGCTCAAAATTCCACCTGTATGCCAGCCAGAATATTGCGGCCCATCAGAGGTGCCTGGCGGGCGATGAAGGAGGTATGCCGGTAAGCCAGTTTGTTCAGCAAGTTGTTTCCTCTCAGGTACAGGGTGTAGGTGTTCTGGTCCATTTGTAGGCGGTAGCTTAAACCCATGCTGAGTAAACCGTAAGACGGTGAACGTTCTTCGTGCTCGGCCAAGCGATCTTGGGCGAAGGTGTGGGTGTAACCGACGAAACCGGACCAGTTCTGCCAGTTTAAATCTGTACGGATTCCCAGGCGGGCGGCGGGCATGCGGGGCAGGTCGCGACCGGGGTCTCGCAGTTTACCGCGCACCAGATCACCATACAGGCTGACTGAAGCCCAGGATGTGACGGGGTAGGAGGCTTCCGCTTCCAGGCCCCAGAACTGGGCCTTGTCCTGGCTGTATTGAATCAGCTGGAAGTCCTCGTGGCGGTCCAGGCTGCGGCCGTAGATATAACCGGAGCTGCGGGTGTAGAACGTGCGCAGGTCAAAGCGTAGGTCCCCCAGGTTCTTTTGCAGGCCCAGGTCTACGCTGTGGCTGGTTTCCCGGTCCAGATTGGGGTCGCCGCGTTCGTAGCTAAGCGTGGCAAAGTGCACTCCCTTGGCAAATAGCTCCTGTGCCGTGGGCAGCCGTTGCGAGCGAGAGACGGACAGGCTGGCGGCGTACTCAGGTGCAAAGTCCCACACCGTCCCCAAGGAGAAAGAGGTGGCCGTGCCTTTGCGGCGCTCCAGCGTTTGGGAGTCCGGGCTTACCGTCTGCCATTCCTGGCGTGCGCCCAGTTCCAGTCGCCAGTCGTCCCAATTGACGCTTTCCAGCAGGAACAAGCCTTGGCTGCGGGTGCGGGTAGGTGGGATGAAGTTTTCTGTGCCGTCGCGGGAAGCAAAGTCGGATTGGCTGGTTTGCAGGCCGACTACCCCTTCAAAGGGCCCCCAGGGATTGTGCTCCAGCTCCAGACGGGTGTCATAACCGCGATTGGTGAAGCGGGTGCCCGCAATATCGCCGTCTTTTTCTACGTGCTGGTAGTTGGTCGCGCCGGCGCGCAGGCGGGCACGTTTGAAACCGGGCAGGGGGTCGCGCAATTCACCCCGCAAGTCGAAGCGTTGGGTACGCAGATGGGCGGTAGCCGAGTGTTCGTGATCATGGTCGTGGCTGTGTCCGTGATCGTGGTCATGGCCGTGATCATGGCTGTGCCCGCCGCAGTGCAGAGTGGCACCGTGTGGGTGGCAGTCCTCGTACTCGTGGCTATGGCCGGGCAGGCCGTAGCTGTCTTCGCGATAGGAGTAGGCTGCGCCAATGTAGCCACGGTCGCCGATAAAGGACAGGCCCACGCTGCCGGTGTCGCTACTGGAGTTGGAGTCTTTGACACGTCCATCTGTCCAGTTGGGGACGCGATAGTCGCGGCTGCGATGTGACGCTCCCTCTACATGCAGGGCCATATTGCCTTCGCCTGCCGTCAACTCTACTGCACCGATCTTGCCGCGGTCTGCTGTTGAACCTTGGGCACGGACTGAACCTTCAAACCCTCTTTCTGGAATCGCGGTGGGGATTTTTCGATCCAGCACATTGACCACGCCGCCAATCGCGCCACCGCCGTAAAGCAGGGCAGAGGGGCCACGTAGCACTTCAATGCGTTCTGCCTGCCAGGTGTCGACGGTAATAGTGTGATCGGGGGAAATGGCCGAGGCATCCATGACTTCGGCGCCATCGCTCAGCACTTTGACGCGGGGGGCGGTTTGGCCGCGAATTACGGGACGGCTGGCACCGCTGCCAAAGCTGTCTACGTGTATGCCGACTTCACCGTCCAGCAGTTCTCCCAAGGTGCCAGCGCGACGAAGCTCCAGCTTGGGGCCTTGCAAGACCGTGGTGGCAGTGGCCAGTTCTGTTTGTCGCAAGGCCAGGGGACTGGCGGAGATGCGGATAGGGGCCAACTGAGGGATGGGTTCTTCAACTTCATGGGCTTGTGCAGAGGCGCAAAGTAGCAAGGCCAGGGCCAGTGGCAGGGGACGTGGTTTGAAATACATCTCATCTTCCGGTTTGTTAATTTTGGTGATGTTATAACATAACAATAAATATTTGAAAAAGAGGGGAAACCATTTTTTGAAAAGGGAAAAGAGGGAAAGGAGTTGCTGGTAGCTGGGTAGAGTTTGGCTAGATTGTCGGGTAGCTTGGCGGTGGGTTTTTTGTTTGAGTCAGCTGGGAGGGAAGGATTTTGGTTTGGTAGACCCTGTGCTGAAAAAGATGGTTTACCGCCCTGGAGCAAGGAAGGAGGCTTGGAATAAACGCCTGAAAATCGGCTGCATGTCCACCTTTTTCAGAGTAAAAATTCGACATGCTATTTGACCTTCCCGATTTCGATACGCTGTACACAGCCTTGCTCACTCGAGATGAGCGCTATGACGGACAAGCCTTCGTCTGCGTGTCCTCTACGGGTGTGTTTTGCCGCCTGACTTGTCCGGCCAGAAAGCCCAATGCTGAGAACTGCACGTTTCACAGCACGATTGGTGAATGCATCGAGGCGGGCTTTCGGCCCTGCAAACGATGCCATCCGCTTCAGGCTGCCGCCCTGGAAGACCCGACCATCATCGCCTTGCTGCGGGAACTGGATGCCAAGCCTGGATTGCGTTGGTCGGAAGGGCATCTGGAGCGAATGGGCTATGACCTGTCCACTGTGCGCCGTAGCTTCAAACGGCACTTTGGCATGACGTTTTTGGAAATGGCCCGACAGCGCCGCCTGCGTGAGGGTTTTGAGACGTTGGCCTCTGGGGGCAATGTGATCGCCGCGCAGCATCAGGCCAGCTTTGAATCTGCCAGTGCGTTTCGGAGTGCTTTCGCTCGTCTGCTGGGCTGTGCGCCAGCAGCGTTGCGCACGGACGGCGTGCTGCGTGCCACCTGGATACCCACTCCTTTAGGCGACATGATTGCAGTCAGCAGTCAGAGTTATTTGCACTTGTTGGAGTTCGTGGACCGTAAGGGTCTGCCTGCTGAGCTGAAACGCTTGCAAGCGTCGATTAAAGAGGGAATTGGTATCGGTGAAATGCCGCCCTCAGAACAAGCCGCTGCCGAGCTGGCGGATTACTTTTCAGCGCGCTCAGATTGCTTCAAGACGCCGCTGGCGTTGACCAGTGGCAGTGCCTTTACGCAAGAGGTATGGCGTATTCTGCAGGGCATTCCAGCCGGGGAAACACGCAGCTATTCCGACATTGCCCGTCAGATGGGGCGGCCTACGGCGGTAAGGGCGGTGGCACGGGCCAATGGGGCCAATCAGATTGCACTGATGATTCCTTGTCATCGTGTGATCGGTGCCGATGGTTCCTTGACGGGTTACGGGGGCGGGCTATGGCGCAAACAGCGTTTGATTGAGATCGAGCGGGAACTCAAGAGGGGAAGGCAGGTAGAGGCCGGCTGAGTACCGGGCTGAATGCAGTGGAGAGCGGCAAGGCTAAAGAATCCGCCTTGGCCTTGGATGTTCAGGACAATCAATAAAGAGTCGTCACAGCATAAAAATGCAGCCTTCAATGAATGGCCCCCAAGAGCTGGGCATTAAGCCAAGCCGTTGGGGGCCATTCAGCAGAGTAGATGTATTGAGCTGTTTTAGCTGTTTTCAACTTCAGGTGGAATCAGATTACGTTCGTAGCGCTGGACGTAATCCTCGAAGGACTCCTGATCTTGGGCCTCGATATCAATCTGGGTTTGCAGCGAGTCTTTCGCTTGCCGCTCGAAGGCGGCTTGCTTGTCAGCAGGCAAAGGATGGGCCAATAAGGTTTCATGATGCTCGCGGCTGCGCTGCAGGGCGTAGTCGTGAAAGCTCAAGCCGGTTTCGCGCAAATGGTTCAGCAACTGGGCCGAAGGCGTTTGCTCTGGGTCGTCCAGCTTGCGCAGCTGTGCTTGCACCGCTTCGGTATGGCCCTGGGTACCCAAGGCCTGATCCAGCATGTGTGCGTAAGGCAACAGGGACTCCAGAATCTCGCGGCCCCAGTCTTGCAGGCTGACACTTTGCTTTTGCTGATTGGTCAGCATCAGGCCAGGGCGACGGCCTTCGCGTACCACGGTGGCAAAGTTGTTCTTGCTGTCCTGGCAGTAGCCGCCATCCGGGAAGAAGGGGCTGTCCTGTACGGTACAGAACAATAGGAAGGTATCCAGGAAGCGGCAGGATTGTTCAGAAATGCCGGTAGGCGATTCAGGATCAATGTCCAGGCAACGCACTTCAATGTATTCCACACCGCGCTGGGCCAGGGCAGTGGCCGGGCGTTCGCTGCGCTGGGTGGTGCGTTTGGGGCGAATACTGGAGTAGTACTCGTTTTCGATTTGCAGAATGTGGGTGTTGAGCTGAATCCACTCGCCATCGCGGTGGGTACCCAGCTTCTCGTAATCGGGCCAAGGGGTCACGGCAGCGTGATACATGCGCATCACAAAGGTGTCCAGGTCGTTGTAGCAAAGCTGAAGTTCGGCCTGGGCTTCCTTGTTGTGATAGCCCAGATCGCTCATGCGCAAACTGGTGGCCCAGGGCATGGTCAGCGTGTCGTCGTCGACCTTGTCCAGATTGTTGCTGCGCCCTTGCAGGAAGTTGGCATCCAGCACGGGCGAGGCGCCAAACAAGTACATCAGGAGCCAGGAATAGCGGGTGAAATTGCGGATCAGCGCCAGATAACCATTGGAGCGCTGGTCTTGTAGATTGTCGCCACACACATTGAGTAGGGGCCAGATGCCATCAGGCAGGGAAAAGTTGTAATGCACCCCGGCAATACATTGCATGGGCTTGCCGTAGCGCTCGGCCAGACCACGCCGGTACACATGCTTTAGCATGCCGGTATTGGATTTGCCGTACCAGGCAATGGCAATGTCTTTTTCGGCCGGTAGCAGCGCGGGCATGGACTGGTTCCAGATTATTTCCTGGTCCAGCTTGCCGGCCACAAAAGTGTGTATATCCGCCAGTTCCTGCAGCACCTCTTCGACTCGCGCTCGCGGCTCGGTAATCAGCTCCAGCAAGGCTTCGGCGTAGTCGGTGGTGATGTGGCTGTTGGTCAGGGCCGACCCAATTGCCTGGGGGTGGGGGGTGTCTGCCAATTGGCCCAGCGCATCGACGCGCAGTCCTTCTTTTTCGATGCCACGCAAGATTCCCTTCAAAATATCGGGATTCTGTTGCAGGACAAGGCGGCGTTCGTGGCTGGTGTTCATGGTGGTGTTTCCCACTTTCGAAATCGGGTGCAAGATACGGGACTGTTCAATGGGCGTGCGCCCGTCTATAAATAGTAGTCCGACCACACTGGCTTTGTTAAGGTGCGCCAAAAGGCGTGTCGGGCAGGGCGAGTATAAGGCGGCTGTTCAATCAGCCCACGAAAAGCATGAAACGGGATATGGGATTAGCACCATGATGATCAGGCGCATTACAGCGATACTGGCGGCTTTCTTGATGTTGGCGGCCTGCAGTCCGGAGTTTAACTGGCGCAAGGTCCAGCTTGAACAAACGGGCTTGTCGGCGATGCTGCCCGGCAAGCCAACGACCAGCCACAGGCTGTTGGATTTTGAGCACTATAAGCTGGATTTTTATCTGACGACCGCTGCGGCAGGCGGTCAGAGCTATACCGTGGGCCATGTGATTTTGCCTGCGGAGCTGCAACAGGATGAGGCTGCCCGCCAGCGCCTGTACGAGGCCTTGCATGAGTCTTTGCGCCAGAAGTTCATCCCGGATGGGCAAGTCAGCCAGCAAAACGAGGTGCAATTACCCAAGCCGGGCCAGGTCTTTTTCATGACGCGCGATGTAGGCGGGGTGGCGTTGCGCCTGGAAGCCATGATCCGGATGGAACCGGCTTGGCTGGTGCAGGGCTTTGTTATGACGGATTCCGGAAAGGCCCCGGACGCGGCCCAGGCAAAGGTTTTCTTTGACGGCTTAGCTCGCTAGTAGGGTCGCCGCTGATCAGGCGCTGTTGCAGGGCCAGGGTGATGGCAGCTTGGCGGCTATAGACTCCAAGCTTGGCGTAGGCGTTCTGGAAGTGGAAATTGATCGTGCGTTCAGTAATGCCCAGGATGATGCTGATTTCCCAGCTGGTCTTGCCATGGGCAGCCCAGTTCAGGCAGGACTGTTCGCGTGAAGTTAAATGCGTCACGGTAAAGCCATTCCTCATGCATTCGTGGTAGACGTCGGGCCAATGTACTCAAATTTAGCTTAGCTGGCAGACAGATGTGTATGAAAATAATGATGTAAATCAAAGCATTGTGTTTTTTATAACGTTACCTTGGCGCTGAGTTCTGAATCGATCCCGGCTGGTCGATTTGGACGCCGCGCCGCAGCGATGCTAGAATTTTGTCTTATACGTTTTGCGCCGATTTGCCTGATCCGCTTGCGGGCGCTCCATAAATCCAGCTAAAGAGGTCCTGATGGCCACTGATTCCGTCCCTAGCGCCAACGCTGGCGCCCTTAGCCCATCCTGCGGTTTGATCCCCGTAGGTTCCGTGGGCCCTGTACAAGCCGAACTAATCGCCTTTGACGAACCCCTGCACCTGCGCAGTGGGCAAGTGCTGCCCAGCTACGAGCTGGCAGTGGAAACCTACGGCACCTTAAATGAAGAACGCAGCAATGCGGTGCTGGTGTGTCATGCGCTCAATGCCTCGCACCACGTAGCCGGTTATTACGACGACGATCCCAAAAGCATAGGCTGGTGGGACAATATGGTCGGCCCCGGCAAAGCCGTTGATACGGATCGCTTTTTTGTCATTGGCGTCAATAATATTGGCTCCTGCTTTGGCTCTACCGGCCCGTCCAGTATCAATCCGGCCACAGGCAAACCTTGGGGTTCTGAGTTTCCCGTTCTGACGGTGGAAGACTGGGTTCGCGCCCAGGCCCGTTTGGCCGATTACTTTGGCATACGCAAGTTTGCCGCTGTCATGGGCGGTTCCTTGGGTGGCATGCAGGCTTTGAGCTGGGCCATCAGCTGCCCGGAACGCGTGGAAAACTGCGTGGTCATTGCCAGCACTCCGCGCCTGTCTGCCCAGAACATTGCTTTTAACGAAGTGGCCCGTAGCGCCATTTTGTCCGACCCGCAGTTTCATGGCGGTAATTATTACGAGCACGGTGTGGTGCCCAAAGCCGGTCTGGGCGTCGCCCGCATGGTTGGGCACATTACCTACCTGTCTGATACCGTCATGGCCGAGAAGTTTGGCCGCACCCAACGTGCGCCAGCCCAAGGCGGTGAATACCACTACAACTACGGGGTGGAATTCGAGGTCGAATCCTATCTGCGTTATCAAGGCGAGAAGTTCTCGCGCTACTTTGACGCCAATACCTACCTGATTATTACGCGAGCACTGGATTACTTTGATCCCTCGCGTACGTATCAGGGAGATCTGGTCAAGGCGCTGGAAAAAGTGGTGGCCAAGTTTCTATTAGTGTCTTTCACCACGGACTGGCGGTTTTCACCCGAACGGTCGCGTGAAATGGTGCAGGCTTTACTGCGCAACCAGCGTCAGGTGACTTACGCAGAGATTGATGCACCGCATGGGCATGATGCGTTTTTGCTGGAAGACCCCCGTTACCATGCCGTGGTGCAGGGATACTATGACCAGATCGCCGCTAATTTGGGCTTGCCCGCGCGTACGAGCACTACAGGGGTGTTGGCAGAATGACTAAGCCGCAAATACCGGTGGATGCCGCCATGTTAAGACCGGACTTGCTGCGCATTGCGCAGTGGATTGAACCGGGTTCACGTGTGCTGGATCTAGGCTGTAACGATGGCACCTTGCTGGCCCATCTGCGCGATACGCGTCAGATCGTGGGCACGGGTGTGGAGCTGAATGATCAATTCGTGATTGCCTCGGTACGCCGGGGTGTCAACGTTATTCAGCAGGACTTGGAAAAGGGTCTGGCGCTATTTAGTGATCAGCAATTTGACACCGTGGTCCTGTCCAAGACGCTGCAGTCCATGCACCATACCGAGCACATTTTGCGCGAGATGGCCCGTGTGGCGCGGTATGGTATCGTCTCGTTTCCTAACTTCGGTTATTGGCCGCATGGCTGGAGCATTTTGCGCGGACGCATGCCGGTTACCGGCGAAATGCCTTACCAGTGGTACAACACGCCCAACATCCATTTGTGCACCATGAAAGACTTCCAGGATCTGGCCCAAGCAGTGGGTGTCCGTATCCTGGATAGCGCGGCCTTCAATGGCAGCAACACGGTACGCTTTTTGCCGGGCTGGCGCAGTACCTTGGCCATGTATCGTTTTGAATCTCCCCATCTTGCCGCTTAGCGCTAATAAGGCCTGACGTGTCCCGTGTCTATACCAGTCCCCGAGTCTTGCCTTTGCTGATTCTGGGGTTCGCCAGTGGCCTGCCTCTGGCCCTGGTATCAGGTACCTTGCAGGCCTGGGCAACCGTTGAAAATGTATCGCTGACCGAGATCGGGTTTCTAACCCTGGTCGGGTCGGCTTACACCCTCAAGTTTCTATGGGCCCCCCTGATTGACCGCTATGCTCCCCCTTTTATGGGGCGGCGGCGTGGCTGGATCCTGGTCACTCAATTGCTGTTGGCCGCCTCCATTGCGGCCATGGGCTTGTTCTCCCCTTCGGTAAATCTGACGGCACTCGCGTTGCTGGCGGTCTGGGTGGCGTTCTTGTCCGCCACTCAGGATATTGCCTTTGACGCCTATTGCACGGACGTGCTGCAGGCCCAGGAACGGGCGGCGGGAGCGGCCGTCAAGGTCATGGGCTATCGCCTGGCCATGATTGTGTCCGGTGGTTTGGCTTTGGTTCTGGCGGACCGTTGGTTGGGCTGGTCCAACACGTACTTTCTGATGGGCGTGTTCATGGCCCTGTGTGCGCTGGTGACCTTGGTGTCCCCGGAACCGCAGGAGCAAAGCCGTCCACCGCGTAGCTTGTCCGAAGCCGTGGTCGCGCCTTTGGCCGATTTTTTCTCGCGTCCCGGTGCCTGGAGCATCTTGGCGCTGATTGTGCTCTATAAACTGGGTGATGCCTTTGCAGGTGCGCTGTCCACGACCTTTCTGATCCGGGCTGCGGGTTTTACCCTGTCCGAAGTCGGGACGATCAATAAGGTGTTTGGCCTGGCTGCTACGGTGGTGGGGGCTTTGATGGGCGGGGCCATTATGGCTCGTCTGGGCTTGTACCGGGCCTTGATGATTTTCGGTATTTTGCAGGCTGTCTCCAACCTGGGCTATTGGTTGATCGCGATTGAAACCGCGCCGTCCATGTGGCTGATGGGGATGGTGGTCGGTCTGGAAAATCTGTGTGGTGGCCTGGGTACGGCTGCGTTTGTAGCCTTGCTGATGGCCTTGTGTAACCGGACCTATTCGGCCACTCAATTTGCGCTGTTATCGGCCTTGTCGGCGGTGGGGCGCACGTATCTGGCCGGACCTTTAACGCCGGTACTGGTTGAGTCCCTGGGCTGGCCTGGGTTCTTTATCTGTACGGTATTTATCGCTGTGCCTGGCTTGCTGATGCTACGTTGTTATCGGGGCCTTATTCAACAGCTTGATGCGTAAGAAATATCATGCTTTTACTGACTCTCTACATTATTGCCATTACTGCCGAGGCCATGACAGCCGCTCTGGCGGCAGGCCGTCGCGACATGGACTGGGTGGGGGTGTGCACCATTGCCTGTATCACCGCCTTGGGTGGCGGCTCCGTGCGTGACGTGCTGCTGGGCCACTACCCGCTGACCTGGGTTCAGCATCCTGAATACCTGTGGATCACCGCCGGAGCGGCGATTCTGACCGCTTTGATTGCACCCATTATGCGGCGCTTGCACAGCTTGTTCCTGCTGCTCGATGCCATGGGGCTGGTGGTCTTTACCGTGATTGGCTGTCAGATCGCGCTGGAGATGAAGCTGCCGATTACCGTTGTACTGCTTAGCGGCATGATTACCGGCTGTGCAGGTGGGGTGCTGCGCGATATCTTGTGTAATGACATCCCCTTGCTGCTGCGCAAGGAGATGTATGCCAGTGTGTCCATGCTGACCGGCGCCTTGTATCTGGGTGCCCAGCACCTGGATTGGAACCCCTATGTGACCTTGTTGGGGCCTATGGTGATAGGTTTGGGGTTCCGTATGCTGGCCCTGCGCCGCAACTGGCAGATGCCACGTTTCGTCTATCGCGACGAGTGGCGCTAAGGCCAGGCTTTTTGCCGTGCCTTAGACCATGCCTAACCAGCGCAACACGATAGGCACAAAGGGAATCAGCACCGCTGTCATGATGCCGTTCAGGCTCAGGCCGATGGCGGAGAAAGCTCCAATGGTTTCATGTACTTGCAAGGCGCGTGCGGTGCCAATGGCGTGGGCGGTCACACCCACCGCAAAGCCGCGCGCCTCGGGGCGATCAATGCGCAGCAGATTGAGCAAAGGCCGGGCGATGATCGTACCCGCAATTCCGGTAATCGCGACGGCAACCGCGGCCAGCGAAGGCTGACCCCCAAATTGTTCGGCCAAGGCCATGGCAATAGGCATGGTGGCTGAACGTGGGGCGACGGACATGATGGTTTCCATCGACCCGCCCAAGGCCCAGGCAATCAGCACGGTGCTGAAAATAGCTGTCACCGAGCCAATCAACAAGGTAATCGTTAAAGGCTTCCAGATTTTGCGAAGCTGACGCAGCTGGCTGTAGAGCGGCACGGCCAAGGCGACCGTAGCCGGGCCAACCAGAAAGTGAATGAATTTCGCGCCTTCAAAGTAGACGGGGTAGGGCGTACGGGTCAGCAAGAGCAAGACCACAATCACAACGACAGAGACCAGAATAGGCAGCAAAAACGGGCTGCTACCGGACTTGCGATAGAGCCAGACCGAGCCTGCGTACACAGAGCAGGTCAAGGTTAGCCACAGCAGGGGGGAGCTGGACAGAAAAACCCAGATTTGAAAGAGGCCGTCCGTCATTATTCTTCTTCCTGGCGGTTTTTAAGCAGGCGATTGAGCACCACTGCAGTGACAATTAAGGTGATGATGGTGCCGCCAAAAGTGGCAATTAAAAAGGGCTGCCATTCCTCGGCGACCCGATCAAAATACAACATCACCCCGGTTACAGCCGGGATAAACAGCAACATCAGGTTCTGCAGCATGACGCTGGCCGTACTCTCTAAAGAGGCCGGTACGCCGCCCCGTATCAGCAAGGCAAGCGCCAGAAGCAGCATGCCAGCCAAGGGGCCTGGCAGCGGTAAAGACAGAGTCTGAACCAGGATCTCGCCTAGTAACTGGAAGGCGAATAGGGCGGTAATCGCGTAGATCATGAGATTTTCCGTAAAGCACGAAAACGCCAGGCAGCAAGCCTGGCGCGGGTAATGGGGTCTGTGACGAGTGCTAGTGTGCCATACAAGACAGCAAGGCAGTAAGCGGGCTGCTTATATTGATTTACCTATAGCAGGGGAGCCGTATCACTGTTTGGCAGGTCTGGCTTTGTCACCCATCCAGGCCTGAAATTCGATTTCAACATCCACGCCGCCAGCCAGTTTGGCCTGCACCAGGGAGCGAGTCGGAAAGTTGCTGCCCAGCCGTTCTTTATAGGTTTTGTTGAATTGGTCGTACAGAGCAATATCAGACAGATAGACGGTGGCTTTTACAACATGGCTTAGGTTTGCACCGGCCAGAGCCAGCGTTTCTTCAATCCGGTCCAAGGTGGCATTGGTTTGATCTTCAATGCTGCCACGCACAATTTCACCCTTTTCGTTCAACGGGATTTGCCCGGATAGAAACAGGAAGTCTCCGGCCTGCACGGCGCGGGAAAAGGGCATGGTGGAGTCACCCAGATAACGTTTGATCGCAGTGGGTTCTGCTGTCTTGCTGGTGTCTGCTGCGTAGGCGCTGCTGGCACCCAGGCCCAATAAAGAGCAAGCCAGTAAAGCGTGACGGGCCGAAGCAAAGAAACGCATTGAAATTCTCCTTGGGATAGGGAAATTCAGTGTGCCATAGCTCTGGCAGGGTCGCGTTAATTTGTGTGACGGCCCGTCGGTGTCAGGGCTGATTAAGCGCGGTCGCCCAACCAGGCCTGAACTTCAATTTCTACGTCTACGCTTTTGGCGAGTTTGGCTTCAACCAAAGAGCGGGTAGGCAGGGTGTCGCCAAAACGCTCGGCGTAGACTTTGTTGAAGTCAGCAAACAGAGCCATATCGGACAGCCAAACAGTGGCTTTAACCACATCAGCCAAGGTAGCGTCGGCCAAGGCCAGGCCTTCGATCAGGCGATCAAATACGGCGTGGGTTTGGTCCTGGATGGAACCGCGCACGACTTCACCGGCGGCATCGTAAGGAATCTGGCCGGATAAAAACAAAAAGCCGCCAGCCATGGTTGCACGCGAAAAAGGCAGTGGCAGTGGACTGGCAATACGGCGGATACCGGACATGGTGTACTCCTGATAGGGATGGTGGAAAATTCGGGCAGGGCAGCAATGCGCGTTTATTTGCGTCTCTTGCCTACAATAAGGCGTCACTATACAACTTCAAATGAGGAGCGAGACGACGTGAGCAAGGAAATTTTGCAACGCCTGGACCAACTGAGCCAGGCCGCGCTGGCCAGTGGTGACTTGTTGCCCGTGCAAGCTCAAGAAGAGCAGCTGCAGGATCAGGGACTGAGCTTTTTTGTTCGTTGGGTATCTACCTTGGCGGCGAAAGATGCGGCCAGCGTCTCGATTCCAGGGGGGCCACGGGACCCCAATTTCAACCCATTCTTGCCGCCGGCCCCGGCACTGACGGTCGACGATGTGAGCGCGACGCACAATATTGTGCTTAATAAATTTGCGGTCTGTGATCTGCATCTGGTCCTGGCTGACAAAGTCTTTAGCGAGCAGTTGCATCCTTTGCGTGCTATCGATTTTCGCGCCTTGGCCGACTTCCTGGCCGAGCAGGGGGGGCTAGGCTTTTATAATGGCGGGGCGGCGGCCGGTGCCAGCCAGCGTCACAAGCACACTCAATGGATACCGGCAGCCGTGGGTAATGGTTCGCTGGCCCTGTATCTGGACAAGTTACCTGCACAGGCTGCTCCCGGTACCGCCCACCGCCATCCGGATCTGGCTTTTGAGCACTGTTTTGTCCGTTTGCTCGATACTCAGGACGCGACAGTTTTGAGCGATAGCCTTTTGCAGGCTTATCGCCTCGCGTGCACTGAACTGGATCTGGTTCCCGGCGCTGATGATTTACTGCCTGCTCATAATATGTTGGCGGGCCAGGGCTGGTTATTTGCGGTGCCTCGTAGCGTGGAATTGGTGGAAGGTATCTCAGTCAATGCCTTGTCGTATGCAGGTTGCATTTATGTACGTACGCCGGAGCAAATCGAGCGGGTGCGTCAAATCGGGCCTTTAGGTGTTTTGGCTCAGGCAGCCTATGCAAACACGCAACACTCCTGAACCTGGAAGAGAGCTCCAAAACAATAAACCCCGCTATGGCGGGGTTTATATTTATGCCCGTCTGTATCGTTTTGAATCTCTATTTAATTTTTAGAAACAATAAGCAGATATTAGTTTTTAATGCAGTGTTGGTTTCTATTCTTTGCGGTTTAATAAGGAATTGTTGAGTAAATTTAGAAAATAACTGAAACAATGTAACTTTGTTTATGGAAATAGAAAGAAATAAGGAGTTTAAAAAAAATAGCGCCTTAATGTATAAGCCTTATTAATTATTAGAATTGTCTTCAGCTTGGAACAACACAACCTTGTCTGTCTCCATGGGTGGATTGCTTATGCATGTTTCTTCTGATGCTCATATTTTGGTCATTGCTCCAGATCCGGCTGGTGTGGCGGATTTGCTGCTTGTATTACGTACTAGTTTTGCTCGTATTAGTTATGCGCTGGATGCGCAGCAGGGGCTGGCGCGGTGCCAATCATTGCAGCCTGATTTTGTCTTGAGTGAATATCATTTACCCCGTTTGCGTGGTGACACTTTCATGCGCATGCTGCGGGCAAATCCTCAAACCGCTTCTATCCCCGTTGTCTTTTTATCGGCCGTGTTGTGTGCTGACAGTCAGTTGATGGCGCTACGCAGCGGAGCCCGTGATTTCATTGCTTATCAAACCAATGTGCAGTTGGTGCTGGAGCGAATTCGCCTGCATTTGGGGTTGCGGGAGGTTCCGCCAGACAGTGTTGCCTTGATTCAGGACCGGATGCTGGAGGCCTGTGAGGTCCCTTGCGTGCGCCATTACCTGGTGGGGGCTGTGCAGCAACACGTGCGGGATAATTTGTCGGCTTATTTGACGGCCGAGAGTCTGGCCGAGCTGTTTGGTACGACGTGCCGGCGTTTGAATGAACTGTTCAAGGCGTCTTGCGGTTTGACTGTGCACGATTACGTGCGCTCCAGCCGCATGAGCTATGCCATGCAGTTGCTTCGTCAGACGGATATGGCGGTAACCAACGTGGCTGAGGAGTCCGGTTATGTGAATCCCGCTAACTTTGCCACGGCCTTTCGGCAGTACAGCGGCCTGTCGCCGTCAGTCTACCGGCAACGAAACAGTACTAATATTTAAAACATAATTGAAATAGTAAATTTATTAAAAATGTTGTTTTGCAGTAATTCAAACGGCTTCTGTAGAAATTCAAAAGTAATTATTAAAAAACAGTAAGAAAATAAAACTATCCGAATAGGGGTGAAGGTTCGGTAAGGCTTTCCTGAACAACACATTCAAATTATCGCCAAGACGGGGCGAGGGGATTTGTTGTGCCTGAAAATTCTGTTACGTCAGCACGACGCAGAGGGCGGTCAGGAAGGCACACATGACTAATTTCCTTTGTAAGCGAAGAGATCATGAACAGAATCTATAAATCGGTTTGGAATGAGCAGACTGCTACCTTTGTCGCTGTCGCTGAAAACACCAAGGCGCGCGGCAAGCGTTGCAGTGGGGGAGCGAACGGCACGCGGGCTGTCTTGAGCTGGGTTCAGGGCCTGCGCTTGCGTTCTGTGGCAATGGCCTTGCTATCAGCAGGGGCTTTGACACAACCTGTCATGGCGCAGGTCACAGATGGCTGGGAGCTGATCGTTGACGGCGCAAGCCCTTTTCATGTGATTCCTGGCGGTGCTTTTTCCCTGAGTTCGGGCAGCAATATGGTGCTGACACAAACGGGCAGCGATGTTTCGTTTGCGCTGAGTCCTGATTTGAACGTGGACTCCTTAACGGCTACGGGGGCTATTAAGGGCGCGACGGGCGAGTTCACCGGTCAGGTATCGGCGGGTAGTGTCTCGGCCGGAACGGGCACCTTTACCGGGGCTGTGCAAGCGCAAAGCGTGGCTGTTACGGCTGGCTTGACGGCGAATGCCGCTACGGTCACCGGTACCGTCACCGCGGGGGGCGTCACTACGGGAACGTTGACCGCCACCGGCAATAGCAGCCTGCGGGCCGTTAATGTAAACAACAACAAGATTTCCGGCTTGGCGGACGCCACGGTCAGCGCTGCCAGCACAGAAGCGGTGTCCGGCAAGGTCTTGTATGGAGCCTTGAATTCAGGCAACGGGATGAAGTACTTCCACAGTAGCTCTACCAAGGCGGATTCCGTTGCCAGCGGTGCCGATGCCGTCGCTATCGGCCCGCAAGCCGCAGCGGCCGGTGAAGCAGCCTTGGCTGCCGGTTTGTTGGCCCAGGCGGCAGGCAAAGAGGCCGTGGCGCTGGGAGCCCGTGCAGGTACTGGTAATACGGTTGCCAGCGGCGTGATGATTGGCAGTGATGCCGGGGCTCAGAGCAAAGGCAGTGATTTGATTGCCGTGGGCAACAAGGCTGGCCAGCGTCTGGAAGGCAAGAATAATGTGGCCATTGGCAATGCGGCTGGCAATCTGGTTGATCCTTTGGAAGTGGACAATACCCTTGCCATTGGCAATGAGGCGCAGGCCAAGGCCACAGGGGCGATTGCGCTGGGCAATAGTGCTGATGTGGGCTTGCTGGCGACGAATGCAATTGCAATGGGGAATAACTCGACAGTGGCTCAGGATGCGGCGGGCGCCACTGCAGTGGGGTCCGGTACTGTCGTCTGGGGTGCGGCTGGAACAGCCATTGGAACTGGCGCGCGCAGTTCAAGCGCAGGCTCCACGGCAATTGGTAATCAGGCGGAGGCCTCTGGCAGTTCTGCCTTTGCAGGAGGCAGTGGCTCTAAAGCCTTTGGCAGCAATTCGGTGGCGGTAGGTTCAGGTGCCATGAGCAATACCACCTCCGGTGTGTCTATCGGTGAAGGCGCGGGCTCCAATGCCGGAACCCCCGTCATTGGCAACCGCTTTGGCCAAGTGGCGGTTGGCGGCCTTGCCGGACAGGGTGTGTATGGCGGCTATAACGTGGCTCTGGGCTACAAGTCTGGGAGCGACATTACCGGTGACGATACCGTGTCGATCGGACGTGAAGCAGGTAACAAACTCACGGGTGATCGTACCGTCAGCATTGGTTATGGCGCTAATAATTTGCCGGGAGAGACAGGCTCCGGTACTCCCGTGGCCCCACCCGTCAAAGCTGCGCATGCCGTTGCGATCGGTGATCGGTCCCGCTCGGGGGCAGATGGTGCCATCGCTTTAGGCTCAATGGCGACGGTGGTTGATTATGATATTGGCGGCATTGCGATTGGTAATCAGGCGCTGGTTTATGCCGGCACCTCGACCAATGTGGCCGCTGGCGGTATTGCTCTGGGGGATCAGTCCCACGTTACACATGCCAATAGCGTGGCGATTGGCGCTAACTCTCGCTCGGCAGAGACAGTTGGGGTGGGTTACGGAGCTCCTTCCGGGGCGCTGTTGCCTTCGGCCAGTGTGTCCATCGGCACGGTGGGGGGGGAGCGTCGTTTAAGCAATCTGGCTGCAGGTCGCCTGGACACGGATGCCGTGAACGTAAGCCAGCTCAAGTTGCTCCACGGGGATCTGACGTCCATTGTGGGCGGCAACCTAAATTGGGATAGCAACGGGCAGATGACTGGCCCGACGTTCATCATCAAAGACGAAAACGGGGCCGATCATAGCTATACCTCCATCGGCTCAGCCTTTGAAGCCATGCGTACAGGGGTAGCAGGAACGATTGCTGGGCTATCGGCAGTGACGTATTCCAGCCCGGACCGCACTTTGATTGATCTGGACAGTACGACAGGAGCGCCGGTACGGATCTCCAACCTGGCAGCTGGCATCGCTGTAGGTGACGCCGTCAATAAAGGTCAGCTCGAGCAGCTGGAATCAACGCTGATTGCGAATCGACAGCGCTATGTCAGCGTTAATTCGTCCAACAACCCCAATGAGAACAACGATGGAGCAACCGGGGCCGATGCGATTGCGATTGGTGCGGTGGCTCGCGGCTCCGGCATTGGCGCTACGGCCATTGGTTTGAACTCCTCGGCTGGTGGGCTGACGCAGGCGAATCTGACCACCGCTATCGGTTCCCATACAGAGGCCTCGGGTCTGGGCGCTACCGCGGTGGGAACTTCGGCAACCGCAGCTTCGGAAAGCTCGATTGCAGTCGGTCAGGAGTCACGCGTGGCAGACACTGCCAATTACTCCGTGGCTATTGGCTATAAATCAGAGGTGATGGGTGACGCACTGGCTCACACCAGGGGGGCGGTTGCCATTGGAGAGCAAGCCCGAGTTACGCAGGAAGGGGGGATTGCCTTTGGGCGCAATGCCTACGATCAAGCCGTGGACGGGGTCGCGATTGGTGTTAATTCCAGCGTAGATCGCGGGGCTGCCCGCAGTATGGCCATGGGCAGTGGCTCGTCGGCTTCGGGCGCTCAGTCTGTCGCTTTGGGCTATCAGGCCTCGGTGGCTGGCAGCAACTCGCTTGCTTTAGGTCAGGGCAGCAAGACCCGCGCCAGCAATGCAGTAGGTGTCGGTTCGGCAGTTGAGGCGGATGGCTTCCGTTCAGTTGCCTTGGGTGACAGAGCCAAGGCGGGCTGGATCGAGGAAAAACAAGGTCCGAATGGTTTGATTGAATACATCATGCACGGTGAAGGTGCGATGGGTGTAGGCGCTGGCTCCAATGCCAGTGAGGACGGTGGTCTGGCGTTAGGGTTCAAGGCTATCTCTGAAGGAGTGGATGCTTCGGCACTGGGTACCAATGCTCAAGCCTTGGCGAATGCGTCTCAGGCATGGGGTAAAGATGCCCGCGCGTCTGCCGAGAAATCCATGGCGTTCGGTCAAGGTGCGATTGCCAATGAAACGGCTACTAGAGGTTTGGCCCTCGGAGCAGGTGCCACTGTGTCGGCTGGTGGTGCGGTTGCGCTGGGCGCCGGTTCCAGCACGAACGCGGCTTACACCAACTCCACGGCAAGATACACCAATGTCGTGAATCAGGAAGCGACGCAAGGGGTGATCTCGGTAGGTAGTAGTTCGGAAAAACGCCGTATCACCAATCTGGCGGGGGGGCAGGACGCCAATGATGCGGTCAACGTCGCTCAGTTGGTCAAGCTGGATCAGGATCTGACGGCCTTGGGTACGAACTACGTAGGCAATAACTTCAGCAGCGGTAACCCCACGGGTACGACGATTCATAAGAACCTGGGCCAGAGTCTGCAAATTCTGGGTGGGGCGACAACGGCTGGAAATTATAGTGGTGCCAATGTGCGCACTCAGGTTCTAAACGGCCAGCTGCAGATTCAAATCGCCGAGACGCCCTTTTTCAAGGGTGCCGATATGGGCAGTCAGAAGATCACCAATGTGGCGAAGGGCACAGTGGCAACGGATGCGGTCAATCTTAGCCAGTTGACGGAGGCTGAAGCGGGTCTGACCACTAAGGGTATGGGCTTTGCGGGGCAAACGGGAACCGCGCTGCATCGCGACCTGGGGCAGACGCTGACGGTTAAAGGCAGTAACGCTAATTTGGCGACCTCCACTGTTGGTACCGACACGTTGCAGATTGCCTTGAACGATGATCTGGTGCTCGATAGTGTCACCACCGGCGACACCGAAATGAGCACGGCAGGCGTGACCGTTAAAGGTGCGACGGGCCAGCCCGATGTGGTGCTGGGCAATACTGGCCTGACTATTGGTCAGGTGAGTGCCAGCAATGCCGGCCTGAAGGCTTTTAGCGTGGTGATCAATGAGCAAGGCATTAATGCCGGAAGTCAGAAAATTACCAATGTAGCTAAGGGTACGGCAGCAACGGATGCGGTCAATGTCAGCCAGTTGACTGAAGCTGAAAGCGGTTTGACGACCAAGGGTATGGGTTTTGCTGCTCAAACGGGAACCGCGCTGCATCGCGACCTGGGGGAGACGCTGACGGTTAAAGGCAGTAACGCCAATTTGGCTACTTCCACCGTGGGCACCGACACATTGCAGATTGCCTTAAGTGATGATCTGGTGCTCGATAGTGTCACCACCGGCGACACCGAAATGAGCACGGCAGGCGTGACCGTTAAAGGTGCGACGGGCCAGCCCGATGTGGTGCTGGGCAATACTGGCCTGACTATTGGTCAGGTGAGTGCCAGCAATGCCGGCTTGAAGGCTTTTAGCGTGGTGATCAATGAGCAAGGCATCAATGCCGGAAGTCAGAAAATTACTAATGTGGCTAAGGGCACGGCAGCAACGGATGCAGTCAATGTCAGCCAGTTGACGGAGGCTGAAGGCGGTTTGACGACCAAGGGTATGGGTTTTGCCGCTCAAACCGGAACCGCGCTACATCGCGACTTGGGGGAGACGCTGACGGTTAAAGGCAGTAACGCCAATTTGGCAACCTCCACCGTGGGTACCGACACGTTGCAGATCGCCTTGAACGATGATCTGGTGCTCGATAGTGTCACCACCGGTGATACCGAAATGAGCACGGCAGGAGTGAAGATCAAAGGTGTGACCGGCCAGCCTGATGTGGTGCTGGGCAATACGGGGCTGACCATCGGCCAGGTCGATGTCAGCAGTGCAGGTTTCAAGGCTTTTAATGTGGTGATCAACGACCAGGGTATTAATGCCGGCAGTCAGAAAATCACCAATGTGGCCGCAGGTGTAGCGGGCACGGACGCCGTCAATGTCAGTCAGCTTGAAGGCCGTGATACGGGTCTGACCGCCAAGGGCATGAACTTTGCCGGCAATACAGGCACGGCCGTGCATCGTGATCTGGGCGAAACCTTGAAGGTGGTGGGCAGCAACACCAATTTGGCGACTTCCACCGTGGGTACCGACACGTTGCAGATCGCCTTGAACGATGATCTGGTGCTCGATAGTGTCACCACCGGTGATACCGAAATGAGCACGGCAGGTGTGAAGATCAAAGGTGCGACGGGCCAGCCTGATGTGGTGCTGGGCAACACGGGTCTGACGATTGGGCAGGTCAATGTCAGCAGTGCAGGTTTCAAGGCCTTTAATGTGGTGATCAACGACCAGGGTATTAATGCCGGCAGTCAGAAAATCACCAATGTGGCTGCAGGTGTAGCGGGCACGGACGCGGTCAATGTCAGCCAGCTTGACGGTCGTGATACGGGACTGACCGCCAAGGGCATGAACTTTGCCGGTAATACAGGCACGGCCGTGCATCGTGATCTGGGCGAAACCTTGAAGGTGGTGGGCAGCAACGCTAATTTGGCGACTTCCACTGTGGGCACCGACACACTGCAGATTGCCTTAAGTGATGATCTGGTGCTCGATAGTGTCACCACCGGTGATACTGAAATGAGCACGGCAGGTGTGAAGATCAAAGGTGCGACGGGCCAGCCTGATGTGGTGTTGGGCAATACGGGTCTGACGATTGGGCAGGTGAGTGTCAGCAGTGCAGGTTTCAAGGCCTTTAATGTGGTGATCAACGACCAGGGTATTAATGCCGGCAGTCAGAAAATCACCAATGTGGCCGCAGGTGTAGCGGGCACGGACGCGGTCAATGTCAGCCAGCTTGACGGTCGTGATACGGGCCTGACTGCCAAGGGCATGAACTTTGCCGGTAATACAGGCACGGCCGTGCATCGAGATCTGGGCGAAACCTTGAAGGTGGTGGGTAGCAACGCTAATTTGGCGACTTCCACTGTGGGCACCGACACACTGCAGATTGCCTTAAGTGATGATCTGGAACTGAGCAGTGTGACGATCAAAGGCACGGCCGGTGCGCCAGACGTGATCATGGACAATGCCGGTTTTGCGATTGGCACCAATATTGCCTTGAGCAATGCGGGTCTGCGTGCCGGGACTGTCATCGTTTCCGCCACGGACAATGACATCACTGGCCTGAGTAACCGGACCTTGACGGGGGCCAACTTCGGCAAGAACGGCCGTGCGGCTACTGAGGAACAGTTGGGTCTGGTACGGGGAGAAACCCAGGAACTGTCCGACCGTGCAGTGAAGTACGACCAGAATCCGGATCAGTCTGTGAATTACGGCAAGGTCACCATGGCCGGTACCGAATCGACTGACGGTGGCCGAACCGGTGGTACAGGAATCACCAATGTGGCTCGCGGCGATATCTCGGCCAATAGTACCGATGCGGTCAATGGCAGCCAGATTCACGATATGGGTGAAAGCGTCGCCAGTGGTATGGGCGGTGGCTCCAAGTTTGTGGATGGCAAGCTGGTGACGGAGTTGACGGTAGGTGACAAGACCTACAACAACGTCAACGATGCCTTGGGTGGTTTGAATACCGACATCGAAAACGTGACGGAGCTGGCCAATTCAGGCTGGAACATTCAGACCAACGGGGATACGGCGTCCAAGGTTGGGCCCAAGGACACCGTGCAATTCTCGAACGGGGACAACATCGAGATCTCGCGCTCTGGCCTGGATGTGAAGGTGGCTTTGGCTCAGGACATCAAGGTCAATAGCGTGGTGGCCAAGTCAGTCACAACTAACGAGGTGCAGATTGTTGGCGGGCCTACGATCAACCAGGGCGGCATCGATATGCACGACAAAACCATTAGCAACGTCGCTGATGGCCAAGCACCGCAAGATGCTGTCAACGTGCGTCAGTTGAGTCAGGCGACCTCTAACATCACCAATCAGTTCAATAATCTGGATCGCCGTATCAACAAGGTGGAAAACCGGGCGAATGCGGGTGTGGCAGCGGCCATGGCGACGGCTGGTTTGCCGCAGGCTTATGTTCCTGGAAAGAGCATGTTTGCGGTGGCCGGTGGTGCCTGGAATGGTGAAAGCGGTTACGCCATGGGCTTGTCCACGGTCACGGATAGTGGCAGCTGGGTCTTGAAGGGCACGGTAGCCGGTTCGTCTCGTGGTGATTATGGCGGCTCGGTGGGCGTGGGCTATCAATGGTAAGTCAGTAAGAAGGCAGGGTCGCGTGCAGCTGCACGTGGCCCTTTTTTACTGGGCTAGTCCCGGTTTCGCAGTCCTGGCTGTTGCTGGATGGCAAGAGCCCGCACGGAGAGCGAGCTATGTTTAAAAAAAGTAATGAAATGATGAGAGCAGCGCTGGTATCGACGCTCGGCGTATTGGCATTTTTGCTGACTGCTTGCCAGACCACGGGGGCAGGCGTAGCTACACAAACGAGCCCTGCGGACTTGAGTCCACCGGCTTTGGCTAGTAATTACGAGCGCGAAAGGGAGGACGGTACACGCAGTTTTTTAGCCTCTCAAACTCCACGATCGGTCCAGGCGCCTCAGGTGGATTTTTATGTGGGCATGCCGCAACCAGCACCCGGGCTGATACAGGTGGAAGGGCCGCAGGGACCCTTGTGGCTGTATCCCCAAGTGATCGTGCAGCGTACTGATTTAATGCGGGTGGCTACCTTACGGACCGAGCAGGGAAGGCACTTGGTGCGTTTTCAATTAAATCCCTTGGGTGCTCGTAAGTTGGCTGAGGTCAGCTCTGGTAATGTGGGAGCTTTGCTGGTTCTCGTCATGGAGGATCGGGTGACGCAGCTTGCCCGAATTGACGCACCCTTGATGCAGGGAATGATTTATCTGCCCGTGCCCGATGATGCCGCCGCGCAGCGGCTGTTAAGGCAGGTTCAGGGTTAAGAACAATATAAAGTGCCTTATAGGGCCAGCAAGGATAAGGGATATGACGATTGAGCAGATTTTTCTGTTGTATGACGATCAGGCTAGTTTGCGCCAGATCGCGGTGGAATCTGAACAATGGGGAGTGCGGGTAGAACTCGTTGAAACGATGGAAAAGTGCCTGGCTCAGGCCCATGCGTCCGGGGGAGAGCAGGTCTTGGCCTTGTCGTGCTTGTCAGACAATGTGTTCCTGCATATCAACCGCATACGCATGGATTTTCCGGCCGCTGGGCTCATTATTGTGCGGCATGAAAAAATGGCGGGACTGGAACGAGGCCATTTTTTGTTGGCCGGTGCTGATGCTTGCTTCGATCAGGACGCCTTGCCAGTGGAAGTGGTGGCCTGCGTGCAGGCTTTGCGCCGACGTGCTTATGCGCTGCGCCAGAGCCTACGCGGTCCAGGCTCGGCGCTTAGCAGAGCGATGGCGCTGGACCACAAACCGGAACCGGAGCCAGAGTTTGCGTTGTGGGATTTAACTGAGAACGGCTGGACTTTGCTGACTCCCAAGGGGCATTCGGTCATGCTGACCCGGGGCGAACGCCGTATTGTGCAAGTGTTATTTGCGGTCAGCCCCCAGACGGTGGAGCGTGAGCGCCTATTTCCGCTGGATGAAAGTCGTGAGGCCACTGCCCGTTCTGTGGACGTTCTCATCAGCCGTTTAAAACGAAAATTAAGTGCTATGGGAGAGGAGCTCCCTATTCGTTCTGTGCGTGGTGAAGGCTACGCATTTGTGGGTAAAGTGCCGTTGGCGTGTCAGGAGCTGACACGAGTCAGCTTAAGCAATGACGAGGTCTACGACTGATCTGAAAAGGGCTGAAAAGCCCTTTCTCGATGCTGAAACAGCATGATATAGACCCTTAAATTTTAAATATGTATAATTGGTGGCTCTGGTTCTTCGAATCAGCGTCTCGAACAGGCCGTTCAGGTGCGACAAAATTGCATAAAAAATGGCGGTCCGTTCTTCAACAGGTTGTTGCACAACAACCCGGCTTTTTAGTCCGAAACACCTTGCCCGGCCCTTTGGGTCGCGGAACAACCAGCCGATTGTCTCTCCCGACATCGGCCTGCAACAGAGCGACTTGCCTCTGGCCATGTTTATTTGCTGTAAGGCCCGCAGACTCGTCGTAATGTGAGGCACTTTGCGCTGTGTCTTGCTCTTTCCCCGCTTTGGGCTTTGCCCACGGTGGGGGCGTTGGTGCGCGCGTTCGGTTTAGGTGTTTCGGTTCTGATCATGGGATCAGTGCCGCCCAGCGCGTTACTGCGGAATTGGCACACATGCGCACGACGACCACTTTGCACATGGCCGCTGCGCAGAAGAGAAAGGGAAAGACATGCAAGAGGCGGAGTTTTTTACGCTTTCAACAACAACGGCCATATTGTTATTGGTCGGCTTTTATGGCGCGACATTTCTGATGTCGCTCATGATTGGCCAAAAGAAAGAAAACGTGGACGGATACATGGTGTCCAACAGTGCGGTGGGGTTTGGCCTGTCTGCGGCCAGTATGATCGCCACCTGGGTATGGGCCGCGTCGTTTTACGCCAGCGCGACCTCGGGTTTCAAATACGGACTGTCCGGTCCCCTGCATTACGGACTCTGGGGAGCCTTGATGATTCTGTTCATCTATCCCTTTGGACGACGCTTCCGTAAATTGGCCCCCCAGGCGCATACCCTGGCCGAAGTGCTGCATGCGCGGCACGGTTCATCCAGTCAGATGATCATGGCAATTTCCAACGTGGTCGGCAGTGGCATCAGCTTGATGGTGAACTTTACGGCCGCCGGCGCACTGGTCTCGATTCTTAGCCCCTTGTCCTTCATTCAGGGTGTGCTGATCGCGGGTTTGGGCGTGCTGTCCTATACCTTGTGGTCGGGCTTTCGCGCTTCAGTCATGACGGACTTCGCCCAGTTGGTCGCCATGATTCTGTCGGCCGTGGTGATTATTCCGCTGATCTTCTTTAACGCCGGCGGGCCGGAGATGATCCAGGCCAACTGGTGGCGTCTGGACGCAGAGCAAGCCAACTTTTATTCCACCAAGGCCATTCTTGAACAGGGTGCACCGTATTTCGTGGCGGTGCTGGCGTATGCCATTGGTAACCAGACCATTGCCCAGCGCCTGTTTGCCGTGCGCGAAGACTTGATCAAACCCACCTTCCTGACCGCCACGATTGGCTACGGTGCCGTGGTGATTGGTCTGGGTATGTTGGGCCTGCTGGCTCTGTTCACTGGTCTGGAGCCTGTGGATGGAAACATGAACAACATCATCCCGCAGATGGCCTCGACGTACCTACCTCCTTTTGGGATCGCTTTGTTCTTCATTCTGGTCGTGGGTTCCTTGTCCTCGACAGCGGACTCTGACTTGTCAGCCTTGTCGGCCATCATGATGACCGACATCTATGCGAAGAACATTGCCCGTGGTCGTCCAAAACCAGCTCACATGTTGTGGTGGGGCCGTATCACGATGGTAGTGGCTACGATGGTGGGGGTGATTTTTGCCAGCCTGCGTCTGGATATTTTGGTGATGCTGGTTTTCGTGGGTGCGTTGTGGGGGGCAATCGTGTTCCCGGTTATTGTCAGTTTTTACTGGGATCGTGTCACCAACAAGGCCTTTAGCTGGTCGGTGTTGAGTGCTGTCGTGTTGTTCACCATTGTGCGCTTCGAGCTAATCCCGATCGAAGGCGCGGTGGCCTTGTTCTACGAAATCACCTCCTCGATTGGTGGTGGTGTAGTGGCAGGTTTGATGGCCTTCGCCTTCTTCCGGAGCCGGATTGCCATTGCAATTGGGGTGATTGCTACCGCCATCATGTTGCCTAGCTTTATCGGCTTCTTGCGTGACTACATTGTTTTGATGGGTTCTTTGACGGCTTATGGCGTCAGCGCGGTAGTTTGCGTGGCCATCAGTTTGCGCAACCAGGAGCGGTTTGACTTTTCTTTACTGGCTCAGCGTGTTCAGTCTTTTCACTACGACGACACACCTGCGCTGGGTAAGAAGGGGGCTGAGCCCGCAGGCGAGCCTGTTTCTGCACGCGCCTGATTGGGTGAGAGAACAACTAAGGAGAATCTTATGATGATGACGATCTATTTTTTGGTGTGGCCTGTTTTGTCGGCTCTTATCTTGCTCTTGCTGATTGTTAATCTGGTCCGAGATTGGAGCAATGCCCGTAAAACGGGCGAGGCCATGATCTAAGCAGACAGTCCCGCCTTTTGCAAGGCGGGACTTTGTTGTTTACGCTGTTGCAGATGTGGCTTTGTTCTTGGGGTAAGGCCGGCGGTGAACTTACCTCTTGCGCGTTGCCAGGCAGCTTCGCTGCATAGATCATGGCGCGATAAAAGCCTTACCCAAACTAGGCTGGCTCCTGGCTTGTTCAGGTCAGGATGCGTTGTCCCGCATGGACCAGCAAGCGTAGAGAAAAGCCCAGTAACAACACTCCAGTCACTCGTTCAAACCAGGTCCCCATACGCAGAAAACGCTGGCGCACACCGGGATTGGTAAAGATCAGGCTGACCACAATAAACCAGCCCGCATTAACCAGACACATCCAGACGCCATAGAGCATTTGGGTCGTCAACGGTGTGCTGGCGCTGACTATCGTGGTAAATACGGCCAGAAAGAACAGTGTGGCTTTGGGGTTGGTGGCATTGGTCATAAAGCCTAAGGTCAGCGATTGACGCACACTGACGGCGGCTGGTTTGCCATTGTCGGATTCGG
Source organism: Alcaligenes pakistanensis (assembly GCF_014652815.1). Lineage (GTDB taxonomy): Bacteria > Pseudomonadota > Gammaproteobacteria > Burkholderiales > Burkholderiaceae_B > Alcaligenes > Alcaligenes pakistanensis. The sequence goes on from NZ_BMZN01000002.1 coordinate 144,861, forward strand.
CCAGACTCACCTCCATGGGCGTACTGGCCTGGCGTAAAAACCCCCAACCTATATAGAGTAGATAGGCACCGCCCAACACTTCGGCCACGCTCATCAGCCAGGGAGTGGAGTGCAGCAGAGCGCCTACGCCCATCAAGGTGTAGATGACATGCACGGAGATTCCCGCGCCAATACCAATAGCTGTAGCAATGCCGGCTTGGCGACCTAGCCGCACACTTTGGCGGATGGTGACAGCGAAATCAGGCCCGGGGGCAATAACGGCTAAAAAATGAATCACGGCAAGAGTAGCGAATTCGGGCCAATAGGTTTGCAGCACATTAACTCCAAAAGGTCAGCGGCATGGCCGGGCCGCGATATCCCACAAAGCACGACAGGCTCAAACGCAAATCGCCCTTTCCAGGGGTGACAGCGTGCATTTTGCGAGAGTTGAAAATAATCAGATCGCCCGGACCGGGACATATCTGTACTTCAGGTGCGCCTAGTAAATCAGGATGGATGCCGTAGCTGTCGCCACGCATCTGATCAAATTCAGCAGGACTTAGTTCTGTTTTCCAGATCTGCAGTTCACCCCCTTGTTCGGGCATTTTCAAATACACATTGGCAGCCAACTGGCCTTGCAGACTGATGGCCTGATAACTACCGGGGGCGTCTTTCGCCAAAATATCGTGATGCGCCAGGAAATGGACGTCCGGCTGCACCACGCGCGACAAGCCCACATACATTTTTTTGCCGTACAGCGTCTCCAGTGTGGCCCCGGCGGGCCAGACCTCGTCCAGCGTGCAGCGCAGCACGTCAATCGGGGACAGGTAAGGCGCGCAGCGGCGGCGCAGCTCGTCAATATTGTCGAACACGCCTTCAAAATAAGACGCCATGCGCTCGGGCTGGTTTTCAGCTTCGTAAAACGCCATGCCAATACGGCCAATGCTGGGTGCATTCACATAGCGGTCAAAACCTTTATCAATGATTTGTGTCCCCAGCTTTTGTGAGGTGGGCGCATCAATGAACTGGGAGAGCCGAATTGCCAGGAGGTCGCCATTAAGCAGGGACTGCATATGCTCAGTCCGTAAACGTTCTGTCTCTAAATACATGTCTCACTTCCCTTTGGGGTTTTAAAAGAATTGTTTTTCTTTCCCAGTAATAGCTAAAAACAATAAACAGGCTTAATTTTTATTATTCATTAATCTAGTATTTCATAATGAACGCTGAGTTCATCCTTTTTGTTTTTGATACGGATTATTTTCAATCCATTTAATTCAGAGGTATTTTCAACATGCGTGCCGCCGCAAGGATAATGTCCCAGAGTTCCAATGGCGACTTGGCGTTTGTCATCTCGAAAGCTGATGGAAATGGGTTGCGCCAACTGGATCAGTTCTGCGCAGCGATCAGACAAATCATCCAGAAAAGGGGGTAGGGCATTTTTGGGGTTCAGAAATACAACCCGCGACTCGCCCCGCCAGTGATGGGCCTTGACGGCTTGCCAGCCCGTGCGTTCGATCAAATGGCCAATCATGTGGCCAGCGGTGTGCAAGCGTGCGTGTTGCAGACGGTGCACACGGTCTACTTGCAGTTCTACCGGGCCTAGGGGGAGGCGTACATGCAGGTAATGCAGCACATGGCCGTCACGGTTTTGAGCCACATGCAGAACCTCGTGACCATTTAGTGTGCCTTTATCGCAAGGTTGGCCACCGCCTTGGGGATGGAATAAGGTTTTATCCAGCCTGACAGCGTAGCGTTCATTTTCCGAGTGATAACACTCCAAGATTTTCGCCACGCAGGTAAGGCTATTGCTTGTCAAATATAATTTATCTTGCATTTTATTACCTGTAGGTTGGTTTTAAGGCATTGTAGGCATAGTGGACAGTCCTGATAATTGCAATTCAATGAAATAATTTATTCCCTATGAGCACAAGTAATCTCACTTCCCTGATGAGCGATATGGTGGTCTTTGTCAAAGTGGTAGAGACCGGCAGCTTTTCCGAGGCCTCTCGTCAGTTGGGCTATACCCCGTCTGCGGTCAGCCGCTCCATTGCACGCCTGGAGAAAGGGCTGGGGACGCGGGTACTGCAACGCACGACCCGAAAATTGCGCTTAAGTGACAGCGGTCAGGCGATTTACGAACACGCCCGCGACATGCTGTCTTGCGCGCAGGCGGCCATGGAAATCTCGGGGCAGTTTCAGACTGAACCGGAAGGGCAGATCCGCCTGAGCGTGCCCAAGGCCGTGGGGCATTTTCTGATTCATCCCCATATGCCGGATTTTCTGGCCGCCCATCCCAAAGTGAATGTCTTGATGAATCTGGATGATCGCTACGCAGACCTGATCGACGATCAGCTGGATTTGGCCATCCGTATCACCGATCAGCCGCCGCCTGGATTGATGGGTCGTCACCTGACCGATATTCGCCATGGTTTGTATGCCAGCCCGGCCTATCTGGCCGAGCACAGCATGCCCGCTCACCCGCAGCAGTTACGTGATCACAGCTGTATTTATTTAGGCGAGGCACCCAGCGATTCGCGCTGGCGTTTCAATAAAGGCGGGCGGGTGTTGAATGTGGCGGTGAAGGGGCGTTACGCGGCCAACCATACAGGCGTGCGTCTGGATGCGGTGGAGCGTGGCCTGGGAGTCGGCAGCTTGCCCTTTTTTGTGGCTAAAGAGCCGGAGCAAGAAGGGCGGATTGTGCGCGTTCTGGACGATTGGGAATTCCGCACGCAGTATTGCGGTGCGCTCTGGGCGTTGTATCCGCCCACCCGCCATCTACCTCCTAAGCTGCGCTTGTTTGTGGAGTTTCTGGCGGGACGTTTAGGGGGAGGCAGAGCGGAGGTCGGGGTGGCTCCGCTTTAGCGCGAGTCGTCCGAATGAATGTGCAGCGCCTCTAAAAAGCGCGACACCATATTGTAGGTAGCGATGGTGGCGGTCAGTTCTACGGTCAGGCGTTCATCAAAATACTGGCGTATGTCTTGAAACACGGCCTTATCTACTTGTACGTCGCGGGTCATGGCATCGGTGTAGGCCAGCACAGCGCACTGGGTAGGCGTGAATTGATCCGAGCCCTCCCAGTCGGGCAGGGCATCCAGTTGAGCCTGGCTCAGGCCTTCTGCCAGCGCGATAGGGGCATGTTGATCGGCCTCGTAAGGGGCACGATTCAATAAGGCTACGCGCATGATCACTAGTTCACGCAGGTCACCCGGCAAGCTGCTGTTGTGACGAATGCCAGTCAGGTGATTCAGCCAGCCTTTGGCAATTGGCGGGCTGTGCAGCAGCATCTGGTACAGGTGCAAGACGCTGCCGCGCTCAGCAATGATCTGTTCTACCAGTGGGGCGGCTTCGGGGGATTCTAGCTTGGCATAAGGCAGGCGGGCCATGGTTCTCCTTTATTCATAGTGGTGCTTGCGGCTGCTGCACTGGTTTGCGACTCAACGGACAAAACGTTCATCGCGCACAGATGGCAGCCTTTAGCAGGGTCGGTTTAACGAGGCAGAATGCTGTCCAGGGTGTGGGTCAGCCGTTCCACAATCTCGTGAATATCGGACTCGGTGCAGATGAAAGGCGGTGCCAGCAAAATATGATCGCCCTGCACACCGTCAATTGTGCCGCCCATCGGGTAGAGCATCAGCCCTTGGGCAAAGGCAAGCTGCTTGATTTTGGCATGGGTTTTCAGCCCAGGGTCCAGAGCTTGCTTGCTGGCTTTGTTTTGAACCAGTTCAATACCGACGAACAGGCCGCGACCACGTATATCGCCCACATTGGGGTGGTTGTCCAAGGCCTGATGCAGTTCCCGGCGTAATTGCTCCCCGCGCTGGCGTACGTTTTCCAGTAGCTGGTCTTGCTCAATCACCTTTTGTACTGCCAAGGCTCCGGCGCAGGCGGTGGCGTGTCCCATATAGGTATGGCCATGCTGGAAGAAGCCCGAGCCATTCAAGATGGCTTGATAAATCCGGTCACTGGCCAACATGGCTCCAATGGGCTGGTAGCCTGCACCCAAGCCTTTGGCAATCGCCATGATGTCAGGCACCACGCCATCTTCTTCGCAAGCAAACAGGTAGCCTGTGCGGCCCATGCCGGACATGACTTCGTCCAGAATCAGCAGGACACCGTGTTTATCGCAGACTTGGCGAATTTTCTTCCAGTAATCACCTACTGGAGCCAAAGCGCCTGCGGTCGCACCGACAACGGTTTCGCCTACAAAAGCCGCCACGTTTTGGGGCCCTAGGCTTTGAATCATGTCATCCAGCTCCTGGGCCAGACGGTCAGCGTATTGCTCGGCACTTTCATCGCTCTGCTGATCGCGGTAGGGATAGCAGGGCGAGACATGCTGGGCCTGTGCCAACAAGGGCAGAAAAGGTTTGCGACGCCATTCATTGCCGCCGATAGCGAGGGCACCCAGCGTATTGCCGTGATAGCTCTGACGACGTGCGATGAAGATATGACGTTCTGGCTGGCCGATCTCTACAAAATATTGTCGAGCCAGTTTCAGGCTGGCTTCCACGGCCTCAGAACCACCGGACAGAAAATACACATGGTCCAGATCACCCGGCGAGCGACGGGTTAAGAAATCTGCCAGATCTTCAGCAGCCTGACTGCTGAAAAAGGACGTGTGGGCGTAGGCAATCTGGTCCAGTTGCTGCTTGATGGCAGTAATAACAGCGGGGTGGCTATGACCCAGACAAGACACTGCCGCGCCACCACTGGCGTCTATATACGATTTTCCATTGCTGTCCACAATGTGGATGCCATCGCCTTTGACGGCGTAAGGCAGTGTTTGTTTGGGGTTGCGGTGAAACACGTGTGTCATGGCGCAGATCCAGAAAGTAGTCCCGAGGTGTTCTCAACGTATGTTGAATATATAATAATGCTTTCAACAAATAAATCATATCAACGGTGCTGAGGTGGGTGGATAAAGGCCTCACTGTTGCGTCCTGACTGCATTTGCGCCCGATATATACTGAGTGTCCCTTTTTAAAGCGTGTTGGCCCATGAATTCCTTGAGCACCCTGACTGAGCGTATCCAGGCCGCATTTGCCGCCATGTCGCCCCAGTTTCAGCAAAGCGCGCGCTATGTGCTGGACCATGCTGATCAGGTGCCGCTGATGTCCATGCGTCAGTTGGCCGCACAAGCCCAAGTACAACCTGCGACCTTGCTGCGCTTTGCGCAGTCCCTGGGCTTCGGTGGTTGGGCTGAGTTCAAGGCCGTATTTACGCAGGCCCTGCATGGGCAAGGAGCCCGGCGTTACGCTGATCAGGCTCGGGCTGTGGTGCGTAATCGCTGCAAAGAGGACCGGCTGGAGCAGGTGCTGACCGCACAAATGGATAATCTGACGCTGCTGCGAGAAGTGAACGAAGCGCGTTTACCGCCAGCAGTCGAGCTGCTTAACAAAGCCAAGCGGGTTTTTGTTGCTGGGTTTCGAGCTTCTTTTGCGCCGGCTTTTGCCTTCCATTATCAGTACCGTTTGTTTCGGCCTTCTATTGTGTTGCTGCGGGGCGAAGCAGGCACCCTGGACATGGATTTACGGGCTTTGCAAAAGGGCGATGTGTTGGTCTTGTTTGGTTTTGCCCCTTATTCCCACGAGGCCGTGCTGGCACATCGTGCCGCCCGACAGGCTAATGCACAAATTCTGTCGATTTGCGACAGCTTGCTTGCCCCTATTGCGCAGCAGGCGGATGCCACATTATTGTTTGGAACCGACAGCCCGTCTTTTTTTCCTTCTCTGGTTGCTGCCCAAGCGCTGGTGGAGGTCTTGCTGGAGCAGGTTCTGGCCAAAGCAGGCAGTCGTGCTGTAAGCGGTATTGAGTCGCTTGAAAATCAATTGCACCAATCGGGTGCCTACTGGAAATAGACGCGATGGCTAAGTTGTCCTATCTGGAGTTAAGTGGTGGTCCCAAAGAAATTGGCCATTCTTTGGGACGTTTCGGAGCCCCTGCAGTGCATGCCTATTTGCTGAGCTCAGCAGCATGGCAAGGCATCATGCAACATAAAGGGTCGGCTGTAGCCAGTGAACTGGCACAGTACACCGAGCGCTATTTCCCCCGAATATGGACCGAGCTCCAGGGCCTGGCATTAGGCCTGGAGCTCCCCTTTGATGACGTGTTTCTGTGGAACTGCCGGGGCGACCTGTGGGCCATGGCCCCGGACGGCTGCACCACCGTGCAGATGCCCGGCCAGGGCGAGCCCCGTCTGGTGCACAACGAAGACGGCGATCCAGGCTTTGCCGGCTATTGCGGGGTGGCTAAATTCATCCCTGACAGCGGTATGTCCTTTGTGTCTTTCTTGTACCCCGCGTCCCTGCCAGGACATAGCTTTGCCGTGACGCAGGCGGGTTTGGCCATGACCGTCAATAATGTGCGTGCCCGCCATGTGGCCCCTGGCGTACCGCGCATGGTCTTGACCCGTGCCATGCTGGATCAGCCAGATCTGGATCAGGCGGTCAGCCTCTTGCAGGATCACCCACGTTCGGGTGCGTTCCACTTGAGTCTGGCTCAGCGCGGTGATCCGCGTTTGTTTAGCGTGGAGTTCAGCGCCGAGGCCGTTTCGGTCCAGACCATCGAGCAAAATCGTCTGCATGCCAACCATGCCTTGCATGAAGCCATGCAAGGGTTTGAGCAGCGCATTACCCGTTCCTCCGAGTTTCGGCAGGAACGCGGTGATGAGATGCTGGCCCAGGCCGGGGCAGACCTTGACCCCTTGAAAGTACTGGCTGATCAGCACCATGCGGAATTTCCGATCTGGCGTTGTGCTCCTGACGATAGCGATGCGGAGAATACCTTGGCGACCGTGGACATTCAGGTGGGAAGTCTGTCATTGAAATGGCAGGTCTACGAAGACCCGACGGATCAGCCGGTGCTGAAATTCTCTGACATTACCCGTCTTGATCTTGCCTAAAAAGAAATAGGGCCCTGTTTTAGCAGGGCCCTATTCTTATTGTCGCTGTCTCTTGGTGAGTGTCAGCCTTTGTCTTGCTCGCCGCGTTTAGGCTCCCACAGCACGTCAGAGCGACCGACATGGCGGTTCAAGGTGCGCGCCAGCACAAATAGCAGATCCGATAGCCGGTTCAAATACAGACGCGGGCCATCCTGCGGCAAAGAGGCGGCTGGCACGGCTACGACTGTGCGCTCTGCCCGACGTGCGACACAGCGCAATACATGCGCTTGTGCAGCCGCTGGACTGCCGCCGGGCAAAATAAATTCTTTGAGTATGCCCAAGGGCTCGTTGTAGTGGCGAATGGCTTGATCCAGACGCTCTACATGGCTGCTGCCTATGACCTGATGGCCGGGAATACACAGCTCGGCACCCATATCGAACAAATCGTGCTGGATATCGGACAGCAGACTATCCACATCTTTGGGGAGCGCCATGCTGCGCAACACACCAATATGACTGTTGAGCTCGTCCACATCACCCAAGGCGTGAATCAGGGGAGCGGTTTTGGGCAGGCGGCTGCCATCCCCCAATCCGGTGGTACCGTCGTCCCCCGTGCGGGTGCTGATAATGGAAAGTCGTGTGGACATACTGGCCTTATGCCTCGGCAGGCTTGGGTGTGCCTTGGGCCAGATTGAGCAGGGCATCGCCGGTAACGCGAACGATACGCCACTCTTCCAGCACTTGGGCACCTTGGTATTTGTAAAAGTCGATCGCGTTCTGGTTCCAGTCCAGCACCACCCATTCCAGGCGACCACATTCTTGAGCGACCGCTAATTGAGCCAGATGGCGCAAGGCAGCTGCACCCAAGCCGTGTTTTCGGTGAGCGGGATCGATATACAAATCTTCCAGATAGATGCCGCGGCGATCCAAAAAACTGGAGTAGTTGTAAAACCACATAATGTAAGAAATTGGTGCGTCGGGCTGATCTTCCGGAGTGATGACCAGACAGTAAGCACTGGGCTCGTCTGAGAAGAAGCTGTTGCGCAGTGATTCGGCGCTGGCCTTGAAAATGTGTTCCAGTTTTTCAAAGGCGGCCATATCGCGCATTAGGCCCAAAACAGCCGGAATGTCAGCGGGGGTGGCTGGACGCAGCACATACCCTTTAATAAATTCGCTCATGCTTTTGCAAAGATTTAGCGTTATGCTTGATCGGAAACAGACGTAGTAAACGTCCGAAAATAGGCATTATGAGCTAATTGTTTAGCTCTGCCCAATTTGCAGGAGTGAAAGATGACGTGGACAAAACGAGGCGCGGCCTTGGCACTGGGAACTTTGGGTGTTGTGGCTGGCTCGGCATATGTCGTGGTTGCCCAGGCTCAAGAGGCCAGTGCATCGGGCGAAGTGCGCCGACTGGACGCTGAAGCTGGCAAGATCACCATCAAACATGGTGAGATCAGCGATCTTGAATTGCCCGCCATGACGCTGGTGTACAAGATTGATTCAGCCTTGCTGGCGAACATCAAGCCGGGCGACAAAGTTAAATTCACTGCCAAACGTGAGGGTGGTGATTACGTGGTCACCAAGATCAGCAAATAAGGCTGACTTGAACCATTGAATACCAAAACCGGGTTCGCCCGGTTTTTTCACGTCCGGCGTAGGTGATTTGCCAGCGTGTTCATGGATATTAGTTAGCTTTGTTGATCTTGCAGCGAGCAAGCTCGGCTTGTTCGGGCAGAGCCGGGTGAAGTATTGTGTTGAGTGGCTTGCTTGCTACGATGTTTGGTATTACCTGAGTCAGAATGAAAAAAGGGGCAGAGAAAATCTGCCCCTTTTTCATGTCTAGCAAAACCCGAACTTACAGCACGTAGCGCGCCAAATCCTGGCTGGCGACCGTTTCCTGCAACTGCTTGTTCACGTAATCCGCATCAATGACCACGTTTTGCTCACCATGGCTGCCGGCGCTGTAGGACAGCTCTTCCAGCAGTTTTTCCATGACGGTGTACAAGCGACGGGCGCCGATATTTTCAGTACGCTCGTTGACCTCGAACGCCAGCTCGGCCAGACGCTGGATGCCATCAGGACGGAAGTCCAGTTGCACCTCTTCAGTGTTCAGCAAAGCAGCGTATTGCTTGGTCAGGGAGGCGTCCGTGGCCGACAGAATCTGTACAAAATCCTGGGCGCTCAGCGATTCCAGCTCCACACGGATAGGGAAACGGCCTTGCAGTTCAGGAATCAGATCCGATGGGCGGGACAGGTGGAACGCACCCGAGGCAATGAACAGGATGTGATCAGTACGCACGACACCGTATTTGGTGGTGACGTTGGTGCCTTCAACCAAAGGCAGCAGGTCGCGTTGTACACCTTGGCGGGATACATCGCCACCACTGCCCTGGCTCTCGCCACGCGCGGTAATTTTGTCGATCTCGTCCAGGAACACAATGCCGTTCTGTTCTGCATTGGCCACCGCCGCCGTGCGCAAATCGTCTTCATTGACGCGACGGGCGGCTTCTTCTTCCGTCAGTTGTTTGAAGGCTTCTTTGACCGTCAGCTTGCGGGGCTTGGTTTTTTCCTGACCCATGCCGGAGAACATACCGCGCAATTGCTCGGTCATCTCTTCCATGCCGGGAGGAGCCATGATTTCCATGCGAGGCATGGCCTGAGTCATTTCGATCTCAATCTCGCTATCGTCCAGCTTGCCTTCACGCAAACGCTTGCGGAACACCTGGCGAGCAGAGTTGTCCTCGCGCAGGGGTTGGCCGTGGGCGTCGCGAGAGGGCGGCACCAGTACGTCCAGGATGCGGTCTTCAGCCGCTTCCTCGGCCTGGGTACGCACGCGGCGCATTTCGATTTCGCGGGTTTGCTTGACCGAGATATCCACCAGATCGCGGATGATGGTTTCAACGTCGCGGCCTACATAGCCCACTTCCGTGAACTTGGTGGCTTCGACCTTGATGAACGGTGCATTGGCCAGTTTGGCCAGACGACGGGCGATTTCGGTTTTACCTACGCCGGTGGGTCCGATCATCAAAATATTCTTGGGGACAATTTCGCTGCGCAGGGGCTCGGCAACCTGCTGGCGACGCCAGCGATTACGCAGGGCCACGGCCACGGAGCGCTTGGCCTTGCCCTGGCCAACGATATGCTTGTCCAGTTCGGAGACAATTTCTCCGGGAGTCATATTAGGTGTAGACATGGTGGGGTATCCGGCTGTCAGAGTGTTTCGACGATATGGTTCTGGTTGGTGTAGATACACAGATCGCCTGCAATCTCCAACGACTTTTTAACGATGTCGGCAGGGGCCATATCGGTGTTTTTCAGCAAGGCCATGGCGGCAGATTGGGCATAGGAGCCGCCGGAACCGATGGCAGCCAGGCCATGCTCGGGTTCAAGCACGTCGCCATTGCCGGTCAGCACCAGTGTGTGCTCTTTGTCCGCCACCAGCAGCATGGCTTCCAGACGGCGCAAAACGCGGTCGGTACGCCAGTCGCGTGTCAGCTCGACCGCAGCGCGCAGCAGGTTGCCCTGATGCTTTTCCAGCTTGGCCTCAAAGCGCTCTTGCAAGGTAAATGCGTCGGCCGTCGCACCGGCAAAACCGGCCAGGATGCTGTCGTTGTACAGTCGGCGAATTTTGCGGGCTGTGCCTTTGATGACAACATTGCCCAGCGTAACCTGACCATCGCCGCCAATGGCGACTTGATCGCCGCGACGTACACAGACAATAGTAGTGGCGTGAAATTGTTCCATGATTTCCTTCCGTTAAGATTCTCAGTTGGGGGCCGGGCAGGAAATTTCAAGCGCATGACAGAACGAAGTTTTTGTTTCAGCGTGTACTTGGGCTGGAAGCTGTGGATCAGGGGAGAGCGGCCAGCAGTTTGGAGCGGGTCGCATTGTGGCCTTGCGGGCAGTCACAAAAAAGCCCGCCAGAAAAATCAAGCGGGCTTTTTATCAGGGCGATAAGCCGTAGGGCCTTATCAGTCCCCAAACATCTTTTGACGCTTCTCGCGACGCTCTTGGGCTTCCAGGGACAGGTTAGCCGTTGGGCGTGCCAGCAAACGGGGCAGGCCGATAGGCTCGCCCGTTTCCTCACACCAGCCGTATTCGCCCGAATCGATCAGGGCGATGGACTGTTGCACTTTCTTGAGCAGCTTGCGTTCGCGGTCGCGGGTACGCAGCTCCAGAGCGTGTTCTTCTTCGATCGTGGCACGGTCAGCCGGGTCAGGAACGAACTGGGTTTCACGCAGGTTTTCCGTTGTGGCACCTGCGTTAGCCAGAATTTCCTGTTCAAGCTGGCGCAAGCGGTGCTTGAAAAACTCCAGCTGGGCGGCGTTCATGTAGTCTGACTCAGGCATCGCCAAAAGCTCCTGCTCGGTCAGCAGGGTTGTAGTACTGTCATGTGACTTAGTTGCCATGATGCTTACCTCTTGTTGACGTCTGGGAGCCTGTAACTGTCGTCACGCGCAATCGCTCCGCATTTACTGAATAAGTTTTCACTTCAAGCCAGGCAATTCTCCAAGCCCTGGGTGAAGATGTCTTGTGGCAATTTGCGGCCAATAAAGACCAGCTTGGTGCCTTTTTTATCTTTGGCCAGCCAGGCATTGCCAGGCTCGGCGCTCATCATCATGTGTACGCCTTGGAAAAGCATACGGCGATTGATGCCCTTCAGATACAGAATGCCTTTATAGCGCATCAGATCTGGTCCAAATACTTGGACAATCCCCGATAGGAAATCTTCCAGACGCTCGGGATCAAAAGGACGATCCGAACGGAACACGAAGGCTCCGATCTCGTCATTGTGAGCAGCGTGCTGGTGATGATGGTGGTGGCCGCAGCTTGGGCCGCAGTCGCCATCTTCATCGTGAGCATGATCGTGATGGTGATCATGACCATCATCTGCATCGGGGTGTTGTTCAGCCAGGAATTGTGGATCAATGTCCAAAATGGAGGTCAGGTTAAAACCGCTGACTTCCAGCAAATCCTTGATGTCGGTCTCACCGAAGTGAACCGGCGTAATGGTTGCTCGTGGATTAATGCGGATCAGACGGGCACGCAGGGCCTCGTAATCTACATCGTTGACCAGATCTTTTTTGGAGATCAGCAGGCGGTCCGCAAAACCCACTTGTTTCTGTGCTTCTTCTTGATTATCCAGCGTGGCCATGCCGTGTTTGGCGTCCACCACGGTGATGACTGCGTCCAGCCGATAGTAGTCGGCAATATCATCGTCCATGAAGAAGGTCTGGCAGACCGGGCCGGGGTTAGCCATGCCTGTGGTCTCGATGATGACGCGCTCGAACTTCAGTTCGCCCGCTTGGCGGCGAACACGCAAATCGTTCAGCGTGCGCATCAGGTCGCCGCGCACCGTGCAGCAGACGCAACCGTTGCTCAGCTCAACGATTTCTTCCTCGGAGTCTTGCACCAACAATTCATTGTCGATGCCCTCGGGCCCGAATTCGTTTTCGATGACGGCAATGCGTCGACCGTGATATTCGCTCAGGATGCGCTTGAGCAGCGTGGTTTTGCCAGCGCCCAAAAAACCAGTCAGAACAGTGACTGGAACCATGTTTTTCAGATCTGATGCCGCGTTCATAAACATGCCTCGCAGTGGCGGGCGAAAGGTACAAGGCACGGTTCCAACCGCGGCTTCCTGCACCCATCTGCTCCGCACGAAAACAACGTGCGATTACAGCACAGCCTTGCCTGTTGGGCAAACGGTGATCTGTAAAAATTCACAGAGGTTTGCCAATAGATCGGGGAATATATACTGATTGGCGGCAAAATACCACGTTTTAGGGGGCAGATAAGGGTTTTCGCTCGTTTTTAGCAGCAACACAACGCTGGCACAGACCACGTAATTCAGTTTCGTGGCCAGAGAGAGCAAAACCCGCCTCGCGTACGCAGTCGGCCAGTTTCTTGCTCAAGGCCGGAGCGCACAGTTCCACTACGGTGCCGCACTGGGTGCAGACAATCAGCAAATCGTGGGGGTGACCACCGGCATCCACACAAGCCGTCCAGGCATTGACGGCATCTAAGCGGTGGATCAGACCTTCTTCGGTCAGAAAGTCCAGAGCGCGGTAAACGGTGGGAGGTTTGGCGCCCGGCTGAAATTCACGAACCAGGTCCAGCAGTTCGTAGGCGCGCAAACTGCGCTGGGCCTGAATCAGGATTTCCAGCACCTGGCGTCGAATTGAAGTCAGCCGTTTACCGCGTTCCAGACAAAGCTGTTCAGCGGTAGCAAGCTGATCTTCAATGGCGTTGGGCGTAAGAATATGTACAGGCATGGCGCTTGATAGGGTGTTTGTTATGTTATAACATCTTTGGAAAAATAAATTCCCACTCTTGCCGCATTATCCCTGTTTCATGTCCTGTTCTCAATTTTCCTCGACTTCTCGCAGTCCGGCCCCCCGCCGTTCGCTCTTGCTGGCCTCGGCGTGGCAGCGTGTGCTGGGCGCTTTGTGCGTGGCCGCCGCCCTGTGGGCGATGACGGCCTGGGCATTGGGCGCGTGGTAAGAGCATGACGAACAATCAGACTTTGATCGAGCTGGATCATGTGGCGTTGGGCTGGAAAGACAAAATTGCCTTGCGGGACATTAGCGGCTGTTTCACCCGTGGCTCCCTGACAGCGATTGTCGGGCCTAATGGCGCAGGCAAGTCCACCTTACTTAAAGGGCTGACAGGGCAGATCAACCCCCTGAAAGGTCGCATCGCGCTTGATAGCGGTTTTCTGCATCAACTGGCCTTGCTGCCGCAGATGGGCGATCTGGATAAAAGCTTTCCTGTGACCGTGCATGATCTGGTCGCTATGGGCGCCTGGAAGCGTGTTGGCGCCTGGGGTGGTTTCCCCAAAGCAGAGCACGAGCGCATTGGCCATGCTTTGGAGCAGGTGGGCCTGGCCGACTTTGCACGACGCTCGATTGGCACCTTGTCAGGCGGACAATTACAGCGCGCCTTGTTTGCCCGCATGATCATGCAAGATGCCCAGATACTTTTGCTGGACGAGCCGTTTGCCGCGGTGGACCGCGCAACCTCGGATGAATTGATGAACCTGATTCTGGACTGGCACAAACAGGGCCGTACCGTGATGGCCGTGCTGCACGATCTGGATATGGTGCGCAGCTGTTTCCCGCAAACCGTGCTGTTGGCGGGGCAAGTGGTGGGCTGGGGTGAAACCGAAGCGGTGCTGACCCCGGAAAACCTGCATCTGGCTCGTCATCTGTGTGCAGGGGACTACTTATGATGGCGCTGATGGATGTGCTGTTAGGACCCTTCATCGAATTTGGATTCATGAAGCGGGCCTTGGCGGGGTCTTTCGCTTTGGCCGCTGCTGCTGGGCCCTTGGGTGTTTTCCTGGTATTGCGTCGCATGAGCCTGATGGGCGATGCCATGGCGCATGCCATCCTACCCGGTGTTGCTGTGGGCTTTCTGACCGCTGGTCTGTCTCTAAGCGCGATGGCCTTGGGCGGCATGATTACGGGTTTGGTCGTTGCCTTGCTGGCTGGCCTGGTGGCTCGCCTGACTCCCCAGCGTGAAGACGCCAGTTTTGCCGCTTTTTATCTGGTGTCTTTAGGGCTGGGAGTGCTGCTGGTTTCGCTGCGCGGCTCCAATATGGATTTGATTCATGTGCTGTTTGGCACTGTGCTGGGGCTGGATGACGCGTCCTTGCTACTGGTCACCAGCAGTACGACCGTCACGCTGATTATTCTGGCCCTGGTGTTCCGGCCTTTGGTGCTGGAGTGCATGGACCCGATCTTCCTGCGCACCCAAGGTGGTCGGGGTTCGGTCGTTCATATGCTGTTTTTGTTCATGTTGGTCATCACGCTGGTGGCTGGCTTCCAGGTTCTGGGGACCTTGATGGTGGTCGGGATTATGATGCTGCCCGCCGCTTCGGCCCGATTCTGGGTGTATTCCGTGGGACGCCAGATGTTGGTGGCGGCTGTGCTGGGCATGGTGAGTGCCTATCTGGGGCTGCTGTTCTCGTATTACTACAACGTGCCCGCCTCGCCCGCGATCATCCTGGCGGCGGGTGGCTTTTATTTTCTTTCTATCACCCTTGGCCCCCAAGGCGGTTTGCTGCGTGCTTATTCCCAATGGCGTGCACGGCGTCGGCGCATGGCCTCTCTTTTGGAGCACGATTGATGAAAATGCGAGACCTGTATTCTGGCCGTACGGTATTGGCCTTGGGTTTGCTGGCGGCCAGCCTGTCAGTGCAAGCTGAGCCTTTACGAGTGGTCAGCAGCTTTTCCATCTTGAACGATATGGTCAAGGAGATAGGCGGCGACAAGGTCATGGCCAGTACGATTGTGCCGGTCAATGGCGATGCCCACTCTTTTGAGCCGCGCCCCAGCGATGCCAAAACCTTGGCTAGTGCGCAGTTGCTGGTTATTAATGGCTTGGAATTTGAAACCTGGTTGCCTCGTTTGCAGCAGGCGGCGGGTTACAAAGGCCCGCAGATCGTGGCCACCGAGGGTATTACGCCTTTGGCTTTCGAGGGCGGGCAGGATGATCACGCTGATCATAGTCACGATCACGATCACGAGCCTGCGCATGACCATGATCATCAACATGTCCGCGCTGAAGAGGGTGAGCAGGCCCATAGTGACCATGCCCATAGCCATCAGCACGGCAGTCAGGACCCGCACGCTTGGCAGAGTCTGGGTTTGGCACAGATTTATGTACGCAATATCAGCAAAGGTCTGGAACAGGCAGACCCGGCCAATGCTGAGTACTACCAGCGCCGCGCTAAGGATTACGCACAGCGTATTCAGGAACTGGACGATTCCATCAAAACCCGCCTTCAAGCTGTGCCTGTAGAAAAGCGCAAGGTGATTACCTCGCACGATGCGTTTTCTTATATGGGTAAGGCGTACGACATTCGCTTTATCCCCTTGGTCGGTGTGTCCAGCCAAGCAGAGCCTTCGGCTCGTGATATTGCACAAATCATTCAGCTAGCACGCCGTGAGCAGATTCAGGCTATTTTTGTGGAAAACACCGTCAGCGCAAAGCTGGTGGAGCAAGTTGCTCGGGAAACTGGCGCGAAAGTGGGTGGCACTTTGTATTCCGATGCCTTGGGCGTCGCGGGTTCAGGGGTGGACACGTACTTGGGCATGATGCGCTCGAACACGGATCAGCTGATCAAAGCTTTGCAGCCCTGATTCATTCATCCGGCTTGTCGCTGGCCCGGTTCTTTCGTTGTGCCCGAGGGTGGGCCTGATCGTAAGCCTGGGCCAGATGCTGGAAATCCAGGCGGGTGTAAATCTGGGTGGTGGAGATATTGGTATGTCCCAATAGCTCCTGCACCGCCCGTAGATCCTGCGCCGATTGCAGCAAATGGCTGGCAAAGCTGTGACGCAAGCTATGCGGGTGTACATGCACAGGCAGGCCACTGGCACGGGCGTAGTTTTCCAACTCCTGCTGCACGACACGCGGGTGAATCCGCGCTCCGCGAGCACCTAGAAACAAGGCGGCACTGGCATCGGCGCTTATCGCCAGCGAGGCCAGGGCCGTTCGTTTTGTCAACCACTGCTGCAGAGCATTCAAGGCCTTTTCGCCGATGGGCAAACGGCGAACTTTGCCGCCTTTGCCGCTGACCAGCAGTTCACGATCATCCATTAATAGCCAGCTTTTAGACTGGTATTGAGAGTCTTGGTGATAGTGCGTATCCAGGCTGACCAGCTCAGACAAGCGCAGGCCACTGGAATAAAACAGTTCAAACATGGCCTGATTGCGCCAGCTGACCGGATCATCTTGTATGGGCGCGCTTGGCCGGTCCAATAATTGTTGGGTCTGGTCTACGGACAAGGCTTTGGGCAGGGGGCGGCCTATCTTGGGCGCTTTCAGGCTGGCTGCGGGATTCAAGGGCCAGCCCAATTCTTTGGTGCGAGATTGATAGTAGCCACGCCAGGCGGCCAGAATACGGGCCAGACTGCGTGGGGCCATACCTTGCGCATGTAAGCGAGCGGCAGCTTGCCTTAGTTGTGTTTGATTCAGCGTGTCGGGATCTATGCCGGGATGCTGCGCCAGCAAATGGCGCAGATCAGTTCGGTACGCACTGAGCGTGTGTTCCGAATAACGTTTTTCATGGCTTAGTTGATGCAGCCAGCGTTGCATGGCAGGACTGAGGGCCGGGGGGGCGGCTGGCTGCTCGGAGGGCTCCCCAGAAAGGGAGCGGTCTTGTTTTTTTAGGCCGGACATTCGCTTTGATTGACACTGCTAGGCTTGTGCAAACGCTGCAGCGCGGCGCTGCACAGCTCGCCAATCCCTTCCAGAAAATCTGTGCCCATATCAACCGTAAAACGACTGGCTTCGGGTGAGCCCAGAACCAGCAGGCCAAACAAAGTATTTGATTCAGGGCTCTTCAAGGGCACAATCGCAACAGACTGCGCATCTTGCTGCAAATTCGCCAGGAACTCCTGTTCGCGTCTAGTGCCGCAATAGGGGTCGATCAAGGTGTAGGCCCAGCTGACGAGCAGGTCATCTGCCAAAACTTCGTCGGGGTTCCAGCAGTGCAAGCGCACCACGGGCATTTCAAAAATGCGTTCCAGGCTGCTGCAAATCAGTTCAGGCAGGGCGCCGGGATCGGACTCAGCCAGCATCTGGCAGTTCCACTGGTGTAGCTGGCGCGAGATTTTCTCGTTTCCGCGTGCGTTCGCTACCAGGGTTGCCAGTTGGCGTTCCGTTTTCTTGCCGCGCTCACGCAGCAGCATGATCTGACGCTCGCCCAAGGAAATGGCGCGGCTTTGGTGCGGGTGGGGCACCATCAGTTTGGCAAAAATATCGGCGTGCGCATCGAAGAAATCAGGGTTGGCTTTCAAAAACTGGGCCACTTCCACGGCGCTAAGGCTGTTGGGGGTATCCATGTCTAGAAGGTTTCCTTTCTGGCTAGGGACGCACACAGCGCGTCTATATCGACTTGTCCGGTAAAGACAGTTTGGACCGGGCCGCTCATGCGTAGTGTCTGCCCGTCCCATTCAATGCGCAAACTGCCTCCACGAGTATCTACGACAACCGGGCTTTGGAGCAATCCCCGGCGTATGCCGGCTACCACAGCCGCGCAAGCGCCGGTGCCGCAGGCCAGGGTCTCGCCTGCACCCCGTTCATAGACACGCAGCTTGATGTGATGAGGGTCTACAATCTGCATGAAACCCGCATTCACTTTGTTGGCAAAGCGGGGGTGTGACTCGATGAAAGGGCCTACAGTCGCAACCGGTGCCTGCTTCACATCGTCTACGACTTGCACCGCATGGGGGTTGGAAATGGACACCAGTGATAGGGCTACTGGCTCAGTTTGATCTGGTACAGGCAGCAGCCACAGCGTATCTTGGCCTTGGCTGCCTTGTTTTAGATTAGAGCTATCGAAACCCAGATCGGCAGGAGCAAAGCGGGTTGTTCCCATCATGACCTCTACACCGCGTTGCGGGTCGTCGTTCAGGGTAATGATGCCCGTGCGGATCTGGGCTTGAAGAGGGTTGGCCGACGATAGGCCTTGTTCATGCACAAAGCGGACAAAGCAGCGTGCACCGTTGCCGCAGTGTTCGACTTCACCGCCGTCTGCATTAAAAATGCGATAGCGGAAATCGGCTTTCGGTACGGTGGCCGTTTCAACCAGCAAGATCTGATCAGCCCCAATGCCAAAGTGGCGATCTGCCAGGGCCCGGGCCCGTTCGGGCGTCATTTCTATGCGCTGCGTTACGCCATCCAGCATGACAAAATCATTGCCCGCCCCGTGCATTTTGCTGAAACGCCAAAGCGGGGAAGCGGACTGGGGGGCGGTAGGGCTGTTCATGATTGTGTCTAGTAGATGCCGGGTTGGCCGTCAGGCCGTGTTTTGAAGCGTCGATGTACCCAATAATACTGCGGTGGGTCCTCACGCACATATTTTTCAATCAGGGCATTCATCCGTCCTGTGGCTTCTTCCAGAGAGCCTTCTCCGGGGAAGTCGGACATGGGTTCCAGCACCTGAATATGGTAGTGGCCGGTCTGCGCATCCAAGCGGGAAATCACCGGAATCACCAGGGCATCTTGATTACGGGCAATCTGGGCGGTGGATAACAGGGTGGCGGCAGGCACCTTGAAAAAAGGCACAAAGGCTGAGCCTTTACTGCCGAAATCCATATCGGGCAGGTAATAGATAGGCTGGCCTTTTTGCAGCGCGCGCATCAAGCCACGAATACCGTCCTTGCGGGAAATCAGCGGAACCGAGGAAAAACGGCTGCGGCCTTCATACATCAAACGATCCACGTGAGGATCGCGCTGTGGGGTGTAAAAGGCCACCAAAGGTGAGATCGACATGGACAGCCTGGTGCCTGCAGCATCCATACCCAGAAAATGGGGTACCAGCAGCATGACTTTGCGCCCTTGCTCCAGCGCTTGGGTAATGTGTTCTTCGCCTGTCAGGTGCAGCGTGTTCAAAATGGTGCTGGGCAAGCCAAACCAGAGCAGGCCGCGATCCAGATAGGACTGCGCCAGTAGCCGAAAGTGCTGCTTCTCCCATTCCCGCCGGGTGCTTTCCGGGGTGTCGGGAAAGCAGAGGTCCAGATTGGTACGCACGATGTGACGGCGGCGCGAGGCCAGACGATGTACCAATCCACCTAATACGGTCCCCCAACGCTGACGCGTACGTACCGAGGCGCGGCCAAAGTAGGAAAAAATAGATTTGAGCAGCGGGTAGGAATTAAAACTCATGGTGTGGCATCGCCAGGCAAAGGGGGCGCATCATGCGGAACCTTGTAGCGGTTGTAGGCCCAGAGGTATTGGGTTGGAAAGCGCCGGATCAAGGTCTCCATGGAGGCATTGATCAAGGTGGCCAGTTCAGTAGGATCTTCAGGCAAGGGCTCAGGCAAACGGAATGTGTGAATGTGAAAGCCACGGCCTTTGGACAGACGCTCTGTTGCCGTCACGATGACGGGCACATTGGACTGGCGGGCCAGTTTGCCAGCCAGGGTCATGGTCAGGGCAGGGCGCCCGAAGAATGGGGCCCAGACACCATCCCCTCCGCTGGGGACCTGATCGGGCAGCATGCCCACTGATTCGCCTCGGCGAAACGTACGGACAAGTTCGCGTACGCCTTTGATATTGGCCGGTACGGCATGCATACCCGGTAACTCGCGCGACTCCACCATCAAGGGCTCCAGAAAAGCCTGACGGGGCGGGCGGAACATAGCGGTCATCGGGCCCAGGCCCACATAATAGCGAGCAATCATCTCAAAGCAGCCTAGGTGCGGGGTCAGGTACAGAACGCCTCGGCCTTCGGCATGGGTTGCCTGTATCAAGGGCAGATTGTCGATCGTGCAGCGGTCTCGACAGGCTTGTGGATACAGCCAGACACGGGGGGTTTCCAGAATCATGGCGCCAGCTTGTCCGGCAGCTTGTCGGAAGAACGCAGGTGAATCGTAGCCCGCCTGCCGACAGTTACTTTGCAGACGGCGGCGATAGCGCCCGGGAAAGGCGTAAACCAGTCGGCCTATGACATTACCGAGCGCATGCAGGACAGGTAAAGGCAGGCGAGCCATCAGACGCAAGAGAGCCACTAGCATGGGCCAGACAATCCTTTAATGTGAAGTTTTGCTGAAATGATTATGTATTTTCGCTTAAAATGCATTCTATCGCTGAGTTAAACGACAACTTGCGGAGCGATCGGGCAGCAAACTGCCCACCATAAACCGCTAAAGCGTCGCGCCCCGTCTATCGTATCCACATCGCTGGCTTCGAGGTGCAACGCAGTTTGTTCAACCTCGTGCTGACTATCAGCCCTTACCCAAGGAAGCTACGCTGTGGTAAACAACGACTTTCTCTTTACTTCCGAATCCGTCTCTGAAGGCCATCCTGATAAGGTCGCCGATCAGATTTCTGACGCTATCCTGGACGCTATTTTCGAGCAAGACCCTCAGGCGCGTGTTGCCGCTGAGACCTTGTGCAATACCGGTCTGGTTGTGCTGGCGGGTGAAATCACCACGCATGCCAACGTGGACTATATCCAGGTGGCGCGCGACACCATCAAACGTATTGGCTATGACAATGGCGACTACGGCATTGATTACAAGTCGTGCGCCGTTTTGGTGGCCTACGACAAGCAATCGCCCGATATCGCCCAAGGCGTGGATCGCAGCCCTGAAGAGCTGCTGAACCAAGGCGCTGGCGACCAGGGCCTGATGTTTGGCTACGCGTGCGACGAAACCCCTGATCTGATGCCTGCTCCCATCTGGTACGCCCACCGTCTGGTGCAGCGTCAGAGCGAGCTGCGCAAAGATGGTCGCCTGGCCTGGTTGCGTCCCGACGCCAAATCTCAGGTGACCTTCCGCTACGTGGATGGCCGTCCTACCGAAGTCGACACCGTGGTGTTGTCCACTCAGCACGCTCCTGAAATGTCCCAGAAAGACATTCACGAAGCCGTGATCGAACACATCATTCGTCCGTGCTTCCCGTCGGATCTGTTGACCGACAAGACCCGTTTCCTGGTGAACCCCACCGGCAAATTCGTTATTGGCGGTCCACAAGGCGATTGCGGCCTGACCGGTCGCAAGATCATCGTGGACACCTACGGTGGCGCATGCCCGCACGGTGGTGGTGCTTTCTCCGGTAAAGACCCTTCCAAAGTCGACCGCTCCGCCGCCTATGCGGCGCGTTACGTGGCCAAGAATATTGTGGCTGCGGGTCTGGCGCGTCAGTGTCAGGTGCAACTGAGCTACGCCATCGGCGTGGCCGAGCCTATCAATATCACCATTTACACCGAAGGCACCGGCGTGATCTCGGATACCGAAATCGCCAAACTGGTGCGTCAGCATTTCGATCTGCGCCCACGTGGCATTATCGACATGCTGGACCTGCAGCGCCCCATCTACACCAAGACGGCAGCCTACGGTCACTTCGGTCGCAGCGAGCCCGAGTTCAGCTGGGAAGCCACCGATAAAGCGCAGACTTTGCGTCAGGCGATCTAAGCCACCGTTTTATCGGGCTACCAGAGCCTTGATAGGGAAAAGCCAGTCAGTTGCATCTGACTGGCTTTTTTTTGCGAGTTCATTCTGTGCCGAAAACCCATGAGGAACAATAAGCACAACGGGTAGAGAGGGTATGCCGGTCACTGACGTACAGAAGGAAAAAATCCTAAAGCAAGCTGGTTTTCACGATAAAAATATCAGCCTTTCCCCCGCTGGGCGTCTTCCCAAGACGAGCCAAACGGGTACAATCACCCACATTAATTTGCCATCCCCGAGGGGCGTTGCGACAAGACTGCGGTCTTGCCAGGCTCGGGGCATGGATAGGTGGTTGCCACCTTGGAGAACGACGCTCACCACGACCTGCATGGCGGGCTGCTGGTGAGATTCATTTGCTCTCCGTGCAGTCTGCGTGCCGTATAACGGAGCCCGACTGTGACTTTTACCGATTACAAAATTGCCGATATTTCCTTGGCTGAATGGGGCCGCCGCGAGCTGACCATTGCCGAGACCGAAATGCCTGGCCTGATGGCCACCCGCGAGGAATTTGCTGCCTCCCAGCCCCTGAAGGGCGCGCGCATCGCCGGCAGTTTGCACATGACGATTCAAACCGGGGTTCTGATTGAAACCCTGACGGCCCTGGGCGCTGAAGTGCGCTGGGCATCGTGCAATATCTTCTCCACTCAAGACCACGCTGCGGCTGCTATTGCCGCCTCCGGTGTGCCTGTGTTCGCCGTCAAGGGCGAAACCCTGGCCGAGTACTGGCAATATGCCCACGACATTTTTGATTGGCCCGGTGAGCAGGCCAATATGATTCTGGACGACGGCGGCGACGCTACCTTGCTGCTGCACCTGGGTGCCCGTGCTGAAAAAGACTTGTCTGTTCTGGATAAACCCGGCAGCGAAGAAGAGCGCGTCATGTACGCCTCTATCCGTGCTCGTTTGGAAACTGACAAAACTTGGTACTCCACCCGTCTGAGCCAAATCCAGGGCGTGACCGAAGAGACCACCACCGGTGTACACCGTCTGTACCAGATGGCCAAGAAAGGCGAACTGGCTTTCCCCGCCATCAACGTGAATGACTCGGTCACCAAGTCCAAGTTCGACAACCTGTACGGCTGCCGCGAGTCTCTGGTGGACGGTATCAAGCGCGCTACTGACGTGATGGTTGCCGGCAAGATTGCTGTGGTTTGCGGTTTCGGCGATGTGGGTAAAGGTTGTGCCCAGGCTCTGGCCGCTCTGCGCGCCCAGGTTTGGGTTACCGAAATCGACCCTATCTGCGCCCTGCAAGCCTCGATGGAAGGCTACCGTGTTGTGACCATGGAAGAGGCCGCCGACAAGGCTGACATCTTCGTGACCGCTACCGGTAACTACCACGTCATTGATCGCTCGCACATGGAGCGCATGAAAGACCAGGCCATCGTGTGCAATATCGGTCACTTCGATAATGAAATCGACGTGGCTTCGATTGAAGATCTGGAGTGGGAAGAGATCAAACCCCAGGTTGATCACATCATTTTCCCTGACGGCAAGCGCATCATCTTGCTGGCTCAAGGCCGTCTGGTGAACTTGGGTTGCGCCACTGGCCACCCTTCGTTTGTGATGTCGGCTTCGTTCACGAACCAGACCATCGCACAAATTGAATTGTTCACTCGTGGCGATCACTACGAAACAGGTAAAGTATATGTACTGCCTAAACACCTGGACGAAAAAGTGGCACGTTTGCACCTGAAGAAATTGGGTGTCAATCTGTCCACCTTGTCTCAGGCGCAGGCGGACTACATCAATGTGCCTGTGCAAGGGCCATTTAAGGCTGAGCACTACCGCTATTAAACGTACCGGCGTCTATGGACGCCTATTCTTGGAGCCCTATCATGACTTTGCTACTTGTCTGGATCCTGAATGCTGTCGCTTTGTTGGTTGTTGCCTATATTTTGCCCGGTATTGCCGTGGCCTCTTTCGGCTCAGCCCTGATCGCTGCGTTGGTACTGGGTTTGCTCAATACCTTAGTCAAGCCTTTGCTGGTCATATTGACCTTGCCGATCACCATCGTGACCCTGGGTTTGTTTCTACTGGTGCTTAATGCATTGGTGTTCTGGTTTGCGGGCTCCATTCTCAAAGGCTTTCAGGTCAATGGCTTTTGGTGGGCCGTGATTGGGGCCATCGTCTACAGTCTGGTTTCTGGGCTGCTGTCGGGATTGTTAATGAAATGAGCAATAAGCAAACCTTGAGCCTGGAGTTTTTCCCGCCGCGAGACATCGCGGCGCAGGAAAAACTGGTGCGAACCGCCAAGTCCCTGATGGGCTTGAATCCGGCCTATGTCAGCATGACGTTTGGAGCCGGTGGCTCCACGCGTGCTGGCACGGTCGATGCGGTAGCGCTGCTGCAAAAGCTGGGCTTTGATGTAGCGCCACACTTGTCGTGCATTGGTACGGCACCGGAACAGCTAAGCGAGATGCTCGATAATTACCGCGACCAGGGCATACGACGTATTGTTGCCCTGCGCGGTGACTTGCCTTCGGGTATGGGTGGCGACGCGGGTGAATTGCGTTATGCCAGCGATCTGGTGGCTTTTATTCGCCAGAACTATGGGGAGCACTTCCACATCGAAGTAGCTGCCTATCCCGAAATGCATCCGCAAGCCACGGGTTTCGGGGACGACCTGGGTCACTTTGTGAACAAGGTCAATGCGGGAGCGCACGGCGCGATCACACAGTACTTCTTTAACCCGGACTCCTACTTCAGCTTTGTTGAACGAGCCCAGGCGCAAGGCGTCACGATTCCGATCACGCCGGGCATCATGCCCATTACCAACTCGTCCCAGTTGCTGCGTTTCTCGACGATGTGCGGTGCGGAAGTACCGCGTTGGGTTCGTTTGCGTCTGGCTGATTTTGGTGATGACCGCGCATCGATTCGTGCATTTGGTATCGATGTGGTGGCACGTTTGTGCCAGGACCTGCTGGACGGCGGTGCTCCAGGCATACACATGTACACCTTGAACGGGGCAGAAGCGAGCATGGCCATCCTGCCGAATCTGACCTGGCGCTAAGTACTTAGACGCTGAACAAAGAACCCGCCACAGATCGTGATCTACACACCAAAAGTTGGGTATGTCCAGCTTTTGGGATAGCTCAGTACGTGGCGGGTTTTCTTTATGGGATCGCGTGAGCAGTATTAATTCTGCAGGATCATTCAGCTTGTACGGTGCCGGTTTGACCCGTACTTAGCTCAACAATATCCAAGCGTTTGCACCGTTTTCAGCTAAGGAGCGATTTACAGCTCCGGCGCAGGTACAGCCCAGCCCTTATCCGTCAAAACACTGTCCAGGCGTTGGTCGTGCTCGGCGGGCTGGTAGGATTGGCCCGACAAGTCGCCCACGGCCCAGGCAATGCCAATGCTGGTAAAGGCATGATTTTGTTCTTTCAGTGCCGCTAAAGTCCGGTCGTAATACCCTTTTCCATAGCCCAGCCGATCACCCTGACGGGTATAGCCCAAGGTGGGAACCAGGACGATATCCGGCTGCATGGTTTTGGTGGAAGTGGGGATTTCAATCCCGTAACGCCCTTTTTCCATTTCGGTATCGGGCGTCCACTCTACAAAGCGCAGCGGCGCATCAGTTTCGCTGACCACGGGCAGACAGACGTTCAAGCCTTCCTCTTCCACCCATTGAACCAGCAAGGGGCGCAGGTCAGGCTCTTTGTCCATGGGCCAGAAAGCGGCAATGGTGGTGGGTTCGGCGCGACCTTGTTCACGCAGGCGGCTGCGGTTGGTGGCCAGCCAGGTGAACAGACGGCCCCGGATCAGCAAAGCGCCCCGGTTGGTATCAATAGCGGCTTGTCCTGCACGCAGGTCTTTTAGTCGCGTGCGCAGCGCGGCTGCGTTATGCTCTACGTTCTGAATCATGGGTGATTTTCTAAAGGCCGTCACTATGGGTATCAACCAGCTAAAGTACCAGAAATCCTCGGCTTGGGGCATGGCGTCCGCGCTTCCTCGCCCGTCCTTGAGCGCCCTGGTGGTGTTTGCATTGGGTTTGGTTGGCTGTGCGGGTTCGCAATCGCCACAAGCCCAGACCCATTCTTCTGATCCTGCCGCTGTTAAGCAAGCGGTGGTGTTGCAGCCCGCTAAAGAAGCGGTGCGTCGTTGGGACCGTGTCCCGGCTGTTCCTCCGGTCGCGCGTCAGGCTTTGGTCGATGCCCGCGATGCTGTGCAGGCCAAGCGCTGGACGGCGCTGGATGCCCTGGCGCCAGTGGCCGCCGATGATCCTGTGCTGGGTTCTTATGCCCAGTACTGGCGCCTGCGCCGCATCCTGCAAGACGCCGCGACGCCAGTGCCTGATGAGCAAGTCCGTTTGTTCCTGGCCAGCAATCAAGACGAATACCTGGAAAACCGCCTGAAGTCGGACTGGATTGTGGCCGCGGCACGTACCGGCAACTATGCCCTGGTGCGTGATTTATCCCCCGTGCATGCCCCGACTTCAGCCGTGAAATGTGCTGTTGCTTTAGCCCAGAATGTGGCGGGCCAGCCTGTTGATGTGGACGATTTGCTGGCGTCTTTTTCCCCGAGTCAGGCTTGCTGGTCGGCTTTGGATCAGTTGTACGCCCGTAAAATAGTCAGCAAGAATCAGGTCCGTGACCTGATGCGTGATGCTCTGGAAAATAACCGTGCGGCCCAGGCCCGTCGTCTGGCGGCGATTATTTTTACTGCGCCGCAAATGAAGGATTACACCGCCTTGATGGCATCGCCGCAAAAGTGGCTGGACCGGAATGTGAACAATAGCGCGGTCAATCCAGAACTAGTGGCCTTAGCCCTGTCCCGTTTGGGACGTGGGCAGCGGGATACTGCCGCGGCTTATATCGACCGCAGCTGGGCAGGCAAAATCCCTCAGGAAAACCTGAATTGGGTGTGGGGCCAGTTTGGTCTGGTCAGCGCTTTGCGAGTAGAAAATGACGCAGCCACGTGGTATCGCCGTTCTGGCCGTACTGCGATGACTGACTACAACAATGCCTGGCAAGTGCGTGCTGAACTGCGCCAGCCCACCATTGAGTGGAAGCACGTCTCTGCCGCTATCGACAAGATGAATGATGCACAGAAAGCCGAGCCGGTTTGGGTGTACTGGTCGGGCCGTGCTCATGAGGCCTTGGGTCATAAAGACCAGGCCCGCGCCAAATTCCAGTCCATTGTGGGCGATTTGAACTTCTACGGTCAGCTGGCCACGGAAGAGTTGGGTCTGACGCCTTCCTTGCCGCCTCAGCCACAGCCTTTGACGCCTTTGGACATGCAAGATGCGCGCACCAATGCTGGTCTATTGCGGGCGGTGGAGTTGTTCAAACTGGGCTGGCGTCCTGAAGCCGTACCTGAGTGGAACTTTGCCCTGCGCGGCATGAACGACAGACAGCTGCGCGCTGCTGCCGAGTTCGCTCGTGAACAGCGCATTTACGACCGGGTGGTGAATACCTCCTTGTTGACCAAGAACGAGATCGACTTCAGCCAGCGCTTTATCGCGCCCTTTGAGGGCCGTGTGACGGAGCAGGCCAAGTCCATCAATCTGGACCCAGCCTGGGTGTATGGCTTGATTCGCCAGGAATCGCGCTTTATTACCGATGCGCGTTCGGGGGTGGGGGCATCGGGCTTGATGCAGTTGATGCCAGCGACGGCCAAGTGGGTCGCCAAGAAAATTGATATGCACGACTTCTCGCCTACACGCGTGAACGAATTCGAGGTGAACACGGTATTAGGAACTAACTACCTGAATATCGTCTTGGCTCAGTTGGGTGGTTCTCAGGTTTTGGCCTCGGCAGGCTACAACGCGGGCCCTGGACGCCCGATTCAGTGGCGCTCGCGTTTGAACAGCTCGGTGGAAGGAGCCATTTTTGCGGAAACCATTCCCTTTACTGAAACACGTTTGTACGTGAAAAACGTGCTTTCCAATGCGACCTACTACTCCATGATGTTCAGTGGCCAGCCGCAGTCCCTGAAGGGGCGTTTGGGTACGATTTCGCCTTGATGAGCCAGCCCATGCTTGATGATAGGCAGAAAACGGCTTTGGCGGCCCTGATGGGGGCGCCAGACCCTGTGCTGGAAGGCTTGCAGGTGTATGTGGTGGGTGGCGCAGTGCGCGATGCCTTGCTAGACCTGCCGGCGGGCGATAAGGACTGGGTGGTGGTGGGAGCCCGACCTGAAGATATGGCCGCCAGGGGCTTCATTCCCGTTGGTGGCGACTTTCCTGTCTTTCTGAATCCCCATAGCAAAGAAGAATTTGCGCTAGCCCGAACAGAGCGCAAGTCGGGCCGTGGTTATAAAGGCTTCACGTTTTATACCGGTACAGACGTTACCTTGGCGGATGATCTGCGCCGCCGTGATCTGACCATTAATGCCATGGCCGTGGATGCCGCAGGCAATCTGCACGACCCTTTGAATGGTTTGGCCGACTTGCAGGCCCGCCTGTTTCGGCATGTCGGTTCTGCCTTCAGTGAAGACCCGGTACGTTTGTTGCGCCTGGCACGCTTTGCAGCACGCTTCACCGAGTTTAAGGTCGCCGACGATACCTGGGCCTTGGCGCGCGATCTGGTCGAGCAAGGCGAGGTCGACGAGCTGGTGGCCGAGCGCATCTACCTGGAAATTGCCAAAGGCTTATCGTCCAAGCAGCCCGCCCGCATGTTCGAGGTATTGCGGGAAGTCGGTGCGCTGGAACGCGTTATGCCCGGTTTGACTTATAACGACCGGATTG
Organism: Alcaligenes pakistanensis; assembly: GCF_014652815.1. Classification (GTDB taxonomy): domain Bacteria; phylum Pseudomonadota; class Gammaproteobacteria; order Burkholderiales; family Burkholderiaceae_B; genus Alcaligenes; species Alcaligenes pakistanensis. The sequence goes on from NZ_BMZN01000002.1 coordinate 173,368, forward strand.
GCGAACAAGTTCAGGTGGCGAAAGACAGACAGTTGGAATTGGCAGGTTGTTTTGCAGTGCTGTGCCATATTTCTGACGTGCCTGCACAGGTTGCAGAGCAGATTCGAGCACCTTCTGAATGGCGCGATCAGGCCCGACTTTTGCCAGAGTTGTTGGCCTGCCCGGTTTTATTGCAGCCGCGCTCCCATGTGGAGTCGGCTTTGCAAGTCATGGAGTCGCTGGATGCTTTGCGCAAGCCGGAGCGTTTTATTCAATTGATTAGTGCCGCGGCTTGCCTGGAGCCGGTTCCTGAACTGGAGTGGGATGTTCTGCGCAAGGTAATGGCGAGTGTGGATGCTGGGGCGGTGGCTGCACAGTTCAAGGCTGAACCGGGGAAGATCCGGGCGGCTGTACGTGCGGCCAGACTGGCCGCTTTAGAGCAGTTTGTGTAGTTTGGTGTGGGCTGCTTGTGATGCTCAAATAGATAAGCGGCCAATAGGCCGCTTATCTATTTGCAGTCGGCCCGTGGCTAAGATGCTGCCAAGGGGCCAAAATAGTCCAAACGCTTACAGGCGTTCGCGTCTGTCCCCGTTCATCGTGCCCAGCATGGGCGCGGAAATATCGCGGCCGATGATCAACACCTTGAACAGTTCGCCCATTTCCGCTTCAGACAACAGCTTGTTAGCCGCGCTCATGGTCTGCGCCCATTGCTGCTGGACTGCTGGTGCCGGGTCTTCAGGTGGTGAAGCCAGGAAGTTGGTGATGCCGCAGTTCATCAAGAAACGAGCTTGACTGGTATAGCCCAGCACATCCAGTCCGGCTTCCAGGGCTGCATCGGCCATGGCGGTAAAGTCCACATGGGCCGTGATGTCCTGTAAGCCCGCCAGAACCAGGGGTTCGGCATGGGCAAAGTGACGGAAGTGGCACATTAAGGTGCCTTTGTCGCGCTGTGGGTGGTAGTACTCGCGCTGTGGGAAACCATAGTCGATCAGAATGGCGGCACCGTGCTTCAACCAAGTGCCCATGCTGCGCACCCAAGCCTCGGCTTGCAGATTGATCTCTGACAGGTAAAAAGGCTGGGCCTCCAAGCGCTCAGCTACTAAAGAGGCCAGATGTTCGGGAGCCGGGCGGGTAGCCAGATAGAAAGGTGCGGGCAGGCCCTGGGCGGTGCTGTCGTCTGCAGCGATCACACCCACTTCCAGCACCTTGCCGTCCACATCAAATGTGAACAGGCTGGCAGGCATGGCGTCCAGCACTTCATTGGCAATAATGCAGCCGCTAAAGGTATGAGGGGTGCTGTCCAGCCATTGCACCTGGGCTTGCAAGGGGGCTAGACGCTCTTGCTGACGTGCGCGCAAATCGGGGGAGACTTCCAAGATGAAATATTTCGGCTCGATCCCTTGCTTTCGCAGTTCGATAATCAGCGCTTCGGCCAGCGCACCGCTGCCTGCGCCAAATTCCAGAACGGACAGGGACTGGCTGCCTTCCAGCACTTCCATCACCTGGCGGCTCAAGGTTTGCGCAAACAGGGGCGAGAGTTCGGGTGCCGTCGTAAAGTCGCCCGTAGGCTGGTTGCTGCCAAACTTGGTGCTGCCGCCGGTGTAGTAGCCCAGATGCGGTGCGTACAGCGCATGGTGCATCCATTGGTCGAAGGCCAGAAAGCCACCTTCATCTTCAATGCGGTCTAAAAGATAACGGTTAACCTGCGCGACGTGTTTTTTCAGCTCGTCTGACAGGGGCGGTAAACCGTGTGGCAGGGCGGGGGCGGACAATACGTTCATGGCGTCAGTTGGGCTTGTCGTTAGGGGTCTCGGAAGAAGCCGGGGCGGCGCTCTTGGCGCGGGCTTTTTTGGCCTCAGTCACTTGGTGCAGGGTGCGAATCATGCCGACCAACATCCCGATCAGGATGGAGGCGCTGGCAGCCAGGATGAAGTTGCCGAAGATAACCCACAAAGGCAGGCACAGAACGGCCATGAGCAAGATGGGTTTTTGCAGCAAGACTTTCATACACCCTCAAAAAATAGCGTGGAACCGGGGCCAATTGTAGCCCAGGCCAGCCAGCATCTTGAGCTTGGCGGCGGCTGCGTTACCATGAGCGTTTTGTCTGCATAGCAAAGGGGTAGGGATGAACGACAGGGGACAGGCCAGCGCCTGGTTACAGGCATGGGCCCACTTGATTCCCAATCCAGGCACCGTCCTGGATGTGGCCTGTGGTCGTGGGCGCAATGCCCGCTGGTTGGCCGAGCGCGGTAATACCGTGATCGGTGTAGACCGGGACCCGGAAGCGGTGGCGGCCAGTGCGGCTTACGGCGAGATTATTCAGGCAGATATTGAGAACGGCCCCTGGCCCTTTGCCGGACGCAAGTTCAATGCGCTGGTAGTGACCAAGTATCTGTGGCGTCCTTTGATGCCCACCTTACTGGAGAGTCTGGAGCCGGGCGGGGTACTGGTTTACGAAACCTTTGGGGTGGGTAACGAGCAGTACAACACGCCACGTAATCCGGACTTTTTGTTGCAGCCGGGTGAGCTGCTGCGCTGGTGTGCGGATCTGGATGTCGTGGCCTACGAGCATGGTTTCCGGGCCGACCCGGACCATATCGTTCAGCGTGTTGTGGCGGTGCGCCCGCGTGAGGGTGGTTCTTTCAGCGATTACCGCCTGAATCCGCAGAACGGTGGTGGCAGTATCTGCGAATAAAGCAGGCTGTTTTTCGCCTTGAGCCAAGTACCGTGCTTGGCTCAAGACTCCATATTCGGTGCTTGTTGAGCGGGATTTTGTTTATCGAATCCCGACTTAAAACAGATAAGTGCGCGCCAGCATGGACAGGGCGACCACCGCAGTCAGAATGCTGAAACCCTGCTGCAAGCGCGTTGAAGGAATATGAGGGGCGAGTTGCCGGCCTATCACCATGCCACCCATTGCCGCGGCTACAAATACCCAGCCGCTCACTGGAATCACGGCACCATGAGCCAGACTCATAGCCGATGCGCTCAAGGAAATCAGGGCGATCAGCATTAGGGAAGTTGCCACGATGCTGTGCATGGACAGGTCGCTGAAACGCTTCAAGGCTGGCACGATCAGAAAACCACCGCCTACTCCCAACATTCCAGAAAATAAACCTGCTACAGCGCCGATAGCGGCCAGCGTGACGGTGCCCACTGGTGTCCAGCGCAGGCGTCCCGTTTCGGGATTCAGGCAGCAAGGGGTGTGTGAATGTGGAACTGCCGCAGGACGACGCAGCATCTTGGTCGCAATCCACAGCATGATGGCGACAAACAAAGTCACCAGAACTTTCTCGGGTAAAGCATGGCTGATGCGCACACCCAATGACGTCACCAAGGCACCCGTCACTGCCATGAACATGGCGGCGCGATAACGCACGATATGTTTGTACAAACCATCCAAGGCGCCGAGTAAAGCAGCGGCTCCCACGGCTAACAAAGCTACGGGTGTGGCGGCTGTCATGCTGTAGCCCATGCCTAATACCAAGGCAGGTACGGCCAGAATACCGCCGCCCGCGCCAGTTAAACCCAGCGACAGGCCAGTCAGAACTCCCAGGATGATTGCAAGCAGCATAAGCCAGAGAGCGTGACCCCGTTTGGGATCACGCTTTTTCAAGAAGCGTAGTAATGACTTATTGTACGCCCTTAACTTCTTTTGGAAATTAGCTTATTTATAAAAGTAATTAATGGGGCTAATCTCCAAATCTCGCTCTTAACCCGAGTTGCGCAGGCCAGCCGCAATACCGTTAATCGTCAGGTGAATAACGTGCTGCTTGTTGACGCCGCTGCGTGTAGGCTTGTTGGCCTTTTCGCCCTGACGGCGATGGCGGCGCAGCAGTTCAACCTGCAAGTGATTCAACGGGTCGATATAGGCAAAGCGCTCGACCAGAGCATCTTGCAGCGCCTGATCGTTGGCCAACAGCTCGTGTCCTGTGATTTCGCGGAATAGTTGGTGTGTCAGGTCGAACTCTTCGCGAATCTGGGTGAAGATGCCCTCGCGCAAGGCCTCGTCTTCCACCAGACCGGCGTACTTCAGACCGATATCCAGGTCAGTCTTGGCCAACACTTGCTCCATATTGGAGAGCAGAGTACGGAAGAAGGCCCACTCGCGCGCCATGGTCTGTAACTGCGCCAGGCGTTTGGCGCGATTCAGGCCGTCTTTGGGTAAACCTGACTCCAGATAGCGATTCAAGGCCGTGCCCATGCCGTACCAACCGGGAATAGGCAGACGGCATTGCGCCCAGGAGAAACTCCAGGGGATAGCACGCAAGTCTTCAATACTTTGCGTGGCTTTGCGCGACGATGGGCGCGAGCCGATATTCAGACCCGCAATTTCCTTGATCGGAGTGGACTGGAAGAAGTACTGATCAAAGTTCGGTGTGCCGTAGACCAGTTGGCGATAGCTTTGATGCGCTTGCTCGGACATCCAGGCCATGGCTTCACCGTAGGCGGCAAGGTGCTCGTCGTCATTGGACGAACCTTTGCGCGAGCCCAGGCTGGCTTCCAGCGTTGCGGCTACAAACAGTTCCAGATGCCAGCGACCCACGTCCGCATCTTTGTAGCGGCCTTGAATCATTTCACCTTGCTCGGTCAGACGAATCTGGCCGTTCACGGTGCCGGGTGGTTGCGCCAGAATGGCGTCGAAGCTGGAACCACCGCCTCGGCCTACCGAGCCGCCACGGCCGTGGAACAGGCGCAGGCGCACTTTACGGCGGGAAAAGACTTGAGCGAACTCACGCTCAGCACGGTACAGCGTCCAGTTGGAGGTCAGGTAGCCACCGTCTTTATTACTGTCTGAATAGCCCAGCATCACTTCCTGCACGCTGTCCTGGGCGTGGCGTACACGCTGGCGGATTTCAGGCATGTCCAGCCATTCCTGCATGATCTGTGGGCCACGCTCCAAGTCAGGGATCGTCTCGAACAGCGGTACGACCATCAGGCCTTGGTGCTCAGGCTCGTTGGAGTTAGGCACGATAAGCCCGGTTTCCTGTTGCAGTACCAGCACTTCCAGCAAATCGCTGAGCGTCTCCGTGTGCGACACAATGGTTTGTTCCAGCGCACGGGCTCCAAAGCGACGACGGCACTCGGCGGCTTTGCGCAGAATAGAGAGTTCTTTCTCGGTTTCTTCCGAGTAGCGATACCAAGGTGAAACCAGAGGGCGATGGTGACGCAGCTCCGACCGCAGCAAGGTGATGCGGTCTTCTTCGGACAGCTGGCGGTAGCTGACTGGCTCGTCCTTGTACTGCGTTCCTGCTACGCGGAACAGTTCGTCCAGAACACGCTCGTGCACATCGGAGCTTTGGCGCAGGTCCAGCGTAGCCAGATGAAAGCCAAACACTTCTACGGCTTGAATCAATTCATTCAAGCGCAGACCAGCGATCGCACCGCCTTTGTTCTCAGCCAAAGAGTCGGCAATAACTTGTAGATCGGCCTGGAACTCCTGGGGATTGGCATAGGGCGGGGCGGCGTAAGTGGGGCGATCCGCCAGATCTCGACCCAGCAAGGTTTGTGCCGTGGCCGCCATGCGAGCGTACAGGTGAATAAAACTGCGGCGATAAGGCTCGTCCACACGGTGAGGAGACGGGTCCTGGCTACTGGCTGACAAGGCAGCCAAGTCTTTGCTGACGCGGTTCAGTGCGTCTGATACCGAGATTTCTGTACCCAGCAGGCGAATTTGTTCCAGATAGTGTTGCAGCGCGCGCGTGGACTGGCGCAGCACGGCTTGCTCTACGGTTTCAGGGCCCACATTAGGGTTGCCGTCGCGGTCACCACCAATCCAGCTGCCCATGCGCAAAAAGGCGGGTAGGGCGCGGGTTTTCTGATCCAGCAGGCTTTTCTTGCCCGGCTCCAGCAAGCGGTCCAGATCGTGATACAGCTGCGGAATGGTGGGCAGGAACGTGGAGCCGTAATAGGCCAGTGCGTTGTCGATCTCGTCCATGACGGTCAGCTTGTGATCGCGCAGCATGCGGGTTTGCCACAGCAGGGACACCAGGCCAGTCAGCTTTTCCTGGGTGCGGGCCGATTGGGTGGCCGTGGCTTTATGGTCCAGACCGTTCAGCTCGTCGGCAATGGCCATATGCACGGCCAAGGTACTTTGGCGTTGGACCTCGGTGGGGTGGGCCGTTAGAACCGGCATCACACAAGCCTCTTGCAGATAGCGGCGAATCTTTTTGGCGCTCAGGCCCTGATCCATCAAGGTCTGAATCGCGTGTTGCAAACTGCCCAGCAATTGCTCGGGGTCTTGCTCCATGCGGCGGCGGTTCTGGTCCCGATCCTCAGCAATATTGGACAGGTGCAGAAAGTAAGCAAAGGCACGGGCCACAGAACGGGCCTGTGCATCGTTCAGCTTTGGAATGTCCTTTTCCAGAATCCGTGCTTGCTGCGGATCGTGCTCACGTCTGAAACTGACAGCGGCCCGGCGCAGGGCTTCAATCAGCGTGAAGGTCGCCTTTCCTTCGCTGTCACGGATCACTTCTCCCAGGGCTTTGCCCAGAAAGCGGATGTCCTGTCTGAGCAGGTTGGAAAGGTCAGGCACGGCCTGCGGCATAATATATCTCCTGTGAAATAAGGGGTTTTGCTGCAAAGGATTCTGGGTGCCAGATCGGTAGCCGCCCAACTGTAAGACGCCTGCCCGACCATGAAGCGCACAAAGCGCCTTGGGACGTTTATGATAGGTATCTTTACATAATTTTCCTGTTCAGAGAGTAGTCATGCCCCAATATCGCTCCCGTACCTCGACCCACGGTCGTAATATGGCCGGCGCGCGTGCCCTGTGGCGCGCCACCGGTATGAAAGACGAGGATTTCTCCAAACCGATCATTGCGGTGGTGAACTCCTTTACGCAATTCGTACCCGGTCACGTACACCTGAAAGACATGGGCCAACTGGTTGCCCGTCAAATTGAAGCGGTCGGCGGTGTAGCGAAAGAGTTCAACACCATTGCAGTGGACGACGGTATTGCGATGGGCCACGGCGGCATGCTGTATTCCCTGCCTTCGCGCGAACTGATTGCCGACTCGGTGGAATACATGGTCAACGCGCACTGTGCGGATGCCATGGTGTGTATCTCCAACTGCGACAAAATCACCCCCGGTATGTTGATGGCTGCCATGCGCCTGAACATTCCTGTTGTTTTTGTGTCGGGCGGCCCGATGGAAGCAGGCAAGGTCTATTCGCCTGATGGCAAGACGGTGCTGCAAAAGCTGGATCTGGTGGACGCCATGATTCAAGCGGCTGACCCAAATGTGACGGACGAACAGGCTGAAGCGGTTGAGCGTAGCGCTTGCCCTACCTGTGGTTCCTGTTCGGGCATGTTTACCGCCAACTCCATGAACTGTTTGGCTGAAGCTCTGGGCTTGGCCTTGCCAGGTAACGGCACCATTGTTGCCACGCATGCTCGTCGTCAAGGCTTGTTCGAGCGAGCTGGCAGCCTGATTGTTGATCTGGCCAAGCGCTACTACGAGCAAGACGACGAATCCGTTCTGCCACGTAACATCGCTACCTATCAGGCCTTTGAGAACGCCATGACCCTGGATGTGGCCATGGGCGGCTCCACCAATACCGTGCTGCACCTGCTGGCTGCAGCCCAAGAAGCCGGTGTGGAATTTACGATGGCCGACATCGACCGCATTTCGCGCGGTGTACCTTGTCTGTGTAAAGTAGCCCCCGCCACACCTGAATATCACATGGAAGACGTTCACCGCGCCGGCGGCATTATGGCGATTCTGGCTGAATTGGGTCGCGCCAACCTGCTGAACTTGGATGTAGGCAACGTACACAGCGGCACCTTGCGTGAAGCCATCAAGCGTTGGGACATCAAGGGCGAAAACGTCAAGGCAATTAGCGACTTCTACCGTGCTGCCCCTGGTGGTATTCCTACGCAAGTGGCTTTCAGCCAGGATCGTTACTACCAAGATCTGGACACCGATCGGGCCACGGGTTGCATTCGCGACAAGGCGAATGCCTATTCGCAAGATGGCGGTTTGGCGGTGTTGTACGGCAACTTGGCGATTAACGGTTGTATCGTTAAAACCGCTGGCGTGGATGAAAGCATTCTGACCTTCACCGGCATCGCGCGTGTCTACGAAAGCCAGGACGATTCCGTCGCTGCCATTTTGGACGGCGTGGTCAAGGCAGGCGATGTGGTCATCATTCGCTACGAAGGGCCTAAAGGTGGTCCTGGAATGCAAGAAATGTTGTACCCCACGTCTTATCTGAAATCTATGGGTCTGGGCAAAAGCTCGGCCTTGTTCACGGATGGCCGCTTCTCTGGTGGCTCGTCGGGTCTGGTAATCGGTCACGCTTCACCTGAAGCGGCGGAAGGTGGCAACATCGCCCTGGTGCAGGACGGAGATACCATCGAGATCGATATCCCTAACCGCCGTATGCATTTGGCGATCAGCGATGAAGAGCTGGCTGCACGTCGCGTCGAAATGGAATCGCGTGGTGCTAAGGCTTGGAAGCCTGTGAACCGTGAACGTGTTGTGTCGCAAGCACTGAAAGCCTACGCCGCCTTGGCGACATCGGCTGACCGTGGCGCGGTACGTGATGTGTCGCAACTGGATCGCTAAGCTGGTTTAGCTTTTAGTTGATGAAACCCCACCTGTTTTGGCAGGTGGGGTTTTTTTATGGGTTTCGTGCGATGTATGAGGCATCGGTCTTCGTAGAGACGCCGCCCAAGCCCGTTGCCCTGGCTCCAGGCGGACTGCTTGCCGGTGCTGCGCACCGGTGCCTTTGTCGAAGTCTCCCTTCGGGCGCACTCTGAACTCGCGCGATAGCTCGTCCCCCGGACGAGCTATAAGCGTCGCGCTCAAACAGCAGAGTGCTTGTACCCCGAAGAGAGACTCCGCCTGCGGCAAGCTGTCTGACTCGCCTAGAGCCAGGGCAACGGGCTTGGGCGGCTCTAGAGGAACAGCAGCCTATACCTTGTTCTTGTGTTGGGCTTTCAGGCTTTGGCCATCTTGATTACGTATTAAATAACTGGAGGCGTAGATACCGTCTGGCACAGTTTCTCCAGTCCTTTACAATCGAACTATTGTTCACTTTGTTTAGAGAGCCTGCGCCATGACTGATGATCAACGCGCTATACAAGCCAGTATTCGTGCGGAATTGGGGATGATGGATCATTTCGATGTTCAGCAAGAAATTGAGCGTCGTGTCCGCTTTCTAAGTGACTATTTGCTGCGTACCGGCTGCCGTAGTCTGGTCTTGGGGATCAGCGGTGGTGTGGATTCTTTGGCCGCGGGGTGTTTGTCCCAGCGAGCGGTAGAGCAGGCGCGGGAGCAAGGTCATCCAGCGCAATTCATTGCCGTGCGTTTGCCTTACGGTGAACAAGCCGACGAGAAGGATGCCCAAGGCGGCCTGAAGGTCATTAATCCCGATCAGACCTTAGTCGTGAACGTGAAACCTGCATCGGATGCAATGCTGGAGCAGTTGCTGGCCTCTGGCCTGACATTTCGCGATGCCGCACAGCAGGATTTTCTGATGGGCAATATCAAGGCACGTCAACGCATGGTGGCTCAGTATGCGATTGCAGGGGCGAATGGTGGTTTAGTGGTCGGTACAGACCACGCTGCCGAAGCATTGATGGGTTTCTTCACTAAATTTGGGGATGGTGCTGCTGATATCACACCTTTGGCGGGCTTGAACAAGCGACGGGTACGCGCTTTGGCAAGCGCCATGGGTGGATCGGATGCCTTGGTCTTCAAAGTACCAACCGCTGATCTGGAAAGTCTGACGCCCTTGAAGCCTGACGAAGATTCCTTTGGTGTCAGCTACGATCAGATTGATGATTTTTTGGAAGGCAAAGTCACAGACGACAAAGCCACGCAGATCATCATCAAGACCTTCCAGGCTTCGGCTCATAAACGAGCTTTGCCGGTAGCGCCCTGACCATGAGCACCAAACCTGCCGAGAGCAATGTCAAAACGGCTTTGCGCGTTATTGAAATCATCGAGCTGTTTGCCCGTGAGACGCGGCCTTTAGCGCTGTCTGAAATGGCGCGTTTGTTGGATGCGCCTGTGTCCAGTTGTCTGGCTTTGCTGCGCACCTTGTCTCGGCAGGGGTATATCTATGAGACGGGACGCCGGCAAGGCTATTACCCGACGGGTCGTTTGCTGGCGATGGCGCAGCGTATTTCCCAGGCAGACCCCATTCTGGAAAAGGTTCGCCCCAGCCTGGAAGAACTGCGTAACACCACGCAGGAAACCGTGGTGTTCGGCAAGCTGGATCTGGATAAAAAAGTGGTCTATGTGGAGGTGATTTCCTCCCCGCATCCCATTCGTTATGTGGCAGTGGCGGGAACTCAGCGCCATGTTCACGCTAACTCTATTGGTAAAGCGCTGTTGTCTCAAATGACGTTGGAAGAACGCACCCAGCTGTTGGGCGATGGACCTTTGGAAGCCTTCACGCCCAAGACGCTGGTCAGTCTGGACAGTTTGAATGCCGACCTGGAAGTCTCCGCGCAACGCGGCTGGTACGGCAATATGGGCGAATCCATGTCGGACGTGGGTGGTATTGCCTGGCCTATACGGATTTCAGGCGGCAGCTATGCGATCTCGATTGCAGGTCCTGTTTATCGTATTGAGCAGAACCTGCAAAGTTACGCGGAGCGCTTGCGAGTAGCGTGTCGCTTTATTGAAGAGCCTTGAGGCGAGGTCTTAGTAAGACTTGGGCAGTCCCAGCACTTTCTCTGCGATATAGCACATGATTAGCTGCGGGCTGACTGGAGCCAGTCGTGGAATAAAACTTTCACGTAGATAGCGTTCTACATGGTATTCCTTGGCATATCCCATGCCTCCCAAAGTTTGGATGGCAGTCTGACAAGACTGGAAACCCGCCTCGGCTGCCAGATATTTGGCGGCGTTCGCGTACTCTCCGCAAGGTTTGCCAGCATCATATAAAGCCGCAGCCTTAAGAGTGACTAAATCGGCTGCCTCCAATTGCATCCAGGCTTGGGCCAGTGGGTGCTGTATTCCTTGATTCTGTCCAATCGGCCGCCCAAAAACGTGTCGTTCTTTGGCGTAGATCGTTGCCTTCTCTAAAGCCGCCCTACCCAAGCCAATGGCCTCGGCGGCAATCAGAATGCGTTCTGGATTCAAGCCGTGCAGCAAATAGCTGAAGCCTTTGCCTTCTTCGCCGATGCGGTCTTCAACAGGGATGCGCAGCCCGTCGATAAACAGCATATTGGAGTCCACCGCATTCCGTCCCATCTTGTCGATGTGACGCACTTCAATCGTGTTGCGATCCAGGTCTGTATAGAAAAGCGATAGTCCATCGGTTGGTTTTTTGACGTCGGACAGTGGGCTTGTGCGAGCCAGCAGCAGAATCTTGTTGGCGACTTGCGCCGTGGAAATCCAGATTTTTCGGCCATGTACCTGATAGTGGTCGCCGTGCAAAACGGCACGGGTTTCCAGCTTGCTGGTATCCAATCCAGAGTTCGGTTCGGTGACGCCAAAGCAGGCTTTGTCTTTACCTTGAATCAGGGGCGGCAGAAAACGGGCACGCTGCTCATCGTTGCCAAACACCACCACCGGATTTAGGCCAAAGATATTCATGTGCACGGCAGAGGCACCGGAGAATCCGGCACCGGTACGGGAGATGGTGTGCATCATCAATGCCGCTTCCATCATGCCCAGGCCCGCACCGCCGTACTGCTCGGGCATGGCGATACCTAACCAGCCGCCGTCTGCCAGCGCTTTATGAAAGTCATGGGGGTAGATGCCATCCTGATCGCGGGCCAGCCAGTATTCGTCATCAAACTGCTGGCAAACCGATTCAATGGCCTGCACCAAGGCGCGTTGATCTTCGCTTAATTCGATATTCATACGATCTGTTCTCGGGGTGAGGGGTGAACGCTGGTTAGCATGGCTTGGATGTCCTGCTCGCTGTAACCCAGCTCCGCCAGCACTTGGGCAGTGTGTTCGCCCAGGCCAGGGGCATGGCGTCGGATGCTTAACGGGGTGCGTGAGTAGTTGCCCAAGGGGGAGGGCGTGCAGATGGGGCCCTCGGTAGGGTGATCCATGTGTTGCAGATGCTTCACCGCTTGTAGATGCTCGTCATCAATCAGTTGCTCGATGGAGTACAAGGGGGCGGCTGGGATATCGACCTGGCGCAAGGCATGCAACCAATAGGCGGTGTCCTTTTGCTTTATATGCGAGGCCACAAAGTCATAAACCTCGCCAATATGAATGGCGCGGGCGGAGTGCGAGCTGAAGCGTGGCTCTTGCTGAAGTTCGGGCTGGCCGATCAAGGAGAAGAACTTGGCCCAATGCTTGTCGTTATAAATCAGCAGAACCAGAAAGCCGTCACTGGTTTGGTAGGGTTTGCGTTCTTTGGCCAGCAGACGGGCATAGCCGGTGGGGCCCAGGGCAGGTTCAAAGGAGTGACCACCCAAATGATCGCCCAGCACAAAATGTGCCATGGCCTCGAACATGGGGATTTCAATCGCCTGACCTTGGCCGCTTTGGCGGGCCTCAATGACACCCGCGAGCACGGCTACCGCTACATGCAGACCGACGGTGCGATCACATAAGGTCAACGGGGTGTAGCGGGGCACATCACCGGATTGTTGTTGATAAAGGTGTCCCAGCCCTGTCATGCCCTGGATTAAATCATCGTAGGCGGGACGGCCTGCGTAGGGGCCATCCTCCCCGAAACCATAAGCACCTACATAAACGATGGCTGGGTTGGCGGCGGCAACGCGTTCATAATCCAGACCCAGACGTGCCATCGCCGCTGGGCGCAGATTGTAGAGCAGCACATCAGATTCCCGGATCAATTGCAGGCAGGCTTCTTGACCAGCTGGGGTTTTCAGATCCAGTACGACGGATCGCTTATTGCGGTTCAGGTGCAGAAATAATGCGCCCATAGCCGTGTTGCGCATAGGTCCGACCGCTCGCATGGTATCCCCGCTGGGGGACTCCACTTTGATCACATCGGCCCCCAGATCAGCCAGGATTTGAGTGGCGAAGGGCCCCATCACTACCGAGCTTAAATCCAGAATACGGATACCGCTCAGTGGACCAGCGTTGTCCTTCTTGTGTTCAGTCATAACAGGCGTCCACGCAGTTACTGAGGGCCAAGATTGGCGTCATCAATCAATTTGCCCCACAGCACGTACTGTTCCTGAACAAACTGAGCGAACTCCTCGGGTGGACCACTAAAGGCGTCGAAACCTAATTGAGCCAACTTCTGGCGCACGGCCTCGTCCTGAACCACCTCATTAATCGTGCGGTTCAGCAGCTGAACATGCTCTGGCTCCATTCCCGCTGGACCAAAAAATCCATTCCAAGAGGTAATGTCAAAGTCAGACAAGCCTGCTTCTTCCATAGCGGGCAGATCGGGCAGCAAAGCACTGCGTTTTGCTGTCGACACCGCCAAGGCTTTCAGACGACCACTATTGATAAAGGCCAGCCCGGAGGTGACATCGGTAAACATGAAGTCCACTTGCCCGGCGATCAGATCGGTCAGCGCCTGCGGTGTGCCTTTGTACGGGACATGCAGGGCTTTCATGCCTGCTTGCAGGTCCAAGGTTCCGCCTGCCACGATGCCGGTGCTATTGCCCGAGGCATAGGTAATCACACCAGGGTTGGCCTTGGCGTATTGCAGTAGCTGTTCCACGGTTTGGTAGGGGCGGTCGGGATTCGTTACCAGAATAAAAGGCAGGTTGCCGCCACGAGCGATGGGCGTGAAATCCTTGATCGGATCGTAGGGTACGTTCTTCATCAACCAAGGGGCGGCAGAGTGAGATGTATTGGTGGTGATGAACAGGGTGTAGCCATCGGGCGCGGCCCGCTTCACATAGTTGGCTGCAATCGAGGCATTTGCGCCGGGGCGGTTTTCAACAATGATGGTCTGACCGACCCGTTTGCCGATCTCTTCTGCAAAGATCCGACCTACGGCATCTGTGCCCGAACCCGCAGGAAAGGGCACGATCAAGGTAATGGCTCGCTCCGGATACTGAGCCCAGGCATTACCGCCCATCAAAAGCATGGCGGCGCTACATGCCAGTACGGCCGTACAGCGGGAACGTAGCGAGAGCAAAAGATTTTTTTTCTTGAAATTCATAGCGGTCTCCTCAGGGTGGAAAGGCAGGGCGCATCAGCCCAAGCCAGCAAGCGCAAGCGGATCAGCGAATAACCCGATCGGGGTGCTCTTCATAAGGCGGGGAGTAAATCACCAATAGCTGAGCAGGCTCATCGCTGGTGACAGTGAAAACGTGCTTTTTGTCTGGCGGCAAATAGCAGCACTCGCCTGCCTTCATCTGGCCGTGCTCGCCATCAACTTCCACATCGGCAGTCCCGCTGAGCAGATAGCAGACCTGCTCAATGCCAGGATGCGCATGGGGCAGGGCACCTTGATTCTTTTCGATAACACCCAGCAGCACTTCCACATGCTTAGCACCGACATTGGCCTGGCTGATCAGACGACGATTCACTGTGCCCGTGTGGTTGGCCGGAGAGTACGCAAGCGCGTCTTCGGGACTAACAATCCAAGATGGTTTTTTCATTTCTGTATTTCCTGTGTGAGAAAAATATTTTACGTATGTGAAAAATTAAAAAAACTGGGGTTTACCTGTGGATGGTTTTTGGGAGGGTCGCGGGGGCGCTATCAGTTGCCAATGCCAGACAAACTCTCTTTTTCATGCTGAAGGTTTTATTTTTTGTAGTTCTTTCAGCGGGCAGGGAGGATACTTGCTAAGTCAGTGCATGCGATCGAGGTTTGGGGTCAGGACCCATGCAAACGCAATAGGCGTAAGACATAAACGCCTTAGCGAGTGGATTCTGATTACAGTGCAGAGGGCACCGTATCAACTGCTCAGCCTTTAAACCCGAAGCAAGCCCTTATCTCGGGCCCACTCGGAGCGAAGGTTAAAACGCCGGTTTTGTCCGATACCGATTCCCGTATCAAACACCCCGCTCAGCTTGGTGTAAGAAACGGGTATTCCTTGCGCGGCGATCATGCTATCGTCAAAAAAACTTTCGGGCACCGACCCATGCCCAGACCAATAGACAAGAGGGTCTCCACCGTTTATGCAACCCGTCTTACCCGCATTTCTAATCGCCCGCTGGCTATTGCTGCTTGTGCTGGCCGCAGGCGTTTACTTTTTGAAGGGATTTTTGGTCCCTGTACTGGCCGCGCTGATCATCGGCCTGGCCGGTTGGCCCTTATATAAACGACTGGTTGTGCGCTGCAATGGCCGCACCGCGCTGGCCGCCACACTTGCGCTGCTCGCCGTCACTCTGGTGCTGGTCGTGCCCCTGTCACTGGCCTTGTCCTTTGCGATCCAGGAAGCCAGCAGCTTTATCACCTGGGCCTTGGCCGCCAACCGATACGGCACACCTACGCCCGAATGGATCAAAGCCATGCCCTTAATGGGCGAGCGCCTGACCGAGTATTGGCAAGTCTATCTAGGTGAGCCCCACGCCTTGGGCGAACTGGTCGAGATGGTCAGTGGCCAGCATCTGGGCAATATCTACCGTATGGTTCTGTCAGCGACTGGGAACGTCTTCCACTTGCTGCTGACCGTACTTTTCATGCTGATCACCCTGTTTTTCATCTTTAAAGATGGCGACAGATTGCTGCTCCAGCTGGACATCGTGGGCGAGCGCGTCCTGCCAGGCCGCTGGCAGCGTTTTTCCCGTGTCGTGCCGGCTACTGTGAACTCCACAGTGACAGGCATGGGTTTGATCGCTTTGGGTGAGGGCTTGGTCCTGGGGATTGCCTATTGGGTTGCAGGCGTCCCATCTCCAGTGCTGCTGGGTGTCATTACCGGTTTTATGGCGCTGATCCCTGGTGGGGCACCGTTGTCCTTTACGATGGTTTCCCTGTACCTGATCGGTTCTGGTCACTTGGTTGCGGGCGTTAGCCTGTTCCTGTGGGGGGCGATTGAACTGTTCATCGTAGATAAGACGCTTAGACCGCGTCTGGTTGGCGGTCCCGTTAAACTGCCATTCCTGCCAACCTTCTTTGGTTTGGTTGGCGGTGTGCAGACCATGGGTATCGTGGGCCTGTTCATCGGCCCGGTGCTGATGGCTCTGTTGGTGGCGATCTGGAGAGAGTGGATTCGCAATGGACAGCACGTGGCTGTTGAAGAGTAGAGAAGTAGGGCGTCTTATTGGCAGGCCAGGACAGCGTACCTGGCCTGTTTTTATTTTTGGTTGATGAGGCTTAGGTGCTCCGGAAGCACACCGATGCAGGCTTCTAGTGAAAGCGGCCTTTTATTACTTAACCAGCTGTGACAAAGCAGGTGGAAAACAGGCCCCAAGGGCGGTTTGTCGTAGAGATTTCTTCAGACGAAAGCTCACACACAAAAAAATTGTTCAAAGGCTTGCCAAAACCCCTAGTAATCTGCGTATAATAACTTTCTTTCCTTCCAAGCCTGGATTCCCAGGTTGCCATACCTAGCCCGGGTGGTGAAATTGGTAGACGCAGGGGACTCAAAATCCCCCGCCGCAAGGCGTGCCGGTTCGATTCCGGCCCCGGGCACCAGCTTAAAATCTCTAGTGTTTATAAGGCATTAGCGCGGTTTTTAGCTTCTACCCCAAGACTGGGGGATTCCAAGATTGCGAGTCAGGTACAGTGGTGCAGCGTTGAGCATCATTCGGAGCCTGTATGGCCACTATCGTCAAGACGCCTTCTGGTACCTGGAAGGCACTAATCCGCAAAACCGGCTGGCCTGCTACCGCCAAAACTTTCCGTACTAAAAGAGACGCCGAAGACTGGGCGCGCCGTACTAAAGATGAAATGGTACGTGGAATGTATATTCAGCGTGCGCCTGCCGAGCGGATGACTCTTGAGACGGCGCTGAAGCGTTATTTGCAGGAAGTTACCCCAACTAAGCGCGCATCGACCCAGATTGGCGAACATAAAAAGACCCAGGCGCTGACCAAGCATTTGGGTAAATATTCCCTCGCTGGCTTGGGCGCTGATATTGTTGCCCAATACCGTGACATGCGCCTGGCCGGTGATGAAGACGAGGTCGGCAAGCGTGTACCGCGTAGCAATAATACTGTACGCCTAGAACTAGCCTTACTTGGCCACCTGTTTACCATTGCGAGCAAAGAATGGGGCATTGGGCTGCCGTTCAACCTCGTGTCTAATATTCGCCGACCTGCCCCTGGTGCGGGACGTAACCGACGGCTGACACCGGCAGCACACACCATGACCGCATCACCGTCGAACCGATCCAGGCCGGCCCTTCGCATACTCAACCCATGGAAATCATCCCCAAAACCGTGTCTAAGCTATCGGTCTACCACCTGAGCCGGGCAGAGCTGTCTGCGGGAGACCCTGCCCGCATCACACGCAACGATGCCCAGAATGACCTGGTCAACGGTCAACGGTCAACGGTCAACTGGCGAAGGTCACGGCGACTGATGCAACCAGCGTCACCATCGAAACCAATGGTCGCCGGGTGCAGCTGTCCACAGATCGACCGCTTAACATGGACTATGCCAACACTACCACCGCGCATAGTGCCCAAGGGCTGACCTGCGACCGAGTTCTTTACAACGCCGAAAGCTTCAGCCGCACGACCGCCCAGGACACTTACTACGTCAGTATCTCGCGGGAACGGCACGAGGTCGTTGTGTTCACAGACGATGCAAAAAGGCTGCCTAACCGAGTGGATCGGCTGACGTATAAGGGGCTGGCACATGACCTGCAGCCAATGGCGACCAAAGACCTGACACACGGCCAGAACGAACTCGGCCCCCTTTCCCTACGTGCCGAATCTGAACTGGAAATAGGGTAATTTCCAAGATCTGACGCAAGCTCCCGTGGAAGATGCATTGGCCAGGGGTTGGCAAAAGCCGAGCTGTAGCTCAATTTTTTCACGAAAATTATGCCCAACACCTTGAGGGGAGCAGGTCGGAACCAAAATCATTCTTTCCTGCGCCTAAGTTAACAAGCCGAACTTCCCTTACGTGATAAGCCAGTCTAGTATACTGTTTTTTTACACAGCATTACTGGGGCGGTCGAACTGGTGAGATTCACCAGTTCGAGTTAAACTCGCACTAACCATGAAAAACGCTATCCCAAACCGCAGCCGAAAAACCTCCGTTCATTTCTCGGGCCACGAGACGTTCCCCTTGCGTCAAATGTGGCTCAAGAAGCTATTCGATCAATGCACTAATGGCGGGCTGCTCCCCAAGTCGTATTTGTCGGATGCGAAGGCCATCGCAGAATTTGGTGTAGGTAAAAATATGGTGGCATCGATCCGACATTGGGCCTTGGCTTGCGGCGTAATGTTCGAAGACGGTGACAATTTCCGTATTCGCAATCTAGCCATAGAGATTCTGAGTGATGGTGGCCTCGACCCTTACGCTGAGCACCCTTCAACACCCTGGCTCGCTCATTGGCAACTTGCCGGCCACTGCTTTCGCTCGACGACTTGGCGTTGGCTGTTTAATCATGTCACGGCTCCGACCTTTACGCGCCAAGAGCTCGAAGACCCATTGGCCAACTACGCGCGCGAGCTCGACCCGAAACATCGGCTGTCAGCCTCCACTATCTCCCGTGATTTGGAGACCTGCCTTCGGAGTTACGCGCCGCGTGCCGCAGGGGGATCACCTGAAGATTTCGCCGAACCGCTCTTAGGCGAGTTAGGTCTGCTACAAGAGGTCCACAAGGGTCAATACGCCTTCCGCCGTGGCCCCAAAGCCTCACTGCACGATGGTATCTTTGCCTACGCACTCATCGATTTTTGGAATAACAAAGCTGAGGGACAAAGCTCGCTGGCCTTCGAAACGATCGCCTACGCTGAAGGATCACCTGGCCGAGTCTTTAAACTCGACGAGGAGTCGATCGCACAACGGCTGATAGCCCTCTCTGACTTTACTGGGGGCAAACTCGAATGGACCGACTCTGCCGGTCTTCGCCAAGTCCACCGCAAGGAACTATCGAAGGACGATATCAAGAACATGATCAGACACGCCTATGACTAACAAAAAACACCAGGTTCTCTCTGATTTCGTCCAGATTTCACGTCAATATCAGCGCTCGATTCGCGTCGACGCAGACATTGGCCGTCTAGACGCCCTCTCTGGTTATATCTGTCATACAACTGCAGCTACTGTGGTCGATAGCATGTGCAGACAGCTTACCGATACCAATCAGCGCTGTTTCACCTGGACGGGGCCGTTCGGTGGAGGAAAAAGCTCGTTGGCGGTCACGCTGGCGAGCGCCCTGCATCCGGACAAGAGCCTTCGAACCAAGGCGCGCGAAGCGCTGCAGCTGGACTCCAAGCTGACTTTCGACAAAGCCTTCCCCGTCCGCAGTGGATGGCTACTTGTCCCGACCGTAGGTAGGCGCGGAAGCATCGTGACAGAGCTGCATGCATCACTTCATCACGCTCAAGGCAAGACGGTCGACGGCCGCAGCAAGCCTAACGCCCAAACGTTGATCTCTGACCTTCTCGAACAGGCGAAGAGCCGCCCACATGACGGCGTACTGATCATCATTGACGAGATGGGAAAGTTCTTGGAAGCATCCGCTCTAGGCTCCGGGGATGATGTCTACTTCTTCCAAGAACTCGCCGAAGCGGCCGCGCGCGCCGAAGGCCGCTTGGTCGTTGTCGGCGTGCTACACCAATCGTTCGCGCAGTACTCGGCCCGCCTGGGCATCGACACTCGCGACGACTGGGTCAAAGTCCAAGGCCGCTACGTCGACCTACCTTTCGTAGCTGCAAGCGACGAGGTCGTCGAGCTCATCGGACGCGCAGTTGAGGTCAAGGAGCGTCCGCCTTGGATGCTCGATGCCTCCGAGAAGATCGCTGAAGCCATCCGTTCACGTCGGCCCGCTGTAGGGAAAAATTTCACCAACGCCCTAGAGGCGTGCTGGCCGCTGCATCCGGCCATGGCCGCGCTGCTGGGCCCCATATCCAAGCGACAGTTTGGTCAGAACGAGCGCAGTACCTTCGGCTTCTTGTCATCCGTCGAGCCCCATGGATTCCGCTCCTACCTGAACTCGACGCTTCGAGTTGATGCGAGCTGGTATCGCCCAAGCGACTACTGGGACTACCTGCGCTCGAACCTCGAGCCTGCGATCCTCGCATCCCCTGACGGGCACCGTTGGTCGCAAGCCGTCGAGGCGGTGGAACGAGCAGAAGCAAAGACGGATGATGCCCTGCTAGTGTCAATGATCAAAAACATTGCGATCATCGATCTCTTTCGCAACGGTTCGGGCCTGGCGGCTGACACCGCCGTCATCGGTACACTCTTCTACGACAAGAAGCGAGAAAGTCTCGACGAGGCACTCAAAAAGCTCTCTGACCTCAAAGTCGTCCTCTACAAGAACTACACCGGTGCTTGGTCGGTCTTCGAAGGTAGCGACTTCGACATCGACGGGGCCGTCGCCCAAACTCTGGCCGCTTCGCCTGGCATCGACTATGCACGCTTGGCCCAACTGATGGGACTACATCCGATTGTTGCTAAACGGCACTACCACGAGACTGGTTCCATGCGATGGATGGAACTGTCACTGTGTAGCATCGATCAGGCAGAAAAACTCGCCGCCGACTACTACCCAAAGAAAGGTGAGTTCGGGACATTCATTCTGGCTTTACCGAGCAAAGGCATGAGTCTGCGCGAAGCTCGTTTGCGCGCACAGGCCTGCTCGAAGCTTCGCCCATGGCCCGTGATGGTGGGTATCCCCGCCAATCACGCCCGCATCGCCGAGCTCTCTGCCGAGCTGGTGGCCTTGGAGCAAGTCAAGGATCGCCATGAGCTCTCTGGTGACGCCGTCGCCCGCCGTGAAGTCTATGCTCGTCTGGCCGCCACCCGTGCCGACCTGGAAAATCAGCTCCAATCCGCAGTGTCGCTAGCAAAGTGGCACGACGGAACAGTAGAAGTTATCGAGCCAGGCTCGAAACTTTCTCCCGTAGCCTCCAGTCTAGCTGATAGCCTATTTAGCGATTCCCCCTCTGTATGGAGCGAACTAGTAAACCGCGACAGCATTTCTAGTAACAGCGTCAAAGCCCGACGCGATCTGCTGCATGCAATGGTCAATGCCGAGGGACAGGAGGCTTTGGGCTTCGAAGGTTTCCCAGCTGAACGCGGCGTTTATGAAACGTTGCTCAAGAAAACGGGGCTACACCGCCAGGACGGTTTAGGTTCTTGGCGCTGCATGCCGCCCAGCGAAGGATTCGCCGAAGGCTTCGTACCACTATGGGAGGCGACACGCGCCCTCTTTTCGGACGTCAACGCTCACGTCGGCGCCCACGAAATCTATGCCTTGTGGAGCATGCCCCCCTTCGGCATGAAGCGGGGTATCCAGCCGGTGATCTTCACGGCTTTCCTGCTAACACATAAAGCGAACATCGCCGTCTATAAGGACGGAATGTTCGTACCAAGGCTCACCGACTTTGACGTCGACGAGTGTCTACAAGATCCTAACCGCTTTTCGCTGCGTTGGGTCGCCATCGACGAGGACAAAAGCCAAATCCTCGATGGTATCGCAGAGATTCTCGCCGAGATCGGCGAGACCGCCGGCGCAGCTGAACCGCTAGAAGCTGCTCGCGGCTTGGTGGCCATGGTCTTCAATATGCCTGAATGGGCCCGACGGACGTCTCGGCTGGAACAAACGGCCAAGGACATTCGCGACATGCTCTTGAAGGCCAGCGACCCCCACAAGGTCTTATTCGTCGACCTTGCTTCATTGCTGAGTGCCTCCGACGGTAAATCCTATGTGAATGCCCTTCGAGCTCCGCTACTGGAGCTTACTGGAGCGTATGGCAAGATGCTGGACGAAGTTGAAAAAAGGATGCTTGACGCCCTCGACGCGACTCGGGGCGATCTTGCGGCGCTACGAGAACGAGCAAAGTCCGTCTCGGGCATATCCGGCGATCTTCAATTGGACGGATTTGCAACTCGTCTAGCCAATTTCGACGGATCGAGGGCTTCGCTGGAAGGGATCCTAAGTCTGGCGGCAGAAAGGCCCCCTAGAGACTGGGTGGACCGACATATCGACACGGCGATCCTGGAGCTAGCCAAGCTCGCTCGCCGCTTCCGCGAGGCCGAGGCATTCGTGACTGTACAAGGCCGCAAGGCGCATAGCGAAGCCATTGCTGTCGTCATCGGCACCGGTTCGGACACCAAGACAATCTCGCGCTCTTTTGCAATTTCGGACAGCCATCGCGAGACAGTAGAGGCCAAGGCCCGCGAAGTTGCTTCGATCCTGGAAGGTCAAGGTTTGGGAACAGACATTCTGCTGGCGATTCTGGCAAAAGTCGGGATAAAACTAACATCCATCGACGAGGAGACTATCAATGGCTGAGCGGCACGTTTTGGGAATTTCAGGCGGTAAGGACAGCGCCGCGTTAGCTGTCTACATGCGCGAACACCACCCCGAACTCGATATCGAATATTTCTTCACCGACACTGGAGAGGAACTGCCAGAAGTCTATGAGTTTCTCGGCAAGCTTGAGGGCCGGCTCGGTAAGCCTATCCTTCGGCTTAATCCCGGTCGGGACTTCCGCTTCTGGCTACGCCAATACAACCACTTTCTACCTAGTCCCAACACGCGCTGGTGCACCCGCCAGCTGAAGCTTGCTCCCTTCGAAGACTGGGTGCGACCCATGCTGGCCGCTGGCGACAAAGTAACTTCTTATGTGGCCATCCGCGCAGACGAGGACTATCGCGAGGGCTACTCATCGAAGGCCCCAAACCTATTTGTAAAGCTGCCCTTCCGGGAGGCGGGGATCGACAAAGTGGGCGTGATCGACATATTGGAGAACTCAGGTGTCGGCTACCCAAAGTATTACGAGTGGCGTTCACGTAGTGGATGCACGTTCTGCTTCTTCCAGCAGAAGATCGAATGGGTAAGGCTGCGCGAGCAACACCCCGAGGCTTATGAGGCTGCTAAGGCATTGGAAAAGGACGCCCTTGAGCACGGCTCGCCGTTCACGTGGTCGAAGGGCGAGTCGCTCTCCGATATGGAAAACTCCACACGCGTCGCCGCGATTAAAGCCGAGTATGAGACTCGTCGTGCTCGCATACGTAAGAGTATCCCCATCAATCCTCTTAGGCCTGTGAAGACGAGCCCTGAAGACATTGATGATATCTACGGGGTGGATGAAGGCAACGGCTCTTGCGCCATCTGCCACAAATAAGAGCCGCTTCTAAGGGAGATCCTTTTCAAGTGACACAAGGTAACCCAACGCTTCGCTGAGCGTTGGAAAGACGAGATCGGAGCATTGGCGAACCATTTCGAAGTAGCGCTTTACTGAAGGGTCTTCGATCTGGTCGACCATGAAGATTCTCTTGCCGAGGGCTTTAGCAAAGCCTACCTCCAAGGCTAGAGCGTAGCCTCCTGGATTTGATGCCTCCATATTTGCCAAGACGATGTCGGCCTGCCGGATGGCGTCTAAATCCCACCTTGTGTATTCGGCAGGATTTTGGATGCCATGTGTGCTCGGATCGAGCAGCTCGTACGAGGTGGCGAGTTGCAAAGCGGTCTCGGCCTGCCAGTGCGACCGAAATCCGCCAGCCAAGTAGATCTTTCTACGAGGTTGGGGTATTGACATTGGCGTCCTTCTTGAGTTTTAGTTCAGCGACCGCAATCGAAAATGGCGTCGTCATCGCTCGGGAATAAAAAACCTCACCTTGTTTGAACAGCGTAACTGCTACTCCAAAAAAGAGGAGCACCTGCACAAACCAAGGGGCCGCATGATCATATGAATACAAAAGCTTTGGTGACACCAGATGACAAACCGCGAAGTCGATTGCGATGATCGACAAAGCCGTTCCGATTCCGTTGCACAACAGAGAGACGAACGTAAACCTTCGGCCTATCGAGGCCGCCTCTGAAGATACAGAAAGAGCAACGGAGCGAAGATCTTTGTAGTCCCAGTCGGCTGGACCGCTATCAGTCTGCGAGGTATTAATCAGATCGGAGAATCTAACGTAGGATAGCCTTTTCTTCGCCTTAGAGTCATCGAACTTACTAGAGATTCTTATCCAGGTGAGTAATTTTTTGACGCCATGCTCGTGCACAGCCAGCAAAACATGTCCGAGCGCAAAAAGTAGGCCTGCCGCGGTCAGTGCTGCCGCACTTGAGTCTAAGAGATTTAGGATAGCCTGAAGCCGAGCAGGCCCCAAATGCATGAGCCCAAAACCAACCGCAAACACGGCACCAGGAACCCAGGCGCCAATAAGATCGTTGAAGAATCCTGCGACAATCGCTATCGCTTCTTCAATCTTCATACCACCTGTCCTTTGGATTCGTTGTCTTTCTGAATGGCAACCACCGCAGATTCGATGTCTTGATCAGAAAGGAACGGTGCTTGCGCAAAGACTAGCCCTTGTTCACCATTCAGCTTAGCAGCCAGATGCCCTCGGCCCAGCAGCAGTTCAGCTCCGGGGCGGTCGAGTGCGATCTTTGAAGTAGCTTCGCTCGACACCTTCAAGATTAGGCGATTGCCTAGGTTCTCGCGAAGCTGCATTGGCATCACGTCCTTGTCTGGGCGTTGGGCCGCGAAGATCAGGTGAATGCCAGCTGCGCGAGCCTTCACCCCCAGCCGTTGTACCGCCGCGCCCACTGCCGACTTGTAGGCATCGTCGAACATCCAGTCAGCGAATTCATCATGAACCAAGAACACCATGGGCAGACGCTCATCAGCCAAGACCTTTGCATTGTAGGACGGCAAATCACGCGCTCTGGCCTTGGAAAAAGCTCTATAACGATCCTCCATCTCCTGGACCAATGCATCGAGAACTTCACTAGCTTTCTCCTTGGTTGTAATAATCTCCTCGCGCATATGCGGTAAGTCCGCCAAGGGAGCATAGTCCACACCTATCTTTGGGTCGATCAGGATGATCTGCGCCAGATCCTTAGAATTGGTTGCCGCAATGTCCAAAAGTAGCGCCTGAATTAGCACCGACTTTCCGCTACCAGTCGCTCCTGCCACCAGGGAATGCGGCTCATGCGATGAAAGCCCGCCGAACTCCGCCCCGAGGTTCAGATACAGCAATGCGCCGTTAATCTCTTGAACCCCTAAAAGGAAGGAGGTGTTGATGCCAGCAACATTTCGATTGAATGCACGGCGCGCCCAAAGCTCCCAGAGCGACACTGCCTGGCGCTTAAATCCAGCAACGGTCACTACGATTTCACCCGGCTTGGGCTGGACCGTCACAAGGTTGAGCGCGTGGGTTGTCAAAAGCTGTGTCCGCTTGTTCTCAATATCCTCGACGCGCAGTCGATCGGAGCCAGCCAAGCGCACTAAACAACCATTGGGCGTTAGACGCGTACCAAGAACAGCAGCCTGCAGGCCGTAGCTGTTGAGCGCGGCTTTCAGCTTCTTGGTCACATCTTGGGCCCACTCCTCACGCTCTGCATCGGACTCAGTGCTGCCCGCAAACTTGGAGGAAACTAGCTCGTCGAGCGTGACGCCGAAGTTGGTGGTCATTGCAGAATCTGAAACAGGATTTGGCGATGCGATATCGACAACCGAAGGGCTTTGCACAGGAGGCATAGACCCTTGCGTCGGGGCACTGACCGGATCTGTAGCAATTGATTCAGCGACAGCCGAAATATCAGCCTCGCCGCTGGCGAGCTGACCCAACGCAGCAAGCCAAGGCACACGCGGCGCGGGCTTCTTGAAGCCATGATTCGCCCATGGCTGATGAGGCCCCAACCCAGAACGAGCGCCCAGCCCTCCAGCGCCTTTGGCATAGACCTCAATAAGCTTACGCAAGTCGTGTCGGTCGAAGACCTCTTGCCAGGCCGTCACGCCGCCCAATTCTTCCAGCATTTCCTGGTCCGATACTGAAGTCGATCCGGCGTCCGAGGTGTGAATGTAAACGTGCGAATATCCGCGCAACGAAATCTCCACATCGCCCTCCCGCAACTTGAAGCGGACCCGCTCCAGCAGATCCGTCATGCCTGGTGGGACATCGGCGTCGATAAGCATATCGGCCAGACGAGCTAGCCATACATCACGATCCAGCCGACCCGGGTCTCCAAAGAGCGCTTCACGAAAAATGCCGAGAGTAGCGAGGAGCTGGTCTCTGGAATCCCGTCGTGCCTTAGCTAGGCCATCGGCCGCCACATATTTCGACTCAACGACCGAGATAACGACGCGAACATCCCCGTCCTGCTCCTGGACATTGAGTGCGAGAATGTCAGCGATACGACTTTCTGGCTGCGATAACCAACTAGCATAGTCATCAAGTAAGAAGTAGGCCGTCAAGACCTGGCCCTCGCCCGCAGCAGCCTTGAATTCCTCTGCGAGCAAATGACGACTGAGCACCAGCCCAATCATTTCACCCGCTGAGACACCACGCTTAGCAGCACGCAGCACTATATCGCCCGAAATCGAGAGCGCATCACGCTTGGCTTTGTCAGCTACGGACTGAATCTCAGCCGCATTTAAAGGCAAATTCAGTTCATCGAGCCGGCGGCGTACCAAAACGCCTAGCAGCCGCAGCTCGGAAGTCGAACTCACGATCATGTTGCGACCGTTGGTGGAGCCGCGGCGATAGCGAACGACAGTGATATTGTTGTGGTGGAGCTGACGCTTGTCGAGCAGCTCGTCATATGTAGCGACCCATTCGGCCAAATCGTGCGCGTCTTTGATCATCCCTGCCAGTGCAGGGCTTTGCAACGAGATTCGCCGGGCCGGCAGGTAGCGTTCGTCTGGCAAGGCGTCAGTTTGGCGACAAACAGCCGCCACGGCAGACACATAAGCCCAGCCGGATGTAGTCTGCCATGGACAGGTCAAGAATGTGGTCGATTTAAGCTCATTCTCGCTCGAGACGCTGCGATAAGACCACCGCGAAGGCGCGTGCTCGAGGTTAGGCCGATCGTTCGTCCAGGGGACGGGAAGCCACTCCGACTGGGCCGCCCGCGCAACTACGTCATGTAGAAAGGCCACATCGAAAGCCTTAAATCCCTGAGTACTCTCACTAGGAGTAGCCGAGATCGGTGTCACCGAAATGCGCAGATTCGAAATAAAGTTGTCGCTTGTCTCGCTAACCATGGGCAGGTTGGGGTCATCACCGGCCTTGTTTACCAACTCGCCATAGACACTTCTCAGTTTGGCCGGATCCGAATGACGGACCGACACATTGCATTGCAACTTGCCAACCTCCTGGATAGACGAAAGCTCCCGCACAGTCGCCAACGGCATCTCGGCCGCATCGGCGTTATAGAGTACGACACTAAGACATGCAGCTTCATGAGGCTGTAGACTGACATAGCGCTCTAATAGCTCACGTGCCTGTTTGGCAGCGGCAGCCGGATCAACATCAGTCATAGTATCCCCGACAACGCGGGTGGGTGACTCTAAGAGACTATAGCCGTTGACTGTACTGCTTTCGGAGACCAGCATCTGCATGCCAGCTCTGTGAAGGACAGCTATTTCTGGATAAAACGGATGGGCGATCTCATCTGAGAACTCACGCATGAAAATTTCGCGATCCCCGTAAAGAATGCTGCCACTGGATAGTACGTGAGTCGCGAATGCTGCCACACGGCGGGACTTAACCGCCAAGGCCTTCATACGCTCTGGGTGCCAAGGCGGAATGATTAGCGCTGGGTTATCGCCTGCCACTCGAACCGTGCCCACGGTGAGAGCTTCAGAGACTAATCGCGATCGACAAACATCCCCACGAGCGTGGGTCATAAGCGCCGTCATCAACGAACCGAAAGAACCAGCCTGACGCATAACCGCCTCGCCATGCAGCCCTGTAGACACAAAGTCATTCATCGCCTCGATGTAGTCTTCTTCGAATTTGTCCCACGAGGCTCTGATCTCATCACCTTGAGCAGAAGTAAGACGCCCCTCTTCTGTTAGATCTCTTATCCGAGTTTTGATGTCATGACGCAGGCTTCGCAGCCGGCTGACTGCAGGTACTAGAGATCCCGCATCGGCCGAATAAATCGCCTCTAAAGTATTGGTATCCAGCAACGAAACGCTTTGCACACCGCCTTTCTTACTCACTAGCCGCCGAGGAACCTCCGTGCAGCCGACTGCCCCCTTCTCCAAGAGGCGCCGCATGTCCGCGACCATCGACAAACCGATTGAAGTGGGCTTGTAACTCCACAGAAGCTGAGTCTTTGCCAGGACGGTCTCGTTGTCCCCCACAACTTGAATCAAGGCCACATCAAATTTGATCTGCAAAGCTAAACGCGAAAGCGATGGGTTCGGCCGGACCTTGTTCTTCTGGTTATTGCGGAGTTCCTTCTCCTTGGCGAAGAAAGCTTCGTATTCGAAGAGAGGGTCGGGTAGGTTGGCGTTTCCTAGCCGCTCAACCTTCCACTCAACCTTCGAGCCCATGAGCTTCTTCAGCCCACGATACATAGCTGAAAAATAGCTACCAGCATCGTAATTGAATCGTTCACGCCACACTGTACGACCCTTGGTCACCGTGAAGCGTAAGACTCGCTCACCATCTACGTCACGCAGGCCCGCATGGAGGCTATTGACTACGCGTGCAAAGCCTTCGAAGAAATCGTGGCACTCAATGGGCTTCCCATATAAGGCCTTCTCCCAACGTGCGCAAAGCTTGGTATCTTGCTCAAGCAATCGGCGATGCTTAACAAAAAAGGCCTCATCATCCTCCGTAAAGTCAGAACGGCGTTGTCGCGACTTCATGTCCTCTAAGAGCTTACGGCCCTCAGTATCGAGCGAGTCCTCTTGATCACAATCGTGGTCGAAGAAGCGAACAGTCGCTTCAGCCAATCCAAGCTGCTTCTCCTTGGGCTTTTCGAAAGCCAATGAGACACCATCAGCTTCCCACTCGAACTGAGCAAGTGCTCCTGCCGCCGCCTGATCACCCGCAGGAGCAGCAACAAATGCTTCGAGCGCCAATCGTGCGCCGTCCGCTATCTCCGTCGTGTTAGCCTCGAGACGCTCCTTAATCTCCTCGGAATCCAGTGGCTGGCCGTTATGCCGTAGTTTCTTGAGCAGTGGAGCACGCTGAATGAAGAGCTTGGCAAAGGCAGTCTGCCAGGGCTTGCGCTGGGAACCAAAAGTCTTCGAGTTGGAAAAAAAACCGCTGTCACGCGGAAGACCAGCACGTGGCATGGCAAAACCCATCGCATCACGAATTGCAAGTCCTTGGCTAGACATTGCCTCGACGAGCTCGAAGCAGAACTCACCAAGCTGGACGAGCGAAAGCTCGGAAGAGGCTAGTAAGCCACCCATAGCCGCATGAAATACGAGACGATCATCCGATACCGGTGAGAGCCCGCCCACGTGCAAGGTGGCCTCAACCCACGGCTCGGGGTCTGCGCGTATTTCCTTAGCACCGATGGCCATGACATGGCCCAGTGTGTCGGCTAGGCTGTGCTCGTTGCCATTGGCAGTGAGGATCGCCGACTTTAAGGTTGTAGCGTTGTTCCGCACATACCCAGCGTTGTGCGAGATCAGGATCTCGTCCGGCAGCCCTTGTCCTTCGACTAGCACCTCTGGAATCATCAGATCTACACGAGCGAACAACTCCGAATTAGCGACAATCGCGCGCGCCACCGCTGCGACCTGGCTGGGCGATAGCTTGTCAAGCCTGAACAAGGCTGCCGAGTCACCCTGCTGAGCAGGCTCTGAAATACGCTTGGCGAGGATATCAGCGCCAACTCTCCCGATAATACGGTCGGTCAGCATACAGTTCCTCCCTTAAGAACAAACGGATTCTCAACAAACGAACAAGAGTCGGAGAGCCTACGAACTAATCCCAGACCAACAAGCCTTGCCTCAAGTTTGTCTCGGTTCTCGCTGAGCTCCTCTTGGTCAATCAATTTTGCATCCACCAAGCGCGCTCCTTCAGCGTCTCCGATGATCAAACCATACCTCCGCTTCGCCTCAGTCAGGAACTCGTCAAACTGCATGCGATCTTTAACGATGGTCACGACAATCGACTTCAATAGCCTATCATTTGGAGCATAGCGGTTGCGCCGCGAGAGGCGACGAGAACCAAGTCCAATCGCTCGCGACCAGGACGCGTGGATCTTGCCGACGTGCTGATTATGACGCGCCAAAGCACGCTCGATGAGACTGCTGACAAGAGCATCCGGGCTCTCGCCTGAATAGTCATCATCGTCTTCACCATCTAGAGAAGGCCACTGGAACCATTCGCGCATGATCTTTATGCGTTCAGCATCGGGGAAGTCACTAGAAGCTGCGCAGATCCAGTCAACGTCCTGGCGGACCGACTCGACATGGGCACGTACCGCCTTGGAGGACAACCCATGGTTGAATTGGTAACTGTCGCCAGACAGGGCGCGTACCTTCGTCCGTTCCTTCGAGACGATTTCACAGATTACCTCCACCGGTTCGTCATCGCCCGCTACTCGCTTCGCTCGCTCAAGAAAGTAGAGCAGCATATTGAGACCCGTAATGGTAATTATGTGTTCCAAAGCATCGTAGACTGGCATATCCTTAGCAAGGATCTCCAGCCAATCGTCGCAGATCTGATCGAAGCGCGCGTTGGTGACCTCAGGAAGATAGCCTGACTGTCGAAAATCATCAGCACGCTGAGGATTTCCTTGCATCGCACGAGCGAGCCGATTCATGGGCGCTTCGCGATCAAACAGGCGCTCCTTCAGTAGGTCTCCAAGTTCCGTGCCACGCTTCGACCGTGTAAGCATCATATAGAGGAGCTCGCCGCTGCGAGCAAAGAATCGACGATCGTTGTTCACCTTGCCCTTCGAATCGATCGTCAAGTCCTCGTAAAGAGCGTCAGGGCCGAAAGGAAAGACGAACTTCGAACTCCAACGCTTATTGCTGAGCGCCTCAAATGAGGACGATCGCAAGAGCTCAACGGCTTTGGCAAAATCTTCAAAGTTTACGAACGAATGACGCAGGTAAGTCATGTCATCAATGCGATCGCCGTTGCCGGTGGCATTTTGATCGAACCTCTCAAACCACTGCCGCCACTTCTCTTCGTCGGGCAGCACACTCTCGGCAATTGTTTCAACGTAAGGGTTGTTGAATAGAAGACCACGAAGGCGAATTTGGCGCT
This sequence comes from Alcaligenes pakistanensis, assembly GCF_014652815.1. Lineage (GTDB taxonomy): Bacteria > Pseudomonadota > Gammaproteobacteria > Burkholderiales > Burkholderiaceae_B > Alcaligenes > Alcaligenes pakistanensis. The sequence continues at coordinate 204,306 of NZ_BMZN01000002.1, forward strand.
GTGGCTGAAACCTGAACGCCCCTACCAACCCATCATGGGAGCGCAAAGGTTTGTCCAAATTGGAGCCCAACGCACCAAGAAACTCAAGTACTGTCAAATGTGGGAGCTGCTCATCATAGAGGCGATGGCCCCATATGTTCTCGTCGACACAGAAGTCGACATGCCTAATCTCAGGCCGCTCGAAGATCTTGCTCATGCAGGTAACCTCACTGTCACCGGACGGGTGAAGCCTCGACCACCCGGCTCAATGTCGATAAAGTTCAGTGTCAGCGCAGAGGTATCCTCTCCGAGGTCGTCATCGTAACTATCAGAGCCACCTTTACGGACGATCTCCGCCATGCGAAGCAGCTTAGCCTTGAACGCCAGCAGGTCTTCGAGGCACTCGTTCGAGAAACTCGCAGGTAATGAGCCTTCAGCCACTCGCGAGAGAAATTCATACCTGATAGGCGTAAGATCAAAGGCAACGGAGTTTCCAGGACCTGGGGATAGCGACACATCTAATTGAGGTCGACCAGTTTCCTCGTCTAGTCTGATTGCCATGCCAACCCCACCTTGTCTGCGCGCAGGCGTCTCATGATCGCAGAGCACGCTTACGCGACTTTGTGTAAATCCACCAGAGCTAGCGATGAAGATGCGATCAGCATTTTCCAAAAGTAGCCCTGTCATAACCCGATTCAGGCCTCTAGCGATGCGTCCGCGTGTATTTTCACTCACCGACTTCTTGCCCTTAAGTGATTCTATGGCTGCTAGATAGTCGCCCGCAAAGCGAAAAGCCGTCATCGACCAATGAGGATATCCAGGCTCAGCTTCGGGCAACGTGAAATAAAGCCGTCGACGCTGAGCCTCAAGCATTTCCAGGAACTCTGAGAAGTTGCCTTCCAACCGAGCACCCTCATGGCCCTCCAAATATCCATCTTGAGCCGTGCGGAACTCCACAGTCGCTCCATAGATCGGATCGAGGGCTACGAGACGCTCGAAATCGGTTTGGAGCTTCAAATCGTCCTTGCCGTAGACTAATAGGCCATCGGCAGCGTTAGTCGTCTCCTCTCCTACGCCGAAGCTGGCCATAGCTAGGAAAATAGGGCGCTGAGAAATCCGACGTTTGGGCAAATTCGCCCCAAATGCATTTGAGTAGATGCTAGCCTTGCTGATTTGCCCATTCTCTTGAATTTTGGGGACGTCCGCGCACGTCATCAAGTTCTCTTTAGCTCCCTTGGGATCGGCATAGCCGAGAATCATGTTCGAACAAAGTGCCAGAAGATCACGCACCGGTAGATGAAGGCCATTGAGCCTCGCTACTTCGATTAAATCACCGAGGCGACGCACAAGCTGGCCACCATCAGACTCGCCGAGCAATCGGCGTCGATTCTCGTCGATCGGACAGACCTTCCCTGTAGTCTTTAACGAGCAGTGCAAACAGTTGTCCCACTCTGCATGGCCCGCCACGACTTTGGATATCTCGTCAATTGTCTCGCGGCTAGTCGTACGACTTAAGTCGAAAACGGCGAGTCGATCCGGTGGTGGGCCAGTCTGTAGAAAACATTCTTGAAGAGGCTTGCGAAGTGGGTGATCTCTACCTTGCCGCCTTTCAAGATCACGTAACCGGTCAAGAAGCTGCCCGTGGTTGGCCGCTAAGATTACGACTTCAGAGTCGTCCTTCCCAAGCACTGACTTTTCGAGCCGCTGGAGTGGTAGATCGCTTTCCTCCCCGTTGAACTCCGAGAGATCCTTGATGAAGACTGCCAAACGACCATCTGTGAGTCGATGCTCCTTCACGCTCCCCGTCTCGGCCCATACCTTGGGGGCTCCCCCGATGTGAGCCCAAAGGGAGCGACAATGGTAGGTCTTACCGTCACCTGCCGTCCCGGCTATCAATAACGAACCTGGGGCCTTAGAGTCAATGTGCAGAGCCATTTTTTCTAGCCACGGTGTCGACAAGTGAATTGGCTGGACTTTAGCTCTGCTAAGCGCCCCCAACACATACTCATCAAACAATGTCAGATTGTTCGGCGTTGGGCCATAACTACGCAAGAAACGAACCCAAGCGCTGGAAGGCAGCCTATCGGTTTCTTTAAGTTGTTGCTTTGGGGTATCGGTCACGCTTCCTCTCTAGCCATACATACCAAACGGATCAACTGCTCGCGACAGATCTATAGTGTCTGGCAAAAAATGTTGCGTTTGTCACTAATTATGCCAAGAATGCGCGCGGGGTGCTACGGTACTCTATAGCCAACCCTTTATAACTGGATTTTCAGAGCTTAGGAGTTGATAACCTATCCGGCCAAGTCACTCCCTATTGGCAACGAGTAAACGCAACTGCAGAGGACCGACGGGCGCTCTGCTCACAGCAGAGCACATGGCTCTTAGCGATTTCGATATTTCCATCATCATGGGCAGGAAAAAGGTACTACGTGCCACCAAAGCCGCCCCAAACGCGAAAACAGTTGCCACGCAGGTAGACCGTCAACCACATGTGAGACGCGCATGGGCTACGGCACACGTGTGGGAAAAACATCTAAGGGCGTGTAAAAACTCCGAGGACGGTGCGGCTGTCGAGCTCTAATTCACAACATTGCGCCCCACACTAGCAAAGCCCCTTCTTTAAGCAATTTACATGTAGCCATTTTTTAGCCAACCCGTCACCGCGATGTAGCCCATCCGTAGCCAACTAGTCACCAAGCTGCTGCCAAATTGCTGTCAGGATGAAATCCGGGCTTCCAGCTAGAAGGTCTATAGATGATTGGGCCCCATCCGTAGCCGACACTTTCCATTTTGGCTCAATGATTTACATATTTTCATCGCTCTAACTGTCCCACAACAAGGTATGGAGTCGCCCGTCAGTAAGCGCCTGAAAAACAAGCGCTTTTCCTACCCCGTTAGGGGTGCGTCGTGTGTGGGGCTTTTAAGGCGACAAATGAGCGGCAGCGAATTTTGGGGGGTGAAAGTCCCAGCTAGGCCGAAGGAATAGCAATGTCATCCAACGGAGACCCATCGAAGATGGAAACCAGCCAGCACAGATTTCATTGCCACTAGTAACTCTAGCGCCTGGAACGACGAAAACACGGGCGCGGACGCGCATCCGTCAATGTGGGTGATGCCCAAGACAAGCGCTCGGTCATTCCTATAGAAATGGATGACGTGGATTATTGGCTATCTGGCTCCGCTGAGGAAGCCAGCAGTCTTCTGCGCCTAGCACTGGAACATATTTTCGATGCCGCGCCGTTATTGACGACATCCCAGGTCAGGGCCTGTGTCGTTATCCAGCAATCGCTGTGGTAGCTATTCCCGCAATAGCCTTGTAAATCTAAAAACTGCTCATGTGAGGACCTGACGATTTAAAGTTCCAAAGCAGCCTGACGCAGGCAAGCTTGCTCAATGCGAGACTAGAAGGAATCGTCACAAACCATACTCTAAAAATATGGCTTTTAATTGTTCAATTGCCTCTGGCGTAAGCCTGATGCTTTGGCTCTTTTTCCCGCGTATCTGTCGAGATAACGATCCATAGGTATCAAGCTGAAGGTACTTATGACCGTCACTGTCTTTGACAACATCAAACGTGCATTCCGCTTCTGTATGCTTTGAGTCTTGTTCCAGCACCTGTAAGCTGATTCAGCTTGATGTAGTGCTTGAGCGGCATTGGCTTGAATAGGGAAGGCTTGCAGGGTGTCGCTGGCAATAACTTGGGTATGCATATCCAAGGCAAGTAGTTGTGGTAACGCGAGGCGGTTTTTGTCTTTCTGATTGTGGGTATCTTCGTAGCTAAGTTCTTGTGTGGCTAATTCAGCTTCTGTTTGTACGATCTCGAACTCAGCCATACGCCCAGCTGCAATGAGCGCTTTGTTGACACCTAGCAGCTGTCGAGCACGTTCCAAGGAGTCTTGTGCAATCCGAACCTGTTCTTGAGAGCGAAGCAGCTCGCGATAGGTGTAGATGATCTGCGTGATCGTTTGCGAAACGGAGGATTTAAGTCTTAAGCGGTTTATTTGCTCGTTAAGCTTAGCTAGTTGAAGAGGCGCATTGGCAATGCCATACCCAGCCCCTCTCAGAAGTGGCTGCACAATCGAAATATTAGCCCCGTCATTGCGAGAGCTGCCTGCCTGATTTGCTGTCGTGTGTTGGTATGTCCAGCCTAGGCTGGCGCGCGTTCCGTAGGGAGTTACTAAAGTAGCGGTAGGGCTTAGCTCACCTTGTCTAGATCGATCAGCATTGCTGTGGGCCGTAGTGTAATTGCCATTAATCCTTAGTTTTGGGGTGAAGAAGTCTTCAGCAACGCGTAGGTCAAATTTTTGTGCAATACGATTTAGATAGGCACTGCTTATGGCGCGATTGTTGCGTAAACCTAAGTAGATGGCGTCGCTTAGGCTTAGATGGATGGTGGCCGCGTTAAGTGAGATGGCTGCTGTATCGTTGGCTATCGCTTCTGGCCAGGTTGGCTTTGAAGGAGTGGTTTGCCCCTCAGCCCAACAAGTGGCAGAACTCAATAGCAGCAGAACAAGTGCGAGGGCCTTATGCATCGCGTAATGCTTGAACAGGTCGAAGTCGAGCTGCTGATAGTGCCGGGTTTAGGCCAAAGAACAGGCCCGTCAGTATGGAACTGAGCATTCCTATAAGTATGGATAGTGGAGACAGTGAAAAGGACTCCCAGGCGGATAAGAAAGAAAATACCCACGTGGCCCCGGTTCCAAGCAGCATTCCAAATAAGGAACCCATCACAGCCAGGGCCATAGCTTCCAGTAGGAATAGGTAAGCGATATCACGGCGGCGTGCAGCAATTGCTAACCGTATGCCGATTTCTTGCCGTCGCTCGGCAACATTCATAAGCATGACATTCATGATTCCTACGCCGCCGACTAGTAACGAGATACCTCCCAGCCCAATGATTAAGCCGGAAAATAGGCGTGATTGCTGTGTGATCCCTGATAAGAGTTGTTGAGGGGTTTGTATATGCACGGCATGATCTGGCCAGAGTGACTGAAGATGTTTTTCTAATAGTGCTGCGGCCGCCTGAGGCTGTTCGCTATTGCTTTGTGCCAGGATTGTATTGATCCGGGAGGAGTTAACAATGCGTCGCATACTCTCAAGGGGAACCAGAACCATGTCGTCGATTGTGAAGGGTAGAAGCGGGTTGGGCTCTTGTGCCTGCAAAGTCCCTGCTACTTGAAAGAGGTAGTCGCCCAGTTGGATCTGTGCTCCAGGGGCGACTGGTTTTTTGTTGGTGGACAGACTGATAGCAGCGTTCCAGCCGAGTATTGAGTAAGTGCTACTTACATCATAGTTACTTAATAAGCGTCCTTGATTTATCTGTAAGTTCAGAACCTTAGTTAGCTCAGGAGTAGCGCCCACAATGAGTGTGTGGAGTGTACGACCCGATATGTGTGCATTGGCGGCAGTTACGGCGAGTAAGGCCAGAGTCTGAAAATCAGGAAGCGCTTCGAGTATTTTTGGGCTGTCCCGTGCAGTTGGGATGTGCCTAATTGATGGTTGGCTATCAGAAGCAGGCTGTACATGAACGACCATCAGCTCACTTCCCATTCCTTTAAAGATCGCTAGCGACTGCAACTTTGCGTTGTGGCCGATGTTCAGCAATGCAATGACTACGCCACAGCCAACAGCGATTCCTAGCAACGCTAAAACAGCACGGCTACCTAATAGTTGTAAGTTCTCGAGTGGTTCCAAGAGTCGTTGGCTGAGCCGAACACCATAGATTGCACTGTCTGGCTTAGGCATCCCTTACCTCGTGGGCATCTCCATCCTGAATATGGATGCAGCGTTGCATGCGTGCAGCAATTGCTTTGTCGTGCGTCACCGTTATTAAAGTTACGGCTTGTTTATGGTTAAGACTTAGTAGCAGATCAATGATTTCATTGGCCGTTACGCTGTCTAGATTCCCTGTGGGTTCGTCTGCCAATAATAGGGTTGGATTGCCGACTAAGGCGCGTGCAATCGCGACACGTTGGCGCTGACCGCCCGATAACTCAGTAGGCAGATGGTCTGTACGGTTGCTTAGGCCGACTTGACCCAGCTTTAGGTATGCCATCTCTTTTGCGTCGTCGCGTGAAAGGCCGCGATAGAGCAAGGGTAGAGCGACGTTATCCAGTGCATTGAGTCTGGGTAGTAGATTGAAATTTTGAAAGACAAACCCAATCAGTAGGTTGCGTGTGATGGCCCGTGTGTCTGCATTTGCATTGCCCATGTCCTTACCTGCGATGTACACATGGCCACTGCTAGGCCTATCCAGCAACCCGATAATATTTAATAAGGTACTTTTTCCTGAACCTGAGGTGCCGACAATTGCACAGCTTGTTCCGACTAGTATTGATAAAGAAACATTGTTTAATACAGGCTTTGAAATGGTGTCTGTGCTGTATATATGGGTGATGTTCTGTATGTTAACTAAATCGACACAGTTTTTTTTAAGTATTATGGTTTTCATGGTTTCTGTGCCTGTGGATATTCATTTCTTGTATTTATTATGATTGAAGTTTGGGTAATAAGCATCCGTTCTAAATAAACAGCCCACAGTTTAAAGGTGGGCTATTGAACAGATGTATGGACATGCGAAGGAGTTAGCTGGGTTTAATAAGATAGCCCATCATTCCTAAGAATCGTGTGTTTTGTTGAGAGGTAAGATCAGCTAGCTTTTCATAAATCTCAATCAAGGAGGTTTCCTTGTTCATTTCTGTCTCAAAGATTGATATTTTTTGAGACTTATATCTCTCCGCTATGGTGTTGAAATAAGCTTTGCTTTCCGGTGTTACAGGCTCACCTGTGTTTGAGTAGCGTAGTGGTCCACCATTAATCCAGTCGCTTATATCTAACAGTCCTCCAGCTGTATCCTCTTTTCCAGAAATGTCTTCGTAAACCATTTCTTTTAGGAAGCTGCTTAGAGTTTCATCACTCATACTACTGATGGTGTTTCGTATACCGAAACCACCGCTTTTGATCACGTTTTCTTGGGCTTGTTGTTGAGCTGCATCTGAAATGTTGACTCGTGTAGATGCAGCAGCAAGGACAGTATTGAAGTTTTGTGAATTGTCTGCATCGGTCCGTTGATGTTTGTTATTGCTCAGTTCAGTTGAGGTGATCCGAGATGTCGAAGAGCTGATAAGCATCGGTTTAACCCTTTCTATAAGGCAACAGAGGAGTGGTTAGTACGTGTAGTACACGGTAACCGATGTGGGGGAAAAAGCAGGGGGATACAAGCCACCAAAGTTATCGACACGCACAACGACGTATATAGGTTTAGATGCATCGAAATCATTAAAAAAGCGCGTCGTTAAGTGTTTTCCGTACATTTGTACGCATTGTGTGGTTCCGTTCCAGCAAACATAAGTTTGAGAGGCTATTCTATCTATTTGATCCCCCTCCATATGTGCCTCAATTCGATGTATCTTGGCACCAGCCGGAATAGTGTGCCCTAATTGTATAGGGTTGTAGCTAAACTGATGCATTCCCAAACTTGTTAGTTTTATTGTCTGAAGCCCAGTCCAAAAGGAAGCCGCTGCATATGCTGGGGAAGTAAGTGAGAAAAATTGAATAATTATGAAAGTAATTGACGCTATTGAAAATCTAATTTTCATTTTATTTCCTTGGTTTTGTTAAATGTTATTTGATTCTATCTCTCTGTTTTTTGGCTTGTTATTCGAACTGTGGTGGAAATTGTTGTTATTTCTTTGGTTTGTTTTTTTTAATTTATTTTCTTAAAATAGTTAGGCTGGTTATTTTTAAGGCTTATTTAGACATTAATTTCAATAAAAACCGCCTCTATGGAGAGGCGGTTTTTACTGGGTTTTTAAGTGCAGTTGAATATTGGATTTAATCCCAAACCGGCGCCAATCCTTCAGGATCAACCAAGCGCTCCCCTCGATCCAGGCCAGCAATCCTCCCCAAATCCTCCTCATCCAGCTCTAAATCCCCAGCCTTCAGATTGCTTTCCAAGTTAGCCCGCTTGGTTGACGACGGGATCACAGAAAATCCTTCCTGCATCGCCCACGCCAGTGCAACCTGAGCAGACGTCGCCCCGTGCTTAGCTGCAATCTCTTGCAGCACCGGGTCTTGCACCGCCTTGCCATAGGCCAGTGTCATATAGGACGTCAGATGCACTCCCTTATCACTTGCAAAGGCGGCTAGCTTAGCGTTCTGAAGGTAAGGGCTGATCTCTACCTGATTGGTGGCAATGTTTTCTGCGCCAATAGCGTTAACAGCTTCGTCAAGCAGGGCGATGTTGAAGTTGGATACTCCGATCTGTCGTGTCAGCCCTTGTTCACGTGCTTCCAGCAAAGCTTGCAGTGACTCGTTCAATGGCACCGCTGCCTCTGGCGAGGGCCAGTGGATCAAGGTCAGATCCACGTAGTCAGTGCGTAGCTTTTTCAAGCTGGCTTTCAGGCTGGGGATGAGCTGGTCGCCCGCTAAGTTGTCGATCCAGATTTTGGTGGTGATGAACAACTGGTCGCGGCGGATGCCGGACTCAGCGATGGCTTGGCCGACTTCGGTTTCGTTGTCGTAGATTTGTCCGGTATCGATGGCGCGGTAGCCGACTTCAAGGGCGGTGCGTACTGAGTCAATGGCAGCTTGTTCTTTCAGGCGGAAGGTGCCGACGCCGATTTGTGGGATAGACATAGTGATCGTTCCATTTTTGTAAATCTGGATGGGCTACAAGAGCGCCCGTCGATGAATATTGAAAAAATGTTGTTGTTGTTGTTGTTGTTGTTGTTGTTGTTGTTGTTGTTGTTGTTGTTGTTGTTTTTGTTGTCGCCGCAGATGCAGGCTGGAGTATCGGTATAGATATTGGGCAAGCCACAACCAGCATCTGCTCCTTAGCAAACCGCCAACGGTGTAGCGTTAATTTCGATTTCTTCTTCCCGATCCCGCTGATCCAGTTTCCCAGCCCATACGGTCAGGCCCAGAGCCACCAGCACCACGATGGCGCCGATCCAGGCGGTGTGAATCAAGCCAATCTCCGCCACGATCACACCTCCGCCCCATGCGCCAATTGCAATGCCGATATTGAACGCTGCAATGTTCAGGCCCGAGGCGACATCTACCGCTTCCGGGGCAAAGCGCTGGGCCTGGTTGACTACATAGACCTGCAAGCCAGGCACATTGCCAAACGCCACGCCTCCCCACGCCAGCACGGTGGCCAGCATCAGCCAACGGTTTCCTGCGGTGAAGGTCAGCACAAACAGGACTACTGCCAGCAGTAGGAAGATCAGTTTTAAGGCGGGAATGGGGCCGTGGCGATCTGCCAGCCTGCCGCCCCACAGGTTGCCAATTGCCACAGATACGCCATAGGCCAAGAGGACTCCGCCCACGGCGTGGGTGGAAAAGCCCGTTACTTGCTGCAGGATAGGTGCCAGGAAGGTGAAGGCGGTGAAGGTGCCGCCATAGCCTACGGCTGTCATGGCGTAGATCAGCAGCAGTCGGGGTTGTGCGAACACACCCAGTTGCTGACGAAAGGTAGCGGGTCTGCTGTGCGCTACGTTTTTTGGGACAAACATCAGGGTGCCCAGGAAGGCGATGACGCCTAGGCCAGAGACGGCCAGAAAGGTGGTTCGCCAGCCAAATTGTTGCCCGATGAAGGTGCCCAGTGGCACACCGGTAACCAAGGCTACGGTTAGGCCTGTGAACACGATGGCAATAGCGCTGGCGGCTTTTTCTTTAGGAACCAGGCTTGCCGCGATGGTGGAGGCGATGGAAAAGAAAACACCATGCGCCAGCCCAGTCAGTAGGCGGGCGACAACCAGGGACTCGTAGCCGGGGGTCTGCCAGGCGACCAGATTGCCAATGGTGAATAAGGCCATCAGGCCCAACATCAGCATTTTGCGGGGAATCTTGCTGGTAAGTGCGGTTAGAACGGGTGCACCGACAGCAACGCCCAAGGCGTAGAGGCTAACCAGCAGGCCAGCAGAGGGCAGGCTGACGGCAAGGTCTGCCGCAAGAGTGGGCAGCAGGCCAACGATAACGAACTCTGTCGTCCCGATGGCGTAGGCGCTGATGGTTAGCGCCAAAAGAGCGATAGGCATGATGCTTCCTTGCGTCGAGCATTGAAAGAATGTCATTGTCTGCTTGATGATTTATTCTAAAAAGTCCATATTGATGAAAATACATTTGATTTAAATTCAATAATGAAAACGACCTTTGATGAAATGCAGGCCTTGATTGCCGTGGTCGATACGGGTGCGATATCGCGTGCGGCCGAGCCTTTAGGGCTGACTGTTTCTGCCGTCAGTCGCACCTTGAGCCGTCTTGAAGAAAAACTGAACACCACCTTGCTACGACGCACTACGCGTCGTTTGGAACTGACCGAGGAAGGGGCTGTTTTTTTGGAGAAGGCCAGGGCGATTGTGGCCAGTGTGAAGGAGGCCGAGGAGGATTTGGCCATACGCCGTGAGCAGCCCGCGGGGCGCTTGCGTATCGATGCGGCATCTCCTTTTATCCTGCATTGTGTCGTGCCTTTGGTGGGCGGATATAGGGAGCGTTATCCGCAAGTGAATCTGGAACTGAGCAGTAACGAAGGCTGGATTGATCTGCTGGAGCAGCGCACCGATGTCGCTATTCGTATTGGCAGGCTTAAGGATTCCACCTTGCACGCCAGGCCTATCGGTAGCTGTCGTTTACGCGTTTTGGCCTCGCCTGCTTATCTGACAAAGCACGGTCACCCACGTGAGGTGGCTGATCTGGCTAATCATGTGCTGCTGGGTTTTACTCAACCTTTGAGCCTGAATGACTGGTCTTTGCCTGCGCCAGACGGGATGCCCTTGCATATCAAACCGACTATTGCCGCTTCTAGCGGCGAAACCTTGCGGCAATTGGCGCTGGAGGGGCAGGGGATGGTGTGCCTGTCGGACTTCATGACGCATCGAGATCGTGCCGAAGGATGTTTAGTAGAGGTTCTCCCCAAGCAGGCGCTGGAGATGCGTCAGCCCATCAATGCTGTGTACTATCGCAACACCGCGTTATCGGCCAGGATCTCTACGTTCGTCAGCTATTTGAGTGAATGCTGGGATGCCAATGCAGGTGGTTGTAGTGCTGTGGCGGCCAAGCCTTAATTACAGCGCTGAAAATTATGCCTGCCAGTAAGAAGAAGTCGTTGGGCCTGGAGTGAGGCAGGCACGCAGGGAGCGGTGGTGCGAGCTTGGATAAGCTGCGCGGGATAGGCCCGAGCGGGCCATCGTAGATGGGGGGCGGGAGCCCCATCAACAATAAAGGGTAGTAATTTCAGGAGCCGGACCGCAAGCGGGGTCTGACGGCTCTCGGGGGAGTTCAAACAGCAATGAATGGTTCTATTGAGCCTGTACAGCAGCAAGTGGTGATCCAGCGTGGCACATTTGCAGAGGTCTTTTGGGCCTTCCTGAAACTGGGTCTGAGCTCATTCGGCGGGCCTATCGCGCATCTTGGATATTTCCGTTCGGAGTTTGTGGAGCGTCGTCGCTGGCTGGATGAGCATAGCTATTCTGATCTGCTTGCCTTGTGTCAGTTCCTGCCAGGACCCGCCAGCAGTCAGGTGGGAATGGCGATTGGCTTGGGACGTGCGGGCTGGATGGGTTTGTTGGCTGCATGGATAGGGTTCACTTTGCCCTCGGCGATTGCGCTCATTCTGTTTGCCTTGGGTCTAGCAGGTCTCCAAGGTGTCGCGGAGTCCCCTTGGGTGCACGGTCTTAAGATTGTGGCCGTAGCGATTGTGGCGCAGGCGGTGCTGGGCATGGCTCGCTCTTTATGCCCTGATCGGGGCCGGGCGGCATTGGCTATCCTGGCTGCCTTCTTGAGCCTCTTGTTGCCCTCTGCGTTCGGGCAGGTGACCGCTATTGCTATTACGGGTCTGTTGGCCTGGTGGAGGCTGGATGTGGCTCAGGCGGGGGTTGGGCAGGCCCATGTGTATCCGGTGACGCGAAAGGTGGGGATGGCTGCTTTGCTGATCTTCGCTGGTTTATTGATTGTCTTGCCTGTTTGGGCTGCGCTTACGGGATCGTCCTCGGTGCAGTTGCTGGAAGGGGTGTATCGCTCTGGGGCTTTGGTGTTTGGGGGCGGGCATGTGGTGTTGCCTTTGTTGCAATCCTCGGTGGTTCCCAGCGGTGTGGTTAGCAATGCCGATTTGATGCTGGGCTACGGGGCTGCTCAAGCTGTACCGGGGCCGCTGTTTACCTTTGCGGCTTATATCGGAGCGATTGCTCAAGAGCCTTTGCACGGATGGTTGGGCGGGCTGGTCTTACTGGTGGTGATTTTTGTACCGGCGTTTTTGATTTTGATCGGCGTCTTGCCATTTTGGCAGAGCTTGCGGCACAGGGCAGGGATTCGGACGGCGATGGCCGGTGTGAATGCAGGTGTAGTTGGCATTCTGGGAGCAGCCTTGTATGACCCGGTATGGACCAGTGCAATTCACAGTCGGGCTGATTTTGGGCTGGCCCTGCTCTTGTTTGGTCTATTGACCGTAGGGCGTGTACCGCCAGCCTTGGTGGTGCTGTTGGCAGCGCTGGGGGCATGGGGGATCTCTGTTGTTTGATAGGAGCTGCTCACCTTGGGCTGTTGCTGGTTCAGGTAGAGAGAGTTGCTTGGCGATTGCAGACGTCAGACTGAAAGCGCCAAGCCAGCCCCGTCTCTAGGCCTTACCACTGACCAAAAAACACGCCTGCTTTTTTATAGGCATTCGTACCGCGTTCGACCTCTTCTTCCGTCACAGTGGTGCGACGTTTCAGGCTCGTGAACCATTGCAGTAAACGCTCCCTACATTCCTCCCGTATGTGTTCATGTTCAGCAGAGCGGCCCAGGTCGTTGAACTGTTCTGGGTCTGCATGCAGGTCGTAAAGCTGTTCAGGTTCGTCCAGCCAATACACATAGCGCCAGCGGTCGCTGCGTAGGGACCAGGCCTTGGCGTTGGACGGGGATTTATCACGTATCACGCGCGCCAGTCGGTAGCTGTAATCCAGCTCGGAAAACACGCAGTCCCGCCAGGGGGGCTGCTTGCCGTGCAGCAAAGGTTGAAGGTCACGCCCTTCAAGTCTGTGGGAGGCCAGTGGTAGGCCCAGCCAGGAGAGCATGGTGGGCAGCACATCCACGGCTTCGACCATTCTGTCATCGACTTTCCCGCGAGTTGCATTCGCTTCTGGTGACGGGTCATAGACAATGAAAGGTACACGCTGCACGGTGTCGTAAAACAGCTCTTTCTCGCCCAGCCAATGATCGCCCAGAAAATCCCCATGATCGGCGGTGAAGATGATCAGGGTGTTGTCCATCAGACCATTGCGGGACATGAAGTCGAACAAGCGGCCCAGGTGGTCGTCCAATTGGGTGATAAGCCCCTGGTAAGCCGGTCGAACGGTGTTAACGCAGGTATCGCTGGCGAAACTGACGCATTCTTCTTGCTGGCGGTAGGCCTCTACGACCGGATGTGCATTGTTTAACTCCGCATCATTGCGTACCACGGGCAGGCATTGCTCGGCGCTGTACATATCGTGGTACGGCGCAGGGGCAATGTAGGGCCAATGTGGTTTGACGTAGCTTAGGTGCAAGACCCAGGGTTCGTCCCCCATGCGCTCCATGAAGGACAGGGCCTGATCTGTCATATAGGCCGTTTCCGAGTGCTTTTCTTCCACCAGCGAGGGGTAGCGGGCGTTGCGCATATGCCAGCCACTGACCGTCTCTCCATCGGGGCCACGTGCGGAAATAACAAAGTCTGTCCACGGGTCGTCAGACTGATAACCATGACGGCGCAGATAGGCGGGGTAGCCGCTTTCTTCCCCAGGTTCGTGATGGCCGTCGTAGCGGTCTATCTCTTCAAAGCCGCCTGTTTTTAGCAGGCGGGCCAGTTCACTGCCACCATCCAGTGCCAGTCGTTCCAGCCCTTTGTGGTCGACCATGATGTGGGTTTTGCCCGCCAGCACCAGCTTGTGGCCGCCTGCGCGCAAATATTCGCCCATGGTGACTTCGCCTACCGACAAAGGCACGCGGTTCCAGGTGGCACCATGGGTAGAGGGATAGCGGCCCGTGTAGTAGCTCATGCGAGATGGGCCGCAGACTCCGGAGTTAACGAAGGCACGGTCAAAGCGCACCCCTTTGGCGGCCAGAGCATCCAGGTTAGGGGTACGAATATGAGGGTGCCCATAGCAGGCCAGGTGATCAGCCCGTAGCTGATCGGCCATGATGAACAGGACGTTCTTGCGTTGTGTCATGTTGTCTGTGTTGCTGGTTTATTGCGTGACTTTGAAGCCGGAGGCTTGAATAACAGGAGCCCATTGCTGGCGGAATGCTTCAATCCGGGTGCGAGTTTGTTCGGCATCGGCAGACACGGGAATCAATTCATTTTTTAGCAGCGTCTCCTGCAGTGCCGGATCGCTGGTGACTTCCTTGATCGCCTCGCCCAGTTGGGTCACTTTGTCGGCAGGCATGGAGGCGGGGGCGAAGAAAGCATTCCAGCCTGATGCTTCCAGCTCAACACCGGATTGTTTCAGGGTGGGGACATCCGGCAAGGCGGCTTCACGTTCGCTGCCAGAGGTGGCCAGAATGCGGATGCGTTTGCCTTGGTGTTGGGCGGTCAGTACATCCAGCGTATCAATGGCCACGGGCAGAATGCCGCCGATCAGGTCGGTAATGACGGGGGCCGAGCCACGGTAGCCAATGATTTCGCCCTTGGAGCCAATTTGCTGGGACAGCATCATGCCAAAGAAGTGGGGCAGGCTGCCGGTGGCAGGGACGCCGATATTGAAGGCACCGGGGTGCTCTTTGGCCCAGCTAATCAACTGGTCCATGGTTTTAATGTCACTGTCTGCCGAGACGGCCACACCAAAACCGTATTCGGTCACCATGGAAACGGCTTGAAAGTCGCTGTCGGGCTTGTAGGGGATGTCATTGAATACCAGCGGGGCGACGACCATGATGGCGGGATTGGCCAGAATCAGCACATTCTTGTCTGCCGCTGTGCTTTTGACGTACTGAGCGGCAATCCGGCCACCAGCGCCGGTCTTGTTTTCGACCACGATGGGAATGCCAAGCTTCTTGTGTAAACCGTCGGACACGATGCGTGCTGCCCGGTCGGAGGCTCCACCGGGTGCATAGGGCACGACGACGGTCAGGGTTTCGCTGGAAGCTGCAGCGTGGGATGCGCCAGTGAACAACAGTCCAGACAACAGACAGCTGGTTACCGTGGCGCGAAGGCGGTTCTGTGCCATGATTTGTCTCCTTTTTTTTGATTTCCATCAGTTTTTACCGCAGCTTAACAAGGGGGCTGATAGTTGTTCTAATCAAGTATCTTTACGCTTAAAGGTATCCTATGGCCCGCACTCCCAAGCCTTCTTCCGCTTTGGCAAGTACGGCAGGTAACGCCCCGGCACCCACGCTTCCGGCCATGATGATGTTCCAGTTGTATCGGGCCTGGTCTGCCGGGAACCCGATCTTTACCCGCTTGTGCGAAGGTCGTTTTAATATCACTCGCCGTGAGTGGCGCATCTTGGCTATCGCCTGTATGCATTCGGCTTTGACAGGGGCGGCGCTGGCGCAAGCGGTGGGGCTGGATGGGGCCCGCTGTTCGCGAGCGGTCAGCTCCCTGTGTGAGAAAGGCTTGTTGAAGCGAACCCGAGATACGCGTGATACGCGCGTGATTCATGTTTCCGTCACTGAGCTGGGCCTGCAGCGCTACGAGGCGATGATGCCCATTGTCGTGTCCTTGAACGCGGAGATTTTTCAGGATCTGAACTCGGCGGAGATGGTGGCGCTAAGCAGCATGCTGGAGCGCATTACAAGCCGGGCTGATGCCATGCTGGAGAGCAATGTGGTGAAGGAGCGGGCTCGCCGTAACCGATAACCTGCCTGGAACAGGGCCTTATGGCTTATGGTTGCGCTTGTGTGACGACAAACTGAATGTGGGGAGCAGTCGCTTGAAATAAGCTAGGGGAGACAGGTATGGCGGGCAAAACAATTGTGATCAAGCAAACCCGAGATCGAATCCAGGCTGTAGACGGGCAGAACATTCTGCAAGCTGCGCTGGAGCACGGAATCTCCTACCCCCACGGTTGTCGTACCGGCGTATGCGGGGGCTGCAAGTCGCGCCTGGTCCAAGGGGAGGTAGAGATGCTGGAGTATTCCCGTTTTGCCTTGACCGAGGAACAAAAGGCCAGAGGGCTGATTTTGGCCTGTAGGGCGATTCCTAAAACCGATGTCGCTGTTGGCTGGATTGGGACAGATGATGTGCGGGGCTTGATACCGTCGCGTCAACTGACAGGTACGGTGTCCTGTATCAAGGATTTGACTCACGATATCCGGCTGGTAAGGATTCGCCTGGATGATGGTGAGCCTTTGACCTTCTTTGCCGGGCAGTATGCGGATATCAAGTTTGGGCAGGCCCCGGTGCGCAGCTATTCGATGGCCAACTGTCCGGGGGAGTCTGAACTGGATTTCTATGTGCGCCGTGTGCCTCGGGGAGTGACGTCCGCCTATGTGCATACCGTTTTACAGTTGGGCGAGTTGGTGTCCCTGAAAGTGCCTTTAGGCTCTTCTTATTTGCGTGATGGTTATAGTGGGCCGATTCTTTGTATTGCCGGCGGTACAGGCTTGGCACCGATTAAATCGATTGTGGAAACAGCTCTGGCGTGGGGGATGAGCCAGGCGATTCATGTGTATTTCGGGGTGCGAGAGCTAAGGGACTTGTATGACGTGGACGAATTCCGGGCCCTGGAGCAGCTCTATCCCAATCTGACTTTTACTCCGGTGTTATCGGGTATGCCGGTGGCACCGTATCGACAGGGGTTGGTGACCGAGGTGGCTGGCAAAGACTTGCCGGACCTGAACGGCTGGAAGGTCTATGTGGCGGGCTCCCCACCGATGGTGGACGATGCTATTGGTATGGTGCTCAAGCGCGGGGTGAAGGTTCAGAACCTGCATGTGGATGTGTTTTTTACGCCTTGAATGGGTGGGCCCAGGGTGGTTGTTATCGGGCCTTACTACGCCATTCATGCGCAGCAAGGCCCTTTCATCAAACTCAAGCTTTCAACTTAGAACTCCATCGTTGCCGATAGCATGAAGGTTCGCGGTGCGCCCACGGCCAAGCTGGTGAAGTGCGGTTTGGCCCAGTAGGCCTTGTTCGCCACGTTATTCACGGTAGCCCGCAAGGTCAGGGGATGGCCGGAGAGCTTGGTGCGATAGCGTGCGCCCAGATCAAACACGGTGTGGCCGGGGATGGACAAGGAATTATCCGCGCTCAGATATTGCTTGGATGACGTGGTGGCGTTGGCCATCACGGTCAGTCCTTGCAGGTTGGGCACATCCCACTCCACGCCCAGCTTGGCTTGCCATTTGGGTAGGCCCGTTGCCTGGCGGCCTTGCTCCGCCGGGTTGGCGGCTTTGGTTATTTCCGGGTGGGAGTAAGCCACGCCACCCATCAGACGCACACCTTCCAATGGGGAACCGAAAAAGCCCCATTCAATGCCTCGGTTGCGCTGTTCGCCACCGAAGGAAAAGATGTTGGTGAATGGGTCGGTGTAGCTGCCGGGGCGTTTGATTTCGTACAGAGCAAGGGTGTGGGCAAAGTCACCCAGATCCAGCTTCAGGCCCACCTCTTTTTGTTTGGTCTTGTAGGGAGCGAAAACCTGGCCTGCGTTGTTGGCGGTGTTGGGAGCAATCGCGCCTTGGGACAAGCCCTCGATGTAGTTGGCGTAGACCGAGACTTGATCGGTGGCTTTCACTAGGAAGGCGACGGCGGGAGTGGTCGCACTTTCCTTGTAACGTTCGCCCGTGCGTTGGCCGGTGGTGCCGTTAAAGCTCTCGTTGATCACTTGCTGACGACGTGCACCCAATGTTACTTGCACGCGGTCATCGGCAAAGGATAGGGTGTCGGCAAAACCGACGCTCTTCAAACGGGTTTTTGTGGTGCTGATCAGCGGGATGTTGTTCGGTAGCGATGGCTCGGGGCCCCAGACCGGATCATAGATATTGGTTTCCCACGCGCTAGGCAACAGGTTGCGAAAGCCGCTTAGATCGTAGTCTTCGTTGTACTGGGTGGCGTTGATGGCGAATTGATGACCAACTGGGCCGGTCTGCAATTTACCCATCAGGCCTACTTCAGCGGTATTGCGCTTCATCTCGTCAGCCACGCCGCTGAAGTTGATTCTGAAGTCGCCCGCATTATTGATGACCTGACCCGCGCCCATATTGGATTGAAATTTGGTGCGGCTGACCCCGGCGGCGGCATAGGCGGTGAATTGATCGTTCAGATCGAACTCGCCACGGATCATGGCGCCTTTGTCGGTGGTGTCATAGAAGGCCCAAGGTGGGTTCCACGAGACATCGGGTTTGGGTGGTTTGGGTAGTTCTACACCGGGGTTCAAAGTCAGACCTCGTGTCAAACCGTAGGCCCGGTCTTTGCTGTGGAACAGGTCGGCAGACAGGCGCACACGCTCGCCACGCCAATCCAGGCCCAGAGAGGTTTGGGTAATTTTTTTGTCCTGGTCTTTGACAGTGATCTCGCCATCGCGGTAGGCCGTGTTCAGGCGTACACCAAATTGCTTGTTCTCGCCAAAGCGACGGCCCAGGTCGACGTGGCCACCGAAGTGCGAGTCGGACATATAGCTGCCCGTTACGCGAAACAGGGGGTCGTCACCAGCGCGTTTGGTGACCAGGTTTACCGCCCCGCCTGCCGAGCCTTTAGGAGGCATGCCATTAAGCAGGGCGGAGGGGCCTTTCAGTACTTCCACACGCTCATACGCTTCAGGAGAGTTGCGGTAGTAGCCGCCCATCCCGGCCAAGCCATTGACGGTGACATCGCCTACATCAGAGCGGAAACCGCGAATGGAGTAGCTCTCGTTGCTCTCGCCTGCAATGCCGCTCATGAATACGCTGGGGTCGGTTTTGGCGATGACTTCGCTGATATCCCGTGCCTGCTGGTCGGCAATGTATTGCTCGGTGTAGCTGATGGTGTTGAAGGGCGTTTCCATGAAATCTTTGGTGCCCAGCAAACCTACACGTCCGCCGGTAGCCACTTGCCCGCCTGCGTAGTTTTCTACGACTTTATCGCGCTGACCTTTAACGGTGACTGATGGCAGGGTGACGACGTCATCGGCCTGGGTGGCCGTACGGTTTTGTGCCTGTGCGGATGAGCTCATCAAGGCCAGCGTGCTGGCCCCCAAACCCAGTATTAAGGCCATTTGTACGGCGTTGAAGGTGCGATTCAGCGCAAAGCCAGAACGGCCAGAATCGCTGTCTTTACGTATCGAGGGCGCAAACGTCCCATATTGGCGTGGTGTATGCATGCCAGTGTCCTTTAGGTAGCGGGGTGTTTCTTTTGCTTTGATTAAGGTAAATAGAAATTGGATTGAGTCGCGTTGCTATCTATTTACCGGGTAAAAAGATTGAAATTAATTAGTCTTGGTAGGCCTTGATGACGTCATCAATAATCAGTTCCAGCGAGGTGACGCTAGCGGCGGTGACGTACCAGGCTTGGGCATCGGCAAAGATCACGCGGCCGTTTTGCCAGGCTTTGGTTTCACGCAGCAACGGGTTGCTCAAGCTGTCGGCATCCAGGGCAGGGCGGCGCTCCATCACGGCGGTACGGTCAATGATGTAAATAATGTCCGGGTTGGCTTGCTGGATGAACTCGCTGGAAACGGGTTGTCCGTGCAGGCCGGTTTCTACTGTCGGGCTGGCAGGGTGTACGCCCAGCGCATTGAAGACAAAACCGTAGCGGGACTGCACTCCGAAGGAGCTGAACGAGCCGTTGTTATGCAAAACAATCAGGGCTTTTTCTGGACGATCCTGGGTGATTTGTTTGGCTTGGGCGACTTTGGCATCCAGCTCGGCCACTTTTTGTTGGGCTAGCTTTTCTTTTTCAAAAATCGAACCCAGGGTCAGCAGGTGATTCTTGATGACTTCAATGTGATTGACCTGGCTATCGCGGTAATCCACATCGAAGTGAATGGTGGGGGCGATCTGGCTCAGTTCCTTGTAGTGATTGGCTTGCAAAGAGGTAATCAGAATCAGGTCGGGTTTGGTCGCGTAAACCTGTTCCACATTGGGTTGCACAATGGCGCCGGTATCCTGAATCTGCGGGGCATTTTTGTACTTGGCCAGAAAGTCAGGGATAAAGTCTTTGGGCATGCCCACAAGGGGTATGTCCAAAGCATCCAGAAAGTCCACTTCATTCATGTCCAGAGCCACCACGCGCTGGGGCAGTTTTTCGATGCGGGTGGAGCCCAGCTTGTGCTCGACCACAATGGGTTCGTAACGGGCGTTGGTTTCAGGGCTGACGGCGGCTTGTGGTGCTGGTGTTTCCGCTGCTGCCTGGGTCTTTTTCTCGCAGCCTTGCAAGGCAAAGCTGGTGGCCACAAACAGGGCAATCAGCCCGTATCTGTGTTTGGCGATCATGCTAGTTCTCCTGATGGGGTGAAGTAATTGCACAGGCGGCCATGCTCGCTGTGCGTAATCTCGAAATCCAGGCCATAGAGTTCAGCCAGACGTGCTTCGGTGATGACTTCAGACACCGGACCTGCGCAGTACAGGGCACCGTTTTTCATGGCCACAATGTGATCGGAGTAATTGGCGGCAAAGTTGATGTCATGCACCACCAGAATCACGGTGCGACCATACTCGTCGCATAGTCGCCGCAAGGCGCGCATGATTTGCACGGCGTGCTTGATGTCCAGGTTGTTAAGCGGCTCGTCCAGTAGCAGATAGTCGGTTTGCTGGGCAATGGTCATGGCCAGAAAAGCCATCTGGCGCTGGCCACCGCTTAGTTCGTCCAGATAGGACTGGCGCAAGGGTTCAAGCGACAGAAATTGAATGGCTTCGGAGATGGCTTGCCGGTCTACGGTGGTCAGTGCGCCCCGGCTATAGGGGAAGCGGCCAAAGGCGACCAGTTCTTCCACTGTCAGGCGTAGATTGAAATCAGGAGCTTGGCGCAGGGTCGCCACCCGGCGCGCATAGTCGGCAACACGTATGTCTGCAATGTTGCGGCCGTCCAGTTGGATCTGGCCTTCGTCGGCCTCCAGCAGGCGGGCAATACTCATCAATAAGGTGGTTTTACCAGCCCCATTGGGGCCAATCAGGGAGCTTAGCTGTCCGGTAGGAAACTGCGCACTTACCTTGGAGAGTACGGTCTTGTTCTTGTAGTGTTTGGAGAGCTGATTGATCGTAATCATGCTGTGCCTCGGGTACGAACCATCAGTCCCAGAAAGTACGCGCCGCACACCAGGTTGACGAGTATCCCGACGGTCGTGCGGTAGTTGAAAAGGTGTTCCACCGCCAATTGCGCCAGCAGAAACATGATGACGGCAATGGCGCAGCCTAATGGCAGCGTGACCTTATGTTGGAAGCTGCGGGCCAGCGCATAGCTGGTGTTGGCCACAAAAATCCCCATAAAGGCGGTAGGTCCGAGCAGGCTGGTGGAGATGGCGACTAGTGCAGCAATCAGGGCAAGTTGAATGCGCACGGTACGGCGGTAATCGACCCCCAGGGAAATGGCTTGTTCACGGCCTAAGGAAAGCACGTCCAGCGTGGGCAAGCTGCGCAGGCTGCCCAGGCAAATACCTCCCACCAGAAGGGCGGACACCAGCAATTGCAAAGGCTCGGCCCGGTTAAAGGATGCCTGGCTAAAGCCCAGCAAAATAGAGAACTCGCCGGGGCTGATTTTTAGCTGCACAAATTGGGTGAAGGTACTGATGATCATGGTCAGCACCAGCCCCATCAGTAGCAGGAAATACACATTGTTTTTGCCTTGGCGAAACAGCCAGTGATGGATAGCCAGTGAATAGGCCAGCATCAGCGCAATGGATAGCACCACATTGCCATTGGCCCCCAGCATCACTAGACTTTGTGTGCCCAGTAGCAAGATCAGCAGGGACTGAAATAGAAGGTACACCGCCTCATAACCCATGATGGCGGGCGTCAGAATGCGGTTGCCAGTAATGGTCTGGAAAACAATCGATGCCCAAGCAACGCAGACGCCACCAATGATCATGGCCGCCAAGCGGTTCAGGCGTTTGGGAATGATGTAGTCAAGATCCAGACCGGAGCGATAGAACACAAAGCTCAGGGCCAGCACGATGAACACAAACCAGACCAGATACCGCTGTTTCATTGGTTCCTCCAGAAAATCAGGAACAGAAACAGCAGGCCACCCACACCGCCTGCGGTCAGGCCGATGGGGACTTCAAAAGGGTAGATGATGAGGCGGCCCAGAATGTCGCAAGCCAGCAGCAGGCAAGCACCCCCTAACGCCACAATGGGTAAGGTGCGGGCCAGATTGTCGCCATAGCGCAGCGCCACCAGATTGGGGATAACCAGACCAATAAAGGGGATGGCCCCGATAGTAATAACGGTAAGGGATACGGTCGTTGCGACCAGTATCAAGCCCAGGGCGACCGTGGTGGAGTAGTTCAGGCCCAGGCTGGTGGCCATGCCTTCACCCATGCCCAGCACCGTGAAGCGGTGTGCATACAAATAGGTGACCAGCACAATCGGCAGAATCAGATAAATGATCTCGTAATTACCTTGCACGATCTTGGAGAAGTCGCCCAGCATCCAGCCCTGCATGCTTTGCAAAATCTGATGGTGGTAAGCGTAGAACTCGGCAATGGCGCTAAGCACTCCTCCATACATCAGGCCAATCACAGGCACTAGCACGGTGTTTTTGAAGCGGATGCGGCGCACGATGGCAATGAAGATCAGGCTGGCGCCAAAGCAGAATAAAAGGGCAAATAGCAGCTTTCCTGCTGTGCCGCTGCCGGGAGCCAGGGTCAGGGCAATCAGAATGCCCAGTTTGGCGGCATCCAGCCCGCCCGAGGTGGCGGGTTCAACAAATTTGTTGCGCACAATGTGCTGCAGGATCACCCCGCAGACGGACAGGCCTATCCCACTCAAGACCAGCGCCGCCAGTCGGGGCAGGCGGCTGGCTGTCAATGTCAGCCAGGCATCGCCTGAAAAGCTCCATAACTGTGTCCAGCTTATTTGCCGTGCACCTATCAGTAAGGACAGGCTGCACAGCATCAGGAACAACAGCACAAAGGATCTGGCTCGCATCACACACCGTTATCTTGTGCAGCAGTGGCAATACGCCAGCCTTTGGCTGTTTGACGTTGATTCAGGAAGTGGGCGTAACGTCCCTGGCTTGCACGAAGTTGCGCCGGTGGGCCTTGCTCGATGATCTGGCCGTTTTCCAGCACCACGATCTGATCGGCCATAGCCACAGTAGAGAGTTGGTGAGCAATCACGATCAGAGTACGTTTGCCACGCAGACGGGCCAGGGCTTGAGCAATGGCAGCCTGGTTTTCGGCATCCAGCGCGGCAGTGGCTTCGTCCACCAGCAAAATGGGGGCGTTCTTGATCAGGGCGCGGGCAATCGCAATGCGCTGGCGCTCGCCACCGGACAGACGGGCTCCGCCTTCGCCCACGGTGGTGTCCAAGCCTTCTGGCAGACGCGCGATGATTTCGCTGACACCGGCTTGCTCCACCGCATCCAGCAGTTCGGCCTCGCTAGCATCAGGTTTGCCCAGGCGGATGTTCTCGGCAATGCTGCCTGCGAACAGATAATCGTCCTGGAAAATCTGGCTGATTTGCGTGGCTAACTGAGTGCTGCTGATCTGGCGTACATCCACGCCACCAATGGAGACACTGCCCTGGCTGACATCAAAGAAACGGGCAATCAGTCGGGCCAGCGTGGTTTTGCCCGAGCCGGATTCCCCAATCAAGGCCACCATGCTACCTGCAGCAATGTTCAGGCTGACGCCGTTCAGCACATCGGGCTTGTCGGCGGCATAGCGGAAATGCACGTTGTTCAGTGCGATCGAACCATCCACTGGGGCTTGTGAGATGGCAGGTTCAGGCAGTGGCTGAACAGTAAACAGCTCCTTGATGGCATCAAGCTGGCCGCGTGCGCCGCGCAGTACTTCGCCATAGCTGGCTACTTCCAGCAAAGAGTCGATGTAGCGCGCTGTCAGCAGCAAGGACACGATGACGGCAATGATTTCTGCACTGCTCATGCCCAGACCAGTATGGCGGTTCAGCCAAAGCGTGGCGGCAATCAGCAGGGCGGCAAAGGCAGCTTGCACGGCCCAGGCATTAAGTACCGCCGAGGCGGTGGATTGCCAGATCAGTTTCTTGCCTGCCTGATGCTGACGCTCAATGGCCTCTTCCAGCAGGCGGGTACCGCCGCCTTCCCCATTGAAAGCGCGCAGCACAGATTGGGCTTGGGCGAACTCCACGACACGTTGACTCGCGTGGGCGAAATGGGCCTGGAATGCATCATCGGCTTTGCGGCCCAAATGGGCCGTCAGGGCCAGAACAGCGGCCAGCAAAGGCAGGACAATCAAGGCAATCAGACCCAGTTGCCAATGCAGAATAAACAAGGCCACAACCAGCACAATAGGCGTCACAATCCCGGCGATTAGTGGGGTGAAAACGTGGGCCGGTAATTGGGCCACGGACATCATGCCTTGGGTAACGATGTGCCCCAGTCGCGCCGTGTTTTGGGCGGAGAACCAGCCTACCGGCAATTGAGCGATATGCTCGCCAAGACGATGACGGCCACCTTGCAGTATTGCGGCACCGACGTTCACACCGGCTTGTTCCACATGACGACGCCATGACCAGCAGATGGCAACGCCAAGCAATAGGACGATCAACCAGCCACCTGCTTGTTTGGGTGCGCCATTTAGCAGGTGAGTGAAAATGGGGACCAACGTTGTCATGGTCAGGCCACACAGCAGGCCGTACAGAATCGCCATCCAAATATAACGGCGGAAAATCGGGGCATCATTACCCAGCAAGCGAATCAGGGTCTTTAGCATGATGTGTCCTTGGACGAGTTGTCGTAGCCACCCAGGGTCCAGAGCCGTGCATAACGCCCTTGTGTGGACAGCAGGCTGGCGTGATTGCCTTGCTCCGCAATAGCACCGTCTTCCAGCACCAGAATGCGGTCGGCGTGCATGATGGTGTCCAGGCGGTGGGCAATCACCAGCAAAGTGCGGTCTTGGGCAAAGCGCGACAGGGCATCCTGAATGGCGACTTCATTGCTGGCATCGGCAGCCGCAGTGGCTTCGTCCAGCACCAGAATGGGTGGGTCCAGCAAGACAGCACGTGCAATGCTGACGCGCTGACGGTCGCCTCCCGAGAGCTGGGCATCTTCTCCGACTACGGAGTCGTAGCCACGTGGCAGGCTCAAGATACGGTCGTGAATATTGGCAGCACGGGCGGCGTCTTCAATCTCTTGCTGACTAGCGGAGGGACGGCCTAGAGCAATGTTCTCGCGCACGCTGGCATGAATCAGGCGTACTTCTTGCAGCACAAAGCCAATGCGGCGGTACAGCTCGGTGGATTCGATCTGGCGCAGGTCGACGCCGCCCAGGGTGATGCGGCCTGCGCTGGGATCAAAGAAGCGCAGCAGCAGGCGTGCGATGGTGGATTTGCCAGAGCCGGAGGAGCCCACAATGGCGGTAACTGTGCCGGGCTCCAGCGTAAAGCTGATGTTGTTCAGCGCTTGATGGCCTTCACCATAGGCGTAGCTGACGTTTTCAACACGCACCTCCTGATTCGTGGGAGTTTGTTGCTGATCCGGGGTCAAGGACTCCAGTACCGGCGTTTTTAGCAAAGCCTGCACGCGCTGTGCCGCACCGGTCGCACCGCCCAGATCATGCAGCAGGGTATGCAGCAAGAGCAGCGGGGCACAAATGCCGGGGGCTACTAATGCGAAGGGGAGGATGTCCACGGGAGCAATCCAGTCCAGATAGCTGAACAGGGCACCGAAGATCAGCACGACACCTAATACGGTGACCGGGGCGATCATGGCGTGTGCGTGGGCCATGCGGGCGACCAGCGGGCGGGCAAAGTTCAGAAAAGCGTCGGCAAAGCCATCCACGGCCTTGCTATAGCCGCCATGTGCCTGCCCATTGGAACCAAAGGCTTTGACGACCGGGATACCGCTGACAAACTCCACCGTGGCGCTGTTCAGGCGGCCCAGTTTCTCCACGAAACCCTGCATGTTCGCGCTGCTGGCTTTCATGGCGTTGCGCAGGAACAGGAAGAAACCGGGGAAGGGTAGCAGAGCCACAATTGCCATGCGCCAGTCCATCACGAACAGATACAGCACGGAGATCGCGATGGCACCTACCGCACGGCCTATCGAGGTGTAAAAGTGGGCGGTCAGGCTGTGCAGGGTGGCGATGTCGTCCTGCATGGCTTGTTTCACTTCGCCCGAAGCTTGGCCGGTAAACCAGCCTAGCGGTACTTTGGCCAGTCTTTGAGCGGCGTTTAGACGCAGGCTGCGAGTCAGCTGGTTGTCGGCCAGGTGGGCAAGTAGCTCACCCGCCGAGATCAGGGCCAGGCCCGCAAACATGCTGATGACGCTGAACAGTACCGTCCAGCCTATATCGCCTTGCAGCTCGCTAGACAGGGTGTCGCCCAGGGCCAGTTTGGCGATGTGGGCGATCCCGGCCAAAGGCACCAGGGTGAGCATTGAACCCAGCGCCGCCAGTACGGCGGCAACAATCAAACGCGAGCGTATGGAGCTGAGGATCTGGCTGATGGGGCCAGGCTCTTTACGCGCGTCCGTAGCAGTTTCACGAGTGGTCATGAGCGTTACATACCCAGAAATTCAAAGTACGAGACATGATTTCTGCGGGGTGTGGATGAGGGTCCAAGCGGGTGGCGGCTCAGATCCGACACCTTCATTGCTTATCCAAAAGCCGTAGAAATCGGCTCTTTACTATAAGGTATTGAGAATCATTATCGATAATGTAATCTAATTTCTGAATTAGTGGAACCTATTAAACTAAATAGAAAAGGTAGTGGGATATTTTTGTGTCCTGGTTGTCACAGCGGGCAAAAAAACAGGCCCGCCAAGTCAAACTTGGGGGCCTGCTGGTGTTGATATAGGTGGTTTTTAGTACGGGGGAAGGCTGTGGTCTATCACCAAGCGGGGTACACAGCGTGCCAGGGCCTTTAAAAAATACCCCCACGCTGCGCCTGCGGCTTGCTGCCCTCCAGGGGGGGCCTTTTTGCCTTGGGAACGGCCCGGCGGCCAAAAAGGTGGTGCTTAATCGTGTTGCCCACCGCAGCAAACGGTCCACCACTTGCGCCGAGAAGTGTGCCCGATGCCAGGGTTGAAGGTATTGGTGGGGTCCAGCTCGCGATAAAAACCGGCCAGGGCAGGTTTGGCGATATACAGATGCCCCACATTGTGTTCGGCCGGGTATTCGGCACGGCGTTCATCCAGCAGCTTCCACATGCGGTGTTCCATATCCAGAGGAACTACGCCCTTTTTGACGATGTAATCCTGGTGGAAGACATGGCACAGGAAGTGGCCGTAGTAGAGCTTGTGGACGATATCTTTTTCCATCTCGTCTGGCAGTTGCTCCACCCACTCCTTGTCGTTGCGACGCAGGGCAATATCCAGGGCCACAATATCTTCCACGCTGTCCGGGTGCGATTCGCGGTAGCGGATAGCAGCGCCCGCAATGGCAAAGCGGTGCAGAAAGGCTTTGCGACCTTCTTCGGCATCGCACTCAAAATAGGCGCCTTGCTGGCTACCTTCAAATTGCTGGCTTAGATATGCGCGTGTGGCCTGGGCGGTGTCGTTGGAGACGCGTAGCAGCAGGTGGTGCTCGAAGCGATCGCGCCATTCACGCATGCGTGCAGGCAGGTGGCTGGGCAGACGGTTCATTACTGTCTGGATCACGCGATCGGTGACGCCGCGCCACCCAAAGCGTTCAAAAAAGCCATCGATACGGCTTTTCATCGCAAAGGCGGAAGGTACTTTGGCCGTACCAAAACGGTCGATCAGCAAGAAGGTGTCTTTGCCGTACTGCTCGCCAATATCGTAGGCGGTGCGATGGATGTATTCGCCTGCAATCGGCAGGCGGGGCAGCTCCGTTAAGAGGTAGCGACGCACGGCTGTCAGCTCGTCCGGGTCGTTGGTGCCGATGTAGAAAACGGTACTGGCTTCTTTGGGGAAGGTATCCAGACGTACCGCGAAGATACACAGCTTGCCGGCCGAACCGGAGGCTTCGTACAGACGTGATGGGTCTGCGTTAAAGCGGGCGGGTGTTTGGGCATCCACATCACGTACGTCTTCGGCATAGCGTGGATCGCTGGCCTTGCGAGACGGATCATTGACGATATCGGCAGGGCTGTACTTGCCCTGTTCAAGGCGAGTCAGAATTTCTTCCGGGGTGTCGCCCAAGGCGATGCCCAGGTGGTTTATCAAGCTCAGGGACCCATCGTCCTGAACTTGTGCGTACAGCGTCAGTTCTGTGTAGGCCGGACCTCGTCGTACCAAGGCACCGCCGGAGTTATTGCACACACCGCCCAGCACCGAAGCGCCAATACAAGATGAGCCAATGACCGAGTGGGGTTCACGTTCCAGGGGCGCTAAAGTTTGTTCCAGACGGTCCAGTGTTGCGCCGGGCAGGCAGACAACTTGTTCGCCTTCGTTGATGACTTGTATGCCTTGCAAACGCATGGTGTTCATCAGAACGATATCGCGGTCGTAGTCATTGCCATCTGGCGTAGATCCACCCGTCAAACCTGTATTGGCGGCCTGCATGATCACAATGCAATCTGCTGCAACAACCGCTTGCAGCACTTGCCATTGTTCCAGCAAGGTTCCGGGCCTGACGACGGCCAGTACCTTACCTTCACCCGTACGGTGGCCTTTGCGATAACGGCGTGTGCTGTGATCATCCGTCAAGACGTGGGGCTTACCGACAATCGCATTCAGCTTTTGCAATAAATCGGCCGAGCTGGTGGACGCGGACATGGTCAAGACTCCTGTACAAGCAGGTCAGAGGTGATCTGGGAAATGCTGCTGACACTGGTCAGTGTCATGGCCACCCGAATTTCTTTTTCAATCAGGCTCAGCAGGTGGTCTACCCCGGAGTGGCCAGCGGCGGCCAAGGCATAAATGTAGGCGCGGCCCAGCATGGTGGCATCGGCTCCCAGGGCAATCATGCGCACGACATCCAGACCGCTGCGGATACCCGAGTCAGCCAGGATTTTGATCTGGCCTTTGACAGCATCGGCAATGGCGGGCAGGGCGCGCGCCGAGGACAGCACGCCATCCAGCTGACGACCTCCGTGGTTCGAGACGATGATGCCATCGGCACCAAAGCGCACCGCATCGCGGGCATCGTCCGGGTCCAGAATGCCTTTGATGACCATGGGGCCTTTCCAGAATTCGCGTATCCACTCCAGATCTTTCCAGGAAATAGAGGGGTCGAAGTTTGCGCCCAGATAGCCCATATAGTCTTCCAGGCCGGTAGGTTTACCCAGGTAGCGTGAGATATTGCCTAGATCGTGTGGGCGGCCCATCAGGCCTACGTCCCAGGCCCAGCGTGGGTGGGTAATGGCCTGGGCGTAGCGGCGCAGGGCAGCATTTGGGCCGCTCATACCCGAATGGGCATCACGGTAACGCGCGCCGGGCACAGGCATGTCTACCGTGAAGACCAGGGTGCTGCAGCCAGCCGCCTGAGCGCGTTCCAACGCATTGCGCATGAAGCCACGGTCTTTCAGAACATAAAGCTGGAACCACATGGGCCGTTTCAGGCGTGGGGCCACTTCCTCGATCGGGCAGACCGAGACACTGGACATGGTGAAGGGGATGCCGTGGGCATCGGCCGCCTGGGCCGCCTGGACTTCACCGCGTCGTGCGTACATGCCTGTCAGTCCCACCGGGGACAGGGCGACAGGGATAGCCAGCTTTTCACCGAACAGATCAATGCTGGTGTCCAGCTGGCTCATGTCTTTGAGGACACGCTGGCGCAGAGCCACGTTCGCCAGATCGTCCACATTGCGACGCAGGGTGTGCTCGGCATAGGCACCGCCGTCAATGTAGTGGAACAAAAAGGGTGGCAGGCGTTTCTGGGCGGCACGCCGGTAGTCGGTCGAGGAAGAAATAATCATGGCAGGGCAGATTCGGGTAGGGCTGGGGGAGGGGTTTGCAAGCGCGCAGCACGTTCACGGCGAGCAAGATCTTCGTCAGCCTGGATGAGGGTGTTGCGTACGTATCCCAGGTGCTCGTTCACGACGCTGCGTGCACGAGCCGGATCACTATCAATAATGGCTTTGACCAGTGCTTCATGTTGTGCCGTCAGCTGTGTCAGGGTCTCGGGTGAATCATGCACAAACATGATGATGTCCCGGTTCTGGGCCACGCTGCTTAGCACCAGATCGAATAGTCCGCGCATGACCTGGACCAAGACCAGATTATGCGAAGCCTCGGCAATGGCCAGATGAAACTGGGCATCGGCACGGGCGGACTGCACGGTGTCGCCACTTTGCTGATGGCGAATCATTTGTTCAAAGCATTGAAGGATCTTGTTTTTATCGTCGGGAGACGCACGCAGGGCGGCGTGCCAGGTGGTGCTGCTCTCTAGGGCAATACGCGCTTCCAGAACGTCGTAACGGTACTGGGGATCGGACAACATCAAGGCGGCCAGCGGATCAACGGAGCGTTGGGTCCACTGCGGCGTGTGGGAGGTCAGGTAAGTGCCTGAACCGACCTGGCTGCGCAAGATACCTTGGCTGTTCAGTTGCTGAATCGCCTCGCGCAGTGAAGCGCGGGACACATTCAATTGGGCCGCCAGCGTGCGTTCGGCAGGAAGCCGTTGCCCGGCCTGAAAATCGCTGGATTGAATAAGCGCCAGCAATTGTTGGGCAACGTGATCAGAGAGGCGCATAGTTCTTGGACATACTGAAAAGATAAATCTGCAAGGCACGAATCTACGTGCCTTGCAGAAGAAGGATAGGGCGGGCCCTTAGGGGATCATCCAAGGTAACACATAGGCTTGCAGGGTTGTCAGCAGGCCGATCAGCACGGCAAAGATCAGGCTGTGTTTGACGGTGAAACGGAACAGATCCGACTCTCTACCTGCCAAGCCTACTGCTGCGCAAGCAATGGCAATGGATTGGGGCGAGATCATCTTGCCGGTGACACCGCCCGTGGTGTTGGCCGCGACCATCAGTACTTCGGGCAAGCCCAACTGCTGGGCTGTCGTTGCTTGCAATGCACCGAACAAAGCGTTGGCAGAAGTGTCAGACCCGGTCAGGAACACACCAATCCAACCCAGGAAGGGCGAGAAGAAGGTGAACGCTTTACCCGTGTGAGCCAAGGCCAGCGCCAAGGTGGCAGACAGGCCGGAATAATTGGCGATAAAGGCAAAGGCCAGCACCATACCAATCGAATAGATAGGGACTGCCAATTCCTTGAAGGTTTCGCCCAGTGTCTCGACCGCTTTGGCCGGTTTCATGCGCAAAAAGAAAATGGTCAGCAAGGCGGCAATCAGGATGGCTGTGCCGGTGGCAGACAGCCAGTTAAAGGAGTAGATCGCGCCGTAAGGGGTAGCAGCAGAGACGACGGGCGGTGCCTTGTCGACCAGATTATGCAGGAACGGCACAGGGATGTTGATAATGGTCGAGGCCAGCGGGCCATTCGCTGCAAACAGCGCTTTGAAGGGCTGGACGCTCCAGATCGTCACCATTACCGTCAGGATGATGAAGGGCGACCATGCCTTGATGATGCGGCCTGTTGTCAGCACGGTGGGAGCCTGATTGGCGCTTGTATCTTGGGTCGCTGCCGTGTCTTCAGCGTCAAAGCGGAAGATGCGCTTGGGCTGCCAGACTTTCAGGAACAGAGTCAGTGCAACCAGGGAAACCAGGGCCGAGGTAATGTCCGGTAGTTCAGGGCCAATGTAATTGGCGGTCAGGAACTGAACAATGGCAAAGGAGCCACCACCCACCACAACGGCGGGCCAGGTTTCTTTGATGCCACGCCAGCCGTCCATAATGGCCATCAGCCAGAACAACACGATAATCGTCATGAAAGGCAGTTGGCGACCGGCCATCTGGCCGATGACAAAGGGGTCAATACCCGATACTTGCCCGGCAACAATAATGGGGATGCCCATCGCACCGAACGCTACGGGGGCGGTATTGGCAATCAGGCACAGACCGGCGGCATAAAGAGGCCGAAAACCCAGGCCCACCAGCAAAGCGGCCGTGATTGCTACAGGGGCACCAAAACCGGCGGCGCCTTCCAAGAAAGCACCAAAGCAAAAGCCAACCAGAATCAGCTGCAGGCGCTGGTCAGGCGTGACCGACAGGATAGAGGCCCGAATGACATCGAACTGGCCAGTCTTGACCGAAATTTTGTATAGAAAAACCGCAGCAACAATAATCCAGGCGATCGGCCACAGACCATAGAAAAAACCATAGACCACAGAGGCCAGTGCGGTGGAGACGGGCATCCGATAAAAAATCAGAGCTACGCCTAGGGCCAGCAACACGGTGATCGTGCCGGCCATATAGCCCTTCATGCGCAACTTGGTTAGGGCCAGGAAAAAAAAGATGATGGGAATAAGCGCAATCAGGGCCGACAGCCAGATATTGCCGGTCGGATCGTATTGCTGCAGCCACGCTTGTTGCATGTTGTTCTATCTCCGCAGGAGCAAAGGGGGAGGCGCTTGCACGACAAGTTCGCCTGAAGGTCGTCAAATTGGTCTGACCACTTCTCGAGATCATCAAGAGTAGAGCGCATTGTATCCATAGGCTTATTTCCTGGAATCCCGGTGTTTACCCTAGTCATAAGGTTATTAATGGGTTTTTGTTTTTAAAATTGGTCTGACCAATTAAGGGGAAAGATAAATGCTTTGGCTGCTGTTACAGCTTGCTGACAGGACGATGGGAGAGGGAAAACCTGGTTCAAAGCGGATCTACAACCGGTTTTAGATGGTAATTCTGGCGGCTTGTGGAATTTCATGGAGTCGCTTGTCTGGTCACCCTATTAGCGTGATGGCTATCCTTGCAAAAAATGATATTGAGAATCATTATCGTGGATGTAAACTAGACTCCTAATTAGTAGAGTCTCTTAAATTAAATATGAGGCAGCGCATGCAAATGCCGTGTCGCTGCTATCAACAGGGTCAAAGTAGATATATGCAAACCCCTCAGGCGCCCGCATTGCGCGGACGTCCTCCCACCATCACCCGAGCACGGATTGCGGACGCCGGTATTCAGATCGGCCTGCCCAATATCACCTTTGTGGGTGTAGCTAGCGCCTTGAATGTCAGCCAGATGGCGCTTTACAAACACGTGGGCAATCTGGAAGGACTCAAACAGCTGGTGGCCGAAGAAATCTTCAGCCGCTGGCAAGTGCCTCGGGCTAAAAGCCCGGTTCAAGGCAGTTTGGAGGACTACTTACAAGTCTTCAGTGCCGCTACGCAGGCCTTTGTGAAAGCCAATCCGGGAATCACGCCGTATGTAATCCGCAGGCTGGTGGCCACCCCTTCCATGCTGGACAAGATTCGGGAGCATCAGGAGCACATTGCCCAAGCTTATGGCGTGTCCTTCGAGCGTTCGCGTTATCTGATGGGAACGGTGGCCTTCCACTGTCTGGCGCTGGCCGATACGGTGTATGCCGTTGCTGGCCGCGAACCGCGCGTTGCCGTGGAGCGAGTGGTGGAGGAGGTCGAGATGGAGGGCATATTGCAATTGGGTATGACCGCCCTAATTCAAGGAGCTTTAGCAATGAATGAACACGATATTTCTTCCGGTATTTCCACTCAGTTTCTAGATACCTCCGCCCTGCCTATGGCGCGGGTGCGCGAGTTTCCTTTGACGATGGAACTGGCCACTCAATGGCTGGACGATATGGAAACCTTGATCAAGGCAGAGCAGGAGTTTGTTCTGGTTTACGAAAGCCTGCCTGATCCATCAAACCCAGGTGATCCGGAAGGGCGTAAAAGAGTGGTGCTTTGGTTAAAAGCTCATCGTGACGGCTTCGGTCGTTATTGTCGTGGGATGGTGATGATGTGCGAGGACCCGACTCTTCGAGAGGGTATGCAGGCCATGGTGGAGCCTTTGGAAAAGGTCTATCGCGTGCCTGGTGGCGTGGCGTCCAATGCGGATGAACTGCGTGAGTTTATTCAGAAATGGGTAACGCCCAACTAACGTTATCACGCTCACTCTATCCAGCCTGATGCAGGAAAGAGTGAGCCGCTCGGCACGGTATTGAGCCGGGTTCTACAGCCGCTGCTTGTCCTTTGGGATAGCCAGCGGCTTTTCTGTGGGCGCTGTTTGCTAACTAATTAGGTGCCTACGTGTTTTCCCCGGTATCCGCTTTTCATCTTTGGTATGACAATAGTTTCATTGTCATAACAATAGTGTCTTATCCAGAGGAGCAGGTACGTGAGAGATCCACATTGTCATTCCAGCAGCATCTTGGTTGAACGTTCCGCAGAGGTGGCTTTCGAGATCATGTCGGAGGGCGTCAAGCAGGGCCAGTGGGCCTGGGGCAGTGCTAACCGCATTGAAGTAGAGCCCGGATTGTTCAAGGGCACCTCGGTTTTTACCGGCAAGGAAACCTTTGTCAGTCTGGATGTTGATCGCCAGCGCTTGCAGGTGGATTACTCGGTGGGCGCTAGCAAGGACGCCATGCAATTTCGCAATATGTCTCGTGTGATTCCGGGCGATTTATTGAAGATCGGAGCCGACAAATGCGTCGTGACCTTGCTGACCTGGCGTTTGGCGACACAAAGCGATGCGGCTTGGGAGCAGATGTCCTGCGTGCACGAGGCCGAAATGTTCCTGATCAAGGGCTTGTTGGAAAGGGAGTAATCCTTCCAGCACCGGGCGGAAAAACCGATACGCCAGACACATCAAAGGAGGATGTATGGGGGTGCAGGCGGCAATACAGCTACGGGATATATCGATCAACTATGGAAGTCAAACCATCGTCTCGGGTGTGGATCTGTCCATCGAACCGGGCGAGTTTGTTTGCCTACTGGGCCCCAGTGGTTGCGGCAAATCCACCATTTTGAGCGCCATCGCAGGTTTCATTCCGGTTCAAGGGGAGATCTTGTCTTACGGTGTACCGGTAAAAGGGCCATCGGTAGAGCGTGGAGTGGTGTTCCAGAACTCGGAGGTTCTGTTTCCCTGGCTGACGGTTCAGGAAAATGTGGAATATGGGCTGAAACTTAAAAAAATAGCGGCCAAAGAACGTTCTGAAATGGCCAGACGTTTTATTGAGTTGGTGGGGCTGGGTGCGGCCTTGCACAAGTTTCCCAAAGAGCTATCGGGTGGTATGCGGCAAAGACTGCAAATGGCCAGAGTGTTGGTCAATGAGCCCCGCATTGTGTTGATGGATGAGCCCTTTGGCGCATTGGATGCTCAAACGCGGGAAGTGATGCAGGAAGAGCTCAGCAATATTCGCCAGAAAACCCAGTCCACCATCGTTTTTGTGACGCATGACATAGGCGAGTCTATTTTGCTGGGGGATCGGATCGTGACCATGACAACCGGCCCGTTTGCCAAGATCA
The DNA here is from genome assembly GCF_014652815.1 of Alcaligenes pakistanensis. Classification (GTDB taxonomy): domain Bacteria; phylum Pseudomonadota; class Gammaproteobacteria; order Burkholderiales; family Burkholderiaceae_B; genus Alcaligenes; species Alcaligenes pakistanensis. The sequence continues at coordinate 239,585 of NZ_BMZN01000002.1, forward strand.
AATCCAATAGCAAGATTGATCTGGCTTACCCACGCAACTTTCAGGACCCGGCCGTCATTGAGCTGCATAACCGGCTGCGAGACGAAATTGGTGAGGAAGTGACCAAGTTTCTCAGCGAGCAGGGCATAGGGAGCAAAGTGCAATGAGCACGCAAAAAACAAGCTCGAACAGCCGCCTTATCCGTTTTGTGCCATTGCTGGCCGTGCTGTTTGGCATCCTGGTGTGGGAGTTGTTGAGCAGGCAGTTGATTCCGCTGTTCTTGCCCTCGCCGTGGGCAACAGTGCAGGCCGCCATGGAGTTGTGGTCTGAAGGCATGATTACTGAAGCCATCTATGCCTCCATGGGCCGCATTGCTCTGGGCTGGAGCATGGGCGTCATCGTGGGGGTTCCGATTGGCATCATCATGGGTAGCTCGCTCATTTTGCGCAAAGCGATTGAGCCTTATGTCGATTTCTTCCGTTTTGTTCCGCCCATTGCCTTTGTGACTTTGGCCATCATCTGGCTTGGGCCTGGTGAAGCCTCCAAAGTTGGGCTGATTTTCTACGCCACGATTTTCATTGTCATCATCAGTGTGGTGGCCGGTGTACAGGCCGTTAGCCAGGACCGTTTGCGTGCTGCCGCTACTTTGGGTGCAGGCCGCATGCGCACCTTGTTAACTGTGGTGGTGCCATCCACCATTCCGGCGATTGTGACCGGCGCTCGTCTGGCCATGGGTAATTCTTTTCTGACCGTGGTGTCGGCCGAGATTGTGGCTGCCCAGGAAGGGATTGGAGCCTTGATCTGGTCGGCCCGCAATTACGGTCGTACGGAGTGGGTGTTCGTGGGCATTATTTTGCTGGGCGTCTTGGGCTATTTAAGCGACCAGATTCTGCGGTTTTTTGCCTTGAAATTCTTGGGGCGTTACGACATTAAAGTGTGATCGCCCAAGCCTTTGGGTGGCCAGGAGACAAGTTATGTTTACTAGAATTAGATCGTATGCAAAAAAGCTGACACAGGAAAACATCAGCATCAAAAGTACGATGGCAGTCGGTGCCTTGGCGGTACTGTGCCTGTCCACCAGCACGGTGCATGCGCAGTCCGTGCCGATTGCAGTAGGTATTGATCCAACCTTTGTATCCTTTTTTGTAGCCAAGGATAAGGATCTGTTCCAAAAGCATGGGGTGGACGTCAAGCTGATTACCTTTGGACCGGGCGGGGCTATGGTCGATGGCATGATGGCGGGCCAGGCGGTAATGACGGCCTCGACCGAGACTACGCATTTGATCCGTATGCCACATGCTGACATTCGTCCTGTTGGGATCGTGGGCGAGTCGGGCGATAACCTGAAGCTGGTATCGCGGGCGGAGATTACCGACCCGGCCCAGATCAAGACCTATGGCGTTGTACCGGGCGGGGTATTTGAATATCTGACCAGTCTTAGCACCGAGAAATTCAATGGCCCTGATGCCAAGCTGGCTCAGGTGAAGTCTGGCCCGCCCGAACTGCCTGCTTTGTTGTTGCGCGGTGATGTGGATGCGTTCTGGCTGTTTGAACCCTTCCCGAATATGGTCAAGCGCCAGGGCGGGAATATTCTTGCGAGCAGCAAAGACGTGGGATACACCTACGCCACCTGGGTGTCGGCGATGGGGCCTTGGCTGGAGAGCAATCCGGAGCAAGCCAGAAAAGTGTTGGATGCCCTGGCCGAAGCCTGCGAGCTCACCACGGCTGATCCGGCGCTGGCTGCTGCTGCGGTGGAGAAACAAGTCCGTATCCCCAAGCAGCAGACTATGGAGTTTCTGCGCGAGACTCAGTGCCAGATGCGTGGGTTTACCGAGGATGATCTGAATGGTTACGATAGAATCGCTGACTTCCTGCAAGACCGGAAGATCACCACGCAGCGAGTATCGTTCAGAGATAAAGTGGCCATGGGTTTTTATCCATAAGGGCCAGCCGCTGAAGAAAAAAAGCGCATTGAGGCGGGACCTGATTTAAAAAATATAATGGCAGCTTGTTTGATCGCTTGATGGGTCCTATGTCTGCACCTTGAAGGCAGGAAAATCATACTTTTAATTAAAACCAGACGTTTTCTTGTTTTTGATGTGACGAGACATAAGAGTGAATACAAAACCGCTTTACGAACAACTTGCCGATAAGCTGACCCGCTACATCCAGGACGGTCGCCTGCAGCCGGGCGACCGTTTGCCCACCGAGGCCGAGCTGGGAGAAATGTTTGGTGTCAGCCGGATTACCGTGCGTCAGGGCTTGGCGATTTTGACCCGCAATGGCTTGATCGAACGCTTTCCCAGCCGTGGCTCCTTCGTGCTGGAGCGCAAAAGCACTGGCTCCTGGGAGCTGGGCTCAATTAATGATCTGGTGCAGTTGGGCAAAGACACCAGCACCAAGATTGCCAGCTGGGAGCTGGTGATGCCGCCGGCTGATATTGCCGAGTTCTTCGCCTCTGACGAACCGGTCTACAAGTTGCAAGCGGTGCGCTACAAGTCTGCCGTTCCCCTTTATTTTGCAGAGAATTATTTGCTGCGCTCGATCGGGGAACGTATCCAGGCTCAAGACCTGCAAACACGAACCATGGTGGAAATGCTGACAACGGTATTGGGGGTGCCCATCAAGCATGCCCAGGAAGAGATCAGCATGGCCAATGCCTCGGCGGAGATGGCCAAGCAATTGTGGATCAAGGAAAACCAGGCGGTCATTGTGCAGCGTATCGACCTGTTTGATACCGATGACAAGCCGGTACAAAGTGGCAAGGGTTGGTGGCGCAGCGAGCATTTCAAGCGGCGCTTCAAGCTGAACTACGTATAAGAAGCGATGCTCACGATTTTGCCCTAGTGCTAGGCCAAGCCCTGCCGACTGGCGGGTTTACACCGGCAAACGTTGCCCCTTGGCTTTAATACAGGACAGCACAATCTGCGAATGAATTTTCGTGACGCCGCGTAGTGTATTGAGCTTGTGGATCACAAAATTAGAGAAGGTCTCGAAATTGCGTGTGCGTATGTGCAGCATGTAGTTCGCCTGCCCGGTCACGATGTAGGCGTGTAGAACCTCGTCCATGGTGGCCAGGGCTTTGCTCAAGTACTGATGCTCGCTTTCATTAAGCTGGCCAATATTGACCTCTACGAAGGCTTCAATGGCAAAGCCCAGCTTACCCGCGCTTAGATTGGCGCTGTAGTTTTCGATCAGGCCTTCCTGTTCCAGAATCTTTACCCGGCGGTGGCAGGAAGAGGGGGAAAGGGCCACCAGGTCTGCCAGCTCCTGGTTGCTGAGCCTGCCGTTGTCCTGCAAAAGGCGCAGGATTTTCAGGTCTGTCTCATCAAGTCTCATATTTTAGAATTATCTATTAAAAGGATTTTCAGAAACCGAATTTTCTTCCAAATTTAATCATAATATTCATTGCTTTGGAATAATTTGCCAATAGCTCGATGCTAGACTAAAAGTCGTAAAAAATAGAATCGAGGAGCATGACAATGATTACTTTGCAGCAATGCGAGCAGTGGGATCAGGCCGATGAATTGGCTGCCTTCAAAGCCAAGTTCGACCTGCCTCCCAATACAATTTATCTGGATGGGAACTCTTTGGGTGCCATGCCCCGGCATGCCATGGAACGCGCTCAGGAAGTCATTTCTCAGGAATGGCGTACCGACCTGATCAATAGCTGGAACAAAGCGGGCTGGTGGACCTTGCCGGTGCGTTTGGGCGACCAGATGTCGCCCTTGATTGGTGCCGGTCCAGGCGAGACCATTGTTAGCGACAGCACCTCTATCAATTTGTTCAAAGTACTGGCCGCCGCCGTCAATCTGCAAAAAGAACGCCATCCGGAAAAGAAAGTGATTCTGGCCGAGCGCGATTCTTTCCCCACGGATCTGTACATTATTGAAGGCTTTAACGCCTTTTTCGGCAAAGACTATAGGTTAGAGCTGTTTGATGACCCGGCCGATCTGCAAACAGCGGTCAATGAGAACACCGCCGTGGTGGTGCTGTCCCATGTTAACTACCGAACCGGCTACTTGCACGATATGCAGGCCACTAACCGTTTGGTGCATGAGCATAATGGTCTCTTGATCTGGGACCTGTGCCACTCCGTTGGTGCCTTGCCGATTGAACTCAATAGCAGCGACTCTGACTTCGCGATTGGCTGCACCTACAAGTACTTGAATGCTGGCCCTGGCGCACCCGCCTTGCTGTGGGTGAATCCCAAGCTGATGAACCAGATCAGCCAGCCATTGTCCGGCTGGTGGGGGCATAAACATCCCTTTGCCATGAGCCCTTCGTATGAGGCCGCTCCTGGCATCGAGCGCTTTTTGTGCGGTACCCAGCCGATTGTTTCGCTAAGCCTGGTCGCTTGCGGTGTAGACGTGTTCCTGCAAACAGATTTGCAGGCCGTCCGCCGTAAGTCCCTGGCCTTGACGGACTTGTTCATTACTCTGGTGGAACAAGAATGCGCCGAGTTTGGCTTGCGTCTGGTTACTCCGCGCGATCATCACTTCCGTGGCAGCCATGTCAGCTTCGCGCACGAGCAAGGCTATGCCGCCATTCAGGCACTGATTGCCCGTGGTGTGATTGGCGATTATCGCGAGCCTGAAGTGATGCGTTTTGGTGTCACGCCTTTGTATCTGTCTTTTGTGGATATCTGGCAGGCTGTGCAGCATATCAAGGCGGTGTTTGCTAATAGGGAATGGGACAAGCCTGCCTACAAGACACGCTCCAAAGTGACTTGATCACAGCAGCATAAAAAAATAAGCATAAGGAGGAGACATGAGCCGATTTGAGCAGATTCAATCGCGCGAAGCCGGACTGCATAAAAAACTGAATGCCCGCCAAATGAGCATGATTGCGATCGGGGGAGCCATTGGTACCGGCTTGTTCCTGGGTAGCAAGTTTGCCATTGGTTTTGCGGGCCCCGGCGTGGTAGTGAGCTATGTGATTGGTGGCTTTATTGCACTGGTCTTGATGGGCTGCCTGGCCGAGATGACGGTGGAACATCCGACTTCGGGCTCCTTTGGGGCCTACGCGGAGTTCTACATTCATCCGCTAGCCGGTTTTTTGGTGCGCTACAGCTATTGGGCCTGCATTGTGCTGGCCGTGGGCACCGAGGTGACCGCGGTCGCGGACTATATGAAGTTTTGGTTCCCGGACGTGTCGCCCTGGATATGGATCGCCTTTTTTTCGGCGGTGCTGATTGTGGTCAATGCTTATAGTGTCAAAGCCTTTGGCTCGGTGGAATATTGGTTTGCACTGATTAAAGTGTTCGCCATCATTGCGTTCATCGTGCTGGCCGTGGGTATTTTGACGGGGTACTACAAACCCGCCCAAGTGCAGCAAAACCTGTTTGGCCAAGGTGGCTTCATGCCCAATGGCTGGTATGGAGTGTGGGTGGGTGTGATCATTTCCATCTTCAGTTATCTGAGTATCGAGATGATTGCCGTGGCGGCGGGCGAGGCGGAGAACCCGGAGCAAGCGGTACGCCAGGCCTTCAAGGCCACGATCTGGCGTCTGATCATTTTCTACATATTGTCGCTGTCCCTGATCGTGATGCTGGTGCCTTGGCAGCAGCTGGTTGCCGATGGCACTACCAGTCCCTTTATCACTGTGATGCAGGCGGTTGGCATTCCCTATGCCGACAGCATCCTGAACTTCATTGTGATTATTGCGGCCTTGTCGGCCATGAACAGCATGCTTTATATCTCTACGCGCATGATGTTCAGCTTGTCGCGTGCGGGGGATGCACCTGCCGTGCTGGGCAAAGTGGCTAAAAACGGTGTGCCCTTGCACGCGCTGGCTTTGTCGGCCAGTGGGGTGGCCGTGGCGGCTGTGGTGTATGCCTACAATCCGGAAACGGCCTTCCCGGTCATGATTGCCTTGTCCATGTTTGGTGCCTTGTTCACCTGGGGCATGATTTTCCTGACGCACTTGTTCTTTCGCCGTCGTATGGCTCAGGACGGGGTGCAGCTGCGTTTCCGTATGCCAGCTTTTCCGATTGGCACGTTGCTGGGCTTGATTGGCATTGTGGCGATTTTGGTGACCACTTGGTTCATCAATATTTTTCACTACACCCTGTTGTTTGGCCTGCCGTTCTTGCTGGCCTTGATCGTGATCTACTTCGTGCGAGGCCGTCGCCCTGCAGCTTGAATGACCTGACTCTGTTGCTCTGTTTGAACAAGCCCCTGCTTTGGCGGGGGCTTTTTTTGCATTACGGTTTTGAAGATGTGTGTCTTACCGAGAAACGGCGTGCCCGTATTGGTAGGGATGCTTGTTTGCATGGCGGCCAATGGCGCGGCGTGCGCAGCAGCTTGATCTTTGTCAGCCAAGACGCTTTGTTCTGATTCCAGGGGGCTTTATCATACAAATATGTACGATTTGAGACTATTATGTCTCAATAAGGATTTTGGTTGCCCAGAAAAGAAGCCGTCAGTCGTCCTGGACGGCTGTTCTTTTTTTGGGGCCGGTATATCAGCACGTGCCTGGGAGGAAAGCTGTGAATCGTCATGGAAAGCGCATGACTCATCCGCGTGAATTGCGTACAGCAAATGGCAAAGCCTTGCTGGGCCCCGGTGCGGATGCGGCTTTTGGCAGCTTGGCTGCGCCCGAGATTCGACAGCGCGTTCTGCTGGCGCATTGGGTGGCGCATAGCCGGGACAAGACCCAGCAGTATCTGGGTTTCCCTTTGGGCCGCATCATGTTGCAACGCTGGATGCGCAGTAAAGCAGGCAGTCGCCGGATCGAGGCATTTGGATTGCCGCGTCATATCGTCCATGAAACCCTGGGCGAGTCAGCCTTGACCTTGCATGTAAACCCGCGAGAGCTGATTCGTATGGCGATTCAGGCACCCCGCAAGCAAGAAAAGCGGCCTTCATCGTTAGCGTTTATCTGGGAAGGAAGCTGGGACCAGCGGCGTGAGGACTTGCGCGTCGGGACGCGGTACTCATTGATCAGCGACCTGGATGAAAACCGTCATCAGCTAGAGCAAACGGTACGCTTTAAAAAGCTGATGAAACGGATCGAACAAGGCAAGCCCTGGGAGTCCTATCAACAAGGGGTGTTTCTGGATACGCCGGAAAAAATCCTGGAATACCTGCGCATCTATCTGGAGTTTCTGGACGAAATGGCTCGCGATGGCTTTGACCCCAGACGGGGCAAAGACGCCTTGGGTGTCGTCATTTCCCGTGAGGGTCGTATTCTGAAAATCAATCGTGGCCTGCATAGGCTGGCGATGGCCCAGCGTCTGGGTTTGCCTAAGGTGCCGGTGCAAGTACGCCATGTGCACCGCTATTGGTGGGATCACGTGACAGCGGGGGCGACCGGGGAACTGGCACTGCATCGAATGCAGCAAGCCTTGCGCCGCTGCGTGCCTGAAACCCAGGCGGGCCCTTTGGATCAGGACCCGGATACCTTGCTGACAGAGGCATTTTGGCCTGCCCCTCGGGTGTCGCTCAGCGTTTAAAAAATCGCCCGCATAGTCATTATTCCATGGGTGAAATACGGTTTCCCGATTAATGAAGTTACACTAGCGCACGCTCCACAAAGGTAGCGTGCCTGTCAGTTTTCCTGATCCCCAGTGGCGCACAACAATAAGACCGACTCTCCATGCTTGGGCGCTGTCCTGTGCCCATTCCAGTCCTGTATTAGCTAGAGGAATAACTATGACTGCAGCAAAACCTCGACCACGCGAGGAATTGCTTTTGCGCCTTGTAAGCGCCCTGGCTGACCAGCCACGGGCGTCCATGGGGCAATTGGCCGGTCTGGTGGGTTTAAGCCGCGCTACCTTGTGCCGCTACTTTCCATCTCGCGAAGCCATGATGATGGAGATCTTCCAGGAAGGGGTGAATAGTGCCGAGCAAGCCATTGAGCGTGCTCATATGGGCGAGGGGCAGGCCCAGGAGGCTATTCAGCGACTCATACAAGAGCTGCTGCCCATTGTGGAGCTGTACATGTATGTCGAACGCCAGTTGCAGCTTGAGGAGGAATACTCCACGGTTCGTACTGAAGCGGTCCGACAGACCTTGATCCATCAGTTTCAGCAATGGCAGGAAACCGGGGCTTTGCGCCGGGATCTGTCTGCCATCTGGCTGTGCGAGTCCTTGTTTGCCTTGCTGGGCAAAGCTACTCGACTGATTCGTGTGGGCCGCCTGGCTCGCCATGATGCGCCCAATAATGTGTTTACCTTGCTGTGGGGCGGTATCGTCCACCCTTGAACGGGGCGTGGAAATGAACCCTTGTGTTGTCATGCTCCTGCGGATTACGCTGCTTGCTGGTGCAGCGCAGAAATACGGAGGCAAGGGCATGAAGCAGGCAATCGCAACATTTTCTTTGGGTTTGTCCCTGTTGATGGGGGCTGGTAGCGCACAGGCTGCGTTGGACGTGGGCACACCCGCGCCAGATTTCACCGTGCAAGCCGCGCTGGCGGGCAAAACCTTTGAATTCAATTTGGATGAGGCCTTAAAGAAGGGGCCGGTCGTCCTGTATTTTTATCCGGCAGCGTTTACTCAGGGTTGTACCGTCGAAGCGCATACTTTTGCGGAAGCTATTGACGAATACAGCTACTTTGGCGCCACTGTGATTGGCTTGTCTTCGGACAATATCGACACCCTGAAAGATTTTTCCACCGGGCCGTGCGGCAGCAAGTTTGCGGTGGGGGCGGACACCACAGGCCAGGTCATCAAGGCTTATGACGCGGGCCTGGGGACGCACACCGAACGTGCTTCCCGCATTTCCTACGTCATTTCGCCTGAGCGAAAAATCATTTTTGAATATACGGCGATGGAGCCGGACGAGCACGTGAACAAGACCCTGGGCGCCGTACGCGACTGGACCGCACAACAGGGACCCAAGTAAAAACCGGGATAGCGGCCTGTTGTTTCGGTCAGTACGGCATGGCGGTACCGTCGCCGTATTGAGCATATAGGGCACGCTCAAAAATAAGATGGCGGTCGTGGGTAAACTCAGTGTCAACAAGGGCGCCAGAGTGCCTGCCGCCACTACATTATTGGCAGCTTCGGGGGTCAACCTCTTCGCTAGCGCCATGGTCGAACTGGTCCTTGTGTTTGGACAGGTCCTTCTCCAGCGGAGAGGACAGCATGGTGAGGGGCACAGTAAACGAGTTGGCAACTTTCTTCTGAATAGAAAGGGGAACATATGTCGTTCAAAAGCATACTGAAAATGTGTGTATTGGCGAGCAGTATGGTGATGGCTGGCTCTGCCTGGACGGCGGAAATGGCCGATCAGATCTGGATGGGAGGTCCCGTGCTGACGATGAGTGACAGCCAACCTGCTGCCCAAGCGGTCGCGGTCAAGGATGGTCTGATTCTGGATGTGGGCACCTTGCAGGCGATGCAAGCCTATAAAGGTCCGGGCACCACCGTGATTGACCTGCAGGGCAAGGCTTTGCTGCCGGGCTTTGTGGACGCACACAGCCACGCCTTCATGATCGGTGTGCAGGCCATGTCCGCCAATCTTCTATCGCCCCCGGATGGCGCGGTGAAAGATATACAGAGTTTGCAGGAGACGCTCAGGCAATGGCTGCTTGAGCAAAGTAAAACCAGGGAGGTGGGCCTGATCCTGGGCTTTGGATATGACGATGCCCAGCTGGCGGAACAGCGACACCCCAATCGACATGAACTGGATGCGGTGTCCGAGTCAGTGCCGATTATCATCATTCATCAGTCCAGCCATATTGGAGTGCTTAATAGCAAGGCGTTGGAGATGGCGGGCATTTCCGTCCAAACCCCGAATCCTGCCGGCGGTGTCATTCGGCGAGAAGAGGGCGGGACCCAACCGAATGGGGTGTTGGAGGAGATGGCCTTTTTCTCCAGCGTGGCCAGCCAGATGGGCAAACTTACCTCCGAACAGGTCCAGGCTCTGTTTGTTGCCGGGACCGATCTGCTAAAGCGCTATGGTTACACGACCGGGCAGGAGGGGCGGGCGACGTCCGATACGGTGCCTTTAATGCAGGCAGCGGCGACGGCGGGCAAGATCGATATTGATGTTGCTGTCTACGTTGATGTGCTACAGGACCGGGACTTTATCGCGCGTCATGTATCGCGGCATTACACCGACGGTTTCCGGGTGGCGGGTGCCAAGCTCACGATTGACGGCTCGCCTCAGGGGTTTACGGCTTATCGCGACCGCCCCTATTACAGACCGCCAGAAGGCTACCGCGCCGATTACCGGGGTTATGCGGCGGTCACGCCAGATCAGGTGTTTGAGTCGGTGGACTGGGCCTTCAAGAACGATATACAGCTTCTGACTCACGCTAATGGTGAGGCAGCCTCGGATCTTTTGTTGGCTGCGATTAAAACAGCCCGTGACAAGTATGGCCCCCGGGATCGGCGAGCCGTATTGATTCATGGGCAGTTTTTGCGCCGGGACCAGGTGGCGGCCATAGCGGCGTTGGATGTCTTTCCTTCTTTGTTCCCCATGCACACTTTTTATTGGGGGGACTGGCACCGTGACCGCACGGTGGGGCCGGTCAATGCCGACAATATTTCTCCCACTGGCTGGGTGCGCGAGCATGGCTTGATGTTTTCCACTCACCACGACGCGCCAGTTGCTTTTCCTGATTCCATGCGGGTGCTGTCGGCGACCGTGACTCGTCGCACTCGATCGGGCGATATTCTGGGGCCGGACCAGAGGGTAGATGTAGTGACGGCCCTTAAGGCGATGACCATCTGGCCGGCTTTCCAGCATTTTGAGGAGAAGGAGAAAGGCTCGATTGAGCCGGGCAAGCTGGCGGACTTTGTCGTCCTGTCGCAAGACCCGACATCGGTCGACCCTGAGCAATTGACCAGCTTGCAAGTGGTTCAGACCATCAAGCGGGGCAAGCTCATTTATGAACAGGATGGGGCCTTGGAGACAAAGCGGCTCAGCCAGGCACAGACCGGCCAGATGTTTTCCCGTTTTCTGAATGAGTGGCAACACCAGGCGTCTGAAACAGGCTCTGCAGAGCACGCACATGGCCCCGAATTGCTGATGGGCGCCCTGCTGCGGGGCTTTGAGTAAGGCTAGTCCGTCACTAATATCAGACAGACCGTGCGAATGCTGTCTGAATTAAGCGTCAGCATGTTCATATGAACATGCTGACGTCATAAAACTTTCATCTGAGCGTCACCGAGCCGTAACCTCGCGTTTCTACACTGCCGGGTATTCAAACGAAACCCATACGCCGTGTTATGAACCTTTCCGTCAGGCAAAGCATTATCGTGGACTTGCTGGCCGCCCAAGGGGCTGTGTCAGTAGATGGCTTGGCCTTGCATTTCGGGGTGACGCCGCAGACCATACGACGCGATCTGAACCATTTATATGAAGCCGATCTGGTGCGTCGCCGCCATGGTGGTGCCGAGCTGAATGCGGTCGAGCGCAACATCCCGTTCCAGACGCGTCGCATTACCCATTTGCAAGCCAAGGCCCGCATCGGACGCGCCGTTGCCAAGTTGATCCCTCCCGGTGCCAGCTTGCTGCTGGGCTTTGGGACGACACCTGAACAAGTAGCGTTGGCCCTGGCCGACCATCGTGATTTAACCGTGGTCACCAATAACATCAGCGCAGCCTTGGCTCTGTCTCACAATATGAGCCACCGCGTAGTGCTGACGGGTGGTGAACTGCGTCAACCCAATCCTGAAATTCTGGGCCCTGGTGCCGAGCGCCTGTTCAACAGCTTTAAAGCCGACTTTGGCGTGTCCGGAGTAGGGGGCTTTGATTCAGACGGGGCTTTGCTGGATTTTGATATGGCCGAGTCCGATTGTCACAAAGCCCTGCGCGGCAATTGCCGTATCCGGATTTTGGTGCTGGACCATACCAAGTTTGGTCGCCGTGCCCCCGTGCGCAGCGGCTCTTTGGATGATGTGGATATTCTGGTTACCGACCAGCCCATTCCCGAGCCTTACCGAGAGCAAATTCCAACGCGTATACAGCTTGTGATTGCCGACGAGGTGCAGTCATGAGCCGCGCCGCTATCGAGTTGCAATGCATAGGAAAATCCTGGGGTGAGCAGGCGGTGCTCAAGCAAATGGATCTGTCCATTCAGGAAGGCCAGTTCACTGCTTTGCTGGGCCCGTCGGGCTGCGGGAAATCCACCTTGCTGCGCATTATTGCTGGACTGGAAACTCCCGACCAAGGCCGCTTGCTGATCAATGGGCAGGACGCCACGTATATGGAACCAGCCAAACGTGGTTTGAGTATGGTGTTTCAGTCCTACGCTTTGTTCCCTCATTTGAATGTGGCTGACAACATTCTGTTTGGCCTGCAAGTACGTCGTGCAAATCGGCAGCAGCAAAAAGAGCGTCTGCGTGAAGCTCTGGCCCTGACGAATCTGGAAGGTCTTGAAGAGCGCAAACCCGGCCAGTTGTCGGGTGGTCAGCGCCAACGTGTGGCCCTGGCACGCAGCATCGTGTCGGGTCACCGCATCTGCTTGATGGACGAGCCGCTTTCCAATCTGGACGCCAAGCTGCGTCACACGGTGCGCCATGAAATCCGTGCCCTGCAACAACGCTTGGGTTTGACTGTGGTCTATGTGACCCATGACCAGACGGAAGCTATGGGCATGGCTGACCATGTGGTGTTGCTGAACGCCGGGAACATTGAGCAGCAGGGCAGTGCCCAGGATTTATACGGCCAGCCCAACAGCGTCTTTACCGCCGGTTTTATCGGCAGCCCACCCATGATGATGATCCACAGCGATCACGTGCCTTTGGACCTGTGGCCATCGCGCCGTCAGTACGACCAACCGCACCGTGTGTTGGTTGGAGTACGTCCGGAAAACCTGAGTCTGCACGCTGTTGGTGAACAGCATGTGCCTGCCACGGTGGTGCATCAGGAGTTTCAAGGTGCCGATGCCTATGTTTATGTGCAGCTCGATGACGGTCATACCTTAATCGTGCGCGCGCCGCACAACCGCAGCGTCGAGGCGGGCGCTCGCTGTGGCCTCAGTTGGGACCCCGTTCACGCTTTTTATTTTAACCAGGACAGCGGGGCTCGCCTGTGGACACCGTCTGCAGAGGCTCTGACCGCTGTGCCTTTTGCTGTTCTTCCCTAACGTACTGCGAGTCTACTCATGTTGAAGAATTGTCTGCTTGCCACTTCCAGCGCCCTTTTGATGGGCCTGGGTGCCAACGCGCATAGCGCGGTGGAATTGACCATGTACTACCCCATTGCCGTGGGCGGTCCGCTGACCGATGTAGTCGATGGAATGATTAAGGACTACCAGGCCCAAAACCCGGAAGTCAAAGTCAAAGCCGTGTATTCCGGTAATTACGATGAAACCCGTGTGCGTGCCTTGTCGGCCCTGCGTGCTGGCGAACCGGTGCAGCTGTCTGTACTGGGTGCATTGGATACCCATGATCTGGTGGAGCAGGGTCTGGTTGAAGCCTTTAGCGACGTGGCCCAGGATGCGCCTAGCCAGGACTGGCTGAAAAGTTTTTACCCCGCCTTGATGGCGAATGGCACTTTGGAAGGCAAGGTCTGGGGCATTCCCTTCCAGCGCTCCACCATCGTCATGTTCTATAACAAGGACATGTTCCGCGAAGCGGGCCTGAATCCGGATCAAGCACCTAAAACCTGGGACGAGCTGGTGCAAACCGCTCAGAAGCTGACGACGGACAAGCATCACGGTCTGATGATCCCATCGACTGGCTACCCCTACTGGATGTTCCAGGCTCTGGCTTTGCAAAATGGCCGTCAGTTGATGAACGAGGAAGGCACGCAGGTTTACTTCAACGATCCCAAGTCGGTCGAGGCTTTGCAGTTCTTCCATGACCTGGCCTACAAGCACAAAGTCAGCCCTACTGGCACCATCGAATGGGGCACGCTGCGCCAAGCTTTTGTACAAGGCAAAACAGCCATGATGTGGCACACCACTGGCAACCTGACTGCGGTGAAGAACGAAGCCAAGTTCGACTTTGGGGTTGCCATGCTGCCTGCCAAGGAAAAGGCGGCATCCCCTACCGGCGGTGGCAACTTCTATCTGTTCAAGGGCGCTAACGAAGAGCAGAAAAAAGCGGCACTGGATTTCGTGCGTTGGATGACCGCGCCAGAACGTGCTGCTGATTGGTCCATGGCAACGGGCTATGTCGGTGTCAGCCCAGCGGCGTACGAAACCCCCGCTCTGACCGAGTATGCCAAGACCTTCCCCCAGGCTTTAGTGGCCCGGGATCAGTTGGCTGTGGCTTCGCCAGAGTTTGCGACCTACGAAACCGCCCGTGTGCGTGAGCTGCTGTCCAACGCTGTGCAAGCGGTACTGACCAATGCCAAGACGCCTAAAGCTGCATTGGACGAGGCGCAGGCCGCTGCAGACCGTTTGCTGCGTCCTTTTAACTAAGCAGGTGCAGGAATGGCTGAACCATTGCGTGTGCTGCGTAAAGAGTGGGTGTTTGCTTACCTCTTGTTGACGCCGCTGTTTGTGCTGTTAAGTGTGTTTGCCTTTATCCCGGCGCTGCACACGTTCTGGTCCAGCCTCTTTAGTAAAGGAACAGCACGCCGCCCTGCCCAGTTTGTGGGTATGGATAATTACGATGTCATGCTGGCCGATCCTACCTTCTGGTTGGTGCTCAAGAACAATCTTTGGTACGCCGCCATTGTGATTCCGGTGTCCATGGCATTGGCTTTGTTGATGGCCTTGTGGGCCAATCGGGCCATGAGCATGCGAGCCTGGGTGCGCTGTGCTTACTTCACGCCCACCATGCTGCCCATGATTGCGGCCGCCAATTTATGGCTGTTTTTCTACACGCCAGATTTGGGTTTGCTGGATCAGATTGCCAAGCTGTTTGGAGCAGGCGCCACCAACTGGTTGGGCCAGCCGCAAACGGCCTTGGGCGCCGTCATGGTGGTGACGATCTGGAAAGAGGCCGGTTTTTTCATGATCTTTTATCTGGCCGCCTTGCAAACCATCCCACCCGAATTGCGCGATGCCGCTCGTCTGGAAGGGGCGACGCGCTGGCAGTATGGCCGTCGTGTGCTGCTGCCTTTATTAGCCCCTACTACCTTATTCATTCTGATCAATGCACTGATCAACTCGGTCAAGCTGGTTGATCACTTGTTTATCTTGACCAAGGGCGGCCCCAATAATGCCTCCAAGCTTGTGCTGTACTGGATCTGGGAGACGGCTTTTGCCTATATGGATACGCCTAGTGCAGCTGTGCTGACGGTGGTGCTTTTATTAGGCCTGGGCGCCGTGGCTATTTTTCAATTCCGCTACGCTGAACGACGCGTGCATTACCAGTGATGAACATGGACACCGTTTTGACTGCCCCCGGCCGCACTCTGCGTTTGCCATCCTTGGACACGGTAGGCGCGCATGCCTTGGCCCTGCTGTGGATTGCGCCTTTGCTGTATGCCTGCTGGGCGGCCTTTCGTGACCCGTCCGCCGCCTTGAGCTTCGATTGGAGTGCAGGTTGGACCTTGGATAACTTTGCCGCTGCTTGGGACCGAGCGCCTTGGCTACGCTATATCTTCAACACCACCGTGCTGGTCTTGACCATTCTGGTGGGGCAGTTTGTGCTGTGTACCTTGGCCGCTTACGCCTTTGCCCGTTTTCAGTTCTTTGGTAGCCAGTTTTTGTTCATGCTGCTGCTCTTGCAGCTGTTCATCCTGCCCGAAGTGCTGATCGTAGAGAACTACCGCATGGTGGCTTTGCTGGGCTGGACCGATACGGTCTGGGGCATGGGTGTGCCGTATATGGCCAGTGCCTTTGGCGTGTTCCTGTTGCGCCAAGCCTTCAAGCAAGTGCCGCGTGAACTGGAAGACGCTGCCCGCCTGGAAGGTTGCAGCCGCCTGGGTGTTTTGTGGCGTGTTTATGTGCCGCTCGTCAAACCTGTGTATTTGGCTTATGCCCTGGTATCGGTCTCTACGCACTGGAACAATTTTCTGTGGCCCTTGGTGATCAGCAGCTCGGACCACACCCGACCTTTGACCGTGGGTTTATCCCTGTTTGGTGCGCCTGAAAGTGGTGTCAGTATTTCCCTGATCAGTGCCGCCACACTAATGACTATCCTGCCGCTTTTGCTGGGCTTTTTACTGTTTCAAAAGCAGTTTATGCAGGCCTTTTTACGCGCCGGCATTCGTTAAGGAATTCTGATGAAGATCATCCAGTTTTCGGATCTGCACATTACCCCGCCCGATGGCCTTTTGTTTGGCTCGGACCCATTGGATCGCTTGCGTAGTTGCGTGCAGCACGTCAATCGACACCACGCCGATGCAGACCTGTGCGTGTTAACGGGAGACTTGACCCATGCCGGTCATCAACGCGCTTACGAGCGCCTGCGTGAAGGTCTGCTGGATTTGATTCCGCCTGTGCGTTTGATGATGGGTAATCACGATAGTCGCCCTGCTTTTCATAGTGTGTTCCCAGAGGCCACAACGGATTTACTTGGTTTTGTGCAGCATGCGGAGACCAGGGGCGACTGGCGTTTGATTTATCTGGATACCTTGGAAGACGGCTACACCAACGGCTATCTGTGTGCCCGGCGTCTGGAGTGGTTGCAACAAGAACTGGCCGCTCACACCGGACCGGTGATGCTGTTTTCACACCATCCCTTGCCTGCTTTGCAGTATCCGTCCATGGACTGGTTACGCTTGAGCAATGCCCCGGATCTTTTGCCTGTTTTGAAGGCCCATCCTGCTCCTGTGCATTTGTTTTCCGGCCACGTACACCGCTGTGCCAGTGGTGTGTGGAACGGTCTGCATTTCGTCACAGTCAATGGCACCAACCATCAACACGAGCTGGATCTGGAACGGGAGGGCGCGGCTACGTCTACTTTTGAGCCGGCCAGCTATGCGGTGATTTTGCCGAATGCGGATGGGCTGACGGTGCATTTCCAGCCCTTTGGCTACGAGGAGCTGCGCTTTCCGTATACCGGCGACTTAAATGCTCTGAAATGCATCTAAAGCCTGCTTTGAAATAGCAGCCGGACCTTGGTTGAAACGGTCCGCGCTACTCGGGTTCATCCCCAAGTAGCGCGGGCCGTTTTCCCATCAGGAAGATCCGAGCCGCTTAGAAGGAATAACGCAGGTTCAGCATGGCATTACGTGGCGCACCGTAATAGCCGGTGTAGAAGGTCTGGTCCAGAGCGCTCAGGTATTTCTTGTTGAACAAGTTGTTGACGTTCAAGGTAGCCGTCAATTGCTTGCTGAAGTCGTAGCGGCCCATCAGGTTGACCACGGCGTAGCTGCTTTGCTCGCCTGTCACGGTCTTGCCCAAATCCCACGGCGTGGCGGTGAAGTGGATCTGGCTTTGCCAATTCACACCTCCCCCCACGGTCAGGCGATTCCAGCTGCCGGGCAAGCGGTAAGTGGTCCAGAGTTTGGCCATATGGCGTGGCACCAGGGTTTTGATGCGCTCGCCCTGGGCGTCTTTGGTCTGGCTGTAGGTGTAGCTCAGGGCCATGTTCCAGCCGTCCAGCAACTCGCCCGTCACTTCCATATCCAGGCCTTGAGTTTTGGCTCCCTTAACGGCGGTATAGGCGGCTTCGCGTTCTGTACCCGGCACAATAAAACCGCTGTCTGCCACGGCCAGATTGTCCTGGCGGATCTGGTACAGGGCAATGCTGCTGTTCAGGCGGCCATCCAGCATTTCACTTTTCAGGCCGATCTCATAGTTATTGCCTTTGCGTGGGTCCAAAAAGTTGCCGCTACGGTCACGGTAGCTTTGTGGCTTGAAAATGCTGGTGTAGCTGGCGTAGATCGAATGTTCTTCCGTCAGGTCGTAGACGATGCCCGCGTAGGGAGTGAAGACATTGTCTTCATTCATGGTCTTCAGGCTGTTGTTCCGAGCCAGTACCGGGTCGGGATATTGTTGGGACAGGCTGTAGCGATAATTGCTGATGCGGGTACCCAGAATCACGGCCAGATCGTCGCTGGGCTTTAAGCGCAGAGCGGTATAGCCACCGTATTGCTTGACCGACAAGTCGTAATCAAACAGCTTTTCGCCGGAGATATTGGGGCGGGCGGGGTTGTTGTCCCACTCGAACATATTGTTCACTGCCGTGCCTTCAATGCCGGCATAGCGCATGGGCTCGTGAAAGTTGTCATATTTGGAGGAGTTAAAGCCCAGCACCAACTCATGCTCGCGCCCGAACAGCTGGAAAGGACCTTTTACGTGTACATCGAAGCTGGTCTGGCGTTGCTTGGCGCTGGACACGCCACCATACAGCTTCACACCCTTGCCGGTGACCGGATCGGGGTAGCCCCAGGAGGCGTCGGCACGCTGACCGCTGCGGCGGCCTTCCATATGGTTTAAAGACAGCGCCAAGGCCCAGTCGCTGGGCAGTTGCTGATCCAATTTCAGGAAGCTATTGCTCACTTCCATGGTGTTGGTGCTCCAGCGTGCGCCGGGGCTGGTGTGAACGTCGTAATCAATCTGCTCGCCTGTGTTGTAGAACAGGGGCAGGCCGGAGCCGGTGGAGCCGCGTGGGTCATTTTTCTGATAATCCATGCCCAAGGTCACCAAGGTGGTGTCGGTGACATCGGCTTCCAGAACGCCATAGACAATATCTTTTTTGGTCTTGAAGTAGTCCATATAGTTATTGCCTTCCTGGTGTGCGCCCACCAGGCGACCCCGCAGACGGCCGCTGCTTAGCAAGGGCCCGCTCAGATCCACTTGAGCTCGCATCTGATCCCAGGAGCCGTAGCCCACTTCGGCATGGCCTTGAAAGTCTGCCGTGGGGCGTTTGCGCACCATATTGACGACGCCGGACGGGTCGCCTGCACCGGTCAGCAAGCCAGAGGCACCGCGCAGCACTTCCACGCGGTCATAAATTGCCATATCGGCCAGCCCTTGAGGGATGTTTTGACTAACGATATCGGACAGGGTGGACAGACCATCCAACTGATAGTTGTCGATGGCATAGCCGCGCGAGTAGATGGTGTAGCGGTCGCTGCCTATGTGTTGAATGGAAACCCCTGGGGCTTGTTGCAGCACACTGCCGATATTGTCCAGCGACTGGTCTTCAATGCGCTGGCGCGTCATGACGCTGACGGTCTGCGGAGTTTCGCGCAGCGTCATATTCAGTTTGGTGGCGGTCGTGCTGGGGCCGTGGCTGGCGTAAGTCTGGCTGCCTTCAGTCACAGGCAGACGACGGCCCACGACACGCACCGGGGCCAGCATGGTGGCATCCGTATTGGGGCGCGATAAGGTGATCGTATTATTTTCGCGCCGGTATTCCAGACCGGATCCTTGCAGCAAGGTGCGTAGCGCTTCTTCAGGGCGCATGCGGCCCTGGATAGGGGGCGTACTCAGACCTTGAACCAGCGAGGGCGAGAAAAAGACCTGCAGCTGAGTTTGCTCGGCCAGTTTTAACAAGGCTTCGGACAGGGCCTGGGCGGGGATATGAATAGGAACGGGAGTATCTTGAGCCAGGGCAGGGGCGCTGGTACTTGCCATTATCAGGGCGAGCAGGACAGGGCGCAGGCGGGGTAGAAAAGCGGTTCGGTTCACGGTGGCGGTTCAAGGTAGAGGGGCGGGCACCGCAGTGCCCAGATTCAGAGTTATTCCTTCAAACAGGATTTGAGGAACGCTGAATCTAAATACGAGTCAGTCTTACTAAACCCCTCAGCTTGAGTTGCTTTTTTTGAAACTAATTGTAATTACAAAGTGCCCAGCAAAATGACACTGCCATCAGCCTGTGTTTGAGCACGGAGAGGCAAGATTTGTTGCAGGGCTTGCAGCACGGCACTTTGCTCATCCAGTAGAAAGGACGCGGTGACGCGCTGCTGGCTGATTTTGGCTTCGGCAATACGAATCGGCTGTTCGCGGTAGCGGTTAATTTCCGCCACTACGTCAGACAAAATCATGTCTCGCACAATCAGTCGTCCTTGTCGCCAGGCGGTAGCAGCGGCCACATCCACATCCGCCTGGATGTTTAAGCCTGCTTCGGGGGAAATCGTGGCTCCGGAGCCGGCGGCCAGATAACGGGTCTGGCGGTTCCACCAACGTCCGCTGGACACTTCTACGCTGCCGCTTTCTACCAGCACCCGGACCTGCTCGGCATCGCGGCGTACGGTAAAGCTGGTGCCAGTAACGCATATCTGGATGGTTCCCGCTTTGATGATGAAAGGGCGTTGAGGGTTGGAGGCTACCGAGAACATGATTTCGCCTTGGAGTAAGTCCAAATGGCGGCTGTCCTCATAAAAGCGTAGTTCGGCCTGCGTGCCGGTATTGAGCTCCAGGCTGGAGCCGTCGGGCAGGGGAATCCAACGGCGCTCGCCCACACGTGTTTGCAGGGAAGCGGCGTAGACGGCCTGGGGGCTGAGTAGCAGGCTGGCCAGACCCGCCGAGCCTGCCACAGCGACTAAAGCTCCGGTGTTGCGAATCAGTTTTCGACGGCGCAGATCTGGCCGGACGGGCACCGCACCGCCATACAGCGAACTGACCAAATCCTTGTCCAAAGTACTGGCCAGGGAGCTGAGCTGCTCGACAGCCAGGAATTCGCGCTCGTTCTCCGGGTCGGCTTGCAACCATTCTTCCAACGCTTGTTCATCGCCTGGGGTGAAGCGGCCCGAGTGTAAGCGTGCCGACCATTGGGCCGCCGCCTCGGCACAGGAGGTGGCCTCACCGGGATAAAAGGAAGGTTTAGAACTCATCGCGCAGACGCTCGCGGACAAACTGGCTGGCCAGCGCAATATGGCGCTCCACACTGGCGACAGACAGTTTTAGATGACGGGCAATTTCAGGCTGGGTCCAGCCTTCAATGCGATTCAATACAAAGGCCCGTCGGTGATTCAAGGGAAGCGCTTCCAAAGCAGTGACCAAAGCCTGACGCAGTTGTTCTGCGCTGGCATGGGTATCGGCTCCCTCCGTGGTGGGGTGGGCATCTTCGTGCAGCTCGTCCCAGGCCAGGTGCTGGAAGCGGGTATTACGACGCCACAGATCAATAGCCCGGTGGCGGGCGGATCGATACAGAAAATTGCGCGCATGCGTTGCGCTCAGTGTGTTCTGGTCTTTTTGAAGCAAGGCCTCAACGGCATCATGGGCTACATCCTCGGCATCCGCAGAGCCGCCAAAGCGACGCAGACAGGACTGCATGAACTCGCCATAATAGGCCAGCCAGCTTTTGCGGGAGAGGTCCGAGTTGGACATGAGGGCGAGAGTGGTCAAATGACAAAAAGCAAATTATTGCAAATAGTTCTCATTAACTCAATGATGGCTAATCATTGTCCCCGTTTGGGGTGAGGTTGCCATGCAACGCTCCCCCAGCCCGAATCCTGAAAAACACCTATGTTCGGCGAAATGCTTTGTTGTTTCATACAAGATCGCTATACTTGCGAACTATCAGGGGGAGTAGCTTACTTTCCGGCGCATCGTCATCACGGTAATCTGTGTTTTTCACATTTTCCCGGTGCCCGGGCAACCTTAGGGTTGCAAGCAAGACCTTGCCATTAATGGGCAAGGTGTATCCTCTAAAAAGATATGGCCTGCGTCCTTAATGGATCAGGCCATTTTTGTTTTGTACAACACCCGTCATTTTATCGTTGTACAGTCATGCAAGATGGTCGTCAGGTTTCAATCAAACAATTTGAAAAGGCGGTCTTACACATGATGGAGTTTTTGCAAACAATGAGTTGGGCGGCAGTATTTCAGATCATCATGATCGATATATTGCTGGGGGGCGATAACGCGGTGGTTATTGCATTGGCTTGCCGTAACTTGCCTGCAAAGCAACGCATGAAGGGTATCTTGTGGGGCACGGTAGGCGCCATTGGCCTGCGTGTTGTGCTGATTGCCTTTGCGCTGACTTTGCTGGCCGTGCCTTACCTGAAAGTGGTTGGCGCCCTGTTGCTGGTCTGGATTGGCGTGAAACTGCTGATTCCCGAAGACGAGAGTCACGGTAATGTGGAAGGCAGTTCCACTCTGTGGAAAGCTGTTAAAACCATCATCATTGCTGACTTTGTAATGAGCCTGGATAACGTGATCGCCATTGCCGGCGCGGCTCAAACCGCAGATCCGGATCACCAGATTGGTCTGGTGGTATTTGGTCTGGTTGTTAGTGTGCCTATCATCATCTGGGGTAGCACCTTGGTCCTGAAGCTGATCGATCGCTTCCCATTTGTAGTGACTTTGGGCGCAGCGTTGCTGGGCTGGATTGCCGGTGGCATGATCGTGACTGACGTAAAATTCGTCGAGTACTTTGGTGTGGCCTCCACCAGCACCAAGCTGATTGCTGAAGTCGTGGGTGCTTTGTTGATTGTGGCTCTGGGTCATGCCTTGGCAGCTCGCAAGCGCAAGCAAGTTGCCCAAGCCTGAAATTGAAACAGCAGGTGTAGAACCGCGCCGGGGGCTTCGCGTCCGGCACGGTTCTGGGTTAAGCTCGAACGATTTTCTAAAAAAAGGAGTACACCATGGCACAAGCCTCCGCACGCCACATTCTGGTCAGCACCGAAGAGAAAGCGAATGAATTGAAAACCGCGATCGAAGGTGGTTCTGATTTCGCTCAGGTGGCTAAGGAAAATTCCAGCTGCCCATCGGCCCGTATGGGCGGCGAGCTGGGAACCTTTGGTCGTGGCCAAATGGTGCCCGAGTTCGATCAGGTTGTGTTCAGCGCCCCCGTTGGTGTTGTACAAGGCCCCGTCAAGACTCAGTTCGGCTACCACCTGGTAGAAGTGACTGCACGTCAGGACTGATACGATCAGGCCAAAGAAAACCCGCTTCGGCGGGTTTTTTTGTGGTGTAGTTTCCAGCTCCTTTGCCTTATACATAAAAAGCCTGGACATTTGCCTGCAAGCTGCGCAGTATGCCAGCCATACCGGCTCGTGGCCTTGTCCTCGCGTTGCTCGCTTACTTTGAGCGAGCCAGCCTATTCTTATAAAGAAAACTCATGAAACGCACCGATATGGAAAAGCTCAGCGCCGTCAAACTGCTGAGCAATGTAAAAAAAGCGGGCACACCGCAGCGTTTTGCGACTGAATCCGCTGTTGCTGATCGGCGCGAACAGCGTCGGCAGGATCAGGCTGCTGGCCTGGTGTCTTTCCCGGTCAAACTGACCCAACCTGTCATTGATGCCGTGCGTGCCCGTGCCAGCGAGCAAGGAGTGTCCACCAATGAAGTGATTGACCGTCTGCTGGCTAAAGCTTTGGATCTGTAATCCATGCAAATTTGGGTCGATGCGGACGCCTGTCCGGTAGTCATCAAAGAAATCCTGTACCGAGCCGGGCAACGCTGGAGCCGACACGTCACCCTGGTGGCGAACCAGATGCTGCGCACGCCGCCATCGCCCTGGCTACGGGCGGTGCAAGTTGCGCGAGGCTTTGATGTGGCGGACGACTATATCGTCCAACACGCCAGTCCGGGAGATCTGGTGATTACCGCAGACATTCCTTTAGCCGCGCAAGTGCTGGGGTGTGGCGCTTTGGTTCTGACCCCGCGAGGCGAGCGTCTGGATGCCAATAGCATTGGCGAGCGTCTGGCCATACGCGACATGATGGACGAACTGCGCAGCACGGGCGTGGATACGGGTGGCCCACCGCCCTTTAGCCAAGCCGACCGACGTGAGTTTGCCAATGCGCTGGACCGTCTGATGGCCAGCCTGAAAACCGTCACCAGATCGTAAACAGACTTGCCACCGGCCTGGCCTGTATGTGAGTCTGTCACTGGATTGAAATTTTTAAAGTGAAGTGTGTAATGACAGACTCAAACCGCCCCTTGATGAATTTGACTGGCCTGAACGAGGCTGTCGCCCAGTTCGCGCGCGAGCGCGAATGGGATCAATTCCATAGCCCTAAAAATCTGGCCATGGCACTGACGAATGAAGTGGGTGAGCTGATCGAGATCTTCCAGTGGCTGACAGAAGACCAGTCCCGCGAAGTCGGGAACGATCCGAAAACGGCCGGAGCCGTGCGCGATGAACTGGCTGATGTGCAGATCTACCTGAGCCGTCTGGCCTTCGTCCTGGGTGTGGACATGAACGAAGCCGTCACCAACAAGCTCGTTAAGAATGCGCAGAAATACCCGGCCGATAAGGTGCGGGGGACGAACAAGAAATATACGGAGTTGTAGGAGGGGTCTGAGAGGATGAAGACGCTTAGAAGTTGTACTGCTTTTGAGTCACAAGTCTGTCTTGATCTCTTGTGTGGTGAGGCTGAGGACTTATAGCTCGCCTACCATTTCCTCCACGAACCGCTCCATCCGCGCGTGGCGTTCACGCGCGATTTCCTGTCCACGCTTAGTTTGAAAACCATCGGCCAATTGGAGTAACTTGGCCGGAAAATGATCCAATGCGTAGCGCTTGTCATCCAAAGAGCGATTCTCTGCCTGCGGGTCTTTTGGTTCATACAAGCTGGAACCCATTCGTCCTGCTGTATAGAAACAACGAGCAATACCTAAAGCCCCGATTGCATCCAGTCGATCTGCGTCTTGCAAGATGCGCGCCTCCAGACTGACGGGCTGGATATTGGCTGAAAAGCTATGGCTTTGCACTGCGTGGCCCACGGCTTCGCAGTCCTGCTCGGACCAATCCATATTGCTTAGAATATGCCGCGCCTGTTCGGCTGCCAGGGTAGAGGCCCGAGAGCGCAGGGGCGAGTTTTTCTCTACCGCGACGCAATCATGCAGCAGGGTCGCTGCCAGCAAGATACGCAGATCTCCACCTTCTTTGGCCTGGATTGCACAGACGTTTTTCCAGACACGCAGCAGATGTGATTGGTCGTGGGAGCCGTCGTTGCTCAGGTTCTGGGTGTGGGCCAATAAAACAGCGGCAAGCTCATCAAAGGGTGAGAAGGGATTGGGCATAGTCATTGTCTGCTGTGAGAGGTGCACAGCATAACGCGAAGCATATGGATCAGGGCAAGCCCAAAAAAGGGCTACTGTTGCCAGTAGCCCTTGGGGGGACTGGCTAGAAGTTGCTCAGCCCCAAATCACGCACCGAATCGGCCCAATAGTTCAGATCCTGATCCACATACACCGTGAATTCAGCCGGGCTATTGGTGACCAGGGTTGCCCCGTTTCCGTCCCAGATTTCCTTGATCTTTTCAGTGTTCAAGGCTCGGTGGATGCTGTCTGCCACGGCTTGGACGGTGGCATCGGGTACATCGCCTTGCATGAAAATTCCGTACCAGGTCTGGGCGCTGATCTCATCCATGCCCAATTCTTTCAAGGTAGGCACGTCAGGCAGGGCGGCGGCACGTTCCGGGCTTGAGACGGCCAAGGCCCGCAAGCGGCCATTGCGTATCTGCGCGACGGCCGATGGCATGGTCTCGAACATAAAGTCCACTTGATCGCCACTGATTAACGCCATCACAGCAGGGCCGCTGCCTTTGTAATGCACGGCGGTCATGGCTGTGCCGGATTTTTTCTCCAGTTTGCCTGCCATCAGGTGCAGCATGGTGGCCACGCCACTGGTGCCGTAGTTCACGCCAGCGCCCTTTTTAGCCGCCGCCAGCAAGTCGTCCACGCTGTGGTATGGCGAGTTGGCGTTAACGACCAGCACATTGGGCATGGCTGCAATCAGGGTGACGGCTTTCAGGTCTTTGCGGGTGTCGTAGGGAAAGTTTTTCAACACCGCAGGCGCAATCATGTGGTGTACGGCACCAAACAGCAGTTGATTGTCATTGGGGCTGGAGTTGGCCACCATGCTGGCACCTAGCACGCCACCGACTCCTCCTTTATTTTCTACTACCACGGTTTGTCCAATTTCACTGCCCAATGCCTCGGCCAGCGGACGGGCTAGTGTGTCGCCTGAACCTCCTGCGGCAGAGGGGACGATCAGCCGCACCGGGCGCTCGGCCCAGGCGGGGGGAGCTGCCCAGCTTTGGGGCGCGGCAGCAAAGATAAAACTGAGGGCAAGTACAACACGGGACCAGGGTTTCATGTCTGTTTACCTCCTCGGTAATAGTCGGTTTAGCCTTTGCCGGAGCCCAGGCTGCCGGGGTTGCTGCGCAGTTTGTCGATTTGATCGTGCCGTGGTGTTAGTCCCAGACCGGGAGCGTCAGGCATGCGCAGCCAACCTTGCTCGGGTTGGGGCAGGCCGGTGTAGATCTCGGCCATCATGGCGCTGGCAGCCAAGTGCCATTCCACGTCGCCACCATTAAGCAAACCGCAATGCAGGTGACCGTTGTGAGAGGGGAAAGCGCCGCCATTGGCGACGGAAGCATTGAAGCTTTCTGCCAGGGCGAAGATTTTGCGGGACTGAGTGAAGCCACCCGAGATCAGCACATTGGGCTGCAGAATATCGACAGCCTGCTGCATCAGCAGATCGCGAAAACGGTAGGACTGGCCTTCGTTTTGACCCGCGGCAATGGTGATGCCAGTACTTTGACGTAGTTCGCGCAGA
This sequence comes from Alcaligenes pakistanensis, assembly GCF_014652815.1. Lineage (GTDB taxonomy): Bacteria > Pseudomonadota > Gammaproteobacteria > Burkholderiales > Burkholderiaceae_B > Alcaligenes > Alcaligenes pakistanensis. Next base: position 265,825 of record NZ_BMZN01000002.1, read on the forward strand.
CGGCCTGTGTCGTTTTGCGTGATGGGCTCTTCAAAAAAGCCTACATCCAGATCTCTTGCATGACGGGCGATGGTTTTGGCATGGACATAGTCCAGGCTGCAATTGCCGTCGATGTACAGCGGAATGTCGGCCGGGATGGCTTCGCGTACCAAGCTCATGCGGCGCATGTCCTGACGGATCAGCTCGGCCAGAGGGCGAGGCTCGTCACGACGTTGCAGACCATGGTGGCCCACCACCATTTTCAGGCCCTTGAACCCTTGATCTACGCAGTCGCGCGCAACGTTGACCAGCTCTTCTTCGCCCAGGAATGCAAAGCCGAAAGTGGCATAGGCAGGGACTTTTTCTCGCGCGCCGCCCAGCAGTTTCCATACGGGCAGGCCCAGCGCTTTGCCCTTGATGTCCCACAAGGCGATGTCCAAGGCGGAGATCGCGTGCATGGCGTAGCCTGTCTGGCCGCGAGGGCACACATTCCAGTACATACGATCCCACAGGCGCTCGGTGTTCAAGGGGTCTTGCCCGATCAGGTCGCTGGCCAGAATATCGTTGATGGTGCTGGCAACGGGGTGCTCTTCGGTAATGGCGCTAAGACCATAGCCGGTGATGCCTTCGTCCGTTTCAATTTCCACATGGCAGATGGCCAGATTGCTGGGTTTTTTGATGCCGGCGCTATTGAACTCAAAAGGCACGTTCAACGGAATTGCGCGTACTGCCGTGATTTTCATTTTCCTGTCTCCTCGCATTTTTTAATGCGTTTGCATGTAATTGTTTTAGGTTTATAGCGTTTTGTTGCGAGCGTGATCAACGGTGTAAACCCTTGATTTTATTGATATATAAATTCATATTCTGATATATCAAAAGAGGGGAAGGAGTCGGGGTTGGGTGTTTGGTGGAAGGGGCAGAGTTTTGGGAAGCCTTTGTAAAGGCAAGTGAAAAGCCGCTTTGTGGAACATGCAAAGAGCTGTGCGGATGATTACTGCGTCAGTGAGGCTACGCAAGAGAAGGTGCTGAGGCAGTTTGTTATTTTTTTCGTGGCAGGCAGGCTAAAGATGGCGATAAAAATAGCCGTTATGATGACGTTGCTACTGCTACTGCTACTGCTACTGCTACTGCTACTGCTACTGCTACTGCTACCGCTGCCGCCGTTGTTCTTATGTGCACCTCTGCCTGTGCTGGCCCCTTCTTAACTTCTCCTGGTTTGTCTGAAACCTCAGTCCGGCAGCCCGCTAAGGGAGTCACCAAAAAGAAAAAGCCCCGCTAAGCGGGGCAGCTTGGCAGGGCCAGATCGATATTTTTTTACCCAGAGGAAGAGAGCCTACTTACCTCGCAAAACCTGCAGTTGGCGGCGATCCTTCTTGGTAGGGCGCCCTGCATCAAAATCCAGTGCAGGCTCGGGAGCCAAGCGGCGTTGTTCCGCTGCCTGGGCGCGGGCTGTGCTGCTTGCTTCTGTTTCTTGGTAGAGCTGGCGGGCCACGGGAGCAGGTCCGCGTACCCCGCTAAGAGCGGCTACCTGAACTTCCATGGCTGGGGTTTCTTTGCGCAAGGTAATCCGATCACCGACAGAGACTTCACGGGCAGGTTTGGTCGTTTGCTGATTCAGCAAAACCCGCCCTTTGGTGATCTCTTCGGAGGCCAGGCTGCGCGTCTTGTAAAAGCGTGCGGCCCAGAGCCATTTATCCAGTCGTAATTTGTCCATGCGCTATTGTAAATCCAGGCTGGGCTTGCAGAACAGTAGGGGTTAATGCAGCTCCACCGCAGCGGTGGGGGCCGCCTGAACACGCGGTAAGCGCAGACGAATCAACAGGACCAAGCTGAATACGGCCAGCAGACCAGCCCAGAACATGACGCGGTGGAAGCCGTCGGCCCAGGCGTGCTGAACAGCATCCATCCAGAACAAGGGGTCTGCCGAGGCGGGTAAATTCACCTGGCCGGAGGTAATGATTTGATGCGCTTGCTCCACATCAGGATGAGCAGGGTCCAGGCGGCTGGACAGGGAGGACACAGCGCCTTGGCTCATCAAGGAGGCCAGCAAGGCAACGCCCAGTGTCATGCCGGTTTGGCGAATGGCATTGGTGGTGGCAGAGGCCATACCGGAGCGCTCGCGGGGCACCAGATTCATAACCAAGGTGCTGCATGCCGGTACCGCCAAGCCCATGCCCACACCCAGTACCGCCAGCGCAAAACCGGCCAACCAGTAAGAAGCGCCGGGTTGCAGCAGCAGCATCAACCATGAACCTGCTGCCATTAGGCCAAAGCCAAATGTCAGCACCATCTTCAAACCAAAGCGTTGGCTAAGCGCCCCAAAACGCGAGGCCAGCACGGCCATGCCAATGAATTGGGGAGCCAGCCCCCAGCCAGTTTGCGTTGCGCTCCAGCCCAAGGCGTTCTGAAAGAACAGCGATAGGAAAAACACATTGCTGTAGGCCGCGAAACCTAGCACGAAGGAGGCCACATTCGCAGTGCTGAAGCGATAATCCCGAAATAGATTCAAGGGTAGAAGAGGGCGAGCAACACGTGTTTGGGCATAGATAAAGGCCACGAAGGTGACAGCGGCCAAGGCTAAAGAACGGATCGTCTCGGAGGCGTGCCAGCCTTGTTCTCCGGCGCAGATCAGTCCATAGGTCAGGGCGCCCAACCAGACAGCACTGAGCAATTGGCCAATAGGATCAAAGGCAGCGTGTTCGGGGTGGGCGGACTCTTTAATACCCCATATCCCCAAGCCTATTGTCAACAAACCCAATGGCAGATTCAGGCTGAAGATAGAGGGCCAGTCGGCCACATCGACCAGCACCCCACCCAGAATCGGGCCCAGTACCAAGGCCAGGGCACTGAAGGATGACCAGCCTCCAATGACTCGGGCACGTTGAGCAGAGTCGGGAAAGGCATGCGTCAGAATGGAGAGCGCACCGGGTATCAATAAGGCACCCGCCATGCCTTGCACAATGCGGCCCCAAAGCAGGGCACTGAGCGAGTCTGCCAAGGCGCACATCATGGAGCCAACCGTAAAGGCCAATACCCCCAGCAGCCAGCTTTTCTTGCGGCCGTAGCGGTCACCCAGCAAGCCGGCGGACAACATAAAGGCGGACAGGCACAGGGCATAGGCATCCACAATCCACTGCAGTCCGGCCATATCGGTTTGCAGCGCCTGCTGCATACGCGGCAGGGCCAGATTGACGATGCTGATATCCAGGGTGACCATAAAAGTCCCTAGATAAATGGCGATGGTTAGAGCAAGTCGGCGAGTCATAATATTTGATAAATGAGAATTATTATCGACGACTATAAGGTATTGACTGACTGTCAGTCAATATAAAATAAATAGGCTGGCTAAAATAGCGCAGTGATGCCCAGTGAGCTTGTTGACCGGGTTCTTATCCTTACTTTGAAGCCCATGACTGTCGCCAAAACACCTCGTACCCAGCCCTCTGAAGTTCGTCGCCGAGATCTATTGGAAGCGGCCGCCGCCTTGTTTCTACAGCACGGTTTTGATGCCACTCCGGTCGATGACATCGTGGCACGGGCGGGGATGTCGAAAGGCTTGTTCTACCATTACTTCAGCTCCAAACAAGAGCTCTTGGCTGCCTTGCGTGAACAGTTCATCCAGCAGTTTCATGACCGAGTTCAGAGTGCGCTGGAGCAAGCGCCTCATAACGATTGGGTTGCACGCCTGGCATGTTGGATTCGTGCTTCCGTGCAGGCGTATCGGGACACGCTGGAAATGCACGATCTGGTGTTTTCAGACCATATGCGCAGCAATTATCAAGGCGAGCGCAATATTGTGACCGAGCCGCTGTATTTGATCCTTAGCGAAGGACAAAAAGCAGGGGTCTGGTCCGTGGCGGATGTAGACCTAACTGCTTGGGTGATCTACCAGGGCATGCACGGTGCAGTCGACAATATGGGCTTGGACAGCCCGGAGCAATGGGCCGCCATGGAAGACAATTTGGTGACTTTATTCGTTGCTATGTTGGGGGCGAAGCTGCCTCATTAACGAAACTGGAAGTGCTCTTTGTGCAGGGTCCAGGATTTTGCGGGCAAGGTTTGCTTTAGCTCGCGCCGCAGTTGCCTGCCCATACTGGCTGGCCCACAGAACCAGATATGCATGGGTTTGTCGGCGTGGTAATGCTGCAGCACGTCCTTGGGCGTCCAGCGACGGCCATCGGCATAGATTTTCAGATCAACATCCGGGTGATCTTCAGCAGCCTTAATCAAGGCTTGGGCCAGTGGGTCATCGCTGTGCTGACAGGCATATTGCAAGTAGGCGTAGGGCGCGTGGCCTTCCTGGTGCTCCTGGCTTAACCAAGACAGAAACGGAGTGGCCCCTACACCGGCCCCCACCCAAATATAGATACCGCCATCGTCCTGTTCAGGCTGCGTGAAGCGGCCATAGGGGCCATCCAGCTCAATGTTCTGGCCGACATGCAGACGCTCAGGTAAACGGCGCGTCCAATCGCCCAATTGTTTGATATGGAAACGCACAATCTGGTCGTCCTGATCAGCATCCGAGAGGGTAAAGGGATGAGATTCAGATTCGCCCTTCAAGCGCAAAAAGGCGAATTGCCCGGCCTGATGCCCAGGCCAGGACTGGTCCATGCGGCATTGCACCTCCAGCACATCGCCTTGCGAGCAGCAGGAGATGACGGTGCCGGTATGCGGATAGGCCGAGCTCAAGTTACGCAGCAGTTGAATGCCAGCGGCGACTGTCCCAATGACCATACTGATGGCCAGCAACCAGCCGCCAATCCCGCTCCAGTAGGCTATAGGAGTCAGGACCACCGCATGAAAAATCAGGATTAGATAGGCCACCGGCATCAGGCGGTGCAGGCTGTACCACTTTTTATAGGAAATCGTGCGGCGCGCCAGCGTGATGATCAGCATCAGGATCAGGGCGTAGAAAGTCCATTCACCCAAGGTTTTGGCATAGGGTTTGAACAGACTGACCCATTCGGGGACAGGTACTTTAGCCAGTTTGCCACTGGTGCCAATAGCGGAGGAGATCAGGCCCTTGGATTGCTTGCCAAGCCAGTGCGCCAGGCTTAACAAAATAGCGATAATGCCCAGCCATTTATGCAGCTTGTAGACCTTGTCCATCCCACCCAGCCAAGGTTCCAGACGGCGGGGGCGCAGGGCCAGAACCATGATGGCTGTCATGGTGCCCAGCGCCAGAATCCCGGTTAGCAACATACCTTCTTGCCGCAACACCCACAGACCATCACCCGGCGGGGAGGGGGATAGCCACAGGGCTTCAACAGCCCAGATCAGAAAGAAAGCGGAAAGCAGTAATAAAAGAGGGCGACGCATGGCCTTGTCCGGATTGTTAGGGGGAACGGACGCTGCGTAATTGCCGTGTGAGAACCAAAAACCGACGCAGCGTACCGAAGACACCTTATCGATGTTAGTACGCAGCCTGATGGTCGGTAGAGCCAGTATTCAAGGCTGTGTTGAGAAAACTCAAAGTAGCCCTAAATATTTGTTATTTAAAGAATTTATAAATGATTATGGTTGCTGTTTACTCTATTTTTGCTTGTTTCAACTTGGCCTTGTTTTACTTTTTATGCTTGTGCGGCCGGGCTCAGCAACGATGCCAGATCCAGTAAAGCATTATCCTGATGCGGCTGCCCGATCAGTTGCAGACCCAAGGGCAGCGGGCTGTTTTGACCCGGTGCTGGCAGGCTCAAAGTAGGCCAACCTAACAAAGACCAAGGGCGGTTCAGAACAGAGGAACCCGTGCTGTCCAGCCCATACGGCGCAGGCCCTGGGGCAGCAGGCGTTAGCAAGGCATCGAAATGACCGTAACGATCCTGCCATTCCTGTTCAAGCTGGCGACGCCGTGCTTGCCAGGCGTGGTAGTCGGCAGCGGGCATATCCAGACCCTGTTTGATGGCGTGTACCGTAACGGGGCGCAAGGCATCAGGGCTGGCCTGCCAGACCGGCAGTAGGCTGCGGGCCATTTCGTAGCCCATGATCTGCCCTTGCAGGATCAGCAGTTCTTTTAATTGCGGATCGGCTGGCAGACGCTCCAGCTGTGCTCCCTGTTCTTCCAGGTGCTGGCAGCCTTGCTCCAGGGCAGCCAGCGCAGCGGGCGTAATCGGGCCCAGATCTTTGCCATCCAGAACACCGATACGTGGCGCGCTGGGGACACGGACTTCAGGCAAGCCTTGCAGCACTGTGGCAACTCGCCGCAAGACCGAGAGGTCTCGGCTGAAATAGCCAATGGTGTCCAGGCTGTCGCACAGCAAGAAAAGACCGCTGCGATGGACCGCGCCAAAGCTGGGTTTGAAACCCAGAATGCCGGTAAACGCAGCGGGGCGCATCATGGAGCCCCCAGTTTGGGTCCCCAATGCAAAATCGACCATGCCTGCCGCCACCGCAGCCGCTGAACCACTGGAGGAACCACCCGGTGTATGGTCCAGATTCAGCGGGTTACGGGTGGGGCCAGGGGCGGCGTAGGCAAATTCAGCGGTAACAGTTTTACCGACGACAATGGCACCCGCACGGCGCAGCAGGGCGACACAGGCGGCATCGCGTTCTGCGGGCAAGGCGTCGGGGAAGTGCGCGCCGTAGCGGGTGGGCATGCTTTGAACATCCAGCACATCTTTCACACCAAAGCTTAAGCCCGCCAAGGGGCCGCTGGGATTGGTGCTTATACAGGTGGCTGGGTCAGCCAGCCAGGACCAGGCCTGGATGGACTGGTCCTGCTTAGCGAGGGGGGAAGGGTTTGCAGTCATAAGCGAGAACTGGAGTTACTGAATCGAGATGTTCTGAGCTTTGATCAGCGCGGTCCAGCGTTTAGTTTCTTCTTTCGCAAAAGCGGAGAATTCTTCGGGAGTGCCACCCACGACTTCCGCACCTTGGGACTCCACAATCTGGCGATAGTCGGGGGCGCTTAGCGCGTCGTTAACGGCTTTATTCAGTTTTTCCAGGACATCGCTTGGCAAGCCAGCAGGAGCAATCACGCCAAACCAGTTCGATGCCACCAGATCCACCCCTTGTTCTTTGAAGGTGGGGATGTTTGGCATGGATTTCAGACGTTCTTCAGAGGTCACGCCCAGAACACGCAAACGGGGATTGTCGACTTGCATGTGTGGCAGAAACAGGCTGGCCAATTCTAAATAAAAGGAGATATTGCCGGCCAGCAAATCGTTCGATGCGGGTGCACCACCACGATAAGGAACGTGGACCGCATCAAAACCGGAAGTGGCCTTGAACTGCTCGGTCAGCAAGTGCGAAGCACCACCTGCTCCGGTCGAGGCGTAGTCCAGCTTGTCGGGGTTTTTCTTGCCGTCAGCCACCAGATCAGCCAGGGACTGGTAGGCGGAGTTGCTGTTCACGCCCAGGGCCATGGCACCGCGCTCGATCAAGGCGATGGGCTGCAAATCCTGCTCAGGATCAAAGGGCAGGTTACTGCCGTACAGGGCCTTGTTCACCGACATGGGGCCAAAGTTGCCCAAGCCGATGGTGTAGCCGTTGGGCTTGGCACGAGCAATCATGCTGGTGCCGATATTGCCGCTGGCACCGGGCTTGTTTTCCACCACAATGGTCACGCCCAGGCTGTCGCTCATCTTTTGAGCCAGCATGCGCGAGCGGGTGTCGGAGCTGCCCCCTGCCGCGTAGGGCACGACAAAGGTAATCGCCTGGGATGGGTAGGCTGCATCAGCCAAAGCCGAATTGGAACCCAGTAAAGTTAATGCCAGCAGGCCGCTCAGTAAAGGGGCGCGATGCTTGAATACCGTCATGTTTATCTCCTGCGGTGGGCCAACTTTCGCAGTGACGTGCAGTGTGGCCCTGTTTTTTGATAAGTGTCAGGACGGATAGTAGATAGCGGGTATTATGTTGTCTAATATTAAAAATAAATGCTATTGATTCATTTTCAGACCTAATTGGTGTGTGCATGTTGGACTCTAAGTTAAGCGAGATGTTCTTGGTCCTGGCGGAAGAGCTGCACTTTGGCCGAGCGGCCCAGCGCTTGTTCATGACTCAGCCGCCTTTGAGCCAAGCCATACGCAGGCTGGAAGAGCAGGTAGGGGCCACCTTGTTTATCCGCACCACGCGCAGTGTGCAACTGACGGCGGCGGGGTCCGAGTTGCAACGGCGTTTGCGTCTGATTGGTACGGAGCTGGAGCAAACGGTGCAAGCCGTGCAGCAAGTACATCGAGGTGAAACCGGTATGTTGCGCATTGCCCTGACCCCCAGCAGTGCTTACGCCGGCGTGTCCAGGCATTTGTACCGTTTTCGCCAGGATTTCCCGCAAGTGGATATGCAGGTCTACGAGATGAATTCCAGCGATATGCCGGCTGCCTTGTACGAGCGCCGGGTAGATGTGGCCTTGATCCGGCCTTCTTTTGCGGTGCCGGATCTGAATCCGCAGCTAGTGGAATCCGAACCCATGATGTTTGTGCTTAGGCGTGATGATCCGCGCGCCCAGGAGCATCGTCAGGGCTTGACGCTATTTCAGGCTTTTTCCTACGAGATGGTGGCTTATTCACGCCAGCATTCGCGCTACTTTCATTTGCTGCAGCAACGCATGTTGCAGCGTTCAGGCTGCTTGCCGCGCTTTGTGCAGGAAAGCATGGTGCCAACGGTTTTGGTGATGGTCGAAGCGGGTATCGCACCGGCTATCGTCCCCGCTTCTCTGGCTCGTCTGCGCACGGATACTTTGGTGTATCTGCCTTTGCTGGATGCTGAGGATATTGCGGCCGAGTTGATGAGCGCCCATGAGTCTGACAATCCCAACCCGGCCTTGGCGAACTTTCTGGCCGTGTTGGACCAGGGACGTCTACTCTGACTGACGTCCGGCCAGCCATTCCCGCATGGACTGGCCCGTGCGTTGGCGAAACAGGCGCGACAGGGCGGAAGGGTTGGCATAGCCCAGATCCAAGGCAATACGTTTAGCCGATTGGCCTTGAACCAATCTTTGGCAGGCCAGGGACAAGCGCCATTGAGCCAAGTAATCTGCTGGCGTGTCGCCTACCCACTGTTTGAATTGCACCGCAAAAGCGCTGCGTGACAGCTTGGCTTCCTGGGCCAGCGATTGCACCGTCCAGTCCCGGCCTGGGTCGGCTTGAATCGCCAGCAAAGCGCGTGCAACGGGGGGATGCGATAGCCCGCGGAACAAGCCTACGGGGATGTCGCAACGGTCTGGGTGGTCAAACAGCCAGCGCAGCAATTGCAACAGTACGATCTCGAACAGGCGATCTGCCAGCAAACGATGGCCGCAGCGTACAGACTCCGTTTCTGCAAAAAGCAGGCCCAGTGCCTGTTCCAGCCCAGCGGCTTCATCTAGCGGAACAATAATCAGATCGGGCAGGGAACGGGCCAACGGGTGGTGTTCTCCACCGTCAAAATCCAGCGTCGCGCAGGTGAAGTCCGAGCCTTCATTGGGTAAATCGTAAAAAGAATGTTCCAGCGGCCGGGGATAAAACAGCAGGCTGGGGCGATCAATTGTCAGGACTTCAGGTACCGGATCCCGTGGGTCGTGACGCACGCTGAGTTGGCCATGTCGCAAAATATGTAGAAAGGCACGTCCAGGTTGGGCGGCAAACCGGGTCACACCGCACAAGGAGCCGTTGTAGAACAGATGGGCTCGGACACGGAATTGCTCCAACAAGAGGGAGAGGCGATCCAGGTTCATGAAACATCCTTGTCTGGATGAAAAGGTAAGTTGTAGGGACTAATCTTATCCAATGATCTTGCTGTTGGCGAGACACTATCCCTGCTCGCTTCTTTTTGGCCACAACGGCCTACTTCCACAGGAGATCACCATGTCCCGTCTTACTTTGCCTGAAGTTGCTCAAGCTCCCGCCGCCAGCCAGCCTGCTTTGCAGGAAATTCAAAAGGCGTTTGGTGGTAGCGTGCCTGCCATGTTCCGTATGGTGTCCAATTCGCCAGCGGCCTTGCGTAGCATGTGGGGCTCCTTCGGGGCGTTTGGTGGCGGCCAGCTGGGCGCCAAACTGGGCGAACAATTGGCTATTGCCATTGCCGACCGTAACCGTTGCGAATATTGCCTGGCGGCTCACAATGTGCTCGGTGCCAATGCCGGTTTGAACCCAGAGACCTTGGCCCAGGCCCAGCGCGGTCAGTCCGATGACCCGCGTACTGCTGCAGCGTTGAAATTTGTGCTCAAGCTGGTGGATCAGCGTGGGCAAGTGTCGGCTGCTGATGTGCAAGCCGTGCGTGATGCCGGTTTCTCTGAAGGTGAGGTCGTTGAACTGGTCGGCGTAACCGCCTTGAACCTGTTCACCAACTACATCAACAATGCGCTGGATGTGCCGGTGGATTTCAAGGCCGTTGAACTGACCGCCTAAGTCATTTTGTGATGGCCCGCCTGCTTGTGTGCAGGCGGGCTTT
>NZ_BMZN01000002.1:276339-521733 GCF_014652815.1 Alcaligenes pakistanensis
ATACCCGTCATGCCAAAGCTGTTGAGCCGCTTGCTATGCATGTCCAGATAAGCCTGTGCACTGGCCTTATCGCTGAACAGATAGACGCCACCTGCTTTGGATTGCTCCCGATTTTCAGTCCAGATTTTCCAGATCAAACCGGGCTCCTGGGAGATGGATTGCGCCAATTCATGCATGGCTGCAGTCATGTCTGCGCCCCAGGGGCCGGAGTAAGGAAAATCAACATACAGCAGGGTGCTCATGGTCGGCTCCATATCAAAATAGGTGGCTAGCATCATACCGTGCGGCTTGAAGGCTTCAGTACTGTCTCTTATTTGTCATGGGACGTTGAAAGGGCCGTGATTGGCTGGCCTCGCCCATGAAGGGGGCGTATAGTTTTTCTTTTGCTTTTTGCTGGTGGAACCCCTCATGTCCTGGACCGCTTTGTTGTTGGTGGTGTGTGCTGCGTTCATTCATGCGGGTTGGAATTTGCTCTCTAAACGGGCTGCCATGGCAGGGGCGCATTTTGTATTTGCGTACTCCTTTTTCGCCATCCTGTTTTATTTCCCCATCATGCTGTGGGTGGTTTTTACCCAAGGTAATATGCCCTGGACTAGCGAGACCATTACCTGTGTGATGCTCAGCGCCTTGCTGCATATGGGCTATAGCCTGAGTCTGCAAAAAGGCTATCAGGTCGCCGATTTGTCTGTGGTGTACCCGATCGCACGCGGCACGGGCCCCATGCTGTCTTCTATCGGCGCTTTTATTCTGCTGGGCGAGCCGGTGCGTCCCTTGGGTATCTTGGGCATTTTGTTGGTGGTGATGGGCATCTTGCTGATTGCCACCCAAGGCCACCTGCGCCGTTTCTTCAGTCCTGCGGCCTTGACGGGCGTGCGCTGGGGTATGCAGACCGGTATTTTGATTGCAGCCTATACCGTGGTCGATGCTTACGGCGTCAAAGTGCTGCTGATTTCTCCCTTTTTACTGGATTGGTTCAGCAATGTGCTGCGCCTGGGGATGTTGACGCCTTTTATTGCCCGGCGTGGGCGAGAAGGCTTCGTCAAGCTCAAACCCTATTGGAAATTGGCGGCTGCCGTGGGCTTGCTGTCCCCGATGTCCTACATCCTGGTCTTGCAGGCATTAAGCCTGGGTGCGCCTTTGTCCATGGTGGCCCCGGCCCGTGAAATGTCCATGATGGCCGGTACCTTATTGGGCATGATTGTGCTGCGCGAAAAAGCCAATATCTGGAGTTTGCTCGGTTGTGCCGTCATGATCAGCGGGGTTATTGCCCTGACATCAGGCCCGGCTGCCTGATCGCTCTCTTGAAATATCGCGGGCCGTCCCTATCTGTCTGCAATAGGGCGCGTTCAAGCGCGCGGCAATCAACCCATTTTTTTGCATTTTCACCATGAGCCAGACTGACACTGCGAATACGTCCGAAACCTTGGGTTTTCAGGCTGAAGTCAAACAATTACTGCATTTGATGATTCACTCCTTGTACAGCAACAAGGAGATTTTCCTGCGTGAGCTGGTATCCAATGCGTCGGATGCCTGTGACAAACTGCGTTTCGAAGCCATCGACAATCCAGCCCTGCTGGAAGGCGATCCAGAAATGCGTATCCGTGTGGAGTTCGATAAAGAACAGCGCACGATCACGCTGTCTGACAATGGTATTGGCATGTCGCGTGATGAAGCCATTGCCAACCTGGGCACCATCGCGCGTTCGGGCACCAAAGAGTTCTTCTCCCAACTGACGGGCGACAAGCAAAGAGACACCCAGCTGATTGGTCAGTTTGGCGTGGGCTTTTACTCCTCCTTTATCGTGGCTGACAAAGTATCGGTGCTGACACGCCGTGCCGGCCAGGATCAGGAAGCGGTGCTGTGGGAATCCGCCGGTGAAGGTGAGTTCACCATTGCTGCGGCTGAAAAAGCCGAGCGCGGTACCACCATTACCCTGCACCTGCGCGAAGGTGAGGACGATTTCCTGGACGGCTGGCGCTTGCGTAATGTGCTGCGTCGCTACTCCGATCACATCTCTTTGCCTGTGCAAATGCGCAAAGAAGAGTGGGACGAGGAAAAGCAGCAGCAAGTCATGCAAGACGAATGGGAAAGCATTAACCAGGCCAGCGCCTTGTGGACGCGTTCCAAGTCGGAAATTACTGACGAGCAGTACCAAGAGTTCTACAAACACATCGCTCACGATTACGAGAACCCTCTGGCCTGGACGCACAATCGGGTAGAGGGCCGTAGCGAATATACCCAGCTGCTGTTCGTACCCAAGCAGGCTCCGTTTGACCTGTGGGATCGCGATGCCCGTCGTGGCGTGAAGCTGTACGTGAAACGCGTGTTCATCATGGACGACGCCGAGCAATTGCTGCCCGCTTACTTGCGCTTTGTGCGTGGCGTAATCGATTCGGCCGATCTGCCGCTGAACGTATCGCGTGAAATTCTGCAAGAAAGCCGCGATGTGCGTGCCATCCGTGAAGGTAGCGCCAAGCGCATCCTGTCTTTGCTGGAAGATCTGGCCGAAAACCAACCAGAGCAATACGCCGAATTCTGGAACCAGTTTGGTCAGGTGTTGAAAGAGGGTGCAGGCGAGGACATGGGCAATCAGGCCCGTATCGCAGCTTTGTTGCGCTTTGCTTCCACCAATCAGGAAGGCTCGGCCCAGGCCGTGTCTCTGGCCGATTACATTGGCCGCATGAAAGAAGGCCAGGACAAGATTTACTACGTCACGGCTGACACCTTTGCGGCGGCTTCTAACAGCCCGCATCTGGAAGTGTTCCGCAAGAAAGGCATCGAAGTCCTGCTGATGTCTGATCGCGTGGACGAATGGATGCTGTCCTACCTGCGCGAATTCGAAGGCAAGCAACTGGTCTCTGTTGCCAAGGGCGGGCTGGATCTGGACGAACTGGCAGACGAGGAAGAAAAGAAACATCAGGCCGAAGTGGCTGAAACCTTCAAACCTCTGGTCGAGCGCTTGCAGACCACGTTGGGTGAGAAGGTTAAAGAAGTGCGCATTACCGCACGTCTGGTCGATTCCCCGGCTTGCGTGGTGGTCGATGCCAACGAACTGAGCCCGCACTTGCTGCGTATGCTGCAAGCCGCTGGTCAGGAAGCGCCCGAGGTTAAACCAATTTTGGAAATCAACCCGGAACATGCTTTGATCGCCAAGGTACAAGCCGCTGATGACGAAACCTTTGGTGAATGGGCTCAACTGCTGCTGGAACAAGCCATGCTGGCCGAAGGGGCCGCATTGCAAGATCCTGCCAGCTTCGTGAAGCGCGTGAACCGTTTGCTGTTGAATCTGTAAATCTGAACGTGGCTGACTCTGCTCAATAGCAGAGTCAGCAAACTGTCAGTTTCTTGGCCTTGTTCTTATTTTGTAAGATCAAGGCTTTTTTGCGTCTATTGACAGGCTATTGGAGGAAGAAGCGAGTAGATAGCGAAATGGTTAAATCGTAATAGCTAAGCGATTTTTTATTCTTTGTCTATCTTAATGAGAATTGATCGTAATACGATGCTTGCGCGCCACACTAGAGGTGAAAACAAGCTATTTTTTAACTGAATTTCAGCAAATCGTAAGATTTGGATAGACTTCATAATAAGAATGATTGATATTACGGGCTCCTATTAAAAGCACTTATTCGGCAGCGAAACACCGCTAACGCGAGCGATCGTGCCTGATTCAATCGCCCTGCCTTGAAAAGTGATACCTACCATATGGAGCTGGTGATGTCGTTTGTATCCGCCCTGCCGCCTCGTCGGTTCGCCGAGACGGTTTTATCTGCCGCACTGTTTGCTGCCCTTACAACGCCTGCTTTTGCTCAAACCGCCAACCCTGGCGTAACCGAGCTGCAGTCGATTAAAGTCCAAGGCACAACAGATACGAACGGCATTGATGGCTTCCAGGCGCATAAAGCGCAATCTGTGAAGTTTTCCGAGACGCTGCTCAACACACCGCGTTCCATCACCGTGATCCCTGAAGAGGTGATCAAGGATCGTGGCGCAACTTCCTTGCAGGATGTGTTGCGTACCACCCCAGGTATTACCTTGGGCTCGGGCGAAGGCGGCACCCCGATGGGTGATCGTCCTTTCATCCGTGGCTACGAAGCCAGTACCGATATTTTTATCGATGGCGTACGTGATTACTCGCGTGGTTCGCACGAAACTTTCAACCTGGAATCGGTTGAAGTGTTGAAAGGCCCCAGTTCGGCTTACACAGGCCGTGGTGGTACCGGCGGTAGCTTGAACCTGGTGACGAAGTCTCCCAAGTTGAAAGATTTCTTCCAAGTGGAAGCGGGCTATGGCACGTCTGACCAATACCGTTTGACCGCTGACGGCAACTACGCGTTTTCGGATACCGGTGCGATTCGTCTGAATTTGATGCGTATGGGCGGCGATGTTGCCGGTCGTGATGGGGTTGAGATTGACCGTTGGGGCATCGCACCTTCCATCGCCTTTGGCTTGGGTACACCTACTCGTGTGACCTTGTCCTACTCCCGTCTTGAAAACAAGGACATGCCGGATCTGGGCTTCCCATTCAGGAATGCGGCCAATCCGGATCGCGTCACTCCCTTGGAAGCGGACCGTGACACCTTTTATGGTCGTCACAATGTGGACTTCCGTAAATACACGGCAGATACCGCAACCGCCAGTGTCGAGCACGACGTGAATGACCGCTTCACAGTTCGTAACGTGACGCGCTACAGCAAGACTTTGAACCACTACCTGATGACTCGCC
The DNA here is from genome assembly GCF_014652815.1 of Alcaligenes pakistanensis. Taxonomy (GTDB): domain Bacteria; phylum Pseudomonadota; class Gammaproteobacteria; order Burkholderiales; family Burkholderiaceae_B; genus Alcaligenes; species Alcaligenes pakistanensis. The sequence continues at coordinate 281,063 of NZ_BMZN01000002.1, forward strand.
CGTCTTTCGACAATTGCACGGCGACCTCGGGTGGCGCTTGCGCTACAGAAGGCCCTGGTCTGCAGTTCCGTCGTGACGATCGCACCAACTATCGGGTGTCTGAATCCTTGCTGAACCAGACTGATGTCTATGGCAGCTTCAATACCGGCTGGCTCAAGCACGATATCGTTGCCGGTGTGGAGATCAGTAAGGAAGAAATCCACAACAAGACCATGACGGGTGGCCCAGGCCGCGATACGGACTCCTTCTACAATCCGGATCCCAATCGTCAGTACAACTATTCGCTGCAATACGGTCCTAAGACCAAGACAGGCGATATCAAGACCCGTTCGCTGTATGTCTTTGACACTCTGACCCTGAATGATCAGTGGATGGTGAATGGTGGTGTGCGCTTTGACCGTTTTGAAGTCGATAACACCACAGATTCGCGTAAAGACGATATGTGGAATTACCAGCTGGGTGTGGTTTACAAACCCGCTCGTAATGGTTCTATCTACTTGAGCTACGGCACTTCCTCCAACCCAACGGGTGAAAACCTGGGGCAGGCCGGTGGTGCAGACGGCCCAGCGGGCGGTGCCGCGATCCGTGAATTGAAACCAGAGCGCAGCTACAGCTGGGAGCTGGGTACCAAGTGGGATATCGCCGATGAGAAGTTGTCTCTGACGGCAGCGGTATTCCAGACCGACAAGAAAGATGCACGATCTACCGATCCGTTGACAGGCGATGTTTCCTTGAGCGGTAGCAATCGCGTGCGTGGTCTGGAGTTGGGCGCTGCGGGTGCCATCACGTCCAAGTGGAATCTGTGGGCGGGTTACACCTACCTGGATCCGAAGATCAAAAAGTACCGCAACGGTGCCAATGTTTTTGATGGCAACCAAATGAAGTTCATCTCCAAACAGAGCTTCAACGTTTGGACGACCTATAAAGTATTGCCAGAGCTGACCTTGGGCGCTGGTGCTACCTTGGTGGGTAAGCGCTTTGTAGATGATGCCAATGAACTGAAACTGCCGTCTTACTGGCGTTACGATGCGATGGCGCGTTACGACTTGAACAAGAACGTGTCCTTCCAGTTCAATGTGAACAACATCAGCAATGTGCGCATGTATGATGCCTCTCACGTTGGCGTATTTGCCAATGTAGGCCCAGGCCGCTCTTACATGTTCAATGCCACTTACCGCTTCGAGTAAGTTGCGTCTTGTAGTGTAAAGTCAGATGGGCCGCCTTTTGGGGCGGCCTGTCTGTTTCTTGCGCCGCCTAATGTTTCCTTTTGCCTTAGCAGGTGTTCCATGCTGATTACTATCCCTGACGTTCTGAATGCTGAGCAGTTGCGCGACTGTCGCCAGGCCCTGGAGCAGGCACAGTGGGAGGACGGGCGCACGACGGCAGGTTACTTGGCTCAGAGCAGCAAGCGTAATTTGCAATTGCCTCTGGATACCACTGTGTCCCGCCAGATGGGGGAGTTTTTGATGCATGTGCTCGGTCAGCACAGCGGTTTTATTGCCGCGGCCTTACCCTTGCGTATGCTGCCTCCGCGCTTTAATCGCTACGAGGGCGGTGGAGAATACGGCAACCATATCGATAACGCGATTTTTACTGTTCCTGGCACGGCCCAGCGTTTGCGTACCGATGTCTCCACCACCTTGTTCTTCAGCGATCCCGACGAGTACGAAGGCGGCGAGCTGATCATCGAAGATGTCTACGGTACACAGTCGATCAAGCTGCCTGCGGGGCATATGGTGGTGTATCCCGGGACGAGCTTGCATCGAGTCCAGCCTGTCACTAAAGGGACGCGCTATGCGTCCTTCTTCTGGACGCAAAGCATGGTGCGCCATGCTCATCAGCGTAAATTGTTGTGGGAACTGGATCAGAGCATTCAGCAACTGGCCAAACAAAATATTGACGGGCAGGAGCTGTCACGCCTGACGGGGATTTATCATAATTTGCTGCGCGAATGGAGCGACGTCTGATCGCCTGGAGCTTGATTGACCATGTCTCAAGAACGACTACCCCCTTTAAGCAGCATTCCCGCTGAGATCGCCTGTCTGACAGATTACGAGCCATATGCTCGTCAGCGGATGCGTGCGCAGGATTGGGCGTATTTCAGCGCGGGGGCTGCTGATGAGCTCACGCTACGGGATAATTTGGCTAGCTTTGGTCGTTTGGGGCTTTGGCCTGCGGCATTGGGTCGATTTGATCAGCCGTCGACCCGCTTGAGCCTATTAGGACAAGCGATGGAGTATCCGATTCTGCTGGCGCCTATTGCTTACCAACGTTTGGCTCATCCTCAAGGTGAGCTGGCCAGTGTTCTGGGTGCGGGCGCGATGGGGGCGACTAGCGTGATCAGTATGCAGGCCAGTCACTTTTTTGAAGATATTGCGGCACAGGCCCATGCCCCCTTGTGGGCACAGTGGTATTGGCAAACGGACCGCGCATTTACCTTGGATTTATTGGGACGTCTCAAAACGGCGGGCTATGCCGCCTTGATGTTGACAGTCGATGCCGCGGTGAACGGTGTGCGTAACCAAGAGCAGCGCGCTGGTTTTACTTTGCCTGCAGAGGTAGATGCCGTGAATTTGCGCGGTGTCAGTGCGCCACAGGGCGTGCTGGGTGCGGCTGGTACCAGTCCCTTATTTGGTAGCGGTTTGTTGAATAGTGCTCCCACGTGGGATGACCTTGCCTGGTTGGTACAGAACAGCCCGGTGCCCGTGTGGGTGAAGGGCATCATGCGGCCTATCGATGCCCAGCGGGCCTTGGATGTAGGCGTTGCCGGAATCGTGGTGTCGAACCACGGCGGACGCACCTTGGATGGGGCTCCCGCTTCTGTGGATGTGTTAGCACAGGTGTGTCAGGTCGTGCAGGGCAGGGTACCGGTATTGATGGATGGCGGGATCCGACGCGGTACAGATGTGCTCAAGGCATTGGCGCTAGGCGCGACAGCTGTGATGATTGGCCGTCCCTATATCTACGGTCTGGCTGCAGCAGGAGCAGCAGGTGTCGCGCATGTCCTGCATATTTTGCGGGCGGAACTGGAAGTGGCGATGGCACTGACGGGTTGCAATACCTTGGCCGATATTGGCCCTGAGCTACTTTATCAGTCTTGATCTGGAGCTTGTTCTGGCTTTGACTCCAGCTCTTGCTCAGGCAGGGTTTCTTTAGCCCAGCCGTGTTCCCGCTTTACTCGTTTCCAATCAAAGAAAGGTCCCGGATCTGTCTTGCGTCCAGGGGCGATATGCTCGTGACCGCGTACGGCTTTTAAGTCATGTCGCATGCGCAAAGCGCGGCTTAAGCGGGATAGCTCCCGGTATTGCGCTTCCGTAAATGGCTCAAAATCGCTGCCTTCCAGTTCGATGCCGATCGAAAAGTCATTGCAGCGTTCGCGACCTTCAAATTGAGATACTCCCGCGTGCCAGGCACGGCGCGTGGTCGGAACGAATTGAATGATGTGCCCAGTGCGCTGGATCAGAAAGTGAGCCGATACCTTCAGGTCGCGGATGTTCTCAAACCAGGGGTGGGCGTCGATATCCAGCTGATTCTGGAAGAAATCCCGAATGTATGGCCCGCCAAACTCTTGCGGCGGCAGGCTGATATTGTGCAGCACCAGCAAGGTCGGATTACTGCCCTCGGGGCGTTCATCCTGATTGGGTGACAGGGCGCGCAGGACGTTGGCGTGGGGTTTGAGCCAGCCCTGGCGATCCAGGTCATAGGCATGGTGCATGCGAGCCATGGGCTTAGCTACGCGGGCCGCGTTTGGCGTGTTCCAGGCTGCACCACGTGTGATGATTGCTCATCAAGGCCTCAGAGCGTGGCAAAAAAATACCGCAATGCGCGCAACGGACCATTTCCTCGGCGCTCCCTTGCTTGCGCGATGGGCGCAGGGTCGGGTTCGGTGGGTTACGTTTACGGGCCTTGTTTTGCGACACGATGCGGGCAATGATCATGCCCACCAGTATGACGACAACCCAAAATAAGACTTTACCCACTTTTTCCTCGTTGCAAGATGACGTCTAGTACAAAATGGCTGCCTGTATAGGCGAGCAGCAGGAAGGCAAAGCCGGCCAGCGTCCAGCGCAAAGCAATGCGGCCACGCCATCCGTACTGTTTCCGTCCCCATAATAAGCCACCAAATGTAACCCAGGATAGCAAGGTAAAGACAGTTTTGTGGTCAGCAGGTAAAAATTTTCCATCTATAGCCAGCGACACGGCGGCACCGCTCAGAATCGTGAAGGTCAGAATCACGAACGAGACACGGATCAGGCGGAACAGCAGTTCTTCCTGTACCAGCAGGGGCGGCATGGTATCCAGTACACGGCTAAGTAAACCGCGTTGTTCCTGATGAAGAATAGGGCGGTGCAACTGGCGATCCAGTGCTGTCATCAAAATAGCGTGCAGGGCTGCGACGGTGCTTAGCCCGTAGGCGACCAATGCAATCAGTAAATGGATACGCAGCCATTCATTGCCTACATGGTTAACGACATGGCCTTCAGGAAAGGCCATGGCCAGTAAGCTGACGATTGTGGCTGCAGGCAGTAGAATGAGCAGCAGGCTGTCCAGACGCAGATACAGGCTTTGGAACCAGAACACCACCATGCCCAGCCAGATTGCCGCCGACAGGGCTAAAGCCCAGCTCAGATGCAGCCCCTGGGGCAGCACAATCGTCAGCAGCAGACCCGCTCCGTGCACAATGATGGCGCAGAGCAAGGCTACCCGGCTGGGGGCGTTCAGTACGGTTCGGGTGCTGCCGCGAGTCAATGGACGCCAGAGCGAGATCGACAGCACGATGTACGCCAGTGCGGCGAGCAAGTGAAATACAATACTTGCAGACATAAGTCCCGGATTTCCTGAAAAACGGTACGGGGCGTACCTCAAGTGGCCATTTTATTCTTATTCGTAGACCACACGATAACCTAGTTTAAGCGAACCCAGTCCTATGTTTGAAAATCTGACCCAGCGTATGTCGCGTGTGGTGAAAACCATGCGCGGACAGGCTCGTCTGACCGAATCCAATACTCAGGAAATGTTGAGGGAAGTGCGTCTGGCTCTGCTGGAGGCGGACGTGGCTTTGCCCGTTGTGCGCGATTTTGTGGCACGGGTCAAAGAAAAAGCGCTTGGTATTGAAGTTGCCGACAGCCTCAATCCGGGGCAGGCGCTGGTGGGGATTGTCCACCAGGAACTGACCACGCTGATGGGCGCAGACCTGGGCGAAAACGCTAGCGAACTGTCCTTGGCGGCCCAACCGCCTGCCGTTATCTTGATGGCCGGTCTGCAAGGGGCGGGTAAAACCACCACGACCGGTAAATTGGCCAAATGGCTGAGCGAGGGCGGCCACGTTCAATACGGTCGCAAAACAGGCAAGAAAAAAGTGCTGGTGGTCAGTGCTGACGTCTACCGTCCTGCCGCTATCGAACAGCTGAAAACCGTTGCCGCTCAAGTCGGCGTCGAGTTCTTGCCGTCTGACCCTAGCCAGAAGCCGGCTGATATCGCCCGCAATGCTTTGGATCATGCCAAGCGTCATCACTTTGATGTGCTGATTGTCGATACGGCCGGTCGCTTAGGTATTGATGAAGACATGATGCGCGAGATTCGTGCTCTGTACGATCTGCTGAACCCCATTGAAACCTTGTTCGTGGTTGATGCCATGCAAGGTCAGGATGCGGTCAACGTGGCCAAGGCCTTTGCGGACGCTTTGCCGCTGACCGGTGTGGTGCTGACCAAACTGGACGGTGATGCACGTGGTGGTGCGGCTTTGTCTGTGCGCCATATCACTGGCAAGCCACTGAAATTTGTGGGTATGTCGGAGAAGCTGGACGGCCTGGAGCCCTTCCACCCCGAGCGTATGGCTCAGCGTGTACTGGGCATGGGCGATATTGTTTCCTTGGTGGAGCAAGCCCAACGCAACATCGATATTGCCGATGCACAAAAGATTACCGACAAGATCAAGGCGGGCGACAAGTTCGACTTGAATGATTTCCGCGATCAGCTGCAGCAAGTCAAAAAGCTGGGTGATATGGGCTCTTTGCTTGAAAAACTGCCCGCGCAGTTCTCGCAAGCCGCTTCACAATTGCAAGGCGGTCAAGCCGAGCAGCAGTTGCGTCGTACCGAAGGCATCCTGAATTCCATGACCCCTGCTGAGCGTGCTAAGCCTGAACTACTCAAAGCCTCGCGCAAGCGTCGTATTGCGGCAGGTTCTGGTGTGCCAGTGCAAGAGGTTAACCGTATGCTGAATCAGTTCGAGCAAATGCAAGGCATGATGAAGCAGATGAAGAAAGGCGGCATGGCCAAGATGATGCGCGGTCTGGGCGGCATGGGAGCTTTGAAGGGCCTGGCTGGTAAAGGCTTTAAAGGCTTTCGTTAAGCAATAGCCTTGTTTAGTCAGTTAGCAGGGCTTCATATCAAGCCCTCAATGGAAAAAGCCCGCACAAGCGGGCTTTTTCTTATCCTGAATTGCTGACTTACAGCGCAGGAATACGCAGCACCTGACCAGGGTAAATCTTGTCAGGGTGGCTGAGCATAGGTTTGTTGGCTTCAAAAATAACGGTGTATTTCGCACCGTTTGCCTTGCCGTAATTAGTTTCGGCAATTTTCCACAAGGTATCGCCTTTCTGTACGGTGTACATCGTGGCTTCGGGTGCCGGTTGGGCAACGTTCAGTTGGTTGTCTACTTGAGAGACACCCAGCGTGTTACCCAGGGCCAACACAATTTTTTCGGCTTGTTCGGTGGAAGCAGCTTGACCACTGACTGTGACCTTGTCGCCATCAACCGTCAGGTTCAGACCATCGGCGGAAAGTTGGTGTTTGGCCAGTTCTTTCTGGAGTTCGTCTGCTGTCGCTGCTTTGGCCTCGTTGGCTCCAAAGAGTTTTTCGCCGACATCTTTAAGAAAACTGAATACGCCCATTGCTTTGCTCCTGAAGTTAGGGGTCTGTGGTTGCTTGCCTGAAGGACAGGCTAGTCGGCTCATTATGACCTCATTTTCAGTTGCCAAGCCGTACCGGAATGTCAGCAATTGTGCATTTTAAAGAGGCAGTCTCAGCCGCCACCCACAGCAACCACGATTTCTATCGTGTCGCTTTCTTTGATAGGGGTCGTGGCGTGCTGGCTTTTGGGGACGATATCGCCATTTAGCTCAACAGCGATACGCTTGTTTTCGTAGCCTAGCTCGACAATTAGCGTGCCAACGGTATCGGTCTTTGCCAAAGTCTTGCTTTGGCCGTTCAGGGTAATGTTCATCATTGTCTCTGGATATGGTCCGGGCCGAGCCGGACGAGTGATTCAGATGGCAAATTTCTGGGTGGCGCTTAGCAAGCGGGCCAAAATGCCAGGTTCGTCGTAGGCATGGCCTGCGTCCGCAACCATATGAAATTCTGCTTGTGGCCAGGCGCGATGCAGTTGCCAGGCTGTATGCGCCGGAGTGCACACATCATAGCGTCCCTGCACGATCACGCCGGGAATACCATGCAGGCGGTGGGCATTGTTAAGTAACTGATCGGGCTCTAAAAAGCCCTGATTCATGAAGTAATGGTTTTCAATGCGAGCAAAGGCCAATGCGGCTTTATCGCTGGACTTGGCATCCAGGTGGTTTTTGCTGGGCAAAAGTGTGATGGTATTGCTTTCCCACTGCGACCAGCTATGCGCAGCGCGTAGCTGCACGGCAGGGTCATCGCCTGTCAAACGCTTGTGATAAGCGCTGATCAGGTCGTGGCGCTCGTTCTCGGGGATAGGAGCCAGATACTGCTCCCAGATATCGGGGAACAGGCGCGATGCCCCTTCCTGATAAAACCAGTGCAGTTCCTCAGGGCGAGCCATGAAGATACCGCGCACAATCAGTTCGCTGACGTGTTCTGGATGAGTCTGCGCATAGGCTAGCGCCAGTGTAGAACCCCAGGAGCCGCCGAAGACCAACATCTTGTCGGCCTTGAGTTTTTCCTTGCGCAGCCGTTCCATGTCTTGCACCAGATGCCAGGTGGTGTTGTTTTCCAGGCTGGCATGAGGGTAAGAGCGCCCGCAACCGCGCTGATCAAACAGCAGCACATTGTATTTTTGCGGGTCGAACAAGCGGCGGTGGTCGGTAGAACATCCTGATCCCGGCCCACCGTGCAAAAAGATGGCTGGCTTACCTTCCGGGTTGCCGCAGCATTCCCAGTAGATATGGTGTCCATCATCGGTATGTAAAGTGCCTTGGGCGTAAGGCTCTATGGGCGGGAACAGGGTAGCGCTCATTGTTCTTTCTTGGGCCAGTTCAGTTCAGGGGTAGGAGTGTCATTGCGGGTGAAGATCAGATCCCACACGCCATGACCCAAACGCAGCCCACGGTTCTCAAACTTGGTCAGTGGGCGAAAGTCAGGGCGGGGTGCGTAGCCATTGTGAGTGTTGCTCAGCATGGACTCGGCCGACAGCACTTCCAGCATTTGTTCCGCGTAGTTTTCCCAGTCCGTGGCGCAATGAATATAGCCACCGGGTTTCAGACGGCTGGTCAGCAGCTGGATGAAAGGCGATTGCACCAGACGACGCTTGTGATGGCGCTTCTTGGGCCAGGGGTCCGGGAAGTAAATATGAATACCTGCCAGGGAGGCAGGGGCGATCATGTCGCGCACCACTTCCACCGCGTCATGTTGAATGATGCGGATATTGCTGATCTGGTTGTCATCAATGCGTTTGAGCAATGCGCCCACGCCGGCATTAAAGACTTCTACACCCAAAAAGTTGTCGTCCGGACGGGCTTGGGCAATTTTCTGGGTGGTCTCACCCATGCCAAAACCGATTTCCAGAATCAGTGGATTGTCATTGCCGAACAGCGTAGCTGGCTTCAGGATGCTGTCGCGATATGTAATCGACCACTGAGGCAGCAAACGCGCCAAGGCTTGTTCCTGGCTGGGCGTAATGTGCGCGCGCCGATGAACAAAGCTACGGATATGGGTCTCGCCGGAATTGCTGTTCGCGACATTAGGCGACAACAGGGATGGTTTTTCGTTGCTGGAGGTCATGGTTGGGGCGCGGGCATCAGAAGTGGCTCGCGTATCAGCTAAAAGCGGGAAAACTCTATTGTAGTGAGTCTTGCCGCTGAATTCATGGGAGGGCGTGCGAAAAAGATAGGGCAGGGGCGACGCATGAACGAGAGATCGCGCTATAATTTTCGCTTCCCCATTGGCGGGATCGTCTGCTTCTGACGCAGACCTCTCCAACAGGGCGGGTGTAGTTTAATGGTAAAACTGATGCTTCCCAAGCATCCGTCGTGGGTTCGATTCCCATCACCCGCTCCAGTTCTGCCTTGTCGCTCCAAGGTCATCCTTATTGGCGAACTCTGGCTTCTTTAAGCGCAGCGTCGGACTTTATTCCTCGACTGCCGAGCGTACCGCCTCTACAACACGTTGTGCCAGCTCCTGTCTTGTCAGCTGCGGGTACGCCTGTTTTAACTTTCCGGAAACTTGCCAGCCGTTTTCTTTCAGAGAGCGAATGACTCGGTTGGTGTCTTGATCAGGCATCTCAAGCACTTCTTTCAGTCGTTCTTGGGCTCGTTGAAAGATCACCAGTATGCGAGCTTCTTGTGCCATTTCGTTCTGAACGGCATGTGCTACAACCCGGGCTGTGTAGAGCACGTGCTCCGTCAAATCGGGATAGCGCCAGGCAAACTGTGTGTTGGCATAGTCATCGAAAATAAAGTTGCTTTGGGTGCCATCCTCATAGGTTGTCAGTTTGCCAAAGCGATAAGAGCTTGCGTAGCGCTCCATAAACGGACCTGAAAACGCCTCCAGATTGCGGTCATAGCGAGCTCTGAAGCCCAGCGAGCTAGTAATCGTGGCTGATAGCTGGCAGGGTATTTGTTTTCGACCCGTCCATTGTTATCACGACGCACGCGGGTGGTTCCAATTGAGGACTCAACACGCACGGCTTGCACCAGCGCGATGCCATAGCGTTCTGCCAGAGCTCGAATATAGTAATAAAACTAAGTTTTTATTGGAAATGGTAAGAATCAGGCTTGAGTTGGGACATACCTGGTTTGCTTGCGCCTCGTCCCATGGCACTATACCCAGCATGCAAGAAGATCTTTTCGGCGATGCCATTCCTCAGCCTCCCGCTTCAAAGCCCGCCGCTTCCTCCCGCCGCAAAATCACCAAAGTCAGCCTTGCCACCTCCGCCCTGGAACTAAGCGATTTGGCGGCCCAGCTTCCTGAAACCCTGCGTTTCGGTGTTTCCACTTGGTCTTACCCCGGTTGGGAAGGTTTGATCTGGGATGGCGAGTACGAGTCGAACATCCTGTCCAAGCACGGGTTGGAGGCCTATCACCTGCATCCCTTGATGCGCACCGTCTGTGTTGATCGCACTTTTTGGCGTCCTTTGACTGTCACGCAGTATTCCGCCTACGCCGCCCAGGTTGATGAGGATTTCCGTTTTGTCGTGAAATGCCCCTCCATGATTACGGATGCGCAAGTCCGTGATGAACAAGGCAAGGTGCGCAAGTCAAATCCGGACTTCCTGGATATTCGTCTGGCCGTGGAGCAGTTTGTGCAGCCTGCGGTAGAAGGCTTGCGTGCCAAGCTGGGCGTATTGGTATTTCAGCTAAGCCCTTTGTCCTGGGGCTGGTTGAATCGCCCGGCGGAGTTATTCGACAAGTTGGGGCAGATGCTGGTTGCAGCGCGTGAGGCCTTGCCGCAGGATTCTCCGGTCATTTTTGCTGTAGAAGTGCGAGATCCGGAGCTACTCACTCAAGGCTTGGTTGATACGCTGAAGGCCAGTGGCGCTACGTTTTGCCTGGGTTTGCACGGCAAAATGCCACCGATCGATGAGCAGTTGCCCCTGTTGCGAGCCTTGTGGCCGGGGCCTTTGGTGTGTCGTTGGAATCTGAACCGAGAGTTTGGTGCCTATGGCTATGCCGATGCCCAGAAAAAGCACACACCTTTCGATGCCATTGTCAGCGAGGACGTGCATACCCGCACGGTGTTGGCCCGCACGATTCGCGGAATCACGGGCGCAGGGCAGGCGGCTTATGTGACGATCAGCAATGATGCGGAAGGTTGTGCACCGCTCTCCATACAGCGTTTGGCGCAACTGATTGCGGCGCACGAAAATTAAACACAGGCCTTGTGAACTGATCTCTAGAAATTGAACAGTTCACAAGGTCTGTTTGGGTGCTTCATGGTCTGGAGCCTTAACGTATGCGGGCTTGGGCCATGCCGATGCCCTTACCGGGTCTTCTGAATCAGATCATCCGTCGTCATGACATGCGCGGTAGACACAGCCAGCACGCCCAGGGTGACCCGGTGTACTTCTTCCGCTGGAATCGCCCCAAAGCCCATATCCGGGTAGTCGTAGGTGCCGGTGGCATCAGAGATGAAGGCGACTTTGTAGCCATTGAACATGGCATCGCGAGCCGTGGCGTGGCAGCAGTTCTCGGTAGTGACACCCGTGACAACGACCGTGTCGATCTTGCGGGTACGCAGAATGATGTCCAGATCAGTGCCAAAGAAAGCGCTGTAGCGATGCTTTTTAATGACGACCTCATCACCTTGTGGTGCGACGTCCGGGTAGATGTCGATGCCAGCGGTGTCATCCACCAGCCCCGCCCGATTCAGGATCGGTGGATAAATTTCCCCAAATAAACCCATATCGCAGCCGTTGCGACGGTGGGCGTGGGTGGTGAAGATCACTTCCATGCCAGTCTTGCGTGCATGGCCCAGCAGTTTTTGTAGACGGGGCACCAGCGCCATACCCATAGGGGTTTCCAGTGGGGCGCCGGACGCGATGAAGTCGTTTTGCATGTCGATCACAATGACCGCCGTGCTCTTGGGATTGATTTGATCAATCTGAATAGCCATTTCATTCTCCTTTGGTTGGCTCCGGGCCGGGTGGCTGTGTATTTGGTGTTGCCTTACCCGGTGTCATAGACCTTTCCAGAGTAGGGGGACGACTCAAACCTGGCTTGTCTGTCCATGCCATTTTTTCTTCTTTTTTGACTGTGGGCGCCACATGGGCGACCCGCCAGTCAAGATGCCAGTCCGTGGTGTTCTCGGGGCTTGTCCAGGTTTGGGAAATAGACGTAATCTTGCTGGAAAATGATTAATTTCACGGTGCAGATAGCGCCGACTATGGAGACTGAACCGATGGCAGCGATCATGGCAGTCAAGCCCGGAGACAGCTTTGAACACTGGCACGAGGTTACTTGCAGGCAGTTTTCTCATACCGAGTGCAATCCTGTTGCCAGACACCATTTTCAGGCGCGAGTCACGCTGACTACGTTTGGCGGTTTGGGACTTAGCCGTATCTGGTCGGCCACGCCTGCGGGGGAGGCGATTCGAGTCAGCAGGCGCTTAGCGGATATTCGTAAAGATCAGCGCGACTGCTTCATGCTGTGGTTAATGCTCGATGGCAGTATTCAGCTTAGCCAGGATGGGCGTTATGTCAGCCTGGCGACGGGGGACCTGGTGTTGCAGGACCAGTCGCGTCCCTTTGAGCTGGAGCTAGGGCCCTTGACCCATGCGGCGATGCTCATGATTCCCCGCCCACTTCTGGCGACACGTTTACCCGCGCTGAGGAGTCTGGCTGCGTGCCGTGTTCCCGCTAACTCTCGTCAGGGGCCGATGGCCGGTGCTTTGGTCAAGCAATTACTCAGCATGCAAGGAGCGGCTGCGGACGGGATAGATCAGCGTTTGAGTGCCTCGGCGCTGGATATTTTCTCGGCTGTCTTCGAGTCAGAAGCCATAGCTTATTCTCAGGCCAGCCGTCGGGAGCGGCGTCTGGAACAGGTTCAGGCATACATACGTGCGCACCTGCATGAAGATGATCTGGATGTGGAGCAAATGGCTCAGGCTTCATCGATGGCAACTCGCACGCTGTATCGACTCTTTGCGCATGAAGCGACCACGCCTATGCAATGGCTGTGGGAGCAGCGTTTGCTTCAGAGCTATCGCTTGCTGGCCGAGAGCAAACAGCGGCGGGTGACGGAGGTGGCGATAGCCTGCGGTTTCAAAGATCTTTCTCATTTCAGCCGCCTGTTTCAGGCACGATTTGCGCAATCCCCGTCGACACTTCGGTTTAGGAACAGGTCTTAAGTGCAGAGCAGGGAGTGTGTCCAGGCGTTTGATACGCAGGTTTGGCGCCGTGTGAACACAGGAACGCATGGCTGTTTGCTAGTCAGGGTGATCGTGTTGTGTGGCACCAGATGGCAAGCGCTAAGCAGGAGGGGCTTCCTACAATTGAGACAAGCGGGGCAAGCACAGAGTTCTGCCCTGAGTGGCCAAGCCAGCCAGACCGGCAAAGGGCCCAGTATCGGCGTTACCTTGCGTTCTGAATGCAGATAACGCGCTTGCTTGATCACAATTAGGGGAAGAGCACATGAAGATTACTCGACGTTCCTTATTAATCGCCGGTCCCAGTCTGCTTGCCAGTGTGGCACTGGCGCGTACCGCTCTTGCGCAGCAGGTGATGGCTGTGGACAAGGGGGGAGACGCGGGAGATTTGGGCCTTGCGATCGAGGCTTATATTTTTGCCTATCCATTGGTGACGATGGAGCTGACCCGGCGGATTATGACCAATGTAGCGCAGCTTGGTGGCGTACGAGGTCCGATGGGCCAGATCATCAAAGCGCGCAGCTACCCGGATGCTTCGTTCCGAGATGTCACCGCGCCTAATGCCGATACGCTGTATACAAACGCCTTCTTTGATGTGGGTGATGAGCCGTGGATCCTGAGCATTCCAGATATGCAAGACCGTTACGCCTTGATGCCTCTGCTTGACGGCTGGACGACAGTATTTCAAGTGCCAGGAAAACGCACGACGGGAACAGGTCCGCAAACCTACGCCATTACCGGCCCAGGCTGGAAAGGAACCTTGCCAGCAGGCGTGACGGAATATAAATCCGCCACCAGTATTGTCTGGATGCTGGGACGCATTTATTGCACAGGAACGCCAGAGGATTACGCTGCGGTCCATAAACTGCAAGACGAGTTCAAGCTGGTGCCGTTAAGCGCTTACGGCAAGTCCTACACCCCGCCGGCGGGCGTGGTGGATCCCTCGCTGGATATGAAAACCGCCGTGCGTGATCAAGTCAACAAGATGGATGCCACGGCTTACTTCACCCTGTTTTGCGAGTTGATGAAGCGTAATCCGCCATCCAGTGCAGATGCTGCGCATGTAGCCCGATTTGAGCGTATTGGCATCGTTCCAGGCCAGGATTTTGAGGCTGGAAAGTTCAAGGCAGATATTGCCAGTCAGGTGCCCAAGGCTGCAGTTGGAAAAATCATGCAGCACTATGCGACCCTGACGCTAAAGAACGGCTGGTCATTCACGACTGATACTGGCGTTTACGGTACGGATTACTTGATGCGTGCTTTCATCACGGCCATCGGGCTGGGGGCCAATCGGCCGCAGGATGCCATCTATCCTATTTCTCAAGCGGATGCGGGTGGACAGCCCTATTCGGGTGCGAACAAGTATGTCATGCGCTTCCCTAAAGGCCAGCTACCGCCCGTAGATGGTTTCTGGTCGCTGACGATGTATGACAAGGATTACTTCTTTATTGATAATCCCTTGAGTCGCTACTCGATCAGTCCGCGCCAGAATTTGAAGGTCAACGCGGATGGCTCGACAGACCTTTATATTCAAAAGGACTCGCCCGGTCAGGACAAAGAATCCAATTGGCTTCCCGCGCCGGATGGAAATTTTATTTTGATGTTCAGAGCGTACTGGCCGAGACAGACGAACCCATCGATTCTGGATGGTAGCTGGATGATCCCAGCGGTGCAAAAAGCGAGCTAAATACAGACTGGCAGGGTGTTTGCCATGAAAACCCGCAGAACTTATTTAGCTCTGCGGGTTTTGTTTTAATGGCCTGCCTGGATCAGGCAATCGCTCGACTCTGGCTCGAGAAGGGGTGGCTTAGAACTGATACCGCAAGGTCGCGGTGACGTTGCGAGGGGCACCCCAGAAAACCGTGTTGTAGTTGCCTATGCCCGCATAGTAGTGTTTGTCGAACAGGTTATTGACGTTGACGGACAACTTTGTGGTTTTGTTGACATCGTAAGAACCGCTAAGTCCCACGACTGCATAAGGCTTGCGCTCGAAACGGCGTACTTGGCCATCAACAAGCTGGGTGAAGTAGCTGCCGCTTTGCCATTGGACATTACCTCCCACGGTCAGGCGCTGGCCGGCCAAAGGCAGTCGATAGTAGGTGGCCAGCTTGAACAAATGTTCTGGCTGCCGGGAACTGGCCCGTACGCCATCACCATCACGGGAGCGGGCGTAGGTGTAGCCTGCGTGAACTTGCCAATTCGGCATGACCTCCCCGGACAGTTCTAGCTCCAGACCGCGTGTAGTCACGCCCGGCACAGCAATGTAGGCCACTCCACCCATCGGGGTTTGAGGGTTGATCGGGTCGGGCTCGGCGACGTTGTCTTGCTTGACCTGAAACAGGGCCAGGCTGGCGTTAAGCTTGCCATCCAGGTACTCGCCCTTCATGCCCACTTCCATGCTTTTACCGGTTAAAGGCTCTAGCTGCTCTCCGCTGGCCTTGAAGTTATAGGCTTGCGGCTTGAATACGTCGGTGTAGCTGGCGTAGGCCGTGTGCCATTCATCCAGATCCACACTCAGGCCCAGATAAGGAATGATCTTGCCGTTGACCTGGGTTTCGTGGCGCTGCAACCTATTCAAGGCGTTCAGGCTTTCCAGGGACCAGTCGTAGCGTACCTGGCGGGCACCTAGAATCACGTTGACGCGATCATGAGGTTTCAGGACGGCAGCTCCATAGATCATGTGCTGCTTCACGTTCACATCATGTTGCAGCCACCATTCGTATTCAGAGGGCTCGGTGGCGTTATTGTTCCATTCAAAAATGTTGGGCACCGTCATGTCGGTGTCCCCATCCCAACGACGCGACAAGGCGTGTGTCTTGGAGTAGTTGGCTCCTAAAACCAGCTCATGCTCGCGACCCAATAGTTTGAAGGGGCCAGTGGCATGGAAATCCAGGGTTTTTTCTTTGGAGTCGCTGTCAAATCGTGCTGCACCGCCCTGGTAAAAACCGTGGCTGATTTCATAGGTTTGCGCGTTGACGAAATCGGCCGAAATACCGGACATGACCTGACGGGTACGGTAGTCGCGCTGACCCGCAGCCAGTTTGACGGTCCAGCCAGAGTCAAAGCGATGGTTCAGGTCGGCAAAAACACGCTGGGTGTCCTGATTGCGCCAGGCCCAGCGATCAGCGGGGTTGAAATGCCGACCTATGGAGAACTGTTCACCATTGCTGTAGAAGGCGGGCAAGTGTTCGTTAGTTGTCGCGTTATTGCGGTTACGCTGGTAATCCAGACCCACGGCGACGGTAGTCCGTTCACCCAGATCGGCTTCCAAAATCCCGTAAAAGATCTGTTGCTTGCCTTTGGCGTAATCCATGAAGCTGCGGTTGTCCTGGGTGGCCCCCACCACGCGTCCACGCAATACGCCTTCAGCAGCCAGAGGGCCGGATAAGTCCAGTTCGGTGCCATAGGTGTCCCAGCTGCCGGCTGACACTTGCGCGTGTCCTTGGAACTGACTGGTGGGCCGTTTGCGAACCATATTGATCACGCCAGAGGGGTAGCCTGCGCCGTTGACCAGGCCAGTTGCGCCTTTCAGGATTTCGATGCGGTCATAGATGGCGGAGTTGGTAATGCTGTAGTTGTCGCGCACCGCTCCGCCGTCTGAAGACAGGCTGGGCAGGCCATCAAACTGAAAATTTTCCAGGCTGAAACCGCGAGAATAAAAGCTGTAGGACTCGGAGTTGTCGCGGTTGACGGTGACGCCTGGTGTTTGTTGCAGGGCATCGGAAATGGTCTGGATGCCTTGATCGTCCATTTGCTGGCGGGTGATGACACTGACCGATTGCGGTGTTTCACGCAGGCTCAGGTTCAGTCGAGTCGCGCTATTGCTATGGGTGGCGGTGTAAGAGCCGGTTTGCTCGGTGCTGAGGGTGTCCCTGGCTGCATGGACGGTAATAGGAGCCAATTGCGTGCTGTCGTCGCTAAGCGGCTTGCTTAAGGTGTAGCGATTGTCTTTGCGTTTGTACTCAATTCCTGTGCCTGCCAGAAGTTGCGTCAAAGCGGCTTCGACGGAACTGGCCTGGCGCACTGCTGGAGCCTGCAAACCTTGGACAATATTTGGATCAAAGTACAGTTGTACGCGTGCCTGCTGGCCTAAGGACAATAAGGCTTGGGACAAACTTTGGGCAGGTAGGCTGATGGTGCTGGTAGTCGACGTTTGTGCAGCGGCATAGAAGGGCAGCGTACCCAGTGCCAAGGCCAGGGCCGTTGCTCGCATAAAGGGGCGGCCCAGACGGACACGTCGTGCTGGTGACGAGGAAAGATGCAAAGAGGTCATGTTGGAAAGCAAGCGATAGAGGTCATGGATCAATGCCTGGCCAGGCGGGTCTGTGGATGAGACGCATGAGCAAGTCAAAACCCGTAATGGCCGGTAAAAATAAGATCCGTATCGCCGGACATTTTTTTGCTGCGGATACACTCCTTGTAGTGAGTGATGGCAGCAGAAAGACTCGTCAACTCACCTCGGTGTCGGCTGTTCAATCGCAGCCTTACCGTGCGTGTAATTGCACTTCGCCCGAAGGCAGTGTGCTCACTCGCAGCGGCAGTAGCTCTGGCAAGGTTTCAAGTAAATCTGCGCTGTCATGCAGTTCAAAAACAGCTGCAATACGGCGGGAAGTCAGGCTGTCATCCATGATTCGAATGGCTTGTTGGGGGGCACGATACCGGTTCAATTCACGCACAACCTCACTCAAGGGGGCGTTGCTGAAAACCAGTTGACCGGTATGCCAGGCCGTGGCAGCTGGGGCCGGAGTGGAGTCCACGCGGGGGCGGCCGGTGCTCGAGTCCAGACGTAAGCGTTGGTCAGGCCCAAGAGATACATGGCTGGGTGACCACCAGCGTCCGCTGCTGACTTGCACCTGCCCCTCTTGCACGATCACGCTCAGGCTGTCGGGATCGCGACGCACATTAAAGAGGGTACCTGTGACCAGAATGCTTGCCAGTCCACCTAGAACTTGAAATGGGCGTTCATGCTGCTTATGGACATCAAACAGTGCCTCGCCCTGATGCAAGGTGACTTCACGATGGTCGGCATAGAAAGCCACGTCCACCAAGGTGTCCGTATTCAGATGAAGAATGGATTGATCGGGCAGCACAATGCGTTGTTGCTCGCCACGGGCGCTTTGGTAGCGAGCCGTAAATTGCGGTGTGACTTGCCAGAGCGTACGCATCCCAGGCAGGGCAATGACTGCTGTGCCAGCGGCCAGGGCAGGGGCGCCGATGAACAAGGTTGTGCGTAGCCAGCGCCGACGCGAGGCTTGTAGGGGAGCTTGATCCAAAATACGGCGCCAGTGCTCGTCGGGGACCAGTTGGGTGGCTTGCCAGGTCAGCAGTAATTGCTGGTAGTGAGTCTCGTTGGAGGCAGTTGCCTGTCGCCAGCGCAGCAATTCCTGACGCTCTTCGTCGCCAAGGCTTGTTGCCTGCTCGCGCACCAGCCAGAGGCTGAGCTGATCAGGGTTCAAGGGAAGCGAAAGTGGCGTGGTTGTGCTGCGTGTCATAGGGAAGAAAGCATGCGGGTTCACTCGGGCAGCTGGAAGTCGCTTAGGCGCTTGTGCAGGTGATCCAAAGCGCGGGCCATGTGTTTTTCGACCATGCTTTGCGACAAATTCATCTTGCGTGCGATCTCGGGCAAAGTGTAGCCCTCCAGCCTGTGCCAGGCAAAGACCTGCTGACTTTTAAGCGGCAACTCTTTCAGCGCATTTTGCAGTGCACGTCGCAGGTGCGCGCCTTGTAATTCTTGTTCGTGGGAGTGATCAAGCGGGTGTTCTTCATCGCTTAAATCTTGCCATGCAACGTGTGCCTGACGATGAGCCCGACGATTCAAACTGACCAGGCCATTGTGGACACTGCGATGCAGAAAAGCCCGTGGATTAGTAATCACGGCCGATTGCTGTTCCAGCATATTGGCGATGGCATCGTGTGTGGCATCTTCGGCGTCGTGTCGGTTGCCGTAACGTCGCGTCCAAGTAGAGATCAGCTCGGCATAGTGTGCGAGCCAACTGCTTCGCAGAGAGGGCCGATCAGACATGGAAGATTTGCAAATGAGAATCGTTATTATGTTCGTTCGATTTTATAGGGCATTTTCTTGGCTTTGTCCATGCTTTCCTGTGCGTCAGGCAGAGGCGTTTACAGGAAGATGCGGTGGGGTTGCTATCGTCTCATCCTTCGTGCGGCCTCTCGATTAAATGAGAAATCGTTTGCTCGGCGTGCGGGGGCGAGTTGGACTGGGCACAAGCTGATTTGGCTAAACCGCTTTGGAGTGTCCTTACAAGCGGTGAGTGCGTTGGAAGCTGGCAGGCATGCGCCTTGGCGTGTAGAAGTGATCTTACGAGCCCAAGGCGCTGACCAAATTCTCTCTTATTTGGTGGTGTAGCCGCCGTTAATCAAAATGGTTTGGCCTGTGACCCACCAGCCATCGCTGACCAGATGACGAATGAAGGGCACTACGTCTTCGATATCGGTCAGCCCGGTTGTGGAAAACGGGGACAAGGCTGCTGCCGTTTTGTGATATGCCACGGCATCTTCACCTTCAGCAGGGTAGAAGAAGGGCGTATCCATAGGGCCGGGGCCCACGGCTGTCACTGAAATACCACGTGTGCCGTACTCTTTGGCAGCGGCTCGGGTGTAGTGTTCCACTGGCGCTTTGGTTCCGGCATAGGCCGCGTAAAACGGCGTGAATGCCCCTAGTAAAGACGTTACCAGCGTGCAGATCTTGCCATGGTCCTGTACATGCTTGCCCGCCTCTTTCAGAAAGAAAAAAGCGGTTTTGGAGTTGATGTCGCTCATCTCGTCGTATTCAGCCTCGCTGACTTCTGTCAGGGGTTTCTTCAACACTTTGCCTACGGTATTGATGGCAATGTCGGGGCGGCCAATAGCGGCAATGGTGTCGGCAAACAGTCTTTCCATCGCGCCAGCAGATCGCAAATCTGCCTGGAAAGCCACGGCTTGTGCGCCAGTGGCTTGGATGGCCTTGATGGTTTCTTGTGCCTGTGCTTGGGAACTGTCGCTGTTGTAGTGAATGGCAATGGCGCGCGCCCCTTGTTCTGCCAGATCACGAGCGATCAGGCCCCCCAGATTTTTTGCTCCGCCTGCAATCAGAACGGTTTTACCTTTAATGCTGTGCTTGGCCATGATGATTCCTTGCTAACGTCGGCTGCGGACTGCAAGCCCTATCGTTTTTCCATGATATAAGTCGCTGAAATTGTTTAAATCTTCTATTTCTGACATCATTTGTCGGGAAAAGCGAACAATTAGTGGGCGTGGCAAGGTGAGGCTACAAAGCCCACTCTGCCTGCATTTTGTCACCGCTGTTTTAGGGAGAGTACGATAGACCGCATTGACTTGTTTCGCATCTTCACGCGAGTTGTGGAGTGTGCCAATTTCACCCGCGCTGCGGATACCCTGGGTATGCCGCGCTCTTCTGTGTCGGCGGCTATTCAGGAGTTGGAAGGTCGTGTCGGTGCGCGTCTGCTCAATCGCACGACTCGCAAAGTGACCGTCACCCAGGATGGTGCTGCTTTTTATGAACGTTGCCTGCGTGTGATTGCCGATGTGCAGGAAACGGAGAACCTTTTTCGTCAGGCCAGTGTGGGGCCATCAGGCAGTATCAAGGTGGATGTGCCGGGTCGAGTAGGTCGATTGATTGTTGCACCTGCGCTGCCAGAGTTTCTGGAGCGCTATCCCCACATTCATGTGCATCTGGGCGTGACGGACCGTGCGGTTAATTTGATCGAGGAACAGGTGGATTGCGTCTTACGCGTGGGCCCACTTGGCGACTCTGGCTTAATCGCTCGGAAAATGGGTAGTCTGCCGCTGATTAATGTGGCCAGTCCCGCGTATTTGGCCCGCTATGGCATGCCTCAGCTTCCCGAGGATTTAGCCACTCATCAAGTGGTGCGCTATGCCTCGCCCACCAGCGAACGGGTGGCCTCGTGGGAATGGATGGAGGGCGATAAGCCCCAGTTTCTGGATTTGCCCGGACGCGTCACGGTGAATAATGCCGAAGCCTATATTGCCTGTTGCCTGGCTGGCCTGGGCCTGATCCAGATCCCTGCTTACGATGTGCAGGAGCATTTGCAGGCAGGCGAGCTGTTGGAGGTTTTACCGGACTACTGTGCGGCCCCTTTACCCATGTCCTTGCTGTATCTGCACCGTCAGCATTTGTCGCGTCGCTTTCAGGTGTTTGCGGATTGGTTGGAAAACCTGCTTCGCACTTCGGCCTTGTAAACGGGGCAAATGGGTGCGCCTGCGGCTGGCAAAGTAATGGCGGGAGAGCTAACAAGGCCAGCATCACACTGGCCTTGTTAACCTCGTCCTAATCAGGGATAAAACAGCAAAAGCCCAAACACGACAAAGACCATCAGGTGCATATAGCCCTGGATTGGCGAAGTCCGCTTCCCGCTAAAGCTCAACATACTCAATATCAAGGTGATCAGGAACAACACGATTTCGGTATTGCTGATCCCCATAATGACTTGTTTGCCGGTCAGCAAACCAATGATCAGGACCACGGGCACCGTCAAGCCCACGGTAGAGACGAAAGCCCCCAGACACAGATTAATAGCCCGCTGCATTTCGTTATTCATGGCCGCTTTGATGGCGGTAATGGACTCGGGGGTGAACACAATAATAGCGATCAGTACGCCACCGACTGCCACCGGAGCACCCGAGGCGGCGATGCCGTAGTCCGTCACAATGGCCAGGTCATGCGCCAGCAAGACAATCGGCAAAATCAACGCTACCAGCAAGCAGGTACGGATCAGCATGGCACGCGTGGCCTGGGGATCACGTGGCTTGGGTTCGACTAGCTCAGCGGTTTGAACGGCCTGATTGGGCTGTACATAGTCGTGACGATGGCTGCCCATCTGCAAGTACAGAAAGACGCCATAGACTACGGCTGTCAGTAGGGAAATGCCAATCGCTTGGGTGGCAGAGAACTCGCCAGCGCTGCTGGTGTAGTTGGGCAAGATTAAACCTACACCTGTCAGTAAGACGATCATGGACAGATAGGTGGTGGTGCCTTGCCGGTTGAACTCCTGGTCATCATTGCGGGCTGCTCCGGCAATCAGACATAGCCCGGTGATCAGGTTCAGGATGATCATCATGACCGCGTAGATCGAATCCCGTCCAATGGTGGGGAAATCGCCGGGCCCCAGTAGGACGGAGACAATCAGGATGACCTCGATCAGGACAATGGACAGGGTCAGAATCAGGGTGCCGTAGGGTTCACCCAATTGATGGGCCAGGTGGTCAGCTTCCCGCACGACTCCAAAGGAGGCCGCCAAAATAGTCACAAACAGCACCAGAAAGACGATGGTTGCTGTAGTGGCGTTCAAGGAATCTCCCAGCCATTGCCCACCAAAAAGCATAAAGAGGACAACAATGGACCAGGAGCCTAGCAAGCGCAGCCAGGTGACGGGGGTAATCAGTGTTTTCAATCCTGCGTGTTCCATGATTTTTATTTCCAGAGAGCAAAGGCAAAGACGGGCAAGCGACTGGGTTTGTCGTGCACAAAGAAAAAATCGGATGGGTAAGCAAGAACATGCGCCAAGGCATGGGGAGGTGTTGCAGGGTGGGCCATTAAGGATGCTCCGCCTAAGGGGGTAGGGCCGTCCCTGTACTGAAAAGACAGATCCAGGTCGTCCCGGATCTGTTGTGAATTGAACTATTCAAGTGTGCACAATTTTATCACCTTGGCCTGGGGCGGCAAGTGTGGCCTGTCTGATGCGGGCTTTTTGTGGCTTGTAGCCATCTGGAGCGGTTTACTGCCACTGATGAAAACCATAAAAGAATGGATTTTTTTCTGGTTTTCCTGATGCTGTTTTAAATCGTTTTTATGGTTCGCACGGTTCTGTGTACACAGAGCCTGCCTCCCTTCTTTTGCAGTGCTATTTTTTAGGAAGGGATTAACTGTGGGCAAAGATCGGTGGCCCCAGAGCATGGATGCAGGAGCTGCTTGCGGTATAGGGTTTGTTTTTTTCTATGGCCTGCCTGAATTTTCCGGGGGCGACACCAGCATAAGTTTTGAATGCGGTAGAAAAATTGGCGGGGCTGGAAAATCCCAAATCGGTGGCAATAACATCGATTTTCAAGGCCGTCGTTTTCAGTAGGTACTCGGCCCGATACATGCGTTGCAGTCGGATATAGCTGCTGACGCTTAAGCCGAAATTACGCTGAAATATATTCATTATTTTGCGACGCGAGATCTTGAACATATCGCACAGTTCTTTTTGATTGGGTGGCGCCCCTAGATTGGCATCGATTGTTTTTTGGATGGCATGGATCAGCATGCTGGTTTCAGCCGTGGCGCTTTGCCGCGGGCTGGGCGTCCTGCCCGGTGTGGGGGCAGGGTTAAGCAGCTTGGGACAGCGCAAAGGAACATTGATACGCTCTTTGACCTCGTCTACCGCATACGGGTTGCCAATATAGTCAACGGCTCCGGCTTTCAAAAAAGTGACGCATTCATCACTGCTGCCGTCCATGCGTGAATCCAGAATAATGATGGGGATATGGGCCGTGGCTTTTAATCCTTGCAGCATATGGGTCAAGGATAAAGCATCAATCCCCGTCAATTGCTTATCCATTAGGATAAGTTCTGGCAGTGTTAGCTGGGCCTTGGTATAGCCTTGTACTGCGTCAGCGGCAACAGAAACCCGAAAAGCTCCAGCCAGCAAGGATTGAAGAAGTTGTTCGTGCTGTCGAGTGTTATTGGAGATCAGCAGAATCCTGGTTTTCTGATTTGGCTGATACTTTATAGTGGCGTATTTGTTCAATATAAAGCCCCGCGCCCTTCTTCTGATGAAGATGGCTACCTTTACTGGCATTGCTCAAGTAGCCAATTTCTTCAGAATACAGACTCAATGAATAGATAAAATCTATCGATATGATTCGTACGGCAGACATAACATTCTGTATCAATAGAAAAAGTAAATTTTCAAAATTGCTCATTGCATTTCATTTTTGGCAGGCGGCATGCCGAAAGCCCAAAACCCAGGCCTCAAGCCGGGCTTGAACGGCCGTTTTCAGGAATGCTACGCTGGCGTATCGGTGAATTTTCCTGGCAGGAAAAGGCGTGATTCTACGGCTTTTATCTCTGAAAAAAGAGATAAGTCCGGGCATGGCCAGTAGTGGTTTTGCCGGCTTGAGTGTGCACCCAGAAGCGCTGCTCCGGTGCAGATTGTGAAACCCGTTTTGTGACGATTTCTCCCTTCTTAGGGGACACTGGTCAGGGCTTCTGTTTTTTGAGACTATTTTGTTGGATTTTGACCAAGTTCAGGACCCAAGTTAAGACAGATTGTTATGCCTTTCAGGGCCGTTTTGGTATAGGTCGTTTCAATTGTTTTGTGCTTGTAGACCTAAGTTGCAGGGACTCGCTGGTGAGGAAAACGAAGTAAGGGCGGGACAAGCTTTCTTAGCCTTGTCCCGCCCTTGTTTGATTTAAAACGGCTCTACGGTTGGAGTAACTGCGTTAGACGGACTCCGTGTGCAGTTCAATGGCGTGGTCCAGCATATCCAGGCGGTCTTGCCCCCAAAACAGCTCGCCTTGATACACATAAGACGGTGAACCAAAGACACCAGCGGCAATGGCTTCTTCGGTATGGTCTTGATACTGCTGTTTGGCTTTGGCGGCTTGTGGGAACCAATAGTCAGTATCCAGCTCTTGTGCGCGCAAAATCTGCGCCAGTTGAGCGGGGTCGCTGATGTCTTGATCCTCACACCACTGCGCCCGCAAAATAGCCTTGTACAGATCCAGGACGGGCAGCCCTGCCTGATTAACGGCGATCACCAGGGTAGAGGCCAGCGTGGCGTCCGGGCACATGAAGCGGGGGGTGGGGTTGACGTGTACGCCCAGCTTCCGACACCAACGCTGTAGCTCCGCAATGCGGTAGGCCTGCCGCTCGGGTGAGCGTTGTCCCAGCAGGACACCTCCGGTGCGGGCATAGACCTGGGGTAAGTCTACGGGCTTGTAGTGAATGGGTACGCCATGCTTGTGGGCGATAGCTTCCAGGCGATCGGCCCCAAGGTAAGCCCAGTCCGAGTTCATCCAGAAATAGTAGTGAATACCAGACGCTTTCATGTCCGTACCTTTGGACGGGAGAGGGACGGCAGTGAAAAGTGCGTGGGGCCATGCATGAACCAGGTGCTGGCAAAGGCGATCAGACCTAACCCACTGAGATACCAGACGATGTAGTGGGGTTGGCCATCGCCATAAGCCAGCAAGGAGGTGGCGACCAAAGGAGCCAGACCGCCACCGATGGCACCGGATACCTGTACGGCGATGGAAATCCCGCTGTAGCGCACTTCAGGTGGAAATTGCGTGGAAAACAGCCCACCCTGGGGGCCATATAGCGCGGCATAGACCAGGCCAATGGCGATGACCAGCGCCAGTGTGATCGTCTTGGAGTCCAGACTGCCCAACATGGAAAAAAAGGTGGATGAAAAGGCCAGCATCAGAATCGTGCCTGCCATGAATACCCATTTGAAGCCGATTTTGTCTCCCAGTACACCAAACAAGGGCATGGTGAACAAAGCGGCAAAGGCGCCCCAAACGGTGGCGTCCAGCATCACACTGCGATCAACTCCCAAGGTGGTGGTCGCATAGGCCAGGGCAAAGGTCACCACGGTATAGAACCAGGTCACTTCAGCCAGACGACCACCGACTACCAGCAGAACTTCGCGGGGGTAGTGACGCAGGACTTCCAGAGCGGGCACAGCCACCTGTTTGCCTTTTTTGCTCATCTGCTCGAAGTCGGGGGATTCGGCTACTTTGGCGCGTATCCACCAACCCACCAGCAACAAGGCCACGCTGGCCAGAAAGGGCAGACGCCAGCCCCAGGTAAGCATGTCTTCTTCGGGCAGGCTGGCCACCGCACCCATCGCCAGAGAGGACAGGATCAGGCCGGGAGCCACGCCGGTTTGCGGCAAGCTGCCAAAAAATCCTTTCTTACCTTCGGGTGCATGTTCTACCGCCATCAAAACGGCCCCTCCCCATTCACCGCCGACGGCGATGCCTTGCAGAAAGCGCATCAAGACCAGCAGCACGGCGGCCCAATAGCCAATGCTGTCGTAAGAAGGAATCAGGCCGATCAAAATGGTGGGAATGCCCATTAGGAACAGCGTAATCAAGAGCATGGATTTTCGGCCCAGTTTGTCGCCAAAGTGACCGAAGATAAGTCCCCCCAAGGGACGGGCAAAAAAGCCCACAGAATAAGTCGCAAAGGCTGCCAGCGTGCCCGTAATCGGGTCGAAGGCAGGAAAGAAAATCTTGTTGAAAATCAGGGCGGCAGCAGTGCCGTATAGAAAAAAGTCATACCACTCGATAGTGGTTCCCATCATGCTGGCCAAGCCAGCCGTAACGTACTGGCGCGGCGAACGCGCCTGTCCGGTATTAGGCATCGTCATAACGACCTCCTGGTCTTGCTTTGTTTTGAGTGGGGCGTCAGCGGGTTTTGCTTAAGGGCGCGATGCCTTGGGTCTGACGGGACCAGTAATCAAAAGTCGCGTTAACGATAGAGGGCTTGAGCAGATAGTCGTGTGCTTCTGCCGCCAGCACATCATCCACGGGTGTAAGCGGACCAAAAGCGGCTTGGGCGCGTACTTGCAGGCGGGCGGCCCGCTCCAGATAAACCGATAGGTAGGTGGCCTCCTGACAGCTCTTGCCTGCGGTCAGATAGCCGTGGTGAGCCAGGATAATGGCACGTTTGTCGCCCAAGGCTTTGGAGATGATGACGCCTTCCTGATCGGCTATTGGCACACCGGGCCATTCACTTAGAAAGGCGCAGTCATTGTGCAAAGGTGTCATGTCCATTTGCGCGATCACCAAAGGCTGGCGGGCGGTTGCCAGCACGGTGGCCCAGGGCGAGTGTGTGTGGATGATGGAATTTACGTCGGGGCGGGCCTCGTAGACCCAGAGGTGAAAGCGGGTTGCCGGGTTGGCCATGCCTTCGCCGCTCAAGGTGTTCAGGTCGCGGTCGACTTCGATGAAGTCGTCGGGGGTGGCTTCGTCAAAGCCCAGGCCAAAGCGTAAGGTCCAATACGCGCCGGGGCGCTCGGAACGTACGCTGATTTGTCCGGCCAGACCGGCTTCCTGCTCGGTCATGGCCAGGATGCGACAGGCAAAGGCCATGGTTTCGCGCGTGTCGCGCTGAACCTGTTGCAGATGAGTGGCCATCTCTTGAGTGGCACGTTCATCAAAATAAGATTTATCTCTGAGTGGGGTATCCATGCGATTTGTCTCCTTTAGTATGCCTCGTCGATCTTTCTGCCGACGATGGAATCTATTGTCTTGATTTAGATCAAGAGAAGCTATGTGCGCTGGCTCATAGCTCCTATTCCATTTAGCTTAAAGGCAGGATCAGGCAAAGAAGCCCGGCTGCTGGGCCGGGCAGGGGACAGACAAATAACAGGGTTCAGGCTTGGCGCCAGCGGGATCGCTCTCGGCGGCGCGAACGGGACCAAGGATGTTGCACCTTATGCGGCTGCGGCCGGGGATCGGGTGGAATGCGTGTGTCATTGTTTTCCACGGGATTGGAGTCCGGTTTGGACGATTCCAAAAAGACACTACTGGAACAATCGCAATCGAGGTACATGGACGGTCCTTTGTCAGCGTAAAGAAAGGGGAGGAGCTAGTGATGAGCCATTGGTTTGCTCATGTGGCAGGCCAGCCTGGGCCTGGGTACCTCCCGAAAAAAAAGCGTCATAGCTGTCTTGCAGGGCGTGCAGGATTAGTTCTGGGTAGTTGTCTTGCTCAACGGGTATGCTGGCCTGCAATTTCGCCAGATGCTCGTTATCCGGTTGCCCATTCCACTGTTTTTGATAGTGACCATGCTGATAGCCGCGCAGCTGACGCAGCCGGTTCAGGGCATTTTTGCCCGCATAGGAGTGATAGAGCGTGTCCAGGGTCAGGCCGCACAGATGGGCTAATTGGGTAAAGCCGTTGAAGTCGAATTGGCGGGTTTCCAGAACACGCAAGGTAAAGCTTTCCAGAGCTTTCATGATGGCAGCGGAGTCGCTGGCCACGGCGGACACATGCTGGATCTGTTCCAGAACCGTTGCGGCCTCTTGGTGGCGCAGCGTGTCCATGGAGCGCAGCAGATCGCACAGACCGAAATGCAAAATGTCGATAAGTTCCAGCTGCAATTGCGGTAGATTGCGCTCGCGATATTGCCACCATTTCCAGTCCAGATGGCCGGCCAATTCGGCACACTCCACCCAAATGGCCCGATAGTAGTCCTGTTTGGCATGACGCCAGTTCGGGTCGATCAGGTGATTCAGTTCTGTTTGCAGGGCCAGCATCTGTTCCAGACGATGGAGACCGGGGCCAATAGTGGCAGGGGGGGCTTGCTGTCCCAGACGTTGTTTTTGGCCGCCTTGCGCATCAAAGTTCTCGGGTGCCAGCCAAGCCTGGAAGCTGGCTTTCAGGGCAGGCCATTCTCGATCAGTGATGGAGAACCAGGCCGTATCGCGTGAGCGTCCTTTGTACACAAGAGCTTGGCGGAAAATCCCCTCGTAGCGAAAGCCCAGACGGCGCGCGGCCGCTTGTGAAGGGGCATTGTGTGTGTCGCATTTCCATTCGTAGCGTCGATAGCCCAGCCCGTCGATGGCATAGGCCATGAGCAGATAATGCGCTTCAGTCGCCATGCGGGTCTGTTTCAGGGCGGGCGACCAGGCTACAAAGCCCACTTCGACACTGCCGTTTTGCGGATCAATACGCATCAGGGACAAGGTGCCCAGAGCGCGTCCTGTCGCTTGCTCCACCACGGCGTAATGCACGGCGTTGCTGGCTTGGCTGATGTTCTGTAAATGCTGATCGAATTGCGACCGATTGCTGAAAGGCCCTACGGATAAATAGGTCCAGTCGCGGCCGTCGCTGGCACTGCTGTACGCCTGATACAGGCTGTCGCCATGTTGTTCAGGGTTGACGGCTTCCAGCCGGCAGTACTTGCCGTGCAGAACGCAGCGAGTTGGCTGGGGGCGAGTTTGCCAATGGGGGAGTGCTGGGCCAATGGGCTGGTGATATTCGTTCAGCTGAACCATAAGATATCTGCAAAAGGGAGCGCTCCAGGGATGCCCGGCAGGGGCACATCTGGAGGCGGGAAAGGGAAAGGTGGGTCAGGGAGCAGGCAAAAGTTGCTGTAGGCCACTAATTGATTCTATTGATCAAGTGGCTGGTTGCAGCAATCCGCTTTAGCCCTACTTTCCAGACCGCATTGATGGAACGGCTTTCAAGCGCAATGGCAGCACTCTTGCTGGACTGTCACGTTAAGGTAGAAAGGGTGAGAAGCCTGCGTGGCGGGCAGTGGTCTGTTTAAAGATGCGTGAGGGTGCAGACCAAAGTGGTTGGCACAAAAAAAACCGAGACTGCCCGCAGGCAGCTCGGTTTTTGGCAGGCGCAAAGCCTGGTATTTACAGCTGGTTCAGGTTCAGACGCAGCACGCTGTCCTTGGCACCTTTCAGGTAGTGCGGGCTCTTGTCGCCATGAGGAGCCTTGATAGTGACAAAAGCGGTCTGGCCATCTGCGCTCAAGGTCACGCTGTTCGGGTGCACAGGGGCGCTGATGCGGTGTTTTACGGCCAGGGTTTCCGCATCCAGGATGGTGACCGAACCGGTACCGGCAGGGGTCTCACGATCCACGCCACGGTTGGTGGCGATCAGCTCTTTGCGAGCGTCGTTGTAGATAACATCCAGCAGGCCCAAACCGATCTCTACTGTGTTTTCGACTTTACCCGAGGTGGTGTCGAACACGTAAATCTTGCCGGTATTGGCATCGGCACCAAACAATTTTTTGCCGTCAGCGCTCAGTGCGATGTTCACAAAGAAGTGACGCGAGTCTTCACGCTTGTCGCTCTTTGCATCGCCCGTAGTGAAGCGTTGTTCGATAGCGCCGGTGGTGGGGTTGATCACGGCAATTTCATCTTTACCGCCATGGCCTACAAACAGACGCTTGGTGTTGGCGTCGTACGCAGCACCAGCCGGCCATAGGCCCACATTGTCGAGATTGTGCAGGATGCGGCCTTGGGCGCCGTCCACGATCCACACGCGACCGCCTTCAGAGGGGTTGGTCACGAAGATGCGGTTGTCTTGTTCGTCAATAACGACCTTGCGGGTATGTTCCCAGCCGTCCTTGCCTTCTTTCTCGCCCAGCTGAATCAGCTGTTTGACCGTGCCGTTCAGGCTATTGATAGCCAGCAGGGAGCCGTCCAGTGTGTTGCCCACGTACAGAGTGTGTGTCTTTTGGTTCAGGCCCAGTGCAAACGCACGGCGGGGCAGTTGGATCAGCTGCGATTCACGCAGGGTGTCCTGGTCCAGAACATGCAGAAAGCCTGCAGAGCGATCTTCAAACAAAGGAGTAGCAGCAACGAACAGCTGCTTGCTGTCTTTGGCAGCCAGAATTTCGTAGGCACCGTCAATCGTGTCTTGGCGGAAGGTAACTTGTGTCTGGGGAGCGGTGAAGGACGTGTTTTGTCCCGCTTGCTGTGATTGTGGTGCAGTTTGACATGCGCTAAGCAGCAAAGCGCCCATCACGGAGGCAACAATCATTTTTAAAGAGGCAGGGCGGGACGCAATCATGTATTTCCTTTGGGATTTAACAAAGACAAGCTGAGTTCAGAATAAGCAGACTGGCATGGAAACTGCTTTAAAGCGGGCCATGAAGGGTGCCTGCAGGTTCAAAGCGGCGTTTTAAAAATAGAATGCCGTTGAGTCTGACTCGGTATCAAGATAATAAATGAGAATCGTTACTATAACTGCTCTGTTTTATAAACTTTTCTGACTCTTCTGTCTATGGAAATACACAAAACCCTGCACGATGGCAGGGTTTTGAAGGGCAGCAGTTTTAGTCTTTGTTGGAACCCGATCCAAAGCGATCTTGCCAGGCTTCGTACACTTTGCGTTTTTCTGGCAAAGGCAGATGCTCCATTTTTACGCCTTGCTTGCCAAAGTCTTGCTGCATTTGCTGATAAAAGCTGCGGGTAGACCAGCCGAAGGGGCCGCCTTCCTCATCATCGGCACAATAAACGACGCGCTCTACGCCAGAGGCGATCATGGCCGCCATGCACATAGGGCAGGGAATACCGCTGGCGTACATGGTGCTGCCGGCATGGCTGCTGCTTTGCTCGGTCTGGCTGGCGTTGCGTAGCGCCTGGATCTCGGCATGGGCGGTGGGGTCGTGCGCAATATAAGTCTCATTTACCCCTTCGGCCAGAACTAGACCATCACGCACTAACACCGCACCAAATGGCTGGCCGCCACGGGCGACATTGTCTTCTGCGATCTGGATGGAGCGCAGCAGATAGTGTTTATCGTTCATGTTTTTCTCCTTGGAGAGCAAAGGTTTGAATGAGTCTGTCCGTTGCTGTGCCTGTTCCTATAGCGCGTTAGCGCAGGACGGGGCAATAGGCAGCGATACCTTGTCAGGATTTTCTGTCAGCAATGCAAAACAGCCGCTGACGGGCAGCGGCTGTTTTGTTTCAGGCCATTTTAGCGGGTGCCGCCAATGGTCAGGTTGGCATGACGGTTAACGTCTTTGTACAGCAGGTAGCGGAAACGGCTAGGGCCGCCCGCGTAGCAAGCCTGTGGGCAAAATGCGCGCAGCCACATGAAGTCGCCGGCTTCCACTTCAACCCAGTCCTGGTTCAGACGGTAAACCGCCTTGCCTTCCAGAACGTACAGACCGTGTTCCATCACGTGCGTTTCAGCAAATGGGATCACGCCACCGGGTTCAAAGTTCACGATGTTCACGTGCATGTCGTGACGTAGGTCGGACATGTCGGTAAAGCGGGTCGTGCTCCAACGGCCTTCCGTGTCAGGCATGACGCTAGGCTTAACATCTTTTTCGTTGGTGACGAAGGCTGCAGGCGCTTCCAAGCCTTCAACTCGCTGGTAGCGTTTGCGGATCCAGTGGAAATTGGCCAGTTCGCCTGTGCGGTTGTGCAAGGTCCAGTTGGTGGAAGGAGGAATAAAGGCATAGCCGCCTTCTTCCAGCACGTGCTTGGTGCCTTCCAGAACCAGTTCCAGCTGGCCCTTAACGACAAAAATCACGCCTTCGGCTTCGGGGTCGGACTCAGGATTGTTGCTGCCGCCCTGAGGGCCCACTTCCATAATGTATTGGGAGAAGGTCTCGGCAAAGCCGGACAGAGGACGTGCCAATACCCAAAGACGGGTATTTTCCCAACCGGGCAGAAAGCTGGTCACGATGTCTTGCAGCACGCCTTTAGGCAGTACGGCATAGGCTTCGGTGAACATGGCGCGGTCCGTCAGCAGTTGAGTCTGAGGAGGGTGGCCACCTGGAGGGGCGTAGTAATTGACTTTGGACATGTAGATTCCCATTGAAATTCAGTGAGGAAAAATCTGTCGAACGGCACGGCGTAATCCCGGCGGCTGGCCAAAGGCTCAGGCGGGATGTCGTTGTAATGCGCGGGACCAATACACCTTAACGACTGCTGGTTATATTTACAAATTAAATGTATAAATCACTAGTATTTGTTTTTTGAATGATTGGCGGATAGGTTTATAGGGACTCGGATAATGATGCCGGTCTGGGTCTGGGTCTGGGTCTGGGTCTGGGTCTGGATGTTGGTGCTGGCTCTAGCTCTGGCCCTATTGCCTGGATTGGTATCTATGTAAGTGCGGGAGGCGTGGCACAGCGCCTGCTTGACGCGTAGGGTCCACAAGAGCCAAGAGAAAGATTAAGCATCTTTACTGTAGATACGGTGCAAAGGGCCGCGCATTGCGGTTTGCTTTCGCCTTGGGGCGGATTTCAAAAGGGTTTTGAATATATGGATCATCAACTATCGACTAGTCCCAGTTTGAACCGGCCTTTATACGATCTGGATTTGCTGCTGGCATTGTTGACGGTCGTCGATTGCGGCAGTTTTACAGCAGCGGCATCGCGTTTGCATTCCACACAGTCTACGATCAGCCAAAAAGTACGGCGGCTGGAGGAATTGGCGGGCCTGCGTTTGCTGGATCGGGCCAGTCGGGGAGTCAGCACGACGGAAGCGGGGCAGACTTTATTGGGTTACGCCCGCCAGATGTTGGCCTTGAATCATCAGCTGTCGGAAGCCTTGTCGGGTTCCTTGGTGACAATCTCGGTGCGACTTGGCGTGCCAGAAGACTTTACCAATGGCCAAACGATGCGTGCACTGGCCGGTTTTAATCGCCGCTTTCCGCAGGTGCGGCTGGAAGTCAGCAGTGGCTTGAGCAGTGATTTGCTGGCCGCTTACGATCAGGGCGAGTTGGACCTGGTTTTGGTCAAGCAACGTCACAACGCCCGCGAAGCGGTAGCTTGTTTGCCCGAGCAGACAGCCTGGGTGGATAGCGCCACTGACCCCGTCTTCCATCTGGACCCTATTCCTCTAGTCACCTTCCCGCGCCGTGGAGTCTATCGCGAAGAGATTATTAGTGCAGTCGAGTCTCTGGGACGTCGTTGGCGTATCAGCTTTACCAGTTCCAGTTTGAGTGGGATTCAAGGGGCCGTGGCAGACGGGATGGGTATCAGCCTTTTACCGCGTCGTGCGGTGCGGGATGACCACGTTGAGCTGGGACAGTCTCAAGGCCTGCCCCGTATCGATGCTTTTGAACTGGCAATTTTGCATCGGCCTCACGCTAATGAAATGGTGACGGCCTTATCCCGCGTATTGGTCGATATGCTGGCCCCCGAGAGTGAACGTCGCGTTTGATACCTCGGTGGTTGCCCTTGAGCGTGAGAAACGCCCGTCAGGCTTTTGCGTTTGGCGTGACGGGATCGAAGTGGGTCATCACATCCAGCACAGGCTCTTGCATCATGACACGATCCCGCGCCAAGACTGCAATCGCGTGGCCCTCAGTAATACTAAGAGTGCCGTCCATTTCCAGATCGACTTCGACCCAGATCATATCGCCCAATTTACGAGTGCGTAGTTGGTGTATGCCTTCCACGCCGGGAGTCTCGCGCAAGAGCTGGGCGATGCGTTCCTCGGTTTCCTGATCGACCGCTTTATCGGTCAGGTCATGAAACGCACCGATGGAAAACTTCCAGCCCATGCGCAAAATCATCAAGCCCACGACACTGGCGGCCAAGGGGTCGCCCAAGGGCAGGCCTGCCAAGTTGGCCATCACCCCAACACTGACAACCAGCGAGGAAGCCGCGTCCGAGCGCGCATGCCAGGCATTCGCAACCAGCATGGTCGAACGCAGCCGTTTCGCTACCCGCAGCATGTAGCGAAATAGCAGCTCTTTACTACAGAGAGCGACGAAGGCGATGACCAAGGCGATGGGGTGTACCGCTTCGATACTGCTGGGGTCTCGTAGGGAGGACACCGCGTTCCACAGCATGCCCAGGCCCACCGCCAGCAAAATGCCGCCAATGGCCAAGGTTGCGGCGGTTTCATAGCGTAAATGTCCGTAGGGGTGATCCGCATCCGGAGCCCGGCGGCTGTGGCGATTGGCAACCAAAACCACAAAGTCCGATAGCAGATCGGAAAGCGAGTGAATTGCATCGGCAATCAGAGCCTGCGAATGGGCAAACAGCCCAACGATGATTTGCAGCAGGCTCAAGCCTATATTGACGATGACACTGACCCAAGTGGAACGCTGGGCCCCCCGGTGTCGATCCAGTTCAGTAGGAGTGATTTTTTCCATGCCAAAAAGTCCTTGCGGTTAGGGCAGCAGACTGTGCATCAATACAGCGGTTTCAAGATAATGAGTGTATCGGCTTTCCTCTGAAGCGGGGTGTTGTGTCACGCCAAGCAGGCTGTTTCGGCCACATTCTTTGGTATATAAATACAAAAAAGCCTCGCAACCATTGCGAGGCTTTTTTGCATATCAGGAACGCGTCTTAATTGATGCGCATACCAGGCTGGGCACCGGGGAACGGCTCCAGAATGTAGATGCCTTGATCAACAGCATCATCCGCATGACTGGCGGCCAATACCATACCTTCGGACACGCCGAAACGCATTTTGCGGGGAGCCAGGTTAGCCACCAGAACCGTCAGTTTGCCGACCAGGTCATCGGGCTGGTAGGCCGACTTGATACCGGAGAACACTTGGCGCAAACGGCCTTCGCCCGCGTCCAGGCTCAGGCGCAACAGTTTGTCCGAGCCTTCTACGGCTTCGCACGTCACGATCTTGGCAATACGCAGGTCAACTTTAATGAAGTCCTTGATATCGATGGTGTCGGCAATAGCCTCGCCACCAGGCAGAACCACCGGAGCGGGTGGCGCAGCCAGCAAATCGTCCACCATGGCGCTGTCGACGCGTTGCATCAAGTGTTTGAAGGGGGCGATGTGGGTAGGCAGAGCGGCCACGTCATCCCAGACAAAGCTGCGGTCCAGACCAAACAGTTCGTGGGCAACGCGATCAGTCAGCGTGGGCAAAATGGCGGTCAGCATGATGGACAAGCCTTTGAAGCCAGCCAGGGTGCGCGAGCAAATGTCTTGCAAGGCATCTTTCTGGGCTTGCTCGGCGGTTGCGATACCTTTGGCCATCACCCAAGGCTGGGCGGTGTCAAATGCCTGGTTGATGATGTCAGCCTGGGCCATGATCTGGCGCACGGCACGGCCGTATTCACGGCTTTCCAGATCGGCACGGACTTTCTCAGCCACGTCTTTCAGCTGGTTTTGCAGTTCGGTGGTGTCGCCCTGGTAGGCGAGCTGGCCGTCAAAGTGCTTGCTGATGAAGTTGGCAGCGCGGCTGGCAATGTTGACGTACTTGCCAATCAGGTCGCTATTGACGCGGGCAATGAAGTCCTCGGGGTTGAAGTCCATGTCTTCAACATGCGAGTTCAGCTTGGCGGCCATGTAATAGCGCATCCATTCTGCGTCCATGCCCAGTTCCAGGTAACGCAGGGGAGAAATACCTGTGCCACGGCTCTTGGACATTTTTTCACCGCTAACTGTGATGAAGCCATGCACATTCAGTGCGTCAGGCACTTTACGGCCGGAGAACTTCAACATGGCGGGCCAGAACAAGGCGTGGAAGTACACGATGTCCTTGCCAATGAAGTGCACTTGCTCGGTGTTGCCTTCAGGGTCCAGCAGGGCATCAAAGTCCAGGCCTGCTTTGGCGCAGTAGGCTTTCAAGGAAGCCAGGTAGCCCACAGGCGCATCCAGCCATACATAGAAGTATTTGCCGGGTGCGTCAGGAATCGGGATGCCGTAGTAAGGCTCGTCGCGGGAAATGTCCCAGTCGTTCAAGGACGCCTCAGCGCCTTCGCCCGTACCCAGCCATTCACGGGTCTTGCCCAGCACTTCTGATTGCAGGCGTGGCTTACCCTGAGCGTTCTTGCCTGTGGTCCACTCTTGCAGGAAGGCCACGCAACGTGGGTCGGACAGGCGGAAAAAGAAGTGTTCCGAGGTCTTTAACACCGGACGCGCATTGGTCAGGGTGGAGTAGGGCTCGATCAGTTCAGTGGGGGCGTAGACCGCGCTACAGACTTCACAGCTATCGCCGTACTGGTCTTTGGCGTGGCACTTGGGGCACTCACCCTTGATGTATCGATCGGGCAGGAACATGCCTTTGACCGGATCGTAAAACTGTTCGATGGTCCGGGTATCAATAAAGCCTGCGGTTCTCAGTGTGCGGTAGATGTCCTGAGCCAGCTCGACGTTGTCTGGCGAGTCCGTGCGGTGCCAGTGGTCAAACTTGACGTTAAAGCCGTTCAGGTAGGTCGGGCGCTCGGCCGCAATCTTGTCCACCAGCTGGGCGGGCGTAATGCCAGCGCTTTCAGCCTTGAGCATGATGGGGGCGCCGTGGGCGTCATCCGCGCACACAAAATGTACAGTATGTCCCGACATTCGCATGGACCGAACCCAGATGTCGGCCTGGATATATTCCATGATGTGGCCGATGTGAAACGAGCCGTTGGCGTACGGCAGGGCGGTCGTAACAAATATCGTTCGTGACATGACTTAACAAAATAAAAGAGAAAGGGAACAAGGATTCTACGGTCTATTGCAGACTTGTGCTGCGCAAGGCCGAGGAGTGTCCACGGAAAAGCTGCTGACAGGCAATTGCGAATGCTACAAATGCACACACCCTGAGCCTTGGAAGACTCAGGGTGTTCTGGGGCTTACCTAATCAGCGATGCTGTACGTCAAATGCTTGGCGTACAGTCAAGAACTGTTAAGGGATCTCGCGCATTTCTATGTCGGTAACATCACGCGAACGGGGTGTGTTCGACTGTTTGCTGGCAGCATCTGGGCGGCGGCGCTGGTCCCAATAGGCTTTAACGCCAAAAGGACGGCCACTAATACGCGCCACAATGTATAAAATGCCGATCGCAATAGCGGTAGAAACCATGAAGATAAACGCCATGATTGCACCGAAAATTGTCAGCAAGACAAAGAGGGCTGTGCGGATAATCTGGTTAAATGTGTTCATAGGGTTAGTATGACATCATAAGTGTAAAAAAATTCCCCTTGAACCGCTAATTTTCTGGTTTAAAGGTATGGTGATGTTTCTTTATATCAAGGTTTTGGATAAATGACAGTGAGTTCCGAGCGCGTGTTGCAAGCCCTGGCGGGAGTGACCGATCCCAACACGTTAAAGAAGTTATCGGTCGATGCAGGTCGATGCGAACTGAGTATTGACCAGAACCAGGTTGAACTGACTTTGCATCTGTCGTATACGGCTTATGACATTCAGGGACAACTGCGCGAGCGCATTGAGCAGGCCTTGACCGGTGTGGGTGCCACATTGACCAAGCTGCATTTGAATCCTCGCATTGGCGTGCACGCGGTGCAAGAGGGTCTGCGACCCATGCCCAATATCCGCAACATTATTGCCGTGTCTTCGGGCAAGGGCGGTGTGGGTAAAAGCACCACCTCGGTGAACCTGGCTTTGGCCCTGCATATGCAAGGTGCCCGGGTCGGTTTGCTGGATGCCGATATTTACGGCCCTAGCGTGCCAACCATGCTGGGTCTGAACGAGCGTCCCCGTAGTGCTGACGGCAAGATGATGGAGCCGCTGATTGGCCACGGTCTGCAAGCCAACTCTATTGGCTTTCTGTTGGACGAGGATGCTCCTGCGATCTGGCGCGGCCCAATGGCCACTCAGGCCTTGACGCAATTACTTACACAGACGCGTTGGGACGATCTGGATTACCTGATTATTGACATGCCTCCCGGCACCGGCGATATCGCCCTGACCTTATCGCAAAAAGTGCCTTTGACCGGCGCTGTGATTGTCACCACACCCCAGGATCTGGCCCTGATCGACGCCAAGCGCGGTCTGAATATGTTCCAGAAGGTCAATGTGCCTGTCTTGGGCATTGTGGAAAATATGTCGGTCCATATCTGCTCGAACTGTGGTCATGCAGACCCCATCTTCGGTCAGCACGGTGGCCGGGATATGGCTAGCCAGTTCAACGTGCCTTGGTTGGGGGCCTTGCCTTTGGCCATGAGCATTCGGGCTCAGACCGATTCCGGTACCCCTACTGTTATCGCTAGTGCAGACAGCCCCGAGGCTCGCCTCTATCACGAGATTGCCAACCGCGTGTCGGCTAACTTGTCTCAGCTTCCTCCAGATACGTCGGGGCAGCGCCCCAAGGTTGTTCCTCGTCCTCTTTGAGTACGTATGCGCAAATCCGGCTTTTGCCTGTTGTTCTCGATGGTCCTGAGCCCGGCGGTTTGGGCTCAGTCTTCCGTCCCCGAGGTCATTATTGATCCAGGGGGCGTGCCGCCCCAGGCGCTGAAGGAAATTCAGCGCGCGGTCAGTGCGATCACGCGTCTGGCCGAAGACCAGGATCTGGGAGAGGTCACGCGTTTGCGTCGCCGGGCCCATGATGCGACCGTCTCTGCCTTGCAGACACAGGGCTATTTTGATTCGGTAGTCACGCTGGAAGTCGGTGAAGATCCCGATGGCGAGTACTGGGACATCATCATCCGTCCTGGTGAGATCACGCGGGTGCGCGATATTGATCTGGACTTCAAAGGCAAGATTCAGGAGCCGGAATATAAGGTGCGTCTGGAAGGCATCAAAGCTAGCTTCCCCTTGAAAAAAGAGGACCCGTTCCTGAACTCGGTCTGGTCCTCGGCCAAGGCGGATTTGCTGGAAAGCGTACAGCGCCAGGATTTCTACTATGCCCGATACGTGGATACACGAGCCACCGTGCTGGCTGATGAGAGCGTGGCTGATTTGTCGCTGAAGGTAGATAGCGGGCCGCGGGTTCGCATGGGCCCCTTGGAAACAACGGGTCTGAAACGCGTGCCCCAATCTCTGGTTGATCGTTACGTGCACTACACGCCGGGCGATCCTTATGATCAGGACAAGCTGGACGAATGGCAGCAGTCCCTGGCTGCCACTACTTTCTTTCGGGGTGCGTTTGTCACTCTGGACCAAGATGCCAGCCAAAAGAAAGAACTCCCCGATGGAGATGTAGAGCTGCCTGTACGGGTACGGGTCACAGAAGCGCCAGCCCGTCAATTTACAGGCTCCCTAGGCTTTGATAGTGACCACGGCGTACGTGCCGAGGCGCTGTACCGAAAAAA
This sequence comes from Alcaligenes pakistanensis, assembly GCF_014652815.1. Lineage (GTDB taxonomy): Bacteria > Pseudomonadota > Gammaproteobacteria > Burkholderiales > Burkholderiaceae_B > Alcaligenes > Alcaligenes pakistanensis. Next base: position 320,583 of record NZ_BMZN01000002.1, read on the forward strand.
CATTGTGTTTGGTCTGCCGATTTGGTCCGAGGCTGGTATTGGCGTGGATAAAAAGCGTCAGCGGGCCTTTTATGACATTCACTTGCCACCTACGCTTAGCGGATACAAGAACAGTTTTGGGGTCTTGTACGATCGCTCTGACATCGAAGGCCTGGATACCGAACGCGCTGCTTTGGGCTGGAAGCTACGCCAGGAACGGCAGGCGGCTGGTAACAGCCGGGTCGAGTACGAAACGGAGTGGGGGCTGCTGGGTGCCTGGGATAAAACCAAGATTTCTGGCCTGCCTACCCGAGAGACACCGTCTGCTATTGCCACTTGGCAGTGGCTGCGCCGCGATGTGGACAAGAAATACGACCCCCGAGAGGGCAATCTGATCGACTTTGGCGTGGGTGCGGGCGTCACTGTGGACAAGGGTGAAACCTTTTATCGCAGCAATTTGCGACTACAGCAATGGTGGCCCATCGGGGATCGGGATGTCTTGTCCCTGCGTGGTGAAGTCGGTAAGGTTTGGCGCATGACGGACCGAACTCCCCCAGACTTTGGTTATCGTACCGGGGGCGCACGTAGTATCCGTGGCTACAAGTATCAAAGCATTGGCTTGCGGGCGAATGATGCGGTTGTAGGCGCACCCGCTATGGCAGTGGCCAGTGTGGAATATACCCACTTCTTTACCAGCATGTATGGCATGCGCGCCTTTGTAGATGTGGGTGACGCAGCATCAAGTTTCGGTGATATGGATCTGGCCTGGGGCTACGGTTTGGGCGCGGTGGTGCGCACACCGGCCGGGCCGTTCAATCTTGATCTGGCCTATGGTCAGCGAGATAAACGTGTACGTCTGAGCTTCTCTTTAGGAATCGCATTTTAATGGCCTGGGTTCGGCGCTGGTTCCGATATTTTGCATTGTGGGGCATTCCCTTTGTGGTGATTGCCCTGCTGCTCGTTTGCGGCTTTGTGTATTGGGTGCTGGCCAGTCAGGCGGGTACGCGCTGGGCGTTGCGCACGGCCTTGCCTTACGTTCAAGGTAGCGCACAAGGTGTTCGTGGCACGGTGTGGGATGGCCTGAGTATTGATCATCTGGTTGTGTCCTTGCCCGATACGCACGTCGACATCGAGCGTTTGCGTTTACAGGCTAATTGGAAGGAATTGTGGGAGCGCCGCTTGCATGTGGTCGAGCTGAGCGCCCAGAAAGTGGATGTGGCCTTGACCTCTTCGGACGAGCCCAAATCCGACGAACCCTTCAAGATGCCCGAGCTGCCCGTCAGTATTGCGGTGGATAAGCTGGCCCTGGGCCAGTTTCTTTTAAGCCAGGATGGCACACCCTTGCCTTTGGCAATTGCTGATTTATCCTCGGCCTTGTCCCTGGGGTCAGAGGGCGCTCAACTGCGTTTGTACGATTTGATGCTGGCTAACGAATCGATCCGCGCGGGGTTTCAGGGCGATGTGGAGCTGGCTAGCTTGGATGCCCCGTATCCCGCCCGAGCCGACATTCAGATCATTGCACGTGGTCTGACTGCGGAGTCTCCCATATGTGCCAAGCAGTATCTTCCTGCCTATGCCGAGCAGCCGAAAACGGCAGATCAACAAGATAAATTCGGGAAGGTTATTGCCAGCAAAACAACGGCGGTAACAAGTGCGGAGCAGGGCAAGCCTGTTGTCAGCCCTGCTGCCGAGCCTCTTGATGCCAATAGTGCTGCGGGCGTGGTCATTACTGATCATGATCCAGTAGCAGGCCACCCCGAGCAGGAGCGTATCCAGAACCCCGTGTCGGTTCCCGAACCAGAGCCTTTGCCCGATTGCGTGGTCAATGCCCAGGTTGCTTTGAAGGGCTCTTTGGAAGAGGCCACCCTTTTACTGACCGGTCATGGGCAGGGCTATAGCCTGGATGCCAGCGCAGAATTGAGCCCTTTGGCCAGTGTGCCTGTGCGTATGGCCAAGCTGGCGGTCGCCTTGCCGGACCAGTCCTCGGTCAATGCTGATTTTGCCTGGGATGCACTGCAAGAAGGCATCCATGTGCAGGATCACTTCAAAGGTCAATTCAGCAGTGACAAGCTGGACCTGCATGCTTTATTGGGCGATGTGCTGCCTGATGCCCTGATCAATAGCCAGGGCCAGTTTGATGTGGTGCTGGCTGATAAAGAACAAATTCTTTCTGCCGATGTGGACATCCAGTTGCTGCAAGGTAGCCGCTGGAATAAGCAGGCGGCGATAGGGCAGATTAAGGCGAAAGCCTCGGCGCCTGCTCAGCCGGGCGATCCCACATGGTGGCGTCAGTTGAGTTTCACCGATGTGCTCACTGATTTGAAGCTGGGCGACAACCAGGTGCTCTTGAAGGGTGACCTGGGCATCAGCGGCACAGCTGCTTTGGACTTGCAGGTCAAAATGCCCAAGGCGGAGCAATTATGGCCCGGTCTGGAGTTGGGTAAGGCTTCGGCTCAAGGTCAGTTGCGGGGTGACGTATCCCGCCATACTTTGCAGTTGAAAGGCCAATACGATTTGGGTGGTAAGGAAAGCGGGCAGTTGGGCCAGGGTCTGGCCCAGGCGGATCTAGCTTTGGAAGGTGGCTGGCACTTTGCTGATCAAGGCAAGGCAGCATACTGGGATGGCAAGGTGAGCCGCCTGGTAGCGGATCATGCGGGACTTGCTGTCCGTTTGCAGTCTGCCATGCCCGTGCGATTTACGGATGCCTTATGGGCACCGGAGCCTGCGGCGCAAGTTGTGGAAGCAGGCTCAACAGAGGCGCAGGCCCAAACTGTAAACCAGCCTCCAGCGGACGCTGTCCTCGCTCCAGCCGGGACGGCCACCCATACAGACACTAGGGCAAGCCAAGCCAGCAAAACACCTGAGCCCCTGGCTCCCTGGTCTGTGCGTGTCGGTGCAGCCACCTTGAGTACCGCTGTAGATGGCGAACCCTGGATCAATCTGCGCCATCAAGAATCCACGTATCAGCCCGGTCAGTGGGCTAGCCGAGGCGAATTATTGGATCTGGTCTTGTCCGAACCGCGTATTGCTCGCTTGCTGCGTAAAGTGGGTGTAGAAGAAAGCGCAGAAAAAGCCAAAGGCGGCGGGGTCAAGATTGCGAAGCACAAGAAAACACAGCCGCCTGAAATTGACATCAAAGCTCGTTGGGATTTGAAATTTAACGGTGCCTTGGCGGGGCAGGTGCGTGTTGATCGGGTCGCTGGTGACGTGCAGGTTTTTGCCGAACCCCCAATGTCTTTGGGGCTGGAAGACCTGAGTGTGGTCATCAACGCCAAGCCTACATCGGCCACCAGCAGTCGCCTGGATGCGCAGTTGGATTTGCGCACCAAAGAAATGGGTTATGTCACGGCCAAGGCACAAACCCCGATTCATGGTCTGGCTTTGAGCGAGAACGACCGTAAAACGATCAGCCTGCAAGCCGATATTGACGACCTGAGCTGGACGCGTTTGTTCCTGGGCGATGCCATGGAACTGGGTGGCCGCTTGAATGCGGACGTCAATATTGATGTGGGTGCCAAGTGGGCCTGGACCAGTCGAGGCACGGTTACAGGCCGCGATTTACGCTTTACGCGTCTGGATGACGGCATCCGTTTGGTGGATGGGCAACTGGATGCGCGCTTTGACGGCGATATCTTCCGCCTGGATTCTCTCAGCTTTCCGGCTACCCCTAGGGTAGAGCCGCAAGAATGGCGGACTGCGACCTGGCTGAAAGAGAGCCCGGAAGCCAAGGGTGGCAAGTTGACGGTGTCGGGGCAGTGGAATCTGAGCACTCAGCAAGGCGCGTTTGGCGTAGACATTTATCGTTTCCCGATTTTGCAGCGGGCAGACCGTTACGCCATGATGTCCGGCAATATCACGCTGGATATGGATTTGCCACGCATTGCCATTGCAGGCAAGGTTGTGGCCGATGCGGGTTGGTTCAACCTGGATATGTTGGGTGGCATCCCGACTGTGGATAGTGACGTTGTGATTATCCGTGCGGGTGATGAACCCGCCAGCGAGCAGTCCCAGGCCGCTACCGACATGAGCATGGAAATCGATGTGGACTTGGGGCCGCGCTTTTACTTGACGGGTTACGGCGTGAACTCCGGTCTGGTGGGCCAGCTGCGAGTCACCATGAGCGGTGGCAAGCTTACCGGCATAGGCGCTTTACGCACGCGGGGGGGCCGCATTGAGCTGTATGGCCAAAAGCTGATGCTCAAGCGCGGTACGGTGACTTTCCAGGGGGATATCACATCCCCGATTCTGGATATCGAAGCTTTGCGTACCGGCCAGGCGGTAGAGGCAGGTGTTAAGGTGGCTGGTACGGCGCGGCGTCCACGGATTGATCTGGTGTCTTATCCCGAGGTCAGTGAAGTTGAAAAACTGTCCTGGCTCTTGCTGGGTCACGGACCGGATGATTCCGGTGGCGACATGGCCTTGTTGCTCAGTGTTGGTACTTCCTTCCTGGGCGATGGCGAACCCTTCTACCGCAAGTTTGGTATTGATGAGGTGGCCATGCGTTCCGGCGACCTAGGCAGTGCGGGTAGCATTTTGCCGGTGGAAAGTGTGGTCAAATCCCTGAACAGCGGCACCAGCAACGAAGAGCGCAAGTTTATTTCGATCAGCAAGGCGCTGACGGCGGATATTTCGGTCAGCCTGGAGCAGGCGATGGCTGATACGGGTACGGTGGGTCGAGCCAGTTACCGCCTTGCACGGGGTCTGACAGCCGAGCTAAGCGCCGGTACGGTAAGCGGTCTGGCCCTGATTTACCGCTGGTTCTCGAAGGATTGATGCGGGCTTGCCCAGCGCAAAGCGGGCACGGAGTTGTGGCGCAAATGACAAATTTGCGCCGCAATGAGCTTGTGTACGTATCTAAACGATAAAATAACCGGTTACTGATTTAAGGCGGCTAATTTCTTATGAGTATCAAAAGCGACCGTTGGATTCGGCAGGTTGCTGCCCAAGGCATGATCGAGCCTTTCGAACCAGGCCAAGTGCGCAATGTAAACGGACAACGTATTGTCAGCTATGGCACCAGCAGCTATGGCTACGATGTGCGCTGTGCCAATGAATTCAAGATTTTCACCAATATCAACTCGACCATCGTGGACCCCAAGGCCTTCGATGAAAAATCCTTCGTGGATTTTGTGGGTGATGTGTGCATTATTCCCCCCAATTCCTTTGCCTTGGCCCGCACGGTTGAGTACTTCCGTATTCCCCGCAGTGTGCTGACCATGTGCCTGGGCAAAAGTACCTATGCCCGTTGCGGCATCATCGTGAACGTGACCCCGCTGGAACCCGAATGGGAAGGCCATGTCACTTTGGAGTTCTCCAATACCACGCCGCTGCCTGCCAAGATTTACGCGGGTGAAGGGTGTGCGCAGATGCTGTTCTTTGAAAGCGATGAAGTGTGCGAAGTGTCGTACCGCGACCGCGGCGGCAAATATCAAGGTCAGCTGGGCGTTACCTTGCCCCGTACCTAGGAGTTCTGGATGAAGTTTCGTTTTCCTATCGTCATCATCGACGAAGACTACCGTTCCGAAAATACGTCAGGCCTGGGTATTCGAGCCCTGGCCTCGGCGATAGAGGCCGAAGGCGTAGAGGTTCTCGGGGTCACCAGCTATGGTGACCTTAGTTCTTTTGCGCAACAGCAAAGCCGCGCGAGCGCCTTCATTTTGTCGATTGATGATGAGGAATTCGATGTGGATTCCCCGGAGGATGTCGCGAACGCGATTAAGAACCTGCGCTCCTTTATTGGCGAGCTGCGGTTCCGCAACGAGGACATCCCCATCTATCTCTACGGCGAGACGCGCACCTCGCAGCATATCCCTAACGATATCCTGCGCGAGCTGCACGGCTTCATTCATATGTTCGAGGACACGCCCGAGTTCGTGGCGCGTCACATCATTCGCGAAGCGCGCTCCTACCTGGAGAGCCTGGCACCGCCGTTTTTCCGCGAGCTGGTCAAGTACGCCTCTGACGGCTCCTACTCTTGGCACTGCCCTGGGCATTCGGGGGGTGTAGCCTTTCTGAAAAGCCCAGTGGGCCAGATGTTTCACCAGTTTTTTGGTGAAAACATGCTGCGTGCCGACGTGTGTAATGCGGTGGATGAGTTGGGCCAGTTGCTGGACCATACCGGCCCAGTGGCCGAGGCCGAGCGTAACGCCGCCCGTATTTTTCATGCGGATCACTGCTTTTTCGTGACCAACGGCACCTCTACCTCCAACAAAATCGTCTGGCACGCCAATGTGGCCAATAACGATGTGGTGGTTGTGGACCGTAACTGTCATAAATCGATTCTGCACGCCATCACCATGACGGGTGCTATCCCAGTGTTTTTGCGCCCTACGCGTAACCACCTGGGTATTATCGGCCCCATTCCGCAAGACGAATTCCTGCCGGAAAACATCGCGCGCAAAATCGAAGCCAATCCCTTTGCCAGCCAGGCCAAGAATAAGAAGCCTCGTATTCTGACGCTGACGCAAAGTACCTACGATGGCGTCATCTATAACGTGGAGATGATCAAAGAGACCCTGGACTCCAAGATTCCCACACTGCACTTTGATGAAGCCTGGTTGCCGCATGCGGCGTTCCACGATTTCTATCACGACATGCATGCCATTGGTGCGGACCGTCCGCGTACCAAAGACACCATGATTTACGCGACGCACTCCACGCACAAGATGCTGGCCGGCTTGTCGCAGGCGTCCCAGATTACGGTGCAGGATGCTGAAAATCGTCCCTTGGACCGCAACGTCTTTAACGAAGCCTATCTGATGCACACCAGCACCAGTCCGCAGTACGCCATTATTGCGTCCTGTGATGTGGCAGCGGCCATGATGGAGCCGCCCGGCGGCACCGCATTGGTCGAGGAGAGCATTCGCGAGGCCATGGACTTCCGTCGCGCCATGCGTAAAGTGTCCGGCGAGTACGGCGAGAGCGACTGGTGGTTCAAGGTCTGGGGCCCGGATAATCTGCCAGACGAAGGCATAGGCGAGCGCGACGACTGGATCTTGCGTTCCGATGCGGAATGGCACGGTTTTGGCAAGTTGTCGACTAACTTCAATATGCTGGACCCGGTCAAGGCCACGGTGGTGACGCCCGGCCTGGATATTTCCGGTACTTTCGCCGAGCAGGGCATCCCTGCTGCTTTGGTGTCCAAGTATCTGGCCGAACACGGCGTGGTTGTTGAAAAAACCGGCCTGTATTCCTTCTTTATTCTGTTCACCATTGGCATTACCAAGGGGCGTTGGAATACCTTGCTGACTGCCTTGCAACAGTTCAAGGACGATTACGACCGTAACCAGCCTATGTGGCGCATCTTGCCGGACTTCTGTAAAGCTCAGCCTACCTACGAGAGCATGGGTTTACGCGATCTGTGCCAGCAGATTCACCAGGCTTACCGCAAGTACGATTTGGCTCGCTTGACGACCGAGGTTTACTTGAGCGATATGATTCCCGCTTTGAAGCCTTCGGATGCTTACGCCAAGATGGCGCACGGCGATATCGAGCGAGTCGGCATTGACGAGCTGGAAGGCCGCGTTACCGGCGTATTGCTGACGCCTTACCCACCCGGCATCCCCTTGCTGATCCCCGGCGAACGCTTTAACTCGCGCATTGTGGAATACCTGCAATTTGCCCGCGAGTTCAACGCCCGCTTCCCTGGCTTTGAAACCTATGTGCATGGATTGGCTCAGGATATTGGCCCCAATGGACTGCCGCGCTACTACGTAGATTGCGTGCTTGAATCTGAGACAAACGAGTAAACCCGCGTGACCCCTATTTTTGATGTTGCCGTCATTGGCGCCGGTGCGGCCGGTATGTTGGCCGCCAGTATTGCAGGCCAACGCGGCCTGCGAGTGGTATTGATTGATCACGCTGAAAAGCTGGGCGAGAAAATTCGTATTTCGGGGGGAGGGCGCTGCAACTTCACCAATACAGGGACCTCGCCCGAGAATTTTCTGTCCAAGAACCCCCATTTTTGCCGTTCGGCGTTGGCGGCCTATACGCCGCAGGATTTCCTGCAGTTGCTGCGCGAATACCGCATTGGTTTTCATGAAAAGCACAAAGGCCAGCTGTTCTGTGATGACTCCAGCGAGTCCATCATCCAGATGCTGCGTCAGGAGTGCCTGAAAGGGCAGGTGTCCTGGCGTATGCCGTGTTCGGTGCAGTCCATAGGCCGTGGCGAAGAGGGCTTTGTGCTGCGTACCAGCCAGGGTGATCTGAACGCCTTGCAGGTAGTCATCGCGACTGGCGGTATGGCCATTCCGCAGCTGGGCTCTACGGATTACGCCTTGCGTGTCGCCCGTCATTTTGGTTTGAAAGTGGTCGAGCCACATCCCGCCCTAGTTCCTTTGACCTTTGATGGGCGGGATTGGCGTCCGTTTTCGACATTAAGCGGTGTGGCCTTGGAAGTAGAGGTCAGCGCTGGGCAGGGTAAGCAGCGTCAGGCTTTTCTGGAAGATCTGCTGTTTACGCATCGGGGTTTGTCGGGACCCGGTATTTTGCAGATTTCCAGCTATTGGCAATCGGGTGAAAGTATTACCGTGGACTTGGCTCCCGGCCAGGATATTGCGCAGCAATTGATGGATTTGAAGGCCGGTAGCCGTCAGCAACTGGTCACCGTCTTGTCGACCTTGTGGCCACGCCGTTTGGTTGAGCAGTGGCTGGAAACTTCGGATCAGCTCCCTAAAGGGGTGGGTCAGCAACGTCTGGCAGATTTGCCGGACCGGGTTTTGCGCACGGTGGGACAGGTCATTAATGCCTGGCAGTTGAAGCCAAGTGGCACGGCGGGCTATAAAAAGGCGGAAGTGATGAGCGGCGGGGTAGATACGCGCGAGCTGAATCAAAAAAGCATGGAAGCACGTAAAGTGCCCGGTCTGTTTTTTATTGGCGAAGCGGTGGATGTCACTGGCTGGTTGGGCGGGTATAACTTCCAGTGGGCCTGGGCGTCGGCCGCCGCGTGTGCGCGATCGTTGAAAGCGCAGGCAGAACAGGGCTAAGTAGACGAGCAGGAACGGCAAGAGGCAGTGTCTGCCGCCGTTCCTGACATCATCAGGATTAATGGTTGGTCAGTCAGGGAGGCGATATGCAGCTACCAGAAGATAGAAAGTACGTAGTAAGCCACGAGTGGGCCAAGGACGAAGGCGGGGTAGTGCTGGTTGGCATTACGGACTTTGCCCAGGATCAGTTGGGTGATTTGGTGTTTGTAGGTGACTTCACGCCGGGCACGCGTTTGGCAGCTGGTGAAACTGCAGGCGTGGTGGAATCGGTGAAAGCGGCGTCTGATATTTATGCGCCCGTCTCCGGTGAACTACTGGAGTTTAACCAGGCTTTATCTGATGCGCCCCATCTGCTGAACGAAGCGCCGTTTGATACCTGGATCTTCAAGCTCAAGGCGGATAATCCGGCCGACCTGCAAGGTTTGCTGGATGGCCCGGCGTACGCTGCAGTGGCTGAATAAGCTCGGAAATTAAGCCCATGACCAATACCGTGTAGTTGGGTTTGAGGTAGATGGCTTGATCGTATGCAAAGAAAAGGCCTGAGTCCGTGATATCGGACTCAGGCCTTTTTCTTATTTGCGTCCCAGCGCGAAGGCGCGGACATGGAGTGTGGCCTGATGGCTAGGTCATGCTCGACAGGTCATGAAAGTCAACTGCCATACGTATCAGCACTAGGCCGCATGCCCTGGTGATCTGCTTTGACATTGCTCTGCGAAATCCAGCTGAAAAACGAAACGTCGATCAGGCGATAGGGTGTCAATTCGACCTGGGATAGAGAAAGCGGGCTCTGCAAGCTGGCAGCTTTTCAACTATGGCGATGGTAAGTCACATAGTCATAGTTAAAGCCATTCTCCTCGGGTTGTGGCAGGCGCTCCACTTCTTGCCATTGCCCAGTGGGCAGCTCTGGAAAGAAGGTGTCGCCCTCCACATCTGCTTTGATCTCCGTGGCGATCAGTTCCTGTGCGACTGGCAAAGCCAGTCGGAACAGTTGCTCCCCACCAATCACACAAGCGGTTTCAAAGCCGGGGCAGGCGGCCAGGGCATCGTCCAGATTGGTGAAAACCTGGGCGCCTTCAGCTTGGTAATCCGCATTACGGCTAATCACCAGATTGGGACGTCCTGGCAAAGGACGGCCAAGGGATTCCCAAGTCTTGCGACCCATGATGATGGGTAAACCCATGGTCATGCGCTTGAAATGCTGCAGATCGGAGGGCAGGCGCCAAGGCAGATCATTGTCTTTGCCAATGCAGCGGTTGGCGGCATAGGCAACGACCAGACGGATGGATGGGGTAGAACTCATACGGCAACAGGCGCCTTGATGTGGGGGTGAGGATCGTAGTCGGTGATCTCGAAGTCTTCGTATTCGTAATCGAACAGACTGGCGGGCTTACGCTTGATCGTCAGTTTAGGATAGGGGCGTGGCTCACGCGACAGTTGCAATTCGGCTTGCTCGAAGTGGTTGGAATACAGATGGCAGTCGCCGCCTGTCCAGATGAAGTCACCCACTTCCAGATCACATTGCTGGGCCATCATGTGGGTCAGCAGGGCATAGCTGGCAATATTAAAGGGCACACCCAGGAAAATATCCGCACTGCGCTGGTAGAGCTGGCAAGACAGTTTGCCGTCGGCCACGTAGAACTGGAACAGAGCATGGCAAGGGGGCAGGGCCATCTGGCTAACATCGGCCACGTTCCAGGCCGACACAATCAGGCGGCGCGAATCGGGATTCTTGCGGATTTGTTCCACTAATTGGCTGATCTGGTCGATGTGACGGCCATCGGGCGTGGGCCAGGAGCGCCATTGCACACCATAGACCGGACCCAGATTGCCATTTTCATCGGCCCATTCGTCCCAGATGGATACGCCACGTTCCTGCAGCCAGCGCACATTGGACTCACCACGCAAAAACCAGAGCAGCTCGATAAAGATGCTGCGGGTATGCAGCTTCTTGGTGGTGATCATCGGGAAGCCCTGCGACAGATCGAAGCGCATTTGATGACCAAATACCGAGTGCGTGCCGGTGCCGGTGCGATCCCCTTTGGGAGTGCCTTGGGTGTAGACCAGGCGCAGCAGGTCTTCGTAGGGATAGAGGGACATAGGGGCCTCAGGCTTGCTGAATATCGACGGAATAGGTGATCTCGGCCGTTTTGCCCAGCATGGCCGACGCCGAGCAGTACTTGTCGTGTGACAGTTGTACCGCGCGCTCAACCGCTGCCTGGGGCAGATCTTTGCCAGTCACCACAAAGGTGAAATGAATCTTGGTGAAGACCTTGGGGTCGGTATCTGCACGTTCGGCCGTCAGTTTGACCTGGCAGCCGCTAATGTCGTGACGACCACGCTTAAGAATCAACACCACGTCATAGGCTGCGCAGCCACCCGCACCGGTCAACAGCATTTCCATGGGGCGAGGGGCCAGATTATTGCCACCGCCTTCGGGGGCACCGTCCATGGCCGTCACATGACCGCTGCCAGTACGGGCAATGAACAACATTCCGTCTTTGCCGCCCCAGTCGATTGTGCATTCCATCTCAGTTCCTTTGTTTGCAGTGCGAGCGAAGACTCGTCAGTAGATTGATAGTGGTGATTGTACTTTTTTGATGCGGCCACTGCAGCGTCTATAGATAGGCTGTGGGGCTATGCAAAGCCGGATCAATATTTTGTTGCATCTGCTGGGGGCGCAGGCTCGCGGTCGTATATGAAATTTCATATAGACAAATCCAGCAAGAAACTCTCACTTTGTAAGGTTTTAACTGGTTTTGTTATTTGTCCTAGGATAAAATTCGGATCGGTACTCGGCATTTTGAAACAGATATGTCACAGGGGTTTACCCTCGCCTATAATGTCTGTCGCCCGTATACCAAAAAATGTCGTGCTCGTATTTGTTTTGTCGCAATAAACCTTGCTTTCCATGGGGGCTTTATTCAGGCGTAACAAGCGGGTGTTTTAACATGACGGCTCTCGCGACCTAGGCAGTCGCAGATTTTTTGCGTCCATGCTCTTTCGATCTGCGACGCGTCAAGTGCCGCCGAGCTGCTTGGCAGCTTCACATTAACCAGGCCTGGATCATTGTGAATACCGTTTCAATACTGCTACTAGCTTTCATATTGTCCGTTACAGGACTCTTTGTTTTCATCTGGTCGTTACGCCGTAACTTCTTTGACCACAGCCCCGCTGCTTCGCGCGAGATCTTCTCCAAAGGCGAAATCGGGCAGGTAGATGACCCCTCCGCCACCCCTGAGCAACGTCAGGCACTTCAAGAAGAAATGGGTCGCAAGACGATTTCTGCTGAAGATCGTCAGGCGCTGAGCCTTGAATTGGCAGAACGCGTAGAAGCCGACCGCTCCTCCGCTAAGGTCACGTTCATTTTGCTGGCCTGTGCGGTGTTGTGGCTGATTTTCGCCTCGACAGCAGGTCTGATCAGCTCCATCAAGCTGCACGATCCCGAATTCTTGACGCAACACGCCTGGATGACTTTTGGTCGCATGCGTACGCTGCACCTGAACGGTGTGGCTTATGGCTGGGCTCCGATGGCCGCTTTCGGCGTTGCCATGTGGATGCTGCCTCGTTTGCTCAAGACTCCTTTGATCGGTGCGCGTTATGCCATCGCCGGTGGGATCTTGTGGAATATTGGCCTGGCTATCGGTCTGACATGTATCGCGATGGGTATCACCGACGGTATGGAATGGCTGGAAATGCCTTGGCAGGTTGATATCCTGATGGTTATTGGTGGAGCTTTGGCTGCCTTGCCATTGGTCTTTACCTTGCAGAACCGTCGTGTTCACCACCTGTATGTGTCGGTGTGGTACATGGGTGCAGCGTTGTTCTGGTTCCCCATCCTGTTCCTGGTCGGCAACCTGCCTGCCGTACACGTGGGTGTTGAGCAAGCAACCATGAACTGGTGGTTTGGCCACAACGTGCTGGGTCTGTTCTACACCCCTATGGCTCTGGCCTCGGTGTACTACTTCCTGCCCAAGATCATTGGTCAGCCCATCAGCTCCTACAACCTGTCTCTGGTGGGTTTCTGGGGTCTGGCATTTTTCTACGGTCAGGTCGGTGGTCACCACCTGGTCGGCGGTCCGGTGCCGCAGTGGATGGTTACCCTCTCTATCGTGCAAAGCATGATGATGATCATCCCTGTGCTGGCTTTCTCGATTAACCAGCACTACACCATGAAGGGTCACTTCCGTACCCTGATTCACTCGCCCACCCTGCGCTTTATCGTGCTGGGCGGCATGATGTATACCGTCAGCTCCATTCAAGGTTCTTTTGAAGCGCTGCGCAGCATCAACACGATTACCCACTTTACGCACTTCACGGTTGCCCACGCCCACATCGGCTTGTACGGCTTCTTTACTATCGTGATGTTCGGTGCCATCTACTACGTGATGCCACGCGTCATGTCCTGGGAATGGCCTTACCCCAAACTGATCTCCCTGCACTTCTGGCTGGTTGTGATTGGTTTCTCCATCTACGCCATTGGTCTGAGTATTGGCGGCTGGCTGCAAGGTCTGGCTATGCTGGATCCTGCTAAAACCTTCATGGAATCGGTGTTTGTCACGATGCCTTACCTGAAGTCGCGCTCTATCGGTGGTGGTTTGATGACTCTGGGTCACCTTGTGTTTGCCTTCCACTTTGTGGCAATGGCTTTGCGCTATGGCAGCCGTCGTATTGGTCCAGCCCTGTTTCACCAGCGCTCGGCAACTCGCAATGTAGTGGAGGCATGATTTAGTCATGGAAAGCGAATACAAACTATTGGGCGGCGCGATGGTGACGCTGGCCCTGGCCACATCGGCTCTGGTCGTTGTCCCTTACCTGCAAGTTAAAAAGGTGGAGCCCTCTCCAGGGCTCAAGCCTTACACCGAGGTGGAACTGCGCGGCCGTCAGGAATACATTGATATGGGCTGTGTGTACTGTCACTCGCAGCAGCCGCGTAGCCAGAATCAGGCTCCTGACTTCCAGCGTGGCTGGGGTCGTGCGTCGGTAGCAGGCGACTACTTCTACGACACTCCACACTTGCTCGGCACCATGCGTACTGGTCCTGACTTGCTCAATATTGGTGCTCGCCAGCCTAGCGTGGACTGGCATCTGGGTCACTTGTATCAGCCTCGTGCTTACACCCCTGGCAGCAATATGCCTTCCTACCCCTTCATGTTCGAGCTCAAGGACAAGGCAGAGGAAGGCGATAAGGTTGTGAACCTGCCGGGCGCTTTTGCTCCGGAAGGCAAGGTGGTTGTGGCCAAGCAAGAGGCCCTGGACCTGGTTCAATACCTGTTGGCTCTGGATCGTACGTATCCCGTATCGCCAGCCAGCGTTATCAAATAAACAGGCATTGCTGAGCTAGCGCGCCCCGCAAGGCGGGGCGCCTCGGAGAATTAGAATGAGCGACAATCGTAAATATGAAGCACAGCAGCGTGAGTATTCCGATCCGGAAGAAAATGCGGCACCGATTCCTTGGGTGGTCCTGCTGATCATTGCAGGTCTGTTCCTGTGGGGGATCTACTATATTTTCAGCAGTGACCTGAGTCATGACGCAACCGTGGGCGACAACCGTATCGTTGCCGACTTCGAATTGCCAGAAGGCGCAGTAGATGGACATCAACTGTTTGTGGCCCAGTGTGCCGCCTGTCACCAGGCAACAGGTGCGGGTGTGGCCGGCGTGTTCCCGCCACTGGTGGGTTCCGAGTGGGTGCTGCGTAAACCTGAAGTATTGGTCCAGATCATGCTGCACGGTATTACCGGCGAGATCACGGTCAAGGGTAATAAGTACAATGGTGCAATGCCGGAATTCCGCGAGAAGTTCAACGACGAGGAAATGACGGCAGTTGTTAACTACCTGCGTACTGAATTAGGTGGCAACAGCGCCGATCCCGTGGATATGGCCTTTGTCAAAGCCGAACGTGAAAAAACAGCTGATAAAACCGATCATTGGAATGGGGACGCCGACCTGGCTCCCATGGAAGAGTAGGACTGAAGTAATGGGCCAGCGATGAGACTATTTTTAAGTATCCTCCTGGTTTGTGCCCTGGGCATAGGGGCGCTGGCTCATTTGACGCAGGGCTTTACCGCCCTGACAGCCGAGACAGCCCGTCGCAACGATGTGGCTGCCTCGCCGCGTCTGATCTCCGATGTTGAAGTGCTGCTCCCGGCCGGGGGCAGTGCCCAGCTTAGCTCTCTGTTGCAAAACGATGGTCGTATCACCATCGTCAATTTCATCTATACCCGCTGCGTAACGCTATGTTTGGCGATGGGCTCGGAGTATCAGCAATTGCAGCAGGCAATTGTGGATGAAGGCTTGCAGGACCGTGTGCGTCTGCTGAGCATCAGCTTTGACCCCACCGATTCGCCCGATCACTTGCGTCGTTACAGCAAGACCATGAAAGCCAATCCCGATGTCTGGCAATTCGTCACCATGATGCCTGGCGAGCAGCGCCAGCGTGTGCTGGACGATTTTGGCATTGTCGTCATTCCTGCTCCTTTCGACGAGTACGAACATAACGCGGCCTACCACGTTGTCAGTTCCGAGCCGCGTTTGGGTCGCATTGTGGATTATGGCGAGCCCATGCTGGCCTTGGCTTATGCCAAGCGTGCTGTCCAGGACATTGAGAAGAAGGGGGCGATGTAATGTCTTTAAAGCGTGTAGTCGAATCCCCCAAGGTACGCCCTTATTTTGGTAGTGCGCTGGCTTTGCTGGCGGCGGTGCTATTTGCCTCAGCCGCTTTCTGGGACCGAGACCTGACCGTGTCCATGAGCCTGCACATGCTGGTGCATATTCCTTTATTGGTGCTCTCGGGTGTGGTCTTGCAACTGTCCTTGCGGTATCAGGGCGTAGGGCGTTCGCCGTTCATGCAGGCCTTGCTGCGCCCTTATTACGCCTTGAATGAATACGGCCTGCCCGGCCTGATCCTGGTCAGCTTTGCGGCGGGTTACTGGATGATCCCCAAAGCGCTGGACGATGTGCTGGTATCGCCTGCCATGGCCACTGCCAAATACATAGGGCTGGTCTTGATGGGCATGTTGTTTATGGAGTCCTGGCGACGCGCCCATCTGGTGTTTCGTTTGTTTTTCTTTGGCAATTTCAGTTGGATGATGGCGATTGTCGGTTTGTTGTATTACGACAATCCCGTTCGGCTCTGTAATTT
This sequence comes from Alcaligenes pakistanensis, assembly GCF_014652815.1. Classification (GTDB taxonomy): domain Bacteria; phylum Pseudomonadota; class Gammaproteobacteria; order Burkholderiales; family Burkholderiaceae_B; genus Alcaligenes; species Alcaligenes pakistanensis. Next base: position 336,685 of record NZ_BMZN01000002.1, read on the forward strand.
CTATCTACAGTCCGACCAAGAGATTGCCGGCATAGGTCTGGTTATCATGGCGTGTGTTTTGCCATTGCTTTGGCTCTTGTCCGAGAGCAAGGCAGTGATGGCCTTTTTGCGGCAATAATACCCATCCATTTTGTTTTGCAGGTGTCCTCATGAGCCATACCGTTTCCGATAATGCCTCCCGGCTGTACAGACGTAATAGCTTGTTTGATCAGCTTCTGAGCGAGACGAATCGAGCCCTGGAAGTATTGGGACGTTCGGCACGCGCGTCGCGCCCCAATCCCGCTGGTAAGGAAGTCTCCGAGATCAGTGCCGATGAGGCTCGTCACTCCGCCGGTTTGATGCGTGTGAACCATGTGGGCGAGATTTGCGCCCAAGCGCTGTACCGCAGTCAGGCCATGTTGTGCAAAGATCCGCAGGCCACGGCCGTCTTGTTGCAAGCCGCCCAGGAAGAAGTCGATCATCTGGCTTGGTGCGACGACCGTTTGCGTGAGCTGGATAGCCGCCCCAGCGTGTTCAATCCCTTGTGGTATGCCGGCTCCTTCGCGTTGGGGCTGCTGGCCAGCCGCGCCGGTGTGCCCTATAACCTGGGCTTTATGGCCGAGACCGAGCGGCAGGTTGAAGAGCATCTGGAAAGCCATTTGCAGTCTTTGCCTGCCAGCGACAATCGCTCGCGCCGTATTGTTGAGCAAATGCGCGACGAGGAAATTGAGCATCGCCGTACTGCAGAAAATCATGGGGCTGCGAGCTTGCCGCCTCCGGTTAAAACTTTGATGCGCATGATGTCCAAAGTCATGACGACGACGGCGTATCGCTTGTAATCAGCGTTTCTTGGCTGGCAGTACGTTCAGGCTGCAGCTCAGGACGCTTATGAAAAAGGGTGCCAGTTCCAAGAGCTGACACCCTTTTTGTTTGGATCAGAATAGACGTGGCCCTACAGTCAGAGTGATTCGTTTTTGAGCCTCATAGGGATAACGACTAGATACCCGGCGATGAATTTGCGCTAGGAAATTGATGTGTTAAAGCGACAGGATTGGAAACTAAGGGTTTTCCACGGTATTTATCTTGCATTGCACCATTTTTATGGGTAGACTTTAGTTATTGGATGTTGAAAAGAAAGCGGGAAAAACAAGCGTAATAACCCTAGCTTTCAGGCTCGATACCTTATCTAGCAGCCCAACTTGCCACGATTGTCTCCTCCACCCTCCTCCTTTGGTGGATTTGCCCGAGATCTTTAGATCTCGGGTTTTTTTTTGTGCGCTCCAAATGTATGGCTTGAGGCCAGCGTGGGGGAGTGCAGAATACAAGGCAAAAAAAACCTTGCCCATCGCAGTGGATGGACAAGGTTTTTTATTGGCCGTACTAAATAGCTTACTTCTGTGGAACGGTTGCCACGTGTAGCAAGTTGGTGCGGCCGCTAGTGCCAAAAGGTACACCAGCAATCATGACGATGGTGTCGCCGGCTTGGGCGAAGTCATGTTGTGTTGCCATATCCGTGGCGTGATCGACCATTTCACTCAGATCGCTGACGTCTTCGCACGGTACTGCGTGTACGCCCCAAGCTAGGGTCAGACGACGTGCGGTTTCCAGACGCGGTGTCAGTGCTAGGATGGGGGCAATGGGCCGTTCGCGGCTGGCGCGCAAAGCGCTAAAGCCCGTGGTGGTGTAGGCCACCGTGGTTGCCGGTTCCAGAATGTTGGCCACGCGGCGCAGGGCGCAGCAAATGGCGTCTGCCGTGCTGGCCTCAGCCGTGCTATGGTTCGCCTCCAGAATGGTGCGCCAGCTAGGATCGTTTTCGATTTCCTTGATGATGCTGTCCATAATGGCCACGGCTTCTAATGGAAATTCGCCCGAGGCCGATTCGGCGGACAGCATGACGGCATCCGCACCTGAGTAGATTGCCGTTGCCACGTCCGATGCTTCGGCGCGTGTAGGAACTGGCGAGGTAATCATGGATTCCAGCATCTGTGTAGCTACAACTACCGGGCGGCCCGCTGCACGAGCGGTACGCACGATCTGACGTTGCAGCACAGGAACCCGCTGGGGTGGGACTTCCACGCCCAGGTCGCCACGGGCGACCATCACGCCGTCACACAGCTGGACGATTTCTTCCAGGTGCTCCAGCGCTTGCGGTTTTTCCAGCTTGGCCATGATCCAGGCTTTGTCGCCAATCAGTTCGCGGGCTTCGCGGATATCGTCGGGACGCTGTACAAACGACAGGGCGACCCAGTCCACACCCAGCTCCAGACCGAACTTCAGATCAATCAGATCCTTTTCGGTCAGGGGCGAGATAGGCAGCACCACACCGGGCACGTTCACACCCTTGCGATCGGACAAGGGGCCACCGACCATAATCGTGGTTTCGGCAAAATCAGGGCCAAAGCTGTCTACACGCAGGCGCAGTTTGCCGTCGTCCAGCAGTAGGGCCGTGCCGTTTTCCAGGGCTGCAAAAATCTCGGGGTGGGGCAGGTAGGCCCGCTGGCTGGTCCCTTCAGCAGGGTCCAGATCCAGGCGGAATTTCTGGCCGGTTTCCAGTGTCACACGGCCGTCTTTCATCTTACCCACGCGCAGCTTGGGGCCTTGCAAGTCCATCAAGATGCCTATGCTGCGCCCCGTCTCTTCTTCAATCTGACGAATGGTGTGATAGCGCGCGGCGTGGTCCTCGTGTGTGCCGTGGCTGAAGTTCAGGCGGAATACATCAGCTCCGGCCTCGAACAGTTCACGTATGCGTTCTGGCGTGGAGCTGGCAGGACCCAGCGTGGCCAGAATGCGGGAATGACGTTGACGTTTCATGAATTGTTGTCCTTTGGGGATCGAGAGCTCATAGAGCAGCGATACCGGCGCGGGCGATCTGAGCATCTTCCGGTGCTTTCACGCCGGACACGCCGACAGCACCAATGACTAGACCGTCCACCAAAATCGGTTCGCCGCCTTCCAGTGGCGTGATGGGCATGGACAGAGCGGCAAAGCGACCGTTGTTCACCATGTCTTCAAATACCTTGCTGGGCTTGCCACCGCTGAGCACGCAGGTACGCGCTTTCTCGGGAGCAACCGTGGCGCTCATCATAGGGGCGCCATCCATACGCTGCATCCAAAGTGCGTGACCGCCTGCATCGCAAATAGCGATGGTGACAGCCCAGTTGTTCTTCAGCGCTTCTTGTTCGGCAGCGGCGGCAATTTTTTTGACATCGTTCAGGGTCAGTACTTTCGTGTCTCTCATGTCCATTCCTTTATGAAAAGCGTTAATCGCTAGGGGGTAAAACCAGAATTGCACGGAAATCGTTGACATTGGTCAGGGTTGGGCCCGTAACCAAGGCATCGTCCAGGGCTTCAAAGAAGCCATGACCATCATTATTGTCCAGACTGTCCCTTGGGCGTATACCTTGTTGCCAAGCTCGCTCCAAAGTATCGGGACTGCAGAAGGCTCCAGCAATTTCCTCCTGGCCATCAACGCCGTCTGTATCGCCTGCCAAACCGTAGATACCGGGGGCTCCATTCAAGGCAATGGCGGTGGATAGCAGAAACTCCACATTGCGACCGCCACGGCCTTGGCCGCGCAAGGTCACGGTGGTTTCACCACCTGACAGCAGCACGCAGGGTGCCTGGGCAGGTTGCTCGTGTTGGGACACGCTCAGTGCAATACCGGCCATGACTTTACCCACATCGCGGGCTTCGCCTTCGATACTGTCACCCAGTAATACCGGGCGCACACCGCACGATTCTGCTACGCGGGCTGCTGCCAGCAAAGCCAGTTGCGGAGTGGCGACCAGATGGGTAGTGACATGAGCCAGGCGTGAGTCGTCCGGCTTGATGGTTTCACCGTCGCCGCTTTCCAGCAGGGCACGGGCTGCGGCAGGAATCTCGATGCCATAGCGGGCAATGATTTCCAGCGCTTGCTCGCACGTGGTGGGATCTGCCACCGTAGGGCCAGAAGCGATGTCCATGGGCTTGTCGCCGGGGACATCGGAAATAAGCAGGTTCAGAACACGGGCAGGGGCGCAGGCCGCTGCCAGACGCCCACCTTTGATGGCGGATAGGTGACGGCGCACGGTATTCATCTCGCCAATCGAAGCGCCCGATTTCAGCAGCGCTTTATTGATGGCTTGCTTGTCGGCCAGGGTAACGCCCTCTGCCGCCAGGGGCAGCAGGGACGAGCCACCGCCGGAAATCAGACAGATCACCAGATCATCTTCGTTCAGATCGCTGACCGTGCGCAAAATCTCGCGGGCCGCGTCTTCACCGGCCTGATCGGGAACGGGGTGGGAGGCTTCCAGAATCTTGATGTGGTCGCAGGGCACGCCGTAGCCATAACGGGTAACCACTACACCACTGATGGGGCCTTTGTCCCAGTGACGCTCCAGCGCCTGGGCCATTGCCGCCGATGCCTTGCCGGCACCGATTACAATCGTGCGCCCTTTTGGGGCCTCGGGCAGATAAGGGGGGATGCAATGTTCAGGTTGAGCCGCGTTGACGGCAGCTTGAAACATTTTGCTGAGTAAGTCTTGTGGCTCGATCTTCATGGGTCAATCCTAAGGCAGAGTGATGGCGGCGTGGGACATCTCACTGCGCAATATGGATGCCGCTGCATCGGTGCAGGGCATCTTTGGGCACGAACTAGAATACGCGCAAAGACTGGGTCAGGCCCAGCATACAGCGCTTAAAAAGGCTCCCATGCTACCCCTTTGGCTTGCTGCCCCGAGGAGCTTCGCGCCTTGGAGTGGCCCGGCGGTAAAGAAAGCGGGCTGTAGCCCGCTTGCAAAATGTACCGACAAGGCCGGCTTGGTCCAGGAGTCAAGCCAGCGCGGACGGGAACCTTCTTGAGCCGATCTTACTGACCAATCTCGTAGTTGGCCATGATCTCCAGCGCACGAACCATAGCCGAATGATCCTGCCCTGCGCCACCGTGAGCGGCGCAGGTATTGAACAGTTCCTGTGCCGTTGCGGTGTTGGGCAGAGCCACGCCCAGTTGACGCGCGGTGGTCAGGGCCAGGTTCAAGTCTTTCTGGTGCAGTTCGATGCGGAAGCCTGGATCAAAAGTACGTTTGACCATACGCTCGCCGTGAACTTCCAGAATGCGCGAGTTTGCAAAACCGCCCATCAGTGCTTCACGGACCTTGCCTGCATCAGCCCCCGCCTTAGAAGCCAGCAGCAGCGCTTCACCCACGGCTTCAATGGTCAAGGCCACAATGATCTGGTTAGCTACTTTGGTGATTTGACCGTCACCGTAAGCGCCGACCAGAGTGATGTTCTTGCCCATCAGTTCAAACAAAGGCTTGACCGTGTCGAAGGCTTCTTGCTTGCCGCCCACCATGATGGTCAGCGAGCCTGCCTTGGCACCGACTTCGCCGCCGGATACTGGAGCGTCCAGGTACTCACAACCCAGTTTGACGATGCGCTCGGCAAAGCCTTTGGTGGCAACAGGCGAGATGGAACTCATGTCCACCACGATCTTGCCAGCGCTCAGGCCAGCAGCAACACCGTCTTCGCCAAACAGTGCGTCTTCCACGTGAGGGGTATCAGGCACCATCGTGATGATGATGTCAGCCTGACGGGTGACTTCGGTGCCGTTGGCGCAAACGGTTGCACCTGCTTCTTTCACGCTTTTGGGGAAATCGCCACGGGTGTAGGCAAACAACTCATGACCACCCTTGATCAGGTTGACGGCCATGGGTGCGCCCATGATGCCCAAACCAATAAAACCGATTTTAGCCATTGTGTAATCTCCTAGTAATTATGTACAGATGTCCGACGATCAGGCGGTGACTTCAGTCAGCTCAGTCATCCAGCCCAGGCCGTCCTTGGTGGCGCCAGCGGGTTTGTACTCGCCGCCGATCCAGCCCTGGTAGCCAAGGCTGTCGATGTACTTGAACAGCCACGCATAGTTGATCTCGCCCGTGCCGGGTTCGTTGCGGCCGGGGTTATCTGCGATCTGGATGTGTGCAATCTTGTCCAGGTGCTTTTTCATCGTGGCGGCCAGTTCGCCTTCCATGCGTTGGGCGTGGTAAACGTCGTACTGAATGAACAGATTGTCCGAACCCACGTCTTGCAACAGTGCCGCGGCCTGTTCGGTGCGGTTCAGGTAGAAACCTGGAATGTCGAAGGTATTGATGGGTTCAACCAGCAAACGCAGACCGGCATCCTTGAGCTTGGCCGCAGCAAACTGCAAGTTGCTGACCAAGGTTGCGTGTGCCGCATCACGGTCAGCGTCTTGGGCCAGCTTGCCGGCCAGGCAGTTGACTTGCTTGCAGCCCAGCGCGGTGGCGTATTCGATGGCACGGCCTACGCCGTCCTGGAATTCACCTACGCGCTCGGGCAGGATCGCAATGCCGCGTTCGCCGCCGTCCCAGTCACCCGCAGGCAGGTTGTGCAAAACCTGGGTCAGGCCGTGCTGTTGCAGTTTGTCGGCCAGCTGCTGTTTGTCGTAGGCGTAGGGGAACAGGTATTCCACTCCCTTGAACCCGGCGTCGGCCGCTGCCTGGAAGCGATCCAGGAAGTCGTGCTCGTTAAACAGCATGGTCAGGTTGGCGGCAAATTTTGGCATAGTGCTACTCCGTTTTTTAAATCAACAATCAGTCCATCAGCGAGATGGCGGTGGGGGCGTCAATACCCGCCTCGGCCAGGGACTCGAATTCCGTCACATTGTGCAGTTCGGTGCCCATGGCAATGTTGGTGACGCGCTCCAGGATCAGTTCGATCACAACCGGCACGCTGAACTCTTTCATCCATGCGCGAGCCTGTTCAATGGCGGCCTGGATGTCTTCAGGTTTGTGTACGCGGATGGCTTTGCAACCCAGACCTTCAACCACGGTGATGTGATCCACACCATAGCCTTCGGTCTCAGGGGCGTTAATGTTGTCAAAGGCCAGCTGTACACAATAGTCCATCTCAAAGCCCCGCTGTGCCTGACGGATCAGACCCAGGTAGGCGTTGTTGACCAGAATATGGATGTAAGGCAGTTTGAACTGGGCGCCGACGGCCAGCTCTTCAATCATGAACTGGAAGTCGTAGTCGCCCGAAATGGCCACCACTTCACGGCCTGGATCGGCAGCAACCACACCCAGCGCGGCTGGAATGGTCCAGCCCAACGGGCCTGCCTGACCGCAGTTGATCCAGTGACGTGGCTTGTACACGTGCAGGAACTGAGCGGCGGCAATCTGCGACAGACCAATGGTGCTGACGTAGGTGGTGGCGGGGCCAAAGGCGCGGTTCATTTCTTCGTATACGCGCTGGGGTTTCAAGGGCACGTTGTCGAAGTTGGTCTTGCGCTGCAAGGTGGCTTTGCGTTTCTGGCAGTCGGCGACCCAGGCTGCACGATCGTTCAGCTTGCCGGCGGCCTTGTATTCCTTGGCCACTTCAATGAACAGTTTCAGTGCGGCACCTGCGTCCGAGGCGATACCCAGATCAGGGCCAAATACGCGGCCAATCTGTGTGGGTTCGATGTCCACATGCACGAACTTGCGGCCTTCGGTGTAAACGTCCACGGAACCGGTATGGCGGTTGGCCCAACGGTTACCGATGCCGAATACAAAGTCCGATGCCAGCAAAGTTTGGTTGCCATAGCGGTGCGAGGTTTGCAGACCGACCATACCAGCCATCAGCGGGTGATCGTCCGGCACAGTGCCCCAGCCCATCAAGGTTGGAATCACGGGTACGTTCACCAGTTCAGCAAATTCTTGCAACAGGCCAGCGGCGTCGGCGTTGATTACGCCACCTCCGGATACGATCAGTGGACGCTCGGAGGCGTTCAGCAGTTCGATAGCTTTTTCAGCCTGGGCGCGGGTGGCGATAGGCTTGTAGGCTTCCAGCGGCGAATAGGTGTCTAGATCGAATTCGATTTCAGCCATCTGCACGTCGATAGGCATATCGATCAGCACAGGACCTGGGCGGCCGGAGCGCATGATGTGGAATGCTTGCTGGAACACGCGTGGGATCAGGTCTGGCTCGCGCACGGTCACGGCCCACTTGGTCACAGGTTTGGCAATGGATTCAATATCCACCGCCTGGAAGTCTTCCTTGTACAGGCGCGAGCGGGGAGCCTGGCCAGTAATGCACAAGATTGGGATCGAGTCAGCCGATGCGGAGTACAGGCCGGTGATCATGTCTGTACCGGCAGGGCCGGATGTACCAATACACACGCCGATATTGCCGGGGTTGGCACGTGTGAAACCTTCAGCCATGTGGGAAGCGCCTTCCACGTGGCGGGCAAGAATGTGCTCAAAGCCACCTTCTTTACGCATTGCAGAGTAGAAGGGGTTGATGGCGGCGCCGGGCACGCCAAATACGGTGCTCACGCCTTCTTTACGTAAAATTGCGGCGGCGGCGTCCACTGCTCTCATTCGAGCCATTGATATCTCCTAGATCATCGTTTGACGAAATTCACACCTCGATAATAAGGAGTGATGGACGGCCCTAGAAATGGTGGTACGATTGTTTCTATCGATACTTGGAGTATTGAATGAGCCGTTATACCGAAATTAGAAGCTTTGCGCTGGTCGCTGAAAAAGGCAGTTTTGCGGCTGCTTCCGTGGTCGAAGGTGTCACCCCCGTCGTTATGGGTCGCCGCCTGGATGCGTTGGAGCAGCGTCTGGGTGTGCGTTTGATGCACCGGTCCACGCGCGGGCTGACCCTGACTGATCTGGGTGAGCAGTTTCTGGAGCAGTGCAAACAAATTCTGAAGGACTTTGAGGAGGCGGAAGCCAGTATCAGCGCACAGCGTAAAGTGGTGCGTGGGCACTTGGTGGTTTCTGCTCCGGCAGCCTTCGGCCGTCGTCATGTGGCCCCGCACGCCCTGGCCTTCAAGAAGCGTTACCCCGAATTGAAGCTGTCCTTTAACTTCACGGACAGTGTGGTCGATCTGGTGCGCGAAGGCTATGACATGGCCTTGCGTATTGGCGAGGTGACCGACCCCAACTATGTGGCGGTACGCCTGTACCCGAACCGACGTGTAGTCTGTGGCACGCCAGAGTATTTTGAGCGTCATGGTGTGCCACGTGTGCCCGAGGATCTGGCTCGTCACAATTGCTTGGCCTTCAATCTGCAAGGTGGGCAGCAGCGTGGCTGGACCTTCCTGCGTGATGGTCGTCCTTTGGCGGTGCGGGTGGATGGTGATCTGGATTGCAACGATGGTGAATTGCTCTTCAACTGGGTAAAGCAAGGTTGGGGCATAGGCTGGCGTTCCACCTGGGAGATTCAGCCTGAACTCAAGCGCGGTGAGCTGGTGACGGTGCTGAACGAGTTTGAAATTCCCAGCTATGACATTCAGGCGGTGTACCAGCAGCAGCGCTATTTGCCTGCAAAAGTACGACGCTTTATTGACTATTTGCGAGCCATCTACAACACGCCCGGCTACTGGGATGGTGAGGTGCAGTTCTAGTAGTCCAAAAAAAACCGCTTCTCGAAGCGGTTTTTTTTTGGCATGGCATTTAGAAGTGCCATTCCACCTGCACAGTAGGTGCGCTGGTTTTGATACCGGGTTTCACGCGGCCATCCGCCATGTAGCGATTGCCGAATTTGTTGTACCAGTACTCGTAGCCAATCCCCACCCACAGGGTGTTCTTCTTGTCGAAGGCTACTTTACCAACGTCCGCCATCAAGGAGGTGCGTACCAGCACTTCAGACTTGGTGCTGATGCCGGCGTAGTCGTCACCCTTGGGGCCCGCGTAGTTGGCAAAGCCCTGGAACTTCAGAGGGACTGAGCCCACATCGAAGGGCAGGTTCCAGTTCAGGCTGGCCAGGAACTGGGTGTGAAAGGAGCTGCGGCTATTCGGACACGCTGGGGCGCCCAGACCGCAATGGTTCCATTCCTTACCCACCATCAAGCTCAGGTCCACAAAGCCTCGGGGTACATCGAATTTGAAGGTCGGGCCCAGCACCAGCAGGCGTTTACGCGGGGCAAAGGCGGTGTTCTTGGTATTCAGGTCAAAACCCGCGGTAACGGCCACATCCTTGATCGGGCCAAAGCTGATGTCTTTGTCAAAGACCTTGCCCATGGAGAGCTGATGGCGGTAGGTCGCGTAGAACTCGGTGGCGCCATTGCTGCCGTTGCCATTGGAGGGGTCGTAGCGGTCAGACTGCAGAATATCCAGGTTGAAGAAGTTCTGCCCCAGGCTGTAGCCGTTAACGTGCGTCAGGCTCAGGATGTGCTTCTGGATCGTCCGATCATTCATGGGCTCGGTGTATTGCGTGCTGAAACGATAGCCTAGAAAGGTGTCGCTCCAGTCTGCCGCCAGGGCCGGGGTGGACAGGATAGGGGCAGCCAGCAGGGCACATGCCCAGCGTGCAGGGTGTAGGTGTTTCATAGTGTCTCCTCTTTGTTTGAGCGCAAACAGGTCCTTGGGATCTGATGTCCCTTATGGCCTGCGGCTTTGGTTTTCTTTGTGTGGGTGTTACTGGCCTTACTTAGATTAATTATGGACAGTCGATACTTTTACATGGGTACTGCAGAAATTTGAATCGCCGCCCTGTTTCAAGCTCGGGCGGCGATTCAAAAAGGGGGACTTAGCCGTTTTGCGAGGCTAGTTGAGTGCTGTTTTCTTCAGCTGCTTTTTCAGCGTTGGCCTGTTTACGGGCCTGAGTGGCAGCGGACGATTCAACGGTATGGCCTTGATCGGCGTATTTTTCAATACCGTTGAAAAACAGGTTCAACACGATGGCCGACACGGCAGCTAGCAAAATTCCGCTATGCAGCAAGGGAGCCAGGGCAGGAGGCATCTTGTCCAGCAGGTGCTCGGCAACCAGAGGGATCATGCCAAAACCCAGGCTGATCGCCACGATGTAGGGGTTGTAAGGGTTACGGTTCAGGTTGGCAGACATCAGGATCTTGATGCCAGTGGCACCCACCATGCCAAACATAACAATGCCAGCGCCGCCCAATACGTAGTTAGGAATGGAGGCGACAACAAAAGCCATCTTGGGAAATAGACCCAGCATGATCAGGAATGCACCGCCCATCACACATACCCAGCGACTGCGTACACCGGTCACGCTGACCAGGCCTACGTTTTGCGAGAAAGAGCTGTGTGGGAAGGTGTTCATGATGCCACCCACTAGGGTGCCCAGGCCGTCGGTGCGCAGACCACGGACCAGTGCTTCGCGGTCGGTGGGGCGTCCACAAATGGAACCCAGTGCCAGGAACATGCCCAGGGATTCGACCATGATGACCACCATGATCAGGGACAGCACGGCAGCCGCGCCCAGCAAGGCCCAGCTAAAGGTGGGTACGCCAAAGTGAAATGGTGTCACGATGGCAAACCAGCTGGTTTGGTCAAGACCTTCAAAACTGATGCGACCCATGGCCAGGGAGACGAAGAAACCCGCCAGCAAACCAATCAGCACGGCCACGTTCGCCAGAAAACCGCGGGCAAACTTGGTAATCAGCAGGATAACGGTCAGGACCATCAGAGCAATGCCCAGGTTTTCCAGTGAACCGTAATCCGGGTTGGGCATGGACATGCCGGTAACAGGATCCGTAATCGTGGGAGCGCCACCGCCAATCCAGTTCAGGCCTACCCGCATTAAAGTCACACCAATAACGGTGATGATGATGCCGGTGACGACCGGGGGGAACAGACCCATCAGGCGACTGAATACCGGGGCAATCAGAATACTGAAGATACCGGCCAGAATCGTGGCACCGAAAATACCGGGCAGGCCCAGTTGGGGGTCCAGGCCGATAGCGACCATAGGGCTGACGGCGGCAAACGACACACCCATCATCACGGGCAGTTTGATGCCGAAGATACCGGCGCCACGCGCCTGAATGATGGTGATCAGGCCACAGCACAGCAAGTCGGCATTGATCAGGAATGCAATCTGCTCTTTGGTCAGGCCCAAGGCTTCGCCAATGATCAGGGGGACAGCAACTGCGCCCGCGTACATCACCATGACGTGCTGCAAACCAAGGGTTGCCAGGCGTCCCGTTGGTAGGCGTTCGTCTACACCGTCACAATCAGCTGGTGTGGACACTTCTGGGTTGGCGGACATCAGGGTCTCCTTATTAATACGTTATGCGCAGCCGATGCCTGGGCCGCGTAAGCATAAAGTTATCGGATGGGCCGTATCACTGGAAGGCAGTACGACTTGATAAGTAGAATACGGAAAAGCGTATGGCAGGCCGCGCCTCACGGGGCGGAAGGATATAAGCCCGGTAGATAGGGGCTGTGTTCATGCTGGCCTCTAGCAGATTCCTGCTTTTTTCATGGGTTTTAAGGCGCTAGGGGTATTGCCCACCTAGTCTGTTACAAAAATCTATGTTAACCAGCTCAGAATGCCCTTATGAACCTAGGTTTTGAGTCGATCTAAGTTAATGAAAGATATAAAAAAAGCGGCCTGTTGGCCGCTTTTTTGAGGGGTCTGGTTTACTTGTCCGACCACAGGACACCAGCGGTGGCCCAGTTTTCGCGTTTGACGTCGGTAAAGACGATATCGACGGCATCAGGCGTACAGCCAAGCACGCGACAGGCTTCTTTGGTCAGGGCCTGAGCGAGTTCACGTTTGATTTCCACGGGACGGCCGTCGAATAGTTGTACGTTAATAGAAGGCATAAAAGCTCCGTAGGGGTGGCAAAGGGGCTAGCTGCAAAAATCCGGCTCGCTCTGGTAAAGCTTGCGCAGCAAGGCTGGCCATTCTAACAAGCCCTCTGGTTCGTCCCCAGGTAAAAGCTGGCGGTGTGTCAAATCCAGCACATCGGTAGGCGGCAGGTGCAGCTCCTTGCTGGCCGCCATGGCCGAGAGCTGAATGCGGCAGGCGCGCTCCAGCGCATCCATCAAGACATAGGCTTCCGCAACGGTCCGGCCACAGGTCAGCGCGCCGTGATTGCGTAAGAGCAGGGCGGGATAGGACGCTAATTGCTTAAGCAGAGTTGCTTGTTCTTCTGCCGGGAAGGCCAGTCCTGCGTAGTCGTGATAGCCAATATCCTGCCAAAAACGCATGGCGTGTTGTGACAGGGGCAGCAGTCCACAGGATAAGGCCGAGACCGCAATGGAGGCGTCAGTGTGTAAGTGGATGACACAGTGGGCATCGTCACGGGCACGGTGTACGGCCCCATGAATGGCAAAACCGCTGGGATTGGCACGATGACCGGTGCCGTCGACGACCTTTCCCTGGGTATCAATCAGCAGCAGATTGGAGGCGCAGATTTCATCAAAGCGCAGGCCGAAGGGATTGATCAGGAAAATGTCATCGTGGCCGGGCAGGCGCAGGGAGATATGCGTGTAGATAATATCGTCCCAGCCTTGACGGGCCGCCAGCCGGTAAGCAGCGGCCAGATTGACACGGGCGCGCCAATGCTCGGGATCAATATTTGTCGGACGATGAGCGTAAATAGCCTCTATGTCCGGCGTGATAGGACAGGACTGGCTCACGCTGTTGTGGTTTCCAGTTCAGCAATGATGGCTTTTTCTTCCAGCTGAATGACGTCGCAGTTGTCTCCGGGACCTTTACGGTCGATCACGATGAAGTCTGCCACTTGGTTTAGAGCCATCAAGGGGTGGTGCCAAACGCCAGTTGCGTAGTTCACGCCCTGGTCGCCACGGGCCAGGAACAGGCGCAGCTCTGCGGCTTTGGGTGTTGGGCCCGCAGGCGCCACGATCACCAGGTAAGGCTGGCCGGACTGGGGAATGAAGGCCTGGCTACCCTTGGGGTGGCGTTCCATCATTTCCACGGTAAAAGGCAAGCTGCGCGGCTGGCCACGGAAAATGGACACAATCGCCTGGCCGTCCTGACCGGGCTCGATCTTGGCCAGGTCGTGATAGCGCTCGGTGTTGCCTTCGTTGATGGTGAAGTGCTGAACGGTGTCGGAGGCTTCGATTACATCGCCAAAAGGTGCGAAGGCTTCGGCTGTCAGGGTTTCCAGTTTCAAGGTGATAGTCATGGCAGGTCCTTGTTAGGCAGACCGGCGTGGGGCTGAAAGCAGCCGCACCACGTGCAGTCAGAAGAAACAATAGGGTAGCGTGCCTGTGGGCCGGCGCTACCCCGCGAAAAGCATGAATCAAGCGGTTTGATCCAGCATGCAACAGAATTAGCCCAGCAGCGCATCCAGACGGAAGCGGGCAATTTTGCCAATTTCGGTCAGGCAGGCTTGAAACTCGGTGTCAGCACTGTTGTTCAGGCGTGCTTCCACTGTATCCATGATTTGGTAACGGCTCAAACCTTTAACGGCAATCACGAAGGGAAAACCAAAGCGTTCGCGGTACTGAGCGTTCAGACCACGCAAACGGGCCAGTTCTTCGGTCGAACATTGGTCCAGGCCCGCACCACGTTGCTCACCGGTAGAGGCGCTGGTCAGTGTGCCTTGCTCGGCTTCTTTGCCAGCCAGCTCCGGGTGAGCACAGATCAGGTTCTTTTGTTCGTCATGCGATGCTTCTTTAACGACTTGCACCATGCAGGCATGCAACTGATCCACACTTTCAAACGGACGCTGGTTCCAGCTACGCTCGGGCACCCAGGGCGAGTGTTCAAAAATACCTTCGAGCTTGTCGACGAACTGGCTTTGATCCAGGCTGGAGAGTTCGGTCAGGGCCTGTGTGGTGGTGAGGGTTTGAGTGGTCATGTGTCAGTCCGATTATCTAAGCGTAAATAGAGCGAGCCGAAGCGGCTTCAGGCGGTTGCCTCAAGGCCATTTTTCAAGGGTAGTGAGAGGGCGTTTACAAGGGCTGTTTGATTTATGTAAACCCTTATAAGCTGCCGCCTGTGGGCTATGATTTTCTTATATGGGACCAGTTTAAGTTTTCTGTTTATAAATAAAATAGAATTAGGCGTATAAATGATATATGCCATCTCATATTGTGCATGTGTGTCATTATCATGCTGGAAAAAAGCATAAGAAGGAGAGAATAAGATGGCCGCCCGACGTGGGGATAACCCGCTTGATACCTATCTTCTGAGGGTATTTTGCTTACTCGTTACCGAGCGTAGTGTCTCGCGTACCGCGTTCAAAATGAACCAGTCGCAGCCTGCCATCAGTGCGGCCTTACGACGTTTGCGTGACATTATTGGCGATCCTTTGCTGGTTCGGGAAAAAGGCGGTATGGTGCCAACCGAACGGGCCATTGGACTGTTGGCTCACGCGAAAGGAGCCTTGGCAGAGATCGACTGTATGGTTAATGCACCAGACAGTTTTGATCCCCAGGTCAGCCGTAGCGAGTTCCATATTGGTGCGCCAGATTATCTGGCGCCTGTTTTTATTGGCGGTGTCGTCGAGCGCATGCGTCGTGAAGCGCCGGGCGCCCGTCTGAACCTGCACTCGCTGGACGCCAGTTTTGATTTTGAGCGTTCTTTGGCTGAGGGGGATCTGGATATGGTGATCGGCAACTGGCCCGAGCCCCCGGATCGCATGCATTTATCGGTGCTGCTGGAAGATCAGATTGTTTGTCTGGTTGCCGCCACGCATCCGCTGGCCCGTAAAGGTCTGACCATGGACGATTATGTGCGGGCCCGCCATGTGGTGCCCATGCCTTATTCGATCAATCAGCGCGGGGTTATTGACGCGACCTTGTCGGCTTTGCGTATCCAGCGTGACGAGAGCGTAGCGGTGCAGTCTTTTTCTGCCGCACCTTATTTGCTACAGAATACAGACCTGATTTTCACTACTTCGCGTCACTTTGCCGAGTTTTACTGCCGTTTATTGCCTCTGGCGATTTTGGAAGCTCCGCTGGAGTTTCCGCCTATGCGCTTTTACCAGCTTTGGCATGAACGTAACCGGCATTCGCCCAGCCATCGCTGGTTACGGCGACTTTTGACTGAGTGCGGCAATCAATTGGCCTCCACTGAACCTTTGGCACAGCCCGATTCCTGAGCCTCAATCCCGCAAAATACTTGCTTTCGGGCTCGCGCTCGGGCAAATTAGCGAGCTACTCCTGCCGACATGGAAGTGATACGGAACTTGACGAAAATTGTTGCATTTAATGCGACTGGTCACGGGCACAAGCCGGAAGGCAGGTTGATAATAAGTAGTTCCTAACCTTGCAGGTGTTTCGCGGTGTCTTTACCTCAGATGGGGGAATCCTTTACCTGGTTGTATATCTGTGTCGTGGCTTTTATGGTCGGCGGGCTTATTGTGGCCTCCGAACGTTGGCACGGCCGCTTAACCGGGGATAGCGATCTCAGTAAACCCCAAGCGTCCCATTCCCGTCCCACGCCTCGTGTTGGTGGCCTGGCGGTTGTCGCGGGCAGTTTGGCGGGCTTGTTGGTGCTGGGACCCAGCAATATGACGCTGACCTGGTTGTGGCCGGTGTTGTTTCTGGCGGCGATGCCCGTTTTTGTGGCTGGTCTGGTCGAGGACATCACTAAGGATGTGGGATCACTGAAACGCTTGCTGGCCGCCTTTCTGTCGGCGGCTATTGCCTGGTGGCTATTGGGCGGCGTGTCGCGAGTTGGTGTGACCTGGGCAGACTGGATCCTGGGTTTCTGGCCTATTTCGCTGCTCTTTACCATGATTGCCGTGGGTGGCTGTACCCATGCTCTCAATATTATTGACGGTATGAATGGCCTGGCGGGCATGATTGCCACTTTGATGTCCTTGTCGTTGGCCCTGGTGGCCTTGCAGGTGCAGGACATCCCGATTTTCCTGATTGCGGCCTCACTGGCGTCGGCCACCCTGGGTTTTCTGGTCTGGAACTTTCCCTTCGGGAGGGTCTTCCTGGGGGATGGCGGGGCGTATTTTCTGGGCTTTATGCTGGCCGAACTGGCCGTGCAGTTGGTGGTGCGTAACCCCAGTGTCTCGCCGTTTTACGCTTTGGCCGTTCTGTTCTACCCTGTTTTTGAAACCCTGTTTTCGATCTGGCGTCGTCGTTTCAAACGCGGTGTGCCCGTGGATCAACCGGACGCGCTGCACCTGCACCAGCTTGTGTTCCGTCGTTTGGTGCGCTCTACGTTCAGCCGTGACAGTGGCGGGGCCTTGCCCGCGTTTTGCAATGCCATGACCTCGCCCTACCTGTGGGTGCTGGCTTTGATCGGTTTGGTTCCAGCCACGATCTGGTGGGACAATACCTGGATTCTGTGTGCCAGCATGCTGGTCTTCTCACTGGTTTATATCTGGCTGTATTCCCGTCTGGTGTCGTGGCGTCGCCCCTCCTGGTTATTGCTGCCCTCGGTACGGCGGCGAGTCGATCGGGACTGATACTGTCCGATGTTCAAGATTATTCCTTGCGCATTGCGCTAACTGGAGAATGAAGTTGCAACTTGAGAATGTAAAACTGGCCATTGTCGGCTTGGGATATGTCGGTTTGCCTTTGGCAGTGGAATTTGGCAAAAAGCGTTCCGTAGTCGGTTTTGACATTAATGCGCGTCGTGTCGCCGAACTCAAGGAAGGTGTGGATCGCACCCTGGAAGTCGAGAGCGCAGAGTTGGCCGAGGCCAGCGGCTTGAGCTATTCCTGCGAGGCCGATGAACTGGCTCAGGCCAACGTGTTCATTGTGACGGTGCCCACGCCTATTGATGAATTCAAACAGCCCGACCTGACCCCGCTGGTGCGTGCCTCTGAAACCATTGGTAAGGTGCTCAAGCGCGGCGATATCGTGATTTACGAATCCACGGTCTACCCTGGCGCGACCGAAGAAGTGTGTGTGCCTGTATTGGAACAAGTATCGGGACTGCGCTTTAACGAAGATTTCTACGCGGGCTACAGCCCCGAGCGCATCAATCCGGGTGATAAAGAGCACCGCGTCTCCACCATCAAGAAAGTGACGTCGGGCTCGACCCCAGAGGTCGCTGAGCTGGTGGACTCGCTGTACCGCGAAATTATTGTAGTGGGCACCTTCAAAGCCAGTTCCATCCGTGTGGCTGAAGCCGCCAAAGTTATTGAAAATACCCAGCGCGATGTGAACATTGCTCTGATCAATGAATTGGCTCTGATTTTCAATCGTCTGGGTATTGATACCCTGGACGTGCTGGAAGCGGCGGGCACCAAGTGGAACTTCCTGCCTTTCCGCCCTGGTCTGGTGGGTGGTCACTGTATCGGCGTGGACCCCTATTACCTGACCCACAAGGCCCAGGCTATTGGCTACCACCCCGAAATCATTCTGGCGGGCCGTCGACTGAACGACTCTATGGGTGGTTATGTAGCCTCCCAACTGGTCAAAGCCATGACCAAGCGCCGCATTCAGGTTCAAGGTGCGCGTGTGCTGCTGCTGGGGCTGGCCTTTAAAGAGAACTGCCCGGATTTGCGTAATACCCGTATCGTGGACATCGTGCATGAACTGAAACAGTACGATGTACATGTGGACGTTTACGATCCTTGGGTTGATCCTAAAGAAGCTGAGCACGAATACGGTATTACACCGGTCGAGACCCCCAAAGCGGGCGAATACGATGGTGTGATCGTTGCCGTGGCCCACAAGCAGTTCAAGGAACTGGGTGTGGAGGGCGTGCGCCAATGGGGCAAGCCCGAGCATGTGCTCTACGACTTGAAGTATGTGTTTGATCGCGAACAGTCCGATCTGCGCCTTTAATTTTGGAAAGCATTATGAGCTCTGCATTTGAGCAGGCGAGCCAGCAACTGCGTAATCAGCCTAAAACATGGCTGGTTAGCGGTTGTGCCGGCTTTATCGGTTCCAACCTGCTAGAAGCACTGCTGACGCTGGACCAGCAGGTGGTGGGTTTGGATAACTTTGCAACTGGCCATCAGTACAATTTGGACGAAGTACGCGACCAGGTTGGGGCTGAACGTTGGGCGCGTTTCCGCTTCATCGAAGGGGATATCCGCAGTCTGGAAACCTGTCGTGAGGCCGTCAAGGGTGTGGACTATGTCCTGCATCAGGCGGCTTTGGGCTCGGTGCCCCGTTCCTTGAACGATCCGCTGACTTCCAATGAAGTCAACGTGAACGGTGCCTTGAACATGATGGTGGCGGCGCGTGATGAACAGGTCAAAGCCTTTGTGTACGCCGCTTCCAGCTCCACCTATGGCGATCATCCCGGACTGCCCAAAGTGGAGGACACGATTGGCCGTCCACTGTCGCCTTACGCAGTCACCAAATTTGTGAACGAACTCTATGCGGATGTATTCGCTCGTGCCTACAGTTTCTCCAGCGTTGGCCTGCGTTACTTCAATGTATTTGGTAAGCGTCAGGACCCCAACGGTGCGTACGCGGCAGTGATTCCCAAGTGGGTCTCGGCCATGATCCAGAACCAGGATGTACAAATCAATGGGGACGGCCAGACCAGCCGCGATTTCTGCTTTATCGAAAACGTTATTCAAATGAATATTTTGGCCGCTGTGCAGCAAAAACCTGCTGTGGCCGAGGTCTATAACGTGGCGATTAATGCTCGCACCAGTCTGAACGAATTGTTCGAGCATTTGAAGCAGACCTTGAGCAGTAACGGTATTAACTACACCAAGCAGCCCGTCTATGCGGATTTCCGCGCGGGTGATGTGCTGCACTCGCAGGCTGATATCTCCAAGGCCCGCACGCAGCTGGGTTACGAGCCGACTCACACGATCTTGCAGGGCTTGAACACTGCCATGCCCTGGTATGTGGCGTTTCTGAGTTGATTTGGCTCGGCCTGAAAGCACGCCTCTCTAGTCTGCACGACGACCATCGTCGCATCGCCCTTGGGGCGATGCGGGTGGCGTTTTTTCTATTGCTGGGCAAGGCAGCGGGCGCTTTCAAAGAAATGGCCGTGGCGTATCGCTACGGCGTCAGCGATGTGGTCGATGCCTATCAGTTCACGATGGTCATGGCCAACTGGTTGCCCGTTACCATCGTAGGCTCCATGTCGGTGGTGCTGATTCCGGTTCTGGTCCGTCTGCACCGCTTGGAACCGGCGGCTCGCAGCCGTTTCCTGGGGGAACTCAAAGCCTGGTGCATTGTGCTGGGTTGTGTTCTGGGAGTGCTGATCTGGATTAGTTGGCCCTGGGTGTTGGAGTGGACCGGGCAGGGGCTAAGCCCCGCCGTCCACGAAATGAGCCAGGAGCTGTTGTTTGCCTTTGCCCCGGCGGCAGTCCTGACCTTGATGATTGGCCTGAGTGCTGCCCGGTTACGGGCACATGAGCGTCATATCAACACCTTGCTGGAAAGCGTTCCAGCCTTTGTCATCCTGATCTGGGTGCTGGCCGCTGGCGGGAATGCCGGTATTGGTCCCTTGCTGTGGGGCACCTTGCTGGGCATGACAATTCAAGCGGTCTGGCTGATGATTCTGGCCTCGCGGGCCGACCAGATTTGGGCTCGCCCCACGGTCAGCCTGCGTGCCGAACAATGGCCGGATTTGCTCAAGGCAGCCACCATCATGTTGGTCGGGCAGGTCGCCATGAGTTTCGTGGGGCCGATTGACCAATATACGGCGGCCAATCTGGGCGCCAATGCCAACGCCACCCTGGGCTATGCCACTCGTTTGCTGGCTTTGGTGCTGGGCGTGGGAGCGGCCTCGGTAGGCCGTGCCGCCTTGCCTGTGCTGGCCGATATTCAAAGCCGTGGCGATAATGCCCGCGCCCGCTCCATGGCCTTGAAGTGGTCGGTCATGATGGTGCTGGCAGGTGCCGTGGCGGCTGCGATCGGTGTCGTGCTGGCCCCCTGGGGAGTGGCCCTGTTGTTTGAGCGCGGTGCTTTCACTGCCCAGGATACCGCTACCGTCGCCCAGGTCTTTAGCTGGGGGCTGGTGCAGCTGCCCTTTTATTTTGGGGTGCTGATTCTGGTGCAGCTGCTGGCCAGTCAGAACCGTTATAAGTCCATGGCTATCATTGCCGTGATCAATTTTTTGGTGAAAGCCGCCCTGAACCCGGTGCTGGCCGAACACATGGGGCCGTCGGGCATCATGCTGGCTACCAGCCTGATGTACGCGGCTTCTTTCACTTGTTATTTCATCTTGGCCTTAAAACCAGCCAGAGCGATCACGCCTGGTTCGCAGGAATAGGAAAACGTGCACAGTCATTCCGCAGTTCGCCCGCATATCATGTTGCTCATCCACTCTTTGGGTGGGGGCGGGGCAGAACGTGTCGCAGTCGATCTAAGTGCCGCCTGGGTGGCGCGTGGCTATCGAGTGTCCCTGGTGACCCAGGCCGGTCGCGATAAAGATGCCTATACCGTGGCCGATGGCGTAGAGCGTCATGCCTTGGGGACGGCGGGGAGTAGCCGTGGTCGTCTGGATGCCTTGTGGAAAAACTGGCGTCGAGTCAGCCGTGTACGTTCCTTGATACGCAAGACTAAGCCAGATGTGGTTCTGGGCATGATGACGACCTCGTCCGTGCTGGCGATCTCGGCGGCCAAGGGCCTGCCTTGCAAGGTCATTGCTACTGAACATACCCATCCTCCTTCCCAGTCTTTATCTGCTTTCTGGCAAAAAGCCCGTCTGCGCACGTATCCGCAAGCGCATGCTGTTATTGCGCTGACTGCGGGTACGGCAGACTGGTTGCGGGAAAATGTGCCGGGTAGCCAAGTGCAAGTCATCCCCAATGCAGTGCGTTGGCCTATGGATAGCGCCGAGCCTGTTGTGCCGGTACCCGAACTGCCAGAAGGACGTAAGCGTCTGCTGGCTGTGGGACGACTCCACCCAGTTAAAGGTTTTCACACTTTGATTGAGTCCTTTGCCATGTTGTCCAACTATTTCCCAGATTGGGATTTGGTGATTTTGGGTGAAGGCGAGCAGCGCGCAGTGTTGGAAGCGCGGATTGAAGAGTTGGCTCTGCAAGAGCGTGTTCAGCTGCCTGGACGGGTGGGCAATATGGCGGACTGGTACGAACAGTCTGATCTGTATGTGCTCAGCTCGCATATGGAAGGCTTGTCGAATAGCTTGCTGGAAGCGATGGCCAGTGGTTTAAGTGCCGTGGCCTTTGATTGTGACACCGGCCCGCGCGAGATTATTCGCGCCAATATTGACGGCGTCCTGGTGCGCCCAACGGACGACGTCGAAGCCCTGGCCGCCCATTTGTCAGACGTGATGTCCAACGAGGACAAGCGCCGGCGTCTGGCGCGGCGTGCAACGGATGTGCGTGACCGCTTCTCCTCGGCCCGTGTTTTGGCCTTGTGGCAGCAAGTGCTGGAACAGTGCTTGCGTCGGCCTTAAAATGGCGCTTTGCCTATCTGCCCCGGTCGATGAGCCCACGGAGGCCCAGTGAAAATTCTGTTTTTTGTCAGCTCCCTGAATGCAGGTGGCGCTGAGCGAGTCGCCTCCACCCTGGCTAATGCCTGGGGTTTGCGGGGAGATCAGGTCACCTTGGTACCTACCTATGGCGGTGGTGGCAGTGCCTTTTATCCTATCGACTCCAAAGTAGAGCTGGTGTGGCTGGCCCATCGCATGCGCGGTAGCTGGCTGCCTAAGCCGCTGGCCAAGTTGCGTGCCATGCGCAAGCTGGTACGTGAAAAACAGCCCGATGTCATTGTGTCCTTTCTGACCAATGTGAATATCAATGTCTTGCTGGGATTGGGCAATATGGGCGTCCCCATTGTGGTGGGTGAGCGTACTAACCCGGCTTTCAGCAGCAGTGCGGGCAAACTTTTGCAAAGCCTGCGACGCCGCTTGTATCCTAAAGCGCAGGTAGTCACAGTCCAGACCCGCGCCAGTGTGGCAGCTTTTCAGGCCATGGTGCCCGGTATGAAACAGGTCATGGTGGTACCGAACCCTCTGCCGCAAGCGCTGGATGCAGTCCAACGTGAAGTGCGGGTGGAAGAAAACCGCCATTGCACTTTGATGGCAATGGGACGGTTGGTACCGTCTAAACGTTTCGATGTTTTGATTCGTGTGTTTGCCAGCTTGGCGGCTGAGCATCCCGAATGGAAGCTGAAGATCTGGGGTGATGGTCCGCAGCGTGCTCATTTGGTGCAGCAGATTGCCCTATCAGGTACGGGAGACCGTATCGAGTTGGCCGGAAAGACGGCTCAACCCTGGCAGGAGATGGCACGTTCCCACGCCTTTGTCATGACCTCCGAAGTGGAGGGTTTCCCCAATGTGTTGTTGGAAGCCATGGCCATGGGCCTGCCAGCGGTGACGGTTGATTGCCCCAGCGGCCCGCGTGAGATCAGCTCTGATGGCAAAGATGCTTTGCTGGTGCCGGTAGGAGACGAAGGCGCTTTGACCGCTGCCCTGGCCGAACTGATGGGCGATGGCGTGTTTCGGGGTGTATTGGGACGCCGTGCCGCTGCAGCGGTGCGTCAGCGTTATGAACTAGAGCAGGTATTGCTTAACTGGGACCAGGTCTTTCAGGCCGCCCGTGGCGGTATAGAAGAAGGAGCCAAAGCATGAGCGCATTGCAGCCAGCGTCTTTGAATCATGAGACGGATGCCGTGGACGGCAAACCGGAAAAAACAAGTCCGCCGTTGCGGGTCGTGCATATTATTGCGGGGCTGGGGCAGGGCGGTGCAGAAACAGTCTTGTTCCGTTTGGCGACAGCGCCAGGGCAGGAAACCGAACATATTGTGATTTCGTTGGGCGGAGAGGACGTCTTTGGGCCGCAATTGCGTGCTGCAGGTATTCCTTTGTATTGCCTGAACATGCACTCACCCTTGGGCTTTTTGAAAGGCTTGCGCGCCTTGACGCGCGTGCTACGCGAGGTTCAGCCGGACGTTGTGCAGACCTGGATGTATCACTCTGACCTGATTGGTGGCGCTGCTGCGCGTGTGGTTGGTATTCCTGCGGTTTCTTGGGGCATCCGTAATTCCGGGGCCAACCTGTACCAAGGTAGCCCCAAAGCCCGCATGGTGGCCTGGTTGTGTGCCCGCCTGTCGCGCTTTATTCCCAAGCTGATTGTGTCTTGCGCCGAAAATGCCGCCCGACGTCATAAGCAGTGGGGCTATCGTGCAGACATCATGAAGGTGATTCCCAATGGCTATGACTTAAGCCGTTGGCATCCTGATCAGCAAGCTCGCGAAGAAGTGCGCGAGGAGCTGGGCTTGTCGCTGGATACACCGGTCATTGGTAGTGTGGCCCGCTGGAATCCGTTGAAAGATCATCCTAATTTGTTGGCGGCCTTGGCTCGCAGCCTGCATCGTCATCCTGGCCTGCGTTGCCTCTTGATTGGCGACGGCATGGACAGCAGTAACGAGACTTTGATGCGTTTGCTGGATCAGCATCAGCTGCGCGAGAGCGTCATCTTGATGGGACGGCGCAGCGATGTGCCTCG
Source organism: Alcaligenes pakistanensis (assembly GCF_014652815.1). Classification (GTDB taxonomy): domain Bacteria; phylum Pseudomonadota; class Gammaproteobacteria; order Burkholderiales; family Burkholderiaceae_B; genus Alcaligenes; species Alcaligenes pakistanensis. Next base: position 360,728 of record NZ_BMZN01000002.1, read on the forward strand.
CTTGATGAACGCGTTGGATGTACACGTGCTGTCCAGCTCGGCAGAAGGCTTCCCCAATGTGGTGTGTGAAGCCATGGCGGCGGGCGTGTCCAATGTTGTCACCGACGTGGGTGATGCCGCCTTGATCGTCGGCAATGAAGGTTGGATTGTGCCTCCCAGCAATGCCGAAGCCTTAGCCGGTGCCATTAATAGCGCCGTCGATGAGCTAGGTGCGCCTTCCTGGCAGGCTCGGCACGAGCATGCGCGTGAACGCGTTGCCCGCCTGTTTTCTCTGGAAGGTATGGTCAAAAACTACACGCAGGCTTGGAAAACCTTGACGGCACAGTACCCGCCCAAGCGCAAGCGTAGTCGACAAACCTTGAATGTGCTGACAGATGACTCCGGTAACAAGACGCGCATGCTGATGTTCGTGGTTAATAACCCGGCATTTTTCCTGTCGCATCGCTTGCCTCTGGCTCTGGCCGCAAAAAAAGAGGGCTATGACGTACACGTGGCCACCATGGACGGCCCGGCCGTGTCAGAGATTGAGCGCAACGGCTTGCAGCACCATGCTTTGCCCATGACACGTAGCGGGACGAATCCTTTGCAAGAGCTGCAAACCATCTGGGCGTTGTGGCGGCTGTTTCGCCGTGAACGCCCCGAGCTGGTGCACGCCGTCACCATCAAACCCGTGTTGTATGGCGGTATTGCCGCGCGGCTGGCTGGTGTGCCGGGTTTTCTGGCAGCGGTCTCCGGTTTGGGCTATGTGTTTACCAAGCGCGACAAGTCCGTGGACCCAGTGCGTTGGATTGCTTTGCAGCTTTACCGCATGGCTTTGGGACATTCCAATAGCCGCGTGATTTTTCAAAACAGCAATGATCGCGATGTCTTGCTGGAAGATCGTGTGGTCAAGCGTGATCAGTGCATCCTGATTCGGGGTTCGGGAGTGGACTTGAACGAGTTCCAGGCCCTACCGGAACCTGAAGGCCCGCCTGTGGCCTTGATGGTCTCGCGTCTCTTGGTGGATAAAGGGGTGCGCGAATTTGTGGAAGCGGCTCGTATCAGCGCGGCTCAAGGCAGTCCGGTCAAATGGGTATTGGCAGGTAGCCCAGATCCCGGTAATCCAGCCAGCATCAGCGACCAGGAATGGCAGAGCTGGCAGAAGCAGGGCGTGGTGGAGTGTTTGGGCGAACGCAGCGATATTGCGCAGCTCTACGCCCAAGCACATATTGCCGTGCTGCCTTCTTACCGAGAAGGTTTGCCCAAATCGCTGGTTGAAGCGGCGGCTTGCGGACGGGCGGTTGTCACCACCGATGTGCCCGGCTGCCGGGATGCGATCGAGCCTGGTGTCACGGGTGTATTGGTACCGGTACGCAATGCACAAGCTTTGGCCACGGCAGTGATGGAACTGGGTGAGGATACGGCCCGGCGTCAGACGATGGGTGAGGCAAGCCGTCGCTTAGCGGAAGAAGCCTTTGATATTGAACGTATCAGCGAGGCCCATCTGGATCTGTACCAGTACTTGAGCCGCTAAGTTTTCCCGCTTTGGGCCTAGATTGATCTGTTAAAAAGCATGGGTTGAACTGCCTCTGGAATTTTGGGTTTAAGTCCCATCTAGAGTGAGCAGTTCAGCCCGTTCTTTTTTATACTGCGTTGGCGCCTGGAGCGAGTTTCTGCCTTTTTAAAAAGGCAGAGCGGCATCAGGTTTGAGAGCCAGTAAAGCGGTCCGGAATTCGGCCTGGATACGATCCAGAGCATCCTGGGACTGGGCTTCAAAACGCAGCACAATCACTGGTGTAGTGTTGGAGGCGCGGGCCAAGCCGAAGCCGTCCGAGTACTCCGCACGTACGCCATCAATGGTGTTGAGTTGCTTGGCGCTAGGGAAACGGCCTTCTTTTTGCAAGCGTGCGATCAAAGCATGAGGTTCGCCCTCGGCCAGCGGCAGTTTCAGCTCTGGTGTGGACAGATCTTGGGGCAAGGCTTCCAGTTCCGATGTGGGATCGTTGCCGCGCGAAAGAATCGCCAGCAAACGGGCCCCGGTGTACAGGCCATCATCAAAACCGTACCAGCCTTCCTTGAAGAACACGTGGCCGCTCATCTCGCCAGCCAGGGGAGCGCCGGTTTCAGCCAGTTTGGCCTTGATCAATGAATGGCCGGTTTGCCACATCAAAGGCTGACCACCGGCCTTGGTAATTTCCAGGGCCACGTGGCGGCTGCATTTCACGTCAAAAATAATGGTGGAGCCAGGCTCGCGCTGCAAAATATCGCGTGCGTATAGAATTAACTGGCGATCAGGCCAGATGATCTCTCCGGAACGAGTCACCACACCCAGGCGGTCGGCATCGCCGTCAAAGGCCAAGCCCACTTCACAGTCTGTGTTTTGAACATGGGCGATCAAGTCTTGTAGATTGTGTGGTTCAGCCGGATCGGGGTGATGGTTGGGGAAGCTGCCATCGACATCCTCAAACAGCATGTCCACTTCGCAGCCCAGGGCCTTGAACAGGCGGGCCGCTACGACACCACCCACGCCATTGCCGCAGTCCAGCGCAATTTTCATGGGGCGGGCCAGCTTCACACGTTCAGTGATCGTGGTGACGTACAGATCCAGCACGTCTTTCTTCTGGCCTGTACCCTCTTGGGCCGCTGGTTCAATACCGGCTTGCATACGCTTCATCAAGGCTTGGATATCGTCGCCGTGCAGCGTCTTGCCAGCCATCATCATTTTGAAGCCGTTGTAATTGGACGGATTGTGGCTGCCTGTAATGGCGACGCCCGAGCCGGTTTCCAGCACATTGGCTGCAAAATACACGACGGGAGTGGGAACCATGCCCAAATCGACCGTATTGACTCCACCGGCCTGAATCCCTTTTTGCAATGCTTGAGACAGCGCCGGGCTGCTGTGGCGACCGTCGTAGCCCACTACCAAGGTTTGAACAGCCTGCTCGCGGGCAGAGGCCGCCAGGGCCAGGCCTAATTGATAGGCGAAGTCTGGGTTCAGTTGTTCGGGAACGGTGCCTCGAATATCGTAGGCCTTGAACACAGCGGTCGGTAGGGCAGGGGTTTGGGTCACTGTTGCGTCCTGGGTAGATAAACAAAGAAACCAGTTTAGCGCGAATGCCACTGGCTTTCGTGAGTTACCATTAAGAGCTTTAGCGCGACAGCAAGAGCGCCTGATTGTTTTTCTTGAGTGGCTTGGGTCATGACTTTTCTAAACGAACTTGAACAGCGTATTGGTCAGCAACATGTGCTGACGGGGCAATCCATGCAGCAGTATCTGGAGGATTGGCGCGGACGCTATACCGGTACGGCGGTGGCGGTTGCCCGGCCTGCGAGCACGGAAGAAGTCGCTCTGGTTGTGCGCTTGTGTGCCGAGCATCGGGTGCCTATCGTCCCTCAAGGTGGCAATACGGGCTTGTGCGGGGGCGCGACCCCGGATAACAGTGCCACTGCATTGGTTTTGTCCCTGGAGCGCCTGAACAAGATTCGTAGTGTGGACATTGATAACGACACTATGGTGGTGGAGGCAGGCTGCATTTTGCAAAATGTGCAGCAGGCGGCTAGAGATCACCAGCGTCTGTTTCCCCTGAGTCTGGCAGCAGAAGGCAGCTGCACCATTGGCGGTAATCTGGCGACCAATGCGGGGGGGACGCAAGTTTTGCGTTATGGCAATGCGCGAGATCTGACCCTGGGCCTGGAAGTGGTCACCGCCCAAGGCGAAATCCTGCACGGCTTGCACGGCCTGCGCAAAGACAACACCGGCTACGATCTGCGTAATCTGTTTATTGGCAGTGAGGGCACGCTGGGTATCATCACCGCCGCTACCATCAAGCTGTACCCCCAACCTGTGGCGTCGTGCACTGCTTTGTTGGCGCTGAACACCATTGAAGATGCGGTGCAGGTGTTGGCTTTGGCGCGCCAGGGCTTGGCCGCGTCCTTGACTGGTTTTGAGCTGATCGCCGGTAATTGTCTGCAAGCTGTGCTGCATTGCTATCCTGATCAACGCATGCCTTTCCAAGGCCCGGCAGAAAAGGCGGCTTGGTACGCTTTGCTGGAGCTATCGGATAGCGAAAGCCTGGAACATGCCCGTGAGCGTTTTGAAACCGTGATTGGGCAGGCGCTGGAGCAAGAACTGGTGCAAGACGCGGTGATCGCCGAGACCATCGCGCAGAGCAAGGCACTTTGGCATTTGCGCGAAAGCATTCCACTGGCTGAAAAAGCCTATGGCAAAAGCATCAAGCATGACGTGTCCATCTCGGTGTCCGTGATGTCCCAGTTTGTGCACGAAACGGATAAGGCTCTGCAAGAAGCTTTCCCCGGTCTGGAAAACGTAACCTTCGGGCATTTGGGCGACGGTAATCTGCACTACAACGTGGCACGCGGCACGGCCTTTACAGAAGAAGAGTTGTTAAAGCGCCAGGACGAGATTTACACCTTGGTGCATGACAGCGTGCACCGCTTCCACGGTTCCATCAGTGCGGAGCATGGTGTGGGCCAACTCAAGCGTCAGCTGTTGCCACGCTATAAAGATCCGGTTGCGCTGAGCTTGATGAAGCAAATCAAGACGGCGTTGGACCCCTTGGGCATCATGAACCCCGGTAAAGTTTTGCCTGATTGATTGCCGTTGTTTGGTATTAAGATGTTCTTTCGCCCTTATATCCTGGCTAGCGCTGTCTTATTTATTGTTTTAGGAATCGCCGCGTTTGTGACGATGGGGTCTGCGACGGACCTGTCTCTCAGCGCCTATTTCTACGATCCGCAAGTACAGGATTTTTCCTGGCGCTTGCAGCCCTTTATTGATTTGTTCGGGCGCAGGCTGGTGTGGTTCGTTCCCTTTGGCGGTGCGGTCGTTTGGGCGATTGTGGCTTGGCGGCAGCCCCAAGGCTCTCGCCGCCAATTGGCTTGGGCGGGGGCGGCGTTCTATATGGGCAGCGGCCCTTTGTTAGTCGGTGTGCTCAAACATCTCACTGCCATGCCACGCCCCTTTAATCTGGCCATGTTTGGTGGCGTGGAGTCCATGCCTACTTATTTTTGGGCGCACTCCTGGGCCGAAGCAGGCAATGCCTTGCCCAGCGCGCACGCCGCATCCGGCTTTGTCCTCTTATCACTGTTTTTTGTGGGTGTGCTGATAGGCTGCCGCAAACTTGCGGCCTTGGGCTTTGTGCTGGGTATCAGCGCTGGCCTCGTATTTGGCTTTTTGCGCATCATGCAGGGCTACCATTTTCTTAGCCAGGTGCTGGCTTCAGGCGCTGTGCTGGGGCTGTATGGTTGCGTGCTGTTTTATATATTGTGGTCTTGGGCCAGACGCAAGCAGTTGCCCGTCTAGTGGCTTTCTGAATCTGGAAAAGGGGACTTGAAGTCCCCTTTTTTTGTTTACGAGTCCCACTGCGATAGGCGTTACGTAAAAACACCCCGAAGCCAGATAGAGGTTTCGGGGTGTCGCTGACAGGCAAGCGCATCTTACCAATCAGACCTTTACGGACCTGAGCTTAAAGAACGGCAGGCAACACGCGACCGGCACATTCGCCAAAAGACAGCGTCGGGTAACCTTCCTGACGGCACTGGGCCTTCAAAATGATTTCATCCTGATCTTCCAGGAATTTGCGCTGTTCACCCCAAGGCAGGTCAATGGGGTTTTTACCGCCCTGATTCATTTCCAGCAAAGAGCCTTCCTGTCCTTTGGCCGGGCCGGACAAGGTGCCTGTGCCCAGCAAGTCGCCGGTTTGCAAATTGCAGCCGTTCACACTGTGGTGGGCCACCAGTTGTGCCACGGTCCAATACGCTTCTTTGAAGTTACTGCGCGACAGCAGAGCCGGGTCTTTCTTTTGCTGACGGGACTGTTCGGTGCTCAAGTACACCTCCAGCTCCACGTCCAGAACACCACTGTCCTTGTTAGCCTGATCTTGCAGATAGGGCAAAGGCTGAGGGTCGGATTCAGGACGGCTGAATGGACGACGGAATGGGGCCAGAGCCTCCAGTGTTACCACCCAAGGCGAGATAGTGGAGGCAAAGTTCTTGGCCAGGAAAGGGCCTAAGGGCTGGTATTCCCAGGCCTGTAAGTCACGTGCCGACCAGTCGTTGAAGATGCACAGGCCAAAGACGTGTTCGTTGGCCTCACCGATAGGGATACGGCGACCTGCTTCGTTGCCTGTACCGATCAAAATACCCATTTCCAGCTCGAAATCCAGACGTTCGCAAGGACCGAAGTTGGGTGCTTCCTGACCTTCTGACGGGCGGGTTTGCCCAAGCGGACGGGGGAATTGTTGGCCGGATACGCCAATGCTGGATGCACGGCCGTGGTAGCCAATGGGTACCCATTTGTAGTTGGGCAGCAGCGGGGCATCGGGGCGGAACTGCTTGCCGATGGCGGTGGCGTGATGCACGGAAATGTAGAAGTCGGTGTAGTCGCCAATCTGTGCGGGTAGGGCGTACTCCAGCTTTGTGCGTTCGATCAGCATGGGGCGCAGGCGCGATTCGGCGGACGAGCCTTGGCGCAGGTCGTGCGACAAAGCAACGCGCAAGGCACTCCAGTGATCCTGCCCTAATGCCATCAAGGCATTCAGAGCCGGTTTGACGCAAGCGGCCAAGGCTTCAGCGGCCTTACCTTTCCAGGGGGTATCGCAGGCCAACAGGCCCAGGTCCAGCGCGTAAGGGCCAATGGCTACCATGACGCGGAAGTCTTCCTGATTGTCACGGCGACGGGCCACGGCAAAGGGCAGGTTCTGGATGGGGAAACCGTTATCGGCCTCGTTCGCGCCGTGTACCCAGCTTTGCAGCTTGGGGTCGTGTGTGTCATTCAGATAAATACGGGTCATGCCTTTGCTTCCGTAGAGAAGTGTTTTTCCAATCCGTCCCAGACGGCATCGTAATTGGCCTGCAGGTTACTGCTATGCAAGGCCTGCGGGGAGGGGCGGATGACTTTGCGGGTCTCGAACATAAAGGCCATGGTACCGCGTAGATAATCCGCCTTGCTCAGATCCGCGCTGCTGGCCTTGTCAAAGGTGCTGGCATCGGGGCCATGCGGGCTCATGCAATTGTGCAGGCTGGAGCCGCCGGGCGCAAAGCCGTCGGCCTTGGCATCGTACACACCCTGGATCAGGCCCATGAATTCGCTGGCGAAGTTACGGTGGAACCACGGTGGGCGGAACGTGTTTTCCATGGCTAGAATGCGGGGCGGGAAAATCGCAAAGTCCAGATTGGCGGTACCGGGCGTGTCGGACGGCGAGGTCAGCACGCTGAATATGCAGGGGTCGGGATGATCGTAGCTGATCGAACCGATGACATTGAAGTCGCGCAGATCGTATTTGTAGGGGGCGTGGGTCCCATGCCAGGCCACCACATCCAGTGGGGAGTGGCTCAGTTGCGCAACCCAGAAGCCGCCCGTGAATTTGGTGATCAGCTCATGGGGCTCGCTGATATCTTCGTACCAGGCGACCGGTGTTTTGAAGTCGCGTGCATTGGCCAGACCGTTGGAGCCGATGGGGCCCAGTTCGGGTAAGCGCAGTGGAGCACCAAAGTTTTCCAGCAAGTAACCGCGAGCCGTATCGTCCAGCAATTCCACCTTGAAGCGTACACCGCGGGGCATGACGGCAATCTCGCAAGGCTCAATGTCCATAATGCCCAGTTCACTGACCAGACGCAGGCGGCCGTGGTCGGGAACGAACAGCATTTCAGCATCGGCGTTGTAGAACACGCGCCGTTCCATGGACTGGTTGATGGCGTACAGATGGATAGCAATGCCGCTTTGTGAATCGCTGCTGCCATTGCCCGCCCAGGTATGTACCCCAGTCAAAAAGTCGGTAGGGGTGCTGGGTGGCGTCAGTGGGCTCCAGCGCAAACGGTTGGGGTTGGCTGGACCTTGGCCAAAGTCTTCATTCCAATGAGGCGCCCCTTCAAATGCCGCAAATGCGCCTTGCTTGGCGCTGGGGCGAATGCGATACAGCCAGGATCGACGGTTCTCGGCGCGTGGCGCAGTAAATGCCGTGCCGGACAATTGTTCGGCATACAAGCCATAGGGGCAGCGTTGCGGCGAATTGCGTCCAACAGGCAAGGCACCAGGCAGGGCCTCGGTGGCAAAGGCGTTACCAAAACCAATCTGATAATTCAACGAGCTCATTGTGGGTCTCCAGATTCAGGCAGCCTGCTCCAGGCAGGTCTGGCGGGCGGCATCCAAGGCTTGCTTGATCACATCCAGCGAGCCGACATGATTGCATAGCAAAAGCACCAATGCCGCATTCATGGCATGGCTTTGTGCCGTGCTCAGGCCGTGGTGCGCGTCGATCAACATTTGGTAGAAATCGTCAGCTCGTTCCAGGGGGGTATCGGTATTCAGTGTAGACATGAAGCACTCTCCAGGAAATGGCCACAGGCTTTGTGTAAGGCAGCCTGGACAGCTTGCCCATCCAGGTGACGCCAACGGGCGCACAGGTGTTGGTCGGGGCGGATCAGGTAGCAACTGCCGGACAGGGCGTCGTAACGCTGGCGCAACCTGTCCTCGCTATCGATCACGCCACCTTGGGCTTGTGCTGGGCTAGTGCCAGCTGGCCAGACGCGCAGACGGGTTAACAAACCTTGGGCGACCAGTTCGTCTACGGATTCCAGATGGCTGCTGGCGCCTTCACCAAATTCCAGTAGCGTAAAGCCGCGACCCAGTTGAGCCAGCCACCAGCCTTGCTGGCCGTTTTGCTCGATAGGGGCATCGGGCACGCAGGCGCCTAGTGGTGTGGCCTGTGGGGCGAACTCGTGTTCGTCCGCTGTATTCAAGGGGCTGTCTGGGTAAGCGCTAGGCAAAGACAGACGACCACTATTAACCAGCACACGGGCAAAGGCGTGACGGCGGGCCAGAATCAGAGCCGCATCGCGAAATAGGCGGCTGATTTCGCTTTTAGGCGTGATGAAGTCTGTTGAGCGGCTGGAGTGACGAATATTCTCGTCGGCGGCCAGTTCGCGTTCGTGGCTGTAGCTGTCCAGCAGAGAGTCGGGCGCTTGGGCGTTCAGAACTAGATTCAGCTTCCAAGCCAAGTTGTCAGCATCTTGAATGCCGCTATTTGCGCCGCGTGCACCAAAAGGCGAGACACGGTGGGCCGAGTCCCCAGCAAACAGAATACGACCATGACGGAAGCGTTCCATGCGTTCGCAGGCAAAGGTGTAAATGCTGACCCATTCCAGCTCAAAGGGGGCGTCGGCACCTAGTAGGGCGCGAATGCGGGGCAGCACATTTTCTGGTTTGACGGCTTCCTCTGGGTCGGCATCCCAGCCCAATTGGAAGTCGATACGCCAGACATTGTCCGGCTGGCTATGCAGCAGAACAGATTGATTGGGGTGAAAGGGTGGATCAAACCAGAACCAGCGTTCTGCCGGGAAGTCGGCCTGCATGCGCACGTCAGCGATCAGGAAGCGGTCTTTGAACACGCGTCCACTGCTGCTTTCACCCAAGGCGCGGCGTATGGCTGATCGTGAGCCGTCGCAGGCCAGCAGCCATTGAGCTTCCAATGTGTAGCTGCCTTGCTCGGTTTCTACATCCAGATGTACGCCTTCAGCCTGATTCAGTACGTTCAGCACTTTATGGCCGGAACGCAGTTCAATCAGCGGCTGCGCGCAGACAGCCTCGTACAGGTAGCCTTCGCAGTAGTACTGCTGCAGATTGATAAAGGCGGGGCGCTGGTGGCCTTCTTCGGGCCGCAGGTTAAAACTCCAGACTTCCTGGTTGCGAAAAAAAACCTTGCCCACATTCCAGGACACGCCTTTTTCCATCATGCGTGAACCTACACCCAGCCGGTCCCAGATATCCAGGGTGCGCTTGGCAAAGCAAATGGCCCGTGATCCTTTGGACAAACTGGTGTCATCGTCCAGAACCACGACCCGGTGGCCTTTAGCCGCCAGATCCAGGGCCATAGTCAACCCCACCGGGCCAGCGCCCACCACCACAACAGGGTGGCGAGTGTGGGTAGCTGGTGGGGGCGCTTGCGTCAGCTCCAGGGTCTGGTAATTAATGTCTCCCATTTTCTTTCTCCCTGGTCGCGCGTCTTACTGGCCTTCGAGCTGTTTCCACATTTCCAGATCGCGCTCGGCGGTCCAGATGCGTGGGTCTTCGTGGCCGTTGACTTCGTCGTAGGCACGGGACACGTCAAAGGGCATGCAGTGATCAAAAATGACCCAGTCTGCGTAACGTGGTTTCATGAAGTCGTAGGTTTCGCGGTAAATGGTCTTCAAATCCTTACCGGCAACAGCGCCTTGCTGCACGCTGGAGTACAAGTCCGTCAGAAAGGCACGAGTACCTGCCAGGGCTTGACGCACTTCCGTGGCATTTTTTAAAGCCGGACCACGGCCTGGCACCATTTGCTCGGCGTTGAACTCGCCCAGACGGTCCAGCGTGCGAGGCCATTCACGGAAGTAGCAGTCGCCCGCATACGGGGTGGATTGATATTCAACCAAGTCACCGGCAAACAGGATTTTTTGCTTGGGTAACCAGGCAATGGTGTCACCCTTGGTGTGGCCACGGCCCACTTGCATCAGGTGGACTTCCAGATTGCCCAGGTCCACCGTCATGTGACCTTCAAAGGTCATGGTGGGCCAGGTCAGGCCAGGAGGAATGGATTCTGCGTTGCGGAACAGGCGGGGGAAGCGACCAATTTCGCTAGCCTTGTCTTGTTCACCGCGTTCTACGATCAGATCGTAGGTGTCGCGGCTGGCCAGGATTTCCTGCGCATCGTAGGCGGCGGCACCCAGCACGCGCACGGCATGGTAGTGCGACAGCAGGATGTACTTGATGGGTTTGTCGCTGACTTCGCGGATGCGGCGGATCACGTCCTCAGCCATCACGGGGGTGGCTTGGGTGTCGATCACCATAATGGCCTCGTCACCGATGATGATGCCGGTATTGGGATCACCTTCGGCCGTATAGGCGTAGGCGTTATCGGACAGTTTTTCAAAGGCAACGACTTTGTCTTCCAGGTCGTTATGCGAGGCGAAGGACTTGCTCATGAAAATGACTCCACGGTCGATAGGGATGGAGTCAGATTAGTTTATGGCGAATCAGTTAGATATAGGTGAATACCTGAATAAGGTAGGAATAGTCAGACAAGGCAGACGAGCGCCTGCCTGCCTTATCCGGCATCAGGCACTGTCATAAATAGGGTTAGCGGCGCTGGCAGCGCGAACAGTAATAGGTCGCCCGTTGGCCTTGCACGATGCGCTTGATAGGCTGAGTACAACGCGAGCACGGTTTCCCGGCACGCTCATAGACATTGGCGTGGATATCGAAGTAAGCGCCTGGTTCCCCACTGGCATTGACGTAGTCGCGCAAGGTGCTGCCGCCGGAGTCCAAGGCGGATTGCAGTGTGCTCAAGACAGCCGCATGCAGTTTTTCGCAGCGGTGCAAAGAGACTTCGCCTGCGGGTAGTTCTGGATGGATACCGGCTAAAAACAGCGATTCAGAGGCATAAATATTGCCTACGCCGACCACAATTTTACCGCTTAGCAGGGCTTGTTTGATCACGATGCGTCGACCTTGCAAGTGCCGGTGCAAATACTCCGGGGTAAACAAAGGATCGAAAGGTTCTACGCCTAAAGTACGTAGCAAAGGGTGGTTTTCCAGGGGGCCATCGCTATGGGCGTGCCATAATATCGCACCAAATCGTCGTGGGTCGTGCAGCAGGAAGCGGGCCTCATCAAAAATCCATTCCGCATGATCGTGTTTGCGACGATCTTCATCCAGGGCCACGCGACGTAAGGAACCGGACATACCCAAGTGGATGATCTGGACGCCTTGTTCAAAATGCAACAACAAGTATTTGCCGCGACGCTCGCAGCTCTGGACAGTCTGCCCCTCAATCCATTTGGGTAAGGAGACAGGCACGGGCCAGCGCAGACGTGGCTCGTGGACCAGGAATTGCCGGACAATTTTTCCCTGGATAACCGTCGCAATTCCGCGACGAGTTGTTTCAACTTCTGGCAGTTCAGGCATGGGGGGGTGATACCATCAACAAATCTGATTCCTTTATTGTGCCATCGGGCGTTTTTTCGCGCGTATCACGGCACGGGTTTTTCTGGATGAATGCTCTGACCTTAGCACTAAAGCTGGGCCTGATGTCGTTGCTTGCAGCGGTTTCGGTGCAAGCACAACCATCACTTCCCATCCTCAAGGCGGAGCCGCCTGCTGATACCATCCGCTTGCGCGGAGGGCAATTGCCCCTGGTAGGTCTGACCCCGGACATTCTGTATCGCATTCTGGTCGCCGAAGTGGCTGCCTCGCGAGGCGAGTTTGATGTTGCCAGCCAGACTTTTTTGTCTCTGGCCCGTGACACCAGCGATCCTCGACTGGCTCAGAACGCCTTTCAATATGCGATGGCTGACCGTGACTTGGCGCGTGCCTTGCGTGCTGCCAAAGAATGGGCCTTGCTGGCACCCAATGATCCTGAAGCCAAAGCTACCGCCCTGGCCCTGGAAGCCTCCAGCGGTCAGACCGAAGGTTTGGCTGATGCTTTGTGGCTGCGTATTTCTCGCGCCCAGGATAAAGAGCAGGCCGTGGTGCAAGCCATGAGTATGGTCAGCAAAATGGTGGATCGTCGTCTGGCGCTGGAAGTGTTGGACAAAGCCTTGCAGCAACCGGTGCGTTCACTTCCTATTGCCCGTCTGGCCTTGGCCGATACGGCCTTGAGTGCAGGCGATATGGCGCGTGCAGAGCGTGAAGCCCGCGAAGCCCTGAAGCTGGACCCGCATTCTGAAGCGGCTGCACAGCGTGTGCTGGAATACGGTATTAAGATTGACCCATCGGCTGCCTTGCAAAGCGCGCGCAACTTTGTGCGAGCCAATCCAGACAGCCGCAAGCTGCAATTACTGTTAGCCAATCGCCTGGTGGAGCGTCAGCAGTTTGAAGAGGCCCAGGCTATTGTCACCGCCTTGCAGCGTGCTAACCCCGAAGACTTTGATCTGCTTTATACCCAGGCCGAGATTCATATTCGTGCCCAGGAGTTCGATCAGGCTCGCCAATTGCTGGAGCAATACATTACGGTCCAGCAACAGCGTCGTCAGTCTTTGAATGATGCCGTCAGCACCGCTTTGGCCAGTATTTCCGAAGCACGCCTGTCTTTGGTACAGATTGCCGAAGCCCAGGGCAATATGGACGAGGCGATTCGTCAGCTGGATCTGATCGAAGAACCCGCCTTGCGCTTTCAGGCCCAAATTCATAAAGCCGTCTTGCAAGCTCGCCAGGGCAATTTGCCCCAGGCGCGTCGTACCCTGGAAAACTCTCGTCCGCGCGACATGAGCGAACAAGTCGTGGTGGCCTTGACGTATTCCTCTATCTATCAAGATAGTGGTCGTACGGATCAAGCTCTGGAAGCGCTGGAACGCGCTGACCGGGAATTGCCTGACAGTCCCGAGATCAAATACAACCTGGCCATGCTCTACGAGCAGCGTGCCAAGCACGATCAGTTTGAAACCTTGATGCGCCGCGTGATTGAGCTGCGTCCAGACCATGCCAATGCGTATAACGCCTTGGGCTATACCTATGCGGATCAGAATCGCCGTATGGATGAGGCACAGGATTTGCTGGAACGTGCCATGGAGCTGGAGCCGGACAATCCTTATATTCTGGATAGCGTGGGCTGGTATCTGTTTCGTATTGGTGATTTGCAAGCGGCGCTGGAATATTTGCAGCGCTCTTACGAGCGCTTGCCGGAGGCTGATGTGGCGGCGCACTTGGGTGAAGTCTTGTGGGTGAAGGGCCGCCGCGATGATGCCATGCTGGTATTTCGCGCGGGCTTGAGCAAAGACGCAGAGAACCGCACATTGACTGAAGCCATCAAGCGCCTGGGAGTACCGCTGCCGTGAGTATCTTGAAACAGCGAATCTGGGCTCGTGCGGGCGCACTGGCATTGGCAGCCTTACTGAGCGCTTGTGCAACTCCTCCTAAACCTGAGGCTGTCGGCAGCACAGATGCGGCTACCGCCGACTCAGCCCTGTCACGCTCTGGTCGTTTTGCCTTGAGCGTGACCCATGCTAGCTCCCAGGTGGAAGCCGTGCAGGGTGGTTTTTCCTGGCGCGATGATGGCCGCAAGCTGATGCTGGACCTGAGCAATCCCTTGGGTAATACCTTGGCGCGTGTTTGGGTCTTGCCTGGTCAGGCCATGCTGGAACGTACCGATGGCAGTCAGGAAGTGGCTTCACATCCCGATGCCTTGGTGGAGCAGGTGTTAGGTAGCCCAGTGCCGGTTGCCGGTTTACGTGACTGGCTGCATGGTCGGACAGGGCCGTCCGCCGTTCAAAATCAGCGTTTAGATGAACAGCAACAATTAAGCAGCTTTGAGCAGTCGGGCTGGCGCGTGACGCTGTCGCGTTACGATGAACAAGGCCCGCGCTTGTTGCAGTTGAACCGCCATGAAGCCAGCCGCTCTATTAGTGTGCGTCTGGTTGTGGATCAATAAAGCCCGAGCAGGTTTGTCTAATGGCGCTCTATCATGTCCCGGCTCCGGCCAAGATCAATTTGTTTTTGCATGTCACGGGCCGTCGTGAAGACGGCTACCACTTCCTGCAAACTGCCTTTCGCTTCATTGATCTGAATGATTACCTGAGCTTTGTGCCGCGCAGTGATGGGCAGATCCATCGGACGCACACCACCTTAAGCGATGTAGAACCCGAGCAAGATCTGGTGGTGAAAGCCGCGCGTGCCTTGCAGCGGGCGACTGGCACACAGCAGGGTGTAGACATCGCTTGCATTAAGAACATTCCTTCAGGTGCGGGAATGGGAGGGGGTTCCAGCGATGCCGCCACGACTTTGATCGCCTTGAACCGTTTATGGGGCCTAGGGTTGAGCCGTCAGGCCTTGATGGATATTGCCTTGCCCTTGGGGGCGGATGTGCCGGTTTTTGTGTTTGGCCAAGCCGCTTTTGCCGAAGGCGTGGGCGAGCAGTTGCAAGCCATTCAGATGCCGCCACGGGACTACCTCATCATTCGGCCCCCGCAATTTATATCCACGGGGAAAATATTCGGCTCCGAATGCTTGACACGAGACGAAAAACCCACCACAATGACGTTCTTTACTGATTGGCAAGAAAAATTCTGGCAAGGCAAGGACAACAATCCTTATTTTGGCAGGAACAATCTGGAGTCAGTCGCATTCAGTCTTTATCCTGATTTAGAAGTTTTGAAGCAGGGTTTGCAAAGATTAAAATTGAATGCTAGAATGACGGGCTCAGGTTCTTGTTTGTTTGTTGAGTGCAGAGACAAACAAAGCGCCATGAACGGTCAAGTTGAAATTGACCGAAATCGCAGTAAAATAGATTTTTCTGGTAGCGCAGAAACAAGTAGTGGTAAATTGCTGGTCGAACAAACTTGGGTTTGTTCTGGATTGCAAGATCATCCATTACGCTACTGGATAAAGTAAGTATTTGGGGAATCGCCAAGCTGGTTAAGGCACTGGATTTTGATTCCAGCATGCGAAGGTTCGAATCCTTCTTCCCCAGCCACCTTTCAGGCCTAGCCTGCGATAATGTAAAGCTGTTGAGTCGTTGCCTTAACGAGGTCCCGATCAACAGCTTTGCTTTTCCTGCATCAAAAATCTATCTCCCTATCATGGCACAAGACCGATTCATGATCTTCACCGGCACGGCTAATCCTCGCCTTGCTGTCGATGTCGTCAACCACCTTGATATGTCGCTGGGAAAAATGACGGTGGGCCGCTTCTCCGATGGGGAAGCCATGGTCGAAATTAACGAGAACGTCCGCGGTCGCGATGTTTTTGTTCTGCAACCCACCTGCGCCCCCACCAACGACAATCTGATGGAAATCATGGTGATGGTCGATGCCTTGCGCCGTGCTTCGGCCGGCCGCATCACCGCAGCGATTCCCTACTTTGGTTATGCCCGTCAGGATCGACGCCCCCGTTCGGCGCGTGTATCGATCTCTGCCAAGGTCGTAGCCAATATGTTGCAAGTGGTCGGTGTTGATCGCGTCATGATGATGGATCTGCACGCAGACCAAATTCAGGGTTTCTTCGATATCCCTGTCGATAATATCTACGCTTCCCCCATTTTGCTGGGCGATATCTGGCGCTGTAACTACCAGGATATGGTTGTGGTCTCGCCTGATATCGGCGGTGTGGTGCGCGCACGTGCACTGGCCAAGCAGCTGGAAGTGGATCTGGCTATTATCGACAAGCGCCGTCCGCGCGCCAACGTCTCTGAAGTCATGAACATCATTGGTGACGTCAACGGACGCACGTGCATCCTGATGGATGACATGGTGGATACGGCCGGTACGCTGTGCAAAGCGGCTGAAGCTTTGAAAGAGCGCGGTGCCAAAGCGGTTTACGCTTACTGTACGCATCCCGTGCTCTCGGGCGAAGCGGTCGAGCGTATTGCGAATTCCCAATTGAACGAGCTGGTTGTCACGGACACGATTCCTTTGTCCGCCAAGGCACGTGAATGCACAAAGATCCGTCAATTGTCCTGTGCAGCTCTGCTGGGCGAGACAATCTTGCGTATTTCCAACGCCGAATCTGTCAGCTCCTTGTTCAGCGATTAAGTTTTTATAGCGTGTGCTGGTCGCGGCACACGTCAACTAGGTAGGTCACTACCGTTTTTTAGCAGTGGTCTGATGGCCCTGCAATATGGAGTTTCCCATGAAATTCACCGCTACGTCGCGTGATGTACAAGGTACGAGTGCGAGCCGCCGCCTGCGTCACGCTGGCCAAGTTCCTGCAATTGTTTACGGTGGCGAAGAACAGCCCGTCGTGATCTCTCTGGATCACAACGAGACTTACCACAACCTGCGCAAAGAAGCCTTCCACGCTTCCATCCTGACGATGGAACTGGACGGTAAGGCTGAAAAAGTGCTGTTGCGCTCGGTTCAGTGGCACCCGTACAAGCAGCAAGTTCTGCACGTTGATTTCCAACGCGTTCTGGCTTCGCAAGCCATCACCACCAAAGTTCCTTTGAACTTTGAAGGTGGCGATGTGTCTCCTGCTGTCAAGCTGAGCAGCCAGGTTATCAGCCACATCCTGACTGATCTGGAAATCACTTGCTTGCCAGGCAACCTGCCAGCATCCATCACTGTGGACCTGAGCAACATGACTGCCAACGCTAACTTGCACCTGGAAAGCATCAAGCTGCCACTGGGCGTGACTTACGCTGGCAACGATACCAACCCTCTGCTGGCTGCTGCTCTGCCAGTTGGTGGTGCCGCTGCTTCGGAAGAAGCAGAAGAAAGCGCCGAGTAATCAAGATTGCCAGCCGGCTCCGGTCGGCTTGCAGCTTGGCGAATCAACCCCTGTCAGCGTATGCTGGCGGGGGTTTGTTATTTGTGCCTATACCTTAGTGGTGTAGCCGCTTCCTGCGAAAACATTCATGTCTGAGCCTATCCGTTTGATTGTTGGCCTGGGAAATCCTGGCCCCGAGTACGAAACCACCCGCCACAATGCTGGCTTTTGGCTGGCTGACCAGTTGGCCGATGATCTGCATGCCTCCTTCAACCTGGAAAAATCCTTTTTCTCCTGGGTGGCCAAGGCGCGCTTTGAGGGTGAGAACGTCATCATCGCCAAACCCATTACCTTCATGAATAAATCTGGGCAGGCAGCCGGAGCCTTGATGCGTTTTTACAAGCTCAAGCCCGAGCAGGTTTTGGTCTTGCATGACGAGCTGGATTTGCTGCCCGGTCAGGTCAAGATGAAAAAAGGTGGTGGACACGCCGGGCATAATGGCCTGCGCGACATCCAGTCCGCGTTTGGTACACCGGACTTCTGGCGCTTGCGTCTGGGTATCGGCCATCCGCGTACCCTGGGCTTGGCTCAGCAAGTCGTGAACTTTGTATTGCATACCCCTCGCAACGAAGAACTGCGCGAGATTGAAGATGGGATGAATCGTTGCCGCATCATGATGCCTGCCTTGTTGCGTGGGGATTTTGAGCAGGCGACTCGGCAGCTTCATGCGCCGCAGAAGGCCTGAAGCATGAAGCCAGTGGCAGGTGGCCAGATGCGCTTTCGGGATGAGCTTAAAGACTTCTTCCATTTCCTGCGTAACCCTCGCAGTGCGCGGCGTTTGCCCGGCAGAGTGCAAGGGGATGGCTGGTATCTGGATTGGTTTGCTCCCTTGCCCTGGAAACGCATGTTGCAATGGGCGGGCATGCTGTGGCTGATCAATGCGTTGGTGCTGGGCCCAATTGCGGTCTCAGTGGCGGGGGCGGGTGGTGCTCAACATCGCCTGGACCCTACTAATATTCCATGGGTGCAAGCTATTATCTGGGCCCCTATTGTTGAGGAACTAGTTTTCCGCTTTGTTCTGCGGCGACCTTCTCAATGGCTGACGGTAGTCCCGCTGGCGGTGTTCCTGATGTTCCAAGGGCCTAGTTGGGCCATGCAGGCTTTGTTGGCGCTGGGACTGGCGATATGGATCAGCCGCTATACCGGCATGTCACGTACAGCACTACCTGTGGACAGCTCTTGGTGGCGCAAGCTTTTGGGTGCGCTGCAAGGGCGGGCATGGCGTTTTTCTTCCATGCGACGTTATTGGCGCTGGTTCCCATGGGTGTTCTACGGGGCGACCTTGGCCTTTGGCGCGCTGCATCTGTATAACTTCCAACTCAACAGCATGAGCTGGTTCTTGTTGCCCATGCTGGTGTTGCCTCAATGTCTGACGGGGCTGGTGCTGGCTTGGCTGCGTGTGCGTCGAGGCATTGGCGCCTCGATTGTGCTGCACGCCATCTTCAATGGTGGCCCGGTCCTGCTGATTATCGGTTTGCTCAAGCTCTTTGACGGCATTCCTGTTTAAGCACGCCCGTTTTCAAGCGCTATCCTGTGTCCCCGACACGACTGTTCTGAGCCACCTGCGGGCTCTGTAGCGCCCAAGGGCGCTACAATAGCGCATCGTTTTATAACTCTTTGATTTTCAGGATACTCATGGCACTGCAATGCGGCATCGTTGGCCTGCCCAACGTTGGTAAATCCACTCTGTTCAACGCTCTGACCAAAGCCGGCATTGCGGCTGAAAACTACCCCTTCTGCACTATCGAGCCTAACGTGGGTGTGGTCGAAGTACCAGACCCGCGTCTGGATGCTCTGGCACAGATTGTGAGCCCAGAGCGTGTCCTGCCTGCTGTGGTGGAGTTTGTAGACATCGCCGGTTTGGTAGCAGGTGCGTCCAAAGGCGAAGGCCTGGGTAACCAGTTCCTGGCTAATATCCGTGAAACCGATGCTACCGTGCACGTGGTGCGCTGCTTTGCCGATGACAACGTGATTCACGTCGCCGGTAAAGTCGATCCTCTGGCCGATATCGAAATCATCAACACCGAACTGGCTCTGGCTGACTTGGGTATCGTAGAAAAAGCGGTACACCGCAATCATAAGCTGGCCCGTTCTGGCGACAAAGATGCGAGCAAGCTGGTGGCCTTGCTGGAGCGTATCGAAACAGCCCTGGGTCAAGGCAAGTCCGTGCGTTCGCTGAAGCTGGACGAAGAGGAATTACACCAGATCAAGTCCTACGGCTTTATCACGGCCAAGCCCACCATGTACGTGGCTAACGTGAAAGAAGACGGTTTCACCAACAACCCGCATCTGGAAGCTGTGCAGAACTACGCAGCTGCTGACGGTGCGCCTGTGGTGGCTGTATGCGCTGCTGTGGAAGCTGAAATCGCTGAATTGGACGATGCTGACAAGATCGAGTTCCTGTCCGACCTGGGCATGGAAGAGCCCGGTTTGAACCGCGTTATCCGCGCCGCCTACAGCTTGCTGGGCCTGCAGACCTACTTCACCGCTGGTGTGAAAGAAGTCCGTGCCTGGACCATTCGTGTGGGCGATACGGCCCCTCAAGCAGCGGGTGTGATCCACACCGACTTCGAGCGTGGCTTCATTCGTGCACAGACTATTGCTTTTGACGACTTTGTGGCCTGCAAGGGTGAGCAAGGTGCCAAGGAGGCAGGCAAGATGCGCGCTGAAGGCAAAGAGTATGTGGTTAAAGATGGCGACGTGCTGAACTTCTTGTTTAACGTCTAAGCGTCTTCAATCGGGTGTCCAAGTGGCAGGCCTCTGAAATCAGAGACCTGCCATTTTTTTGCTATTTTCTATAACACCTGGTGTATAGATTAAGCTCGTCGCGGTAGGGGGAGTTTTTAAAAATGCGTGATTCGAGCGGTTTGCCCGCAAGCAGGGCATTGTAGGTCCGTTGGGTTTCGCATAGTTATTTTCTACTGCCCCAACGAGCCTGCCTTCTTTGCATATGGCTCTGCGTAAAGAGACCGTGCGAATTGAGGAAACAGCTTTCAAACAGGCAGTCGCTTATGTGTTGAGTGTGTCAGAAGTCCATTTGGCTCAGTTGATCAGCAAGAGGCAATGTACAGAGATTCATAAGGACTGCGAAGAGGGCATGATGCTTTTCTCATGCGCCCAACTCTGCTTTTGAAGAGATATTGTTTGATGTCAGATCTGGAAAGTCACAGCGATCAATTGCACACCGTCTTGGCGCATGTTCAACGTACGTTGAGCGCTAATTTGCGGGCCTTCTATCTACACGGCTCATCTGTGACCGGAGGGCTTCAGCCGCAAAGCGACCTGGATTTACTGGCTGTGGTCGATGCGCCTTTGTCAGATGCCCAACGTCAGGATTTGATTGCGGCTTTACTCTCAGTTTCCGCTCCCCATCCTGCTACGCCGGGCGGCCTGCGGTGCATCGAGTTAGTGGTTTGCTGTCTATCGGATCTTCAAAGTAACACCTATCCCGCCAAGGTGGAGTTTATCTACGGTGAATGGCTGCGGGATGCCTTCAAGGCCGGGGAGCTGTCAGAGACGGCTGCTGACCCTGAATACACCTTGCTTCTGGCCCAGGCCCGTCAACAGGCGCGCCTGCTATGTGGGCAGGATGTGCTGACGACTGTACCGCTTACGTCTCTGGCGTCTATCCGCCAAGCGATGCGAGATGGCCTGGAGTCCCTGTGCGAAGGGTTGGAGGGGGACGAGCGCAATGTCTTACTGACCTTGGCGCGGATGTGGCGAACCGCAGTTCAAGGGGATTTTGTGACTAAGGATCAGGCAGCGGAGTGGGCGATTCCGCTGCTGAGCCCTGAGCTGGCAGACATCTTGGAGCATGCGCGCTTGGCTTATCTAGGCAAGGTGGTGGACAACTGGGTGAGCAGGGCCGAAGAAGTGGAGAAACTGGCGCGGGATTTGGTGAGACGTCTCAAGCTAGTTTTGTGAATGTGCCGCTTAAAGTGATCTTTGTGGAGAGGGCTGGGCGCCAAGCATTAGTCAACCTGCATTTAGCCACTCATCAGTTCTACCAGCCCTATAGCCGTACCTTGTACTTCTTGTGTTTTCCGACCCTTAGCAAGGCCGCAATACCCATCCATCTTCCTTAAATTCCAGCCGCTCCGTCAGTCCAAGATTGCTCATAAAAGCATCGTCATGTGACACCACCACCATCGTGCCCTGGTAGCTACTCAACATCGACTCCAGGGCTAATGTGGAAGGTAGATCCAAGTGGTTGCTGGGTTCATCCAAAAGCAGCAATTGCGGTGGTGGATCGGCGTATAGCACGCAGGCCAGAGCGGCTTTCAGGCGCTCGCCACCACTTAAGGCTCTGCTGGGGCCTGTGACTTTCTGCGCATCCAAGCCTAGCTGTGCCAAACGCATACGCAAGTCACCTTCACTGCTTTTGCGGTTGACCGCCTGTATTTGCTCCAACACGGATTGTTGAGGGTCCAGATCGGCAAGCCCTTGATCCAGATAGACATGCTGAGGCACGACTTTACAACTGCCTGCCAAGGGCACCAGTTGTCCAGTAATGACTTTGAGTAAAGTGGATTTGCCGCAGCCATTTGGGCCGATGACGCCAACACGTTGTTGAGCACTTAATAGCAGATTGATCGGTTTCTGATGCGCAGGGACAAAAGGCAGCTGTACGTCATTTAGTTCCACCACACGCTGGCGTGTTAAGGGCATCAAGGGCAGGGCATGCAGATTGATGGTCTCGTCTTTGTCGATTAATTCAGCGGCCTCATGTACACGCTGGGCAAGCTGCTTTTGGCTGGCGGCATGTAGCTGGCGCAGCTTGCCGGTCGTGGCCTCGCTACGGCCTTTTTGTCTGTCCAGCAGAATCTTGGCCTGATTGGCTTGTTTGCCCTGTTGATTTCCCCGCGCTTGTCGACGCTCCTGCCGCTCGCGCTGCTCCTGCATGCTGCTCTCTGCGCGCTGTCTCTGCAGCTTGCGGTGTTCCAGTTGATCCAGAGCGTTTTGGTGCTCCTGCGCTTTCTGCTCGGCGTAGTGGCTGTAATTGTCACCATAGCTGCGCAGCCCTAGAGACGACAGCTCTACAATGCGTTCCATCGTGTCCAGCAGTTGGCGGTCATGGCTGACCACCAGCAAGCCGTGGGGCCAGTGTTTTAGTTGCTCGATCAAGGCAAGACGATTGTCCCGATCCAGGTGGTTGCTGGGCTCGTCCAAGATCAAGAAATCCGCCTGCGATAACAGGGCATTGATCAGGGACACCCGCATGGCCTGCCCACCGCTTAATGTATCGGCAGGCGTCTCAGCATTCAGGTGCCCCAGGCCATTGCGTTCCAGCGCTTCTTGTAATTGCTGTCTAATGTCCCAACGGTCTTCGATTAGATTGAAGTCTTCCACCGCACTGCTGCCCGTCTCAATTCGGCCGAGAGCATCCAATGTCGGGCCTACGCCTGCTAAATCAGCCACGCGCAAGCCGCTGACCGGGGCCACTTGCTGGGCCAGATAATGGACTTTGCCTGAACGTAGGCAACGGCCACTGCTGGGCTGGAGCTGTCCGGCCAGGATTTGCGCCAGAATGCTTTTGCCCACGCCATTACGCCCGACCAAACCGGTGCGGCGCGAGTCGAAAGTTTCGTTCAGGTGGGAAAACAGAGTCTTGCCTTGTGGCAAGGTATAGGACACGCCTTCCAGCGTCAGATAAGGATTCGTCATACGTGATGCTTCCATTAATGCCAAGAACTCCCCCTGCGTAGTGGGGGCGGGTCGAGACTGGCCGTCGAAGAGACGGCGGCATTAGTGGCGCATTGGACGAAGACCTCGCGGGAAATGAGTCGAAGCCACACTATAAAAGCATTTGGCTTTCAGGGCAAAGACGGCGTCAGTAGTTTGATGTAAATCCAGCCTTAAAAAAAGACGTTTATTTATGGGTTTTTATTGAATAAAGTGGAGCCATACGCGCCGTGCCTGTTGGATGATTTTGATCCTGGCAGCACCCACTATCAAGCAGGTTTCCTTGGTTCCGAGAACCCCGCATTGTCTTGAAGGAATGTCATGAACACGTTCAATTTACCCGCCCGTTCGATTGTGTATGTACAGGATGTGTATTGCGGTTGGTGCTGGGGTTTTGCCGAACGCATGGTTGAGTTCGAGGCGGCCAACAAGCACCGTATTCCCTTTACAGCGGTCTCGGGAGGTCTGTTCGTGGGCGACCGGGCAGCTCCTATGTCCCGTTATCCCTATATTTCCGAGTCCAACGAACGTATCGCTCAGATGACAGGGGCGACCTTTGGGGCCGCTTATAAAGCCTTGGCAGAGGAGGGCACGACCGTCATGGATTCACTGGATGCGGCGACGGCGGTGGCGGTGTTACGTGACCAGGATCCCGAGCGGGCTATTCATTGGATACACGAACTGCAGCAGGCTTTTTACCTGAATGGGTGCAGTCTGTCTGATCAGAAGGTTTGTCTGGAGATCGCCGCTGCCAATGGTTTGGATGTGGAGGCCGTGCGGCGTCATTTGACCGATGGCTCTGGCAAGGAGCAAGCCTTGGCGGACTTTGCTTTGGCGCGGGCCTTGGGCGTGCAGTCCTACCCGACCTTGCTGTTTGTTGATGGCCGAAAAGTGACGCAATTACCGGCTGTCGGCACCCCTCTGGCAACGCTGAATCAGACCTTGGACTCATTACTGGCCTGATCAGAACTCAGGTATACGAGACAGCTTGCTATTGCGGCATCCAGGGTACGCCCGGATGCCGCAATAAGTTTGAAGATAAACAGACTTAGAAGCGGTAAGCCGTATTCAGGTACAGCGAAGTTTGCGAGCTGGTGGCCTTACCGACTTGCGTACTGACACCTGCCCCCAGGGACCACTTGCTGTTTAGCTGACCCACCGTACCCAGTTCCAGCAGGCCTGTGTCGCGTACCCGTTCCTGGCCGGTGGGCAGGTAAAAGTGGCGACTGTTGTAGACGCCATCCTGCAAGCGCGCACCCAGTTGTTCCGCGGGTTTCTTGAATTCGTGCAGCCACTCTGCGGAGGCATACACGGACCACTGATTACTGACAGCCACGTTGATTTGGTAGCCCAGGCTGCTTTGTACTGAGGTCTGATCCTGAGCATCAAAACCCATCGAAGTGGATAGGCCCTGACCATCTTCCGACAAGGCTTTGATCTTGGATTTCTGCATGCTCAGGCTCAACAGTGGGCCATGGGTAACCGTCCCGGCCTGCCAGTCGTAGCCCGTGCTGATCTTACCGCCGTACTGCTTACCACCCGCTTTGGCCTGGTGCTCGCGCGTGGCAGAGCCCAGACGCAGATGGCGACGAGTTTTGTTATCCAGGTCACTGTAGAAAATCTGAGCGTTGACCCACAGATTATCGGACTGCCAGCGCCCGTACAGACCGGCTGACTGGCGCTTCTGGCTGTAGGTCCCTTCTTCGTCTGTATCGCCATCCAGATTTTCGTAAGAGAGGTAGGCACCTACCGTCCAATCATCTAGGCGTTTGTCCAAACCCAGTTTCCATGCTGCCTGTGTACCATCCAGTCGTGAGTTCGCGCTGCTGTTATTGCGGTTGACCGCCTCTCCCTGGAACCAGACCGACAAGTCCTTGTCCTGCGATGAGCTCACTGTTTGCAGACGACGATCAATATGCTGCATTTGCATTTGACCGACCGTGTTCGCGGCGGAGGCCAGCATGGCAACCTGACTGGGAGCGCTGACGATGGCGTGGGCATAGTCGGCAATGACAGCATGGCCACCTGCAGTGGGGTGTACGCCATCGGCAAACAGATACGTTTGGTCTGCACCGGGAGCGACCAGATCGGCTGGTGTGCACAGGCGGGAGGACACACTGCCGCAGGCTGCCGTGTTGACGTTACTAAAACCATAGGCTTGCGGGTTCGCGGCGACTTCGTGCAAGAGTGCCGAAACGTTCATCGGAATGATGTTGGCTGGACTGCTATTTAATTGTTGAGTAAACGCTTGGTTGTAAGTGTCACTGAGCAAGGTGGCTATTCCAGCGCCGATAGCCGAGCCGGAAAATTCCGGGGTCATGCCTAGATCGGGGATATTGGGGACCAGAATGTAGCGCGCACCGGCTTGTGACAGTGTATTGATCAATGCTGCTTGATTGCCCACGGAGTCTGCCACGATTTGGGACATATTGAGCGGATCTTGCACTACGGCAAACAGGTCATTGGCGCCACCCCACACGCTGTACAGCGCTTGTCCGTCCAAACGCCCGTTGTGCGCAGCCAGTAGCTGTGCAGTTTGTGTCGTCATGGCGGGCAGGGGCGGGTTGGTGGGGCCCGGAGCGCTAGTGGGGTCAAGCAGCTCATCCACAGCGACCCGAGCGCCACCCACGGCGTAGTTGCTGCCGCTCTGACTGCTGGGGTCAGCCCCGGTTCCCAGTTTTTGCGCCAGCACTTGCGACCAGACCTGGCCAGGGTTGGTGGTGAAACGGGAGCCGAATTGGCCGCTGTCGCTCAGGCTGTCACCGATAAAGTAGGTATTGGAGAAAGTTTGGGCCTGTGTGCCAGTGTGTAGGGCCAGTAAAGCCAAGGCGAGACAAGTTTTTTTCATGGATCAGCCAATAAAGAAAGAGTCCCCGAGTGACATTTTCTGAACAGTCCTGTGCTTTTTTTATCGTGGTGCTCAGTTTGGAAGAGGGACTTGGGTGAAATAGGTAGATAAAAAAATCATCGGATCACCTCCATCATAGTGACAAGGCGTTTATTTTTGACACAGACGGGCACACGGTGTTGAGAACAAGATAAACGCACAATAGGATTGGCTGTCTCTAAATAAAAAAACGCCATGCTGTTGCATGGCGTTCCTTTACTCGATTCTGTGTCGTTTAGCCGCGTACTAACGGCGCCACACACACATCCGGGTTTTCGGCCAAAGGCACGAATTTCATGCTGCCGCCATCATAGGCATCGATGGTGCCAGATTCAATGTCGTAGACCCAGCCATGCAGCGTCAGGCGGCCTTCGGACATGCCCAGGCGCACCGAGGGGTGAGTCTGGATATTGGCTAGCTGGGCCACCACGTTTTCGCGCACCATGGACGAAATACGATCTTGTTCGCTGGCGTGCTTGCGCGATTCGTTCACCAGGCGGGCCGAGTCCGCGTAGCGCAGCCAATGGTCTACCGCCGGCATGTGGTCCAGGCACTGACAGGTTGCAATGGCCGTCATGGCGCCACAATCGGAGTGACCACAGATCACAACATCTGTCACACGCAGGGCGGAGACAGCGTATTCCACCGAGGCTGTCACCCCACCGGGTTCCGGGCCATAAGAAGGCACGATATTGCCTGCATTACGAATCACGAACAGGTCGCCGGGTTCACGCTGTGTCACCAGCTCGGGAACCAAACGGCTATCGGAGCAAGAGATAAACAAAGCGCGAGGGTTTTGCTGCGTGGCCAGATTTTTGAAGAGCTTGGCGCGCTTGGGATAGGCTTCCCGTTGGAATTTCAGGAAACCGTCGATAATGTCTTTCATCCTTGTCCTTGTTGTTCGGCTTAGGCAGAAGATTACCGCTTCATGGTCATAAGGTAAAATACCGATTTCTGATGCTTTGCATTGGGTTTACTTATACGAAGGCCCCTTATGCTTTTGCGCCATCTTAATTACTTTCTGGCGGTTGCTCAGTATCAAAGCTTTACCCGCGCGGCGCGGGCCCTGCATGTGTCTCAGCCTGCCTTGTCGCAACAGGTGCGTCAGTTGGAAGAACACTTAGGCGCGCAACTGTTTGATCGTACCGGTCGTTTGGTGCGTTTGACTGATGCCGGCGAGGTGTATCTGCGCTATGCCCGGCAAGCTTTGCAAGACCTGGAAGAAGGGCGGCGGGCCTTACATGATGTCAGTGATTTAAGCCGGGGCTCTTTGCGGGTGGCGGTAGCCCCTACCTTCACTTCGTATCTGATCGGTCCCTTGGTCGAGGCCTTTCACCGGCGCTATCCCAATGTGCGTCTGGTGTTGCAAGAGATGCTGCAAGAGCGCGTGGAAACCCAGTTGGTCGAGGACGAACTGGATATCGGTATTGCTTTTGAAAAACCGACCTCAGCAGCGGTGGAGTTTCAGCCTTTATTGGTGGAGACTTTGGCGGTGGTAATGAGCCGGACCCATCCTCTGGCCGAGCGACGCAGCATTGATAGAGACACCTTGATGCGTGAGTCCCTGGTCTTGTTGACGCCGGAATTTGCCACACGTGGGCAGATCGAGCGGCACTGTCGCCAGCATGATCTGGACTTGAAGGTCTCGATGGAATCCAATTCGCTTAACGCGGTGATTGAGGTGGTGCGGCGCACCGGTTTGGCAACCTTATTACCAGCTGCCATTGCTAATAATAGCGAGTATCTGGTGGCTGTCAGCCTTGACCCGGCCCCGCCGCAACGGCGGGCTATTTTGATGCAACGTAAGGGTGCTTATCAGTCTGCGGCGATGCGCGCCTTTATTGAGCTCGCACTCAAATACGGCGCGGCATCGACGTTTTAATTCAGTCAACTTGTAGAGCTATCCTTACGCTCTGCTCCGGAACCTCATAGAGTCACCGTGACACTCTGTTCCAGGGGACGAAGCTCGCTTTCTACGGCGGGCTGACTCTGGCTTAAATGGGCGACTAAATCCACCGTGGTGGAGATGCGCGTCAACATCAAACAGGCTACCTCGCCACTGGTAACACGGCTGCTATGCCAGCAACCGGGTCGCATGCACACGCCTTGTCCTTGAGGAATTCTGAAGGCTTTCAAGGTGCTTAGGTCCGGGCCGCCCTCAGGCTTGCTATCTGCCACGATATGGATCACTTCACCAGTCAGCGGGATCAGGGCCTGCTGCGTCAACAGGTGGATTTCCAGGGCCGTGATGTTGGGATCCTGGATGCGGTAATTGACCCATAAAACTTCGGTCTGACCACCTGGTCCTGTGTCAAAAGCATGTTCATGCCAGAAGTCGGTTGCGGCATTGCTAAAGGCGGCTGCAGCGGGTGCTGTGGCTAAACCTTTACCCAACATCCAGCCATAAGGAGCAAATGCTTCGGGGTTCAGAGACTGGGGCGTCAGGGTGATAGGGGTGTTCATGGTCAATCACTCAAAAAAAAGCGGTAAGGCAGCATCTTAGCAAGAATGCTACTTCCCACTAGGATTGGCCTAGATCAAAAAGCTCGGACATCTCTTGGGTTTTGCGGAACTAAGTGAGGCATCCCCTGTCTTGAAAGAGGCTCGTCTTTACTTAGCGAGCTAAGCAAGCCGCCTTTATGCATAGGCGGCTTCGCTCTGTCTGCTTTCTTGATAAGGGGTTGCTGTGCTCCAAGCTGTTTCGCTGACCTGTAGACGGGGCCAGCGCCGTGTGTTCTCCGAGCTAAGCCTCAGGCTTGATGCTGGCCAATGTTGTTTGGTCAGTGGGCCCAATGGCAGCGGCAAAACCAGCTTGCTGCGCATCCTGGCCAATATCACCCAGGCCGATGAAGGCCAACTGATTTGGCAGGACCGGCCCGTGCACCGCAACGACAGCGATTATCGACAGCAGGTGGTGTACGGCGGCCATGCCCCTGGGCTGAATGGCAGCTTGTCAGTCCAAGAGAATCTGGACAGCCTGCTGTTGCAAGACGGGGTAGCCCTGAAGCAGGAGGCCTGTGACCAGGCTCTGCTGAGCGGTGGTTTGCTGGCATACCGTCGTGTCCCTGTGCGGCAGTTGTCGGCAGGGCAGCGACGTCGTGTTTTTTTGGTTCGCTTGTCCTTGAGCAATCGCCCTTTGTGGATTTTGGACGAGCAACTGACCGCGCTGGATAGTGCCGGTCAAAAGTTTTTGGGTGAGTTGATCGCGCGACATCTGGAAAAGCAGGGCGCCGTCATTCTGACCAGCCACCAGACCTTGCCGTGGAAGCTGGATGTGCAACAGCTGGATCTGGGGCGGGCATGTTGAGTCTTTTTTTGGCCTTGATGAGGCGCGAATGGCGCTTGGCTGTGCGCCGTCCTGGCGATGTCTTGATTCCCCTGGTTTTCTTTCTGGTGGTGTGCAGCCTGTTTCCCTTGGGCGTAGGGGCGGATGCCGCTTTGCTGTCCAAGATGGCACCCGGCGTACTGTGGGTATCGGCTTTGCTGGCCACCATGCTCTCGCTAAGCCGCTTGTTCGAGCAAGATGAGCAGGATGGTGCGCTGGAGCAGGTTCTGTTTTCCCATCTACCTCTTAGCCTGTGGGTCTTGGGCAAGGTCTTGGCCCATACCTTGTTGACGGGTGTCCCTTTGCTGTTGCTGGCTCCCATTCTGGGGCTGCAATTTAGCTTACCCACGTCCAGCCTGGGTGTGTTGATGCTGTCACTGGCCTTGGGTTTACCTGTGTTGACCTTGTTGGGGGCCATTGGCGCTGCCTTGGTACTGGGCCTGCGCTCGGCAGGGGTGTTGCTGGCTTTACTGATTTTGCCCTTTTACGTTCCCGTGCTGGTGTTCGGGGCGGGGGCGGTGCAAGCGGTTCAGGCCGGATTAGGCGCGCAAGCGCACTTGTCCGTTCTGGCCGCTTTTTTACTGTTGGCTTTGTTTTTTGCGCCGCCTGCGACAGCAGCTGCTTTGCGTCTTGCTCTTGAGTAAATTCCATGAACTTTTTGTATCGCTACGCCGCCCCTCAAAACTTCTATGTCCTGGCCGGACGCATTGTGCCTTGGGCCGCCATCCTGGCTTTGCTGCTGTTTGTCCTTGGCGCCTATGTAGGTTTTTTCCTGGCTCCCACTGACGCGCAGCAAGGCGAGGGCTACCGCATCATTTTTCTGCATGTACCCGTGTCCTGGATGTCCATGCTGATTTATCTGGCTATGGGCTTTTGGTCTTTGCTCTGTCTGGTGTTCAACAGCCGGACCGCCGCCATGATGGCCGCTGCACTGGCTCCCACAGGCGCAATCTGTACGGTCTTGTCGCTTGTCACCGGAGCCTTGTGGGGCAAGCCCATGTGGGGTGCCTGGTGGGTCTGGGACGCCCGCTTGACGTCCGAGCTGTTGCTGCTGTTTTTGTATATGGGCTTCATGGGCTTGCGCGGTGCGATCGACGATCCGCGCCGCGCGGATAAAGCCGCCTCCATTTTGGCCTTGGTCGGGGTGGTGAATATACCCGTCATTTATTTCTCGGTGCAGTGGTGGAACACCTTGCACCAAGGGGCTTCGGTATCGCTGACCAGCTCACCCTCTATGGCCACCGTCATGTTGACGGGCATGTTGCTGATGAGTCTGGCCATGTGGTGCTACAGCATTGCCATCGCACTGTACCGGGTGCGCAATTTGATTCTTGAACGTGAGGCGCATACCGCCTGGGTTCGCAACTTGACGGAGGGCTGATGATGCATTGGTCGAGTGTGGGCGATTTTTTCGCTATGGGCGGCTACGCCGTGTATGTGTGGGGCTCGGTTCTGGCCTGTACCGTGTTGATGCTGGGCGAAGTGCTCAGCGTCCGGGCAGGGCGGGCACGTGCCTGGCAACGGGTACGTGATGAGCGTGCCCTGGGAGACAGCCGCCATGACTAAACGACAGAATCGTCTGGCCTTGATCCTAGGAGCCTTGGTGGTGCTGGGGGCTGCTACGGCTCTGATTTTGAATGCTTTCCAAAGCAGTTTGGTGTTCTTTTTCACGCCTACCGAAGTTAGCGAAGGAAAGAGCCCGGAAAACCGTACGTTTCGGGTGGGAGGCATCGTGCAGATGGAAAGCATCCGCCGGGGCGGTAATCAAGGCATGGCCGTGAACTTTGTGATCACCGATGGTGCGGCCCTGGTGCCGGTAAGCTACACCGGCATTTTGCCGGACCTGTTTCAAGAGGGGAAAGGCGTGGTTGCCCAAGGCCGTTTAAACGAGCAAGGTCATTTTATGGCTGAAGAAGTGCTGGCCAAGCACGATGAAAACTACATGCCACCCGAGGCCATGCACGCCATGGAACAGGCTGAGCGCGCCAAGCAAGGAGCCCAGCCATGATCCCGGAGCTTGGGCACTTTGCCCTGATCCTGACCTTTGTGCTGGCGCTGACCCAAGGTGTGGTGGCTTTATACGGTGCCTGGCGCGGCAATCTGGCCTGGATGGCGTTTGCTCGCCCAGCGGCGCGTTGGCAGTTCGGTCTGGTGGCCTTTAGCTTATTGTGTCTGGCCTGGTCCTTTGTCAGCTTTGATTTCTCTGTGGCCTATGTGGCTCAGAACTCCAGCACTAAGCTGCCTTTGTTCTATCGCATCGCTGCGGTGTGGGGCGGGCATGAAGGCTCGCTGCTGCTGTGGATGTTCATGCAAACGGGCTGGGCTTTTGCGGTCAGTATTTACTCGCGTTCCTTGCCGGAAGCCATGTTGGCTCGTGTGCTGGGGGTGTTGGGCCTGATTACCGCCGGTTTCCTGCTGTTTGTGTTGATCAGCTCTAATCCTTTTGAGCGCATGTTCCCGGTTCCGGCTGAAGGTCTGGATCTGAATACGCTTTTGCAGGATATCGGCCTGATTGTTCACCCGCCGCTGCTGTACATGGGCTATGTGGGTTTCTCCGTCGCCTTTGCGTTTGCAATTGCGGCCTTGCTGGCAGGCCGTCTGGATGCCAGCTGGGCGCGTTGGTCACGTCCCTGGACAACGTCTGCCTGGTTGTTCCTGACCTTGGGCATTGCCGTGGGTAGCTGGTGGGCTTACTACGAGCTGGGTTGGGGCGGTTGGTGGTTCTGGGACCCAGTGGAAAACTCCTCTTTTGTCCCTTGGTTGGCGGGTACGGCCTTGATTCACTCTCTGGCGGTGACAGAAAAGCGCGGCAGCTTCAAGAACTGGACGGTTTTGCTGGCCATCAGCACCTTCTCCCTATCGATTTTGGGGGCGTTTCTGGTGCGCTCGGGCGTGCTGACTTCGGTCCACGCTTTTGCCACTGACCCTGCACGCGGTGTGTTCATCCTGGCTTTGTTCGCGGTCATCGTTGGTAGCTCGTTGATTCTGTTTGCCTGGCGTGCCCCTCGTGTAGGCGCCGGTGGGCAGTTTGCCGTGGTGTCGCGTGAATCCTTGTTGCTGGTGAATAACGTCTTGCTGGTGGTCGTAACTGGCACCGTCTTGCTGGGCACTTTATATCCGCTGATTATGGATTCGCTGGGGCTGGGCAAAATCTCGGTGGGCCCGCCTTATTTCAACAAGGTCTTTGTGCCCTTGATGATTCCGGCTTTGGTTCTGATTGTCTTTGGTGTGATGGCGAATTGGAAGCGGGCCAGCTTTATGGATATGGTGCGTCAGCTGGCTCTGGTGATTGTGTTCAGCGTTGTGCTGGGTGCGGCCATTCCCTTGTTCTACGGCCAGTGGCAGGGCACAGCGGCTTTGGGTGCTGGCTTGGCGATATGGATTGTGCTGGGCAGCTTGTTTGATGTGGTCAAGCGTGTGCGTGCCACCCGTTCGGGCGTGTTTTCGCAGCCACGCAGCTGGTTAGGTCAGCATCTGGCCCATATTGGGGTAGCGGTGTTCGTTTTGGGTGTGACCATGGTCAGCCATTACGAGACGGAAACCGATGTCTTGCTAAAGCCCGGCCAGACTGCTCAGGTGGGGGCCTATGATGCTCGCTTCCAGGGCGTACACATTGTTCCTGGCCCAAATTACTCAGCGGAGCGTGGCACGGTTGAACTGTTGCAAGACGGCAAAGTGGTCTCCACTTTGCATCCGGAAAAACGCACCTATCTGTCCTCGGCCTTGCCGATGACGGAATCGGCCATTAATGCCAATGGTTTGCGTCATATCTACGTGGCGCTAGGTGACAACTTTGAGCAGGGCGGCTGGAGCGTGCGGCTGTACTACAAACCCTTGGTGGACTTTATCTGGCTGGGTTGTTTGTTGATGGCCTTTGGGGGCGGATTGGCAATCAGTGATCGACGTTACCGTGCCAAACAAACTCGTACAGCGGCACAGAGCAAACCTTTGGATAAGCAGGTGCAGGCATGAACCGTTTTACCGTCCCCTTAATCGGGTTTGTACTGCTGTTGGTGTTCCTGGGCATAGGGCTGACCTTAAAGCCCAGCGAAGTCCCGTCGCCTTTGGTCGACAAGCCGGCTCCGTCTTTCAGCTTGCCCCAACTGCACAATCCGGAAGCCAGTTTTTCGGGCGAGCAAATGAAGGGTCGCGTCTGGCTGCTGAACGTCTGGGCATCTTGGTGCTATCCGTGTCTGACTGAGCATCCTTTCATCAAAGAGTTATCCACCAAGCACAAGGTGCCGGTGGTGGGTTTGAACTACAAGGACGTACCCGAGGAAAGCCGTGAGTGGTTGCTGCGTAATGGCAACTCGTACGAGGTTTCCGTCATGGATAGAGACGGGCGAGTAGGTATTGATTTTGGGGTATACGGGGTTCCAGAAACCTTCGTGATCGACAAGCAGGGCATTGTGCGCTTCAAGCACATAGGCCCTGTGTCGCGCGAATCCATGGAGGAAACCTTGTTGCCTTTAATTCGTCGTTTGGAGCAGCAGCCATGATGATGCGTCAGTGGATGGCGGTGCTGGCAGCCTGCTTGTGGCTGTTCGTGCCGTCTGCTCAGGCCCAGTCGGGAGGACAGGGCGCTCAAGAGTCGGTGATGCTGGAAATTGCTGCCGAGCTGCGCTGTCTGGTGTGTCAGAACGAATCGATTGCTGCCTCGCGTGCTGAGCTGGCCGTGGATCTGCGCCAGCAGATTATGGAGCAGCTGGGGCAGGGGCGTAATCCGGATCAGATTCGTGACTATATGGTGGATCGCTATGGCGACTTTATTTTGTATCGTCCGCCGCTCAAGTCCTCTACCTTGTTGCTCTGGTTCGGGCCAGCGCTCTTGTTGCTGACTGGTTTTCTGGTCTACGCCTTGACCTTGCGCCGTCGTCGCCGTGCTGGCGAGGTTGCGGACCTGACCGATCAACAACGTCGTCAAGCCGATGCCCTGTTGCAGGGTTCTTCTCGGGATGAACAATCGTGACTATTGCTTTTTATATTGTGGCTGCGCTTCTGGTGCTAGCGTGCGCGGCGTACTTAATGTTGAGCGTCAAGCGCAAACCGGCCTTGCAGCGGGTGGTGGAGCACAAGCAAGCCAATCTGGCGATCTTGCGCGAACAGCTTAAGGAAATCGAAAGAGACAAGCTGGCAGGGGTGTTGTCGGCCCAGGATTTTGAGCAGGCCCAGATGGATTTGCGTCAGCGTGTGCTGGAAGAAAACGAGGGGTTAAAAACCGAACCTGCGCTGCAAAATGGCGCACCCAAGTTGGCCTGGACCTTAATGGTCAGCATTCCGGTCGCCGCAATTGCCCTGTACTTCTATCTGGGTAATCCGGCCATGCTGGACCCGAGCGCCTTGCAGCAGCAAGCCAATGCGCAGCCCGTGGATATTGAGGCGATGGTGGCCCGTCTTGAACAGCGCCTGAAAGAAAATCCGGATGACCCCGGCGCTTGGCTGATGATGGCTCGTTCACATCGCTACTATGGGCGTCACCAGGAAGCGGCTGAGGCGTATGCCAAGGCCATGCCTGTGGTGGACGGGGACCCCGCTGCCTTGGCGGAATATGCAGAGTCCATGCTCCTGGCGGGTATGGATACGCTGGATGGTTTGCCAGGCCGTTTGGTCAAGCGTTCGCTGGATTTATATCCTGAGGAGCCCTTGGGTTTGATGCTGGCGGGAGCAGCCGCTCTGCATAAGGAACAGTACCCGGCAGCCATCGACTACTGGCAGCGTTTGCTGGCGCAATTTCCGCCGGACTCTGAGACCGCCAAGGTCGTAAACCAGGGCTTGCAGCTGGCACGTGAACGTATGCGCCTGCCTGCCAACTCTACACCGGAACCCGCTACGGCCCCCTGATATGGAACTTGTGTCTTTGGATTTGGGCGTCATTGCCCTGATAACGGCGTTTTTGGCGGGGATGGCCTCGTTTCTGTCCCCTTGCGTCTTGCCGTTGGTTCCTGGTTACTTGTCGTATCTGGCCGGAGATGGGCAGGCCTACACCGAGGTCAAGCGCAGCCACTTGCTGGGGCGCAGCCTTTGCTTTGTAGCGGGTTTTTCGCTGGTGTTCATTGCCCTGGGCGCCAGCTTGTCCT
This sequence comes from Alcaligenes pakistanensis, assembly GCF_014652815.1. Classification (GTDB taxonomy): domain Bacteria; phylum Pseudomonadota; class Gammaproteobacteria; order Burkholderiales; family Burkholderiaceae_B; genus Alcaligenes; species Alcaligenes pakistanensis. Next base: position 395,932 of record NZ_BMZN01000002.1, read on the forward strand.
ATCTGGGGCAAATGCTGATGTCCTACCGGTACCAGCTGAACATAGCGGCTGGGGTGATGGTGGCCTTGGCAGGCTTGAGCGTGATGGGTGTGTTGCGCATGCCCATGGGCCTGCAACGCTATTACCGTTTTGAATCAGGCAAGGCAGCTGGCCCCGGTGGGGCCACGGTGATGGGCTTGGCTTTTGGCTTTGGCTGGACGCCTTGTATTGGCCCGATTCTGGCCGGAATTTTGATGATGGGGGCCAGTACCGCCAGTGCAGGTAAAGCCAGTGTTTTGCTGTCCGTCTATGCTTTGGGTTTGGGCGTGCCTTTTATTTTGGCGGCCTGCTTTTTGACCCCCTTTTTGCAGCGCATGACAAGCATCCGTCGGATTGGCCGTTATATTCGTTGGGGGGCGGGGTTGGTGTTAATTGTGATGGGTTGGGCTATGGCAACCGGTGAGTTGGCTCGCTTCGCCATCTGGGTGTTGAAAGCCTTTCCTGTTTTGGGGCAGCTGGGATAAGGCCCGTCAGTCACTCGACATTACAACCGGATTCGTGAGGGGGGTACGCAGCGCTCCAGCAGTACCTCAGCAGAACGTCAGCAGGAACAAAAAAGGCCGGTTCATACCGGCCTTTTCATTTGCTCTGCATGATGCACGCCTTAGCGGCGTGCCGTACTTACAGGGCGCTGGGCGTGTAGCCCGCTTCTTCGATCACTTTCAGTGCCTGAGCGCCATCCAGACCTTGAACAGTCACTTGGTGTTTATCCAGATCAGTGCTGACGGTGGCTTGAGGGGCGACGGCCTGAATGGCTTCGGTGATGCTGCGTACGCAATGGCCGCAGGTCATGTCGGGAACGGAGAAGGTGGACATAGCTGACTCCTTTAATAAAAGTAATGGAGCCAGCTTAAGGCTTACCACGGTGGCAAGGTCAAGCGCTGTTTTTTTAAAACAGGGCAGGGGCGATCAGGCGGACCTGATCCAGTTCTGGATTACCCAGCCATTGAATCTGGCTACTGGCCAACCCGGTACCGGACTCCTTGTTTTCCACAAAGGCGCCATGGGCCATCGTCTGCTTTTGGGTGTCCAGCAGGACGACATAGCTTGCGCTGGTGCAGTCATGCGGCTTGCAGCCTTGGAACAGTTGGTAGTTGCGGCCATCCAGGGAGACGGTTTCGCCGGGCGAGGCCGTGCCGAACTCTTTTACCCAGCTGGCGTTTTTAGCGACGTCCTGCATCAGGTTTTGATATTGCTGGGCCACTTGCTTGCTGGACTTGGCCAAATCAGCCAGATAAACGGATTCCGAGGACTGTGCGTGGCTCAAGAAAGGAACGAGCAGGGCGCTGGCCAGCGCAAGGCGGCACAGAGAGTGGGAAATACGCATGGGATCTCCAAGAATGGGGCGAGTCCTGAGTTTAGCAGCGGGCTTGGCAGGGCATTGTTAACAAAATTAAGGAAAACGTGCATAAACGGCCATCCGTCCAGTCGTTATAGTGCTTATCGGTCCGGGAGATTGGCAGGGACGCGAGTTTCTTGTCGAATTAAGCGGACATTTATGAGGTGTAGGTAAAAACCACAGCTTGCCAGCAAAATTGTTTCATAACTAAACTATTTATAAATGAATGGTTGGCATAGTTGAATTTGTTGTTCGATCTGCTGTGCATCTTAAATAAAGACAGCCTACAAGCGCGGTGGCGCAAGGAGATAATATGAAACGTATTGCATTGACCGTGGCTTTGGCCGCGGCTTTTGGCGGTTCTTTGGCTCACGCCGATACCATCAAAGTGGGTATGGCAATGGACACCTCGGGTCCTTTTGCTGCCGTCGGTGGTGAAGTTCGTGATGGTTTTAATCTGGCCATCAAACAACTGGACGGCAAGCTGGGAGGTTTCCCGGCCGAGTTCATTGCGCAGGATATGGCCGGTAACCCCGACCAGGCCCGCCAATTGGTCAATCGCTTCGTTCAGCGCGACAAGATCGACTTCTTTACCGGTCCCGTAGGTTCCAACGTTGCCCTGGCAGTGGCTCCCGCCCTGTTCTCGGCCAAAGTGCCTTATCTGACCAGCAACCCAGGCCCCAGCCAATTGGCCGGTGCCGGTTGTAATCCGTACTTCTTTGGCGTGTCTTACCAGAACGACGCCTTTGACGAAGCCGCCGGTAAAGTGGCTGCGGATCGCAACTATGAAAAAATGTTCATCATTGCCCCCGACTATCCAGCAGGCAAGGATCACCTGACTGGCTTTAAGCGCGGTTACGGCAAACCGGTAGGCGATGAGCTCTATACCAAGCTGGGCCAGATCGACTACTCGGCTGAGTTGGCGCAGATTCGTGCTGCCAAGCCTCAAGCGGTGTTTTTCTTTCTGCCTGGTGCCATGGGCATCAACTTCATCAAACAGTTTGTGGCTGCTGGCCTGAACAAAGATGTGGTTCTGCTGGGCCCGGCGTTCTCCGGTGATGAGGACATCATCCCTGCGGTGGGCGAGCCTATCCTGGGCATGTTGAATACCGCCCAGTGGTCGCCAGACCTGGATATTCCTGCCAACAAGACCTTTGTGGACGAGTTCCGCAAAGCCTATGACGGCCGTTATCCCTCGGTCTACGCCGCCCAGGCTTATGACGTGATTTTGGCTATTGACGCCGCCGTCAAACAAGTCGATGGCAAAGTGTCCGACCGCGATGCTGTGCTCAAGGCACTGAAAGCCGCCGACTACAACTCGGTTCGTGGCCCATTTACCTACGGCAACAACAACTTCCCGATTCAGGCTTACTACCTGCGTGAAGTGGTCAAGGATCAGGACGGACGCCTTGTGAACCGTATGGTCAGCAAAGTGTTTGACTCCTACCAGGACGTCTACGCCAAAGAGTGCAAACTTAATTAAGATTCACAGGTGGTAAAAGCATGTCGCTCATTCTGATTAGCGAGCAATTGCTGAATGGTTTGCAATTTGGTTTGATGTTGTTTCTGATTGCCGCGGGCCTGACTTTGGTCTTCGGCATTATGGATATCATGAACCTGGCCCACGGCTCCCTCTATATGGCGGGAGCCTATGTGGCCGCGGAAACCATGCAGCGTACAGGGTCTTTTACCGCCGCCATTGTGGTGGCGGTAGCGGTAACAGCCCTGGTCGGTATTGCCTTGGAAATTCTCATTCTGCGCAAGCTGGTCACCCGTGACCACTTGGCCCAGGTATTGGGAACCTATGCCGTTATTTTGATCGCCAATGATGCGGTCAAGATGATTTGGGGTCCAACCCCCGTGATGTTGAATATGCCTGCCTTGTTGTCTGGGCCGGTAGAACTCTTGCCTGATTTCCTTTACCCCGCCTTCCGGCTGATGATTATTACGGTTGGTCTGTTAGTTGCGCTGGCTTTATATGCCTTCGTGACCAAAACACGAGCTGGGGTCTTGGTGCGTGCCGGAGCCTCCAACCGACAAATGGCCACCCTGATGGGGGTGCGTGTCCCTATTCTGTTTCTGGGCGTCTTTACCCTGGGTGCTGCGTTGGCCGCGCTGGCCGGTGCCTTGTTGGGCCCGATTACGGCCGTTCAGATCGGTATGGGCGAGGATATTCTGATCCTGGTTCTGGTCTGCATCGTGATCGGCGGGATTGGCTCGATTCGTGGCGCGTTCGTAGGCGCTTTGCTGGTGGGGATGGTGGATACCGCTGGCCGTGCTTTCTTGCCCATGTTGCTGCGCAATGTCTTCCCGGCTGATGTAGCCTCCAGCGTAGGCCCCACGATTGCTGCCATTTCGATCTATGTCCTGATGGCCGTTGTTCTTGTTTTCCGTCCTTCGGGCCTGTTCCCGGCGCGAGGTTAATGTATGTCTACTTCGCGTATTTTGTCTGTCTTGGTGCTGGTGGCCTTATTGGCTTTCCCTTTGATTGCACCGATGTATGGCCTTGAGTTCTATATCTCTTTTGTACGTCGCATCTTCATCTATGCCCTGGCAGCCAGTGCCTTGAATCTGGTGCTGGGTTATGGCGGGATGGTGGCCTTGGGCCATGCGGCATTCTTCGGAGCAGGGGCCTATACCGTCGGTATTCTGGCTTCTGAAGGCGTGCAAAGCGGCCTGATTGCCTGGCCTGCTGCCATGCTGATCTCCGGCTTGCTGGCTTTCCTGACGGGGGCAGTGTCGCTGCGTACTCGTGGTGTGTACTTCATCATGATTACCTTGGCCTTTGCCCAGATGATCTTTTACCTGTTTATCTCTTTGCGCCAATACGGTGGCGAGGACGGCATGAATATGTACAGCCCGTCCTCCTTGCCCGGTATTGATCTCAGCAATGACCTGAGCTTTTATTACCTGGTTCTGGCCATTTTGCTTGTGGTCCTGTTCTTGTTTCAACGCCTGGTCAAAGCCCGCTTTGGGCAGGCCTTGATGGGCACGCGTGAAAACGAAAGCCGCATGACGACTTTGGGTTACCCCGTCTACCGGATTCGTTTGACGGCCTACACCTTGAGCGGTGCCATCATGGGTCTGGCTGGTGCTTTGCTGGCCAACCACAACCTGTTTGTCTCGCCTAGCCTGATGAACTGGACCCAGTCGGCGGACCTGATCATTATGGTTCTGGTGGGCGGTATTGGCCTTTTGTATGGTGGTGCCCTGGGTGCTTTTGTGATGCTGGTGCTGGAAGAGATGCTGCGTAACTGGACCGAGTACTGGCATATGCCTTTGGGTATTTTGCTGCTGCTGGTGGTGTTCTTTGCACCGAAGGGGCTGGCTGGACTGGTGCGTATCCGTTCGGCCGCTGATCCAGCGACGACCGCCAAGGAGCAGGCATGACGAACACAGTAGCAGCCGCCTCCATGGCGGCGGGCGGAACGCCCGCTTTGCAAGCCCGTGGTCTGATGAAGCGCTTTGGTGCTTTGCAGGCTACCAATGATGTTTCCCTGGATCTGGTCCCTGGTGAAATTCATGGTCTGATCGGCCCGAACGGTGCTGGTAAGTCCACCTTGATTCACCTGCTCTCGGGCACCTTGAAGCCCGATGCGGGGCAGCTCTTGCTGGGCGGACGCGATGTGACGGCCTTGTCCGGACACGAGCGTGTTGCCGCAGGCTTGGCACGTTCTTTCCAGATCACCAATATCTTCAAGAACTACACGGTACTGGATAATCTGGTGCTGGCTTTGCAGGCCTGCAGTGGCAGCAGTTTCCGTTTCTGGCGTGCTCGCCAGGCAGAAACGGAATTGTACGAACAGGCCCGTGCCTTGGCCGCCGAGTGCGCCATTGATCCTACGCTTTTGCATACCCAGGCCGGTGTCTTGCCGCATGGCGAGCAGCGAAAAGTGGAATTTGCCTTGGCCTTGGCCAGCCGTCCGCAAGTCTTGTTGCTGGACGAGCCTATGGCAGGGATGGGGCCAGATGAAACTTTGCGTCTGACCGAGCTGATTGAAACTATGCGTGGCAAAGCCACCATGCTGTTGGTCGAGCACGATATGGAAGCTGTTTTCCGTCTGGCTGACCGGATTTCTGTCTTGGTGGCAGGTCACATTATTGCTACCGGTACGGCGGCTGAAATCCGCGACAACGAGGCTGTGCGCCAAGCTTATTTGGGTGATGACGACACACCAGTCCCAACCAAGGTGGAAAGCCATGCTTGAAACGACTCAATTACAAAGTGGCTATGGCGCCAGTCAGGTGCTGTTTGGGGTAGACCTGTCCATTCGTACCGGGCAGGTGGTAACGGTGCTGGGCCGCAATGGTATGGGCAAGACTACCTTGCTTAAAACCATTCTGGGCCAGTTGCCTGTGCGTGGCGGTGATGTGAAGTTCGACGGTCAGTCTATTGCAGGCTGGAATTCGGACCGCATCGCGCGGGCCGGGATTGCCATTGTGCCCGAAGGGCGTCAGTGTTTTCCCAACCTGACAGTCGCCGAGCATTTGACTGCTTTTGCCTGCAACCGCAACCCCAAGGCGCACAAGACCTGGACGCCGGAACGTGTCTACGACTTCTTTCCGCGCTTGCGCGAGCGTGCGTCCAATATGGGCAACCAGCTCTCGGGCGGTGAACAGCAAATGCTGGCTATTGGCCGCGCTTTGGTCACCAACCCCAAGCTCTTGATTCTGGACGAAGCCTCTGAGGGGCTGGCACCCAAAGTGCGTGAAGAAATCTGGAACTGTCTGGCCGTATTGCGTGAAGAAGGGCAAACCATTTTGCTGATCGACAAATACGTCGAGCGTCTGATGGCCTTGTCGGATCACCACATTATTCTGGAACGTGGCAAATTGGTCTGGCAGGGGAACTCTGAAGCGCTAGGAGCAGATCGAACCTTGTGGACGCGCTATTTGGGCGTTTAAAAAACACATTCTGCAATACAGCTGACATGCCGCCCGTCTTGGTACGGGCGGCATTTTTTATGCCTTTCGTCAAGGCTGAAGCGGGTGCTGTTGCGAGGTAGTTGCACTTCATCCCGAAAGTTCCCTAACGGTATTAGTAAAGATTCTTTCTTTGCGATGTATCAATGTGTAATGAAATGGCATTCCTTACGATGTCCATAAGGCCAGCAGGGTTATGGGTCCTACCCGGACCTCTTACTGGCAGGAAGCTCTGTCATCCCATAAGGAAGTTGTTATGAAATTACGCCTGTTCACTCTCTCTGCTCTGGCTGCCGGTTTACTGCTTGGCACCGCCGCGCAGGCCCAGGAAAATGAGCCTGTACAGCCTATCCCCGCCGCAGTGGTCACCGATCCGGCACGCGTTGAACTGGGCAAAAAGCTGTGGTTTGAACCCCGCTTGTCGCGTTCGGGTTTTATCTCCTGTAATTCCTGTCACAACCTGAGCATGGGCGGCACAGATAATATCCGTACCTCCATCGGCGACCGTTGGCAGGAAGGCCCCATCAACTCGCCCACCGTCTTGAACTCCAGCCTGAACGTGGCTCAGTTCTGGGATGGTCGTGCCAGCGACTTGAAAGAGCAGGCCGGCGGCCCCATTGCCAACCCCAAGGAAATGGCTTTCACGCACGAACTGGCTATGGAGTTCCTGAGCTCTATTCCCGAGTACAAGGCTGAGTTCAAGCAGGTTTTTGGTAAAGCTGAGTTCGGCATTGATGAAGTCACCACAGCCATTGCGGCCTTTGAAGAAACCCTGGTCACGCCCGATTCACGTTTTGACCTGTGGCTCAAGGGCGATAAGAAAGCCATTAGCGACCAGGAACTGGCGGGTTACCAACTGTTCAAGGGTAGTGGTTGTGTGGCGTGCCATAACGGCCCCAATCTGGGCGGTACGTCTTTCCAGAAAATGGGTTTGATCGAGCCCTACCAAACCTCCAACCCCGCCGAAGGCCGTGCAGGCGTGACGGGCAAGGACGCCGACCGCTTCAACTTCAAAGTGCCAACGCTGCGTAACGTTGAACTGACTTACCCCTACTTCCATGATGGCGCGGTCAATACCTTGACCGAAGCCGTGGATACAATGGGACGTCTGCAGTTGGGTCGCAGTTTCTCTGCAGAAGAAAATGCTCAGATTGTTGCGTTCCTGAAAACGCTGACGGGCAAGCAGCCTGAGATCATGTTGCCAATCCTGCCACCTTCGCGCGACAACACGCCTCGTCCGGTGCCATTTGGTTCTTGATAGCAGACTGTGCAGGCGGCTCCGGCTTTTGATGGCTTAAGCTGCCTGAGTGTGACCCAGGTCTTGGATGTTGTTTTCCAAGCCTGGGTTTTTGTATTTGGCTTTGGATTCATTGCCTTAGTCTGTGTACTAGACTTGAATCCCCTGCTGCTATTGTTGATGCTCGATCAGGCGGGCTAAAAAAATAGTACCATTTAGATACTATTTCAATGACTGGAACCATCATGAGTCGCATTGTCCTGTTTGAGAACATTCATCCTAGCGCCCGTGAAGTTTTTGAGGCTGCTGGTTTGACCGATATTCAGACCTACAAGGGAGCCTTGTCGGGTCAGGAGCTGTTGGACGCTGTCAAAGGCGCCGACGTTGTCGGGATTCGTTCCCGTACCCAGTTTGACAGTCGCGTGCTGGAGCATGCTGATCAGCTCAAAGTTCTGGGATGTTTTTGTATCGGTACTAACCAAGTGGATCTGGATCAGGCCCAGAACCACGGTGTGCCGGTCTTTAATGCGCCGTTTTCCAATACCCGCTCGGTCGCTGAGCTGGTGCTGGGCGAGGCCATTTTGTTGCTGCGTCGTATCCCCGAGAAAAACCTGCGTGTGCACCAGGGTTTCTGGGACAAGAGTGCCGATGGCGCTTTCGAGATCCGTGGCAAGACCTTGGGCGTAATTGGTTACGGCAATATCGGTTCGCAGGTTGGTACCTTGGCGGAAGCGTTGGGTATGCGCGTGCTCTACCACGATGTGGAATCCAAACTGCCCTTAAGCAATGCCCGTGTCTACGGCAGCTTGAAGCAGATGCTGGCCGAGTCCGACGTGGTGACGTTGCATGTACCAGGCGGGCAGGGCACGCATAACATCATGAACGCCGAAGCTATCGCCGCCATGAAGCCGGGTTCCATTCTGATCAACGCGTCGCGTGGCACGGTGGTGGACATTGAGGCCTTGCATCAGGCTTTGGTCAGCGGCCATTTGGCAGGCGCTGCGCTGGATGTGTTCCCAACCGAACCGAAAAGCGTGGATGAGCCTTTGAAGAGCCCTCTGATCGGAATGCCTAATGTGCTCTTGACGCCGCATATTGGTGGCAGCACCCAAGAGTCGCAGGAAAACATTGGTCGTGAAGTGGCCGAGAAGATGGTCAGCTATTTGCGTAGCGGCGCGACCAAGGGCGCGGTGAATTTCCCTGAAGTGTCTTACTACGACATTCAAGGTGCCGTTCGTCTATTGCATGTGCATCGCAACGTGCCCGGCGCGATGGGTGGCCTGAACAATATCCTGGCGCAGCATGGCATTAACATCACTCGTCAGCAATTGCAGACGCAAGGTGAACTGGGCTATGCCATGACAGATCTGGATCGCGTACCCGGCCAAGATTTGCTGGATGCGGTGCGTGCTCATCCCGGCACGGTACGTAGCGATCTGATTTTTCCCGCCTAAGATCAAAGTCAGAGCGTAAACAAAGGGCCCTGGATTCCAAAGAATCCAGGGCCCTTCGCTATCAGGCTGAATGCATGGATTTGGTCGGCCAGGCGATGGTTTGTTCCGGGCTGCTGCCGGGAACAATAATGTCTTGCAGCGTGTAGCCATCCAGATAGGCCAGGAACTGGGCCAGGGCCTGCTTGAGGATATTGCTCAGGTTGCAGCGCCCGCTCAGGATGCAATGGGTACCACTACCCAGGCATTCCACCACAGCCAGATCGGTTTCGGTATAGCGGACAAGTTCGCCCAGATTGATCTGTTCTGGCGCACGCGCTAGCCGCATTCCGCCATTTTTCCCGCGCTGTGTCTGAATCCATCCGCCTTTGGACAACAGGTGGGTGACTTTCATCAGGTGAGCCTGGGAAATCTGGTGGTATTGGGCAATTTCCGCGATGGTACAGAGCCTGTCTTCGTTCTGGCCCAGGTACATTAATTGACGCAGGGCGTAGTCGGTGAGGTTGGTCAGGCGCATGATTAAGGCAGTTGCAGCTCGCTGGCCACTTTGGTGGGGTTGTGCTGGAACTGATAGCCAAACCAGAAGCTGCGGGCGATACGTTGGGCGTATTCCAGGGCCAGCTCGGCCATCGCCTTATTTTCCCGTTCCAGACAGGTTTCCTTGAACAGACGCAACCATTGTTCAAAATGGCTGGCTTGTATGTGGCTGAGCGATAAGTGCTTGGCCATGGGATTGCCGTTAAAGCCGTCTGTCTTGAGCAGCAGGGATGACCAGAATTCTTCCATCACGCCCAGGTGAGTATCCCAATCTTTGATGCGCTCGGAGAAAATCGGGCCAAGAACGTCATCCATACGGATGCGATCGTAAAAGTCCCAGACCAGGTCATGAATTTCCTGGCGGGTACACAAAGCATTGAGAGTCATAATATTTTGAGTTTAAAGATATATATTTTATCTATCTTATTGGCCTTGTCCTTTGGGGTCAAGCCGGAAAGAAAATGGCTGGGAAAGGAGTGTTTTCACGGCCTGATTTCACGCAGATTCAACGCCTGCCTACCTACACTGAGCGGGAGTTTCAGAGTATGGATGTAGCATTTTCGATACTGGGCAAGCGTGAATGGCTGTAAATGTCCTAAAGATCGTTGATAGCCTTGTTTGTTGAAAGATAAGTATCACGGCAGCTAAATTGCACTGGGCGGTCTGGCGGGCTACGATTACTTTTTGTTGGTTAAAACCTGGTTTTGTTACAGCATGGTACTCAAGAACGAATGATGACAAGAAGACAGGCCCAGACGCTTTCATGCGTCATCCCTGGTTTGAATGAAGCAGAAAACCTGCCCGCCCTGATGCCGGTGCTGGTGGCGACGTTGCGTGAACTGGTCCAGGACTTTGAAATCATTTTCGTTGATGATGGCAGCACAGATGCGACGCCTTTGGTGATTGAGCAATTGCGTCAAACCTATCCTCAACTGGTGTATCTCCAGTTGTCGCGCAATTTCGGTAAAGAAGCGGCGTTGACGGCAGGTCTGGAGGCTAGCCGGGGAGAGGTGGTCGTGTGCATGGATGCGGATTTACAGCATCCTCCCGCCTTGATTGAAGCCATGTTGGAACGTTGGTCTACTGGCCTGGAAATGGTCTATGCGGTGCGGGAAACCCGTGATGACGAGACCTGGATGAAGCGGGTCGGCACCAGCCTGTTCTACAAGCTAATGCGTACCTCCAATGGCTTGCGCGTGCCGCGTGATGCGGGCGATTTTCGCCTGATGGATCGTTGCGTAGTGGATGCCTTGCTGGCTTTGCCCGAACGCAGCCGTTTCATGAAGGGGCTGTTTGCCTGGGTAGGCTTTCCTTCCGAGCCTATTTACTATTCGCCTGCCGAGCGTTTGCATGGGGTTAGCCGGTTCAAGCCTGCCAAACTTTTGCGCTTTGCGGTGGATGGTTTGACGGCGTTCACGACCTGGCCGCTGCGTTTGTTGAGCTTGGCGGGTGCGGTATTGGCCATGTTGTCGTTCGGCTATGGCTTGTTCATTATCTTCAAGCATTTGCTGTATGGCGATGCTGTCCGGGGCTGGGCCTCCTTGATTACCGTGGTCCTGTTCTTTGCGGGTGTGAACATGCTGTCGCTGGGCGTGGTCGGTGAATACGTCGCCAGTATCTTTGCCGAGGTCAAAAACCGGCCGCTGTATTTGGTGCATCGTCGCCGGGGGCAGGGCTTGGCTCAGGTGCAGGATCACAACCCGGCTCAAACCCAGGGGCAGATCGCAGGCCAGAACCGGTTCCAGCCGCAAGGCCAAGCGCAAGACCAGCAGCAAGACTAAGGACACGCAACGCAGCACTCTTGGCTGCAGCCTTGATCAGGACTTGAACGCTACATCGATATTCTGAATCGTTTTGACAGCCACGCGGGTGGCTGCCTAACCCTATTGGTTTGGCTGTGAACGATGAGTATCGATAATTCCTATTCCCCTTCTGGCGCGACGCTACCGCTAGAGCAACAACGTGGGCCAGCCTATTGGCTGCAACGCGCTGTGCAGGGCCTGGGCACGCTCTCCGGCGTATCAGTGGGCCTGTTGGCATTGCTGTGGTTTGCACTGACGCTGGGTGCCTATCCTTTACTGATCCCGGACGAGGGGCGCTACGTAGGTGTGGCCCTGTCTATGCTGGAGTCAGGCGATTATCTGGTACCCCGGCTGGATGGTCTGCCGTTCTTCCATAAACCCCCTCTGCATTACTGGCTGACGGCACTTAGTCTGAAAGTGCTGGGCGTGAATTTTGTAGGTGCGCGTTTGGTGCCTGCCCTGATGGCCGCCTTGCTGATTGCAGGGATGCATGCGTTTCTGAAACGCCATGCCAGCCAACACCATGCAGGTTGGACGGCACTGATACTGCTTAGCAGTCCTTTGTTGTTTGGAGCTTCCCACTACGCCAATCTGGATATGACGGTCGCCGCGTTGATCAGCAGCTGTGTCTTGCTGGGTGGCCATGCGGCCTTGCAGATGGAGCAGGGGCGGCCGTATCGTCTGGCCTTGATGGGTTTGTATGCCACGGCAGGTTTGGCTTTTCTGGCCAAGGGTTTAATTGGCATCCTGATACCCGGCGGTATTCTGGTGTTCTGGTTAGTGGGGCGTGGGCAATGGCGCATTTTGCTGCGACTGTTTTCCTTAACCGGACTGGGAGTATTGCTGTTGGTAGCCACGCCCTGGATGTGGGCCATGCAGGCGCGCTATCCCGGTTTTTTTGACTATTACATCGTCTACCAGCACTTCCAGCGCTTTTTGGAAACGGGCTTTAACAATCCCCAGCCGTTCTGGTTTTATTTTGCCTTGATGCCCGTGGCGACCTTGAGCTGGACCCCGTTCCTGTTCAGGCGCGCTCGTGGTACTGGCATGCAGCCGGATGGATTGTTTGCCGTACGGGCCTTGATGCTCTCGGCTTTATTGACGGTGTTGCTGTTCTTTTCCATTCCCAGCTCCAAGCTGGTGGGCTATGTCTTGCCCGCTATCGGCCCTTGGGCCTTTTTCCTGGCCGATACGGTGATTCGTCAAACCCAGCGGGATGGGGAGGCTAAAGTGGCTCGCCGTGCTGTTTGGAGCCTGGCTGTCGGTGTGCTGCTGTGCCTGGTTGCCGTGGTGACCATGGTGGTTCGGCCTCAGGTTAATAGCCGTGAATTGGGTCGAGTCTTGGCCGCTGAATATCAGCAGGGCGACCAAGTGGTGTTCCTGAACAACTACCGCTATGACTTGGGCTTTTACGTTCCTGGTTTGATGGGTGTCAGCGTTATGGGGCGTTGGGATGATCCCGAGATCATGCGTACGGACAGCTGGCGCAAAGAGCTGCTGGAAGCCGCTAGTTTTGAGCCACAGCGCGGGGCTTTAACCTTGATAGACAGAGCAACCTTGCGCCAGCAGCTATGCCGGGACAGTAAAACGGTTTTTTGGCTGATTGGTGGCCCGGATGCAGTACGCCAAAGTCAGGTGCTTAACCACGCTCAACGCCTGTATGAGGATCAGCGCATTGCACTGTGGCGCTTTGATCAAGATGATCACGATTTTATGTGCGGCGGAACGCCCAAAGTCGTCCAGCCAAAAACGTCAGTACTGCCAGACCGATAAGAATCAGGCCCAAAAGTAGATCGTAGCGCAGGCCCGAGTTATTCAATAAGTAGGCATAGCTGGCCTCGTTCACGGCGAAGCCTGCGGCAGACACGAGAAAGAAACGAGCCAGTGCAGGTAGAAACTGGGCATTCTGGGAACGGAAGGTCAGCCAGTAATGGCCGCCAAAAGACACCAGGAAGGCGAGCAGCCAGCCAAAAAGATTGGCCAGCAGCGGAGACAGGCTTAGCGTTTGCACCAGGGCGATTACAATGCCCCAGTGCGTGAGGGCGGCCAGGGTGCCAACCAGAATGAATAGAATGATTTGACGAGACATAAAGAGAAAGCGGAGCGAGCAGTGGCCAAGGACAGGCAGATCAGTATATGCGCGGATGATTTTGGCATGGCCCCGGCAGTCGACGAGGCTGTGCTGAAATTGGCCCAGGCTCAACGCTTGACAGGAACATCCTGTTTGGTGGATGGGGACAGCTTTGTGCAAAACGCAGCAGCATTGCGCCAGAGTGCGCTGCAAAAAGGTTTGCACCTGAATTTTACCGAGTTTGCCTCGCAAGCGGGCGTCTATGCCATGCCGTTGAAACAGGTGATTATCCGCAGCCTGTTGCATCGCCTGGATAGCGAGAAGGTCAAATCGAGTGTGGCGCGTCAGCTGGATCGTTTTGAGGATGTGATGGGGCAGGGGCCGGACTATATCGATGGTCATCAGCATGTACATCAACTGCCCATGATTCGTGAGGCCTTGTTGGCTGAAATGGAGCGTCGCTATGCGGCCTCCATGCCTTGGTTGCGCTATACCGGTGCCCAGCGTCTGGCAGTCGGCTTTGCTTTCAAGGACAGATTCAAAGCACAGATTATTGCTGCTCTAGGATCTAAGGATTTACTGCGGCAGGCGAGGGCCAAAGGCGTGACGCTTAATACCGGGTTTACCGGCGTGTATGACTTCCACGGTGGCAAGGAGCGTTATAGCGCCTTGATACAGGCTTGGCTGGCCGCAATGCAGCATGGGGACAGCCTGATGTGCCATCCTTCTTTAAATGCCGTGGCAGGCGATCCGGTGGGCGCACAACGTCTGGCCGAGTACGAGGTGCTTTCCAGTCCAGAGATGCAGCAATGGTTGGATCAGTACAGCCTGCGCATTGCCTGAATTCTGCTCAGGCGGGATCGGCAGGTTGGCTTTGGCTGCCTTCGCCCAAGGCGCGCTGCATCACAACGACATCAATCCATTGCTGGAACTTGTAGCCAACGGCAGCCTGGGTGCCGACGTGGGCAAAGCCTAGCGAGCGGTGCAGGGCGATGGAGCCCCGGCTGTCATGGCCTGAAATAACCGCGATCATTTGCCGCCAAGGACCTTTTTCGCATTCAATCAGCAGGTGTTCCAGCAGCGCTTTACCCAGACCTTTGCCTATTTGCCCTTGGGCCAGATAGATGGAGTCTTCGATGGTGTAGCGATAAGCCGGGCGGGGTCGGTACGTGCCGGCGTACGCGTAGCCCACGATGTGCTCGTCCAGTTCAGCGACCAGCCAAGGTAGGCCTTGTTCGCGAACCTGCGCCAAACGGGCACGCATTTCCTGTACGTCGGGTGGGGTCTGTTCAAAGGTCGCCGTGCTGTGCAGGACGTGATACGCATAGATGCCTTGCACTGCCAGCATATCGTCTGGCGTGGCGGAACGGATTAGCAAGGCACTGGCGTGATTGCCTTTAGGCAAGGCCGAGGAGAAAGGGGCTTGCTTACTCTCGGAGGGGAACATACTATTTTTCCTTTGAACTGATTTAGTTTATCCCGATTTCAGGAGTTTCTATGCCCTTCCCACACCAGTTTTTGACCGAGCAATTGGCCGTCGCCCCTCAGTTATCGGGAGAGGATATGCAAGCCGTAGCCGATGCCGGTTTTAAAAGTGTCATTATCAACCGGCCTGATATGGAAGGTGGTCCCGGCCAACCTTTGTCGGCTGATGTGATGCAGGCTGCCGAGGCGGCAGGTTTACAGGTGCAGTATCAGCCAGTTGTGGGTAGCGCTATTACTTCTGCTGATGTTGCCCGTTTTGGCCAATTACTTGAAGCCTTACCAGGCCCGACTTTGGCCTATTGCCGCACGGGCACTCGTTGTGCCGTATTATTTCGTGCATTGAACGAATCCTGACCTGGCTCAAGGTTCAGGTCTGTACTAGCTTGTCCTGTGCCTTGGTGCAGCGGTAAGCTATCTGTCTCCATTCAAAGGGGTTATGCCATGTTCAAGAAAATTCTGATTCCAACTGACGGTTCCGAGTTGTCCGCCCAGGCAGCTAACAAAGGCGTGACTTTTGCCCGCCAGATTGGTGCCGAAGTCCTCGCTTTGCACGTAACCCAGCCTTTTGCAGCGACAGTGGGCTTTGACGGCATGGCTGCTGCGTATGCCATTACCGACGAAGACTACGACAAGACCGCTAAAGAACAGTCGCAGAAATACCTGCAACAGATTCTGGACCGTGCCGAGACCGCTGGCGTCAAGGCAACCGGTAAATCCGTGTCGAACTTCAATGTGGCCGATGGTGTGGTTCAGGTAGCCGAGCAAGAAGGCTGCGATCTGATCTTTATCGGTAGTCACGGTCGCAGTGGTCTGTCCCGTCTGTTGCTGGGCAGCGTGACCATCAAGGTGCTGAATATGGCCAAGAACACCGTGCTGGTGTACCGCGTCAAAGAAAGCGATTAATCGCTTTTCAGCCCAAAGAAAAAGCCCGCTTAGGCGGGCTTTTTTGTGTCTGCGGTGTGTCTTACTGGCTGCGTGGTTCCAACTGCTGCTTATGGGTGACGACGGCCTGCAACACAATGGGCAAGAGCTCGCCATCAGCGCTTTTGCCGCTGGGGTTTTCCTGCACAAAATCCAGTAGGGAGCGACGCATGCGCGGGTCCCAGAACTTCTGGATATGTTCCGCAATCTCGCGCAGACCTTGTTCCCGATTGCTCAGGATTTCAAAGAATTGGCCGATCTGGTTGGCCATAGGAATCAAAGGAACAATATTCATGGTGATGTGGCCGATTTGGACTCGGCAGTATTCAGATAGTGGGGATGGCTGTACAGCGTGAAGCTGCGGTCACGGGCAAAGGCGGCCAGCATGACACCCAGTTCATCGGCAATCTGCACGGCATAGGCAGTGGGGGCGGAGACAGCCACCACAAAGTTGATGCCCATGGCAGCGGCCTTCTGGACCATCTCAAAGCTGGCACGGCTGGAGATCAGCACCATGCCAGAGCGGGGATCAATATCGTTGCGCAACATATGGCCCAGCAGCTTGTCCAGCGCGTTGTGGCGACCTACATCCTCACGCACGGCCAGGATACTGCCTTGCAGGCTGCACCAGGCGGCGGCATGGGTGGCCCCTGTCAGTTGATGCAAGGGCTGGCTGGAGCGCAAGGCATCCAGGGCCTGGAAGATTGCAGCGGCGTCGGGGCTGTGCTCGGGAGCATCCAGACGAGGCAGTTGTCGGCGTACCTCGTCCAGGCTTTCCAGACCACATAAACCGCAACCAGTACGGCCTGCCAACTGACGGCGACGGGCCTTGAGCTGATGTTGACAGGCGCTGGCTATCTCGATTTGCAGCAAGCTGCCGTGTTCGCCGTCCAGCACATCCACGCCGCGTATATCGGCTGCGCTCCGGATAATGCCTTCGGTCATGGAAAATCCATAAGCCAGATCTTCCAGGTCGCTGGGACTGCACAGCAAGGCGCTATGGCTGATGCCGTTGAACTCCAGGGCAACAGCCTGTTCGCGCGCCAGCGCATCCTGATCCTCTTGGGGCAGGGTGTCAGCTTGTACTTCAGCTGGGGTACGCACCTGCCGCCACACAGTGGCGGGGGCGCTGGCATCACGAAAATCTGCCTGGCTCACGCGGCAACTCCTTAAGGCCTGTTTAGACGCATCATACTTTCGCGACGGCCTCGTCAGGCTCATGCTGGTGATTGTGATCCGCATGGGCCAGATCCTCGGCCGATAAGGTCTCACCTTGCAAGAGGCGCTGCTGAATATCGTGGAAACGGTTCCAGCGATTTTGCCAGGCCGACTCGGACGTGACGCGCTGAATCTGTACCGCTGTCACCTTGTACTCGGGGCAGTTGGTCGCCCAGTCCGAGTTATTGGTGGTAACCACGTTGGCACCCGACTCGGGAAAGTGGAAAGTAGTATAGACCACCCCCGGCTGTACCCGTTCGGTGACCGTTGCGCGCAACGCCGTCTCGCCCGCACGGCTTTTAACCGAGACTTTGTCGCCGCTGCGAATGCCACGATCCTCGGCATCCACCGGGTGAATTTCCAGCAAGTCCTCGGCATGCCAAGCTACGTTGTCGGTACGGCGGGTTTGGGCACCCACGTTGTATTGCGACAGGATGCGGCCGGTAGTCAGCAACAAGGGGAATTTGCGGCTGCTACGCTCTTCGGTTGGCACGTATTGGGTCAGCATGAAGCGGCCCTTGCCACGCACGAACTCATCAATGTGCATGGTGGGGGTGCCTTCTGGGGCTTGTTCGTTGCAAGGCCATTGCACGCTGCCGCCCAGTTCCTGGATGCGCTCGTAGGACACGCCGGTGAAGGTCGGTGTCAGGCTGGCGATTTCGTCCATGATCTGGCTGGGGTGCTCGTAGCTCATGGGGTAACCCAGGGCACGGGCCAGGGCGCAGGTCACTTCCCAGTCTGCCATGCCGGCTTTAGGCTCCATCACTTTACGGACACGCGAAATGCGGCGTTCGGCATTAGTGAAGGTGCCGTCCTTTTCCAGGAAGGAGGAACCGGGCAGGAACACGTGGGCGTATTTGGCGGTTTCGTTCAGGAACAGATCCTGCACCACCACACACTCCATGGCAGCCATTGCAGCGGCTACGTGCTGGGTGTTCGGGTCGGATTGGACAATGTCCTCGCCCTGGCAGTACAGCCCCTTGAAGCTGCCACTCAAGGCGGCGTCAAACATATTGGGAATGCGCAGGCCGGGTTCGGATTGCAGGGGCACGCCCCAGGCTTGTTCAAACAGCGAGCGGACCTGATTGTCCGAGACGTGACGGTAGCCGGGGAACTCGTGCGGGAAGGAGCCCATATCGCAGGAGCCTTGCACGTTGTTCTGGCCACGTAGCGGGTTCACACCCACGCCTTCACGGCCCACGTTGCCGGTGGCCATAGCCAGGTTGGCAATGGCCATCACGGTGGTGGAGCCTTGGCTGTGTTCTGTCACACCCAGACCGTAGTAAATCGAGCCATTGCCGCCGGTGGCGTACAGACGGGCAGCGCCACGGATGTCGTCAGCGGAGACACCGCAGATTTCGGCCATGACTTCAGGCGAGTTCTGGGGCTGGCTGACAAAGCTGCGCCATTCATTGAAGGCAGCCGTGTCGCAGCGCTCGGCTACGTAGGTTTCATTCACCAGATTCTCGGTGACGATCACGTGTGCCATTGCGGTCAGCATGGCGGTGTTGGTACCGGGGCGCAGGGGCAGGTGGTAGTCGGCCTGGATGTGTGGTGAGCTGACCAGTTCGGTCTGGCGCGGGTCGATCACGATCAAGCGGGCACCCTGACGCAGACGGCGTTTCAGGCGCGATGCAAACACGGGGTGGGCAGCGCTGGGGTTGGCACCCATCACGATCACCACGTCGGTGTGCATCACCGAATCAAAGGTTTGCGTACCGGCGGACTCACCCAGGGTCATCTTCAGGCCGTAGCCGGTAGGGGAGTGACACACACGGGCGCAGGTGTCGACGTTATTGGTACCAAAGGCGGCGCGAACCAGCTTTTGTACCAGATAGGTTTCTTCGTTGGTACAACGCGAGGAGGTAATACCGCCTACGGCGTCACGACCATGTTGATCCTGAATACGACGGAATTCGGAAGCCGCGTAATTGATGGCTTCGTCCCACGACACTTCCTGCCAAGGGTCCGTAATGCTCTTGCGGATCATGGGGTTCAGGATACGGTCCTGGTGTGTGGCATAGCCCCAGGCGAAACGACCCTTTACGCAGGCATGACCACGGTTGGCCTTGCCGTCTTTCCAGGGTGTCATGCGAATGACTTTGTCGCCTTTCATCTCAGCTTTGAAGCCGCAACCCACACCGCAGTAAGCGCAGGTGGTGATGACGGCGTGCTCGGGCTGACCCAGGTCGATAACGGATTTCTCCATCAAGGAGGAGGTCGGGCAGGCCTGAACGCAAGCGCCACAGGACACGCAATCGCTGCCCAGAAAGCCGTCGTTCTGACCCGCGGTGACACGCGATTCAAAACCACGCTTGTCGATGGTCAGTGCAAAAGTGCCCTGGACTTCTTCACAGGCACGCACGCAACGATTACAGACAATACATTTGCTGGAGTCGTAGGCAAAGTAGGGATTGGAGTTGTCGGTGGTGTCGTCCAGGTGATTGGCACCATCAAAGCCATAGCGCACGCTGCGCAGGCCCACGACACCGGCCATGTCCTGCAACTCGCAATTTCCGTTGGCGGGACAAGTCAGACAGTCCAGCGGGTGATCGGAGATGTACAGCTCCATCACGTTGCGGCGCAGTTTGTGCAGGGTGTCGTTTTCGGTTTGCACGACCATGCCTTCTTCCACCAGGGTGGTGCAAGAAGCCGGGTGGCCGCGACGGCCTTCAATGTCCACCAGACACAAGCGGCAGGAGCCAAAGGCTTCCAACGAATCGGTTGCGCACAGCTTAGGGATATTGATACCGGCCAGGGCGGCAGCGTGCATTACGGAGGTACCCATGGGCACTTCCAGCAATTTGCCATCAATGGTCAGGTTGACCATCTCGGTCTGCAAAGAGGCCGGGGTACCCAGGTCGCGTTCGCGTACGGCGATAGTTTCGTTCATAGTGATCTCCGTCTTAGACCTTGGCCAGGTCCTGCTCGGTTTGCGGGGCCAGTCCAAAATCCTGGGGAAAGTGTTCCAGCGCGGACAGGACGGGATAAGGGGTCATGCCGCCCAAGGCGCACAAGGACCCGGAGAACATGGTGTCGCACAAGTCACGCAGCAGCTCGACATGGTTATCCATATCTTCGCGGCGACGGATTTTCTGAATCGTCTCTACACCACGGGTAGAGCCGATACGACAGGGCGTGCATTTGCCACAGGATTCGATGGCACAGAACTCCATGGCGTATTGCGCCATGTGAGCCATATCCACCGTATCGTCAAACGCCACTAAACCACCGTGACCGACCATGGCGTTGATCTTCATATAGGCTTCGTAGTCCAGGGGCACATCCCACTGGTGCTCGGGTAGATAGGCACCCAAGGGGCCGCCAACCTGTACCGCGCGCAAAGGACGTCCACTGGCGCTGCCGCCCGCGTAGTCGTACAAGAGTTCGCGCAGGGTGACGCCAAAGGCTTTTTCCACCAAGCCGCCGTTTTTCAGGTTGCCGGTCAATTGGAAAGCCAAGGTCCCGCGTGAGCGACCCATGCCGTAGTTCTGGTAGTAGGCTCCGCCCTTGGCCAGAATCACGGGTACTGAAGCCAGCGACACCACGTTATTGATGACCGTAGGTAGGCCAAACAAGCCTTTGATGGCGGGCAGGGGCGGTTTAACGCGCACCACACCGCGTTTGCCTTCAAGGCTGTCGAGTAGGGCTGTTTCTTCACCGCAAATGTAGGCACCGGCCGCTTTGCGTACTTCCAGATCGAACTCGTAGTCACTGCCTTGAATGTTCTTGCCCAGCCAGCCTGCGGCACGAGCGGCCACAATGGCTTCGTTCAGCGCGTCTACAGCCAGCGGGTATTCGGAGCGTACGTAGATGTAGCCATAGGTCGCGCCTACGGCCAGACCGGCAATTGTCATGCCCTCAACCAGACAGAGCGGATCGCCTTCCATCAACATGCGATCAGAAAAAGTGCCCGAGTCGCCTTCGTCGGCATTACAGACAATGTATTTCTGTGGAGCCGGAGTGTTCAGCACCGTGTTCCATTTGATCCCGGTCGGGAAGGCCGCGCCGCCACGACCACGCAGGCCGGAGTCTGTCACTTCTTTCACAATGGCAGCGGGGTCCATGGACAGTGCTTTGCTCAAGCCTTCAAAGCCGCCACAGGATTGATAATCGGCCACGCTGACCGGATTAATAATGCCCACACGCGCAAAGGTCAGGCGTTCCTGATTTTTCAGGTAGGGGATGGCATCTGTCAGGCCGTGGCACAGTGTGTGCGCGCCGCCTTGCAGAAAACCGGCATCGAACAGGTCAGGCAGGTCTTCAGTTTGCACAGGACCATAAGCCACACGGCCTTCGGTTGTCTGTACCTCAACCATGGGTTCCAGCCATAGCAGACCACGCGACCCATTGCGCACAATCTGCACATCCAGGCCACGCGCTTTAGCTTGTGCGGTCAGTTGCTCGGCAATCTGGTTTGCACCCATGGCGATGGCCGCCGTGTCGCGTGGAACATAAACGGTAATTGTGCTCATGACTGGGCCTCCTGGCTGCGTAGCAGGGCGTCCAGTTTTTCCGGGGTGACGCGTGCATGGGGAACGCCGTCCAGCATGACAGCGGGGGACTGGGCACAGAGGCCCAGACAGTAGACCGGCTCCAAGGTGTACTGGCCGTCGTCACTGTTTTCATGGAAGTCGCAGTTCAGGCGGCGACGGGCATGAGCCGTCAGCTCCAGCCCGCCCCGCGCCTGACAGGCTTCAGCCCGACAGATTTCCAGGGTATGAGTCGCGTGAGGCTGGGTGCGGAAGTGGGCGTAAAAGGAGATAACGCCGTGGATTTCCGCCCGGGACAGGGCCAGCTGTTCGACCAGCACCGGCACCACGGACTCGGGAATACAGGCGAGTCGGTCTTGAATGGTGTGCAAAATAGGCAACAGGTTACCTTTTTGGCCGGCATGTTCCTGCACGGCCTGCAAGGTGACCTCTTCAGGAGTCAGACCGGACAGGTCTTGATCCTGGGCATGAGGGGATGTTTGCATGTCCTGTGTGCGCGGTGCCCGGGTTGGGAGCCTGCGCCTCCATGTTTTTTTATGCACGGCTGTGCATATTATTTGACTGTGTTTTCTACCGTAATCTAACCAGTTAAGTCCATAACTTCAATAAGCAATATTTCGCATATATAATGTTTGGTACATGCAGTGCAAAACATAAATACGAAAACACACTGGTCTTAAAAACACATGACCAAACAGAAATTCAAAGCCCGGCTGCGCTCTGAATGGATACTGGAAAATGCAGACGGCGTGGAACTCCCCATGGGGGATGTACTGCGTCTGTTGGGTGCCATCGAGCGACTTGGGCACTTGGCGGGAGCCAGCAAGGAATGCCAGTTTTCCTATCGACACGCCTGGGGCTTGTTACGTAATGCCGAAAAACAGTTTGATGCGGCCTTGCTGGAAACCTCGCGGCGCAAAGGCACGAAGCTGACCGAGTTTGCCCAACGTTTGTTGTGGGCCAACCGGCGGCTGGACGCGCGTTTGACGCCTACCCTGGAGAGCATGGCCTCCGAGCTGGAGGAGGAGCTGGGCCGCCTGTATGCCCAGCCCCTGGACCGTTTGCGCTTTCAGGCCAGCCACGGTTTTGCGATTGAAGGCTTGATGCGCTTTGCTAACGAAAACGATGGCTTGCCCCTGGAGTTGCGCTATCGCACTGCCATTGAAGCGCTGGCCTCGCTGGAGCGTGGCGACTGCGATCTGGCTGGCTTCCAGGTTCCGGTGGGCGAGTTTGAAGTGGCTGCCATGCGCCGTTATGGGCAGTGGCTGTCGCCGTCGCGCCATAGACTGATTTTCCTGTCCACCCGCAGGACGGGTTTGTTTGTGGAAAAGGGTAATCCCAAGAACATTACCGGCATGGCGGATTTATTGCGGCCCGATGTGCGCTTTGTGAACCGTCAAATGGGTTCCAGCACCCGCTTCCTGGCCACCTTACTGCTTGGACAGTTAGGGGTAAATACGAATGCGGTACTGGGCTTTGAAACAACAGAATTGACGCATATGGCGGTGGCGGCCCACGTAGCCAGTGGCATGGCCGATACCGGTCTGGGCGTAGAAACAGCGGCTAGCCGATGCGGGCTGGAGTTTATTCCCCTGGCGCAGGAGCGTTATTTCATTGCGGTTGAGCAGGAGGCGCTGAATAAGGCTCCTATGCAGCAACTGATGAACGTGATTGGCGGTTCCGCGTATAGTCAATTTATGGAAGATCTGGTGGGTTACGACCCACGGGGTTTAGGTCAGATCATGACGCTGGAGCAGGCATTCGGGCAGGCTGCCGATATGCTCTGGCGTTAGTCCCTTTAGCTTGACGAAAACACACATACACCATGAGACGGGGCCAACCCTGTCCTTGAAAGAAAGAGAACACCATGAGCGATGATCATGGGCCAAAGTCTGAGCCCCGACCGATAGGCGGGGATTCAGGCAGGCCACATCAAGAAGCAGCGAAGGCCGTGCGCCGTCCGACGGTGCGCATGGCTGCTGTGTCCGGGCAACCCCTGGACAAGCGCCACCGTCCGTTTCGTGACCTGCGTATTTCCCTGACCGACAAGTGTAATTTCCGTTGTACCTACTGTATGCCGAGGGAAGTGTTTGGCACGGATTACGAGTTCCTGCCGCATTCTTCCCTGCTCAGTTTTGAAGAGATCGAGCGCGTGGCGCGGCAGGCGGTGTCCCTGGGCGTGCGCAAACTGCGCCTGACCGGTGGCGAGCCGCTTTTGCGTCGTAATATCGAGGTGCTGATTGCCATGCTGGTCAAGCTGCGTACGCCGGAGGGCGATCCTGTGGAGCTGACCCTGACGACCAATGGCACCTTGCTGGGCCGTAAAGCCCAGGCCTTGAAAGACGCCGGCCTGAACCGCGTTACCGTCAGCCTGGATGCGCTGGATGATGCTCGCTTCACCCAGTTGAGCGATAGCGGGGTGTCCGTCTCCACCGTGCTGGATGGCATTGCCAAGGCGCAGGCGGTGGGCTTGAGCCCGGTCAAAGTCAATATGGTGGTGCGCAAGGGTCTGAATGATGATCAGATTTTGCCCATGGTTGAACACTTCAAAGGTTCGGGCCAGATTCTGCGTTTTATCGAATACATGGATGTAGGCACCAGCAACGGCTGGAATCTGGACGAGGTAGTCAGCGGTGCGGAAATTGTGGAGCGTATCCAGTCACGCTTTGCGCTGGAGCCGGTAGCCGCGCAATACCGTGGCGAGGTTGCCAGCCGATGGCGTTTTAAAGACGGCACGGGCGAAGTGGGGGTGATCACCAGTGTGACCCAGCCCTTCTGTGGGGACTGTTCGCGCATGCGCCTGTCCCCGGAAGGGCGTCTGTTTTTGTGCTTGTTTGCTTCGCAAGGGTATGATGTGCGCGCGCAGTTGCGCGCGGATGCCTCTGACGAACAGTTAGCCGCCTATATGCACGGCGTCTGGACCGGACGGCAGGACCGATATTCGGAGATTCGGGGTGAGCTGACCACGAGTCGTGAGCGTATAGAAATGAGTTACATCGGCGGATGATAAGCACACAGGACATCAGCGGTATTGTGTTGGCAGGCGGACGAGCCCGGCGTTTTGATTTGTCGGGCCAAGTCGATAAAGGCTTACTGCTTTTGCAGGGCCAGCCTTTGGTTCAGCACCTGGTACGTCGCCTGCGCCCGCAGGTGGGTCCCATTTTTATCAGTGCCAATCGTAATCCGGAGCAGTATGTCCACTGGGGCCGCGTCGTCCCCGACACAGTGGAGCTGGAAGGCTATCTAGGTCCGTTGGCGGGTCTGGCCAGTGTGCTGGATCAGGTCACCACGCCCTGGGCCTTGTCCTGCCCCGTGGATTTGCCTTTTGTCCCCGCCGAATTGGGTAAGCGCCTGATCAAGGCCGTACAAGAGCAGGGCGCAGTTGCCGCTTATGCCCAGGCTGAACGCAGCCATCCGCTTTGCTTGTTGCTGCGTACTGATCAATCGGCTGCCTTGAAAGAGTATTTGCTCAGCGGCGAGCGCCGTGTGATGAGCTGGCTGCACAGCATAGGCGCAGTGGAAGTTGATTTCCGCGACGCGCCTGCACATGCTTTCTTCAATATCAATACCCCGCAAGACCTGGAGACAGCGCAGGGTTGGTAAGTGAGTCTCTGATTGGCGGTTTGATAAGAAATTCGGGTTCTAGGGACTGAGCGGATGGGTTTGAACCTGCGCCTGCAGGGGTTTATCGTTTCAGGGATCATCATTCGTTGCTGATGGTTGATCGCGATTCAGCGCGATCTTCTTCATGTTCTGTGCAGCCGCTGCCAGCAAGCACTGTTCGAGTACCTTTGACAGCGTGACGTGCATGTCAGTGATGATATTGCCGAGAACACCGAGCTTGAGGTAGCAGATTGAGGTCAAGCCTGCCATTGGCTGTATTCATACAGACGCACAACATCGCCGGGGGCGACATGTGTGTCCGCAGGAATACGGGCCAGCGCCTGTGCCCAAGGCAAGGAACTGATTACACCTGAGCCTTGATTGTCGAAGGGGCGGGCCAACAGGCGGCCTTGTTCGTCATTGTCTACTTGTACGCGGATGAACTCTTCGCGGTCGCCTTCAAAGTGGCGCCCGCCTTGCAAAATCCCATAGCGCACGGTGGGCAGGCTGGCGTGACGGCCTTGCAGACGACGGATCAGCGGCGACACCATCAAGGAAAACACGGCGTAGGAAGAGACCGGGTTGCCGGGCAGGCAGACCAGAGGTTTGTCGTCGATATAGGCCAGCGCCAGCGGTTTGCCGGGCTTCATCCGCACTTTCCACAGGTCCAGTTGGCCGCCTATGCCCTCAATGGCTGGTTTCACAAAGTCTTTTTCGCCCACCGACACGCCTCCGACTGTCAGCACCAGATCGCAGCGTTGCAGCAGGTCTTTCAGGGCATCCTGAATGGCTTCCAAAGTGTCTTTGGCGTGTACTGCATGTACCGTACCCACGCCCAGAGCTTGCAATTGAGCACGCAACATAGGGGCGTTGGAGTTGTAGATCTGGCCTTCTTTAAGGGGCTGGCCGGCGGGCGTCAGCTCATCACCTGTAGTCAGAATGCCCACGCTTAGCATGGGGTATACGGTCAGTTGTGCATGGCCCTGGGCCGCCATTTGAGCGATATGGGCCGCAGTCAGGCGAGTACCCGTTTTAATCAGCACTTCACCCATGCGCATATCTTCGCCACGGCGACGAATGTTCACACCAGCCTGGGGCATTTCCAGAATGCGTACCCCTTGCTCGTTTTCCTGGCAGTTCTCCTGAATGACGACGGTATCGGCACCGGGCGGCAGCATGCTGCCGGTAAAGATGCGAATGGCCATGCCTTCTTTCAGAGTTTGCGGAATATCGCCTGCATAGCAGCGTTGCTGAATAGGCAGCACTTTGCCGTCGGCAATGTCAGACAGGCGCAAGGCGTATCCGTCCATGGCGCTATTGTCAGCCGGAGGCATGTCCAGCTGGGCCTGAATATCCACGGCCAGAATGCGACCCAAAGCCTGGGCTAACTCGCAGCTTTCGGTTTGAGTGGGGATTTGTCCTGCCTGGGCCAGCCGTTGCTGAGCTACGTCAAATTCGATCATAGGATTGGATAAATTCGATAAAACAAAGTCGTGGCCTGGGGCCTGAAATGATGATCCGATAAGGCGCAATATGGGGATGCCACTGGTATGTAATGACGCTAGATGGTGGGTGGGTCCAAATACTCAGAGGCGAAATTGCAGGGGCGGTGCCGGCTGTCCAATTGTTCTTGCAGGATCTTTTCCCAAGCTAATTTGCAAGCACCGCCGGAGCCGGGAATGCAAAACAGCAAGGTTCGGTTGGCAGTCCCAGCCAGGGCGTCGGACTGCAATGCTGATGAGCCTATGTCCTGATAGGACAAATAACGGAACTGTTCACCAAAACCAGTAATGACCTGATCCAGCAAAGGTGTGACCGCTGCGATCGTGGACTTTTTATGGCTGAAGCCCGTGCCGCCATTGCAAAGAATGACGTGAATGGTCGGGTCCAGAATCCACTGGCTGAGCAGAGCGCGAATAGCGTAGATATTGTCCTTGCTGATGGCACGTTGGACGCAGTGATGGCCGCTATCTGTCAGGCTGGCCGCCAGATAATCGCCGGATGTGTCCTCATCGGGGCCACGGCGGTCTGAGATCGTCAGGACGGCCGCGTTCAGGCGGGCAGCGGGTAAATCTGTCTTGGCTTTAGACATGCTTGTTCGTGTCCGCAGAAGTGTTCCAGGCATCGGTTTTCTGGGCATCGCTGTCGCGCTGCTGCACCCAGAACCGCTTGCCGTCGGCCAAGGTTTCGCGCTTCCAGAAAGGCGCGCGGGTTTTCAGCACATCCATAATGAATTCACAGGCACGAAAGGCATCGCCCCGGTGGGCGCTGGTGACGCCTACATACACAATTTGCTCAGTCAGATGCAGCTCGCCCACCCGGTGTACGACCAGCGTATCCAGAACCGGCCAGCGCTGGCGGGCCTGATCGCAAACGGCCTCGATCTCGCGCTCGCACATGCCGGGATAGTGTTCTAGAAATAGCGATTCGGTAGCCGTGCCGTCAGCCTGATCGCGCACATAGCCGGTAAAGGTCACCATTGCACCAGCCTGGCCGCCCGCCGTTGCACGCAGCTCGGCATTCAGGGCGGCGACATCAAAATCTTCTGTCTGGATGCGGATCATCTCAACCTCCGGTGACGGGCTCGAACACGGCCACTTCGTCGCCGGGGCGTACCGGGTCAGTGGGTTTGGCGTGAAACTGATTGACCGCCACATGCAGGCGGCCTGCCATATCACTCAAGTTCGGGTAGCGCTGCAGCAAGGCGTCGGTCCACTGCTGGACGGTGCCGTCTTGCGGCCAGTCCCAGCTTTCCTGACGCTGGCCGGTGCGCTCAGCTACTTGGGCAAAATACAGCACGCGCAAGGTCAAAGGGCTAGTCATGATATCTCCGTGAAAGGGCCTACGCCGAGGCGGTCCAGGTGCCGCTTTTACCACCCGTTTTTTCCAGCAAGCGGGTCTGCTCGATCACAATGCCTTTGTCGGCCGCTTTGCACATATCGTAGATCGTCAGGGCTGCAACGGAACAGGCCATCATGGCTTCCATTTCCACGCCGGTGGTGTAGCGGGTGCGGCAGGTAGCCAGCACGGCAATGGTGCCGGCACTGGCATCACTTTCAAAATCAATGCCAACAAAGTCCAGTGGCAGGCTGTGGCACATGGGGATCAGTTCAGCGCAGCGTTTGGCGGCCAGCACGCCGGCCACACGGGCGGTGTTAAGCACTTCGCCCTTGGCATTGTGCTGGGCCGACAGCAATTGATAGGCAGCCGGGCTTAAACGCACCACGCTGCGGGCAGTGGCAGAACGGGATGTCGCGGACTTATGGCTGACATCGACCATCTGAACTTTGCCATCTTCATCGAGATGGGAAAGGTGCAAATCGGTGTTTTCGGTAGTGGTGCTCATTATCGCTCCGGGGACCGGGCCTTGGGCGCGGTTCTAATAGTTTATGGCTGCATTATATACACCCGGCGCGATGGCTTTGACTAAGGCCCCGAGGGGCTGCGGTCTTCGCGCAAGCGAGCTGGGTCCAGCATGCGCGCCAGTTCAATCAAGGTGCGCGACTGCATTTTTTCCAGTGCGCGTGCGCGGTGAACTTCAACCGTGCGCATGGTAATGCTCAGGTCCTGGGCAATCTGTTTGTTCAGCCGTCCTTCCAGGGCCAGAGCCAGCACTTCGCGCTCGCGCTGGGACAGGGTTTCCAGACGCGCCTCCAAAGCCTGCTCAGTGGCGCGCTCATCCTGACTGGCCTCGTAGCTGCGCAGTACGTCCAGAACCCGGTCCACCAGATCGTTATCGTTAAAGGGCTTTTCGATAAAATCTGCCGCACCTTGTTTTAAGGCGGTCACGGCCAGGGGCAGGTCGCCGTGGCCGGTCAGAAAAATAACGGGCAGGCTGGACTGGCGTTCACGCAGTTGCTCAAAGACCTCCAGGCCGGACAGGCCGTCCATACGAATGTCGAGCAGGATGCAGCCCTGGCTCTCTGGGCCCAGGGCATCCAGAAAGGCCTCGCCACTGTCCCACAGTTCGGTGTTGACCTGACGGGTGCCAAAGAGCCAGGACAGGGCATCGCGAATGGCCGGGTCGTCGTCCACGATGTGGACCAAAGGAGCGCGCTTAGTCATGTTCGATCAAAGGTAAGGAAAACAGAAAAGTCGCACCGTGGGGAACCCCGTTTTCAAACCAGAGTTTGCCATGGTGCAGCTCAACGATAGAGCGGCAAATATTCAAACCAATTCCCAGGCCCTGGGCTTTGGTGGTAGTGAAGGCCTGAAACACTTCAGCCATGATGGTGGAGGCCACGCCAGGGCCCTGGTCTGCCACCATCACCAGCACCACACCGTTGCTGGCCTGCATAGTCACTTCCAGCACCCGACGCTCCGGCTCCAGGCCGGACATGGCTTCTGATGCGTTGCGCAGCAAATTGAAGATCAGTTGTTCCAGTAGCACCTTGTCACCCATAACGGGCAGGTGTTCCGGGTGAGCGGGCGCAATCAGTTGAATCTGATGATGGCGCAGCCCAGCCTTGGCCATGGCCAGCGCTCCTTGCAAGGCCTCGGACAGATTAAGTGGGCTGAGCTGCGGATCTCGCTTGCGTACAAAGTCGTGAATACGGTGAATGATCTGCCCTGCGCGGCGGGTTTGTTCGGCCAGACTCTCCAGTCCCCGACGTAGTTGGGTGGGGTCCAGCGGCTCATTGGCCAACAGGTTCAGCGACCCGGCGGCATAGCTGGCAATGGCGGATAAAGGCTGATTCAGTTCGTGGGCCAAGGTCGAGGCCATCTCTCCCATGGTGACGAGCTTGGCTGTGTGATGCAGCTGTTCAGATTGAGAGCTGGCCAGCGCCTCGGCCTGCTTCCGGGAGCTGATGTCGATGACAGAGCTGATCCAGCCCACATGCATACCCTGGGCGTCGATCAGGGGGGACTCAAAAACTTGTATATCCAGGCGCGAACCGTCAGGGCGCTGGAACAGAGTGTCAAAGACCTGCACGGAAGGGGCGGATTTCAGACGATCCCGGCGTTCCAGGGTTTCGTCCATCATTTCCGGCACCCACCAGGGCATGGGCGGTGTCAGCCCAATAATGTCTTCGCTGCTGCGGCCCACCAATTCACAGAAAGCCGGATTCACGTAAAGCACCTTGCCGTCCAAATCGCGGGCGCGCATGCCGGTAACCATGGAGTTTTCAATGGCGCTGCGAAAGGCCTGTTCCTGCATCAAGGCCAGCTCGGCATCGCGACGCTTGCGGGCGTAATGGTGCTGCATGGCCAGGTTGACGACGGCCAGCAGGGCCAGACCGGCAATCACCGTTAGCAGCAGGGTGAAGGTGGGAATGTTCTTTTGCGGGTAGGGCGTCATCAGTAAACGCACGCCATGCAAAGGCGGGTCTACCGACATGGCGTAGCGCAATTCGCTCTCGCCCGGTTCGCCTTTGGAACGCATGGCAAGGGCTTGGTCGCTCTGGTCGATCAGGGTGACGTGATACTGCTCGGCAATCCACCAGGGCACGTTTTCCATCAGGATGGTGGCCAGGGAAAAGGTGGCGCGCAAGGTGCCGACAATATCGTTCTCTTCGTAAATCGGCACGACCAGATCCAGCACGCTTTCCTGGTGCTCGTTGGAAAAATAGGCGGGTAGCCAGGTCGATGTGCGTGGGGTACTGACGTGGGCCGCAATCCGGGTATCGGCACCGGGGGGGCGCACCAGCAAAGTAGTACCAAAGCGGTCTTGCACTGCAACTTTCAACAGATCCGGGTGAATGGTCTTGAAGTGCTGCAGTTGTGTCAGGGCCGACTGGGTACTGATGAGATCCGACTGAACCTCAATTTCGCTGGCAATGCGGCTTAGGTTGTTTTCGTGTGAGCGCAGTTGAAAAGATAGGGACTGCTCAACCCACAAGGCATTGCGGATCAGTTCATTGGACTGTTCATCGTCGCGCTCATTATTGACTGCCCAGGCAAACACGCCCATCAACAGCACAATGATCAGGATCGCCAAAATAGGCACATAGGTGCTGATCGGGTGAGCGGCCAAGGTGCGCGAAGCAGCCTGGCGTATGAATCCGGACGGACGGGCAAGACGCATCATGACAAATAGTTTCGGATTTCCACAATAGATAATTCTGGGCTGCTTTTTTAAGCTACACGCTTTAACGCATATCAATCAATAAAACGTGTCGGTTCTCAACCGACCGGAGGCAAACATGAAAAAGACCCTTGTGGCCAGCTTGCTGGCGTCCGTATTCCTGTCCGCGCCTGTCTGGGCCAACCCCATGATCATCAAGTTCAGCCATGTTGTATCGCCAGATACACCCAAGGGCAAGGGCGCTGTGCGCTTTAAAGAATTGGCTGAAAAGTACACTGAAGGCAAGGTCGTGGTTGAAGTCTACCCGAACTCGCAGCTGTACAAAGACAAGGAAGAGCTGGAAGCGCTGCAACTGGGTGCTGTTCACATGCTGGCTCCGTCGCTGGCCAAGTTCGGTCCTTTGGGCGTGCGTGAATTTGAAGTGTTCGACTTGCCTTTCATCTTTAATGACCGCAGTGATTTGCGTAAGGTCACCGAAGGTCCTGTGGGCCGCATGTTGCTGGACAAGCTGGAGCCTAAAGGCATCAAGGGTCTGTCCTACTGGGATAACGGCTTTAAGGTCATGAGCGCCAACAGCCCCCTGAAAAGCATTGACGACTTCCTGGGCTTGAAGATGCGTATCCAGTCCTCCAAGGTGCTGGAAGCTCAATTCAAAGCATTGGATGCCGTGCCCCAGGTGATGGCATTCTCCGAGGTTTACCAGGCTCTGCAAACTGGTGTTGTGGATGGTACCGAGAACCCGCCGTCCAATATGTACACCCAGAAAATGCACGAAGTGCAAAAGCACGCCACCGTGTCCAACCACGGTTACCTGGGCTATGCCGTCATCGTGAACAAGAAGTTCTGGGAAGGTCTGCCTGAAGATATTCGCAAGGGTATGGAAAAAGCCATGGATGAAGCCACGGTCTATGCCAACGACATCGCCGAGCAGGAAAACGAGGAATCCATGAGTGCCATGAAAGCCTCGGGCAAGACTCAGTTCTACGAGTTGAGCGCTGCTGAGCGTGAAGAGTGGGTCAAGCAATTGCGCCCGGTTCACAAAGAAATGTCCTCGCGCATTGGTCAGGACGTGATCGACGCTTTCTATAAAGCCACCGAATAAGCGGCTTGCCCGCCTGATTGCCTTGTACAGGTCTGATTCAGACCTGTTCTCTTTTCCTTCCCGCTACTGCTTTGCGCTCACCCGCTGCCGGGTGGGCCATTGGTAGTCTGGAGCTATCCATGTTTTTACGTATTCTGGACCGCTTTGAGGAGACGTTTATTTCGTTTCTGATGGTGTCCGCCGTGGTAATTATTTTCGTCGCGGTGTGCCAGCGCTACTCGATCAGCCTGTTGGCCGATCTGGTGTCCTGGGCGCGAGCGAATGGTCACGAGTCTTTGATGGCCATGGCGCGCTCTACCTACCGTAGCGTTGTGAGCCTCAATTTGCTTTGGGCGCAAGAGCTGTGTATTTACCTGTTTGTCTGGATGGCCAAATTTGGCGCGGCTTACGGTGTGCGTGTGGGGATCCACGTAGGGGTGGATGTGTTGGTCAACTCCGTGGGGCCGCGCTGGCGTCATCTGCTGGTGGTCATTTCCCTGTCTTCCGGCGCTTTGTTTACGGCCATTGTTGCCTGGATTGGCGGCAAGTTCGTGTACGGCATTGCCCAGACCGCCCAGGTATCGGCTGACCTGGAAGTGCCTGTGTGGATTGTGTATCTGGCGGTGCCTTCGGGTTCCTTGCTGATGTGCTTCCGCTTCCTGCAAGCCTTGATGAATTTTATCCAGACTGGCCATTTGCCTCAGCATCAGCCCGGCGCTGATCTGATGGACGAAACAGAGCGCGGTGTGTCTGAATCCGAAGGAGCGCGCGCATGACCGCCCTGATTATTTTCGCTATGCTGGCTGTCCTGCTGTTGACAGGGATGCCAGTTTCAATTGCTTTGGGTCTGACGGTGATGGGTTTCCTGTTCACCATGACCGAAGTACCCATGGACAGTATTGCGCTCAAGCTATTCACCGGAATTGAGAAGTTCGAGATCATGGCGATCCCGTTTTTCATTCTGGCTGGTAGCTTCCTGACCCATGGTGGGGTGGCGCAGCGCATGATTCGTTTTGCCGCCTCGATGGTGGGCCACTTGCCCGGCGGTATGGGTCTGGCTGCTGTGCTGGCATGCGCCTTGTTTGCTTCCATCAGTGGTTCTTCGCCTGCAACGGTGGCGGCTATTGGTTCTATCATGATTCCCGCCATGGTCAAACAAGGTTATCCCGTGCAGTTCGGGACAGGCATTGTGGCGACTTCTGGCGGCTTGGGTATTTTGCTGCCACCTTCGATTGTGATGGTGATGTATGCCGTGGCCACCAGCGGAATGATGGTGGAAGGCCCGGATGGCATGAAAGTGGGCACGGCCTCGATTGGTCAGCTGTTTATTGCGGGTGTAGTGCCAGGCCTGATTCTGGCCGTGTTCCTGGGCGCGACCACCATGTTCCGCGCCTGGAAACTGAACTATCCCCGTATGCCGCGTGCTTCGTACAAAGAGCGCTGGCGTGCCTTCATGGACTCCATCTGGGGTCTGATGCTGATCGTCATTGTGATGGGCGGTATTTACTCGGGTGTGTTCACGCCCACTGAGGCTGCGGCGATCAGTGCGGTCTACGCCTTTGTAATCGCAGTCTGGGTCTACAAGGATGTGAAGCTGCGCGAGGTAAAACGCATTGTGCTGGAATCGGCAGCCATGAGTGCCATGCTGCTGTACATCATCACCAATGCGGTCATGTTTGCCTTCATTCTGACTTCCGAACAGATTCCCCAGGCGATTGCGGAATGGATTGTCTCGCAAGGGATGGGCCTGATTGCTTTCCTGCTGTTTGTGAACGTCTTGTTGCTGGTGATCGGCATGGTGATGGAGCCGTCGGGCCTGATCCTGATCATGGCGCCTATCCTGTTCCCCGTCGCCATGAAGCTGGGTATGGACCCGGTTCACTTTGGCATCATGCTGGTGGTGAATATGGAGATTGGCTTGGCGACGCCGCCAGTAGGGCTGAACTTATATGTGGCCTCCAGCATATCCAGGTTGGGTTTGACCGAAGTGACCAAATCCACCGTACCTTGGCTGCTGACCGGTTTGGCCTTCCTCTTGCTGATTACGTTCGTACCTGAAATTACGCTTTGGCTGCCCCGCATGATGGGATGGCTGTAGAAGTCCTGATCGCTATCCGCGCTCAGGGCGGGTGAGCCCATGATGTGGCAGAACGGCTTTATGCAATCTGCATAAAACCTGAATCACCGTGAAGGCCGGGCGACAAGCCCGGCCTTTTTTATGGGTGTTCATGCTGGTGTTTTATAGACGGTGTTCTATGATGAAACGTACTGATAAGTATTATTTGCCTATTAGACAGGCCAGTCTATTAGTATCATAGGTTGTTCGGGCCGCCATGCTGGCGGTATTTATTCATACGGAGACCTTATGTCCATTTCAGTCGGTGAGCGCGTTCCAGACGCGACCCTTAGCGAGTACATTGAAACCGCCACGGAAAGCTGCCCTCTGGGCCCCAATAACTTTCAGGTGGCTGATCTGGTTAAAGGCAAGAAAATTGCCGTGTTTGCCGTTCCAGGCGCTTTCACCCCCACCTGCTCCGAGCAGCATCTGCCTGGCTTTATCGCCAAAGCTGATGCATTCAAAGCAGCTGGCGTGGACGAGATCTGGTGCGTGGCAGTGAACGATCCTTTCGTGATGGGCGCTTGGGGCAAGTCCCTGAACGTCAATGGCAAGGTCCGTTTGTTGGCTGACGGCAGCGCCATCTGGACCAAAGCACTGGGTCTGGAATTTGATCTGACTTCCAAAGGCCTGGGCGTACGCGCCAAGCGTTTTTCCGCCTTGCTGGAAGACGGTGTTGTCACACAATTGAACATTGATAACGACGGCGGCCTGCACACAACAGATGCAGACACGCTGTTGAAACAGGTACAGTCTTAAGTATCTGATCCCGCGCCTGTCCGGCGTGGCGTGGGATAGAAGGATTACGAAGCGCTGGCTGCAAGCTGGCGCTTTTTTTACCGTCTTCGTATTGCAAACTTGAGGCTGCACAGGCCGATGAAAGCGATTGCGAGGATGGTGATGCAGTTTTTTTAGGATGTGTGGATGCTGTCATCGGTGGGTGCGTTTTCGTCCCTGTACTTTGCGACTCTGATGCTCTTGCTCAGCTCGGGCTTGTTCAATACCTTCATGGGGGTGCGCCTGACGGCCATCTCGGTGTCAGAGGTATGGATTGGCGGGTTGATCGCGGTGTATTACCTGGGTCTGGTATTTGGTGCTCGTATGGGTCACCGCCTGATTATGGGCGTGGGCCATATTCGCGCGTACGCTGCCAGTGCCGCCATTGTCACCATCTGTGTGCTGGTCCAGATCATGGTGGACTCCATGTACATCTGGCTGCTGCTGCGCTTTTTGGCGGGGGCGGCGATGGTCGTGCAATTCATGGGGATTGAAAGCTGGCTGAATGAGCAAAGCGACAATAGCCAGCGTGGCACCATCTTTGCTTTTTACATGGTGTTTTCCAGCCTGGGGACGGTGCTGGGGCAGTTGTCACTGACCTTGTTCCCGCACTTGAATTACGAGCCCCTGGTCTTTGTGGCTATTTGTTCGGCCTTCAGTCTGGTGCCGGTGGCGATTACTCGTCGCAGCCATCCACCCTTGCAAGTGCCCGCGCCGATTAACGCACGCTATTACGTGGACCGCGTACCTTTGTCCATGATGGTACTGCTGGTGGCCGGGATGCTGACGGGTGCATTTTACGGCTTGGCGCCGGTGTATGCAGTGCGTGTGCATTTAAGCAATGAGCAGGCCGCTTTGTTTGTGGCCGTGTCGGTAGCGGCCGGTGTGCTGGCGCAGTGGCCGGTGGGTTGGCTGGCCGATCGCATGAATCGCGTCAAACTGATTCGTATCAATGCAGTCTGTTTGCTGGTGCTGGCCATTCCCTTATGGGGCTGGTTTGAAGCACCGTTCTGGTTCTTGCTGGTTTTTTCCGCCTTGTTCGGGATTTTGCAATTTACGCTGTACCCCTTGGGCGCGGCCTTTGCCAACGACAACGTGGACCCGGAGCGCCGGGTGGGTCTAAGCGCCATCCTGTACATGGTCTATGGCTTGGGCGCCTGTGTGGGGCCGCTGCTTGCTGGTGGTCTGATGACTTATATAGGCAGCAATCTGTACTACATCTTTGTGGCGATCTGTGGCTTGGCCTTGGTCTTGCTGATCCGTCCACAAAAGGTACTGGGTGATCACTTGAGCCAGGATGCGCCAACCACCTTTGTGCCCATGCCCGACAGTTTGCAAAGTTCGGCTGCGGCGGTGGCTCTGGACCCACGAGTGGATATCAGCTCCGACGTATCGCATGATCCGGTGTTCGAAGATTTGCCCCCTATGGAAGAACGGGTGCCAGCAGGTGTTGAAAGTGCGCCGGTGGAACCTGTGGTGGAAGAGGACGCTACTGATACGGCGAGTGCAGAAGAAGAGCGTAAACCCGCGGATTCTGCGACTTGAGGGAGCTGCTCCGCTATCTCGCAGGGTAGGTCACCGCAGACAAAAAACCCCAGGCATTGCCTGGGGTTTTTCATGAAGCGCTATGGCTTTCTGTGTATGGCTGTCCTGCTGCTTAGATCTGGAATTCAGGCCCTGAGAATTCGGCCTCGACGTGAATCTTTTTGGCCAGAATATCCTGTTGAAGTGCGGCAATGTGTTGGCGAACCGATTCGGGGGTGTCTGGCGCCATAATCAGACGCACGGCGTCGGGTTGCTGCAGGCCAACCTTGAAAATTTTGCCGGATTCAAACTTGTTCTCGCTTAAATCCTTGCAAGCCTCGAACACGCCAATGCCCACATCGGCCCAGGCCGAGCCAATGAATACGTCCGGCTCACGGGCCACCCAATCGATCACATTGCCGATCTCTTTGATGCCTAGTTCGCGACAAGCCTGGGTGGTGCCGCTGCGGCCTTTGTTCAGCATGGTGTAGATGATATCCGCACCTGCCTTGGCCTGGGCTTGGGTCACGCGTGCGGCCAGTTCCACGTCATCCTGATTGCCGGAGAAGTTGGTCAGCAGTTTCACATCGGGGTTGGCGTATTTGACGCCAGCCGCATAAGAGGCTCGGGCGCGTAGGCCAGGAGGCACGCGGATTCCCGACTGGTGGGCAACCACGCCGGTCTTGGTCATCAGGGCTGCATAGGCGCCTGCCAGCCAGGCCGATTCTTCCTGCTGCACGTCATAGCTGCTTAGGTTGTTGGCAGTGACGGCGCCTTGGGTAATGACAAAACGAATATCGGGAAATTCCTTGGCCACGGCTAGAGCGGCATCCGTGTTTTGGCCACCGTGGGCGATCAGCAAGGTAGGCTTGTATTTTGTAGCCAACTCACGCAAGGCTGCAATCTGGGCTTGGGTTTCGTTGGCAACCTGGTCTTTGTATTGGCCCGTGATGGGTAATTGGTCCAGGGCTTTTTTAAAGCCCTGGTAACCGGCTTGCATGAAGCCGTTGTCATCGATATGGCCGCAAAATAATGCGGCGACTACGGGCTTGTCAGCAGCCAGAACGCTGCGATTGGCCCAAGGGGCGATCAGTGCGCCCGCACCCGCAGAAGCGGCAGCCAGCAATAGTTGACGACGGGTGAATCCGTTCATGATTATGTCTCCTGGGTAGTCTCCGACGTGGTCGTCGGTAAAAAGTTTTTTTCTAATCTACAGGAGATGAAAAGACAACGCGCTCTTAAGTTTTAAATGTCAAATATACGATTTGGCTTATAACGCGGTTTGCAGAGCACGTATGAAACACGCCCTGCGGTATTTTTCTGGTTTATCGAGGAATCAGGGCAACGATGGCGCCAATGGCCAGGGCCACACCGACCATATTGAGGACAGTAAGCTTCTCTTTGAAGAAACCCGCACCGATCACGGCACCCAAGGCAATCACGCCAATATTCATGGCTGAGAACACCAGCGTGGGGTTCTCAGGGAATATCTGGTGGGCACGGATATAAAAGAAAATGTTCCCGAAATTCAGCGAACCTAAAACCAGACCGGCCAACAGACTGCCCCGATGCCATACCGTGCGTTTGGCCAGCAGCCAGCACAGCATCAGTACCCCGGCTAGCGAGAAGGACACCACCAGGCTGCTGGAGAAGGCCGCACCGGCTTTGGAGAGCTGCTTGAACATGATGTCAATCACGCCATAACCCAGCCATACGGCCAAAAGCATCAGAGTTGGATGTCCAGGGCCTGAGTCTTGGCTATTTGTTTGACGAGGGCGTATCAGCAAAAACAGCAGAGCGCTCAGGGCCAAGGCAATGCCCAACAGCTTCTGGTTGCCTAGATGTTCACCAAACAGCAGGAAGGCGGCCAGCAAGGGAAGAAACAGCGATAGACGTTGGGCCGCATCGCTCAGCACAATCCCGGCCTGCCGTACTGCCGCTGCCATGAACAGAAAGACGCTGGGCAGCAGGACTCCCAAGGCAATCAGAATCCACCAGGGCGTGGCAGGATGGAGCAGGCTGCTGGGATGCGGTTGCAGCAGTACCAGACTAAGGGTGACGGCCACACCGTAATTGACCATGATGGCCTGGGCCACATCGATCTGCCGTTGGCGGGCCACTTTTAGCAGAATGGAAACAGCGACACTGCACAGAATGCTGGCAATCAGGGTGAGCATTTTAAAGGGCCTCGACCATAGCGCGTGGACGGGTTTGTTCCAGAGACAGGGGGGGCTCGGACAGAGTGGTTTTAGCGGCTTCTAACTGCAGGCGGGCAAACAGGTTTTGATCCGCTACGAACTGCGGGTTGCCGGTCGTCAGCAATTGTTCACCGTAGAAAATGGAATTGGCACCAGCCATAAAGCACAGCGCCTGGGTGCTGTCATCCATGGTTTCGCGGCCAGCGGAAAGACGCACGGCACAGGTGGGCATCAGAATACGCGCAACGGCAATGGTGCGGACAAACTCGAAGGGGTCCAGGTCTTCTACCTGATCCAGAGGCGTGCCAGGTACTTTAACCAATTGGTTGATAGGCACAGATTCGGGGTAGGGGCGCATGTTGGCCAGCTGAGCCAGCAGGCCAGCGCGTTCGCGACGGCTCTCGCCCATACCTATAATCCCGCCACAACAGCTGTTCAAACCAGCTGCGCGCACCCGCTCCAGCGTGTCCAGGCGATCCTGGTAAGTGCGCGTGCTGATGATCTGGCCATAAAACTCGGGCGAGGTGTCCAGATTGTGGTTGTAGTAGTCCAGCCCTGCTTGTTTCAGACGCTCGGCCTGACCGTCTTTCAGCATGCCCAGCGTGACGCAGGTTTCCAGTCCCATGGCCTTGACGGCGCTGACCATATCAATCACCTGGTCCAGCTGTTTCTCCGTGGGCGAGCGCCAGGCGGCTCCCATGCAAAAACGCTGTGCGCCCTGTGCCTGGGCCGCACGGGCGGCTTCCAGCACTTGATTCAAGGGCATCAAGGGTTCGGGTTCCAGCTCGGTCTGATATTTGGAGGACTGGGGGCAGTACGAGCAATCTTCCGGACAGGCGCCGGTCTTGATGGACAAGAGGCTGGAGAGCTGAATTTGATTGGCAGGGTGATGCTGTCTATGTACGGTCTGCGCCTGGAAAAGAAGATCCATAAAGGGCAGGTCATAAAGCTCCATGATGCGACGGATCGTCCAGGGGGCAACAGTATTTACAGACATGGCAGGCTACCTTATTCAGTGACGCAGCTATGCTAGATTTTCTGCCTGTGAAAGACGACTGCGGCACAGAATAGGAGTAGGGTGTTTTAGACTGTCTGGATGCTATTTGCTGGGTAGTTAAGCGAAGTTGCCATTAACTTCGCTTAATTATCAAGGTTCGGTTTGATATAAATTGTTTCATCGACAATGTTTTCTAAATGTTTCTGGAATTGGTTTTGTGCCTGATCGCCGTAGCTTCAGCTTTTTTATCCGCGGTAAACTGAGGGGCGATTTTGCGAAAGGATAAGCATGCACGTGTTCGAGCGCCGCATCACCGTGGAATGGGGTGATTGCGATGAAGCAGGGATTGTTTTCTATCCCAATTATTTTTATTGGTTTGACTGCACCTATCAGGCCTGGCTACGTCAGGTGGGCTTAAGCCAGCGCATCTTGCGGCAAGACTACGATGCGGTCACGCCCTTGGTCGACGTGGGGGCCAACTTTCGTGCTCCAGTCACCTACGACCGCGAAATTCGCGTTTGCGTGCAGGTAGCTCAATGGATGGATCGTCGCTTCAAGTTGGAGTATCAGGTCTTTAATATGGATGGCGTGCTGGTTGCGACGGGCCATGAATGGCGCGCCTGGGCACAGGTTCTGCCGGAAGGGCGGCTTAAAGGTGCTGTTATCGCTGAGGGCTTTCGCCAGCGCCTAGAAGGGAACGGAACTGTTTAAATCGGCCTGATTCGATTCAGGCAGGCGCTGTTGCACTTGATGCAGTTGGGGCTTGCCATTAGCCGGGATATAAATGAAAGCTAGTTGCTTGAACAGGCGTGCCTGCCAGCGCGCTTGCTGCAAGCTGATATCCAGCACCAGCAGGCTGGGTTCGTCAGGCCATTTGCCTACCGGGTCCAGATTCACAGCGGGCCACCAGCGCAGATTCAGTTTCTGCAGATCGCGCAACAGGCTCTCCTGCACCGCATCATTAAAAGCACGGCTACAAATCTGTGCGCCTGGATTGCAGGCCGTCAGAATGGCTGCTCCCTGGCTGTTTTCTTGTTCCAGTAATTGATTCAGCGGGTGATTGAGCTGGCCGATGCGCACGTCTATATCGCCCTGGGGGCTGTGTACACGATAGATTGCCTTCTCGAAAGCGTGAGACAGGGAGGCGGGCAGGTCTTTGGGTGTAGACATAAGCTATCTTGCGTCGTTCTGTTCTCTGGACCCACAAGACTAGCAGTGGGATGCATGGTTTGTGTCACTGAGCCCCCACACCACGCAGGCTTACTGCCCGCGTGGTGTGGGAAAGCTTGTTTCAGGCCATGCATCCATTATTTACACAGTTTCAGCCCTCAAGCAAGTTATGCGCTGCGCGGGTCCTCGATCCGGTTCCAGATTGCGTACAGGCTGGGCAGGAATAACAGAGTCAGTACGGTGCCAATTGCGGTGCCACCGATCAGTGTCAATGCCATGGAACCCCAGAACACTGAAAAGGACAGGGGGATAAAGGCCAGCACCGCGGCTAAGGCGGTCAAAATAACCGGGCGGGCCCGTTGCACTGTGGCTTCAATAACAGCGTCATAGGGCGATGCACCTTCGGCCCGGTTGGTCTTGATCTGTTCAATCAGAATCAGTGTGTTGCGCATTAAAATCCCTGCCAGACCAATCAAGCCCAGGATGGCGGTAAAGCCAAAGGGTTGCTGGAAGATCAGCAAGGCTGGCACGCTGCCAATCAGGCCCAAGGGGGCCGTCAGGAACACCATGATCATGGACGAGAGCGAGCGAACCTGAATCACAATGACCAGCAGCATCAGGATAATCATGACCGGGAATACCGGCAGCAACGCATCATTGGATTTTTTGGCTTCAGCAGTAATCCCGCTCATCTCGATCAGGTAGCCCGGTGGCAGAGACGCTTGCAGAGAAGCGAACTCTTTCATCACACGATTTGCCACTTCTGCCGGTTGTACGTGTGGGGCAATATCCCCCCGCACCGTCATGGTGGGTAAACGATTGCGACGGGCCAGCTTGGGTTCTTCCTGAATAATTTCCAGCTTACCTACTTGCTCCAGAGGCAGGTTCTGGCCCTGATCGTTCATGACGGTCAGCCCGGACAGGCGGGTGGGGTCATGCCGGTTGATGGCCGAGCTGCGTGCCACCACCAACACGTTGCGCAGGTCTTCGCGGTATTCAGCCACGGTAGTGCCATCCAGTTGCAACTGAATTTGCTCCGCCAGACTTTGGCGGTTCAGCCCCAAGGCTTGCAAACGTTGTGGGTCAACATCGAGCTTTAGCACCGGCACGCGTGAGCCCCAGTCAACGTTCACCTGACGCATATCCTTATCGGCACGCATCACGCCCATGGCTTGCTCGGAAATATCGCGCAGCTTGTCCAGATCGGGGCCCCGCACCAGGAACTCCACGGGGTATTTGGTCGATGGGCCAAACACCAATTGTGTGGCGCGGACTCGCGCTTCAGGCGTCAAGCCATCGGCCACCACCTGACGGAAGCGTTGTAGCAAGTCGTCCCTGGCGTGTTGATCCGCAGTCAGAACCACCAGACGTGCGAAGGAAGGATCGGGTAGTTCAGGGTTATAGGACAGGAAAAAGCGCGGTGCGCCCTGTCCGGAGTAGCTGGTGACCAGCTTGGTTTCCGGCTGCTCGCGCAACCAGCTCTCTACCTTGCGGGTAATAGCTTGGGTGGACTGGATGCCACTGCCCTCAGGCAACTGCACTTCCACCAGGAGCTCGGGCCGGTCAGAGGTCGGGAAGAATTGTTGTTTGACGAAACCCATGCCCAGGGCCGCCAGCACAAGGGCAATGACCACAATCCCGGTAACCCAGAATTTGTGATGAACCGACCAGGCAATCATGCGACGCAGACGCACATAGTTGGGGGTGTCGTAGATGGCCTGATGCCCCCCCGGGCGGGCAGGAATGGCGGGCAGTAGCTTGACACCCATATAAGGTGTGAAGGCTACGGCGACCAGCCAGGAGGTCAGCAAGGCGGCGGCCAGAATCCAGAAGATATTACCCGCGTATTCGCCCGCGGAGGAACGGGCAAAGCCCACCGGCAGAAAGCCAATAATAGTGACCAGAGTGCCGGACAGCATGGGGGCAGCGGTATGGTTCCAGGCATAGGCGGCGGCTTTCAGGCGGTCCATGCCTTCCTCCATTTTCACGATCATGATCTCGATCGCAATAATGGCGTCATCTACCAGTAGGCCCAGCGAGATAATCAGTGCGCCCAGCGTCACCCGGTCAAAAACCTTGCCTGTCATCATCATGATGACAAACACCATGGCCAGCGTCAGAGGCACTGCCGCGGCCACCACAATACCCACGCGCCAGCCCATGCTGACCAGACACACCAGCAGCACCACACTGAGTGCCGCAAAGAATTTGAACATGAACTCGCCCACGGCTGAGGCAATGTTCACGGACTGGTTGGTGACGGTGTCCAAGGAGAAGCCCAAAGGCAGGGCAGCTGCAATATCTTCGCGAGCTTTTTCCAGATCCTTGCCCAAGTACAGACCGTTATAGCCTTCCTGCATCACCACATCCAGCAGCATGGCGAATTGCGCGTTGTGGTGAATCTCGAAGCTAGGCGGGTCTTCGTAACCGCGGCTGACGGTAGCAATATCGCCCAAGCGCAGATTGTGACCTTGCACATAAATATAGGTATTGCTGATGGCGTCCAGATCATCCAGCCCGGCACTAATGCGCAGGTGAATGCGTGGGCCATCTGTGCTGACGGCCCCACTGGCAGTCATGGCGCTGCGTTTCGACAAGGCTTGCAGAATCTGCTGCGGATTCAGTTGCAGATTGTGTAGCTTGGCCTCGTCCAGATCCACAAAAATGCGTTCGCTTTGCTCACCTAGAATATTGACCTTCTTGACGCCGGGGACCTGCAGCAGCTGATTGCGTACCTTCTCGGCTTCACGGGTCAGCAAGCGGGGGGGTAAGCCGGGCGCCTGCAGCGCAAACAGACCGAAGGATACATCCGAGTACTCATCGTTAACGAAGGGCCCCTGCACGCCTTTGGGCAATCGTGGGGCCTGGTCCTGCAATTTTTTTCGTAATTGATAAAACTCGTTTTGGACATCCGCAGGCGGCATGGAGTCTTTCAAGGTCACCACCATCAAGGCGGTGCCAGGGCGCGTGACGGTTTCCACCTTGTCGAACCAGCGCAGCTCCTGCATGCGCTTTTCCATAGGCTCGGCCACCAGATCTTGCATTTCCTGGGCGGTGGCACCGGGCCACATGGCAGTGACGGTCAGAACTTTGACGGTAAAGGCCGGATCTTCAGCTCGTCCAAGCTTGACGAAGGAATAGAGGCCGGACGCTGCAATTGCAATAATCAGGAATAGCGTAATGGCCCGTTCCCGTACCGCCAGAGCGGAAAGATTAAAACGGCCTGTCATGGTTTGGCCTCGCGCGTCTCGGGGCGGACTTCCTGGCCTTCATGCAAAAGATTGGCGCCCAAGCCCACGATAGACGTACCGGCCTCAGGGCCCTCAGACAAATAGGCATGTTCCTGCGCCAGCTTGGCAATGGTCACCGCTTGCCAATGCACGGTTTTTTGATCGTCAATCACCCATACGCCGGGGCCTTTGCCGGCATCGTAAATTGCCGTCAGCGGGATTTGATTCAAGGCATTGGCATCTGGGGGAGTCAGGTGCACGATGGCGCTGGAGCCCAGTCTGGCCGTGACGTTTTCATCCGCAAACGAAAAGCGGGCCTGATAGCTGCGGGTGGCGGGGTCGGAGGACTGTGCCAGTTCACGCAGTTGAGCAGGCACACTTTCTTGAGAGTCGGTCAGTTCAATGGTGGCGTGTGT
The DNA here is from genome assembly GCF_014652815.1 of Alcaligenes pakistanensis. Taxonomy (GTDB): domain Bacteria; phylum Pseudomonadota; class Gammaproteobacteria; order Burkholderiales; family Burkholderiaceae_B; genus Alcaligenes; species Alcaligenes pakistanensis. The sequence goes on from NZ_BMZN01000002.1 coordinate 440,585, forward strand.
GCCCAAAGGGATATCCCATTGCTCGGGCAGGCTGACAATGACATCGCGTGGACCATCTTGAGCCAGACGCAACACAGCTTGTCCGGCACTGACGACTTGGCCGACATCACCCAACTGAGCCGTAATGATGCCGCTGGCCTCTGCTTTCAATGCGCTGTACTGGTCGGCATTGTGGGCAATCTCGGCCTGTGCCTGGGCAGACTTCAAATTGGCCTGAGCGCTACGCAGCGCTTGTTTGCTTTGTTCGTGAGCTTGGCGGGAAACGCCGCCTTGCTCGACCAGCAAGGAGAAGCGCTGGTAGTCTGATTGAGCCTGCTCCGCCTGGGCCGTCGCGGCTTGAACCGCAGCCAGACGTGCGCGGTGATCCAGTTGCAGGTCTTTTGGGTCCAGCGTCATCAGGAGCTGTCCTTTTTCAACATGCTCGCCATTCTGGACCTTGCGCGTATCAATCTTGCCGCCTACCCGGAAAGCCAGAGGGCTTTCTACCCGCGCACTGATCAAACCCAGAAAACGTCGCTGCTGATCAGCCTTGGGTTGAATCACGCTTTGAATCACCAAAGGAGCCTGGGTGCGAGGGTCGGACTCCTTCGCTTGCTGGCTGCACCCCATCAAGACAAGGGCGGTAAACAAACTCAAGGCAGGGCTAAGGTAGCGGAAACGAGCCATGCAGGACTCCGGGAAGGTAAATGGTTGGGTTAACTGTTACTTAATGCCTGATTGTCAGGGCATCAGGCTGCGCAGGATCAGTTGCGTGATCACATGCAAGCCTTGGCGAGTTTTTTCCGGCGGGTGCATCTCCAGCAGGACAGGATGCAGACACGGGGTCAAGGCCAGCAGAATGCCTTGGGCCACGTCGTCCAAAGGCGTGCGGCGCTCAAAGTCGCCGCTTTCTCGGCCAACCCGCAAGAGTGCGACAATCTGTGCCTGCAAGTCCTGCCTGTGCTGATCGACGGTTGCCCAGTCGTTTTGCAGGGCCTCAATCACCACTTCCTGCATTCGGCCTTCCTGTAAGAACAGCTCCAGGCTTAGAGTACAGGCCGTCTCAATGAATTGGCGCAAGCGCTCGATGGGCGGCAGATCGCTCTCGACAATCTCTTGCAGCTGTACATGCATGCCATTTAAAACCGAATGACAAATGGCTTGGCCAATAGCCTGCTTGGAATCGAAAAAACGGTAGAGATACGCGCTGGATACGCCTATGGACTTGGCCAGACTGGCGACCGACGTTTTGCGATAGCCATACAGCCGAAAGTGCGTATTGGCCTGCTCGATGATCTGTTCACGGCGATGGTGCTCGGTCGGGCCGCGCTGGCCGAGGGTGCTGGCTGGCATAGAAGTTGAATATTGAAGTAACGATAACGCAATACATTAACTTCAACGCTGAAATACGACAAGAGAATTGAGTGCCTTGTCTTAGAAAACTACGGAGTTACGCTGCCCGGAGACTAAGAGACTAAGAGACTAAGAGACTAAGAGACTAAGAGACTAAGAGACTAAGAGACTAAGAGACTAAGAGACTAAGAGACTAAGAGGTGAGAGGGGGGATGGTGGGTGGCTCAGAGCTAAGAAGCTCAGGGCAAAGGGGCGCTAGGCGAAGGGCTGACCGTTATTCAGGCCGGGATAGGCTTGGCTGCAGAAGTCTTAGGCTTTGGTCGTTATTGATGATTGTGATGAAGGTGACGTTTCGGCCAGGCATGAAAAAAGCCTGACAGATCGAAATCTATCAGGCTTTCTGAATCTTTTGGCGGAGCGGACGGGACTCGAACCCGCGACCCCCGGCGTGACAGGCCGGTATTCTAACCAACTGAACTACCGCTCCGCAGCGGTTGCCAAGCAAAAGCTTTGGCGTCCCCTAGGGGATTCGAACCCCTGTACCCACCGTGAAAGGGTGGTGTCCTAGGCCTCTAGACGAAGGGGACAGGACTTACAACTACATCGTCGTTTTGGTGGAGGTAAGCGGGATCGAACCGCTGACCTCTTGCATGCCATGCAAGCGCTCTCCCAGCTGAGCTATACCCCCAATTTTCATCGCTTTGTATTTCGACTAGGTCAAAACACCAAAGCAGTGAAATAAGTGTCAGGCTTGACGAGGCTTGCCACTTCAAACTGCTAAAACCAGTCTGGAACTGATTTTTAAAATCTTTTGGCGGAGCGGACGGGACTCGAACCCGCGACCCCCGGCGTGACAGGCCGGTATTCTAACCAACTGAACTACCGCTCCGCAGCGGTTGCCAAGCAAAAGCTTTGGCGTCCCCTAGGGGATTCGAACCCCTGTACCCACCGTGAAAGGGTGGTGTCCTAGGCCTCTAGACGAAGGGGACAGGACTTACAACTAATCTTCGTTTTTTGGTGGAGGTAAGCGGGATCGAACCGCTGACCTCTTGCATGCCATGCAAGCGCTCTCCCAGCTGAGCTATACCCCCATTTCGGTGTTCTTTTTGTCGACCACCAACGAAGAATTGAGATTATGAAGGTGTTTTAGACTTTGCGCAAGCTTTTTGAGAGGAAAAAGCTAAATAAAGTGAAAAAAATGCTTGGGAGGTTTGGCTGAGGGCCTGGAGGGTGGCAGGGCGACAGCTGTGCCATGGCTCGTTACAAGGATGAAGTCTGGATCAGAACATAGCCGCAAGTGCTTGTATCTTTTTGTTTTATACGGAGTTTTGTATCTTCTTTGTGTCACAAAATTTCATTTAAACCTTAATTGAAGGAAATTATTTCATGTCCTGCCGTCGTTTTTTTGTCCTTGTTTTTACTGCTTTATTCTCTCCTTAGGCGCACAAATGCAGGGTTCATGCGAAATTTGGACTGTCCTGTAATCTAATGATGGTATGCTTCGTTGAGTAACATTTCACCTGCAATAATTACGTTTTGTAGGCCATTCCCTTAGCCTGCATTTTTTATTTAATGGCGCTATGTCAGCAAAGCAGTGCATATCATCACCTCTGCCTGTTCCAGTGGATGCACACAGACGAATCAGTTTAGGTGCTTTGCTAATCTGGGGACTTTTGGCCTGGCTGTTGCTGATCTCGGCAACGGTTACTGTCATTTACAAGCAAAATCAGGCAGAAACCCGTCTGCAGGCTAGCAGTGGTTTGCTGCGTCAGCTCTCTGACATCAGTTATTCCGTGGCCCTGTCCGCGCCCTCCAGTTCTACTCCCGCCCGTTTGCGTTATTTGGATCAGCAGTTCCAAGGGGTCGTGCAGTTGCTCAAAGATGGTGGCATGGTCGACGGTGTTCTGCTTACGCCGCTGGACAAGCCCTTGCTGGGCCTGGTGGCCCAACTAAGTAATGAATGGCAACGGCGTCTGATGCGCCTGGACTTCCCGGTCAGCTCGGAACAAGTGCTCTTGCCGGCCGTCAGTCTGAATGCGGAAGATTCTTTGTTTCGGCATAACACCCAGCAATTGCTGGATGCTTTTGATGCCACGCGAGAAAGTACCCGCTCGCAGCACCGTTGGACGGTGTTTGTCATGTTGGGGCTGGATTTGATTGCCCTATGCCTGTCTTACTTCATGTTCCGTACTTGGGCGGCCGATCCTTTGCGGCAGCTGGTCGCTCAGGCCAGTGCTTTTTTTGGTGGTAATTATCGGGCCAAAAGCACCAGTTCCGGCACGAGTGAAACACGCTATTTATCGCAAATTCTGAATTACTGCGGCTTGCAGATTCAACAGCGAGATGCACAGTTTTCTATTCAGCAGCGCAATTTATCGCAGCTCAATGCGATATGTCGCAGCTTGAGTCATAACCCTTTATTGGGAGTTTATTTATCCCGGGATGGCCGCTTCGATTTTGTTAATAAGAAGCTGGCCGAAACATTGGGATATAGCCGCGCACAATTGCGCCAGGAATTCACGGTGGATCAGGTATTTCTGGAGCCGCGCTTTCCCTCTTTGACTCAAGTGGTGCCGGATTCGCGTTCAGGCGGCAATAGTTTGCGCTATGAAACCCGGGCGCTTCGCTACGACGGCAAATCCATTGATGTGGAAATTTGTGCGATTCCAATTCGGTTGGAGGGGCGTACGGCGATGGTGTCCGTGGTGCAGGACATCACCACGCGGGTGCGTAACGAAGTCACCGGTCGTCTGGCCGCGGTGGTGTACGAGAACACCTGCGAAGCCATTGTGGTGACTGACCGTTTCGGCCATGTGGTGGATGCCAACCCGGCCTTTAGCCGTATTACAGGCTATGAACTGGACGAGGTCCGGGGTCGTACCTTGTCTATTCTGAACTCGGGCCGTCAGGACCGTGATTTTTATCGCAAGATGTGGCGTGAAATCTCCGAAACCGGGCGTTGGCAGGGAGATATCTGGAATCGCCGCAAAAACGGCGAGGACTTTGCGGAACGTTTGACGATCAGTACGGCCTGGAATCCGGATGGTACGGTGTATCGCCACATTGGCTTGTTCACTGACATTACCAGCCATAAAAAACGTGAAGCGCAGATGTGGAAGCAGGCGCACTACGATCACTTGACGGGCTTGCCTAATCGGCAGATGTTTCAGGACCGTTTGCAGCAGGCACGCGAGCAGTCCCGTCGTACTGGCTTGCCCTTTGCCCTGATCTTTATGGATCTGGATTTTTTCAAGGATGTGAACGATTCCCTGGGCCACGAAAAGGGCGATGTGCTCTTGCAGGAAGTGGCGCAGCGTCTGCAACGCTGTGTGCGGGTAACGGATACTGTCGCCCGTATTGGTGGCGACGAGTTCACTGTCATTCTGTCGGATATCAGTGACACCTCCATTGTGGAGCGCACTTGCCGCTGCCTGCTGGACACCATTGAAGAGCCTTTCCAGTTAGGCAAGAATTCGGTGTCCGTTTCTGCCAGCGTGGGTATTACGCTGTTTCCTGAAGATGGTGATGATGCCGGGCAGCTACTGAAAAATGCCGATATGGCCATGTACGCCGCCAAGGCGTGTGGCCGCAATCAATACTGTCGTTTCCTGCCTGCTATGAGTGAAGCAGTAGAAGCGCGTTTACGTTTCTCTCAGGATTTGCAGCAAGCCTTGAGCGAGCAGCAGTTCCAGCTTTATTACCAGCCTATTGTGGATTTGCGTACAGGAAAAGTAACCCGCGCCGAGGCCCTGATTCGCTGGGAACACCCGCAACTCGGCTTGGTGCCGCCGTCAGAATTCATTCCTTTTTCTGAAGACTCCGGGCTGATTGTTCTGATCGGTGAATGGGTCTTCGAGACCGCTGCCCAAGCTGCAGTTATGTTGCGAGACCAGTTGGACCCCAGTTTCAGAGTCAGCCTGAACGTGTCACCCGCCCAGTTCAAACTGAACGGCTCCTGCGCACGGGATTGGGTAGAGTATCTGCAAAATCAGGGCATTCCAGGCGAGGCTTTGGTCGTGGAAATTACCGAACGTTTGCTGTTGGACGATCAGGGACAAGCCCTGCAACAGTTACGTTCCTTGCGTGAATACGGCATGAGCGTGGCTTTGGATGATTTCGGTACTGGCTATTCATCCCTGTCGCACTTGAAGCGTTTCTCTATCAATGTGCTCAAGATCGACCAATGCTATATCCGTAATCTGGCCTTGAGCAGTGAGGATCTGGTGCTGACGCAGGCCATGATTGTGATGGCGCAAAAGTTGGGTTTGCTGGTCGTAGCAGAGGGGGTAACCAGCCATGAGCAGCTTGATTTGTTGAATCATGCTGGCTGCGACTATATGCAGGGCTATTTGTGTTCAACCCCTATTCCTGCTGATCAATTCGTGGATTGGTGCAAGACCTGGAACCGGGATCAGGCTGATGGGTTTGCAGAGCGTCTGCATCCCGGCGCATCGCGCTCGATAGCAGCAGGGTCTGCCCAGACAAACCCCACTGCATTCTAAGTCTGGATTCAGCGTTTGCGTCTAGCGCTGGCGTCGCGAGCGCCAGGCAAAAATTACCAGGATCAGGCTGGCCCAGATCAGGAAGGGCCAATTGCCGTATTTCACGTAGGGAGTCAGGCCAGTAGTGCCTTGTACTTCTACATCCAGTACACCGGGTGCCAATGGCGGCAAGACGGCGCGGATACGACCACGGGGATCAATAGCAGCTGTCATGCCGGTATTGGTGGCTCGCAACATAGGGCGACCTGTTTCCAGGGCACGCATGCGCGAGATTTGTAGATGCTGGCTCAAAGCCCAGGAATCACCAAACCAGCCCAGGTTACTGATGTTAAGCAGCAAGGTAGCGCCTTCTTGTCCCGGACTGCCTTGCACGGCCTGGATAATTTCTTCACCAAACACGTCTTCGTAGCAGATATTGGGGGCAACACGTCCTTCAGCCATCTGGAAAGGGGCTTGGGGCAGAGCGCCCCGATGGAAGTCCCCCAAAGGGATTCTCATCATGTCCACAAACCATTGAAAGCCAGTCGGAATGAACTCACCGAAAGGCACCAGATGATGTTTGTCGTAATAACTGGCTGTGCTGTTCAAGATGTCCTGTGGTTGCGTATCCGGGCTGATCAGCAAGGCACTGTTCGTATAGCTGAGCTTGCCGTTGACGGTGCCACGGTCCATCGGTACACCCAATACCAGATTGGCCTGATGACGTTGGGCCAGCTCTGTCCAGCGTAACCAGAAGCTGGTTTCCAGACGGTTCTGCAAAACAGGGATGACGGTTTCGGGCAGAACAATCAGGCGGGGCGCGTCTTCAGGAGATTTGGCAGGTAGGTTAGCCAGTTCGTAATAACGTTCTATGCCCTCGGCCATATTGGGGCCGAATTTGGCGCTTTGGTCGATATTGCCTTGCACCAGGCGGGCAATAAAAGGTGCACCATGCGGCTGTACCCAGGCAATGTGCGGCAAGCTGATGCCGATTAAACCAAAAACCATAGCGATACCAATGCCAATTGCGCTGGAAGGGCTTTGGTTTTTGTCTTTGGAAGCGGCAAATTGGGCGATGACAGCGGCACTGAAAGCTGACAGCCAAGCCAGGCCATAAACACCGATAACCGGTGCCCAGCCTGTAAACATGCCTTCCGCGTGCGAGTAGCCAATATTGAGCCAGGGAAAGCCGGTGAGTAAGTTACCGCGCAGCCATTCGCTTAATGCCCAGCAGCTGGCCCAGCCTGCCGATAATAGCAATCGGGGTAGCCAGGAATCACTATCGTGTTCAGGACGTAACTTTTGCCAGACAGCGGATGCCAGGGCAGGAAAGACGGCTAGCGCGGCGGCCAGCAGCAGGACTCCCAGGGCGGCCATCCAGGATGGCATGCCGCCGTATTGGTGCATGCTGATGTACAGCCAATAAATTCCTACGCCAAAGTGGCCTAGGCCAAACAGATAGCTGCGCCCAAAGGCTTGTCGTACCGATCGCGAACTGAAGATTTGCGAGCAGGCAATGGCCAGCAGAGTGATCTGGTAAAAGGGCAGAATCCAGGAGGGTAGCGGGCCTATGGAGAAGGACAGCGCATGCAGGCCCCCCAGGGCTAGCAATAAAGCGACACTAAGCGCCTGGGGTAAAGGCTTGGAATCAGTTTTGTTCAAGATGGGGCTCGGCGGGGGTGGCTCGCTGAACGTGTAACCAAAGGGCTCGTTTGGCATCGGCACGGACTACCGTAATGCTGATGCCATCGAGCTGGGCCACATCGCCCCGGCGAGGGATATGTCCCAATTCGGAGGCCAGCCAACCACCGACTGTATCAAAGTCGTCGTTAGGCAGGTTAGTGTGGAAGGCGTCGTTGAAATCGGGGATTTCAGTCAGGGCCATGACGCGCCAGCTGTCGGGGCCTGCCTGGAAAATGGTTTGTTCGGCGTCTTCATCGTATTCATCTTCGATGTCGCCAACAATTTGTTCCAGCACGTCTTCCATGGTGACCAGGCCTGCGGTGCCGCCGTGCTCGTCAATGACGACCGCAATGTGATTGCGGCTGCCACGGAACTCGTGCAGCAAGACATTAAGGCGCTTGGTCTCGGGGATGAACACCGCAGGACGAATCAGCGGACGCAAATCCAGCGTGGGATTGGCAATCGACAGCAGCAAGTCTTTGGCCAGCAAAATACCGATGATATTGTCGCGTTCCGTCTCGTAGATCGGAAAGCGGCTGTGCCCGGTTTCAATAATGATGGGCAGCATCTCGGTCAAGGGCTTGGCGATGTCCAGCATATCGATCTTGGACCGGGGCACCATGATATCGGCCACCGTTTTATTGGCCATATCCAGTGTGCCGGCGATCATGGACAGAGATTCGTCGTCGATAACTTTGCGGGCATGGGCCGCAACTAGGACAGACTTAAGGTCTTCTCGATCTTCGGGTTCGTGACGCCGATTAAAAAAAGCACTTAAGCGAGAGATGGGATTGTTTGAGCCGGCTTTAGAAGGGCGGGGCTCAGGGTCGGGGGCAGAGTCTGACATTGTCCGAAGGACGAGTTAAGGGAGAATCAAGCATAACCGAAAAATGATGACAGGGTATGGACCTGTCATCATTCACAATGGGCGAAACGTAAAGAGTATTCGCCTTGTTTTGTGATCGCTGTGTGGTCATCCGTATCTACGGAATTGCCTAGCGTTCCTGATAAGGATCGGGAATACGCAGGCTGGCCAGGATGGCTGTTTCCAGCGCTTCCATGTCCTGTGCCTCGTCTTCATCAATGTGGTCGTAACCCAAAGAATGCAGACAACCGTGCACAACCAGGTGTGTGGCATGGTGCAAAAATGGCTTGCCCTGTTCCTGGGCTTCGCGCTCCAGAACGGGCAGGCACAGCACGATATCGCCGTGGACCACGCCTTCCTCGTCCTGGCCATATTCAAAGGTCAGCACATTGGTGGCGTAATCACGCTCTCGGTAACCCGAATTCAGGCTTTGGCCTTCCTCGGCATCTACGATGCGCAAGGTGGCCGCTAAAGCAGTGAAGCGATCTTCTGGGTGAATACGTTCGACAGCCATATCAATGCTGCGTTGCATCCAGCGACGGATGCGCGAGCGGCTCAGTTCAGGGCAGGCAACGGCGTATTGAACACTTAACGATAAATCAGGCATCACCAGCGGCCTCATAAGCGTCCACAATCCGTGCGACCAAGGGGTGGCGCACCACGTCACGGCTGCTAAAGCGCGAGCAGGAAATACCCTGGACGTTTTCCAGCACCTTGACCGCATGGTTCAAGCCACTGCGCTGGCCTTTGGGCAAGTCCACTTGGGTAGGGTCACCTGTAATGACGGCCTTGCTGCCAAAACCGATGCGGGTCAGAAACATTTTCATCTGTTCTGGTGTGGTGTTCTGGGCTTCGTCCAGAATCACAAAGGCGTGGTTCAGGGTGCGGCCGCGCATGTAGGCTAAGGGGGCGATTTCAATAATCTGTTTTTCAAACAGGCGCTGCACTTTTTCCACGCCCATTAAATCGTACAGGGCGTCGTACAGCGGGCGCAGATACGGATCTACCTTTTGGGCTAGATCGCCGGGTAAAAAGCCCAGGCGCTCACCGGCTTCTACGGCAGGCCGAGTCAGAACCAGACGGTGTACGGATTCGCGCTCCAGTGCATCAATTGCGCAGGCTACTGCCAGCCAGGTCTTGCCGGTACCGGCCGGGCCTATGCCGAAGTTGATGTCGTTATCCAGGATGTTGCGCAGATACTCGCGCTGGCCTGGGGTACGAGGACGCAGATCGCGCTTGGCCGTGCGTAAATTGATTTCTTCCTGGCCGACGGGCGGAGGCTCAGGCAGGGGCTCCGCTTTCTTGGCCTGTTCGTGGCTACGGCTGGCACCCAGTTCGACCAAACCCAGCTGAATATCGTCGATATTCAGCGCCCGGTGCACGGCACGTGAATGAAACCAGTCAATGGCCTTGGCGGCTTCGTCCGCGCGTTCACCTTCAATCGAAACATGACTGCCACGCCGACGCAGGGTGACGTTGTACGCCATAGCAATCTGCTTGATGTTCTCGTCCAGGGGGCCGCACAGATTGGCCAGATGGGTATTGTCCCCGTCCAGACGCAAAGCAGTGGGCATGCGGCGGCGTTGGCTAGTCATATCAGGCTCCTGTCACCCGGTCGTGAGTCACGATTTCGCCGCGCAAGGTATTAGTCAGCACTTGGGTCACGTGTACATCCACAATTTGTCCGATCAGGCGGCGATCGCCCGGAAAGTTGATGATGCGGTTGTTTTCTGTGCGGCCTTTCAATTCCGTGTCGTCCTTGCGGGAGGTGCCTTCGACCAGAATGCGTTGCACGCTGCCGACCATGGCCTGGCTGATTGCCTGAGCCTGCCCGTTGACCTGCGCTTGCAGACGGTGCAAACGGTCCAGCTTTTCTTCTTTGCTGGAGTTGTCTTCCAGGTCGGCGGCAGGGGTGCCGGGGCGACGGGAGTATACAAAGGAGAAAGACTGGTCGAAATTCACATCGCGAATCAGTTTCAGTGTTTTCTGGAAATCTTCTTCGGTCTCGCCGGGGAAGCCAACGATAAAGTCCGAGGACAAGACAATGTCCGGACGGGCTTCGCGCAGGCGGCGCACGATGGATTTGAACTCCAGCGAAGTGTAGCCGCGTTTCATTGCAGCCAGAATACGGTCGCTACCAGCTTGTACAGGCAGGTGCAGGAAAGGGACCAGCTTGGGCAGATTGCCGTGGGCAGCGATCAGGCGCGAGGTCATTTCCTTGGGGTGCGAGGTGGTGTAGCGAATGCGCTCGATGCCGGGAATCTCGTGTACGTATTCCAGCAGCATGGCAAAGTCGGCAATCTCGCCAGCGACCTCGGTAGGGCCACGATAGGCGTTCACGTTCTGGCCCAGCAGTGTCACTTCGCGCACGCCCTGGTCGGCCAGGTCAGCCACTTCCATCAGCACATCGTCAAAGGGGCGGGAGACTTCGGGGCCACGGGTGTAGGGCACCACACAGAAGCTGCAATACTTACTGCAACCTTCCATGATCGACACAAAGGCCGAGTAGCCTTCAACACGTGCCGGGGGCAGGGCGTCGAATTTTTCAATTTCTGGAAAGCTGATGTCCACTTGCGAGCGGCCGCTGTTGCGGCGCTTGACGATCAGCTCGGGCAGGCGGTGCAGGGTTTGCGGTCCGAAAACCACATCCACGTAGGGAGCGCGACGAATAATCGTGTCGCCTTCTTGACTGGCCACACAGCCGCCCACGCCAATCACCAGATCGGGGTTGAGCGCTTTCAAGTGCTGAACCCGGCCCAGATCCGAGAACACCTTTTCTTGCGCTTTTTCGCGCACCGAACAGGTATTAAACAGGATGATGTCTGCTTCTTCGGGGTTGGTCGTCAGCTCTATCGGGCGATCCTGATTCAGGATATCGGCCATTTTTTCGGAGTCGTACTCGTTCATTTGGCAACCAAAGGTGCGGATGAAGAGCTTGCGGGCAGGCTTGGCGGCGGAATCCGCGCTGGCGGGAGTAGTGAGTGTGGTGTCTGTCATAGAAGGAGCCGTGACGGGTGTATATCCCGCGGGCTATTGAAAATGATGAATCGAGCATTATAGCGCCCGGCCTCCAGTGAGCCACAAGGCGCGCTCTTATGTTGTTGGACTTGTTGCTGGCGGGCCGCTTTTTTGACGGGAAGGTAGTTGAAACAGTACTGAGCAGAGTGTGGAAACCGATTTATCCTGCTTGCATCACATTTTCAGAAAATATATGATTCGTATATGGATCATATAAAGGAAGTGGAATGGGTATTGTGAATATTGATGATGAACTGCACGATCAGCTACGCAAGGCCAGCACGGTGTCGTGTCGCTCCATCAATGCACAGGCGGCTTTTTGGATACGCATGGGGCTGTTGTGTGAGCTGAACCCGACCTTGAGTTTTAACGATATTGTTGCCCGGGAAATGCGTGCAGCGGGGCTGGGCGAACCGGCGGTACCGCTGGAACAGAGGGAGCCCGCATGATTAAGACGGCCGACGAACTTGCCTTGATGGCGGAAGCGGGTCGCTTGCTGGCTCAGGTGTTTACGCGCCTGGATCAGCTGGATTTGATTGGTATGAACACCATGCAGGTCAACGATCTGGTTGAGTACTTCATCGTGAATGACTTGCAATCCCGCCCGGCCAGTAAGGGGCAGTATGGCTATGCTTATGTTTTGAATTCCTCGCCTAATCAAGTGGTGTGTCACGGCATGCCGTCCATCACCGATGTGCTGAAAGAGGGCGATATCGTGAATTTCGACATCACCTTAGAGAAGAACGGTTTTATTGCGGACTCCAGTAAGACCTATATGGTGGGGCAGGTGGCTCCCGCTGCCCGGAAGTTGGTCGATGCCTGCTATCAGGCTATGTGGAAAGGCATACAGGCGGTACGGCCTGGTGCGACCTTAGGGGATGTGGGATTCGCCATCTCTCAATATGCGCGTCAGCATGGCTATTCCGTGGTGCGGGACTATTGCGGGCACGGTATTGGGCGCGAAATGCATGAGGCGCCGGAGGTGTTGCATTGGGGCATGCCGCGTACAGGATTACGTTTGATGGAAGGGATGGTGTTCACGATTGAACCCATGCTGAATCAGGGGGGCCATGCGGTACAAACCGGACAAGATGGCTGGACCGTACGAACGTGCGATGGTTTGTTGTCCGCTCAATTCGAGCACACGGTAGCTGTGACAGATAGCGGTGTGCGCGTGCTGACTTTAAGGCCGGATGAGACTGTGCCGCATTGATTAAATGGCCTGTCGTGCTTTTGTGCCTGCCGTGTTTGTCGTCGTTTTGGTGTTTGAGTCGTTGTTTTACAGTCTTTCAGCTCACCTTGATTGAATGGATCTGCCTAGGCTTGGCGGGTCGTGAACTCGGAGCGCGATTTATCCCCCGGACAAACCGTAAGCGTGCTCCTCAAGCAGCACACCCCTTGCATCCCGCCTCAGCATCCCGCCCGCGGCGGCCAACCTGACTCGCCCGCCGACCTGCTCAGGCCTTTAATAAAACAAAAAGAGGGTTATTGCTGCCACTCTATTGATGGTATGCCTGTACTCTCAAAAGCAAAAAGCCCGACATTATTGTGATGTCGGGCTTTTCTTTAGCAACAGCTAAGAAGCAACTTAACCTTCTACTACCTCGCCGCCTTCATCTTTCTTGACTGGCTTGACCAGATCCTCACGCTTCACGCCCAACCACATGGAAATGGCAGCGGCAACGAACACGGAGGAGTAAATACCGAACCAGATACCAATGGTCAGTGCCAGCGAGAAGTTATGTAGTGTTGGGCCACCAAAGAAGAAAATCGACAACACCATCATCTGGGTAGACCCGTGGGTGATGATAGTGCGCGAAATATTCTGGGTAATGGACAGGTCAATAATGTCCGACACCGACATCTTGCGCTGCTTGCGGAAGTTTTCTCGGATACGGTCCATCACCACGACCGACTCGTTCACGGAGTAACCCAGCACGGCCAGCACACCGGCCAGAACCGATAGCGAGAACTCCCACTGGAAGAACGCGAAAAAGCCCAGGATGATGACCACGTCGTGCAAGTTGGCAATAGCACACGCTAGCGCCAGCTTCCATTCAAAGCGGAAGCCCAGATAAAGCACAATGCCCACGACAACGAAGGCCAGCGCCATCAAACCGTTGTGCAGTAGCTCCTGCCCGACCTGCGGCCCCACAAACTCCACACGGCGCAGCTCTACGTCCGAGTGTTGCTGTTGCAAAGCATTGATAACCTGTGCGCTCTGCTGAGTCGAATCCTGCCCGTCCAGCACAGGCAAACGAATCATGATGTCCTGAGACGTACCGAAGTTCTGCACTTGGAAGTCGGTATAGCCCAGAGCTTGAACTGAGCGGCGCACTTCTTCGACCTGCACGGTTTGCTGATAGTGCACTTCCATGACTGTGCCACCGGTAAATTCGATGGACAGGTGAAAGCCGCGCAAAATAATAAAAACGACTGCTGCAATAAATGTCAGAAAACTGATCAGGTTCAGCACCAGCGCATGGCGCATGAACGGGATGGTGCGGTGAATACGAAAAAATTCCATGATGCTCTATGCCTGTAGTTGGGCCTGGCCGGTTTGCACCGGCCCCGGCGCTTTACTTCTTGTCCTGTGGCTTCCAGACCTGGCCGATAGAAATCCCTTGCAGGCGACGACGGTTGCCATACCAGAGATTGACCAGGGCACGAACCCCAACCACCGAGGAGAACATGGAGGTCAGAATGCCGATCACATGCACCACTGCAAAGCCGCGGATAGGACCAGAACCAAAGGCCAACAAAGCGACACCCACGATCAGACTGGTCAGGTTGGAGTCGAAAATAGTGGCCCAGGCACGATCAAAACCCAGATTAATGGCTTGTTGCGGTGAGGCGCCATTGCGTAATTCTTCTCGGATACGCTCGTTGATCAGCACGTTGGCGTCAATGGCCATACCCAGCGTCAAAGCAATAGCGGCGATACCGGGCAAGGTCAGGGTCGCTTGCAGCATGGACAGCACAGCCAGCAGCAAGAGCACGTTGAAAGTCAGGCCAATGGTGGAGAACAGACCAATCAAGTGGTAGTACAGCATGATGAAGATCGCAATCGCAATAAAGCCATACAGCGTGGCGTTAAAGCCCTGGCGAATATTGTCGGCACCCAGGCTCGGGCCAATGGTGCGCTCTTCGATGATGCTCATGGGGGCGGCCAGCGAACCGGCACGCAGCAACAGGGAAATATCGGCAGCTTCCTGAGCGTTCATGCTGCCGCTGATCTGTACCTGACCATTGGGGATTTCGCTGCGGATAACCGGAGCGGTCACCACTTCACCTACGCCATTTTCAAATAGCACAATCGCCATGCGCTTGTTGATGTTGTTGCGGGTGATATCGCGGAAAATACGCGAACCTTTATTGTCCAGCGTCAGGTTGACGGTGGGCTGTTGGGTTTGCGAGTCACGGCCGGGTTGGGCATCTTGCAGGTTTTCACCTGTCAGGATGACTTGGCGACGCAGCAGCAAGGGCGCGCCACCACGTTCGGTGTAGCGTTCCAGGCCAAAGGGCACGGTGCCCGAGTTCAGGGCGGCAACAGCGGCGGGGGAGTCTTCCACCATGCGCAGTTCCAGCGTGGCGGTACGGCCCAGAATTTCTTTGGCCTTGGCCACATCCTGCACACCCGGCAACTGCACCACGATACGGTCGGAGCCTTGCTGTTGAATCAGCGGTTCGGCAACGCCCAGTTCGTTGATCCGGTTATGTAAGGTGGTGATGTTTTGCTTGAGCGCATTGCTCTGTACCTGGATGACAGCGGTGTCGGTCAGGCGGGCGTTCAGACCATTATTACCGGACGGAGTGAAAGCCAGGTCGGGCATGGAACGGCGCATTTCGGTCTGGGCGCGATCACGCTCATCTTCCGAAGCAAAGCTCAGACGCAGGGCCTGACCATCACGTTCAATGTTGCCAACCGGTATTTTTGCTTCGCGCAGCACGCTGCGGGCATCAGCCACCATGGAGTCGTAGCGGGCCGTCAAGGCGCCCTGCATATCGACTTGCAGCAGGAAGTGCACGCCACCGCGCAAATCCAGACCCAGGTGCATGGGGTGCGCGCCCAGGGCAGTCAGCCAGGCGGGCGACGCGGGCATCAGGTTCAAGGCGACGGTGTAGTCTGGCAAGCTCGCGCCCTTGTTCAGGTCGCGCTCGATCAGGTCTTTGGCCTTGAGCTGAACATCGGTGGAGTCAAAACGAAAACGCGCAGTGGCGCTGGGTCCGTTTTGCTCGAAATACGAACCCGTCGTAGGAATATTGTTGTTCTTGAGCAGCTCTTCAACATGACTGATCAGGTTGGTTTCAAGCCGGACCGTGGATTTGGCGCTGGAGACCTGGACAGCAGGAGACTCACCAAACAGATTGGGCAGCGTATAGATCAGGCCGATCGCCAGCGCGACCAATACGATGAGATATTTCCAGAGGGGATAACGATTCATGGGGTATCTACGACGGGTGCAGAAATGGCAACCCCGGACCAAAGTCCGGGGTCGGAGGCATTACAGCGACTTGATGGTGCCTTTAGGCAGCACAGTCGTAACGGCCACGCGTTGGACCAGAACTTCGACCGGCTTGTCGGTCAGGTTGGCGACTTCAACGGTCAGGTAGTTGTCGTGAACTTTGCTGACTTTGCCCAGCAGACCGCCGGAAGTGATGATTTCGTCGCCTTTGCCCAGATTGGACACTAGGTTACGGTGTTCTTTCTGACGCTTCATTTGAGGGCGAATCATCAGGAAGTACAGCACAACGAACATCAAGATGATGGGCAGCATGCCCATCAAGGCATTATCACCACCACCAATCTGGGCGGGGATGAGAGTCAGAATGTCAACAGCGGACATATGGGGCTCCTGAGGGTTTTTTTGTGTGGGTTGTCAAAAACTAACGGTGTATTGTAGCGGCACTTTATTGCGGGATCACAACCCGCGTGTTATTCAATTCCGCGCGCCCGGTCCTGATGGAACTGTTCACGCCAGGCTGAAAACCGCTTTTGCTCGATGGCATCACGCATCTCTTGCATGATCTGCAGATAAAAATGCAGGTTGTGCAGGGTATTCAAACGCGAGCCGGTAATTTCATTGGAACGCTGTAAATGGTGCAAATAGCCACGCGAAAAATGCTGGCAGGTATGACATTGGCAGCCAGTATCTAGTGGGCGGGTGTCGTCGCGGTAGCGGGCATTACGAATCTTGATGTCGCCAAAGCGGGTAAACAGCCAGCCATTGCGCGCATTGCGGGTCGGCATGACGCAGTCAAACATATCCACACCCTGGCTAACCCCTTCGACCAGATCCTCGGGGGTGCCTACGCCCATTAAATAACGCGGGGCGTTGGTAGGCAGTTTGGGTGTGGTGTGCGCCAGAATGCGCATCATGTCTTCTTTAGGCTCGCCAACGGACAGGCCGCCAATAGCATAGCCTTCAAAACCGATCTCGGTCAGGCCAGCCAGGGATTCGTCGCGCAGGTCTTCGTACATGCCGCCTTGCACAATACCAAACAGGGCATTGGGGTTGGCCAGTTTCTTGAATTCGTCGCGCGAGCGGCGGGCCCAGCGTAAGGACATGCGCATGGATTTGGCCGCTTCGATATGCGTGGCAGGGCGGTCATCAATCAGATAAGGCGTGCATTCGTCGAACACCATGGAAATGTCGGAGTTCAAGGAGTACTGGATTTGCATGGATACTTCAGGCGTCAGGAACAGGCGCTCGCCGGTGATAGGGGAGGCAAATTTCACCCCTTCCTCGGTAATCTTGCGCATGCCTTTCAGGCTAAATACCTGAAAACCACCTGAGTCCGTCAGGATGGGCTTGTCCCACTGCATGAAATTGTGCAGCCCCTTGTACTTGTCCATGACTTCTGTGCCAGGGCGCAGCCAAAGGTGGAAGGTATTGCCCAGAATGATCTGTGAACCAATGTCTTTCAACTCGTGCGGCATCATGGCTTTGACGCTGCCATAGGTGCCTACCGGCATGAAGATGGGGGTTTGCACCACACCGTGGTTCAGGGTGATCTGGCCACGGCGAGCGGCGCCATCGGTGCTTAAAAGGTCAAACTTCAGTCCACTCATGGGGTAAGAGGCTCAATGAACATAGCATCGCCATAACTAAAGAAGCGATACCGGGATTGGACGGCGTGCTGGTAGGCACGTTGTATAGGTTCGATCCCCGCCAGGGCCGATACCAGCATCAGCAAGGTGGACTGGGGCAGATGGAAATTGGTAATCAAGGCATCGACAGACTGGTACTGGTAGCCGGGGGTAATGAATAGGCGCGTGTCGCCTTCAATGCTGCCATCGGCGCAGCGCTGGTTCATGCCAGGCTCCTTGCTGGCGGCAGATTCCAGTGACCGCACGCTGGTGGTGCCCACGGCAATGACACGACCGCCCGCAGTACGGGTGGCCTCGATCTTGGCCAGGGTGGCGGCGGGCACATGGTAGCGCTCGGCGTGCATGACGTGTTCGCTGATCGTGTCCACACGTACAGGCTGGAAAGTACCGGCACCGACGTGCAGGGTTACAAAAGCCTGGTCAACGCCTAGCTCGCGCAGGGAGGCCAGCATCTCGTCGGTAAAGTGCAGGCCAGCGGTTGGGGCTGCGACTGCACCGGGATGACGGGCGTAAACGGTTTGATAACGCGATTCGTCTTCTTCATCGGCTGCGTGGGTGATGTAGGGGGGCAGAGGCGTCGCGCCGTACTGCTCCAGCATGTCCAGCACAGGTTCGTGAAAGCGCAGCGCAAACAGGGCGTCCTCGCGTCCCGTGCAATCGGCCAGCACCCGGCCTTCGGCTAATTCCAGCAAGGTGCCGGGTTTTGGGGATTTGCTGGCGCGGATATGGGCCAGAGCGGTGTCGGGGCCGGTGACGCGTTCAATCAGTACTTCTACTCTGCCGCCGCTGCTTTTCTGGCCTTGCAGGCGCGCCTTGATGACTCGTGTGTCGTTGAAGATCAGCAGATCACCCCGGCGCAGCAAGCTGGGCAGGTCGGTAAATTGCCGATCATGTAATTGGCTGGCGCCGTCCAGATGCAGCAGACGGCTGCCCTGGCGCTGGGCTGGAGGGCTTTGAGCGATCAGATCAGAGGGAAGCTCGTAATCGAATTGGGCGATAGTTAAAGAGGGGTCGATGCTCATGGTGTGTCGTAAAGGGCCGCTGGCCAGAAGGCCGGGCCTGATGGGGTAACCGACTATTTTACCGCTTTGCCGCCAGATTGCTGAAACGGTCATATCCTCGGTGTTTTTCTTTCGGTATGCTTGGGTCTTTCCTGAATTGATCTGTTGGAGACGTGGGCATGGGCGTTTTAAAGGCAAAGCCTGTTTTGAGTCGTTGCAAGCATGTGGCCCTGGCCACCTTGCTCATGGTGCAAGGCGCATCACTAGCCCTGGCCCAGGCCTTGCCACCCGAGCTGGCCTCGGTCTGGAATGCCAGCCGTCTGCCGCAGTCGGCCCTGTCCATTGTGGTGGACGAGGCGGATGGCCCGCGTCTGGTGGGCATCAACCCCCAGGAGCCCCGCAACCCCGCATCGGTCATGAAGCTGGTCAGTACCTGGGCAGGCCTGTCCGCTCTGGGACCGGAATATACCTGGCGCACCACCTTGATGGCCCAGGATGGCCTGCAGGTGGACGAGCAGGGCACCTTGAAGGGCCCTTTGTATATCAAGGCTGGAGGCGATCCGTTTCTGACGGTGCCACAGTTGTGGGACATGTTGCGTGAACTCCGCTTGCGTGGGGTGAAGAATCTGACCGAAGTTGTTGTGGATCGTTCCATCTTTGGTAACGTCACCATCAATCCAGGCGATTTTGATAATGCGGGTGACCGTCCCTACAACGCCAGCCCCGATGCCATGATGGTAGGCCTGGGCGCTTCCCGTCTGGTGTTTCAGCCCGACACCCAAGCGCGTAAATGGATTGCCATCGTCGATCCTCCTTTGCCTGGCGTGCGTGTGCAGGGCGAAGTAGAGTGGTCCACCGCGACGTGCCCGGGTTCCCCTGTGGTGGGAACTCAGATTCAGCCTGAGGCTGGTGGCATGGTGATCCGTGTCAGCGGCAAGGCGGCCGCCTCTTGCGGTGAGTTCAGCGTTTATCGTTTGGTGCACTCTCAAACGGAGTTTTTCGACAAACTGTTCCGTGGCCTATGGCGCGACCTAGGGGGCACCTTGGCGCGTGATATCAAGGCAGGCCGAGTGCCTGCCCGTGCCCAGGCTATTACCTGGCATGACTCGCAATCCTTGTCGGACCTGATCCGCCTTATTAATAAGCAAAGCAATAACGTCATGGCACGGACCATCCTGCTGACGGTCGGTGCGGAAATGAATGGCCCGGGTGCCACGGTTGCCAGTGGCGAGCGGTCGGTGATGAATGTTCTGGGTCGCCAAGGTATCAATACGGCTGGTTGGACGGTGGACAACGGTTCGGGCTTGTCCCGCAATGCACGGGTGACGGCGGGCGGCATGGCTGACATGCTGAAAGTCGCTTGGCGTTCCAACTGGATGCCTGAGTACATTTCCTCGTTTGCGATCTCCGGCGTGGATGGCACAGTGCGTTCGCGCTTGCGCGATGACGAGGTTCAGGGGCGTGCCCACCTGAAAACCGGCACCTTGCGCGATAGCCGAGCCTTGGCCGGTTACGTGCTGGGAGCCAGTGGAAAGCGGTATATTGTCGTCATGATGGTCAATGACGAACGTTCTGCCTCTGCACGGCCCTTTTTTGATGCGGTGGTGAAGTGGTTGGCAGTGCGTTAACGATCACGATAGTGCGGGCCGCTTTGAGGCGGCCCTGTTTTAGTTTGTCCCTAATTTGATGAAGCAATCATGCCCATACACGAAATACGCCACCCTTTGATCCGCCATAAACTGGGCTTGATGCGCAAGGCGGATCTGAGCACCAAGAATTTCCGCGAAATGTCCCAGGAAATCGCCTCCTTGCTGACTTACGAGGCTTGCAAGGATTTGCCGCTGGAACCCACCACCATTTCGGGCTGGTGTGGTGATGTGGAAGTGGAAAAGTTGGCTGGCAAGAAGGTGACGGTGGTTCCCATTCTGCGAGCAGGTATTGGCATGCTGGACGGTGTGTTGAGCCTGATCCCCGGCGCTAAAGTCAGCGTGATCGGCATCGCCCGTAACGAAGAAACGCTTGAGGCCCAGACCTATCTGGAGCGTCTGGTGGGTGAACTGGATCAGCGTCTTGCCTTGATTATTGATCCTATGCTGGCAACGGGTGGTTCCATGGTTGCGACCATCGATCTGCTGAAAAAAGCGGGTTGCAAAAATATTCGCGCCCTGGTGCTGGTAGCGGCACCGGAGGGCATCGCTACTCTTGAAAAACACCACCCTGACGTGCATATCTATACCGCTTCCATTGATCAGCGTCTGGACGAGCATGGGTATATCGTGCCGGGCTTGGGTGATGCAGGTGATCGTATTTTCGGGACTCGTCAAAAAGATTAAGGCAAGGAGGGTTCAGACCAGAACTTGTCGTGTTTTTTTACAATCCCTTGCCAGTGTCCCTAAGTGGATAGGCATAATAATGAGTCAAACGTGAGTTTCACTGAATCAGGATGTACATGAAACTGAATGCTTGGATGGTTGCACCGCTGTTGGTCATGTTGGGACTGAGTTCGGCTCAGGCCGGTTTGTGCGATGTCCCTTTTATGCGTGATGGCGGACAGGTACAACTGACTGGTTCGGGGTTTTTGGCCCTGGGGGCGGATCTGGCTTTTTCCGACGTGAAAAAGCAGGGTGGCGATCAGTGTCAGGCTCGGGTTCAGGGTAAGGCCAGTGTGGCTCTGGCAGGCTTGCCTGCCAGTAAACCCAATATTGATTACGTCATGACCGTGCGCGATGGCCGTACACGTTTCCAGCGCGATGATGGTCGTGGTGGTCTGGAACCCGTTCAAGGCTCATTCGATTTGCGTTTGCTGGGCCTGTTCTCTTATGAACATGGTGGATTGCAGGAAGGTCAGACTTTCCCCCGGCAGGATTTTCAGATCAATTTGGACAAGCGGGTCCAGTCCAATGTTTTACGTATTCATACGGGTGCCAAGACAGTAGGAGCCCAGCAAACCGTGCAGACGGCACTGGGCAATTACCAATGTTGGCCTATCCGCTACCAGCGCGAGATTGAGCCTACTCAGGCCAGCTTTAGTGGCATTAGCCTGCCTATTCCGGGGATTAACTCCCAGGTAACCGACTGGTATTGCCCGGAAGTACAAATGGTTATGAAACAAGAAAGTATTCAGAATGGTGCACCGTCTACGGTGGACGTGACGCAACTGAAGTAAACCTGTGACCCACTTGTCCCAGGTCCACCGAGCATCTTTATCCTGATCGTGAAAGCAGCAGGTTAAAGAATTTTATGCGGCGCTTCTATTGCGCTATTCACTTGGCGATACGTATTTGTCGCGTGTCCCTTTCAACTGCAAGGAGTTGTATATGGCTACCAAGAAAAGTGTGGAAAACAGCGGAGACAAATTCATCGAAGAGGTTAAGGCAAGCCTGGATGAGGCCGAGCAACTGATGCGTGAAGCAGCCGAAGCCACGGGCGATAAAGCCGGTGAGCTGCGTGAAAAAGCGATGCGCTCATTGCGGCTGACCCGGGATTCTTTGCACGATGCCCAAGAAGCTGTGGTTGAACACAGCGTGCGTGCAGCAAAAGCAACCGACAACTATGTTCACGATAAACCCTGGCAAGCCATTGGCGTGGCCGGCGTTGTGGGCTTGATGTTCGGCATGCTGATCAGCCGTCGTTAATCTGTCTGTGCTCTGCGCTGCTGGCCCTGTCCGGGGCCGCAGCAGCAAAAAAAGCAGCCCTGCCGATCTGGATTTTACGGTCCAGGTCGGCAGCCTCTTAGACATCAGGCTCTTGTCATTGCTGGCAATGACAAGATGCCGCAGAGCAGGGATAAATCATGGCGCTTAGGCAAACTATCAGTCAGCTTGGTTCTACCTTGATAGGAGCTGTCAGTACGCGGCTGGAGCTGTTCGCTCTGGAAGCCGGTCAGCAGAAGGCCAGCCTGATAACCATACTGAGTATGGTGTTCGGCGCGCTGCTGTTCTCGACTTTGGCGGTGCTGGTTTTCAGCTTGTTGCTGGCTTTGTACTTTTGGCCTACCGATTACCGCTATTGGGCCCTGGGCGCATTGGTCGTCCTGTATGCGGGTTTGGGAGTGGGTTTGTTCCTGGCCGTACGCCGCCGCCTGACAACAGGACCGATTCCTTTTTCGGCTACCTTGTCCGAGTTGCGCCGCGATGTTGCGTTTATTGAGCGCTTGAGGGATTCTGAGGGAGACGTGAAATGAGCACCAAGCAAGAGAGCATGTCCGCCCAGGAACGGGCCGTGCGTATCGAACTGCTGCGAGTCCGAGCTTCCTTGGAGCGGCAGAGCATGTCGTCTCAGATTCATTCGCTAGGCGACGATTTAAGTCCCGGTAATTTGTGGAACAGTGTCAAACCCTCCGGCCTGAGCATGGGCGGTATGGTGACCAGCGCTTTGTCCTTGTCACGCCGTTATCCGTTTTTGCTGTCGGGGGCCTCGGCGGTCATCAGCAGTTTTGGTGGTCGCTGGATGCGGCTCGGGGCCTTGGCTCTGGGGGCATGGAAGCTATATGACTCCTCCAAGGCTTCGCGGGAAAAAGCACGCAGAGTGTTGGTTCCGGTACGTCGTAAGACGGATACGGAAGTTTGATCATTCAGTGTTTTTAGAGAACCGGCCCAGGCCGGTTTTTCTTTGTGTGTCAGCCAGAGTGACAGGCTGGTTTTTGCAGCCTGCTGGGCTTATGCTCCAGATAATAAATAATTCCAGTCTTGGAAATACATAATCAGGAGAGATAGCCCGTCATGCAGGTGCCATTACTGAATGCCTTAAGAACCTTTACGGTGTCCGCGCAAAGGTTGAACTTCACCAAGGCGGCAGAAGACCTGCTGGTCTCTCCTTCGGCGGTCAGTCACCAGGTCAAAGTGCTGGAAGAATACTTGGGCTGCAAGCTGTTCTTGCGTAAAAACCGTTCTTTGGAGCTGACGGACAAGGGGCAGTTTTTGTTCGATCGCTTGCAGCGGCCGTTTTACGAAATCAACCAGGCTTTGAGCGAGTTGCGTATGCCGCATGGCAAGAGCCGCATTAATCTGTCTTTACGGCCCTTTGTGTCCAGCATGTGGTTTACCGGGCAGTTGGGAGACTTCTGGCTGAAGCACCCGGATATTGAAATCAATTTGCTGCATCGTTTGCAAGCACCTGATTTTTTCCGCGACAACATCAACTTTGCGATTGTGTGGGGCAAGCAGGGTGATTGGCCGCAGTTGCAAACCTTGCGCATCATTCCGGGAAATCTGACGCCGGTGTGTGCGCCGTCCTACTTAAAGATGCACGGCAAGATTGAGTCTGCTGCTGACCTGAACCAGCATGTGTTGATTCATGAGGAAAACCAGCTGTGCTGGGAGCAATGGTTACGCAAGGCGGCTGGGCAGGAGTTGACGGCCAAGAAGGGCTTTCACATTGACGACACCAATGTGCGCATGAACGCGGTGCTTAATGGGCAAGGCGTGATGCTGGGCTGCCCGGCTCTGTTAAAGCCTATGCTGGAGAAGCAGGAAATCGTTCAGCTCTTTGATGTGTACCTGGATGAGTACGCGTATTTTCTGGCCTATCCCAAAGAAGCCAATATAAGCAGCCAGGAGCAGGAGTTTATTGATTGGGTGGCTTCTATCGCCATTCGCTAAGCGCTATCTGATTATCCTTGTACGTAGAAAGCCTGCGATTTCGCAGGCTTTTTTGTGTCCAGAATCGAGCAGTTTTTGACGGAATCCGCTCCAGCCTCAAAAAAAACTCATCGTTCCGTCAAATTTGCTCAATTTTCAAGCCTCGCTCCCTGTCGCATGATTGGCCTGACCTAATAACAAGCCATTCATGGTGCTCAAGCAGACCAGAGGAGATATCGAGATGAATAAAGCCCTACGCTCACCGATTGCTATTGAAGAGTTCGATCGAAGCTACTTTCAGCAAGAAACGGATGAAGTCTATGCCTTGCCGCCCGAGTGTTTTAACTCGGAAGACTTTTTTGAGTTTGAGCTGAATGCGGTTTGGAAGAAGCAGTGGTTCTGTGTTGGCCGTGCCACCGACATTCCTAATGCGGGTGACTTCTTCACCTTTGATGTGGGTAATGACGCCTTATTGGCCATTCGCACGCGTGAAGGTGGCATTAATGTGCTCTCGAACGTGTGTCGCCACCGCAATATGCTCTTGCTGGAAGGTGCAGGCAATGTGCGTCGTATCAGTTGCCCTTTGCACGCCTGGGTCTACAACATGGAAGGCGAGCTGGTGTCGGCCCCGGGCCTGACCGATAGCGGTGCCAGCTTCGATCCCAAGAGTGTCTGTCTGCCCAAGATTCGTTCAGAAGTCTGGGAAGGCTTCATTTTCATTAATTACGACGCGCTGGCACCCGCCCTGCATACCCGTCTGGGTAATCTGGGCAAGCAGCTAGAGAACTACCGCATGTCCGAACTGAAGTCTTCCGAGCCCTTGAAGATGGAAAGTTTTGACTGGAACTGGAAAATCTTTAACGACGAGTGCTACCACTGCAGTTTCCTGCATGCCTCCTCCTGGGGCGGTATGTATGAAACCAATCCGGAGCGCGTGGATGAAAGCGCCGTCTTTAACGACGTCTCCAACGGCATTGTGTCCTACAACCTGATTTCCACGCATATTGACGCGGCACCGACCCATACTGGCTCGGTCCTGCAGCCAGCAATGGATTCCTTGAGCGATCAGGAGCGCACCCAGCTGTCTTACGTGACCGTGGCACCAAACTTGCTGCTGGTAGGCATGCCCGACAAGGTGAAGTACTTCATGTGGCTGCCTAAGAGCGCCAAGCAGTCCACCTACGGCGTGTCCTGGATGTATCCGCAATCCACGCTGGAGCGTGAGGATCACAAAGAGAAGTTCGATCAGGAACACGATGATCTGTATCCCGTCATGATCGAGGATCTGTTCGCATGGCGTCGTTCGCATCAGGGCATGCAGTCGAATTTTGCCTCCCGCGGCCGTTTGACCAATGAAGAGCTGGTCATCAAGCGTTTGCAGAACTGGCTGATTGATTTGTACCGCGCAGAAGATAGCCGGGCAGATGAGCAGAGCCGGGTCCTGCCTATCCGCGCGATTGCTTAAGAGGGCGGGAGCGGCATCATGCAGCAAACATTGCAAACACGCGTGCTGAAAAAGACCCGACTTTCGGAACGGGTGGTGGGTTTGACGCTCGGTCTGCAAAACGGGGCCGAATTCCCTGTCTGGGAGCCCGGCGCCCATATTGAGCTGGAGCTGGCGGTTTCCAAGGGCGAGCCGCTCTATCGTCATTATTCGCTGTGCGGTCAGCAGGCCAATAGCCGCGAGTGGCAGATCGCTGTTTTGAGAGAGGATTCCGGTCGGGGTGGTTCTGCTTACATTCACGACGTGTTGCAGGAAGGTGATGCCTTGGCGGTCAGCCCTCCCAAAAATCACTTTCCTTTTGCTGCCGATAAAAAGTGCTTTTTTATTGCCGGCGGCATTGGGATTACGCCCATTGTGCCTATGGTCCAGGCGGCTGCCGCAGCCGGTCTGGACTGGCATTTGCTGTATCTGGCCAGAAATGCGGCGGACTTTATCTTTCTTCAGGAACTGCAGCAAGTGGATGGGGCACGCATTACAACGCATGCCTCCAATCAGGATGGTTTGTTTGACCTGGAAGCGGCCTTAAAGGCGCTGGACGAGCACACCACTGTGTATTCCTGCGGCCCGCAAGCCTTGCTTAATGCCTTGGAAAGCTATCAACAGGAACAGGCTGACATCGCTTGGCAACTGGTGCTGGAGCGCTTTTCGGTGCAAGCCGATCCAGGCTTGTTGCAAGGCAAGAGCTTTACGGTGACCTTGCAAAAGTCCGGTAAAAGCGTCGTGGTCGCCAGTGATGAAAGCATCCTGGCAGCCCTGAAACGCGAGGGGATACGGGTCAAGTGTTCATGTCAGAACGGTACTTGCGGCACCTGCGAGACGGTTGTGATTTCCGGCCAGCCTGAACACCGGGACTTTGTCTTGTCCCCCCAGGAGCGGCAGCTGAATGAAACCATGATGATCTGCGTTTCCCGAGCCGTGTCGGCCGAATTAGTTTTAGATCTATAACAATAAACAGGAGAACACACCATGAAAAAAGTGGTGGTTACAGGCGGCTCGGGCCGTGTAGGGTCTTACGTGGTTCAGCAGTTGATGCAAACCATGAACGTGGTGGTGGCCGATTTGAAGCCTAGCCAGCATCAGGTGTCATTTATTCAAACCGACGTGATGAATCTGGAGGCTGTACGCGCAGCCACCAAAGATGCGGACGCCGTGATTCATCTGGCCGCTATCGATTTCGATTGGAAAGCGCCGGAAGAGCAATACATCAATGTCAATGTGCGTGGCACCTGGCATGTGCTGCAGGCCTGTCGTGAAAACGGCGTCAAGAAAGTGGTGCTTTGCTCCAGCATTTCTGCCTGCGGCTTGTCGGAGATGCGTGCCGACTGGACGCCCCAGTATCTGCCTGTTGATGAGGCTCACGAGAACAAGCCTTATCAGGCCTACAGCGTCAGCAAGATCATGATGGAGCAGATGGCAAAGAGCTTTAGCGATGCCACAGATATGGAAGTGATCTGCCTGCGTCCGCTGGCTGTGGTCTTGCCGGAAACCATTGCTGAGTACATTCAGTTTGTGGATAGCCCGGATCGTAACTGGCTGTTCTATTACATCTGGGCGGCTGATCTGGCGCGTGCTTTTGAAGCCGCCGTCAATCTGCAAGGGCTGCGCTACGGGGTGTTCTTTATCAGCGCCGATGACAGCTCTCATCCTGCGGCTACTACCGACTGGTATCCGCAGATTATTGGGGCTGTCCCGCCGATTAAGAATCCACGCTGGTATCAGAACAATCCGCGCGCTTCCATTTTCAGCAGCAGTGCCGCCAAGGACATCCTGGGTTGGCAGCCCAGCACGGATTTCACGCAGTTACGCGAAGAATATGCGGTGGCGAAAGAGCAGGCTTAAACACAGCCAGATTACGCCCATGACTAAAACATAAGTACGGAGACTGAGCATGAACGGTATTAAAACAGGCACCTTGGACTGGACGGGTGATAACCCCTTTATTTATTTGAAAACCGATCCGGATCAGGACTGGTCTTCCTTGTCCTTGTATTTCCGTATCGCCAGTTCGGAGTACGGCAGTGGTCAGGCCATTCTGGTGCTGGACAAACCATACGAGGAAGGCGACGAGAGCGACACACGCTGGCTAATTACCGACAATCTGCCTTTAGCCGAATATCTGGTGCGGGACTTTGTGCGTCATTTTGGCCTGTTCCGTAAAGCGCTTGCCCTGGACAAGTTGAAGGTACTGGGCGACGGCGTGTTTCAGACGGTCAATCGCTTTCCTGAGTTAGTCACAGAGTCGGTCAGCTCGGCCAGCGCGGGTGTGAACATAGCGTTGCAATGGCATCAAATGACGCAGCCCGCGATTTGTGTGGACCTGCCACAAAGCCAGACTCAAACCCAGAAGCACGAAATGATGTGCGTATTCCACCCTGCGCAGGAAGCCAAGGTGCTGATTAATGGCACGCCTTTGGCGGGCAGCACGATAGAGCGGGATTTCAACGGCACGCGGGCGCAGTCGGCCAGCTTGGCGAATAGTGAAACCTGGGTGCGCGTGGCGTAAGGAGGTGGTATGGCTCAGCATGTAGATAAGCACGCGCCAGCAGTTCTGCCGTTCTGGACTGGCGTCAGACCCTTGCAAGAGATTCTGCCTTCACAGGCCCGTTTGGTTTTGCATGCCGGGCCGCCTTTTCGTAGCCCGGCGGAGTTGCCGCCCGCCATCCGCAATTCAGTACTGGTAGGCATCCTGTATGAAGGCTGGGCAAGCAACAAGGCAGAGGCTCAAACCTTGCTGGATGAAGGCGGAGTGCAACTGGCTCCCGCCCAGGATTACGGTGTGCTTGTTCCCTTGGCCGGGGTAGCGACGCCCTCCATGTTCCTCATTGAAGTGAGCGATGCCAATCGGCCCGCAAACAAGAAGTACTCCGTGCTAAATGAAGGGATGCAGTGGTGTACACGCCTGGGTATTTTTGCGCAGGAAATGATGCCGCATCTGCGCTGGCTGCATCAGGATCTGGGCGCAAGGCTGGTCGCTCATTTTGGCGCCCCTGTCGATCTGGCACCCATTGTGCAGGCGTCGCTGCTTAACGGTGATGATGGTCATGCTCGCACGATGCATGCTTCTCGCCTGCTGGCCGACATTATTGTCTCTTGGGGTATTAATGATGAACAAAGCACGAGCTTTCTTTACGGTGCGATGGCGTGGGCACTGAATTATTGGATGGCAGCCAGCGCCCTTATTCTGGCGACGCAGGAACAGGCAGCAGGGACGGATGCCATTGTCAAAGTAGGGGGCAACGGCTTGCGTTTTGGCTTGCAGTTGGCGGGCGCCAAGACTTGGCTGGTTGTGGATGCGCCGGCCATCGTGGGTAGTAAAGAAGCCGGTAAAGAGCAGGCTCAAGCCCTAGGTACCTTGGGCGACAGCGCGGTGGTGGATTTTGTCGGGCTGGGTGGACAGTGCCTGGACCTAGCTGCATTCAGTGCCCAAAATCTGCAGGCTGTTTTACCTGCGGATTACCTGAATCGTCAAAGCCAGTTTTTGAAAACCCATTTGCCCTTTCTGGCGGGCCGTGCAGGCATTACTGATGCTGTAGCGGTGATGGCCAGCGATACAGGGCCTTTGGTTTTGCTGGGCATGATTGATGGTGCCGGGGAAAAGGGCCGTATCGGGGGCGGCGTGGCCACTGTGAATGCCCAGTTGTTGCGCAATCTTAAGGAGTGGCAGCATGAAACGACAGTGGTTTAAGTTACCCCTGCATCAATTGCTGCACGCTCTGCATACGGGAGAAGCCACACTGCCAGAGATAGTGGCCTCTTTTTACGGACGTATTGCAGTACGAGATGAGAAAGTAGGGGCCTGGCAATACCTGATCGATCAGGAAGACTATCTGGCCGAATATGAGAGCCGTAGCGAGTTCTACAAAGCCTCACCCTTGATGGGGCTGCCCTTTGCAGTCAAGGATGTCATTGATACGGCTGACATCCCCACCACCATGGGCTCTGCCATTCATCAGGATCGTATCCCGGATATGGATGCCTCTTGTGTGACCGCCATGAAAGCAGCCGGCGGTATTTTGATGGGCAAAACCGTTACTACCGAATTTGCCTATTTCCAAGCGGGTAAAACAAGCAACCCGCATGATCCGGAACGCACGCCGGGTGGTTCGTCCAGTGGTTCAGCCGCAGCGGTGGCGGATTATATGGTGCCCATTGCCTTTGGTACTCAAACCGCTGCCTCAGTGATACGGCCTGCCTCGTACTGTGGCTGTATCGGCTATGTCGGCAGTAAAAACGAGTTCTCCTTGCGCAATATCCAGCCTTTGGCTCAGTCATTGGATTCGCTGGGCATCATCAGCAACGATGTGCTCGATACCTTGTTGGTACGGAATATTCTGCTGCATAAATCCTTGAGTCTGGCGGCACCGGGTACGCCGCAGTCTTATGTATTTGCCAGCTTTTCGGGGGAGGCTCTGGGCGAGATGCAGGCCCCCATGCTGGAGACGCTATCCGCCTGCCAGCAAGCGCTGTTGGAGCAGGGGCATCAATGTATTGCTTTCCCGTTCTCGGATGAAATGGCTGAGTTAACGACCTTGCATGCCCAGATCATGGCTTATGAAGTAGCCCGTAATCTGGTTTATGAACAGCAGCAGCATGAAACCTTAAGCACGCATATGCAGGGTTTGCTCAGCAGTGGCTTGGCTTTGCCCTACAAGGAGTACATTGCCGCCTTGGAACGCGCTGATGAGCTCAAGCGCAGCTTGTTGCAGTGGTTTGATAGCCAGCAGGTGGACTTCATTCTGGCGCCTGCCGCTTCTGGTGTTGCCCCATATAAAACGGTAGGCACGGGGGCGCCCTTCATGAGCCGAGCCTGGCAGTTGGCCGGACTGCCTGTCGTGTCTTTGCCCTTGGGCTATCACCAGAAAATGCCTATGGGTTTGCAGTTGATTGGCAAGCCGCATCAGGATGATGTTCTGCTGTCGCAGGCTTTGCAGTTGCAGCAACGGTTCTTAGGAGCCGGTACGGTTCTTGCTCTGTAGTTGCCGGCCTTTTTGTTTGAGTCAAACGTCCTGTTTTTACAGGGCGTTTTTTTATGCCCCGCGTTTTTACAGTTTAGGCAGCAGGTACTTTTCAAATAGCCATTTCAGGCCGCACAGCGCAGCGGCAATGATGGCGGCAATAAGCAGGAAGTCTGCGCTGAGTACGCTTTGTTGCTGATGGGGCAGTTCCATATAGACATGTTCATTCGCGGGGCGGGCGTAGGTCATGGGGATGGCTGCTCTGGGCAGATCTGCTTGCAAGACGATGTAGCCGCCATCGTTGGCAGCCTGCAGCAAGAGCTTATCGACTAGGACGTTTTGTAGACCGGGCTCCTGGTCGTTTGCACATAGGCGTTGGGTGCCTTGGGTCCAGTTGTCATTGCCTTCAGGGCAGTAGGCGTTAATCGTGTGACCATTGCTGAACTCCACCGTCAGCCATCCCTCTGAACGCGAGCTGTCATCGCTGCGTACGGTTACGTTGGTCAGGCTGAGGGTGGTCATGTGCGGGGTTCCCTTGGGCAGTGCAAGCTCGTTCTTCAGTCTGCAGGAGGCAGGGAGTGAGTCTACTTTTGCGGTGTTTTATAGAAGGCTATTCTATAGAAGCAGGGATGGGAATACGATTTTTGTATAAGCAGACTTTCGTTTTTGTTAATAGCTTTTACGCTAAATCAATGCTTTTCCGACATAAAAAAACAGCCCTGTAAAACAGGGCTGTTCGATACCAGCAATCAGTCGGGTTTTTAGGGGCTAACTGATATTGGCTTTCCCTAAACTAACCGCTGTTTTAGCTTCAGAGGCCGGGTCGGTGTGATAACGGCGCAAGGGCTTGTTGGCGGTTTCTGGCATCAGTATCGTTACCCAGAAAAAGCACAGCACAGCGACTACGGTCACGTAGAAAGCGGGGGCCAGATAACTGCCGGTTTGTGTGGTCAGCCAGATAGCCAGATAAGGGGCAGTACCACCAAAAATTGCGAAGGTGATGTTGTAGCACATGCTCGATGCGGTATAGCGCATGTCGGTAGGGAACATCTCGGACAGCAGCGTTACCGCCACCACACTGGCTGCGACCTGGCCAATACCGATAATCAGCATCCCGAAAATGGCGGCTTCCAGAGAGGCCCCTTTGCTGACGATGATGTAGGCAGGAATGGTAAACAGAGCATGCCAGACAGCAGCAAACTGCATCATTCTACGGCGACCCACCTTGTCGGAAATAATGCCGGCAATCGGGGTTAGGGCAGTGACGAACAACAAGGCAACCATATTGGCTGTCAGGGACTGGACCGACGACAAGCCAATGACGGTACGCAGAAAGGTATTCATGTAGGTGGAGAAGATATAGAAGGACAGGGCGTACAGCACGATGAACCCGCCCAGCTTCACAATATTGGAGCCTTCTGCCCTGAATACCTGCGAGGCGCTATAGCTGATCTGGCCTTTCTTTTCGGCGCGCATTTGCTGGAACTCGGGAGATTCAGCCAAATGGTCACGGATAAAGAAAGCCACAATGCCCATGGGAACTGCCAGCAGGAAGATGGTGCGCCAGCCCCAGTCGCCCATGGCTTCAGCACCGATCAGCGCAGCCAAACCGGCACTGATCCCGGCGGCCAGCGCAAAGGCAAAGTAGGTCGCGCCGGACATGGCCCAAGCGTAGGAATTGCGCTTGTTCATGGGGCTGTGTTCAACGGTATAGATGGTGGCACCGGTATACTCGCCACCGGCCGACAGCCCCTGGATACAGCGGATGATAATCAGCAGAATCGGTGCCCAGATACCAATGCTGTGATAAGTGGGAATCAGACCAATGGCAGCCGTTGAGCCGGACATCAGCAAGACCGTCAGGGCCAGAATTTTCTTGCGGCCAATGCGATCCCCCAGCCGGCCAAAGTAAATGCCCCCCAAGGGCCGCACAATAAACGACACCAGGAACACGGCAAAGGTGGCCAGCAAGCCCGCCATCTTGTCTTCGGTCGGAAAGAAGTTCTGTGCAATATAGACGGCCATATAGCCGAATAAAGCAAAATCAAACCATTCAACGATTGTGCCAGCCGCTGAACCCATCATTACTTTTTTAATATGGCCTGTATCGGTATGCTCCGATTCGGCCATCGTGGTTTCCCTGTGCATACTTATGTCTCCTCAAGTATTGGGACTATCTGTTTTTTTCTGAAATCAAAGCCTGTGGGGCGCTCTGTTTTTATTATTTATAAGTGGGTATTAGTCTTGTTTTTAGTGATTCAAAAGTTGAATAGTGAATCAACTGGAATGGGCTGAATGTCTCCTTTTGCTCTGGATCTGCATCAAGTCTTGCTACCGGCATTAACAGGCTGGCCAGCGCGTGATTGATAAGCTAAACCTCTGTAAATTGCTTGTCCATTCACTATTCGCGCACTATTATTGATCGAAATGTTATCAATCGAAAAAATGAGCTGAGTCATGATCCCTGGACGTCTTGATTTGCATCACCTGCGTGCCTTTAAAACGGTGGCTGAACAATTGCATTTCAAGAAGGCGGCCGAGCTGCTGCACATCACGCAACCGGGGCTGACGCGTATCATCAAAAAGCTGGAAGAAGATTTGCAGGTAGACCTGTTTGAACGCAGCACGCGCCAGGTCAAGCTGACAGCGGCAGGCTTTTTACTATTACAAGAAATAGAGCAGGTCTTTGTACATCTGGAGCGCGGGATTGAGTTGGCTCAAAAGGCCAAGTTTGGCGACATTGGCCACTTGATCATTGCCTACAACGACTATGCTGTGCAGGACGTTCTGCCCCGAACGCTGGAGCACTTTAAGCAGCAATACTCGAACATCACTACTGATTTGTTATATATGCCCACCCAGCAGCAGATTCAGGGCTTGCAGCAAGGCAGCCTGGACCTGGGTTTCGGCTTTGCCTTTTCTGACGACCCCGAGGAGCTAGGGGTGCAGTGGAAGCCGGTGTGTCGGGACGACCCGATTGTGCTTTTGCAAAGTGATCATCCACTGGCAAAGGAAAAGTCGATTCCCTTGGTGGAGCTGGCCAATGAACGCTTTGTGGTGGGCAGCAAGACGCACTGGCAGGTATGGCGGCGCTATTTTTATTCGCTGTGCCGCCATGCGGGCTTTCATCCCAATTCGGTGCAGGAAGCCAGCACCATTACGGGGATTATGAGTATGGTCGCCGCTAATATTGGTATTGCCATCCTGTCCCAATCCCTGCGCAAGTATGTACACCGAGATCTGGTGGCGATAGATCTGGACTTGTCTGGCCAACATCCGCAGTCCTTTATCAACATCATGTGGCAGGAAAGTAATGCCAATCCCTGTGTGCCTTTGTTTATCCAGACCATGTCCTCCACGCTGATGACTCCGGCCTGAGTCACCTTGAGTATTTCTCATGGCTCCTTGATGAGCGGTCATGATTGAAGTGGGGCAGTTTTGCTACATTGCCATTTTTAAACATCGGTCTTGCTCATGAGTACCACTGAAATTCAATTTGGCTTTGATCACGTCATGCTGCGCGTTCTGGATCTGGAGCGATCCCTGGCGTTTTATCGGGATACGCTGGGCATGACGCTTGTGCGTCACACAGAGTATGAGTCCGGTCGATTCACCAATGTGTTTCTTAGCTTTAATGAAGCGACTCAATCCAGTCTGGAGCTGACCTGGAACTGGGACCAGAGCGAAGCTTATGAAAAGGGCGGTGCTTTTGGTCATTTGGCTTTGATGGTCAAGGACGTTCATCAGGCAGTGCGCTATCTTGAAGAGCGTGGTGTCAAGATCAAGACGCCCCCTAAACAGATGAATCATGGCAAACGCACTATTGCGTTTGTATTCGATCCGGACGAATACCTGATTGAACTGGTGGAGCCACTTTAAGGCGTGTTTAGCAGGTGTCTGCTTGATGCTGAGGATGGAAATAGTAGGGCCCGTGTTGTGCACGGGCCCTTTTAACGCTGCATGTAGATGGCAGAACAGGGCTAGCTTGTCAGCAAGCTTTGCCATGGAAATGACAGGCGCTATCTGCCTACATTCAGATAGATATCTTGTGATTCTGGGGGCTTACAGCCCCAGCGAACCCCACATATCGTCCACTTTTTTCTTGGTGGACTCATCCATCTTGATCGGTGTGCCCCATTCGCGCTGAGTTTCTCCGGGCCACTTATTGGTGGCATCCATACCCATCTTGCCGCCCAGACCAGACACGGGCGAGGCGAAGTCCAGATAGTCGATCGGTGTGTTTTCCACCAGAACGGTATCGCGCACCGGGTCCATACGGGTGGTCATGGCCCAGATCACTTCTTTCCAGTCGCGCGTGTTTACGTCCTCGTCCACCACCACGATGAACTTGGTATACATGAACTGGCGCAAAATACTCCAGACACCAAACATCACGCGTTTGGCGTGGCCTGCATATTGTTTGCGAATCGACACCACAGCCAGTCGATAGCTGCAGCCTTCAGGTGGCAGGTAAAAATCGATAATCTCGGGCAGCTGCTTGCGCAGCAAGGGCACAAACACTTCGTTCAGGGCCACGCCCAGCACGGCAGGCTCATCCGGCGGTTTGCCGGTGTAGGTGCTGTGATAAATCGGCTTGCGGCGCATGGTGATGCGCTCAACGGTAAAGACCGGGAACCAGTCCTGCTCGTTGTAATAGCCGGTGTGGTCGCCGTAGGGGCCTTCCAGTGCCATCTCGTAGCTGCTGTCGGCAGGCGGCTTCATGCCTTCAGGCACCTGGGGGGGCAGCGCATCCGGGTGATCGCTGGGCAGGATATGGCCTTCCAGCACAATCTCTGCCCAAGCGGGCACAGACAGATCGCTGCCCAAGGCCTTGGCCACTTCGGTGCGCGACCCGCGCAACAATCCGGCAAATTGATATTCGGACAGGCTGTCAGGAACAGGAGTGACCGCACCCAGAATCGTTGCCGGGTCGGTACCCAGGGCGACGGCAATCGGGAAGGGCGTGCCGGGGTTTGTCAGTGCATGATCACGAAAATCCAGGGCACCGCCACGGTGGGACAACCAGCGCATGATGAGCTTGTTACGGCCAATCAACTGCTGGCGGTAGATGCCCAGGTTTTGACGCTTGGCATGCGGGCCTTTGGTAATGACCAGACCCCAGGTCAGCAAGGGAGCCACGTCACCGGGCCAGCACAACTGCAGGGGGATCTGGTTCAGATCCACATCCTTGCCTTCCAGCACCACTTCCTGACATGCAGGGGAGCGTACATTCTTGGGGCTCATATCCCACAAGGCGGATTTGAGCATGGACACCTTGGACAAGGCATCACGCATTCCAGTGGGCGCTTGTGGCTCTTTCAGATTGGCCAGCAGTTCGCCGGTGTCGCGTAATGCCGACACATCCTGCGCACCCATGCCCCAGGCAACCCGTTGCGGAGTTCCAAACAGGTTGGCCAGGACGGGCATGGCGGCTTTGGAGCCTTGATGCTGGGCATTTTCAAACAAAAGCGCCGGTCCACCGGCACGCAACACCCGGTCACTGATTTCAGTCATTTCCAGCGAGGTGGAAACCGGCTGCGTAATCCGTTTCAGATCACCCTTGGCTTCAAGCTGGGCAATAAAGTCTCTTAAGTCACGGTATTTCACAGAAGAACGGGGCTCCGCTTACAGATAGTTAGGTGGTAAAGAACCTGCCCAAGATCTTTTTATGTCTTGCGGGAACCATGCAAAGACCTTGACCGGGTTCTAAGGTTAACATCGGGCAGTTAGCAATACTAAGGATGATCCCATGGGCTTCCAAGATATGGACTATGTGCTTAGTCGCTCGGCCCGCACCCTGACGTATCGCATCGGTGAGTTTGTGCACGTGTGTGCCATGTACCTGGGCATTGCCGTACTGGTGACGATTGCAGCCTGTGTGGTTGTGCCATCGATGCGCGCTCAGTTTAACCAGCTTTATACCGGTCTCGTGCAAACCTTGCGCCCCGAGGCGGTGAAATACGATGCATACAGCCAGGCGGTCTGGCCTGCGGATAAAACCCAGCCAGCCCTGTCAGAAGACGGTGAGGACTTGAACCAGACGGAACAGCAACAAGCGGTTTCTACGTATCAAGGCTTTATGAAGAACCTGCGTGCTTCGGTGACCGGGCAGCCCATCGCGGGCGTCACAGCGGCCCAGCAGCAGGCCTTGCGCAGCTATCTGGCTCGCAAGTACAAGATTGCCTATTCGGTGGCTGGAGCCTTGATCCACACCGCTTTTATTGTGGGCCGGGAAAAGAATCTGGACCCGCAGCTGATCCTGGCAGTGATTGCCATTGAGTCACGCTACAACCCCTATGCGGAAAGCCATGTGGGTGCGCAAGGCTTGATGCAGGTGATGACCAAAGTCCATAAAGAGAAATTCGATATCTATATGGAAGGCACGCTGGCGGTGCTTAGCCCCGAAGCCAATATTCGTGTGGGCGGGCAGATTTTGTCGGACTGTATCCGTCGCCGTGGCTCGATTGAGGGTGGTTTGGCCTGTTATGTGGGAGCCACTGGTCCCAGCGATGGCGGCTATGGAGCCAAGGTCTTGGCCGAGCGCAGACGGATTGCCTTGGCTTCAGGGATTCCAGTCCGGGCACGATAAGTTCAGTTCCCGGCTGAGCAGAAGCAGGGCTGGGCAGCCCGAGGCGCAGATCAGGCGTCGGGCTGCGTAGGCCTAAGAACTGACAAAGGGCTGTACTTAGCGGCCCAGAAATTGCCCCAGACGGCTGATCGCTTCTTGCAGGCGGTCCATACCGGTCGCATAGGATAGTCGCAAGGTGTGGGGGGCGTGGAAGGTGCCGAAGTCCCGACCCGGTACAGCGGCAACGCCCGCTTCGTGCAAAAGCTGCTGCGAGAAGGCATCGCTGTCGTGGCTGTACTCACGAATATCCGTGTAGATATAGAAGGCGCCATCTGGGCGGACAGGCACGCGCAGGCCCAGACGTTCCAGTTCGGGTAGCAGGTAATCCCGACGCTGTTTGAAGGCCAGGCGACGCTCTTCGTAAATTGCCATGGTTTCAGGCTCAAAGCAGGCCAGGGCGGCATGTTGAGCTAAAGACGGGGCGCAGATTGCCAGACTGGCGGCCATGCGCTCGCAGACTTCGGTCATCCACGTAGGCAGAATCAACCAGCCCAAGCGCCAGCCTGTCATGTGGAAGTACTTGGAAAAGCTATTGATAACAATAATGTCCTGATCCAAGGTCAAGGCACTAAGCGGTGCTTCTTCATAAAACAGGCCCAGATAAATCTCGTCCATGATGATGAAACCATCACGGGCACGCACTTCTTTGATCAGCTCTTGCAGGGCGGGACGGGAAATCGTCGCGCCAGTGGGGTTGTTGGGCGAGGCAATCAGGACACCACGAGTTTTTGGACCCCAGTGCTCGCGAATGTGCTGGGCACTGAGCTGAAAACGTTCCTCTGCCGTCGCCGGAATCAGGCGGGCGGTACCACCTGCGGCCATGATGAAGTTCTGATTGGCCGGATAGGACGGGTCGGGCATCAGCACTTCGTCGCCGGGGTTGATCAAGGCCAGGGTTGCCAATGACAAGGCACCCGAGGCACCCGCTGTCACCACAATACGTGATGGGTCGACGCGGGCCTGGAACTGCTGCTCGTAGTACAGGGCAATGCGCTCACGCAAGGCTGTCAGACCTGCCGGGGCGGTGTATTGGCCCAATCCTTGATTGCTGGCCAGATGCAGGGCGTCGACCACGGCTTGCGGGGCGGTGAAGTCCGGTTCGCCTATGCCCAGGCTGATAATGTCGCGGCCAGTGGCCTTGAGGGCATTGGCCTGTTTGAAGAGTTCAACAGCATGAAAAGGAAGAACGTGTTCGGTACGACTGGCGAGGCGGGACATACGGCAAATCTCGGGTAAAAAGTGTATTGTAGGACCTTGCTCAAAAGGGCGTCAGGTGGCTGTGGCATGCGCGTGTGCTCGATGGGGGCGCAAACCGGCGGGCCAGTTGGCCTTAAGTTTAGGTTTGTTGCAGGAAAAGTCTATGGTTTCTTCGTCGCGGCGTGCATTTTTGATGGGGCGTCGTCCTCCCCAGACGGTTTGGCAGACATTTTGTTCACGTTTGAAAGCCCGTGTTCAGGGCGAGTGGACGGAACTCAGTGCCGAACCGGATCACGAACAGGCTCGCTTGGAGCCGGCTTCCAGTGCGGACGTCCATATGGTACTGACGCTGGCCGGCGAGTACGGCGTGACGGTGTGCCTGGAAGGGGTGCCGCAGGCCAGTGAAACTGACGGCCCGCTGATTGTTCTAGCCCCTGGGCGTCAGATGGCCCGCTGTGATCGCCTGGAACCAAACTCCAATCGCTGGTTTGTTCAACCCGGCTGCTTGCTGGGGGAAATGGAAGCCAAAGGTTTTCAAGGCTTGGCTAACGCCCCTGCCGGGATGACCGTCGCCGCGTGGTTGGCCGACCGGCGTCAACACGACTGGCCCACCGGCCGTACCAATTTGTCGGGCGTGCTGCATTGCTCGGTAATTTTGGCCGACAACACCCAAGCTGCCTTGGGCCCCTTTGGGCAGGACAACCGTAATCCGCTTGATAGCCTGCGTATGCAGCAGCTGATTCCCGCCTTGTTTCAACTGATGGGCGAGTCCGAGACGCAAGCCTTGCGGCAAGCGTTGTGGCCGGGTCGATACCGTCTGGATGCGCTGGAGCCGGCAGAAGGCGAGGACATCAACTTGGCCCACTTGATGCTGGGTCATGGTGGGGATTTAGCCTGGGTGGAGTGGCTGGTGCTGGACGAGACTGTGCTGACTGGCTCAGACCCGGAAGGCTGGTCCTGGCCTAATCAGGAGCAGTCCTGGCAGGCGCAGGATGTCGACAGCCGTATCAAGGCTTTGTTTGATCCAGTCGACCGATTTTCCTATCCAGGCCAGACGCTGTAAGCCCACCCTGACCTGTGCTTGACCCCTGCTGTAACTCAAGGGCTAGAATGGTCTTTGCTTATTTTTTTGGTAGGGACACAGCATGGACGCCAATTTTCGGAAAGCAGCCCTGGAATATCACGAGCAGGGTAGGCCCGGAAAGTTATCGGTCACGCCGACCAAGCAACTATCAAACCAGCGGGATCTGGCACTGGCGTATTCGCCTGGGGTTGCGGCGGCGTGCGAGGAAATCGTCAATGATCCGCAAAATGTGTTCCGTTATACCGGCCGTGGCAATCTGGTTGGAGTGATCTCCAACGGTACCGCCGTGCTGGGTCTGGGCAATATTGGCCCTCTGGCCGCCAAGCCGGTGATGGAAGGCAAGGCCGTGCTGTTCAAGAGCTTTGCCGGTCTGGACGTCTTTGATATTGAAATCAATGAAACCGACCCCGACAAGTTGGTCGATATTATTGCGGGTCTGGAGCCAACCTTTGGCGGCATCAATCTGGAAGATATCAAAGCGCCCGAGTGCTTCGAGGTAGAGCGCAAGCTGCGTCAGCGCATGAGCATTCCCGTTTTTCACGATGATCAGCATGGCACGGCTATTTGCGTGACCGCGGCCTTTCTGAACGGCCTGAGCGTGGTGGAAAAAGACCTCAAGCAGGTCAAAGTAGTGACCTCGGGCGCAGGTGCTGCGGCCCTGGCCTGTCTGGATCTGATGATTGACATGGGCCTGCCGCTGGAAAATATCTGGGTTACGGATATTGATGGCGTGCTGTACGAAGGACGCCCCGGTAATCCGGTGCCTGAGCTGGCCCGTTTTGCCAAGCAAACCGACGCCCGCAGCTTGAATGAGGTGATTGATGGGGCCGATGTATTTCTGGGCCTGTCTGCGGGTGGCGTGCTCAAGCCGCAAATGCTGAAGAAAATGGCAGCCCGACCTTTGATCCTGGCCTTGGCCAATCCCAATCCCGAGATCCTGCCTGAAGACGCCCACGCGGTGCGTGACGATGTGGTTATGGCAACCGGCCGTTCGGACTACCCGAACCAGGTCAATAATGTGCTGTGCTTTCCGTACATCTTCCGTGGTGCCCTGGATGTAGGAGCGACGACCATCACGCGTGGCATGGAGAAAGCCGCTGTGCAGGCGATTTGCCAACTGGCTCGTGAAGAGCAGGACGAAGGCGTGGCAGCGGCCTATGGTCTGGAAGAAGTCTCTTTCGGCCCCTCCTTCTTTATTCCTCGTCCCTTTGACTCCCGTCTGATTGTGCGTATTGCACCCGCTGTGGCTAAGGCGGCCATGGAAGAGGGCGTGGCGACTCGTCCGATTGCGGACCTGAAGAGCTACATTTATCAGTTGCGCCAGTTCGTCTATAAATCCGGCTCTTTCATGAAGCCGATTTACTCGCTGGCCCGTGGCTTGGTGCAGGACGGTGCCAAATCGCGCGTGGTGTTCAGC
This sequence comes from Alcaligenes pakistanensis, assembly GCF_014652815.1. GTDB lineage: Bacteria > Pseudomonadota > Gammaproteobacteria > Burkholderiales > Burkholderiaceae_B > Alcaligenes > Alcaligenes pakistanensis. The sequence continues at coordinate 481,441 of NZ_BMZN01000002.1, forward strand.
GAAGGTGAAGACGAACGTGTGCTGCGCGCTGTGCAGATTATTGTGGACGAAGGGCTGGCGACTCCGATTCTGGTGGGCCGACCGGCAGTCTTGCAGCAGCGTATCGAGCGCTATGGTTTGCGCCTGCGTTTGGGTATTGATGTGGAAGTGACCAACCCTGAACAGGATGATCGCTTTCATCGCTACTGGACCAGTTACTGGGAAATCATGTCGCGTCGCGGGATCAGTAAAGAGATGGCGCGAGTGGAAATGCGCCGTCGTCCGACCTTGATCGGTGCCATGATGCTGCACCTGGGCGATGCTGACGGCATGATCTGCGGCACGGTGGGGCGTTACGAGAACCACTTGGAACTGGTGGATCAGGTCATTGGCAAGGCCCCTGGCGTTCAGACCTATGCTGCCATGAATATTTTGCTGCTTAGTGAGCGTACGGTGGCGCTGACGGATACGCATATTAACCACGATCCCAATTCGGATCAGGTGGCGGAAATTACTTTGGCGGCGGCGCGCAAGATGCGCCAGTTCAATATCGAGCCCAAGGTGGCTTTGCTATCCAGTTCCAACTTTGGGACCAATGACTCCCCGGCGGCGGTGACCATGCGCGGTGCGCTGGAGCGTGTACGCCAGTTGGACCCCAGTCTGGAAGTGGATGGCGAAATGCACGGTGACTGCGCGCTGGATGAAAAAGCACGTCATCAAATCCTGCCAACGTCAGCCCTGAGCGGCGAGGCCAATTTGCTGGTGTGCCCGAACGTGGAGGCCGGTAATATTGCCTACAACCTGCTCAAGACGGCGGCGGGCGGTAACGTTGCCATTGGCCCCTTCTTGTTGGGTGCGCGGGCACCGGTACACATCATGACGTCCACATCCTCGGTGCGACGTATCGTCAATATGACGGCGGTGACAGTCGTGGATGCCAACGTCGCTACTGAAGGCTAATACCCATCATGATTCAGCGCTCTCCCGCTCCTGTGGCTTTGATCTTGAATGGGGGCGGTGCGCGCGGCGCGTATCAGGCCGGAGTGCTGGCCGGTTTGCTGGAGTTGTTGGACCCTGATCGCAATCCCCAGTTCAGAAATCCCTTCGATATTATTTGTGGCTCTTCGGCCGGTTCAATTAATGCGGCTGGGTTGGCCTGCCGTGCCGATAAACCACATGAGGCTGTCGACCATATACAACAGCTGTGGGCGTCGTTGCATACCAACGATATTTTTCATGCTGATCCCTTGCAGTTGCTGGCCACCAGTGTGCACTGGGTAGCCACTTTGGCCCTGGGCTGGCTGTCCCCTCGCTTGCGCGACCATGTGCCGCACTCCATGCTGGACAATTCACCGTTGCGTGACCTGCTGGAAGAGAGTCTGGATTTTGATCGTTTGCAACGCAATCTGGCCCAGCAACATTTGGGGGCCCTGGCGATTACGGCGGCCGCTTATACCACCGGGGAACACCTGACCTTTTATCAGTCCGACGAGCGTATTCGGCCCTGGTCCCGCAATTTGCGTCGTGCCATCCCCGGTGTGATAGGGGTGGATCACCTGATGGCTTCCAGCGCCATTCCCTTCATGTTTCCGGCTCAGTCCCTGCAAGTGGGCAAGCAAACCCAATGGTGTGGAGACGGGACGATGCGCCAGTTGGCACCCATCAGTCCGGCCATTCATTTAGGGGCGCACAAGGTGCTGATCGTGGGGACAGGCTATGAGGACAATACCTACCACGAGCAAGAATCCAAGGATCCGCCATACCCCTCTTTGGCGCAGATCAGTGGCTATGCTTTATCCAACATATTCCTGGATAGTGTGTCAACGGATATTGAGCGTATGGAGCGCATCAATACATTGCTTGCCTATATGCCTGCAAATGTATTACAAAGCCAATCGCTGCGTCCTGTCAGCACGTTTGCCATCACTCCCAGCCGTTCGCTGGATGAAATTGCCACACGGCATATTCATCAGATGCCAACTGCTGCACGTACCCTATTTCGAGTACTTGGTGTATCTTCAAAGTCCGGTCCGACCACAGGCGGCGCATTAATTTCATACTTGTTATTCGAGTCCGGCTACACCCAAGAGCTGATCGAGTTAGGAAAGACCGATACCATGAGTCGTCGTGAAGAAGTGTTAGCGTTTTTTAAGGAAGCGTCCTGATGAGCCAATCCCTGACTTTGCAAGAAGCTTTGCAACAAGGCGGCGTGCTCGACGCAACGGGCCTGACGGCTGCTGATTTTCAGGAGCAGGCGCAGGACCAGGGGCTTACCGCCCTGGAAGTAAGTTGTGATCGTGCGCGCAATCGTTCTGCTGTGCTGCGAGCAGTCGCCAAGGCTGTTGATTATCCTGAGTTTTTTGGTGGCAATCTGGATTCACTCTACGATTGCCTGTGCGACACCGTGCTGGACCAGAAAGCAGGCCTGGCCCTGTGGCTGGACAATCTGCACAGTGGTGACCCAGCATTGGAAAAAGACGCCCAGGCTATTTTGGGTGTTTGTGAAGATGTTCATGCCTGGGCCTCGAATAACGAGCGCCGTTTTGTATGTGTCGTTCTGCACGCTGGCAAGCATCCTGATCCGGAACCCGGTTTGGACCCTGCTTCTTACTCCAGCTCGGACGAGGAATAAACCTTATTCCCAGCCTTGCAAGGCGCTGATCGCTGCTGTCAGCGCCAAGGCGGCGGTCTCTGTCCGCAACACGCGGTGCCCGAAACGAACCGCCTGCGCCTGGGCATCCAGTGCCACTTTCTGCTCTTCGGGCGACCAGCCACCCTCAGGACCAACCAAGATGCTCATGGCCTGATCCTGCGGGCCAAGGGCTTGTGCCAATCGCTTGGGTGCATCCGGGTCGCAAAATAAATGCAGGCCGGTTTGTGCTTCGCGAAAGTATTCGGCCAAGGTCTGTGGGGCGGCCAGTTCCATTAGACGGTTTCGACCACATTGCTCGCTGGCCGATTCAATAACTTTTTGCCAGTGAGCCATGCGCTTTGCTTGCCGCTCCGCACTCAGTTGCAGCACGCTGCGCTGGGCGCGAATCGGAACAAAGCGACTGACCCCCATTTCCACGGCCTTTTCAATAATCCAGTCCATCTTGTCGCTGGAGGCAATGCCCTGCAGCACGGTGATGCGGCCTGCCAGTTCACGCACTGGTGTCTGGGCGGCACCCAAATCGGCAAAGCCTTTCTTGCCGTCGATGCGCAAGGTGGCCGGGTACTCTGTGCCCAGTCCATCAAACAGCACCATGTCCTGTCCATCTTTCAGGCGCAGGACCCGGATGGCGTGATGGGCCAGAGCCTCGGGCAAGGCAATTTCAGTGTCGGCCGTCAGGGCCAAGGGGTGGTAGAAACGGGGAGCTGCCATATGAAGACACCATCAAGCATAAAAAACCGCACAAGCATACCGTACCCAGGCTTGGGGAAGAAAGCGCAAGCCCGCCGGTCAAGTCGGGCCGATTTAGCGCCAGCAATGCTAAAATAGCGCGTTTTATAAACTAATCAGGGCCGTGAGCCGTCCGCCAGTCGGAATTGTCGCGCCACCGCCCCAATGAGCATCTAATGGATATTGCGTCAGCCTCTGATAAAACCCTAGCCAATGCCATCCGTGCCTTGTCTATGGATGCCGTGCAACAAGCTAATTCGGGCCACCCCGGTGCGCCTATGGGCATGGCCGATATCGCCCAGGTTCTCTGGTCCCGGCACTTGAAACATAATCCGGCCGACCCGGCCTGGTTTGATCGCGACCGTTTTGTGTTGTCAAACGGCCACGGTTCCATGTTGATCTACGCTTTGTTGCACCTTAGCGGCTACGACCTGCCTATGGACGAGCTGCGCAACTTCCGTCAGATGCATTCGCGTACGCCGGGTCACCCTGAAGTGGGTATTACCTCGGGTGTGGAAACCACCACAGGTCCTTTGGGCCAAGGTCTGGGTAACGCAGTCGGTTTTGCAATGGCTGAAGCCTTGCTGGCCCGCGAATTCAACCGTGAAGGCCACGATGTAGTCGATCACCTGACTTGGGTGTTCGCCGGTGACGGCTGTCTGATGGAAGGCATCTCGCACGAGGTCTGCTCCCTGGCCGGTACCTGGAAGTTGTCCAAACTGGTCGTGCTGTACGACGACAACGGCATTTCCATCGACGGCAAGGTCGAGAACTGGTTCGGTGATGACACTCCCGCCCGCTTTGAAAGCTATGGCTGGAACGTGATTCGCGCAGTTGACGGTCACGATGCTGCTTCGATCGATAAGGCTATCGAACAAGCTCGCAGCAACGCCAAAGAAGGCACGGGCCCCACCCTGATTTGCTGCCGTACCGTCATCGGTAAGGGCGCACCTAACGCGGCGGGTTCCGAAAAAGTACACGGCGCCCCACTGGGAGCTGACGAAATCGCCGCTACCCGCGCCGAGCTGGACTGGAATCACGGTCCGTTTGAAATTCCTCAGGAAGTCTACCAAGGCTGGGATTGCCGCGAAAAAGGCGGTGTTCAGCAAGCAGAATGGCAAGAGCGTTTTGACGCATACCGCCAGGCTCACCCTGAATTGGCCGCTGAACTGGCCCGCCGTCTGAAAGGCGAGCTGCCCGCAGACTTCAGCGCCAAGGTTCAAGCCTTTATTGATGAAACTGCTCAGAAAGCAGAAACCATTGCTTCGCGTAAAGCCTCGCAACTGGCCATCAGCGCACTGGTTGAAGAATTGCCAGAAATGCTGGGCGGCTCGGCTGACCTGACCGGTTCCAACTTCACGGACTGGAAGGGCGCTCAAGCGGTTCGCGCTCAGGCCGATGGCCTGCATTTTGGTCGCCACATCAACTACGGCGTGCGTGAATTCGGTATGGCCGCCATCATGAATGGCCTGGCCTTGCATGGTGGTTACCTGCCTTTTGGTGGCACCTTCCTGACCTTCTCCGATTACTCGCGCAACGCCATCCGTATGGCTGCCTTGATGAAGCAGCGTGTTGTACACGTATTCACCCACGACTCCATTGGTCTGGGCGAAGACGGTCCTACACACCAGTCCATCGAGCACGCCAACAGCCTGCGTCTGATCCCCAATCTGCATGTCTGGCGTCCTTGCGACACCACAGAAACAGCTGTGGCCTGGGCTTGCTCGGTTGAGCGTCCCACCAGCATTGGCATGGATGTTCAGAACGGTGGTCCTAGTGCCTTGCTCTTGTCGCGCCAGAACCTACCGTTTGTCGAGCGTGATGCGCAGACCATCCAGAACATCCGCCGTGGTGGCTATGTGCTGCGCGACGCGCAAGATGCGCGCGCCATCATCATGGCGACCGGTTCGGAAATCGGTTTGGCTCTGCAAGCGCAAGAACAGCTGGCTCAACAAGGTATTGCGACCCGTGTGGTGTCCATGCCGTGTACCAATCTGTTCGACGCTCAGGACAAACAATGGCGTGATCAGGTTCTGACTCCCGGCCTCCCGCGTGTGGCGGTTGAAGCCGGTACGACAGGGCTGTGGTTCAAGTACGTGGGCCTGGAAGGCGCTGTAGTGGGCATTGATACCTACGGTGAATCCGCCCCGGCTGGTGTCCTGTTCAAGCATTTTGGTCTGACAGCAGAGAAGGTCGCTGCGGCCGTTCAAGAAATTTTGTAATTGGAGTCTGATATGACGATTCGCGTCGCAATCAATGGTTATGGCCGTATCGGCCGCATGATCTTGCGTGCCCACTACGAGTACGGCAAAAAACACGATATCGAGATCGTGGCGATCAACGCCTCGGGCGGTGCCGAGATCAACGAGCACCTGACTCGCTATGACTCCGTGCATGGCCGCTTTAACGCCGATGTGTCGCTGGATGGCGATTACATGGTGGTTAACGGTGACCGTATCCGCTTGCTGAGCCAGCGCGATGCGCTGACCCTGCCTTGGGCAGAGCTGGGTGTGGACGTTGTGCTGGAATGTACCGGCGCATTCACCACCAAAGAAAAGGCCGGTGAGCACATTCAAGCCGGTGCCAAGAAAGTCATCATCTCGGCCCCTGGCGGCAAAGATGTGGACGCCACCATCGTGTACGGTGTGAACCACGACATTCTGAAAAGCACCGACACCGTTATTTCCAACGCTTCGTGCACCACCAACTGCCTGGCCCCCCTGGTTGCTCCTTTGCACAAAGAGCTGGGCGTGCTCAGCGGTTTGATGACCACCATCCACGCTTACACCAATGACCAGGTCCTGACCGACGTGCGTCACAAAGACATGCGCCGTGCCCGTTCGGCTACCAGCAGCATGATCCCTACCAAGACCGGCGCTGCCGCTGCGGTCGGTTTGGTGTTGCCTGAACTGAATGGCAAGCTGGATGGTTACGCCGTGCGCGTGCCCACCATCAACGTGTCCATGGTTGACCTAACCTTCGTGGCCAGCCGCGACACCAGCGTTGAAGAAGTGAACAGCATTCTGAAGACAGCGTCGGAAGGTGCTCTGAAGGGCATTCTGGATTACTGCACCGAACCTCTGGTGTCCATCGACTTCAACCACACCACCGCGTCCAGCACGGTTGACTCCCTGCTGACCAAAGTTACCGGCGGCAATATGGTTAAAGTGGCTGCCTGGTACGACAACGAATGGGCCTTCTCCATTCGTATGCTCGACAGTACCATTGCACTGATGTCGGCCAAGTAAGATCTGAATAGCAGGGGCGGGATTTCCCGCCCCTGTCACGTTAATTCCCAGAACAAGAAATCATGTCTACAAGCATCAAGACCTTGTCTGCGCTGGCCGAAACGGACGCGCTGCGAGGCAAGCGGGTATTTATCCGCTCTGATCTGAATGTCCCCCTGCAAGACGGACGCATTACGGAAGACACGCGTGTGCGTGCTTCGGTGCCTGCCATCCGCATGGCGCTGGATGCCGGCGCTGCGGTAATGGTCACGTCTCACCTGGGTCGCCCCAAAGAAGGCGAGTGCCAGCCTGTGGATTCGCTGGAACCTGTGGTGCAACGTTTGTCCGAATTGCTGGGCATGCCGGTTGAGCTGCGTCGCAACTGGCTGGACGGCGTGCAAGTGTCGCCCGGTCAGGTCGTGTTGCTGGAGAACTGCCGCTGCAATGTGGGCGAGAAGAAGAACGATCCCGAATTGGCTCGCAAAATGGCGGCCTTGTGTGACGTTTACGTAAACGACGCCTTCGGTACGGCTCACCGTGCTGAAGCTACCACCGAAGGTATCGCCCGTTTTGCCCCAGTGGCGTGCGCCGGTCCTTTGCTGGAAGCCGAGTTGAAGGCTTTGGGCCGTGCCCTGAACCAGCCCGCTCGCCCTCTGGTGGCGATTGTGGGTGGCGCTAAGGTATCGACCAAACTGTCCATCCTGCGCGCTTTGGCTGAAAAGGTTGACCAACTGGTGGTCGGTGGCGGCATTGCCAACACCTTCATGCTGGCCAGCGGCCTGTCCGTGGGTAAATCCCTGGTGGAAGACAGCCAGCTGGAAGAGGCCCGTGAGGTTATCCGCATCATGAAAGAGCGCGGTGCTGAAGTCCCTATCCCTGTGGATGTGGTGTGCGCCAAGTCTTTTGCTATCGATGCCGCTGCTGAAACCAAAGCGGCCGATCAGGTGCAGGACGACGACCTGATTCTGGACGTAGGTCCACAAACAGCCCAACAGATTGCCGCCATTATTGCCAAGGCCGGCACCGTGGTCTGGAATGGCCCCCTGGGCGTATTTGAATTCCCCGCTTTCGCGCAAGGCACAGAAACCTTGTCGCGCGCGATTGCCGGCTCCAAAGCATTCTCGATTGCTGGTGGTGGCGACACCCTGGCGGCGATTGCCCAGTTCAATATTGGTGAGGATGTGGACTACATCTCCACCGGCGGCGGTGCATTCCTGGAGTTTCTGGAAGGCAAACGCTTGCCTGCGGTGGCTGCTTTGGAAGACAAGGCTTAACGCACTTGTATTACCTTGGCAGAAGATCTTAATAAAGAATTCTGCTGAAAGAAAAATCCAGCCCACTTAGGTGGGCTGGATTTTTTTTGGTCGCGGTTTAGCTGTATTACGGAACTAAAGACGAGATAGGTTCGAGTCACTCCGTTGGTATCGGGCAATAAGGGCGACGTTGGTTACGCCCCATCTTTAATCAACTGTGCATACCCCTGCAGTGCATCCGGCCAATCCAGCTGAAACCCGCTATCCAGCAATCGCTGATTGCTTAAGCGTTTGCCACCTTCGCTGGAAGAGCGTCGTTCGGGGTGGGCCACTTCCAGCAGATCGGCCAAGCCGTCATACAGCTCGGTAATCCGATACGGGCGGCTGTCCGTCCCGATATAGCAAGGAAAAGGCGCGGGAGCCCGTAGCAAGTGCCAGCAGGCGCGGGCGGCATCTTCAATATGCAGGCGGTTGGCCCAGTGATCCGGGTTGTCTGGAACCGTGGCGCGGCCTTCACGCAGACGATCCAGCAGTTGGGTGCGTCCAGGCCCGTACAGGCCGCTGGGGCGGATAACCACGGCTTGAGCAGGGATGCGGTGGTGGAGTAGTTGCTCGGCCTCTAGCAGCACCTGTCCATTGAATTGGGCGGGTTCTGTGGGGGAGTTCTCGTCTACCCATTCCGTTGTTGGGCCGTACACTGCGCTGGACGATACAAAGACAAAGCGTTTCAGGGCTTTCAGGTCCAGCTCGTTAAGCAGATTTTCCAGGCCATGCAAAAACACACGTTCGTAGGCGGCTTGGCTGCGTTGGTCGGGAGAGACGGCGTACAGTACGTGGGTGATCTTGCGGTGTTTCAGACGCAGGGAGGTGGGCTCGCTCAAGTCCGCTTCAACCCATTCAATTCCGCTTTGATCGTCCAAAGGTACGTGGCGGCGCAGTCCAATTACCGGCCATTCGTGACGTCGGGCCAGCAGACCGGTGCGAGTACCGAGATCGCCCGCGCCCGCTAGGAGCAAAGTACAGTTTTGAGAATCCACAGCAGCAGGTCCTTGAGTAGAATGATCTCGAGCAAAGCTCGATTGGCTGAGATAACAATAGCATTGGAGGCGGTCATGGAGTGTCGCAATTGGATTGACGGACAGCAGCTTGGCGCGGAGGGCGGTGGTTTGTTACCGGTTATCGACCCCTCTACAGGCGAAACCTTTGCCCGGCTGGCGCAATCGTCCGAGGTGGATATTGATTGGGCCGTCCAGGCCGCCCGGCGTGCCAGTCAGGGGCCGTGGAGCCGCCTGAGTGCGGCGCAGCGCAGTCAATTGCTGCTGCGTTGTGCCCGAACGCTTGCCGATGCTCGCGAGGAGCTGGCAAGGTTGGAATCGCGTGATACCGGCAAGCCCTTGCGTCAGGCCCAGTCCGATGCTGCCGCTATTGTCCGCTATTTCGAGTTCTATGCCGGTGCGGTGGACAAGCTACATGGTCAAACCATCCCGTTGGGTTGGGAGATGACGGCTTTTACCTTGCGTGAACCCTTGGGCGTCACAGCGCACATCATTCCCTGGAATTACCCCCTGCAGATCTTTGGCCGCAGCGTAGCGGCCTCGCTGGCTGCGGGCAATACTTGCGTGGTCAAACCAGCAGAAGATGCCAGCTTGTCCTTGCTGCGTGTGGCTGAGCTTTTGCACGAGGCCGGTCTGCCCGCCGGGGTGTTGAATATTTGCACTGGCTTGGGCAAGGAGGCTGGGCAAGCCTTGGCCGCACATACTGACATCAACCATATTTCTTTTACCGGCTCGCCGGACACTGGTCGTCAGGTGGCTTTGCAGGCGGCGCAGAATTTTGTGCCCGTCACCCTGGAACTGGGCGGTAAGTCCCCGCAGATCGTATTTTCGGATGCGGATCTGGATGCGGCTTTGCCGGTTGTCGTTAATGCGATCGTGCAAAATGCCGGGCAAACCTGCTCGGCGGGTAGCCGTGTGCTGATTCAGCGCGCTATTTATGGCGACTTTACCGAGCGTCTGGCTGAAGCCTTCAAAGCCCTGTTGACCGGGGCGGCTAGCGACAATCTGGATTGCGGCCCGCTGATCAGTGCGCAGCAACAGGCTCGTGTGCGCTCCTACCTGGAAAACCTGGATCAGGATGGCATTGTGGTACTGGCCAAGGGCAAGCTGGATTCCAAAGCCCCGGCAGGCGGTTTCTATCAAGTGCCTGTGTTGTTGGACCACGTGCCGGTGAACCACCGTTTGGCACAGGAGGAGATCTTTGGTCCTGTGCTGGTGGCTCAGCCTTTTGGCACGGAGCAGGAAGCGATCGACATGGCCAATGGCACACCCTATAGCCTGGTTGCCGGTGTCTGGACCCGTGATGGCGCCCGCCAGGTTCGCATGGCCAGACAGTTGCGGGCCGGTCAGGTGTTTGTGAATAACTATGGCGCAGCAGGCGGAGTGGAGCTGCCTTTTGGCGGAACCGGTCAATCTGGTATCGGGCGTGAAAAAGGTTTTGAGGCTCTATACGCCCTGACCAGTCTGAAAACGGTTGCCTTACGTCATGCTGCCAGCTAATCACCGGGGCATTTAGGGGTAAGCGCGGCTGTGGTGCCCGGCGTTTTCTGGCAGCATGGCTGCTGAACGCTAAATCGTATTTCTACATGGCGGCGTTGAGCCGCCATTTTTATATAAGAGCAGAAGGAGACAAGCATGCGATTGCAAGACAAAGTGGCTATCGTGACGGGCGGTGCCTCGGGTTTTGGCCTGGGCATTGCACAGCGCTTTGCACGCGAAGGAGCGCGTGTACTGATTGCGGACCTGAATGTAGAACAAGGGCAGGCCGCAGTTGCCCAGATTCAGGCACAAGGCGGTCAGGCCATTTTTGCCGCTTGCGATGTATCGCAAGGGGACGAAGTTCATGCCCTGTTGGATATTGCCCTGCGCGAATGTGGTGGGCTGCATATTGTGGTGAATAATGCGGGCACCACGCACCGCAACAAGCCTTTGCTAGAGGTCAGTGAAAGCGAGTTCGATCTGGTCTATGCCGTGAACGTGAAAAGCATTTACTGGAGCGCCAAGCATTTTGTGCCGTATTTGCGGGCTCAGGGTTCCGGTTCGTTTATCAATATCGCTTCGACCGCCGCGTTACGGCCGCGTCCAGGCCTAGTCTGGTATAACGGCACCAAAGGCGCCGTGGTGACGATCAGCAAGGGTATGGCGGCTGAGTTGGGGCCGGATAATATCCGCGTGAATTGCATTAACCCAGTGATTGGTGACACGGCTTTGCTGGAACAATTCATGGGTATGCCTGATACGCCGGAAAACCGTAGCCGCTTTTTGGCGGGGATTCCGTTGGGACGTTTTTGCACACCCAAGGACGTTGCGGCGGCGGCGCTGTATCTGGCCTCGGACGAAGCAGAGTTTGTAACCGGCACCTGCATCGAAGTTGACGGCGGCCGTTGTATTTAAGCCCCACTGCGATTCGTTACAATCGTGCTATTGGCAGGCCCGTTCAGGGCCTGTAATTTATTTCGCTTCCAAGGAAAAGCATGACATTCAATCGACAGTCGTCCCGCGAACATCCGGATCAATTGCGCATCGGCTTGGTGTCGGTTTCGGATCGCGCCTCCAGTGGACAGTACCAGGATCAAGGTATACCAGCGCTACGCCGCTGGTTGGACTGCGCTTTGACGGTCGCCCCGGCCTATCTGGAGCGCTTGATTCCTGACGAGCGTGCCCAGATTACCGGCGCCCTGGTCGACTTGGTCGAGGCGGGTTGCGACCTGATTTTGACTACTGGCGGCACCGGTCCGGCTCGCCGTGATGTGACACCCGAGGCCACTCTGGACGCTGCAACGCGCGAAATGCCCGGATTCGGTGAACAGATGCGCCAAATCAGTTTAAAATTCGTACCAACAGCGATTTTGTCGCGGCAAGTTGCGGTCATCCGAGAGATTCAGGACCACGCTGCTCTGATTATCAATCTGCCTGGGCAGCCCAAAGCCATTCAGGAAACACTGGAAGGATTACGGGATTCAGAAACCGGACACGTATTGGTTCCCGGTATTTTTGCAGCCGTTCCTTATTGCATCGACCTGATCGGCGGACCCTACGCACAAACTCACGAGCAGGTGGTGCACGCTTTTCGTCCCAAGTCGGCGCGTCGGCCTGCTCCTTGACATGCTCAACACACAATCGGCGGGGCATCAACCATGCCTCGTCAAGTTTTTCAATTATTTTAGTCTTCAGGAGGTCTTCTCATGGCCCTAGTTTCCATGCGCCAGCTGCTCGATCACGCGGCCGAGCAAGGTTATGGTATTCCAGCGTTCAACGTCAATAATCTGGAGCAGGTCCAGGCCATTATGGAAGCCGCCTCGGAGACGGACAGTCCCGTCATCATGCAGGCGTCGGCCGGTGCCCGTAAATACGCCGGTGGCCATTTTCTGCGTCACCTGATTGAAGCGGCGGTTGAGTCCTATCCCAACATCCCCGTGGTAATGCACCAGGATCATGGCCAGTCCCCCGAGATTTGCAAAGGCGCTATCGACCTGGGCTTCTCCAGTGTGATGATGGACGGCTCCTTGCTGCCTGACGGCAAAACCATTGCCGACTTTGAGTACAACGTGGAAGTGACCCGTAAAGTGGTCGACATGGCTCACAAGCTGGGCGTGACCGTTGAAGGCGAGCTGGGTTGCCTGGGTTCTTTGGAAACCATGCAAGGCGACAAAGAAGACGGCCACGGTGCGGACGGCGTGCTGACCCTGGACCAGTTGTTGACCGACCCCGAGCAAGCCGCTGAATTTGTGACCCGCACTCAACTGGATGCGCTGGCAATTGCTATCGGTACCAGCCACGGCGCGTACAAATTCACCCGCAAGCCTACAGGCGATATTCTGTCCATCGAACGTGTGAAAGAAATTCACCATCGTTTGCCTAACACCCACTTGGTCATGCACGGCAGCTCCAGCGTACCTCAGGAATTGCTGGCAGAAATCCGCCAGTTCGGTGGCGACATGAAAGAAACCTACGGCGTGCCCGTGGAAGAAATTCAGGAAGCCATCAAGTACGGTGTGCGCAAAATCAATATCGACACCGATATCCGTTTGGCCATGACCGCCGCTATCCGTCGCTTCCTGTTTGAAAACCCAGAGAAGTTCGACCCACGCGAATACCTGAAACCTGCTCGTGAAGCCGCCAAGAAAGTCTGCGTGGCCCGCTACCAGGAATTTGGCGCTGCCGGTCAAGCCTCCAAGATCAAGGCTATTCCTTTGCAGGAAATCGCCCGCCAGTACAGCACCGGCGAGCTGTCCCAGATCGTTCAGTAATTGTCAGGCGGAGCAGGCGCTGGCAGTACCACTGCCTGTTCCGGTTCCGCGTCTTTGCCCGGTGTCGTGGACGCCGGGACTGTCGTCCCGCCTGCCTATCATTCAGCGGGATGTTTTCGTTTTAAGGATGAAATCGTGCAAGAGCCCTTACATCAATCCAGCCTGAGCTCCTTGCCGCTACTCGCACGCGGCAAAGTTCGGGACATGTATGCGGTGGGTGAGGATAAGTTGTTGATCGTAGCCAGTGATCGTATTTCGGCATTCGATGTGATTCTGGACGACCCTATTCCCGGCAAGGGCGCTGTCTTGACTCAGATGACCGAGTTCTGGCTGAACAAGCTGGCACACATCATCCCTAATCACACTACGGGCGTGAACCCCGTGGATGTTGTGGCTCCTGAAGAGCGCGCGCAAGTAGAAGGCCGCTCCATGGTGGTCAAACGCTTGAAGCCCATCATGGTGGAAGCGGTAGCCCGTGGTTACTTGATCGGTTCGGGCTGGAAAGACTATCAGGCGACCGGTGCCGTTTGCGGTATCACCTTGCCGGCAGGTTTGCAGCAAGCGGCCAAGCTGCCGCACGTGCTGTTTACGCCAGCAGCCAAAGCTGAAATGGGTTCGCACGACGAGAACGTGGATTTTGCACATGTGGTCAAAGAAGTCGGTCAGGATCTGGCTGAACAGATCCGTGATGTGACTTTGCGTCTGTACACCGAAGCGGCGGAGTACGCTGCCAGCCGTGGCATTCTGATTGCCGACACCAAGTTTGAGTTTGGCCTGGACGATCAAGGCCAACTGCATTTGATGGACGAAGTGCTGACCCCGGATTCTTCGCGTTTCTGGCCAGCCGACAGCTATGCCGAAGGCATCAGCCCACCGTCTTACGATAAGCAGTTTGTGCGTGATTGGCTGGAAACCCAGGTCTGGGACAAAACGCCGCCCGCACCGCGTTTGCCTGCTGAAGTGGCCGAGCGTACTGCTGATAAATACCGCGAAGCCCTGGAGCGCCTGACGGCGTGAATGGTCTGCAGCCCGGACAGGCCCTCGCCGTAAACGAGCGGTCTAGTCGTCATAAGCAGCGTGGTGCACGGCTGTATGTCGTTGGACGACTTTGCGACAACGAGCCGGGCTTTTGGGGAGGGCGATGGGCAGCGCAAAGTCTGCCCCGCCTGAAAACCCATCGTTGGATGGCCCCTGCAGTTTTTCTATTTACCAAGGCGCCTGGCAGCATGGCGCCTTCTTCCTTTTAGGGCGTATCTCTAATGAGCGTACAAACTCCTGCGACCCCCACAGTGGGCATTGTGATGGGTTCCTCCAGCGACTGGGAGGTCATGAGCCAGGCGGTAGCCATTCTCGACGAGTTTGGTGTGTCCTATGAATGCCGCGTCGTCTCCGCTCACCGCATGCCGATTGATATGGTGGATTACGGTGCCCAGGCTCCGGCCCGTGGCCTGAAAGCCATTATTGCGGGTGCAGGCGGGGCCGCTCATTTGCCCGGCATGCTGGCTGCCCTGACGCATTTGCCTGTGTTTGGCGTGCCTGTGCCTTCGCGTTATTTGCGCGGTGAAGATTCTTTGCTGTCCATTGTGCAGATGCCCAAGGGCGTGCCGGTTGCCACCTTCGCCATTGGCGAGGCCGGTGCTGCCAATGCTGCCTTGCATGTCATTGCCAATCTGGCTGTTAATGACACGGTCCTGACTGAAAAACTGATTGCGTACCGTGCCCGCCAGACTGAGGCTGCCCGAGCGATGCGTGTTCCTCCTGCTACTGCCTGATTTGATTTTGTGATGATGACCCCCATGACTGATGCTGCTCTTCTGATTCCTGGTTCTTGGCTAGGCATGATTGGAGGCGGCCAACTGGGCCGCATGTTCTGCCATAGCGCCCAAAGCCTGGGCTACAAAGTGGCGGTGCTGGACCCCGACACCCAAAGCCCGGCCGGTGCTGTAGCGGATCTGCATATCTGCGCGGCCTACGATGATGCGCAAGCGCTGGTCCGTTTGGGGGAACTGTGCCAAGCCGTCAGTACCGAGTTCGAAAACGTGCCTGCGCAGTCCTTGCTGACCCTGGCCCAGTACACACGTGTGACGCCTTCTGGCGATGCAGTGGGTATTGTGCAAGATCGTATTCGTGAAAAGGCTTTCATCTCGCAGGCAGGTGTGCCAGTGGCACCGTACGCCGCCATTGAGAGCCTGGATGATCTGCAAGCGGCTGACAGCGCCTTGTTCCCCGGTATCTTGAAGACGGCCCGTTTTGGCTATGACGGTAAAGGCCAGGCCCGTGTTGCGGATCGTGATCAAGCCCTGGCCGCTTTCAAAGAATTTGGTTCGCAAGCCTGTGTGCTGGAAGCCTTGCAACCCTTGAAGTCCGAGATATCCGTTGTCCTGGCCCGTGGTCTGGATGATCAGGTTAAAACCTTTCCCTGCGCACGCAATGAACACCGCGATGGCATTTTGGCGGTGTCCACTGTCAGTGCCCAGTTCCAGGACGATGCCATGTCTGAACAGGCGCGTCAGGCAGCGGCAGCGATTGCCCGGACTCTGGATTACGTAGGCGTATTGTGTGTGGAGTTCTTCATTCTGGAAGACGGCCGCTGGCTGGCGAATGAAGTGGCACCGCGTCCGCATAATAGTGGGCACTACACCATGAATGCGTGTGTCACCAGCCAGTTTGAACAGCAGGCACGAGTGATGGCTGCCTTGCCCCTGGGCGATACCCAGGCGCTGTGCCCATCCATGATGCTCAATATTCTGGGCGATATCTGGTTTGATGCTCAAGGCCAGATGCGTGAACCCGATTGGGCCGCCTTGTTGGCTGTGCCGGGTGTGTCTTTGCACCTGTATGGCAAAACAGAAGCTCGCGCAGGCCGCAAAATGGGTCACGTCAATATTGTGGGCGAATCCGATCAGCAGGTGCGCGAGCGCACAGCACGAGCCGCTACCGCCTTGCACATCGCTTTTGATCATGACTGATTCCACTCATAGCCCTTCTGGCCAGCAGATAGAGCACGCTGCCCATGTGCTGGCACAGGGGGGGCTGGTGGCTTTTCCGACCGAGACGGTTTACGGTTTGGGGGCGGATGCAGAAAACCCGGCTGCGGTGCAGCTGATTTACAAGGCCAAAGGCCGCCCAGCCAATCATCCCTTGATTGTGCATGTGGCACCCGGAGCCGACCTACGTTACTGGGTAACGGATGTTCCGCCGGTGGCGCAACAATTGATGGATGCCTTCTGGCCCGGTCCCTTGACCCTGATTCTGCCGCGTAACCCGGCCATCCCTGATACGGTCAGTGGTGGTCAAAGCAGCATCGGTATTCGTTGTCCGTCCCATCCTGTCGCCCAGGCTTTGCTTAAACGCATGGCTGAACTCAAGCCCACCGGACAGGCCGGAGTGGCTGCGCCCTCGGCCAATAAGTTTGGTCAGGTATCACCGACTGCCGCCAGCCATGTGCGTGACGAGTTTGCCGATATGAGTGCGGACGACTTGCTGATCGTGGAAGCGGGACCTTCAGAAGTGGGGATCGAGTCCACGATTGTGGATGTGTCGCGTACCCAGCAAGGTGTCGGTGCCGTGCTGTTGCGGCCTGGTCATATCACAGCAGCCATGATTGCCGAAGTCATAGGCTATGAGCCTGCCAGCCCGGATCAACAAGCCCCTCAAGTATCGGGCAGCTTGAAAGCCCATTACGCGCCTCGCACGCCTTTGTCGTTATTTGACGAGAATCGTGCACCAGCGGTGCAGGCGGCCTTGGCCCAGGGTGGAAAACAGGCTGTGGTTGCCTTTGCCGCCTTACCGCCATTTTCGGCGGATGTACATGACTGGTATGTGTGTAGCAACGATGCGCAAGTGTATGCCCAGGATTTGTACGCCATGCTGCGTCGCCTGGATCAAGGCCAGTACGAACATATTTGGGTGCAACGCTGCCCGGATACACCAGCCTGGCAGGCGGTCAATGACCGCCTGGGTCGCGCTGCAGCGGCCTTTGAGTAAGTCTGCTGTTTAAGTGGGCTGTGTGTTTCAGGAATTGAGAGCGGCCGCTGCTTAGCGGGCAGTCTGCTTCAGAAAGTCGGTAATTGCCTGGTTCACCTGTGCTTCCTTGTCGCGGTAGGGCAGGTGGCCACACTGCTCCAGCTCCAGCAGCTCGGTATGGGGCACCAGCTCTTTGATGCGGCGAATCTGTTCCAGCGTGCCGTATTCATCATCCACCCCCTGAATCGCTAGAATTGGGCAGGTAATGCGGCTGACGTCTTCTTCAATATTCCAGTCGCGGAACTGAGGGTCGGTCCACGTAGCGTTCCAGCCCCAGAAAGCCGATTCCACATTGTCGTGATAACGGCCCAGGCGTTCGCGTAAAAAGCCTTGCTCGTAGGCTTCGCGGGCGACCAGAATGCCGCGCAGGGAAATATCTTCCACAAACAGGTGCGGGGCCATGACCACAATGCCTTGCAGCTTGTCGCTAAAGCCGCTGGCCGCCAGCAGGGCGATCGAGCCGCCATCGCTATGGCCAAGCAGCACAATCGGGCGTTTTTTACCGTCTTCACCTAATTGTTCCAGCAATTGCGGCAGTACTTCCAGAGATTGCTCGTGCAAATAGTCTGGCTGTTTGGGGCCCTTGTCCTGACGCGGGGTGCTGCGGCCATAGCCATAGCGTGAATACATCAAGCCGCTACAGCCGGTTTGTTCGCACAACTGCGCCGGCCAGTCCTTCCACATTGCAATCGAGCCCAAACCTTCGTGCAGAAACACCAGCAAGGGGGCCGTATCCCGTTCAGGGGCAATACGTTGATACTCCAGCTGGATGGCCTGTGTGCCCTGAGTCAGGCTCGCAAATTGCAAAGATGAATCGAGTGTTGTCATAGCCGTTTTGTGTGCAGAAGCCCCGGACGAACTGGGCGCTAAAGTGATTAGGAAACTTCCTTTATGCCATAGATTGATCCGGGGCGCACTGGCTGGCCGGCCCTGGTCCCTGATGTGGACATTTTGCTGCTGTTTTGTACGCATTCTGGCGGGGGGCTGCAAATTTTGGCAGAGATGGTAGAGTGGCGCTCTCGATCTTTTTTTGCCGCCGGGCCGTCCCAAGGCTCGGCGCCCCCGGCAAAAAGCTCCCCCTTTTGGGGCAGCAAGCCAAAGGCGTAGCGTGGGGCTTTTTTGGTTGCACAACTACATGAAATTTGCTGAATTTGAAGTGGGCATGCTTATCAAGCATCCACTGGTTCCTGTGACTCGCGAAGAAATGCTGGAATTCGCCCAGAAGTACGATCCGCAGTCCTTTCACATTGACGACAAGCAAGCCGAGCAAGGCCACTGGGGCGGCTTGATTGCCAGCGGCTGGCTGACTTGCGGCAAAACCATGCGTATGGCGGTGGACTCTGCCTTACATGACTCCGAGTCCTTTGGTTCCCCCGGCCTGGAACGCTTGCGCTGGGTCCTGCCGGTACGGGAGGGCGACTCCATCCGTCTGGAAGCCACCGTCCTGTCCAAGCGTGTGTCCAGCAGTCGTTCAGATCTGGGCATCGTTCGCTGGAGCTGGAATGTCTACAACCAGCGCGATGAACTGGTGCTGGAGCTGGAAGCCACCAGCATGTTTGAACTGAAGCCTTAAGGTACTTTTAGCTCGCCGCCCCCAAAAAGGGGGGGGGCAAGGGCAAAACAGGTTGTTCTGCCTTTAGCGAGTCTGATTTAGAAGAAGGCTTGAATCCCCGTTTGGGCACGACCCAGGATCAAGGCGTGGACATCGTGGGTGCCTTCATAGGTGTTCACCACTTCCAGATTGACCAGATGGCGGGCGATACCGAACTCGTCAGAGATGCCGTTGCCACCCAGCATATCGCGTGCCAGACGGGCAATGTCCAGCGCCTTGCCGCAGGAATTGCGTTTCATGATGGACGTGATTTCCACTGCGCCCGTGCCTTCGTCTTTCATGCGCCCCAGACGCAAGCAGCCTTGTAGCGCCAGCGTGATCTCGGTTTGCATATCGGCCAGTTTTTTCTGGATTAATTGATTCGCCGCTAAAGGGCGGCCAAACTGCTTACGGTCCAATGTGTACTGGCGGGCGGTATGCCAGCAGGATTCAGCCGCGCCCAATGCGCCCCAGGCAATACCAAAGCGGGCAGAGTTCAGGCAGGTGAACGGCCCACGCAAGCCCGATACATTGGGCAGCATCTGGCTATCTGCAATGTCCACATCGGCCATCACAATCTCGCCGGTTAGCGAGGCTCGCAAGCCCACTTTGCCGTGAATGGCGGGAGTGGACAGGCCTTTCATACCCTTTTCCAGAATAAAGCCACGAATCTTGCCATCGTCCTCACCACCGACGACCTTGGCCCAGACGACGAATACGTCGGCAATGGGGGAGTTGGTAATCCAGGTCTTGTTGCCGCTCAGGCGATAGCCGCCATCCACTTTGAGTGCGCGGCACTCCATCGCGCCAGGGTCTGAGCCATGATTGGGCTCGGTCAGGCCAAAGCAACCAATCCATTGACCGCTAGCCAGCTTGGGCAGGTATTTTTGTTTTTGCTCTTCGCTACCGAATTCAAAAATCGGCACCATCACCAGTGAGGACTGCACGCTCATCATGGAACGGTAGCCCGAGTCCACACGCTCCACTTCGCGGGCGATCAAACCGTAGCTGACATAGTTCAGACCGGCGCCACCATAGGCCTCAGGAATGGTGGCTCCCAACAAGCCCAGTTCACCCATCTCGGCAAAGATGGCCGGGTCAGTCTGTTCGTGGCGAAAGGCCTCCAGCACGCGCGGCAACAGCTTTTCCTGCGCATAAACGTGGGCTGCGTCGCGCACCATACGTTCTTCATCGCTCAACTGTTGATTCAGCAGTAGAGGGTCGTCCCAATGGAAGGAGGGATTGGCAGACATAGAGGTACTCCGGGAAGATCAATACGGTCAGTCAAATGAGGCCGGCGAGGACGCCATTGGTCTGGAAAATGGAAAAGAGCAGCTTGAGTATCGCTGATGGTGGCTGGCCGCGGCACTATCAGGCGCTGGCAAGCAGGCGATATCAATATAAAGTCTCAGCATAGTGTGCATAAAGCGCACAAGGCAATTGATAAAATTGCACAATATCGTGTGCTTGCGTAACGATCCCGTCAGGGCCGTTGTTGGACAGGACAGAGATTTCAATCAAGAGGGAAACGAATGAGACAAGGCGTGCCCAGTTTGGGTGCATTACAGGCTTTTGAGGCAACGGCCCGCTTGGGGACGTTTTCGCGTGCGGCCGAGGAACTGTCTTTGACGCATAGCGCGGTGTATAGACAAGTTAGTGGCCTGGAGCAGCGTCTGGGTGTGAGCTTGTTGACACGTGTGCGTCGTCGGCTGGTGCTGACTCCGGCGGGGCGGGACTATGCCGCCCGTATCCGCCATCACCTGGAGCAGATCGGTAAAGACACGTTCAGCCTGATTGCACGTGCCGGAGTGGGCCGTAGCATCCATCTGGCTGTGCTGCCTACCTTGTCGACCGTGTGGCTGATGCCGCGTCTGGCCCTTTTCTCCCAGAGCCATCCCGATATCACGGTTAGCCTGTCAGTGCGTACTACTCCGTTTCAGTTTGGTGACCACCCCTTTGATGCTGCCATTTATCATGGGCGGCAGTTATGGCCGCAAACCGAAGGTATCAAGCTCTTTGATGAAGGTGACTTGGTGCCGGTTTGCTCGCCCAAGCTGGCAGCCAGTGGTGACTGGCACAAGCTGGTTCACCTGCACATGTCGACGCGGCCGGATAGCTGGGCAGATTGGTATCGCTCCGCTGGTCTGGAGCCCGATCTGCGTGTCAGCTCCGGCCCACGCTATGAGCTGTTCAGTTTAGTGATGGCGGCACTGCAAGCGGATATGGGGCTGGCCCTGATGCCGCGCTTTTTGGTGCAACAGGCCCTGGACCAAGGAGAGCTGATCATGCCGGTACCCCATGCCATGCCTGTCAGCGAAGCCTATTTTTTTAGTTATCCCACGGCCAATGAGCCCAGTGACGCGGTGTTATTGCTGGAACAATGGCTGCTGGTGCAAGAAAAGGAGAACACATGAGACTGCATTGGAAACCCCGCGTCGTGCTGGGAGCGCTGGCTGTAGCCTTGGCCTTGCCTACTCAGGCCAAGCAGAACCTAAGCCAGCACTTGAACCCCGAAGCAGCCAGCAGCTATGCGCAACGCGATAAGGTGGTGAGTAGCAAAAGCATGGTGGTGACGGCGCATCCTCTGGCAAGCCGCGCTGGTTTGCGCATGTTGGAGCAGGGTGGCAGTGCGGTGGATGCGGCGATTGCCAGTCAACTGGTTTTGGGCTTGGTGGAACCCCAATCCTCCGGGGTGGGTGGGGGCGGTTTCTTGCTGATGTTTCAGCCTAAGTCTGGCTTGTTGAGTTACGACGGGCGCGAGACTGTACCTGCTGCCAGCAGCCTGGACCGCTTCGAGTTGGACGGTAAAACCATGTCCTTCAAGCAGGCGGTTAATAGCGGTCGCTCGGTGGGGGTACCAGGTTTGATGCGTGCCTTGGAGTTGATGCATCAGGATGGCGGTGTCTTGCCTTGGGCTCAGCTGTTTGACCCAGCCATTGAATTGGCCGAAGGCGGCTTTGAAGTCAGCCCGCGCTTGCATGCCCTGATTGCCGACAACCCGGAGCTGGCTGATAAGGCCGCTACCCGAGCTTATTTCCTGGATGGGCAAGGCAAACCGTGGCCGGTGGGTCATCGTCTGCACAATAAAGAATACGCACAAGTGTTGCGTGTGCTGGCTAAGTACGGGGCGCAGGCGTTTTACAGTGGTGATCTGGCTCGCGATATGGTGGCTGCCGTGGAGGCCGATCCCATTGCCGGAGATTTAACCGAGTCGGATCTGCGCGATTATCGTGCCTTGCGACGTGAACCGCTCTGTATGGACTGGCAGCAATGGGCCCTGTGCGGCATGGCACCACCCAGTTCTGGCCCGATCAGCGTGATGCAGATGCTGGGTATCTTGCAGCACACGCCTATTGCCTCTGCAAACCCCCAGTCAGCCGAAGCGATCCATTATTTCTCCGAGGCAGGTCGTCTGGCTTTTGCCGACCGGGACGCCTGGGTTGCAGACCCTGCGTTTGTGTCTGTGCCGCAGCAGGCTTTGTTGGCCCCGGAGTATCTGAAATCGCGTGCCGCCTTGATTCAGGCTGATCGTTCCATGGGCCACGCCCAGCCGGGCAAGCCCCTGGCGGATTCGCAAGCAGCCACTGACAATACGCCGGAGCTGCCATCGACTACGCATGTGTCAGTGGCGGATGCTAATGGACAGGTGGTGTCCATGACGACCTCGGTGGAATCGGCTTTTGGCAGCAAGATTATGGTGCGTGGTTTCTTGCTGAACAATCAGCTGACGGACTTTGCTTTAAGCCCCAAAGATGAGATGGGACGTTTGTCTGTGAACCGAGTGGAGCCGGGTAAACGTCCACGCAGCTCTATGGCACCCATGATCGTGATGCAGGATGGTCGTCCTGTGATTGCTGTGGGCTCGCCCGGTGGCAGCGCCATCATTCCTTACGTGGCTCAGGCGTTGACCGGTATGTTGATCTGGAACCTGGATGCGCAAGAAGCCGTCAGCCTGCCGCACTATGGCAGCCGTAACTGGGCAACAGAACTGGAGGCGGGAGCCTCTGTGACAGAGCAGTCCCAAGCCTTGCGAGCGATGGGGCACGAGGTTCGTGAACAGCCTTTTCCCAGCGGTACGCATGTGATTCGCTGGACCAAGGAAGGGCTGGAGGCCGGGGTAGACCCGAGGCGTGAAGGTTTGGCGTTAGGGCAATAAAAAAGCCCTCAATGCCGTGGATCTGCATCCGCGGCATTGAGGGCCTTATTTTTGGGCTTAAGACTGGCTTAAGCCTGCTGCTTAGCGGAACACCACGGTGCGCTGATCGTTTAGCAAAATACGATGCTCAACGTGCGCACGCACGGCGCGGGCCAGAACCAGAGATTCCACATCGCTACCGATCTGTGTCAGTTCAGTCGGGCTGACGGCATGGGTCACGTGTTCAACGTCCTGCTCGATGATCGGGCCTTCGTCCAGATCAGCCGTCACGTAGTGAGCGGTGGCACCAATAATCTTCACACCGCGAGCATGAGCCTGGTGGTAGGGACGTGCTCCCTTGAAGCTCGGCAAGAAGCTGTGGTGAATATTGATGGCACGGCCAGATAAAGACTGGCACAGATTGGTGGACAGAATCTGCATGTAGCGGGCTAGCACAACCAGATCAACTTTCAGATCACGAGCTAGGTCGATGATTTGCTGTTCTTGCTCGGGACGGGTTTCCGGTGTCACCGGCAGGTGATGGAAAGGAATGCCGTAGGAAGAAGCCAGACCGGCGTGGTCAGTGTGGTTGGAGGCCACGGCAGCAATTTCAACCGGCAACTGGCCGCTGTGGGCGCGGAACAGCAGATCGTTCAGGCAATGGCCTTGGCGGCTGACCAGAATCAGCAAACGGGCTTTGCGCTGGGCATCATAAATATTGGCTTCCATGCCGAATTTTTCAGCTATGGGCGCAAAACCGGCTTGCAGGGCGTTGACGTCCTGCTTTTCAGGTAGAGAAAACTGAATACGCAGGAAAAAGCGGTTGGTGGCGGCGTCGCCAAACTGCTGGGCCTCAAGAATGTTGCCGTTCTGCTCAAGCAGCCAGCCCGATACGTTGTGGACAATGCCGGTACGATCCGGGCAGGATAGGGTCAAGATGTAATCGTTCATCGACAGTATTGTAAAGATTTCAGAAGAGTTTTTAATCTGCTTGAGCCAGAGTTTGCTGACTGTGTTGTGCAATCGCTAAACAGGCGGTCAGGCCGGGGGATTCGATGCCGAACAGATTCAGCAGTCCCGGGATGCCGTGGTTGGCGGGCCCCGAAAAGACGAAGTCGGCCGCTGCATGGCCTGCGGGCACAATTTTAGGCCGGATACCACTATAGGCGGGGTTCAGGCTGTTATCGGGCAGGGCAGGCCAATATTCGCGCACCGCAGCGTAAAAGGCTTGGCCCCGCTGCGGGTCCATATCGTAGTTTTCGTCCTGCACCCATTCTGTGTCTGGGCCAAAACGGGCCTGGCCGGCCAAGTCCAGTGTCAGATGCACACCGAGACCGGCTTTATTGGGCATGGGGTAAATCAGATGCTTGAAGGGCGAGCGGCCTGTCAGCGAAAAATAGCTGCCCTTGCACAGATAGGCGTTCGGGACGTGGCTGGGGTCCAGACCTTCTATGTGCCTTGCTGCATCAACCGCAGCCAGGCCTGCGGCATTGATCAAATGGGTGGTGGTCAGGCTGAAAGCCTCGGCACCACCGACCTGAACCTCAAAGCCTTGGCCGGGCAGCACGCGGGCGCTGACAAAAGGGGTATTGAATACCAGTTGTGCACCGTGGTTTTCTGCATCGCCTTGCAAAGCTAGCATCAAGGCATGGGTATCCACAATGCCGGTAGAGGGTGACAGCAGGGCGGCGCTGCAATTCAAGGCCGGTTCCAATGCCTTGGCCTGAGCGGCATCCAGCCACTGCAAATCGTCCACGCCACAGGCACGTGCCTGATCCTGCAGTTTTTGCAGGCCAGCTTCCTGTTCTGGTGTCGTGGCTACAATCAGCTTGCCGCAACGGGCGTGGTCTATATGATGCTCTTGGCAGTAGTCATACAGCATGGCTTTGCCTTCTACGCACAGCCGGGCCTTCAGGCTGCCGGGCGTGTAGTAGATACCAGCGTGGATGACTTCCGAGTTACGCGAGCTGACTCCATTGCCGATACTGGCGGTTTGCTCGATCAGCAGAACCTCCATGCCTTGCTGAGCCATTTGTCGGGCGCAGGCCAAACCTACGACTCCGGCTCCCAGCACTATGCAATCGACATCGTTTGCCATGATCAAGACCTTGTTGGCGCGTTGGAGTAAAAGGCGTAGTGTACTCCCGGCCTGTGGTCGCAGTCAGGCAGTGGATCGAAACGATGCATCACACCAGCGATGGGGTCAGGTCAAAGTCGCCCGCATGGTAGATCAGGGGCTGATGGGCGCTGCGTTCGCAGTGGGTGACTTCACCAATAAAGATCAGATGATCGCCCGCTTCATGCACGGCATAGGGCTTGCATTCAAACCAGGCGCTGCAACGCTCGTCGTCCAGCATGGGTAAACCCAGCGGGGAGTGTTTGATGGGGTGGTCGCGAAAGCGTTCAGCTTGTTCGCCCCAGGCAAACCGTTTGGCCAGTGACAGCTGGCTGGCCCCTAAAACATGGATCACATAGCCTGCGCCTTGCACAAAGTGCGGCAGGGAATGGGAACGCTTGGCCAGCGACCATAGAACCAGGGGCGGGTTCAGGGAGACCGAGTTAAAGGAACTGACGGTCAGGCCAATGGCCTGACTCGGGTGGTCTTTATTGGGGCCGGTCACGACCGTGACGCCTGTAGCGAAACGGCCTAGTGCCGAGCGAAAGAAATCGCTATCGAAAGTAGAAGAGAAAACAGTCATTGCATCATGTCTGACAGGAGGGCGTGACTGGAGCTACGCCTTTATGGAGCCAATCGGCTCAACTCCCATTCAGCTTGGTCCTTGCGGTCGAATACCAACCTGTCGTGCAGTCGCGAGGCGCGGCCCTGCCAAAATTCGATATGGTCTGGTATCAGTCGAAAGCCACCCCAATGTTCAGGGCGGGCGGGATGGTCACCTAAGCTGTCAGTGTACTGCTGAGTGCGGGCATCCAGCTCGGCGCGGCTGATGGGCTGGCTCTGGGGCGAAACCCAGGCGCCAATGCGCGAGCCCAGCGGGCGGCTGTGGAAGTATTCGTCCGATTCGGCAGCGCTGACACGGCTGATGCGGCCTTCAAAGCGCACCTGGCGTTCCATGGAGGGCCAGAAAAAGGACAGGCTGGCCCAGGGGTTCTGGTCCAGGTCCTGGCCTTTGCGGGACAAGTAATTGGTAAAGAACACCAGGCCTTGCTCGTCGTAACCTTTAAGCAGCACGATACGCGCCGACGGTCGGCCCTGAGCGTCGACCGTGGCCAGGGTCATGGCGGTCGGCTCGACTTCTTTCAGTTCCAGGGCCTGATCCAGCCAGCGTTGAAATTGCTGGCGGGGATCGGCGCAAAGTTCGTCTTCGCTCAGGGAAAAGCGTTCGTATTCGTTACGAAAATCAGCAAGGGACATGGGGCGCTCTTAGGCTTGTTGAGGAGTAAGCAGTGCAGTCTGGTTCTGTAGTAATTGAACCACTGATTGCAGGCGTTTATCCAGAATTTTAGAGCGTTGCAGCGCCGAAGCGGTTTCCATGACGTATTCGATGCAAGGGCCATTGGTGCCCTGGGCCGAATGCACCACTTGCCGCAGCTGTTCGTCCGGCATACGGGGTACGTAAGCATCGGTTTTGCGGTTCATGGTAAAGACCAGTGCGCGGATATCGCCCTGGCTGGTGCGGCAGCGCAACCAGCGGGGAATATAGGCACCACTGGGCATCTCGCGCAGCCATAGGGCATCGAACACTTTGGGCACGCTGTCAGCAGGGATACGGAAGGCCATACCACGACAGGAACCACCTACATCCAGCCCAAAGACCAAACCGGGCTGCTCGGGCGTGCCGCGGTTGATACGTGACCATAAGCACAGCGCCCGGTGATAGCCGCGCAGCAAGGCTTGGCGCTGCTCGGCAAATTCAAAGTCGGGACGCCAGATCAGCGAGCCGTAGCCATAGACCCACAGGTCTTGCTTGTCACACCACTGCGCTTCTTCCAGGGACTGGCGCAAAGACGCATTGCGCTCTTCGTCACTCAGGATACGAAAGCTGCACGGTGTGGGTACGGCGGAGGGTGAGTCGGAAATAGAATCGATGTTCACGGCGAAAAGGGGTAGTAAGCCAAAATCATAGATGCTTGAAACCTATGACAATTGTAGAGCAATGACAGTCCACTGTAGCGGGCTTTCTTGCTGATAACTAAGGAAAAATACTAATTTGCTTATATGAGTGTTGCTATTTGGCAGAGCGGAGTCAAGCTGCCAGGGCATAAGCAGCCTTTCAGGGGCGGAATAGGTGAAATTAGACGTAAAATCGACGGGTTTGGCCGTATGGGCCGGTGATGGATTGATTGCATGACAGAGCAGCACAACCTGGATGCCGAACGCCGTTTCGGTGGTTTGGATCGTTTGTATGGAGCCGGAGCGCGCGAGCGTCTGGCCGCCGCCCATGTGATGGTGGCCGGTATCGGGGGCGTAGGCACCTGGGCGGTAGAAGCCCTGGCCCGCTCTGCAGTCGGCCGGATCACCTTGATTGATCTGGACAATATTGCCGAATCCAATATCAATCGCCAGTTGCCTGCGCTGGACAGCACCTTGGGCATGGCCAAAATTGAAGCCATGGCCCAGCGCATTGCCCAGATCAACCCTACGTGTCAGCTTCAGTTGATTGAAGACTTTGTCACCGAGGATAATGCGGCCAGCCTGATGGATCAGCTTCCCACCGTGTTTTTGGATTGCACTGATCAGGCCAGTGCCAAAATTGCCCTGATCCTGCAGGCCAAGCGTTGCAAGGTGCCGTTACTAAGTTGTGGCGGTGCGGGCGGTAAAACCGATCCCCTGAGCTTGCGCCGGGGAGATTTGTCGGTAGCACGCCATGATGCCTTATTGGGCAAGCTGCGTCAGATTCTGCGTAAACAACATGGTTTTGCGCGCGGCAGTGATGCTCAAGGTCGTGCCTTGAAGCGCGTGCCTCGTATGGGCGTGGATTGTCTGTGGTTTGAACAGGAAACCCGACTGCCGCAAAATTGGACCCAGTCAGAAGACGGTGCCTTGCAGGGTTTGGCCTGTGCGGGCTACGGCTCCGGGGTCACGATCACGGCCAGCATGGGGATGCAGGCCGCTGATTACGCCCTAAACCGGATTTTGAACCAATAAGGCATTCTGCCAGCCGCGCAAGGCATTCGAGACACGAATCGCCTTTGCATTCAGCAGGGCATCCAGGGAAATCTCCGCTTCCCGGACCAGACCGCTATTTAAAAGCGCTTGTCGTTGCACGCCGGGCAGCAACCAGCCTTGTGCTGGGGGTGTCCACCACTGTCCCTGATCGTCTTTGACATAAATATTGCTGCGGCTGCCCTCGCAAACCCGGTTTTGCGTATCCAGAAAGACCACATCAAAGAGCTGGGGATGTTTTTCCAGTAGGGTAGCGGCATCCTGATACCAGGGACGATGCGTGGTCTTGTGCGAGAGTAGCGGGTCTTGGCTGGGTAAGGGGGTCTTGGACAGACATAGCTGTAAAGGGCCCTCCAGTGTGGGCAAGGCCTGGGCCTGTGCATTGGCGCTGGTATTGGCATTCCATAAGATACGCAGTCGCAGGGGCGTGTTGACAGGGGCCTGGCCCAGCGCCGTATGCATGGCTTGCAACCAGATATTGGCATCCCAGTCGTAGCCCAGCTCCGTGCAACTACGCGCCACCCGTTCCAGATGCAGTTCCAGCAAGGGAATCTGGCCGTCCGCGTCTACCCGCAAGGTTTCTATCAATTCAGGTTTGCTTTGGCTCATGATGCTGCCTTTAAGTCAGTGTTACGGGGGCTTGCAGCACGCGTGCTTTCCACAGGCACTCCAGCCATTCCTGATCAGGCTCGGAGTCCAGCACAATGCCACCACCCACGCCAAAGGTGCCTTGACCTTGATTGTTCAGCTCCAGGCTGCGGATGCTGACATTCAGGGACACATCACCCTGGGGGCTAAGGTAGCCGACCGAGCCACAGTAAATGCCGCGTCGATGTTGTTCCAGACGACGTATGCATTGCATGGCGGCCAGCTTGGGTGCGCCCGTAATAGAACCACAAGGGAACAAGGCGCGCAGCAGCGTCTCCAGGCTGCAGTCCGGGTTTAGGTCGGCCTGGATGCTGGACGTCATGGTCCAGACCGAGGCATATTGCTCTACATCGAACAAGCTGGTGGTTTGCACGGTGCCTGTGCGGGCCACCTGGCCCAAATCATTGCGCAGCAAATCCACAATCATCAGGTTTTCGGCCCGGTCTTTCAGGCTGTTTTGCAGCTCTTGGGCGTTTTGCTGATCCTGCACTGGATCGGTATCGCGCGGGCGCGTGCCTTTCATGGGGCGGGTGCGAATGCGACTGCCGCGTTTTTCCAGAAACAGCTCTGGTGATAACGACAGAATATGGCGATTACCTAAATCCAGATAGGCGCCGTAGGCGACTGGATGGCGGGTCGCCAGCGCGGTATAAAGATCGCGCGGTGCCATGCCTGACTGGATCTGTAGGGGCATGGTGTAGTTGATCTGGTAGAAATCCCCGGCTTGCAGCCCAGTTTGGACCTGGGCCAGGGCGTCTTTGTATTCTTGCTGGTTGATCTGCAGACTGACTTTCAGCTCAGGTGCCGCCGGATTGTTCCACAAGGCGACTTCCTGGGCTTGTTCAAACACCAGCGCATTCAGGGGCGCGTGTAGCGCAGGCTCGCGGGCCGGTAGACGGGGCTCAAACAGTTCGGCCAGCTCATAGTCTAGCGCCAGGGCCACCCAATGGCCGGCTTGCCTGGCTTGTTCGATGTTTTCAAAAGCAGTACTTAACTCGTCAGGGCTACGGGCCTGGATATGGCCCAGGTAGCCCTGCATTTCCAGCGCATAGCCTTTTAGTCTGTCTTCAAATCGGCCATACATGCGCCGTGTTCCTTTAAAAATTCCGCCAAAGCCATGCCCGTATGCGAGGCACGGTTGGCCTGTACCTGATCCGGGGTGCCTTGCACCACCAGTCTGCCGCCGCCCGAGCCGCCCTCAGGGCCCAGATCGACAATCCAATCTGCTTCGGCAATCAAATCCAGATTATGTTCAATCACCAGCACGGTATGGCCGGCATCGACCAGACGGTGCAGCACCACAATCAGCTTTTCCACATCGGCCATGGACAGGCCCACGCTGGGCTCGTCCAGCACATACAGCGTGTGGGGAGCCTTGTAGGCGCGGCCAGTACGGGTCAGGCCTTCGTCCAGACGGGCCTTGACCAGTTCGCTGACCAGCTTGACGCGTTGCGCTTCACCACCTGACAGGGTGGGGGAAGGTTGGCCCAAGGTCAGATAGCCCAGGCCCACGCTTTGCATCAGCTGCAGGGGGCGCAGTATTTTAGGATGTGCCGCAAAATATTCAATCGCTTCATCCACATCCATTTGCAAAAGCTGGCCAACGGACACGTCCCGCCACGTTACAGACAGGGTTTCAGGGTTGAAACGCTTGCCGTGGCAGGCATCGCAAGGCACCTTAACGTCGGGCAGGAAGCTCATTTCCAGAGTGCGCATGCCTTGGCCTTCGCACAAGGGGCAGCGACCATCGCCCGTATTGAAGGAGAAGCGTGTGGCACTCCAGCCGCGCAAGCGGGCATCGTTGGTGTTGGCAAACAGCTTGCGCACCTCGTCCCAGAAGCCGATATAGGTGGCCGGGCAAGAGCGGGGTGTTTTTCCGATCGGGGTTTGATCCACTTCCAGCACGCGATCCAGGCTTTCCCAGCCGCTGATGCTGGAGCAACCTTGCCATACTGGCGTTTCTTTACTGCCAACGACACGCTGCAGATTATCCAGCATTACGTCGCGGGCAAAGGTGGATTTACCGGAACCCGATACCCCCGTTACCAGACTGAGTTTGCCCAGCGGAATACCGGCCTGGACCTTGTTCAGATTGTGCAGGCTGGCACCGTGAACAGTCAGCATGGGCGCATCGGCCTGTACCGGACGGCGTGCCTGCATAGGATGTTTAAGCGGTTCGCGCAGGTAGCGACCTGTCAGCGAATTAGGATTGGCCTCGATTTCTGCCAGTGTCCCTTGGGCGATGACCTCACCGCCGCGCTTACCGGCACCGGGGCCCATATCGATAATGTGCTGGGCACGGCGTATGGTGTCCTCGTCATGCTCAACTACGACCAGCGTATTGCCATTGCCTTCCAGGCGCGCCATGGCCTTGAGCAGGATCTGGTTGTCGCGCGGATGCAAACCAATCGTGGGTTCGTCCAGCACATAGCAAACGCCTTGCAGGTTTGATCCTAATTGGGCGGCCAGACGGATACGCTGGGCTTCGCCACCGGACAGGGTGGGGGCGGCGCGGTCCAAGGCCAGATAACCCAGGCCCACTTCGTGCATAAAGTCCAGACGGCTGCGGATTTCATTCAGAATGTCGCGCGCAATTTCGGCTTCGCGCCCGCTCATGTTCAGGCTGCCAAAAAAGATTTGTGCTTCATCCACGGGCAGACCGGCTAGTTTGGCAATGGATTGATCGCGCCACTCAAAGGCCAAAGACACGGGGTTCAAGCGTTGTCCGTGGCAGCTAGGGCACTCTACCGCTTCGCCTTCATAGCCGTTGTTCCAGCTATTTTCCTCGCCAGTTTGCTCTTGATCGAAGCCGGTCAGTTTCAGGCCGGTACCAAAGCAGTCTTTGCACCAGCCATGTTTGGAGTTGTAGGAAAACATGCGTGGGTCCGGCTCTGGAAAGCTGGTACCGCAGCACGGGCAGGCCCGTTTGACGGAGAAGTGTTGCTGGCTGGCGTTTGACAGTGGCTTGCCCAAACGGCGTTCGTCCAAAGACATGGCACCGGATGGCGTCAAGGGAGACAGTACGCTAAAGGAGCCATGGCCCAGTTCCAGCGCATCGCGGATGGCTTGGCGCAACTGCAGTTCGTTGCGTGGGTCAATA
Source organism: Alcaligenes pakistanensis (assembly GCF_014652815.1). Taxonomy (GTDB): domain Bacteria; phylum Pseudomonadota; class Gammaproteobacteria; order Burkholderiales; family Burkholderiaceae_B; genus Alcaligenes; species Alcaligenes pakistanensis. The sequence continues at coordinate 513,212 of NZ_BMZN01000002.1, forward strand.
ATCAGATCGGCTACCGGCAGCTCCAGCGTGTGTTCGCTATAGCGGTCCAGACGTGGCCAAGGGTTGACGGGGATGAACTCGCCGTCCACACGCAAATGAGTGTAGCCCTTGCCTTGTGCCCATTTGGCCAGGTCGGTGTAATAGCCTTTGCGGGCGGTCACCAAGGGAGCCAGCAGGCCGATATGTTCACCTCTATGATCGCGTAGCAATTGGGCCGCGATCTGTTCGGCGGTTTGCGGTGCTACGGGTACATGGCAGTCCGGGCAGTATTGGGTTGCCAGCTTGACGTACAGCAGACGCAGGAAATGGTGGATTTCCGTCATGGTTGCCACCGTGGATTTGCGACCCCCACGACTGGTGCGCTGCTCAATAGCAACGGTAGGGGGAATGCCGTAAATCGCGTCCACATCGGGCTGACCAGCTGGCTGCACAATAGCGCGTGCGTACGCGTTCAGGGATTCCAGATAGCGGCGCTGGCCTTCATTAAACAGAATGTCGAAAGCCAAGGTGGATTTGCCCGAGCCCGACACACCCGTCACCACCGTAAAGGTGTTGTGGGGAATGTGGACTGAGATGTTTTTCAGATTGTGCTCGCGGGCATTCAGAATGGAAATCTGACCATCAATATGGTCGCTGGCGCTGACCTTGTAATCGACGCTTGCTTCTTGGAACAGGGCCGAACCTTGGCCTATGGTGGCCTGCTCGTATTCTTTCAGGGCGTGGCCGGTATGCGATTGCGCTAGTGCCATGATGTCCGCTGGGGTTCCGGCACCCAGCAATTGGCCGCCGTGCTCGCCACCCTCGGGGCCCAGATCAATAATCCAGTCCGCCGCACGGATCAGATCCAGATTGTGTTCAATAATCAGCAGACTGTGACCAGCGGCCAGCAGCTTGCGGAAGGCGCGCATCAGGCGGGCAATATCGTCAAAGTGCAGGCCGGTGGTGGGCTCGTCGAACAGGAAAAGATTGCCTTTCTTGGCGACCTTCACTTGGCTTAGACGCGTGCGCGAAGCTTGGGCCAGATAGGCCGCTAGTTTCAGGCGCTGCGCTTCACCGCCCGAAAGAGTAGGCACGGGCTGGCCCAGTTTCAGGTAATCCAGACCTACATCGGCCAGCGGAGCCAGACCGGTTTGCACATCGCGCAGGCCTTCAAAAAACTCCATGGCCTGATGCACGGTCATGTCCAGCACCTCGTCAATCGAAGCACTGCGACCAAAGTGTTCGATACGCACTTCCAGCACTTCGGGGCGGAAGCGTTTGCCATCACAATCAGGGCAGCGCAGGTACACATCGGACAGAAACTGCATTTCGATATGTTCAAAGCCGGTGCCGCCGCAGGTGGGGCAGCGACCATCACCACTATTAAAGCTGAAGGTACCCGGCGTGTAACTGCGTTCTTTGGACAGTGGAGCCTGGGCGAACAGTTTGCGGATAGGGTCGAAGGCACCGACATAGCTGGCCGGGTTGGAACGAGCTGTTTTGCCGATAGGCGTCTGGTCTACCATCACCACTTCGGCAATCTGCTCGGCACCCAGCAAGGCACCGTAGGGGCCGGGGGCTTCGGTAGGTTTGCCTTGTTGCTTCAGAATAGCGGGGTAGAGCACGTCCTGAATCAGGGTGGATTTACCCGAACCGGATACACCGGTCACGCAGACCAGACGACCTAATGGAATAGAGACAGAGACATGGCGCAGATTGTGCGCGCTGACATCTTCCAGCAGCAGGCGCGGCGTGTTGTCGGCCACTGGCATGGGGCGGGGCGACTCAATACTCAATTCGCCGCTTAAATAACGACCCGTCAGGGTTTCTGCACCGCGCAGGGCTTTGGGCGTGCCATCAAACAGGATCTGACCACCACGCTCGCCAGGACCGGGGCCCATATCCAGAATACGGTCGGCCGCTACCATCACTTGCGGGTCATGCTCGACCACGACCAAGGTGTTGCCATTGCCTCGCAGCCGGTGCATCACTTCAATAATGCGGTGCATGTCACGCGGGTGCAGACCAATCGAGGGCTCGTCCAGTACAAACAAGGTATTGACCAAGGAAGTGCCCAAGGCCGTGGTCAGGTTGATACGTTGCACTTCGCCACCCGACAGGGTGCGGCTTTGGCGGTCCAAAGACAGATAGGACAAACCGACATCGCACAGGTAATTCAGGCGGGACAGGGTTTCTTTCAGCAGCAGGTCGATAGCTGCATCACGGGCATCGCCAAAGTGCAGTTCACGGAAAAAACTGCGTACGTGCTCAATAGGTAAACGCATCAGATCCGGGACGCTCAAGCCGGGCATGGCGTCCAGTTGTTCGCGTAGCCATTGAGAATGTACGGGCATGAAGCGGGGGTAGCGCGAATCCGCAGGTGCAGCCTGATCGCCCACGCGCCACAAGCTGGCTTCGGGCTTTAGACGTGAACCGGCACACGAGGGGCAGGTGTTGTAGCTGCGGTATTTGGACAGCAATACGCGTACGTGCATTTTGTAGGCACGCGATTCCAGCCAGTCAAAAAAGCGTTGGGCGCCGTACCACTGAGTTTTCCAGGCCTGATTGCCGCCTTTCCAGTCTGGGGTGCCGTTGATCACCCAGTCTTGTTCTTCCTGAGTCAAATCCTTCCAGGGCACTGCCAAGCGCACGCCTGCCGCAGGGGCGTAGCGCTCCATCTCGACCTGACATTCTTTATAGCTGGCCGTCTGCCACGGGCGAATGGCCCCTTCCAGCAGGCTTTTGCTGGGGTCAGGGACGACCAGACCGTAATCGATGCCCATGACCCGGCCAAAACCACGGCAGGACTCACACGCACCCAAAGGTGAGTTAAAGGAGAAGGTGCTGGCAACGGGTGTGCTGTACTCAATATCGCACTGGGCGCAGTGCAGGCCTTGGCTAAAGCGCCAGGCCGTCTCTGGGCCATCGGCGCTGGCCGAGGCATAGACCGTCAGCTTGCCCTGGCCGTGGCGCAGGGCAGCTTCAATGGCTTCCATGAAACGTTCCGGCTCAACGGTACTGGAGCGGAAGCGGTCCTGAGTTACATAAAGCAGTTTTTGTTCTACCGGAGCGGTTTTGACCGTCTTGCTGCTTTTGCCTTTTTTACTGCTGGTGCTGCTGGCCGTGACGGTATGCGTTTCTTCATGGTGCAGGCGGGTATAGCCTTGCTGGTGCAGCAGGGTCTCAATTTCTTCCTGTGTGAAGTTGGCCGGTACCTTGACGGGAAAAGTCAGGACCAGACGCGGGTCGTCGTGATCGGCAGCCAGTTTGCGAATCTGTCTGGCAATGCTGTCGGCATTGTCGCGGCGCACCGGTTGGGCGCACTGGCGGCAGTACAGCTCGCCCAGCCGGGCGTACAGCAGCTTGATGTAGTCGTTCAGCTCGGTCATGGTACCCACGGTGCTGCGCGAGTTGCGTACCGGGTTCACCTGATCGATAGCAATAGCGGGCAAAATGCCCTCGATGCGATCCACTTGGGGTTTGTCCATGCGGTCCAGGAACTGGCGCGCATAGGGTGAAAATGTTTCTACGTAGCGCCGTTGGCCTTCTGCATACAAGGTGTCAAAGGCCAGCGAACTTTTGCCTGATCCGGAAACGCCGGTAATAACCAGTAACTCGCCCGTTTTGATACGTACATTCAGGTTTTTCAGGGTATTTTGGCGGGCGCCAAAAATGCGAATTTCTGAGCTCATGGCAAGGTCGGCTTTTGGGAGAGGGCAGAGTGGGGGAGGGGCGGTCAAAGAGCCGGTAAAACAGGCCCTATGCGCCAGTGCGAGCGCTACATGCCAGCAGGGTGTTGCCAGCGATGCACACTCTAGCCTTTGTATCTTAACGCGGATTACGGTAGAATTTACGGTTAGCTATTGCGCTTTTGTCGGGATCATCCGGCAGGGCTTACATTAAGATCGGAGATCACCATGGCGGAAATCAAACGCAATCGCCGCAACACGCTTGAGCGTCGTTGCCTGGGCAAAGCATTCAAACGTCTGTTTGTGCGCGCACCCAAGGGCGTTTTCAAAATGCTGGAAAAAGTTAAGCGCGTCTAAGTGCTTCGCTTAAGCGGAGTACAGGCAGGAAGCTGATTTTCCCGCTTGAACTCATGCCTAGCAGCAAAAAAACCACAGGCTTGCCTGTGGTTTTTTTGTGCGCGTTTGATTTTCCTTTGGGTCTTGAAATAGCTCGAAAGATAGTGCGCTGCACAAGGCAAAGCTTGGCTTATCATGGTGTCATATTAAGGCAGAGGTAGGGGCCTGTAACAATAATCAAAACAGCTGATTTTGGGGACACCCGATTATGGAATGGCGCCATCTGTTCACCGTTCTGACACCCAGCTATAACCGCGCTCACACCCTGGAGCGTGTTTACCATTCCTTGTGCGAACAGACCTGCCAGGACTTTGAGTGGGTGGTGGTCGATGATGGCTCCACAGACAGCACGCGTGAACTGGTTCAAGGCTGGCAGCAGCAAGCTTCTTTCCCGATTCATTACGCCTGGCAAGAAAACCGTCATAAGAAAGCCGCCTTTAATCACGGTGTGGCCCTGGCTCAGGGCGAACTGGTGGTCGCCCTGGACAGTGATGACACCCTGGTGGTGAATGCGCTCTACGATATGGCGCAGATCTGGGCAGACATCCCCGTGTCCGAACGAGCGGGCTATGCGGGCATTACCGGCCTGTGTGTGCGCCCCGACGGCAAGGTGGTGGGGGATATGTTCCCCAAGGATGTGTTTGACGCCAGCTCGCTGGATATAAGCTTTCGCTACCATGTGCGCGGGGAGAAGTTCGGCTGCTTAAGTACCGCGGTACTACGCAAGTTTCCCTTTCCCGATCAGATCGAGGGCTTTGTGCCTGAAAGTCTGGTGTGGCGTGCCATTGCCCGTGCGGGCTACAAGAACCGCTTTGTGAATACTGTGTTTCGGGTCTATCACAATAGCCCCGACTCCTTATCTGTGCAGGGCAAAACCAGTCAACAACATGCTTTAGGTTTGTGGTTATTGGCTGAAGATACGGTGGTGAAGTGCCTGCCTTGGTTTCGCTATGAACCCAAGGCTTTTTTGATGGCGGCGGCGCGCTATACACGGTTTGGATTGCATCTGCGCGCCAGTGGGCGCAAGCCGCCTGCTGGCTATGGCCTGCAGGGGCTGGCTTCGTATGCCTTGGTGGGCCTGATGTGGCCGGTGGGTGCGCTGCTGTATTTGCGTGACCGACAGCGAGCCTGAGCGGGATCAGTGCAGAGTATGTCCAGTCACACCCGGTTCTGGGCTGTCATCATCCTCGTCGTCCTCTTCATCCGTATCGTCTTCGGGCGCAAAGGCATCTTCGCTCAAGGCAAAGGGCAGCAGTTCTTCCAGTGTTTCAGTCCAGGCCACTTCCTCGCCTTCTTCGTCCACTTTGATAAAGCGGACCGGCTCGGCATCGCTGAGCTGAATGGCCCACAAGTAACGGCAGGCGTAGACCGCGTTATCTTTGGGGTCCAGGCCGCCCCGGTTACCCAAGATGCGGGCCTGATCGCCACCAACCTGCACAACGGTAAACTCGCTTTCGTCTTCTTTTTTGTCCAGGGGCATGGCAAAGATAACCCACTCAAACCCGGTTTCTTCTGCACCCACGATCTCAGCCAAGACAGCACGGCCTAAATAGGCGCTCAATGCATCGGCAGTGCGGCCCAGGGTTTCGAGTTCTTCGGTGGTAAATACAAGGTCAGGGGCTTCAGGTGTGGGCATGGTGTTTTTGGTTTGTCAGCATAAAGTGAGTATATTACCTGAGACAGGCCTGCACTCAGGCCGGGCGCCGTTCGCTTTACAAGACAGAAGCGCGCCTTTTGGGCGTCAAACGCCTACAATCCCAGTTTTCCGAACACGACCTGTTTTTCCTTTTTAGGTTTCTATGGCTCAATACGTTTATTCGATGAACCGCGTGGGCAAAATTGTGCCGCCCAAGCGGCAGATTCTGCGCAATATCTCCTTGTCCTTTTTTCCGGGTGCCAAGATTGGTGTGCTGGGCCTGAACGGCTCGGGTAAATCCACCTTGCTCAAGATCATGGCCGGGGTAGATACCGAGATCGAGGGCGAAGCCACCCCCATGGCGGGGCTGAAAATTGGCTATTTGCCTCAAGAACCCCAGCTGAACCCTGAACACACCGTGCGTGATGCCGTGCAGGCGGGTTTGGGTGAAGTGTTCGAGGCTCGCCAGCGTCTGGAACAGGTCTATGCAGATTACGCTGAGCCGGATGCCGATTTTGATGCTCTGGCTGCTGAGCAGGCCAAACTGGAATCCATTATTGAGGCGGCAGCCACCAGCGGCTCTGACGACATCGAAACTCAGATGGAAATTGCTGCGGATGCGCTGCGCTTGCCACCGTGGGATGCGTCTATTGCCAATCTGTCCGGCGGTGAAAAACGCCGTGTCGCCTTGTGCCAGTTGCTCTTGTCCAAGCCCGATATGTTGCTGCTGGATGAACCTACCAACCACTTGGACGCGGAAAGTGTGGACTGGCTGGAAGTGTTCCTGCGCCAGTTCCCTGGCACCGTAGTGGCGGTCACTCACGATCGTTACTTTCTGGACAACGCTGCCGAATGGATTCTGGAGCTGGATCGTGGCCACGGTATTCCATGGAAGGGCAACTACAGCTCCTGGCTGGAACAGAAAGATGATCGCCTGAAGCAGGAAGAGGCTTCGGAAAGCGCTCGTCAACGCACCATCAAGAAAGAGCTGGAATGGGTGCGCCAGAACCCCAAGGGGCGTCAGGCCAAGGCCAAAGCCCGTTTGGCTCGCTTTGAGGAACTGTCTTCGCATGAATACCAGAAGCGCAACGAAACCCAGGAAATCTTTATTCCTGTGGCCGAGCGTCTGGGTAATGAAGTCATCGAATTTGAAAACGTCAGCAAGGGTTACGGCGACCGTCTCTTGATCGACAACTTGAGCTTCAAGGTGCCACCGGGCGCTATTGTCGGGATTATTGGTCCTAACGGGGCGGGTAAATCGACCTTGTTCCGCATGTTGGCCGGTAAAGAACAGCCGGATTCGGGCACGGTCACGCTGGGTCAAACCGTTAAGCTGGCCTATGTTGACCAGTCGCGTGATGCCTTGGCCAACGACAAGACCGTCTTTGACGCCATTGCCGATGGTGCGGATCTGCTGACTGTGGGCCGTTTTGAAATGCCGTCGCGTGCCTACCTGGGCCGCTTCAATTTCAAGGGCGCAGACCAGAACAAGATCGTAGGTAATCTGTCCGGCGGGGAGCGCGGTCGATTGCACTTGGCTCAGACCCTGATTGCGGGCGGCAACGTGCTGCTGCTGGATGAACCTTCCAACGATCTGGACGTGGAAACACTGCGTGCCTTGGAAGATGCTTTGCTGGAGTTTGCCGGCTCGGTCATGGTGATCAGTCACGATCGGTGGTTCCTGGATCGTATTGCCACCCACATCCTGGCTTTTGAGGGCGATTCGCAGGCCGTATTCTTTGATGGTAACTATCAGGAGTACGAGGCTGACAAGAAACGCCGCTTGGGTGAAGATGCTGCCAAGCCTCGTCGTATCCGCTACAAATCCCTGAAATAAGGACCTTGCTATGCCTGTGCTGAATGCCCATCAATCTTTCGTCTTGATTGTTGATATGCAAACGGGTTTATTGCCCGCCATTGCAGACCATCAAGCCTTGGTCGAACGCGCTGGGAAATTGGCACAGGCAGCTCGCCTGTTAGGGGTGCCGGTTCTGGCGACCGAGCACTGGGCCGGAAAAATCGGCCCAACAGATCCCGCTTTGCTACCGCATGTAGACAAAGTCCTGCATAAAACGCACTTTGATGCTACGCGTGAGCCTGACTTTTTCCCCGCTTTGCCCGTGGGTCGTACCCGCGTGTTGTTACTGGGTACAGAGTCTCACGTGTGCGTGTTACAAACTGGTCTGGGCTTGAAAGAGCATGGCTATGACCCCGTGCTGGTGGGCGATTGTGTTGGTTCGCGCCATACGGAGTCCCGACAAGCGGCCTGGGATCGTTGGGCGATGCATGGACTGGAGCGCGTTAGCGCCGAAATGGCGATGTTTGAATGGCTGGAGACACCGGCCAATCCGGCTTTCAAGCAAATTCTGGCACTGATCAAATAAATCCATCAGTGGGCTAATTACATCTGTTGCGTTGCTTAACAATAGGGTCTGGACTAATTGGCGCCATAGGGCGAAGATAGGTCTTATGTCGTGTTGAGCACGGATACTTCACGGAGGTTTACGGATGAAAATGACTACTATTACTAGAGTGGGTCTGGCCACAGTTCTGGCCATCGTGATGGCGGGCTGCTCTTCCTGGGATGGCATGAGTAAACGCCAAAAGGGTGCCGTCACCGGCGCAGGCCTGGGCGGTGTTGCTGGTGCTGTGATCACGGATGGCGGCATTCTGGGCACTGTAGGTGGCGCTGCAATTGGTGGTGTCATCGGCGATCAGGTCGGCAAGAAGCGCTAAACATTATTGCTTTGTGTGAGCCTTAAGGCTCACCGAGCAAAAAGCCTCACTATCCCGGGATAAGCATTCCGGGATAGTGAGGCTTT
>NZ_BMZN01000002.1:521828-671637 GCF_014652815.1 Alcaligenes pakistanensis
TAAAATGGCCATCCGCACAGGATGGCCATTTCAAGAAAAACTGGCTTGTCTTGTCAGTGCGCTTTACTTGTTGCCCAGTGCACTGGCATCGATTTGCGGCATTTCGATTTTGACTTCAAGCACTTCCAGCGAGTCCTGGCGATCAAGGTTCACCTTGATGTCATCGGGATTAATCTTCACGTAGCGTGAGATGACTTCGACCAGCTCTTTTTGCAAGCGGGGCAAGTAGTCTGGGGCAACGCCGCCTTGACCACGTTCGTTAATGAGGATCAGTTGCAGACGGTCTTTGGCGACCGTTGCCGACGTTTTTTTGTGACCGAGCAGGAAGGACAGGAAAGACATATTACTTTCCTCCGAACAGGCGCTTGAACAGGCCTGGTTTTTCGTAATCCACAAATCGCAGTGGTTTATCGCCACCCAAGTAGCGGTCGATGATGTCGTGATAGGCTTGGGCTACGTCACTTTCCTTGATATGGATAACGGGTACTCCTTGGTTAGAGGCTTGCAGCACAGTTTCCGATTCGGGCGTCACGCCGATCAGCTTGATGCGCAAAATGTCCTCGACGTCCTGCAAGGACAGCATCTCGCCATCAGATACACGCTTGGGGCTGTAGCGCGTCAGCAGCAAATATTCTTTGATGGGCTCTTTGCCTAGTTCAGCACGTTGCGACTTGGCCGCCAGAATGCCCAGGATGCGGTCCGAGTCACGTACCGACGAGACTTCCGGGTTGGTCACGACCAAGGCATCGTCAGCGAAGTAGGACGCCATCAGGGCGCCGGTTTCAATACCTGCGGGCGAATCGCACACAATGTATTCAAAACCCATGCCCTTGAGCTCTTCCAGAACCTTCTCTACCCCTTCACGGCTCAGCGCGTCTTTGTCACGCGTTTGGGAGGCAGGCAGGATGAACAGGTTTTCGATCTGTTTGTCACGGATCAAGGCCTGGTTCAAGGTTGCTTCGCCTTGAATCACGTTGACGAAGTCATAGACGACACGGCGTTCGCAACCCATGATCAGATCCAGGTTGCGCAAACCGACGTCAAAGTCGATGACGGCGGTCTTGTGACCGCGCATCGCAAGGCCAGATGCAAAACTGGCACTGGTGGTGGTTTTGCCCACACCACCCTTGCCGGAGGTCACTACAACTATACGCGCCATGACAATCGGATTCCTTTGTTTTTCAAGTCACATAATCGTAAAGCATAACGGGCCTAATTTTGACATCCGCTCTGCCACTTAGCCTACTGCTTAGAAACAAAACATATCAATTGCTTTGTTCGGTGTCAGCTTACACGTTTGTGCTTGCACTTGCTTGCCTGTGTGGGGGGCGCAGTGCAGGCCACTATAAAAAGCGCCGGCTTTAGCCGGCGCCTTGTGCTGCTAGGAACTCAGGGGATCAAACCTGAGCGTATCGTCTTCCAGTGTGACCACCGCCGGCTTGTTACGCAGCTGTTCATCCAGACGCGTTTCAATAATGCGGTACACGCCTGCAATGGCGATCAGTTCCGGGTCCAGCTCGGTTGTGAAGATGCGCGCTTTGTTATCTCCACGGGCACCCGCCATTGCCTTGCCGCGCAGCGGACCGTAGACGTGGATATTGCCATCGGCCACCACTTCGGCACCTTGGCTGACGGCACCAATCACAATCAAGTCCGTGTGACGAGCGTAGATACGCTGGCCGGAACGCAGTTGACGGTTGATGATGAGTGCCGCCGGAGCAATTGCGGGAGGTGGCGGGGCAGAAGCAACAGGGGTTTCCTGCTGGGCCGACTTCGACAAGACAGGCACTTCTTTGTCCGGTGCCGCTTGGGCTTGCGGGCGGGCAGGCGGGTTGGACAATTCAACGTGCGGCAAGCCGCTGTCGATGGCGTTATCGGCATGATTCGGATGGGCAATGATGCCCACAGGATGCAGTTTGTGCTGACGCAGGGCGGTCACCAGGGCCGTCCAGTCCACTGGGGCGTCAATGGCGCTGGCATCGATAACGACGGGTTCGTCCTCAAAGAAGGAACCCGCGTCTTTCATGCGTTGCGCCAGTGCGGCTAACTGCTCGGCTGTGTCAGCCGAGCGCAGCACCACGCGTACGGCATACAGTGTGGCACTTTTGAAATCCAGGGCTTGCGGCCCTTTGGCATGAGTCTGATCGTTCACGTTAATAGCCTTAGACCCAAGTGTCTTTCAGAGTCGTAGTGCGGTTCAGAACAGGTTTTTCGGGGGTGGAGTCCTCGCGGTCCGCCACAAAATACCCCAGGCGCTCAAACTGCCAGTGGGCATCGGGAGTCGCTTTGGTGCCTGGCTCCAGCCAACCTTGAATCACGCGCAGCGAGTTCGGGTTGATGTGCTCCAGGAAGTCCTGGTCGGCGGCATCGGGCTGGGGATGGGCAAAGAGCCGGTCGTACTGGCGGATCTCAGCAGCAATCGCGTGTTCGGCGCTGATCCAGGTGATCGTGCCCTTGACCTTGACCAAGTCTGCACCAGGCGTGCCACTTTTGGTATCTGGCAGGTATTCCGCCAGTACTTGGGTGACATTGCCTTGTTCGTCTTTAACGCAGCCGGTGCAACGCACCACATAGCCGTATTTCAGGCGCACAGTATTGCCGGGGAACAGGCGGAAGTACTTTTTAGGCGGCTCTTCCTTGAAGTCCTCGCGCTCAATGTATAGGCGACCGGAGAAGGGGAACTCGCGTTGGCCCGCCTCTGGATTGTGCGGGTTGCGCGGTGCATGGCACAGCTCGCTTTGACCTTCCGGGTAATTAGTGATGATCAGTTCGATCGGGTCCAGAATGGCAACGCTGCGGTCGGCCACTGGGTCCAGATCATCGCGCAAGGCTTGTTCCAGCAGGCTGTAGTCCACGTGCTGAGCCGCTTTGGATACACCCAGGCGGTCTGTAAACAGACGGATGGCACCAGCGCTGTAACCACGACGGCGCAAACCGGCCAGGGTAGGCATGCGGGGGTCATCCCAACCTGATACGTGATTTTCTTGAACCAGTTGGCGCAGCTTGCGCTTGCTGGTGACCACGTAGGACAGGTTCAAACGAGAGAACTCGTACTGTTTGGGTAAGGGGTCAGACAACTGGCCCAGTTCGACCAGGCGTTCCAGAATCCAGTTGTAGAACGGGCGCTGATCTTCAAATTCCAGGGTACACAGACTGTGAGTGATGCGCTCCAGCGCGTCTTCTACAGGGTGAGCCCAGCTGTACATGGGGTAGATGCACCATTTATTGCCGGTGCGATGATGCTCAGCATGGCGGATGCGGTACATGACCGGGTCGCGCATATTGATATTGGGCGAGCCCATATCAATCTTGGCGCGTAAGGCCATGCTGCCATCGGGATGCTGGCCATCGCGCATTTCGCGCAGCAGCTTGATGGATTCTTCGGCAGGGCGGTCGCGCCAGGGCGAGTTCACGCCTTTTTCAGTCAGCGTGCCACGGTTGGCGCGCATTTGTTCAGCATTTTGCTCGTCGACATACGCGTAGCCTGCGTTCACCAGGGCTTCGGCGAACTGGTACATATAGTCGAAATAGTCGCTGGCAAAGTACAGGTTGTCTTCGTTTTTGAAGGTCCAGTCAAAGCCCAGCCACTTGACCATGTCGATAATGGCGTCCACGTACTCCTGTTCTTCTTTCTCAGGATTGGTGTCGTCAAAACGCAGGTGGCAGGCGCCCAGATAGTCGCTGGCCAGTCCAAAGTTCAAGCAGATGCTTTTAGCGTGCCCAATGTGCAAGTAACCGTTGGGTTCGGGGGGGAAGCGTGTACGAATACGCGCGGCATCAATAGCCGCCCCTTCCTGGGTACTGGCCGGGCCTGGTTGGCCGGCCCAGGATTTTTGTGCGTAACGGCCAGCGCTCAGATCCTGGTCGATGATCGTGCGCAGAAAATTAGATACGGGAGCGGGAGTGGTGTCAGAGGTCATACACGTTTGAAATAAAGAAGCCGACAGACTAATCGGCCATTTTGCCACGTTCTTGTTTTAGAGGGGTATTTGTCCCTAGAACGGCTTCTAAAAATTGGCGTGGAAACTTAAGGTAGTATGGTGGCGTTTGCAGGCCAATTCACCCTACACTAGCGCTCATTATGACGCACTCCGCCCTTTCTCTGTCTCACGCCCAGTTTTTCCTTAGCCTGGGCTTCATGCTGCTGTTTCTGGCTCTGGAGCTGGGACTAGCCTGGGTGCTGCTGTTTTTCAAGCTCAAGACCTTTGGCAGCAATGCCACCGCCTGGATGGGGGCGTATCGTTTCTGGGTGCGTCTGTTCGCGCTGGCTTTTATTTTAAGCTTTGCCGCTTCCATGCCTGTGCTGATTCAGTTTGGCAGCGTCTGGCCGGGTTTGATGGAACTGGTGGGCGATGTCATTGGCCCCATGCTGGCGGCCTCCATGCTGTCCCTGTTTATCTTCAAGTCCTGTTTTTTGGGCGTGATGCTGTTTGCGCAGCGCATGCTCTCTAATCTGGTGCATACGCTGGTGGTATTGATGGTGGCCTTGGGCGTGACGGTCACCGCGTTCTGGCTGGTCGCCATTGTGGCCTGGATGCAGGTGCCCACCGGCGTGGATGTGATTGAAGGCCATTATGTGGTGATGGACTGGCTGGATGTTCTCAGTACCCCCGCCTTACCCTGGTACGCCGGTCTTTTATTGGCCGGCAGTTTGCTGACCGTGGCTTTTTTCATGTTGGGCGTAACCTGCGCCCAGACCATGCAAAAACCCGTGACGGATCAGGAACGACTGGCGTTTCGCAGCGCTTTGCTTTTAGGCCTGGTGGCCTGGGTCGCCCTGGTGTGCGTGGTGGTTGGAAATGGTTTTATGACGGCCGAGTATCAGCCCGCCAAGGCCGCAGCAGCGGCCGCGTACTGGGAAAGCGGTTCGCAGCCGGACTTAATTCTGGTGGCAGCACCTTCGGCCTTGCAAGACAGTGTCTTGGGCGTGCTGCGTTGGTCGCACGCGGGTGGACGCTGGCTGGGTCGCAATGACAGCGGCATTTTAATGGGTCTAGATCAGTTTTCCGAGGCCATGCCGCCCGTGACCTTGACCTTCTGGTCCTTCCGTCTGGCGGTATTGGCAGGGGCTTTGATGCTGTTTCTGTTGCTCTGGGTTGTGTTGCGTACGCGCCGTTATGGCTTGGACCCGCACTCCCTCTCTTATAGAGAGCGTCAGCTGATGGTGGCTGCCTCAGTATTGGGCTGGATCATGTTGCTGGCCGGGGCTGCCTACGTTTTGCTGGGGTTTCTACCGTATCTGGTGGGGAACGATATTCTGGCGGCGCAGGTGCAGAGTCCGGAAAGTGTCGTTACGGTTGGGCTGGGCGTGCTCTTTTATGGCCTGGTGTACGTCTTGTGCATGATTGGCTTTTTCCAGAAGCTGCGACACGCAGTTCGTTTTGGCGTGGTGCCGATCGCGCGTCATCGGGGGCGGGCATGATTGACTCTTTCGCGAATGCGCTGGGACTGGGCGCTCATGACCCCGCCTTCTGGATGCCGCTGGCGTTTCTGGCCCTGTTCTTCTTGATTATTGTGGCCGGCACGGTTCTGGACGGCTTTGATATTGGTGTTGGCTGCCTGTCTTTATTAGCGCCCGATTCCTTGCGTCCCCGCATGTTGTCCTTGCTCAGCCCTTGGCGCGATGCCAATGAGTTCTGGCTGTTTCTCGGCTTAGGCCTGTTTGTCTGCGCTTTCCCCAAAGCCTGGGGAGCCGTGATGGGCGGGTTGTATGGGCCTTTATGCGCCTTGGGTGTGGGCGTTTTTTCTCGTTCCGTATCCTTTGAGTTCCGCCTGCGTGCACCGGTAGAGCGTCAGTCTCGCTGGCAAATGGGTTTTGCCCTGGGCTCCTGGTTGACGGCGTTTTCCCATGGTGTCTTGTTGGCTCAAGTCGTTGTCGGTTTTCAAAGTGACGCGGGCTACATCTGGTTCTCAATTTTCATGGGCTTTTGCGCTATCGCCGCGTACTGCTTGCTGGGTGCCAGCTGGCTTATCATGCGCGAAGCGGGCGAGCTACGCGCCCGTGCCGTGAACTGGGGCCGTCGATCGGTACGCTGGTTTGCAGCCGGTGCAGTCGGGGTATCCGTCGTGCTGGCGTTTGTGAACGCCGGTGTGTTGCTCAAATGGAGCGATGGCCCTTATTGGGGGCTAGTGCTGTTCTTGTGGGCGCTGATTCTAAGCTGCTTCGTATCGATCGAAATGAGCCTACAGCGCATGATTAACAGCAGCTATCGCACCACTGCCTTGCCCTTTTTGCTGACCCTGTTTGTGATGGTGTCCGTTATGGCAGGGCTGGCGTTCAGTTTCTTCCCCTATTTGATTCTGGACGAAATGACGGTGTGGGATGCAGCTGCTGGGGTGCCGGCATTAAGCCTGATCCTGTCTGCCATTGTGATTGCCCTGCCCATTGTGCTGATTTTCAATGTATGGGTGTACTGGCGTATGTTTGGTTTGTCCCGCCCACCTTTGCCGCCCAGCTTTAAAGGCTGACCTTTCTTATGATTGCCCATTCCGTACTGTCGATGCGCAAGCGTCTGCAGGGCTTCAAGTGGTTGTCTGATATGCCTGCCATGCTGGCCTGGGCAGTGCTGGCCGGAATTCTGGGAGCCCTGGCCACCTTGGCCTTTCATCAGGGCATGCGCTTTGTGCAGCAAGTTGTCACGGGACAGCATGGCGGTATCGTGGCGGTAACGGAAGGCTTGTCCTGGTACATGCGCTTGTTGTTTCCCACCTTGGGTGGTCTGTGCGCCGGCATCTTGTTGTGGTTGGCAGGACGTTTGCCTTCAGGAAGTAACTCCGACTATATGGAAGCAGTGGCCATTGGTGATGGCCGCTTGTCGATCCGCCAGGGCTTGTTGCGATCCTTATCTTCCTTGATGACTGTTGCCTCCGGTGGTTCGATTGGCCGGGAAGGGGCGATGGTGCATTTGGCCTCTTTGTCCGCCTCAGCCATTGGCCGTTTCACCTTGTTTGGTGAGGCCCGTCTGCGTTTGCTGGTGGCCTGTGGTGCGGCTGCCGGGGTGGCCGCCGCCTATGGGGCACCGATTGCCGGGGCCGTGTTTGTGGCCGAGATCGTGCTGGGCACCATGACCATGAGCAGCTTTGGCCCCTTGCTGATGGCAGCCGTCAGCGCACACCTGACCATGCGCATGTTGGGGGGTTATCACGCCCCCTATGAAATGACGAATGTTCAGGCGGTGGCAGGCTGGGACATTTTGCCCTTTCTGGTCCTGGGTGTGCTGATCGGTCTGGCCGCTCCGGCTTTCCTGAAATTGCTGAATCTGTTTCGCACCCTGTTCAAGCGTACCGGGCTGGGCTTGCCTTTGCGGCTGGCTCTGGGTGGATTGTTACTGGGACTTTTGCTGATCATCATGCCGCGCGTAGCGGGCAATGGCTTTAGTGTGGTCTCGTCCATGCTTCACAGTGATTGGGCCTGGTACAGCGTTCTAATCATTTTGCTGTTCAAGGTCTTGGCCACAGGGCTGACGGTTGGCTCGGGGGCGGTGGGTGGTGTGTTTACCCCAGCGATCTTTGTTGGCGCTGCTTTTGGTACCTTGTTCGGTCAGCTGACCTTGCTGGTTTTTCCGGGCCTAGACTTGCCGCTGTATCTGTTCACCTTGGTGGGTATGGGGGCTTTTCTGGGTGCGGCGACCAGTGCACCGTTCATGGCAATTCTGATGCTGTTTGAAATGACGCTCAGCTATCAGTTAGTGCTGCCGCTGATCGTGGCTTGCGTCATGGCGTATTTTGTGTCGCGCGGTGTGGCCGAGGTCGCCATGTACGAAGTGACGCTGGTGCGCGAGCGCGATGCCTTACTGCGCCACAAGTTGCGTCACACCACCTTGGCGGAGTTGGTGCGCCCGGCGGACACTGTGGTCAGCACGACCACCCAGATGCGGGACGCCCTGCAAATGTTTTTGGACTATCCCGTGCGCTATTTGTACGTGGTGAACGAAGAACAGGTTTACCAAGGGGTGATTGCCCAGCCTGACTTGACGCGTATGTTGTTGGACGACAACGCTGCGCAGGAACGGGTAGTCGGGGATATTTTGCGTATGGATTTTGTCAAAACTCTGTACCCCAACATGAGTCTGGACGAGGCCCAGGAGCACTTCGTGAGCTTTGCCGGAGAGCGTCTGCCCGTATTGAATAGTGACGGTTCGGGTCGCCTGATTGGTGTAGTCTATAAGTCTGCCGTGCTGGAAAAGTATTCCGCCATCAAACGCTCCCTGGATGCGAGCGGCGAAGTGATGTTGGATGCCCGGCGCTAAACTCTTTTTGTGACATAAACCATGCGTACAAGAGCTTGCCAGCGAGGCTTGGCAGGCGGGCTGATTGTCGGTCTTGCCATGCTGTTCGCTGTTCCATTGGCTGCCGCTCAAAGCCGTGTCGGGCTGGAAAACCTGTCTGCCACACGTGTTTACGGAGTGGATGAGTCCCAGGCTATTCCGGCTCAGGAACTTGCACCGGTGGAACCTTTTTTTGATGCCTCGCAATGGCATCGCCAGGGTGATCAGGATTTGCCCAGTCCTGCTGCGTCCATGGATTTCTCTTTTTCTGATTTCAGCCTGAACGGTTCCAACACCGCCAGTCTGGCCCGTTCTATTCAATATAGTCAGCAATCCTCGCCCATCTGGAGTGCGCGCTGGCTGAGCAGCTCGCCTGATCAGGTCTGGCAGTTTGGTGAGCGTAATTGGCGCTATATGAATGATGAGGGCCTGCAGCTGACCTTGGGTAATGACACCGTGACTGCGCCCGACTGGGCGCGGCCTGTGGCGCTGGGCGGCATTAATATTACCCAGCAGTTTGAACAGGGGCCGGTCGGGCCGTGGCGTTACGCTCTGGCGGTGGGCGCACTGGATATGACGGGCAAGCAGGACAATGGGGATTTGGTGTACGGTTCTTCCGCCAGCAGTTTGATGCTCAGCACGGATGTCACCAGCAGAACGAGTATTGATACCCAGATGGAAAGCGCAAGCAATTTTGGCCTGACCGGTCTGGGTGCCACCTATCGCTCGCCAGAATTCGGTGTCTGGCAGGCCAGCGTAGCCCGAGCAACCCATGCGGTGGGGCAGGGCTGGCGATATCAGGCCGCTTACGGACTTGATGTGCTGGACGATCTGCACCTGCAATGGCAGGGTGAACGCTACCAGGACAATTTTCTGGATTTAAGCCGTTATCAGGGCATGAAGGTGGACGCCGCCAGTAGCCGGCAGGTCGTGGGCCTATCCGTTCCTTTGCGTCGCTGGGGCGAGGTTCAGACCCAGTACGAGGTGCAGCAGGTAGTTGCCGGAGGGGAGAACCGCTACCTTGGGGTCACGCAGCAGTTCTGGTACAGTCCCCACCTTAGGGTGGGTTTACAGGCTCGCCGTCATCTGGAAAGTCGTCAGTCGAACATCGCGCTGCGTTTTTCTATTCCGATTTTTTAAGCAGGCGGCATGGCCCAGTCAGCACTTGAGGTTCTTCAGGAAGTTTTTGGTTATGACAGTTTTCGTGGCTCTCAGCACGAGATTATCGAGACCCTGATCCAAGGCGGTGACGCCCTGGTCTTGATGCCCACAGGCGGCGGCAAGTCGCTCTGTTACCAAATTCCTGCATTGGTGCGACCTGGCACCGGCGTGGTGGTTTCCCCCCTGATTGCCTTGATGCAAGATCAGGTGGATGCGCTCAACGAACTGGGTGTGAACGCCGCTTATTTGAACTCCACCCAAGATTGGCAAACTGCCCGCGAGGTCGAACGCGAGTTCCTGACCGGGCAGCTGGATCTGCTGTATGTGGCTCCCGAGCGTTTGCTGACGGATCGTTGTCTGGATTTGCTGGCACGTGGACAGGTTTCCCTGTTCGCCATCGATGAAGCCCACTGCGTATCGCAATGGGGCCACGACTTCCGCCCGGAATATCTGGGCCTGGATCTGCTGGCCGAGCGTTGGCCGGGTGTGCCACGGGTTGCCTTGACGGCCACCGCCACTCAACTGACGCGGGTAGAAATTGCCCAGCGCCTGAAGTTGGAAGAAGCCCGCCACTTCGTGGCCAGCTTTGACCGTCCTAATATTTGCTACCGCATTATTGAAAAGAATGAGGTGCGCAAACAACTGCTGAATTTTATTCAGGAAGAGCATTCGGGGCACGCAGGGATTGTGTATTGTCTGTCTCGTTCGCGAGTGGATGACACGGCAGAGTTTCTGTGCAAGAACGGTATTCACGCCTTGCCGTACCATGCCGGCCTGGAGGCGCAGCAACGTGCCATCAATCAGGCGCGCTTTCTGCGCGAGGAAGGGGTGGTCATGGTGGCGACGATTGCCTTTGGTATGGGCGTCAACAAGCCGGACGTGCGCTTTGTGGCCCATATTGACTTACCTAAATCGGTAGAGGGCTATTACCAGGAGACCGGGCGTGCCGGTCGTGATGGCGAAGTCGCCACCGCCTGGCTGGCCTATGGCTTGCAAGACGTGGTGCAGCTGTATCGCATGATCAATCAGTCACAAGGCGATGCGGCGCACCGGCGTCAGCAAGGTCAAGCTCTGGATGCCATGCTGGGTTTGTGTGAAACCATCTCGTGCCGTCGACAGCACTTGCTGGCGTATTTTGATCAGCAGATCGAACCTTGCGGTAACTGTGATACCTGCCTGGAAGCACCAGAGGCCTGGGATGGGACGGTGGCGGCCCAGAAGATGTTGTCCACTATCTACAGATTGTGGCGCGAACGGGGTCAGCGGTTCGGGGCAGGGCATCTGATCGATATCCTGCTGGGCAAAACGACCGATCGGGTCAAAGAGCATGAGCACGACAAGCTAACGGTCTTTGGTGTGGGCAAGGAGTTGTCCGATCAGGCTTGGCGCGGTGTCTTGCGCCAATTGTTGGCACATAGTTTGGTGACGGTGGACCCGGAAGGCTACGGCACCTTGTTGCTGACTGATGCCAGCCGAGAGGTCCTGAAGGGCGAGCGGACCTTAATGCTGCGCCGCGAAACCGTAACACGCGGACCGGCGGCACATAGAACCAAAGGTCAGGCCCCGGTTGGGCCTGCACTGGAGCCTGATCAACAGCGCCGTTTCGAGGCTTTGCGTGTCTGGCGCGCAGCCACCGCACGTGAGCATGGTGTGCCGGCTTATGTCATTTTTCACGACGCTACTTTGCGTGAAGTGGCCATCCAGTGCCCGCGCTCAGAAGCTGATCTGGAGCCGATTACAGGCATTGGGGTACGTAAGCGGGAAGCCTACGGAGAGGCATTGCTGCGCTGCGTTCAGGAGCTCCAAACGCTGTAAGAATTGTTAATGGCGCAAGAACTTGTTTCATTTGAAAGCGCTATATGTAGTAGAATATCAGCTAATCTGCACTACATATGGTGCTTGCTAGTGATGCCAAAGCTGCCGCAGGCGCTTCTCCGCATACATCCGTTTTCCGAGACTCCAGATGCAACAAACCGAACAATTAATGGTCACCAAACGGGATGGCCGCACAGAACCTATTAACCTCGACAAGATTCACCGAGTCGTTGATTGGGCTGCTGAAGGTCTCAGCAATGTGTCCGTCTCCCAGGTAGAGCTGCGCTCGCACATTCAGTTCTATAACGGTATTCGCACCAGCGATATCCACGAAACCATTATTAAGTCGGCTGCAGATCTGATCTCTGAAGATACGCCCGATTACCAGTATCTGGCTGCCCGCCTGGCGATTTTCCATCTGCGCAAAATTGCATTTGGTCAGTTTGAGCCCCCGACCCTGTTCGATCACGTGACGCTTCAAACCAAAGAAGGTCGCTACGATCCCCATCTGCTGCAAGATTACACGCGCGCCGAGTTCGATGAGCTGGGTGCTCACCTGGATCACTGGCGTGACATGAACTTCTCGTACGGTGCCGTCAAGCAGTTGGAAGGCAAGTACCTGATTCAAAACCGCGTCACCAAGCGCATCTACGAAAGCCCCCAGTTCCTGTACATGCTGGTGGCCATGTGCCTGTTCGCCCGTTACCCCGCTGAAACCCGTCTAAGCTTTATCAAGCGCTTCTATGACGCGGTATCGCAGTTCAAGATTTCCTTGCCTACGCCCATCATGGCTGGCGTTCGCACACCTACTCGCCAGTTCAGCTCTTGCGTTCTGATTGAATGTGATGACAGCTTGGACAGCATCAATGCCACGACCAGTGCCATTGTGCGTTACGTCTCCCAGCGTGCCGGTATCGGTATCAACGGTGGTCGTATTCGCGCCGTAGGCAGCGAAATTCGTGGTGGTGAAGCTCAACACACCGGTTGCCTGCCTTTCTTCAAGATGTTCCAGGCTGCCGTGAAGTCTTGCTCGCAAGGCGGCGTGCGCGGTGGCGCAGCCACTTTGTTCTACCCCATGTGGCACCTGGAAGTGGAAACGCTGCTGGTGTTGAAGAACAATCGTGGTGTGGAAGAAAACCGTATCCGTCACCTGGACTATGGCGTTCAGATCAACCGCCTGTTGTATCAGCGTCTGATCAAGGGTGGTCACATCACCTTGTTCTCGCCGCATGACGTTCCAGGCCTGTACGACGCTTTCTTTGCTGATCAGGACGAGTTCGAGCGCCTGTACGAAAAGTACGAGCAAGATCCTGCTATTCGCAAACGTAGCCTGCCAGCCGTGGAGTTATTCTCCTTGCTGATGCAAGAGCGCGCCAGCACGGGCCGTATCTATATTCAGAACGTAGACCATTGCAATACGCACAGCCCTTTCCAGGCTGATCGTGCTCCTGTGCGCCAGTCTAATCTGTGCATGGAAATTGCTCTGCCTACCAAGCCCTTGAATGATCTGAACGATGCAGAAGGTGAAATTGCCCTGTGCACGTTGTCGGCGTTCAACTTGGGTGCTCTGAAATCCCTGGATGAGCTGGACAGCTTGTCTGAGCTGATTGTGCGTGCTCTGGATGCGTTGCTGGATTATCAGGATTACCCGGTCAAGGCGGCGTTGAACGCCACCAACAAGCGTCGTTCCCTGGGCGTTGGCGTAATCAACTACGCCTACTACCTGGCCAAGAATGGCACCCGTTATTCGGATCCGGCAGCGCTGGGCCTGACTCACCGCACTTTTGAAGCCATTCAGTACTACCTGTTGAAGGCTTCGGTGCAGTTGTCGCGTGAATACGGTCCTTGCGATGCCTTCGACGAAACCACATACGCCAAGGGCCTGTTGCCTACCGACACGTACAAAAAAGACGTAGACGGTATTTGCAACGAGCCACTGCATCTGGATTGGGAAGCTTTGCGTGCTGACATCGTCAAGTACGGTCTGCGCAACTCCACCCTGACAGCCTTGATGCCATCGGAAACCTCCAGCCAGATCGCCAATGCCACCAACGGTATTGAGCCTCCTCGTGGTCTGGTGTCGGTCAAGCAATCCAAAGACGGTATCTTGCGTCAGGTTGTGCCTGAATTTGAGAAATATAAGGACCAGTACGAATTGCTGTGGCAAATGCCCGGCAACGACGACTACCTGAAGTTGGTTGGCGTGATGCAGAAATTTGTCGACCAGTCGATTTCTGCTAACACCAACTATGATCCACAGCGGTTCGAGGGCGGCCGTGTGCCGATGAAGCAACTGCTCAAGGACTTGCTGCTGGCCTACAAATACGGTGTGAAGACCTTGTACTACCACAACACTCGCGACGGTGCCGACGACTCGCATGGCGAAGTTGAAGACGACGGTTGCGCCAGTGGGGCGTGCAAGATCTAAGCAAGGGTAAATAGCATCATGACTACCTATAGTACTTTTTCTAAAACGGATAACGACCAGCTCAAAGAACCGATGTTCTTTGGGCAGCCGGTTAACGTGGCTCGCTACGACCAGCAAAAATATCCGATTTTTGAAAAGCTGATTGAAAAGCAGCTGTCCTTCTTCTGGCGTCCAGAAGAAGTAGATATCACCCAGGACCGGATCGACTACCAGAACCTGCCTGACCACGAAAAGCATATTTTCATCAGCAATCTGAAGTACCAGACCTTGCTGGACTCCATTCAGGGCCGCAGCCCCAACGTGGCTTTCCTGCCTCTGGTCTCGATTCCAGAGCTGGAAACCTGGATTGAAACCTGGGCTTTTTCCGAGACGATTCACTCGCGCTCGTACACGCACATCATTCGCAATATTGCCAATGATCCATCCGTCATTTTTGACGATATCGTGCGCAACGAAAACATTCAGCTGCGTGCTGCTGACATTTCCTCGTACTACGATGAGCTGATCACCGACACCATGCTGTATGCCCAGTTGGGCGCGGGCGAGCACCAGATCAACGGTGAAACCCGTACTGTGAGCGTCTACGAGCTCAAGAAAAAGCTGTATCTGTGCATGATGAGCGTCAATATTCTTGAGGCCATCCGCTTTTACGTCAGCTTTGCCTGCTCCTTCGCTTTTGCCGAGCGCAAGCTGATGGAAGGTAATGCCAAGATTATTCGTCTGATCGCGCGTGATGAAGCGCTGCACCTGACAGGAACGCAGCACATCATCAATATCATGCGTTCCGGTAACGATGATCCTGAGTTCGCCCAGATCGCTCGCGAGCTGGAGTCTGTTTGCTTTGATATGTTCAAAGACGCTGCTGAACAGGAAAAGCAATGGGCAGACTACCTGTTCCGCGACGGTTCCATGATTGGTCTGAATAAAGACATCCTGGGCCAGTACGTGGAATACATCACCAATATCCGTATGGGTGCTGTGGGCCTCAAACCTGCGTTTGAGTCTGTCAAACACAATCCCATTCCTTGGATCAACACCTGGTTGTCTTCGGACACCGTACAAGTGGCGCCTCAAGAGGTGGAACTGAGCTCTTACCTGGTCGGCCAGATCGATTCGGCCGTGTCGGCTGGCGACTTCGACGGTATTGAGCTATGAGTCTAGTCCGGACAACTGATACCCAATTTCAGTTGCTGGACAGTGAGACCTTGTTGGAAGGGTTGGAGCGCACCGGCCACCAGGTCGAGTACCAATGCAGGAGCGGCTATTGCGGCTCCTGCCGCATCCCTCTTGTCTATGGGCAAGTCACTTATAAAGAGCAGCCTCTGGCCTATGTGGCTCCGGGCGAGGTTCTACCGTGCTGCTGCACGGTGACAGAACCTATCGCTGTTGATTGTCAGCGCATTTCCAATGCCCAAGAGGAAAGCGCGGATCAGCTCAGCTTTTCAGGGCTGAGCTCTTGATCCTCTAGCCTGCCATTAACTGGCCAGGCGTTTTTCTTCCAGCTTTTCCCAGCGCTCAAACAGCTGCTCCAGATCTTTATTAAGCTGATCCAGTTGGCTGTTGATCTCGTCAGCTCGGCTGGAGCCGTCTTTATATAGATCTGGTGCGCTTAGCTGATCGGCCAGTGTGGCCTGCTGGCTTTCTATGGCTGCAATTTTCTCGGGCAGAGCTTCCAGTTCCTTCTCTTCCCATGGCGCCAGGCGGACTGTCTTCACGACTTTGCTGTTGCGGTCGGCGGCAGGTTTGGCGGCAGCGCCAGAGGTGCTCGCGGCCGATTTCCCCGCTTTGGCTTGTGGGCGCTGTGACAGCCACTCGTCGTAGCCGCCTACATATTCACCCCAGAAGCCGTCGCCTTCCGCCGCAATCACCTGAGTGACTACGTTATCCAGGAAGGTTCGGTCGTGGCTGACCAGCAGCACGGTGCCGGTGTAGTCCTGAATCAGGTCTTCCAGTAGTTCCAGCGTTTCAATATCTAGGTCGTTGGTGGGCTCGTCCAGCACTAATACGTTAGTGGGCTGGGCAAACATGCGCGCCAATGCCAAACGGGCGCGCTCACCCCCGGACAATGTACGTACGGGGGAGTGCGCGCGGGCTGCCGGGAACAGGAAGTCCTCCAGGTAGCTCATGATGTGCTTGCGCTGAGTACCAATTTCTACCCACTCGCTACCGGGACTAATGGTGTCGGCCAGCGTAGCGTTTTCGTCCAGACGACTGCGCATCTGATCGAAATAGCCAATATTGAGCTTGGTGCCGTGGCGCACGGTACCGGACTTGGGCTCCTGCAGGCCCAGCATGATACGCAGCAAAGTGGTTTTGCCTGCGCCGTTATGGCCGATTAGACCGATACGGTCACCACGCATGAGCACGGTGGAGAAATCCTTGATCAGTACACGGTCATCGAAGCCGTGGCTGACATCTTGCAGTTCGGCGACCAGCTTGCCGGAGCGTTGACCTTCGGAAATGGCGAATTTGACGTCGCCCGAGCGGTCACGTCGCTCGGCACGGTCGCGGCGCAATTGTTCCAGGCGTCGTACCCGGCCTTCGTCACGAGTACGACGTGCCTGCACACCCTTGCGAATCCATACTTCTTCCTGAGCCAGGAACTTGTCGAATTTGGCATTGTGTTGTTTTTCTGCTTCCAGAAACTCGGCTTTACGTTCCTGCCACTGGGTGAAGTTGCCGGGGAAACTGAAGAGTTTCCCACGATCCAGTTCGATAATGCGGGTGGTGACCACGTCCAGAAAACGGCGGTCATGGGTAATGATCATGGCGCTGCCGCGAAAATCCAGCAGCAGTTGTTCCAGCCAAAGAATGCCGTCAAAGTCCAGGTGGTTGGTAGGCTCGTCCAGCAGGAGCAGGTCGGGTTCCTCTACCAGAGCATTGGCCAGCGCAACGCGTTTGCGCTGACCGCCTGACAGGCTGCCGGTCAGGGCGTCGGGGTCCAGCCCCAGCTTGTCCATCAAGGCGTTGACGCGGGCGGGGCGTTGCCAGTCCTCGGTTTCAGTGAAATCACCACACAGCAAATCGTAAATGCTGACTTCGGGGTCCAGCTCGGGTTCTTGTTCGACGGTGGCAATTTTCAGCCCGCCCAGTCGTTTAACCTGACCATCGTCGGGAGTCTGACGTTGATCCAGAATTTTCAATAGCGACGATTTGCCAGCACCATTGCGCCCGATCAGACCGATACGTTCGTTTCTTTGGATGACCAGATCGGCGTGGTCGAGCAAAGCATGGTGGCCGAATGCCAACTGCACATCGGTCAGGGAAATCAGATTGTTGGACATAAGACTCCAGATAAAACAGCGCGTCCTGCGAATTTCTCTATTGTCGCAGGTTACAATGCATCTGTGAGGCAGGCTGGGCAGTCGCGGTACGTCAGTATCGAGGAAGGTCCGGACTCCATAGAGCAGGGTAGCGGCTAACAGCCGTCCGGCAAGGCTGGCATCACGCCAGATAAGCCGAGGACTAGGGCCACAGAGACGAGACCACAGCAAGGGCTTGCGCAAGCAGGCACAAATACGGCTACTTCCGTGTTTTCTTGCACTTCGGTGCAAAGTGCTGTGGGGTGAAACGCGGTAACCTCTACCCGGAGCAATACCAAATAGGCATACGCAGGCTTTTTAGCCGATAGGCGGCTCGTCTTAGTATGCGGGTAGGTAGCTAGAACCGGCCAGCAATGGTCGGTCCAGAGGAATGATTGCCGGCCAGCGGGTTCCCGCTGGCATACAGAATCCGGCCTATAGGCCTGTCTCACACTTCTAGTGGCATTCGCCACAAATTGCACCTATTTCGTACATTTGAAAGCAATTGTTAAGGATGTTGAATCCTTGGCAAGAGTCGCTTGTGCGCATTTTTATAACAATTCACTTTTAATGCGCCCCGCAATTTCTTGATTTCACAAGGTATTTTTTTTTGGCCACTTCTAGCATAGTGCGCTAAGTGCTTGTTGTGATTGAAAAAATTGCAACCGCTGCCTTGACCGCAAAGGCTTTCCCCCGTAGAGTGGGGAAAAGTAGGAAATAGTGTAAAAAAGTGGGGGAAAAAGTGTTCCAAGGCAGCAGCGCACTCACATTAGATGCCAAGGGTCGGATGTCCATTCCGACTCGGCACCGTGACGCGCTTTCGCAGCAGGAACAAGGCCGCTTGACCCTCACTCGCCATCCCGACGGCTGTTTGCTGGTGTATCCGCGCAGTGTGTGGGAAGAAAAGCGCGAACAAATTGCCCGCTTTCCCATGAGTGCCCGTTTCTTGCAACGCCTGCTGCTGGGCAGTGCTCAGGATGTTGATCTGGACTCCGCTGGTCGGATATTGATCGCGCCCGAACTGCGAACCGCAGTTGGCCTGGAGCGCGATGCCATGCTGTTGGGTATGGCCACCCATTTTGAGCTGTGGAATGCACAGGAACTGGAACGCCGACAGGCCCAGGATCTGGCAGAAAACTCCACAGACGTATTCGACACTTTTTCTTTCTGAGTAAGTCATGACGCTGGTACATCGATCCGTGCTGCTGGAGCCTACGGTGGCGGCCCTCGTGGATCCGTCCTTTGAGGCCCGGCGTTGGGCTCAAAATCCTGAAATCAAGGGTTTGGCCGACGGCGTTTACGTCGATTGCACCTTTGGTCGCGGGGGGCACAGCCGCCTTTTGTTGTCACACCTAAGCCCCCAGGGGCGCCTGATTGTGATCGACAAGGACCCCCAGGCCATCGCGGTGGCTCAAGAACTGGCTGCACAAGATAGTCGTGTCACGGTTGTGCATAGTGGTTTTGGTGACCTGGCCCAGGCTCTGGACGAGCTGGATGTCGGGCCATTGCAAGGCGTCATGATGGATTTGGGTATTTCCTCGCCGCAAATCGATGACGCAGAACGAGGTTTCTCATTTATGCGCGAAGGTCCCCTGGACATGCGCATGGATACCAGCGGTGGCTTAACCGCTGAACAGTGGCTGGCCGAAGTCAGCGTAGAAGTTTTAAAGGAGGTCATTGCAGAATATGGCGAAGAACGGTTTGCTTTCCAGATTGCAAAGGCGATTGTTGATCGCCGCCAATCCCGCCCGCTACATACAACGCGTGATCTCGCCGAGCTCGTCGCCGGTGTCGTCCGCACGCGCGAAAAGGGTCAACATCCGGCAACCAGGACCTTCCAGGCTATACGGATTTACCTCAATCGTGAGCTCGAAGAGCTCGCGTACGCGCTTCCGTCAATTCTGAGTCGATTGGCGACTCAGGGCAGGCTTGCGGTGATTGCATTTCATTCGCTGGAGGACCGCATGGTCAAACAGTTTATGAATGCAGCTGCGCGTCCCGCGCAGGAACAGTCACGTCTACCTATTCTCGAAAAAGATATGCCCCAGCCTCTGGTGCAGTCTTTGGGCAGAATTTTGCCCACCGATGAGGAGTCCAGCGATAACCCCCGAGCCCGCTCGGCGGTCTTGCGGGTGGTGCAACGCACCGAAACCCCTATCCCTCAGGACTGGATGCGCAGCGCCAGCGAGCGTCTGCTGCAACAGGCCGCCTATAGCCGACAGCCTGCTGGCAAGCGAGGTCGCCGATGATGCGCCTTGTCATCACCCTCTCTTTGGTGTTGATGCTTTCGGCCATCTCTTTGGTGACGGCGCGCTATCAAGCGCGCGAGCTGTTTGTGCAAACCGATCGTCTGGTCACCAAAGCGGGTGAACTGGATACGGATTGGCGTCGTTTGCAACTGGAGCGTGCCGAGCTGGCTCGCAACGCCCGTGTTGATGATATTGGTCGTAATGAATTGAAGCTGGTTCTGGGCTCCCCGGACCGTACGCTTTATGTACAGGGTGGTGAGCTCAGCTCGAACCTGGCGCAGCCCGGGGGGCGGCCATGAAACGATTCGGCTACCACGACAATCCTGTTTTGAGCGTCCAGATTCCATTCTGGCGTTCGCGTTTGGTTCTGGTCCTCTTGTTCCTGGGCTTTGGCGCTTTGATCGTCAAGGCTTTGTACTTGCAGGGCTTGTCGACCGAGTTTTTGCAGCAACAAGGCGAACGCCGTTACGAGCGCACCCAGGTGCTGCCGCCCATGCGTGGCAAGGTGTTTGATCGTAGTGGCTCCGTGGTGCTGGCTTCCAGTGTGCCGGTCAAGGCGATTTGGGCCATTCCCGACGACGCTCGCAACGCCAAGCCCGAGCAGATCGGCCAGTTGGCCAAGCTGCTGGGCATGAGCCAGCCCGATATCGATCGCCGCCTGTCCGTCGAGGACCGCAACTTCGTCTATATCAAACGACAAGTGGACGTCGATGTGGCGGCCCAGATTGCCGAACTGAAAATCCCCGGTATTCACCAACAGGAAGAAATGCGCCGTTTTTATCCCGAAGGGGATGTGATGGCGCACATCGTGGGTTTCACGAATATTGAAGACCAGGGTATTGAAGGGATTGAGCTGGCTTTCAATTCGGCCCTGTCGGGTACGCCCGGTTCGCGTCGCGTGATTCGTGATCGTTTGGGCCGTGTGGTGGAAGACGTACGCGCTATTGTCCCGCCTACCCACGGCCAGGATTTACACCTGTCCATTGATGCCGGCTTGCAGTTTGACGCCTACACCGCCCTGAAAAAAGGAATGGAAGACGTCAAGGCCAATGCCGCCGCTGCTGTGGTTATGGATGTAAAGACCGGGGAAATTCTGGCTCTGGTCAATTTGCCTAC
This sequence comes from Alcaligenes pakistanensis, assembly GCF_014652815.1. GTDB lineage: Bacteria > Pseudomonadota > Gammaproteobacteria > Burkholderiales > Burkholderiaceae_B > Alcaligenes > Alcaligenes pakistanensis. Next base: position 542,167 of record NZ_BMZN01000002.1, read on the forward strand.
CTATAACCCTAACGACCGCGACGATCGCAAGGGCCCTTCGCTGCGTAACCGTGCCCTGACCGACACCTTTGAACCCGGCTCCATCATGAAGCCGTTCACAGTCGGTCTGGCGCTGGATATCAACCGCATCACTACCGCTACTCAGTTCAATACAGGTAATGGTCAGTATCGCTATCAGGGTAGTGTGATCAGCGACGTTAGCCGCAACAACGGCATGCTGGACGCGGCTGGCATTTTGCGTCGTTCCAGCAATATTGGCATGACCATGATTTCCGAGCGCCTGACCTCGCAGGAAATGTGGAACAAATTTACCGAGCTGGGATTTGGACGTTCTCCGCAGGCAGACTTCCCTGGCATTGCCAGTGGGCGGCTGCGTCCTTGGGAGCGCTGGCGTCCCATCGAGCGCGCCACCATGTCTTATGGTTACGGTCTGTCGGTTTCCCTGCTGCAAATTGCCCACGCCTATACGGCGTTTGCGCGTAATGGCGATATGGTCTCCATGACCTTGCTCAAGCGTGAAGGCAAGCCCGCCAGCGTCCAGGTATATACCCCCAAAGTAGCGGCTGAACTGCGTGCCATGCTGGAAGCCGCGGCAGGTCCGGCCGGTGCCCGTTTGGCCCAAGTTCAAGGGTATCGCGTGGCTGGCAAGAGCGGTACGGCCCGCAAGATTGTGGATGGCCGTTACAGCAAATCCCTGTATCGCGGCTCGTTCGTTGGCTTCGCGCCCGTCTCTGATCCACGCATTGTGGTGGCCGTCACGATTGACGAACCACATAGTTCCAATTATTACGGCGGGCGTATTGCCGCGCCGATTTTTTCAGAAATTGTGGCCCGGAGCTTGCGACGCCTAGGCGTCCAGCCTGATGCGCCCATAGATTCGCTGGTGGCCGTTGGCCCCGGTGCGGAGAGTGTACGATGAACGCCGCAGCAATATTGGAGTGGCTGGCGCAGCATATAGCGCCCACGGCTAATCTGTGTTTGGATTCCCGCCAGATCAAGGCGGGCGATGCATTTTTTGCCTGCCGTGGTCATCAGGGTGATGGCCGTGAGTATGAAGTTCAGGCTGTGCAGCAAGGTGCTGTTGCGATTGTGCGCGAGCAGGGCGATCAAGCCCTTGATCCCGGCGTACCCGTCTTGCAGGTACCGAATCTGAGCGCCTTGTTGGGTGAAGTTGCTCACGAATGGTGGGGTCGTCCTTCCGAGGCCATGACTGTGGTGGCCGTAACAGGCACCAATGGCAAGACTTCGACAGTGCAGTGGGTTTCTTCGGCCTTGAATCACTCCCAAGTGCCTTGCGGCACAATCGGAACCTTGGGCGTGACATTGCCCGATGGCTCCAACCTGGGTGGTGTTCTGACAACGCCTGACGTGCTGACAGTACATCGCAGCCTGGCTGCGATCCGTGCTCAGGGTGGCAACGCAGTGGCGCTGGAAGCCTCTTCGATTGGTCTGGAACAAGGTCGTCTGGACGGAGTTCGCATTGATATTGCTGGCTTCACTAACCTGACGCATGACCATCTGGACTACCACCACAGCATGGAAGAATACAAACAGGCCAAGTTGCGCCTGTTCAGCTGGCCGGGTTTGCGTAGTGTCGTACTGAATGCCGATGATGCAACTGGCCTCGAATTGATGCAGGCCGGTCTGGCTGCTCGCGTGATTTCCTATTCCATGAGCCGGCCAGACGTGGATCTGCTGGCGCAGGACGTACACACCGGTGCCGATGGTCAGGTGTTCAATCTAGTCACCGCTCATGGTACGGCGCAGATTCTGACTCACCTGCTGGGTGAGCATAACGTCGCCAATCTCTTGCTGGTGGCCGGTGTGCTGCAAGAAGTAGGTTGGCCCGTCTCCAAGATTGCCCGCATCATGGACAAGCTGGAATCTGTCCCTGGCCGTTTGCAAATTGTGACGCCCAGCAGCACCTCCGGTCGTCAGCAGCCCTTGCCTTTGGTGGTGGTGGACTACGCACATACTGCCGATGCGCTGGAGCGAGCCTTGCAAGCTTTGCGTGACGTTGCCACGGTGCGTGGCGGCAAGCTGATTTGTGTATTTGGTTGCGGCGGTAATCGCGATACGACCAAGCGCCCCATCATGGGTGAAGTGGCGGCACGTCTGGCCGACAGCGTGTTGGTGACGACAGACAACCCCCGTTTTGAAGACCCTGCCGACATTATTCGCCAGATTGTGGCTGGCATGCCTGCCGCGCCTGCCGTGCAAATGGATCGCGCTCGCGCCATTCTGTCTTCTGTCTGGGCCGCAAGCCCTGACGATATTGTCCTGCTGGCCGGTAAAGGTCACGAAACCTATCAGGAAGTGCAGGGCGAACGCTCCGTTTTTGATGATTCCGACTGGGCTAAAGCCGCCTTGCTGTGGCTGCGTGGCGTGCGCTTGAGCACGGACTCCCGTAGCCTGACTAAAAGTGATTTGTTCCTGGCCTTGAGCGGCGAGCAGTTTGACGGTCACCGCTATCTGGCAAAAGCGAAAGAGCAGGGTGCGCTTGCCGCGATTGTTGCGCAGCGTGACAAGGAAGTGGATCTGCCGCAAATCGTGCTGGGTGATACCCGCCGCGCCTTGATGACTCTGGCTACAGAATGGCGCTCGCGCTTTGATATTCCTGTTATCGGTGTGACTGGCAGCAACGGCAAGACCACCACTAAAGAAATGATTGCCGCTATCTTGCGCGCCTGGTTGGGCGACGCGGAAAGCCTGGCAACCCGCGGTAATCTGAATAACGATCTGGGCGTCCCTTTGTCCGTTCTGCGCTTGAGCTCCGAGCATAAAGCGGCCGTGCTGGAAATGGGTATGAATCATCCCGGTGAAATTGCCGTACTGGCGTCCATAGCGCGCCCCACGATTGCTCTGATCAATAATGCCCAGCGCGAACATCAGGAATTCATGCACAGCGTGGAAGCGGTGGCGCGTGAAAACGGTGCGGTAATTGAGGTGTTGCCGCAAGATGGCGCACTGGTTATTCCTGAAGATGATGCGTTTAGCGCCATGTGGGCCGAACAGGCGGGTGCGCGTTCCGTGCTGCGGTTTGGCCTGAGCGGTCAGGAGGATGTGTTTGCTGCCGATATGTTTGTCGAGCCTGCACAGACCCGCTTCGTGCTGCACGTGGCGGGCCAGTCTGCCTCCCTGACGTTGAGCAGCCCCGGTATTCACAATCTGCGCAATGCCTTGGCTGCCGCTGCGTGTGCCCATGCCGCTGGCGCACCATTGACAGCCATCGTGCAGGGCCTGGAGAGCTTTCGCCCCGTGACGGGTCGTATGCAGCCCAAGCAATTGTCCTCGGGCTACCAGCTGATTGACGATACCTATAACGCCAACCCCGATTCGGTGCGTGCTGCCATTGATGTGCTGGCGCAGCTGAAAGGCCGCAAGGTCCTGGTGCTGGGCAATATGGCCGAGATTGGTAATAACAGTTCCGAATTGCACGCTGAGGTCGGTGCATACGCCAAAGAGCGTGGCATGGATGAATTGCTGACTTTGGGTGGCGATGCCAGCCATGCTGCCCAGGCCTTTGGTGCGCGTGCGCATCAGTTCGAGACTCTGGAGGACATGGTTGCCTATCTGCTGGCTCTGGAACCCTCCCATGTGCTGATCAAAGGTTCGCGCAGCGCTCGTATGGAGCGCGTTGTCGCCGCCTTGGAAAGTCACTTCTCTCACGACGAAGGGGCCACTCATGCTTCTTGAACTGGCGCGCTGGCTATCGGACGATCATGTTCGCGCCTTTGGGGTGTTTGAGTACATTACGTTGCGTGCCATTTTGGCCAGCGCTACGGCGCTGGCGATTGGCTTGCTGGCAGGTCCCTGGGTGATTCGCAAACTGACCGAACTGAAGATCGGCCAGGCTGTGCGTGCTTATGGCCCAGAATCACATTTGCAGAAGAACGGCACGCCCACCATGGGTGGTGTGTTGATCCTGATCTCTATTGGTATCAGTACCTTGTTGTGGGCTGACTGGACCAATCGTTTTGTCTGGGTTGTCCTGTTGGTGACTTTCGGTTTTGGTTGGATTGGCTGGGCAGACGACTACAAGAAGGTCGTCAACCGCGATCCAGAAGGCATGTCTTCGCGTCAGAAATTTTTCTGGCAAGCCTTGATCGGTATGGTTGCTGCGGTTTACCTGAGCTTTGCCGTTTCGGTACCGGCCAATACAGAGTTGTGGCCTTTGTTCAAAGAATGGGTCTTGAGCGGCTTCACGATGCCGCTGCCTACACAGGCTGACCTGATCGTGCCTTTCTTCAAGTCCGTCAGCTACCCCTTGGGTGTGTTGGGCTTTGTGGTCCTGACCTGGGCGGTCATTGTGGGTTCCAGTAATGCCGTCAACCTGACTGATGGTCTGGACGGGCTGGCCATTATGCCTACCGTTCTGGTGGGTGCCGCACTGGGCATTTTTGCCTATGTGGTTGGTCGAGTGGACTACTCCAAATACCTCTTGTTTCCCTATATTCCCGGCGCGGGCGAGCTGATGGTGATCTGTGCCGCCATCGCCGGTGCCGGTCTGGCTTTTCTTTGGTTCAACGCGTACCCCGCCCAAGTGTTCATGGGTGACGTAGGTGCCTTGGCCTTGGGTGGTGCGCTGGGCACGATCGCCGTGATCGTTCGCCAGGAAATCGTGCTGTTCATTATGGGCGGCGTGTTTGTAGTGGAAACCTTGTCGGTCATGTTGCAGGTGACCTGGTTCAAGTACACCAAGAGACGTTACGGCCAGGGAAGACGAATATTTCGCATGGCCCCGCTGCATCATCACTTTGAAGTCAGCGGCTGGAAAGAAACACAGGTGGTGGTTCGTTTCTGGATCATCACCATGATGCTGGTCATGGTCGGCTTATCTACATTGAAACTGCGATGAATGCCTTGAGTTTTCCTTCGATCCGTCAAGACGGTCTCATGCTTATCCTTGGGTTAGGCGAGACAGGCTTTGCTGCGGCTCGTTGGTCTTTGGCTCAGGGGGCCAGCATTCGTTTGGCGGATACGCGTGAACAGGTACAGGGTCTGGACAAGATTCAGGCGCTAAGCAGTTCGCGCTTGGATGTGCGTCTGGGTCAGAGTGCTTTGCAGGCCGATAGCCTGACTGATGTCCATACCTTGGTGATTAGTCCCGGCCTGTCGCCTTTGGATCCGGATCTGGGTGCTTTTCTTGCCCAGGCCCGTGAACAAGGCATCGAAGTCATTGGCGAGATCGAGCTGTTTGCTCGGGCCTTGAAAGATCTGTCTGAGCAAGGCCATGAAAGCCGCGTCGTAGCGATTACGGGTACCAATGGCAAGACTACGGTCACCGCCATGACTCGCCACTTGCTGGAACAATCCGGTGTGTCGGCGCTGGCCGTGGGCAATATCAGCCCAGCCGCATTGACCGCCTTGTGCGACGCATTGGAAAACAATGCCTTGCCCCAAGTCTGGGTGCTGGAGCTGTCCAGCTTTCAGTTAGATAGCACGTTCACCTTGCAGGCCGATGCCGGTGTTGTACTGAATATCTCGCAGGATCACCTGGACTGGCACGGCGGCATGGATGCCTATGTCCAGTCCAAGCAACGTATGTACGGCATGTGCGATGTGGCACTGGTCAATCGTGACGATCCCGCCGTGATGGCCATGGTCCCCGATGCCAGCCAGGAGTCGGTGCGCAGCTTTGGCTTGGATAAACCCGCTTTGCTGGGCGATATGGGCTTGCTGACGGACGGTGGCATGCAGTGGCTGGTGGCTAATGAGCCTACCGACTTTGAACTGCCTGCTACAGGACTGAAAAAACGTAATGTGCCCGCTGCTCCTGCCCTGCGTGGCAAGGGGGGCTTGAAACGCCTGATGCCCGTTGAGGCCTTGCAAATCAAGGGTCGTCACAACGCCTTGAATGCACAGGCAGCTCTATTGCTGGCCCGCTGCCTGGGTTTGGGCTGGGCCGAATTGTTGAATGGCCTGCGTACCTACCACGGCGAACCGCATCGCGTGGAATTGGTTCGAGTGCTGGACGGTGTGCAGTATCTGGACGATAGCAAGGGCACCAATGTCGGTGCGACAGTGGCTGCCTTACGTGGTTTTGATCAGCGCGTCTGGTTGATTGCCGGTGGGCTGGGCAAAGGCCAGGATTTTGAGCCTCTGGCAGTCGCCGCCACCCAGAATGTGGCCGAAGTGTTGTTGATTGGACAGGATGCTGAGCAGATTGCAGCTGTCTTGCAGGCTCATGATGTGCGCCATCGTTTCTGCGATGGCTTGGAAGCTGCCGTGCAGGCTGCCGCCGAACAGGCGCGTTCGGGCGATGTGGTCTTGCTGTCTCCAGCCTGCGCCAGTATGGATATGTTCAAAAGCTATCACCATCGCGGCATGTGCTTTGTGGCGGCGGTGACCGAAATGGCCCTGGATAGAGGAGAGCTGGCATGAGTCTGTTTGCTGAGCTGACCTCGGGTGTCAATGCCGTACGTCCTGGACGCACGGCATTGCCTGCATTTGATCGCCCCTTGTTGGCTGCCACGCTGATGCTGACCCTGTTTGGTTTGCTGATGGTGTATTCGGCCTCAATCGCTTTGGCAGACGGACCGCGCTATGAAAGCTACGGTCGTTATTACTTTGTGATTCGCCACGCCTTGTTCATCGTGGTGGGGGTCGTACTGGCCATGTTTACCGCCACCGTGCCCTTGCGCGTCTGGCAGAAACTGGCTGTGCCCTTGTTTGCGTTGGCTATTTTGCTTTTGCTTGTGGTCCTGGTTCCCGGCATTGGCCGGGAAGTGAACGGGGCGCGACGCTGGTTGCCCTTGGGCCTCATCAACTTTCAGCCTTCGGAGCTGATGAAGCTGGCTATGGTGTTGTATGCCGCAGATTACACCGTGCGTAAACAGCAGCATTTGCACACTTTTATACGCGGCTTTCTGCCCATGTCGGTGGCATTGGGTCTGGTCGGTGTGCTGCTCTTGATGGAGCCGGATCTGGGCGCCTTCATGGTGATTGTCGCGATTGCTGTCGGCATTCTGTTTATTGGTGGGATCAACGGCAAGTTGTTCTCTGCCTTGCTGGCTATTTTGGTCAGCAGCTTCCTGTTGCTGATCTGGCTCTCGCCTTGGCGTCGAGAGCGTTTATTTGTGTATCTGGATCCATGGAATCCTGACAACGCCTATGGCAGTGCGTATCAGCTGTCGCATTCACTGATTGCCTTGGGGCGTGGTGAATGGTTTGGCGTAGGCCTGGGTTCCAGTGTGGAAAAACTGCATTACCTGCCTGAAGCCCACACCGACTTTATTGTGGCGGTGATCGGTGAAGAACTGGGCTTTGTCGGTGTCTCCGCCCTGATCCTGACTTTTGGTTTCGTGGTGTGGCGCAGCTTCAATATTGGCCGTCAGGCCAGCGCGATGGATCGCTTGTTCAGCGGCATCGTGGCTCAAGGGGTGGCGCTGTGGTTTGGCGTGCAGGCCTTTATCAATATTGGTGTGGTGCTGGGTCTTTTGCCTACCAAGGGTCTGACCTTGCCTTTGGTCAGTTACGGCGGTTCGGGCATTGTGATGAATCTGGTGGCGTTCGCCTTATTACTGCGGGTTGATTTTGAGAACCGGCAAATGATGCGAGGTAAGCGCACATGAGCACCCCAACTATCCTGATCATGGCTGGCGGCACAGGCGGGCACATCATGCCTGGACTGGCCGTGGCAGAAGCCATGCAGCAACGTGGCTGGAACGTGTTGTGGCTCGGTCATCCCGAGCGTATGGAAGGTAGCTTGGTTCCTCAGCACGGGATTAAAATGCTGCCTCTGCGCTTTTCCGGATTACGGGGCAAAGGCGTGAAGGCCTTGCTCTCTTTACCCTTCACTTTGGTCAGTGCCTGCTGGCAGGCACATCGTTGCCTGCAAGAAGCCAAGCCGGATGTGGTGTTGGGTATGGGCGGCTATGTCGCCTTTCCAGGTGGGCTGATGTCCTTTGTGTCGCGCCGTCCCTTGGTGGTGCATGAGCAAAATGCGGTGGCCGGAACGGCTAACCGTTATCTGGCCAAGATGGCGACCAGCGTGCTGACCGGTTTTCCCGGCGCCTTGCCCGGCGCCGTGACTGTCGGTAATCCCGTGCGCGATGCCTTCGTCGGTCAAGGTCCCGCTGCGGAACGCTATGCCAAACGCACTGGACCTCTGCGTATTCTGGTCGTGGGTGGCAGCCTGGGTGCTGCGGCCCTGAATAAAGTGGTGCCGGAGGCCATGGCATTGATCCCGGCTGAGCAGCGTCCGCATGTGACGCATCAGTCTGGTCAGAAGCATTTGGAAAGCCTGCAGCAAAGCTACGCAGACAATCAGGTACAGGCGGACTGCAAAGCCTTTATTGGCGATATGGCCCAGGCCATGAAAGAGGCCGATGTGCTGATTTGCCGCGCCGGTGCCATGACGGTTGCTGAAGTTGCCGCGATTGGCGTGGCGGCTTTGTTTGTGCCTCTGCCGCATGCCATTGACGATCACCAGACCGCCAACGCCCGTTACCTGAGCGAATGCTCGGGGGCGTGGCTTAAAAAACAATCGGAGTTGACGGCGCAGTGGCTTGCACAGTGGTTGCAAGAACTGAACCGTGAAGAATTAAGTCGTGTGGCCAGCCACGCGCAAGAACATGCACAGTTGAATGCCACGCAGCAGATTGCCGAAGCATGTCAGCAGGCGGCAAGGAGGGTGGGATGAAACACCGCATTCAACATATTCATTTTGTAGGGATAGGCGGCTCGGGCATGAGCGGCATTGCCGAAGTCATGCTGAACCTGGGCTTTGCCATCAGTGGCTCCGATATTCAGGAAACGGCGGTGACCCGTCGTCTGGAACAGTTGGGCGCTCGTATCGTGATCGGCCATCAAGCCGAAAACGTGGCTGGAATGGGCGCTATCGTGACCTCGACCGCGATTGCAGGCGATAACCCGGAAGTGCTGGCCGCTCGCGCTGCCCGTATTCCGGTGGTGCCGCGCGCGCTGATGCTGGCCGAATTAATGCGTTTAAAGCGCGGTATTGCCGTGGCGGGTACGCATGGCAAGACCACGACCACCAGCCTGGTGGCCAGCCTGTTAGGTGCTGCCGATCTGGACCCCACCTTTGTGATCGGTGGTCGTCTGAATTCGGCGGGTGCCAATGCCCGTTTGGGCCAGGGCGATTACATCGTGGTGGAAGCCGACGAGTCCGACGCCTCCTTCCTGAACTTGTTGCCGGTGATGGCCATCATCACCAATATCGACGTAGACCATATGGACACCTATGGTCATGACGTAGCCCGACTGAAAAGCGCCTTCATCGACTTCACGCACCGTCTGCCGTTTTACGGCAGCGCCATCGTGTGCAACGACGATGCGAATGTGCGCGAAATCATTCCTTTTGTATCGCGTCCTGTCACGACTTACGGCATTGATACGGATGCCCAGGTACGGGCTGTGAACATCGAAAGCCGTGGCACCACCATGTGTTTTGATGTGCAGCGCAAATCGGTCACGGGCGACCTTCCCTTGCTGTCCGTGTGCCTGAATCTGCCCGGAAAACACAATGTACTCAATGCCTTGGCAGCGATTGCCGTGGCTACTGAATTAGGTATCAGCGACGAGGTCATTGCCCGTGGTTTGAGCGAGTTCACCGGTGTGGGTCGCCGCTTCTCCTTGGTGGGTGACTTCCCGGTATCCCAGGAACATGGCGGCGGCACATTTACCGTTGTTGACGATTACGGTCACCATCCTGTCGAAATGGCTGCTACCTTGGCGGCCGCACGTGGTGCTTGGCCGGAGCGTCGCATTGTGCTGGCATTCCAGCCGCATCGCTACACACGCACTCGTGATTGCTTTGAAGATTTCGTACAAGTCCTTAGCCAGGCCGATGCGGTCCTCCTTGGAGAGGTTTATCCCGCTGGCGAGGCTCCCCTTGTGGCCGCCGATGGCCGTGCCTTGAGCCGCGCCGTGCGTGTGCTTGGCAAGGTCGAACCCATTTTTGTGGCCGAAATCAGCGATATGGCACAAGCCGTCCTGGACTTTGTCCGTGACGGCGATGTGGTCTTGGTAATGGGGGCAGGGTCCATCAGCCGGATTCCTGCTCAATTGGGAGAAATGGCATGACAGCGGATTTTGGTCGGGTCGGCGTGTTGTACGGCGGCAAGTCCGCCGAACGGGAAGTGTCCTTGATGTCTGGCGCAGGCGTGCATGAAGCCCTGTGCAGCATGGGCGTGGATGCGCATTTGTTCGATATGGGCGAGAAAGGGCTGACCGAACTGGCTCAGGCCGGTTTTGACCGCGTGTTTATTGCTTTGCATGGCCGCTATGGCGAAGACGGCACCTTGCAAGGTGCCCTGGAATGGATGGGCATTCCCTACACCGGTAGTGGTGTGATGGCCTCTGGCCTGGCCATGGACAAAATCATGACCAAGCACCTGTGGCAACACTTGGGTCTGCCGACCCCGGGCTTTGCGCAACTGGATCATGTCAGTCAGGTGGCGGCCGCTGTGGAGCGCCTGGGTGTGCCGCTGATCATGAAGCCGCCCCATGAAGGCTCGACTGTAGGTGTGGTGCGCGTTGACCACGCTGACCAGGCCGTGGCTGCTTTTGAAACTGCCATGCATTACGACACGGTCGTGCTGGCTGAGCAATTCATTCGTGGTCGTGAGCTGACTGTACCGGTTGTTGGTGTGGGTGCCCAAGCGCGCGCCTTGCCCGTCATCGATATCGTCGCGCCCCAGGGCAATTACGACTTCGAGCACAAGTACTACTCGAACGAGACCCAATATTTCTGTCCTGCCGAGCTGTCGCCCGAGTTGACCGCTCATATCCAGGACTTGTCTGTACGTGCTTTTAACGCCTTGGGTTGTGAAGGCTGGGGCCGTGCCGATTTCATGCTGGATGAACAAAATCGCCCCTGGCTGCTGGAGATGAACACCTCTCCGGGTATGACCAGCCACTCTTTGGTGCCGATGGCGGCCAAAGCGGAGGGCACAAGCTATGCACAGTTGTGCGTGAATATTTTGGCAACGGCCCGCTGCAAAGTGCAGGCCATTGCTCGTAGCCTATAGAACGTGGAGCCTGGTTCATGTTTTCCGATGCCCGTCTGACCAACCTGATCGCCAATACGCTGGCTTTGCTAGCGGTATCGGCATTGGTGATCGGTGTTGTGGTTTGGGCGGTGCGTCGTCCCTATTTCAATATCGAGCGTATCCAGATCGAGTCCTCGCAGGGTGAGCCCCTGGCCTATGTCACGCCGGAAGGGGTGAAGGCCACGATTGCAGGCCGTTTGGAAGGTAACTTTTTTACGGTGGATCTGGACAAGTCGCGCAGCTTGATTGAAACGGCTCCTTGGGTACGGCGCGCACAAATCCGGCGCGTCTGGCCCAACAGCCTGTCAGTACGGATTGAAGAGCAGCAACCGCTGGCCTATTGGAACGAAGACGAAATGATTAACACCTGGGGTGAGTCATTTTCGGGCAATAAGGCGGTGGTTCCTGATGAAGTGGATTTACCGCAGTTAAGTGGCCCTCCCAATTCGGAGCGTCTGGTGGTGCAACGGTATGCCGAATTGGCACGCTGGTTTGGCCCCCTGGAGGTGCAGGTCAGTGAAGTGACCTTGAGCCCGCGCTACGCCTGGGATGTGGTTTTGTCGAACGGGATGCAGTTAAGCCTGGGCCGTGACCCGGCGGCGGATATTGCAGACCCGCACGGTCGTAAAGGGGCCTTGCCCTTTGCGGTCCGTATTGAACGATTTGTGCAGGCATGGCCTGCCTTGATGCAGCGGCTTGGCGACCGCGCTTTGCAAAGTGCCGATTTACGTTACCCGAATGGCTTTGCGATAACGCTGGCTCCGGTTTCATCTACCCCTGTGAAGTAAAGAACATATGACTCGTGACATCAAAGACCTGATCGTTGCATTGGACATCGGCACCAGCAAAGTGGTTGCGGTGGTGGCCGAAGTGCTGCCGGAAGGCCGGTTTGAAGTGCTTGGTCTGGGCCAGCACGAATCCCAGGGCATGCGCAAAGGGGTAGTCGTCAATATCGAGACGACGGTCAATTCCATCCAGCGCGCTTTGGAAGAAGCGGAGTTGATGGCGGATTGCAAAATCCGTGAGGTCTACACCGGGATTGCAGGTAGCCACATCACCAGCTTTAACTCCAGCGGCATGGTGGCGGTGAAAGACAAGGAAGTAACGGCCACTGACGTTGCGCGGGTGATTGAAACGGCCAAGGCCGTGAATATCCCGACGGACCAGCAAGTGCTGCACGTGCTGACGCAAGAATTCATTGTGGATTCGCAAGAAGACATCCGCGAGCCCATTGGCATGAGCGGTTTGCGCCTGGAAGTGCGGGTACACATTGTGACCGGTGCCGTCAGCGCTGCGCAGAACATCGTCAAGTGCGTGCGTCGCTGTGGTCTGGAAGTGCAGGATCTGATTTTGCAGCCTCTGGCGTCCAGCCTGTCCTGCCTGACTGCAGACGAAAAAGAATTGGGCGTGGTGCTGGTGGATATCGGTGGCGGCACGACCGACATCGCCATTTACACCGGCGGTGCTATTCGTCACACCGACGTGATCCCTATCGCGGGTGACCAGATCACCAGTGATATCGCGGCCATGTTGCGCACGCCTACGCCGGATGCAGAGGAGATCAAGCTGCGCTTTGGCGTGGCCAAGCAGTCGCTGGCGCATCCAGAAGAAATGATTGAAGTGCCCGGTCTGGGTGATCGCCCCAACCGCCAGGTCAAGCGCCAGGCCTTGGGTGCGGTGATCGAACCGCGCGTGGAAGAGTTGTTCACCTTTGTGCAGCAAAGTCTGCGCGAATCGGGCTACGAGGACCTGCTGTCCTCCGGCATCGTGCTGACCGGTGGTACGGCCATGTTGCCGGGCATCGTCGAGCTGGCCGAGGACGTATTCCTGAAACCCGTGCGTATTGCCGTGCCCAGCTACGAAGGCAGCTTGGCCGATGTTATGCGCAACCCACGTTTTTCGACCGTGATGGGCCTGTTGACCGAAGCACGTTTGCAAAGCGCTCGTGGCCGCAAAGTGGCCCAGCAAAAAGGCAGCGTCAAAGGTTTAATGGCGCGCATGAAGGAATGGTTCATGAATTAAGGGCGTTGCAAGACGCTCAGGTCGGGCCGTCCGCAAGGGCAGTCCAGGAGGCAGTTCAAACCGGTTGCGAGCCCCTAGGTTGGCAGATGTTTTGAGCTGATTCCAAATTTCAGTTGTATCGGGGAAGTACGTAGAAACTTGACTAATTAAGTGTTTGAGTGGGAGTCAATCATGATGAACTTTGAAATGTTAGATACCAGCGGTAGCGGCACGGTCATTAAGGTCGTGGGTGTGGGCGGCGCAGGCGGCAATGCTGTGACGCATATGATTCACTCGGGTGTTCAGGGCGTTGATTTCATTTGCGCCAATACCGACTCGCAGGCCCTGGCCAGCAGCGATGCGCCAATTCAGATCCGTCTGGGTCGCAGTGGCCTGGGTGCCGGTGCCAAGCCTGACCAAGGTCGTGCAGCGGCTGAAACCGCTCGCGAAGAAATCCGCGCTGCCTTGAATGGCGCGAACATGGTGTTTATCACCGCCGGTATGGGTGGTGGCACGGGTACAGGCGCCAGCCCTGTTGTGGCTGAAGTGGCCAAGGAACTGGGCATTTTGACCGTCGGTGTGGTCACCAAGCCGTTCACCTTTGAAGGCAACCGCCGTTTGCGCATGGCCGAAGAAGGAATCGAGGAACTGAGCAAGCACGTTCACTCCCTGATCGTCGTACTGAACGAAAACCTGTACGACCTGATGGACGAAGACGCAACCCAGTCCGACTGCTTCAAGGCGGCTGACGATGTCTTGCACAATGCCTGCGCTGGTATTGCCGAGATCATCAATGTTGAAGGTAACGTGAACGTCGACTTTGAAGACGTGAAAACCATCATGGGCGAGCAAGGCCAAGCCATGATGGGTACGGCGGTGGCTTCTGGCTCGAACCGTGCTCGTGAAGCGGCTGAGCGTGCCATTGCTTGCCCATTGCTGGAAGGTGTGGACCTGCACGGTGCCCGTGGCATGCTGGTGAACATTACTTCGTCTGCGTCCTTGAAGATGCGCGAAACCCGCGAAATCATGGACACCATCCGTGGTTACGCTGCTGAAGACGCAACCGTTATCTTCGGTACGGCTTACGACGAAGCCATGGGCGACAGCCTGCGTGTTACCGTTGTGGCTACCGGCCTGGGTCGCAAGCAAGCGCGCCCACAGTTGGTACAAAACAACGAAGAAGTGTTACGTACAGGTACGGATAATATGCCTGTCATCGGTGTGGATTACGCCAACGCCGACGTACCTGCCGTGATCCGTAATCCACGTAGCCAGGCTTCGGCCCAGGTGCGTGCCCTGGAGACCGCCGGTATGGATCACTTCGACATTCCAGCGTTTTTGCGCAAGCAGGCTGATTAAAAAATCAAGTTCGGCGATTACCCGAGTCGCCAATTTGATTTCTCCCACGACTCCCCCTGAACGTTCGCGTTTAGGGGGTGTAAGTGCTTTGTTGTGTCGTGGTGTTTGACGTTTGACAGTCGCGTAGGCTTATAAAAAGCGTATAGTGGATAACCCGCATTACGGTTACAATAGTCTTTGCGAACAATACTTTACAAATACAAGAACAGCCATGCTTCGTCAGCGCACCATTAAAAATGTCATCAGTACCAAAGGGGTCGGCCTGCATTCCGGTCGTCGTGTCGAGCTGACACTGCGTCCCGCTGCGCCTGACACGGGTATTGTGTTTCACCGCATTGATCTGCCGGAAATCGTGGATTTACCCGCGCAAGCAGACAAGGTCGGTGGCACGCGTATGGCTTCTGTGCTGATCAAGGACAATGTTCGCGTTTCAACTGTAGAGCATTTGATGTCGGCCATTGCTGGCTTGGGCATTGATAATCTGCATGTGGACCTGACGGCCGAAGAAGTGCCCATCATGGATGGCAGCGCTGGAACTTTCGTGTATTTGTTGCGTTCGGCGGGCTTGCAAGAGCAAGAAGCCCCCAAGAAGTTTATTCGTGTCCTGAAACCCATCGAAGTCTCCGAAGGAGAAGGGCAGGACATTAAGTGGGCCCGTCTGGAGCCCTATGAAGGCTTTGCCCTTCAGTTTTCTATCGATTTTCACCACCCGGCTATTGATGCAACAGCCAATTTTGCCGAGGTGGATTTTGCGCAGGATTCGTATGTAAAGACCATTTCACGTGCGCGCACCTTTGGGTTCGCCAGTGAAGTGGAAGCTTTGCGTGCGGCTGGTCTGGCCCGTGGCGGCAGCTTGGATAATGCCATCGTCATGGACGAGTACCGAGTTCTGAATAGCGACGGCCTGCGCTACGAGGACGAGTTCGTTAAGCACAAGATTCTGGATGCGATTGGCGACTTGTACCTGATTGGCAAGCCCCTGATTGCGCGCTATGTGGCGTGTAAATCCGGGCATGGTTTGAACAACCAGCTGGCGCGCGCCTTGCTCGCCGCTCAGGATAGTTGGGAACTGGTGACTTTCGAGTCTGCCGCCAGTGCTCCCCATGCCTTTTCCAGCGAGTGGAAATTCGCTTGATACGTGCTTAGGGGTCCGATCTTGGTGTTTTGTTTAGCCGCGATGATGACGCAACAAGCGTTCGATGGCTTCCGCCAAGGGACCTTGTGGCAATGAATCATGCAGTTTTTCAAATGATTCCAAGGCCCGCTCGTCCAGGACTTGTACCTGGCGTGCGGGCTTTTCTGTCACAGCTGCAAACAAATGGGCTTGCACGTGGACCAGCGCCTCGCTAATGTTCCAGCCAGCGGCATTCATCTGCCGCATCACGGTAGGCAAAAGCTGACGCAGCTTGGCTGCATGCGCCGCGCTGGGAACTGCCAGCGTTAATTGCTGTCTGTCTATACGTGCAACTTTACAGGCCTTGCCCAAAGCGGGTGGCAGGGCTTTGCTTACATGGGTCTGAGCCGCCATCAGCTGCCGGGCCATTTCCAGTACCTGGGAACCTTGCTGGTCGCTGGCCAGCCAACCCAAAGCGTGGCTTTGCCCGCTACTGCGTTTTTTCGCGGCTGAGGTAAAAGGGGGCTTCCAGGTCATGTTTGAGGTTACGAAAGAGTGGATCAACATAAAGACTATACGTCCTTAGATGCTAAAGCCAAAGGGGTGCGCCGTACGCTGATCGCCTTGGTGGCTTTGGTATCGCTGGGCGTTTCCGCCGCTGCGGGCGCTCTGGTGCAGTCGCACTGGGGCGATCGTGGCAGCGTGCTGCTGGATGCGGGGATGGCCCAAAGCCAGGCAGCAGCAATGCAGAGTAACGTGACTCGTCTGGCTGAAAAAGTGGGCGGTTTGCAGGCCAAGCTGATTGAAATGGATGGTGTCAGCAAGCGTGTCGCCAAGGCGGCGGGAATTGCCTACACCGATCCTGAACTGGCGGATTCCATGCCCGTGCAGGATCTGGAGGTCATGGACAGTATGGATGGTGCCGATCTGGTCTGGAACGCTGATCGTTTGGGTGAGCAACTGGACAGCCTGGCCAAACAGATGTCCGAGCAGCAGGACTGGTTCCAGATGCTGGATTCCGTGCTGACCGAGCGTACTGGCAACGAAGCACGCCTGCCCAATTACCGTCCGGTGGATTATGACGAGGTTGCTTCCTCCTTTGGTTGGCGTCGTCACCCGATTTCGGGTCGTCATGCTTTGCACGAAGGCTTGGATTTTCCCGCTCCCAAAGGCTCGCCTATTTATGCGGCGTCCGGCGGTGTGGTGTCTGAGGCCCGTTATATGACAGGTTACGGCAAGCTGGTGGAGATCAACCACGGCAATGGCATGAGCACCCGCTATGCCCACGCGTCTTCAATCATTGTTAAATTAGGCGACGTAGTAGAGAAAGGGCAGTTGATCGCCCGGGTGGGCTCTACCGGACAGTCCACAGGCTCGCACCTGCATTTTGAGGTGCGCATGGCCGGACATGCCCTGGATCCCAAGCTTTTTCTGCCAGCGCGTGAGTACGTAGAACAGCAGATCGCGCAATTGGATTCGGACAAGTAGTTCCGTCCCGCAGCATGTGCGTTAAACTGATTGTTTGCTTGCGCATTCCTTTTAACCAGAGATAGGCTCGAGGCACAAATTCAAGCCCTTGCGGCCTCGCCTACATTGACGACACAAGAATGGTTTCATTGCTGAAAAAGCTTATTGGCAGTCGTAACGACCGATTGCTCAAACAGTACCGTAAGCAGGTCGCACAGATTAACGCTCTTGAGCCTTCAATCCAGGGCTTGAGCGACGAGGCCTTGACCGCCAAGACGCAGGAGCTGCGCCAACGTGTTCAGGATGGTGCGTCGCTTAACTCGCTCTTGCCCGAGGCTTTTGCCGTGGTGCGCGAGGCGGGTATCCGTGTCTTTGGCATGCGCCACTTTGACGTGCAGATGCTCGGTGCCATCGCTTTGCACAACGGCAAGATTTCTGAAATGCGTACGGGTGAGGGTAAAACCCTGACCGCCACCTTGGCCGTGTACCTGAATGCGCTGTCCGGCAAGGGCGTGCATGTGGTGACCGTCAACGATTACCTGGCCCGTCGTGACGCCGCCTGGATGGGGCGTCTGTACAACTTCCTGGGTCTGAGCGTGGGTGTGGTGGTTCCCCAGCAAGACAATGCCGAGAAGATTGCCGCCTACCAGGCCGACATCACGTACGGTACCAACAACGAGTTTGGTTTTGACTACCTGCGCGACAATATGGAATATCGCGCCGAGGATCGCCGTCAGCGCAGCTTGTCCTACGCGATTGTCGACGAAGTTGACTCCATCCTGATCGACGAAGCCCGTACTCCGCTGATCATCTCCGGTCAGGCTGAAGACAATACCGAGCTGTACGTGCGCATGAACGTGGTCCCGCCCATGCTGACCCGCATGACGCAAGAACCCCGTCCCCACGAGCCCGAGCCCGAAGGCGACTTCTGGGTCGACGAGAAAGGCCAGCAGGTTCATATTTCCGAAGCCGGGCACGAACGCGCCGAGCAGATCCTGACCGAAATCGGTCTGCTGCCTGAAGGCGAGTCGCTGTACGAGCCACGCCACATTTCTTTGATGCACCACATGATGGTCGCCCTGCGCGCCCACAACCTGTTCTTCCGCGACCAGCAATACGTGGTCCAGGACGGCGAAGTGGTGATTGTGGACGAATTCACAGGTCGTTTGATGGCTGGTCGCCGTTGGTCCGATGGCTTGCACCAAGCCGTGGAAGCCAAAGAAGGCGTGCGCATCCAGAACGAAAACCAGACACTGGCCTCGATCACGTTCCAGAACTACTTCCGTATGTACGACAAGCTGTCGGGCATGACGGGTACAGCCGATACCGAAGCCTACGAGTTCCAGGAAATCTACACGCTTGAAACCGTCATCATCCCGCCTAACCGTCCCTTGGCTCGTAAAGACCAAAACGATCAGGTTTTCAAAACGGATGACGAAAAATTCAACGCTATCCTGAAAGACATTCAGGACTGCCACGAACGGGGTCAGCCTGTTTTGGTGGGTACGACCAGCATTGAAAACTCCGAGCTGATCTCCTCGCGCCTGAGCGCTGCGGGTGTCAAACACGAGGTGCTGAACGCCAAGCAACACGCTCGCGAAGCCGATATCGTGGCTGAAGCAGGTATGCCTGGTCACGTGACTATCGCCACCAATATGGCGGGCCGTGGTACGGACATTGTGCTGGGTGGCAGCATCGAGCGTCAGATTTCACAGGTACGTGAAAACGAATCGCTGACTGCCGAGCAAAAAGAAGCCCAAATCCAGGCCATCCGTGCTGCTTGGGAACCTGTGAACCAGCAGGTCAAGCAGGCTGGTGGTTTGCGCATTATTGGTACCGAGCGTCACGAATCCCGCCGTATCGACAACCAGCTGCGTGGTCGTGCCGGCCGTCAGGGTGATCCCGGTTCCTCGCGCTTCTATTTGTCGCTGGAAGATTCGCTGATGCGTATCTTTGCCGGTGACCGTGTACGCGCCATTATGGAACGTTTGCGTTTGCCCGAAGGCGAGCCTATCGAAGCGCGTATGGTGACTCGTTCGATTGAGTCCGCCCAGCGCAAGGTTGAAGCCCGTAACTTCGATATTCGCAAACAGCTGCTGCAGTATGACGACGTGGCCAATGATCAGCGCAAGGTGATCTATGCCCAGCGTAATGAAGTGCTGGAGTCGGGCGATATTACCGAGACCATCAGCAGCCTGCGCGAAGCCGCGGTTAGCCGTTTGTTCCGCGAATACGTGCCGCAAGACACGATGGAAGAGCAGTGGGATATCCCGGCCCTGACCACCGCTTTGCAAAGCACTTTCCAGATTGATCTGCCTTTGGCTCAAATGCTGGAGCAGGAATCCAATCTGACTGACGACGATTTGCATGATCGTGTTATCGACGAATCCCAGCGTTTGATGCAAGCCAAGATCGAACAAGTCGGTCAACCGAACTGGGGTAATTTCGAGCGTTCCGTGCTCTTGCAGTCCATTGATACGCAGTGGCGTGGTCACTTGCAGGCTTTAGATCACCTGCGCCAGGGTATTCATTTGCGCGGTTACGCTCAGAAAGACCCCAAGCAGGAATACAAGCGTGAGGCGTTCGAACTGTTCTCCGACATGCTGGACCGTGTGCGTGACGAAGTGATCAAGGTTTTGATGACGGTTCGCATCCAGACACCGGAGCAGACAGAGGAAGTGGCAGTGGATACGCCGCCTGCAAATACCAATATTCGTTTCCATCATTCGGACTATGACGCTGCCTTGAGTGGCGAAGATCCTGGTCTGGACGAAGCTGCGAATGGTGATGTGCCGCGCGTGGGTCGTAATGACCCTTGCCCATGCGGCAGTGGCAAGAAATACAAGCAGTGCCACGGACGTCTGGCCTGATACTGATCGGGGCCGTCCACACTGAAGGCAGGTAATTAAGAACCTCATGAGTCTTGGCTCATGGGGTTTTTTCTTGGTGCCAGGGCTGTAACTTTTCTCCTGTTTTCTTTCTTATGACAACGTTTCCTTTATTACAGCGTGTGGCCCTTATCGGTGCGGGTGAGGTGGCTCGAGCTTATGGTTCCGCCTTGAAGTTAGCCGGTGTACAGACTCCGTTTCTGCTGGTGCGGCGTGTCAGCCCTGCAGCCCAGGAATTGGCGGATCAGCTAGGGGCCCGGCTTTGCATGCAGGCGGATGCACAGTGGCAGGAGTTGGATGGTGTGCTGTCTGCCGTGACTGGCACGCAGGCGGCTGTCGTGGCCAAGGGGGTTATGCCTCATTTGGCGGCTGGAACGCTGTATATGGATTTATGTACAGCCGAGCCGCTGGACATGGAGGCCATGGAGGTGCTGGCGCGCCAGCAGAATGTGGAACTGGCTGATCTGGCCATTATGGGCTCTGTGCCTACCACAGGCGCTCAGACCGCCTTGCTGGCTGCGGGGCAGGGTGCAGCTAGGGCAGCGGCGTTCTGGCAGGCTCAGGGTGCTTCTGTGCGGCTTCTTCCTGGTCAGGCCGGCGATGCAATGCGTCTGAAGCTGCTGCGTAGTTTGATGACTAAAGGGCTTGAGGCCTTGGGAATCGAGAATCTGATGCTGGCCGAGCGAATGGGTTTGCGCAGCGAGTTGTATGAGGTCTTACAGGACTTAAATGAACGAGGTCTGCAGGATTTCATGGAGTCCTGCCTGCGCAGCCATCTGGTGCATGGTGTGCGCCGTCGCGACGAGGTATTGCAAGTGCGTCGTCAGTTGGAGCTGGCAGGCATAGCGCCCCGGGTAACTAATGGTGTGCTGGATTTTTTTGAGCACACCGCGCAGACCGAGGCTTTGCAGCGCCCGCAGGCAGTGGGTACAGCAGAGAGCCTGGGGGTTTTTCTGGAAGAGGCTCAAGGGAGCGCATCCCGGTCTTGATAGCGTGGTTGTGAGTTCTGTGACGAGTGGCAGGCTCGTGCACACGCTGAGGTAGAGCAGATGTTGTCAGCGAGGCTATGTGCATCACGTTCCTGACGTTTGAACAATAAAAAACCCGGCATCAAGCCGGGTTTTTTATTAAGTGCATTCTTCCTGCGGTCTACAGCAAGAAGACTGTCGCCAGTCCCAGAAACAGCAGAAAACCCAGCGAGTCTGTTGCAAAGGTCAGTAATACCGAGGAACCCACCGCTGGATCATTGCCAAATCGGTCGCGCAGAATCGGAATGATGACGCCCAGGGCAGCACCAATCAGCATATTGCCGATCATGGCTGCCATCATGACAGCGGCAATCGGAATCGAACCCGAGATGAACCAGGCAAAGAATGCGGTGACCGCACTGCCACAGACCCCGACCAGAAAAGTCACCAGCAGTTCGCGTTTGATCAGTGGTATGACGTTGGAACCTGTGACACGGCCTGTGGCAATGGCACGAATAATCATGGTCATGGTCTGGTTGCCGGAATTCCCGCCAATACCAGCCACAATCGACATCAGGAAAGCCAGGATCACGATATGGCTGACGGTATCCTCAAAGCGCGAGGCAATAAAGGAAGCCGTTGCCGCCGTACAGAGGTTAATCAGCAGCCAAGGGGCGCGGTTACGGATAGCCGTGCGGATAGGCGAGAAAATATCGTCCTCTTGCAGACCAGCGCGGGACAGGGCTTGTTCTTCCGAATCCTCTTGCAGCACGTCCACCACCTCGTCAATGGTGACGCGGCCAATCAGGCGGCCCATATCATCCACCACGGGGGCGGACACCAAGTCATAGCGCTCAAACGCTGCGGCGGCGTCCGAGTCCGAATCCAGCGGGTTTAGCGTCAGATAATCGGTGGACATGACCGACGAAACCAGGGTTTCAGGCTCGTTGACCAGCATGCGGGTCAGGGACAGGGTGCCTTGCAATTTATCGGCTCGGTCCACCACGAAAATCTGGTCGGTGTGGTCGGGCAGTTCCTGTAAACGACGTAGATACCGCAAGACCACTTCCAGCGTGATGTCCTCGCGCACACGCACCATGTCAAAGTCCATGATGGCGCCCACGGTATCCTCGGGGTAGCCCATGGCTTCAATCAGCTGTGCGCGTTCCTCGTCGGTCAAACCGCGTTGCACGGCTGCCACCACATCGGGCGGCAGGTCGGGCACCAGATCGGCAATCTCGTCGGCATCCATATTGCCGGCGGCGGCGATCAGGTCTGCCGCATCCATGGAACGAATCAGCGATTCACGCGCCCAATCCGCCACTTCCAGCAGCACATCGGCATCGTGCTCGGCATCGACCAGTTGCCAGATGGCCTGACGCTCCAGCTCGGGCAAAGACTCCAGAATGAAGGCAATGTCGGCCGGATGCAGGTCATTCAGAATGGTCTTGATCTCGCTTTCGTGCTGGCGATGGATCAGACCTTCAAGCAGGTTGGAGCGGTCGTCGTCCTCGAACTGGCGTTGGGCCAGTGACTCGACCACTTCCTGGCGCTTCAAGATGTTCTTCAGACGATAAAGCGCCTGCTGCGCATCCTCGGGCTCCAGGCGGCGCGGCTTGGGGGTGGAGCTGGGAGAAGTAGGGGGTACCAGGTTTTCCTGCATAGACCTGCCTGTCACGAATACTTAGAGAGGGGGCAGCGGGCGGCTGCGGCGCTCGTCATCGGTGGCCACATAGGTAAGCGTGGCTTCGGTTACCTTGACCGTTTCAAGTTGCAGGCGTTTGCGTTCTGCATACACTTCTACTGAAACCGTAATGGAGGTGCGGCCCGTCTTGACGATTTCTGTGTAGAAGCTGAGCAAGTCACCCACAAAGACTGGCTGCTTAAAGGTAAAGGCATTCACTGAAATCGTGGCGACTCGCCCCTGGGCGCGTCGGGTAGCGGGAATGGCCCCGGCAATGTCCACCTGGGACATGATCCAGCCGCCGAACACGTCACCGTGAATATTGGCGTCAGTGGGCATAGGCATGACGCGCAGGGTGGGTGCTCCGTCCGGTAGCGAAGAAAGTGGGCTTGAGGTAGTCACAAATACTCCCGTATTGGAAGAAGGGGCTGTGGGGCCGCTGCGTGCGCAGCGCACGCCGTCAGAAATAGAACCTGCCATTGTAACGGCATGGCTTGGGCCCGCTATGAAACATTTGTTAAAGCGTCAACGGTGTTGTGTCAGCCAATCCAGGGCCAGCTTGGCCCAGTAACTGGCACCAATGGGAATCAGGCTGTCGTTGAAGTCGTAGCTGCCGTTGTGCAACATGCACGGACCCAGGCCGTGGCCCTGGCTGCGATGGTCGCCGTCCCCATTGCCCAGCCAGACGTAGCAGCCGGGCACTTCCTGGAGCATAAAGGAGAAGTCTTCTGCTCCCATGGAAGGACGAATGTCCTGGCGCAGCTTGTCGGCCCCGACCAGTTCCTGGATGACTTGGGCGCAAAAGGCTGCTTGTTCAGGATGGTTGATGGTGGGCGGGTAACGACGGTCAAAGTCAAAGTCGACCGTACAGCCCAAAGCAGCACAGCTTTGTTCGCTGAGCTCTCGCATCCGGGTCTCGACCAAGTCCAGCGCTTCGGTGGAGAAGGTGCGCACGGTTCCGCGCATTAGCGCTTCGTTGGGAATCACATTGTCGGCGGAGCCAGCATGAATCTGGGTGATGCTTACGACAACGGGTTCCAGTGGGTCCACATTGCGGCTGACAATGGTTTGCAGGTTTTGCGCCAGTTGTACGGCCGCCATGATGGGGTCGACCCCCAGGTGAGGCATGCCGCCATGTGCGCCTTTGCCTTCAATACGAAGTTCAAAGGTGTTGCTGGAGGCCATCATGGCGCCGGGCAAGACACCAAAGGTGCCGGCCGGCATGCCGGGCCAGTTATGCAGGCCAAACACGGCTTGCATGGGGAACAGCTTGAACAGGCCATCTTTGATCATTTCCCGTGCGCCGCCAAAGCCCTCTTCGGCAGGCTGGAAAATCAGGTAGATCGTGCCCGCAAAATTGCGGTGTTCAGCCAGATAGCGAGCGGCGCCCAGCAGCATGGCGGTATGGCCGTCGTGCCCACAGGCATGCATCTTGCCTTCGTGACGGCTTTTGTGATCGAACTCGTTGAGCTCTTGCATGGGCAAGGCGTCCATATCGGCACGCAGCCCCACGGCTGGTCCGTCTCCGCCTGTGCCTTTCAAGATGCCTACGACACCTGTCACCCCCAAGCCGCGATGCACGGGAATATCCCATTTCTCCAGCCAGGACGCGACTTGATCAGCAGTCCGGGTTTCCTCGAAAGCCAGTTCGGGATAAGCATGGAGATCACGCCGGATTGCCGCAATTTCGTGGGACCAGGCGGAAATGGGTTCAAACAGCTTCATGATGCGGGCTTGTCCTTGGGCTTGAACAATAAAGTAGAGTAGAGTTAACCATAAATAAACATGTATTAGGTGACAAGCCCTTGGATACTCAGCAAAAACCTTGGCTCGAACATTATCCTGCCTCTGTGCCCCAGGACATTCAGCTGGGAGCCGAGCAGACCTTGATTGATTGTCTGGATACGGCCATCAAAAAGCATAAGGACAGGACGGCGCTGACCTTTATGGGGCATGACATTACGTATGAGCATCTGGACCGTAGCGCGGACGCCTTTGCCGCCTGGCTGCAGGCCCAAGGTCTGGAACGTGGTAGCCGTGTCATGTTGATGTTGCCTAATGGTTTGCCGTTTTTGATTTGTCTGCTGGGGACGATGCGGGCCGGCATGGTGGGGGTCAACACCAATCCGCAATACACCGAACGAGAGCTGGAGTTCCAACTGGCCGATAGCCAGGCCCAGGTCATTGTGATTCTGGAAACCTTTGCGCATGTGCTGGAACAAGTACCAGCCGCCGTCAAACCTGCCCATGTCGTGCTAAGCACCGTGGGCGATTTGATGGGTTTGAAAGGTAGCGTGGTTAATTTTGCAGTACGTTATTTGAAACGCATGGTGCCTTCTTACTCCTTGCCGGGCGCGCAACGCCTGGAAACGGTGTTGGAGCAAGGTAGCCAGTTAAGTTTGCATCGTCAGGCTGCCAAGCCAGACGATTTGGCCTTGCTGCAATATACCGGCGGGACAACGGGGCGCCCCAAGGGGGCCATGCTAAGTCAACGTAATTTGATGGCCAATGTCTTGCAGGTGGAAGCGGTAGGTTTTCCGGCTTTGGGTGACTTTAAAGGTCCGGCCTACACCATGATGGTGGCCCTGCCGCTGTATCACATCTTCGCGCTGACGGTCTGCGGCCTGTTCGCCATGTATGCGGGTATGCATATGGTGCTGGTCATGAATCCGCGCGACTTGAATTCGGTTTACAAGGCCTGGAAACGTAATCCGCCAGAAGTCGTACCAGCCGTGAATACCTTGTTCAATGCGCTGGCCAATCACGAGAAATTCCGCACCTTGCCCTTTGATCAGCTCAAGCTGTGTCTGGCGGGCGGGGCCGCCTTGCAAAAAGCTGTGGCCGAACGTTGGCTGGCCGTTACGGCTTGCCCCTTGATTGAGGGGTACGGTTTATCGGAAACCTCGCCGGTGGTAGCAGTTAACTCCACAGACTCGCGAGAATACAGCGGCACGATTGGTTTCCCCTTGCCATCGACCGATGTGCTCCTGCTGGACGAACAAGGTCAGCCAGTCGCCATGGGTGAGCAGGGCGAATTGGCTGTGAAAGGGCCGCAGGTCATGTCGGCTTATTGGAATCAGCCTGAGGAAACCGCCAACGTCTTTACGCCGAATGGTTTCTTGAAAACAGGCGATATTGGTGTCATGGACCAACAAGGACGCATTCGTCTGGTTGATCGCAAGAAAGACATGATTCTGGTGTCAGGCTTTAACGTCTACCCCAACGAGATTGAGGAAGTGGTGGCAGAACACCCGGCTGTCTTGGAAGTGGCTGCTGTCGGTGTGCCTAGTGAACATAGCGGTGAAAGCATCAAACTGTTCGTGGTGAAGCGCAATCCCTCGGTGACCGAGGCTGATATCAAGCAATGGTGCAAAGAGCGCCTGACGGCTTATAAGCGGCCGCGCATTATTGAATTCCGGGACGAACTGCCCAAGAGCAATGTGGGCAAGATTTTGCGTCGCGTGCTGCGGGATGAAGCATCCACAGCAAAGGCGTAGGAGTCGAGGCTGTTGGGGTGGGCGGAGTATCAGCCCATCGAGCAAAAATTCTTAAGGTAGGATGAAAAACAGCGAGCCAATGTAAGTTGGTTCGCTGTTCGTTTATAGGGCTTCAAATAGCCCTGCGCGTTTGGCTTACGGCTTGGGTTTGGTCGGACGCTGAGTCAGCGAAGGGCGCACCATACCTAATAGTTCGTCAGCAATATGGGCGTTACCTGCGTAGACGTGACCACTAATCGGCCAAGGCTCTTCCTGATACAAGTCTTGGCAAACGCCTTTGGCTTCACGTACCAGCAAGGTGCCGGCGGCGACATCCCAAGGGGCTAGGCCCATTTCCCAATAGCCGTCGTAACGACCGCAGGCCACCCAGGCCAGATCCAGCGCGGCAGCACCCATGCGGCGCACGCCACGGCTGCCGGTAATGGCGGCATTTAGGCTGGGCATGTATTGGTCGGAAAAGGAGAAATCGCGGAAAGGGAAGCCTGTTGCCAGTACCGAGTCCGCCAGTTTTTTGGATGAGGAGCTTTGAATGCGGCTGCCATTCAGCCAGCTGCCTACGCCATACATGGCGGTGAACAGCTCTTCCCGGCAAGGGTCGTAGACCACGGCAATGACGGGGGTGTCCTCTGTCAGTACACAGTTATCCATCTGGGTGCCTGCCGGGGCAATCAAGGCGACTGAAACGGCATAGTGAGGGATGCCGTGCAGAAAGTTGGTCGTGCCATCTAGCGGGTCGATATACCAGGTGGGGCGACCTGTGCTTACGCCGCCGCTTTCTTCGGCCACGATATCAATATCGGGGGTGCGTTCCATCAAGACACTGATGCAGGCCTGCTCGGCTTCGTGATCGGCTTGCGACACCAAGTCGTTGTGCATTTTGTTGCGGATCACCAGAGAGCTACGGTCCGACGCATAGGCTTGTAAAATGGCGGCTGCGGCATGGGCTGCAGTAACGGCAGCGTCCAGGCAGGCGCTGAGCGGTAAACGTGACAATGGCATGGCAATCCGGTTTTGAAAAAGAAAGAGTCTGGGATAGAGATTTTTTATTGTACGTGTTTGTTGGTGTCAGTTTGATTAAGGCTTGTTTAAGGGGGTTTGAACGTGTGTGATTGCTGTTATGGGCAGGAAATTTGATGGTTGCTGCTGCCTTCGAACCCTTGGTGCCAGCCGTTCTTGAGTTCAATGAGCGCGGGGTGCCGGTCAGTGCGGTTTATCAAGATAGCTATCACCCGCCCGATGGCCCGTTGGGGCAAGCGCAGCGAGTGTTCCTGCACGGCAATGGCCTGCCCGAACGCTGGCAGGGGCGACGACAGTTCACGATTTGTGAAACCGGATTTGGACTGGGGGCCAGTTTTCTGGCGAGCTGGCAGGCCTGGCGTCAGGACCCGGCGCGTAGCGACAAGCTGCACTTTGTCTCAGTGGAGGCTCATCCCTTTCGGCAGAAGGATTTAGCGGTTTTGTATGCGCGATTGCCTGAAGAATTGCAGGAGCAAGCTCAGGAGTTATTGGCGGCTTGGCCTATGCTAGTGCCGGGCATACATCGCCTGGAACTGGATGGCGGGCGAGTCACGCTGACGCTGGCCTTTGGGCAGGCCGAGACCATGATGCGCGAACTGCAATGCCATGCAGACGCGTTTTATCTGGATGGTTTCGCACCCCGTGGCAATCCTGCAATGTGGTCGCGCTCAGTCCTCGGGCAGTTGGTACGTTTGGCCGCGCCGGGGGCGACCGCCGCCTCCTGGTGTTGCGCCGGGCAGGTGCGACGTGATTTGACCTCGGTAGGCTTTGAAGTGGAGAAAGTGCCGGGGGCCGGTGGAAAATGGTGCACAATTCGTGCCCGTTTGCGGCCGCACCTGGGGCGGCGTGGCAACTTGCCGGAGCAACAGGGGCGGGTGGTCGTGATTGGCGCCGGTCTGGCCGGTGCGGCCTGTGCCTGGGAACTGGCTCGCAAAGGGCTGCCTGTTCTGGTCTGCGATCCGGTGTTGAGCAAAGGTTTGGATGCTTCCCATCAAGGTCATCGGCTGGCCGCTATTTCTCCCGTATTTGCGCTGGATGATGCGCCGCTGGCCCGTCTTAGCCGGACTGCGGTTCTGCATGCCTGGCGAGGCTGGAAAGCGTTGCCGGAAGCTGTTCGTCCCCGGCGGGTGGGAACCTTGGTATTTGGGCAAGCCGGTAATAGTGATGCCGATATCCAGCAGGCCCTGACTCGTCTGGCTTTGGACACGGATTGGGTTCAATGGCTGGATCGCGAGCAAGGCTCTGCCCTGGCAGGGGCGCCCTTGCAGGGTGGTGGTCTGTATTTCCCGCAAGGGATGGTGGTCGACCCTGCTGCGCTGGTGGCTTATCTATTGGATCATCCTTTGATTCAGTGCTTGCCTGAGCAGGTGGCGTTGCAGGCTGGGCAAGAGTCAGGCGTGTGGGAGCTGCGTAGTCTGAATGGGGATGTGCTGGAATGCAGCAATCGTGTGGTGATTGCGGCGGCAGACCAAAGCCTGGACGTGCTTGCGGGCACAGTACAGAGTGCGTCTCCGATGCCTCGGCTGGCGGCCATGCAGCGTCTGGCCGGGCAAGTGAGTTACCTGCCTGCCGGGCAGGCACTTACAACAGGTGAAGTGACTTTAAGCGGTCAGGGCTATATCCTGCCTGTTGACACTCACGGGCAAGTCATCGGTAGTACCTATGAACGTTTTGGTGAGTCAGCCCAGGTCAGCGCTCAGGGACATCAGCAAAATTTAAAGAAAGTCTCGGCCATGTTGGCCGATCCCGCGCTCGGTGTGGATACACCTGAGTCCGGCTGGGCCGGTTGGCGCTGTGCCTTAAGTGATCATTTACCCGTGATGGGTTTCGTGCCGGGCCAGCCCGGATTGTTTATGGCTGCGGCTTACGGCTCTCGAGGTTTGAGCTGGAGCTTGCTGGCAGCCAGCTTGTTTGCCGCGTATTGTCTGGAGGAGCCTATTCCTTTGGAGCGGCGTCTGGAGCAAGCCTTAATACCCCGCTAAGGCCTGTTTTTCGATTTATTTCGACGAAATTTGAAGCAACATTTTCCTTTGTCGCGCAAATACGTCAAAATAGTGGCCTTGTTAAGTAATCTTGAGCGTGACCCTGCGATCAGCATCGTGCCGTTCGCTCCACTCTGACGACGTGACACAATTGTTTAATCATCTGAGTTTGTTGACGACGAAACCGGCCCTGGCCGATTTCGCTTTTGTCGAAACCGATTTTGCGCTGCGCATCGAAGCTCATGCGCCGGGTGTTTTCCGTTTCCGCTGTCTGCCGGCTGCCCGGCTCGACAATGAGAAACTAAGCACCCGTGCTAAAGCTTTGAGCGACATGCTGCTGGCCCGCCACGAGGCGGTCAGCGAATTCCAACTTGAAGCGGCCGATTCTGGCTGGCGGATTGAGCAGGGCGAACTCGTCTTGCTGATCCAGGCTAATCCGTGGCGCTTTGAAATCCGCCGCGGTGAGCAGCTGCTCCTGAGCAGTGCCGAGCAGCCTGTAACGCTTGTCCAAGAGCCCAACGCTTGCTGGCAACTGGATCTGGCCCTGGCCGAGGAAGATGCCCTGTATGGTTTGGGCGAAACCTTGGGCGAGCTGGATCGCCGCGAGGAGACTCTGGACAGCGACCGCCCCAACGATCGCAGCTTGCCTTTGCTCTGGAGTACGCAGGGCTGGGGGCTGTATATCAATACCTTTGAACGGGTCGAGCACGATCTGGGTCAGCAAGACCTGGACCGTTATCGCGCTTGTGTTCATGCGGCCGAGCTGGATTTCTTCCTGTTCCTGGGCGATCCCAGCGAAATCATCAATCAGTACTCCGCCTTGACGGGGCGTGCCGGGCAGCCCGGTGTCTCGCCTATGGGACTGTGGTTGGATGGCGCACAAGCGCAGCAGGACATACAGTCCTTGCGTGACTTGGCTAACCAGTGCCGCGAGCAGGGTATTGCATTGGATGTCGCCGTCTTGCCGCCGCCCGAGCCTTACGATTTCCAGCAGGACAAACCTGCGCTGGAGTGGAACGCAGCCCGTATGGCGGAGCCGCGTGAGGCTTTCTCTGCCTTGCAAAACGATCAGGTACAACTGGCTGCCTGGACGCGTCCTTGTGTGCAGGCAGGTACCTCCTTGTTTGAAGAGTGGGAAGATCGAGGTTGGCTGCTCATCAATGATGATGACGGCTGCGCCCATGTCTTTCCTGGCGACGAGCTAAGCGGTGGCCGCGACTACGGCTTGCTGGACCTGACCCACAAAGACGTATTCCGTATGTGGACAGAGCGTCAGCGCCAGATGGTCGATGATGGCCTGGGTGCTGTGCTGTGCAATGCCCGTTTTGATATTCCCGACACCATCACCAGCCGTGGTGGTGAGTCCGGTGCCTTGCTACGGGCCATCTACCCTGTTCTGGCACGACAGGCTTTGTTTGATGCCGTGGCCGGTCACAAGACGCCGCAGGAAGGCGTCGTGGCTAGCCGGGATCTGAGCCCGTCGTCCCAGCGCTTCGCTTGGCAGTTAGGCCCACAGGTCGAAAATACCTGGGCGGGTCTGACGGAGTCCTTGAAGTCTGCATTGGCTAGTGGCAATAGCGGTGTGCCTATTCAGATTCATGGCTGGGGCAATGCCGCCGCATCGACCAGCGAAATGACACCCGAGTTGTACTTGCGCTGGCTGGCCATGGCGGTTTTTTCTGCCAATTTCAGCTTGCAAGGTATTCCTGCCCTGCGCCCTGATGCTTTTGATGAAGAAACACAAGCGCAGGTCAATCATTGGCTGGAATGGCGTTTCCGTCTGGTGCCTTATGTTCTGGGCATTATTGAGGACGCTGTGCGTACTGGTTTGCCGGTGCAGCGTTCCATGGCACAAAGCTTTCCGGCTGATAGTCAGGCCCGCCTGTGGGATACGCAGTATCTCCTGGGCCCGGCCTTGCTGGTGGCTCCTATCTTGCAGCCTGGCCAGGAAATTGAGGTCTACTTGCCTGAAGGCGAGGCCTGGTGGGATCTGAGCACGGGCTGGCGCTATGAAGGCGGCACGACGCTGAAGATGAGTGTCGGTCTGGATCGTTTGCCTGTCTTTGGCCGTGAAGGGCATATGTTGTGTCTGGGCCCCGTAGTCAAACACACTTCCGAGTTCAATTCGGCGCGTTTGCTCGATGAAGTCTGGATGTTTGGCATGCCTGAACATAGCCCGGTGGTGATGCGCAACAAGATTCGCGTCATGCAGATGCAGGGCTCCAGCTACATCAAGGGTCTGGAAGGATTGAAGATCCTGCCGTCCGAAGGGCTGGAGGTCAAACGCCGGGGTGCCGAGGTTCGTATTTCTCGTGCCCGTTAAGCGCTAGACGAGCCTGATCGTCTTTATATGCCTCCCGGCATTGGGGTCTGACCTCAGTATCGGGAGGCATTTTCTATTTGCAGACCCATAAGCCCCTACGCTGATGTTCAGATTTTGTTTCTGAAAAAGCAGAAAAGGGAGAAGCAAGGCTGTTCAGAGCCGCTAATTCCAATCTTTTTAAGGAAAAAGGCGCTTTCTCTCTTTATTTTGCATTTAAGGCTTGACGAGGTTCTTAAATCTTGCCATAATTTCATCTTTCAGTAGGGGGTCGTTAGCTCAGTCGGTAGAGCAGCGGACTTTTAATCCGTTGGTCGCGCGTTCGAGTCGCGCACGACCCACCACTACACTGAAAACGTAGAAACAAGGCCGCGCTTAGCGGCCTTTTTCTTTGGGCGCTTGCCTTGCACAGCCAAGGTAACATCCGCGATTGGCCGGTCGGAAATCTTGCTATAGAGGGCAGCCCTCAGTATGGTTTCAATATTTCCCTGGGTTATATCTATCTGGCCATCGCCAAATTTGCTTTATGGTAAATTTCGCTTACAGCTCAGGCTTTTATAACTCGACTGACTAACTAGGCTGAGTTCATTTTGATTCGTCTTGAACATATCTCAAAAACCTACTCTTTGGCAGGCAAGACCGTTCATGCATTGAACGACGTTTCCTTGCAGATCCACCAAGGAGAGGTCTTCGGTATTATTGGTCGCTCGGGTGCTGGAAAAAGTACGCTGATTCGCATGCTCAATCTGCTCGAACAACCTGATTCGGGGCAGGTCTGGGTGCAGGATCAGGACATCACACGTTTTTCAGGTGCGCAGTTGCGTGCCTTTCGACAAGGCGTGGGGATGGTATTCCAGCATTTCAACTTGCTTCATTCCCGTACCGTTCTGGACAATGTCTGCTTTCCTTTGCGTCTGGCAGGGATAGATCGTTCCCAACGTCAGCAGCGTGCGTTGGAAGTGCTGGAACTGGTAGGCTTGAAAGACCATGCTAATAAGTACCCCCGTCAGCTGTCCGGTGGGCAGCAGCAGCGGGTAGGTATTGCCCGAGCCTTGGCTAACCGTCCTCAGCTTTTATTGTGCGACGAGGCCACCTCCGCCCTGGACCCGGAGACCACGCAGTCCATTTTGCGTTTGCTGCGGGAAATTAACCAGGAACTGGGCCTGACTATCGTCTTGATTACCCACGGCATGGATGTGATTCGTTCCGTCTGTGATCGTGTCGCCGTGATTGATGCCGGCAAGATTGTAGAGTGCGGCGAAGTGCTGGATGTGTTTCTGCACCCGCATCATCCCACCACGCAGTCTTTATTGAGCGAGAGCGGTGTGAACGCTGACGACTGGCATGCATTGGCAGAGGGCGTGCCAGGCAGCGTGATGCGCCTGAGCGTGCGCGGTGTGGCCACTACAGAGCCCTTAATCAGTCGTATTACCAGCCAGTTAGGTTTGAACGTCAGCATCTTGCAGGGGGCCATTGGTCGCATTAAAACGGAGCCTTATGGGCAGCTGGTAGTGGCTGTGGAAGGTAATGAGCAGGCCAAGGCGGGCCTGGATGCCTTGCTGACCGAACTGAATGTCCAATTTGAGGTATTGCGACCATGAACTTTAGCAATTTGGATTGGGCGCTGATCGGTGAGGCCACCGTTGATACCTTGTTGATGACGGGTGTTTCGCTGTCTTTTACCGCGATTATTGGATTGCCTTTGGGCGTGCTGTTATTTCTGACCAGCCGCAAGCAGATGCTGGATAACGTCTGGATTTATCAGTCTCTATCCTTGGTCGTGAACATTTTGCGTTCCGTGCCTTTTCTGATTTTATTGATCGTCATTATTCCGTTAACGCGAATTCTGGCCGGCACATCCTTGGGGGTGCAAGGTGCTATTCCACCTTTGGTCTTGAGTGCCGCCCCGTTTTTTGCCCGTCTGGTGGAAAACGTCTTGCGTGAGCTGGACCCCGGTGTGAACGAAGCCTGTCGCGCCATGGGGGCCAACTCCCGTCAGACGGTGTTGCTGGCTTTATTGCCAGAAGCAACCACGGGAATTGTGGCTGCCTTGATTGTCACCGCGATTGCCCTGGTCGGTTATTCGGCCATGTCGGGTGTGATTGGTGGTGGTGGCCTGGGTGATCTGGCATTGCGCTTTGGTTATCAACGTTATCAAACGGATGTCATGGTGGTTACCGTGACTATCCTGGTGGTGCTGGTGCAACTCCTGCAGGTGTTTGGAGACGCCATGGTGGCTCGCTTGAGCCGAAAATAAGTCCCGGCAGCTATGGTCATAGCCTTGCCTTTCTGAAACTGGAGTCGCTCATGTCTTTGAAGAAATTTGTTCCCGTACTCGCCTTGTCCGTGTCGGCTCTGCTGGCCAGCGCCGCTCAAGCTGCCGAGACCTTGTCGATTGCTGCTACCCCCGTGCCACACGCCGAATTGCTGGAGTTTGTGAAGCCAGCATTGGCCAAGGAAGGCGTGAACCTGGATATCAAGGTGTTCACCGATTACGTGCAGCCCAACCAGCAGGTTGCGGACGGCCATATCGATGCCAACTTCTTCCAGCACAAGCCTTACCTGGATACCTTCAACAAAGAACACAAAACCGATCTGGTGTCGGTGGCCGTGGTTCACGTTGAGCCCTTTGGTGCTTACTCCACCAAAATCAAGAAGCTGGACGAGCTGAAAGAAGGTGCACTGGTTGCGATCCCTAACGATCCATCCAACGGCGCTCGTGCTTTGCTGCTCTTGCAACAGGCTGGTGTCCTGACCTTGAAAGATCCTTCCAACATTCTGGCAACTTCGCGTGATGTGGACCAGAACCCCAAGAAGCTGAAATTCAAGGAATTGGAAGCCGCTACTTTGCCGCGTGTTTTGGCTGATGTGGATATCGCTCTGATCAACACCAACTACGCGCTGGAAGCCGGCTTGAACCCCACCAAGGATGCCTTGGCGATTGAGGGTGCTGACTCCCCCTATGCCAACCTGATTGCGGTGGCTGCCAAGTCCAAAGATGATCCTCGTGTGGCCAAGCTGATCAAGGCTTTGCATAGCGAAGAGGTCAAGGCTTTCATCGCTGACAAATACAAAGGCTCGATTGTTCCTGCCTTTTAATTTGAGTGTTCAGGCGATGACTTAAGTAAAAAAACCTCGGGATTTCCCGAGGTTTTTCTTTTTTTAAAACTATTAAATACAAAGAGTTGGGCTGCTTCGGGTAGGATAGATCAACGCTGGGGCAGGCCATGAGCCTGCGCTGACTTGGGAAAAAACATCGAACTGGCTGGTTTTTGGCCAGTCCCTACAGAGGAGTGACGGATGTTCAATAAGAAAATGAAAACCCTGATGGCTGGCTTGACCCTGGCCTTGGCTTTGCCCGCTGGGCAGGCTTTGGCGCAGCAAGGCAAAGAGCTGGTAGTCGCAACCGATACGGCGTTTGTGCCTTTTGAGTTCAAGCAAAACGGTAAATACACCGGCTTTGATATCGACTTGTGGGATGCCGTCGCGAAAAAGGCCAATTTGAATTACCGTTTCCAGCCTATGGATTTCAACGGCATTATTCCTGGCCTGCAAACACGCAATCTGGATGCGGCTCTGGCAGGGATCACCATCCGGGATGATCGTAAACAAGTCATCGACTTTTCCGACCCTTATTACGAAAGCGGTCTGGCTATCCTGGTCAATACCGACAACACCGCCATCAAGACGGCTTCCGATCTGGAAGGCAAAACAGTGGCTGTGAAGATTGGCACCGCAACGGTGGACTTCATGCAGCGTTCGGTACCGACTGCCAAGCTCAAGCTGTTCCCCAATATCGATAACGCCTTCCTGGAACTGGCTACCGGCCGTGTGGACGCCGTGGTGCACGACACACCTAACGTGCAGTACTACGCACAGACAGGTGGCAAGGATCGTGTGAAGGTGACGGGCGCGGTGAAAAGCGGTGACTTCTACGGTATCGCGTTCCCCAAAGACAGCGAACTGGTACCGGTTGTGAACCAGGCACTGAAAGACATTCGTGCCGATGGCACGTACGACAAGCTCTACCAGAAATGGTTTGGCAAGCAACCTGACTAAGCAAGCCTTGATGTAAGCGCTATGCCAAAGCGGTGATCGCGTGTTTAAACGGGGTCACCGCTTTTATTTTTAACGCTCGTTAGGGCGTGTGTTCAAACACAAAGGTAGCACTGTGACTTTTCAATGGGACGCTATCTGGGGGGCTTTACCCAGCCTTCTGGAAGGTACAAAAATGACACTGCTCATCACCCTGCTGGGTTTGGTGGGTGGGGCTGTATTGGGTTTTCTAACGGGTGTGATCACCACCTATGTTCGGGTGCCAGTCACCTGGCGTCGGGCGGCTATGGCTGTTTTGGGGCTGATCGTGCTGGGCGTGTTGGGCAAGGGCCTGTCCTGGGCCATCGAGCACTGGCTGGGCTTTGTCCCCGGCTGGGTGTGGAGTTCGCTGCAGGTGCTGATTGCTTTGGCCTTGCTAAGCTTTTTCCGACGCTCTTTGCTGATCGTGCTGTCTTTCTTGTGCCAGGTGTACGTGCTGTTTATTCGCGGCACGCCGATTGTGGTGCAGGTAATGTTCATCTACTTTGCGCTGCCTATGCTGGCCAACATTCGTATTGATGGACTGACTGCCGCGATCTTCACCCTGATGATCAATTCAGGCGCTTATATTTCCGAGATTGTGCGCGGCGCTTTGCAATCGGTGCCCAAGGGCCTGAAAGAAGCGGGTGAAGCCATGGGGCTGCCGTTTCACAAGATTTTGCTGCACATTATTGGTCCAGTGGCGTTTCGACGCATGATCCCGGCCATGGGTAACCAATGCATTATCAGCTTGAAGGATTCCTCGCTGTTTATTGTGATTGGTGTGGCAGAGCTGACCCGCCAAGGTCAGGAAATTATTGCCAATAACTTTCGTTCGGTGGAGATTTGGGGCGCCGTAGCCGTGATCTATCTGATTCTGACCGGCCTGATTGCCCTGGCTCTGAAGTTTGTTGAACACCGTATGAGGATTGTATGAGCATTGTCGAGTTCAAGAAGGTAAGCAAGCGCTTTGGGGACAATGTCGTGCTCGACGATATTAGTTTGAATATCGATAAGGGCGAAGTTGTCGTAGTGGTCGGGCCTTCGGGGTCGGGCAAGTCCACCTTTTTACGCTGTATCAATAAGCTGGAAGACATTCAGGCCGGTGATATTGTGGTCAATGGCTTGAGCGTCAATGGCACGCCCGCCCAGGTGCGCGAGCTGCGCCGGGAAGCGGGCATGGTGTTTCAGCAGTTCAATCTGTTCCCGCAAATGAGCGCCTTGGAAAACGTCATGTTCGGACCTGTGCATACGCGTGGCACAGAACGTGCCCAGGCTCGTCAGGAAGCGTTGGACCTGCTGGCTAAGGTAGGGCTGGCCGAGCGGGTAGATCACTATCCCAACGAGCTCTCGGGCGGTCAGCAGCAGCGGGTGGCGATTGCCCGTGCCCTGGCAATCAAGCCCAAGCTGATGCTGTTTGACGAGCCAACCTCGGCCTTGGACCCGGAGCTGCGTCAGGAGGTGCTGAAAGTCATGCAGCTCTTGGCCGAAGAAGGCATGACTATGGTTGTTGTGACTCATGAAATGGACTTTGCGCGGCGCGTGGGTAGCCGCCTGATTTTTATTGATCAGGGACGGGTAGCGCATGATGGCCCGCCTGCTGAAATGCTGAGCAATCCACCAAGTCAACGCTTGAAAGACTTTCTGCAGCACGTGGCGTAAGCAGGCAGAAACAAAAAGCCCTTCAGGGATTTGGCTGCTTAGCCAAGAACCTGAAGGGCTTTTTTTGTAGCGTGCCGGCTGTCTGAGACAGACGGTAGGCGGATATTACTTAGACGGTGATACGTAAATAGTGCGCGTGGCAACGACGCGGTTGGCACCATCCGGCTTGATGCGGATCGTAACTTGGCGGGGCGTAAAGCCCGCTGGCAGCTCTACCGAACCATTGATGTAGGCGTAACGGCCCACGCTAACGGCTTGGCTGGGCAGATCCACATTGCCAGAACGGCCATTGGTGTAGCGACCTGCGGCTACAAATTCCATGGTGCCGCTAAATTCAGCCTCTTTGCCCTTGTCCTGCATCAGCAGCACAAAATGGTTTAGCTGGCCGTTATTGATCGTGAACTCGGCCGCCCGGATTCCCGGCGAGGTGCCACGGGGATCTGGGGGCATGGCATCGGCAAACAGCGCGACATCTTTTTCCAGCTTGGTGACCATGGCTTGCAGGTCGCCGGTCTGTTGACCCAGCTTGCCTTCTTTCTGGCTGACTTCTTCCAGATCGCGGCTGGTTTGGTTTAACTGGCCTTGCAAGCGCTGCTTGTCGGCATTGGCGCTGTTCAAGTCATAGTGCAGCTGTTCTGACTGTTCTACGGTCAAGCGAGTGGGGCCATAACTTTTCTGCAAGAAAAGCAGGCCACCTGCGCCTAGGGCGATGCCGGTCAAAAGCAGGACAAACCAACGTGGAATGCGGCGTTTTCGACGGCTTGAGCCGTAGGCGGTGGGTTTGAATACGGTGCGTTTGGAGGAACCAAGCATGAGAACAGACGTTCCTGTCAGACAGGGGACTTAAGGCAGATTAAGTCCCGATTACAAAACCCATTAGCATAGACGTCATTGGGGCTATGGAGGCGGTATAGCTGGCTTTGTTGCCCTTTGTTGTGCTTGGAAACGTGTGCCGGCTAGCCTTGAAAAATATCAGTTTACTGTGAGGGTGCTAACGATTCCAAGTGTTGGTTTAACTGAGCCAGTCGTTCGGGGGTGCCGACATCCATCCAGAAGCCCGGGTGCAAGGTGCCCAGAACGTGCTGATGCTCAATAGCGGCATACAGCAGGGGTGCGAGTTTGGCGGACTGGTCTTTGGGCAAGTGCGCAAACAGCTCGGGTTTGTACACGCCGATACCGCTTAGGGTGGCACTGCGGGCTCCCGCAGCCGTTTGGGTGCATAGCGGCAATTGCCCATCTTGCATGCCGAAGTCACCGGCAGGGTGGTGCGGCGGGTTGGGCGTCAGTACCAGCCAGGCCAGTTCTGGCCCCTCTTGCAGGCGTTCGGCCATGGCAAAAGCTTGGGCCGGGTCCCAGTCAGACCAGACATCCCCATTCATCACTAAAAAAGGCTGGCCCTGAAAAAAATCCAGGGCTTTGGCAATACCGCCTGCCGTCTCCAAGGCTGATGGCTCTGGCGAATAGCTTAGTTGCAGGCCCCATTGGCTGCCATCACCCAGCGTGGCTTCGATCTGCTCACCCAGCCAGGCGTGGTTGATGATGACCTCGCGAATGCCGGCCTTGGCCAAAGCCCGCAAATGCCAGACGATGAGTGGTTGGCCGCCTGCCTGAATCAGGGGTTTGGGGCAAGTGTCGGTCAAGGGGCGCATGCGCTCGCCTCGACCGGCAGCCAGAATCATGGCACGCATCAGACGGTCATGCCCAAGATGGTTTGACGGCCTTCCAGGCGGTTCAGTAGACGCAGCAGGGCATTAAAACATTCATAGCGGCTGGCTACCTGATGCACATAGCCCAGCAGACGGGGCATGTGATCCAGGTAGTGATGTTTGCCGTCACGCAGGGACAGGCGGGCAAAAACCCCTAGAATACGCAGATTGCGCTGCAGGCCCATCCATTCATACTGCTGATGGAAGATGGCGAAGTCGGCGGGAACGTCCAGCCCGGCTTCCATGGCGGCCTGCCAGTAGCGGATCGCCCAGTCCAGCTGCTGTTCTTCAGTCCAGGTGTGGCGGGCGTCCATCACCAGGGAGGCAATATCGTAAGTGATGGGACCGGCCAAGGCGTCCTGGTAATCAATAACGCCAGGTTCAGTCTGTCCGGGCAGAGGCATCATCAGGTTGGGGCTGTGGAAGTCGCGGTGTACCAGCACGGTGGCGCTTTGCACATTGGCCTGGGCCAACTGGGCAAAGGTGTCGCTGAGCATGCTCTTGTCTTGCTCGCTGAGTTCAAACTGGCGGTGCTTTTGTACATACCACTCGGGGAACACTTGCAGCTCTTCCAACAGACGCTGTTCGTCGTAGGGAGGCAGGCCGGTCGTGTCGGCTTGTTGCAATTTCACCAAGGTTAGCAAAGTACTGCGGTACAGTTTGTCCAGCTCGCTTTGTGCCATTGGTGTTTTCAGCGCGTGCTGGAAGTTGTCCTTGCCCAGATCGCTTAGCAGCAAAAAGCCTTGCTCGGTGTCTGCCGCCAGGATCTCGGGAACATGAATTCCCGTGGGGGCTAACAGTTGGGTAACGTGGACAAATGGCTTGCAGTCTTCGCTAGCAGGGGGCGCATCCATCAAAATAACGGTGCGGTCCTGAGTTTTCAGGCGAAAATAACGACGAAAGCTGGCGTCGCTGGAGGCCGCTTGCAAGGTGTCCAGATCCAGCCCAAAGCTGGATTTCAGGGTGTTTAACCACGTGATTGCTTGCTGCAGGCGAGGGTCGGAAGCGGCAGAAATAGAAGCAGACATAAATAAAGGGACGCAGAAGATCGTAACGGATTAGTGTTTAGCAGTGCCGCTAAACGGCAGGCTTAACTATAATACCGGGTCGCCAGGGTTTTTCACCTGGTACGAGCAAATGCAGGACACAACTGGAGGCGCAGTCTTAGTGCGAGTTGCGGCGTGGTATATCGTGTTGATGATGACAGGGATGGGGGTAGCCCAGGCTCAGTCGTCCGTGCGTCCGTCTTTAAAGACGTCCCCCGGTTTGCAAGTGCGCAAGCTCCAGGAAGAAGATATGGCCG
Source organism: Alcaligenes pakistanensis (assembly GCF_014652815.1). GTDB lineage: Bacteria > Pseudomonadota > Gammaproteobacteria > Burkholderiales > Burkholderiaceae_B > Alcaligenes > Alcaligenes pakistanensis. Next base: position 582,224 of record NZ_BMZN01000002.1, read on the forward strand.
TCTACCTGATAGGCGACCAGATGAAAACGTTGGAAGACGGCACCATGCGTCTGGAAGGCGGAGCCCAGGTGCGGCGTATTGATTCGGTCGTCAAAGGAGACCGGATCGACTATCAGGAAAAAACCGGCCAGATGGAAGTACGTGGCAATGGCCTGATCATGCGTGATGGTGCCTTGGTGCGTAGCCCGGAGTTTGACTACAACCTGGATGCGGACACGGGGCGCATGACGAACCCGGAGTTCTGGCTGGGTGCTACTGGCGGCAGCGGAACAGCCACGCAGGCTGATATTCTCAGCTCCAACCATATGCGTCTGTCCGATGTGAATTACTCGGGCTGCCCATGTCCCGAACCGGCCTGGTATATCAAATCACCCAAGGTGGATCTGTATTCTAAGGAAAACGAAGGGGTAGCACGCAATGGCGTCTTGTACTTTAAGGGCGTGCCTTTGTTGTATTCCCCCTACTTGACCTTCCCGCTGCGCAAAGAGCGTAAATCCGGTTTCCTGCTGCCTACCTATGGCATGACGACTCGGGGCGGTCTGGATCTGAGCGTACCGTATTACCTGAATTTGGCCCCCAATTATGACGCCACGCTGACCCCTCGCTTCATGAGCAAGCGGGGCGCCATGCTGGGCGGCGAGTTCCGTTATCTGGGCGATGGTTTCTCGGGCGAGCTAACGGGTAACTACCTGCCCGATGACAAGGAACTGGGCTATAAGCGCTGGATGTTCATGGGGCAGTACCGCCAAAGCCTGCCAGCCAATCTGTATTTGAATGCTGATATTCGTCGGGTGTCGGACGACGACTATTTCCGCGATTTCAGCAGCTTTGGTCTGAACGACTCCACGATCCAGGATCTGGCCAGCACGGTGACTCTGGGTTGGGGCGGCTCCAAGTACTTCCGCTCCCACGTCAGTGCGACACGCTATCAGACCTTGCAGGATTCCTCGACGGGCTACCGTCAGCCACAGTACGACAAATTACCTGAATGGTATTTGGGTGCCTCCCGTTATAACTGGGGTGGCTTTGATGTGGTCAGCGACAATTACGCAACTCGTTTCCGTATGCCGTTTTACAGTGGCAATCTGAATGAGTTCGACAATATGCGCTATACGCGTCAGGCGCCTGATGGTTCGCGCTTCTCGTCCTACACCACCGTGGCGTATCCCGTCATTCGTCCAGGCTGGTACATCACCCCTAAAGCGGGTGTGCACATGAGCCAATACCAGACGGACTGGTATGTGGGGGACCCCAATATGGCCAAGTTTGATGGCCGCTCCCGTACCCAAAGCCGTGTGTTGCCAATTTTGTCGGTCGATTCGGGCATGACGTTCGAGCGTGACACCACCCTGTTTGGCAACGACTCCATCCAAACCCTGGAGCCGCGTGTTTACTATCTGTATGTGCCTTACCGGGATCAGTCTTCGCTGCCTTTGTATGACACCAGTCTGGCCAGCTTCAACTTTGCCCAGGCATTTAGTGAAAACATCTTCTCCGGCGGCTGGGACCGTATTTCCAACGCCAACCAGATAACCGTAGGCTTGACCTCGCGCTGGCTGGACGCCGACACGGGCTTTGAGCGTCTGGTGCTGCAAGGTGCGCAACGTTTGTATTTTGATAAGCAAACCGTTACTTTGGGCGATGAAAAAGCCCGCACCAGCACCCGTTCCGATTACCTGGTCGGGGCCAGTGCTGCTTTGACCAATACGTTCTCGGTTAACTTTGATGCTCAGTTCAATCCGGATGAAAAGCGCCGCAATCGACTTGCCTCCGGTGTACGCTGGCGTCCGAAACGCTTGGCAACGCTGGGCGTGAACTATCGTTATGAGCGTGACCCGCGTCAGGTTGTTGATCCCACCTTCACTCCTGGTGATGAGGATCATCGCGGGAAAGAATACGTCTCCATGACTGGCCAATGGCCATTGAGCAATAAGCTGTATGCCGTGGGGCGTTACGATTACTCCATCCAGGAAAGCCGTGGTACGCAAACTGTGATGGGGCTGGAATACAAAGGGGACTGTTGCTGGGCAGCGCGAGTGGTAATGCAACGCTATGCTGTTTCAGCCAGAGAAACCAATAAAGCCATCTACTTCCAGCTGGAACTCTCCGGCCTGGGCGGGATTGGCAACGACCCAATCAAAATGCTGCGTGATCGCGTGATCGGCTATGAATCCGTCTCGGACCCCGTACAGGAAAAAATGATTCATGAGAGGTATGAATAATATGCGTTTCAGCTTGAAAAACCGTACCCTGTCATTGGCCTTGATGGCCGTAATGGGTCTGGGCACGGCCCAAATGGCTCAGGCGCAGTCCAAGCCCGCCGCATCCAATAAGGCAGCCGCTACCGCCGCACCGCAGTTTGTGGATGGCATCGCTGCCGTGGTCAACGACGAAGTCATTACTTTGCGTCAGGTTGATTTGGAAGCCGCCCAGGTTCTGGACCAGTTAAAGCATCAGAAAATCCCTGCTCCTGACCAGGACGTGTTGCGCAAGCAAGTCTTGCAGCGCCTGATCAACGAGCGTCTGGAACAGCAAGAAGCGCGTGCCATGGGTATTTCGGTGGGCCCTCAGCAAGTGGACGAGGGTGTGCGCATGATCTCCTCGCGCAATGGCATGAGCGAAGCTCAGCTGCGCGCCGAGATCGAGAAAAACGGCATTAGCTGGGAGCAGTACCGCTCCAACCTTAAGCAGGAAATTTTGCTGGATCAATTGCGCATGCGCGCGGTTGATAGCAGCATCAATATTACCGATGCCGACATTGATATCTATCTGCGCTCGCAAGGTGGCGCGGGTCTGGGCAATCTGGGGCAGTCTGCGGCACAGAGCCAGGATGCACCCGTAAGCCTGGCGCAGATTCTGGTGCGTGTGCCAGAAGGTGCGAACTCAAGTGAAGAGTCTCGTTTGCGCACGAAAGCCGAGGGTCTGCTGGCTCAGGCTCGTTCTGGTGCCGACTTTGCGGGTTTGGCAGCGTCCAGCTCGGACGGTCAGGAAGCGCTGAATGGTGGCGTGATGGGCACGCGTCCCTTGTCGGACTGGCCTGATTTGTTCGCTCAAGCGGTTCATCAGCTGGCGCCCGGCCAAGTTTCTAATCTGATCCGTAGCGGCCAAGGCTTTCATATTCTGAAGGTTCTGGAACGTGGCGGCAGCGCCCCGGCCAATACGTCCCCAGTGGCAAGTGCTGGTGCAAGCCAGGCGGGCCCCATGATGGTCACCCAGACGCATGCTCGTCATATTCTGGTCAAGCTCTCCAAGGTAATGACTTCGGAGCAAGCTCGTCAGCGTATTGAGCAATTGCAAGTCCGTTTGCGCAATGGCGAGTCCTTCGAGGATCTGGCCAAGCGTTACTCGGAAGACAGCAGCGCCCCGCAAGGCGGTGATCTGGGCTGGCTCTCGCCTGGCGAGACCGTGCCTCCTTTCGAGCAAGCCATGGACAAGCTCCAACCGGGCAGCGACAGCGTGATGGTGGAGTCGCAGTTTGGCTGGCACTTGATTCAAGTGGTCGAACGCCGCACTCGCAATATGGAAGGCGAGTACAAGCGTATGCAGGCCCGTCAGGCTTTGTTCCAGCAACGTGCTGAACCTGCCTTTGAAGATTGGCTGAACAGCCTGCGCGGTCGCGCTTATATTGATAACCGCCTGGACCCTGAATCCAGCACTCGTCGTCGCTAAGGATAAGCATGGCCCAGCATCAGGCGCGCAAGCGCTTTGGACAGAACTTTCTGGAAGATGAGGGCATCATCGACCAGATTATCCGTGCGGTTGACCCCAGGCCTGTCGATAATATGGTTGAAATTGGTCCGGGCCTCTCGGCCTTGACCCAGCCGTTGACGCAGGCGCTGGAGCGCTTGCGGGTGGTTGAGATTGACCGTGATCTGGCATCACGGTTGCGGAACAATTACTCACCCAGCAAGCTGGAAATTATTGAGGCAGATGCGCTCAAGGTAGACTTCGGAGCCTTGGGCCCGGACCTGCGTATTGTTGGCAACCTGCCTTACAACATCTCCAGCCCTTTGTTGTTTCACCTGTTGGACTATGCCGACGCCGTGCTGGATCAGCATTTTATGCTGCAACGGGAAGTGATTGACCGCATGGTGGCCAAGCCCGGTTCATCGGACTACAGCCGTTTGTCGGTAATGTTGCAGTCGCGCTATCGCATGGTGAAGTTGTTTGAGGTGCCACCCGAGGCCTTCAATCCACCACCGCGTGTAGTGTCTGCCGTGGTGCGCATGGTGCCCTTGGCTGCTGACCGTCCTCAGGCGCGTGATGCCCGAGTGTTCAGTCAGGTGGTGGCGCGGGCTTTCTCGCAAAAACGCAAGATGCTGCGTGGTGGTTTGGGTGACTGGGCGGCGCATATCGATTGGGAAGCATTGGAGATTGCACCTACCAGCCGTCCTGCTGATTTGTCGTTGGTGAATTACATCGCCTTGGCGGATCACTTGATGGACAAAGGTGTCATAAAAGCCGCCTGATAGACAAAATTTTGTGATGAACGGCACCCCAAGAATTGGATATTGATCCAGTTTTGGGGTGTTTTTCATGGTGAGCGGCGGTGAGGCGGCACGCTACTGGAGTGTTAAGGAGTTCTTGATCGAGCCTGCAGGGATAACGCTTGTTATCCCCACGCTGAGTTCAAGGTTCTTAGCCAAAGAACCAATAGCAGACCGCGATTGAGGCCAGCACGCCTGCCAGATCAGCAATCAAGGCGCAGGAAACGGCATGGCGGGCGCGTTGTATCCCTACTGCACCAAAATATACCGCCAAGACATAAAAGGTGGTTTCTGTGCTGCCTTGTACCGTTGCACCCAATAGTGCTGGGAAGCTGTCCACGCCATGATGCTGCATGGTTTCAATCAGCAAGGCGCGCGCAGCACCGGCTGAAAAAGGTTTGACTAGCGCAGTGGGCAAGGCATCAATAAAGCGCGTATCTAGCCCGCTTAGGTTCACCAGCCAGCGGATCATGTCCAGCACAAGATCCAGCGCGCCAGAGCTGCGCAGTACGCCCACAGCACACAGCATGGCAACCAGATAGGGCAACAGGTCCCGAGCCACGCCAAAGCCTTCTTTGGCCCCTTCTACAAAGGTTTCGTAGAGCGGAATTTTGCGTCGCCAGCCCAGCAGCAAGAACAACCAGATAATGGACAGTAAGGTTAGGTTGCCCATCAGGGACGAGAGGGACTGGATGGCGGCGGCACCCAAGGTGGCTAGCAGGGCCATGAAGGAGCCCAGAATCAGGGCAAACACTCCAAACCACAGCATCAGGACTGGATCAAACAGACGCAGGCGCTGGACTAGTGCGACGCTAAGCAGGCCAGCCAGAGACGAGGCGGTGGTGGCCAACAGAATAGGCAAAAACACCATGGTCGGGTCCGGCGCCCCTTGCTGAGCCCGATACATGAAAATGCTGATAGGGATCAGTGTCAGGGACGAGGCATTCAGGACTAGGAACAGAATCTGGGCATTGGTGGCCGTATCGGGATGCGGGTTCAGTGTCTGCAGCGACTTCATGGCCCGCAGGCCAATAGGCGTGGCAGCATTATCCAGGCCCAGGCCATTGGCTGCGAAGTTCAGCGTGATCAGCCCCAGAGCAGGGTGGCCGGCGGGGACGCCGGGCATCAAGCGGCTGAACAGGGGCCCCAGCCAGCGGGCCAGGGTATCGATCAAGCCGGCTTTCTCGGCAATCTTCAAAAAGCCCAGCCATAGCGTCAGCGTGCCAAAAAGCAGTAGCATCAGTTGGACAGACAGGGCAGCCATATCAAACAGGCTGCGCACCATCTGCGCAAAAATTTCGCTATTTCCCCCGACCAACCATTGGTAAAAGCCGCTTACGGCGGCAATCAGGAAGAAAAACAGCCAAAGAGTATTGAGCATAGTGTTGGCAGTAGGCAGGGCAGTGAAAAGCCAAGCTAGATTGTCGCAGAATCCAGGCGTGTTTTAGCGGCTACGGTATGTAAAGTCAGTGGCACAAATAGTCGCAAAGCAAGAAGCGAGCAAGCTTGCTCTGATTCTGACCTTGAAATTAGCTGATAGCGAGTGAATGGAAGTCTTTATGAACTGAAGGTGATCGTTTTGGGAAGCCAGCCTTCAAGTGCGAAAAGTGTATGGAGCGAAAAAGTACTTCAGGTGGTTGGAGTGATTTGCGGCAATTGAGCTTAGTGTGGACCAGCTTGAGTTGATGCAGCCATTCATTGGGATTAGCCAGGGAGCATAAAAAAACCGGCCTGTGTTGTGGCCGGTTTTGTTTGATTTAGTCCACTCGCCCTTTGGCCTGGATCAGTTCAATCTTGTAGCCGTCCGGATCTTCCACAAAAGCAATCACGGTTGTGCCATGTTTCATGGGGCCAGCTTCGCGAACTACTTTGCCGCCACGCGCCTTGATGTCCTCACAGGACTGGTAGGCATCAGGCACTTCCAGCGCGATGTGGCCGTAGCCGTCGCCCAGATCGTAGGAAGGGGTGTCCCAGTTGTGGGTCAGTTCCAGTACGGCGGCTTCGGCTTCGTCCTGGTAGCCCACAAAGGCCAGTGTGAAGCGGCCATCCGGGTAATCGGACTTGCGCAGCAGTTTCATGCCCAGCACGTCGGTGTAAAAGGCCAGCGAACGGTCCAGATTGCCGACACGCAGCATAGTGTGCAGGATACGCATAAGGTAGAGCTCCTAGAGTTCAACCTGCCTTAAAGCAGGGGCAGGGTGCCTGGATCATATTGTCGTAACTGATTGCGCGCATTGACAAAGTCAGGGTAAAGAGCCTCGACCAAAGCCCAGAACTGAGGGCCATGATTCATCTCTTGCAGATGCGCGACTTCGTGAGCCACGACGTAATCAATAATGGATGGGTGAAAGTGTATCAGGCGCCAGTTCAGCATAATGGTGCCGTCACTATTGCAGGAGCCCCAGCGTTTGGCGGGGGCCGCCAGGCGCAGTTTTCTGGCGCTCAAGCCTGACAAGTCCAGATAGTGCGCCAAGCGCTGCTCAAACCAGAGCCGGGCCTGTTTTTGCAGCCAGGCTTGGGTCAGTTCCTGGACGCGCTGGGCCTCGGCATCCACCGGTAAGGGCAGGCACAAGCGCTGGCCATGCTGAGCTTGGCTGATCTGGCCTTCAAACTGAACTTGCTGAATCTGTGGGTTCAGGCTCAGGCGGATGGGTACGCCCATAAAAGGCAGCATATCGCCATCGACCCATTGCAGGCTTTGTAAGGCCAGTTGCTCGCGACGCTGCTGGTATTCATGCAGCTTGCGCAGTATCCAGGCGCTTTTGGTGTGCAGGACTTGTTCAGCCTGGCTGAGCTTTACCCAGGAAGGCAGGGCGACTGTCAGGCCGCTGTCGTTAATCGTCAGACCCAGGGTACGGCGTCGAGAGCGTTTGAGTTGATAGCCAATAGTGTGGCCATCCAGTTCGACTTGTTGCCACTGAACGCCTTCAGGCAAGGTGTCAGGCCGGATGGTCAAGGCCCGGTTGGGCGGCAAGGCAGAACCAGCGGGCGGCTTTGCGGGCCGCTGCGCCGGGTGGGGAAAGGCCGTGTCAGGAAACAGAGCCAGTTGCGGGGGGACCGTCATAGCGTTCCGGGTTCAAGACGCGCATTTCGGTTTCAATCCATGTCTGCACGCGCTGGTTCAATTCTTCAGGGGTCAGTCCAGCAGGATCGATGGGGGGACCAAAAGAGATAGTAACCAGACCGGGCGTCTTGATAAAGGCATTACGACGCCAGAGCTCGCCCGCGTTATGAGCGACAGGAATAACCTGGGTGCCGGTGCGGCTGGCCAGCAAGGCGCCACCCATCTTGTAGCGACCGGTAGAACCCGGCGCTGTGCGCGTACCTTCGGGGAACAGCAAGGGCCAGCGCCCCTCGTCAATACGCTGCTGCCCAACTTTGACGACTTGCTCGAAGGCATCGCGGCTTTTGGCGCGATCAATCGGAATCATGCGTAGTAAGGCAAGCCCCCATCCAAAGAAGGGCACCTTGTGCAGTTCGCGTTTGTAGACAAAACAGACCTGACGCGGCATATAGGCGGGAAAGAACAAGGTTTCCCACGCAGACTGATGCTTGGACAGGATGATGGCTTTGCCCGTGGGCAGGTTTTCCCAGCCTTTGGTCTGCCAACGTATGCCAAGAATGAACCGTGCTCCGAGTACAGCCAGACGTGGCCAGCCTGCCGTAATGCGATAGCGCCATTCCAGGGGGAGGGGGGCGCATATCAAGCTAAGGATGGCAAAGGGAATAACAGTTATCAACAAAAAGAGTTGATAGAGTGAAGCGCGGATAATGCCCATATCAGTTTCCGTGTAGCCATTTGTCGACAACAGCCGCCAGATCGGCCTCGATGCGAGTGCCTTCAGGCAAGCCGCCTTTTTCCAAGGTGCGCATGCCCTTGCCAGTTTGTACCAGCCAGGGCGCACAACCCGCTTCGGACGCTGCTTGCAAATCACGCAAGGAGTCGCCCACCGAAGGGACCGTTTGCAGGTTCACTTCATAGCGATGAGCAATGTCGTGAAACATGCCGGTAGCAGGTTTACGGCAGGTGCAGCCATCTTTGGGGCCATGCGGGCAAATAAAGATGGCGTCGATAAAACCACCTAACAGGGCCAGCTCGCGGCGCATCTTGGCATGGATGGCATTGAGGGTAGTCATGGAGAACAAACCACGAGCCAGACCGGACTGGTTGGTAGCAATCACCACCTTCCAGCCGTTTTCGGTCAGGCGGGCCAAGGCCTCCAGACTGCCTGGAATGGCCTCCCACTCTTGCGGGCTCTTGATAAAGGCATCGCTGTCCTGGTTGATGACACCGTCCCGATCAATAATGGCAAGTTTCACTAGTTAGCCAGCCTGGAAAGATCCGCTACCTGGTTCATCAAAGCATGCAGCTTGGCCAGCAGGGCCAGACGGTTGGCGCGAATGGCCGGGTCTTCAGCCATGACCATGACGTCCTGGAAGAAGTTATCCACGGCACCACGGGCCTGGGCCAAGGTGGCCAGGGAGGCATCAAACTCGCCGGCTTCAAATTGAGCTTGAGCTACTGGTTGCAGTGCTTCAATTTTGGCAGCCAGTTCACGCTCGGCAGGCTCGACCAGCAGGGCAGTGTCCAGAGGAGCCAGTTCGCCTTCTGCTTTCTTGAGCAGGTTGCTGACGCGCTTGTTGGCGGCCGCCAGGCTTTCGGCTTCAGGACGCTGTGCAAAAGAGGCGCAAGCCTGGATACGGGAGTGAACTTGTTCCAGTGGGGGACGCAGAGCCAGCACGGCATCAACCACGCTACGTTCGTAATCATTGCTCAGCTGGTTACGGTAGCGTTCGTAGATGAAAGCTTGAACAGCGGGCACGGTGTCTTCTGCCAGCACGCCATCTTTGAAGAAAGAGGCTGTGGTGTTCAGCAGGGTATCCAGATTCAGGCTGTTGGCCTTCAATTGGGCTCCGGCTTGCAGTTGTTCGTAGGCGCTGATCAGGCCCAGAGCTGCACGACGCAGGGCGTAAGGATCACGCTCGCCCGTGGGGGCCAGACCAATACCCCAGATACCGACCAGCACCTCGGCACGCTCGGCCAGGAACAGAATGGCTTGGGTCAGGCTGGCCGCTGTGACGGCTTGGTCCAGACGGTGGCGATACTGTTCGCGGATGGCCAGCACGATGTCCTCGGGCTCGCCGTCGCCTTGTGCGTAGTAGGCACCCATGACGCCTTGCAGCTCGGGGAATTCGCCCACCATATTGGAATTCAGATCGGCCTTGGCCAGCAGAGCGGCACGACGGGCGTGTTCTTCATTGGCACCCAGTTGCTGGGCGATGTAGCCAGCGACGGACTGCAGACGCTCGATACGGTCCAGTTGCGAACCCAGCTTGTTGTGGTAAACGCTGCCTGCCAAAGTAGTGACGCGCTCGGCCAGGGTTTGTTTGCGGTCCGTTTCAAAGAAGAACTGGGCGTCCGCCAGACGGGGGCGGACCACGCGCTCGTTACCTTCAATGATGTTCTTGGGATCATCCACCTTCATATTGCTGACGATCAGGAAGCGATTGGTCAGTTTTTGCGTGGCGGGGTCAAACAGCGGGAAATATTTTTGATTCAGACGCATGGTCAGAATCAGGCATTCGGAAGGGACTTGCAGGAACTGCTCGTCAAACTGACCCACGTACACGGTGGGGTATTCGACCAAGGCGGTTACTTCGTTCAGCAGCGCTTCCACTTCAGGATCGTCGCCCAAGGTGGCGTTCAGGCGTTTGGCTTCGGCTTCCAGATCGGTGCGGATTTGTTCGCGGCGAACCTCGAAGGACGGAACGACCCAACCTTGCTCCTGGACTTGTGTGGCCCAACTGTCGGCATCACGGATGTCGAAGGGGGCATCGCACATGAAGCGGTGGCCGTGTGTCTGACGACCGGCTTGCAGACCCAGGGCGCTGATCGGCACGATTTCCGAACCCCACAAGGCGATCAGGCCATGCGCCGGGCGCACAAAGCGCACGCTGCTGACGCCGTCAGCCAACTGGTAGCGCATCACTTTTGGGATGGGCAGGTGGGTAATCGACCATTCCAGGGCTTCTTGCAAGCCGTCTTTCAGGGCCGCGCCGGTGGCAATGCCGCTGGCGTACAGGTAATCCTGCTTGCCATCGGATTCGCGCAGCAGGTCGCTGGCTTTCAGATGCCCCAAGCCTTTAGAGGCCAGACGCTTGGCCAGGGCCGGAGCGATCTCGCCATTGGCATCCAGGCCAATATGGGCGGGCATCAGTTTTTCGGTGTAAGGCTGGTCTTCCGCTTGCGAGTAGGCAGCGCTGAACCAGGCGGCCAGACGGCGTGGCGTCGCGTAAGCGCGCACTTCGCAGTTCGGCGCCAGCAGGGCTTGTTCACCCAATACTTTCTGTAGACCTTCGCTAAAAGCCTGACCCAGCTGTTGCAGCGCTTTGGGAGGCAGCTCTTCGGTGAACAGTTCAATCAACAAAGGCTGTGTCGTGGAGGCGCTCATTATTTGGCCTCCGAGGATGTGTTGCTCAGCATGGGGAAACCTAGGCGTTCGCGAGAGTCGTAGTAAGCCTGTGCGACCGCGCGGGACAGATTGCGGATACGGCCAATATAGGCAGCGCGTTCAGTCACACTGATGGCACCGCGGGCGTCCAGCATATTGAAGGTGTGCGCGGCTTTCAGCGTCTGCTCGTAAGCGGGCAGGGCCAGCGGAACATCAATGATGCGCTTGGCTTCGGCTTCGTAGTCGTTGAAATGCGCAAACAGCATTTCGGTGCTGGCGTGTTCAAAGTTGTAGGTGGATTGCTCCACTTCGTTCTGGTGGAACACGTCGCGGTAGTAAATACGCTGACCATTATGGCCTTCGGTCCAGACCAGATCGTAGACGCTTTCCACGCCCTGCAAGTACATGGCCAGACGTTCCAGACCATAGGTGATTTCGCCCGTGGTCGGCGTGCAGTCCAGGCCGCCTACTTGCTGGAAGTAAGTGAACTGAGTGACTTCCATACCATTGAGCCAGACTTCCCAGCCCAGACCCCAGGCACCCAATGTCGGGTTTTCCCAGTCGTCTTCAACAAAACGGATGTCGTGCGCTTTGGGGTTGATACCCAATGCTTCCAGCGAGCCGATATACAAGTCCAGAATGTTTTCAGGTGCGGGCTTGAGCACGACCTGAAACTGGTAATAGTGTTGCAGGCGGTTGGGGTTGTCCCCGTAACGCCCGTCTTTGGGGCGACGCGAAGGCTGCACATAAGCGGCGCGCCAAGGTTCGGGGCCGATGGCCCGCAAAAAAGTTGCCGTATGAGAGGTTCCGGCACCGACTTCCATATCGTAGGGCTGAAGCAGAGCGCATCCGTGCTTGTCCCAGTATTGCTGGAGCGTAAGTATGATTTGCTGAAAGGTGAGCATGAGCAATGGCCAGTAAAGCGAGAATCTGCAAAATTTTTCTATTTTAGCGTGAACTGCGCCCTAGCAGCAGAAAAGCGCCCACAGTGCCCACTTTAGGCCGTCCGGGGCATGGGCAAGGCCGCTGTGTACCGGGCGGTCAAGTTGTTTTTAGACGTATCATATGCGTTTGTCCAAATACTGCTTATTTGCTGACCTGATCTTGAAATCGAGGCTTGGGCAGCAGTCTAAAGGAGGCTAGGTCCATGAGTGAACTTGTCACGCTTGAACGCATCGGCAAGGTAATGTTGATTACCTTGAACCGTCCCGAGGCACGTAATGCCATCAACCTGGAAACCGCGCAGGCTCTGGCCCAGGCTCTGGATGAGTTCGATGCCGACCCCAGTATTGCCGTGGGCGTGCTGACGGGCGCGAGTAATACGTTCTGCGCTGGTATGGATCTGAAAGCCTTTGCCAAGACAGGCCAGCGTCCCTATGTGGGCGACCGTGGCTTTGCCGGTATTTGCGAGCGTCCGCCTGCCAAACCCCTGATTGCTGCTGTGGAAGGCTATTGCCTGGCCGGTGGTTTTGAAATTGCCCTGTCCTGCGACCTGATTGTGGCTGCCAATAGCGCCAACTTTGGCCTGCCTGAAGTGAAACGCGGCATTGTCCCCGGATCGGGCGGCATGGTGCGTTTGCCTAGCCGCGTTCCTTACCACATGGCCATGGAAATGGTGCTGACCGGCGGTATGTACCCCGCAGCCCGCATGGCAGAACTCGGTTTGGTCAGCCGTCTGGCCGAGCCAGGCAAGGCTACCGAGCAGGCGTTGGAATTGGCTGCCCAGATTGCTGCCAACGGTCCTTTGGCCGTGCAGACCGCCAAGAGCATTATTTCCCAGTCGCGCGACTGGCGTCAGTCGGATCTGTTTGATCTGCAGCGCCCTCGTATCGCTGGCATCTTCACCTCTGCAGACGCCAAAGAAGGCGCGACGGCTTTCGCTGAAAAGCGCGAACCTGTCTGGCAGGGCAAATAGTTTCCCCTTGTTCATCTCGTTTTTTATATAGACGCCACCATGACCACGATCAAAGAAGACGATCTGATTCAGTCCATCGCTGATGCGGTGCAGTTCATCAGTTACTACCATCCCACCGACTATCTGGTGCACCTGGCCCGCGCTTACGAGCGCGAGCAGAATCCGGCGGCCAAAGATGCCATTGCCCAGATCCTGACCAACTCGCGCATGTGTGCCGAGGGGCACCGCCCCATCTGTCAGGACACCGGGGTGGTCAACGTATTCCTGAAAGTGGGCATGGATGTGCGCTTTGATACCAAGCGCTCCTTGCAGGAACTCTGTGACGAGGGCGTACGTCGCGGTTATCTGAACCCAGACAATCCGCTGCGTGCCTCGATCTTGAATGACCCTTTGTTCACGCGTAAAAACACGCGCGACAACACGCCCTGTATTGTGAATGTCGAATTGATCGCTGGGGATCAGGTCGACATTCAAGTTGCAGCCAAGGGTGGTGGTTCGGAAAACAAGAGCAAGTTCGTGATGCTCAACCCCAGTGACTCGCTGGTTGATTGGGTGCTCAAGACCGTTCCTACGATGGGGGCGGGCTGGTGTCCTCCCGGCATGCTGGGTATTGGCGTGGGCGGCACGGCCGAAAAAGCCATGCTGATGGCCAAAGAAGCCCTGATGGAAGACATCGATATGTACGAGCTGCTGCAACGCGGCCCGCAAAGCAAGCTGGAAGAGCTGCGTATCGAGTTGTACGAGAAGGTCAATGCCCTGGGCATTGGTGCTCAAGGCCTGGGCGGTTTGACGACCGTGCTGGATGTGAAGATCAACACCTTCCCAACCCATGCCGCCTCCAAGCCTGTGGCCATGATCCCTAACTGTGCGGCCACTCGGCACGTGCATTTCTCGCTGGACGGCAATGGCCCTGCCGAGCTGACACCGCCACCGCTGTCGGCCTGGCCTGATATTCACTGGGCACCGGACTACAACAAGTCCCGCCAGGTGAATCTGAACGAGTTGACCCCTGAAGAAGTCGCTTCCTGGACTCCAGGCCAGACTTTGCTGCTGTCGGGCAAGATGCTGACCGGCCGTGATGCGGCTCACAAGCGCATTCAGGACATGCTGGAAAAGGGCGAGTCCCTGCCCGTGGACTTCACCAACCGCGTGATTTACTACGTGGGCCCAGTTGATCCCGTGCGTGACGAAGCGGTTGGCCCAGCAGGCCCAACCACCGCTACCCGCATGGACAAGTTCACCGAGATGATGTTGGCCAAAACCGGCCTGATCTCCATGATCGGTAAGGCTGAACGTGGCCCAACTGCGATTGAAGCGATCCGTGCTCACAAATCGGCTTACCTGATGGCCGTGGGTGGTTCCGCTTACCTGGTTTCCAAGGCAATTCGCAACGCGAAAGTGGTGGCCTTTGAGGACTTGGGCATGGAAGCCATTTACGAATTTGATGTCCAGGATATGCCTGTGACGGTAGCCGTAGATTCGCAAGGCGTGTCGGTGCACAACACCGGCCCTGCCGAGTGGCGCAAGCGTATTGCAGAGATCTCTTTGGTCGCTGTGTAAGACGTGAATCGGGAGGCTCCGGCTTCCCGGTGCTGTAGATAAAAAACCCGCATGAGTGTTCCTGGTCTACTTGTAAAAGCAGAGTCAGTACAACATTTAATGCGGGTTTTTTGTCTGGCGTTGGTGTAGCCCTTACGTAGCCTATGCTTTGCTAGGTACCTCGCTTTTTCTGGTGTTGCTCGTTCAGGACTTGATCAGCAATCCGCGCAGCAGCAAATCCAGTGCTGCCAGCCCTTTCACTAAGCGAGCATCGCCGTCCTCTCCCTGAGCAATCCAGAATGCGGCTTCAGCCAGGCTACCGTAAATCAGGGAAGCTAGGGCGTGGGGATCTGCCTGTTCAATCCGGCCTTGATTCATCAGCGCCAGAATCAAACCTTCCATGGAGCCCACGCAATACTGATGCGATTCGGGTGATGCGCCTCCCAGTACTGCCTTGGCATCGCACAACACAATGCGCTGCATTTCCGGCTCCAGCGCCATTTCCAGATAGGCATGGCAGCGGCGCACAAACCCTTCCCAGGCATCGTCGGCATTGTTTGAAATAGCCTGCAGGCGTTCATCCATTTCCGCGTCGATCTGATCGACTACCGCCGCCAACAAGCCTTTTTTGTCACCGAAATGGTGGTAGAGCGCGCCACGGGTCAAGCCCGCCTGGGCCGTCAGTTCATCCATCGATGTCTCGGCATAGCCACGCTCTGCAAAGAAAGTGCGAGCGGTGGCAAGCAAGGTGGCGCGGGTCTCTTCCATCTCGGCACGGGTACGGCGAGCCATAGTTTCTCCTTACATACGGACTGAATGTATATTTACATGCATGGCGTATGTATATATCATTTTAAACATACGTCTTGTATGTATTGTTGATGCAACACCGTGTCATGGCAAGCGGGCGTTCACGGAGAATGAGATGGCTCAGCCTTATCGAGAACTTTTTGCCGCGCCGGGCACACGGGGTTTTGCCCTGGCCGGGCTGTTGGCCCGGATTCCCTTACCCATGATTGGGATAGGAATCATTACCATGTTGTCGCAACTGGGCGGCAGCTACGCCTTAGCGGGCGCGGTGTCCGCCACCTTTGTGTTGAGTTACGCACTCTTGTCACCCCAGGTGTCCCGTTGGGTGGACTTGCGCGGGCAAAGTCGCGTTCTGCCTGTTGCAACGGCGATCAGTGTCTTGGGTTTGCTGGTCTTGCTGGCGGCGACATGGTGGCAGGCACCCGACTGGCTGCTGTTTGTTGGGGCGGTGCTGGCTGGTTTCATGCCCAGTATGTCGGCCATGGTGCGTGCCCGCTGGACGGCAATCTATCGCGGAAAAACCCAGTTGCAGACGGCCTATTCCTTGGAAACCGTACTGGACGAAGTCACCTTTATTGCTGGTCCACCCGTGTCGGTGGGGTTGGCCGTCATGGTAGCGCCGCAGGCAGGCTTGCTGGCGGCAGCTGTTTTACTGATTGCGGGTGTTCTGGCTTTGTTGCTGCAAAAAGAGAGCGAACCCGCAATTCAAGTGCGCGAGCCGGGGCAGGGCGCCCGCCGTTCAGTTCTTCGGATCCACAGTGTGCGTTTGTTGGCGTTGCTCATGGTGGCCATGGGCGTCATTGTCGGCACCGTCGATATTGTCAGTGTGGCCTTTGCTCAGGAAAGAGGGCAGCCGGGGGCGGCCAGTGTGGTGCTGTCGGCCTATGCCTTGGGCTCTTGTTTGGCTGGGCTGGCTTTTGGCGCATTGAAATTGAGCACACCGTTGCACCGTCTGCTCTTGTTGGGCGGGTTGGCGACTGCAGCCACGACTTTGCCCTTGTTGTTTGTCGGCAGTGTGCTGGAACTGGCTGCCGCTGTCTTGCTGGCAGGGGTGTTTTTCGCTCCGACCATGATTGTGGCTATGTCTTTGGTCGAGCGTCTGGTGTCCGAGCAACAGTTGACTGAAGGCATGACCTGGTTGCTGGCGGGGCTGAACGTCGGTGTGGCAATGGGCGGGGCGGCATCGGGGCAGCTTGTGGATATGGGTGAAGCGCGCTCAGGTTTCACTGTCGCGTTGTACGCCGCTGCAGGGGTCTTGCTGCTTGCCGGCTGCGGTTATCAACGCTTGCGTCAATCTGCTGCCACGCCTTCCTGTGCCTTCTAAGGTTTCTTTTCTAAAGTTTGAAACGATGAATACTTCTCTATCGATGACTGGGCAGACCAGCAAGCGGCAGTCCTGGCTAGCCGTCAGTGCGGTGGGTCTGGCGACCTTCTCCGTGGTCACCACAGAAATGTTGCCGGTTGGTTTGCTGACTCCCATTGCGCAGAACTTGCAGACCTCTACGGGTGCCGCTGGCCTGATGATCTCCTTACCCGCCTTGCTGGCTGCTTTGTTTGCACCTTTAGTGGTGTTGGGCTCTGGCGGTGTGGATAGGCGGCGAATCTTGTGTGCCTTGCTGGGCTTGTTGGTGCTTGCAAATATTGCTTCAGCATTGGCGCCGAGCATGGCCTGGATGTTGGTAGCACGCGTCCTGGTGGGTTTTTGTATGGGGGGCATTTGGGCGATTGCCGGTGGTTTGGCCTCCCGTCTGGTCCCCGCCCCATCGATAGGTTTAGCGACATCCATCATTTTTGGTGGTGTCGCAGCCGCCTCCGTATTGGGCGTGCCTTTAGGTGCCTTGATGGGGGAATGGGCCGGCTGGCGCTGGGCCTTTGGTGCAATGGCTGTGTTCAGCGCTCTGGTGCTAGCCTTCCATCTGGCCGTGCTGCCTTCTTTGTCAGTTTCCAGCTCTGCTTCCTGGGGGCAGTTTGTCGAGCAAGTGCGCAATCGACAATTAATGCTGGGACTGCTGCTGACCTTTGTTTTAGTGGCCGGACATTTTAGCGCCTTCACCTTTGTACGACCTCTTTTGCTGTCGGTTTCCGGTGTTGAGGCCCCATGGATAGGGGCTTTGCTTTTTGCCTACGGAATAGCCGGAATTGTGGGTAATTTTCTGATTGGCATGTCGGCTGCTCGTCGTACGGAACTGAGCTTGATGGCGATTGCTGTTGGCTTAATTCTGACAGCTTTGCTGTTCTTGACAGTGGGTGGGTCGCCCTGGCGCGGTGGCTTGGTTCTTTTGTTCTGGGGGCTGGCTTACGGTGGGGTGTCGGTGGGCTTGATGAGCTGGATGATGAAAGCTGCACCCCATGCCGTAGAAATCGCCACGGCTTTGTATGTGGCTGTTTTTAATATAGGAATTGCGCTGGGATCAGGGTTGGGAGGCCAGACGGTGGATGCTTATGGTGTCACGGCGAACCTTTGGGTGGCGGGGGCAGGGGCGTTTGTTGCTTTCTTGCTGCTTTTGGGATTGGGGCTGCGTCAACGCTGCCAAGCCGGAAAACTATAGCTGGCCTGGCTTGCGGGCAGTGTTACTGCGGGTTATTGCTTATTGGAGTCTTGCCAGAGCGCTGCGAGGATACTTGTTAGGATTCCTTGAAATATTCTGTACATCGTTACGGTGTAAGGTATAGGGATGCTTTCTGGCTGAACACAGGATCGAAATAAGAAGCCTCGATCTCTGTGGTCTTAATTAAGGGCCTTGTATGACGCAACTTCAGCGCTCCACGACCGTACCGCAGCTTAACCCAACTATTTGGAACGCTCTCGAGCTCGTCCGTTTACGCCAAACTCCCTGGCACAAGAACCAAGCCGTTTTTGAACAACTAAAATCCTTAGGGCTGGTTGAGGCAATTCCACAAACGACGCAGACTCCCACTCCATTTCCTGCTCCCTTGATCGCCATGCTGACCGAAGAGGGACGACTCTTGTTGGAAACTCGCTCCAGCCATCAGGATGCTTTGATCAAATTGCTAGACGCTTGATTCAGTCGGCGGCGCTTGTCTGCCAGCCTTACTCGCTGTCAGACAACTCTGCTTTCCGCGTATTTGTTTGATTTTGTACGAGCCCCGTGACGCCGTTCCCGCAAACTGTATAATGCTGTTTTTATATACAGTGTTCTCGGTATGGAGCTATCACGCAAACTCGACATTCTGGCGGATGCGGCAAAGTACGATGCCTCGTGTGCCAGTAGTGGCGCCCCTAAACGGGATTCCCGCGGCCGTGCCGGCTTAGGTGCCAGTACCGGGGCTGGTATCTGCCACAGCTTTACGCCCGATGGGCGTTGTGTGTCTCTTCTCAAGATACTGCTGACCAACTTTTGCCAGTACGACTGCCTGTACTGCGTGAACCGGCGCTCCAGCAATGTGCCGCGAGCCCGCTTTCGGCCACGTGAAGTTGTCGATCTGACGCTGGATTTTTATCGTCGTAATTACATCGACGGCCTGTTCCTGAGCTCGGGCATCATACGCAGCTCGGATTACACCATGGAAAATCTGGTCGAGGTGGCGCGCTCCTTGCGCGAGGACCACCATTTCCGTGGTTACATTCACCTTAAAACTATCCCTGATGCTGATCCCAGGCTGATTACGCTTGCCGGGCATTACGCCGATAGACTCAGCGTCAATATCGAGCTTCCCACTGAGGATGGCCTAACGCGTCTGGCCCCGGAAAAAAGTGGCCATACGATCAAGCGAGCTATGGGGGTGATCCGTCTGGCTCAAGAGCAGGCGCAAGAGGAAAAGCGGCCCAAAGTGCCTGCAGGGCAGAGCACGCAGATGATTGTGGGCGCGGATGCGGCGGACGATCGCAATATTCTTCAAACCGCGCAGACCTTGTATGGGGCGTATAAGCTCAAGCGGGTGTATTACTCCGCTTTCAGCCCTATTCCGGATAGCTCATCAGTACTCCCTGCCCAAGCCCCGCCACTCTTACGGGAGCACCGCCTGTATCAAGCTGATTTTCTGCTACGTAGCTATGGCTTTCAGGCCGAGGAGCTTTTCCAGGATAAGGGCGACTTACCATTGGATATTGATCCCAAGTTGGCATGGGCGCTGGCTAATCGAGCCGTATTTCCAGTAGACCTGAACCGTGCGCCAGAACGGATTATTGCTCGCGTGCCTGGGATTGGCATACGCAATGCCAAACGTCTGGTCGAATTGCGTCAGCTACGTGCTATTCGCTACCAGGATTTAATTCGTTTACGGTGCTCCATCAAGACGTTGCAGCCTTTTGTGGTGGTGCAGGACTACCGGCCTAGGCTGGCCGATGTAGCCTCCGAAAAACTGCACCGTATGTTGTCTACGAATCCGCAGCAACTGAGCCTGATATGAGTGCCGGTCTGACGATGACCCCGCTTGTTCCTGATACCAAGCAGGATCAGCTGGGCATGGTCACCCTTATGGTGGAAGGCGGTTATACGGCGTGGCGCGAGCAAGCCTTGCTGGCCTTGACCGCCGCTTGGCCGCCAGAGCGGCTTTGCTGGACTGAGCCTAGCCTGGAGTCGGGTGGTCAGTCTCGGCAAATTGGGCTGGACTATGCCGTTGTTAATCCTCCCCCCTTAGCGCCTGTCTCCTTGCAAGAGCCGCAAGCTCGCGAGCCACTGCCTTCCGTCCGTATATCGAGAGTGCTTAACAGCTTGCTGCATGACGCCGCCTTGTGCCGAACGCCGGAGCGCTGGGCCTTGCTGTATCGGGTGTTATGGCGCTGGCAGCAAGGTGATCGCAGTGTGGAGTCCGTAGCCGACGAGGATGGTGCCCGTTTGTATGAGATGGCCAAAGCCGTGCGCAAGGAAAAGCACGACATGATGGCTTATGTGCGGTTTCGTCGTTGCGAGGAAGGCAGCCTGCCGGAGTACTGGGCATGGTTTGAACCCGAGCACGAGGTACTGGAGTGGATTGCCGAGCATTTTGCCAAGCGTATGGGCGGGACGTCGTGGTGCATTGCAACGCCGCAGCGTGTTGCGCTCTGGGATGGTCAAAAATTGCAGTTTCTGGATGCGCCTGAGAATGTGGAGGCATTACGCGCTGGACCTTCAGGCGATCAGGTGGAAGCGCTGTGGCTACGGTATTACCAGAGTATTTTTAACCCAGCGCGCTTGAATGAAACTGCCTTGCAGCAGAGCATGCCCGTGCGGTTCTGGAAGGGGCTGCCCGAGGCCCGCTTAATTCCTGCCATGATCAGTGAAGCGCGCAATGGGGCACGGCGAGTCGGGCAGTTCAGCGGCGTTGCTCAGATGCCAGGCAAGCTGGTGGCGGTAGAAGCCAGTTGTGCGCAGCCTCAACGTAGTGAGCCCTCTTCGCTGGATCTATGTCGTCGCTGCGGCTTATGGGAGCACGCTACGCAGGCGGTGCCGGGTGAAGGGCTTGCCACTGCACGCATGATGTTGCTTGGCGAACAGCCTGGTGACTATGAGGATCTGGAGGGGCGTGTCTTTGTCGGGCCGGCAGGGCAGATACTGGATCAGGCATTGCAGCGTGCTGGCATTGAGCGTGATGCGCTTTATTTAAGCAATGCGGTCAAACATTTCAAATGGACAGGGCGCGGCAAGCAGCGCTTACATGTCAGCCCCTCGTTTGCCGAGGTTCAGGCCTGTGGACATTGGTTGCAGGAGGAGCTGGTGCGCGTTAAGCCTGTGGTTATTGTCACCCTGGGGGCGACGGCTCTGTCTGCCTTGTTGGGGCCTAAAGCCCGGCTAAGCAGCTATCTGGCCAAGCCATTTCAGTGGGGGGGAACTTGGCTTATCGCTACGTGGCATCCTTCGTATGTCTTGCGAGTACCTGATGCCGCCCGTCGCGAGGAAGTGTTAGGCGGTATTACCGAAGCTCTACAGATGGCGCAGCGCCTGCTGGCTCTGCCTGACCGGCAGCGGGGTTTAGATGCGGAAGGGCAGATGCTGCAAGAGGAACTGCCTGCGGCGTCCTCTACAGATACTTCCCCGCCTAAGCACGAAGGCTAGGCAGGGAAGCTGTCATTGTTGATGGTCGTGTTGCCTTGCTGAAGGACTTTTGCCGCAAAGCGTGAGCAAGCAAAAACAAGGTAGAAAAAAGCGGCAATTACTCCAGCCGCCCAATCTCCTGGTCTTTGACCGTGTCCAGCAGTGCGCTCATGCTGCCTTGAGCCAGTTCAAGCTCAGGGGCTAGATCCGCCAGAGGAGCAAGCACAAAAGCGCGTTCATGCATGCGGGGGTGCGGCACGGTCAGGCGTGGGGTATCGATGCGTTCTTGGTCGTAGAGCAACAAATCCAGATCCAGCGTTCGGGGGGCATTGCGGTACAGGCGGGTACGGCCGTGCTCTTGCTCGATGTCTTGCAGGCGGTCCAGCAGGGCTTCCGGGCTAAGTGTACATAGAAACCGGGCTACCGTATTGACGTAGTCTGGCCCACTGGAATCCACCGGAGCGGTGCGATAGAAGTGCGCCAGCGTCAGATCCTGGATGCCGGGCGTGGCTGCCAGTTCAGTAGCCGCTATTTCCAGTGTTTGTCGTGCTTCACCCAGATTGGCCCCCATTGCTACATACACCGTGGTGCTGGCTGGGATCACGTTTCGCTGCTCGTCGATGCTGGGCTGCGTTTGGCATTAGGGCGACGACGACGGGTGCGGCGTTGCCCACTGCGTGTAGCCGTGGCTGTAGTGCTGGCCGGTTTGCGCACGGCAATCATGGTGCTGCGCTCTTCATCACCGGCGTCGGCCAAGTCCATCCACCATTGCGCCTGCACGCTATCGACTTCTTTGGCTTCGGCACGAAGTTGTAAAAAGTCCACAGCAGCACGGAAGCGGGGTTGTTCCGTCATGCGCCAGATAGCTCGGTTGGCAATGCGTTCAAAGCGAGGCTGCATAAACCAGATCTCGCGCATGTCCGACTGGAAACGCTTCTGGATAGGCATGATGCGGCTTTGCTTTTCCAGAACCAGATCGGCGGCTTCCAATAGCGCTTGCTGGGGATGCATTTCTTGCGCGATGAGCTTTTCCCACTCTTTTTGCACCAACTTCCAGAGCAGGCAGGCATAGATAAAGCTGGGGCTGACGGATTTGCCAGCACGTACGCGGGTGTCGGTGCGGGCCAGGGCCATATCCAGAAACTCTGCGCCACCGGGCAGGCGCTGCACTGGCTCGACCATGGGCAGCAGCTTGTTGTGCAGGCCCAGAGCTTGCAGACGCTTGATGCAGTCCATGGCATGGCCGCAATTGAGCAGCTTCAGCGTTTCATCAGCCAGACGGGATTCGGGCACATTTTCAATCAGGCGCGACAGCGAGCGGATAGGCGCATCCGTTTTCGGCTCGATGGTTGCGTCCAGCTTGGAGGCAAAACGCACCGCGCGCAGCATACGGACCGGATCTTCCCGGTAGCGGGTCTCCGCATCGCCAATAATGCGCACCTGACGATCTTTCAGGTCGGCAACCCCGTTGTGGTAGTCGATGACGGTTTCGGTCAGCGGATCGTAATAGAGCGCATTAAGCGTGAAATCGCGGCGAGCAGCGTCATCTTCGATGGTGCCAAATTCGTTATCGCGCAAAATACGGCCATGTTCGTCCGTCTGTTTGCCGCTATCGTCGGCCCGGAACGTGGAGGTTTCGATGATTTCCTGGCCGAACACCACGTGTACTAGCCGAAAACGCCGGCCAATAATACGGGCGCGGCGAAACAGGGGACGAATTTGCTCGGGCGTGGCGTCAGTTGCGACGTCAAAGTCCTTGGGCTCCAGGCCCACTAGCAAATCGCGCACTGCGCCACCCACGACATAGGCCTGGTAGCCTGCGTGGTTCAAGACCTCGCACACTTTGATCGCATGACGTGAGACCAGACGTCGGTCTATGCCATGTTCTTCTCGTGTGTAGCGGCGCAACCCTTTGGGACGCACGCTTTTGGCTGGTTTGAGCAGCCGGTCGACAAATGTTTTTATTGTTCGCTTAAGCATGCGTCTGATTTTACGATTTGCTGTCCATCATGTCAGCGAACAAATCGATGACAAGCCAATTACGTTCGGTAGCGACGGCACGCAGCCTGTCGCTGGGGTTGGTTGCAACGGGGTCTGTTACCACTTCCATCAAGGGCAGATCGTTGGGCGAGTCGCTGTAGAACCAGCTGCGCTCGAAGTCCGCCAGGGATTTGCCCATGGTGTTTAGCCATTGGTTTACACGGGTGATTTTGCCAGCCTGAAAGCTGGGCACGCCACTGATCTTGCCGGTGTAGCGGCCATCTTTCATTTCAGGAGTGGTAGCGATCAGGTGTTCCACGCCCAGGGCCGCCGCAATCGGGCGAGTCACAAATTCGTTGGTGGCGGTCACGATGGCCACCAGATGGCCTTGTTCCTGGTGTTTGGCCAGCAGTTCGCGGGCAGCCGGGCTGATCGAGGGCAGGATTATGGCCTGCATGAACTCGTCTTGCCAGGCCAGCAATTCTTCCTGGCTGGCGTTGGTCAGCAGGCCCAACATAAATTCGGCCGATTCTTCGGCCGTCAGCAATCCTTGGTTATAGCGCTCCATCAGGTCTTCATTAAGACGGATGGCTTCGGCCGGATCTCCGACGCGGCCAGTGCGGGCCAAAAAATCAGCCCACTGGTAATCGCTATCTAAAGGAAGCAGAGTGTGGTCCAGATCAAACAGGGCAATAAAAGAGGAAGCAGTCATGACTCAGCGAGAAGATTGGGTCTGGCTATTGGCCAGAAGTTCTTTGAGCAGGGGTAAAGTGATGGGACGTTTCTTTACCAGTGAATAGTTGTCCAGCGCATCGATCAATGCGCTCAAGCGGTTCATATCGCGATCGTAATGAGTCAGGATCCAGCTGAGCACTTCCGCCTGGAGCTGCAGACCACGGGCAGCAGCCCGTTGTTGCATGGCTTCGGACCGGTGGGCGTCCGACAGGTATTCCAGTCTGAACACCAGGTCCCAGCCCAGTCGTGTGCGCAAGTCCTCGCGTACTGACATGGTTTTAGGAGCCCGGTCGCCGGAGACCAATAGCGTGAAGGCGTCTGGCCGGGTGGCCGACTCGCGCCAGCGATTGTACAGCGCAAATACGGCAGCCTGTCCGTGCTCATCAAAACGTTCGATATCGTCGATGGCCAGCAGGCTGGGAGGGGCTTTGTCATCGGTGGCGATGTCAAAGATGGGCTGGGAGGGAGTATCTGAACTAAAATAGCGGCTGTCGTCTAGACTGGCCATCGCCCGCAGCAGATGTGTTCGACCTGCGCCGGGCGGTCCCCACAGGTAAACCGCGCGTCCTGGAGAGCACTGACGCAGAGCCTGCAACGCAGCCTGATTCGCTCCGGCAACAAAGTTGTCCAAAGAGGCAGGCGGTGCTGGAGATATATCCAGAATCAGTTGCTCGGTCATGTGTCGTACAATTTCGTCCAACTCGCAATTTTCACATATCCCACGGCTTTTCCCATGAAAAACACTACTTCTGTTTCCTTGACCTACCGCGATGCAGGCGTGGATATCGACGCGGGCGACGCCCTGGTCGATCGTATTAAACCACTGGCTGCCAAAACCATGCGTGCAGGCGTCATGGCTGGAATCGGAGGCTTTGGCGCTTTGTTTGAAGTGCCTACCCACCTTAAAGAGCCCGTTCTGGTGTCCGGCACCGACGGTGTTGGTACCAAACTACGCCTGGCATTTGATTGGCAGCGCCACGACACTGTGGGTATAGACCTGGTGGCCATGAGTGTCAACGACATTCTAGTCCAGGGCGCAGAACCCTTGTACTTTCTGGATTACTTTGCCTGCGGCAAGCTGTCGGTCGACACGGCCGCTCAAGTAGTTGGCGGTATTGCCAAAGGCTGTGAGCTTTCCGCTTGCGCCCTGATCGGTGGCGAAACGGCAGAAATGCCCGGCATGTACCCCGAAGGCGAATATGACCTGGCCGGTTTTGCAGTGGGTGCGGTGGAAAAATCGCGCATCATTGATGGCAAATCCATTG
This sequence comes from Alcaligenes pakistanensis, assembly GCF_014652815.1. Classification (GTDB taxonomy): domain Bacteria; phylum Pseudomonadota; class Gammaproteobacteria; order Burkholderiales; family Burkholderiaceae_B; genus Alcaligenes; species Alcaligenes pakistanensis. Next base: position 607,382 of record NZ_BMZN01000002.1, read on the forward strand.
TTCCTGGTGATGTCGTCCTAGGTCTGGCCTCCAGCGGTGCCCACTCCAACGGCTACTCGCTGATTCGCAAGATTCTGAAGCACGCCAACGCCAAGCCTACTGACGAGCTGGATGGCCGTCCTTTGGCAGACGTGGTCATGGAACCTACCCGCATCTACGTGAAATCCGTGCTGGCCGCCTTGGCTGCCCACGGTGCGGACATCAAGGGCCTGGCTCACATCACCGGCGGTGGCTTGCTGGAAAACGTACCTCGCATCCTGCAAAAGCATCTGTCCGCACGGTTGAAGCGTGATTCCTGGACCATGCCCGCCTTGTTCCAGTGGTTGCAAACCAATGGCAACGTGGCCGACGAAGAAATGTACCGTGTCTTTAACTGCGGTATCGGCATGATCATCATTGTTCCTGCTGATAAGGCAGAGGCCATCAGCGCGACTTTGTCCGAGCAAGGCGAAACCGTCTACAACCTGGGCGAGATCGTGGAACGTCAGGAAGGTCAGGCGCAGACCGAAGTGGTCTAAGACTCCGATCTTACCGTTGTAAAAAAGCCAGCTCATTGAGCTGGCTTTTTTTATGTCTTGACCCGACCGCTTAGAGTCGAAGCTGTTTTGTTTTTGTCAGGATTTCCAAGAGCTTCGGCCTTCATTTTCGATTCAGTATTGCCACAGCGAATTCACTGTATTTGATTTTCAAATAAAGGTTATATCTATTTTCTTATGTTTGTTTTCGAGGCAATCCGAATTCGGATATTACTCGTACATTCCATAATGTTCCTGGTTCAGTAAGGCCCCTACATTAAAGGCAAGAACGTAGAAATATCAGCTGAAATGTTAGAAGCAATTTCTGAGGGGAAGGACATGGAACATTCGGATTTATCGTTAAAAGACCCACACCCGTCTTTGCACAATAAAGACTTGGCACCCTTGCCACGCCAAAAGCGTTTGTGGGGTTGGTTTGAAATTTTCAATGTGTGGTCCAACGACATACAAAGCCTGTTTGGCTATACCCTGGCCGCCACTTTGTTTATCTCGTACGGGCTAAATGGTTGGGCGGTGTTTGCCGGTATTTTGCTGGCCGGTTTCATTGTGATGGGGCTGGTCAATCTCAGTGGCAAACCCAGTGTGTTGTATGGCGTGCCGTACCCTGTGATTGCCCGTATCAGCATGGGGGTGAAGGGTGCCAAGTTCCCTGCGCTGGTGCGTGGGATTGTGGCTATTTTCTGGTACGGAGTGCAGACCTACTTTGCCTCTACCGCCTTGGCCTTGTTGTTCAATGCCTTGCTGGATCACCCCGGGGGAGCTCTGTTTTTAGGCCTGGACTGGGTGGGCTGGTTGTCTTATGTCCTGGTCTGCGTGATGCAACTGGGTATTTTTCTGATGGGTATGAAGTGGATTACGCGCTTCCTGAACTGGGCCGGTCCTTTGGTGTATCTGGTCATGTTCGCGCTGCTAGCCGTGATCTGGTACAAGGCGGGCGATGGCCTGCTGGACAAAGTGGGCGAAATTTTTGCAGGTAAAGGCACGTACGAAGGCGGGCCGTTGATGGCATTTGGTGCTGTGGTCGGGACAATGGTGGCTTACTTTGCCGCGGTCGTGATTAATTACGGTGACTTCTCGCGTTTTGTCAAAGACGAGCGCAGTATGCGGATCGGTAATTTCATGGGCTTGCCTGTTAGCTTGGCCATATTCTCCTTCCTGGCCTTGTTCATTACCGCCGGTACGGCCGTGCTGTTTGGCGAGACCCTGACGAACCCCACTGATATTGTGGATCGCGTTGATAGTCTGGTGCTGACCGTGATTGCGGCCCTGACCTTTTTTGCGGCCACCGTGGGTATCAACCTGGTAGCAAACTTTATTCCTCCCGCTTTTGACTTGGCCAATCTGAAACCTGAGCTTATCTCCGCCAAGATGGGTGGCATTCTGACTGCTGTAATTGCATTTTTCATTGGCGCCTTGTGGCTTCCCTTGATCAGCGCCATTGGCATTACTGGCTTTGTCGATACCTTGGGGGCTTTGTTGGCTCCGCTATACGGCATCATGATTGTGGACTTCTACTTGATCCGCAAACAGCGTGTGGTGGTAGCGGATCTGTTTAGTCTGGAGGAAAGTGGTACTTACTACTTCCAGAATGGCTGGAACAAGCGGGCGATGGCGGCGTTTTTCCTGGCCGCGGTGTTCTCGGTAGCCACAGTGTGGGTGCCTGCCTTGGCCAATCTGGCTGGCTATGGCTGGTTGATTGGTGCTTTGCTGGGCGGTACCTTCCAGTATCTGGCAATGCGTGCCCAGATAGTGCCTAAGCAGGGTAGTGCTTCCGTTTAGTTCTAGTAATAGCCCAAAACACAAAGGCCGCCTTTAACAGGCGGCCTTTGTTTGGGTGGCATATCAGCTGGGCCAGATTTGGCGGGCTGCTTGCACAATGTGCTCGGCTGCTTGCGGGGCCTGGCAATTAAATTGCAGCCGCTCAGGCTCAGAGCGCAACCAGGTTAATTGGCGTTTGGCCAGTTGTCGGGTGGCGGCAATGGCTTGCTCAATGGCCTGATCCAGGTCGACTTGTCCGTCCAGATAGGACCAGATTTGTCGGTAGCCTACGCAACGTATAGAAGGCAGCCCTGGGTGCAGATCAGGGCGCTGGTGGAGTTTCTCGACCTCCTGCAGCAAACCTTGCTGGATCATGTCGTGGTAGCGGGCTGCAATACGCTGATGTAGCCAGGATCTGTCTTCCGGCTCCAGGCTCATGGTGATGTAGCGATGGCTGCTTTCTTGCGGCTGGGTTTTTTCCTGCAACCAGTCGCTCATGCTTTTGCCACTGATATGAAAAATTTCCAGAGCACGCTGAATGCGTTGACTATCCCGGGGGGCCAGGCGGGCTGCAGTGATGGGGTCAATGCGAGCTAGCTCTTCGTGCATGGCAGGCCAACCTACTTCTTGGGCGCGTTCATCCAGCTGCTGACGAATGGCAGGATCGGCCTGGGGTAAGTCGTTCAAGCCTTCGCGCAGGGCTTTGTAATACAGCATGGTGCCGCCACACAGGACCGGGTAATGACCCCGCGCCCGGATTTCCTGAATTAGGCAAGTTGCATCGGTCGCGAACTCGGCCGCTGAATAGCTTTCCACCGGGTCGCGGATATCCAACAAGTGGTGGGGGATGGCAGCTTGCTCCTCGGCGCTGGGCTTAGCGGTGCCAATGTCCATGTCACGATAAATCGTGGCCGAGTCCATCACAATCACTTCAATCGGCCAGTGTTGAGCCAGGGTGTGCGTGGTGGCGCTTTTGCCACTGGCGGTTGGACCGGCCAGGCACAGAATGGGTAAATCGTTCATTGTCCACGCATAAAAAGTTTGTCCAGCTCGCTCAGCTTCCATTGGAACCAGGTGGGGCGGCCATGATTGCACAGGTCGGCCCGGTCAGTCTGTTCCATTTTGCGCAGCAGCGCGTTCATCTCGGGAATGCTCAGGCGGCGGTTGGCGCGTACTGAGCCATGGCAGGCCATAGTCGAGAGCAGCTCGTTACGTTGTTCGTCCAGATGGCGGGATGAACCTACTTGGGCCAAATCGCGCAGGACGGCACGGGCCAGGGATTCGATATCGCCCTGGGCCAGCAGGGCGGGGACGGCGCGCACGGCCATGGTCGTGGGGCCCGCCGGGTTCAGGCTCAGGCCCAGGTCAGCCAGGGTTTCCTGGTGTTCATCCAGCAAAGCGATATCGCTTTCTGAACAACTAAAGACAACCGGGACCAGCAAATCCTGGCGAGGTAGTTCACGGCCATCCAGAGCCTGCTTCAATTGCTCGTAAACCACGCGCTCGTGGGCCGCGTGCATGTCCACCAGAATCATGCCCTGGCGGGTTTCAGACAAAATGTAGATGCCATGCAATTGGCCCAGTGCCATGCCTAGGGGGAACTCGTCTGTCGCATTGTCCGCCTCGCTTTGATAGCTAGTGACCGGCGTGTTGCTGGAAGCCGGCTCAATCGGGCGGTACATGCTTTTCCAGTCTGCGCTGCCACCGGATGGTTCACGCAGGCTGAAGCTGGATTGCCAACCTTGCCGAGCCGGGTGGCTATAGGGCAAGGCCGGTTCGCTGCTGGCGTAAGGGTTGCTTGTAGAGCCAGGGGCTGGCGGGGGAAAGCCGGGCATGGGGGGCGGGGTCGCACCTTCGGGCAAGGGCATCGCGGCCACGGGTGTTTCCCCGGCCATGCTGCCTTGGGCCAGGGCCTGACCGACACTTTGCAGCACAAAACGGTAGACGGCACCGCTGTCCCGGAAACGCACTTCGTGTTTGGCGGGGTGTACGTTCACATCCAAAGTCGAAGGGGCGATGTCCAGGAACAGGGCATAGGCGGGTTGGCGGTCGCCGTGCAGCACATCGGCATAGGCACTGCGAATGGCGTGTGACACGGTGCGATCACGTACAAAGCGACCATTCACAAACAGGAACTGCTTGTCTCCGCTGGGGCGAGCGTGGGCCGGGTGGATCACCAGGCCGCGCAAGCTGATCAAGCCTTGCTCTTGGGCAACGGGCAGGCTTTGCTCAATAAACTCTTTACCCAAGATGTCCAGCAGGCGTTGCTCCAGCGTGCCGCTGCGCCAGTGACGCTGAGGTTTCTCGTTGTGGAACAGGCGAAAGGCTATCTGTGGCTGGGCCAGGGCGATGCGTTCTAGAGCGGTTACGCAGTGACCGTATTCGGTGCCCTCGGTACGCAGGAATTTGCGACGGGCAGGGATCTCGTCAAAGAGCTGGCGTACATCCACATGAGTGCCGATCTGCCCGGAGGCGGGTTGCGGTTCGCCTTGGCCCAGCGAGTATTCCCAGGCGTGGGAATCGTCCTGTGTACGCGAGTTGATCGTCAAACGGGCGACGGAGGCGATGGAGGGCAGAGCCTCTCCCCGGAAACCCATGGAGGCGACGGATTCCAGCTCTTCCAGCGAACGGATTTTGCTGGTGGCGTGTTGCAGCAGCGCCAGGGGCAATTCTTCCTGAGTGATGCCGTGGCCATCGTCGCTGACGGAGATGCGGCGTATGCCACCGCCATCCAGGCGGATCTCGATGGCACTGGCTCCGGCGTCAATGGCGTTTTCCAGCAGTTCTTTCAGGACCGATGCCGGGCGCTCGATAACTTCTCCGGCCGCAATTTGGCTTACAAGCAGGTCGGGGAGTGGGATAATACGGCGTCTTGATGACATAGGGCGGCTGGCCTTGTGTGTATTCAGTGTTGTACCTGTCTGGCAGGTTCAACGGGTTTCAAACGGTAGCGGCTTATTTTAACCGCTTGATCTATGGTGTCGGTCTGGTCAGTATCGGACTGGCTGTTTTGTTATTTTGGTGTGGAACTATGCCCGAGTTACTCAGCATGATCCTTCATATCGACCAATACCTGGGTGTGTGGGTCGAGCAGTATGGAGCCTGGATTTACCTTGTTCTGTTCTTGATTATATTTGGCGAGACCGGGCTTGTGGTTTTGCCTTTTCTGCCGGGTGATTCCTTGCTGTTTATTGCCGGTGCCTTTGGGGCGTCGGGCATGCTGGACCCGGTCATGCTGGGCGCAATCCTGATTGTGGCGGCCGTGCTGGGTAATACCGTTAATTATTACGTTGGGCGGTATATAGGGCCAAAAGTCTTTACGCAGGAGTCCCGCTTTCTGGACCGCCGTGCCCTGGTCAAGACCCATGCTTTCTATGAGAAGCATGGCGGCAAGACCATTGTGATCTCCCGTTTCCTGCCTTTGTTCCGTACCTTTGCACCCTTTGTCGCCGGTGTGGGGCATATGAATGCGATGCGCTTTCAGGCGTACAACATTACGGGTGCTTTGCTGTGGATTTGCAGCCTGATTACGCTGGGTTACTTTTTTGGAAACGTGCCGTTCATCAAAGCGCATTTGAACACCATTGTGCTGATCGGGATTGCGGCAGCGGCAGTGCCTGTTGTGGTGGGGGCTTTGTGGAAGATATTCAAGCGCAAGGCTGATACGGCCTTGTAGGATTTGAGGTCTGTCTAGGCCGCTAAGGTCGAGGAGAAAAGGGCGTCTGAGGATGTCCTTTTTTGTTGGGTTTTGTAACTCTTGCTGGATACTGATTTGATGACTGTCGTGGCAGAAGTGATCTGTGCGGTGGTTATAGATGAAGGAGGACCTAGTGGTGGTGCGATGCAGGCTATGAGGGCTAAAGGTTTAGCGAGTTTGCATAGAGTTTTGCCACTGCTGACCCTGTTTGAGTCCCCACCTCAAGAAAACTGAGATACTCCCTTCCCAAGGCTCAGACAGATCCTTGCTACTGGGATATTGTCTCTTTATGCCAATCTCCAAGGTGCATAAAAAAAGCGCAGCATACAATTGCTGCGCTTTTCTGGTAACCCTGTCCCAAGCTTAGCTACGGCTGGCCAATGCCGGGAACTCGGCAAAGTACCCTCGAATCCCTGTAAAAATCGCTTGTGCAATCTTGTCCTGGTGCGAGGAACTGCGCAGCAGGCGCTCTTCCTCAGGGTTACTGATGAAGGCGGTTTCGATCAGGATGGACGGGATGTCAGGAGCCTTGAGCACGGCAAAACCGGCTCGTTCAACGCTGCGTTTGTGCAAACGGTTGATCTTGCCAATTTCGCCCAGCAGGTGAGCACCTACTTTAACGGAATCATTAATCTGCGCTGCCGTAGACAGGTCCAGCAGAATCTGCGCCACTTGGCGGTTATGAGAGCCCAGGTTCAGGCCACCGATCAAGTCGGCATCGTTCTCTTTTTTGGCCAGCCAACGGGCAGCCGAGCTGGTGGCACCGTTTTGGGACAAGGCATAGATGGACGAGCCACGTGCACTAGGTTTGATCCAGGCGTCGGCGTGAATACTGATGAACAGATCTGCTTTTACCCGGCGCGCTTTTTGTACGCGCACTTGCAGCGGTACAAAGAAGTCCGAGTCGCGGGTCAGGTAGGTGCGCATATTGGGCTGTGCATCGATCAAACGCTTCAAGCGTCGGGCAATGTTCAGCACTACATCTTTTTCACGTGTCCCGCCGGGACCGATGGCTCCGGGATCTTCACCACCGTGGCCTGGGTCCAGCGCAATCAGCAAGGGGCGATTGGGTGTACCAGGTGTGGCCGATGGCGTCGCCGTACGCGGCGGCGTGGTGACGGGGGGCGGCGTGTTGCGAACTACTGGCGGCAAGGTTTGTCCTTGTACGGTGGGTACAGGAACGTCGGGCGAGTTTTGAGCCAGGCTTTCCAGTACGGAAGCCAGCGGGTCATTGTCGTCCTGGATTTGCAGGGCCAGCAGTGGATCTTGAGCCACGCGAGGATACAAATCCAGTACCAGACGGTATTTGTATTCGCCAACGGGCTTAAGGGTAAAAATCTGGGGGGCGACGGCCTGTTTCAGGTCCAGAACCAGGCGCACGACGTCGGGGCGGTTCTGGCCCACACGCACAGATCGAATGTACGGGTCGTTAGGGCGAACCTTGGAGACCAGTTCTTCAATGGTGCGGTTCATGGTCAAGCCCTGGATATCCACCACCATGCGGTGCGGATTTTCCAGTGTGAAGTGCTCGGCCTTGAGCTCGCTGTCCATCTCCAGGGTGACGCGGGTGTATTCGTCTGCCGGCCAGGTACGGACGGCCACGATCGTGCTGGCATGAGCCAGCCGCGGGATGACGGGAAGCAGGAACAGGGTAGTGGCCGTGGCGACGAATCGGCGACGGGCCTTGCCGGCTGGGGCTACTTCTGCTGGCTGGGGGCGAGTGTCGTAATCCATAGCGTTCCTTTGGCGCTGCGTGCATCCAGGGTGGCCAAGCGACCGTCACCACAATAATCCAGGTGTAAATCCAGATCGGGCTCGGGTAATAAACTCCCTGCTTTCTCGGGCCATTCGATCAGCACAACAGCATTGTCTTGCAAAATATCGCGAAAACCAGCGTCGACCCATTCTCGTGGATCGCTAAATCTATAAAAATCAAGATGATAGAAGTATAAGCTAGAAACTTTATAACTTTCAAGTAAAGCGTAGCTAGGACTTTTGATACGACCGGTAACGCCGCAGCCCCGCAACAGGGCTCGAACGAAGTGAGTTTTACCGGCGCCCAGGTCACCATGAAGATGAATTCGGCCACCTGTAGGCACTCCGGGAACCTGGCCGCTTAGCAGCGGGGCAAGGCGCTCGGCCAAAGCCGTGGTGGCGTCCTCGTCAGGCAAGGACAGGGTCAAGGAATGCGGATTCATAGGCGCAAATCAGGTAGCGAGGGATAACCACAATGGAATGGTCAAGCCCGCTAGTATAGTGCCGATCGACATGGTCAGCGCGACCAGACGGCTATCCGCTCCCATGCGGGCAGCCAGTACATGGGCAGAGGAAGCGGTGGGCAGAGCGGCAAAGACCAGTAACATCTGACGCTCTAGTGTGCTCATGTCCAGCAGCCAGGCAATCGCCAGCGCCGCTACCGGCAAGGCCAGCAATTTGATAGCGGTAATCCAACTGATTAAGGCACCGGCCTGGCGCGAACCCTGCAAGGATAAAGTGGCGCCTACACACAACAAACCGATGCCCAAGGCACAAGCTCCCAGGCGGCTAAATGCCAACTGAGCGGGGCCGGGGACAGATAAGCCCGCCAGATTCCAGCCCAGGGCGGCCACAGTGGACAGGATCAAGGGGTTTTTGAGCAGCTCGATGGCAATACGGCCTTGTTGTCCTCGTGCCAATACAGTGACAGCCACCATGTTCGCCATCGGAACAGAGAAACCCACCAGCAAAGCCATGACGGCCACGCCTGACGGCCCGGCAATCGCACTGGCCAGGGACATGCCTAAATAGGTATTGAAGCGGAATGCGCACTGGGTCAGGGCAGCATGTTGCAGATGTTCGGGCTTGAGGATGGGCAAGGCCAGCCAGGCCAGGGCGGTCCCGACGGCAATCAGGGCAGCCGCAGCGACCAAGAGTGGCCAGGTATCCCCCAGATTGAGCGGGATGCGGGTAATGGAGTCAAAGAGCAGTGCTGGAAACAGAACGTAATAGACCAGCTTTTCGGCACCCTGGAAAAATTCCCGGCTGAAACCAAAGCGATGCAGCAATAAAGCGCCCAGCGCAATCAATAAGAAATCGGGCAGAATCAGCGGGAATATTGTGGTCATGATGACGGTAAATAGAAGCAGATATAGGTATATCCCCTGTAGGTATCTGCTTTCAGAATTAACAATGAATGAGGTTTAGCTGCGCTATTATTAGTTAACTCCCCTTACCCAGGGGACGGATCTACAAAAAAATCTAAAGAGGAGATGTTCCCATGATAGAGAAGTTTCCCAAAAAATTTGCGCTGCTATCCCTTTGTGCAAGTTTGGCGATGATTGGCACCGCGACGGTTGCACAGGCTCAAGCTAACTACCCCAATCAGGCGATCCGAGTAATCGTTCCTTTCGCTCCTGGCGGCTCCACTGACATTGTGGCGCGTATTGTCACCAAGGGCATGAGCGAAGTGCTGGGCCAAACAATGGTTGTTGAAAACAAAGGTGGTGCCGGTGGCGCAATTGGAGCAGCAGAAGCGGCTCGCGCTAAACCCGATGGCTATACCTTGTCGATTGCCACTATTTCGACCCTTGCGGTGAACCCCGCTTGCCGTCCCAATGATTTGCCTTACGATCCTCTGAAAGACTTCATGCCGGTCAGCAACTTTGCCAACCTGCCCAACGTGATCGAGGTCAATCCCAAATTCCCGGCACAGAACTTCAAGGAGTTTGTGCAGCAGCTCAAAGACAATCCCGGCAAATACTCCTACGGTAGCTCGGGCACTTGCTCGGTTCTGCACTTGTTTGGCGAAGCCTTCAAGTTGGAAACCGGCACAGATATCGTGCACGTTCCCTACCGTGGCGCCGGCCCGGCTGTGACCGATGCCGTGGGTGGCCAGATCAACGCTATGTTTGATAACCTGCCTTCGTCCATGGCCCAGATCCAGGCGGGCAACTTGCGCGCCTTGGCCATTGCGTGGCCCGAGCGTCTACCGGCGTTGAAAGATGTGCCTACACTGGCTGAAGAGGGCTATCCGCAGTTGAACAGCCCAGCTTGGTACGGTCTGTTGGCTCCTAAAGGCACGCCTCCTGAAATCGTCGCCAAACTGCATCAAGCCGCTGCTGAGGCCTTGAAAAAGCCCGAGATTATTTCGGCTTTGGAGAAGCAAGGTGCTACGCCATCGGGAAATTCGCCTGAAGAGTTTGCCAAGGAAATTAAAGAGCAATACGACTGGGCGCATGACGTGGTCAAGAAAGGCAATATCAAGCTGGAATAAGCGTTTGACGGTATGTTTTACCCATAAAAAAACCGGCCTTCACAGGCCGGTTTTTTTGTTCAGCCCTAAGGCTTAACCACGGTTAGCTTGCAGCACCGTCAGAGCGGTCATATTGATAATACGACGCACGGTCGAGCTGTAAGTCAGGATGTGCACCGGAGCGTTGGCACCCATCAGGAAGGGACCAATTGCTACGTTGCTGCCTGCTGCTGTTTTCAGCAGGTTGTAGCTGATATTGCCAGCGTCTACGTTCGGGCAAACCAACAGGTTGGCTGAGCCCTTCAGGGACGAGTTAGGCAAGGTGCGGCTACGCAAGGACTCGTCCAGCGCGCAGTCGGCGTGCATTTCGCCGTCTACTTGCAGGTCTGGTGCCTGTTCCTGAATCAGTTTCAGTGCTTCGCGCATTTTGGGGCCCGAGGCAGCCGAGTCCGAACCGAAGTTGGAGCGCGACAGCAGGGCAACCTTGGGCTCCAGACTCAGTGTGCTCAGCATGCGAGCCGCTTCAATGGTGTATTCCGCAATTTCCTGCGCATTCGGGTCGTCGTTGACGTGCGTATCCGTCAGGGCCACGGTGCGCTCGCCCAAGAGCAGAATGTTCATGGCGGCGTAGACGCTGGAGCCGGGCTTGCGACCGATCATCTCATCAACGTAGCGCAGGTGGTTGTGATAGGAGCCGATCGTGCCGCAGATCATGCCATCGGCATCACCCAGATGCACCATGGTGGAGCCGATCAGAGTCAGGCGACGGCGCATTTCCACGCGAGCCATTTCCTTGCTGATACCGCGACGGCACATTTTTTCCCAGTACGTTGTCCAGTACTGGTGGAAACGGTCATCGGACTCGGGGTTGGTCACTTCCACGTCCACGCCCAAACGCAGGCGCAGGCCGAACTTTTTGATGCGGGACAGCAAGACAGCAGGGCGGCCTACCAGAATGGGTTGGGCCAGCTTCTCGTCCACGATCACTTGCACCGCACGCAGAACACGCTCTTCTTCACCTTCAGTGAAGACGATGCGAGCCTTGCCGCCTTCACGCACCAATTGCTTGGCAATCGCGAATACGGGCTTCATGAAAGCGCCGGAGTGGTAGACGAACTGTTGCAGCTTGGCGATATAGCCTTCCAGATCGGCGATAGGGCGGGTTGCCACGCCTTCTTCCATGGCAGCTTGGGCTACAGCAGGAGCGATGCGCACGATCAGGCGGGGATCAAAGGGCTTGGGAATCAAGTAGTCGGGGCCAAAACTCAGACCATAGCCACCGTAAGCAGCGGCCACCGCTTCGTCCTGCTCTTCCTCCGCCAAGGCAGCAATGGCGCGGGTAGCGGCTTTTTCCATGCCACGGGTAATCGTGGTTGCACCCACATCCAATGCACCGCGGAAGATGTAAGGGAAACACAGCACGTTGTTGACCTGGTTCGGGAAGTCCGAACGGCCGGTCGCCATGATCACGTCATCGCGCGCGGCTTTGGCCACTTCAGGCAAAATTTCCGGTGTCGGGTTGGCCAGCGCCATCACAAAGGGACGGTCTGCCATTTTCTGCAGCATTTCTGCTTTCAGCACGCCACCGGCGGACAGGCCTACGAACACGTCGGCGTTTTCGATCACGTCAGCCAGCTTGCGGGCGTCGGTTTCTTTGGCGAAACGGGCCAGTTCAGGCACTTGATGACCAGGGCGGCCTTTGTAAACCACGCCATCAATGTCAGTCACCCAGACGTTTTCTTCAGGCAGACCCATGTCCACCATCAAGTCCAGGCATGCCAGAGCAGCAGCTCCGGCACCGGAGGTTACAACCTTGATCTTCTTGATGTCTTTGCCGACAACTTTCAGGCCATTCAGGAAGGCAGCCGTCACACAAATGGCGGTACCGTGCTGATCGTCATGAAAGACGGGAATATTCATGCGTGCGCGCAGCTTGCGCTCCACTTCAAAACACTCGGGTGCCTTGATGTCTTCCAGGTTGATGCCACCAAAGGTAGGCTCCAGACCGGCAATGATGTCCACCAGCTTGTCCGGGTCGGTTTCGTTGATCTCGATATCAAACACGTCCAGACCGGCAAACTTCTTGAACAGAACGGCCTTGCCTTCCATCACGGGCTTGGAGGCCAGCGCACCAATATTGCCCAGACCCAGCACAGCAGTACCGTTGGAGATCACACCCACCAGATTGCCGCGACCGGTATAGCGGAAGGCATTTTGTGGGTCGATAACGATTTCTTCACATGCGGCGGCGACGCCAGGCGAGTAGGCCAGGCCCAGATCACGTTGGCTGACCAAGGGCTTGGTCGCGGCAATCGTGACTTTGCCGGGAATCGGGAACTCGTGATAATCCAGTGCAGCTTGTCGATCTACGGGTGAACTCATAGTTTCCTCTTACTCAGGCGTCAAACAGGTGTTTGGTGGAATCCGGGGATGGCGTGGGAAGTAGGCACCAGCGCCGCTTTTCAACAAGTGTAGATAATTAAACAGGCCTGGGTATTAGGGCTTATTATTACCCCATTAGTAATTGCTTATAGATAGAGATAAAGGCTTGGAAACAAACGATATCGCCCATAGATTGGTGCAACGGCTCAAGCTGCGCCATTTGGCCTTGCTGATCGAGATCGATCGCCTGGGTTCACTTACCAAAGTGGCGGATTTAATGGCGATGAGCCAGCCTGCTGTCACCCAGGCTTTGGCTGAGGTCGAGCAAGTATTTGACACACCCCTGTTTCTGCGTTCGTCGCGTGGCATGGAGGCAACAGCGCAAGGGCAGATTGTCATTTCACGTGCCCGGGCGATGGTGCAGGATATGGAGTTGCTGAGCCTGGACTTGCAGGCGCACAGCATGGGGCGGCAGGCTCACTTGCGCTTGGGAGTCATTCCTTTGGTGTCCGGCAAGCTGGTTTCAACCGCGTTGCGAGCTACGCGTCCCCAAGGACAGGTCGTCTCGGTCAGTATTACCGAAGGTCTGACCGAAACGCTGCTGGAACAATTACGCGATCATGCCTTGGATGCGGTCGTGGCTCGTAGCTCGCCTGAATTGAATATGAAAGGCTTGCGCCATGAAGCCCTCTATGCGCAGCAACCCCGCCTGATCGCCAGCCGAGAGTTAGCCGGTCGATTGGGGCGCCGTAAGCTGGATTGGGCGCAGTTACAGGATCTGGACTGGATTTTGGGGCCACGTAACACGCCGATGCGGCGACAAGTCGCCAACTTGTTTTTAAGGGCCGGTTTGCTGGAGCCCGTGCCTAGCGTGGAAACTTCGTCTCCCAAGCTGATTGGGGAATTGATCGTGAACCATGCCCGTGCGGTGTCCGTAGTTCCCACCGAAATCGCCGAGGAGCTGGTGCGCGTATCCGGGGTGGCGATCGTGCCGTATTCCTTCGAGTGGGGGTTGTCGCCCATCGCCCTGTTTACCAGAATGGCAGGCCCGCAGCGCCCGGTGGATAAATTGTTTGCGCAGGAGTTGAAAAGGGTGTGTACGGATAAGACGGTGCCGCTGGAGCGGGGGGCGTTTTTTTATTAGTCTTGCCTGGCCGGCCTACTCTAAGGACTGCCCCCACACCAGGCGCTGATCTGCGCTTGGAATGTGGAGGAGCAAGGTTCAGCTTGCCTTTATTGCAAACTGAAAACTGGGATAGCTTATTGGTTTACGTACCAAACCGTCTTGGTCTGTTGGTATTGATCCAGGGCTTCCATTCCCTTGTCTTTACCGCCAAAGCCGGACAGTTTGAAACCGCCAAAGGGAGCGGTGATATCGCCTTCTGAAAAGCCATTGATCGAGACTGTGCCCGCTTTGATCTTGCGTGCGACCCGCTGTGCTCGACGCACATCGTGGGTGTAGATGGATGCGGCCAGACCGTATTGGGTATCGTTCGCCAGAGCGATGGCTTGTTCCTCTGTCTCAAAGGTCGTCACAGCTAGCACGGGGCCGAACACTTCTTCCTGGAACAGGCGGTCTTCGGGGGTGATGTGATCGAAAATAGTGGGTTCGATATACCAGCCACTACCCAGTTCTTTGTGAATTCGGCCACCATGAACCAATTTGGCATTTTTGCCTGGGTTCTCCAAAAAGCTGGCTACCTTTTCAAAGTGTGCCTGTTCGACCATAGGTCCGATAGAGACATCGGGGTCTGTGGGCAAGCCCACTTTCCAGTCGCGCAGTCCCACCTGGAGCTTTTGCAACAGGCTGTCTTTCAGGCTGCTATGTACGAGCAGGCGGGAGCCGCAACTGCAGTTCTCGCTCATGTTCCAGAAGGCTGCTGCCAGAATGGCAGGAACCGCTTCGTCTAGCTGGGCGTCCTCAAAAACGACCTGGGGGCTTTTCCCGCCACACTCCAGAACCACTTCCTTCAAATTACTTTCGGCGGAGTATTTCAGGAACAGTCGCCCAACTTCGGTAGAGCCCGTGAAAGACACGATATCTACATCCTCATGTCGGCCCAGAGGTTCCCCTACCTGCTCGCCGGTGCCGGTAATAAGGATTAAGGCCCCCTCTGGAATGCCGGCCTGATGCGCCAACTGCGTCATGCGATACGCGCTGAGGCTGGTTAGTTCCGAAGGTTTAACAATCACGGAATTCCCGCAGACCAAGGCTGGTGCCACTTTCCACGCATACATTTGAGCGGGAAAGTTCCAGGGCAGCACCGCAGCAACTACCCCAATCGGTTCTTTCATGATCAAACCCAAGGCATCTGGGCCAGTGGGCGAAATGCGGCCAAAGCATTTATCAGCGGTTTCTGCATACCAGCTAAAGGTGTCAATCGTGGCTGGCATGTCGGTGTTCAGGCATTCGGTGATAGGTTTACCTGCATCGACACAATCCAGTGCGGCCAGTTCCTCAGCGTGTTGCTCCAGCAAGGCCACCCACTTAAGCATAATTTTTTTGCGGTCTGCGGGAGACAGGCCAGACCATTCACCGGATTCAAAACTGGCACGGGCGGCTTTAACGGCAGCCTGAACGTCAGAGGCATCACCGGCGGCAATTTTGCCAATCACGGCCACATCAATAGGGCTGATGTTGTCGAGCTGAATGTGATTGGCTGCCTGATGTCCGGGGATCAGGTGCGAGGCATGCAGTTTTCCTGCACGAGCCAAGTCAAATACAGTGTCTTTCTGCTGGGGCATTCAGGCCTCCTGTTCAATTTTGTATGCGTTGATCTGTGCCAGAAAGTTGTCGCGTTCTTGTTGATCGACTGGTAGCAGGGGCAAACGTACCGAACCGACATCAATGCCGTGACGGACGCAGCCCAGCTTGGCTTTCTGGTTGTAGTTGCCGGACTCCATCGCGGCAATCGCGGGCAGCATGGCGCCCATCATGCGACGCACGTTGGCCCAGTCTCCCTGTTCGGCCGCTTTTAGCATGTGGACCTGTTCGGCAGGAAACACATTGGCTCCGCCGCTGATCCAGCTACGAACGCCCCAGAACAGGAAGTCGGCCGCTTGGTCATCACAACCGCAAATGACTTGAAAGTCGGGCAGATCGGCATTGACCATGGCAACCACCCGGCTGAAGTTGCCGCTGCTTTCCTTGATGCCCACAATGTTTTTGACCTTGGCCAGTTCGTAGACGGACTCCAGTTCAATCTGGATGCCAATGCGTGCAGGGAAGTTGTACATGACGATGGGCAGCGTGGTGGCTGCCGCCACTTCCTTGAAATACGCCACCACCTCATTCTGCCCAGGCAAGCTGTAGGGGGTGGGAGAAAGCATTAGAGCTTCATAACCCAACTCCTCGGCTTCACGAATCCGGCTGATGGCTTCGGCCGGGGACAGAGAGTTCACACCGGCAATCAATGTGGTGCGACCACGCCCGGTCTTGGCAACGATTTCCAGCACGCGGCGACGCTCTTGCGCACTCAAGGCGTAGTATTCGCCCGTGGTTCCGCAAGCCACAATACCGCCCACTCCGGCTTCAATAAAACACTCAACCAGGCGCTCCAGGGCCTCTTCATTCAACTGATTATTGGCGTCAAATGGGGTAACGATAGGAACGAGAATGCCGTTCAGATTCATGTTGTCTCCAGCTTATTAATAGTTGATCTATGGGTTTATTCGATGACTTTGCGGGTGAAGGCGCTGAGGTAGGCCATCAGCGTCTCGGATCCCTGCAGAGCCATATCGGGATTTCCGTCCTGTATCCCTTCGGCCAGGGTCAAATGAGCCTGGGCTCCGGCTTCCAGGTCGCCTTCGTATTGGTAGGCGTACCAGAATCGTCTGCACTGAACGATCATGGGAGTGACCGCCTGTACAGCAAAGGTGTTGCGGCAGGCTTGGTGGATGACCTCGTCCAGGTGCTGATCAGCTAGCATGTAGGCGTCTATATCTTTGGCGTTGGCGGCATCCACCATGGCCTGGGCGTGGGCGAGCAAGGTGCTGCGCTGAGAGGGAGTCGCCCATCGGGCGGCCCCTTGCACAATCAAGCGCTCCAGAACCCGGCGCGTTTCAATCAGAGTCAGATGTTCAGCCACGCGGATTTCACTGACACGCAGACCTCGGCGTGGCTGCTGTTCGATCAATCCCAAGGCCACCATGCGCATCAAAGCTTCGCGCAAGGGGGTGCGTCCCAAACCTGTCATTTCCACCAGATCACTTTCTACAATGGCCTGACCAGGCTCCAGTTTGAGTGTGGCAATTAACTGCTCAATCGCTTGATAAGCGGTTTCAGCGGCACGAGAAGAAGGGGTGGGGGCGCTACTCACAGAGACTCCAATATAAAAATGGCATTAAAAACCGGATACTTGCTGAGGCAGCCACGTTGCAATCGCAGGAAACAAAGCGACGATTAGCAAAGTCAGCAGTTGGGCAAGAATAAATGGCACGACCCCTCGACATACTTGTCCGTATGTCATGTCTTTAGGGGCAATGGACAGGAGGTAAAAAATGGATGAGGCTAAAGGCGGTGTCAGGTAGCTGGTTTGAATGACGACAATCACCATGACGCCGAACCATAAAGGGTCCAATCCTGTTGCCACAATAAAGGGTAGGAAAAGAGGAACGCAAATCAGCACGTTCGCTGTCCAGTCCAGCACAAAGCCCAGCAGAAACACGATACCCAAGAACAGGATGATCGTACCGGTACTGCCCAGACCCAGATCGCTGGTTAGCATTTGCACCAGCTTGGCCCCACCGTTGGCTGCGAAGGCCCCGGTGAACATGGTACCTCCGGCCACAATCAGCATAATCATCGCGGTAATGCGCACCGTGATCCGCAAGGCCCCACTGAAAACCTCCCAGTTGAATTGGCGGTAGAAAATGCACAGGACAGCAGCGGCCGCGGCACCTAAGGCAGCAGCCTCAGTAGGCGATGCAATCCCTTTCATCAAGGAGCCTAGAACGGCGATGATCAGGAGCATCATGGGCACTAGACCACGCATGGTAATACTGATTTTTTCACCCAAAGGTCTACGCATATCCTCGTCATCCACCCGCGGCCCCAACTCCGGCTTGAGCGTGGTGGCGATCAGGATGTAAGCGACAAAGAGCGTTGTCATCAACAAACCTGGAAAGAGCATGGCAGCAAACAGCTCTCCAACCGGAACCTGGGCCAGGGAGGCATAGACGACCGCGACCACCGAGGGAGGGATCATGGTGCCCAGAGAACCCCCGGCGCAGATCGTGCCAGCAATCAGCGAGTTGTTGTAGCGAAAGCGCTTCATGGCCGGAATAGCCATCAGCCCCACCATGATTTCCACCGCCCCAACCACGCCTGCCGCAGCGGCAAAGGTGGCTGCCATGGCGATTGTGGCGATCGCTAGCCCGCCTGGCAGCCCACCCAGCCATAACTGCATGGTGCGAAATAAGCGTGCCGCGATACCCGAACGTTCCAGCAGGGCTCCCATCAAGACAAACATGGGGATCGCTGACAGGATATGGTTGGTGGCAGCGCCATATAAAGCGCCATACATCTGGTCAAAAACCATGGGGCCAAAGGCGTACCAACCGGCCAGGAAAGCGGGCAGGATAAGAGCAAAAGCCACTGGCATGCCCTGGAAAATCAGCAGGAACAGAGCAGGAAACATTAGTCCGGCGATCCATAAATTCATGGGCTCACCTCGGCTTCAGCATGGTTATTTTCGTTGACCGCACAGCGCAAACCATGTGCCAGCAGTTGTAAGGTAAAAGCGATCAGGCCAACGGCAATGCAGGCGTAGAACGGCCACATAAGCGGAGCCCAAGGGCTGACCATCTCGACCTCATTCAGCTTCCAGGCTGTCCAGGCTTTGTAGATGCTGACCTTGCTTAAAACAGCAAACAAGGGAAACAGCACCAGCAGATACAGGACCAAGTCTGATATACCGGCAAGTGATTTGGGTAAGTGCTTGCGCACCACATCAATGCTGATGTGCTCGTTCTGACGCATCACCCAGGCCATGCCTAGCAGGAAAATAGCACCATTCATCATGTACGCGACATCGAACGCCCAGACCGTAGGGGCGTGAAGGACGTAGCGAGCAAAAACTTCCCACACCATGGCTGTGACCAGGATTGCTGCCGCCATTTCCGCCAGCCGAGAGCTGACAAGGGCGATAAAGTCGATCAGTTTTGAAATAGGCTGCAGCATGGCAGCTCTCCTTCAGAAAGTGGGGCTTAGTCTCGGATCAAGTAATTGCTTTCACTGCGCCAGCGGCTCAGGAAGCCGTCGTAATCAGTCAGCAAATTTTTCATGTAGTCGTTGCCTGATTGAGCTTGTGCCTCAGCTTTCTTATGCACCCAGTCATTGCCTGCCTGCGCCAATTGCTTGATAAAGGCAGGATCCAGGGTGATGATTTCATTGCGTCCTTGACGATACTTTTCCATCGCTTTGATATCGGCGTTGTAGAAGTAGTCCAGGGATTGATGAGTAGTCAGTTCGGCAGCGGCCTCGATCAGCTTTTGCAAATCGGCCGGCACTTTATCCCAAGTGTCTTGTTTGAGGACCACTTCCCACATAAAGGTGGGTTGATGCACTCCGGGGACCACGATGTATTTGGCGGCCTGATGAAAACCTTCGGGAGTATTGGAGGACGGCGTGGCCCATTCCACGGCATCGACGCCTTTGCGCTGCAAGAGGGTGTAGGTGTCGCCAGGCGGCACAACCGTGGGAACAGCGCCGAAATAGTCTTTCATTACGTCGGCCCAGGCACCGGAGGTACGGTACTTCAGCCCTTTCAAGTCCTCTGCATTACGAATGGGGGTGTTGGAGTGGGCCAGCACTTCAGTGGAACCCAAACCGACAATCATGGTTTTAAGGCCGTTTTTGGAGCGCAGCTCCTGCAGCTTTTCTTTGCCGCCGCCTTCGTACAGCCAGACGCGATAGGCATCAGGCCCCATGCCGCCGGGATAGCCCGCAAAAATGGCATTGGCCGGATCTTGATTGACCAGATAACTGGAGGTTGAGTGTCCAGCTTCGACTACACCTGTTTCTACCGCCTCAAATACTTTAAGGGCTGGAACAATGACCCCCGCCCCAAAGGGTTGGATTTCAACCCGGTCTCCTGTCATGAGCTTCACGTTCTTGGCGAAACGCTCCAGGAAGTTCTGATAAAAGGGTGAGCCCTCCGGTACAGAAGTGGGGACGCGCCAGCTGATATCAGCGGCCTGTACCGAGGCCATACCGCATAACAAAAACAAACCAGCAATTCGTGATGCACCAAGTTTGGATTTCATATTTGTCTCCGGTGGTTTTTTTATAGTCCAGCTCTGTCTGAGGCCAGCGGCCAGGGCGAGAGCATGGAAAGCATCTTAATATTTTATAAATATATTAACAACATATTTAGATTGGGGTTTGTCCTAGAAGGCGTTGGGGACGGCATGCCGATTGGGTTTAGGTGGGTTTTTTGGGTGACGTTCGGCAGGGATTGGCCGTTTTAGTACCTGTTTTTTGGGATGTGGGTGTGGGTTTTGAAGCTTGCTTGAACCGTCAGGATGAGCGTTGCTCTTGTGGGGTTTTTTTCATGCAATGCGGGGTGGTTTGTTTCGCTGTTTCAATCCTTTCGTCCCTGCGGTCTAGCTGGTACACTTTGCGGCTGCTTTTCTGAGAAGCGCGCAGCAGTAGGGTAAGGGCTTCGAACAGTCCTTTTGCTGTGGCACTTCCGGCTGCACCTGGCGGGAAAAAGCTTGTATTCCTGCGGTGTATGTGGCGTCTGGCCTTATAGGCCCACTCCACAGAAAGCCCACCGGGCCCATAGTTAAATGGATATAACTTTCCCCTCCTAAGGGAAGATTGCAGGTTCGATTCCTGCTGGGCCCGCCATCGTATTTTTAATCGTAACGTTCTCCGGGCTCCTTGATGTGGGGCTGTGGGGCGTGCGCATAAGCAGCTTAGTCATGACACTCCAAGGTTGGAAACGCCGCGCTTTTTACGTGGGTTTATTTGAATTTTTTGCCATTGTTTTTTCCTCGTTCCTGCTGGCGTACTTTGCCGGTGGCGAGGCGTCCGAGTCCGCACCGATTGCCGTCGCAATCTCGGTTATTGCGATTGTTTGGAACTATGTGTTCAACACGGCTTTCGAGCATTGGGAATCCCGTCAAAGTGTCAAGGGTCGCAGCCTGTTGCGACGCGGCGTGCATGCAGTCAGCTTTGAGGCTGGTCTGGTACTTGCCATCGTGCCTTTGTATATGTGGTGGTATCAGGTCGGTTTGATGGAAGCCCTACGGATGGAAGTGGCCATTTTGGTGTTCTTCCTGATCTACTCTTTTATCTTCAGTTGGACCTTTGACCGGGTGTTTGGTTTGCCAGCCAGTGCGGCTTGAACTCCTTGCGCCTACCCATAGAAAAAGCCGCGTGATAGCGGCTTTTTCTATGGCAGATAGTAAGAGGCAAGCCGTAGCTGCCAACAAGGCAGGCTGCACTTGGGTAAACAATTACTC
The DNA here is from genome assembly GCF_014652815.1 of Alcaligenes pakistanensis. Lineage (GTDB taxonomy): Bacteria > Pseudomonadota > Gammaproteobacteria > Burkholderiales > Burkholderiaceae_B > Alcaligenes > Alcaligenes pakistanensis. Next base: position 628,455 of record NZ_BMZN01000002.1, read on the forward strand.
TGCTTGTGACTCCCGGCGCGCCTGACAAATACGCGCATGATGTACATCCGCCCATTTCACCAGTTCCCTCATGGGCACCAGAAAGGATTGTCCCAGTTCGGTCAGCGTGTACTCCACACGCGGGGGCACTTCCGCATACAAGGTCCGTTGTACAAATCCATCAGTTTCCAGTCGCTTGAGCGTACGCGAGAGCATTTGGCGGGAAATATCCCCAATTTCCCGGCCCAGCTCGTTAAAGCGCAGGGTGCCCGGCGCCAGGGATTCCAGGATCAGCAGGCTCCATTGGTCGCCAATTCGATCCAGCACGTCACGAATAGGACAGGGTTGCTCAAACTCTTCCTGTAGTGGACTGGAAACTAGTGCTGCTGCGCTTGATGAGGACATTTGTCATCGCCTTCTTGGGTTCAATAGTCACTTCCGTGTGACCTGGTATGGCCTGCGTGACTTCTTGTGGACTGTCAAAAAACTATCTAGCATTACGTTTAATGGTCTACTTTATAGACCAGGTCTTAATTTGAGCACACAAGGAGCTGTTATGTCTCGTATTGCATTGATAGGTGCTTCTGGCGAAGTCGGTTCGCGCCTTTTGAAAGAACTCTCTGATCGTGGTCATACGGTGACAGCGATTGCCCGCCATCCTGAAAAAATTGCCAGCCTGCCCCATGTCACTGCTGTTCAAGGTGATGTGAATGATCTGGACGGTTTGATCGCGCTCTTGCAAGGGCACGATGTGGCGATTAGCGCAGTTCGTTTTGTGTCTACCGATCCCTCCAAACTGATCACGGCGGTTCGGGCTGCAGGTGTGAAGCGCTATCTGCTTGTGGGCGGTGCAGCCAGCCTTGAAGTGGCTCCCGGCCAGCGTTTGATTGATCAGCCCGCCTTCCCGGACGCGTACCGTACGGAGGCCTTGGGCGGCATTGCTTTCCTGGATCAGTTGCGTAAGGAGCAGGAGCTGGATTGGACTTTCCTGTCTCCCTCGGCGGAGTTTGGTCCTGGACAGCGCACGGGCAAGTTCCGTCTTGGTAAGGACAGCCTGCTAGTCTCAGACCAGGGCAGCAAGATTTCTTATGAGGATTACGCTATCGCCTTGGTGGACGAGATTGAGCGTCCTTCACACTCGCGCCAGCGATTCACAGTAGGTTATTAACTAGGGGTTTGACTGATGAAAGGCATAATCCGATGGGTATCTCCAGTGTTGTTGGCGGGCTCTTTCTTGTTGGGCACAAATGTAGCGTCGGCTGCGGATTCACAGGCGCGCAATCTGGTTCAGGAGGAAAGCAATCGCAAGCTGGTGGTCGATTTTTACGATCGCTTCTTTAATAAGCACGAGGTAGAGCAAGCTGCGACGGTGGTGGCTGAGGACTATATTCAGCACAACCCCGAAGTGCCTGATGGCAAGTCCCCGTTTGTGGGCTATTTTGGTGGCTACTTCAAAGACAATCCGCAGTCCCGTGCCCGCATTGTGCGTAGCGCGACGGATGGCGATCTGGTCTATTTGCACGTGCATTCGACCAATGGCAAGGCAGATCGCGGGCAGGCGGTGATTGATATCTTCCGGGTGAAAAACGGCAAGATTGTGGAGCACTGGGATGTGATTCAGGCCGTGCCGGAACAGGCGGCCAATAGCAATACCATGTTCTAGGATTGCCGCCTTTAGGCTGAGATAGTTTCTTAATCCCGTGTAAAAAGGACTTATGTTTACGCCTAACAAAAGCCCCGCCGGTGATCAGCTATTTCCAGGAGCTTGGACATTTATCCAGGTGCTGGAAAAGCATGATGGCGGGGCTGTTGAGCTTTGCGGCTGTAGCGTGAATATTCTTGCGTAAGGTTCAGCCCTGGCTTGATCGCCTAAGCCGTCTGCATCTTAATCTTGGCTTCGCGAATAGGCAGGTTGACGATAGCTGCCATCACGCCCAAGGCAATATCAGCCCACCACATCCAGCTGTAGTCGCCAAAGCGGGTCAGTGAAATGCCACCTAACCAGGCCCCCAGAAAGCCGCCAATCTGGTGGGAGAACAACGCCAGGCCGAACAGCGTGGCCAGATAGCGCGTGCCAAACAGCTTGGCAACGATATTGGCGGTGGGCGGCACGGTGGCTAGCCAGGTCAGGCCTAGGCCAATGGCAAAGATGTAGAACACCAGATCTGTCTTGGGCATCATCAAGTACCACAGAATCAGCACGGCTCGCGAGGCATACATCAGCGCCAGCACGTATTTGCTGCGCCAGCGGGCAATGCAGGAACCGGCAGCGATACTGCCAAAAATATTGGCTAGACCGATCAATGCCAGTGACCAGCTGGCTACCGAAGGGGGCAGTCCGCACAGGTCAATTTCCCCCGGTAGGTGCGTGACGAGAAAGGCAATGTGAAAACCGCAGGTGAAAAAGCCCAGACTCAGCAACAAATAGCTGCGGTCTGTCATGGCTGTTTTCAGGGTTTGTTTTAAGCCTGGGCCACTGGCTACGGGTGCGGCGGCGACAGTGGTTTTTTTATTGTGTTCGCGTGGGCTTAGCTTGCGGATCAAGGGTAAGGTCAGCAGGGCAGTCAAAGCCAACACCCAGAAGGTAGACATCCAGCCTACCAAGGCGATCAGTTTTTGAACAAGGGGAGCAAAAACAAATTGCCCGAAGGAGCCGCCCGCATTGATCAAGCCTGAAGCCTGACCACGAGCATGGTCTGGCAAGCGCTGGGCGGCAGCACCAATCAAGGTGGAAAAGCTGGCAGCGCCTGAACCGATATTGGCCAATAGGCCCAGGGTCAACGTCAAACCTAAACCCGTGCCGATAAAGGGGGTGACGGCGCAGCCTAAAGCCAGGATCAAGAGGCCAGCGATCAGAACACGGTCGGGACCCCAACGGTCGGAGCACGCACCGGCAATAGGCTGGATCGCACCCCAGGCAAGCTGGCCAACGGCCATGGCAAAACTGATGGACATAATGCCCATGCCTGTGGCCTTATCAATTGGGCCAATGAACAGACCAAAGGATTGGCGTATCCCCATGGTGACCATCAAGATGCCAGCGGCTGCCAGAGTCACCGTCATAACAGCGGGCTGGCGCAAGGATTGAAACATGGGGTCCCCTCTTATTATTCAGGTTTGAATTATCTGGCGAAACGCGATGGAGCTGCAATCACCTTGTCTTGTGGGAAGCGACTGGGCGGACAGTGTTGTAGAACGCCGCTACTCAGTGCCACCAGGTGCGGATGGAAATTGCGGGCTGTTCAGTGCTGTGTTTGATGGTTCAAGCTGTGAAGGGCGTAAAAAAGACGGGCTGGCAGCTCCGTCTTTTTGATATTTGCCGCTCAATGAGATCAGCCTTTTTCCAGGCCGGCCTGTACTGGGCGCGCCCCTAGCTTGTCGATCAGAACCTGGGGATTAATACCCAATAAATAACCACGTCGACCACCGTTGATATAAATAGTGTCGAACTCCAGCAGCTCCTCTTCCAACCACACAGGCATCGCCTTGCGGGTCGCAAAAGGCGAGGTGCCGCCAACCATGTAACCAGAATGGCGTTGGGCTACATCCGGTTTACAGGGCGCGATTTTTTTCGCGCCGGTTTGACGAGCCAGATTCTTGGTAGAGACTTCACGGTCGCCGTGCATCACGATGATTAAGGGCTTGGCGCTTTCATCTTCCATGATCAGGGTCTTGGCCACCCGGTGCAGGTCCAGGCCCAACTGGGCCGCCGCTTCCATGGCTCCTCCATGATCGACATAGTTGTAGCTATGTTCGGTAAAGGCAATGCCATTTTTACGCAGCCATTGCGTGGCTGGTGTTTCGCTAACGTGTTTTTCTTTAGCCATATCGGTGTTGTGCGCTCAGGCGCGTGGATGATGGGCAGCGTGCAAGGCTTTCAGGCGCTCACGGGCCACATGAGTATAAATCTGAGTGGTAGAAATGTCGGCGTGCCCCAGCAGCATTTGCACCACGCGTAAGTCTGCTCCGTGATTGAGCAAATGGGTGGCAAAGGCATGACGCAAGACGTGGGGAGACAGGGGCGCCAGTATTCCGGCCTGGACGGCGTGTTTTTTGACGATCAGCCAAAAGGATTGGCGGCTCATGCAAGTGCCACGCCCGGTAATAAATACAAAGTCGCTGCGTCGCTGGCCCAGCAAGGCTGGACGGGATTCCTGCATATAGCGTTCGATCCAGTGCAGGGCTTCCTGTCCCAAAGGAACCAGTCTGTCTTTGCCGCCTTTGCCCTGATCAATGCGTAGTACGCCGTCGCTCAGACTCAGGTTTTGCAAGGGCAGTTCTGTTAGTTCGGTGACGCGCAAGCCGCTGGCATACAAGGTTTCCAGCATGCAGCGATCGCGTAGCCCCAAGGGATTATGTATGTCTGGTGCCGCCAGTAGGCGTTCTACCTGCTCTTCGGATAAGGTGTGCGGAACGCGCGGGGCCTGGCGGGCACTGCTCAGCTCCAGGCAAGGGTCATCCTGACGCATGCCTTCCTGTACCGTCCAATCGTAAAAGCGGCGCAAGGTGGCTAGCCTGCGATTGGCGGTGCTGGCTTTGCTGTGGCCGGACTGGCTGGCCATCCATTCTCGCAAGTCGCTGGGGCCCAATTGATCCAGGGTTTTGTCTGCACGTTCTGCTTGGGCCCATTCAGCCAAACGCTCCAGATCCTGCCGATACGCTTGCTGCGTGTTGGCGGCCAGGCCGTCCTGTAACCAGAGCATGGTGATGAAATCAGAAATCAGGCTGGCTTGCGTCATGGGGATGGGGGAGTCATAAAGCCGAAGTTACAGGGAGCTTTATTACGGGAGCAGAGCGGGAAAGCCATCATGCTATCACTCCAGGATGATGAGCTTCATTCAGCTGTTTACGGGCCATACGCTATATACCTATATATATTTCCTGATTATACTCATTCGTTACACCTGTCCCGGAGGAGAAAATAATGTTCAAACGTGTCGTATCCGTCGCTGCTTTATCCCTGTTTTTGCAAGGTACTGCCCAAGCTGATGAGCTGGTTGTAGCCGCTGCCGCCAGTCTGACTAATGCGTTCAAGGAATTGGCCGGTCAGTTTGAGGCAGACAATCCTGGCACCAAAGTGTTGACCAGTTTTGCGGCATCGGACGTTTTGCTGCAGCAGATCGTCAATGGTGCGCCAGTCGATGTGTTTGCTTCGGCAGACCAGAAAGCCATGAACAAGGCCGAGGAAGCCAAGGCAGTGGATCCTGCCACCCGCAAGAATTTTGTGCAGAATCAGGTTGTGCTGATTGTGCCTAGCGACAACCCCGCCAAAGTGACTAATGCTGGCGATCTGGGCAAACCGGAAGTCAAACGCGTGGCTTTGGGGAATCCGGCTGTTGTGCCTGTTGGCCGTTACACCCAGGCTGCCCTGGAAAAAGCGGGTCAGTGGGAGGCGGTTAAACAGCGCGAAATATTGGGTCAGAACGTGCGTCAGGTGCTGGATTACGTGGCTCGTGGCGAAGTGGAAGCCGGTTTTGTATTCGCTACCGACGCAGCCATCATGAAAGACAAAGTAGACGTGCTGGAAGTGCTCAAGACCACAGAACCGGTTACGTACCCGATCGCTTTGGTCCAGCGTGAAGGTCGTCATGACAAGGCTCAGGCCTTCCAGGATTTCGTTATGTCCGAGTCCGGTCAACAAGTGCTGGCAAAATACGGTTTTGCCAAACCTTGATAGATAGGATTTTGATAGCAGGATGACTTCACTTTGGATTCCCTTGTGGTTGTCGCTCAAGGTCGCCGCTTGGGCGACTTTGTTCGCTTGCGTGCTGGGCATAGGCATTGCTTATGCCTTGTCGCGTTGGCAGTCGCGCTGGTGTGACCTGCTCGACTCGATTTTGACCTTGCCCATGGTTTTGCCGCCCACTGTGATCGGCTATTACCTGCTGGTTTTGTTGGGTCGGCGTAGTGCCTTGGGTCAGTGGCTGTCCAGCATAGGGATTGAGTTGGTCTTTACCTGGCAGGGGGCGGTTATTGCCGCAACGGTGGTGGCCTTCCCCATGATTCTGAAAGCCGCCCGTGCGGCGTTTGAGGATGTGGACACGCGTCTGGAAAATGCCGCCAGCGTATTGGGCTTGAGGCCCTTGGCCATCTTTTTTCGTGTCAGTCTGCCTTTGGCGGCGCGTGGCATTATGGCGGGTGTCTTGTTGGCCTTTGCACGCGCTTTGGGCGAGTTCGGGGCCACCTTGATGATTGCAGGCAGCATACCTGGGCGGACTCAGACTATGTCTATTGCCATTTATGAGGCGGTGCAGGCGGGTGAGGATCAGCAGGCTTTGGTGCTGGTGGCGATTATTTCGATTACCTGCGTGCTGGTTTTGTGGAGCACCAGTGCCCTGTCACCACGCCATGTACGTCGTAAAAGAGGGATGCAATGAGCCTGAATGTACAGATTCAACGCACCGTAATCAGTGAATCCCGTCACTTCGAGTTGAATATCCAGATTCAAACCGAAGCCCGGCATATTGCCTTGTACGGGCCTTCGGGCTCGGGCAAGTCCTTGACGGTACAAAGTGTGGCGGGTTTGTTACGGCCTGATCATGGCCGTATTCAAATTGGTGATCAGGTCTATTTTGATTCTGAAAAGGGCGTCAACCTGAAGCCCCGCGAGCGCCGGGTGGCCTATCTGTTTCAGGACTACGGGCTGTTTCCGCATCTGACTGCCGCACAAAATATTTGCTTTGGTTTGAATACGGGCTTGTTCAATCGCTCGGTGCGGGACATGCCTGCGGCTGCCCAGCGATGGGTAGAGGCGTTTCAGTTGGAGTCTGTGCTGAACAGCTACCCTGCCCAGCTATCGGGTGGGCAAAAGCAGCGTTGTGCCTTGGCGCGTGCCTTGGCGATCAAGCCACAACTGCTCTTGCTGGACGAGCCCTTGGCGGCCCTGGATCAGGATTTGCGTACCCGCTTGCGGGCCGAACTGGCTCAATTGCAAAGCCAGATCGACATTCCTACTATCTTGATCACGCACGATCCTGAAGATGCCAGGGCCTTGGCCCAAGAGGTCTATCGCATTCGCGATGGTCGCATTATCGAGTGCTGTACCAGCGCCGATCTGGACCTTGTTACAGCGTAGCGATCATCACGCTGGATGCCTTGAATAGCGCATAAGCGGATTGGCCTGCTTCCAGCTGCAAACGCTGTGTGCTGTCCAAGGTGATGCTGGCTGTCAGGGTCAGTCCTTGGGGCAGTTCCAAACGTACCTCTGCATTCACTGCGCCAGTAATCACATCGGTAATGGTGCCGGGCAACTGGTTACGGGCCGACAAGGAATTACGGGTGTCGCCCGTGCCAATCATGATCGAGGACGCTTTCATAAAGGCCAAAACTTTCTGCCCTTCGCGCAAGCCCAGGTTTTCCGTGCTTTCTCGTGTAATGGACGCCACAACGGTTTGGCCCTGGCCAATATCAACATGAATCTCATCGTTGACGGCACCGGTCTTGATGGTGGTGACAATGCCGGGCAGTTGGTTACGAGCTGATGTTTGCATAATCATGGTTTGAAGTAACTCCATCTGGGTAGCCACGGAAGGCATAAGGCGGCCGATGCGGTTCATGAAACGCTGATGCAGCCGGTCGTAGGTTTGGTACAGCTCTAGCAACTCGATGGCTTTGGGTGTCAGGGTGGCGCCACCGCCGCGATGGCCGCCAGTGCTGCGCAACACCAGGGGCTCGCCGGCCATATTGTTCATGATGTCGATGGCGTCCCAGGCCGCTTTATAGCTGATGCCAATATGGCGAGCGGCCGCAGAAATCGAGCCCTGTTCGGCGATAGCGGCCAGCAAAGCCATACGGCGCGCGCTGCCCCAGGTATGGTCGCCCGTACGCAGCGACAGGCTGCCGGTTAATTCGGTATTGGGATTGTGTGAACTAGACATGGTGATAAGTGTAAGGGCGAGAGCGAACTAGGGATAGAGCGCCGGTACAATGGCCCGATCAGCGCTGCTGGCCGTTCTGTTTTCTTGCAACCTTAACTGGTTTTTTCTATGTACGACACCCCCGCTGTTTTCATGGCTCAATTGCAGGAGCTCAATAGTGCCGAGACGGTCGTCCTGACCGTGAACAAGCGCTATGCCCGCCGCTTGCTCGGACATCTATCGGCTCGCCTTGCCAACGCAGGGGGAACGGTCGCGGTTCCAGAAATCGTGCCTTTGGGCGCCTGGCTGGCACAGGCCAGCGATCAACTCTGCTTTTCTGATCAGTGGCAACCGGCTGCGCACCAGATGGACCGCTTTGCCGCCTTGCAGCGCTGGGAGCACAGCATCGAGCAGTGTGAGGAAGACGGTTATTTCCTGGATGTGGGGCAGGCTGCACGCTTGGCGTGTGAAGCCGATACCTTGCTGGATGAATGGCATATTGAATTGAAGCCCGGCGAGGCCAGTGTGGACTTCGAGCGCTTTTTGCAATGGCGTGCCCACTACCGACAAAGCCTGGAGCAGGCTGATCTGGACGATGCAAATCTGGCGGCAGAACGCGTGTTAAGTGCGGTACAGGCTGGTGCTTTGCACATGCGTCATCGCCATATGGTGTTGCATGGTTTTCATGAATATTCCCCCCGCTTGCAGGCTTTGCTAAGTGGCTTGCAGGAGATGGGGGTAGAGATCTTGCGCCTGGAGCATGAAGAGGCGCCAGCCAGTCAGGTACAGCGGGTACAGGCGCAGGATGCGGATACAGAATGGCGTTTGGCGGTGCAGTGGGCGCGTCGTCAATTGGACGAAGACCCGGATCGCACCGTCGCTATTGTGGCGGCACAGCTGGAAACGCAATTGCCGCTGGTGCACCGCTTGTTGCGGCAGGCCATGCACACCGACCGGGGAGCCTTGCCCTATAACGTGGCGGCTGCCCGTTCCCTGGCCGAGTGGCCTGTGGTGGAAGCAGCCCTGGCCTGGTTGAAAGCCTTGTTTACTTTGGCGACCAAAGCACAGGCAGAACCCGCCATGCTGGGCGAAGCTTTACGCTTGGGGGCGTGTCAGGCTGAACAATCAGAAGCCGGTGGTCGTGCCCGTATCGACAAGGCGTGGCGTGATAATCGCATCACTCAAGTTGGACGCAAAGAATTCGAAGACATGCTCAGCTTCCATACGCCTGAATTGGCCTTGGCCTGGGCTAAGGCGATGGAACGCTTCAATGCCGTTTCTGCTGGCGCGCAAGGCGTGGATACCTGGGCCTCGGTCATGCGCCAGTGTTTGGAAGCCCTGGGCTTTCCGGGCACCCATCGTCTGGATAGTGCGCAGTTTCAAACCTTGGAGGCCTTGGAAGCCCTGCTGCTGCAACTGGCACAGCAAGCTCCGGTCTTGGGCCGCATCAGTGCCTTGAAGGCTCAAAGTGCATTAGCTCGCATGGCTCGTGAAAACCCGTTCCAGCCTCAGCGCGATCCTCGTTCGCGTTTGGATGTATTGGGTTTTCTGGAAGCGGAAGGCGGGCGCTGGGATGCCGTGTGGGTCCTGGGTCTGACAGACGATATTCTGCCAGCTGCCGTCAAACCCAATCCCTTGATTCCGGCCCAGGTTTTGCGCCGGGTTCAGGCGCCTCGCAGTACGCCTGAGCGTGAATTGGAGTGGGCGCGCTGGATGCTGGCTGCTTTGCTGCGCTGTGGCAAACAGGTCTTATTAAGTGCTCCCTTGCATCAGGGTGAACAAGAGCTCCGTCCCAGTCCTTTGATTGCCCACTGGCCCTTGTTGGATATGCCCTGGGCTGTCCCGAGCGAGCAAGCCGTGGCGCAAGAAGCGCTGCTGGATGAGCAAGGGCCCAGCTTGAAAATGGAAGAGCGCATACGCGGCGGGATCAGTGTGCTGGATACGCAGGCCCGGAACCCTTTGTGGGCCTTTGTGAAATTTCGTCTGCACGGTCAGGCTTTGCCGGACTATGCCCGCTTGGGCGATATGAATACGCGTGGGATGTTCTTGCACCGTGCCGTTGAACTGTTCTGGCGTCGCGTACAGGATCAGGACAGTTTGCACGAGCTGATCGGCGAGAACTCGCTGTCGCAGGTGGTGCAAGAGTGTGTCAATCAGGCCGCTCAAGAAGAACTGGCAGACTATGGGCCTGTGCTGCGTAGTCTGGAAATGGAGCGTGGGCTGGCAGTGTTAATTGAATACGCTCACCAGGAAGCCCAGCGCCCACCTTTTGCCTTGGGGGCGACGGAACAAGAGTTAAGTTGGAGCCGGGGCTTGCTACGCCTGAACCTGCGTCTGGATCGATTGGATAATCTGGCCGATGGCGAACAGCTGCTGATGGACTACAAAACCGGCATAGGCGAACTACGTCCCGATAAAGATTGGTTGCGGCCCCGGCCTGTGAACCTGCAGCTGCCGTTTTATGCCGCTGCTTTGCATGATGAAGGTCGAGCCGTCAGTGGTCTGGCCTTTGTGCGTTTGCATGCCCGTCAGGTGGGTTTAAGCGGTTTGGCTGCACCGGGTATGGAGATTGACGGCCTGACCGAATTGGAAACTGCGCAGCAGTGGACCGCACAGATTGCACAGTGGAAGCAGGCGGTAGAGGGTCTGGCCGATGAGTTCCTGCAAGGGCAGGCTGCCAATCAGATCTGGAATCGCAACGATCTGCTGTATTGCGATGTTTTGCCCTTTTTACGTTTGTTCCAGGAAGACCTCCAAGATACGGGGGGAGAGGTGTAATGCTGACCGTTCCTAGCGATAGCCCAGCCCGAGCACGGGCGCTGGACCCCGAGTCCTCTTTTCTGGTGCAGGCGCCTGCAGGCTCGGGCAAGACGGAATTATTGACTGACCGAATCCTGGCCCTGCTGGCCCGTGTCCAGCGGCCAGAAGAGATTGTGGCCATCACCTTCACCCGCAAGGCCGCGGCTGAAATGCATGCGCGCGTGCTGGAAAAGCTGGCTGCGGCAGATCAGGATCGCCCTGCTGAGCCTTACCGGGTTCGCAGCTGGGAGCTGGCGCGTGCTGCCATGCAGCGCAATCAGGAGCAGCAATGGGATTTGCTCGCGTACCCGGCACGTCTGAGTATTCGCACAATTGACTCCCTGTGCGCCCATCTGGTGCGCGCCATGCCCTGGATCACGGGTTTGGGCGGCGTTCCCGCCATTACCGATAAGGCGTTAGAGCATTACGAGACAGCCGCCTGGGCCACGCTGGAAATGGCAGAAAGTGTGCCTAGTGTGGCGCGTTTTCTGGAGCATATGGATGTCAACCTGCTTCAGGCGCAAGCACTGTTGGCGGGCATGTTGGCCAGTCGGGACCAGTGGTTGCCAGCGGTGGGGCAGGGCGGCAATGTGGCCCTGTTACAAGACAGCCTGCGTGAGGTAGTGGAACAGCAATTGCAGCAATTAAGCGATTCCTTGCCTCCTGGTTGGGCGCGGACTCTGGCTCCCTTGGCGTGTTTTGCGGCCTCGAATCTGGACACCGGAGATGTATTGGCTTTGGCCGATTGGCAGGGCGACACGCTGGCACCAGTAATGGATGATTTGCCGCGCTGGCGTGGTCTGGCTGCGCTATTGCTGACGGATAAAGGCGATTTACGCAAAAGCCTGACGGTACGCAATGGCTTTCCGCCTAAAACTGCTCAAAAAGAAGCCCTGACTGAATGGCTAGGCAATTGCTTGGGCGCGGAGTCTTGGGTGTCGCGTTTGGCTAGCGCCCGCCTGTTGCCTGCACAGTATTCCGAGCAGCAGCAAGAAGTCCTCTCTAATCTGATTCAGGTTTTGTGGCTGGCTGCGGCGCAGCTGAAATTGCGCTTTGCCGAGAAGGCCGAGGTCGATTTCACCGAGATTGCCCAGCGTGCCCTGCAAGCTTTGGGTGATGCCGACGAGCCGGGCGAATTGCTTCTGCGCATGGACAGGTCCATACGCCATTTGCTGGTGGACGAATTTCAGGACACCAGCCAGTCCCAAGTGCAGTTGTTGGAGCGGCTGACCAGTGGTTGGGAGCCAGGCGACGGGCGTAGCCTGTTTTTGGTGGGCGACCCCATGCAATCCATCTACCGCTTTCGCAAAGCAGAGGTGGGTTTGTTCCTGCAGGTATGGCAAGCCAGACGCCTGGGTGAAGTAGAACTGGAGCCGCTCAACCTTAGCAATAACTTCCGTTCACACCCGCGCCTGGTGGAGTGGGTGAATCAGGTGGGGGCGCAATTGTTCCCAGCTCAGGCTGATCCGGATCTGGGCATGGTGACTTACGAGCATTCCACAGCCTTCAAACCCGATATCCCCGAATGGGCTGTACAGTTTCATCCCTCCTGGCATTTCCGGGTAGCGCGTGGTGAAGATAACGTGCCGTCTCAGCAGGCGGCTCAAGAGCGTGCCGTGGCAGAGGCGGTCAGTTGTGCTGCCCAAGCCTTGCAGCGTTATCAGGAGAGCGAGCACCCGGTTGCGATTCTGGTGCGGGCCCGCTCGCACTTGCATGGTTTGGTGCGCAAGCTGGGCGAGCAGGGCATTCCGTGTCGTGCGGTCGAACTGGAACCTTTACAGCAACGACCGGTAGTGGCGGACTTGGTGCAGTTGGTACGTGCGCTGGCGCACCCCGCAGATCGTTTGGCCTGGCTGGCTGTCTTGCGTTCGCCATTGATCGGTCTGCGCTTGGAGAGTTTGCATCGCCTGTGCGCCTTGCATCCCACAAAGACGCTGGCCGAGTTAACTCACAATCAGAATTTTGAAGACTGGGACCCAAATGAGCGCACCCGTCTTTTGTTCGCTTACCAGATTTTGCTGGATCGGGGCAACCGCAGTGGCTTGATGCCTTTTGCGGGTTGGGTGCAAGAATGTTGGGTGCGTTTGGGTGGACCACAGGTCTATCCAAGCCTGGCCGATCAGGCGGATGCTGAACAAGTGTTGCGGCTGCTGGAGGAATTGTGCCCCTACGGTCCGCCGGATCAGCAGCAATTACAGGCTCGTGTCGAATCCCTGTACGCCACCCCGCAAGGTACCGGTAAAGCCGTGGAGGTGATGACGATTCACAAATCTAAGGGCCTGGAATTCGAAACCGTTATTTTGTTCAGCCTGCACAAGCAGTCTGCTGCGGATTCCGAGCCTTTGATCCGTCTGGAGCATAGCGCTGAGCGCCTGATTCTGGGCCCGATCAGCCATAAGGGCAGTGAGCTGCGCGACCCGGTCTCGCAGTTTCTGGCTGCTCGGGAACGCATTCGCGCCGAGCAGGAAAGCCACCGTCTTTTATATGTGGCCTTAACCCGCGCCCGTCAGGAGCTGCATTTGTTTGCCGAGTTGAGCATCACCCAGGATAAAGGCCTGCGTGAGCCCGATGGCCGCTCTTTGCTAAGTCGTGTCTGGCCGGTGCTGGTTCAGCCAGAAGCCCCCGTCTGGCAAGCTGAGCAAGGCGTGCCGCAAGACAATTCAGGGTCGAGTTCTGCCGCCTTATTGCAGCGAGTCGTAAACCTGCCTGCCGTGCCGCCCGAGCAGTTAGAGGCAGCCACCCCGCAATATCAAAGCTGGCAGTGGTCTTTGGATACGACTCATGAGAAAGCCATTGGTACCGTGGCTCATGACTGGCTGGAAAGGCTGGGACGTGAAGGCCTGGAGCAGTGGCCAGTAGAGCGTTTGCAGCAAGGCCGCGGCGTGATGCGCCGTCAGTTATTGCGTGCAGGGGTGCCTGCCACTTACCTGGATGACGCGGCCCAATCCTTGTTTGAAGCCATTGCGGCAACCATACAGACAGAGCGGGGTCGCTGGTTGCTGGGGGTTACCCGAGCCTATCGTGAATGGTCTTTGCTGGACGTCAGTGGTCGGGTATCGATTATTGACTTGGCGATCTCCCAGGAAGATCACTGGCTGGTGGTTGATTACAAGACGGGGCGACCTGCTGAGCATGAAAGCCATGCGGATTTTTCGGCTCGTATGTTGGAGCGTTATGCGCCGCAATTGCAGCGCTATTGTGAACAGGTCCAAGCCCTGGACGGACGCCCTGCGCAGGCAGCGCTTTATTTCCCTAGGGCCGATCTTTGGGTGCCGTATTAATGCTACACTATTTGTCGGCGGGCCCCTCCGCATGGTTCGGCGGTGAATCTGGTCAGGTCGGGAACGAAGCAGCCACAGCCGTGCAGAATCAGTGCCGGAGTCAGGCTCGCCACTTCATTTGCTTATCGGGTTATGCGCGCCCGGTCTATCTGCTTCCCTTCAGCACCGAATCCGGTACACTTTTCCTTTCGCTTATTTGTATTGATGGTTCACGCCGTCCGGAATTCGCATGACCTATCTCGTTCTGGCCCGCAAGTGGCGCCCTCGCTCCTTTGACACCCTGGTTGGTCAGGACCACGTGGTGCGCGCACTGACGCATGCCCTGGATACCCAGCGACTGCATCATGCCTGGCTGTTTACGGGCACACGCGGCGTGGGTAAGACCACCTTGTCGCGTATTCTGGCCAAGTCGCTGAACTGTGAAACAGGTATCACTTCCAAGCCCTGCGGCGTTTGCCGGTCTTGTACTGAAATTGATGCTGGCCGCTTTATTGACTATGTCGAGTTGGATGCGGCCTCCAATCGTGGTGTAGAGGAAATGACCCAGTTGCTGGAGCAGGCGGTGTATGCCCCCAGCTCGGGCCGCTACAAGGTCTACATGATTGACGAAGTTCACATGCTGACCGGGCACGCCTTTAACGCGATGCTTAAGACGCTGGAAGAACCCCCAGCGCACGTCAAATTCATTCTGGCCACCACTGACCCACAAAAAATTCCGGTCACGGTCTTGTCGCGCTGTCTGCAATTCAATTTGAAGCAGATGACGGTGCCCTCTATCGTGGGCCACCTGCAAGAAATTCTGACGCAGGAAGAAATGAAGTTTGAAGTCCCGGCCTTGCGTCTATTGGCGCAGGCAGCGGATGGCTCCATGCGCGATGCCTTGTCGCTTAGCGATCAGGCCATTGCTTATAGCGCTGGCGATCTTAGCGCTCAGGCTGTGCAAGCCATGTTGGGCACGATCGATCAACGCCATTTGGCGCAATTGTTGCAAGCGCTGGTCGCTTACGATGCACAAGCCATCATCAGCGTGGCCGATGATTTGGCACTGCGTGGCCTGTCCTATTCGGGCGCTCTGGCTGATCTGGCCACCTTGCTGTCTCGCATCGCTATCGAACAACGTATTCCCGGCACGATCACGGATGATGATCCTTTGTCGGCTGCTGTGCGCCAGTTGGCACCCACGCTGTCGCCCGATCATGTGCAGTTGTTTTATTCGGTCGCGGTGCATAGCCGTCAGGAACTGTCTTTAGCCCCTGATGAGTACGCCGGCTTTGTGATGGCCTGCTTGCGTATGTTGGCTCTGTTGCCCGAGCCTGTACCGGCTCAGCCAGTGCCACCGCAAGCTGGTTCAAATGGGTCTTCTGATGCGGCCGTTGCCGCTTCCAGCACCGTATCTGTTACCGCTTCACCCGAGACTGTTGTGGCTCCTGCCGCTGTATCAGCCAGCGCACTTGACGCATCGGCGTCTCCAGCAGCTACTCCGGTCTCAGAGCCAGCCCCGCTTGACGCTCCTGTAGAAGCACAGGCAGCCGCCGAACAGCAGGCGGCAGTAGGCCAGCAGGCCGAGCCTCAGACCGTCGCGTACAGCCCTGCAAACGCGAATCCAACCCAAACGACAGCCCCAGCGGCAGAGAATGCTCCTATTGATGACTTTGTTCCGGCCTGGGAAGACACGCCCGAGCCTACAGGGGTACAGGCCAGTGATAGCCTTGCTGAATCCAGTCCAGTAGCCAGTCAGCCTCAAGAGGCACCTGTCGCTCCGGTGGCTGAAAGTCCAGCCGTCGATGTAGCAGAAGTCCAGACAGCAGCAGAATCTCCACCAGCGGCAGCAGATCCTGCTGCCGAATCTGCCAAGGCCCAAGGTAAAAGCGCCGCACAGCCTTTAATGTCCTCGCAAGCCCAAGTTGCTACACGTGTAGAGCCTGTCGCCGAGGAAGCTCCGGCGGCGGCACCCATTCAGGATGGCCCGGAAGAGCCTGCCTGGTTGTCCGAGGGCATGGACGAAGAGTTCGAGAACTACCAACCTCTGGATATGGACGCAGCGCTTGCTGAAGAAGAGGGCGATGTGCCTTCGGTGTCCATGTCTGATCGTGTGATGCCAGACACCGATCTGGGCTTGCCTGTACCTCAGAGCGGCTCGGATAGCCCGCGTGTTGTGCGCCTGGGCGGGATGAAACCAGAGACCTGGCCCGATGTGGCGACCAGCTTGCCATTGAGTGGCTGGGCGGCAGAACTGGCTCGCCAAAGCGAATGGCTGGGCGTGAAAGGGCAGGAAATTCATCTACGTGCCAAAATCAAGGCCACGGAAGGCAGTCAGGGTAAAGCGCGTTTGCGCACCGTTTTGTCGGAATACTTTGCCCAGTCCATTCAGTTGTTGATCGAATACGGGGATACGGGCGACGCAACGGCTCATGCTGTGGAGCAGGCTAAATTGGCTGAACGCCAGCGGCAGGCTGAAGAGCAAGTCACTCAGGATCCCTTTGTCTTGAGCCTGATCCAGGATTTTGATGCCCGCGTCAAAGCCGGATCAGTCAAGGCGACTCCTTTGGTTCGGGCCGCCTGAAATGGCCCCTTGTCAATTTAAATCAATCAGGAAAACCAAACCATGATGAAAGGTCAAATTGCCGGCTTGATGCGTCAGGCGCAGCAAATGCAGGAAAACATGAAAAAGGCGCAGGAAGCCTTGGCCGATATCGAGGTCGAAGGCGTTTCCGGTGGTGGTCTGGTCAAGGTCATCATGAACTGCCGCCACGATGTGCGCCGCGTCTCGATCGACCCCAGCTTGCTGGAAGACGAAAAAGAGATGCTGGAAGATTTGATTGCTGCTGCCTTTAACGATGCACAGCGCAAAGCCGAGGCAACCTCGCAGGAAAAAATGGCGGGTGTAACCGCTGGCCTGCCACTGCCACCCGGTATGAAGCTGCCGTTCTAATGAACGAACCGCAGATCGCTGAGCCCGAACCGCTTCGGGCTCTGATCCAGGCTCTGCGTCGGCTACCCGGTGTGGGCGAGCGTAGCGCTCGCCGCATGGCCTACCACTTGTTGCAACACGATTTGGTAGGCGCCGACCAATTGAGCCGCGCTCTTGAACATGCCACTACGGCATTGCAGCACTGTCAGCGCTGCAATGGTTTCACGGTTCAAACTATCTGTGAAACCTGTGCCAATCCCCGCCGTGATCCGGCGTTGTTGTGTGTGGTGGAGACGCCTGCCGATCAAAACATGATCGAGGCTACGCATGGCTACCGAGGTCTTTACTATGTGCTGATGGGGCGTTTGACGCCGCTGGAAGGCATAGGCCCCGATGCCTTGCAATTTGACCGCTTGCTAGAGCGAGCCGGTGATGGCCAAGTGCAGGAAGTGATACTAGCGACCAATTTCACCGCAGAGGGCGAAACCACCGCCCATCATCTGGCGGAGATGCTCAGCAGCCAAGGTTTGAAAGTGACTCGTCTGGCGCGCGGTGTGCCAGCGGGGAGCGAACTGGAGTATGTCGACCCCAGTACCATTGCCTGGGCTTTAATGGAGCGTCGCGCCACCTAAACAGGTTTGACCGCGTAGCGGACAAGGGGGCTAGCCCCTCTTTGTTTTTAGTATAAGTATCAAACCTAAATAGTTAATGACCAACAACAAGAAGGGGATTGCCATGAAACTGACTCGTCGTCATGCACTCAAGCTGGTTGGAGCATCCGGACTAGCGCTGTCATTGCCATCGCTGGGCCGTGCGCAGGAAATAGAAAAAAAGAGCATCACGATTGCCGTCGGTGGCAAAGCGCTGATCTACTACCTGCCTTTGTCCATTGCCGAAATTAATGGCTACTTTGAAGACGAAGGTCTCAAAGTCAAAGTCGCGGACTTTGCCGGTGGCTCCAAAGCCCTGCAAGCCGTTGTAGGCGGTAGCGCCGATGTCGTCTCGGGTGCCTTTGAACACACCATCAACTTGCAGGCTAAAGGGCAGATGTACCGCGCCTTTGTGCAGCAGGGGCGTGCACCGGCCATCGTTTTGGCTGTGTCCAATAAAACGATGCCTGACTATAAGTCGCCAGCCGATTTGAAAGGCAAGAAAATCGGTGTGACAGCACCGGGCTCCTCGACCAATATGATGGTCAATTTCTATCTGGAACAAAACGGTCTGAAACCGTCGGACGTAGCTTTTATTGGTGTTGGCGCGGGCGCCGGTGCTGTGACCGCCATGCGTACCGGCCAGATCGATGCCATGGCCAATCTGGACCCGGTTATCGGCACCTTGCTCAAAGAAAACGAAGTGCGCATTATTGCCGACACTCGTACGGTGGCCGATACCAAGACCATTTTTGGGGGCAATATGCCCTCGGCATGTTTGTACGCGTCCGAAGAATTCATCACTAAGAATCCCAATACGGCTCAGGCCCTGGCCAACGCCATTGTGCGTGCCGACAAATGGATTCAGGCCAACGATGCTGAAACCATTGCTAAGACCGTACCAGCCACCTACTTGCTGGGTGATGTAGAGCTCTATAAGCAATGTCTGGACGCCAATAAAGAAGCGCTCTCGCCCGATGGTCGAGTCGATGCTGATGGCCCCGCTACTGCTTTGAACGCGCTGGTTGCCTTTGTGCCAAATCTGGACGCATCCAAGATCGATATCAGCAAAATCTTTACCAATGAATTTGTCGACAATGCCAACAAGAAGTACCCCAATGTCTGAGGCAGCACTTTCCTTAGATAACATCAGCTGTGTATTTGCATCACGTGATGGCAAGGGTACGTACACAGCGGTTCGTGACGCCAGCCTGAGCATTGCTCCAGGCGAGTTTGTTTCTGTTGTAGGGCCTACGGGCTGCGGCAAGTCGACGCTTCTGAACGTAGGGGCTGGCTTGCTGGCCCCTTCCGCAGGCGAAGTGCGAGTGTTTGGTCAGCCCTTGCAGGGTGTGAATGAACGCGCAGGCTATATGTTCCAGGGCGAAGCCTTGTTGCCCTGGCGCAGTGCCGAGTCCAACGTGATGGCTGGCCTGGAGTTTGCCGGTGTCCCGCAGGACGAAGCCCGTGCCCGTGCCCAGGACTGGCTCAAGCGAGTGGGTCTGGGTGGCTTTGGGGATCGTTACCCGCATCAGATGTCTGGTGGCATGCGCAAACGCGTCATGCTGGCCCAGACCCTGATCCGGGACCCGGATATCATCCTGATGGACGAGCCCTTTTCGGCGCTGGATATTCAGACCCGTCAATTGATGGAAAACGAAGTGCTGGAGATCTGGATGGCGCAGCGTAAAGCGGTGCTGTTCATCACTCACGACCTGGACGAAGCCATTGCCATGAGCGATCGTGTAGTGGTGCTGTCCGCCGGGCCGGGCACACACCCTATTGGTGAGTTCCATGTTGATCTTCCGCGTCCTCGCGACGTGGCCGAGGTGCGTAATGACCCCCGTTTTGTCGAATTGCATGCGGCAATCTGGGCCGTCCTGCGTGACGAAGTCTTGAAGGGCTATGCCCAGCAAAAGCGGGCCTGATATGTCTAAATCTCTTACTCGTTCCCGTCTGGCCCTGCGAGGCTGGCAAATCTCGCTGCTCATTGTCCTTTTGCTGTCCTGGCATTTCCTGACACTGGACCCTAAAGCGGCTTTTTTCTTTGGCCAGCCGCTGGAAGTGGTCAAGGTGATCTGGGCCTGGTTCGTCACCAATGGTGATATTTACCTGCACCTGGGGGTGACCTTAAGCGAAACCCTGCTGGCCTTTGTCATCGGCACACTGGCTGGTCTGGCTTGCGGCCTGTGGCTAGGACTCTCGCCACGTGCGGCGGCCTTGCTGGACCCGTACTTGACTGCTGCCAATTCCATGCCGCGCGTTATTTTGGCGCCTATTTTCGGCATGTGGTTTGGCCTGGGCATCTGGTCCAAGGTCGCACTGGCGGTGACGCTGGTGTTTTTCATCGTGTTCTTCAACGTGTACCAAGGTGTGCGTGAAGTCAGCTCCACACTGCTGGACAATGCCCGCATGCTGGGCGCCAGCCGTCGTCAGTTGCTGCGTTACGTCTACATTCCTTCGGCCACCAGCTGGGTGTTCTCCAGCTTGCACACATCGGTCGGTTTGGCCTTTGTGGGGGCTGTGGTGGGGGAGTACCTGGGCTCGGCCAGCGGAGTCGGCTATTTGATCCTGCAGGCCGAAGGCACACTGGATGTAAATACCGTATTCGCGGGTATTGTGGTGCTGACCGTGTTCGCCTTGATCCTGGATGGTTTGGTCAGTGTGTTTGAAGAACGCATGCTGTCCTGGCGTCCTAAAGGCGGCGAAACACAAAAGCTCTGATGAGCAGCTTCATCAGGCCATAATCTGGTCTGGCTTTAGCTCTGAAAAAACGGCTCCTCTTGTAGGAGCCGTTTTTTTTATTTCTGCAGCCCGGTAGCTGGGGCAAGCAGCACTACGAGGCTGCTCTGAAAAAAGCAGGTTTTCGCTTTCTTCGCTGGCAAGCTCCGCTTATCACCAAGCAGGCGCTGGACGCCTACCCGCCAGGCTTCTGGGATAACTACAGCTTGAACTGTCCGCAGCTCAGCTTGCTGTGTGAGCGCTGAAAGAACGCATATGTGCTGAACCCAAAGAGTGTGACGCCGTGAATACGATGCTGAAGGAGCAAGCAGCTAGCGTTCATGTGTTTGGAAATGAGAATTGTTGTTATTATCATCCCTCTCATCTGTTCACAGGCTCCTGCTTTCATGTCCGACCGTCGTGCCTTCCGCAAAACCTGGCTTGCTCACTACAGCGAGCTGCTGGGGGCATGGCGGCGTCGATCCCAGATCGATCATGATGTGGAAGATGCCATGCATGACGCCGTGCTGCGCATACTGGAAAACGGCTCAGTCTCTGCCGATAATCCGGCTGCCTATTTGCAACGTAGTACCTCCAACGGTTTGATTGACCGGCACAGGCGGGAGGAAAAACTCCCCATGGTGCCCTTACACGAGCTACATGAATCCGAGCACCCGGTGGTTCTGGGCCCCGAGTCCCAGGTGTATTCCAGTCAAATGGTCAATGATCTGATGGTGGTTCTGGACGAACTGCCTGATATTTGCAGGCAGGTGTATATTTACCAGCGCCTGGAAGGCAGCTCCCATGCCGAGATTGCCAGTGCCCTGGGCATCTCCCGCGCCATGGTAGAAAAGCATATGAATAAAGCGCTGCGACATTTGAGTACAAGGTTACAGAAGTATGCCCCCTGATGTCCTGAACGCAGTCACCGCACAGGATCAGGCCGCAGCCTGGTTTTCCTATCTACGCTCGGGTGATGCCAAGCCTGATGATTGGCGCGCGTTTGAGCAATGGCGAGACTCCAATCTGGAGCATGAACGCTGCTATCGCCATCTGGAGGCGATTTGGCAGGCGACTTTGCAGATTCCTGAGTCCGAGTTGCGGGCGGCGTTGCACGCTTCGCGGGCTGCTATGCCCGTTAATAAGCCCCGTCGCCGTTTTGCCTGGGGCATGGCGGCTGGTGTGTGTGCGACAGGCCTGCTTGCTGTCGTGGGCCTGCGAGCGGGTCTGAATACCGATCCTTCCTACCAGACAAGCTTAACGACTGCACGTGGGCTGCATCAGGAGTTGTCTTTGCCTGATGGTTCAACGTTGACGGCTAATACGGGTACGCGGGCACAGATTCGTTTTTATGAAAACGAGCGTGTAGTTGATCTGTATGCGGGTGAGGTGTTTTTTGATGTGCAACCCGATCGTTCACGTCCTTTTGTCGTGCATGCGGGGTCAAGCAAAGTGGTGGTAACGGGCACTCGATTCAATGTCTTGCATGAACAGCAGCAGTTGCAGGTGACCGTAGAGTCCGGTTCGGTCAAAGTGCAGCAGGGGGCCTGGTGGGATCGGGATACTCGCTTGCTGGAGCGCGGGCAATCTGTGTACAGCGCGGCGGATGCGCCCTTGGGACAAATACGGAAAGCGGATTTGAATACGGCCTTGGCCTGGCGTAGCGGCCTGATTGTATTTGAGAACACGCCTTTGGCTCAGGCTGTGACACAGATCAACCGTTATTTGCCACAAGCGGCCGTGTTTGATGCCCCGCGCTTTGAAACATACAAGGTTGCGGGTGTGTTCAGTGTGAACGAGCCGCTGGCTTTGATTCAAACCTTGCCGGATCTGGTGCCGGTAAAAATCCAGACTCTGCCTAACGGGCAGCTGCGGATAAGCGAATAACACCCTAGCTTGAAAAGGAAGCCGCCAGCTTTCTTTTTTGTTTATCAAAAATAGTTCTCATTTTTGTTCCGGTGTTTTCAAGCTGGTTCGTCGATAGAGTAAGGGGTGCTGTTTTTGTCGCCGACAGCAGTGCCCATAACCTTGTGTCAGGAGCGTGCCATGCACGTCCTGCTACTCTTTGGACATAAGCCAGACTGTGAATACATCGACCTCTTTTGCGTGGTGCAAAAAGCCCACGATTAATACGCGCTTGACGATTCTGGCGATTAGCCTGGCTTGCGTGGCCAGTGCTTTGCCTCTGGAGCTGCGTGCGCAGCAAGCCACCCCCACCTCGATCAACCTGCCTGTACAAGCATTAAGCAAATCCTTATTGCAGCTGGGGCAACAGGCATCGGTGCAGATCTTCTTTGCTCAGGAACTGGTGGATGGCCATCAGGCCCCGGCCTTGTCGGGCAGCTATTCACCTGAGCAGGCCTTGCAGCAATTGCTGGCGGGCACAGGCATTATCTACAAGCGTAACGGCAACACCATCAGTCTGGGCCAGGACCCGGCTGCCTCAGTCGCCGAGCTGTCCACGATTACAGTCAAAGGGGGCATTCTGGGCGATTTGTCACCGGCTTATGCGGGCGGGCAAGTGGCGACAGGCGGCAGCTTGGGTTTGCTGGGTTCGGTTGACGTGATGGACAACCCATTTAGCACTACCAACTACACCTCCGAGTTGCTCTATGATCAGCAGGCCAGAACTCTGGCAGATGTGGTGGTGAATGATGCGGCTGTACGCACGACGACCTCTACCGGCGGTTTTGGTGAGGATTTTGTGATTCGCGGTTTTGCGGTGGGCAGTGGCGATGTCAGCGTGAATGGTTTGTACAGCCTGGTGTCTTCCAGCCGTGTGCCCGTGCAGATTCTGGAGCGTGTGGAGGTTCTGAAAGGCCCCGGCACTCTGATGCGCGGCATCCCGCCCGGAGGCAGTATTGGCGGGGCGATCAATCTGGTTACCAAGCGGGCCGAGGATGAGCCGCTGACTCGTGTGACGGCAAGCTATGTCAGCCAGGCCAACGTGACGGCTCAGCTGGATATGGGGCGCCGTTTTGGCGAGAACAAGGAATGGGGTGTGCGCTTTAATGGTGTGAAGCGCGGTGGCGAGGCCACTTCCCGTGATGGCAAGCAAGACCTGGGTATGGCCGCTTTGGGTGTGGATTATCGAGGTAGCCGTTTACGTTGGTCGGCCGATGTGATTCACCAGGAAGACACATTGGAGAACATCCGTTCACAGATTGGTTTTCAAAGTAATTTGACAGAGCTGCCAGCGCCCCCCGATGGCCGGACCAACTTTTATCCTGGCACCCGCCTTACCCAGCGCGATAACACCATCATGTCCCGCCTGGAGTATGACTTCACAGATTCGGTTACTGGACATATCGGGGTGGGCTATCGCCACGGTAAGAACCGCCAGATTTTCCCTGTTAACGTGAAACCGGGCGATCCGAATACACGCCAGTCGGTCGATGCAGATGGCAATTTCAGTGTGATCTCTACCTTCTATGACTCCTACTCTAAAACGCTCAGCAGTGATGCAGGTTTGAGTGTGGAGTTCGATACCGGGGCGCTTGCGCACAAGCTGGCGCTGGGTGTGAGCTATATGGATCAGGAACTGGGTAATGCCTATAGCCCCGGTACAGAAGTTGTGGATTCCAATATCTACAATCCAGCCCCCATTCCGGCGGGGCCAGCTGAGCGGCTGGATTCGCAAAAGGCCTCCAGCACCGGGCTATTGAGCTTTGCGCTTGCCGATACCTTGTCCTTTGCGAATGACCGGGTGCTGCTCACCGTGGGCGCTCGCCGTCAAACCGTGGATGTGTCCAGTTTCAACACGACGACTGGTGTGAAGACCTCCAGTTACAAGGCAAATGCCATCTCGCCTCTGGCCGGGATCGTGATCAAGCCTATGGATAATGTGTCTGTCTTTGCCAACTTCACAGAAGGTTTGACTCGAGGTTCCATCGTTGGGAATACCTATGCTAATCGGGGTGAAATCCTCAAGCCCTTCAAGTCTCGTCAGTATGAGGCGGGTGTGAAAGTGGATTGGGGCGGCATCATGACGTCGGCCTCCTTGTGGCAAATTGCCCGCCCTGCAGGGCAAGAGGATGGCAACAATGTCTATGGCTATTTTGGCGAACAGCGTAATCGTGGTCTGGAGCTGAGTGCATACGGCGAGTTGGTGCCAGGCCTACGCATGATGGCCAGCGCCGCTTTTACTCAAGGCAAGCTCACCAAAACCCAGAACGGTGTGAACGAAGGCAACCGGGCTCCGGGTGTCCCTGCCAGCACCTATAACCTGGGTCTGGATTGGGATACGCCTTGGGTACAAGGACTGAGCCTGAATGGCCGTGTGATTCACACCTCGTCCCAGTATCTGAACAATACCAATACCTTGACGCTGCCCGCCATGACCCGCTTTGACGTGGGTGCGCGTTACTACACCGATATTGCCGGTAGGGATGTGGTGTTCCGGGCCAATATTGAAAATCTGACCGACAAGCGTTACTGGCTGGCTTCCAGCAACTTTGCCACTAACGGGGCAGGGCGCACGTTCATGTTGTCGGCCTCCATGAATTTCTGATTCGCTGATTTCTAACGTCAGGCAGGGTTTTGCGGCGGCTTGGAGTGCTGCTAAGCCCGGCCAGGACATGGAAGGGAAGAACAAAATGTTGAAACGATGTTTTTTGGTGTCCGTTCTGTCGGCGGCCTTGTTGAGCGTGACTGCGCATGCGCAGTCCACTCAGGTGCAGTCTTTGAGCCCCGAATTGGCGCAGCGCAGCTCGATTACGGCTGATGGTGCCTTGCGTAAGGAACTGGCTTACGGGATTTATCAGATGGCTTACAGCGCGTCTGAAAAGGCTCTTTATGTAGCCTCGGCAGAAATGATCGATGGTGTGCGGGGTGGGGCACTTTACAAGCTGGACCCGCAGACTCTGGATGTGCTGGGTGTGATTCACACCGATGAAAGCAATTTTGGCTTGAGCAGCAACACAGAGGGGAATGTGCTGTTCATGACTAATAGCCTGAACCCGGCGGCTGCGCGCGTGGAGCTGGGTGAAAAGGGCAGCCTGAAACGTACGGCTTTCAGCAATATGGGGACGGATGGTTTCAAGGTGGGGCCACGTACTGTCAAGCTGGATGAAGCCCATAAGCGTCTTTATGTAGGGGGCGTGGGCAATCCGGCGGTGATCTGGGTGCTGGACGAGAGCAGCATGGAAGTGCTCAACACCATTGAAAATGCGGGCAAATGGGTGACTGGTTTGTTGCTGGACACCGATCATCGTCGTATGTATGCGGGCAATGGGAATGGCGAAGTGCTGGTCATCGATACGGATAAGAGCCAGATAGAGCAGCGCTGGAAACCTGCCGGGGACAAGCCGGCCATCTTGCTGAACTTCGCCCTGGATCAGAAGCGCAATCGTTTGTACGCCACTGAAAACCAGTATCAGAAAACGGTCTATGTGCTGGATGCTGGCACTGGCAAACTGCTGGAACAGTTAGACGTAGGGGACGCTCTGGATATTGTCTATAACCCCAAGCGTGACGAACTGTATGTGTCACACCGTCAACAGGGCAAAGTATCCGTGCTGGATGCGGGCAGCTATGTGAAAAAGGCGCAATACAGCTTGCCTGCTCATCCCAACAGCCTTTTGTTGGGCCCGGATGATCAGTTGTACGTTACGGTGAAAGCTCCTTTCACCCCTGACCATAAAGTCAGCGCCAGGGAAAGTGTGGTGCGTATTGATCTGAATAAAATCTGATCAGGGTCTTAACAAGGAAGGCTCAAAGAAAATCAGCCCGGTGCAATACCGGGCTGAGTGCTGTCTTGTTGATCAATAAGAAGTTTGATCGTGGGGCTTGGCATGGCGCAAAGTCTTTTTTATAGCCAAGCGTAGGTTCAAGCCTGCTGACGCGCCTGTTGAATCAATGTATCCAGCTTGATGGCGTCCGCTGTGAACTGACGAATACCTTCGGCCAGCTTTTCTGTGGCCATGGCATCCTGGTTCAGGTCGGTGCGGAAGGTGATTTCATTGCTGGCACGCCATTCGGGGGCGACGGCTTTAGCGCTGGCAACATCCAGAACTGCCGGGACTTCACCGTGAGCAGCATCCAGCTGGCCCAGCAGTTCAGGGCTGATAGTCAGCAGGTCGCAACCGGCCAGGGCCTTGATTTGGCCGATGTTACGGAAGCTGGCGCCCATGATTTCCGTGGGGATGTCATAGGTTTTGTAGTATTCGTAAATGCTGCGTACCGAACGGACGCCCGGATCGTTCTCGCCTTGATTGGCGCTTTCGTCCCACTCTGTTCCTGCTGCTTTCTTGAACCAGTCGTAGATGCGGCCTACAAAGGGGGAGATCAGGGTGACTTTGGCCTGGGCGCAGGCAATGGCTTGCGGCAGGCAAAACAAGAGAGTCAGGTTGCAGTTAATGCCTTCGGCCTGCAGGGTACGGGCCGCCTGGATGCCTTCCCAAGTGCTGGCCAATTTGATCAGTACGCGCTCGCGCCCAATACCGGCATTTTCGTAGTGCTGGATGATGTGGCGGGCACGCTCAACGCTGGCCAAGCTGTCGAAGGACAGGCGGGCATCGACTTCGGTAGAAACACGGCCTGGCACAATCTCCAGAATTTGCCGCCCAAAGGCCACCAGCAGCAGATCGCTGGTTTCAGCCAGGCTGGCCCCCGGATGATCGGTAATGACGCGATCAAGCAAAGGGCGATAGGCCGCCTGCTGGACAGCTTTCAAAATCAGGGAAGGATTGGTTGTTGCATCGGTCGGGCGATAGGCGCGCATCGCCTCAAAATCGCCGGTGTCGGCCACTACGGTTGTGCACTGGCGCAGGGAGTCAAGCTGAGTAGTCATGTCTGTTACTAGTCCATCGCAAAGCCATCAAACCAATCAATTACTGTAGTCGATTTTCCAAGTTTTAGTGCCTCGTTTCAGTGTTATTACCGATAAACTACCGGAAAATCATCGTTTGAGCATATAATCAGAAGGTTTAATATCAATTTCAGAACCGGGGTTTTTAACGTGCTGCCGTCTTTATTTCCTGAGGAGTCCCGCACTATCACTAGTGCTATCCTAGCCCTGGCGGATGGAACCCTATTCAAAGGGGTATCAATCGGTGCCGAGGGGCACTGTGTTGCTGAGATCGTTTTCAATACAGCCATGACGGGCTATCAGGAAATCCTGACAGACCCAAGCTACAGCGGTCAAATTGTTACGCTTACCTATCCGCACATCGGTAATACCGGTGTCAATCCAGAGGACTCCGAATCCACCAAAGCCCATGCTGCCGGGCTTGTCATTCGCGACTGTCCTGCTCGCCTGTCCAACTTCCGCTCCACCCAGTCTTTGCCTGACTACCTGAAAGCTCAGGGCGTTGTGGCGATCTCGGGTATCGATACCCGCAAACTGACCCGCATCCTGCGCGAAAAAGGCTCCATGGGCGCCTGCATTTTCGTGGGCGACGATGCTGAGCGTGCGTTGGAACTGGCTCGTTCTTTCCCTGGCCTGCAAGGTCAGGATCTGGCCAAAGTGGTCACCACCGACAAATCCTACGACTGGTCCGAAGGTTCCTGGGAATTGGGTCAAGGCTTTGCCAAGCCTGCAACAGACCTTTTCCACGTGGTGGCCTACGACTTTGGCGTAAAAGCCAATATCCTGCGTTTGATGGCAGACCGTGGCTGTAAAGTCACTGTGGTGCCTGCGCAGACTCCATTGGCTGAAGTGCTGGCTTACGAGCCAGATGGTGTGTTCCTGTCCAATGGCCCTGGCGATCCAGAGCCTTGTGATTACGCCATCGAAGCCTGCAAGGGCTTGCTGGAACGCAAGTTGCCTTTGTTTGGTATTTGCCTGGGTCATCAGATTCTGGGTCTGGCCGTTGGTGCCAAGACCTTGAAAATGAAGAATGGCCATCACGGTGCCAACCACCCTGTGCAAGAATTGGCCAGCGGTCGTGTATTCATTACCAGCCAGAACCATGGCTTTGCGGTGGATGCCACAACTCTGCCAGCCAATGCCAAGGTTACGCACATTTCTTTGTTCGATCAGAGCCTGCAAGGCTTCGAGTTGACCGATCGCCCCGCGTTTTGTTTCCAGGGTCACCCGGAAGCCACACCCGGCCCGCGCGATATTGCCTCGCTGTTCGACAAATTCATCAGCCTGATGGCTGCTCACCAGGCCAATAAGTAAATCGCACTATGCCAAAGCGTTCAGACCTAAAAAGCATTCTCATCATTGGCGCAGGCCCGATCATCATTGGTCAGGCTTGCGAATTCGACTACTCGGGAGCCCAGGCGTGTAAGGCCCTGAAGGCCGAGGGTTACCGGACCGTGCTGGTTAACAGCAACCCGGCCACCATCATGACGGACCCGGATACGGCCGATGTCACCTACATCGAGCCCATTACCTGGCAAGCGGTCGAGAAAATTATCGAAAAAGAGCGTCCCGATGCGCTCTTGCCCACCATGGGTGGCCAAACCGCGCTGAACTGCGCGCTGGATCTGGCCAAGCATGGCGTGCTGGAAAAGTACGGTGTCGAACTGATCGGTGCCAATGCTGCTGCCATTGAAAAGGCCGAAGACCGCCTCAAGTTCAAGGACGCCATGACCTCTATCGGTCTGGAGTCGGCCAAGTCGGGTGTGGCTCACACCATGGACGAAGCCTGGGCTGTTCAAAAGAGCATTGCGGCCGATATCGGTACCGCCGGCTTCCCCGTGGTTATCCGCCCCAGCTTCACGCTGGGTGGTACAGGCGGTGGTATCGCCTACAACCCGGAAGAATTTGAAACGATCTGCCGTCGTGGTCTGGAAGCATCGCCAACCAAAGAACTGCTGATTGAAGAGTCGCTGCTGGGCTGGAAAGAGTTTGAAATGGAAGTTGTGCGCGACCGCGCCGACAACTGCATCATTGTTTGCTCCATTGAAAACCTGGACCCCATGGGTGTGCACACCGGTGACTCCATCACCGTGGCTCCTGCCCAAACCCTGACCGACCGTGAATACCAGATCATGCGTAATGCATCGATCGCCGTATTGCGTGAAATCGGTGTGGATACCGGCGGCTCGAACGTTCAGTTCGCCGTGAATCCTGATAACGGCCGCATGATCGTTATCGAAATGAACCCACGTGTGTCCCGTTCCTCGGCGCTGGCTTCCAAAGCCACGGGTTTCCCTATCGCCAAGATCGCTGCACGTCTGGCTGTGGGTTACACCCTGGACGAGCTGCGCAACGAAATTACCGGCGGTGCTACCCCCGCTTCGTTCGAGCCCACCATCGATTACGTGGTCACCAAAGTGCCACGTTTCGCCTTCGAGAAATTCCCTCAGGCCGACTCGCGTCTGACCACCCAGATGAAGTCCGTGGGTGAAGTGATGGCCATTGGCCGCACTTTCCAGGAATCCTTCCAGAAAGCCCTGCGTGGTCTGGAAGTGGGTGTGGACGGCCTGAACCAGAAAACCACTGACCGCGAAAAACTGCAGGTTGAACTCGGCGAACCAGGTCCAGAGCGTATCTGGTACGTGGGCGATGCTTTCGCTCAAGGCCTGACCTTGGACGAAGTTCATAACCTGACCAAAATCGACCCTTGGTTCCTGGCCCAGATCAAAGAGATCGTGGACATCGAACTGGCTCTGGAACAAAAGACGCTGGCCGATCTGGACCGCGACACCTTGTTCGGTCTGAAGCGCCGTGGTTTCTCCGACCGCCGTCTGGCTTTCTTGCTGGACACCGTGGAATCGGAAGTGCGCAAACTGCGTCACCAGCTGAACGTGCGTCCTGTCTACAAACGTGTGGACACCTGCGCGGCTGAGTTCTCCACCGATACGGCCTATATGTACTCGACCTACGAGGAAGAGTGTGAATCCAATCCTACGGACAAGAAGAAGATCATTGTTCTGGGTGGTGGTCCTAACCGTATTGGTCAAGGTATTGAGTTTGACTACTGCTGCGTACACGCTGCTCTGGCATTGCGCGAAGATGGTTACGAAACCATCATGGTCAACTGCAACCCCGAAACCGTTTCCACCGATTACGACACCTCTGACCGTCTGTACTTCGAGCCCCTGACTCTGGAAGACGTGCTGGAAATCGTTCACATCGAAAAACCAGTTGGCACCATTGTTCAGTACGGTGGCCAGACTCCTTTGAAATTGGCGCGTGCTCTGGAAGCCAACGGTGTACCTATCATTGGTACCAGCCCGGAGTCCATTGACGTGGCCGAAGACCGTGAACGCTTCCAGAAGCTGCTGACCAAGCTGGGTCTGCGTCAGCCGCCAAACCGTACTGCCCGTACCGAAGGTGAAGCCATTTCCCTGGCTGCTGAAATCGGTTACCCCCTGGTTGTGCGCCCAAGCTACGTGCTGGGTGGCCGCGCCATGGAAATCGTGCACGAACAGCAAGACCTGGAGCGCTACATGCGCGAAGCGGTCAAAGTCAGTAATGACTCGCCTGTGCTGCTGGATCACTTCCTGAACAACGCCACGGAAGTGGACGTGGACTGCCTGGCCGATGGCGAGCGCGTCTTTGTAGGGGGTGTAATGCAACACATCGAGCAGGCTGGTGTTCACTCCGGTGACTCCGCTTGCAGCTTGCCTCCTTACTCGCTCAGCGACGAAACCGTAGCTGAAATCAAGCGCCAGACCGCACTCATGGCTAAAGCCTTGAACGTGAAGGGCTTGATGAACGTGCAGTTCGCCATTCAGGACGGCGATGTATACGTCTTGGAAGTGAACCCACGTGCTTCGCGCACTGTGCCTTTTGTTTCCAAGGCCACAGGTTTGCAACTGGCCAAGATTGCTGCTCGTGCCATGGCCGGTCAAACCTTGACCGAACAAGGTATTACCGAAGAAATCACGCCGCCGTACTACAGCGTGAAAGAAGCCGTGTTCCCCTTCGTGAAGTTCCCTGGTGTAGACACCATTCTGGGACCTGAAATGAAGTCAACGGGTGAAGTCATGGGCGTGGGCACTTCGTTTGCCGAAGCGTTCGTGAAGTCGCAGATGGCTGCCAGCGTGAATCTGCCTACGGGCGGTCTGGCCTTCATCAGCGTGCGTGGTCAGGACAAACCGCAAGCCGTTGAAGTGGCTCGTGGCCTGATTTCGCTGGGCTTCAAGGTTGTGGCTACTCGCGGTACCGCCAGCGCCATTGAACAGGCTGGTCTGGCTGTGCAAGTGGTGAACAAGGTTACCGAAGGTCGTCCGCACATTGTGGATATGATCAAGAACGGCGAAGTTTCCTTGGTCATCAATACGGTTGAAGAGCGTCGCAACGCCATCGTTGATTCGCGTACAATCCGTACACATGCGCTGGCTGCCAACCTGGCTTACTACACCACGATCGCTGGTGCCGTAGCCGCTGTTCAAGGCCTGCAGTATCTGCGTCATGGCGATGGCTTGAAGGTTTACGCGGTTCAAGAGCTGCACGCTCTGCTCGCGAAACACTAAGTCGTACCATGCCGGAAAGGCGCACCTCAACGGTGCGCCTTTTTTTGTTCTTGCGTCAGACAAGACCAAGCCGTCGTATCAGGGCAGCATGCAGGTGACCGTCTGTATAGCGTGGAAGTTTTCTTCTTTGGAGATCATGTCGTGAAATGGTTCATTCTTGCCTTATTCATTGTGTGCACGATTGTTGTGCATTTCAGGGGTCGAGTCAGGCACCGCTTTTCGCGTCAAGTGCTGGACCATTCCACCTTCACGGCTCCTCTTAATGTGTTCATGTACGGTTTTTCGGCAGTGCCTAACAAGCCGTATCTGGATCTGAAACACTTCCCGGAGCTGAACAAGCTGCTGGAACACTGCGATGAAATCCGCGCCGAGGCCGAGCAACTGTTTGGCGAAGGCCATATCAAAGCCTCGGACAAGTACAACGACGCGGGCTTTAACTCTTTCTTCAAAACGGGCTGGACACGTTTTTACCTGAAATGGTATGACGCCGATCACCCGTCAGCGCGTGAGCTGTGCCCCGTCACCACCAATTTGCTCAAGGATATTCCCTCGATCAAGGCGGCCATGTTCACGTCCTTGCCGCCGGGTGCCCGTTTGCCGCGTCACCGCGACCCCTATGCCGGTTCGCTGCGTTTTCACATGGGTTTGATGACGCCCAATAGCCCGGATTGCTATATCGATGTGGACGGCCAGACCTACTACTGGCGCGATGGCGAAGCCGTGGTGTTTGATGAAACCTTCATTCACTACGCCGAAAACAAGACTGATCAGAATCGAATTATTCTGTTTGCCGACGTAGAGCGGCCCATGCGTTACCGCTGGGCCCAAGCCATTAACCATGCAGTGGGTGGCTTTTTGCTACGTGCAGCAGCCGCCCCTAACCAGGAAGGCGACCGCACAGGGGGAATCAACCGTATTTTCGGGACGGTTTATGCCGTGCGCCGTTTCGGCAAGGCGATCAAGAAAAAAAACGAAACCCTGTACTACATCCTCAAGTGGATTCTGGTGTTGGGTATTGCTGCCTTGATCTTCCTGTAAGCCGCCATGCAAGCCACGCCAACGGTCTTCATTACGGGTGCCAGCAGCGGCTTGGGCAGAGCGCTGGCGCAAGAGTACGCCGCTCAAGGTGCTTGCCTGGCTTTGCTAGGGCGACGGCAGGAAGAGCTGCAAGCCTTGGCAGACAGCTTGCCTGGTAGTCATCGAGTCTATGTCGCGGACGTACGCGACCGGGATGCCTTACATCAGGCTGCCCAAGACTTTTTACAGTTCACCGGCCAAAAGATTGATGTGGTCATTGCCAGCGCGGGAATCAGCGCCGGCACATTGACTGAAGAAACGGAAGACTTCGCCGTCTTCAAGGCCATTGTCGACACCAATCTGCTGGCGATGGTGGCTACGTTTGAGCCTTTTATTGCCACTATGAAAACAGCCGGCAAGGGCTCTTTGGTTGGTATTGCCAGTGTGGCAGGTATCCGTGGTCTGCCGGGTGCGGGTGCGTATAGCAGTTCCAAGGCAGCGGTCATCGCTTATTGCGAGAGCCTGCGCCTGGAGTTGTCGCTATATGGGGTGTCAGTCGTCACGATTACACCCGGCTATATCCGTACGGCCATGACGGCACATAATCCTTACTCCATGCCGTTTCTGATGCCTGTCGAGGACTTTGCCCGCAAAGCTCGC
This sequence comes from Alcaligenes pakistanensis, assembly GCF_014652815.1. Lineage (GTDB taxonomy): Bacteria > Pseudomonadota > Gammaproteobacteria > Burkholderiales > Burkholderiaceae_B > Alcaligenes > Alcaligenes pakistanensis. The sequence continues at coordinate 661,699 of NZ_BMZN01000002.1, forward strand.
AAAACGATAGAGCGGGGCGCTTCTTACCGGGTGATCCCCTGGCCTATGGGGATTGTGTCTCGCTTGATGCGTCTCTTGCCTAATTGGCTGTACGATCACTTGGCTCGTCGGGCACCACGCAAACCTCGCTTGAAGAAAGACTCCTGAGGTTTCCCCGCTTTTGATCGTTACTAGAGCTTAACGCTCAAGCAAGTCGTGAGTGAGCGTCTGCCTGCTGTGGCCTCTTGATAGCTTTAGCTGCCTGGAGCGCTTAGCGTTGCTCGTCCAGCGTGGTGTTTAGATGTGGCAACTGGCCCCATAGCGTGCTGTTCCACTTCAAGGCAGCATCAATACTAAAAAAATTAAGACTGGTATTCAGAATGGCATGGGCACGCTTGGCATTTAGAGCCTGTTGATTCAGCTTGCGCCAGACCATATCAATCACACCGCCATGGGCAAAAACCAGCAGGTTCTTGCCTGGGTTTTCTTGGGCCAGGGTTTCAAAGCATTCCAGGACACGAGTCTGGAACTGGCGTAGTGATTCACCGCCTTCAACGGCATAGTCTATGTCCACGGTGTCATCGGGTTGGTCAGGGCCGTGACGGCCTGCTGCATCCCAGGCTTGGCCTTCCAACGTCCCGAAACCGCGTTCGCGCAGCCCTTTGAGTTGCTGGATAGCGATATCCCAGTGCTTACAAGCAATAGCGGCGGTCTCCGAGGCACGTTGCAAGTCGCTGCTGATCACGGCATCTACCGGCATTTGGAAGGCGCTGGAGCTCAAGTAGCTTTGCAAAGCACGAGCCTGTTCCCGGCCTGTCTGGTTTAACTCTATGTCTTGCCAGCCTTGCAGGCGGCGTACGGCATTCCAGGCGGTTTCACCGTGACGGATCAGACAAATAGACGTACTCATGCTCGCAACCATCATTCAGGTAAGGGATCTGACTGCCAGCGGCAGGCGGACTGTCTATTGTAAGGTCTGCGTCAAGCCCAAGCAGATATAGGGGGTATATACCGCATATAGCGCGTGCTTCGAAGCAAAAAGGCTGTTTTAAGGAGCTGGCTCGTTCCTCTATGTTGGGGTTTACCGCGTGCTGCCTTATTTTCAGGTGCCTTGTTGGGTCTTTCACGTTTAAAATCATGCCTCAACGAATCAGCCAGTGCCTTTTGCCTGTACTGCGCGACCGTATAACGAATTCTGCTGTATTTCTTTATTCCTTTTCTGGAACCCTCTATGTCTCAGTCTTACTTTCCGCGTTGGCGCCGTGTCTCCGGCAGCGAACCTGGCGCGGTTGTGCAGCCCGACGAATGTCTGGCCACGCCGCAAAACATTGCGATGGGTGCACAGCATGTGGTGGCTATGTTTGGCTCCACTATTCTGGCTCCCTTGCTGATGGGCTTTGATCCTAATCTGGCCATCTTGATGTCCGGTATCGGGACGCTGATTTTCTTTGTCTTTGTGGGCGGTCGGGTTCCCAGCTACCTGGGTTCCAGTTTTGCCTTTATTGGCGGCGTGATTGCGGTAACCGGTTATGTGGGCAGCGGCCCTAATCCCAATATCGGTGTGGCCTTGGGGGCCATTATTGTCTGCGGTCTGGTCTACACCTTGATCGGTATTCTGGTCTGGGTTTTTAATGCCCGTACCCAGGGCGGTGCCGCGCGTTTGATCAACCAGTGGATGCCTCCCGTTGTCACAGGCTCGATTGTGGCTGTGATCGGTTTGAACCTGGCGCCTATTGCTGCTAAAGGCGCGATGGGGGGTGGCACTTTCGACTCTCTGATGGCCTTGATGACCGTGCTGTGTGTAGGCGGTATTGCGGTTTATACCCGTGGGGTCGCCCAGCGTCTGCTGATCTTGGTCGGTCTGGCCTTGGCTTGCGTACTGTATTGGGTGTTCACCAACCTGATGGGTTACGGCACGCCGATTAATTTTGCACCGGTTGCTGCTGCCGATTGGTTGGGCTTGCCCACGTTTGCGGCTCCAGTATTCCAGGCCCACGCCATGACGGTCATTGTCCCTGTCGCCATTATTCTGGTGGCCGAGAATCTGGGTCACATCAAGGCAGTCAGCGCCATGACGGGGCAGGACCTGGATGGCTATCTGGGTCGTGCATTTGTGGGTGACGGTGTGGCGACCATGCTGTCCGGTTCGGTAGGGGGTACCGGCGTCACAACCTATGCAGAAAATATTGGTGTGATGGCGGCAACCCGTATTTATTCGACCCTGGTATTTGCCTTTGCGGCTGTGATTGCCATCTTCCTGGGCTTCTCGCCCAAGTTTGGTGCTGTCATCCAATCCATTCCCGGTCCGGTGCTGGGCGGAATGTCCATTGTGGTGTTTGGTCTGATTGCTATTGCCGGTGCCCGTATCTGGGTAGTGAATCAGGTGGATTTCAGTGATAACCGCAATCTGCTGGTTGCTGCCGTCACCCTGATTCTGGGGGCAGGTAACTTCTCCTTGCAGTTTGGTGTTGTTCGCCTGGATGGTATCGGTTGCGCCACCTTTGGTGCGATTTTGCTGTATGCCTTGTTACGAGGTCGTGGTCAGAATCGGGCGTAATTGCGTCAAGGCTGATTAATGCTGGTTTGGGCCCGAGAGGGCTCGCCAGCATTCCTTAATACTCCTGCTACTGTCATCTTGCCTGACAGATTTCTGTTTTTTTGTACAGGGGTTTTAGGGGCTTGCTATTTTCAGGCAGTTTGCCGACAATAGATCTCACAACCCCGGTTCTTCGCGGGGTTTTTTTCTGCCGCAGAATTTCTCTGTGTCAGAGAAGCCATATTGGGGCGGCCTGCAGGTTTTGGCTTTAGCAGTGTGTTTATCGGTACGCTGTTGGGTCAGCAGGACCTTCAGCCAGCATAATCGGCCTGCTTGAATAGCTGCCCCATCATCGTTATCCCCCTATTTTCCAGGCGCTCCCGCTACGGAGCGTCTTTTACTTGTTGAGCAGGAATACTATGTCTGCGATCCCACTGACTGCGCAGGGCGCACAACGTTTGCAAGTCGAATTACACCGCCTCAAGACGGTGGAACGCCCGGATGTGATTAACGCCATCGCCGAAGCGCGTGCACAGGGCGATTTGTCCGAGAATGCGGAATATGATGCCGCGCGCGAACGCCAAGGCTTTATCGAAGGCCGGATCAGCGAACTGGAAGGCACCTTGTCCAATGCCCAGATCATCGAACCCGCTACGTTGGATGCCGAAGGCCGAATCGTATTTGGCGCAACGGTAGAAATCGAGGAACTGGAGTCCGGCACCACCGTGACGTACCAGATCGTTGGCGATGTCGAGGCTGACATCCGTGCCAATAAGATCTCCATATCCAGCCCTGTGGCTCGTGCCTTGATTGGCAAAAGCGCAGGCGATGTGGTTGAGGTCAAGGCACCTGCCGGTATTCGTGAATACGAAATCCTGACGATCAACTACGTTTGATGCCGCATCAAACAGCAGGCATGTCCTGCTGTTGATTGAAGCGCGCAAAAGAAAGGCCCCTGTACATTGTGCCGGGGCCTTATAATTTACGGGCGTTTAGCGTTTGCCCGAACCACCGAGTCCACGTCGGGCACCAGCCCGCAAGGACATGGCACTGCCAGGGCGGTTGGTATTGCTACGGGGTGCAGCAGCAGGTTTGACCGCAGAGAACTTCTGAAGGCCGCGTGGCGCTGCCGAAGCTTTCTTCTCTTGGGTGCTGTTACGTTCTGCTTGCATTTCTGCACGGCGAGCACGTTCTGTACTGCGGGTACGCTGGACACCGGAAGCGGCCAGTTTTTTGGGCGTGTAGGGCTCCGAAGCCTTACGGATGGCGCGGGTTGGTTTTTCAGGCGCTCCCAGAACAGGGGGGCGTTCAATATTGGGTCTGTAGATGGTCAGGATTTTGCCCAGATGGTGAATAGGGGCAGCATCCAGAGCATCGCAGATTTGTTCTAACATGGTCAGACGGGCCTGACGGTCATCACCGGCCACACGAATCTTGATGAGCTGGTGGGCCTGGAGATGGACAGTGATTTCTTTAATCACCGCGTCGGTCAGGCCATTGTCTCCAATCAGGACAACTGGGCGCAAAGCGTGAGCAGCAGCACGAAGGTCGCTGCGCTCATGAGGTGTAAGGTTGAGTTTTGGCATAAAGAGATTGTACGGGAATGGCCAAGAAAAAATTCTCTAAAGAGTGGGTTCAGCAGCATATAAATGACCCTTACGTCAAATTGGCGCAACAAAAAGGGTATCGCGCGCGTGCGGCTTTCAAACTCAGTGAAATATTGGAACTGGAGAAAATTCAGATTCCGGGGAAAGTGGTTGTGGATCTAGGGTCTACGCCGGGTAGCTGGTCGCAAGTGATACGTGAGCGTATGGTTGGGGCCGGCGGCGTGCTCAATGGTCGCATTATCGCACTGGATATCCTGGAAATGGAACCCGTTGCGGGCGTGGAGTTCATGTTGGGCGACTTCCGCGAGGACTCCGTAATGGAACAGTTACAAGATTCCTTAAAAGGTGCGCAGGTAGACCTTGTGATTTCCGATATGGCCCCCAACTTGTCGGGTGTGGCATTGGCCGATTCCGCGCGTATCCAGCATTTATGCGAGCTGGCACAGGAATTTGCCCTGCAGCATCTGACCGATGATGGTGTGCTTATTGTCAAAGCCTTCCACGGAAGCGGGTTTTCCCAGATCGTGGAGTCTTTCAAGCGGAATTTTGTCAGAGTCGTCGAGCGTAAACCCAAGGCTTCGCGCGATAAATCCGCCGAGACCTTTCTCGTTGCCCGAGGGATAAAGGGCAGGTAATTTATGACTTGCCGGTCTTTGAATCGGGTAGAATGAACTATGTATGGCGCTTGTTCAGCTATGTGTAAGCATAATGAGCAAGTTATCGCAATCGCAGGAGATTGGCTTTGAACAATTCGTTTTCCAAAGTCGCGATCTGGATGGTTATTGCGCTGGTGCTGTTTACTGTTTTCAAGCAGTTTGACGGCCGGCCACCAGCCACTGATGGCGTCACTTACACGCAATTCATGAATGATGCCCGCTCCGGCCGCATCAGCAAGGTGGATATTCAGGGCGATACCCTGCATGTCACACCGGACTCTGGCCGCAGCTACACGCTGACTTCGCCTGGCGACCTTTGGATGGTGCCTGAACTGGTGAAATCCGGAGTGCAGGTGTCTGGCAAAGCCCGCGAAGAGCCTTCTTTCCTGACTAGCCTGTTCATCTCCTGGTTCCCCATGCTGCTCCTAATCGGCGTGTGGGTGTTTTTCATGCGCCAGATGCAAGGTGGTGGCAAGGGTGGGGCATTCAGTTTCGGCAAATCGCGTGCGCGTTTGCTGGACGAGAACACGAACCCAGTTACCTTTGCCGACGTTGCCGGTTGCGATGAAGCTAAGGAAGACGTTCAGGAGCTGGTGGATTTCCTGCGTGACCCAACTCGCTTTCAGCGTCTGGGTGGCCGAATTCCCCGCGGTATCCTGATGGTTGGTTCGCCCGGTACTGGTAAGACTTTGCTGGCCCGTGCAATTGCTGGCGAAGCCAAGGTGCCTTTTTTCAGCATTTCCGGTTCCGACTTCGTTGAAATGTTTGTGGGTGTGGGTGCTTCTCGTGTTCGCGACATGTTCGAGACCGCCAAGAAGCAATCGCCTTGCATTATCTTTATCGACGAAATCGATGCCGTAGGCCGTCAGCGTGGTGCTGGCCTGGGTGGCGGTAACGACGAACGCGAACAGACACTGAATCAGTTGCTGGTCGAAATGGACGGTTTTGAAACCGGCCAGGGCGTCCTTGTTATTGCTGCAACCAACCGTCCTGACGTGCTGGATCCCGCTTTGCTGCGTCCGGGTCGTTTTGACCGTCAAGTGGTTGTCAGCTTGCCTGATATTCGCGGTCGCGAGCAGATTTTGAAAGTACACATGCGCAAAGTGCCTTTGGCTCCCAACGTGGATGCCGTGGTGCTGGCTCGTGGTACTCCTGGTTTCTCCGGTGCCGATCTGGCCAACCTGGTTAACGAAGCTGCGTTGTTCGCTGCGCGCCGTAATGGTCGCACCGTGGATATGCAAGACTTTGAGCGCGCCAAAGACAAGATCATCATGGGCGCCGAGCGTCGCAGCATGATCATGCCTGAGGAAGAGCGTCGCAACACCGCCTACCACGAAGCCGGTCACGCTTTGGTGGCATGCATGTTGCCTAAAACCGATCCGGTTCACAAAGTCACGATCATTCCGCGTGGTCGTGCCTTGGGTGTCACCATGCAATTGCCAGAAGGCGATCGCTACAGCATGGATAAAGAGCGCCTGCTGAACATGATCGCTGTGCTGTTCGGTGGTCGTATCGCTGAAGAAGTGTTCATGAATCAAATGACCACCGGCGCATCGAACGACTTTGAACGTGCTACGCAGATTGCTCGCGACATCGTTACCCGTTACGGGATGACTGATTCGCTGGGTCCTGTGGTGTACGCAGAAAACGAAGGCGAAGTGTTCCTTGGACGCAGCGTGACCAAAACGACCCATGTGTCTGAGGCCACGATGCAGAAAGTGGATTCCGAGATTCGCAAGATCATCGACGAGCAATACGACATTGCACGCAAGCTCATCGAAGACAATCGCGACAAGATGGAAGCCATGGCCAAGGCGTTGCTGGAGTGGGAAACCATTGATGCCGACCAGATCGACGACATCATGAAGGGTTTGCCACCACGGGCGCCTCATGTGCCTAACAGCCATGACAACACACCGTCAGATGGCTCCACGCCTCCCGCTGCTGGCCCTAGCCCAGCGGATGACAAGGGTGCCGCGGCAACGACCCCTGTTGTTTAACTAACATAGGCCACGCCTATTTCATGAATTACCCTGAGTGGTCTTGTGGGCGCTTCCAGTTTGGGCTGGAGCGCCCTTTGGTTATGGGGATTGTGAATGTCACCCCAGACTCCTTTTATGATGGCAATACACACAATGATTTGCCTCGGGCGCTGGACCACGCCCGTCAATTAATCGCCGAAGGCGCAGACATTCTGGATATTGGGGGTGAATCCACGCGCCCCGGTGCCGAACCCGTTTCCCTGGAACAAGAGCTGGATCGTGTCATCCCTTTAATCGAGGGCCTGCGCGATAGCGGGGTGGCTTTGTCGGTCGATACTTTCAAGCCTGATGTGATGCGTGCCTGCCTGGATGCCGGTGCGGATATGATCAATGACATCTACGCTTTGCGTATGCCCGGTGCCATAGAAGCGGTCAAAGACTCTAACTGCGGCCTGTGCGTCATGCACATGCAAGGTGAGCCTCGTACCATGCAAGAGCAGGTGCATTACGATGATGTCGTCGTTGATGTACGTCATTTTTTGCAACAACGATGTGACGCCATAGTCAGCGCAGGCATTCAATCCGAGCGTATCATGCTGGATCCCGGCTTTGGCTTCGGTAAAACAGCAGCACATAATTATCAGTTGCTACGGGATTTGCAGCAGGCGGCAGTGCCTGGTTACCCTTGGCTAATTGGCTTGTCGCGCAAATCCATGATTGGCCATGTCACGGGAAAACCCGCCAGTGAGCGTTTGATTGGCAGTCTAACGGCAGCCCTTGCCTGTGTGGCACGGGGCGCAAAAATTGTCCGTGTCCATGATGTTGCCGCCACGCGCGAAGCGTTGGATGTGTGGAATGCGGTTGAATGTGGAGTCTCTGAATGAGCGATCGTAAGTATTTCGGCACCGATGGTATCCGTGGTGAAGTTGGTGGCCCAACCATTAACCCTGAGTTCGCCTTGCGTTTGGGTTATGCGGCCGGGCAGGTTCTGGCTGCCCAGTATGAAGGTACAGGTCGTCCCACCGTGGTGATTGGCAAGGACACACGTATTTCTGGCTACATGTTGGAGTCCGCGCTGGAAGCGGGCTTATCGGCTGCCGGGATCGACGTTTTGCTGGCTGGCCCCGTGCCTACGCCAGCGGTGGCTTACTTGACGCGTACCTTGCGCTTAACAGCCGGTATTGTTATTTCTGCCTCGCACAACCCGTATTACGACAACGGCATCAAGTTCTTCTCCGCCCAGGGCACCAAGCTGCCTGACGAGATTGAGCTGAAAATTGAACAAGCCATTGACCAGCCTATGCGTTGGGTCAAGTCCGAATCCTTGGGCCGCGCCCGTCGTCTGGCGGACTCTGCTGGCCGTTATATCGAATTTTGTAAAAGTGCCTTCCCCAACGATTTGAATCTGAATGGGCTCAAGATCGTTGTGGATGCTGCGCACGGTGCCGCCTATAACATCGCGCCCCACGTGTTCCGCGAGCTGGGTGCCGAAGTGGTTGCCGTCGGTGTTCAGCCTGATGGTTTCAACATTAATCAGGAAGTCGGTGCAACTTACCCTGAGAAGCTGGCCGAGGAAGTGCGCAAGCACGGGGCGGATCTGGGTATTGCGCTGGACGGCGATGCAGACCGCCTGCAAATGGTGGATGCGCAGGGTCGTATCTACAATGGCGACGAACTATTGTATCTAATTGTTGCTGATCGCCTGCAGACTCAGCCTGTTAAAGGCGTGGTCGGTACGCTCATGACCAACCTGGGTTTCGAGAAGAAAATGCAGGAATTGGGTGTGCAGTTTGCCCGTGCCAAAGTGGGTGACCGCTATGTGCTGGAATTGATGCAGCAAAATGGATGGGTATTTGGCGGCGAAAGCTCGGGCCATCTACTGTGTCTGGAATGGCACAGTACGGGTGACGGCATTGTGGCCGCCTTGCAGGTTCTGACTGCGCTGTGTCACAGCGGCAAGAGCTTGCCCGAACTGATGAACGGCTTGAAGATGTACCCGCAAATCATGGTCAACGTACCTTTGCTAGTGGGCCAGGATTGGCAGAACCATGCGGGTTTGCAACAGGCGACCAAAGAGGTGGAGCAAATGCTGGGTGAGCGCGGTCGGGTGCTGATTCGTGCATCTGGCACCGAACCTAAGCTTCGACTGATGGTAGAAGCAGAACAAGCCGATCTAGCTCAAGCAGGCATTGACACCTTGCTTGCAGTGGATTTAATGAAATAGTAATGTGGCTATCAAATACCTGAAACATTGTTTGTGCATGATGCACGAAAGTGTTTGGAGTCATCACGATGCTAAATCTTGAGCGCGAACGTACTGAAGTAGATTGGGGTAATGCGTGGGCCGGCCATACTGTCGGGGGACTGGCTCTGCGCCTGGCCCGTACCGAGGCAGAACTCGAAGGCCTTCAGCGCTTGCGTTTTCAGGTTTTTACCCAGGAAATGAATGCAGTTTTTCCAGACCAACACAATGGTCTGGACATTGACCGCTTCGACCCCTGGTGTGAGCACTTTATGGTTACCGAACCCGAAGAAAACCGGGTTGTCGGCACTTATCGTTTGCTTACTCCTGAAAATGCGCACAAAGCGGGCGGCTATTACTCAGAGTCCGAGTTTGATATCAGTGCCCTGGATGCCCTACGACCCACGCTGGTAGAGGTGGGACGCTCCTGCATCCACCCCGACTATCGCAATGGCTCGGCCATTATGATGCTGTGGGGCGGGATTGCCGCCTTGACACGTGTTGGCGGTTATCGCTACCTGTTGGGTTGTGCCAGCGTCAGCCTGCGCGACGATGGGGTTGCTGCTGCCGAAGTCTGGCGTGTGGCGCAAAAGTCCATGCAGGACAATCAGCACATCCCGCATGTACAGCCTTTGAATCGTTACCCGGTCGAACGCCTGAACAGCGACTTGCCTACGCGCATTCCACCGCTGATCAAAGGTTACCTGAAGTTGGGTGCCACAATTTGTGGTGCGCCTGCATGGGACCCGGATTTCAACACAGCGGATTTCCCTGTCTTATTGGATCTGGAAGCGATGGACGAGCGCTACAAACGTCACTTTGGCTTGATCTGATTTAGTTCTGATTTGGCTGTAAAGTGACGTTGGTCCGAGCAGGGCCGACTGGCAGAAAAAAAAGAGCCCCCGAAAGTTGGATCGCTATCCAACTTTCGGGGGTT
>NZ_BMZN01000002.1:671792-959803 GCF_014652815.1 Alcaligenes pakistanensis
ACAGCCTTGGGGCTACCGTCAACGGCCTTGAGCAGAGGGCAAACAGCGGGTTTTTGCCGGTCTGCCTACCGCTGGAACTCCACTAGACTTAAACCAGCTCCAGGCTCAAGTCATTCAGTTCGGTTTGCCAAGCCTGGACTTCGGCCAACAGGGAGGCTTGCGACAGTGGGTGGCTAGTCATCCACTCATGATCCAGGTGGATCAAGACGGTTTTGCCACGCAGTTGCAGGCTCAGTGGCAAGGTTTCCCGATCTTCGCGGCGACGCATCAGCATGACTGCCAAGCGCAGGCTCAGCAAGGTCAGCCACCAGGCATTATTGGTTTCGAAGCGTTTGAGCTTACCCAGCTTGCCTTGATGCCCCAGGCTCAGGAAGCTGAGCAGGGCTTGGTCGTCGTTGGAGAAGCCGGGCATATCGGCATGCTCCAGCACGTAGGCTGTGTGCTTGTGGTAATCCGCGTGCGCAATACTCAATCCGACTTCATGCAGATCAGCAGCCCAACCTAATTGACGCTCCAGTTCCTGGGCTTCAGGCGAGTCGGGCAGTTTCAGTTGCGTGAAAAATTGCAGGGCGGCTTCGTGCACACGGTGCGCCTGACGCGTATCGACTTGATAGCGCTTGACCATCTGCTGCACGGTTTGATCGCGCTGATCATGTTCTGATTCACGGCCCAGCATATCGTAGAGCACACCCACACGCAGAGCGCCTTCACCGGGCAGCATCTGGCGGATTTTCAGTTCCTGGAAGGCGGCCATCATGATGGCCAGTCCAGCAGCCAGGACAGGCGCACGATGCGGTTTGATGCCGCTTAAGTGACGCGTATCGACCTTGCCGTCGTGTACCAGACGTTTGCGCAGTTGCTCCATGCCTTCCAGCGTGATGCCCTTTTTGGACATACCGTTTTCTTGCAGGATAGCGATCAAACCTTTGGCCGTCCCGGAGGAACCATAAGCTTCCTGCCAGCCGGTCTTGCGGTATTGGCGCGTAATGCCTTCCAGCTCGCGGCGGGCCGTCAAAATCGCATTGCTCATGCGCTCTTCGGTGATCACGCCATCGGCAAAGAACTTGTCGGTATAGCTGACACAGCCCATGTACAGGGACGACAGCAGCAAAGGCTTCAAACCTTTGCCGATAATGACTTCCGTGGAGCCGCCACCAATATCGATCATCAGGCGGCGGTTAGGGGAGGGGGGTAATTCGTTGCTGATGCCCGAGAAAATCAGGCGTGCTTCCTCGTGGCCGGAGATGACCTCGATAGGAAAGCCAAAGGCGGCCTCGGCAGCGGGCAGAACCTCGCTTAAATTGCGTGCCACCCGAAAGGTGTTGGTGGCCACAGCACGAACACGATTGGGGTGGAAACCTGCCAGACGTTCGTTAAAGCGCTTCAGGATGACAACGGCGCGTTCAATGGCATCGGGGCTGATGTACTTGTCGGGGCCCATGCCTGCGGCAAGTCGGACGGATTCATTAAGCCGGTCAATGGTGTAGATCTGGGCATGACCGTTGTGCTGAACCACTCGTCCAATGGATAAACGAAAGCTGTTGGAGCCCAGGTCCACAGCGGCTAGAAGTTGTTCCATGAGGCATCGCTCGGGATGATTACTGTGCGATTATAAGGACATTAATCATGGGTTTTGTTACATGAACCGGAAAATTAAGAAAAGTTAGACGAAAGCATCTTTGGAAAGGCGATGTGGTATTTGAACGCGTGCTGCCGGGTGGTGATTTAGACTTGAATCGGTCAGGGTCATAGAGCTGTAACATTCATGTAGTAAAAGTCTCACGATCCCATCTTCTTTGGCTTTTTTAACGACCTCACCATGCTGCCTTCTCCAGATTCAACCTTGCTAAACCGTGAGTTGTCCTTGCTCAAGTTCAATGAGCGAGTTCTGGCCATGGCCGAAAACTCGACCACGCCTTTGCTGGAGCGCTTGCGCTACATCTGCATTGTCAGTTCCAACCTGGATGAGTTTTTTGAAATTCGTATCTCCAGCCTGAAAGAACAGATTTTGCAAAACCCTCATCAAGTGGGGGATGACGGATTTTTGCCTCAGCAGGCTTTTGACAAAGTTCAGGCTGCTGCCCATCAGTTGATTGAGAAGCAAAATGACCTGTTGATGGACGAGGTCTTGCCTACCTTGATGGACGAGGGAATTGGTTTGCTGCTGACCGCGCTATGGACACCGGCGCAGCGCGAGTGGGCGTATCAGACCTTTTTGCGTGATGTCATGCCTTTGCTCACGCCTATTGGCCTGGACCCAGCGCATCCCTTTCCCCGTGTTTACAACAAAAGCCTGAATTACATTGTTGAACTCAGTGGCGAGGACGCTTTTGCTCGTACAGGCACTATTGCCATTGTGCAGGCGCCACGAGCCTTGCCACGCGTTATCCGCGTTCCTGACGATATTGCGGGCATCCCACAAGGCTATATGCTGCTGACTTCCCTGATCAGCGTCTTCGTGGGGGAATTGTTCCCCGGAATGGATGTGAAGGGCTGTTATCAGTGGCGGGTGACGCGCAACAGCGATTTGTTCGTGGACGAGGAAGAAGTCACCAATTTACGGGCGGCCTTGCAGGGCGAGCTGTCGCAACGCAACTTTGGTGCTGCTGTGCGTCTGGAGATCGATCGCTCCATGCCGGAACGCCTGGAGCGTTTCCTGCAAAGCGAGTTCTCCCTGGAGGTGCCTGATACCTATCGTGTCAGCGGCCCGGTTAATCTGACGCGCCTGATGCAGCTGTGCAATGTGCCGGACCGTCCTGATCTGCTTTTTCCGGATTACCGCGCACCGATTCCGGCACCTTTTGATTCATCTTTTGAATCTCCGGCCCAGTTCTTTGAAGCCATTGCCCGCAAAGATCAGTTGCTGCATCACCCCTACCAGTCTTTTCAGCCTGTGCTGAGCTTCTTGCGTGCAGCAGCGGCGGATCCGGCTGTTGTAGGCATCAAGCAGACCATTTACCGTACGGGCGAAGATTCGGAGTTGATGAATATCCTCCTGTCGGCAGCCCGTGCCGGTAAAGAAGTGACCGTGATTGTTGAGCTGATGGCTCGCTTTGACGAGCAGACCAATATCAATTGGGCTGCCAAGCTGGAAGAAGTAGGCGCGCACGTCAGTTACGGGGTCGTAGGGCACAAGACCCACGCGAAGATGGCTTTGGTGTTGCGCCGAGAAGGCGGCTCGATCCGCCGTTATGGGCATTTAGGCACGGGTAACTATCACCCGCGTACCGCTCGCTTGTATACCGATTTCGGCTTGCTTACCGCCAACCAGGATGTCTGCGAGGACATGGACAAGGTGTTCTCGATGCTGACCGGTCTGGGGGCCTGGCGGCCTTTGAAGAAACTGCTGCAATCTCCCTTTACCTTGCACGACAGCATGATGGACCGGATTCAGGCGGAAACGGAACGCGCCTTGGCAGGCCAGAAAGCACGCATCATGGCCAAGATGAATTCCCTGCTGGAGCCCAAGATCATTCAAGCCCTGTATGACGCCAGCCAGGCCGGCGTGAAGGTGGATCTGATTGTGCGCGGCGCCTGCGCCTTGCGGGCGGGTGTGAAAGGCTTGTCGGAAAATATCCAGGTACGTTCGATTATTGGACGATTTCTGGAACACTCGCGTGTTTTCTATTTCTACAATGGTGGCCAGGAAGAAGTCTTTATCTCCTCGGCAGACTGGATGGACCGCAACTTCTTCCGACGGGTGGAGCTGGGTGTGCCGGTGCTAGACCGCAGCCTGAGAAAACGGGTGATTGCCGAGGCCTTCACTTACGCCTTGCGTGACAATCAATTGTCCTGGAAGGCCAGTCCCGATGGTACGTACAATCGCATCCGCAGTCGTGGGGCCCCCTTTAATCTGCATTTGAGTATGATGCAGCGTCTCGGTGGTGTGTGAAAAATCAGACTGTCATTAACGTGTCACATAGCCTGTTTATTATGACTTCACATACAGGGTGGGCCTGTCTTCTGACTATCATCAAGAGGATTTCTCGATGTTAAAACGTGTATTCAACAAGGTAAGTATTGCTCTGGCGTTCAGCGCTTTTGCGGCTACTGCCACAGCTGCAGACGTAACCGGTGCCGGTGCGTCGTTCCCTTACCCAATCTATGCCAAATGGGCGGCTGAATACGCCAAACAAACCAATAACCGCGTTAACTATCAGTCGATTGGTTCGGGTGGTGGTCAGCAGCAGATTATTGCCAAGACCGTGGATTTCGGCGCATCGGATGACCCGATGAAGGTCGAGACGCTGGAAAAAGAAAATCTGTTGCAGTTCCCCGCCGTGATCGGTGGTGTGGTTCCTGTGATCAACGTGGAAGGCATCGAACCTGGTCAACTGAAACTGTCCGGCAAAGTGCTGGGCGATATCTACCTGGCCAAGATCACCAAGTGGGATGACGCAGCTATCAAGGCGCTGAACCCAGATCTGACCCTGCCTAACAAAGACATCGTTGTGGTTCACCGCTCGGACGGTTCGGGCACGACGTTTGGCTGGACCAACTACCTGTCCAAAGTCTCGCCTGACTGGAAATCCCAGGTTGGTGAAGGCAAGGCTGTGAAGTGGCCTGCTGGTCAAGGTGGCAAGGGTAATGAAGGCGTGGCGGCTTATGTGCGCCAGCTGAAGAACTCGATCGGCTACGTTGAGTACGCTTACGCCAAGCAAAACAAATTGTCCTGGACCCAGTTGCAGAACAAGGACGGCCAGTTCGTTCAGCCTGGTCAGGATAGCTTTGCCGCCGCTGCTGCCAATGCAGATTGGGCTGGTACGCCAGGCATGGGTGTCATCCTGACTGAAGAGCCCGGCGCACAGTCCTGGCCTATCACGTCGGCTACCTTCATCTTGATGCACAAGGTGCAAGATAAGCCTGAGAGCGGTAAAGAAGTGCTGGATTTCTTTAACTGGGCCTTTGAAAACGGTGCTCAGTCCGCTGCAGACCTAGATTATGTTGCCTTGCCTAAAGACGTAACGGACAAGATCAAAGCGGCTTGGGCTGCAGAGATCAAGTCCAAAGACGGCGCTGCGGTCTGGAAGTAAGATTCGTGTTCAAATACAGGTCAGTTGTAAATTGATCTAGTGAGACGGCCCACCTTTTGGTGGTGCCGTCTTTATTATGTAAAAATTACGGTTTTGTCTTGGACGCACAGCGCGTGACCTTATCCGTTTTACCCAACCTGCTCAGCCTAGGCTGTTACAGAATCCGTAAATCGGTTGCAGTGCGTTTGTCCCATTCCGGCCTGAGCCTTCATCTGTCTACATGAAATCAAATCAGAACGTCTATATGGACGGCATTTTCAAGAACATGACGCGCTCGTTTGCGTTTCTCGTGTTCATATTGCTGGCTGCCATCTCTATTTCCCTGATCTATGGAAGCCGGGAATCCATTGCCGAATATGGTTTCTCTTTTCTCTGGACGAATAACTGGGACCCGGTCAATAACGAATACGGTGCATTGGTGCCTATTGCCGGTACCTTGCTCACGTCCCTGATCGCACTCTGTATTGCGGTGCCGGTCTCTTTTGGGATTGCGATGTTCCTGACGGAACTCTCGCCTGCCTGGTTGCGTCGACCTTTGGGTACGGCCATTGAAATGCTGGCAGCCATCCCTTCCATTATTTATGGCATGTGGGGCCTGTTTGTCTTTGTGCCCCTGTTCCAGACCTATGTACAGCCCAACCTGATTTCCTTGTTCGAGGGCGTGCCCTTGCTTGGCCAGATCTTTGCCGGCCCTCCCTTCGGGATTGGTGTGTTCACCGCTGGCCTGATTCTGTCCATCATGGTGATCCCCTTTATTACCGCGGTGATGCGTGATGTGTTCGAGCTGGTACCCCCTATGCTCAAAGAATCCGCTTACGGTCTGGGCAGCACCACTTGGGAAGTGATGTGGCGTGTGGTTTTGCCTTTCACCAAAAACGGGGTGATCGGCGGCATCATGCTGGGCCTGGGGCGTGCGCTGGGTGAAACCATGGCCGTCACCTTTGTGATTGGTAACTCCTTTAACTTGCCCAATTCGCTGTTCTCGCCGTCCAACTCGATTGCGTCGGCCCTGGCCAACGAATTTAACGAGGCCGGTGGCATGCAGAAGTCTGCCTTGCTGGAGCTGGGTCTGATCCTGTTCCTGATCACCACGGTTGTGTTGGCGATCTCCAAGTTGCTCTTGTTGCGTCTGGCCAAGAACGAAGGCACGTCGCGCTAAGGATCACCTACCATGTTTGATAAAAAATCCGCAATTAGTCTGAGCAACCCGATCTACAAACGCAGGCAGGTTTTCAACCGCCTGATGCTGGGTGTGTCTTTTGCTGCTTTGATCTTTGGCCTGTTCTGGCTGTTCTGGATCATCTGGACCCTGATTGAAAAGGGTAGCAGTGCTATGGGCTGGTCCTTGCTGCTTGAAAGCACCCCCCCTCCGGGTGGCGAAGGTGGCTTGCTGAACGCCATTGTTGGCAGTGTCATGATGGCCGGTGTGGGGACCTTGATTGGGACACCTATCGGCATTCTGGCCGGCACCTATCTGGCCGAGTACGGTCAGCGTGGCTGGCTGGCCCCGGCCACTCGTTTTTTGAATGACGTGTTGCTGTCAGCGCCGTCCATCATTATTGGTCTGTTCATCTACGCTGTGTACGTGGCCCAGGTGGGGCACTATTCAGGCTGGGCCGGTGCCTTGGCACTTGCCATTCTGGTGATTCCGGTGGTGGTGCGCTCGACTGACAATATGCTGCTGCTGGTGCCCAACGGTCTGCGCGAAGCGGCTGCTGCCCTGGGTTGCCCCAAGTGGAAGATTGTAATGTCCATCTCCTACCGTGCTGCCTTGCCCGGTATCGTGACGGGCGTGCTGCTGGCGGTGGCTCGTATCGCTGGTGAGACGGCACCGCTGTTGTTTACAGCCCTGAACAACCAATTCATGTCCTTGAACATGAACGCGCCGCTGGCTAACTTGCCGGTGGTGATTTTCCAATACGCTGCCAGCCCTTTCGAGGACTGGAACCGACTGGCCTGGGCGGGTGCAGTCCTGATCACCTTGCTGGTGTTGGGTATCAATATCCTGGCCCGCAGCCTTTTCCGCCAAAAATAACATTTTCACGGAGCGCCCTTGTCGGCTATCGCTATGAGTCAAATTATTACCCCCGCCGAATCGATCAAGATTGAAATCAAAGACTTGAATTTCTACTATGGCAAGTTCCATGCGCTGCGCAACGTGAACATGTCCATCAAGGAAAAGAAAGTTACGGCCTTTATCGGACCTTCGGGTTGCGGTAAGTCCACCTTGCTGCGCACGCTGAACCGCATGTATGAGTTGTACCCAGGCCAACGTGCTGAAGGTGAGATCCTGCTGGACAATGAAAACCTGCTGACTTCCAAGCAAGACATTTCCTTGATCCGCGCCAAAGTGGGCATGGTGTTCCAGAAACCGACGCCGTTCCCCATGAGCATTTACGACAACGTGGCTTTTGGCGTGCGTTTGTTCGAGCGCCTGAGCAAAGGCGAGATGGACGAGCGTGTGGAGTGGGCCTTGTCCAAAGCGGCGCTGTGGAACGAAGTGAAGGACAAGCTGCACCAAAGCGGTAACGGCTTGTCCGGTGGTCAGCAGCAGCGTCTGTGTATTGCCCGTGGTGTGGCCATCAAGCCTGAAGTTCTGTTGCTGGACGAACCTTGTTCGGCACTGGACCCGATTTCTACGGCCAAGATTGAAGAGCTGATTGCCGAACTGAAAACGGACTACACCGTGGTTATCGTGACCCACAATATGCAGCAGGCGGCTCGTTGCTCGGACTACACCGCTTATATGTACCTGGGCGAGCTGATGGAATTTGGTGAAACCGACCAGATTTTCGTGAAACCTGCTCGCAAAGAGACAGAAGACTACATTACCGGTCGTTTCGGTTAATCAGACAGATTCAGACAAAGCCGCCTTTGGGGGCTTTGTCTGCTGTTTGATCGCAAGTGATAGTGAGTACGGGATTGCCGTTCCCGTGCAAAAAACACCCCAATCATTGGATTATCATCCAGCGATTGGGGTGTTTTTTTGTCTGTTCGGGTAGAGGATGCCTGGGTTGATGCTGGGTAAATGGATTCGCTAGCCGCAGTCTATTTGATCTGCACGGGGCAGTGCTCTAATCCTGTCCCGAGTCGCGCAAGGTCAGGGCTGTATGAACAAGAGGACCGTATCGCGGCTCAGGGAGCCTTCCATGGCACTCATTCAGCATTCGGACTGATTGCCCCGCCCCTATTAACTTTGCTCATCGCTTGAGGCTTATGGACTCAACTTGCGCAAAGCGTGGCGTATGACTTTTCCTGTGGTCGTCATGGGCAGGGCATCCACAAACTCAATCAAACGTGGGTATTCATGTGCTGCCACCCGACGTTTGATGTGATCCTGAATCTCCTGGACCAGCTCTTGGGAAGGTTCAATATCCTCTTTCAGCACAATAAAGGCTTTCACAACTTCGGTACGCTCCGGGTCCGGCACACCAATAACGGCTGCCATGGCCACCGCAGGATGCCCCATCAGCCCATCTTCAATCGGACCGGGACCAATGCGGTAGCCGGAGCTAGTGATGACATCATCATCCCGGCCGACGAACTGGATATAACCCTCCTCGTCCTGCATGCCTTTATCGCCCGTCAATAGCCAGTCACCCACGAATTTTTCATGGGTGGCGTCGGGACGTTGCCAATAGCCCAAAAACATGACCGGGTCGGGGGATTGAACGGCTATATGGCCTTCCACTCCCGGCTGCTGGATGTGGCCCTGCTCGTCCACAATTGCGACTTTGTGCCCCGGTACCGCCTTGCCGATCTTGCCTGCCTGACCGGGAAACCAAGCGGAGCAGGAGGACACGATCATATTGCACTCGGTCTGCCCGTAGAACTCGTTGATGGTGATGCCCAGCTCCAGCTTGGCCCAATCCAGTAGCTGTGCGCCCAGCGATTCGCCACCACTGGCGATGGATTGCAGTTTCAAAGGCCATTGCTCGCGTGACCATTGGCTGCGTCGCAACATCTTGAGCGCCGTAGGTGGCAAGAAAGTATGTGTGACGCCATGTTCAGACATCAGCTGCCAGGTGGCTTGAGCATCGAACTTTGGAAAGCGGTAGGCCAGCACGGGAATGCCGTGGTGCCAGGCGGGCAAGAGTACATCCAGCAAGCCGCCAATCCAGGCCCAGTCGGCAGGTGTCCACATAAGACCTTCGCCAGGGGGCAGAAAGTTGTGCGACATCTCCACGCCGGGTAGATGCCCCAGCAGCACGCGATGGGCATGTAGGGCACCTTTGGCAGAGCCGGTGGTGCCGGAGGTGTAGATTAGCAAGGCAGGGTCGTCAGCACGGGTTTTTAGTGTGGACGGAGCTGGGTTAGGGTGTGTCTGGATGGCTTGCCACAAGGACAGCGCGGGGCCCTGATTGTGAGGGCTATCACTTTGATAAAGGTGTTTGAGCTGCGGCAGCTGTTCCCGCAAAAGCAAGACAGTATCCAGACCCTGTTGGTCGGTAACGAGCGTACTGGCACCCGAGTCATTCAGGCGATAACGCAGGGCGTCTGTGCCAAACAGAGTGAATAAGGGCATGGCAATGGCACCGATCTTGTAGGTGGCCAGATGCGCCAAAGCCGTTTCCAGCCCTTGGGCCAGCAGGATGGCGATACGGTCGCCTGCCTGTATCCCCTGGGCTTGCCAGGCGGCCGCCAGGGAGTCGGACCAAGTCTTGAGTTGATCGAAGGTGTAGCGCTTGATCTGACCATCGGATTGTTGCTGGATCAGGGCCAGACGTCCGGAACCATCGGCCCACTTGTCGCAGGCGTCTTGAGCGATGTTGTAGTGCTCGGGGATGGACCAGTGAAATTCCGAGTAGCTTTGTGAGTAAACAGAATCAGCAGACAGCATGGGAGGCACTTTTTCCAAGGGTGAACTACAAGCTCCATCCTAACGCCTTGAGCCGGACGCCCCTATCCGGGCTAGTCAGTAGACAAGAAAAACGGCGCCAGGGGGAGCGCCGTTTTTCGTCCTGCTTCACTACAACTGCTTTTGCTACAACTACAAAGTACAACTACCGACTGCTAAAACAACTGCGGTTGCAGCTTCAACGACTAACTACTGTTGCGAACAGTGACTGCTTAGGGAAAGTGATTCTGACACGCTCAGAATCAGGGCTTACTTGGCTTCTTTCGTGGCGGCATCACGGTGTTGCTGGTGTCCGGCACGGTCGCCACGACGGTGCTGACCATCGGCTTTGCGTTCCACCACAGTGAAGGCGCCGTTTTCACCTTCGGAGCGGACGCGGACGACTTTGCCTTCTTTATCAACGACCACGGCCATGATGTGGTCGCCACGTTGGTGCAGGCTGCCGACCTTGGTGTAACCGGCGTCTTTCAGGCGCTGGTAGGCGGGGCCGATATCTTTGACTTCGTCAGCCGTCAGGGGTTTGTGGTCGCGAGCCTGACGAGTCTGTGTTTGGGCGGTTTGCGTTTGGGCTGCGGTCGTGGCTTCCTGAGCAATGGCAGCGGTGCCACCCAACAGACCTGCGCTCAACACCAAGGCGGAGAAAAGGGAAGTGCGTTTCATATGTGTAGCTCCTTCAAGTAATCGGAAAGTAGTGCTGTCAGATTCCTGGGTAGCTTCCTTTTGAGTGGGGAAGGTTTGTTTGTCCTGCCAGCCTGGTGCCCATTATGCGTAAGCGGCTCTGAATCTAAACTGAAGTCGCTGTTCATGTTATGTTCATCCGCAGCTTGCTATATAAGGGGGGCGTGATCTTTTGATCCCCTTTTTTTTGTGTTGCGCGTACCGGTTCCCATGACGTCCTTAAAACGATCTGCGCTGCTTGTGTGTCTGGCGGTGGTCTTGACCGCCCGAATTCCCCTGGCAGTGGCCCATTCGCATGATTACGATGACCCCGCCTGTGAATCACAGCAGCGGGGCGATTCGTATGGGGCTGCAGAAGAGATTCCTGACTGGTCTGGACATGAGTATTGGCGCGATGAGAGGCAGGGTGAAGATTGTGAACGTAGGCCGGCCCCGCCACCGCCCCCCCGAGATCGTTTTGGGCCCAGCCCTGGTTGGCCTCCAGGCCCAGCCTATCGGGGCCATGATCAGGCTCGCGAGGCTGTGCGCCGTGGCGAGGCCTTGCCCTTGAGGGAAGTCATGCGACGCGTTCGCGAGGATTATCCGGGCCGGGTGCTGCGCGTGCAGTTTGAATATGATGATCACTTTGAGCTTTGGGTGTACGACATCCGTATGCTGTTTGACGACAATCGTCTCCTGCGCCTGAAAGTAGATGCCTTGAGTGCCAAAGTGCTGCTTGTGCGTGGTGTCAAACGCCCGCACCCCAAAGGACATTGATATGCGGATATTGGTTGTCGAGGACGAACCGACCCTGGCGGGGCAATTGCAGCAGGCGCTAGAGCGGGCGGGTTACGCGGTACAGGTCGCCCACGATGGTGAGCAAGGCCATTACCAGGGCGAGGTTGAAGCTTTTGATGCAGTGGTGCTGGACCTGGGATTACCAGGCATGGACGGGGTATCGGTATTACGGCGCTGGCGTGCGTCCGATATCAATATGCCCGTGCTGATTCTGACCGCGCGCAACGACTGGCATGACAAGGTGGAAGGCATGGATGCGGGCGCTGATGATTACGTCGCCAAGCCGTTTCACATGGAGGAGTTGCTGGCCCGTATGCGTGCCCTGTTGCGCCGTGCCGCCGGGCAAGCCAATCCTCGTTTGCAGCTGGGTGAACTGGAACTGGATGCGCGTTCTTCTTCGATCAGTTGTGCGGGTATGGCCTTGTCGCTGACCAGCCACGAATACCGGCTCTTGGCGTTCATGATGCATCACCCTGGGCAGGTCCTGTCCCGTACCCAGCTGACCGAGCATATTTACTCCCAGGATTTCGAGCGCGATTCCAATACTATCGAAGTTTTCATTGGTCGCTTACGCAAGAAACTGCCACCGGGCTCTATCGAAACCGTGCGTGGCATGGGCTACCGTCTGGTGGACCCTAAAGCATGATTGCCGTTCGCGGTCGCACCGCTCTGGGTTCCCTGCGCAGCCGGCTGTTGCTGGGGACCTTGGCCTGGATCTTGCTCAGTATTATTTTGGCTGGTCTGGGCTTGAATCGCTTGTTTCAAGACCACGTGTACCGGCAGTTCGAGCAGCGTTTGCAGACCCATCTGGACCAGATCATGGCAGACGTGAATCTGGATGCGGCGGACAGCGTGACCTTGCAGTCGCGACTGAGCGACCCTTTGTTCGAACAGCCCTATTCGGGGATGTATTGGCAGATTGCACGCCAAGAGGCGGGTAGTGATCAGTGGGTCGTCGCTTTGCGTTCCACCTCCTTGTGGGATGAGGCGCTGGATGTGAACGCACCGGATACCCCGTCGGGCATGCTATCACTGACTGGACCTGAAAAACAGCGCCTGGTGGTGCTGCGTCAAGAGCTGGACGAGGTGAACGAGAAAGGCCAGAGTCTGCAAATTATGGTGGGCGGCAATCGCGAATTGCTGGCTGAACCTCTGGCCCGTTTTGAACGCATTTTGTTTTTATCGTTGGGTGGTTTGGCAGTTGGACTAATTCTGGCGGCTGTGCTGCAAGTGGTATTGGCGTTGTATCCCTTGCAACTGCTGCGACGTCGTTTGCTGGATGTGCGGGAAGGTCGGGAGCCGCAAGTCAGTGGCAGTTTTCCCAGTGAAATTCAGCCTTTGGTGGATGACTTTAATGCGGTGCTAAGTGCCAATGCGGGCATGGTAGACAGAGCGCGTGCACAAGCGGGTAATCTGGCCCATGCGGTCAAGACGCCTTTGACGATTATGGGCAATGCCGCGCAGGCACAAGATCCGCATCTGGCGGCTCTGGTCAGCGAACAGGTGGCCTTGGCCCAGCGTCAGGTTGATCACCATCTATCACGGGCGCGGGCGATGGCGGTGCGAGCCATAGGAGTACGTACCGATGTGTCTGCCTGCCTGCAATCCTTGTGTCGGGTGATGGGCCGTTTGCATAGCGACAAGCAGATTCATCTGGATATCTCCGAGCAAAGCTTGGTCTTTAAAGGCGAAGAACAGGACTTGCAGGAGATGGCCGGCAACTTGCTGGACAATGCCTGCAAGTGGGCGACGAACCATGTCTGGTGTCAGGTGTGGCAGCAGGACAATGTGCTGCATCTGGTGGTGGAAGATGATGGCCCTGGTTTGGACCCCGAGCAGCTGGAGCGTGTGTTTGGTCGTGGTCAACGGGCAGACGAACGCCATCCCGGTTTTGGTTTGGGGCTGGATATTGTGCGCGAGTTGGCGCGTAGCTATCAGGGACAGGTGCAGGCCAGTGCGTCGAAGAAGGGCGGTTTGCGTCTGGATTTGATGCTGGCCAGTTAAGGCTGAGTCTTGTTAAAGCAGTCCGCGCTGATGTATGACGCTGGCGACTATGCAAATATTGAAAAGCGCCCGGCAGAACGGGCGCTTTTTCTTGGCGGTGTAACTTCTGGAAAGGGTGTGCCTAGTTCCAGGGGCCGCTTTCCCCACCCAAGCTGTAGCGCCCCGCACCAATCAGACCTACGGTGAGCGCTCCGATCAGGAACATGCCTTGTAGCTCCAGCGCCCAAATGCCTTGGGCATTAAAGCTGCCAATCTGGTTGCTGTGGGCCAGCAACAGGGCTATGACCATGTTCATGGCTACAATTAAACCGCCGGCGCGGGCGTAAAAACCCAGAATCATTAAGACAGGTGCAATGACTTCGCCTATGTATACGCCCCAGGCCAGAAAGCCGGGCATATTGTTGGCAATCAGCATTCTTTCGATCCCTCCGATGCCGTAACGTATCTTGGCGATGCCGTGTAGCAGGATCAACACACCGACCGTGACACGAAGCAAGAGTTTTCCAAGATCATCGCGAGACATACAGGCGCTCCATTATGTTTGGGACAGGAAGGTGCGTTATTGTAGAAGAACGGGTTCTTAAAAGTATGACGGAGCATTTACATGACACAGAAACAGGTGCTTGCAGCAGAACTGGCCCCCACCGGGGTTTTGCGTGTTGCCATGAATTACGGTAATCCCGTTCTTGCCCAGCGCGGCAGCAATGAGCAGTCGCCCCGGGGAGTATCGGCGGACCTGGCGCGCAGCGTCGCGCAGGAGCTGGGTTTAAGTGTGCAGTTTCATGCCTACGATGCGGCCCAGGCAGTAGTGGAGGGCGTCTACAAGCACGAGTGGGATCTGGCTTTTCTGGCGATCGATCCCAAGCGCGCGGAGAAAATCCGTTTTACTGAGGCCTATGTCCATATTGAAGGTACGTATCTGCTGCGTGCCGACTCTGCCTTCCAAACGGTTGATGAGCTGGATCAGCAAGGGGTGTGCATTGCCGTGGGCAAAGGCGCGGCATATGACCTGTTTTTAAGTCGCACGTTGCGACATGCCGATCTGGTGCGTGCCACAACTTCTGCCGCCGCTATTGATCTGTTTGTGGAAGAAGAACTGGATGCCGCAGCGGGTGTGCGTCAGCCGCTGGAGCGTTATGCCAGCTCGCGTAGTGGCTTGCGTGTCTTGCCAGACAGTTTTACCGTGATTCGTCAGGCAATGGCGGTGCCTTCGGAGCGCACGCTGGCCCACGCCTGGCTAGAGGCTTTTATTGCCCATCAGAAAAAAGCAGGCATGGTGGCGCAGTTTCTGGCCGATAGTGGCCAGGCCAATGTCACCGTGCCGGAGTAGCTTGAATACGCGTATTCAGTTCGTCGTACAGGGCCTGTCTGAAGAGGGCCTGGGCTTTACCCGCCTCCTGGCCCTTGGATTGCAGCAGATAAATCGGCAAGTCCAGGCCATTGCTGCCTGTAGAGAACTGAATACGGCGTAAGCGGCCCGCCTCCAGCGCGGGGCCCAGGCAAGACAGGGGCAGATTCGCCCAGCCCAGCCCTCGCTCCACCAGCTCCAGCGTCAATGGCAAGCTGTCTGTCTTCCACTGCCGCAGGCTCAGCATGGAGCGGTCTTTACTGGTATCAAGGCCGGGGCTGCTAATCACAATCTGCCGGTAGGCTTTCAAATCTTCGAGTGGCCTAGGGCTGTCTTGTAGCAAGGGATGGCCGGGCGCGGCCACGGCGCTGATGGTCTCGGTCCACAGCGACTGCACAATCCCCACGCTTTCCAGTTCCAGCCCGCCATAGGCGATGCACAGATCCAGCTCGCGTTTTTTCAAGGCATCGATCAGGCTGTCTTGCGGTGCGGTTCGCAGTTCTATATCTAGACCGGGGTAGCGTTGCTCAAGAGTTTGCAGGGCGATTAAGGCTGGTTGGGAGTCTACGTCGCACACGATCCCTAGCCGTAAGTGGCTTTCCAACCCGCCTGACAGTTCTTGTAAATGCAGGCGCAGACCTTGCAAGCGACTGGCGATCAGTTTGGCATCCGGCAACATGGCCAGCAGCTCGGCGCTGGGGACGGGCTCGCGTCGACTTCGATCAAAGAGTGTCAGATCAAGCTCCGCCTCCAGATTGGCCACGGCCATGCTGACGGCAGATTGAGTACGCCGCAAGGCCCGCGCAGCGGCGGAGAAAGAGCCGTGTTCGACCACGGCCAGCAGTAGTTCGAGATGATCGCTAGTAAGCATGACTAAACCATAAGTAAAACTGATGGAATCTGACTTTTTCTAAAAGCTGTACTGCGGATAATCATCCTTTCTGATGTTTTGATCAAGGATATTTATTGTGCAGGGATGGAAAAGAAGAGTTGCCTATGTAGGCATGTTTGAACTGTTGGGCATGCTGGTCGCGGCAACCGTATTAGGGCACTTGAGCGGGGCGGGGGCGATGGAGAGCGGGGTGCTGTCCTTTATGATCAGCACCTGCGCGGTGTCCGTAAACTTGTTCTACAACATGTTGTTTGAAGCCTGGGAGCGTCGTCGTCAGATTCAGGCGCGCACCTTTTGGCACCGGATACTGCATGTAGCCGGTTTTCAGCTCGTGCTGGTGTCTTTGCTGATCCCGCTGATTGCCTGGTGGCTGGAGGTCAGTTTGTGGAAGGCGTTCCTGATGGAGGCAGTGTTGCTGGCCTTCTTCCCGATCTTCGCTTTTCTGTATAACTGGGCGTTTGATTCTATTTTTGGTTTGCCTGATTCGGTCGGCGCGAGCCCAAACCCAAGCCAGAGTTAAGCGTTGTAGTTGTGCTTGTTGGTGCTGGTAGTGTCGGGTAACTAAGCCGGCCAAACAAAAAAGCCTTGCAGATTGCTCTGCAAGGCTTTTGAATTTTTTGGTCGGGGCGATAGGATTCGAACCTACGACCCTCTGGTCCCAAACCAGATGCGCTACCAGGCTGCGCTACGCCCCGACTAAGCAAAAAATTATATCCTGTGGCGATCAACTTGGCAAGCAAATGCCCTTGTAAAAGTAGTGCGACAAAGGCGCATCCGAAGTCAGCTGATTTTCAGGGCTGTAAAGATGTGTTTCTTGTCTTGGGCTTAAACATTTTAGGTGCTTATAGTTGAGATACAAGCTGATAACACGGCATTGTGTTCTTTGTTGTTTTCCATACGAGTAGCATTTATGCACCGGGAGTTGGCAAAGACGTTGGGGGCGAATGCTGCTCATCACTTTTCCCAAAGGAGAAAGCACGATGAGCCAAGTTTCACAGGGTGGAATACTGACACGGCGACATTTCCTGACCATGGTCGGGTATGCCGCAGGTGGCGCGGCGATGTATCAGGCCATGATGCGTCTGGGCCATGCGGCGGAAGGGAGCTACGACGGCCCTATTCGTCTTGAAGGTAAGCCCAAGCCAGGAACCTCTGTTGTGATTCTGGGGGCAGGCTTGGCCGGGATGGTTGCCGCTTTAGAACTGCGCAACGCAGGCTATAAAGTCAAAATTCTGGAATATCGGGAAAAAGTAGGGGGTCGAAACTGGTCTTTGCATGGCGGGGACAGTTTTACTGAGCTGGGCGGTGCCAAGCAGGATGTGAAGTTCGATAAGGATCAATACATCAACCCTGGCCCGTGGCGTATCCCTTTTCACCACAGAGCCCTGATGGACTACTGCAAGCGGCTCAAAGTCCGACTGGAGCCGTTTGTCCAGTACAACTACAACGCCTACCTGCACAGCAGCAAGAGTTTTGATGGCAAGCCTCAGCGCTTTCGCCATATTCACGCGGACTTTCAGGGGCAGGTTGCCGAACTCCTGTCCAAGGCCATTAATACCCAGGCACTGGATGCGCCTATCTCCAAAGAAGATCAGGAAAAGCTGCTGGAGGCCCTGCGTAGCTGGGGAGCGCTGGACAAGAACATGGCTTATGTAAAAGGCCATGCCAGCTCAGAGGTGCGTGGTTTTGAGCGCGATGCGGGCGGTGGCCTGAATGCCGAGCCGACTTTCTCCGAGCCCCTGGCTCTTAGCGATATTGTGCGCTCCAGTGTTTGGCACAATATGGGCATTCACGATTTATACGAGTTTCAGCAGACCATGTTCCAGCCTGTAGGAGGGATGGATCAGATCGGGGTGGCCTTTGGCAAAGAGCTGGAGGGCCTGTTTACCTTCAATGCCAAGGTTACGGCCATCAAACAGGGTGACGGCAAAGTGACGGTGAGCTACACCGACCACGTTAAGGGAGGGGAACACACGGAAACGGCAGACTGGTGTGTTTGCACTATCCCTTTGTCGATTTTGAGCCAGATTGATGTGGATGCCAGCAAGGAAATGCGGGCGGCTATTGATGCCGTTCCCTATGCCCCTTCGGTGAAAATCGGGCTGCAGTTTAAGCGGCGCTTCTGGGAAGACGACGAAGCCATTTATGGTGGGATCAGCTATACCGATTTGCCCATTACTCAAATCTCTTACCCCAGCGGCGGAATGAATGCAGGCGGCAAGGGGGTTTTGCTGGGTGGCTATATGTTTGGGCCCAGCGCAACTGAATGGTCTTCGCTTAGTCCGGAGGACCGGGTCAAGCACGCTGTTCAGTATGGAGCGCAGATTCACCCGCAATATAAGGATGAGTTTGAAAATGGGGTGGCGGTGGCCTGGCATCGGGTTCCGTGGACCTTGGGCTGCTATGGCATGTGGACGGATCAAACCCGCAAGGCGCACTACGACAATCTGTGCCAGATCGACGGGCGGATGGTGTTGGCTGGGGAGCACGCTTCCTATATCAACGCCTGGCAGGAAGGGGCGATTTTGTCCTCCCTGAATGCTATTAGCCGTTTGCACAGCCATATTGTTGGTAATCAGCAAGCCGATTCCAAAGGAGCCTAGTCATGATGATGCGATCTTTAGCTGCCTTGCTGGCCTCGGGGTTTCTGACCGTCAGCTATGCCGATACGGCGGTAGTGGGGGGGGACACGCAGGTCTTTACTCAGAAAACGGGCAAGGATCTGTATGAGCAGGTCTGTGCTTCTTGCCACATGGTCGATGGCAAGGGGGCGCAGGGAGCTGGAACCTATCCGTCCCTGTCCAAGAACCCTAAGTTGGGAGCGCCCGCGTATGCGGTGTTTATGGTGACCCAAGGCAATAAAGGGATGCCCGGGCTGGGGGGCGTGTTAAATGACGAACAGATTGCCGAAGTCGTCAATTATGTACGCTCTAACTTTGGCAATGAGTTCAGCGACAAAGTCAGTGCAAAAGAGGTCGCTGCCCAGCGGCCTAAAGACCACCAATACTTTGATCTGAACTAATCATTGTTTTGCTTGTGAAGGCAGGGCTGGGGCTTTAGGCCTGATAGCCCTGCTGAATCAGCAGCATGCAAAAGCCAAAAGTCAGTAGGGCAAGCGGGAAAGGAAGTAAGGCGATTGCCCGAATACCGAAACCGCGTTGTTGACCGCGTAGACCCCGTCGATAGACGTAGGTGCTGATCAAGCAGGCAAGCAATGGGAACAGGAATACCGGCAGAATCAAAAACAGGGTTGGTAGGGTCAGAAGGCATAGCAGCAAGGAGAGTGCGCTCAAGCCCAGGATTTTTGAATGGCTCATCTCTGATTCCCGATGATATTTTGCGCTTAAAGCATAACGCAATTAAGGCTGCAATCTGATGTCGCTGGAAGCGGAGATATAAGTTCCAAGCTCAGCCTGACGAGGCAGGTCTATAGAATGTAGCCCGCTGATGGCTGCAATTCGTTAGCAAGCAAAACAAGCCATGCCCGACGAACGAGCAAAGAAAAAGGCTTAGTTCACTGTGTAATGAACTAAGCCTTTAATTCTTTAATGGTCGGGGCGATAGGATTCGAACCTACGACCCTCTGGTCCCAAACCAGATGCGCTACCAGGCTGCGCTACGCCCCGACTAAAGACAAGCATGATAGAACGTATTTCTGACTCCGTCAAGCACTACCCATCCAGATTTAACGTTTTTGTAGGTGGGGCAGAGTGTAAGCCTGTTCGTGGTAGGCCCAGCTAGGCCACAGCACGTGGGCCAGGGCTTCTTTGGCCAGTGCTTCGTCAATCTGTTCCAGTGCTTCGTACTTGTCTGGTGCGGTATAGCGGTATTGGAAAGGGGGCTGGTGTGGCATCAGTACCGTCAGGATGTCGCCTTTCAGATAACCGTAGTTTTCAAAGTACTGCATCATGGCCCGGTCGCTGTCTTGCTGGGTCAGGTCGCGCCCGATCATGGGGTGCTCGCTTTCAATACCCATGAGGGACAGCAAGGTGGGAGCCATGTCGATCTGGCTGACGATGCGTTCGTCCTGGCGGCTGGGAACGCCGGCACCCAGAATCAGGGCGGGGATGTGGAAGTGTCGCAAGGGCACCAGATTGGCACCGCCTACGCGTGAATCGTGATCGGCCACAATCAAAAATACGGTGTTGTCCCAGTAGTTGGACTCACGGGCTTTTTTGAAAAAGTCGCCAATGGCCCAGTCGGCATAACGCACGGTATTTTCAACAGTGGCTGGGTCGCCTTCAACCTGGATACGGCCAGCCGGGTATTCCCAGGGCGAGTGATTGCTGACGGAAAAAGCCAGCGTCAGGGTGGGTTGTTCGGTGTCCTGGCTAAGCAGTTGATGCAGCTTGTTGAACATATCCTCGTCGCTGGCACCCCAGGTGCCGACAAATTCGGGAGACTCAAAGCTGGACTGCTCGTGCAACTCATCAAAGCCATTGCCCAGGAAAAAGCTTTTCATATTGTCAAAGTGGGCCTCGCCGCCATAAATAAAGCGTGAGCGGTAGCCTTGTTCTTTGAGCAATTGGGCCAAGGTGAAAAAGCGGGTTTGGGAGCCGGGCAGGCGCAGGACGGCATCGGCAACCGTGGGCGGGAAACCGGCAGAAACCGCTTCCAGACCCCGGACTGAACGGGTGCCTGTGGCGTAGGCGCGGCGGAAGTTCCAGCCAGTTTGAGCCAGTTTGTCCAGCTCTGGCGTCAGGTTCGCACCACCCAGATTGCTCACATATTGCGCACCCAGGCTTTCTTCCACAATCAGCACCAGATTGGGTTTGCGCGGGCGTTGCTGCTTGGGAGTCTGGTGGTGCAACGTGGGCAGATTATCAGGCCCGGCTGGTAGGGACGCCGCATCACGCACGATCTGGTTCATTTCTGCGGTGTCCATACCGCCATAAATGTCTTCGGCCGAGCGCTCGTTTTTCATGCTGTAGATGGCGTAGGCTACGTTGTACAGCGAGTTCAAGGGCAGGGTATTGAGCATGCTGTCGCTGCTCCAGGCCACCGATGAAGGGTTGATGGGGCGGTGTGCCAAGGTGCCGCGTATCGCCAGGGCGCACAAGGCCGCGCCGACCAGCATCCAGATCGGACGCAGCCACCAGCTCATGACGGGATCGGGGGCGATATGCCCAAAAATAGACCAGCCTGAATACACAATCAGCCCCAGCCCGATCAGGGCGATACCGATCATCAGTTTGTAGCCTTTCCAGAGCATGCCCATGACTTCCTGGGGGTGCTTCAGATAGTCCACATAAAGCCGGTTCGGGCGAGTGTCGTATTCAATAATGAATTGGGGCGTGGAGACTTCCAGCAGGGTCAGCAAGAACCAGGCGAAGGTAAACCAGATGGCCGCTACCGTTGTCATCACCGGGAAATGCCCCAGCCAGGGGGCCAGCAGGATAACTGGTGCGCTCAAGGCAGCAATGATCAAAGCGTCAATTCGCAAACCGCCGATCAAGATAGGAAACAGTCCTCCTGCCTGACGCACACGTGGCCATTGCCACAAGGCAAAGGCCAGCCTGAACGCGGTCAGCAAAATCAGGGCAGAGGGAATGAAGGCGTAAACAAGATGGCGCATAAGAATGTGGTCCTGGGCCGACCCATGCGCCACGGACGGTGGCACTGGCATCGAATTGCACGATTGTATGTCAGTTTAATGAGCAAACTATGTCGCTAAACGGGCGAGGTCTGCCAGGGGAGAGCGATCAATCGGTAAGGCGGCGTTTAAAGACGAAAAAAGAGCAGGCCGCTTAGTAAGACAGCCTGCTGTTAAGGAGGAGTTAAAGGGGGGGGCAGCCCTGTGTGCAGGGCTGGCGATAGCTTTAGGCAACGCGTTTGCTGGGTTCCGTCCGGGAGCGGAACTGGCTGCGTTGTTGTTCACGCAGGGCATAGGCTTTGAGGTGACCGGCTTCCTTGACATGGCCGTAGCCACGGATCAGATCCGGGTAGTTCAGCCAACGCTGCGCGACTTCCAGATTGTCCGCATCCAAGTGTGCGCTGACTTCATTCAGGTCGGCCAGATAGTCTTCAATGTTCTGACGCTCCTGGCGGCGCTCCTGGGTGTAGCCAAAGATGTCCAAGGCGGTGCCGCGCAAACCACGCAGACCGGCCAGAATCTTGAACAGGCTGTGGGTCGATGGACCGAACTTGCTCTTGATAGGCTGGCCCTGGTTGTTTTTGCGACCTAGCAGGGGCGGAGCCAGATGGTATTGGATCTGGTAGTTCTTGCCAGGCTCACCTGCAAACTGAGCACGCAGCTTGTCCAGGAAAGCGGGATCAGTATAGAGACGGGCAACTTCGTACTCGTCCTTGTAGCTCATCAGCTTGGCCAGTTGTGTGGCGGCGATGCGGCTTAGAGGCAAAGCCTTGTCTTGGTCCAAGTGGGATTCACGTTCCATGATCGTATTGATAGCATCACGATAGCGCTTGGCCCAGGCGGGGTTTTGGTAGGCGCTTAGATGCTCTTCCATGCGCTTGGTCAGGGATTGCACGCTTTCAGGGAATGCAACGGCGCGTGCCTTGGGTTCAGCACCTTCCATCAAGGCGTCGAGACCCTTTTCAGCCGCCAGACGACCCCACTGGAAGGCTTTGCGGTTGGCCTCAACGGACACGCCGTTCAGTTCAATGGCGCGCAGCAAGCTGTCCATATGCAGGGGAATCCAGCCGCGCTGGAAGGCATAGCCCAGCAAGATGGGGTTGGCATAGAGCGCGTCGCCCATTACGTGTACGGCCAGCGCATTGGCGTCCAGGTAGCGGATGTCTTGGCCAACCGCGCTTTCAATATCCGTGCAGGCTGTTTGCAGCGGGAACTTCCAGTGCGCGTTGCCAATCAGATCCGAGGTTGGGCTGGCGGCGGTATTGATAATGGTGTGCGTGCGGTCCCGGCTGACGCGACTAAGTACATCGGTCGAGGCGCTGACCAGGGCGTCACTACCAATTAGCAAAGAGGCTTCGCCGGTAGGCACGCGGGTGGCATGCAGCAGATTGGGTTGGCGAGCAATTTGCACGTGGCTTAATACGGCGCCGCCTTTCTGAGCCAGGCCGGCCATATCCAGCACGCTAACGCCTTTTTGCTCGATATGGGCTGCCATACCGAGCAGGCCGCCTACTGTCACCACACCGGTACCGCCGATACCGGCGATCAGAATGCCGTAGGTCTTGTCCAGGTTGGGCAGCTTGGGTAGCGGCAACTCGGCCAGATTGAACGATTCCAGCGAACGGCCCTGGGCTTCGGGTTTGCGTAGCTGTGCCCCTTTCAGGGTGACAAAGCTGGGACAGAAGCCGTTGACGCAGGAAAAGTCTTTATTACAGGAAGACTGGTTGATGCGGCGTTTGGAACCCATAGGGGTGTCCAAAGGCTCTACAGACAAACAGTTGGATTTGACCGAGCAGTCCCCACAGCCTTCACAGACCGTGTCATTAATAAAGGCGCGCAAGGCGGGGTCAGGATAAGTGCCTTTTTTGCGACGACGGCGTTTTTCTGTTGCGCAGGTCTGGTCGTAGACCAGGATGGTGGTGCCGGGTACTTCGCGTAATTCGCGCTGCACACGATCCAGCTCATCACGGTGATAGATGGGCGGGTTGCCTGCCAGGCTCAGACCTTTGAACTTTTCGGGTTCGTCGGTGACGACCACAATCTTGCGGGCGCCTTCGGCGTGCACCTGGGCAATCACGTCGGTGACTTTCAAAATCCCGTCTACCGGCTGGCCGCCTGTCATGGCGACGGCGTCGTTATACAGAATCTTGTAGGTAATATTGGAATTGGCCGCGATCGAGGCGCGAATGGCCAGAACCCCCGAGTGGAAATAGGTGCCGTCGCCCAGGTTGGCGAACACGTGTTTTTCATCGGTAAAGGGCTGTTGGCCAATCCAGGCCACCCCTTCGCCACCCATATGACTGAAGGTGGAGGTGCTGCGGTCCATCCAGACGGTCATGTAGTGACAGCCAATCCCGGCCATGGCGCGGGAGCCTTCAGGCACGCGGGTGGAGGTATTGTGCGGACAGCCCGAACAGAACCAGGGTTTGCGCTCGACGCTGACGCGTGGCATGCGGGCTTCACGGTCTTTGGCGTCCAGAATAGCCAGTCGAGCCTGGATACGGGCTTGCAGCTCGTCTGGAATATCCATGGTGCCCAGGCGGCGAGCAATGGCGCGTGCAATGATAGCGGGTGATAGTTCACCTTGAGGGGGCAGCAGCCAAGGCGAGCGCGACAGGGACCATTCGCCGCCACCATGCTCAGTCTCGTCGAACTTGCCGTAGACCTTGGGGCGTACATCGTCGCGCCAGTTATAGAGTTCTTCTTTAAGTGCGTATTCCAGAATCTGACGTTTTTCTTCTACCACTAGAATTTCGGACAGGCCGGTAGCAAACTGGCGGGCGTCCTGCCCATCCAGTGGCCAAATACAGCCTACTTTAAAGAGTCGGATACCGAGTTCGGCACAGAGATCGTCGGACAAGCCCAAATCGGCCAATGCCTGACGGGTGTCCAGATAGGCTTTACCGGCTGTCATGATGCCAAAGCGCGCCTGTTCGGAGTCAATCTCGACACGGTTCAGCTTATTAGCACGCACATAGGCCAAAGCCGCGTACCACTTGTGGTTCATCATGCGGGCTTCTTGAGCCAGCGGAGGATCGGGCCAACGGATATTCAGGCCGTCAGCTGGCATGTCCTCAATCTCGGGCAGGACGATTTTCAGGCTGTCCGGGTCCAGGTCCACAGAGGCGTTCGATTCCACCACTTCGGTGACGCACTTCAAGGCCACCCACAGACCGGAGAAGCGGCTCATGGCCCAGCCATGCTGGCCGAAGTCCAGGTATTCCTGCACGTTGGCCGGATACAGCACGGGAATCCCGGCGGCGGCAAAAACGTGATCGGATTGATGGGCGACGGTGGAGGATTTGGCGCCGTGGTCATCGCCCGCGAGTACCAGCACACCGCCGTGGCGGGCGCTGCCGGCCGAGTTGGCATGCTTGAGCACGTCCATGGAGCGGTCCACGCCAGGGCCTTTGCCGTACCACATGGCAAAAGTGCCATCGAAACGGGCGTTGGGGTAGAGATTGGTTTGCTGGCTACCCCAAACGGCAGTGGCTGCCAGGTCTTCGTTCAGACCGGGCTTGAAGACGATGTCGTGTTCTTTCAGGTGTTTGCTGGCTTGCCACAACGCCTGGTCTACGCTCCCTAATGGGGAGCCCCGGTAACCAGAGATGAAGCCTGCCGTATTTAAACCCGCGCGCTGGTCGCGTTCTTTTTGCAGCATGGGCAAGCGCACCAGCGCCTGGGTGCCGCTCATATAGGCGCGGCCCTTGGTGACAGTGTATTTGTCGTCCAGGGACACGGATTCCAACATGGCCTTGTAAGGTTTGTTGAGTGGGGCATTCATGAGTTTGTCTCCTGCAAGAAGGATGGTTTTCGTGCAAGTTGTTGTAGTTTGTTCTTTAGTCTAGGACAGCTTTTTGTTATCGTAAAATCAAATTTACGTGTACCTGATATCTGAAAAACGGATGGCTATGAAACACGAAGTGACCTTGAGACAGTTCCGTTATTTCATTGCTGCGGCGGTCAGCGGGCAGTTCTCTGCTGCGGCCCAGGCGGAGAACGTATCGCAGTCGGCCATCAGCAATGCAGTGCAAAGTTTGGAGCGCCAGCTAAATGTGGCGCTGTTTGAACGCTTGCCGCATGGCGTGGAATTAACGCCACAGGGGCAGGCGTTTTTCCACCATGCCCATCATGTGATTGATGCGGTCAGCGATGCGCTAAACCATGCGGATTTGCGACGTCAAAATATCGAGGGGCAGATTCGGGTGGCGGCGGGCTATACCGTCTTAGGGTATTTCTTACCCGATCTGATCAGCCGCTTCAAGCACAGTTATCCCAATATCGATATCGAACTGGTGGATATGGAACGCCCCGAAATGGAGGCGGCTCTGCAAAGCGAACGTATCGATTTGGGTGTTGCTATTTTGTCGAATATTAGCGATCTGGCCAGGTATGGGCATCATCGCTTGAGCAGCTCGCGTCGTCGCTTATGGGTGTCAGATCAGCATGCCTTGGCAAATGAATCCAGTGTGATGCTGGAGCAGATCAACAATTATCCCTTTATTTTTCTGACGGTGGACGACGCAGAGACCGCAGCTAGGCGGCATTGGGGGCTGCCTGATTTTCCTGAGCGTGTGGCAATGCGGACGCGTTCCCTGGAAGCTGTGCGCGGTTTGGTGGCGTACGGCTTTGGTGTGACGATTTTGTCCGATATGGTTTACCGACCCTGGTCCCTGGAAGGCAAGCGTATCCACGCCATCGGGATTAGCGATCCGGTGGAGTCAGTCGAGGTGGGTTTGTTATGGCCAAAAGGACGGGAGCCGCAAGGTTTGGTGGCTATGTTCCAGCGCTTTTTGATCCAGGCCTGTGATCATGATATGGCCCGCGCCGGCATGGGTAGCCGACGCGGTGGGGGACTGCTTTGATGCTCGGTTTACGGCACTAAAGCCAGACCAATGCGGAATTGCGAAGAACGATCACGGTAGCCCAACATGGTTTCGGCATAGCCCGAGAAATACTGGCCATAGATATAG
Organism: Alcaligenes pakistanensis; assembly: GCF_014652815.1. Lineage (GTDB taxonomy): Bacteria > Pseudomonadota > Gammaproteobacteria > Burkholderiales > Burkholderiaceae_B > Alcaligenes > Alcaligenes pakistanensis. The sequence continues at coordinate 697,949 of NZ_BMZN01000002.1, forward strand.
CCATTCATGTTCAGCGGCGTGCGATTCAGTGGCCAGGCAATAGCAAACTCGTGCGTATTCCGGCTACCTGCACCCTTGTTGTACATGCCTGACAGCACCAGCCCGTTGTCCTGGGCGTAGCGCAGCTTCCAGTCGTAACGGCCACGGTAGTGCGCCCAATCTGCGTTTTCGCCCATAAACACATAGTGTTTGATGCGCGGGGCAAAGGTCAGCGTCGCGCCGTGATCGAAACGGTAATTGAATTCGGGCTGGATGAAGACCTCGTTCATGGAACGGGAGTCATCTCCGGCCTTACCGTTGGAGGCATGCTCATAACCAGTGGCCAGACCCATGAACAGACGCTTTTGCTCGGATTCCCAGATGAAATCCTTGCGCCAGAAGAAGCTGGGTCGGTAGGTGGTGTCTACAAACGGCTTGGAGTCGGCGTGCAGATCCCACAGCGCAGTCTGCGTATAGCCGATGTAGAAGTGGTCGTAGAAGCGCGGGTTGCTCGGATCGGACGGCGAGTGCAGGCGATACTTGAAGCTCAGCTGGAAGCGAGCATTGGTGCCGCCCTTATTGCCCCCGATAAAGTAAGTGGGGTCGTGTGCCGAAATGGCGTTGCTGAAGTTCTCGAAGCTCGAATTTGCAGGACGCAAGCCCTCGCCGCTATTAATAGCCGGGCCTTCGGGGCGTGCGCCAGCGGCGACCGCTTGCGCATAAGGCAGTTCAGGATCAATCACACGCGGATCGCTGCCTGCACCAGCGTTGATAACAGGCGCGGCTGCGGGGCGCGAGGTAATCGGGCTTTGGCCTTCCGGATTGGTATCCAGCGCCAGCATCACACGCTCCCCCTCAATATTCACGGCTTGCAGGCCAGTCAATCCATTGGGGACGACCGCTCGCCAGCTATAAGCGCTGAAGTTATTGGTAGGGATTGACGCTCGGGGTCGGGCGGTAACCAGTTCGGCCAAGCTGCGGATGACGTTGCCGTTATTGTCGCGCCACTGCAAAACCAGGTTTTGCGGGGCGGTCCAGCTCATCAAGCTGCCTGTGTCGTTATAGACGATGGCATCAATATTGACGCTCTCGCCGGAACTGGCCTGCACTTGGCGCAACTGATAGCTAATACCCGCCTGTGCGGTATTCAGGAGTGCGCTCAAGAGAAGAAGTGGGGCCGATAGTATTAAAGAGTGCTTACTTAATTTCTTTTTGGTCGGCATGAAAAGAGAGTCCAGAAAAACGAGTTAATCCGTACACGACTGTACCATTTGGTCCCTGAAATACTACTTATAATTATTTTTCTTACAGTATTGACACTCTGACTAGCTTGCCGCTTATCTAAAATTACTTTTCAGGCTAGAATACTCGATTGTCCTTTTTGGCCCTGTTTTTTTGCAAAAATGTGGCCTTGAGTCGGTTCAGATTCTTACGGAACCGGAATTTCAGGACCTTGCATCGCCCAGCCTGGTTTGGCGGTGCTATCAGAACCTGGCGGGTGTAGCTCAGTTGGATAGAGCACAGGCCTTCTAAGCCTGGGGCCGGGGGTTCGAACCCCTCCACCCGCGCCATATCTACGTCCTTTCTTACGCAGCGCCTGCCTGTCCTTGTCGGGCCGCCACCACCTTCCTGCGTGGTCTTTTCTTGCTGCTTATTCTATTGTAAGTCGCTGTTTTAACAGTGTTTTTCCTGATTTTCCCAGGGGCTGTTGTCCTGTGGTGCTGGGGTGTGTTTGCCCTGTCCTAGGCATAACCCTGATGCCGTGCTAACAGTAAGCATGGTGTAAGTGTCGGGCTCTAATGTTCACCGCATAGGCGTCGGCAGGCGTCTTTACAGCGCCGTTTTCAGCCTTTCCTGGCTGAGCCGGTTCAATAAGATACGCCAGCAAAATAAGGCGTTCAGAACAATGCGGAGACAAACTATGCAAGACCCCCTTGTAGGTCGGATTACGGCCAATCCTCGCTATCAGAATCTGGTCAAGACCCGGCTGCGGTTGGGCTGGATATTAACCATTATCATGCTGGTGGCTTACTACAGCTATATCGGCATTATTGCTTTCGACAAGGAATTGTTTGCAGAGCGGCTGGGTGATGGCGTCATGACTTTGGGTATTCCCATTGGCTTTGGAGTGATTGTCCTGGCGGTTGTCATTACGGGCATTTATGTCTGGCGTGCCAATACCAAATTTGACCAGATGGCCAAGGAAGTTCTCGAGGAGGTGCGTAAATGAAGCATTCCCATCTTCGTTCTGGCCTGGTTTTGGGCTTGATGCTGGTCAGCCCCGCCTTGCTGGCGGCGGGCGGTGACTTGGGCGAGCTGCAAAAGCAGCCGACCAACTGGACGGCCATTGGCATGTTCGCGGCCTTTGTTCTGGCGACCTTGTGGATTACCAAATGGGCGGCTGCCCGCACCAAGTCGGTCTCTGACTTCTACACGGCAGGTGGCGGTATTACAGGCTTTCAAAACGGCCTGGCCATTGCCGGTGACTATATGTCTGCGGCTTCCTTTTTGGGTATTTCGGCTGCGGTGATGATCAACGGCTATGACGGCCTGATCTACTCCATCGGCTTTTTGGTCGGCTGGCCCATCATTACGTTCCTGTTGGCAGAAAAACTGCGTAACCTGGGCAAATTTACCTTTGCTGACGTGGCGGCTTATCGCTTTCGCCAAGGTCCTATCCGTGCTTTTGCGGCCTCGGGCACCCTGGTTGTGGTCTTGTTCTACCTGATCGCCCAAATGGTGGGTGCAGGCCAGCTGATCAAACTTTTGTTTGGTCTGGAGTACTGGGTTGCTGTGGTGTTGGTGGGTGTGCTGATGATGGTGTACGTGCTCTTTGGCGGCATGACAGCCACCACCTGGGTACAGATCATTAAAGCCGGTCTGCTGCTGTTTGGTGCCACGTTCATGGCCGTTATGGTGATGGCTCAGTATGGTTTTTCGCCTGAAAAGCTGTTTGCTGCTGCGGTTCAGGTCAAGACAGATGCTGCTCTTGCTGCCGGCAAGGACGCCGTCCAGGCCTCCACGATTGGTCAGGCCATTATGGGGCCTGGTAACTTCATCAAAGACCCCATCAGTGCCATTTCCTTCGGTATGGCTTTGATGTTCGGTACGGCAGGCTTGCCACACATTTTGATGCGCTTTTTCACGGTGCCTGATGCCAAAGAAGCACGTAAATCCGTGTTCTGGGCAACCACCTGGATTGGCTACTTCTACATCCTGACGTTCATTATTGGCTTTGGCGCCATCGTGCTGGTGTCGACCAATCCACGTTTCCTGGAAATTGGCGGCGACCTGATTGGTGGTTCTAATATGGCGGCGGTTCACTTGGCTGATGCCGTGGGTGGTGACGTCTTCCTGGGCTTTATGTCGGCTGTTGCCTTTGCCACGATTCTGGCTGTGGTGGCGGGTCTGACATTGTCGGGTACCTCGGCGGTTTCGCATGACCTGTATTCCACGCTGATCAAGAAAGGCGAGGCTACCAACGAGGAAGTGATGCGTGTATCGCGTGTCACGACCTTGATACTGGGTGTCATTGCGGTATTGCTGGGCATTATCTTTGAGAAGCAAAACATCGCCTTCATGGTGTCTCTGGCTTTCGCGATTGCTGCTTCGGCTAACTTCCCTGTCTTGTTCCTGTCCATTCTGTGGAAAGGCTGCACGACTCGTGGTGCCACGATTGGGGGCTTCCTGGGCTTGATCGTTGCCTTGCTGCTGACCATGCTCTCGCCATCGGTGTGGGAAGCCACACTGGGTAATCCGGTTGGTTCGGCGCCATTCCCTTATGCATCGGCTGCTTTGTTCTCCATGCCTTTGGCCTTTATCGCGATCTGGTTCTTCTCGATCACTGATAGAAGCGAGCGTGCGGCGATTGACCGTGCCGGCTTTGAGGCGCAGTCCGTCCGTTCCGAAACAGGTGTGGGTGCAGAAGCCGCGTCTTCGCACTAAGCCATCCTGACAGGCCGGGCTTACCCGCCCGAGCCTGGCTCTGCTCATCACTGGGCACAAAAAAACCGGTGTGATTAAAAGTCACACCGGTTTTTTTATGAGCCTTTACGGCTGCTTGGAAGGTGCTGGTATCAGCGTCAGGCTTGATCTTTGGCAGGGGTGGGCAAGCCGTCAAAACGCTCGTAGAAATAAGCAGCGGCTTCCGGGGCTTGATCGTCCTCGGCTCGCAAGGTGGACAGGATATAGCGTTCGGCTTTGGCGCAGACCTGGCGGTACACATCCCGGCACAGCTCGTAAGCTTGCTTTCCGGCCCAGCCAGCAGGCAGCAGCTCAATGGGCAACTGGGGATCGTGCAATTGAATACGGCGGAATTCGTGAATCAGCAAAGTGCGAATCACAAAAGCGAGTTCGTCGTCATAGGACTGGCCGGCGTCCAGCATTGCCAAGGCCGGTGCAAAGCGCTGAATGAACTGCCCATAGCCGCTGGCTACCTGGGCCAGATCCCAGCTGTCCTGAATCAATTGAGACAGGGGCCGGGTCTGTGGCAGCTGAGACGGTTCCAGCTTGCCCACATAGACCAGGGATTGGGCCTGCGTGGCCTGCAAGATGTAATCCAGAATGGTGTGGTCCGGATTGGGATGCAAGAAAGCGGTAGGGGACAGGGCGCAAAAACCTTCCCACAGCAGTTCTTTGCGCAGGTCTGCGCGTTGCTTGGAGTTCATCATCAGGCTGGGCATGCTGAAGATCAGCGTCCATTGCCCATCCCAGGCCAGATAGGTCGGGGTGTAGATGCGTTGATACGCGTGTTCAAAACGCCGACTGGCTTCGGGACGCAAGGTGTACTGGCTGCGTCGCCCTTCACGCTGCGCGCTTAACCAGCCTTCTTCTGCCAGTCGATACACGCTGGTGCGCACCAGCCGGTCGCTGATCCCAAAGGGGGCCAGCAGTTGAATCAAACTACCCAACCACAGTTTGCCGCCATGCGGGCGGATGACGTCGCCAAACAAGGTCATGACCAGGGACTTGGCACGGGGAGGGCGATTTTCCAGATGGTGGGCGGCCCAGTGGGCCAGATCGGAATAGGGAAGCTCGGACATTGTTTTTTTAAAGGCGCTCAAGGCTGTATGGGAACGGCACGCCTATCTGTGTAGACCGTTTAAGTGCTTGATTATAGAGGGTGGGTGCGCAAGCGGATTGAAAGATTGTGCAAGCCAAGGGCTTTCTTGAAGCCTGTACGATTTTTAGGCGTACCCACACTAGAGATAAGGACTGGCCAGCCAGATAAGGCGATTGCGCAAACGCTTGCCAAAGCCGATTGAGGTCAAGGACTCCAGGCTAACGGCTTCGGCCTCTTCAATTTCCCGATCAATCAGGTTCTGGATTTGGCGGGCCGTATCGCGGCTGTAAATCTCTACATCCAGCTCAAAGTTCAGGCGCAGGCTGCGCGGGTCCAGATTGGACGAGCCAATATAAGACCAGACACCATCGATGGTCATGAGCTTGGAGTGGTTGAAAGGGCCGCAAGCCCGCCAGACGCGACACCCGGCACGCAGGACCTGATCCAGCTGGGCCGTCATGGCGTAATTGACCAGCCGCAGATTGTTTTGTCCAGGAATGACGATATCCACTTGTATGCCGCGTCGGGCGGCCGTGTTCAAGGCTCCCAGCAAAATCTGGTCTGGCAGAAAATAGGGAGACTGAATGCGAATATGGCGTTGGGCAACCGCGAAAGCGCCTTGCAGCATATGGTGTGTGCTGGCCATGAAGCGATCAGGGCCGGAGGCAATGCAACGTGCGGGAACATGGGGCTTGGGAGCAGGCGAGGCACTGGCATGCCAGTAGGCGGGGGACAGATCCTCGCGGGTGGTGAACTGCCAGTCGTGGCGAAAGGAGGCCAGCAATTGCATGACAGCCGGGCCTTCCAAACGGAAGTGGGTGTCTTGGGAGGGCTTGCCGTCGCTGTACTGCTCCATAAAGGATTCGCGCAGGTTCATGCCGCCGGTAAACCCCACTGTGCCATCCACAATTAAGAGTTTGCGGTGGCTACGCAAGTTGGCGTAGGGCATGCGTAAAAAGCCCAGGGGGTTGGTCATGAACAAGGCGCAACGTATGCCTTCGCGGCGCAGCGATCGGACAATGGGAATGCGTGAATATTTGGCACCGATGGCATCAACCAGGACGCGTATCTGCACACCGCGCTGATGGGCCTTGGACAGCGCACTGACAAACTCACTCCCTAAGCGGTCACTGTCGAAAATATAGCTTTGCAAGGCAATCGTGCTGCGAGCCTGGTGAATGGCTTCCAGCATGGCGGGATAGGCCTGATCGCCGCCCATTAGTACCCGTACATTGTTTCCATTGCGTAATTGGCTGCGGCTGACCCGGTCCCCCAGAATCTGTAAAGAACGGAAGGGCGCGCCCACCAAGGCACCAATATCGGAGACGGGAGGATGCAGGTAGGTGACTTGTTCATAGAACACATCGGCACTGTGTTCCAGCCGGCTTTGACGGCGCACCCGGTTAATACCGGCAATCAGATACAAAAACGGCCCTAATAGCGGGGACATGATGATGACACCGACCCAACTGATGGCGGCGCGGACATCATTTTTGGTCATGGCGGCATGAATCGCCGCCGAAGCGCCCAGGATAACGCTCAGCGCCAGAGCCAGATGCGGCCAATAATCGTGCAACAGGGAGCGCAGGTGTATCAGATGCTCTTGCATGGGTTCAGGTGCTACGGTTCTCGTGAAGGCTGTTCAGGGCGTTGGTAGAGGCTATGCATCCAGGATGGATTAGGTTCGCCTTGGGCTGCAAACTGCTGCAGGCGGGAGGGGGAGCGCCATACGCCACCGCCTATGCCGGGGGAGGGCTGGACGCCATACCAAAACCACTGGCCGTCTTCGTCTTGTGCTAACCAGTCCCAATGAGCGGGTGCCTGATCCCAGCAGGGAAAACCGAGTGTCATCAGCAACTTCCAGAAAATGGGACAGATTAGAGTATAAGAAAGCGTGATTTTGTGCCAGTTTCTCTTGCTGGTGAGGCAGTCTGAAAAGTTGGGATAACGGCTGGAGTGACGTTTGGCAGCGGGGCTTGGTTGCTTGCCGATGGAGCGGTAAAGGAGGGGGTGTCGTTAGACTGTGGGTTCACAATCAAACACAGTTTATTGTCCAGTCGGTACCTGTGCGGGGGTGTGCGAAGGCGCCAAACTTGCTACGATGAACAAACGCAAAAAAGCCCGCAACGTGGCGGGCTTTAAAGTATGTTTTTCCATTTCCTGATTTTGTCGCCATTTAAGGAGATATACAAAACGTTGGAAGCGGTAAATTTTTGGGGTGACCGATGGGGCTCGAACCCACGACAACCGGAATCACAATCCGGGACTCTACCAACTGAGCTACGGCCACCACTGTTACTGCTTTCTTGCTTCTGGCCTACCTAGGGGTGGGCTGTGAAGTAAAGAATGTATTCTAGCATGGCTTTTCCAAATAATGCAACAGCCTTGTAAGAATGTCTCAACCCTGAGTCTGCCCTCGGTATTGCCGATAAGCAGGGGACTCAGGTTTAATGATTTCCCCTCGTAATAGCAAGGAAGCGCGAAATGTCTCAATTATTCGTCGTTCATCCCGAAAACCCCCAACCCCGCGCATTGGCTCAAGCGGCTGAACTATTGGCTAAAGGAGGGCTGTTAGCCATTCCTACCGATTCCAGTTATGCCGTTGTCGCCCGTCTGGACGACAAGTCCGCGGCGGATAGCCTGCGTCGTTTGCGTGGCCTGGATGATCGTCATCATCTGACCTTGCTGTGTCGTGATCTGGCCGAGATCAGTCATTTTGCCAAAGTGGACAATCCGCAGTACCGCTTGTTGAAGATGGCGACCCCAGGTCCTTGGACGTTTATTCTGGAAGCGACTAAAGAAGTACCGCGTCGCGTGTCGCATCCCTCGCGTAAAACGATTGGTATTCGGGTTCCTGACCAGAAAGTAGCGTTGGCTTTGATGGAAGAAGTGGGCAGCCCACTGATTTCCACTACTCTGATTCCCGAGGGCGAAGATGCACCTTTAAATGATGCCCAGGAAATCCTGGAGCGCTTTGCTCACCAATTGGCTGCTGTGGTCGATGGCGGACCTTGCCCCTTGCAAGCCACGACCGTGATTGATTTGACCGGTCCGACACCGGAGGTGCTGCGTCGTGGTTCGGGTGATCCTGCCACTTTGGGCCTGTCTTGATCCCCTTGGCTTGCACAAAACTCGCGTCCAGATGCGTATCCGTGTTTCAATTCTGAACCTTGGGGCAGCACTCGCTGTCCCAATCAGACGGGCTGATTGCAGGTGGCTTATCTCTTTTGATCGGTAGCGGATAAGTCCCCAGCCCGGACCAAGGATCACCATGGACTCTTTTATACAGACCTTAACGGTCTATGCTTTGCCCGTCATTTTTGGCATTACGCTGCACGAAGCCGCGCACGGTTACGTAGCGCGCATGTTTGGCGACCCTACGGCCATGCTGGCCGGCCGTATCAGCCTAAATCCATTACGCCATATTGATCCGATAGGCACAGTGGTGGTGCCGGCGGTGCTGTTGCTCTCCAGTGCCATGATGGGCATGGGCGGCATTCTCTTTGGCTGGGCCAAGCCTGTGCCTGTGGATTGGAGCCGCTTGCGCAATCCCAAGCGCGATATGCTTTGGGTGGCGCTGGCTGGGCCTGCCTCTAATATGTTGATGGCTATTTTGTGGGTTTTGTACGCCCATTTGATGGTCAAGCTGGGCCAGGGCGACAGCCGTTTCTGGATGGGCATGGCTATCGCAGGTGTACAGGTCAACCTGGTTTTGATGGCACTGAATTTGCTGCCCTTGCCGCCTCTGGACGGGGGCCGCATTGTATTTAGTCTATTGCCTGATCGTTTGGCCTATCATTATTCTCGTATCGAGCCTTACGGCATGGTCATTTTGATCTTGCTGATGTTTACCGGCGCACTGTGGACCCTGATGAGGCCTTTGATTGCGTTGGGTGAAGGCGTATTGAAATGGTTCTTATGATTTAACGGCTTATCCGTTAAACTTGTGAGTCATTATTTTTTTGGGCTGTAGGGCCTTAAACCCGGAGATTCATCTCATCATGGCAAGTTCGGACTCTGCTATTTCCAATTTTCAGGGCAGCATGGTTGCCCTTGTTACACCCATGGATCCCAATGGGGGTCTGGATTTTGCCGCTTACCGAAAGCTGATCGACTGGCACATACAGGAAGGAACCCGTGTGCTGGTGGTCGTTGGAACCTCGGGCGAATCGCCCACGGTGTCGGTTGATGAGCACGCTGAACTGATCAAGGTCGCTGTTGAGCATGCCGCCGGGCGTGTTCCCGTGATTGCCGGTGTGGGTGGCAACTCCACGCGTGAAGCTATTGAACTGTCGCGTCATGCCCAGGAAGTGGGCGCCGATGCCGGTTTGTCGGTGGTGCCTTACTACAACCGTCCTACCCAGGAAGGTATGTATCTGCACTTTCGCGCCATTGCCGAAGCGGTTGACCTGCCCCAGTTCCTGTACAACGTGCCTGGCCGCACGGTTGCCGACCTGCAAAACGATACCGTTTTGCGTCTGGCCCAAATCCCCAACATCATTGGTATCAAAGATGCAACGGGCGATCTGGCGCGTGGTGGCTTGCTGCTGCGTGATGCACCGGAAGATTTCATTGTGGTCAGCGGGGATGATCCTACTGCCGCTTCTTATATCTTGCTGGGTGCCAAAGGCAATATCTCCGTGACGGCCAACGTGGCGCCACGCTTGATGAGCCAGCTGTGTCAGGCCGCGCTGGATATGGACGTACCCACGGTACGTCGTTTGAATGCCCATTTGGCAGGTCTGAACAAGAACCTGTTTGTTGAGGCTAACCCCATTCCCGTGAAATGGGCCGTTGCAGAAATGGGCCTTACTCAGCTGGGTTATCGTTTACCATTGACGCCGTTAAATGCACAGCATCACGAATTGCTGCGTCAATCTTTGAAACTTGCGGATCTTCTTCCATGATTGCTAAGCCAGTTAATAAAAGCCTGATCGGGCTGTCCCTGAGCCTGTTGGTGCTGTCGGGCTGCTCGACGATGGACCAGATAATGGGCCAAGGCGAATCGGTTAATTACAAAAGTACGGTTGCAGGCGATCCCTTGAGCATTCCTCCGGATCTGACCCAGGCTAACCGCGATGCGCATTACCGCGCGCCTGAAGGTGCCACGTCCTACTCGGTCTACGCACAAGGTCAAAACGCACAGCAGCTTAAAGGCGGGGCAGACGATATTCTGCCTAAGTCCGATGCCATCAAAGTGATGCGCGACGGCGATTTGCGCTGGTTGGTCGTGGACCGTCCTGTGGAAGACCTGTTCCCCCGTATTATTGATTTCTGGGGTGACAATGGTTTCACTATTCAGTCCCAAGATCCTCGTGCTGGTCTGATTCAGACCGACTGGGCTGAAAACCGCGCCAAGATTCCAGAAAGCTGGATTCGCAGTGCCTTGGGCTCCATCATTGATCAGGTGTTTGATAGTGGCGAGCGCGATCGCTTCCGCACACGCTTTGAGCGCGTCGGCAACAAGACTGAAATCTATGTGTCCCACCAGCACATGGAAGAAACTCCCACAGCAGACGGTTCCGCCTTTAAATGGGTGTTCGCCAAAGAAGATCCAGGTCTGAATGCAGCCATGCTGGCTCGCATGATGGTGTTCTTGGGTCTGGATATTGAAACGGCTCGTGAACAGGTTGCCAATGCTTCCAAAGACCCTGCCGGTGTTCAAGTTCAGGCTTCGGACAAAGGCGATCAGGCAGAGCTGCTGCTGAACGAGTCCTTTGACCGTGCATGGCGTCGTGTTGGCGTAGCCATCGACTCCGCCGGCTTCTCGGTTGAAGACCGCGATCGTTCCGCTGGCGAGTTCTTCATCCGCTATCTGGATTCGGATACGGGCGAGAAGATCGAACAGCAAAACATCATTGGCCGCATCTTCGGCAGCCGTAACACCGCCGAAGCCACACCGTTCCGCATCAAGCTCAGCGCCCAAGGTGCTGGCACTCGCGTGACCGTGCTGGATCAGCAAGGTCAGGAACAGACTACCGGTACAGCCAAGCGCATTATCAATGTGCTGTCCACCAATCTGCGTCCCGGCAACTGATTGAGCTGAGTCGGCCCTAGGGCCGCCTGGAAAAAGCCCTGGTTTTGTACCAGGGCTTTTTTTGTCTGTCGGATTCTTGACCAGCAAGGGACGAACGCCACAATCGCCTGAGAAGCTGTGGTCCTGTACCGGCCCGGCGCAGAGCGACACCACACATCTGTGTGCCATGAAGTTGGCTCGTCCATTAGGCCTGACACACCAAATTTTGTGTTTATAGTTAATCTTTCTTGAACAGGGCTGGACTTTCTCTAAAACAGAAAAGATAATAGGAACCATTATCATTTGATATCTTTTAGGGAGTGGCCCATGCTGAAATCGTTTTATCGCAACGGTTTACGTTTTTGCCTGCGCATGCTGCGTGGCACCTCCGCCGCTCACGCTCCTGTAGAGCCTGGCGCACGTATGCTGGCCATGATCGAGGCCTTGCCGCGTCGTCGTCGCGAAGCCTTTGTGCTGCATCGTTTTGAAGGCCTGAACTATAAAGAAATCGCTGCCCAGATGGGCACCAGCCCCCGCGTGGTGGAGCAGTATGTACGCATGGCCATGCTGGCTTGCCGTCACAACCCAGCGGCGATAAACCGGGTGGACGGGGCAGTGCCACGTCCAGCTGGCTCGTATGTCTAAGGACGAGCGCATGCAGCATATTGATGAACAGGCCTTGAGCTGGCTGCTAAAGCACCACGATCCCAAGCACCAGGGCGATGCCCGCAGCCAGTCCGCGTTCCGAGCCTGGCTTTCCATTGATCCCGAACATCAGGCTGCTTTCTTGCGCTGGAAGCTGGAGTGGGAGGCGATGGACGGAATCAGCGCCGAGCAACTGAATCGCTTGCGCGCTGACTCCAGGAAAACAGGGGGGGCAGCAGGGCAAGGTGGCTGGCGTCAGCGTTGGATGAATGTCTGCGTGGATGCCTGGTCCGCTAATCCCGCCCTGCGCTTTGCCTTGAGCGGAGCGATCTGCCTACTGTTGGGCGTGGCTGTGTTAGGCAGCGTGGGTAGCTACTTTCTTTAAGACTATCCCGCGTTGACTCTGCCTTGATCTACCCACGGTGAATGCAGATATTGCGCTGCCTGTTGAATACGCTCGTCCAGATTGGGTGAATCCAGCCGGGGAATCACTCCCAGACAAGGGCCGGGCAGGTAATCGTGCAAGGTCTGCAGATTTTCCTGGAGATAGCCCATCTCCGGATCGATGCAATTGGCGATCCAGCCTAACAAAGGCAAGCCACTGGCGCGTATGGCTTGAACCGTCAGCAAAGCGTGATTCAAGGCCCCCAAACGCACACCGATGACCAGCACCAGCGGAAGCTGCAGGGTCTGTGCCAAATCCACTCCCGTTCGTCCTTGGCCCAATGGCAACATGAACCCGCCCACACCCTCAACAACCATATAGTCGGCTTGCCCATTCAGTTGCTGAATAGTTTGCTGGATAAGAGCGGGCTCCAAATAGTTGCCGGCCTGGGCTGCCAGAATGTGTGGCGCAGCGGCTTCCTGAAACAGATAGGGTGTCAGTCTTTCAGGGGCAAGCCTGACAGTAGAGTGTCGCGCCAGGGCGTCCAGATCTTCATTATGCAAACGGCCATCCCTGTCCTCTGCACCGGATGCAATCGGTTTGACGCCTAGCGTACGTGCCCCTTCTTGGCCGAATAAATGAAGCAGGGCCGAGCTGACTAAGGTTTTACCAATTTCCGTATCCGTGCCTGTGACGAAACAGGTCTTCATGCGTATTCCTTCAATAAATGCCCTAAGCCATCTAACAGATGTTGGGCTTCGGCTTCAGTCCACAGATAGCCGGGCATCAGGTAGACCGTATTGCCGATGGGGCGCAGCATGAGCCCATATTGCAGCGCCGAGCGGTAAAAGCGACGCGCAAAGCTTAGATGGTCGTAACGGGGTTGGCCTATATCCAGGTCGAATGCCCAAATCACGCCCGTGCGACGCAGATGCTGCATCTTGGGGGAGCGCAGCGCCAAAGCCTGTAATCCTTCATCAATCTGCTGTCCCAGTTTTCTTTGCAGCTCGTAGACGGGGTACTGCTGAAATAATTGCAGGCTCGCTAAAGCGGCACGGCAAGCCAAGGGATTACCGGTGTAAGAGTGTGAGTGCAGAAAGCCACGGCGCAAGTCTGGGTCATAAAAACCGTGGTAGAGCGCCGATGTGGACAGCACTACGGACAAGGGCAAGGCCCCACCTGTGATTCCTTTGGACAGGCACAGCAGATCAGGCCAGATTCCGGCTTGTTCGCAGGCAAAAAAGGTGCCCGTGCGCCCGCAGCCCACGGCAATTTCATCCAAGATCAAATGCACCTGATAGTGGTCGCACAGAGCGCGAACACCGCGTAGATAGTCGGGGGAATGCATTTTCATGCCTGCTGCACATTGAACCAGCGGCTCCAGGATCACAGCAGCAATGTCTTGATGACTATCCAGAATCTGCTCCAGCGATTGGAGGGCTTTTTCAGTGATCTGGGTTTGCTCCTCGGCGCTGGCTGCTTGGCGCAAGTCGGGGCTGGCAGCGGTGTATTGTTTGCTCAGCTGCGAGCCGTAATTTTCACGGAATAAAGGCACATCCGTTACCGCCAAGGCTCCTAGTGTTTCGCCGTGATAAGCCTGCTCGATGCTTACAAAACGATGTTTGTGTTCCTGGCCTTGATTGCGCCAGTAATGCAGGCTGAGCTTAAGTGCAATTTCGACAGCCGAGGCGCCGTCACTGGCATAAAAAGCATGGCCTAAATGATGATTGCTTAAGGCTGTCAATTGTTCGGATAACTGCACCACGGGTTCATGTGTCAGACCGCACAGCATGATGTGGTCCAACTGCTGAGCCTGATCTGTGATCGCCTTTACCAAATGCGGATGACTGTGCCCAAACAGATTCACCCACCAGGAGCTGATGGCGTCCAGATAACGATGGCCGTCGGTATCGTAAAGCCAGGCTCCTTGGGCACGTTTGATTGCCAGCAGTGGCACACCTTGGTCGTGATGCTGCATTTGCGTGCAGGGGTGCCAGACAGTCTTTAAACTGCGCTGGGCCAGGGAAGAGAGGGGGCTTGGTGTCATGGCAACTTACCGTAAAGAGTGACCGGCTTCATGTAGAGCCTGAGCGAGTTTTTCAATGTCCTGACGCTTGTGGGCGGCAGACAGAGAAAGGCGTAATCGGGCTTGGTGGCGAGGCACAGTAGGTGGACGTATGGCGGGGGCCCAAATGCCTTGTTCCAACAGCAGTTCGGACAGCCTTAAGGTGGGTTCGATCTCACCAATCAGCAGGTTTTGTATAGGCGTGTCTGAAGGGACGAGGCCCCAGGGCAGGTCTTGACCCAGGGTCTGGAGCGTCTGAATGTGCTCATTTAACAAAGAGCGCTGGGGCTGGGCTTGCTTGATCAAGTGCAAGCAAGTGCGAAGCGCGGCGCAGTGGGCGGGAGCCAGTCCTGTGCTGTACACATAGCTGCGGGCGGACTGAGTAAACCAGTCCGCCAAGGCGTGGGAGCAGGCGACAAAGGCCCCGCCTTGACCAGCTGCCTTGCCAAAAGTACCTAGATAGACAAGGCGCTGGCGTTTTGCGGGGCTAAGCAAAAAGCACTCGGGCGCGCCGCGACCGTTTTCACCCAATACGCCTAAACCGTGTGCATCGTCCAGATACAGCAAGGCATCATGGCGCTCGCAGAGATCAAGCAGTTGATCGACGGGGGCCAGCGTGCCATCCATGCTGAACAAGCTATCTGAAATGACGAGCTTGAACCCCGTGCTTGGGCGGCTGAGCAAATCATCCAGGCGTTCCATATCCCGATGGGGATAGACACGCAAGCGCGCACCGGACAGTCGGCTGGCGTCAATCAGGCTGGCATGGTTGAGCCTGTCGCACAAGATTGTGTCGCCGGGCCCTACCAGCGCAGGAATCACCCCCAGGCTGGCTTGATAGCCGCTGACAAATAGACGGCTTTCCTCAAAGCCGCTCCATTGCGCCAATTCCTGCTCCAGTGCGTGAGCAAGTGGGTGATGACCGCAAATCAAGGGAGAGGCCGTTGCTCCGGCCACGCTTTGTGGTTCCAGCTTTTGTAGACTGGGGTGCTGGCTTAGGCCCAAATAATCATTGCCAGCAAAATTCAGCAGGACCTGTCCATTGCGTTCAATAAGTGCGTTCGGCAAAGGACGGCTAATAGCGCGTTGACGCCAGAGCTTCTTTGCTTTTAAAGCGGCCAGTTGCTGATCCACATGGGAAAGAAAGGCACTCATTATTGCGATTCACGTAATTGGGCCGGCAGGCTATTCCAGCCACGGTAGGCAGGTAAGTCAATGCGCTGCCCTTGGCCGAGTTGAAGGCGGGACAGCAGGGGGAGGGCTTTTTCTAGGGTGAGCCGCGCTTCCAGATGCACCAAAGCAACCCCTAAACAGTGATGAATACCGTGGCCCATAGAGAGTTCGGCCTGATTGTTGCGGCTGAAATCCAATTCATCAGGTTCAGTAAAAACCTCAGGGTCTCGGTTGGCCGCGCCTAACAGCAGAAGCAGTAACTGCCCCTTGCGCAAGTGCTGGCCGTGCCAGTGTTGGTCCCGCATCAGGCGTCTGGCCGTATATTGAATCGGGCTGTCGTGGCGCAATACTTCTTTGATGGCAGCAGGAATGTTTTCAGGCTGCGTTTGTAGACTACGCAGCTTGCTGGTGTCGCTGAGCAGGGTCTGAAAAAGCGTGCTGAGCAGATGCCGGGAGGTTTCATAGCCAGCAAAGAGCAACATACAGGACTGCGCCAGACGCTCACGCCTGCCGTGTAGGGACAGGTGCTCGTCATGTAAAAGCTGCCAAGCAAGACCGCCCTCACGCAGATTGGATGTATTGCCTAAAAAATCCGCCATATCCAGCAAGGCGTTCTGGGTGTCCATCAATAAGGGAACATCAGGCGTGGCCTGCCCGATAAAACGAGCTAGTTGCTCCGACCAGACCTGGAAAATAGCTAAAGGTAGCTGCTCTAAACCGAGCAAATCCATCATGACCAAAGCGGGTAAAGGACGACAGACTTCATCAACCAGGTCAGCGGGACCGTGTTGTAGCTTTTGCTCCAGGCCTAGGAGGATCTGCGTGATGCGCTCCTCGATCGTGCTGTGCAGTGTTTCTAGTGATTTTGGGCTAAAGGCCGTATTGACGACGCGCCGTACGCGGGTGTGACGAGGGCGATCCAGGAACACCAGCGTTCTGGCCATCAAGCCCTTAAAAGCCTGTAGACGAGGCGAGGGCGCTGCACCGGCTTGAGACACCCATCCCCCAACACGCCGCACGCTTAAATCAGGATGGCGCAATGAGGCTTGTACATCGCTGTGCCTGTGAACCAGCCAGGCCCCACCACAGAAGTTTGCATCCCACACCAAAGGAGGCCCCTGACGAAGACAGGCATAAGCCGCATAGGGGGACGCAAGATTGAAATCGCCAAGCATGACACTGTTTCCTGAAAACCAAAGCCAGCGCAGGC
The DNA here is from genome assembly GCF_014652815.1 of Alcaligenes pakistanensis. Lineage (GTDB taxonomy): Bacteria > Pseudomonadota > Gammaproteobacteria > Burkholderiales > Burkholderiaceae_B > Alcaligenes > Alcaligenes pakistanensis. The sequence goes on from NZ_BMZN01000002.1 coordinate 714,484, forward strand.
TAGCATTTGGCTGGCAATGAGACAGTCAGGAGATTGTGACTATTAGTTCTTTCAGTTTATTTTGGGGTGTTTAGCATGTGGTTTGGTATTTTTACTGATTTTTAGTGGTTTTTATGTAACTGTTTTTCACAATAAACTAGGGTGGAAGAATTGTAGTTTCAATGTGTTTGGACAGCTTGTCTGCTCTAGGTGAACCGTGTTTTTCTGAGTGAGCCAAGAGATCCATGACTTAAAGGAACGTTTGCTGGCTGCTGAGATGAATCCAGGGGACGTGTGCTGTGCCTGTGGAGTGAGGCCTGCTTTGTGGCGATTCAGGAAAGTAGTAAGAGAATCCACTTTTACCAACGCACTGATCAAACCAAAAAGAGATAGAAAAAGCCCGGTGCAAGGCCGGGCTTCTTTGCTGTTCTCAACGTCGCGGTTTAAGAGGCCGCCTGATGATTTGACATTTCAGGCGTCGGGTCCTGTAGTACCGGCATTGTTTAAGTAAAAGCCAATGGGCGTGATTTCAGGCGTTCAGGTCAGTGCCTGTGCGGCTTCATCAACGAGTATCTGGTGCAGTGGGAAGCGCTTCATTCCCCAGCTTCTCCGTTTTCCGCTGCGGCAATTTCCCATTCAAAATGAAATATGCCAGCAGACCAATCACCAGCCCCCAGAAGGCCCCGCCAATCCCAAATAGGGTGATATTGGCTGCCGAGGCCAGGAAAGTGATCAAAGCGGCTTCACGCGATTTCGGTTCTGCCATGGCACCTGCCAAGCTGCCGCCAATCGTGCCCAGCAAGGCCAAGCCAGCCAGGGTCGTGATAAAGGTTGCGGGGAAGGCCATAAATACGGCTGCCAGAGTTAAGCCGAAGATACCGACCAGAATGTAGAACACACCTGCCGCAATCCCGGCGATCCAGCGCTTGGAGGGATCTTGGTGCGCTTCGGGGCCCGTGCAGATGGCGGCGGTAATGGCGGCGACGTTCATGGCATGAGAGCCAAAGGGGGCCATGATGAGCGAGCCCAGTCCTGTTACCCACACAATGGGGTTGGCGCTGGTACGAAAACCGTCGTTACGTAGCACCAGCATGCCGGGCATGTATTGGCCAGTCAGAGTGATCAGAAACAAGGGCAAGGCCACGCTGAGCAAGGCATTGAGAGTGAACACGGGCATGGTGAAAACAGGGGCTGCCAGTTCTAGTTTCAGGCCGCTTAGGTCGACGCGGTGCTCCAAGAGCAGGAATGCCAGGCCCAAAATCAGAATGCCCACGACGGCGTAGCGTGCGGAAAACCGCTTGATGATCAGGTAGGCCAGAATCAGCAAACCGGCCAGCTTCGGGTCCAGCGTCATGCTGCCAAAGGCACCAATGCCAAATTGCAGCAAAATCCCGGCCAGCAGGCCAGCAGCAATGCCGTTGGGTATCAGGCGGATCAAACGCTCGAAGTACGATGATAGGCCCAGCACCACGAATGCTGCGGCCGATATTAAATAGGCGCCAATGGCTTCTTCATAGGGTGTGCTGGCCAGGGCGGTAACCAGAAAAGCCGCTGCAGGGGTGGACCACGCTGTGATGATGGGCTCACGCGAAACCCAGCTTAAAAGCAGGCCGGTGACACCGACACCAATAGAGATCGACCATACCCAGGAGGCAGTCAGCTCGGGGCTGAGCCCGGCGACTTTGGCAGCTTGGAAAACCAGAATAAAAGTACCACCGTAATTAACGATGACCGAGATCAGACCGGCCACAATGGGCGGGATCAGATCGCTGACTAAATGGGATAAGGATGATCGAGAGGTAGACATAGTGCTCAGCGCTTTCCAAAAGGAGAGATGACAAACAAGCACTATTTATAGCGATTAAATGGACTGGCTAGATAGGACGCTTTTGGCATGTAGGGCAGACCACTTTTAAGATGGGCAGGTGCCTGACTGAATTTTTTTGGGTGGCTGCGTGAATGCTGAATGTGGCCAAAGGTCGATTTGGGATGAGTAGCAAAGCCGCTGAGGGTGGGCCTTGTGACGAATAGCTCATCTTGCCAGCTGCATTATCAGATTTGTGTGGCTTGAAGTCTCGTTGCCGAATAATACAGGTTTCCAGCTTTTGCTCGCTCGCCTTGAAAAGGGAATGGCTCAGTGCCTGAAGCGGGTTTGTGCATAGTGGAAGGCGAAGTTCACAATGGTATTTATTCGCGCTGCGTGCTGTGAATAATACAGTGGATGTTCAGAGAAAAGGCGGGACAGCATGCACGCTGTCCCGCCTTTTCTCTGAACCTGCCTGAGTGAGCTAAAGGCTTAGCTTTCAGCCTTCCAGAAACTGTAGCCAGCCGTCATCCAGCCAAGCATTTAGCATTTCGCGTTCGTCTTCATCCAGTTCTGCAAAAACATTGCCCGGAATCTGGATCTCGCGCTGATCGGCCAGTTGCTTAAGGGCAGGGCTGGCAGGGCAAGAGGCGACCTCGCCGTTGATGTATAGCTCATCGCCGCGATACATCATGCGCGAGCAGCGATCCAGCACCAAACGGCCAGCGGGTAGATCAGTGTCGTGCAGGTCGATGGGTTCTTCGGCAATGTCGAACCAGCTATTGCTAGGCAGTTCAGTCAGCCAGACACCTAGAAAGCGCGAGGCTAGGGACTCATCAAAACGGACGGCGTGCAGCGCTTCCAGCGATTTTTGAATCAGATTTTCCGGCAAAGCGGCAGGAGTGCTGCTGGCAATGGCATCCGAGTCGGTGTAGCGGTTTTGCATGGTCTCGGGCATGGCAATCGGTGGGTCGGCATACAAACCAAAGCCTTCACCACTAGCAGCGGCCAGTTGGTCCGAAACCGCATCCATCAGGCCACGGATCAGGGTGGCCTGAGTCGGTGAACGAAAGCCGATGGAGATCGTCATACAGTCGCCAATAGCGATGCCGTCATGTGCGACGTGAGGAGGCAAATACAGCATATCGCCGGGCTCCAGCACGTATTCTTCTTCGGCCTGGAAATGGCGCAGAACTTTTAAGGACAGGTCGGGCAACAGGCTCAGATCTTTTTGCTGGCTGATACGCCAGTGACGTTTGCCGTGGGCTTGCAGCAAGAACACATCGTAGCTGTCGAAATGTGGGCCTACGCCACCGCCATCGGAGGCGATGCTGATCATGGCATCGTCCAGGCGGGCATCGCCAATGAAACGGAACTGGCGCATCAGGGCAGCAGTATTGTCGTCGTGCAGATCCACGCTCTGGGCCAAGACAGTCCAGTTGGGCTGGGAAGCGGGAGGCAGTTCGTCAAAGGGCCCGGTTTCCATCTCCCAGTCTTCGCCGTCATGAGTAATCAGGCGCGACTCGACTTCTTCGCGCGTTACCAGTTCACGGATATTGTCTATGCTCAGCGAGTGCTTGAAGTTAGGAATGGCGCCGCGTATCAATAAAGGTTTGCGTTGCCAGTAGGTTTGCATGAACTCATGCGCGCTGATGCCACCCAACAGGGTCAATGGCTGGTCGATATTCATGAACTGCCCGAACAAGAATTAAATTAGTCCGTAGCTTAACTGATCCGGCCTGTCACGGTGTATGAGCAGCAAAATTGAGAACCGTGAGTCAAGTGGGACTGAAGAATAAAAAAGGGAGCCTCGTGGGCTCCCTTTTGGATTGCTTAGCCAGCCACTTTCATCTCTTTTTTCCAGCGATACAGCAGATCCAGCGCCTCACGTGCGCTGAGTTCATCCACATCCAGCCGTTTGAACCGATCCATCAGTTCCAGTGCTTGATCTGTAGTGGGATCAGGCTCTGCCACTGAGGCTTCCGGGGCAGAGCCTGCATGGAATAAATCCAGCTGTGCGCTGGGATCATTCTGCGCTTCCAGACGGCTGAGTTCACGGCTGGCCTGACGAATGACAGCCGAGGGGATGCCGGCACGTTGCGCGACCTGAATCCCGTAGCTGCGGCTGGCTGGACCTTCTTGTACTTCATGCAGAAACACAATGCCGGATGCCGATTCGGCGGCGGCTAGATGCACGTTGGCAGCAGCAGGCAGTTCGTTAGGCAGACGGGTGATCTCGAAGTAATGCGTAGCAAACAGCGTTAATGCCTGATTGTGGCTGAGCAGGCGATGCGCAATCGACCAAGCCAAGGCCAGGCCATCGTAGGTAGATGTACCACGGCCGATCTCATCCATCAGCACCAGGCTGTAAGGGGTGGCTCCTGACAGAATGGCAGCGGCCTCAGTCATTTCCATCATGAAGGTGGAGCGGCCGCCAGCCAGATCATCGGCCGCACCGATACGGGTGAAGATGCGATCAATCTGCCCAATACGGGCGCTGCTGGCCGGTACAAAACTGCCGATGCGTGCCAGCAGGGCGATCAGGGCAACCTGACGCATATAGGTGGATTTACCGCCCATATTGGGGCCGGTAATCAGGAGCATGCGGCGCTGGGCATGCATCTCGCAGTGGTTTGGTGTGAAGCGTTCGATGCTGTGTTCCACCACGGGGTGGCGGCCTGCCTCAATCCAGATACCTGCCTGTTCAGTCAGCTCCGGCGCCGTCCAGTTATTGTCCAGTGCGTGCAGGGCCAAGGAAGACAAGGTATCCAGCTCGGCCAGTGCGCTGGAGCACAGTGCCAAAGGGCCAGCATAGCTTTTCAGCTTGTCCAGCAATTCTTCGAACAGGAATTTCTCGCGGCTCAGGCTGCGGTCCTTGGCGGACAGGACTTTGTCTTCCCATTCTTTCAGTTCGGGCGTGATGAAGCGCTCAGCATTTTTCAGGGTCTGACGGCGGCGGTAGTCGTCGGGGACTTTATCGGCCTGACCACGGCTAACCTCAATAAAGAAACCGTGTACGCGGTTGTATTCGACACGTAGGGTAGCAATACCGGTACGCTCGCGCTCGCGGGCTTCGATTTTGACCAACACATCGCCGCTATCACTGGCCAGACTACGCAGTTCATCCAAGTCGGCGTCATAGCCGTCAGCAACCACGCCCCCATCGCGTATCAGCAGGGCCGGTTCAGGGGTGATGGCGGCGTGCAGCAATGTCGCGAGTTCCGGGTCCAGGGCCAGGTTCAGCAAATGGGCCTGCAGGTGTTCGGAGTGGCTAAAGCTCTGCTCCAGCTCATGGCGCAATTGGGGCAGGGTAGCGAGCGCATCGCGCAGGCTGGCCAGTTCCCGAGGGCGCACACTGCGTAGCGAAATGCGCGTTGCAATGCGCTCCAGGTCCGGGAAACGGCGCAAAGCTTGGCGCAGTACCCCCAATGGGTCGCCCGCATTCAAACTGGCTGATTGCTGGGTTTGGAAGAACAGGGAAACCACATCCTGGCGCTGTTGCACCGCTTGATTCAAACGTAGCGGATGGTGCAACCAGCGGCGCAGCAAACGGCTGCCCATCGGGGTCTGGCAATGATCCAGGGTGGAAAACAGTGTCGGGCTGGTTTCACCGCTAATGGTTTCGGTGATTTCCAGATTCTTGCGGGTGACGGCATCCAGTACCAAAAAGTCCGAGCTGTGCTGTACCCGTATATGGCTAATGTGGACCAGTGATTGCGATTGCGTGCTACCCACATAGCGCAGCAAGGCTCCGGCAGCGGCGGTGGCGGCGGGCAGATCGTCCAGGCCAAAGCTGGCCAAGGAATCCAGGTCGAAGTGATCTAGCAAGGTTTCGCGCGATCCGTCCTGGGCGAAGTGCCAGTCCGGCAAGGTGTGGCAACTGGCTTGGGGCAGTACCGGGGCAGGGCGCAAGGATTCGGGGTAGACCAGTTCTACCGGGCCGATGCGGTTCAGCTCCGTGTCCAGCATATCCGGCTCGCACTGGCTGACCAGAAATTCGCCACTGGCCAGGTTCATCCAGGCCAGCCCTACCATGTCCTGACGCTGCACTTTAATCAGCGTGCAGGCCGCGATCAGGCGGTCTGCTTTGGGGGGCAACAGGGCGTCATCGGTCAGTGTGCCGGGAGTGACCACACGCATAATCTTGCGCTCGACCGGGCCTTTGCTGGTGGCAGGGTCACCGATCTGCTCGCAGATAGCGACGGACTCGCCCAAAGCAACCAGGCGTGCCAGATAGCCTTCCATGGCATGAAAGGGCACGCCCGCCATAGGAATGGGCTCGCCATTGGAGGAACCGCGCTTGGTCAGCGTCAGGTTCAGCAGGCGCGCACCGCGTTCGGCATCGGTATAGAACATCTCATAGAAGTCTCCCATCCGATAGAACAGCAGATGCGAGCCAGCCTCAGCTTTGAGCTGTAGGTATTGACGCATCATGGGCGTGTGGGCGGACAGATCGGCAGCAGAAGTCATAGCGCAGTACAGGTAGGGAATTCAACAACAAGGCCGCCCAAAAGGCGGCTGAGTGGATATTGTAGCGAGCGCAGTCAAGTGGGGGGATAGGGAAGTGGCTTATTTAGTCTCGCGCACTTGTGCCCATAGAGGATCGGTGTCCCGATTTTGAGCGTAGAAGTGCTTGATGCAATAATACAAATGATTATCACTTCTATTTCTATAAACGGGATATCGCCATGTTTACACGCCGCCTTGCCTTGTCTGTCTTGTCTGCTGCTCTGTTGAGTGCAGCCTCGCTTGTTCACGCCCAGCCCTCTGGGCTTGTCTCGTTGCCTCTGACGCCCGAGCTGGCGCAAAAAACCTCCATTACGGCAGAAGGAGCCTTGCGCAAGGATCTGGCCTATGGGGTTTATCAAACTGTTTATAGCCCCTTTGATCAGTCCTTATACGTCGCTTCGGCAGAGAGAGTGCCGTCGGTTCGCGGCGGTGTGATCTACAAGTTGGACCCTGTGACTCTGGATGTGAAAGGGACGATTTACACCGATGAGAGCAATTTTGGTCTGGCTACCAATGCCTCGGGCGACACCTTGTACGTGACCAATAGTCTGGCCGCTGCTGTCTCCAAAGTGGAGCTGAAAGAAGACGGGAAGATAGAGCGAGTGCGTTTTAGCAATACCAGTTTTGATGACACCAAAATGGGCCCGCGCACGATTCGTCATGACCCGCAGCAGGGCCGTGTCTATGTAGGGGCTGTAGGCGCACCCGCCGTGATCTGGGTGCTGGATGATCGTACTCTGGACTTGGTCGAGACTATAGAGAATGCAGGCAAGTGGGTTACTGGCCTGTTGGTGGATTCAGCCTCGCACCGTCTGTATGCCGCCAATGGCGATGGCGAGGTCATGGTGGTCAATACTCAGACCAACAAGATCGAGCAGCGTTGGAAACCGGCGGGCGTCAAACCGGCTTTGCTCTTGAATTTTGCGCTGGATTCCAGCCGCCATCGCTTGTACGTGACAGAGACCAAAGAACAGAAAACCGTGTATGTGCTGGACGCCCGCAACGGCAAGCTGCTGCAGGAGTTGCCGGTGGGTGATGCGCTCGACATCCTCTATAACGCGGATCGCGACGAGTTGTATTTGACTCATCGCGAGCAGGGCAAGGTGTCGGTACTGGATGGCGCAAACTATGCGGTCAAAGCGCAATACAACTTGCCCGACAATCCCAATAGCCTGGAGCTGGGCCCGGACAGTCAGTTGTACGTCACGGTTAAAGCTCCTTTCACGCCGCAATATAAAGCCAGCAAGCGGGAAAGCGTGGTGCGTATTGACCTGAAGAATATCAAAGGTTGATAGGTGCTCATGATGCCAAGTCTCTTCAAACCTTGCCTGGGACGTTCAATTGTCTTGTCCCTGTTTGCTATCCACCTTCAAGCCGTTGCGCAGGATAATCCAGAGGCGGCTGGCCCTCGGGAACTGTCGACCATTACGGTTAATGCCAGTGCTGATGCGTCGCGCCAGGGTTTGCTGCCCGAGTATGCGGGTGGACAGCTTGCCAGCGGGGGGCGGGTAGGGATACTCGGCTCTCTGGGAAATATGGACTCGCCGTTTAGCGTCAATAGTTATACCAGTCGTTATATCGAACAGTTGCAGGCCTCGACAGTAGCGGATGTGGTGCGCCATGATCCTTCTGTGCGGGTGGCGCGTGGTTTTGGTAATTTCCAGGAAAGCTTCTTTATTCGGGGCTTTTTGACCGCCTCGGATGATATTGCCTACAACGGCCTGTTTGGCTTGCTGCCTAGACAAGCGACAGCAGCTGAACTGGCCGAACGCATTGAAGTGCTGCGGGGAGCAGGCGGCTTTCTGTACGGTGCTGCGCCATCCGGGGGCGGCATTGGCGGCACGATCAATGTATTGCCCAAACGAGCTGGTGAAGACCCCTTAACTAAGGTGGGCGTGGGCTATGGCAGTGGTGGCCAGAGCCAGATCAAGGCGGATATCTCACGCCGTTTTGCCGATGATGCTGCGGGTATCCGCCTGAATGCCATCAAGCGTAGTGGCAATACCGCTGTCGATAATGAGCACACCAAGCTGGATATGTACACCGTCGGGATGGATTGGCGTGGCGAGCGCGTGCGCTTGTCGGCTGACCTAGGTTATCAGGAGCACAAACTGCGTGAAGTTCGGCCCAATGTCACCTTGCAGGCAGGCTTGTCGGCCTTGCCGGAGTTGCCTTCGAACAAGCGCAACTTTGCCCAGCCCTGGACTTACTCCAATGAAAGAACCACTTTTGGGACGGTGCGCGGCGAGTATGACCTGAATGACTCCATCACGCTGTGGGCCGCCTATGGCATGAAACATGGCAAGGAAGAAAACCAGCTAGCGGGTTTGACGGTGACGGATGCGGTATCGGGCAAGTCCACTTTCTCGCGCTTTGACAACTCCCGGCGCGACGAAGTGAAAACGGGCGAGCTGGGTTTGCGGGCCAGTTTTGAAACCGGGCCTGTGCTGCATGAGCTGGTTGCGGCTGCTTCTTTGTATGAGCACAAAGAGAAAAACGCCTGGGCCATGGGCAGTGTGCAGGACAGCAATCTGTATGAACCGGTGAACTATGCTCCTGCTCCCATCTCCTTTTCGGGGGGCGATCTAGGGTCGCCTGCTTTGGTCGGACGAACTAAGTTAAGCAGCTATACCCTGGGTGACTTGATGTACCTCTGGGATGACAGGCTGGAAGTCATGCTGGGTGTGCGCCATCAAATTATGGAAACGCGCAGCTATGACTATGGCACCCAGGCTTTGCAGCGCAAGGATCGCCAGCAACATACCAGCCCTGCCGTGGGTCTGGTGTTCAAGCTGAATGAAGAATGGGCTTTGTACGGTAATTACACCGAAAGTCTGGCGCAAGGGGCGTTGGCTCCTACCCGCTTTGACAATCAGCCTGTTCAAAATGGCGGAGAGCGCTTGTCGGCGTTTGTAGCCAAACAAAAAGAGCTGGGGATTAAGTATGACAATGGCTCCATGGGCGGGGGGCTGAGCTTTTTCACCACGACCAAGCCGCGAGGTGTCGTGAATAATGATCTGCGCTTTGTGGAGTCGGGCAAGGATCGTCATGACGGGGTGGAGCTGAGCTTTTACGGTCAGTTGAGCGATACGCTGCGGGTTCTGGGTGGCGTGACGGCTTTGGATGCCAAGCAGAAAAATACCGGTGATCCGCTTAGCGATGGTCAGCGCGTTATTGGCGTCCCGCGCTGGCAAGGTAGCCTGGGCTTGACCTGGGATGTGCCCAAGGTGACAGGCTTGTCTCTGGATACGCAATTGCTGGCAACCGGTGCACGCTATGCCGATGCGGGCAATGCGATCCGGGTGCCCGGTTGGGTACGTTGGGATCTGGGGGCCAGCTATCAGCGCAAGGTGTCTGGCGTGCCGATGACGTTCAGGGCCAGTGTGGAGAATGTGGCTGATACGGCTTACTGGGCTTCGGTAGGCGGTTATCCCAATAATGGTTACCTGGTTTTATCGCAGCCTCGTACCTTCATGCTGAGTGTTTCTGCCGAGTTTTAAGGCTATGGCAGGGGTAGCCCCCCTGCCTGTTTTCTGTCGCATTGTTTTGCCTGGCAGTGTACTTATGTGATTCCCCGTTTTATGCCCGAACAGGCCATCAAAAAGTAATTGAGCCCAAGAGCAGGGGCGGGTCTTGGGTGTTCCAGAAAATGAAAGCTAAGGCTTGAATTCCACTTCTTTTTAAGCTTGCCTTTTGTTACTAGTTGATAATAGAATTCATTCTCATTTAAAGGGTCTATTTCAGCTTTGCCCATGTTACTTGAAGCCCATAGCTATAACTTTTACAAAATAAATGTCCGGAAAGTGGGCTCTCAAACGTCTTTATAGGGAAGGCCTGAAAAAGGAACGCTTGTCCTGCCCACTTGACTGCACCATTTCGGTGATGCCCCTCGCTGTCTGTTTAGCAGCGTTGAGCCAGTTTCAGTGTGAGCAAGCATCCGCCTCTTTGGCCACTATTACTTTTTTAATCACTCGCTGCGCATGATTCGGGCGGGTGTAGATCTACGGTTTTAACGGGATTATTTATGAAGTCCAAAGCAGTAAAGCGCCGCTGGGCCTTGGCCCTGGTGGCCGTGCTGGTACTGGGGGCCTTGGCCGTACAGGCCGGACGTTCGGCAGAGCAGTTTGAAACGGTGGCGGTAGAGCAAAGCGATATTCGTGCCACCGTTGCGGCGGTAGGAACCTTGAAACCCAGCAGCTATGTGGATGTTGGGGCGCAGGTTTCGGGGCAGATTACGGCCCTACCAGTCGCGCCGGGTGATCAAGTCCAGCAGGGGCAGTTGCTGGTTGAAATTGATCCCAGTGTGCAACAGGCCACCGTCGATGCTGGACGCGCTTCTTTGGCGGCGTATCGTGCTCAATTGGCCGAGCAGCAGGCGCAACTTTTGTTGGCACGTCAGCAACTTAGCCGTCAGCGCCAGCTGGAGCGTCAGCAGGCCAGCCGCCAGGAAGATATACAGATCGCCCAGGCTAATCAGGCCTCGGCTCAAGCTCGGGTGGCGCATGTGCAAGCACAGATGGAGCAGACCCAGGCCACGCTGAAAGCGGACGAGGCCCGCTTGGGTTATACGCGTATCTACGCCCCCATGAGCGGCACGGTCATTGGTGTGCAGGCGCGTGAAGGTCAAACACTGAACGCCACCTATCAAACACCGAATATCTTGCGTATTGCGGATCTGAGCACCATGACGGTCTGGACCAGCGTGTCCGAGGCCGACATTCGCCGCATCAAACCCGGCATGACTGTCACTTTCACGACCTTGGGCGAGCAGGGTGAGACTCAGGCGCGTCAATGGCAGGCCAAGGTGCGTCAAATCATGCCTGCGCCTGAAGGCAGTACTCAGGAAGACAGCGCCGCCACGACGCCGGCCGCCACTCAAGCCATCATGTATACGGTGCTGTTTGATGTGGACAATGAAGATGGCGAACTCATGCCGCAGATGACCGCTCAAGTGCTGTTTGAAATTGATCGTGCCGACCAGGCCTTGGTCGTGCCTTTGGTGACCTTGCGTGCCGATCCGCAGCGTGGTCCGGACGCTTACACCGTGCCGGTGCTGGCGCAGGGGAAATTGCAGGAAAAGCCGGTTAGCCTGGGCGTGCGTAATCGCCATCAGGTACAAGTTTTGGATGGTCTTAGCAAAGGTGAACAGGTCGTGCTGGCGGTGGTCATGCCTGAACGTGGCTGGCGGTGGTTGCAATGGTAGAGGCAGCGCCGCCTTTGATTGAGCTGCGCGACATTAACCGTATCTACGGCGGCCCGCCCAGCACTAAGCCCGCCGTGCAAGTTCTGTTTGACGTTAGCCTGAGTATTGAGCCTGGCGAGTTTGTGGCGATTGTCGGGGCGTCGGGTTCGGGCAAATCGACGTTGATGAATCTGCTGGGTTGTCTGGATAAACCCAGCAGCGGCACCTATTTATTTCAAGGTCGGGATGTCGCTCAGCTCAGTCCAGACGAGCTGGCCCAGTTGCGCCGTGAAACCTTTGGTTTTGTTTTTCAGGGCTATCACCTGATTCCGACTGAAAGCGCCAGTGAAAATGTCCAGATGCCCGCCATTTATGCGGGAATGGAGGAGGACGCGCGTGCTGCGCGTGCTGCAGAATTACTCAGCAGCCTGGGGCTGTCGGATAAGTTGGATAACCGGCCGAATCAGTTATCCGGCGGCCAGCAGCAGCGGGTGTCCATTGCCCGTGCCTTGATGAATGGTGGCCGGGTTATTCTGGCCGACGAGCCGACCGGGGCACTGGATTCGCGCAGTGGTGCAGAAGTGATGGCCTTGCTGCGTAAGCTCTCGGATTCCGGACACACCATTATTCTGATTACGCACGACCATGAGGTCGCTGCCATGGCTGACCGGATTATTGAAATCCGTGACGGCTGCATCCTCTCGGATAGCCGTCCTGAAACGGCCCCGCAGAGCAAGCCCAAACAGCCTTTACCCCAGCCCGAGCACCGGCGTTCGCCCTGGTTTTCGGAAATCAAAGATGCCGCCCGCAGCGCCTTGCGCAGCATGTTCATCAACCGTCATCGCACGGCCTTGACTTTGTTAGGTGTGATTATCGGGGTGGCTTCGGTCATCGTGATGCTGGCGGTAGGTGAAGGTGCCCGCCAACGCGTGATGGATCAGATGGGCACGATGGGTACCACCATCATTTACTTAAGCAGTTCTTCACCACCCAATGGGGTTGCGAAGGGACAACTGACCGAGGAAGATCTGGAGGCGATTGGCGAGCTGCCATTGATACGACGAGTGATGCCGGTTATTGGTGACCCCATCACCGTGCGGCGGGGTAGTGTGGACCGCCAAGTGTATGTGTTTGCGGCTAATGAAAGCATGCCGGATATTCACCGCTGGCAGCTGGCCCAAGGGCGTTACTACACTGATGCCGAGGACCGGGATCTGGCTCCTTTGGTGGTCTTGGGCTATCGCGCCGCCAAGCATTTCTTCCCGGATATGGAGGTGCCCTTGGGCCAGCAGCTGCTGATCGGCAATTCCCCCTTTGAAGTGATCGGTGTGATGCAAGAGCGTGGTGCAGACTCTGGTGCGCAAGACTACGACGATATGGTGTTTGTGCCGTATCACGCAGCGCGTGCCCGTGTGTATCAGGCGCAGACGCAGCCCGATTACGTGGTGATTGATGCCCAGGATAGCTCCACGGTGCTGGAAGCCGAGCAGGACATGCGCCAATTGCTGACTCAGCGCCATGGTGGTCGGGAAGACTTTTCCATTGGTAATGCGGCTGCCCGCTTGCAGGCCGAAGCGTCAACCCGTCAGGCCATGAGCATGATGCTGGGCTTGATTGCGGCCGTGTCGCTGGTCGTGGGGGGGATTGGCGTCATGAACGTCATGCTGATGACGGTGCGTGAACGCACACGGGAAATTGGCATACGCATGGCAACGGGCGCACGACAAAGCGACATCATGCGCCAGTTCCTGACTGAGGCGGTCTTGTTGACGATTACAGGCGGATGCCTGGGTGTTCTGGCGGGAGCCATTGTGGGCATTGGTTTGATTTTTGGTGGGGTGGATGTGGTGTTTTCCTTGCGGGCAGCGTTGGGCGCCTTTGGCTGCGCTGTTGTGACGGGCATGGTTTTTGGCTATATGCCAGCACGTACGGCGGCCGCTCTGGACCCCGTTCAAGCCTTGGCAGGAGAGTAAGCATGGCTCATTACCGATGGATGTTGGGAACCGTAAGCTGCCTCTTGCTGCAAGCCTGCACGTCTTTGTCCTCTGATCTGGAAAAGACCGCGCCCACCTTGCCGCAGGCGTATCAACAGCAAGGCAAGGCAGCTCCCAGCCCGGTGCTTGCCAAGGTGGAACCAGAGTGGTGGCGTGCCTATAACAGTCCGGCCTTGAATACCTTGATGCAGGAAGCGTTGGAGGATGTGGCTGTGCTGCGTCAGGCCCAGGCTCGTATCTTGCAGGCCCAGGCCCAAGCGCGGATTGCCGGTGCCAGCTTATTGCCCGAATTGCAGGGCAATCTGTCTGCCCAGCGAGACGCACCGTTTTCTTCTAGTCATGGTGATAGCCGTTCGCAGTATGTGGCCGGTGTTTTCATGAGCTATGAGTTGGACCTGTGGGGACGGAATAGTGCCCAGGCCAATAGTGCTTTGTTCCAGGCCCAGGCGGCAGCGTATGAGTTGGATGTGCTGCGTGTCAGCGTACAGGCTCAGGTGGTGCATTTAAGTCTGCAAGCCTTGGGTGATAAACAGCGCGTGGCTATTGCTCGTCAGAATCTGGCCGTTGCACAACGTTTGTTGAGTTTGCTTGAAGCACGTTTGCAGGCTGGGGCCGCATCGCCCTTGGAACTGGCCCAACAGCGTCAGTTGCTGGCGTCACAGCAACGTAAATTATTTGTGCTGGAAGAGCAGGCCATACGCACGCGGGTGGATCTGACGACCTTATTGGGTCGTACCGAAATCATGCCCGAGCCGCAGGAAGATATTGCCACTTTGCAGGTACCGGTGCTGGATGCAGGGCTGCCTTCGCAACTCTTGTCGCAGCGTCCGGATATTGCTCGTATTGAATCTCAACTGTCAGCCGCCCATGCGGATGTCCATGTGGCCCGCGCTGCCATGTATCCCAGCCTGACCTTGGGCGTTCGGGCAGGCGCTTCAGGTAATCACTGGGAAGACAGTTTGCGCCATCCCGTCTACAGCCTGATCAGTGGTTTGGTTGCGCCTATTTTCAACGCAGGCCGTCTGGAAGCAGGCAAAGACTTAAGCGATGCCCGTCTGCAGGAATGGCTGGCGCAGTATCGCCAGACTATTGTGCAGGCGTATATGGACGTGGAAGGCGTGCTGGCACAGTTGCATAGCCTGGATGCACAGGCGCAAACCATGGAGCAGGAGTGGGAGCAGGCGCAACTGGCGTTTCAACTGGCCGAAGCGCGTTATCGCTCCGGCTCGGAAACGCTGCTGTCCTTATTAGATGCACAGCGCACCTTGTATTCGGCTCAGGACTTGCGTGTCAGCTTGATGCAATCCCGGCTACAGTCCCGCGCGGCGCTCTTTCGGGCGCTGGGCGGGGGCTGGCAAGCCGGTTCAAGCAGCCTGGCTGATCAGGGGACGGTGGCAGAGGCTGGGGTCTAGCAGGCTGGCAGCCGCCTCGTCCAGCAAGATGTGGGCGTTGGCGTGCTGCTTTAATGCCGTGAAAGGCAGTTCAGGGGTGACGCCGCCTTCCTGGTAATTAAGCATGGTGCGGGCCTTGTGCTCGCCCGTCACAACCAGGGCAATTTCACGCGCACTCAAAATATCCGCAATACCCATGGTAATGGCCGAGGCAGGCACTTCGTCCATGGAATCAAAAAAGCGGCTGTTATCGATACGGGTACGCTCGGACAGGGCAACGACGTGCGTGCCGCTGTCAAAAGGCGTACCGGGTTCGTTAAAGCCGATATGACCATTGGTGCCTACGCCCAACAATTGCAGGGCCACGCCACCGCAGGCCGCAATCGCTGCCGAATATTCCTGACAGTGTTGTTCCAGCTCTGTGGTCAAGCCATTGGGCAGGTGCAAGTGTGCGGCTTCAAAAGGCAACTGGCTGAACAAGTGCTGCTGCATGTAGTGCGCATAGCTTTGTTCGTGCTGGCCGGACAGGCCTACATACTCATCCAGATTGAAGCTGTTGATCTTGGACACATCCAGTCCATTCGCACGTACGTCCTGTACGAAACGGGCGTAAATGGGTTCCATGGTCCCCCCCGTTGCCAGACCCAGTGTCGCTTGTGGATCCTGACGAATAATGTCCTGGAGACGGGCGCTCAGGTGGGCAGCAATGGCGGTGGAATCGGGGAAGACTAAAAACATAATCTTATTGTTCGCATGGACTGAAATGAGTTGAAAAAAAACTTCGCCGCGAACACGGCGAAGTTTGATCTTTCGAAATTCTAATGGGACAAAGAGGTAACGTCAGTTTTTTTTTGCAAGCAAGTGACACCTATTAGTCACTTTGCTTGCCGGTTTCACCCAGGAACCCACCACTTTGGCGCGCCCACAGACGCGCATACAGACCACCTTGCTCCAACAGTTCCTGGTGGCTGCCCTGTTCGATAATGCGGCCTTGGTCCAGCACAATCAAGCGATCCAGTGCCGCAATGGTAGACAGGCGGTGGGCAATCGCAATAACGGTTTTGCCGTGCATCAAGGTGTTCAGGCTTTCCTGAATAGCAGCTTCCACTTCGGAATCCAGGGCGCTGGTGGCTTCATCCAGGAGCAAGATAGGCGCATCTTTCAGCATGACGCGGGCAATGGCGACACGCTGGCGTTGACCGCCAGACAGCTTCACGCCGCGTTCGCCCACGTGAGCATCCAGCCCTTCACGGCCTTGACGGTCGTGCAGTTGCGGGATGAATTCCGCTGCTGCCGCACGCTCAACGGCCATATGCAGCAGCTCGTCGTTGGCGTCGGGGCGACCATACAGAATGTTGTCGCGCATGGAGCGGTGCAGCAGGGAAGTATCCTGCGTCACCATGCCGATGGCGGCACGCAAACTGTCTTGCGTGACATGGGCAATGTCCTGACCATCAATACGGATGGTGCCGCTATCCACATCATGGAAACGCAGCAGCAGATTGACCAGGGTGGATTTACCGGCGCCTGAGCGTCCAATCAGACCGATGCGTTCGCCGGGTTTGATCACCAGATTGAGCTTGTCGATAACCTGACGGCTTTTATCGCGGTAGGCAAAGCTGACGTCCTGAAACTCGATACGGCCTTGCTCGATTTGCAGCGGCTTGGCCTCTGGCGCATCAATCACCGTGGGCTTTTGCGTCAAGGTGTTGATACCGTCTTCAATCGTGCCTACGTTCTCGAACAGATTGGTCAGCTCCCACATCAGCCAATGGGAGTGGCCGGACAGGCGCAGCGCCATGGCGATGACGGCGGCGACGACCCCGCCCGTTGTCTGGCCAATGGACCACAGATACAAGGCCAGGCCTGCCGAGCTGATCAACAAGAGCGTAGCCAGCACATGGTTGGCCACCTCAAACATGCTGATCAAACGCATCTGGGCGTGGCCAGTTTCCTGGAAGCGGCGCATTGCATTCTTGGCATGGTCTGCTTCACGGCGCGTGTGGGCAAACAGTTTGACGGTGTTGATATTGGTATATGCGTCCGTGATGCGGCCCGTCATCAAGGCGCGCGCATCGGCTTGGGCTGCACCGACTTTGCCCAGACGCGGCACAAAGTAGACGCACGCCAGGGCATAGCCTAGCAGCCAGAACAGGAAAGGCAGGATGAGCAGAAGGTCAAAACTGCCCGCCAGAATCAGAATGCCGATCAGGTAGGCGCTCATGCCCACGACCACTTCTACGGCCATGAACAGGGTTTCACGCACCGCCAAGGCGGTTTGCATGATCTTGGTGGTGATGCGGCCCGCAAACTCGTCCGCATAAAAGGACATGCTCTGGTTCAGCATCAACTTGTGAAACAACCAGCGCAGGCGCATGGGAAAGTTAATCGCCATTACCTGGTGCATCACCAGCGTATGCAGTCCAATCAAGACCACACTGCCTAGCAAAATACCGGTAATCGCCAATAGCGTGTTGCCATGCTGGCCCCAAAATTGAGCAGGCTCAATGGAAGGCAGCCAGTCGACGATAAAGCTGAGCAGGGCAAACAGCATGGCCTCGTAGGCCGACAGGCCAATTGAGGTCAGCGTCATCAAGCCAATCCAGCCGCGCGAATTTTTCGTGCACGCCCAGATAAAGGCGAAAAAGCCCTTGGGCGGGGTTTCTACATCTTGTTCGGGATAGGGGTTTAATCGACGTTCAAAAAATGACAGCACCAAATGGGCTCCAGCGGACGGCCCTAAGGATGACAGGGCCGTTTAGACAGATAAAAAACCGTTTCTGGGGTAAGAGAGCGGCAATTTTTGATGGTACCGCAGCCGCTTGGTTTGGCTATAAGAAACCTGATAAAAACACAGCTTTTGTGTCGTGGAAGCGTCAGTTTTTGACCCGAGTGTACGTTTTGAATGTAGCAGTGCCGTCCTTCATCGACGTGAAGGACGGCACTGGTGTGTGATTTGAGGGGGGGTGTAAAGCCCGCTCAAAACATCAAGCGATTTTGGATGATGCCCAGGCTTAGTAAGCCGCCACCTGCCCATCTTTACGTGGGTCGGAGCCGCCCACGTAATGATTACCTTGGCGCAGAATTAGTTGCGCACCACCAAAGGCGAACACGCCGCTGCCAGGTTCAACCAGAACCTCATGGCCGCGTCCGCGCAGGGCCTGGATGAGCGCAGGGTCGAAGGTGGGTTCTACCGCGACGCCACGCCCGCCTGTGACACGCCAGCGTGGCGCATCGGCTGCCGCTTGTGGGTTTTGGCCGTAAAGCAGCACACGCAGAGCCATCTGCATATGGCCTTGAGACTGGAAGGGGCCACCCATCACACCAAAAGACATTTGCGGAGTGCCATCTGCATTCATGGCAAAGGCCGGAATAATGGTGTGCGAAGGGCGCTTGCCACCAGCCACTTCATTGACATGACCGGGACGCAGGGTAAAGCCGTGGCCGCGGTTTTGCATGCTGATGCCCGTACCGGGGACAACAACGCCTGAACCAAAGCCCATATAGTTCGATTGGATCAAGGACACCATCATGCCGCTGGCGTCGGCTGCCGTGACATACACCGTGCCCGATGGACCGGGCAGACCGTGTTGTGGATCGCCTGCCTTGTCCATAGTGATCAGGGCTGCCCGCTCGCGCAGGTAAGCGGGGTCCAGCAAATGCTCGGGCTGATGAATCATGTGTTCCAGATCGGCGTGATGCTCGTACAGATCTGCAAACGCCAGTTTCATGGCCTCGATGCTCAAATGCACGGTATCAACGTGATCTAGCGGCTGCTGGCCTACACCGGCTTGCTCCATGATGCCCAGTGCCATCAGGGCGGCCAGGCCCTGACCATTGGGTGGAATTTCATGGATGACAGATTGTGCGAAGGGATGGCTGATCGTGCCGCACCAGTGAGCACGATGATCGGCCAGATCCTGCTCGTCCATCGCGCCACCGTGCTGGCGGGAGAAGTCGGCAATGCGCCTGGCCAATTCGCCTGTGTAGAAATCTTGACCTTGTGTGGCGGCAATGCGCTCCAAGGTATTGGCTTGGTCCTGATTTTGATACCACTGACCCGCCACGGGGGCTTTGCCATCCCGTAAAAAGGCTTCGGCAAAACCGGGTTGATTGCCCAGGCGCTGACGGCCCAATTCCCACAGACGAGCAATGACGGGCGATACCGGAAAGCCTTCCCGTGCGTAATGAATCGCAGGGGCAGCCACTTGTTCCAGACTTAAACGGCCCAGCTTGCTGGATAGCTCGGCCCAGGCGGAGACGGCACCGGGAACAGACACACTTTCCCAGCCCTTGTCGGGGATGGCCTCATGTCCTTTGAAACGGTCGGGCGACCAGCCGCGAGGCGAGCGCCCCGATGCGTTCAGGCCATGCAGCTCTTTGCCGTCCCAGACGATGGCAAAGGCATCGCTGCCTATGCCGCAACCAGTCGGTTCGACGACGGTCAGCGCGATCGCAGCAGCCAAGGCCGCATCAACGGCATTGCCACCCGCATGCAGCATGCGCAGGCCTGCTTGGGCCGCCAAAGGGTGGGAGGTACTGACCATGTTTTGGCCAAGTACTGCAGAGCGGGCGGACGGGTAGGGGTTGTTCCAGTCCATACAGGTGTCAGTCTTGTTCATTGAATCTGTATTCCAGTCAGTTTGATCAGGCCTTGCCAACGTGCGCTGTCCTCGCGAACCAGAGAAATAAATTCTTCACGACTGGTGCTGCGGGGTTGGTCCACGCCCAATGTTTGCAGGCGTTCGCGTACTTTGGGGTCCTGAATGGCGTGTGAAAAAGCAGCATAAGCTTTGTCACGGATCTCGTCAGGCAGACCTGCAGGAGCGTACAGGCCAAACCATGTTACTGATTCATAGCCCGGCAAGCCGGATTCTTGAAAAGTGGGTAGATCGGGAGCCAGGGGGGAGCGCTGTTGGCCCGTCACGCCCAGGGCTCGCAATTGGCCACTATTTACATACGGCATGCCGGTAGGAATAGCGTCCAGCAACACATGGATAGAACCACCCAGCATATCGTTAATGGCCTGGCCGGTTCCTCGGTACGGAACGTGGGACATCACGATATTGGCCTGATTCAAAAAGGCCTCGGTGCCCAGATGCACGATGGTGCCATTGCCGCTGCTGGCGTAGTTCAGTTCATCGGGGTGGGCGCGCGCGTATTCAATCAGTTCCGGCAAGGTTTGTGCGGGAACGCTGGGGTTCACCAGCAGGACGCTGGCCGCATCACCTAAGTGGGCGATGGGCGTGAAGTCTTTT
Organism: Alcaligenes pakistanensis; assembly: GCF_014652815.1. GTDB lineage: Bacteria > Pseudomonadota > Gammaproteobacteria > Burkholderiales > Burkholderiaceae_B > Alcaligenes > Alcaligenes pakistanensis. Next base: position 734,601 of record NZ_BMZN01000002.1, read on the forward strand.
TCGGCATCGTAGGGCAGGGATTTATACAGATGCGGTGCAATCGCGTGGGTGCTGCTGGTGCTGAACAATAAGGTGTAGCCATCCGCTTTGCTGCGTGCCACTTCGGCCGAGCCAATCGTGCCGCCTGCGCCTGTGCGGTTGTCCACAATAATGCTGGTATTTAGCGCTTTGGAAGCGCTTTCGGCAATCAGTCGGCTAATCACATCGGTTGCCCCGCCGGTGGGGAAGGGAACGATCAGGCGAATGGGGCGATCCGGCCATTCGGCGGCTTGGGTAGCCAGAGTGCTGGCGGCCAGTACGGCACCCACCAGGGTTTGGGCCAGACGACGCCAGCTTGGGCGTGTCGAAAGGGGCTGCTCTGTGCTCAGGGCTTTATATGGACGGGTCATGGCTATCTCCTCAATCAAGAGATGATAGGAAAGGCGGTGATGCCGAACCAGCAACAAATAAGCAGATCAGCGTTGCTATTACGGCAAGGCTTGTGGGTCGATTTCCAGCTGGGGCAAGAGATCGTCCAGAAAGCGGCGAACAATAGAGGGTAAGCGGCGGCCAGCCAAGGCCTGTACTTCAATTTGGCGGTTCAATAAACCTCGCTCATGGATGAAGCTGGCTTGCAGCAAACCTTGTTCAATCAAATGGCGGGCGGACAATAAGGCAGAGACCGTCACTCCGGCACCGGATAAAGCGAACTGATGCAAGGACTGCATATGGTTGCTGCTAAATACCGGGGCCAGACTTAGGTTCTGCGCACTGCAGGCCACATCCATCATTTGTCGCACGGTGGTGTCCGCACCGGGCAAGGCCAGTGGATGGGCTAACAGACTTTTAAGGCTGATGCGCTCGGTGCGGGTGACGGGATGGCCGGGAACGGCCAGTGCCATGACGGGGGCGTCGCGCCGAAACAAGGTCTTGATGTCTTTTTCCGCTGTCTGGGTAAATTTGATGCCTATATCAATCTGCCCGCTTAATAAGAGCATGGTGATTTGGTGAGGCGGCAATACATCCAGCTGAAAGCGTATGCCCTGGTTCTTTTGACGGAATTGGGCAATACATTGGGGCAGCAACTGAGCAGCCAGACCTTCAGACGAGGCAATGCGGATTAGGCCGGTTTGCAGCCCTTGCAGGGCGGCAATATCGTGCAAAGTACGCTCGGCATCCAGAGCGCTGCGACGGGCGTGGGCTAATAACAGTTCGCCTGCTGCAGTCAGGTTCATGCCACGGGCATGGCGTTCGAACAAAGCCATGCCCAGGTTTTCCTCCAAGCCGCTGATCTGGCGGCTGATGGCCGAGGTAGCGACATGCAAATTGCTGGCTGCCTGCGAGATAGAACCACAACGCGCTACTTCCTGGAAGTAGCGCAGTGCGGTTTCTTGAAGATGACGTGGGTTCATACCAGACTGCCGCGCAGCTCGGCGGCAATCTCGTAGGAGCGCAGGCGCTTCTTGTGGTCAAAAATATTGGCGTTCAGCATCAGCTCGTTCGCGCCGGTGAGCTGGATGAAGCCCTTCATCTGTTCAAGCACTTGTTCCGGATTGCCAATGGCCGTACAGCTAAGCAAAGAGTCCAGCAGGTGTTGGGCTGGTGGACTGCATTGCTCGTAATAGTCCAGAACCGGTGGCGGCAGTTGGCCGGGACGGCCGCTGCGCAGGTTCACAAAGGATTGCTGCCAGGACGAGGCCAGCAGCTTGGCTTCGTCTTGCGTATCGGCGGCAAAGACGTTGTAGCCCAACATGACGTAGGGCTTTTCCAGATGCACGGAGGGTTGGAACTGACGGCGGTAAACCTCAATAGCATCCATCAACTGAGCAGGCGCAAAATGCGAGGCAAAGGCATAGGGCAGGCCCAAGGCGGCAGCCAGTTGAGCGCCGAACAAGCTGGAACCCAGAATCCAGACCGGTACGTTCAGGCCACGGCCAGGCACGGCCATGATGCGGTTGCGGGGCTCATCGGACATATAGTCCATCAACTCCAGCACATCGCGTGGAAATTGGTCCGGGTCGCTGCTGAGATTGCGGCGCAAAGCGCGGGCCGTTTCCTGGTCGGAACCGGGTGCGCGGCCTAGGCCCAGGTCAATGCGGCCGGGGTACAGGGAGGCTAGTGTTCCGAATTGCTCGGCAATAACCAACGGCGAGTGGTTGGGCAGCATAATGCCGCCGGCCCCCACACGAATGCGGCTGGTTTGGCTGGCAATGTGCCCGATCAGCACCGAAGTGGCGGCGCTGGCAATACCGGGCATGCCGTGGTGTTCGGCCAGCCAGTAACGGTGATAGCCCCACTGTTCGGCATGACGGGCAATGTCCGCCGAACAGCGAAAAGACTGGGCCGGAGTGGAACCCTGAACAATAGGGGATAGGTCTAGGACGGAGAGTGGATAGCTTGGCTTCATGGCATTAGATTCAAATTGGACTCAGGATATAGTCGATCCATCGTTAGGCAGCGTCAAGTAAACCCATAACATAGGCAAGGATGTTCAGATGAAAGAAACCAGTCGTCGCACCGTCAATCATTACCAGGACCATGCGCAGGCCTATCGGAATGGCACCTGGGATCACGACGTCAGCCAGAACCGGCAAGCCTTGTTGTCAGCCATCGCGACGCAGGGGCCTGTGGATATTCTGGATCTGGGCTGTGGGCCTGGACGGGATCTGGTGGCGTTTCAGGCGCTGGGCCACCGCCCGGTGGGCTTGGATGGCTGTGCTGCTTTTGTAGAGATGGCCCGCAAGCAAACAGGCCTGACCGTCCTGCATCAAGACTTTCTGGATTTGAAGTTGCCTGCTGCAGCCTTTGACGGGGTATTTGCCAATGCAGTCTTATTTCATATCCCTAGCGCCGACTTACCGGGTGTGCTCGCTGCATTACGGCACAGCTTGCGAGCCGGTGGTGTCCTGTTTGCCTCCAATCCGCGCGGGCAGGGACAAGAGGGTTGGCATGGTCAGCGCTATGGCTGTTACTACAGTTGGGAGCAGTGGTCGCAGCGTCTGGAACAGGCAGGCTTTGACTATATAGACCACTTTTATCGCCCTACGGACAAGCCGCCACAGGAGCAACATTGGCTGGCTTCGCTGTGGCGAGTGACGGGCTCAGAATGAGCAAAATGGTGAATTGCTGACCTGCCTACTTAGAGGTTTGTTTTATAAAGGGATTTATTGTTAATACAGGGGTTTTCCCTATTTTTATGCACATCTTTTGTGGATAAGCCTGTTTCCGGCCACTTGGGCTCGGTTCAGAGAAAAAAATGGTAAAGAATTGTCGATTCTCTGATCAGCTGTTTTAAGTCATTGATTGCATTGTGTTAAATGCAGTGATTCACGGCTTATCCTGTGACTTGTCCACATTTTACGGGGATAAGGTGGCGCTTATTTTCCGGTTTGGCTGTTTTCTGTTCGCCCTTTTTAAGTCGCTGATACTGCAGGCAGTTTTTGTGATTTGCCCAGTTTTTCCTATGAGCTATCCACAGTTTTCGGGGATAAGATGGAGCGCTTGCCCAACTTGGGTTCAAGTGTGTCCCAAGGCTATGATGCGCACTAGCAATGTCTACCCTTAGCGGCCAGTCCCTTCGGTTCTTTGTCATTTTATTGAGGAGATTGAAACGTGGAAAAATTGCAAGCCTGGATGACGGAGTTCCCCGCCGTTGTCGCGATTGCGCTTAATGTCGTGATCGCTTTGTTGATTCTGATTATTGGCTGGTGGCTATCTGCCGTGGCTGGTCGTGCCATTAAGCGGATGGCGGCCGGCTCCCCCCGAGTGGACCCGACTATTGTGCCTATGGCCCAGTCCGTTACGGTCTGGACGATTCGCATCTTTGTGCTGATCGCCGTACTGGCGCGTTTTGGCGTACAGACAGCCAGCATTATTGCGGTTTTGGGTGCTGCCGGTTTGGCCGTGGGCCTGGCCTTGCAGAACACACTGCAAAATATCGCAGCCGGCATTATGTTGCTGATGCTGCGTCCCTTGCGTGCCGGTGAGTTTGTGTCGGTAGTCGGTAAAGGCGACGGTACCGTGCAGGAAGTCGGTTTGTTCCTGACCCGCTTTGAGCAAGTGGACGGGATTCAGTTCACCTTGCCCAATAGCCTGATCTGGGGCAACCCCATCATCAATTACAGCCGTAATGCGACCCGTCGTTTGGATTTTGGCGTGGGCGTCCGTTATGGCGATGATCTGGAACTGGCCATCCAGCTATTGCAAAAGCTGCTGGATGAACACGCCAAGGTATTGAAGGACCCAGCACCGCTCGTTATGGTCATGGAATACAAAGACAGTGTGATCACCGTAAACCTGCGAGCCTGGATCAATGCGGCAGATTTCTGGGATGCGCGCTTTGACTTGTTCCGCCGTGCAGTTCAAGTATTGAATGAGGCTGGTTTGCAGACGCCAGTCCCTGTGCGCGAAATCGTGCAAGCGAGTGGTGAGAAAAAAGCCGCTTAAGCCGTGGTTTGCGCTCTGGCTTTCAGAGCTTGAGCGCGATCGTGCCAGGTTCAGGAGCTGGCCGTTCTGATCTAAAATAGAAATGCCCCAAGCCTTGCTTTTAGCGGCTTGGGGCATTTTTTTCGGGTTAGCCTGCATTGGCCTTCGTTGAGGCTTCCCCCATACTGTATTCTTTGCTTCACCGCTGTTTTCTACCTGCCCCCACGATGTTTCTGATTGACGAAAAAATCACGGTAAGACGCCTGGAAGTTCTGCTGGCCTTTTTGGAAGCCGGCACGATTGCTCGTGCCGCTGAGCAATTGGGCACCAGTGCGGTTAGCGTGCATCGGGCATTGAAAAGTCTGGAAGAAGGGCTGCGTTGTCCTTTGTTCTTGCAAGAGGGACGCAATCTGGTTCCGCAGGAATCGGCCCGCGAGCTGGCCGAGGCTGCGAAAGAAACCATACGCACCTTGCAGCATGGCATTGATGCAGCCCGCGAAGCCGGCGGCTATTCCTCGGATCAATTGCGTATTGGTTCCATGTATTCGCTGACGATTCGTCTGGTGCCGCGCCTGCTGGTGGAGTTGAAGGTCCACAAGCCTTTATTGCAGATTGATCTGGTGCTGGATTCCAACGAGAAGCTGCTGCACAAGCTGCGCAGCGGTCATATCGATGCCGCCCTGATCGAGCTGCCACAGGTGCAGCCTGATGACCTTGAAGTGCTGCCAATTTTTGATGATGAACTCTTGTTTGCCGCTCCCATGGATTGGCAGGGCTCGACGTCGTCTGTCGTGGATTTGGAGCGCTGCTCCAAGGAACGGTTTGTATCGCTAACCGACGACTTTGCGACCGGGCGAGATATGCAGCGCATGTTGGCCAAGGCGGGTTTTGAAGCCGATATTGTGATGCGTACTGGGGATATCTTTTCCTTGATGAGTCTGGTCAGCGGTGGGGTGGGGTGTTCCTTATTGCCCGCCCGCGCGAAGGATGTTTTCTCTGACAAGATTCAGTGGTTAAGCCTGGAACCTCAGTACCAGCATTCGCAGCGTATTGGTCTGGTCTGCATGAAGTCGCGTGAACGCAGCCCAAATGTCTTGAGCCTGTTGCGGGCGTGTCGGATCGTGCGAACTCAATTGGAGAAGGAAGCGCAGAAGTCGGCTTGAAGTAGGACGGTTTTTGGATGTTTATTTGCCTGTTTTTCGGGGAGACGAACGACTCCCAACCATGCTGTCCTGACTGGCCTTCCGCTCACCCAGCGTGTAGATGCCTACCTATCCCGCCCAGCGTGACAACCAGCGCTGCAAACCGTCCAGGGTTTGAAACTCATCCACACTACGCGCCGGAATCTCGGGATAGCGTTGATTCCACATGGTCGCCAAACTGCGCCCTGGCCCGATTTCCAGCACCAAATTTGGCTGTCGTTCTTCAATCTGCTCCATGCAGGAGTCCCATTGCATGGTTAGCATCATCTGTGCCGATAAAGCCTGTGCTGCCGTGGCTGCGTTATGCACCCACACGCCGGCATTCGTAGGCCAGGGCAGGCGGGGAGTGCTCAGCTTGCTTTGCTCCAGATGCTCTTGAAAGGCTTGGGCTGCGCTACTCATCCAATGGGTATGGGAAGCTATATTCACGGCCAATGGCGTGCAACGAGCTCCTTGTTCTTGAGCAAATTTCTCCAAGGCGGCAAGCTTGCTACGGGGCCCTGCACACACGGCGCTATCGGGACCATTGCGTATCGCTAATGCCGCGCCCTGCGCCTCGCACCATTGCTCAATCGTCCGAATCGAAACTCCGCTGATCGCCAGCATGCCACTGTCTTGTCCAGCTCCAGCCTGGTCCATCAAGGCGGCACGCAGTCCAGCCAGTTTGACGGTGTCGCTGGCTGATAGAACACCGGCCACGGAAGCGGCGGCCAACTCGCCAATGCTATAGCCTGCTACTGCCACCAAGGTTTGAGCAGGAGCTTGAAGGGCGGGTATATGTTCTTGCAGCTCCTGCCAGACCGCCAGTGCGCACGCCGTCAGCACGACCTGAGCATTCGCGTTGGTACTGGCCCAGTTAGCATCGCACATGGCGGCTCGCCAATCGGGAACATGCAATTGTTCCTGCATTTGCAGCAGCAAGGGATGCGCCGGAGTGATCCAGGGCAGCATCTCAGCGTGCTGCATACCCTGCCCGGAGAACAGCAGGGCGATTTTCATAGCCAGGCTCCAGTAGGGCGGCGCTGGCTGGCGCAACCGGGTGCATATGCTTGCAAACGGTCCAGCCAGCAGCAGGCCGATAAGGTATCGGCTGCGCCTCCGGGGGATAAGCGCCGTTCCATAAAGGCCTGATGCACGGTTTGCGCTCGTTGCACCGCATCGGGGGTAAACGCACTGCCCGCTTGCAGGTAGTGTGTGGCGCAGCGGCGCGCATAGTGCAGCCCCTCCAGTCCGCCACGATGGGCCAGATTACTATCGTCCAAGACCGCCATAACAGAAAAGAAGGTATGCAAACCCACGGTTTGCAATTTCTGTTCTGCCACTGGTGTGCTGTGCGGAGACAAAGTTTTGACAGCGACTTGCCAGGCGGGCCAGGCCGTTTCAAACAAGGTGGGAAAACCTTGGGCTGCTTCCTGGTTTGCGCCTTGCAAGCCATAGCGGCGTACCGCCCGTCCGCCCGGCAGAGCGGACGACACTTGCAGGCTGCGCGCCTGTAAAGCGGCCCCCCATAATGTTTGAAGTTGGTCCCGAATCGTGGCGGGAGTCAGGGTGCGAAAAGGAAGGCAAGCGCCTGCAGCTGCGCACAGCAGGCCCAGCATGAAAATGGCGCCTCTGTGGGTATTGATTCCCCCAGTGGCTGCCTGCATGCGAGCCTCCGCTGCAATCCCGCGAGTTTGCAGCTGGCTGAATGAAACACGCTGTTGGCCCAGGGCCGCCATATCGATGAAATAGTGGCGCAAGGCAAATAGACTTCGATAAAAGGTACGGGCATCCATATCCTTGTGACTACCGCTGTCGAGTAAGGAAACCAGCCCCGGCTTTGGAGATAGAATCAGTTCGTCGTACAGCGCCAGAACGGCAGCTCGGCCTATGGCCGCGCAGCTCCAGGAATGGCATGAATTGGTGGCGTCTTGAGCCTGGGGCAGATTGGCCAAGGCCGCCTGTTCAATGACATCAAGTCGCATGAGAAGACTCCAAGGTAGAGGTGTGTTCGGACCAGTCCGAGTGCGCCTGAATGCGTAAACCATCAGTGCGCTTGATCATCACTTTGCTGCTGGCACCGCTGCGCCATTGCTGCCACTCGCGCCAGGCGATGGCGTCGTCGTTGGGAAACAGCAACTCGCCATCCAAGCGGGGCAGGCCCTTGATGTCCCCGGCTTCATTCAATACTTTGACCAGCAGATCTGCCTGCGTTGCGCTTTGTACGGGCAGCATCAAATCCAGATCCGAGCCTTCTCGTACATAGCCCTGCCCGGTGATTAATTCCCAGCCGTAGCTACCGTAGATTTGTGCTTTGCAGCCTTGTGCCTGCAATTGCTGGCACAAACTCAGCCAGTCTTGTGCCAGGAAAACGGGCAATAAAGTCTGGGCCTCATGGGCGGGAGGAAAACCTCCCCACGTCAGGCTTAAAGCGTGGGGAATGATCAGGGACAGACGCTGCCGTCCCCAATCCGTGGGCAAAGGAATCCCCACTTGCAGCTGCCCGCTGCTCAGTTCGCCCGGCTGACGGCTGACTACCAGCGGCCACCCTTTGGCATGCCATCTGCGCAAGCACTGATAGGCATGACTGGCAGGTTCCAGATCAGCCAGCACTTGATCCCATGCGGTGCTTTCCAGCGTGATCAGGTGATGACGTCGGGCGGGCAGCGGGGCGTTCATCAGGACGCCTGCAAGACTTGCTCAATGATCTGTGCAGCCATACGACGGCCACCGCGCTCCGCTCCATCACTGGCGCGGCGATCACGATTATTGGATTGAGCCAAGGCAGCACGCAGAGACGCGCGTAGCTGTTCGGGCGAGTTGTTGTCCCACACAGACTGAATGCCACCCATGGCCACGTAATTGTCGACACCGGGGGCAAATACCGGGTTGGATTGCGCCAGTTCTTCTAGCATGGCTTCCGGCAGTTTGGTGACGCGTGCCATGGCAGGAATACGCATCACGCGGATCTCGGCTTCAGGTACGGCATAGCAGGCATCCGCAATCAGTCCGGAGGTAATAAAGCCACCCGATAAAGCCTGTTCATAGACCAGACCAATGACCTTGTGGCCTTGGCGTCGGGCCAGATCCAGGCACATACCCAGGTGGGCCATAGCTCGGTTAATGCCCAGCAACTCGTCGCGGCGACGCAGTTGCTGGCCTTGGGTATCCACCAACAGCAACAGGCTGCGACCCGGATGGTTCTTGATCGTATCCAGCACCGCCTGCGCCTGCATCAGCGCCAAGGCCACGCCGATGGGGGCGTGTTCCGTCGTGCCGATGACTGCTAAGGTCTGGCCATCAAACTCGGCATTACCTTGCAAAAATAAATCCTGTTCGGTAATGGTGTGCTGTTGGTCGAACAGCGATTGCACCAGCGTTTCCCATTTCATGACAGCACCTCCTGGCTGCGCAATGCTTTGACAGCCGTCGCATCCATCTGCCCAACTTGATCTGTTTGTTTTACGCCGAGTGCTTGCCACAAGGTTTGGGCCTGATTGTCGGTTTGCTCCCATTGCTCGACAGGCAGCAGGGCGGCCCGCTGAGCCAGCAGCCTATGTTCTTGTTCCAGTTCTTCCAGGGTGACCGGACCACGAGCTGGCCTCTTTAAACCGCGCAGCGCAGCAGCACGGAAAGCAGCCACGGTGTCGGACACCAGATCGTCGCAATCCGCCGTTAGCCAACGGTGTTTGCCACCACTGGTTTGCCAGACCAAGGCGCGGTCTTGGGAGTCGTATTCTTCAACACCATGCGAGGCTTCAATCACTTCGGGACCGGACATGGCCAGTCGGCCTACGTCGCTCATAATCAGGTGGTTGGTGCAGCGGGCCACAATGCCCATGCCTCCAAAACAGCCATTTTGTCCGCCGACCAAGGCAATCACGGGGACATCTGCGTTGCGCGTGTCCAGCAGGGCACGCATGACCTCGGATACGGCGATCAAACCGGCATTGGCTTCGTGCAAGCGCACACCGCCGGACTCCAGCAGCAAGATGACGCCAGCAGGGCGGTCGATCATGGCGCGACGTAACAGACCCACCAGCTTGGCTCCGTGAACTTCGCCCACCCCACCGCCCATGAATTCGCCTTCCTGGGCGGCTATATAAACAGTCTGCCCATCCAGCAAAGCCTGGCCGATGGCCACGCCATCATCAAAGGACGAGGGCACACCCAGTTGAGCCAGATGCGGGCTGCTCAAGCGTTGCGCAGGAGGCAGCCATTCGTGAAAGCTGTGGGCGTCAAACAAGGCCTGGACGCGCTGGCGGGCAGAACACTCCAGATAACTGCTCATGACGGTGTTCCTTGTGCTTGGCTGCGGGCCAGGGCCTCGATAGCGGCCTGATCCAGACGCAGGCTGACCACGGCAGGGGTGGCGCCCATATCGTTAATGTCAAAGTGGATACCTGCCAGCGGATGGCGTTGGTGAAAGTCCCGCACCACCGCGTCCCAGATCGTGGAGAAACCGCGTGCCGAGGTGTGGATGTGGATGGTGCATTCGGGGCTGTCTGTGGGTTCGGCCAGAACCTCCAGATTTCCCGAACCCACCACGCCAACCAGCACGGGCTGGAAAGTGCCGATGGGCGCGTGTCCTTTGAAACTGTAGGCTAGGGTTTCCAGGCCGTGAGGAATGTTTGTCATCGTGATCTCCTAATGCAATTCGCTGTGCGGGCCATTACCAGTTACGGAAGCGTGCCGGGGGTTGATACAGCCCACCGGAGGCTTGAACCAGATCGCGCATGCTGCGTGCGGCCAGTAGGTTGCGGGTGGCTTGGCGTGGGTCTATGCCCAGATCCTGGGGGCGACGGATAATGCCGCGGTCGCGTAGGTTTTCCACCATACGGACATCGCGGTCCAGGCCCACTTGCGTATAGCCCGCAACGCCGCGTATGGCTTGCTCGCGTTCCTCGTCGGTACGGCACAGCAACAGATTGGCAATACCTTCTTCCGTCAGAATGTGGGTGACGTCGTCGCCATACACCATGATGGGCGGCAGATCCATGCCGGTCTGCTCTTGCAGGGTCCAAGCATCCAAGGTGTCCACAAAGGCTGGGGTCATGTGTTCGCGGAACGTTTCCATAATTTGCACCACCAGTTTTTGACCACGCGGCGTACCAGAAACGCCTTGACGTCCTGCACGGGCCTGCTGTCCGGCCTTTAACCAGGCGGGGCTGGCATGGCGACGGCCACGGGCATCGGCCCCCATATTGGGTGCACCACCAAAACCGGCAATGCGGCCCAGTGTGGCGGTGGAACTGTTGCCATGCAGATCAATCTGCAAGGTAGAGCCGATGAACAGATCGCAGGCGTAGTGACCCGCAGCCTGACAAAAAGCACGGTTGCTGCGCATGCTGCCATCAGGGCCGGTAAAGAACACATCGGGGCGGGCACGTAAATAGTTCTCCATGCCCAGCTCGGAACCAAAAGAGTGCACCGATTGCACCCAGCCTGCTTCAATGGCAGGGATCAAGGCGGGGTGGGGATTCAAGGCCCAGTGCTGGCAGATTTTGCCTTTCAGGCCCAGCGATTCACCATAAGTAGGTAGAAGTAATTCAATAGCAGCGGTATCGAAACCAATGCCGTGGTTCAGGCGTTGCACACCGTATTCCGCATAAATTCCTTTGATCGCCATCATGGCCATCAAGACCTGGATTTCACTGATCTGAGCCGGGTCACGAGTAAATAACGGCTCGATAAAGTGCGGGCGCGAGGCAGGCACTACAAAGTTCACCCAGTCGGCAGGAATATCTACGCGCGGCAGGCGAGTGGTCTTGCTGTCGACCAGCTCATTCACCTGGGCGATCACAATGCCGCCGGAAAAGGCGGTGGCTTCCACAATGGCCGGGGTGTCCTCCGTATTGGGGCCGGTGTACAGATTGCCGTGCTCATCGGCAGCCTGGGCTGCGATAAGGGCGACATTCGGGGTCAAATCGACAAAGTAGCGGGCAAACAATTCCAGATAAGTATGAATGGCACCGATATTCAGCCGTCCTGCTGAGGCCAATCTGGCCAGGCGTGCGCCCTGCGGGCCGGAGAAGCTGAAGTCCAGGCGGCTGGCAATGCCTTTTTCAAACACATCCAGATGCTGGGGCAAAGCCAACACGGATTGCACCATGTGCAGGTCGTGAATCTGCGCCGGATCAACACCCAGCAGCGCATCGGCCAGGAAGTCGGCCTGCTTCTGGTTATTGCCTTCCAGACACACTCGATCTCCCACTTGTAAAACGGCCTCCAGCAGGGTGCTTGCCTTATCCGTGCTGCATATTTTGCCTTGCAAAGCGTCTCCCAGTGCGCGGCTGGCACGTTGCAGTCTTTGCTGGCGGGCTTGATTCTTAAGATTCCAGTTGCTGTCCGTCATTGGGTTCCCTGTCATACCTCTGTCGATGTGATCCGTTAATAAGCTGCCCGATGCGTCAGGATCGGAGTTCAGGCAGCGCGATAGTGAGTGTGCCCAGGCGATGGGCGATGCGGGTAGCGGCCTCCAGCAGCAGGTCGTCCTGTCCAGGGCGGGCGGCGACTTGCAGTCCTAAGGGAAGGCCGTGGCTGCCAAAGCCAATGGGTAAGTTGATGCATGGAATACCCAGCGCAGTCCAGGCCCGGCACAAGACCGGATCGCCAGTGGTGTCGCGTGTGGGGGCCTCGCCCAGGGCCGCCGCGCTTAGAATCAGGTCCGCATTTCCAAAGAGCAGATCAGGTTGGCGCTTGACGTGATCGATGGTGCTTTGCGCCTGGATCAGTTCGGCTGGGTTGGTCTGGGCGCACTTGTCCAGATAAGTCTGTAAAACGGGTGAGAGCTGGGCGGCGTGGTGTTGACGCTCTTGGCTTAAGTGGGCCAGAACTTCAGCGCCCATCACAGCCTGTTGGGCATGAGTCAGGGCACCGAATGCGTTGTCCTTGTCGCTGGTTTCCACTTCAAACTGGCTGCTGTCTGCTTGCAGATGGGCCACGGCGGTTTCCAGCCGATCACGTAAATCGGTCGCAATGTCTGGCCACCAGGGTGTGTGCAAAAAGCTCAGGCGCAAGGGCGCTTGCAGCAAGATGTGCGGCACTTCTGGTGTCGTACGCAGGGCATTGAAAACGTGGCGTATGTCCTCCAGACGTTGGCCCAGAATGCCCAAGGTATCTAAAGAGGGGCTGATGGTTTTCAGCCCCTCTGTGGGCAGAGCGCCGAAGCTGGGTTTGAAGCCATAAATGCCGCAAAAAGTAGCCGGGCGCACGACTGAACCGGCAGTTTGGGTACCCAGGGCCACGGGAACCACATTTGCGGCCACGGCAGCAGCGGACCCCGAGGAGGAACCACCCGGCGTATGTTCCAGGTTCCAGGGGTTACGGGTTTTGGGCGGGCTGAATAATGCAAATTCCGTCGTCACGGTTTTGCCGAAAGGGACGGCACCCGCCGCACGCAGCGCCTGCACAATGGCCGCATCCTGCGTGGGACGGTTGTCCTGATAAATGGGCGAGCCATAGGTGGCTGGCGCATCAGCGGTATTGATCAAGTCTTTGATGCCAACCACCAGCCCCTTCAAGGGGCCGGTGCTCTGCTCTTGATCTTTGGCGACGCGCCGCACTTGCTCTTTGTCCAGATGGGCAAAGGCCTGAATCAGATCCTCAGTTTGCTCGTAGCGGGCAAGCGCGGCTTCTGCGGCCGCTTGGCTGGATGTCTTGTTTCGGGCGGCGAAATCAGTCATAGACATGGTGGGTCCTTAGAGCGTGAAGGGTGCAATAAAAATAGCAATCGTCAACACGGCGGTACCAATCAGGAAGGCCACAACGGTAAAGCCCATTACCTGCCGCACATTCAGGCGCGCAATGGCTAGCACGGGCAGGAGCCAGAAGGGCTGGATCATATTGGCAACTGCTTCGCCAAAGGCCACCGCCATGGACATCAGGCCCAGATAGGCAGGGCTGTTTTGGCCTATCGCCAGAGCCGACTGCACAGCGATAGGGCCTTGCACTCCCCAATGTCCGCCCCCCGAAGGCACGAACAGCGAGATGATGATGGACGCGATAAAGGTCAAAAAGGGCAGGGTGTATTCATTGGCCCCAGTGACCAGCGCAGAGGACAGAATTTCTTCCAGTGCACGGCCGCCATCCATGGGGATGTAGGCCAGCAAACCCATAATGCCGCCGTACAGCGGATATTGCAGAATCAGCGGACCAGCGGTCTTGGCCGACTCGACAAAGGCTTTGATAAAGCGGATAGGAGTCCAGTGCAGCAGGGCACCGGTGACGGTGAACAGCATGATCATGGATGAGATGTTCAGTGCAAAGCCGCTGCGCACGAAGTAGTACATACCCGCAGCAAAGAACAGCACATTCAGAATCCACAGGTTTTCCAGCTTTTCGGCCGGGGTGGTGGGCTTGTTTTTGGGCAGGTCTTTTTCAATATCGGCAAAGACGGCAGGGTCGGGTGGCAGGGCGTAGTCCGGCTCCATGCGCCAGATGGTCAGAAACAGCAGAATGATCAGGGCCACGACCGGTATCCAGCTATAAGGCTGGAAAATAGTCAGGCTAAAAGGGATTGTCATGCCGGTCAGTTGGTGGATGACGTTGATGGGGCTGGTGGGGTCGGTGTTGGCCAGGGCAATGGAGCTGGACAGGCCCTGAGTCCAGAGCAGATAGCCCATATAGCCCGAGGCAATCAGATAACCAAAATGCACATTGGGCAGACGGCGAGCCACTTGACGGGCGACTAAGGCCCCGGCAACCAGCCCCAGGCCCCAGTTCAGCAAGCAGAAAATGGCCCCTACGGCAAAGCACAGCAGGGCACCTTCAACTTGAGTACGAGCGCGGGACGCCAGCCAGATAATGGCGCGTTTTAATGGGGGGGCTTCGGCCAGGGTGTAGCCTGTCACCAAAATCAGCACCATTTGCAAGGCAAAGGTGAAAATGCTTTTAGGTCCCCATACGCCGCGATACCAGGCATCCACCATTCCTCCGGGGGTGGCGCCGTCCACGAACAGGGCAATCATTCCAACAACCAGCAAACTGAGGATGACCGCAAAGAGATAGGGGTCGGGCATCCACTTTTCTACGTAACGCACGCAGATATTGGTAAAACGAGTCAACAAGTTTGGCCTGGGTTTGGCCGTGATGGTAGCAGTGGTGTTCATAATGAACTTATCCTTGTTTTTGTCTCCCCGACCTGGCTAGTGGGTCGGCTTCTGGGTTCGGATGCTGGATACACAGTCCCGCTAGCGCGCACTCCTCGGTTATGACTGTTGCCTGTATCTCGCCTTCCTTGTTTTTATGGTGTGCCGTTAGTGGGCTTATCGTTGTGCCCACAAGATAGCGATAGGCTCGGGCACAGATCAATAAAGCAAATGTGTGTTCATTTACGCCGGGCGAAACGATGGCGCGTTAACCCTAGGAGAAGACGGGCGTGCAGGCATGTGTACCGGCGGCTTTAGATATAAAGCGGGCTGTTTTTAAGTGATGGGGGAATTTATCTAAAACGAACTGATTCGGGAAACAGTCCGAGTCAGGGATAAGGCGCGGTTTGAAAATGGGGACTTGGTTTCTATCAGAGGATTTTGAGACGTGGAACTGGTAGAGGACCGGGCGATGGTTGGATCGTCGTTTTAGTCTTAGTAGGCTGGTGCTCGTCGCTCGACCTGAGTTAACGGGTAAAGGATGGGAAGAAAGAGTGGGCAATCGCCCGAGACGCAAAAAAGCACACAGAAAATTCTGTGTGCTTTAGCGGGTTTTCAGGGTCGTTTGAGTGCAGAGAGCCGGGCCGGACGATTGCCCAGACTTAAAACTTATCGGCTACCGAATCCAGTGCATCACGTAGCAAGCCGGCAATTTCTTTTTGACGAGGAGCAGGCATGCGTTCGGTGATTGCCGTGACACTCATGGCCAGAATAGGACGGCCTTTGTGATCACATAGGGCGCAGCCTACACCCAGGGCACCACGCACCGCGTAGTTGCCGACGACTGAATAGCCGCGAATACGGGTATTGCTCACCAGCTGGCGCATTTCACGCTGAGTCATGCCGCCGTACTGATCCAGCTGATTCGCATTGCGCTCGATAATCTGTTCGATGGCTTCGTCACCCAGCGTGGCCAGATAAGCCATGCCACCGGAGCCCACGCCCAAAGGCTGGCGCTTGCCCACATAGGTGGCCAGAATCTGTACCGGATAGGGGCCGATCTCGCGCCACAGGCTAATGGAGTCGTCGCCGTCGCGTCCCACCAGAAAGACCGCATCACCAGTTAGCTGCGCCAGCTCTTGCATGATGGGTTGCATGGTGGTGACACGCGGGTCCAGTCCAAACAGGCCCTGATCCTGGCGCGTTGCGCTGTAGCGGCGACTATGGCTGCTGTTCTGGACCAGACCGTGATCGATTAGGGCGGCCAGCAGGCGATAGATAGTGGGGCGCTGCAACTGGGTGGCGCGCGACAGGTCAGTCACACTCAATCCTTTGCCTTGGTGATTCTGCAAAGTCTTGAGCACCAGCAGGCCGCGTTGCAATGTACGCGGCCCAGCCTGATCCTGCGGTTCTACGGTCTCGGGAGTGTTCATGCTTGAAAACAGCTAATGCTTACCGAAAAGTAACTCAGTAAGAATATACGCCAGCCGTCAAAGTGTCCACTCTGTGATCGCTCATCAAGCTCGAATGCCCGTTGGCTGTGGCGAGCCGGGGGCATAGGCTTGATGGTGGCACGCTTTAATGGCGCTCAGGACCTGCCGAGTCGTCCTGGCGTTGCTCAGGAATGGGGTGGCCTGCGGTCTTTGCGGTCTTGATCATGGCGGTACACAGACCGCGCAGCATATCGACTTCGTCCAGACTGAGCTGGGCGCGTCCCAGCAGGTGCTGCATGCGGGGCACCAGTTTTTTGGGGTGCTTGGGGTCCAGAAATTTGACGCTTTCAATGGCCTGTTCCCAGTGCTGCAGCAAGGCTTTGACCTTGGCTTGTGGAGCCAGCTCTTTGCCAGGGTCGGCTTTGCCCTCGGTATTGGGCAGCAAGCTGGCACCGCTTTCGGCCAGCAGGGCGTAGCGCAGTTCCCAGGCGGCCAGTTGCAGGGCCTGGGCCACATTCAGGGAGCTGTATTCAGGGTTGGCCGGAATATGGCAGAGATACTGGCACTGGCTGATGTGCTCGTTAGTCAGTCCCACGCGTTCTGTGCCCAGCACAATCGCGACTGTGCCGGTCTGTTCGCGCAGGTGAACGCGGCTGAGTTCGGCCGTCTGTCGTATATCGGCAGCAGGAGGCCCCAGGTAGCGGGGGCGGGCGGTCAGGGCAAAGGCCAGCGTGACGGGTTCCAGCGCGTGTGCCAGCGTGGGAACAATCGTTGCACGCTCCAAAACGTCCACTGCGCCGCTGGCCAGCGAGATCGCTTGAGGGTTTTGTGCAACGTCCGGGTCCAGCGGGTCGACCAGACATAAGTCGCCAAAGCCCATGGTTTTGATCGCTCGCGCGGCTGCGCCCACGTTTCCAGGGTGGCTGGGTTGCACCATAATGAAGCGAACCCGGTGAAAATTATCATCAAATGCCGATGCTTGCGTCTGAGTCATTTAAAATAGCTACTTTGAAGCTACGCTTCCTGTGTCTGCTCACGCGATTTTGCCCTGCAACAGGGCACGCCAGGCAGGCTCAATTATTGTTAAAAAAACGGAATTTCCATGCACCCGATGCTCAATACCGCCATCAAGGCGGCTCGCCGTGCCGGCACCATTATCTCTCGCGCCAGCCTAGACCTCCAGCACCTGTCGGTTGCGCGTAAAGGCCCTAAAGATTATGTCACGGAAGTGGATCGCGCAGCAGAGGAAGCCATTATTGAAGTGTTGAGCGAAGCCTATCCCGACCATGGCTTCATTGGAGAGGAAACCGGCGAGCGTCCCCCGCTGGAGCCCGCAGGTGAAGGTACCCCTGAGTACCAGTGGGTTATTGATCCGCTTGATGGCACCACCAACTTTATTCACGGTTTTCCTTGCTATGCGATTTCCATCGCCCTGTTGCACCGTGGCCAAACCGCCCATGCGGTTATTTACGACACAACGCGTAACGAGCTGTTCACAGCCAGCCGTGGAGGCGGTGCCTTCCTGAATGATCGTCGTATGCGTGTTTCGGGTCAGACCCGTTACCACGACGCTTTGATCGGTGCTCACGTGCCTGATTCGGGCGCTGGCGTGAAAACCACCTCTCCTTTTGCCGATATGCTGTCCGAATGCGCGGCTGTTCGTCGCGTCGGTGCAACGGTTCTGGATCTGGCTTATGTGGCCAGCGGTCGTTTGGACGGTTTCTGCGCGGTTGGCCTGAAGCCTTGGGATTTGGCTGCCGGCACTTTGCTGGTTACCGAAGCCGGTGGTCTGGTGGGCGACTTTGAAGGCGAGCAGACCTGGAAAGAAACGGGCAATGTGCTTGCTGCCAGTCCGAAGATCTTTATCCAGATGTTGTCGCACATGCAAGATTAAGAACCTAGACCCCGGCACCGCCGGGGTGTTCTTTTAATGACAGCGCCAAGGAGCTGAGATGGAGTGGTTGATGGACCCGACCGCCTGGGTTGGGTTACTCACACTGGTTGTTCTGGAAATTGTGTTGGGCATCGACAATCTGGTGTTCATTGCAATTTTGGTCGACAAGCTGCCTCCGGCGCAGCGTGACCGGGCTCGGGTGCTGGGCTTGTCTTTGGCCCTGCTGATGCGCCTTGGCCTGTTAACGGTCATGTCCTTTTTGGTGCAGTTGACCGATCCTTTGGTGTCTGTCCTTAGCCTGGATTTTTCAGGCCGCGATCTGATCATGATCGTGGGTGGTTTCTTCTTGCTGTTCAAAGGCACGCTGGAACTGCACGAACGCATTGAGAACCGTAGCGCACACGCGTCTGGTTCTCGCATGTACGCCAGCTTCTGGGTCATCGTGGCGCAGATTGTGGTGCTCGATGCGGTGTTCTCCATCGACGCGGTGATTACTGCCGTGGGTATGGTGGAGCATCTGCCCATCATGATGGCGGCGGTGGTCATTGCTATTGGCATCATGCTGGTGGCGTCCAAACCTCTGACTCTTTACATCAACAGCCGGCCCACGGTGGTGATCCTGTGCCTGGGCTTTTTGTTGATGATCGGTTTTTCTTTGCTGGTGGAAGGCTTTGGTGTGCATGTGCCCAAGGGCTATCTGTATGCGGCAATTTCTTTCTCCATCCTGATCGAAATGTTCAACCAGCTGGCGCGGCGCAAATTGCGGCTTTTGCAGGCGGGGCGTCCTATGCGCGAACGCACGGCCGAGGCGGTGTTGCGCATGTTGGGCAAGAGTCCTGCTTCGGGTGCCGCAGCGATTGGCCCTGATCTGCCCGGTGGTGGTGCGCAAATGGTGTTTGGTCAGGAAGAGCGCAATATGGTCAGTGGCGTGCTGACGTTGTCCGAACGCACTGTGCATTCGGTGATGACGCCGCGCAATGCCATTACCTGGCTCAATATTCAGGATGAGCCCGAGGTTCTGCTCGAAAAGATGACTCATGAACCTCATAGTATGGTGCCCGTGTGTCGCGGTTCGCTCGATGAGGTTATTGGCATTGGTCGAAGCAAAGAGTTACTGGCAGATTTGCTGATTCATGGTCATGTCCGTCTGGACCAATTGCGTCAGCCGGTGTTTGTGTACGAGTCCATTGAAATTCTGAACTTGATGGAGACCATCAAGCAAAGCCGTGGACAGTTGGTGATGGTGACCGACGAGTTTGGCACGATTGAAGGACTGGTTACGCCCCTGGATATTTTTGAGGCGATTGCCGGCGACTTCCCCAGCGAGGACGAAACCCCCGATATTGTCCAAGAGTCCCAGGACCACTGGCTATTGGACGGCTCTACCGACCTACATCACCTGGAGCAAATGCTGGGGGTGGATGGTCTGGTGGATGAAGATGAAGAATATGCCACCTTGGCAGGCTATCTGCTGACGCGTTTCGGTCAGTTGCCCAAGGTAGGTGATGTCTGTGTTCTTGAACAGAGTGATGCGGTTTATCGCTTCAAGGTTGAAGAGCTGGAAGGGCGTCGCATTTCCCAGGTCAGCCTGGAGCGCGTGCCCAACGATGATGAACAAATTGATCCGTTCCTGGCATCTTAATTTTTATTGGCTTTGATTCACGCAACATGACTGAGCAAACTATCTATCTGTTGAAGGCCCTGTTTTTGGGGATTATCGAAGGTATTACGGAGTTTATTCCGGTCTCCAGCACGGCACACTTGCTGATTCTAGGCTCCTGGATTGATTTTTCCTCGGGTGATGCCAAGGTGTTTGAGGTCGTGATTCAGTTCGGGTCGATCTTGGCTGTGGTCTGGATTTTCCGTGCCCGCTTGATTCAACTGATCATGGGAACCTTGCGGGGTGATCGCACCGAGATGATGTTTACTCGTAATCTGCTGATCGCCTTTTTGCCCGCTGCGGTGATTGGTGCTTTGACGATTCAGTATGTCAAAGCTCTGTTTCATCATCAGATTGTGTTTGTGTTCACGCTGATCCTGGGTGGTTTGCTGATGCTGTGGGTGGAGCGCAAGCCGCAATATGCGAAGAATACGTCTGAGGCTAATCAGGGAGAAACGGCGACTTCGCAAAAGGCCACGGCTTTTGCTTTGGAGGAGATCACCTGGAAGCAGGCTTTGGTGGTTGGCTTTGCCCAGTGTGTTGCGATGGTGCCAGGCACTTCGCGTTCGGGAGCGACGATTATCGGCGGCATGCTGGCCGGTATTCAGCGTAAGACAGCGACGGAGTTTTCTTTCTTTCTGGCGATGCCAACGATGTTAGCGGCAACGGTTTATGATTTGTATCGCAATGGCGCGTCTTTAAGTGCCGATCAAGGCACGGCGATTATTGTCGGCTTTGTAGCGGCCTTCTTCAGTGCTCTGTTCTTGGTGAAGGCGGTGCTGCGTTTTGTTTCCAGCCGTACGTATCGGCCCTTCGCCTGGTATCGAATTGCTTTGGGGGCGGTATTGTTTGTTTGGTTGATGACCTAGTTTTCTGCTCATCCAGAGGTTTTGGAATCCCCGCTTGGACTTTGTTGTGCCAGCGGGGATTTTTCTTGTCTGCTGCCTATGGGATCTGCTCGTTTGTTCCAGTTTATTTAATGAGGGCTTGGTGATGTGTTTGTTTAAGCAGGTGAGGAGCCGAAAGGTTGGGGAAGCGCTTTGTTAGGAGCAGGGTTGGGCTCTGTTGAGACGCCTCTCGATTGCTCTGCCCCGGTATCCGGGCTGACTACTTGCCGGTGCTGCGCACCGGTGCCCTTGTCGGTGTCTTGATCCGGGCGCACTCTGAACTCGCCCGGTGGTTTGTCCCCCGGACAAACCACAAGCGTCGGGCTCGAACAGCAGAGTGCTTGCACCCCGGCTCAAAACACCGACCGCGGCAAGCAGTCTGAATCGCCCAGATACCGGGGCAGAGCAACCGAGAGGCTCAAGTTGAGGACAGGGCAAGCGCGCTGCCGAGCTACCTTCGTTTTATCTTCTGTAGATGAGGAATATGGCTGGGATATTGTGTTGGCAAGAGCCACTGTCTCGTTTGCGTTTTTGAGGGGGCGGGAGTGGTCGACGGGGCGAGTCAGGGCTCTGGCCGCAGGCTCTTGAAACATCCAGAATGCAAGCCCTGTGCTGTTTGAGCCGGACGCTTGCACTTGGTCCGCGGGACCAAGTACCCGGCGAGTTCACAGGGCGCCTGGATGTTTCAAGAGACCAGGGAACCCGTGCGCAGCGCGGGCCGGAGACCCGACAAGTCGACCACTCCCGCCCCCTCAAAAATGCTTATGCAGCCCCGCTGACCCCTGCACTGATCATGATGAGCAGTCGACGCTCAACATCGCGAAGTTAGCTACAGAGAAATGACCATGTGAGTCGATCACAGCCCATCCCGTCAGCCTCAAGAAGAAGCCAAGTTTATGTAGCGCCCAGTGTCTTGACACTGATCCTCTTGCCCCCACTGGTGCAAGCACAGTTGCACACCTTCAATACTGATATAGCCGCCGCGACGAACCCCGTCAGAAGATTCAGAATCCCAATCAGGCAACACCCAACGACGTATCGAATCAAAGCCAGGAATGTCATGTACCGCAGGTCGGTGCGTATGACCATGCACCATCGCCCGCACAGAGTGTGCCTCGCAGGCCGCAACAATAGCCGCTGGCTGCACATCCATAATGTCCGTGGACTTGTACTGTTTGCCGCGCTGGCTACCCGCACGGGCAGAGTCGGCAATACGCTGACGCAAACTTAAGGGGCAGGCCAGATATAACTTCTGCAGCCAGGGCTTGCGTACCCAATAGCGAAAACGCTGATAAGCCAGATCATCCAGACAGTACTCGTCGCCATGAGACATCAAAATTAAACCGGCAGACGTATCGAGTACAACGTAATCAGGCAAGAGCGTGGCATGGACATGGTGGGCGTAAGTCTCGCCCAGCAAAAAGTCGCGATTACCGCGCATCAGATATAAAGAATGACAGGACGAAAATGCCCGCAAAGCCTCGCTGACTTGAGTAAGCCAGGGAGCAGGGCGGGCGATTTGATCGTCACCAATCCAGGCATTGAAAATATCACCGCCCAGAATCAAGTTATGAGCTTGATGCTGGGCGGAGTGCAGAAACTGCAAAAAATCCTGGACGGTGTCTGGATTGTCGGGACCCAAATGCAGGTCCGCCGCAATCCAGACATTGCCCGAAAGCGTGAGCTTATTCGGTGACAAGCGTCGCTTTTTCCAAAATGACGTCCTCAACAGGAACGTCCTGGTGGAAGCCCTTGTTGCCCGTGCGCACGGTACGGATCTTGTCGACCACATCCATGCCTTCGATCACGCGGCCAAACACAGCGTAGCCCCAGCCGTTGGCCGTAGGAGCTGTGAAGTTCAGGAAATCGTTGTCAGCCACGTTGATGAAGAACTGGGCAGTCGCCGAGTGTGGGTCGGACGTGCGGGCCATAGCCAGCGTGTACTTTTCGTTCTTCAAGCCATTGTCGGCTTCGTTTTTGACAGGAGCATTGGTGGATTTTTGCTTCATGTCGGCCTCAAAACCGCCGCCCTGGACCATGAAGTTATTGATCACACGGTGAAATACGGTGCCGTCATAAAAGCCGCTGGACACGTAGTCTACAAAGTTGGCCACGGTGTTAGGGGCTTTTTCTGCATTCAGTTCAACCAGGATCGTGCCATGGTTAGTTTGCAGTTGGACGCGTGGAGAGGTGCTCATAGAAGTGCCTTCAGAAGAAGTGGAAGAATCTGCTGCCATAGCTGGGCTGCTCATCATAGGCATAGCCATACAGGCAGCAATAAGCAGGGTGCGCAAGCTGCGAGCCTGATCACACCATTGAAATGTGCTTGCAAACATAAGATAGGGGCAATCCCGTCAAAGAAAAATCTTATTGTTGCAGAATTTGGCCGGTTTGTTGTGCACGCTGGGCGGCTTTAGGCACACCGCTGGCGGCGGCTTGACGGTACGTGTCATTAGCCAGCATCAGTTGCACTTCACCCATATTGGCGCGTGCCAAGGCATAAGAAGGATCTGCCGTCAGGGCCATTTTCAAAGCCTCCAAAGCCAGATCCAGCTTGTCTTGCGCAATGTATTCAGCCGCCAGATTATTCCAGGGCTCAGGAAGCTCAGGATAATACATGGTCATGTCTTGATAAATGCCGATGGCGCCATTGTGGTCACCACTGGCTGCTAATGCGCGTGCTTTCAAAAACAGCAACTGTACATTCGCACCGGGCTCGCCCCTGTTCTTGCGTTGCTCCAGCTGCTTGTCGATCGCTTGCAAAGCATCAGCATGACGGCCCTGGGCAATCAAGGTGCTGATACGCTGGCTGACTTGAGCGGCGCTAAGCGGCAAAGACGTATCGGCACTGGGGGCCAGCACATCCAACGCACGGGCCAGACCTTTCCAGCCGCGTTCAGGTTCGGGGGCAATATCCAACAGCGGATCATTTACCCGCGCACTGGGTGGGGGCAAATCGGGCAGGGATTGAGCACTCACGTTTTGACCGAGGGCCAGCAAAAGGGCCAAGGTGCAAGGAGCGAGAAACCGAGTCCGTCTAGGTGTACTGAACACAGAGGGGGCGCCTATAAAATCTGGCTTGAAGACCAGGAAGGTTGGTAGATTGCTGCCTTTAACGAGGTCTGCTTGCTATACTTATTGACCATCATTCTAACCTTGCCTCTTGCCAGGCGGGAAATACGGAACATAAGCCAGGGGCAATCGTTCTGGCGCAATGTTCCGATTTTATGACGATTACAGGCCATGTTGCGCATTTATAACTCGTTATCACGCTCTAAAGAGGTGTTTTCTCCGGTTGAACCGGGCCACGTACGTATGTACGTCTGCGGCATGACGGTCTACGACTTCTGTCACCTGGGACACGCCCGTATGCTGGTCAGCTTTGACATTGTTCAACGCTGGTTGCGAGCGAGCGGGTACGGCGTCTCTTATGTACGCAACATTACGGATATTGACGACAAAATCATCCGCCGTGCCGTTGAGCGCGGGCAGCTCATGTCTGAAGTTACTGACTTCTATATTGATGCCATGCATGCCGACGAAAAGGCATTGGGTGTGCAAAGCCCCGATTCGGAGCCTCGTGCCACGCAGCACGTGCCCGATATGTTGGGCATTATTGCCAAGCTGGAAGAAAACGGCCTGGCCTATCAGTCCGAAGACGGTGATGTGAACTACGCGGTGCGTCAGTTCCCCGGCTACGGCAAACTGTCGGGCCGCTCCCTGGACGATCTGCGTGCAGGCGAGCGTGTCGCCCTGAATTCCGCCAAGCGCGACCCTCTGGACTTTGTGCTGTGGAAATCGGCTAAAGATGAAGAGCCTACCGAATCCAAATGGGAGTCCTCTTACGGCCTGGGTCGCCCGGGCTGGCATATTGAGTGCTCGGCCATGAGCAAGGCCCTCTTGGGTCTGCCTTTGGATATTCACGGTGGTGGTCCGGATTTGAAGTTCCCCCACCACGAAAACGAAATCGCCCAAACGGAAGGTGCCTTTGGCGGCCAGATGGCCAATGTCTGGATGCACTGCGGCCCCCTGATGGTGGACTCGGAAAAAATGTCCAAGTCCCTGGGTAATTTCCGTCGCATCCGCGATACCGTCGCGCCCGACGGTTTGGCCGACGAAGAAAGCAGCTATACCGCTAATCCGCGTGAAGCTGAAATGCTGCGCTTCTTTATTGTGCGCAACCATTACCGCAGCTTGCAGAACTACGCGCCCGACAATCTGCGCGATGCTCAGCAAGCCTTGGATCGTCTGTACCAGACTTTGCAGAACGTTTCTGCAGCTGATGTTCAGATCGACTGGACTCAAGGCCCGGCTCTGGCATTTGCCCAGGCTATGGACGATGATTTCAATACTGCCGGTGCGGTTGCTGTTTTATTTGAGCTGGCTGGCCAAGCCAACCGTGACAAAGACGCTCAGGCTGCCGGTTTGATGCGTGCCTTGGGTGGGGTCATCGGCCTCTTGCAAGTGGACCCCGCTGTCTATTGGCGTGCCAGCACCCGCTTCGGTCAGGCTGTCAGCGTGGCCGGGGCTGACTCCCTGAGCGACGCCCAGATTGACGAACTGCTGGCTGAACGCGGCCAGGCCAAACAGAACCGCGACTTTGCACGCGCCGATGCCATCCGTGTGCAGCTTAAAGAGCAGGGCGTTGAGCTGGAAGATCGGCCAGGTGGAGCGACACAATGGCGCAGGGCCTAAGCGGCGTTCAATCCGGCCCTCAAGTACGTTTGGTGGGCAAGCCTGATTACTGGGACGACGCGTGCGCCCAGCTGATGAAGCGCGATCGTATCCTGCGTAAGCTGATTCCCCGGCACGGTGATTATTGGCTGCAACACCAGTCACCCGCTTTCACTACCCTGGTGCGCTCCATCGTGGGTCAGCAATTGGCGTCGCGTACCGCAGATCTGCTCTGGACCAAGCTGCTGGAGGGTTGCGGGCAAGCCTTGTCGCCTGAACTTATTTTAGAGCTGGGTTACGAGGCCTTGAATGGTCTGGGCCTGCCTAAACGCAAGGCCGAATATATAGTTGATTTGGCGGCACACTTTGATGCCCGTAAAATTGACCCCCAGGCATGGCAGTCCCTGTCTGACGAAGCCGTGATTGCTGACTTGTGCGCCATTCGTGGCGTGGGTCGCTGGACGGCAGATATGTTTCTGATTTTCAACTTGCACAGACCCGATGTTCTCCCTTTGGATGATGCGGGCCTGCTCAAGGCAATCTCTCAGCACTATTTCAGCGGTGAGCCGGTATCCCGGTTCGAGGCGCGGGAAGTTGCTCAAGCGTGGGCACCGTGGTGCACGGTGGCTACCTGGCATCTGTGGCGCAGTCTGAACACAGTTGCGGTACGATATTAAATTAGGCCTAAACCCTTAAGAACCAACATGCGAAATACATTCCTGGAATTTGAGCAGCCTTTGGCCGAGCTCGAAGGCAAAATCGAAGAGCTCCGCTATGTGCAATCTGATTCCGCTGTGGATATTTCAGAGGAACTCAGCCGTCTGCAGCAGAAAAGTCAGACTCTGGCTAAAAATATTTATGCCAAGCTGACTCCTTGGCAAACGGCTCTGGTTGCTCGTCATCCACAACGTCCATACACACTGGACTATGTAAACCAGATTTTCTCGGACTTCCACGAGCTGCATGGCGATCGCATGTATGCGGACGACCTGGCGATTGTGGGTGGTCTGGCCCGTTTCAACGGCACGCCCTGCATGATCATTGGTCATCAAAAAGGCCGTGATACCAAAGAGCGTGCTCGCCGCAACTTCGGTATGCCACGTCCCGAAGGCTATCGTAAAGCCTTGCGTTTGATGCGTCTGGCCGAAAAATTCGGTATCCCCGTCTTTACCTTTGTGGACACCCCCGGCGCCTACCCAGGCATTGGTGCTGAAGAGCGCGGTCAGTCTGAAGCCATTGGCCACAACCTGTTTGCCATGGCCAAGCTGCGTGTGCCTATCATCTCCACCATTATTGGTGAAGGCGGTTCGGGCGGTGCGTTGGCGATTGCCGTAGGCGACGTAGTCTCCATGCTGCAATATTCCACCTACGCCGTAATTTCGCCAGAAGGTTGTGCCTCGATCCTGTGGCGCAGTGCAGATAAAGCGCCTGTGGCGGCGGAAGCGCTGGCTATTACCGCCCCACGTCTGATCGAGCTGGGTCTGGTTGATCGCGTTATCAATGAACCCATCGGTGGCGCGCATCGCGACCCCACCATGATGGCACGTCAGCTCGGTCGTGCGCTGGCTGACGCCCTGCGTCAGGTCGCAGGCCTGACTACCGAGCAACTGCTGGCGCGGCGTATGGACCGCCTCTTGGCCCACGGTCGCTACCAGGAAGTTCGTGCCTGATCCTCTGCCTTCCAGTCAGCTGGGGGGCTTTAGCCCCTCACCCCCGCTGCTGGAGGCGCTTAACCATCACCTAAGTTTTAAAAGCGGCGATAGCGTCGCTATTGCCTTAAGTGGTGGTGCGGACTCGGCGATGCTGGCGGTACATGCCCATATCTGGGCCAGCCGCCGCCAAGTCACACTTCATTTTTTTCATATTCATCACGGCCTGCAAGCGATTGCCGATCAATGGCAGCAGCACGTGCATGATCTGGCGGTTCGTTTGCAGCGGCCCTGTCATAGCTTGCGGGTACAGGTTCAGCCACGCAGCTTAAGTGCCGATGGCATGGAATCGGCAGCGCGTGATGCCCGCTATCAAGGTCTGGCCCAACTGGCGCAGTTTGTCGGTTTGCAGCATGTGCTGCTGGCTCATCACCAGGATGATCAGGCTGAAACTGTCTTGATGCGTTTGCTGCGCGGCACGGGCACTACCGGCCTGGGTGCGATGGCGCCCCATATGCAGCGCGATCATCTCAATTATTGGCGACCTTGGCTGGATCAGCCCCGGGCTCGTATTCTTCAAGCCAGTGATGAGTTTGCGGCCGCCACGGCGTGGCACGCGGTGCAAGACCCCACCAATATCAATCCCGATTACACCCGTGGCGCTGTGCGCGATCTGCTCACGCCTGTGCTGGATGCCCGCTGGCCGGGATGGCAGAGTCTCCTGCAACGTCAGGCTCAGCTAAGCCGGGAAACACAGGAAGTATTGGACAGTGTGGCCAGCCAGGATTGGCAGACGCTGGAGTCGGATGAGGCAGGGCGTAGTTTTAGTCTGAGCGCCTGGCGTCAGCTGGAACCGGCCCGTCAAAGCATGGTGATCCGTTATTGGCTGCAAAAGCAGGATGCCGGCTTACCGACCCAGGCACGTCTGGCAGAGCTTTTGCGCCAGCTGCGCGGCGTGCATGCCCAAGGGCACGACAGAAATTTGATCTGGAAACATGGACCGCATCTGATCCGCTGTGTGCGTGGTCGGGTGCAGATTGAGCCTGTAGATTTGCTCAATCAGAACGACGGCTTCAAAGCCGATCAAGCAAGTGAGTAGTTTGGGGTGGCCTGTGGCAGGAGCGTGGGCTATGGTGTTGAGTCGACAAAGTATGTGTTTTTTTGCGCTGGCATAGGTTTGAGCCTGCGTTTGGGGCGCAGAAAGTCGTTAGAATAGTTGGGTTTTGTGTCTATCCCAGACCTTAGCCCTTTGATGCAGAGTAAAAGATGTCCCTGATCGTACATAAATATGGCGGCACGTCGATGGGCTCGATCGAGCGCATCCAGAATGTGGCGCGTCGGGTTGCCAAATGGCATGCCGCCGGGCACCAAGTGGTGGTAGTTCCTTCGGCCATGTCCGGCGAAACCAACCGTTTGTTAGGCCTGGCAAAAGAACTGAGTATTCAGCCTGATCCGCGCGAGCTGGATATGCTGGCTGCCACTGGCGAACAAGCCAGCAGCGCCTTGCTGGCGATGGCCTTGGCTGCCCAAGGCGTTCCCGCCCGCAGCTATGCCGGTTGGCAAGTTCCTGTGCAGACCGACAATGCCTACACCCGTGCCCGCATTCGTTCTATTGATGACACCCGTATTCGCCAGGATCTGGACGCAGGCCGTGTGGTCGTTGTGACCGGTTTCCAAGGTGTGGATGAAGAAGGCAACATCACGACCCTGGGTCGTGGCGGCTCGGACACCTCCGCGGTGGCTGTGGCAGCGGCCATGAAGGCCAGCGAATGCCTGATTTACACCGATGTGGATGGTGTCTACACCACCGACCCGCGTGTGGTGCCAGAAGCGCGCCGCATGAAAGTGCTGTCCTTTGAAGAAATGCTGGAAATGGCCTCTTTGGGTTCCAAGGTTCTTCAAATCCGGTCCGTAGAATTTGCAGGCAAGTACCGGGTTCCTGTCCGTGTCTTGTCCTCTATGACCGACCCCATGATTCCGCTCGAAGAAGAAATGTCTTCGGGCACGCTGATTACTTTCGAGGAAGATCAAAAAATGGAAGCTGCCGTTGTCTCTGGCATCGCCTTCAGCCGTGATGAAGCCAAATTCACCCTGCGTGCCGTACCTGACACCCCCGGTGTGGCGTATTCCATTCTGGGCCCCATCGCAGCGGCCAATATCGAAGTCGACATGATTTTGCAGAACCTGTCGGTTCAAGGCACCACAGACTTTTCCTTCACCGTCAGCCGCAACGATGCGCTGCGTACCAAGGAATTGTTGATGAACCAGGTGGGCCCGGCTGTTGGCGCTGGCGAAATCGTCTTTGACGAAGCCGTGTGTAAAGTGTCCATCGTTGGCATTGGCATGCGTAACCACGCTGGTATTGCCAGCTCTATGTTCCGTGCCTTGTCCGAAGAGGGCATCAACATCCAGATGATCAGCACCAGCGAGATCAAGACCTCGGTCATTATTGCGGACAAGTACATGGAATTGGCTGTACGTGCCCTGCACAAGACTTTCGAGCTGGATCAGGAAAAATAATCCATTTAGCTATTTGCATTGGTTTTTTATAAATGCTATAGTAGCTTCTTTCCTAGAGCTGGAGACGTGGCCGAGAGGTTGAAGGTACTCCCCTGCTAAGGGAGCATACGGCTTATACCCGTATCGAGGGTTCGAATCCCTCCGTCTCCGCCAGCTGGAAATAATTAAGCCCTTGTCTTTCAAGGGCTTTTTTATTGCCTATCGCATTGTGAATAGAGTTCACTACCTAGCGTTCATGATCCGTGCCTTGTTTGTTTGATGAATAAATCGGCACAGAGAGGCATCAGGATAGGGACTGTGCCGCTCCAAGTACCAGAATAAAATAAATAATTGTTACTTTATTAGCGCTCATCTCAGCTGGATTTGAGCGTGCTGCCAAGCGGCTCAGGTGAGTTTTAACCGTACTCATTTGCTAGAGTGCAAGGCTTTTCAATTCAAGACTGTTGAGGATTGAAAAGGCTGTGTTGTTTTTGGCACAGCCCCAGAAATCTGGTTAGCCTAGTGCTTACAATCGAAGCGTGTGTTTTGCGTCGTTCAAGACGGGTAGTCTTGTTTTTTAGGGCGAGCGATGATTAAACGAGTCCTCTGTATCTGCGGCATGGCCTTGATGGGCTTGCCTTTTTTGGCGTCTTCGTCTGAGCTGGCATTGGATGAGCAAGTCGTGACTCGTTACGTGCAAAGCCTGCGCGAGATCTTGCCTGTTCTGCAAACCGTGGAGCGCAGTGAACCAGTTTGGGATGGGGCCTTGGCTGATGGCCTGCCGCCCTTGCTGGAATTAGCCCAAGTCGAACGCGGCTCGGAGCTGTATCGCCAACTGAACAACTTGACTCAGAAATACGGCTTTGCGGGGCTGGAGCAATGGAATGCTCTGGGCCAGCACATCTGGCTCACCCGCCTTTACATACAAGAGCGGGAAGATCTCGATATGGTCTACGAGCAGCTGGATGCCTTGGAAGTGGCTTTACGGGATAACACACGTCAATATTCCACGGCGGAGCTCGAACAATTGTTGCGCACTTTTCAAGAGAGCAAAACGCATATCTTGCGCTTGATTGCGACCCGTAGCGATGTGCCTCCGGTACAAGCGCATTTAGGCGACCTGGATGCGGCGATAGCAACCCTGGAATAGCGGCAAAGAGGACCTTCAGTTGTATCAGGTGCTGCAATGGCGTCTGTTCATTATTTGTTACCAGCAATTCTGTCCATTTGCGATGTTTTGACGTTTCTTTTTAAAGCGTGACAGAAGGAATCGGTGATAATTGCCCTCTAATTGAAATCTAGTGGGAAGACTGAAGCGTCATGCGTATCATCTTGATTTTGTTGGGGGCCGCAGTATTGGCCTACTTGATTGCTAAAGGCATACGGCAACTGATGGTTGAACGTCGTCAACGGAAAGACGAGACGCAACAGCCACGCAAAGGAAGCCGTGATGAGCATTGATAAAAACACAATTACCAAACTGACCACAGGAACCAAGCGAGAGGGTGGCGCGGGTTTTTCCAAAGGACTCGCGTTCTTGGGTGGTGCCGTAATTATTTTCCTGATCCTGATCGTGGCCTCGATGGGCTCGTTTTTGCAGGTAGACCAGGGCGAGCGTGGCGTTGTGCTGCGTAACGGTAAATTGGTCCGTGTGGCTGAACCCGGTCTGGATTTTAAAGTGCCGTTCTTTGATACGGTGCGCAAAATTTCGGTACGAGATCACACGGTTCGCATGCAGCTGGAAGCGTATAGTTTCGACCAGCAGTCCGCCTCCATGGTGGCCTCGGTGACATACCGTGTTCCTGAAACCGATGTCGCCCAGCTGTATTCGGAATATGGTTCACTGGAAGCGCTGGAGGCCCGTTTGCTGGAACGTAAAGCCTTGGACGTCATCAAAAACGTGTTTGGTAAATATACGGCGGCTCAGTCTATTC
Organism: Alcaligenes pakistanensis; assembly: GCF_014652815.1. Classification (GTDB taxonomy): domain Bacteria; phylum Pseudomonadota; class Gammaproteobacteria; order Burkholderiales; family Burkholderiaceae_B; genus Alcaligenes; species Alcaligenes pakistanensis. The sequence continues at coordinate 765,905 of NZ_BMZN01000002.1, forward strand.
AGAATCGTGAAAAACTGGGTGCCGATATTAACGAAGCCATGCGAGTGACCCTGGAATCCGCCCCTTTGCAAATGATGGGCGTGCAGGTTGAAGAGGTGTCGTTCTCTAAAGCTTACGAGCAATCGATTGAAAACCGTATGTTGGCCCAGGTTCAAATTGAAACCACCCGCCAACAAAAAGAAACGGCTTCCATCCAGGCTGAAATCCAGGTGGTTCAGGCTGAAGCCGAAGCCCGCGCCCAGCGCGAACGTTACATGGCTGAGGCCGACGGTATTCGTCTGCGTGGTGAAGCCGAAGCCAAAGCTATTTCCGCCAAGGCACAGGCACTTGCCCAAAATACCAACCTGGTCAATTTGAATGCCGTGGAGAAGTGGGACGGCAAGCTGCCAGAAAGCTTGGTTCCTGGTTCGGCCATGCCATTTATCGGGCTGCGTTAATTCTCTGGCCTGAGCAGGTTTTTTTCGGTAGCGTTATGGCACACGTAACGCTACCGTTTGTTTTTCCAAGGAGTAATACGGATGAATGACGATCTGACCCCTGTTCCACAAGGCGGCGGTACAAATCAGCTGGTGAACCTGCGCAACCTGACTCTGATCACTTACGGGCTGTACATCCTGTCCCTGTTCGGTGGTATTACCGCTTTGGTGGCCATCATCATCAACTACGTCAAACGGGACGAGGTAAAGGGAACGTATCTGGAGTCTCACTTTGACTGGCAAATTCGCACCTTTTGGTGGGGGTTGGTCGGGGTTTGCCTGTCCTTTCTCCTGATGACCATTCTGGTCGGTTTTGTGACCATCGCAATTGTCGGCGTCTGGATCCTGTACCGTTTGATCAAAGGGCTGCTCGCCGTCAATGATGGCAAACCGATTGCCTGATTACGTCAGCCTTGTATCCGGCTGAGGAAGCACCCGCATCCTTGCGCGTGCCTCCTTGGGCGGGACACCAAAGTGTTGTCGGAATGTTCGGCTGAAGTGGGCTGAGCTGCTAAATCCCCAGTGATAGGCAATTTCTGTAATAGTCGTGCTGGTGCAGGCAAGACGGCGCAGATCCTGCTCTGCCCCTTTTAGCCGCATCGCCCATATCCAGTTAGTGAGAGAGTCGGACTCGTGTTCCCAGACACGATGCAACGTGCTGGCCGTGATACCCAGACGCTGAGATATTTTGCCAATACTCAGCTCTGGATCGCGCAGGTTCTCCAGCACATAGGCTTTGACCCTGTCGTAGCGCAGTGAGGCCGTATCATCCTTCAAGGATAAGTTGCCCAGGTTTTCTGCCAGCGCCGCCACCAGAATGCCAACCAGGCTGTCGGCAACCGTCATGTCCACCACCGGCCCACCTGCCGGCGGGCTAATCATCAGCTCTGTAACCATGCGCGATAGCAGGCGTGCTGTTCCCGATTGCGCCGTTGCAATCTTGCAGGCCGTCATGTCTTCCGCATTGCGTAATCGTTTGCGTAACACAGAGCCGGGCAATGAAATCACGTACTGCTCAAAATGTTGGTCAAACAAGAGCTCATAAGGACGTGTGGAGTCGTACAGGGCAAGATCACCGGCCCGTAAATAGGCGGACTTGTCATCCTGAATCAGTTGCCCGGCCCCAGCTACTTGAATGCTGAGTAGAAAGACATCTTCTGATGCTTTAGAGATCTGCTGCGGGGTACGCAGCACGGTTTGCGCCGTCGAGCTGATGTGTGAGAGGTTCACCTCTGCCAGTTCACGACGGGTAATTGCGCCAAAGAAGGTATCTGTGGAGCGAGTGGGTACGGCACATTCCAGTTGCACATAGGCCTGATTAACGGCCTCTATCCAGTAGGGGGCTCGCCGGATAGCGGGGATTGCCGTGGTTGACCATTGCTCCATCGATACGCTCTCCATCTCAGATCCGAAGGCGGATTGCAGGGCCTGCAGTCCGCCGAATTGGCTAAGTATCAGGCATGATCGATTGTTTGGGCCAGACCAGAAAGCACGACAAACTATGATATTTTCCGACCAGAAAAACAGGGCAAAAGTCCTGTGTCGGTGGAGCAATAAAGAGAGCGGCCCTGGAACTGACCGAGCGCCAGGGCATTGTCGATCTTGATACTTAGGACGGTTCCTGCAGCAGCGATTTCTCCGTTTCTTGAGCTGGATTCGTCAGCGCTTGAACGCCCTTGTTTCGCAGAGGCTGGTCTAGTGTTTCTTGTACGTATTTGCTCTCTGAATGTACCCGTGTCATGGGTTCACGATGGCCGAAGTCCAGAACCAATCGTGTCGCTTCGGGTTTGGAATAGTGACCAACCGGGTCATTGATAGCCTTGGCGTAGGCGATCTCTTCCATGTTCAAGTCGGCGATGACTAAGCCTTCAGCATCATGTGGCAGGTAGGGAGCTAGCGTGCGTCCGTCCGGCGCAAAAATCATGGAACTGCCACCGCCTACTTTCAGCAAAGATGCATTGTGTTCGCCGACCTCCAGCATATCCAGCGTCTCTTGTGTCACGATACTGCTGGCGGCGATGGTAAAGCACTGCCCCTCAACCGAGTAGATTTGTGACGCGGCCATATTAACCTTGGCGCTCAGGGCGTGGGCTTGCTCGCTATACAGGGAAAAAGAGGGCCAGGCGGCGATGTGGATAGCCTCATGCTGGGAGTACAGCGCGTACTTGCTTAACGGCGAGAGGTGTTCCCAGCAGCACAAGGCGCCGACTCGACCCAGATCGGTCTCGGACACAATCAGGTCACGGGCATAGCCTTCACCGAAAACGGTGCGCTCCACATGCGTGGGTTTGAGTTTGCGGCGTGACCATAGCAGCTCGCCTTTATCGCTGATCAGACATTGCCCTAGATACAGGCTGCCGCCGCTGCGTTCGCTATAACCGAGCGCGATAAAAATACCCAAGCTGCGTGCGGCTTCGGCAATGCGTCGATATTCTGCGCTGTCCAGCGATAAGGAGTTGGCAAAGTAGCGTGCGCTGTATTTCAGGGACCAGGCGGGAGCACCCAGCCAGACATGAAAGGGATAGCCGGGTAACCAGGTTTCTCCAAACACGATCAGGTCACAACCCTCATCGCGAGCCTGGCGTGCCAGCTCAATGGTTTTATCTACGCCGACGGCCAGATCGTAGTTAGGAGAGGCCGCTTGTACGGCGGCGGCTCTGACGATTTTCCTTGTCCCCATATATCCTCCTTGTCGCGGTATCCGCGATCCTGCACATGAGTCCGCGCCTATTCGAGGGCCCGGTTTTCTTGGTTTGTGTCAGTGTAGGAGGGTAAATGGCTAATGAATTGACTGGCAGGCGCAGAGTCTTTGACTGGGAGACGCAAGCGGCGGGATTTAAGGGCACGACTTAAACCCGCATTTTGCCGCGGCAGGAAGGAAAACGTGTTTGCGTCAGGCTTGAGGCAGGGAAAAACTATATTGCACCGTCAGGCCCATGCCGACGACCCACAAAATCAGGGGCACAGGTCTCATCAGCAAGCCAGGAATAGCGCGCAGGATAAAGCTGATCAGGCGGGTGAACAGCCAGAATAAAGGAGGCGACTGATCTTTTTCTTTCATGTAGATCATGCCTTGCGACAGTAAAGAAGACTGGGACAGGTAGGCAGCGTAGAACACCATGCCCAGGGCAAAAGCCAGCCAGTAATACAACATGCTCATAGGATGCAAAAAGAAAGAGGACGGCGCATTATATCGGTCTGTAGCAGCTATGATCGTATTTTTGGCCGGGCGTTTGGTCGGCTGGGTGCAGGCTTTGTACGAGGCAGGTATGCAAAATATTTATTCTATTGATGGTGTGGTGCCGGTGGTTCATCCCACGGCCTATGTCCATCCTACCGCTGTACTGATTGGTGACGTCATTATTGGCGAGGGCGTGTACATCGGCCCCCTGGCCAGTTTGCGGGGCGATTTTGGTCGCATCATCATGAAGGCTGGCTCCAATATTCAAGATACCTGTGTCATCCACGGTACGCCTTATCAGGACACGATCGTGCATGAAGATGGGCACGTTGGGCATGGTGCCGTTTTGCATGGCTGTGTCATTGGACGCAACGTGCTGGTGGGAATGAACGCGGTGGTGATGGATGCGGCGGACATCGGTGCAGACAGCATTATTGGTGCCATGGCTTTTGTGAAAAAAGGCATGCAAGTGCCACCGCGCAGTCTGGTGGCAGGGTCTCCGGCCACGGTGGTCAAAGAGCTGGATCAGAAAGCCATTGATGGCAAATTCTTCGGTACTCGCATGTATCAGCGCTTGGCGCAGCGTTCGCTGGCAACCATGCAGCGCGTAGAGCCCTTGACCGAAGTTGAAGCAGATCGACCGCGCCTGCGTGAGGATCAAATCTATCCAGTGGATTAATGGTGTACGGGCTTAAACAGAATTATTAAAGCGGCTTTGACTTAGGCTTCTTGGCTAAACAAGCAAGAGCCGCGGCTGGCTTGTCTGGGTCGGGCGTGCTTGTGCAGGCCCGGTTAGCCTGCCGTTCCAGCTTTTCTTCTGTAGTGGCTGGGGGCTGAGCCTAGCCGCCCCAACTATTCCACTTTTTTAAACTCTTCAAATATCTGCCCAGGGCCACCGGCGTAGGGATGGGCGGCCTTGTAGTTGCCTGAGGAAAAGAAAGTCGTGGAGAACTCCCCTGCTTTGTAGACGGGAGCTTTAGAGGAGCTTGGCTTGTACTCGCCTTCGATCAGCTCCAGCCTGACATACTGGTCGGTGATTTCTTTGACCCGCCAGCGCGTATCTTTCACGCTGATATAGGGGCCCGGTAAAAACTCTTTCTGGGTGGCGTCATAGTGGCGATATGGGGTGACGATATCCCCCACCGCAAAGCTAGGCAGGACTTTTTGTTTTGCCGCTTCTCTTTGCCTTTGTGCTGCATGGCTTTCGGGGCACTGAGCCAGGCCCGCCGACAAGGAGCCAGCCGAGCCTGCGACAGGTGGGAATAAGGAAAGATATTTTGAGCCGCTTGCGACAGGAACAATGCCGATCAGCCCCGCGCCACTGTTTGTCTGTATAACAGCCAGATTGCCCGTCTGATCCAGAAATAGCTTAATCCCACCCCAGGAGCAGCCCACGCCGGGGCTGTCATTGCTGCCGCATTGTGAGGCGCTTTTGATCTCCAGAGCCCCATCGTTGCCTACTTGATAGTCTTGTCCACGCAAGTAATGGCGGGAGCCCGTGATATTCAGGTTTTTGTCCAGATACTCGCTGGCGAATTCGTCTTTGGACAAGACCTTGAACCTGACCAGTTCTACCTCTCGTGCCGTCCAGAAACCAAGAAGATGCGAGAGTACGTAGCCACCCCGGTAGACGCTGTCTTCAGTTGCATAGCTGCCGTGCTGGCAGAAATAGCTGCTTTGACCTTGGAGCAAGCCTGAGGCTGGCTTGGTAGTGGAAATTCTGGGATCGGAGTACGTAGAGCATCCCGTCATTAACAGCGCCGCAAGAATACAAGTGATTTTGTTCGTCATGGTTCTTTAGAAGAGGCGGGACAGACATGGGCTGCTTTTCAGCGGCTTGATTGCGCAGCAGCTTTGCATCGGTGGGGCTTGGGCGTTCTATGATAACTCTTGCTCCCGAGTGTGCAGCAAAGAGGGGCTGGCCTATAAAAAAACCCCTAGGCACCGGGATTATCTCCCGACATCAAGGGGTTTTTCTGGGCAGGCTGGCCGGTACGGCTCACTAGCTAATGCCCACGGCTAGGCCGTTAATTCGCTTACTTGCCAACCGTTGCCAAGGCTTGTTTCCAGGCGGCGATCACGGTTTCGTATTCTGCAGCTGCTTTCAACGGATCAATGTTGGCTACTTTGATCTGATCCAGGTTAGGCAACTTGGTCAGCTCGGCCACATTGATGTCGCTGCGAGTGGGGCGGCGGAAGTTTTCTACCAGCTCGGCTTCCTGAACTTCCTTGGACAGCAGAACATCCACCAGCTTGCGGGCGGCTTCCTGACCGTTCTTGGGGTTCTTGATCACAGCCACGCCTTCGGGGGCAATGAACGTGCCGTCTTCAGGGTAGATCAGTTCGATCCCTTTCTGACCGCCGGCCACGTAGGCGTAAGCCGCGTATTCCATGGTGACGCCCAGTGGGTACTCACCATTGGCTACGCTTTTGTAGACCTGGCCCGAACTCTTGGACACGATTACGTTGGCCGCCAATTTCTGCAGGCCTTCAGCGCCGTACAGTTGGTATATGCCGTAAACCTGGTCGTAAGCGCTGCCCGAAGAGGCGGGGTCACCAATAATGACCTTGCCTTTCCACTGCGGATCGAACAGGTCGGACCAAGTCTTGGGAGCCGTCTGACCTTTCAGTTGGCGCTCGTTGGCCATGATGACCATGACGTGGGCATTGGAGCTGGTCCACAGGCTGTCTTTGCCGTGGAACGCTTCGGGAATCGCTTTGTTCTCGGGCGATTCGTAGGCTTCAAAGTTCTGCTGGAAAGCAGCCATGGTGCCGTAGGCAGCGCCCCAGACCACATCGCCCAGCGGGTTTTGAGCTTCGGCTTCGATACGCTTCATCAAGGCACCAGCGCCCGAGGTCACTTGTTGAATGGACAGATCGGAAGCCGTCTTGCGGGCGATCTCCAAAGCCGTATCAATGGTTTGTACATTATTAGGGGTGTACATCACGGCATTGGCGGCCAGAGCGGCGCTGGACAGAGACAGGGCGCCGGCACTGAGGGAGAGTGCCAGACCAGTTTTCAGAAAACGTGTAGTCAGCATAATGAGCCTTTTTAGATTAGCGGCTGGAAAACAGATCCAGCTTGAGAAAACGAATAGCCAGATAAATCGGCAACAGAATCACGACCATCAAAATCACTCCGTAGGCCGAGGCACGCGCTAAAAAGCCGGCATCGATCTGACGGAACATCTGGATAGGCATGGTCTCCATACCACCGTAATACAGCACAATAGTGGCGGAAATTTCGGCCAGTGACGTTACCCACATCAAGATGGCAGCACCCAAAATAGCGGGTTTCATCAAGGGCAGGACAACTTTGAAGAAGCTCTGGAAGGGACTGACTCCCAGATTGATGGAGGCCTCTTCGATAGAGTCGGGAATGTTGTAGAGCGAGGCCGAGGCCGAGCGTATGGAGAAGGGCACCTTACGCACAAAGTACGCACCAGCCATGATCACCCAGGTTCCCGTCAGTACCAGCATGCCGCTGTTGTAGGTCTGGATCAGGGCAATACCCAGCACAGTGCCGGAAATGGCCAGGGGCAGCATCACCATATAGTCCAGAGCGGTCACCACGAACAGGCGTTTTTTCACGATCAGGTAACTACATACTGTCGCAAAGCAGGTGCCTGCAATCGTGGCCACGCTGGCCAGCATCAGCGAGTTCAGAATGGGCTCAGGCGCGTAGCGCAGGGCACGCTCCATATTGTCCAGGGTGAAAGTGCCGTATTGCATGACCGGGCCGCTGGCTTTGGTGAAGGCACCGATCAGCACAATAAAGGCCGGAATCAGCGAAAAGGTCACAAACAGCACAGCACCAATAGTCAGCAAAATACCGCCCAGACCTTGTGCGCGGATGGGACGCGGCGCACGGCCTTGCTGCATCTGGAAGGTCTTGCGTTCCAGTACCCGTTTCTGAATAAACAGCACCGCTCCGACCAGAATGACGGAGACCACCGCCAGCACGCCTTGCATGGTGGGGTTGCCGCTCATCTCGGACAGGAAGGTGGTGTAGGTCAGCGAAGACAGCACATCGACCTGACCGCCCAGAATCATGGGAATGGAAAAGTTGTCCACGGCCAGCGTGAACACAATCATGGCATTGACCAGCAGGGCTGGCATCAGCACCGGGAAGGTGACGCTCATCGCCCGTTTGAAGGTGCTGGCACCCAGGTTCACAGCGGCTTCTTCCAATGTGCCGTCAATGGCTTTCAGCGCAGCCAGCATGCCGATATACACATAGGTGTAATCGTTCAGGATCAGCACATAGGACATGCCAAACCAGCCGTAAAAGCTGGGCAGATCAATACCAATGCTTTCCAGGGCCAGCCGTACTACCCCGTTATTGCCCAGCAACATCAACCAGGCTTGCGAGACGATGATGTCTGGCAGCACGATCGTGGTCAGGGGCAGGATGGCCACAATGGCTTTGCCGGGGAAATCGTAGCGCGCCACGACATAGGCTAGCGGAGCACCCAGCAACAGCGTGCCAATGGTGGAGATCAGCCCCAGCTTGATGGTGTTGAAGAAAGCTTCAACGTAACGCGGGTCGCTAAAGAAAGTCTCAAAGCCGTGCAGGCTGGGCAGGCCAGTGGCAGGGTCGATGATGCTTTGATAGAACAGGGAGGCGAGTGGCCAGACAACCCAAAAGAACAGCACCGCCAGACAAATCAGAGCGGGCAGAAACCAGGGGGAGCGAAGGGCCAGGGGTCTTGCAGCGATAGCCATGGGTCTTACGCCTCGACCAGACGACATTCAGGGCTAAAGCTCAGGTTGACCGAGCTGCCGGCAGACAGATGCGGGTCCAGGGCAGCGGCAACGTCGGCAATAATTTGTTTGCCATCGCTCAGCTTCAGGCTGTAAGCCGTTTTAGTACCCAAATATTGGCGGGCCACTACTTGGGCCGGAATGCTGCCTGCTTGGGCCTGGGTATGCAGGGTGATATTTTCAGGGCGCGCAGCCAGCAGGACCTGCCCGCTTGGTGGCGGGTTGTTCACCATAATATGTCCGCCTGCAATGCTGACGGTGGTGTGGTCAGCTTCTACATGCACGCCCAAGGTGTCGATCAGGTTAGCGGCACCGATAAAGTCAGCGGCATAGGCGGTACGCGGAGTGGCGTACATGGCTTCGGGGGTATCGAGCTGGTCGATACGGCCTTGGCGCAGCAAAGCAATGCGGTCCGACATGGACAGGGCTTCTTCCTGGTCATGTGTCACGAAAATAGCGGTGATATTGGACTCTTGTTGCAGCTCGCGAATCACTTGGCGCATTTGAATACGCAGCTTGGCATCCAGGTTGGACAGGGGTTCGTCCATCAGCAGAACGCGTGGTTCGATCACCAGGGCGCGGGCCAGGGCCACACGCTGACGCTGGCCACCGGACAGCTCAGCGGGGTAGCGCTCGGCCATGCCGCCCAGTTCAACCCGCTCCAGGATGTAGCTGACTTTTTTCTTGATTTCGCTGCTGCTGACTTTGCGTACCCGCAAACCGTAAGCCACATTGTCAAATACGGTTTTATCAGGGAACAGGGCGTAGTCCTGGAACACCATGCCCGTTTCGCGCTTGTGCGCGGGCAGGTAGGTGATGTCCTCTTTGTCCAGAAATAGGCGGCCTTCATCGGGGATGATGAAGCCGGCAATCATGCGTAGCAAAGTTGTTTTGCCACAGCCGCTGGGCCCTAATAAGGTGAAGAACTCGCCATGCCGGATTTGCAGGCTCAGTTCATTGATGATGGTATTGCTGCCGTAGCGTTTAACTACGTGATCGATGTGGATTTCTGCCATGGAGATAGATCAGCCTGGGACTGAATAGTGCAGGTAAACCGCGCATCAAGGGGCGGTTGCCTAGGCTTAAAAAAGAAGTGGCTCTGGCGCCTCGAGCGACGCAAACGTCACTGTGGCGTAGGCACAAACAATAATTACAAGTTAATGACAAGTTTTATAAGAAGTTGCTATCTTAGCAGCAGGCCAATGCTTGTAGTTTTAATTATCAGGCGTCTAAGTCCAACGCAAAGGCTTGGCTGGCCGGTCTTGTCTCCTTAGCACTCAAAAAAATTCCGTAAGACAAGCATCATATTGCGATAATCAGGTGGTAGTAATGTGTCTTGCTTTTTCGTCGAAAGCGGTCTAGTGCGGATCGGGTTTTCTTGTGTCAAATAAAGGCCCCTAGAGTGGGTTCAAAAAAGAATGATAGATTCTTGCAGAGCGCAGGAATGGGAGAGGGGTACAAAAGGGTAGCTTTCTATCCGATTTAATCAGGCGTGTAACACGCCTGTATTTGCGCATCCGAATTTGTAGATGGTGTTCCGGTGTTGTGATGATGCACACGCCGGGCCGGAGTGGTTGTTGGGTTAGATCCGATCGGTGCCACTGGCTAGTCCATCCGTTAAGGCGTGGCGCCTTGTTTCGTTGATAGACCCACCCACATCCGGGTAATGCATGTCGTCAGAGATCGTAGAAGTTAGTTAATTAACTGGAGATTGAAGATGCGACTAGGTGTATTAAGCCCCCGGGGGACCGGGGAAAAGAGGGTAGCGGCCACGCCCGATACCGTCAGGGCTTACCGCAAGGTGGGCCATGATTTGATTATCGAGGCGGGAGCCGGGCAGGGTATTGCCAGTTCGGATGCGGATTACGAGGCAGCAGGGGCCACGATAGGTGATCCTTATCAAGCCACGGTCTTGCTGGTAGTCGGTCCTGCAGATGTCGATCCGGCCCGCTTGCGTGCCGAGCATGTTGTCGTCGGGCTGCTGGATCCGTACGAGAGCGAGGGGCTGGACAGGCTGGCCGCAACGGGCTGCCAGGCCTTTTCCTTGGAACTGATTCCGCGCACCACTCGGGCGCAAAGCATGGACGTTCTGTCCTCGCAGGCCAATATCGCGGGTTATGCCGCAGTGCTGAAAGCCTCCACCTTATATCCCCGATTTTTTCCCATGATGATGACCGCGGCGGGTACCGTCAAAGCGGCCCGTGTCGTGGTACTGGGTGCAGGGGTGGCGGGTTTGCAGGCAATTGCGACGGCGCGTCGTCTGGGGGCGGTGGTTGAGGCTTCTGACGTGCGTCCGGCAGCGCGTGAGCAGATCGAGTCCCTGGGCGGCAAGTTTATCGACGTGCCCTACGAAACGGACGAGGAGCGCGAGGCGGCCCAAGGTGTAGGCGGTTACGCCCGGCCCATGCCTGCTTCCTGGCTGCAACGGCAGGCAGCCGTAGTGGCAGCACGCTGTGCGCAGGCCGACGTCATCATCACCACAGCCTTGATTCCAGGGCGTCCCGCTCCGCGTCTGATTGCTGAAGAAGTCGTGCGCTCCATGCGTCCCGGCTCGGTGATTGTGGATCTGGCGGCGGCACGGGGTGGTAACTGCGCCCTGACCGAAGCTGATCAGATTGTGGAAAAACATGGCGTGACGCTAGTGGGCGAGACCAACTTCCCGGCCCGTGTGGCAGCCGATGCGTCTGCTTTGTATGCACGCAATATTCAACAGTTCCTGGGCTTGATGCTTAAGGATCAGTCTGACGAGCTGCATATCCCTGCGGACGACGACATTGTGAATGCCAGCCGGGTGGTACAGGCTGGCAAACGACTCTTTCCACAGCAGGGAGCCTGAGGTCATGGATATTATTTCTCCCCTGGTCATTAACCTGATCATCTTTGTGCTGGCTATCTACGTGGGCTATCACGTGGTCTGGACAGTGACGCCCGCTTTGCATACACCCTTGATGGCGGTGACCAATGCGATTTCGGCCATTATTATTGTGGGCGGGATGCTGGCGGCAGCCTTGACGGAAAGCCCCTGGGCACAGGCGATGGGCATTATTGCCACGGCCCTAGCCTCGGTAAACGTGTTTGGTGGATTTCTCGTCACCCGACGTATGTTGGAAATGTTCAAAAAGAAGGGCGCTAAAAATACGCCCAAGGAAGGGCAGTCATGATTTCCATGAATACCGTTACCTTGTGCTATTTGCTGGCCTCGGTGTGTTTTATTCAGGCCTTGAAGGGCTTGTCTCATCCAGCCAGTTCGCGACGTGGCAATTTGTTTGGCATGGTGGGTATGGCGTTGGCCATCGCAACGACTGCCGTACTGATCTATAGCCTGGCGCCTGCGGGCAAAGAGCTGTCCGGTCTGTTGCGGGTTCTGATTGGTCTGGTGATCGGTGGCATTTTGGGCACCCTCATGGCTCGCCGTGTCGAGATGACCAAGATGCCGGAACTGGTCGCCTTCATGCACAGCATGATTGGTCTGGCCGCCGTGGCAATTGCGATTGCCGTGGTGCTGGAGCCGGTGGCTTTTGGCATAGGCTCGGCCGAGTTCGCGCTGCCCATGGGCAACCGCGTAGAGCTGGCTCTAGGTGCATTGGTCGGGGCCATTACTTTCTCCGGTTCGGTCATTGCTTTTGGCAAGCTGTCGGGCAAGTACAAGTTCCGCCTGTTCCAGGGCGCTCCTGTGACCTTTAAAGGTCAGCACTGGTTGAATCTGCTGTTGGGACTGCTGGCCTTGGGGTGCGGCGTTATTTTCGTGATGACCCAGGCATGGTGGGCGTTTGGCGTGTTGCTGGCCTTGTCCTTCCTGCTGGGTGTGATGCTGATCATCCCGATTGGTGGCGCGGATATGCCGGTGGTGGTGTCCATGCTGAACAGCTATTCGGGTTGGGCGGCAGCGGGGATTGGCTTCTCCCTGAATAACTCTATGCTGATCATTGCCGGTTCGCTGGTGGGTTCCTCCGGTGCCATTCTGTCCTACATCATGTGCAAGGCCATGAACCGTGCCTTTTTCAATGTGATTCTGGGCGGCTTTGGTGCCAATCCGGGAGCATCGGCTGGTGGTGCAGATCAGGGCAATCGCTCGGTGAAGTCTGGCAGTGCTGAAGATGCTGCATTCATGATGAGCAATGCCGAGTCTGTGGTGATTGTTCCGGGCTATGGTCTGGCCGTGGCGCGTGCTCAGCACGCTTTGAAAGAACTGTCGGACAAGTTGACCAGCCAGGGCGTGACGGTGCGCTACGCTATTCACCCAGTGGCGGGTCGTATGCCAGGGCACATGAACGTCTTGCTGGCTGAGGCGGAAATGCCTTACGAGCAGGTCTTTGAAATGGACGACATCAATAGCGAGTTTGCTCAGACCGATGTGGTGCTGGTTCTGGGAGCGAACGACGTGGTTAACCCGGCCGCGAAAAACGACCCGGCATCGCCTATTGCCGGTATGCCGATTCTGGAAGCCTATAAGGCCAGGACCGTGATTGTGAATAAGCGCTCCATGGCGGCGGGTTATGCCGGTCTGGATAATGAGCTGTTCTATATGGACAAGACCATGATGGTGTTTGGCGACGCCAAAAAGGCCATCGAGGATATGGTCAAAGCGCTATAAATTAGTCGCGCTGACAGTAAAAAGCGCTCTGGTTCCTTGCGGGCCAGAGCGCTTTCTTGTTTTTAGGGCGTACTTAGAACTTGGGGCCGGAGCGCAGTTGTTCGCACATCTTGCTGCGTTGCTCGGGGCTGGCTTTCTCCAGATCCTGACGACCACGTTCAAGACCTTGGTCAAAGGCCTTATCAAAATCCTCTTCATTCAGACCCATGCTTTGAATAGAGACTTTCTGCTGTCTTTTCATCTCTTGCAATTGTGCCTCGCTGCGATCGCCACACACTTCAGCCGCCGCTTGCATCGCACCTCCCATTTGAGCCAGCTGAGTAGCAGGGCCGCTGTCCTGGGCTTGGCTGCTTGTGCTGATCAGTAAAAGGGTAGCGATAGAGAGCAGTCTTTTCGAATACTGAAACATGGTGAGTTCCGTTGAGTGACGTAAAAAGCCAGGTTTTATAGGCCCCGGTCTTTGATGGTGTTAAGTGTACGACCCAGGAAGGTGGCTATCGCCGTTTTTCTGTTGCCAGGTGCCCAATGCTCACCACTTTTCGTTGACGCAGCTTTTTGTGGGGCGCGCATCCAGCTTTGTTAGCTCACCATCAGAAATGTTATACAAACTCCACTGAGTGGTTTGGCCGTAATTCGCGTGATTTCGGAAGTTGCTAGTTTGAATGATGAACAGGTAGTCGTCGCCTTTTTTGGGAGTGAAGGTCACACCATAAGCTTGGGAGCCTTTTAGGGGGAATCCTGTCCCTGTCCCTACAAAGAAGAGCGAGACTGGCTGGTTCGCATTAATTTCGGTTTCAGATACATAGTTAGTGACATTCTTGATGAAGCTCATATCCACGTCCGGCATACCGATCTTAGGCCCGATCTGGTTGTCAAACCGATTGGTAAATCCTTTTTCTACCGTTGCCCCTTGACTTGTTAAGACCAGCCCGGAGCCATTTGAAGTCCCTGCGCAGGTGGAGTTTGGGGACAAGTAAATGTTATCGGTGCTGGAAAAGACTCGCAGTCGAGCGGTATCCGTACTTAAAACATAAGACGGTTTCACATTGACCGGCTGATGGGCACACCCTGCCAAACCTAAAATGAGCACGGAGAGCCATCGAGTTTTTATTGATAGTTTCATGATGCTTGCGTTAAAGAGATGAGTGGGGGTGATCAGGTGATTCCATCATCGCCGGAGTGGCCGGCTCTTTACTGCGGAGGGCCTGAGAGAGAATGCTGCTGCAAGAGCAAGTGATCTGCCCTGGGATATCTTGAAATATCGTGGGTACTGGGCCTGTCAGTAATAAGAGAGCGGCCAACGAAAAAGCCACTTCCGAAGAAGTGGCTTTTTGCAATATCTGGCGCGGCTGGCAGGATTCGAACCCACGACCCCTTGGTTCGTAGCCAAGTACTCTATCCAACTGAGCTACAGCCGCTAAAGAAGTGAGACTATAGCAGACTATTTATTAGGATGACAAGCCTGAAAAGCATTTTTCTTCAAATAAATGCAAAACAACCCAGAAAATGGCGCTGCTTGAGCCTGTGAAGGGGACTGTGCTCTGTGAATGCTCTATTCAACCTGACACTTTGTAATGTCTTTATTGTGGCTTGTGCGGTGGGAAGCTCGGCTTCTATAACGAGCTGGTCTACGGTCAGCCGCGTAATGTGATGGTGAGTGTGCTGGTCCGGTTTTAAATAGCTGTTATGAACGAAGGGCAGCAGGGCGCTTTTATATAGCGCCTTTTTTTATTGTCCTGATGCTGATCTGTTTTTGTATCAGGGCATCGTCTAAATGCTGTCGGCTGCTAGGAACCCAGAGTGCTGGTTTTGTGTTGCGGGCCGGAGAGACTTGTTTCAGGAGGGCTAGCCTGGAGTGACTGCCAGACAGGTGGGCGGAAAACAAAAAAGCCACAATGAATTTCATTGTGGCTTTTACTTGCCAAGACTTAAGTCTTGAAGAAAATTCTGCGTACAGAACAATCTTAAATATGGCGCGGCTGGCAGGATTCGAACCCACGACCCCTTGGTTCGTAGCCAAGTACTCTATCCAACTGAGCTACAGCCGCTAAAGAAGTAGAACTATAGCACGGCTATTTTTACTTGTCACCCAAATACCTCACTATTTCATTTAAATCGTCGTTTTTGATGTTTTTTTCTAGGAAGAGGGTAGGGTGACGGCCGGATGGTGCGGCATCGTGACAAGGGCACTGTCTGTCTCAAGGCCTAGTCTCCGAGCCGGCCAAGATGGGTTTATTGCCGAATCCTCAAACAGTCCTTGCCGGATGACTTGCCCCCCGAGGAACAAAGTCGCATTATTACGCCATTGTTTTGGAGCCCAATGTAATGGATCTGTCGAAAATTACCTGCACTGAAGATTTCCGCTTGGCAGCTAAACGCCGCGTGCCCAAGATGTTTTATGACTACGCTGACTCCGGCTCTTGGACGCAGGGCACTTACCATGCGAACGAGCAGGATTTTCATAAGCTGAAATTCAAACAGCGCGTCGCGGTAGATATTGATCGCCGTAGCTTAAGGACTACGCTCCTGGGCCAGGATGTGGCCATGCCTTTGGCGATTGCACCGACAGGCTTGACCGGCATGCAGCACGCCGATGGTGAAATGCTGGCCGCCTTGGCCGCGCGCGATTTCGGGATTCCTTTCACCTTGTCCACCATGAGCGTGTGCTCGTTGGAGGATGTGGCCCAGGCGACTCGTGCGCCGTTCTGGTTTCAGCTGTATGTGATGCGCGACCGCAGTTTTATTGAAAACCTGATCGCACGTGCTAAAGCCGCCAATTGTTCGGCTCTGGTATTGACCCTGGATTTGCAGGTTTTGGGCCAGCGTCACAAAGACATTAAAAATGGCCTGACCACGCCTCCCCGTCTGACAATTCCCAATTTATTGAATCTGGCCACCAAGCCTTACTGGTGCCGCAAGATGTTGGGCACACAGCGTCGCAGCTTTGGCAATATTGTCGGCCATGCCAAAGGTGTATCGGACTTGCGTTCCCTGTCTACCTGGACGGCGGAACAGTTTGATCCGAGCCTGAGCTGGAAAGACATTGAATGGATCAAGAATGCCTGGGGCGGCAAGTTGATCGTTAAAGGCATTATGGATGCGGACGATGCGCGCTACGCCGTTGATAGCGGTGCGGATGCCCTGATTGTGTCCAACCATGGAGGCCGTCAGCTGGATGGTGCGCCTTCCTCAATTTCTTGCTTGCCGGCGATTAGCAAAGCAGTCGGCGACCGGATTGAAGTTCTGGTGGATGGCGGTATTCGTAGCGGTCAGGATGTGTTGCGGGCACGCGCATTGGGTGCGCAAGGTTCCATGATCGGGCGTGCTTTCTTGTATGCATTGGGAACCGCAGGGCAGGCCGGTGTCGCTCGTTTGCTGAAGTTGATGGCTAACGAGTTGGATGTTTCTATGGCCTTTTGCGGTCGTACTGATATCAATCAGGTCGACCGCTCGATTCTGCTGAACCCCGATATTTTCGACCGCCCCGGTTACTGAAGACCGATATGCAGGGGCCCTGGCTGGGCGGGCAAGTGACCGCGCCCGTGGGGCCCGTTCAGATCCAGAACAGGGCCAGCCGGGACGATTCCGCTTGGGTTCAGGTGCCGGTGGCTGACGTAATAGTGGGTCTTGATATGGTCCAGACTGACTGTGCTCGCCACGCCGGGTATTTGATATAGCTCCAGCATGTAGTTCCACAGATTAGGGTAGTCAATCAGACGGCGCAGATTGCATTTGAAATGGCCGACATAAACAGGATCAAAGCGAATCAAAGTGGTGAACAGACGCCAGTCCGCCTCGGTCAATTGTGTGCCCGTCAGATAACGTTGCTGGGCTAAACGGGACTCCAGCCCATCCAGACTGTCGAATAAGGCGTGGACAGCACTGTCATACGCTGCCTGTGAGCGGGCAAAACCGGCTTTATAAACACCGTTGTTCACGGTGTCATAAATATGGGCATTGATCTGGTCAATTTGCGCCAGAGAATCAGCCGGAGCCATGTTCACCTTATTGGCTCCCAAGCTGTCAAAAGCTGTATTGAAGATACGGATAATCTCGGCGGACTCATTATTGATAATCGTGCCGCGCTGCTTATCCCACAATACGGGCACCGTAATCCGGCCGGTGAATTGTGGGTCCGCCTTGGCGTAGAGCTGATACAAGAACTGGGCGTCCATGACCGGGTCGGCGACCACGCCTTGCGCAGGCTCAAAGGTCCAGCCTTGCTCTCCCATGATGGGGTTGACCACAGATACTGAAATCAGTTTTTGCAGCCCTTTCAGCTCGCGCATGATCAGGGTGCGATGCGCCCAGGGGCAGGCTAGTGAGACATACAGGTGGTAGCGATTGGCCTGGGCGGGTTGAGCCGTCTGGCCGTCGGGACCGGGGCCGCCATCGGCGGTAATCCAGTCCCGGAACACAGATTGGGCACGTTGAAACGTATCGGACGCCGTGTTGCTGGCAGGCTCTTTGCTATGCCATTGTCCATCTATCATCATGCCCATCTGTGTACTCCGTTTAGCCTTTCAGCTTGATTGCAATTTCAGCGATATGACGGCCCTGGAAGCGTGCGCCATCCAGTTCGTTCTGGCTGGGCTGACGTGAACCGTCGCCACCGGCAATGGTGGATGCGCCATAGGGGCTGCCGCCAGTCACTTCGTTGATCAGCGTCTGACCGGCAAAGCTGTAGGGCAGGCCGACGACGATCAAGCCAAAGTGCATCAGGTTATGAATAATGGACAGCAGCGTGAGCTCCTGCCCACCGTGTTGGGTGGCGGTAGAGGTAAAGGCACCGCCCACCTTGCCATTGAGAGCACCGCGTGCCCACAGGCCTCCGGCCTGATCCAGGAAGCTGGCCATCTGCGAGCTGATGCGCCCGAAACGAGTGCCGGTACCGACAATAATGGCGTCGTAGTTTTCCAGATCTGCAATGGTAGCCACCGGCGCGGCTTGGTCCAGCTTGAAGTTCGCTTTCTGGGCCACAGCTTCCGGGACCAGTTCGGGGACACGCTTGATGTCTACCGTAGCGCCAGCGCTTTGCGCGCCTTCGGCAACCGCTTGAGCCATTTTTTCAACATGGCCGTAGGCGGAATAATAGAGAACCAGGACTTTTGCCATTTGATTTACTCCAGAAATGCGATCAACAAGGAATCGGATGAGGCCGCTGCCCCAGGACTCTGCCTGCGGCTAGCGTGCTACGACGATGATAGTCGGGGCAAGCCCGCTATGACAAACCGCCCGACCATTTGTTTTGTGTCAGAGTCTGTCTTGGCCGGGCCAGAAATAGGCTGTGGCAAGATCAGCCGGGTAGCAGGGCGTAGGTGGTGGTGGCGTGGGCGGCGAGTCGGCCTTGCTCGTCTTGTAGCTTGATGTCGCCAAACACCATGCTTTTGCCGCGTTTCAGAACCTGGGCGTGAACCAATACATCTCCCTGGCTGACCGGGCGCACAAAGCTGGTATTCAGTGAAACGGTGGTCATGGGGCGAAACTCACCCAGGCTCTGGCTGACGGCCAGCACCATGGCCGTATCGGCCGCAGCCATATAAACCTGACCGCAGACTACTCCGGCTACATGGGTGAGCTGATCAGAAAAAGGCAGACGCAGCACCACGCCGTCCTCTGCAATCTGTTCTACGCGCAACTTCAGCGCTTGCACCCAGGGGGCGAAGAGCGTATCGAGCAGGTTTTGAGCTTGTTCGTGGGTCATGTTCTGATCAGCCGCAGTAAACAGAGATAATCTGGTTTTGTTCATCGACTCGAATGCTCAGGCGGGTCGGGTCGTAGTCGGTGGTGTACATGCGGTCTGGAGCCAGTATGCGGGCTTGTGCAGCACCAGCTTGTTTGACCAATCGTTCGACCTGGCTTTGGCTGGCTGTCTGACCGGCTGGGCTCAAGGCATCTGCATTGCATACGCCACCCGAGGAATTGCTGAACGAAGAAGTCGAGCCAGTTTGTGAGCTATTGCCTGTGGCAGTGCACGCGGCCAGCAAAACGGCGGGAAGTACGCTAAGTAGAACGGAGAGTCGCATGGAAAATCCTTAAAAGCAGCTGGGAAGCATTCAGCTTGAAGGATTAATAATACCTGTTCTAGGCGGGGCGTTTAAGGCCCTTTGCATGGCCTTTTTTGATAGCTTTGCCTGGCTTGGCCGATACCTCTGGATGATGGGTAATGGCATAGCGCAATGGAGCCTTGGCCCAGGCGCCTGCGTAGTCCACACCAATACGCGGGCCGATCTGGATTTGCTCTTGGGGCAGGGCGGGGGCATCCAGCCAATGCAGCTTGGCGGTGCAGGCATCTGCGCCGTTATAGCCCTTGTCGATTTCCAGCCCCTTGCACAGGCGACCCGGACCGGACAAAGAGGGCCCGCTTTGTGGCAAGACCCATTCCGCAGCCCGCAGCAGTACGGCTGTGCCATCCCCTTCCACGCCGCTGACTATATTCATGCAGTGATGTAGGCCGTAAATCAGATACACGTAGGCATAGCCAGCCGGGCCGAACATCAGCCTGGTGCGCTCTGTGAGGCCGCGTCGGCTGTGTGCCGCCTGATCTTGCGGACCCAGATAGGCTTCAGTCTCGACAATGGTGGCGCAGCGCTGGCCGCGTTCGTCATTCAAAACCAGGGTTTTGCCCAGCAATTCCAGGGCGACGTAGCGCGGATCACGGGCAAAAAACGCTCTTGGCAGGTAAAGCGCAGGTTCAGTCATTCGAGGGCACATTCTCCAGCTTGTTCAGCCAGGCTTGCTGTTGTGCTTTGGGCAGGAAGGAAGAACGCAGGCTGTTGGCTGCCAGGGTGCGCAGGTCCGAGGCTTGCAGGTTTAGCGCTTGGGCTGTCTGCATATAGTTGTCCAGCAGATAACCGCCAAAATAAGCTGGGTCGTCCGAGTTTACGCACACGTTCAGGCCGCGATCCAGCAAGTGCTTCAGATTGTGTTCGTCTAGGCTGTCAAAGACCTTAAGCTTGATATTGGACAGGGGGCAGACCGTCAGGGAAATGGCGTGGTCGATCAGGTACTGCATCAAGGCCGGGTCGTCCTGGCTGCGCACGCCATGGTCGATGCGTTCTACTTTTAATAGTTGAAGCGCGTCACGCACATAGCTGGCCGGGCCTTCTTCACCCGCGTGGGCTACCAGCCGGAATTCCAGCTCGCGACAGCGGGCATAGATCTTCTCGAACTTGGCTGGTGGATTGCCCTTTTCCGAGGAGTCCAGGCCAATAGCAATCCACAGGTCTGCATATTGCTCGCGTAAGGGCAGGGCGGCTTCCAGCGTGGCGAAGGCGTCGGCCTCGCTCAGGTGGCGCAGAAAGCTCAAAATAAAATAGCTGCTGATACCCAGTTCAGACTTGGCCTGCCGAGCGGCGCGGGCCAGACCGGCAAAGACGGTTTCCATGGCAACACCGCGTGCCGTATGGGTTTGGGGGTCGAACATGATTTCGGCATGGACAATGCCATCGGCCTGGGCGCGCAGAAAGTAGGCCCAGGTCATGTCGAAAAAGTCTTGTTCAGTAATCAGCACGCCCGCCCCGGCGTAATACAGATCCAGAAAAGACTGCAGATCGGTGAACTGGTAGGCAGCGTGCAGGCTGGCCTGATCGGGGTAGGGCAGCGTAATGTGATTGCGCTGGGCCAGTTTGAAGATCAAGTCCGGCTCCAGCGTGCCTTCAATATGAAGGTGCAGTTCAGCCTTGGGCAGTTGGCGAGTAAATTCGCGTAAAGAAAAAGCGGAATCAGACACGGGGCGCTCCTGGTAGGCAGAATATGCGCCCCATTATACGGAGACAGAGGCCTTGGGTCAGGCGTCCTTGCCGCGCCAGGCGCCCATAGCCAGAAAGAGCCAGGCCAGAATCATGGCCACCCCGCCGATAGGGGTAATCGCACCCAGCCATTTCACACCGCTCAGTACCAGAATGTACAGGCTGCCACTGAAAATCAGCACGCCAGCCAGCATGAAAATGGCACTGCGGGATTGCCAGACCGGATTCAATTGCGAGCTCAAGGCGGCGATCAGCAACAGGCCAAGGCCATGCAGCAATTGGTACAGGACGGCGGTATGCCAGGTTGCCAGCGCGGAGGCATCAACCATGGCACGCAGGGCATGGGCACCGAAGGCGCCCAAACCTACGCCTACAGCCAGAATCAGTGCGCCAAGGCACAGGATGGATCGTGATTTCATGTCTTTCCTTGCAAGTTGCTACTGTCGCAGTGCCGGGGTAGGCCAGTGCTATTATCGAACAAAAAAATCTGCTTTGTCTGCAAGGAGACAGCATGGAAGAAGTAGCTCCGGCCACGCCCGATGCACAGGATGTGGTAGTGGCCGCGTATCGCTATCGATCTGGCCAGCCTGCTCAGGCTTTGGATATCCACCATTTGCCCGGCCATGGTCCTTCGCAAGATGGCTTTATCTGGATAGGCCTGAAAGATCCCAGCGAGGCGAGCTTGCGCGAGATTGGGGCTCAGCTTGGTCTGCCAGAGAATGCAATCGAGGAATTGATTGCTCCGCATCGTCGTCCCAAACTGCTGGAATTTAGCAATTGTCTGATTGTGGTGGCGATCACCTTGGGCTTGAAAGAGCTGCGGCCCATTTTTGGTACTACTCAGATCTTGATTGCACACGGCTTGCTGCTGACCGTACGTCGAGGCTCCAACAGCAATTATTTGCAATTGCGCGCCCGCCTGGAAAGCACGCCGGAACTGCTGGCGCGCGGCAGTGATTTTGTAGCATCGGAATTGCTGGATCTGATTGTGGATCAGTATCAGGCCTGTCTGGAGCAAACTGAAAAGGCCGTAGAAGCCATTGAGCAGCAGTTTTTGATCCGTGGCTTCAAAGAGAACGATGTGCGGCGCATTTATCGTTTGCGACGCGATTTGCTGCGTGTTTATAACGTGGTGTCGCCCTTGGCGGAGTTAAGCCGCCGTTTGGCGCGGATTGAGTTGGCGTATGTGGATGCTGAAAGCCGTGCTTATTTTGGTGAGGTAGCAGACCGTATTGCTCGTACCTCTGAATTTATCAACAGCTTGCGCCAAGCGTTGGCCTTCGCGTTTGAAGGTGGCCTGATGATCGGGCAGATGCAGCAAACGGATACCACCCGCAAGCTGGCAGCCTGGGCCGCTATATTGGCGGTGCCAACGGCAGTGGCGGGTATCTACGGTATGAACTTTAAATTCATGCCGGAGCTGGAGTGGGCGCTGGGTTACCCCTTGGCCTTGGGTTTGATGGGTAGCGTTTGCGGCTTTTTATACTGGAAATTCAAGAAGGCCAAATGGCTCTAGCGTAAGACAGGGGTAAAAAGAGCCGGGGGCTGATATCAAGGAGGCGTGATGGATCTGAAACAGCAGTTACAGAATCAGGTGCCGGATTTGATGGATGATGATCTGTTTGGCGAGGACCCGGTTTTACTGCTTTGGCAAAAAAAACTGTTGTCAAACAAGGCTCAGGCGGGACTGGCGGATTACGGTCGAAAACTGGGCTCGGCCTATTGGCGTGAGCAGGGGGCCTTGGCCAATCAAGAGCCACCGCAATGGCGTGGCTGGTCAGCGCAAGGTCAGCGCATTGATCAGGTGGACTTTCATCCCTCCTGGCATCACTTGATGAGCCTGGGCATGGAGCAGGGCCTGCATATCTGGCCTCACCAGCCGCAGCCCGGTCAGCATCTGGAACGGGCCATGGGGTTTTATATGCACGGCCAGATCGAGGCTGGCACCCTATGCCCTTTAACCATGACGCGTGCCGCGGCCCCCCTCTTGCAGGCGGACCCGTTTCAGGAATGGGCTGCGCAGCTGGACCAAAATCAGTACGACCCTTCCAGTCAGGTAATGGGCCAAAAGCACAGCGTGCTTTTAGGAATGGGCATGACAGAAATGCAGGGCGGCTCTGACCTGCGCGGCTGCACCACTGAGGCCCATCCGGATGGCGCTGCATTCCGCCTTTATGGGCATAAATGGTTTTTCTCCGTGCCGCAGGCCGATGCTCATCTGGTACTGGCACGTGAGCATGAACAGTTTTCCTGCTTTTTGATGCCGCGCTATACCGAGTACGGCCTGAACCGTCGCTATATACGCAGGCTGAAAGACAAGCTGGGGAATCGTTCCAACGCCAGTGCCGAGATCGATTTTGATGGGGCTCAGGCCTGGCGTGTAGGGCAGGCCGGTCGTGGTATTGCCTTGCTGGCTGGAATGGCCGCCCGAACCCGTATTGATTGTGTGCTGGGCAGTGCGGCTTTGATGCGGCAGGCTTTGGTCCAGTCCTTGCACTACTGTCAGCACCGGGTTGGTTTTGGTAAAACCTTGATCGAGCAACCCTTGATGCAGGCTGTCCTACTGGACATGGCCATTGAAAGTGAAGCTGCCGCGCATCTGGCTTTATTCCTGGTGGACTTGCAAGATCGTGTCGATGATCCGGTCGCGCAGTCTGTGCAGCGGATATTGTCCCCCGCCGCCAAGTTCTGGGTCTGCCGCCGTGCCATTGCTTTATGTGCCGAAGCCATGGAAACCTGGGGTGGCAATGGCTATATCGAAGAGGGGCCCATGCCGCGTCTTTTGCGAGAAGCCCCTGTTAACTCTATTTGGGAAGGTTCAGGCAATGTCATGTGCCTGGATGTGCAACGTGCCTTGAGTCAGGACGGTGTATTCGAGGCCTTGCAGACAGACCTGCGCATTCGTTGTGGTGATGATGCTGAATTGGGCCGGGCAGCTGAGGCCTTGTTGGGCAATGTTTCCCAAGCCGGGGGGCGGGCCTGGACACAGAAACTGGCCGTTTTGTACCAGGCTTGTTTGATGCGCCAACTGGCCCCGGATGCCGTGGCCGATCTGTTTACGGCCCAGCGTGTACAGCAGGAACCATCGACCGTATTTGGTGTGGAAGGCGTAGAGCAGACCTCTTGGTATCTGCACCGTGCCTGGCCCCGTCTGCAAGCGTCTTGATTCAGGCCTGACTACTAGGGAGATTGCTCTGGACAGGCGGTGCGCAGTATCTATAATTTGTTAGCCTAGTTTTCTGCTATCCGCCTGGAGCCTTGTCCGCATCATGACTGTGTTTTCCCTGTCCGGCTTTTCCTCTTTAACGCGGCGCGTAGCCGTTTGTGCAGGCTTGACTGCCCTGATGGCTGCCTGGGCCTTGCCCGTTCAGGCGCAAGACTTCGAGCTGACGGGACGCGTGGTGCGGGTAGCCGATGGCGATACCCTGACGATTTTGAGCAGTAATAATAAGCAGCAGCGGGTGCGTTTAGCCAGTATTGATGCGCCAGAAACCGGCAAAGACAGCCGTCGCCTTGGTCAGCCCTTTGCGGTTGCCTCGCGACGCTTCTTGTCGGACCTGGTGGCCGGCAAGCAACTGACCCTGTCCTGCTATGAGCGCGACCGTCATGGCCGTGCCGTGTGCGATGTGCCGCTGGAAGATGGCGAAACCGCCAATCAGAAGCTGGTGCGTGCCGGTATGGCAATGGCGAATCGCGAAAAGCGTGGCCGTTTCCTGCGTGACCCGCGCATTGACGGGCTTGAGCGTGAAGCCAAAGAGGCACGTGTCGGTATTTGGTCCGAGCCCAATCCGGTAGCACCTTGGAAGTGGCGCTATGACTGCTGGCAGCAAGGGCAATGTTGAGCCCCTTGCGGCGGTTCGGGCTGGTTCTGATATGTACTGTATTGGCCGCTTGTTCCAAGCCTGTTAACAGCCCTTATCACGAAGAAAGTGCTGCGGAAAACACGCTGTACAGCGCGTTCACGACCCGCTCGCCCAATCACCTGGACCCGGCCTTGTCCTACTCCGGGGATGAAACGCCATTTACCTATTCGATCTATGAACCACTTTACGGCTATCACTACCTGGATCGGCCGTATCGCCTGATTCCCAAAGCTGCCGCCGAGCTGCTGGGTGATCCGGTGTATCTGGATGAGCAAGGTAATCGATTGCCTGCCGATGCGCCGGGTGAACAGGTGGCGATCAGTCGTTATGACATTCCTATCAAGAAAGGCATCGCCTTTCAGCCGCACCCAGCCTTTGCTCAAGACGAGCAAGGGGACTACCGCTATTACCCCATGCGGGCTCCGGACTTGAACGACGCCTTCAGTATTGGTGACTTTGCCTATACCGGCTCACGAGAATTGACGGCTCATGATTATGTGTACGCCTTCAAACGTTTGGCCAGCCCGCGTTTGGCTTCGCCCGTTTTAGGCGTGATGGCCGAGCATATTCGCGGCTTTAAAGAGTTCAGCGAAGAGCTGGCGCAGATCGACAAACAAGAGCCACGTCCGCAATGGCTGGATTTACGTCCCTATTCCTTGCCGGGCGTAAGAGCCCTGGACAAGCACACGCTGCGCATCGAGGTGAGAGGAAAGTATCCGCAGTTTAAGTATTGGCTGGCCATGACTTTTACGGCTCCTATGGCCTGGGAGGCCGAGCGCTTTTATAGCCAGCCTCGCATGGCGCAGCACAATCTGACGCTGGATAGCTGGCCGGTGGGAACGGGCCCTTTCATGCTGACGGAATCCTTGACCAACCGCCGCCATGTGCTTAGCCGCAATCCGAATTACCGAGGCGAGCTTTACCCATGTGTAGGCGAGCCCGGCGATCAGGCTGCCGGGCTGCTGAAAGACTGCGGCAAACCCATGCCCTTTTTAGACAAAGTCGTGTTCTCCCTGGAAAAAGAGGGCGTGCCTTTGATGGGTAAGTTCCTGCAAGGCTATTACGACATTCCACAGGTAGAGCGGGGCGAGTACGGTGTTGCCATGACCGTGGCCGCACAGGACTCCGTGGACAAAGCGAATCTGTATCAGGAGCGTGGCCTGCAATTGCGCACTTCCCCGGAAGCGCAATTGTTCTACATGGGCTTTAACTGGCACGACCCGGTTGTCGGGCAGGGCGACACGCCCGAGCAGTTCGAGAAAAATCGCAAGCTGCGTCTGGCTATCAGCATCGTGTTCGACTGGGAGCAGTACGTTTCCATTTTCATGAATGATCAGGGGCAGGCCGCACATAGCCCCTTGCCGCCCGGTGTGCCCGGTTACCAGCCTCTGCCGCAAGGTGCTAACCCCTACGTCTATACCAAAGACAATGGTGTGGTGAAGCGTCGCAGCCTGGACGAGGCACGCGACTTGCTGCGCCAAGCCGGTTATCCCGATGGGCGCGACAGCCGCACTGGCAAACCTCTGATTCTGTATTACGACTCCATGATGGGCATGGGCTCGGACGCCACTGTGGACTGGATGCGGCGTCAACTGGCCCAGGTGGGTTTACAGCTGGAAGTACGTGCCAGCGACTACAACCGCTTTCAGGACAAGATGAAGCGCGGCGCAGCGCAGATGTTCATCTGGGGCTGGGTGGCCGACTACCCGGATGCCGAAAACTTCTTCACTCTGCTGTACGGGCCGCAGGCAAAAAAAGACTTTGGTGGCGAAAACGCGGCCAATTATCAAAGCGCCGAATTTGACCGTCTCTACGAGCAAATGCGCTTTTTAAATGATGGCCCGGATAAAGAGGCCGTGGTGCAGAAAATGATTCGCTTGGTACAGCACGATGCACCCTGGATGTTCGGCTATGTGCCTAATGCCGGTGGCGCCTATCAAAGTTGGGTTGGCAATGCCAAACCCTCCTTGATGGTGCGTGATGGAATCCAGTATTACCGTATTGACCCCGAGCAGCGCGTGGAACGAATTGACAGCTGGAACCGCCCCGTTTGGTGGCCCGCCATTCCGGTGGTGCTGATCGTGTTGGTCTTGTTGTGGATGCTGCGCTCGCAAGCGCAGGCGCGACGTCGTCAGGTAGCACTGCGCAAGGAGAAAGACTGATGTTTTCCTATATGCTGCGGCGCATTCTGTATGGCGTACTGATTCTGATCGGGGTCAATCTGCTGACCTTTGTGCTGTTCTTTGCTGTTAATACGCCCGACGATATGGCGCGCCTGTCTATTGGTGGCCAACGCGTCAGCCAGACTGCTATCGATAACTGGAAGGTGGAGCGTGGTTATAACAAACCGCTGTTTTATAACTCCGAAGCCCAGGGCAGTAAGAGTCTGACCGACACGATTTTTTACGAACGCTCCGTCCCCTTGCTACGGCTGGATTTTGGCCTGTCCGATCAAGGGCAGGACATTGCGTATCAGATCAAGCAACGCATGGGGCCTAGTCTGGCACTGGCCTTGCCCACCTTCTTCCTTGGTTTATGGGTGTGTATCAGCTTTGCCTTGTTGATGGTGTTCTTCCGGGGAACGCGGCTGGATTTTTCTGCCGTTGTGCTGTGTGTAGTGCTGATGTCTATTTCAGGCCTGTTCTACATCATTGCCGGGCAGTGGATGTTTGCGAGAGTGCTGCGCTGGGTACCGTTTTCAGGCTGGGTGGAAGGCATGGATAACTGGCGCTTCCTGGTCTTGCCTGTACTGGTCGGAATTCTGTCCCGAGTCGGGGCCGAGTCCCGCTTTTATCGCAGCCTGTTTCTGGAAGAGGCCAGTCGCGACTATGTACGTACCGCGCGCTCCAAGGGGTTGGCGGAATCTACCGTGCTGTTCCGTCATGTCCTTCCCAATGCGCTCCTGCCCATCCTGACAGGCACCGTGTCTGCCTTGCCGCTTCTGTTCATGGGCAGCCTGATTTCAGAGTCTTTTTTTGGTATTCCGGGTCTGGGAAGCTTCACCATTGATGCCATCAATGCCCAGGACTTTTCCATTGTGCGTGCCATGGTGTTTTTAGGATCGATGCTTTATATCGCCGGTTTGATTCTGGCGGATATCTCCTACACCCTGGTCGACCCTCGCATTCGTTTCAGTTGAGCCCGCCATGCCACAGTTCGTCTTTCTCTGGACCGATACCTTTGTGCTGGCACTGTTTCTGGCCATGGCGCTTTACACCTGGCGCGTGGTCAGGCGTCCTGCTTTGCGCTCGGCCTGGGCCAGCGTGGCGCGTACACCGTCAGCCATGTGTGCAGCCGTATTCCTAATCTTTTTCCTGCTGGTCGGCCTGCTGGATTCCATTCATTATCGGCCGCTGTTACCGGCGGTTCCAGGGCAGGAGGCCAGCGCGCCCAGCTACGCGCCCGTGGCCCGCTCGGCCCTGGACGATATTTTAAAAAAAGCAGGGCTGACTGAGCTTGAAAAAACCTATTCCGCTCCCTTGGCACGTTTTCAGCTGACCAAAGAGAGCATGTTGATTGGTGGCCGGCCGGTTCGAGACTTCCCGCGTCTAGTCAATGCCGGGGTGGGCATGGACACACCCGTCGAGCATCAACGCGATATCTTGCGGCTAAGTGCCAAAGGGCTGGGCTGGGGCGTAGCCTCTAGCCTTGTTCTAGCCTTGCTGCTGACCCTTTGGGGACGCAAACAGTCTATGGAACCGGGCTGGGGGGCGGCTTGGCGGTACTGGTGGCAGGGGCAAGGTTTGGTCAACTGGCGGCTGGTCTGGTTCAGTGCCTGCGCCTTGATGCTGATGCTTTGCTTGGTCGTCAGCCTCAGCGCCAACTATTACGTGTTGGGCACGGATCGTACCGGCAACGACATTATCTGGCAGGCCCTGAAAAGTATACGTACCGCCTTGGTGATTGGCACCTTAACCACCTTTGCCATGTTGCCGCCCGCCATTATCCTGGGCTTGGCCGCAGGCTATTTCCGCGGCTGGGTGGATGATGTCATTCAGTACATCTACACCACCCTAACTTCCATCCCTGGGGTTTTGTTGATCGCCGCTTGCGTCTTGATGATGCAGGTTTATATCGACACTCATCCCGACAGCTTTGATACCGTAGCGGCCCGCGCTGACTTGCGCCTGTTCATGCTGTGCCTGATTCTGGGGCTGACTGGTTGGGCAGGCCTGTGCCGTCTGCTGCGTGCCGAGGTGTTGAAACTGCGCGAGCTGGACTATGTTCAGGCGGCTCAAGCCTTTGGTGTGGGCCACCTGCGCATCATGTTCCGTCACTTGCTGCCCAACGTGATGCACATCGTTTTGATTACCCTGATTCTGGAGTTTTCCGGCTTGGTGCTGTATGAAGCGGTGCTGTCCTATCTGGGTATAGGCGTGGACCCGAGCATGCCGTCTTTTGGGCGCATGATTGATGCCGCTCGCAGCGAGTTGTCCCGTGATCCTATTATCTGGTGGGGGCTGGCGGGGGCGTTTGTCATGATGTTGGGGCTAGTACTGTCTGCAAACATCTTTGCCGATGCGGTTCAAACTGCCTTTGATCCGCGTACCCGCCGTTTTAAAGCCTTGCGAGTGCGTCGCACAGAAGGAGCCAAGGTATGAGCCAGCTTGAAAGTGTCTCCGCCGTGAAACCCTCTGCCACACCCGCTGTGTTGAAGATCGATAAGCTGGAGCTGCGTGTACAGTCCGACGCTGGTATCCAGAGCGTGGTGCGTAATTTGTCCCTGGCCGTACAGCGAGGTGAAACCTTTGCCTTGGTGGGGGAGTCCGGCTGCGGTAAAAGCATGACGGCCATGGCGATTCTGCGTCTGTTGCCAGAGGCCGCCTGGATGCAGTCCGGCAGCATTGCTCTGGATGGACTGGAGCTACCGTTGTTGCCCGAGCAGCAAATGCAGGACGTGCGCGGCAAACGTGTCAGTGTGATTTTCCAGGAACCGTCCACCAGCCTGAATCCGGTCATGTCCATTGGGCGGCAGATCAGTGAGGTGATCCGACGTCACGCCGTGGTCCCTGCCGGACAGGAACGGGCAACGGCCATTAAATGGCTGGAACGCGTTGGCATTCCCGGCGCGGCACAACGGTACGACGACTTTCCCTTTCAGTTTTCTGGCGGACAAAAGCAACGCGTCATGATTGCGATTGCTTTGGCTGCGGAGCCTGATTTGTTGGTGGCTGACGAGCCCACCACAGCGCTGGACGTAACGGTTCAGGCGCAGATTTTGCAGTTGTTGTCCGATATACAGAAAGAGATGGGTCTAGCCATCTTGCTGATTACGCACGACTTATTGCTGGTGCGGCAGTATGCGGACTATGTGGCCTTGATGCGCCATGGGCAAATTGTGGAAGCGGGACTGGCCAGCCAGTTCTTTCTGCGCCCCAGTCACCCCTATGCAAAAGAATTGCTGGACGCTATTCCTACGTTTGAAAAACGTGGCCGGCCCTTGTCTCGCGCCGCCGCACCCATCGAGGCCGTGGCAGCGCGTAATAGCAGCAAAGAGCTGGTGCTGGATATCCAAAGCTTGTCAGTTGCCTATAAGCAGGCTGGGTCCTGGTGGCGGCGTTTGCCCGTCATTCCCGTGGTTAAGGATTTGAGCCTGCAACTGCATAAAGGTGAAACCGTAGCGTTGGTAGGCGAATCCGGCTGCGGTAAAAGTACTGTGGCGCGTACTTTGATGCGCTTGCTGGATCATCAGGCGCAGATCAGCGGGCAAGTGCACATGCAGGGGCAGAATGTCTTGCAGGTTAAAGGCAAGGCGCTGCGGCAACTGCGGTCACGCTTGCAGATCATTTTCCAGGATCCTTACGGCTCTTTGGACCCGCGCATGATGGTGGGCGATATTTTGCTGGAAGGCCTGACCGCGCTACGTCCCGACCTGGATACCCAGGCGCGTCGCAAACGTATTGAAACTTTAGTGGATCAGGTCGGTCTGCCTAAGAACGCCTTAGAGCGTTATGCACATGAGTTTTCCGGTGGGCAACGTCAGCGCATTGCCATTGCACGAGCTTTGGCGGTAGAGCCAGCCGTCCTGATTTGCGATGAGCCCACCTCTGCCCTAGATGTATCCGTACAGGCACAGATTCTGGATTTGATGCGCGAATTACAGATGGAACTGGGTTTGGCTTATTTGTTCATTACCCATAACTTCGGGGTGGTGGAATATCTGGCGGATCGCATTGCTATCATGGCCAAAGGCCGTATTGTGGAGCAGGGCAGTGCGCAGCAGGTATTGTTCAATCCACAGGAAGAGTTGACTCAGCGCTTGCTGGCCGCTGTTCCCCGTTAAGCCCCACTGCAGGCGGGGGTAGCGCTGATTCCCCCGGCACTTGTATGCCACAATACGGCGGTCTTTCCGCCCATTGATACACACATTATGAGTCTGAAGGTTTTTGATCTTGAATGCGAACTCGGCCATGTGTTCGAGGGTTGGTTTAGCTCACGCGATAGTTACGATGAGCAGCTTGGTCGTGGGCTATTGTGTTGCCCCGTCTGCGACAGCCATCAGGTCAAACGCAAGCTCTCGGCTCCGCGTATCAATGTGGGTGCTCAAGAAAGCATCAGCGCACCTGTCAGTAGTGCCCCAGTGCCAGCGCCCCTGCCTTCAACCATGCCGACCGAAGAGCAAATGCGGGCGATTCAAGGCCAGCTTTTACAAGAACTGCGCTCGGTCATTCGCAAGTCGGACAATGTGGGCACCCAGTTTGCTCAGGAAGCGCGTCGCATGCACGAAGGTGATAGTGAGCCGCGAGCCATACGCGGTCAGGCTACTGTGCAGGAATATCAGGATCTGGCTGAAGACGGCATTATTGCCATGCCGATTCCTGACTTTCTGGATGATGATCGCCTGCAGTAATTAGCTGCGTCATTTCTTTCAGCCGCCGATGCAAAGTGCTGCGATGCAAGCCCAAGGCACGCGCTGCTTGTGAAATATTCCCCTGATGCTGTTCCAAGGCCTGCTGCACGGCCGCGTATTCCTGTTCCTTCAAGGTTTGTGCCTTGGGAATAGTGCCGGGGACAGCAGAAATAGCGGTGTAGTTGCTGATTACGCGATTCGCGCTGTCCGGCGCAAGAGTCGGAGCCATCATGGAGTTATGTTCAGAGCGTAGACACGGCAGGGCAGGCAGATCTTGCGCCCGCCAGAGACGCCCGGGGGTATCCTGCACAATGATTTGCAAAAGTACCGAGCGCAGTTGGCGATAGTTGCCGGGCCAGTCATAGTCTTGCAGCCGCTGTAGGGCTTCTGGATGTAGCTGGGGCGCAGCCTGACCTTGGGCCAGTACAGTCAGCTCTTTGGAAATATAGTCGCCCAGGTCTGCACGTTCACGCAGGCTGGGCACCTTGCAGATGTAATCTTGCAGCCGGAAATATAAGTCAGCCCGGAATCGCCCATCGCATACCAAGGTTTCTAAAGGTTGATGACTGGCGCTGATCAGCTGGAAGTCCAGCCTGTGCGTACGTTCTGATCCCAGTGCCTGCACTTCACGCTCTTGCAGAACCCGCAGCAAGCGGCTTTGCAGACCTACTGGCATATCGCCAATCTCATCCAAAAACAGCACGCCACCATGAGCTTGACGCAATTTACCGGCATAGCCCTGACGACGCGCGCCGGTAAACGCGCCCGCCTCATAACCAAACAACTCAGCTTCAATCAGACTTTCGGGCAGTGCAGCGCAGTTAATGGCCACAAAAGGGCCGGACTGAGTCTTGTGGCGGCGATGCAGTTCACGTGCCATCCGTTCCTTACCCGAGCCGCTGGGGCCGCTTAGCAAGATAGACAAGCCCATTTGCATGGCTCGTACCGCCGGTTCTAGTGCATTTTCTTGTTGAGGAGAAAGCTGCGGGGTATCTGCCGTAACGCTTTGAGTTTGAACGGGACGGACAGGGGGGCGAGTTTTTGTCGCCGTGCTTAGGTGCAGCGTCACTGGCCGACTGGTGTTTTTGGCTTGATCCAATACTGAATTCAGATCCTGACCCGGCAGCTCCTGCCAATCCTGCCGCAATAAATGAGCCGCCAGTTCGTCGGCGGCCACAATCATGTCGTCCTCCAACACCAGACGACCGCTAAAAGCGCTATTGAGCAGGCCAGGGTCAGTATGCAGATGCAAAAGACGACGCGTCGGTGTGCACAGGGATTCCAGCATCTGACGGCTGATCTGACGAGCGTATAGCTGTGCCAAGTCCAGAGCGTAATGATGCTCCAGCTCCGACGGCCCGGAAATATCCAGCACACCGATAATCTGACCATACGGGTCGTAGATGGGGGCGGCATGGCAGCTCAAAATCCGGTTATCCGGCAGGTAATGCTGGCTACCATGAATCTTGATGGGCTGCGCGCAAACCAGGGCGGTACCAATTGCATTCGTGCCGCGATGATTCTCCGCCCAACTGACACCAGCCCGTAAGGCTACCTGCTCAGCCCGCTGTAAAAAATGCGGGTCGCCCGCCTGTTGCAACACCGTGCCTTGTGCATCGCACAATAAAACTAGGCTGCGATGCGGATGTACCAGCGCGGCCAAATCCTGAACGGCTGCAGAGGAGTGGTGCATCAAGTGGTGCTGCTGTTCCAATAACTGTCGCAGTGCGCCCTGACTCATGTCTCTAGGCGCGGCGCTTAGCTCCGACTCCATCGTCTGACAGCGCTCCCAGGACTGACGCCACATGGTTTCGTTGGTTTGCGGGCAAAACGAAGGTAAAGATGTCATCAGAGTGCTCCGGGAAGGGTGTCGCATCCTGCGACAGTGCACGCGTTTTGCGACAGTAGCTGTCGCAGCCTGCGACTGGAGGTCGTTCCATTATGGAGGCGGGCAAGCCCAGGAGCGAGTCGGGACAATCGCTACTTAGTTTGGCACGTTATTTGCTTTAGTTAAAACAGGATAAAGGCACCCCTAACCTTTCTCTACGGTGCGCGTCTTGTGACACTTAACTAAATCAATAAGGAGACATCATGAATCTGTCCGATCTCAAATCCATGGGCCTGGATCTGGAGTTCCCCTTCAAATCCCGTTACGACAACTATATTGGTGGCCGCTGGGTACCGCCGGTTGAAGGCGAGTATTTTGATAACGTCTCGCCAGTGACAGGCCAGGTGTTTTGCCAGGTGGCGCGTTCGGGTGCGGCTGATATCGACTTGGCCTTGGACGCCGCGCACAAAGTACGCAAGCAGTGGGCGAATACGTCACCTGCCGAACGCTCTGCTGTCTTGCTGCGCATTGCAGACCGTATCGAGCAAAACCTGGAACGTCTGGCTGTAGCCGAAACTATCGACAACGGTAAACCTATCCGTGAAACCCGTGCTGCTGACTTGCCCTTGGCTGTCGACCATTTCCGTTACTTTGCCGGTTGCCTGCGCGCTCAGGAAGGCAGCCTTTCGGATATCGACGGTACCACTGTCGCCTACCACTTCCATGAGCCTATCGGCGTGGTTGGCCAGATCATCCCTTGGAATTTCCCATTGCTGATGGCCGCCTGGAAACTGGCCCCAGCCTTGGCTGCCGGTTGCCCCATCGTCCTGAAGCCCGCCGAGCAAACCCCCGCGTCCATCCTTTTGCTGATGGAAATCATTGGCGACTTGCTACCTGCAGGCGTTCTGAACGTCGTCACCGGCTACGGAAAAGAAGCAGGCCATGCCCTGGCCAACTCCAAGCGTATCGCCAAAATCGCCTTCACCGGCTCCACGCCAGTTGGTCGAGAAATTCTGCACGCGGCGGCTGATCGCCTGATTCCTGCCACGGTAGAACTAGGTGGCAAGAGCCCCAACATCTTCTTTGAAGACGTCATGCAGGCTGATGACGCCTTCCTGGACAAAGCCCTGGAAGGTCTGAGCATGTTCGCCCTGAACCAAGGCGAGATCTGCACATGCCCATCACGCATCCTGATTCAGGAATCCATTTACGAACGCTTTATCGAGCGTGCCGTAGAGCGCGTCAAACGCATTCAAGCGGGCAATCCGCTGGACGCTGGAACCATGGTTGGCGCACAAGTCTCCGAGAAACAAATGGAACGCATCCTGGGTTATATCGATCTGGGCCGTGAAGAGGGCGCCCAACGCCTGGTTGGTGGTGAGCGCAATCGACTGGGTAAAGGCCTGGACGATGGTTTTTACATCAGCCCCACCATGCTGCTGGGTAAAAACAGCATGCGTACCTTCCAGGAAGAAATCTTCGGACCGGTGGCCGCTGTGACCACCTTCAAGGACGAAGAAGAAGCCATCGCCATCGCCAACGACACCGAGTTTGGTCTGGGTGCTGGCGTCTGGAGCCGCGACGGCTCGCGTGCCTACCGCGTAGGCCGTGGCGTTGAAGCTGGCCGCGTTTGGACCAACTGCTATCACCTGTATCCCGCTCACGCCGCCTTCGGTGGCTACAAGCAATCCGGCATCGGCCGCGAAACCCACAAGATGGCCCTCAATAACTACCAGCAAACGAAATGCTTGCTGGTCAGCTACAGCCCGAACGCCCTGGGCTTCTTCTGATCCTTTGATCTATTCGTAGTGTAGTCAGACCTCCCCCCATGCAATATGGGGGGATGCCCTTCTTGCGCGCTTGCTATGTGTTTATCCCAGAGGGCCGCAAGGAATCTCTTCGATCATCAATAAGGAATACGCACAATGACAGTCTCGGAATTCTTTATCCCTTCGCACAATATCCTGGGTCCCGGCGCGCTGGATCAGGCCATGCCGATTGTCGGGAAAATGGGTTTCAAAAAAGCTCTGATCATTACTGATGCCGATCTGGCCAAGCTGGGTATGGCGAAACTGGTGGCTGACAAGCTGATTGCGCAAGGTATCAATACCGCGATTTTTGATAAGGTGCAGCCTAATCCTACGGTCGGCAACGTCAATGCAGGCCTGGATGCCTTGAAAGCGCACGGCGCAGACCTGATCGTATCCCTGGGTGGCGGTTCGTCGCATGACTGTGCCAAAGGTGTCGCCCTGGTCGCCAGCAACGGCGGCAAGATTGCTGACTACGAAGGCGTAGATAAATCCGCCAAGCCGCAACTGCCACTGCTGGCAATCAACACCACAGCAGGCACAGCGTCAGAGATGACACGTTTCACCATCATCACCGACGAAACCCGCCACGTAAAAATGGCAATCATCGACCGCCACATCACACCCTTCCTGTCAGTGAACGATTCCGACCTGATGGAAGGCATGCCTGCATCGTTAACCGCTGCAACTGGCATGGATGCACTGACTCACGCCGTCGAAGCCTACGTCTCCACAATCGCCACCCCCATCACCGACGCCTGTGCGGTGAAAGTGGTAGAGCTGGTCGCCAAATATCTGCCCGTCGCAGTGCGTGAGCCACATAACAAGAAAGCTCGTGAACAAATGGCCTATGCGCAGTTCCTGGCAGGGATGGCATTCAATAATGCGTCGCTGGGTTATGTACACGCGATGGCGCACCAGCTAGGCGGTTTCTACGATCTGCCACATGGAGTCTGTAATGCACTGCTGCTGCCACATGTGCAGGCTTTCAATATGCAGGTGGCGGGGGAACGTCTGAATGAAATCGGCAAGCTGCTATCGGATAACAATGCAGATTTGAAAGGCCTGGATGTTATCGCAGCGATTAAAAAGCTGGCGGATATTGTGGGGATTCCGAAGTCGCTGGAAGAACTGGGCGTGAAGCGAGAGGATTTCCCGGTTCTGGCGGATAACGCGCTCAAGGATGTCTGTGGGGCAACTAATCCGATTCAGACAGATAAGAAGACCATTATGGGGATTTTTGAGGAGGCGTTTGGGGTGAGGTAGAGAGGAAGGGCTGAAAGCCCTTCCTTTTCTGCTTGCTGGATGACGAGGAGTCGTATTGGGTATGACTGCTTTCGACCCGAAGCCGCCTGTCGGCTTTACGCAGAGGGGAAGCTCACCTATTTGTACAGATCGGCAAGCAAAGCCCAACGCTCATGGTCTCGCCATTCGCCGTTTATGCAGAGATAGCTTGGCGAAAAGCCTTCATATTTGAAACCCACCCGACGCACAAGTGCGATCGAAGCTGCATTCCCAGGTTGGATGTTCGCCTCCAGCCGATGCAAGCCCAGTTCGCTGAAAGCATAGTCCACAGCCGCTCGTAGCACCTGAGTCATCAACCCGGTTCGGGCGAAATCCTGCATCCCGTAGTACCCGAGATATGCACTCTGAAAAGCCCCTGCGACTATCTCGTTAATGTTTACTACGCCAATAACTTTCTTAGATGCCACTTCTCGCGCAATGAGACCGACGTTCGGTCCAGTGAGGCCACGGGAAAACCAATTATCGAATCCCGCCTTATCCGTAAAGGGTGTGACCCAAGGCAAGTGGTAGTCTTGATTTGCTAAGTTAGCGGCAATTAAGTCGGCGGCGTCAGTGGGAGTCACTCGACGTATCTGAATGATGCTCATGGGTCTCCATCGTGTAAACATGGGCAGGCTTAGATTGTCACCGATCTGACCTCTCCCAATCAACGTCCGCTTGTGGCCGATTGCAGACTGTTGTGAAGTATGTCTATCACTCGGAATTAATCGTCACCTCATCCCCGGCATAGCACAAGAGTGCCCCCCATCCACCGGCAGACAAACTCCTGTAATAAACCCCGCCGCATCCGAAGCCAAAAACACCGCTGCATTCGCAATATCCCACGGCGTCCCTGTCCTCTTCATTGGCACCGCATTAGCCCTCTGCTCCTTGATATGTTCAACCGAA
Organism: Alcaligenes pakistanensis; assembly: GCF_014652815.1. Lineage (GTDB taxonomy): Bacteria > Pseudomonadota > Gammaproteobacteria > Burkholderiales > Burkholderiaceae_B > Alcaligenes > Alcaligenes pakistanensis. The sequence continues at coordinate 803,213 of NZ_BMZN01000002.1, forward strand.
TCATACTGAGCCGCAATCTGCTGATAAACCAGTGGCGTATCAATCACCCCTGGCAAAATGGCATTCGCCCGTATTCCTTTATCAGCAAACTCCAATGCCGTAGCAACGGTAGCCTGATTCAGCGCCGCCTTAGACGCGTAATAGGCGAAGTAAGAGTAGCCACTCCAACGGATTGAAGCCAGGGAAGATATATTAGTAATCACCCCTGAGCCTTGTTTCAGGAAGTGCGGCAATACAGCGCGGGTGGTTCGAAGAATAGATCCGACATTAATATCCATGGTCTTTTGAAATAGAGCATCGTCGATATCCAATGGCCCACCCGCAGGCGCAATGCCTACGTTGTTATGCAGGACGTCGATTTTCCCGAAATGTTCGATAGCTAAAGCGACTGTTCGTTCCACCGTTTCGGTATCACAAACATCCGCCTCCAAAGCCAGCGCTTCTCCACCTTCCCCAAGAATATGATCCGCACTGCGTTTAGCCGCCGCCAGATCCTTATCCACACAAACTACCTGTGCCCCAGCGCTGGCATACGCCACTGCCGCCGCTTTGCCGTTATTCCAATCCTCCAGCGGCGCACCCGCCCCAAAAATCAATACTGTTTTGCCTTGTAAGCTTTGCGTAAAAACGGCGGAGTTGTGCTGCTGTGTCATAGCCATATCTCTTACAGAAAACCAATCGAAATCCAGGGGAAGGCGACTACAAAGACCAGGCCAATCAGCAGGGCCAGCATGTAGCCCCAGATAGGTCGGATGCCTTCATCCGGATTAACTCGGGCGATGGCGCAGGCGGTGTAGTAACCGACGCCGAATGGTGGTGCGAACAGGCCCAGACCCATGGAGAGAATCACGATCATGGCGTAGTGCACGTCGTGCACTTCCATGACCCGGGCTATCGGGAAGAGCAGTGGACCGAAGAGCACAATGGCGGGGATGCCTTCGAGCAGGCTGCCCAGGACAATGAAGGCAATCACCGATACGATTAGAAAGCCAGTGCGGCCTCCGGGCAGGGTTTGCATGAATTGGGCCAGCTCGCGGGAGAAGCCAGATTGGGTCAAGGCCCAGGCCATGCCGGACGCGGCGCCGATGATGATCAGGATGGCTCCCGACAGCACAGCGGTATCCACCAGCATGGGGTAGAGCTTGCGCCAGTCGAATTGGCGGTAGATCACCAGGCCCGCGATCATGGCGTAGACGATGCCGATGGTGGAGACTTCGGTTGCCGTGGCCACGCCTTTAACAACGGCAGCACGGATGACGAAGGGCAGGGCCAGTGCAGGCAGGGCGATCAGAAAAAGCTTCAGGGCTTCTTTGGCGGGTGTGCGCTGAATGTTGGACAGGTCCTCGTGGCGATTGCGCCAGCCTACGACCACACACAGGCCGATACCCAGCACCAGCGCAGGCAACATGCCGCCGGTAAACAGAGCAGCGATAGAGACACTGGCAACCGAGCCAATCGTGATCAGCACAATAGACGGTGGGATGGTTTCTGTTTGTGCGCCAGTTGCGGATAGCAGGGCGACCAGTTCGCCTTCTTTGGCGCCGCGCTTGGTCATTTCCGGGAACAGGGCCGGGGCGATGGCGGCCATATCAGCGGCTTTGGAGCCAGAGATACCGGACACCAGATACATGGCGCCAATCAATACATAAGACAGTCCACCTTTGACGTGACCCAGGAGGCTGGCCAGAAACTGCACCATGGCGCGTGCCATACCGGTCATCTCTAGCAACAGGCCCAGGAAAATAAAGGTGGGGATGGCTAGCAGCATCAGGTGCGACATGCCTTCGTCCATGCGACCAACCAGGGTCATCACGGGAACGCGGGTGGTCAGGGCCAGATAGCCCAGTGTGGCCAGTGCAAAGGTAAAAGCAATAGGTACGCTGGCTAGTACGCTGACACCCACAATCAGTACAAAGAAAATTACCAGATTCAGGTAGCCCAGCCCTTGTAGGTAGGGTTTGATCATCCAGACCACTAAAGCCAGAGCAAATACACTCAAGACGGCCCAAATTGCTTTAGGTCGGCGTATGACTTCCGCCATCTTGCCCAGACCAAAGATCAGCGCTAGCCCAAAACCCACCGGCAGGGCCGAGGCACGCCAAGCGTTGGGGATTTCTAGGGCAGAGGTGGTGATGAAGGCCTCTTCCATCGCAAAATCAATCGCCGGATACAGGATCAGGGCGAAGAACAGCGTGGTGGCCGTGATGGCAAAAGCGGTAAAAAAGGGCTCCCATTCGCTACCCAGGCGCGAGACCACGGCGGTCATGCGCATATGGGAAAAGCGATAAGTCGCCAGGGCAGCCCCAAAGGTGGTCAGCCACAGGAAAAGAATGCCGCCCAGCTCGTCGGACCAGGTCAGTGGGGAGTGGAATACATAGCGCGACACCACGCCCGAGAGCAAAAGAACAATGACTAAGGCCAGCAAAATCGCACTGATAAAGGCCGTCGCTTTAAACAAGCAAGTTTCAAATTTCTGCCACAGTGATGGCCGTTCCTGTATCTGCAGGTTCTGACTGTCATTTGTCATTGTGCTGTGCCCTTAACTTATAAACTTCCGACCACCGATTCCAATTGCTCCCAGCCTGCTGCCGGGAATTTCTTCTTCCATTCAGCATAGAAACCGGCATCAATCAGACGCTGCTTGAAGGCGGTGGTATCAGCCTGAACAAATTGCATGCCTTTGCCTTCCAGATCGCTTTGTAGTTGCTCGGACAGGGACAGCAAGTCGGCACGTTCCTGCACGGCGCTCTGGTTCAGGTTCTTGCGCACGATTTCCTGAATGTCTTCCGGTAGACCGTCGAAGTTGCGGCGGTTGGCTAGCAGCCAGAAACCGTCCCACATATGGTTGGTCATGGCGCAGTACTGCTGCACCTCATATAGCTTCAGGGTGGAAATCACGGCCAGCGGGTTCTCCTGGGCATCCACAATTTTGGTCTGCAAGGAGGAGTACAGCTCGTTGGCGTTGATGGTGGCCGGAGCGGCGCCTAGGGAGCTGAACAGCGAGGTCCACATGGAGGAGGGCGGAACGCGGATCTTCATGCCGCTGATGTCAGCGGGCGTGGCGGCGGCGCGGCCCGAGCTGGTGATCTGGCGGTAGCCGTTGTCCCAGATTTTTTCAAAGGCGAACAGCGAGCGGGTTTTAGCGATCTCGGCGCGAATAAATTCGCCCAGACCGCCGTCCATGGCTTTCCAGACTTGGTCGTAGTCTTTGAACGCAAAGCCTAAGCCGCTAATGGCGCTGGAGGGGACCAGGGTGGAGAGCACTACGCCGGACAGGCATAGGAAATCAATAGCACCTGAGCGGATTTGGCTCATCACATCGGTCTGCGAACCTAATTGGTCTGAGGGGAAAATGCGTAGGTCAAAGCGCCCGTTTGTTTGTTCCCGAATACGGTCTGCGGCTTCAACCAGGCGGATATGCAGGGGGTGATGGGTAGGCACGCTATGAGCAATGCGATACTCGAACTCGGCTGCCTGGGCGGATTTGGAAAAGCTCAATGCCCAAGGTAGGGCGCTACTGGCAGCGACTGTTTTCAGAAATGCGCGACGCTTCATTTTTTAATCTCCCGTGGGGTCCATTTAATGGACCTATAGATTTATGTAAGCTGACCTTCCGCATTACAAGACAGGCCGTAAGTTAGGACAACCTAGTATTTTTACCTACGAGATTTACGTAAATATTTAATATACTGCCCAAAATGCTTAGCTAAAGGGCAGTTCATGTATTCCAATCTGAATCACTAAATGGTCCAATATACGGACCTATATTATAAAGAGTGTGAAAAATGGATTCCAAAGAGAGCCCAGAGTCGATTTCTGCCAGTCAAACCCTGGATAGAGCCGTGCACGTTATGCAGGTGGTCGTTGGTCTTCGTAACCAGGGTATAGGCTTGAGTGATGTCGTGAAAAAGGTTGAGCTGACCAAGCCCACCACCCGTCGCCTTTTGCTGGCTTTGATGGGGAATGGCTTGATCGAGCAGGACCCGGTATCGCGCAAGTATTTCCCCGGCCCGGAGATTTATTCCCTAGGGCTGATGGCAGCGCATCGTTTTGGTATTCAGCGCATTGCCGAACGCAGCTTGGCGCGCATTGCCAAGGTGTCGGGTGACAGTGCCTTGCTGAGCGTGCGGCGTGACTATGAAACCGTGTGTCTGTCGCGCGAGGAAGGGCATCACCCCTTGCGTTCGCATGTGCTGCAACCGGGGGACCGTCACCCCTTGGGGTGCGGGGCCAGCGGGATCGCATTTCTGGCTGCCATGAGCGATGAGCAGATTGGTGAGGCCTTGGAGGCGAATGCGGAACGTTTGCGCCATTACCCGCAACTGAGCACCGACATTCTGTGGGATCTGGTGGCCGAGACTCGTGAACAAGGCTATGCCTTTAACCGCGGTTTTATTTTTGAGGGCTCTTGGGGGGTGGCGGTGTGTGTGTCTCATCCCACCAGTGGTATGCCTGCTTCTCTGGCGATTGCCAGTGTAGAGAGCCGTTTGCGCAATAAGCGACATGAAGAGTTGGTGGCGCTGTTGATGGAAGAAAAAGCCGTCATCGAGTCCATGAAGATTGGGGAGCAAGTTACTGGCCCTTGAGGTGCCGTTTTGGCTTTTCAGGGGTGAGTGATTCATTGATCAAATTTTTACGTTCAAGGAAAACTATGTCTGGACACGCATGTATTGTGGGATGGGCACATACCCCGTTTGGAAAGCTGGATAACATCGACATTGAAGAATTGATTCAAGCCGTGGTCAGGGATTCGATTGCGCACGCGGGCATACAGGCCAGCGATATCGACTTTGCTGCCGTGGGTGTCTATAACAATGGCTTGAATCCTCAAGGCTTTGAGGCCGGATTGCTGTCCCTGCATCAGCCGGATCTGCGTTTTACGCCTGCTGTGCACGTGGAAAATGCGTGCGCCACGGGCAGTGCTGCCATCCATAGCGTGATGGATGCCATTGAAAGTGGCCGTGCCCGCATTGGTATTGCCATCGGGGCAGAAAAAATGACAGGTGTGCCGCCTACCCGCATCCCTGAAATTCTTAGCTCCGGTTGCTACCGAAAGGAAGAGGACAATCCTCTGGGGTTTGCGGGAATCTTTGGTCAGATCACCCAGGCGTATTTTGATCGGTATGGCGATCACAGTCATTCCCTGGCGCAGATTGCTGCCAAGAACCACATCAATGCCTTGGCTAATCCTTATGCCCATGTTCGCCGTGATCTGGGTCTGGAGTTCTGCGATCAGGTTTCGGAAAAGAATCCTTTGGTTGCTGGTCCGCTGCGCCGTACCGACTGCTCCATGGTGTCTGACGGCGCTGCTGCCCTGATTCTGGCCGACGAAGAAACTGCCCGTGCCTTGCGCCGCGCAATTCGCTTCCGTTCCCGTGTGCAGGTGAATGATTTCATGCCTTTGTCGCGTCGCGACCCGATTGCGTTTGAAGGGGCGCATCGTGCCTGGCAACAGGCTTTGTCCAAGGCCGGTGTGGGTATTCTGGATCTGGATCTGGTGGAAACTCACGACTGCTTTACCACGGCTGAAATGCTGGAGTACGAAGCCATGGGCCTGGCCCCGCGTGGCGAGGGCTGGAAGGTGATTCTGGAAGGTCGCACCCGTAAAGATGGGCAACTGCCTGTGAACGTGTCTGGTGGCTTGAAGGCACGCGGTCATCCTTTGGGTGCAACCGGTGTCTCCATGCACGTCATGGCTGCCATGCAACTGGCTCAGGAGGCCGGTGATATGCAATTGCCGCAGGCCGAGCTGGCGGGCATCTTCAATATGGGTGGTGCAGCGGTGGCTAACTATGTCTCGATTCTGGAACGCTTGAAATGATGACAAACGCCGTGGTACAGCCCATGTCGAATCGGGCCATGAATTTGTCGCATCTGCTGACTCAGAATGCTCGCCGCTTGCCGGATCAGCCTGCGCTGATCTGGGGCGAGGAAAGCTGGAGCTGGAAGGAGCTGGACGCGCAGGTGTCAGCGTTGGCGGCGGGCCTGAAGGCCCGTGGCGTGCAGGCTGGCAGTGCTATTTTGGTGCACTCCAAAAATAGCAATGAGATGTTCCTCTCCATGTTCGCCGCCTTCCGTCTGGGGGCGATTTGGGTGCCAACCAACTTCCGCGTCAAACCGGAAGAGTTGCTGCATATGGTGGAAGTCTCCGGCAGCACGGTGTTTCTGTGTCAGACAGATTTTCCTGAGCATGCAGAAACCGTCACCCAGCATTTCCCGGATATGGATTTGATGTGGTTACGCGGCACGCCAGAGCCCAAGGATTCGCGTCCGCTGGTACGGGATTTGTTGGAGCAGCATAGCGGTGCTCACACTCCCAATCAGGATGTGTTTTCCAACAGCCCTTGCTGGTTGCTGTTTACGTCCGGGACGACGGGCAAACCCAAAGCAGCCGTGTTAACGCATGGGCAGATGGCGTTTGTTCTGACGAATCACTTAGCCGATCTCTTACCGGGAACGCGGTGTGAAGATGGTGGTCTGGTATTGGCTCCCTTATCGCATGGGGCGGGCGTGCATCAGTTGAATCTTGTGTTGCGTGGTGCGAAAACTGTACTCTTGCCGGGCGACAGTTTCAGTACCGAGCAAGCCTTTGCCTTGATCGAAAAGTACAAGCTCAGCACCTTGTTCACGGTGCCAACGATTTTGAAATTGCTGGCCGAGTGCCCGCATATCGATCAGTACGATCACTCCAGCCTGCGCCATGTGATTTATGCTGGTGCGCCCATGTACGAGGCGGATCTACGTCTGGCGTTGGAAAAGTTCGGCCCTGTGCTGGTGCAGTACTACGGCCTGGGCGAGGTGACGGGCAATATCACCGTACTGCCACCTTTTGATCACCAGGACGCTGATGGCAGCATCAGTCATCCTGCCAGCTGTGGTTACGAGCGTACCGGTATGCAAGTGTCCATTCAGGATGAGCAGGGCCGGGAAGTAACGTATGGTGAAACCGGGGAAGTCTGCGTGATTGGCCCAGCCGTGTTCGCGGGCTACTACAACAATCCCAAGGCCAATACCGAGTCCTTCCGCAATGGCTGGTTTCGCACGGGCGATATCGGCCATATGGACGAGCGCGGCTATGTGTATCTGACCGGCCGAGCTTCGGATATGTACATTTCCGGCGGTTCCAATATCTACCCGCGCGAGATCGAAGAATACATTCTGCTGCATGGCGCGATTACCGAGGTGGCGGTAGTGGGTGTGCCGGATCGCCAGTGGGGCGAAGTTGGGGTAGCGGTTTGTGTATTGAAAGAAGGCGCGGCTTTGACTGAGGCAGAGCTGCGTACCTGGCTCACAGACCGCATCGCCCGCTACAAGATGCCCAAGTACATCCAGTTCTGGGATGCTCTGCCCAAGTCTGGCTACGGCAAGGTTCCCAAGCGTATGGTGAAAGAGGAACTGCTGAAATCTCTGCCTCAGTTGGCGCAGGAGACACCATGCTAAGAGAGGTCAAGCATCCTGGAACCAGGCGTGCGCAGCCGTATATGCTTGCCTCTTGCCAGACGGACAGCTATGTACAGACCTTGCGGGCTGGGCATTCCTTGCTGGATGCCTTTCGGCTCGCGGGAGAGACACATGATTTGTACAGCGCGGTCGGGCGTTTCAAGGGCGGGCAATTTGCGGATCTGCATTATGTGATGCCAGCGCTGTCTTCATCGCCCGAGCATTCGGTGTACTACAGCCAGCATTACACCCACCCCGGCCCGGTGCAGATTGAGCAGGCCAGTGTGACCCTGGGGCGTAATCGTGAAGGCGAACTCTGGTTGCATTGCCATGCTGCCTGGCGCGATGCAAAAGGGCTATTGCAGGCTGGGCATATTCTGCCGGATCAAACTATTTTGGGTGGCTCGCCGGAACTGGACATTACCTATGTGCGTGGGGCTGCGTTTGAGACTGTGCCGTGTCCAGAGACGAATTTCAGCTTGTTCACGCCGGTGGCCAGGCCTGAGCTGCTGCCGGCCCAGGCTCAGCCCGAAAGCCCCAAAAGCTGGATCGTGACCTTGGCTCCGAATCAGAACATCTCGGCTGTCTTGCGAGATATTTGCCGGGAACTGGGTCTGACGCGTGCTGATATTCGTGGTGGCGTCGGGAGTCTGGTGGGGGCGATTCTGGAACCGGAGCTTGTGGTTGAGCCCTTCGTCACTGAAGTCCTGATCGAGGAAGGGCGAATTGATCTCAGCCTGCCCGCCGATCAGCAAGTGCAGGTGGATGTGATCATTATTGATTACCAGCACGGTGTGCATCGTGGTCGTTTGAAGCCGGAGGTGAATTCGGTTCTAGTCACCTTTGAAATGGTTCTGGAGGCAGCCTGATGCAAAATTCCTGGATGGTCGTGACGGGGGCGGCGTCAGGCATTGGGCAGGCAACCGTTGAGCTGTTGCTGGAGCAGGGCGCGTATGTGCTGGCTCTGGACAATAACGCCGAGAAATTGGCGGCTTTGAGGGAGCAGTTCAAGCACTATGGTGATCATCTAGCCGCCGAGCTGCTGGATATTACCGACGAGGTACGCATTGGCCCTTTGCTGCAACACTATCACGCACAACGTCCCGTAGGCGGGCTGGTGAATTCCGCCGGGTTCGGGCGGGACGTGACGTTTCTGGATACGGACTCTGCCTTGCTACGAGCGACCTTCGAGGTGAATGTGCTGGCGGCTTTCAGTATCAGTCGGGAAGCGGCCTTGCTGATGCGTGCGCACAAGCAGGGCGCGATTGTGCATATTTCCTCGGTATCCGGTCTGGTAGGCAACCGAGGGCGTGCAGCGTATGGCATCACCAAGGCGGGTTTGATCAATCTGACGCAGGTAATGGCCAATGAGTTGGCTCAGGAAGGGATACGGGTGAACTGTGTGTGTCCCGGTCCCATCATGACGCCATTGGCCATGCAGGTGCATACGGAACAGGTGCAGGAAACCTGGAAGTCTGCCGTACCCATGCATCGCTATGGCACACCGCGTGAAGTGGCGCAGGCGATCTGTTTTTTGCTGGATACAGAAAAAACGGCATATATGACGGGGCAGATTATCAGCGTGGACGGTGGTTTTGTGAACACCGGTTTGCTGGCCTGAGATTTATGTGCTGAATCGAGCAGGCAGGAAAAAGGGGCTGTAAAGACAGCCCCTTTTTTTGCGTGTGCAGCACTGGGCTACACAGCGTCTTACTTACATCACGCGGCTACGGTATTCGTCAGTGCGTGTGTCGATTTCGATCTTGTCGCCGATATTGCAGAACAAAGGCACGCTGATTTCTTTACCTGTGTTGATCTTGGCAGGCTTCAGGACTTTACCGGAAGTATCGCCTTTCACAGCAGGTTCGGTGTAGGTGATTTCGCGCACGATGATGGTGGGCAATTCAACCGAGATAGCACGACCTTCGTAGAAAACAGCCTCAACGGTCATGTTTTCTTCCAGGTAGTCCAGGGCGTCGCCCATGCTCTCTGCTTCGATTTCGTACTGGTTGTACTCTTCGTCCATGAAAACGTACATGGGGTCAGCGAAGTAGGAGTAGGTGCATTCGCGCTTTTCAAGCTGGACAACTTCAAGTTTTTCGTCAGCTTTATACACGGCTTCACTGTTCGAGCCGGTCAGCAGGTTCTTGAACTTCAGTTTGACAACGGCGGAGTTGCGACCGGATTTGTTGTATTCCGTTTTCTGAACGACCAGAGGGTCGCCATTGACCATCGCGACGTTACCAACGCGCAGTTCTTGTGCGGTTTTCATTAAAAAAACTCCGAATGGGACAGGCTCCGCCAAACGCAGTGTCAGGGAGCTTTTAAGAAGTAATCGGCTATTTTAGCGGTTTCGGGCGACTTGGGTATAAAAACTCAGCAAGCTGTTGGCCAAATCGGCTTGTTCGGCTAGTTTTGCACTGTATGCACGGGCTTCTTGTTGCCATAGATGCAACACCTGGGGTTCCAGGCACCGTGCCAGTGCGGCGGTGGAGCCGGCTTGATCGGCACTGCTCCAGCCCAGATGCAGGGCCTGGGCAGCTTCGGGCAAGGTTCCAGTGTCCAACCAGGCTTGGAGCTTGTCCAGATGGGCTTGCTCTTCTTGCACGTAGGGTTGCCACAACATGGGCTGGCCGGCCCAGATGGCTCGTACCAGCGAGTCTTCACCACGCACAATATTTAGCGCACTGCGCCAGAGCAGGGGATCAAAGTCGGCTTGATCGACGGCGGGGATGCGCTGGATCAGCAACTGGCCTTGGGCTAGCTCCGGAATGCGTAGAGCGACGGACTCGGGCACCAGCAACAGGGTTTTCTGCTCAAGTGTGGATAGCACTTCTGGCAGGGTCAGTACCGGTGCATCCGGGTAGCAGAACAGGAACATTTGCTGCATCTCGCCCTTGAGCAGGGCTTGTATGTGTTCCTGTGCCACCCCCAGGCGATTCAGCATGGCTTGGTAAGCCTGGTCGTCCTGTTGAAAGGCGTCGCGGCGGGTCAGCAGGTCGGCCTCACGTAAGAGCCCCCCTGTTTGTGGGATAAAGCCCGGGAAAAAGAAATATTTTTTGGCGCCGTTTGCTTGTGGGGAGGGCAGGCCGTGGCAGCCCTGCACCCAAGGTTCAGCGCTTAAATAATCCAGGTTGATCCAGACGTGCTCCGCGTCGTTCAGCGGTCGCGTCATCGGCTCTGGAGGCTCGCAGGCGAAGGCTTCAATAATAAAAGGGTAGGGGGGCGGGTAAGCGTGGCGGTCCGGATGCCAGTGTTCGATCTGCACACCTTGCACGTGCTGGCTTTGCAGGTCGCAGCGTACATCGGCCTGGATACGGGCAAAGCTGTGCAGATCGTCAACCCATAGGCGCAGCTGGGCCACTTCTGCTTGGGCGGCCAGCTGGCGGGCCAGCCGCCAGCACACGCCTATATCACCCAGATTGTCGATAACTCGGCAAAACAGGTCAATAGATATAGGTTGGGAAGCAGTGACGGTATTCAATTTAGTGCAGTTGTACGGGGTCCAGATCGATTTCGTCGGGCAGTTCCGGGTGCTGCATCTCGCCATTGATGTCCGGGAAGAAAGGCGCATTGCAATCGTCGCAGGTCTCGGTCGAATGCAGGCCGGGCAGGCGCTGAATCTGGATCAGGCCTAAGGTGCTGAGCAGGGCGGCAATGACATCAGGAATATCAACGTGGTCTTCGCTATGGAAGGAGGATTCGGCCTCTTCCTGGCTTAACACTGGCCAGATACAGCCATAGATGACGGTGGGCGAGGAGATGGTACTAAAACCCACGCGATATTCTTCGATCTGTTCTTCACCGCAAGCGACGATGACGGCACGCAAGTGATCAGGTGATAGTTTGACGGCGGTTTGCAACCAGGTGATGCCTGCTTTCAGGGCTAGCGGGCGGATTTCGCGGTCTGATTCGCGATTGTTCACGTAGTAGGCGTTAGGGGCTAGAAACTGCAATTGGCAGCCAGTAAACAAGGGCGTGACGATGGCGGAGTAGCGCTCTATCCATTGCTCTACGAGGCGCAGCTGTTCGGTCTGCAGGGCCTCCGCATTTTGTTGCCAACGGAATAAGGGCTGCCCCACGGGGGCCAGGGCGACACCAATCAGAAAGCGGGCATCGGCCAGCAGGCTGCTGGCTTCTTCCGGCTTATTCAGGGGGACGGCTTCCTGGCTGCGGCCCAGGGCTTGCGCGGTCAGGCTGCGAGTCCATTCGTAGGTCTGCTGGTAGGTCTGGGGCATCTCGTCGTAATTGACCAGATTGGGCAGCAGGGTACACATCGTGCCTTCGGCCAGAATGGTTTCGCGCAAGGCCTTTTCCAGCTCTTGGTGCTGTTGTGGTTTGAGCGTGCCTTGAGGCAATTGGTAACGTGTCCAGGCGGTCAGTGGCGCGGAGAACAACAGGGCGTCGTACAGCACGCCATCGTGCTCGATTTGCTGGCATTCGGCGTGGGACTCGGCCAGTTCCATCAGAATTTCGTAATGCTGGCTTTGCTGCTCGCTGCCCAGTAGCTCCAGGGTTTGCTCGACGATGCTGTTGCGCCGTCCGCTATAGAGTTTGTCCAGCGTTTGAGCGGTTAGCCCTTGCCAGTAGCGATCTTCGATCTGCGAGCCGGAACGGACCAGCGCGTCCGTGTAATTGAGCAGGCGCTGAATCTCTTTGGGTTGTTGGGCGAGCAGTTTGGAATTGAGTTGCGACATGGACTTACAAAACCGGTATAGGGACAAGCTAGTTTACCCTTTGCCACGACCCGGGTGTGTGAATGAGGGTAGCCCCCTAGGAGCGGTCGTGAAATGAAAAAACCGCCGCATCCGGAAATGCGGCGGCTTCTGCTTCGATCCGGCGCTACCAACCGCGATTAGTACAGCACGCTGGGCAGCCAGAGGCCAATGCCGGGGAACATATACAGGATGATGATAGCCAGGATCTGGATGCCCATGAATGGCATCATGCCCAGGAATATCTGGTTCAGGGTGACATGGGGTGGCGAGACGCCCTTTAAGTAGAAAGCCGACATGGCGACCGGCGGCGATAGGAATGCCGTTTGCAGGTTCAGGGCGACCAGCAGACCGAAGAACAGCGGGTCGATCTGGTAGTGGGCCAGCAGCGGCAGGAAAATGGGCATGAAGATAATAATGATCTCGGTCCATTCCAGTGGCCAGCCCAGCAGGAAAATGACAATCTGCGCCAGGATCATGAACTCGATGGGAGTCAAATCCATTGACAGCACCCAGTTATTAATCAGTTCTTGGCCGCCTAGCAAGGCAAAGGCAGCCGAGAAAATACTGGAGCCGACAAACAGCCAGCAGACCATGGCACTGGTCTTGGCACTGAGGTACACCGATTCGCGCACCATGGAGAAGTTCAATCGGCGATAGGCGAAGGCCAGCAGGATGCCCCCTAAGGCCCCCATCGCCGCCGCTTCGGTGGGGGTGCAAAGACCGATGACGATACTGCCCAGCACGGCCAGAATTAGGATGGTCAGCGGAAAGAACGAGCTGAGCAGCATCTTGAAGATTTCCAGCCGTGCGAAGTTCAGCATTGCGTAGTAGCACAGCAATGCCAGACTGCCAACGATCAGAAATATCCAGAACGTCATGGGCGCGGCTCGGCGCTCTGCCGTAGTGACTTCTTCGGCGGTTTCTGTCTCCGCGGTAGGGGTCTCTGAGTCCAGTTCGTTGGCACCCAGCGCCGCGAGCGGCTCACTGCCTTCAGGTTCAGACAAACCGCCAGCGCCTGGAGGTTCTGCCAGTCCGCCGCCACTGTAGTCGCTGCCGAAATCGTTGAAACCGCCGCCCATTTCCTGCAACTCGTAGTGCTCGGCTGTCTTGGGTGCGGTGACCGATTGATAGCTAAAGCCCATGATTGCAAAGAAAATTACAGCGGGCAGCAGGGCGACCGCCAGGTTCTTGAGCAGTAGTTGCATGGGGACGTTGATGTTGCGAGGTCCCTTCATCGCACTAATCAGGCCGGGCACGGCACGGTCCGTGATGGTCTCCTTGATGACTTTTGCGAATTCCGGCAGCGGCACGATCCGGTCTTCTGGAGACAGGGGCGGCGCGACGCTGGGTCTGAGCTTGGCCAGGATGATGACGTACAGCACGTACATGACGGCCAGCATCAGGCCAGGGAAAAAGGCACCGGCATACAGCTTCACGACCGAGACGCCAGCGACGGCGCCGTATAGGATCAGCAGCACGGAGGGCGGCAGCAGGATACCCAGGCAGCCCCCGGCGGTGATGGAGCCGGCAGTCAGTTGTACGCTGTAGCCCGCCCGCAACATGGCTGGCATCGCCAGTAACCCCATCAGTGTCACTACGGCGCCCACGATACCCGTGGCCGTGGCAAAGATGGCGCAGGTGACAATGGTGGCCACAGCTAAGGAGCCCGGGACTCTAGCCATGGCCAGGTGCATGCCCTGGAATAGACTCTGGATCAGGTTGGCGCGCTCAACCAGGTAACCCATGAAGATGAACAGGGGTACCGCAATCAGCACATCATTGGTCATGACGGCGTAGGTGCGTAGGACCATCAGGTCCAGGGTTTGCTGGATAGCTTGCTGTGTGCCCATGTCTCGATAGGCGAACCAGGTGAAGATCACTCCCATCCCCATCAGCGTAAAGGCCGTGGGAAAGCCCAGCATGATGGTGACGACAATCAGGGCCAGCATCAGCAGGCCCAAGTGGCCGTTGCTCATGTCGGCAGGGGCTGGCATGAAGATGGCGATGCTCAAGACGATCCCGGTCAGTATGGTGAGCCCGAACCAGATTTCTTTTCTCATGTTGGGCTCCCTTTCTTTCCGTGTTCAGTCACAAAGACATCCAGCTTTTTAATATCGTCGCTTTTGACATCGACCATATCCATGAGCTTGTCTACATCGACTTCTTCAACGTCCTTGTCGCGCGATGGCCATTTTCCGTCTCGCAGGCAACGTACGCAGTACACCATCTCCACGAAGCTTTGCAGCAGAAGGCAGAAACCTGCCAGCGGGATGATGGCTTTAAACGGATAGATGGGTGGCCCATTCGCCGTGATATTTGAGTGCTCCATGATGGACCAGGACTCGGCGGCGAAGTAGAAACCGGCCCAGAACATGGCGACGACCCCTGGAATGAAGAACAAGATGTACAGGATCAGATCCAGGCCCGCTTGCAGGCGGGGCGGGAAAAAACCGTACAGCACATCCCCTCGGACATGGCCGTTCTTGGAGAGCGTGTAGGCACCTGCCATCATGAACAGGCCGCCGTACAGCATGTTCATCATGTCAAAGGCCCAGGCGTGTGGGTTGGACAACACGTATCGCGAGAAGACTTCGAACGAAACGAACAGGGTCAATGCCAGGACTAGCCAGCCGAACAACTGGCCTATCCACGTATTGAACCGGTCGATGAAGACCAGAAGTTTCTGCATGGTAAGTTCACCTTGCTAGCGCGGAAAGGGTCTGATGTGTGTCGGCTGCAGGATTGGGCGCGGCCGGCCTGGAGTAGGGGAGGAGGCGTCATCCACATCCGGGTGGATGGGATGACGTGCTGCGATTACCGCTAGAGGGTCAGCTCTTGGCTTGAGGAGCCTTGCGACCGAAGTAGTGGTTGTAGGCCATACGGCGGTTGTTGTTGGTATCCATGTCCCACGCCATGGCGCGTGCCGCGAACGCACGTTGCGATGCGTCGATTTCCTTGAACAGGGGGTTGGTCTCGGCTTTCTTGGCGACGATCTGGTCCCACACGATCAACTGTTGTTGCAGGATGGTGTCGGGTGTTTTGTAGAATTTGACGCCGTCTTCCTTTTGCAGACGCTGGTAGTCCTGCGAGTAACGGTCAACCGCTTTCCAGGACATGTCGGCCGATGAGGCCTCGACAGCGTTGTCAACGATGGCCTTTAGTTGTGTCGGCAGCGCGTTGTACTTGTCCTTATTGAACATGATCTCGAAGGTTTCCGAGGCCTGGTGGAAGCTTTGCAGCATGCAAACCTTTGACACGTCCGGGAAGCCCAGGGCGCGATCCGATGCGGCGTTGTTGAATTCGGCACCATCGAGCAGTCCGCGATCCAGGGCAGGGACGATTTCACCACCTGGCAATGCGTTTACAGCGGCGCCCATTTCGGTGAACAGGTCGATAGCCAGGCCATTAGTGCGGAACTTCAGGCCCTTGAGGTCTTCGGTTTTGGTGATGGGTTTTTTGAACCAGCCGAACGGCTGAGTGGGCATCGGGCCGGTCAGGAACGAGACGACATTGCCACCGATGGCATCGTAGAGCTTGGCCAGCAACTCCTTGCCGCCGCCGTATTTGTGCCATGCCAGCACCATATTGGCGTCCATGCCAAAGGCTGGCCCCGACGAAAATAGAGCCAAGGCGTTCTGCTTGCCGTAGTTGTAGCCCAGTACGCCGTGACCGCCGTCCAGCGTGCCCTTGGAGACGGCATCAAGCAGGCCAAAGGCCGGTACGACGGCCCCTGCAGGCAGGACCTCGATTTTCAGGTCGCCACCGGTCATGTCGTTGACCTTTTTGGCGAAATCAAGGGCGAATTCGTGGAAGATATCGACAGTGGGCCAGGTGCTTTGGAATCGGAAGTTGGTGGGGCCCTGCGCGCGAGCGATGGCAGGAAAGCCCATCGTTGCTGCAGCCGCGGTGCCGGCTGCAGCACCGCTCAGGAACTTGCGCCGGGAAGCGCCAGTTTGTTCGTGGGGCGCGGTGCTTTTTTTGATCCTGTTTCTCATGGGGTGTGTCTCCGAAGTGGCTGTAAGCGTTCGAGAGCAAACTGCAGCAATCTGATGCTGTTTCAGCTTTATTTCAGTCTTCTTTCAGTTTGCTTTCAGCTTTATATGCGATTCAAACGCCAGCCGTACATAAGGAGTAACCACAATACCTGTAGGGGTATACCCGCGAGTAAGTAGCCGTAGATGTGCGCACTGATCACTACGGGTGGCCCCTGACATCGACGCTTTTTGCATGCCCCTTTGGGGAGAGTTATTTCAAACGGGCAAAGAAAAACGCCTTCGCCGCATAAAGCGACGAAGGCGTTATTTGCAAGCGCTAGGGCTTACAGACCTACGGAGTCGGCAATTTCTTTGAACTCTTCGATTTGGTCGAAGTTCATGTAGCGGTAGATGTCTTCGCTATTGGCTTGCAGAACGCCCATATCGGCCAGGTACTCTTCGCGGGTTGGGATGCGACCCAGACGCGAGCAAATGGCAGCCAGTTCAGCCGAACCCAGGAACACGTTGGTGTTCTTGCCCAGACGGTTGGGGAAGTTACGGGTACTGGTGGACATGACAGTAGCGCCTTCGCGAACCTGTGCCTGGTTACCCATGCACAGCGAGCAACCGGGCATTTCCATACGAGCACCGGCGACACCCAGAACGCCGTAATGGCCTTCTTCAGTCAACTGTTGCTGGTCCATCTTGGTCGGCGGAGCGACCCACAGACGGGTTGGAATGTCGCGCTTGCCTTCCAGCAGCTTGGAGGCTGCACGGAAGTGACCAATGTTGGTCATGCAGCTACCGATAAACACTTCGTCGATCACGGTGCCAGATACTTCGGACATGGTTTTCACGTCGTCAGGATCGTTCGGGCAAGCCACGATAGGCTCGTGAATTTCAGCCAGATCGATGTCAATAATAGCGGCGTACTCTGCATCTGCATCAGGTTCGAGCAGTTCAGGATTGGCCAACCAGGCTTCCATGGCCTTGATACGACGAGTAATCGTGCGCTCGTCTTCGTAGCCATTGGCAATCATCCACTTGAGCAGCGTGATGTTGCTGTTCAGGTATTCGATGATGGGCTCTTGGTTCAGGCGTACGGTACATGCCGCGGCAGAACGCTCGGCCGAAGCGTCGGACAGCTCGAAAGCCTGTTCGATTTTCAGGTTAGGCAGGCCTTCGATTTCCAGAATACGACCGGAGAAGATGTTCTTCTTGCCGGCTTTTTCAACGGTCAGCAAACCTTGCTTGATGGCGTACAGAGGGATGGCGTTAACCAGGTCACGCAGGGTGACGCCGGCTTGCATTTCGCCTTTGAAACGCACCAGAACGGATTCGGGCATATCCAGAGGCATTACACCTGTGGCAGCGGCAAAAGCCACCAGACCGGAACCAGCGGGGAAGCTGATACCAATAGGGAAACGGGTGTGCGAGTCGCCACCGGTACCAACGGTATCGGGCAGCAACATGCGGTTTAGCCAGGAGTGGATGATACCGTCGCCGGGACGCAGGGAAACACCACCGCGTGTGCTGATGAAAGCAGGCAGTTCGTGGTGAGTTTTAACGTCAACAGGTTTTGGATAGGCAGCAGTGTGGCAGAAGGACTGCATGACCAGATCAGACGAGAAGCCCAGGCAAGCCAAGTCTTTCAGTTCGTCGCGAGTCATTGGGCCCGTGGTGTCCTGGCTGCCAACGGTCGTCATGCGAGGTTCGCAGTAAGTGCCGGGACGTACGCCTTCGCCTTCAGGCAAACCGCAAGCGCGGCCAACCATCTTCTGGGCCAGCGAGAAACCTTTACCGGAATCAACAGGGCTTTGTGGCAGGCGGAACAACTTGGTGGGAGGCAGACCCAGGGCTTCGCGAGCACGGGTGGTCAGGCCACGGCCAATGATCAGGGGAATACGGCCACCGGCGCGTACTTCATCAAACAGCACGTCGGACTTGACCTGGAATTCGGAGATCAGCTGGCCATTTTTGAAGGCTTTGCCTTCGTAGGGACGCAGTTCAACCACGTCGCCCATGCCCATTTCGGAGACGTCCAGTTCAATAGGCAGTGCGCCCGCATCTTCCATGGTGTTGTAGAAGATAGGTGCAATCTTGCTGCCCAGACACACGCCACCAAAGCGCTTGTTAGGAACGAAAGGAATGTCTTCACCGGTGAACCACAACACGGAGTTGGTAGCCGATTTACGCGAAGAGCCGGTACCGACCACATCGCCCACGTAGGCAACCAGGTGGCCCTTTTCTTTCAGGGATTCGATGAAGCTGACAGGGCCTTGCTTACCGGGCTCTTCAGGTTCGATACCTGGGCGTGGGTTTTTCAGCATGGCCAGAGCGTGCAGCGGAATATCCGGGCGGCTCCAGGCGTCAGGGGCGGGGGACAAGTCGTCCGTGTTGGTCTCGCCAGTGACTTTGAAAACGGTAACGGTCAGGCTTTCAGGGACTTCGGGGCGGCTGGTGAACCACTCGCCGTCAGCCCAGCTTTGCATGACTTCTTTGGCAAAGGCGTTGCCCTTTTCGGCTTTTTCCTGAACGTCGTGGAAAGAGTCGAACATCAACAGGGTGTTTTTCAGACCGTTGGCGGCGATCTGGCCCAGTTCGGGCGAGTCCAGCAGTTCGACCAGCGGGCTGATGTTGTAGCCACCCAGCATGGTTCCCAGCAGCTCAGTGGCGCGCTCGCGGCTGATCAAAGCACAGGATTCTGTGCCCAGCGCGATGGCGGCCAGGTAGGAGGCTTTGACCTTGGCGGCATCATCCACACCAGCGGGGACGCGGTGAGTGATCAAGTCGACCAGGAAAGCTTCTTCACCAGCAGGCGGGTTCTTGATGAGCTCGATCAGCTCGGCGGTCTGCTGAGCCGACAAAGGCAGCGGGGGAATGCCCTGAGCGGCGCGCTCGGCAACATGTTCGCGGTAAGTGTTCAGCATAGTGCAGGGGCCTATCGGATAAATGGTTGAGATGGAAATGCAATAAATCGCTTCTTGGCCCAATTGTAATTTGAAGCGGGCAGCGAAGCAATGGTCTTATATCTTATATAAGACTTACATTAAGCTGAATGATGCGGAGGCTCAGGCAAGCAGCTCGGCGTACTCGGGGTGACGGCGGAAATAGACCACGGCATAGCTGCACAGCGGACGTACTTTCCACTGTTGGTTTTTTGCCGTTTCCAGCGCAAAGCGAGTCAGTTGCCCGGCGATACCGCGGCCCTCCAGCTCGGTCGGAACGCGGGTGTGGGTGATGCTCATGATGGCATCGTCCAGTTCGTATTCGATAACACAGCGCAGGTTCTCAACGTCGCAATAAAACAGACGTGCTTGCGGGTCGTGGTGGATCTCGGTAGTGATAGCAATCTCCTTCAAGTGGGGTTGGAGTGCAGGGCAATCAGAATCCAAACAGCCAGCATGCAGATCATGCCCAAAAAGCAGCCGCCCCACAGTCCCATCAGGGGCCATTTGACGCCCATGGGAACGTCTTCGGGCTGTACATGCTTGAGCAGACGGTTGGCATTGCCAAACAGCGAGCTTTGGCGTTTGGGAAAGTTCAGGCGCAGAAAATAATCCAGCAGCACGCCTGCTTTCAGGGAGAAGGTGAGCTTTTCCCAGGGGTATTGGTCCAGATAAGGATGTCGCAATACCTGGTTGCTGCGGCGCAGATTAAAAAGCAAAAGATACGCACCCGAAACCAGACTGGTCAGGGCACAGGCAATCATCAGGGTTCCGGCCAGGGGCAGGGCATAGCGTACGAAATCAGAGAGCATTTAAGTCACCAGCAAGACGGCCCCGCCTGCACAATGCGGCGGGGCCGTGAGTCAAATCACAGGCGAATAATAGCCTAGGATCTGTGACTTATGGGCGCTGATCCAGTGGCACAAAGCTCTGGTTTTCAGGGCCGACATAGTTGGCGGTAGGACGGATAATCTTGTTGTCCACGCGCTGCTCAATGACGTGAGCCGCCCAGCCAGCCGTACGCGCGATCACGAACAGAGGCGTGAACATGGCGGTTGGCACACCCATGGTGTGGTAGGACACGGCCGAAAACCAGTCCAGGTTGGGGAACATTTTTTTCACTTCCCACATCACGCTTTCCAGGCGTTCGGCGATCTCGTACATGCGCGTATTGCCGTCCGCTTCGGCCAGCTCTTTGGCCACCGATTTGATGACTTCATTGCGTGGGTCGGAGATGGTATAGACGGGGTGACCGAAGCCAATAATGACTTCTTTGTTTTCCACGCGTTTACGGATGTCTTCTTCGGCCTGGTCGGGGTTCTCGTAGCGCTTCTGAATTTCAAAGGCTACTTCGTTGGCACCGCCGTGCTTGGGGCCGCGCAGCGCGCCAATGGCACCGGCAATTGCAGAGTAGAAGTCTGAACCGGTACCGGCGATGACGCGGCTGGTGAAGGTGGAGGCGTTGAATTCGTGCTCGGCGTACAGGTTCAGCGATACGTGCATGGCCTGTTCCCATTCGGCCGATGGCTTCTCGCCATGCAGCAGATGCAGGAAGTGAGCGCCGATGCTGTCATCGTCGGTCTGTACGTCGATCATTTCGCCGTTGTGGCTGTAGTGGTACCAGTACAGCAGAGCCGAACCCAGGCAAGCCATCAGGCGGTCCGCGATGTCGCGGGCGTCGGGCAAATTGTGGTCGTCTTTTTCAGGCAGGACGCAACCCAGCACCGAGACGGCCGTGCGCATCACGTCCATGGGGTGACTATGGGCAGGCAGGGTTTCCAGCGCACTTTGCAGGGCCAGAGGCAAGCCGCGCAGACGCTTGAGCTTTTGCTTGTAGGCGCGCAGTTCGTCGCGGTTGGGTAATTTGCCGTGAATCAGCAAATGGGCCACTTCTTCAAATTCGCAAGCCTGGGCCAGGTCCAAGATATCGTAGCCGCGGTAGTGCAAATCATTGCCACTGCGACCGACCGTGCACAAGGCGGTATTACCTGCAACAACGCCAGACAGGGCAACAGATTTCTTGGGCTTGAAGCCAGTGCTCGGGGTGTTCTCAGTACTGCTCATAAAGGTCTCCTGGTTGCTGGGCAGCCAGCACGAGGCTGGCTGCTGAATGGGTTTCTACCCGCTCTGGCCTTGATAAAGAGCCCGGCGGGAGCCTGTGATGGCTCAGGACTTCTTGTTTTTTTCGAACAGCTTGTCGAGGCTTTGCTCGTAAGCATGGTAGCCGATACGATCGTACAGTTCTTCACGAGTCTGCATCAAATCGATGACATTTTTTTGATGGCCGTCACGACGGATCGCCTGGTAAACCGCTTCGGCAGCCTTGTTCATGGCGCGGAAGGCGGACAAGGGGTAGAGCACCATGGCGACCTGTACCGAAGCCAGTTCCTCAACCGTGAACAGCGGGGTTTGGCCGAACTCGGTGATATTTGCCAGCACCGGCACATTCAGGGTTTCGGTAAAGCGACGGTAGGTGTCCAGGTCGTAGCAGGCTTCGGCAAAAATACCGTCGGCCCCGGCCTCCACACAAGCCTGGGCGCGTTCCAGAGCGGCGTCTACGCCTTCAACAGCAATGGCGTCCGTACGGGCGATGATGAAAAACTCGGGGTCGGTACGGGCATCGACAGCGGCTTTCACGCGGTCAGCCATTTCGCTGGTGCTGACGATTTCTTTGCCGGGACGGTGACCGCAGCGCTTTGCGCCTACCTGGTCTTCAATGTGGCAAGCGGCTGCGCCAAATTTGATCAGGCTTTTGACGGTGCGGGCAATGTTGAAGGCCGAGGCGCCAAAGCCGGTATCAATGTCCACCATCAAAGGCAGGTCGCACACATCGGTAATGCGGCGAATGTCGGTCAGCACGTCATCCAGGGTGTTGATGCCCAGGTCAGGCAAGCCCAAAGAGCCAGCTGCTACACCGCCGCCCGACAGGTAAATGGCACGGTAGTTAGCGCGTTGTGCCAGCAGGGCGTGGTTGGCGTTGATGGCGCCAATGATTTGCAAAGGCTGCTCTTCACGCAGGGCCTGGCGGAAACGGGCGCCGGCCGATGTCAGTTGGTTTTGGCTCATTCTGGGCTCCAGATCACATCATTTAAAAAATGGTCGTCAGCACAGTGCTGAGACGGGTTGATTCTATTAAAGCAAACGCCGTGCCAAGTTCCTATATGTATGGGATGGACCGTCTAAAGCCAGAATAGGCGGGGATTGATGGCATTGGGCAGACGTCTGGGATTTTCTTCTAAGTACAGTAGCTTTGCTTTTGTGTTTCAATATTGAAACGTAATTTGAAACAATGTCGCATTACTGATCGATAGGTGCAACGTATATGCCATATGCCTCTTCCTCTCCTGCCCGTTTGCGCCTGGTGGCCTTTGGGCTTCATGGCTTGCGTTCTTTGCTGGAAGAGCTGGTGCCGCAATTCCGTGCCCAAGCGGAAATTTTGATTGTCGATAAAGCCTACGGCGAGGCGGTGGAAGCCGTACAGGTTTTGCGACAGACGGGTGAAATCGACGTGTTGATCTCTGCCGGTTCCAATGGCAGTTATTTGCGTGACCACTTGGATGTGCCGGTTGTATTGGTGCATCCCGGTGGTTTTGACATTATGGGTAGCCTGGCTTTGGCGCAGGCCGAGCGCAAAGCTGTGGTCACTTACGGCGAAATGCCGTTGGAATTGATGGAATTTGTGCAGCGCTTCGACTTGCCGGTAGAACTGCGTAGTTACCGCAGCGAGGCCGATGCACGTAGCTGTGTTCAGGATTTGAAAGAGCTGGGGGTGGAATGGGTGCTGGCCCCTGGTTTGGTGGTCGATCTGGCTCGGGAAAATAATATGCAGGGCGTCTTGCTCTATTCCCAAGGTGCAGTACGTCAGGCTCTGGAATCAGCTATCGAGTTGGCTCGTGTTGCGCGCGCAGAAGCGGCTCGCCGGGATCGTTTGAATACGATTTTGGCGCAGTTACGTGACGGTGTAGTGTCAGTGGATCGGGACGAACGTATTGAGACCGTCAACCCGGCGATGGAGGCGTGGTTAGGCAAGCCAGCACAGGCTGTGATTGGTCGCCGTTTGGGCTCGCTCTATCCTGAGCTGGATTTGGCGGGGACCTTGCGTAGCTTGGAAGTGCAATTGGATACGGTGCAACAAGTCGGTGGCCGCACAGCGATCGTGACCCGCATGCCGATTTTGGAACAGGGGCGCTTGAGTGGTGCGGTCTTGCTTTGCCAGGACCCGGCGGCTATCCAGCGATTGGATCGCAGCTTGCGTTCACGCAGTCAACAAGCAGCCTCACGGCATGCCCGCTACGAGCTATCTGATTTGGTAGGGCAAAGCTTGCCCATGCAGAAGTTGCGTGCCCAGGCGCAGGCTTGTGCGCAAAGCGCCGCCACTACGTTGATTATTGGCGAAAGTGGCACGGGTAAAGAGCTATTGGCACAGGGCATTCATAGTGCCAGCTCCCGGCGAGCGCAGCCTTTTGTGGCGGTGAACTGTGCCGCATTTCCCGATAGCCTGCTGGAAAGTGAACTGTTTGGGTATGTTGAAGGCGCCTTCACCGGCTCTAGCCGTGGCGGCAAAGTGGGGCTGGTCGAAGCCGCCCACACCGGTACCTTGTTTCTGGACGAGATCGGTGAAATGCCTTTACCGCTGCAAACCAGGTTGCTCCGTGTTTTGCAGGAAAAAGAAGTGCTGCGTATTGGCGCGATTGAACCGACCCCAGTGGATGTGCGCGTGATTGCGGCCACTCACCGCGATCTGGCCGCGCAAGTTAAAGAAGGTGTGTTCCGTCAGGATCTGTTTTATCGCTTGAATATCCTGGTGCTGCGCCTGCCACCTTTACGTCTGCGCACGCTGGACTTGCCGGAACTGGTCGAACATTTATTGGCAAAAGTGGCGCAACGTTTGGGTGGGGCAGTCACGCTGAATCCGGATTGGCTGGCCGAGCTGCTGGAGTTGGGGCGTCACTACCCTTGGCCTGGCAATATCCGCGAGCTGGAAAACTTGATCGAGCGCTTGATGGTGCTGGGCACGGTGCAAAGTGACCAGGCGGTGGTGCTGGAAGATATTGCGCCAGAGTTACGGGCCGGAGTGACTGAACCCGCTTTGCCAGCCTTGCGTGATCAACAAGAGCGTAGCGAGCAGGAGTATCTGACCAAAGTGTTGGAGGAGAACGGTGGTAACCGTGCGCTGGCGGCTCAGCAGCTGGGGATCAGCCGCAGTACTTTGTGGCGGAAGTTGCGCAAGGGCTGAGGTAATGACCGTCCAGGCAAAAAAAATCCCCGCCGATAAAGGCGGGGATTGCAGACACTAGCGGGTCAATTAACCCAGCAGGTCTTTCACACCGTCGCGCTCTTCCAACAGCTCGTTCAGTGTGTGGTCCATGCGCTCACGCGAGAAGGCGTCGATTTCCAGACCTTCAACACGCTTGTACTCACCGTTTTCGGTGGTAACCGGCACGCCGTAGATAATGCCTTCAGGAATGCCGTAGGAGCCGTCCGAAGGAATACCCATGGTGACCCATTTGCCATTGGAGCCCAGAACCCAGTCACGCACGTGGTCGATGGCAGCGTTGGCAGCCGAAGCAGCCGAGGACAGGCCACGGGCTTCGATAATGGCGGCGCCACGTTTGCCCACGGTGGGGATGAAGGTTTCGCGGTTCCAGGCCTGGTCGTTGATGACGGCGTCGATCTTCTCGCCGCTGACAGTCGCAAAGCGAGTATCTGGGTACATGGTGGGCGAGTGGTTGCCCCACACAATCAGGTTTTCGATGTCAGCAACAGCCTTGCCGGACTTGGTGGCCAACTGCGACAGAGCGCGGTTGTGGTCCAGACGCAGCATGGCGGTGAAGTTCTTCGCTGGCAGATCAGGAGCGGACTTCATGGCGATGTAGGCGTTGGTGTTGGCAGGGTTGCCGACCACCAGTACTTTTACGTCACGGCTCGCCACTTTGTTCAGGGCACGGCCTTGTGCTGTGAAGATCTGGGCGTTGAAAGCCAACAGGTCTTTACGCTCCATGCCTGGGCCGCGAGGACGGGCACCGACCAGCAGGGCGATATCAACATCTTTGAATGCGGTTTCAGGGTCGCTGTGGGCGGACATGCCTTGCAGCAGCGGGAAGGCGCAGTCGTCCAGTTCCATCATGACGCCCTTCAGGGCCTTCTGGGCTTTCTCGTCGGCGAGTTCCAGCAACTGCAGGATTACAGGCTGGTCTTTGCCCAGCATTTCGCCAGAGGCGATGCGAAACAGCAGGGCGTAACCAATCTGGCCAGCAGCGCCGGTAACGGCGACACGCATTGCGGGTTTGGACATGAGAGTAAGACTCCGTTTTTGGGTTTGAAGACGGTGACGAAAAACACAGTTTAAATCTTTTGCGGGCCGTACTGTTGGCCTGGAAAACGGTTTTTCGCAAGAGGGAAAGCCTCTTTTTTCACTGCGCAGACTAGACCAAAACGATAGCGCCGTCAAACGTCTTATATCTTATATAAGACATAAGAGCGTTAGACATTCGGGGCCGGTCATGCGAAAATTAGTGCACTGTCTATTTTATGAACAAATGCGCGCCCTAGGCTGTATTGATCGCGCATTTTTTATGAGCCCCATGTCTGATAACGTGCCGCCGCTACGCGCCCAGGAAATCGAAAAATCCGCTCCTAGCGCGGCCTATAGCCCTCTGTATCAACAGATTAAGGCTTTGCTGCTGCAAGGGCTGGATCGTGGCGAGTGGAAGCCCGGCGAAGCCATCCCCAGCGAACTGGAGCTGGCCGCACGTTTCCAGGTCAGCCAGGGCACGGTGCGTAAAGCTATCGACGAGCTGGCTGCCGACAATCTCCTGATCCGTCGCCAGGGGAAAGGCACGTTTGTTGCCACCCACCACGAAGCGCGTGTGCGTTTTCGTTTTTTGCGTCTGGCCCCTGATGATGGCAAACCCGTTGCCTCCCAGAGCCGTATTCTGGATGTGCGCCGCATGAAGGCCCCCACCGATGTTGCCGTGCTGCTGGATCTGCGCACGTCCGATATGGTGGTGAACCTGCGCCGTGTGCTGTCCTTTGATCAGACGCCCACTATTTTTGACGACATCTGGTTGCCCGGTTCCGTCTTCAAGGGCCTGACCCTGGAAGCCGTTGAGCAGAATAAAGGCCCGATGTACGCCTGGTTCGAGAGCAAGTTTGGCGTGAGCATGGTGCGCGCCGATGAAAAGATTGGTGCTGTCAGTGCCACTAGCGAGGCCGCATCGGTCTTGCAGGTAGCGCTTGGCTCGCCCTTGCTGCACGTGGAACGCGTGTCCTATACCTATGGTGACCGACCGATGGAATTGCGCCGGGGTTTATACCTGACTGAGCGCTTTCATTACCGAAACACGCTCAGTTAGTGCGGCGGCATACGGTATTTGATACTGCACCGCAGTGTCAAATAGGTGAAAATACCAAGGTTAAAAATTTTATGACTTTTTTTTATCTACTTCGAGGCCATCATGTCTGATACCGCACCCAAGCAGCGCCCGCAGTATCGCAATATCGGCGTGCCGCAGATATTGAGTTACCGCTTGCCCCTGGCTGCAAAATCGTCGATTTTGCATCGTGTCAGCGGCGCATTGCTGTTTCTTTGCCTGCCGCTCGTCTTATTGCCACTGTTCTCTTTGAGCGTCAGCTCTCCAGAGTCCTTCGCGACTATGCGCAGCTACGTTGATAACCCTGTCTGTAAGCTGGTTCTTCTGGTTCTGATCTGGGGTTACTTGCACCACTTCTGTGCAGGCATTCGCTATCTGGCCCTGGACCTGCACTTGGGTAACGACAAAGAGTCCGCCAAGAAATCGGCCGGTATGGTTTTCGGGGTTAGCCTGGCGCTGACCGTCGTGTTTGGTTTGAAACTGTTTGGGGTTTGGTAATGGCTAATCGTGAACGCATTGGCGCAAACCGACTGGTAGTGGGTGCTCATTACGGCACCTTGGACTTTTTGGCGCAGCGGGTTACCGCGGTCATCATGGCCATCTACACCGTGGTCATCATCGGCGGCATCCTGTTTAGCAGTGAACTGAACTTCGAGACCTGGCGTGGCCTGTTCTCGTTCACCGTGGGTTCCCTGCCTTTGGGCCAGTTGCTCGCTACCTTGTTCTTCCTGTCTTTGTCCTGGCACGCCTGGATTGGTGTGCGTGACATCTGGATGGACTATGTCAAGCCCGCCGGTCTTCGCTTGTTGCTGCAGGTGTTGACCTTGCTGTGGCTGGTAGCCAGCGTCGTCTTTTTCGCAAAAATTATCTGGAGTCTCTAAACCGTGGCTTCCATCACAAACTCTTTGCCCCGCCGTCAGTTTGACGTAGTCGTGGTCGGTGCCGGTGGCGCCGGTATGCGTTGTTCCCTGCAATTGGCTCAGGCCGGCTTGTCCGTGGCTGTACTTAGCAAGGTGTTCCCAACCCGTTCGCACACGGTAGCAGCTCAAGGTGGCGTCAGCGCCTCTCTGGGCAACATGAGCGAAGACCATTGGTACTGGCACATGTACGACACCGTCAAGGGTTCGGACTGGCTGGGCGACCAAGACGCCATCGAATTCATGTGCCGTGAAGCTCCACACGCTGTGTACGAGCTCGAGCACTTCGGTATGCCTTTTGACCGTAACCAGGATGGCACGATTTATCAGCGTCCATTTGGTGGTCACACGGCCAACTTTGGTGAAAAACCTGTTCAACGTGCCTGTGCCGCTGCTGACCGTACCGGCCATGCCATGTTGCACACCTTGTACCAGCGTAACGTTGCAGCCCGCACCCAGTTCTTCGTGGAATGGATGGCGCTGGATCTGCTGCGTAACGAAGCAGGTGACGTCCTGGGCGTAACTGCCATGGAAATGGAAACCGGCGAAATTTACGTTCTGGAAGGCAAGCGCGTTGTGCTGGCTACCGGTGGCGCTGGCCGCATCTGGGCTGCTTCCACCAACGCATTCATCAACACCGGTGATGGCCTGGGTATGGCTGCTCGTGCCGGTCTGCCTTTGCAAGACATGGAATTCTGGCAATTTCACCCCACTGGCGTTGCCGGTGCAGGTGTTCTGATTACGGAAGGCGTGCGCGGTGAAGGCGGTATCTTGCTGAATAAAGACGGCGAGCGCTTCATGGAGCGTTACGCGCCTACCCTGAAAGACTTGGCCCCACGCGACTTCGTGTCCCGTTCCATGGACCAGGAAATCAAGGAAGGTCGTGGTTGTGGCGACGGCAGCTACGTGGTGCTGAAGCTGGATCACCTGGGTGCTGATGTCATCAAGAAACGTTTGCCATCGATTCGCGAAATCGCGATCAAGTTCGGTAACGTGGACCCGATCAAAGATCCGATCCCGGTGGTTCCAACCATCCACTATCAGATGGGCGGTATCCCCACGAACTACTACGGTCAGGTTGTGACCCAAACGCCAACGGGCGAGAACAAGATCGTTAACGGTCTGTATGCCATCGGCGAATGTGCTGCCACTTCTGTACACGGTGCCAACCGTCTGGGTACGAACTCCCTGCTGGATCTGATCGTGTTCGGCCGTGCTGCGGGTAACCACATTGTGGATTCGCACCCCGAGAAAGATCACTCCCACCAGGAAATCAACGAGTCCTCCATCGAGTTCTCGCTGGACCGCGTCAACCGTCTGGAATCCCGTACCTCGGGCGAGAAAGCACAAGACGTGGGCAACAAGATCCGTGTGGCGATGCAAGCCCACTGCGGCGTGTTCCGTACCCTGGATCTGCTGCACAAGGGTGTTGAACAGATCGACTCCCTGATCCCCGAAGTCAAAGACATTTACTTCAAAGACAAGTCCAAGGTGTTCAATACCGCCCGTATTGAAGCTCTGGAAGTGGCCAACATGATCGAAGTGGCGCGTGCCACGACCAAGTCGGCTGCCAATCGTACTGAAAGTCGCGGTGCTCACGCCCTGAACGACCACCCTGAACGTGATGACGAAAATTGGTTGCGTCACACCCTGTGGTTCTCGGAAGGCAGCCGTCTGGAGTACAAGCCTGTCCAGATGAAGCCTCTGACAGCCGAAACTATTCCGCCCAAGGCCCGGACTTTCTAAGCAGGATACTGACATGAGCCAAAAACGTAAGGTCAAATTTGAAATCTATCGCTACGATCCTGATAAGGACGAGCGTCCCTACATGCAAAAGATCGAAGTCGAGTTGGAACCTACCGACAAGATGCTGCTCGATGCGATCCTGCGCATTAAAAACGACATGGACGACAGTATTGCGCTGCGTCGTTCCTGCCGCGAAGGTGTGTGCGGTTCCGATGCCATGAACATCAATGGCAAGAACGGTCTGGCCTGCACCACCAATATGCGTGACTTGAAAGAACCCGTGGTGTTGCGCCCGCTGCCAGGTCTGCCGGTTATCCGTGACCTGATCGTGGACATGACCCACTTCTTCGATCAGTACCATTCGGTCAAGCCATTCCTGATCAACGATGCCCCTCCGCCAGAGAAAGAGCGTTTGCAAACGCCTGAAGCTCGCGAGGAGCTCGATGGTCTGTATGAGTGCATTCTGTGCGCCTGCTGCTCGACCTCTTGCCCATCGTTCTGGTGGAACCCCGACAAGTTCGTCGGTCCTGCTGGGTTGTTGCAAGCCTACCGTTTCATCGCTGACTCGCGTGACGAAGCGACCGGCGAGCGTTTGGATAATCTGGAAGATCCATACCGCTTGTTCCGCTGTCACACGATTATGAATTGCACGGATGTCTGTCCAAAAGGCCTGAACCCGTCGCATGCCATCGGCAAGATCAAAGAAATGCTGGTGCGTCGCAGTATCTAAAAAGGTGGGTATGTACCGATGAGAACATTGACGGAATTGGAGCGTGCGCGCCTGCGCTGGCGTGCGCGCCGGGGCTTGCTTGAAAACGACCTGATGATCACCCGTTTTCTGGATCAATATGAAAACGAGCTAACTGATCAGGACGTGTCGGCCCTGACCCGCTTGTTCGAAATGGACGATACAGTTTTGCTGGATGTCCTTTTGGCTCGCTCTGAGCCAGAAGGGCAGTACGCCACAGCGGACATTCAGCGACTAGTAGACATTATGCGAAAGCTATAACCATTGAGGAAAAAAGTGATGGAATTGTCAGATAAAAAAGCCACGCTATCCTTCTCCGACGGAAGCCCTTCGGTTGAGTTCCCTGTACACAAGGGCACCGTAGGTCCAGACGTGATCGATATCCGTAAGCTTTACGGTCAGACAGGTATGTTTACCTATGACCCGGGCTTTATGGCAACGGCGGCTTGCGAATCCGGTATCACCTACATTGACGGCGACAAAGGCCAGTTGATGTACCGTGGCTACCCGATCGACCAGTTGGCACAAAAGTGCGATTTCATGGACGTGTGCTATTTGATCCTGAACGGCGACTTGCCTGACGCGGATCAAAAGCAGGAATTTGATTCCCTGGTCACGAACCACACCATGGTTCAGGAACAGATGCAGCATTTCCTGCGTGGTTTCCGTCCGGACGCTCACCCCATGGCAATACTGACTGGCCTGGTCGGTGCCTTGTCGGCGTTCTACCATGATTCCACGGACATCACGAATCCTCATCACCGTCATGTGTCGGCTATTCGCTTGATCGCCAAGCTGCCTACTCTGGTTGCGATGGCGTACAAGTATTCTTTGGGACAGCCTTTCATCTATCCCAAGAATGATTTGTCCTACACCGGCAACTTCTTGCGCATGATGTTCGCGACGCCTTGCGAAGACTACAAAGTCAACGAAGTGGTTGAGCGCGCTCTGGACCGTATCTTCATTTTGCATGCAGATCACGAGCAAAACGCCTCGACTTCTACCGTTCGTCTGTGCGGTTCGTCTGGAACCAATCCTTTCGCTGCGATCGCTGCGGGTGTTGCTTGCTTGTGGGGTCCTGCCCACGGTGGTGCAAACGAAGCTTGCCTGAACATGCTGGAAGAGTTGCAAGCCAACGGCGGCATCGACAAGGTTGGCGAGTTCATGGAGAAGGTCAAAGACAAGAACTCGGGCGTGCGTCTGATGGGCTTTGGTCACCGTGTCTACAAGAACTACGACCCACGCGCCAAGCTGATGCAAGAAACCTGCAAGGAAGTTCTGGAGGCCCTGGGCCTGGAGAACGATCCTCTGTTCAAGCTGGCGATGGAAGTCGAGCGCATTGCGCTGGAAGATCCTTACTTTGTCGAACGCAAGCTTTACCCTAACGTAGACTTCTACTCGGGTATTGTTCAGCGCGCCATCGGCATCCCAACGTCCTTGTTCACAGCGATCTTCGCTTTGGCTCGTACCGTGGGCTGGATTGCTCAGTGGAACGAAATGCTGTCCGATCCAGACTACAAGATTGGCCGTCCACGTCAGTTGTACGTGGGTCCAGTCCAGCGCGACGTACCTGCTCAGCGTTAATCGCTGATGCTTTTCCCCTGCGGCATCAGCAGTAGGGGAAGGCAAAAGTACGCACTCCTTGATGGGGTGCGTTTTTTTTTCAATATAGTTTTAGCAGTGTATGGCCATGAAGGCGCGAATCGTCTTTGTCAGGCTGTGGTGCTGGGGTGTGTAGTGTCGGTGGCGTCCTGACGAATGGAGGCCAGTATACGGCGTCGAAGCAAACCACTAACAGGCCTGATCAGATACCGATACGGCGTAAATTTACGTCGTGCCTCTTTGTCCAGGCAGAACACGCGTGTTTCGGTGCTTAACTGGGTGTGGCTGTCGTTCAGCTGTTCAGTCTTGAAGCTAAGTACCAGCTTGGCGGCACCAGACTCCTTGAATGCAAGAAACTCTGCCCCATCCTTTACTGCGGATTGTCCGTAGTTAAGCATCCAGAATTTCCCCGCTAAGCCAAATGCCAATTCCTGGTCTGCGTTTTGCTCCAGCATGGTGAAATTGTCCAAGCTGAATGGCGCTTGGGAGACAGCTTTTCGACGTTTCAATAAATCGAATAGTCGCATGGGGAGTCCGCGTGCAGCAATAGCACATTTAAATATCAGATCGCTATCCGGTTTGTAGCAGAGTGCTGCTGCGATCACCTCCGCTTGCGTAGCTGCTATGTCCAGCGCATGCCTTTCGTGGAAATGAGAGTTGGGTAGGTATTTGTCGCTCAAAGACACGTGCGCCTTCCTTGGGTGACCTGGATGTCAAATTATATGACTCGGCTGGGGCTTAGCGATACGAGAACCCATGGCAATCTGGTGGAGGATTGCTGAGGTCGCAGCTACTTTTGTGTTTGCGGTGCGGCGTAAGGAGTAGGGCAAGGATGTATGAATACACGTCCCATAAAAAAACCGGATGCAGCGTAAAGCCGCATCCGGTTTTTATTTAGCTAAACAGGATTAGCTGTTTTGCTGAGCTTCTTGCTGGGCATCCACAACAGCCAGGGCTGTCATGTTGATGATGCGACGCACAGTGGCGCTAGTGGTCAGGATGTGGATGGGGCGAGCCGCACCCAGCAGGATGGGGCCCATGGCCACACCGTTGCTACCTGTCATCTTCAGCATGTTGTACGTGATGTTGCCGGCGTCCAGATTAGGCGTGATCAGCAGGTTAGCCGAACCGCGCAGCGTGCTGTCGGGGAAGGCTTTCAGGCGGATCTTCTCGGACAAAGCGGAGTCAGCGTGCATCTCGCCGTCCACTTCCAGGTCTGGAGCACGTTCAGCCAGGATCTGACGAGCCTTGGCCATCTTGCGCGAGGACTCGGTCTGGCGGCTGCCAAAGTTCGAGTGCGACAAGAGAGCCACGCGAGGCACCACGCCAAAGCGACGAACTTCCTCGGCGGCCTGGATCGTCATGTCGGCGATCTGTTCGGCGTTGGGGTTCTCGTTAACGTGCGTGTCGCACACAAACAGAGTTTGTGTTGGCAGCATCAGGACGTTCATGGCGGCGAAGGTTTGTGCTTCTTTCTTCAGGCCAATGACTTGCTCAACGTATTGCAGTTGGCTGTCGTAGTTGCTGGCCACACCGCAGATCATGCCGTCAGCGTCACCGCGTTGCAGCAGCATCACGCCGATCAGCGAGTTGTGCTTGCGGATCATGGCTTTGGCGATGTCTGGAGTGACGCCTTCACGCGCTTTGAGCTTGTAGTAGGAGGTCCAGGTTTCGGTGAAGCGATCGTCGTCTTCAGGATCAACGATTTGCACGTTCTTGCCAGCTTCCAGACGCAGACCCGCTTTCTTGACGCGCATCTCGATCACGCTGGGGCGACCTACCAAAATAGGCTGGGCCAGCTTTTCGTCCACGACGGTTTGAACAGCACGCAAGACACGTTCGTCTTCGCCGTCGGCGTAGATGATGCGCTTGGGAGCAGCCTTGGCCTGCATGTACAACGGACGCATCAGCGGGCCGGTGTGGTAGGTCATGGCGATCAGTTTCTGACGGTAGGCGTCCATGTCTTCGATCGGACGGGCGGCAACGCCGGAGTCCATCGCAGCTTGGGCCACGGCAGGAGCGATCTGAACGATCAGACGGGAATCAAACGGTTTGGGGATAATGTACTCAGGGCCAAAACGCAGGTCTTCGCCACCGTAAGCGGTCGCCATATCGTCGCTTTGCTCGACCTGGGCCAGCTCGGCAATGGCTTTCACGCAAGCCAGCTTCATTTCTTCGTTGATCACGCTGGCACCAACGTCCAGGGCACCGCGGAAAATGAAGGGGAAGCACAGCACGTTGTTGACCTGGTTCGGGTAGTCCGAACGGCCAGTAGCGACGATGCAATCAGGGCGGGCAGCCTTGGCGATTTCAGGGCGGATTTCAGGCTCGGGGTTAGCCAGGGCCAGAATCAAAGGCTTGTCGGCCATGGTCTTGACCATGTCGGCGCTCAGGACGCCAGGAGCCGAGCAACCCAGGAATACGTCAGCATCGACCATGGCATCAGCCAGGGTACGGGCATCGGTTTCTTGAGCATAGCGAGCCTTGTTGGGCTCCATGTTTTCGTCGCGGCCCTTCCAGATGATGCCACGCGAGTCAGCCACAAAAATGTTGCTGAGCTGCACACCCAATGCCACCAGCAAGTCCAGACACGCAATGGCGGCAGCGCCTGCGCCCGAACACACCAGCTTGATGTCGCTCAGGTTCTTGTTGACGACTTTCAGGCCGTTCAGAACAGCGGCGGAGGAGATAATGGCGGTGCCGTGCTGATCGTCGTGAAAGACGGGGATGCGCATGCGCTCGCGCAGCTTCTTCTCAATGTAGAAGCACTCGGGAGCCTTGATGTCTTCCAGGTTTACACCACCCAGGGTGGGTTCCAGCGCTGCAATGATATCGACCAGCTTGTCCGGGTCGGTTTCGTTGAGCTCGATATCGAACACATCGATGCCGGCAAATTTCTTGAACAGGCAGCCTTTGCCTTCCATGACGGGCTTGGCGGCCAGAGGGCCGATATTGCCCAGACCCAGCACAGCGGTACCGTTGGTGACAACAGCCACCAAATTGGCACGCGATGTGTACTTGGCGGCGGCTTCTTCGCCTTCGGCGTAGATGGCCATGCAGGCAGATGCGACGCCGGGGGAATAGGCTAGCGAGAGGTCATCTTGATTGGCTAGGGTCTTGGTGGGAACCACCGAGATTTTCCCGGGAGTGGGATACGCGTGATAGTCCAGCGCAAGTTTGGCCAGATCGGCGTTGGCATCCATTTTGGTAAAGCTCCTGATAGGATTTTCTAGTGTAAAAGTGAATCTAATTTATAAGAAATACAGTCACCAGGTAGGTGCTGATTTGTTATAGACAGCATATGTCATGGCAACGCTTGGATGCCCGCCAGAGGATGGCCTGGGGCAGTGTGGGCTCGGTTTGGTGGAAAAGGGCCCGCGAAGCGCATACGTGCTGTACCCGATTAGCATATCGGAATTTTTCCTTCATGTGGGGCCGCTAAGAGGCGTCAATCATGATTTGGCGCGCTTCTTTTGTAAGAATTCGCCCTTGTGATTGATTGATGTGTTTGTTAATGCCAACGGTATGGTGCAGTCGCCAAGCATTTTAGATGTCATTAATTGCGCCTTTGGTGTGCGGCGTTATACTAGATCGATACGGCTTGTATAAGGCGTCCTACGTTGCCTTCTGCTCCTGCTATCCGCTAACCGGCGAGGTCCGTGTCGCGGAAGGTTTTCCTGCATCTCAACACGAGTGAAACACTCGGCTAGGTGAAGCGTAATAATGTCATCGCAAAAAGAACTGCTCAGTAACTCTTATTTGTTCGGGAGCAATGCTCCTTACGTCGAAGAACTCTACGAGTCCTATCTCGACAATCCAGGCTCGGTCGCTGACCAGTGGCGCGAGTACTTCGATCAGCTGCAGCATCAGCCTGCTACTGACGGCCGCGACAGCACCCGCGATCAAGCGCATGCGCCTATCGTCGAGTCCTTTGCTCAGCGTGCCAAAGCCAACGCCTTCCTGACCAGCGCGCAAGCACCGGATCTGGCTGTTGCCATGAAGCAAGTCTCGATCCAGTCCATGATTGCGGCGTACCGCTCTCTGGGTGCACGCATTGCCGATCTGGACCCGCTCAAGCGTTCCGAACGCCCCAGCATCCCTGAACTGGACCCCGCTTTTTACGGACTGACCGAAGCGGATCTAGACCAGGTCTACTCCGCCACCAACACCTACTTCACCAAAGCTGACACCATGACGCTGCGCGACATGCTCAAGGCCTTGCGTGATACGTACGCACGTTCGGTGGGCGCAGAATTCATGTACATCTCCGACCCGGTCGTCAAACGCTGGATTCAGCAACGTCTGGAGTCAGAGCCCGGTACCGGTTCTTTTAACGTTGAGCAAAAGCGCAACATCTTGCAGCAGCTGACCGAGGCCGAAGGCCTGGAACGCTTCCTGCACACTAAATACGTAGGTCAAAAACGATTCTCTCTGGAAGGTGGCGAGAGCTTCATCGCGTGTATGGATGAAGTCGTCAACCATGCCGGCGAGAACGGTGTTCAGGAAATCATCGTGGGTATGGCCCACCGTGGTCGTTTGAACATGCTGGTCAACATCATGGGCAAGATGCCTGCTGATCTGTTCGCTGAGTTTGAAGGCCATCACGCAGAGGGCTTAACCGACGGCGACGTGAAGTACCACAACGGTTTCTCCAGCGACTTGTCCACTCGTGGCGGTCCTGTTCACCTGTCCCTGGCCTTTAACCCTTCCCACCTGGAAATTGTGAATCCTGTGGTTGAAGGTTCGGTCCGTGCTCGCCAGGATCGTCGTAACGACGAAGAAGGTAGCCAGGTACTGCCCGTGCTAGTGCACGGTGACGCGGCTTTTGCCGGTCAGGGCGTGGTGATGGAAACACTGAACCTGGCCCAGACTCGTGGCTACGGTACCGGTGGTACGCTGCACATCGTTATTAATAACCAGATCGGTTTCACAACGTCTGACCCCCGCGATACACGCTCCACGCTGTATTGCACGGATGTGGTCAAGATGATTGAAGCCCCTGTGTTCCACGTCAACGGCGACGATCCCGAAGCCGTCGTGTTCGTGACACAGCTGGCACTGGACTTCCGCCGCGAGTTCAAACACGACGTCGTGGTTGATATCGTCTGCTTTCGTAAACTGGGCCACAACGAGCAAGATACTCCCTCGATGACCCAGCCGCTGATGTACAAGAAAATTGGCCAGCATAACGGTACGCGCAAGCTGTACGCCGACAAGCTGGTAGCTCAAGGCATTCTGGCCGAGAACGAGCCTGAAGATCTGGTCAAGGGCTACCGTCAACTGATGGAAGACGGCAAGCGTACGGTTGAACCTGTTCTGACTGACTACAAGAACAAGTACGCCACTGACTGGTCCGCTTTCCTGGGCGCCAAATGGACTGACCAGGCTGATACCGCCTTGCCACTGTCCGAACTGACGCGCATCGGTGAAAAGCTGACAACCGTTCCCGAGGACTTCACGGTTCACCCCTTGGTCAACCGCATGCTGAACGACCGTCGTGCCATGGCACGTGGCGAAGCTAAAGTGGACTGGGGCATGGGCGAGCACTTGGCTTTTGCTACGCTGGTGAACAATGGCTACGCCATCCGTATTACCGGTCAGGATTCGGGCCGTGGTACGTTCACACACCGTCACGCTGTTTTGCACGATCAAAAGCGCGAACGCTGGAACGACGGTGCGTACATCCCTCTGCAAAACGTCTCCGAGGGCCAGGCTAGCTTTACGGTTATTGACTCGGTCTTGTCCGAAGAAGCCGTGTTGGCCTTTGAATACGGTTACGCGTCCGCAGAACCTAACATCCTGACTATCTGGGAAGCTCAGTTCGGCGACTTTGCCAACGGTGCCCAGGTTGTAATCGACCAGTTCATTACCTCGGGTGAAGCCAAGTGGGGCCGTCATTGCGGTCTGACCTTGATGCTGCCACACGGTTACGAAGGCCAGGGCCCAGAGCACTCCTCCGCCCGTATCGAGCGTTTCCTGCAACTGTGCGCAGACAACAACATTCAGGTTGTTCAGCCTACTAACGGCGCTCAGATCTTCCACGTGCTGCGTCGCCAGATGATCCGTCCTTTCCGCAAGCCTTTGGTCATCATGACGCCCAAGTCCTTGCTGCGTAATAAAGACGCTACGTCGCCCTTGAGCGATCTGTCTGAAGGCCACTTCATGCCTGTAATCGGCGAAGTGGACGAGGCGATTGATGCAGCTGCTGTCAGACGCGTCTTGGCTTGCTCGGGCAAGGTTTACTACGATCTGGTTAACCACCGTAAAGAGCTGGAGCGCAACGATATTGTCATTATCCGTGTGGAGCAGCTGTACCCGTTTGCCCACAAGGCCTTCCAGGCAGAACTGGCCAAGTACAGCAACGCCAAGGAAGTAATCTGGGTTCAGGACGAACCTCAAAACCAAGGTGCATGGTTCTACGTTCAGCATCACATCTACGAGAACATGACCGAAGGTCAGAAGCTGGGTTACGCCGGTCGTGCCGCTTCCGCCTCGCCTGCAGTCGGTTACCTGGCCAAACACCAGGAACAACACAAGGCGTTGCTGGAGCAGGCTTTCGGCGTACGCAAAGGCTTCATGCTGACCAAATAACGCACCCCAAATTTTAAATACGGAAAATATAATCATGGCAATTACCGACGTTCTGGTTCCCCAACTTTCTGAATCCATCTCCGAAGCAACTTTGCTGGAGTGGAAAAAACAACCTGGCGAAATGGTTCAGGCCGACGAGATCCTGATCGAAGTTGAAACCGACAAGGTCGTGCTTGAAGTTCCTGCACCTGCTTCGGGCGTGCTGAGCGAAATCGTCAAGGCTAACGGCAGCATCGTTACCTCCGGCGACGTGCTGGCTCGTATCGACTCCGAAGGCAAAGCCAGTGCCGCTGCTCCGGCCGCCGCTGAACAAGCTGCTCCTGCTGCTGCACCAGCCGCCGCTCCGGCTGCCGGTTCGGCCGCTTCTTCCGTAGCTTCGCCTGCTGCTGCCAAGATCCTGGCAGAAAAAGGCGTGGAAGCCAGTTCCGTGGAAGGCTCGGGCCGTGGTGGCCGCATCACCAAGGGTGACGCACTGCAAGCCAACGCTCCTGCTGCCAGCAAGCCTGCTGCTCCTGTTGCACCTCCAACTCTGTCCCTGGACGGTCGTCCAGAACAGCGCGTGCCCATGAGCCGTCTGCGTGCCCGTATCGCCGAGCGTCTGCTGCAGTCGCAATCCGAAAACGCCATGCTGACCACGTTCAACGAAGTCAACATGCAAGCGGTGATGGATCTGCGTAAAAAGTACAAAGATCAGTTCGAAAAAGAGCACGGCGTCAAACTGGGCTTCACCTCGTTCTTCGTCAAGGCGGCTGTCGCTGCTCTGAAAAAATTCCCCGTGCTGAATGCCTCGGTAGATGGCAAGGACGTCATCTACCACGGTTACTTCGACATTGGTGTGGCTGTCGGTAGCCCACGCGGTCTGGTAGTGCCTATTTTGCGCAACGCCGACCAACTGACTATCGCCGAAATCGAACAGCAAATCGCTGACTTCGGTGCCCGTGCTCGTGACGGCAAGCTGACCCTGGAAGAAATGACAGGCGGTACCTTCTCGATCTCCAACGGTGGTGTGTTCGGCTCCATGCTGTCCACCCCGATCATCAACCCACCTCAGTCCGCTATCCTGGGCATTCACGCCACCAAGGATCGTGCTGTTGTGGAAAACGGTGAGATCGTCATTCGCCCCATGAACTACCTGGC
The DNA here is from genome assembly GCF_014652815.1 of Alcaligenes pakistanensis. Classification (GTDB taxonomy): domain Bacteria; phylum Pseudomonadota; class Gammaproteobacteria; order Burkholderiales; family Burkholderiaceae_B; genus Alcaligenes; species Alcaligenes pakistanensis. Next base: position 842,407 of record NZ_BMZN01000002.1, read on the forward strand.
CATGTCTTACGACCACCGTATCATCGACGGTCGCGAAGCGGTGTTGGGTCTGGTGGCCATGAAAGAAGCGCTGGAAGATCCTCAGCGTTTGCTGCTGAACGTCTAAGCACGTAGTCGTTTCGGTCTAGTATGTTTACGGCCAAGTGCTTGATTCTGAGCCTTGGCCGACTTTGTTTAGGAACCTGGGGGTAGGCTTTAGCCACCTGATTGCTTCCCGTCTGATCGTTGGGCGGTCCAGTGTTTCTTCTCACATTTATGGGATTTTTTATGGCTAAGCAATTTGATGTTGTCGTGATTGGTGCAGGCCCTGGTGGCTACATTGCCGCCATCCGTGCTGCTCAACTGGGTATGAGTGTCGCTTGCGTGGACGCCTGGTCCACCGCTGAAGGCAAACCCGCTCCTGGCGGTACGTGCACCAACGTAGGTTGCATTCCTTCCAAGGCTTTGTTGCAGTCTTCTGAGCACTTTGAGCACGCCAATCTGCATTTGGCCGAGCATGGCGTGGACGTTAAAGGCGTTTCGCTGAATCTGGATAAGCTGGTCGGTCGTAAAGACGTGGTCGTCAAGCAAAACAACGACGGCATCTTGTACCTGTTCAAAAAGAACAAGGTCACTTTCTTCCACGGTACCGCTACGTTTGGTGCCAAAGTTGACGGCGGCTGGTCGGTGAACGTGGCCGGTGCCAATGCTGAAGAGCTGGTTGCCAAGAACGTCATCATCGCTACCGGTAGCTCGGCACGTGCTTTGCCCGGTGCCGAGTTCGACGAAGAACAAATTCTGTCCAACGACGGTGCTCTGCGTCTGCCCAAGGTTCCCAAGAAACTGGCCGTTATCGGTGCCGGTGTGATTGGTCTGGAACTGGGTAGCGTGTGGCGTCGTCTGGGTGCCGAAGTGACCATTCTGGAAGGTGCTCCTGAGTTCCTGTCCGCTGTGGATCGCGACGTTGCCAAGGAAGCCCTGAAAGCCTTCACCAAGCAAGGTCTGAAGATCAATGTGGGCGTGAAAGTTGGCGAGATCAAAAAGACAGCCAAGCACGTTGCCATCAGCTACGTAGACGCTGCAGGTGCCGAGCACAAGCTGGAAGCCGACAAACTGATCGTGTCCATTGGTCGCGTGCCTAACACTGCCGGTCTGGGTGCAGAAACCATTGGTTTGAAACTGGACGAGCGCGGCTTTGTGGTCGTTGACGACGATTGTGCAACCAGCCTGCCAGGTATCTGGGCAGTGGGTGACGTGGTGCGTGGTCCTATGCTGGCCCACAAAGCTGAAGAAGAAGGTGTCGCTGTGGCCGAGCGTCTGGCTGGCCAGCAACCTCACGTCAACTTCGACACCGTACCTTGGGTTATCTACACCTCGCCCGAAATCGCTTGGGTTGGCAAGACCGAACAGCAATTGAAGACTGAAGGCCGTGCTTACCGCGCTGGCAGCTTCCCCTTCCTGGCTAACGGGCGTGCTCGCGCTCTGGGTGATACTACCGGTTTCGTGAAGGTATTGGCTGACGCCAAGACCGACGAAGTCCTGGGCGTTCACTTTGTGGGCCCTGTGGCTTCTGAGCTGGTGGCTGAAGCGGTTGCGATCATGGAATTCCGTGGCGCGTCGGAAGACATCGCCCGTATTTGCCATGCTCACCCAACACTGTCCGAAGCACTGAAAGAAGCCGCTTTGGCGGTGGACAAACGCGCTCTGAACTTCTGATAGACTTTCAGCGTGTTGTTGGAAAAGGGCGGGCACGGGCTCGCCCTTTTTTTCGTCAAATGATTGGCTTGATCAAGACCAGTCCCTAGGGCTTGCCATGCATGGGATAATTGACCATGCAGTATGCCCAGATTCTGTATCGGAAGGACGCTTGGCTATGACTATGGCGCTTTCTGACAGACCACTACCTGTCTTGGACAGGTTCTTTTATTTTCAGTGATATGAATGTTCGCGAGTATTACCATCAGGCTTTAGCGGAAAAAGGCTACCGCGCTGACCAAGCGCAGGAACAAGCCATTGACCGATTGCAACGCTATTACGACGAGTGGCTGGAGTTTCGCAAAATGCGCTCCAGCACCTTGCGTCGTATGTTTTCCCGCCCAGAGGTGCCGCGTGGTGTCTACCTGTGGGGTGGCGTAGGGCGTGGCAAGAGCTTCCTGATGGACGCGTTTTACCTGACGGTACCGCTCAAGCGCAAAACCCGGATTCACTTCCATGAGTTCATGCGCGGCGTGCACAAAGAGCTGAATCAGGTCAAAGGCATGGCTGACCCCTTGGATGAAGTTGCCAAGCGTATCGCCAAGCGTTATCGCCTGATCTGTTTTGACGAGTTCCACGTCTCGGATGTGGCCGATGCCATGATTCTGTACAAGCTGCTATTGGGCTTGTTTGAGCGCGGCACGTCTTTTGTTATGACCTCCAATTACGAGCCATCCACTCTGTACCCGGAAGGCTTGCACCGCGATCGAATTCTGCCTGCCATTGCGCTGATCCAGAAGAACATGGACATCATGAACGTGGATACGGGCGTAGACTACCGCCGCCGTGCGCTGGAACAGGTGAAAACCTATTTGACGCCATTGGGTCCTGAAACCTCGGCAGAGTTGCAGTCCATGTTCTCGGCCTTGTCGGATACCGCTCCGCTGGAGCCCGTCTTGACGATTGAGAACCGTGAAGTGAAGGCAGTAGCCTTGTCAGGTTCTGCCGTCTGGTTTGACTTTGAGACCCTATGCGTTAGCGCTCGTTCGCAAAACGATTATCTGGAACTGGCGAGCCGGTTTCAGACCGTAATCTTGTCCGATGTGCCTCGTATGACGGCACGCGATGCCTCTGCCGCGCGGCGTTTCACCTGGCTGGTCGACGTTTTTTACGATCACAAAGTGAAATTCATTATGTCCGCAGCGGTGCCCGAGGAAGAGCTGTATGTAGATGGCCCGATGGCCAACGAGTTCCACCGTACTGTCTCGCGTTTGATGGAAATGCAGTCGCGCGAGTACCTGGAGTCAGAACGGCGCCAGGCAGTTATTTTGTAGGCATTGGGCGCGGCCGGTGGCCAATGCGCCTGATCCCTGACCCTGACACGTAGTTTTATAAGCGTATTTTTTATCATGACGACACGAGTACTGACCGGCGTTACCACGACCGGGATTCCACACTTGGGCAACTATGCCGGGGCGATTCGTCCTGCTATCCGTGCAAGCCAGCAAGCTGATGTCGACGCATTTTTCTTCATGGCCGACTACCACGCCCTGATCAAATGTGACGACCCGGAGCGCGTAGCCATTTCGCGCCGTGCGATTGCGGCGACCTGGATAGCCTGCGGCCTGGATGTGGAAAAAGTAACGTTCTATCGTCAATCCGATATTCCAGAAATTCCAGAGCTGTCCTGGATGCTGGGTTGTGTGACGGGCAAAGGTCTGATGAACCGAGCCCACGCTTATAAAGCTTCCGTGGATAAAAACGAAGCTGCTGGCATTGAGCCAGATGATGGTGTCACTATGGGCTTGTTCAGCTACCCGGTGCTGATGGCAGCTGACATTTTGATGTTCAACGCACACAAAGTTCCCGTGGGCCGTGATCAGGTACAGCACTTGGAAATGGCGCGTGATATTGCCAAGAGCTTCAACCATTTGTACGGTCGTGGCAAAGAGCTGTTTGTGCTGCCTGAAGTACAGGTGGAAGAAGACCTGGCTTTGTTGCCGGGCCTGGACGGTCGCAAGATGTCCAAGAGCTATGACAACACCATTCCCTTGTTTGAAGGTGGCGCTAAGGCCCTGAAGTCTGCCATCGCCCGCATCGTGACGGACTCCAAAGGCCCAGGCGAGTCCAAGAACCCGGACGACTCTCACCTGACCGCCTTGTACAAGGCCTTTGCGACGCCAGAACAGACCCAGGCTTTCCGTCAGCAACTGATCGAGGGCATGGCGTGGGGCGAGGCCAAAGAGGCTTTGCATCAGGTTCTGGAAACCATGATTGCCCCCATGCGCGAGCGTTACGAGAACCTGATGGCTCGTCCACAAGATATTGAAGACCTGCTGCAAGTAGGGGCCCGCAAAGCCCGTGCCTACGCAACGCCGTTTATCCACGAACTGAAGGCCGCTGTTGGCTTGCGCGATCCGTTGAGTAGCGCAGCCAGCAAGACAGAAGCCAAGGCCCGTAAAGCCCGCTTTGTGAACTTCCGCGACGAAGACGGTAGCTTCCGTTTCCGTCTGCAAGATGCCGCCGGGCAAGAGCTGTTCCTGTCCAACTCCTATGCGGACCCCAAACAGGCGGGTGTGGCGATCAAGGCTTTGCAGACCGCGGCGTTTGCAGACGTGGTCAAGCAAGACGGCCAAGAGCTGCAAATTCATTGTGCCGGTGAAGAAGTAGCCCGCGTATCGGCAGATTTGCGTGATGCGATCGAAGCCGCTTTGAATTCGATGCGTGACTAAGCTGGGTAATCTGCAGCGGGATTGATCTATCGTTTGAGATTGATTTCGCAGTAGATACAGCAAGGTCCTTCGCGCTGCTGCTACGATGATCTAAGCGACAGATAGTTTGAGAAAAACAGCCCCAAAAAACCAGAGCATCATCAGGTTTTTGGGGCTGTTTCTATGACTGCCTTGAGTAAGCGGGTGACATCCCCGGCTTGGAAGTTCGCCGGGCTTGTTAGTGTCTGTCGCGTTGAGAGCTATGCGCCTTGTACTTGGTTCTTTGCTGAAGCCCTGGTCCGGACGGCGTTTGCTTTTAAGCTGAGGCTTAGTGAGTAGAAGACTTCGGATTTTGCGAGGCTTTCGCTTTTAAACCGCTTATGTCTGGTCCCAATCCTTGCTGGCCTGTTCCAGTGCCACAATATCCTCAGCGCAGATAGCTTCTCGCAAAGCTGTGAATTTTTCTTCACTCCATTCGTAGAGCTTCAGGGCCAGCAGACGCTCGATGGTCTCTTCATCAAAGCGCTTGCGCACCGGCACAGCCGGATTCCCCGCAACAATGGTATACGGCGCAACATTCTTGGTGACCATCGCGCCAGAGGCAATCACAGCACCTTCACCAACGACCACGCCGGGCATGATCATGGCGCGCATGCCAATCCAGGCCCCGTCGTGGATATGGGTATCGCCTTTGCCCACATAGGCGTCCGTAATCTTGTCTACGAAGGGGTACAGGCTGAACCAGTCCATGCGGTGAGTGTGATTGCCGCCCATTAGAATGACGGCCTCGGCCCCGATGCAGACGTAGTCGCCAATATGCAGCTGGTCTACAGGCCACTGCGAGGTCCAGGCATTGCGGCTGTACTCGTCCCCGTACAGGTAACGCACCACGCTTTGTTCAAAACTCCCACTCCAGGCGTCGCTGTAATAGCTGTGTGTGCCACGCACATGGATATTGGGGTTGGATACGGTTTCATGCAGGAGTTCGACCTGCGACCAGTGCTTTTGCACCCTGTTTCTCCTTCTTGGCTTTGCCGTGCCAGAGTGGGCTTTACGCGTGAGCGGGCAAAGTAGTGTGTTCGCGTTCAGGCCAGCAGAGCAATGTTGCGGAACCTGTTCGATTGACGCTAGTGAGTGCGTTAGTCTAATGCGCTTTGACAGGCTGTTGCCCTTAAAAAAGCTATAAAACATCAGGCCCTGCATGAATGCTCATGCAGGGCCTGATGTTTGCTGTCAGACTTTGAGCTAAGGCTTTATTCCGCCGTTTGGGCTGGAATACCTAGCTGTTCGCACAGACTCAAAATCTCGTCCAGATTTTCACGCTTGATGACAATCAGCTGGAACTCTTCGTCGTAGCTCTGGGCAAACTCTAGCAGGCAATATGAAGGATGGAACTGCTTCAATTGCTCATTGGCCCACTGGAAAAAGCCGTCCACGTCCTGAAAGGGCATGTCCTCGTAGGGAAAGGCGGGCAGGTCCTGGCTTTCAAATGCGGCCAGGATTTCTTCCCACAATTCATCCACGGTATCGGCCAAGGCCAGATAGTCGTCCAGCTCGTAGCTGATGGCCAGGATCAGTGCGCCATCGGGGTCATGGTCCATCAGGTTCTGGGCATGCTTGCCATAAGCTTCCCCCATGGCCGCCGGGCTGGCGCTGGCGCTCAGCACGGACTGGCTGATGGCCTCAATATCCTGTTCCTTCTGATCAAATCCGGTCAGCAGATTGAGCAGACGCGTCAGGCTGGAAAAGCGCTCGGTCTCCGTCATGGCTTATCTCCGAAGTTTGCTAAAGGCGGCTGCCATTGCACCAGTCGGTGCCGGATCAGCTTGCCGGTTAGGGCGATTGTTCCCGGAGCGGCGCTGGGGAGCGTTATTTGCGCTGCTGGAGCCTCGCACCGGGGCACTGTCGTCGTTTAGGCGCATGGTCAAACCAATACGCTTGCGGGCAACATCTACTTCCTGGACTTTAACTTTAACGGTCTGGCCTACGCGAACAACATCACGCGGGTCTTTCACAAAGGTTTCAGACAGGGCCGAGATATGAACCAAACCGTCCTGGTGTACGCCTATGTCTACAAAGGCACCAAAGTTGGCTACGTTGGTGACCACGCCTTCCAGAATCATGCCGGGCGTCAAATCTTTCAGGGAGTCGATGCCTTCCTGGAATTTGGCTGTGGTGAACTCAGGGCGCGGATCGCGGCCGGGCTTTTCAATTTCGTTAAAAATATCACGCACGGTCGGTAAACCAAAGCGTTCGTCGGTAAAGTCCGAGGGCGACAAACCTTTCAGTGCGCCCGATTTTCCCATGACTTCACTGGCTTCAGTTTGCAAACGCTCCAGAATACGGGCGGCAACGGGGTAGGCCTCAGGGTGAACTGAGGAGGCATCCAAGGGGTTGGCGGCGCCGGGGATGCGCAAAAAGCCAGCGGCTTGTTCAAAGGCTTTTTCACCGAAGCGGGGCACATCGCGCAATTGCTTGCGGCTGTGGAAGGCGCCGTTTTCGTCCCGCCAGCTCACAATGTTTTTGGCCAAGGTGTTGTTCAGTCCAGAAACACGGGCCAGCAAGGGAGCCGATGCGGTATTAACGTCCACGCCGACCGCATTCACGCAATCCTCGACCACTGCGTCCAGACTGCGGGCCAGTTCGCGTTGATTCACATCGTGCTGATATTGACCGACACCAATGGACTTGGGGTCGATCTTGACCAGTTCGGCCAAGGGATCTTGCAGGCGACGGGCAATGGATACCGCACCCCGCAGGCTGACGTCCATATCAGGGAATTCCTGGGCAGCCATCTCGGAAGCGGAGTACACCGAAGCGCCTGCCTCGGACACCACCACACGGGTCAGCGGCAATTGCGGGAAGGCCGATTGCAGGTCAGCAACCAGTTTTTCGGTTTCGCGCGACGCTGTGCCGTTACCAATCGCCACCAGCTCAACCTGGTGACGAGTGGCCAGACCGGCCAGAGTGCGAATCGAGCCCTCACGGTCACGGCGTGGCTCGAAGGGGTAGACCGTAGCCGTATCCAGGACTTTGCCAGTAGCGTCGATGACGGCGGCTTTCACGCCGGTACGGATACCGGGGTCCAGACCCAGCACAGCTTTGTTGCCAGCGGGGGCGGCCAGCAGCAGATCGCGCAGGTTGGCGGCAAATACACGGGTAGATTCTTGTTCGGCTTCTTCGCGCAAACGGCCGATGAGCTCGGACTCAAAGGCTGTCAGCAGTTTCACCCGCCAGGTCCAGCGGCAGACTTCGGCCAGCCAGTGATCGCGCGGGCTGGCATCAGCGGAGAAGTCGGCGCCAATGTCCGTCAGCTCCGCCACTTTCAGCACACAAGGATGCGGCAGCAGTTGATCTTGCTCTGGGTTCAGGCCCAGACGCAGGTCCAGCGCACCTTGTTGGCGACCGCGCAGCAAAGCCAGCACGCGGTGGGAGGGCAGTTGACGCAGCGGCTCGTTGAAATCGAACCAGTCGCGGAATTTGTCGCCATCCTGTTCTTTGCCTTCGGCAACCTTGGAGTACAGGTGTGCAGACTTCCACAGGTGGTCACGCATGGCTTCCAGCAGGTCCGCTTGCTCGGCAAAGCGCTCAGCCAGAATGTCGCGGGCACCATCCAGGGCAGCTTTGCCGGTGTCGATCTTGGCATCGGCGTTCAGATAGCCTTCGGCAAGCGCCAGAGGGTCTGCATTGGCCTGGGCCAGGATAGCGTCAGCCAGCGGCTCCAGGCCGGCTTCGCGGGCGATTTGGGCACGGGTACGACGTTTGGGCTTGTAGGGTGCGTACAAGTCTTCCAGACGCTGTTTGGTGTCGGCAGCCAGAATGGCTTGTTCCAGCTCGGGCGTCAGTTTTTCTTGCTGGCGGATCGATTCCAGAATGGCATGACGGCGCGATTGCATATCGCGCAAATAGATCAGGCGCACTTCCAGATCACGTAGGACATTATCGTCCAGCCCGCCGGTGGCTTCCTTGCGGTAACGGGCAATAAAAGGGACCGTGGCCCCGTTGTCCAAGAGCTCAACCGTAGAGGCGGCTTGTTGGATGCGGATGTTCAGTTCAGAGGCCAGTAGCGCCAGAATCTGCTGGTGATCCTGTTGCTGGGCGAGGGTTTCCACAGTCATTTCAGTTATGGGTCCATCGTTGTAAAAGGGTCTGCAAGCGCCGCATTTTGCCATAAAGACCGGCAGCGACCCAGGATTGGCAGGTATCATCTTGTATGTATTCCACTGTGATTGTAGACAGTTCTGTCATTCGTCACCTCTCCCTTAGCGGTTTTGCCCCATGTTGTTGCAGGATTATTCCGATATATTTTCCCCCCAAGGCCCCCTGGCAGAGTCTGTCCCGCACTATCGTCCGCGGCAGGCCCAGCTGGAGCTGGCCCAAGCCATCAGCGAAACCGTCGCCGAGTCCGGTGTTCTGATTGCCGAGGCGGGCACAGGAACGGGCAAGACCTGGGCCTATCTGGTGCCCGTGTTCATGCAAGGCGGTAAAGCACTGGTCTCGACCGGGACACGCACCTTACAGGATCAACTTTTCCGTCGGGACATTCCCCATTTGCGTAAAGCGCTGGCACTGCCGGTGGATGTGGCTTTACTCAAGGGGCGTAGCAACTACGTCTGTCATTACCATCTGGAGCGCTTGGGGCAGGACGACCGGGCCTTGAAGTCCCGTGCGGAAATTGCTTACCTGCGTGCCATCCAGCTGTTTACCGAGCGCAGCCGTAGTGGCGATAAGGGCGAACTGGCTGAAGTCCCCGAAGATGCGGATATTTGGCACCGAGTCACTTCCACTCGAGATAATTGCCTGGGTCAGGATTGTCCCTTTGTGCGCGACTGCTTTGTGATGAAAGCACGCCGCCATGCCCAGGATGCGGATGTGGTGGTGGTGAACCATGCTTTGTTCATGGCGGATCTGGCCTTGCGTGAAGAGGGCGTGACGGACTTGTTGCCCAGTGTGGATCTGGTGGTCTTTGACGAAGCGCATCAATTGCCTGATGTGGCAACCCGTTTCCTGGGTAGTAGCGTGTCCTTGTATCAATTGACCGACTTGTGTCGGCAGATCGAAGCGGCAGGTCTGGCCCAAGCCCGCGAAACCGTAGATTGGAGCCAGGTCTCCCGCAAGCTGGAACAAGCGGCTCGTGATCTGCACCTGCGCACCGCAACGCTGGCTGCCCAAGGTGGTCGTGCCACTTTCCAGGCGTTGCCCGAACCGGAACGGTTTGACGAGGCGCTGGAGCTACTGCTGGAAACCTTCGATAAAGTCATCAAGATGCTGGCCATGGTGGCTGAACGCCACCCTGATCTGGCGGCTGCGCATAAAAGCGCACTGGAGCTACGTGCGCGTTTATTCCAGTGGAGTCAGCCGGATCGCCAGGGCCGTCACGCTTATCTGCCAGAAAGTGAAAAAGATGAAGACCAGCCCGACGAGTTCGTGCGTTGGGTGGAAAGTGGTCAGCACTATTTGCGTCTGCATAGTGCGCCTTTGTCGGTAGCTAAGATTTTCTCGCGCTACAGAGGTAAAGAGCAGTCCTGGGTACTGACCTCGGCCACGCTGTCTGTACATGGTGATTTCAATCACTTCAAGCGACAGCTGGGCTTGTTCGACGCCCGTACCGAATCCTGGGCCTCGCCCTTTGATTACCCTAATCAGGCGCTGTTCTATGTGCCCAGCACCTTGCCCTTGCCTAGTCACCCCAATTTCAACCAGGCCTTCGTCGATGCGCTGATGCCGTTGATCAAGGCAGGGCAGGGCGGTGTGTTGGTGCTCTGTACGACCCTGCGCGCGGTAGAGCGTATTGCGGATATGCTCCGGGATCGATTCGATCAGGAAGATATAGAGCGCAATGTGCTGCGACAGGGGGAGCGTTCGCGCCAAGTCCTGCTGGACGAATTCCGTGCGCGTGGCAATGCGGTGCTGGTAGGTAGCGCCAGTTTCTGGGAAGGGATTGACCTCCCCGGTGACGCCTTGACGTTAGTCGCTATCGACAAGCTGCCCTTTGCTCCGCCTGATGATCCGGTGCTGGAAGCCCGGATTAAAGAGTGCAAGGATAGAGGCGGTAATGCCTTTATGGAATACCAGCTGCCAGAAGCCGCGATTGCTCTAAAACAAGGGGCAGGCCGCCTGATTCGTACTGAACGTGATTGGGGTGTGCTGCTGGTAGGCGATACTCGCATTGTCGAAAAACCCTACGGAAAATTGCTGTGGCGTGGCTTGCCACCCTTTGCCCGTACTCGTGATCCTGCCCGTGCGCTGGCGTTTCTGCGGGAGCAGAAGGCCAAGCGGCAAAGCGAGGAAGTTACGGATGGTTCGATAGGAGATGGGCTGTGAGTACAATCACGGCTATGGCTACCCTTGCTTACCTCACATTGGAACCGGTTGATTACCGGGGCTCAGCCATGCCTCGCGGACATTTCCACTCCGTCACACCGCCCTAAGGGGCACTAGCGCTGCAAGAGCGCTCTTTTCTTGCACCCCCCCATTTTGATTGGCCTATAGCTGTTTGCAGCTATGGGCTTACTCCTATTTGCCTTGCATGTCTTGCCTTGGATTATCGAGCAGGATGCTGTGAGCGCGTCTATCCCTTCTTCGCTAAGGGCGGTGTTTATGTTTATTGAAAAAATGAGAACGGAGTGGTTCTCCAATGTTCGGGGTGATTTGCTGGCTGGCCTGGTGGTGGCCTTGGCACTCATCCCTGAAGCGATCGCGTTTTCCATTATTGCCGGTGTTGATCCCAAAGTTGGTCTGTATGCCTCTTTCTCTATCGCGACGCTTATTGCCTTTGTAGGTGGGCGACCCGGCATGATTTCGGCAGCCACCGGGGCGATGGCCTTAGTGATGGTGACGCTGGTGAAGGAGCATGGGCTCGACTATCTCTTGGCGGCGACCATTCTTGCAGGAGGGCTGCAAATGCTGGCTGGCTTTTTACGCCTTGGGCAGCTTATGCAGTTTGTCTCCCGGTCGGTCATCACTGGCTTTGTCAACGCCTTGGCAATCTTGATTTTTATGGCCCAATTGCCCGAGTTAACGAATGTCACTTGGCCTGTCTATGCCATGACTGCAGCGGGGCTGGTCATCATTTATGGGTTGCCTTATATCACCAGGGCGGTGCCTTCGCCGTTGGTGGCGATTGTTGTCTTAAGTATTGTTTATATGGTTTTTGAGCTGGATATCCGTACCGTCGGTGATATGGGGGCTTTGCCTGACAGTCTGCCCAGTTTTTTGATTCCGCAGGTTCCCTGGACGTGGGAGACCGTGCAAATTATTTTTCCTTACTCTGCCACCTTATGTGTCGTGGGCCTGTTGGAGTCCTTGATGACGGCCACTATCGTGGACGATATGACCGACACCACGAGCAACAAAGACAGAGAGTGTGTTGGTCAAGGTATGGCCAATATCGCCACGGGTTTTGTGGGCGGGATGGCAGGTTGCGCCATGATTGGTCAGTCAGTGATCAATGTGAAATCAGGTGGCCGGGGCCGACTGTCGACCTTAACGGCGGGTGTTGTGCTGTTAATACTGGTTGTCTTCCTGGGAGAATGGGTGAAGCAGATACCTATGGCTGCCCTGGTCGCTGTGATGGTGATGGTTTCTATCAGCACATTTAATTGGCGTTCGATCAAAGACCTGGTGATTCACCCCAAAACATCCAGCGTTGTCATGCTGGCAACGGTGGTGGTCACGGTGGCTACACACGATTTGGCCAAGGGTGTGCTGACAGGTGTTTTGTTCTCCGGGGTGTTCTTCGCACACAAGGTGCGGCGTATTTTGCATGTTAGTTCAAGCCTTAGCCAAGATAAGCAGACCCGCACCTACGTCGTTTTCGGGCAAGTGTTTTTTGCCTCTGCGGAGAGCTTTGTTGCGAAATTCGACTACCAGGAGCGAGTGGCTCGTATCTGCATTGATGTGAGCCAGACGCGATTTTGGGACTTAAGCTCGGTTGCGGCGCTGGATCGGGTTGTGCTGAAGCTGCGACGGGGTGGTGCTTATGTTGACGTACTGGGCCTGGACGCCAGTAGCACGATGATGGTGGAACAGTTTGCTCGTTACCCTAATAGCGACGGCACGAATCCTGTGAGCCCTCATTAAGTAGAAGGGCCGGGGCTGGATGCTCCGGCTTTTCCTTTCATGAATTGGCAGAGGTTCGCTGTTGGCTGAGACGACTTAAGCCCACGATTTCAGTCTCCTAGCAGCCTTAGTTTCTTAAAAATAATAATTCAGGTTTAAACCAAAACCTTAGCCCAACGCAGGGTAATCCCCATCCTTCAAGTCATTGACGCTCCAAATCAAGCTCATTACCATCACAACATACAGATATGTATGTTCTAAAACCACTTGTGTTTGGTGATCCTAATGACGACAGAAAAGACTTTGCCGCGGGTGATGCGTTTTGGTGATTTGGCGTTCCAGCCCCGAGAAGAAAAGCCGGAGATGGCACAGCTGGCGGAGATTGTGGGCGAGCAGGATGGTACGCCGCTAAGTGCCGGTTATGCCCGTCTGAGCAATGCGCGGATTGAATGGACCGTGTTGTATGACGAGGTGGTCACGGTGATGGAGGGCAGTATCAAGATCCATACCCCGCAAGGTGTGTTGCAGGCAGGACCGCTGGACTGCATTTGGCTGCCTGCTGGTACTCCTTTGATTTATGAAGCTGAGTCCGCCCTGATCCATTACTGTCTGCATCCCAGCAACTGGGCCAGCGCACGGACGGCGGCATGAGCATCAGGAAAATCACGCGGCTGCCCGAGAACGACAAGACCAATGGGTGGAGTCAGCTGTTAAGCCCCCGTACTCCCAAGCCTGCGTTGACTAATGACATACAGGCGGATTGGGTGATCGTGGGCGGCGGTCTAGCCGGTTTAGCGGCCGCCCGTCGTCTGGCAGAAAACCGTCCCGAAGACAGCATCGTGGTGCTGGAGGCTGATCAGGTGGGCGAGGGCGCTCAAGGCCGGAACTCGGGCTTTGCGATTGATAGCCCTCATAACGTGGGTAGTTCCATGGGCGAGCTGGATGCTGCCCGCTCGCATGTACGTCTGGCGCGTACAGCGATTGCTTATCTGAGAACCCAGGTCGAGCGTTACGGCATTGAGTGTGACTGGAGCCCCATCGGGAAATTCCATGCCGCCGTTTCCGAGGAAGGTGTACGCACGACTTTGAAGCCCACGCTTCAGGTGCTGGAGTCCTTGAAAGAGCCACATGAATGGCTCGATAGCAAGGCTTTGCACGACAAGTTGGGGTTCAAGCATTTCCGCGCAGGCATTTACACCCCCGGCACGGTCTTGCTGAACCCGGCGGGTCTGTCGCGCGGTTTGGCTGACAATATGCCTGCCAATGTCACTGTCTATGAAAAAACGCCGGTGTTGTCTTTACAGCAAGGTGATGGTGTCACGCTGGAAACACCCGGTGGCAAAGTGCATGCGGGCAAGATGATCCTGGCCGTAAACGTGTTTGCGGAGCAATTCGGTTTTTACAGCGGTAAGTTGATGCCAATGGCGGCCCATGCCAGCTTGACCCGCTGTCTGACGGAAAGCGAGCAACGTGAGCTGGGTGGTGTAGCCAGCTGGGGTTTGACGCCTGCCAATGCTTTTGTGGGTATCACCATGCGGCGCACCAATGATCAGCGTATTTTGATCCGTCAGCACATGACTTACGCCCCTAATCTGCGCAGCGATGATGAAAGCCGTCGTCGTGTCCGTCTTGAGCACAAAACCTTGTTTGACGAGCGTTTCCCGAACTTGAAAAACGTGGAAATGGAGCACACTTGGACTGGCTTTATCTGCCTGTCTCGTAATGGCTCGCCGGGCTTTGGGCAGCTTGCTCCTAATATTTATTCGGCTGTGTGTCAGAACGGCGTGGGCCTGACTAAAGGCACGATCTCCGGCATGTTGGTGGCCGACATGGCTTGCGGTGTGGACAATCCTTTGATTGCAGACATGCAGGCTTTGGGGCAGCCCGATGCCTTGCCACCGCGTCCGTTTCTAGATGTTGGTGTCCGGGCTCGTTTGGCTTGGGAATTGTGGCGGCACAGGGCGGAAGCCTGATATCTGAAGTTTGAACAATAAATTTAAAAGAAATACCCAGGAGGAGTTATGACGCTTTTGAGCAAGACTTTGCTGACGGTGATGTTCAGCCTGAGCGCGGCCACGGTGTCCGCACAAACCATGCGTATCGCTACAGACTCGGGGGCGCAGGGCTCGCCTAGTGGCGACGCTATCGAGAAATGGGCTGCTCTGATTAAAGAGGGCACGCAAGGTGCCTTGTCGCCACGGGTGTTTTATCAGAACCAGCTGGGTGGTCAGGAAGAGGTGTTTGACCAACACGTCGCTGGTGATGTGCAGTTGATGCTGAACTGGCCCATGACGTCCTACGACAAGCGTATTGCGGTGATCTACACGCCCTATATGTTCACCACTTGGGAACAAGCGCTGGCAGCCTACCAAGCCGGTGGCTGGCTTAACGAAACGCTGGACGGTGTGTACAAGGAAAATGGTCTGAAGTTTTTTGGGGCCTGGCCTGAGGGCTTTAATGGGGTGGCGACGAAAGGCAAACACGCCATGACGGTGGAGGGCGCCAAAAACATCAAGGTGCGTGTCCCGCCGATCTCCATGATGCAGCAGTCGGTGCAGGCCATGGGCTATCAGACTGCAGCCATTGATTGGGGCGAAGTCTTTACCTCTATTCAAACCGGCGTGGTTGATGGTGACGCAGCCAACGTCATTTATTACGACTACGAGTACTTCCGCGACACGCTGGATTACTACGTGCGCAGCAAGCAGCAGTTCATTACTGGCGTGCTTTCCATGAATCTGGAAGCCTGGAACGCCTTGAAGCCCGAGCAGCAGGAAGTGGTTCAGGCCTCGGCCATCAGCATCATGCAAGAGCAGTTTGCCAAGGCTCAAGTAGCGGATGACGCCATTGTTGAGAAGTGGAAAGCCTTGGGCAAACACTATATCGAGCTCGACAAGGACCAACTGGCCGCGCTGGGCACGCATGTTCGCGGCAAGGTCTGGCCATCGATGCGCTCTGAAGTCGGTGACAGCATCATGGCCCATATCGAGAAAAATGCCTCGGCTCTCCAGTGAGCACCTTGGATCAAGGGAGTATGAATGTGAGTGAGGACATCTCGATTAGACGCGGACCTGCCTTGATCGCGCTGGAATGCCTGGCCATTGTGTCCAGCATTGTGGTGGCGGCGGGTCTGGCCTATGTAGTGGCGGCCCGTTATTACCTGAACTGGCCTGCGACAGGTGTGCATACCATCGTCATGGTGGCGGCTATTTGGCTGTACATGACGGGGGCCTTGATTGCCAGCCAGTCGCGTCAGCATTTGGTGGTGGATTATCTGGCGCATCGTTTGCAGACGCCGCGAGCCCGTGCCATCCACCGTTTTTGTGTCTCGGTGTTGGTACTGGTGATTGTGCTGGCCTTCGCCTACTGGACCTTGCGTATGTTCATGTGGGGCTCCCGTTTCTCGACCACTATGCCAGAACTGGGGATTCCCGTTTGGGTTCCTCAGGCGGCCATTGGCTTGAATGCGGCGGGTAGCCTGTTGTATGCCTTGCGCGATGTTTATCAGTCTTTGATGGCCTTGCGCCGTGGAGGCCATTGATTATGCATGCTGGATTTTCTGTTCTCCTGCTTTTACTCCTCTTGGGTGTTGGGGTGCCGGTCGCCTGGTCGTTTGCCGGTACGCTGCTGATGTTGACGCTGGTGTATGACGTCAACTTGAATACCTTGATGCTGCAGGGTTTTCGTTCTTTGAACTCCCTGGTGTTGCTGGCCTTGCCTTTGTTCATCATGGCGGGCTACTTGATGCAGGCAGGTGGCATTGCTCACCGTTTGGTGGGCTTTGCCGAGCTGTTGGTCAAGAATCGTCGAGGTGGCATGGGGGCCAGCATGGTCTTGGCCTCGGGGGTGTTCGGAGCGATTTCAGGTACCGCGTCGGCAGCTGTGGCGTCTATTGGAACGATTCTGGTCGATCCCATGGAGCAGCGTGGCTACCCGCGTGAGTACTCGGCAGCCTTGCTGGGGATTTCCTCTTTGCTGGGCATTCTGATTCCGCCATCCATCACCATGATCTTGTTTGCGGTGGTGACGCAGCAATCAGTCGTGGCTTGTTTTGCGGCCACCATTGGACCAGGCCTGCTTTTGATGATCGGCCTGACGTTGTTCAATTACGTGGTGGCAGGGCGCTGGTTCAAGGAGCTGCCTGCTCAAGCCGTAGATGAGCAAACCCGCCGTTCTTCGCTCAAGACCTTGCTCTATGCCGTGCCAGCTCTGTGTATTCCTGCCTTGATTCTGGGCGGGATTTATGGGGGCGTGTTCACACCTACTGAGGCCGCGGCCGTGGCGGTCGTGCTGGTGATTGGCATTGGTTGTTTTGTATACCGTGAACTGACTGTGCGCAAATTGTGCGACAGCTTCGTACGTACGGCAGAGACCACCGGCACCGTTATTTTGATTCTGCTGTTTTCCTTCCTGATAGGCCGCATTTTGGTCGCCCAGGGAGTGCCACAGGATTTGACGGCTTTTGTGACTGGTCTGGTTGACAGCCCCATCGGCATTCTTTTGATGGTTAATGTCTTCCTGATTCTGGTGGGCATGATTATTGATGACGTATCGCTGACGGTTGTGGTCGCTCCTTTGCTTCTGCCTCTGGTTGGCGTGGCCGATGTGAGCCCGGTTCAGTTTGCCGCCATCGTGGCTTGTGCAGTCATTGTGGGTTCTAACAGCCCACCGATGGCACCTGTGCTGTATATGTCTTGCCGCATCAGTAAAGTGGCGGTCCATCGCTCCTTTGGTCCTGCCATTGCCATGATTGTCTTTGTGGCTATCCCGATTCAATTAATCACCACCTTCGTGCCCGCTGTGTCTTTGGCGTTTCCACGAATGCTGGGCCTGTTATAGAGGAGCGCCGGTATACTTTGGCGACTAAAGCGACTCTACAAGCAGGTGATATGAGCGATAAGGAACTGATTGAAAGCGTGGCCCGAGCTGGGGCACTGTCCGAACCAAACGTGCATTTGACGCGGGCGGATTGGCTGGAAGCCGCCATCCGCCTGTTTATGCAGGAAGGGGTGGAGGCGGTGCGCATTACCCGCCTGGCCCAGGTCATGGCTGTGACGCGAGGCAGTTTTTATTGGCACTTCAAGGACAGGGACGATCTGCTGGATGGGCTGGTCGGTTTCTGGGAGCAAAAGAATATGCGCTCCACCATGCTGGCCTTGGAGAACGTGGACAATTTGCAAGATGGCATGTTGTCCTTATTTTCCACCTGGCTGGATGTCTCACGGTTTGAACCCGGCCTTGATATGGCCATGCGTGATTGGTCCCGACGCTCCGAACGGGTGCGTTTGGCTGTAGCTCGTGCTGATAAAGCTTGTATGAACGCCCTGTCCAGTTTCTTTCAACGCATGGGTGTTGAAAAGATAGAGGCTCAAACGCGAGCCCGGACAACCTATTTTTGTCAGATCGGCTATTACCTGATCGGTTTACAGGAAGAGCTGCAAGATCGGATGGTGTATCTGGATGACACCATGAGGATTCTGGGTGGTCAGCCTTTGGACCCGGCCAAGGCCAAGGCATTTGCAGAGCGTATGTATAGCGTGCAAAAGGACAATGCCGAGAAAGCGGGGTGATACTAAGATGCCCTGGGGTTTATGGCAGTGGGATCTGCTTAGACGGCACAAGGCGGCTGGAGTCTTATTTACCCGCAAGCTAGCCTAAAGAGAGGAGTGGTGTGAGCTAGGCTTGCATACAAGCCCACTCTGCAGGGCAGGGCAGAACGAACAGGCAAGGATCATTTCGTAGATGCCAGCAAAATTAAAAGGGCCGAATCCTGTATGGAATTCGGCCCTTTTTTGGGACTACGCTATGACACAAGCAGTCCCTATGTGTGCAGGGACGTCTGCGTCAAGGTTTAGAACCAGTTAATCGGGTTCCAGTAGTTCACCTTGGTATCCAGACCTTCCTTGAAGTAAACCGAATCAGGGAAGTTTTGATCCATCACGCGTTTGGTGGTGTCGCGCAGCTCGGTTTGACCCATTTTGTCGTAAGACAGATACATCAAGTACAGAGCACGCTCGGCAATAGGTACACCCTTGAAGTCGGTAATCACGGTCTGTGCACGGTTAACCGCTGCCACATAAGCACCACGCTTGTAGTAGTACTCGGCCACGTGGACCTCGTTCTGGGCAATGGTGCTGACCAGCCAGGTCAGACGCTTGGCCGCATCGGGAGCGTAACGGCTATTGGGGTAGCGTTGCAGCAGATCGTTAAAGGCTTCGTAGGATTCGCGCAGGCCTTTGGGGTCACGCTCGCTGGGGTCCTGTTGGGTAATGTTGGACAGGGCCGCGCTAGGAGGCGTAAAGGAAATCAGCCCTTTCAGGTACAACATATAGTCGGTACCGGGGTGGCTGGGGTATTGTTTCTGAAAACGATCAATAGCGGCCAGGGCTTTGGCAGGCTCTTCGTCTTTCCAGTTGATGTAGGCTTGGTCGATCAGCGATTGCTGTGCGAAGGTGCCAAAGGGATAGCGGGACTCGACGGCTTCCAGACGGGCACGCGCATCTTTCCAGTTGCCAGCGGACATTTCTTCGCGGGCGTCTTTATACAAGCGTTCGGCTGTCCAACCTGAGGTTGGATCAACTTCTTTTTTGGTAGTGCCGCAGCCAGCAAGCAAAGTGGCGGCCAGCATTAATGCGGCTACTTGGGCCAGCTTGGTACCACGAATACGTGGCAAGTTCAGGTTCAGGCGAGTCACAAAAGCGTCCTTGGTGTTAGCATTGCTGCTCAATTATATGATTTGTCGCCATGCCTGACACAGATACTGAAAAAGATAGTGTTGTTTCTTCCGACGCACTGCGTTTTATCCTTCCCATCACTGCGTCTCCTGACCGTCTGGACAAGACCTTAGCGCGTTTGCTGCCGCAGCATTCGCGCAGCCGTCTACAGTCCTGGGTCGAGAGCGGGCATGTTCTGGTCAACGGCCAGGCCGTCAAGGTCAAGCACACGGTTTACCCCGGTGATACGGTGCTGGTCTGGGAGCAACAAGCCCCCGAAGACATGGCTTTCGAGCCCGATGACGTGGACTTTGAGATTGTGGCCCAAAGCGATTCCTGGCTGGTCGTCAACAAGCCCGTGGGTCTGGTCACGCACCCCGGTGCGGGTAACTGGCGCGGCACCTTGCTGAATGGTTTGCTGTTTCGCTTCCCCACTTTGCGCCAAGTGCCTCGTGCCGGTGTTGTACACCGGCTGGACAAAGACACCTCCGGCCTGCTGGTTATCGCCCGCACGGAAGTTGCACAAACCCACTTTGTCCGACAACTGCAAGAGCGTAGCATGGGACGTCAGTATCTGGCCTTGGTCCATGGTGTCTTGCCGGGACAGGGCTCGGTAGATGCTCCTATCGGGCGTGATCTGCGTGTGCCGGTGCGTATGAGTGCCGGGCAGTCTGTGGCCCCCAAACCAGCACTGACCCATTATCAGATGTTGCGTCAGGGTTACGTGGGTGAAGAGTCCATTACCGAAGTGGCTTGTCGCCTGGAGACGGGGCGCACGCACCAGATTCGCGTCCATTTAAGCTCGATCAAGCACCCGCTGCTGGCCGACACCTTATATGGGGGCCGGGTACTGGCAGGAGCCCAGCGTCAAATGCTGCATGCTCATGTCTTGGAGTTCGAGGACCCCGATACGGGCGAGCGTCGTCGCTTCTCGGCCGCGCCACCGTCTGATTACCAGTCTGTTGTAGAGACGATCGAATGGCACACTCAAAGCTGATCCCTACCATTAGCGGCCCCGAACAAGCGGGGCTGCTTTATTTTTGTACGACTCGTGCAGGCGGCGTTAGCCAGGACGAGCGGACCAGCCTGAATCTGGGGCTGAATACGGGTGATGATCCGGCGCGGGTTCAGGATAACCGTCAGCGGCTAGCGACGTTTCTAGGATCAGACCCTGTCTGGCTGGCACAGGTGCACGGTACGGATTTGCTGGATGCAGACCAGGAGATCCTGCCCCCTGCGCCGCGAGAATTTGATGCCGCGATCACCACTCGCCGGGATCGTACGCTGGCTATTCTGACGGCCGACTGCCTGCCGGTTGTGATCTGGGATGGACAAGCCCAGATTCTGGGTGTGGCCCATGCCGGTTGGCGTGGGCTGCAAGCGGGTGTTCTGGAGCGCACCTGGCAAGCGATGGCGACACGTTGCCCCCAGGCGCAGTCCTGGCAAGCCTGGATTGGGCCTGCGATCAGCCAGGACTATTTTGAAGTAGGGCAGGAAGTTTTTGACGCCTATGTTTCTAAAGGGCCTGAATTAGCGAGTTTTTTTATTCCCGGACAGCGCCCTGGAAAATGGCAGGCGGATTTGCCCGGCATTGCCCGTCAGCGCTTGGAACAATTGTGTCCCGGAAAAATGACCGTGCACTTAAGTGGCTTGTGTACGTTTAAACAGGACGACCTGTTTTATTCCTATCGTCGCTCGCCCTTGACGGGGCGACAGGCCACCATTGCCCGCTTGAATCCGGTTTAACGGTTTTTTGATCGCCTTAAGTACGATAAGAAATCCTTAATATTGTCTATTGGCGTGTCAGCCTAATTAATTACCCCAATTGACTGGTTTTGTTACGAACGTCATGCTCTAAGCGTATTTGCAATTCGTTTACAGGTGGCAGATGTCGAGTAACAACCGTGCTTTTCAAGGTTTTGGCAAACCGATTGATGCCACCCGCTGTGCTGAACTTCAGGCTCGTTACA
Source organism: Alcaligenes pakistanensis (assembly GCF_014652815.1). Taxonomy (GTDB): domain Bacteria; phylum Pseudomonadota; class Gammaproteobacteria; order Burkholderiales; family Burkholderiaceae_B; genus Alcaligenes; species Alcaligenes pakistanensis. Next base: position 863,536 of record NZ_BMZN01000002.1, read on the forward strand.
TGCAGCAGTGGCAAGACCTGTGGGACCAGGCCCAACGCGGCGCCTTGCCTCCCCCACAGGATCGCCGTTTTGCCGATGCTGCCTGGCAGAGCAATCCCACCGCCTTGTTCAATGCCCATATCTGGCAGCTTAGCGTTCAGGCCATGAACGAAATGCTGGGCCTGATGGAGCTGGAAACGGCGCAGCGCGAGCGTCTGGGTTTCTCCATGATGCAGTGGGCTGAAGCGATGTCGCCCAGCAATTATCTGATGCTCAACCCCCAGGCCTTGCAGACCATGATGGATACGGGCGGCCAATCCGTGCTGGAAGGCATGTCCAATTTTATGGACGATTGGCAAAAGGGGCGGCTGACGCAAACGGATGAAAGCCAGTTTCAGCTGGGACACAACGTGGGCACCACCTCGGGTGCTGTTGTGTTCCAGAACGATATTTTTCAGCTGATCCAATACGCACCCACCACCACGATGGTGCATGCGGTGCCATTGTTGATCGTGCCCCCCTGCATTAACAAGTTCTACATTCTGGACTTGCAACCCGAGAACTCTTTTGTGCGCCATGCCCTGGATCAGGGGCTGACGGTGTATCTGATGTCCTGGCGCAATCCTCAGCCTGACGATGCCAAGCATATTCAGGCTCTGGGCTGGCAGGATTATCTGGAGCAGGGCGTGCTGGAGGCGGTTCGCGTCAGCCAGGAGCTGTCCGGCCAGGAAAAAATCAATACGCTGGGCTTTTGTATTGGCGGCACCTTGCTGGCCAGTGCCTTGGCTCTGGCGCGCAATAAGGGTCAGGACCCAGCCGCTTCTATGACCTTGCTGACCACCATGTTGGACTTCACCGACGTGGGGATGCTCAATGTGTTCATCGACGAGGCGCAGGTTGCGTATCGCGAGTGGCAGTTGGGGCAGGGTGGTTTGCTCAATGCCCGCGAACTGGCCAGTACATTTTCCTTTCTACGGCCAGCAGAGCTGGTCTGGAATTACGTCAACAGCAATTATTTGCAGGGTAAAAAACCGGCTGCGTTTGACTTGCTGTATTGGAATTCCGACGGCACTCATTTGCCCGGTCCGTTCTTTACCTGGTACTTGCGTAATACGTATCTGGAAAATCGCCTGATTCAGGACGGCGGGGTACCGGTAGGCGCTCACCGTGCGGATCTAAGGCAGCTTGATTTGCCTGTGTATCTGTATGGCTCCAAAGAAGACCATATCGTGCCCTGGCAGTCGGCCTACGCCTCCTTGCAGGCGTTGCCCGCGGCCCAGCATCGGTTTGTGCTGGGGGCGTCTGGGCATATTGCCGGCGTGATCAATCCACCGGCCAAGCAGCGCCGTAATTATTGGGTGCTGCAGGATGGTGAGCCGGTGTCGACACTGGATGCTCAGCAATACATGGAACGGGCGCAGTCTGTTCCCGGTAGCTGGTGGTCGGATTGGATTGCGTGGCTGGCGCCCTTGTCCGGTTCGCGTCGCCGAGCCAAACGCCGCTTGGGCCATGCCCAGTATCCGGTGTTGGAAGAGGCACCCGGCAGCTATGTAAAAGTGCGCGCCAGTTAATACTTCAATTTTCAGGTTTCGGAAGCAGGTCACTTAGCCTGCTTTCATTATCTCGACGTCGGTCGTGTATCTGGCCCAGGCCGGCGTCGGGATTTCAAGCTTTGTCACCCCTTTCAGGAGATGTCTATGAGCAGCAAAATAGCTTACGTAACTGGTGGTATGGGAGGGATAGGGACAGTTATTTGTCAGCGTCTGGCCAAGGACGGTTTTACCGTTATTGCCGGTTGTGGCCCCAACCGTGATTTCCAAAAGTGGTTGGGCGAGCAGGCTGAGCTGGGCTATACATTTCATGCCTCGGTAGGCAATGTAGCCGATTGGGATTCGACTGTTGAAACCTTTAAAAAGGTCTTTGCCGATTTTGGTCAGGTCGATGTGCTGGTCAACAATGCGGGGATTACACGTGATGGTACGTTCCGTAAGATGAGCCAGGAAGATTGGCGTACGGTTATCGATACCAACTTGAATAGCCTGTTTAACGTGACCAAGCAGGTTATTGATGGCATGGTGGAACGTCAGTGGGGCCGCATCGTCAACATCAGCTCGGTAAATGGGCAAAAAGGGCAGTTTGGTCAAACCAACTACTCCACCGCCAAAGCCGGCATTCATGGCTTCACCATGGCCTTGGCCCAAGAGGTTGCCAATAAAGGGGTGACGGTTAATACTATTTCCCCCGGTTATATTGGTACGGACATGGTGCGTGCGATTCGCCCCGATGTTCTGGAGAAGATCGTAGCCACCATCCCGGTGGGCCGTTTGGGTACGCCAGATGAAATTGGCTCTATGGTGGCCTGGTTGGCGTCGGCGGATTCCGGTTTTGCCACTGGCGCAGATTTCTCCTTGAACGGCGGCCTGCACATGAGCTAAGGCTTATGACTGTGCATTTTGTTTGTTTGTGATTTTTTGATTAGGAAGTAAGCACCAGCATGGGATCCCCTCGACTCATCAAGAAATACCCCAATCGTCGCTTGTACGACACGCAGGCCAGCGCTTACATCACCATGGTTGATGTCAAGCAGCTGGTGCTGTCAGGAGAGGAGTTCGCGGTCGTCGATGCTAAAAGCGGCGAGGACCTGACGCGCACTATTCTTTTGCAGATCATTCTTGAGGAAGAAAGTGGGGGGATTCCCATGTTCTCGACCCCGGTGCTGATGCAGATCATCCGCTTCTATGGCAATGCCATGCAGGGGGTAATGGGCTCGTATTTGGAAAAGAATATCCAGGCTTTCATGGAAATCCAGGAGCGCATGACCGAACAGTCCAAAGGCGTGTACGGAGCCCAGTTTGGCCCCGAGGCCTGGGCGCAGTTCATGAGCGTACAGGCGCCAGTTATGCAGACTGTTATGAACAGCTATATCGATCAGAGTAAAAACCTGTTCGTGCAAATGCAGGACCAGATGCAGGATCAAACCCGGCAAATGTTCTCGGTCTTTCCCTTTGTGCCACCTGGTAAAGACAAGAAGGACTGATTTTTTAGCCTGCCAGCGTTTTAAACGGGGTATGGCTGCTTAGCGTTTCTTGGTAGCGGGCCACATGGCCCGCTTCTTCATGCAGGAACTCTTCAATTGCATGAGCAAAGCGCGGGTCGGCAATCCAGTGTGCGGAGCAGGTGGGGGTCGGCAACAAGCCACGCGAAAGCTTGTGTTCCCCTTGAGCGCCACCTTCAAAAAAACGCAGTTGCTGCGCAATGCAGAACTGAATCGCTTGGTTGTAGCAGGTCTCGAAATGCAGGCCAGGCACGTAGTTAGTACAGCCCCAGTAACGTCCATAAAGCGTGTGCCCATCCCGTAGCGAAAGGGCACAGGCTACGTCTTGCCCATGTTGCCGCGCCAGAATCAGCACCAGAGATTTTGGCAATTGAGCGTGCAGGCGTGCAAAGAAATCCCGATTCAGATAAGGGTGTTGTCCACGCTCCTGATAGGTGTTGGCGTAGCACAGGTAAAAATAATCCAGATCCTGTTCGCTAATGTCCTTTCCCTGTTTGTGTTCAAAGGACAGGCCCTGCTCGTAGACCTTGCGGCTGTCCTGCCGCAATTTTTTGCGTTTTTGTTGGGTCAGGGAAGCTAGAAAGTCCTCGTAGCTGGCGTAGTCCTGGTTCTGCCAATGAAATTGCACATCATGGCGAATCATGAAGCCTGCCTGCTCCAGAGCTTGCCTGTCGTCTGCATTCGGGAATAGTACATGCACAGACGATAGCTGATTGTTCCGCGTCAGTTCAATGAGTTGCTGGGCCAGCAGAACTCGATCTTCTTGGGTGCGAGCCAGAAGACGCGGGCCGCTGACAGGCGTAAAAGGGATAGCAGACAAAAGCTTGGGGTAATAGTCCAGGCCGTGACGCTGATAGGCCTGGGCCCAGCCTTGGTCAAACACGTACTCCCCCCGAGAATGGTGCTTCAGATACAGCGGTACGGCGCCACACAGCGTTGGTCCACGATGCATTAATAGATAATGTGGTGACCAGCCTGTGTTCGGGGTGGCACAAGCGGTTTCGTCCAACGATGTCAAAAAAGCATGGCTGAGCAACAGGTGATGGCCAGATAGCGCGTCCCAGAGTGCAGCGTCCAGCTGATTCAGTTGTGTGCAGAGTGAGAATTGGATCGGTTCAGTGCTGACCATGGTAATGGGGACGTCGAAAGCCTATCTTGAAACAGGGGCAGGGCAGAGGCCCTGGCGGCTTTGTATACTAGCCAGCGTTTCATGCAAAGGGAAGGCTTGTTTGGCATTGTTGCCAGCGCTTGCCCAAGAAGAGGAATTCATGAAGAAAATTGCTTTGGCGCTGGGTGCTGCGATGGTGTTGGCGGGTTCGGCACAAGCGGGTCCTGCTTGTGAGTATTTGCGTAATTATGTCGCTTTGCAGTCGCAATCGGGAGCTGAACTGCAGATGCAAGATCAGGATGGGGCTTGTCGAGTTCAAAACGCACAATGGTCGACAGGTGCTTCGTCGATGCTGTTGGCCTTTGACGAACTGGTTTTGCGTGATGAGGGCTTAGCAGCATTTTCTGATCAGCAAGAAATCCCTCAGTCTATGGAGCTGACGGTAAGCGGTATTTATGTTCTGACAGGTCTGCTGCCAGGGCAGGATTACGTGATGCGTCTGCAAGCCAAGCCGATGGATTTTTCCCTTAAGTACAAGTGGGATTCGGCCTCGGCACAGTTGTATCTGGAGCAGGCCCGGCTGCGTAGCCAGAGCCTGCGTGAACTTCGTATTCAGGCGCAGTTTGAAATTGAATCAGCAGCAGGGCGTGGATTGGGCGTGGACGAGCTTGAGCAGGCGCAGCTTAAAAGCCTGAGTCTGTACCTGGATAATCAAAACCTGTTCCAATCTATGGTCATGCCCGCATTGGTCATGAATATGAGTATGTACGAGGACCCGCGCCCCGGTATTGAGAAGGCCTTGCTGGCAGCGCGCACTGCGGTGCAGCTTATGCCTGACTCGGTCGCGGATAGAGGCAGTCGCGATGCCTTGCTGGCATTTATTGCTCAACTACCTGCACCTGATGGGCGTTTGGCGCTGGATATCAAGATGGATCCGCCGTGGTCGGCGGCACTCCTGGAGTCTGGAATGTCTGTGGATCAAGCGCGTAAATTGATGTCTGGCCTGAGCCTGCAAGCCCGGTACGCGACAGGGCAAGTTCCCTCTACCTATATCTGGCTGCGCGATCAGCTGCGTGATGGCTTGCGTTTGCTCAGCCTTCGTAAGGCAGTCGCATCGCATTAGCCCGCCCCAGGCGCTGTAGGCCTTTCTGATCTGGTGGTGCTGTTTGGACTTTGGCTATTAATAAGGCGGGGCTGTTCAGTATAGACACCGAACTGCCCCGTACTTAGCACGCCTGATACCACGGTTTGGTCGATGCAGTGTGGGGGCGTTCTTCTAGCGTATTAGCGCCCAATGTATCGCGAGCAGCAGGGTCGATAAGACGAGTAGCTGAAGCAGGACGAAAAAAAACCGCCGCATAAGCGACGGTTTTTTAAATTTGGTTGCGGGGGCAGGATTTGAACCTACGACCTTCGGGTTATGAGCCCGACGAGCTACCATGCTGCTCCACCCCGCGTCAGAAAAGTAACTATAACACGTTTTTCGATTATGTACATAGTGTGGCGGGTTTATTTCATTAATATTCGTGTTCTTGTTTTGGTGGGTGGTCTATAGCGGGATAAAACGGTCTTTCAATTTTCTTGCGTCTTGTTGGTCGCAATGGTGTAATAAGGACTGTGCTTACAGGTTCAGCCGGACTGGCATTTCTAAAAGCTCAAACGCGCAAGCGGCTCCCTGTATAGCGACCAGCCCTTAATGGCTGGCATCTAGCTGTGATAGCAGTCGGCTCCCCTACTAGGCGGGATGTCCCGGCAAAAAAGAATTTCTCTGTTTCTGGCTTTGCTTCAGGTTTAGGCAATCGATGGCCCATGCTGTGGTCTTTTGATGCCTTGATGTTGGCATTTGACAATGTAGACCTGTATTGCCCCGATCAGTTATTGCCCCAAATGTTGCTGTGCTGTTTTCGCGTTCTTGAATTCCGAGCGCCAATTCAAATCCAGCCCAATAGGGCTTGCGGACATACTCATCATCAGCATGTGTGCTTACACAAATTTTTTAATTGTTTTTAGTGCTGCCTGTTCTGGCTTGAGCCAAGGCGGTGTTGTCGTGCGCGTTTTGCGCCTGTTGTGTGGTGGGGTGTTTGCGCTGATGACAGCGGTGGTGTTTGCTGTGGTTTCGGCGGTGGCTGCTTTTATGAGCCTTGTGTGTGCTTTGTTTGCCGCCCTGGTGCTTAAGGCCTGCAAGTTTGCCTGTCGCGCCGCGAGCTTTATTGAAAACCAAAGCGGCGGGCAACAAAAAAGCCAGCACGCATTGGCTGGCTGTTTTGATTCTGCTAAGCAGTTCCGGGTACTGGTTGCGGGGGCAGGATTTGAACCTACGACCTTCGGGTTATGAGCCCGACGAGCTACCATGCTGCTCCACCCCGCGCCGGAAGAATTAAATAATAGCATGGAATTTTTGATTGATGCAAGTGTTGAGAGTTAATGAGGCTTCCCAGCAGTGACTGAAAGTGAAATAATCCGAGTCTTGGAGACGGCTTTGCTGTGTGCACAGCAGCCCATGAACAGCGCCGAGTTGCGCAAGATGTTCGTCTCTCCGCCGCTGAGCGCGGATGATCTGCGCCGCTATCTGGCTATTTTGCAATTGGATTGGAAAGAGCGTGGCCTGGAGTTGGTTCAGGTTGCGTCGGGCTGGCGTTTTCAAAGCCGCCCGGCCATGCAGGTATTTTTATCCCGCCTCAGTCTGGAGCGCGCGCCCAAGTATTCGCGGGCCGTGCTGGAAACCTTGGCAATTATTGCTTGGCGGCAGCCCGTTACCCGTGGAGATATTGAGGACATACGTGGTGTCAGCGTATCGACTCAAATTGTGCGCACCCTGGAAGATAGGGGCTGGATCGAAGTGCTGGGGTACCGCGATGCGCCAGGGCGTCCTGCCTTGTTGGGGACGACGCGTCAGTTTCTGAACGATCTGGGCTTGCGCTCGCTGGACGAGTTGCCTTCGGTGGAAACCTTGGATTCCCTGGATATGTTGGCCTCCTTGTCCGATGAGCAAACCGTTTTGCTTAAAGAGCAGGGGCAAGGTACCGAGCAAGCAGACGAGGTAAAGCAAGGCGTTGAGCAAGATGCGCAGTCAGACGCTCAGTTGAATGCTGAGCCACAAATAGAACAAGAAGCAGAGCAGGGTGCTGCTTTGGTAGTAAGCGTGGAGCCGGAGCAGGCCTCCATTGCAGGGCTTGAGTCAGGGTTTGAGCAAGACGCTGAACCCGAGCTAGAGCCCGAACAAAGCAGTCAGGATGATTTTCTTGAGGCAGTTCCCGTGGCGGAATTGCAACAAACCGAACAAGCTGAAGTGAATACGACACCGGACCCTTTGGATGAGGCCCAGGCTGCGGCTGGCCTCGCAGAAGATCAGGGACCGAAAGAAATAAAAAACTCTGGAGTAAATGATTAAAAATGACTGATTCGCACGAGACGAACACAGCCCCTATGCCGGACGCCTCAGGCGCGGCGGATTCTAAAAACCCACGCGCTAAAGGCCAGGGTCGTAAACTGCGCACCCCGTTTCGACGTCGCCGTGGCGATGCGGTGCAAGAGTCCGCACCCCGCCAGCAAGGCGAGCAGGCTCAGTCTGCAGCGCCGGGCGAAGCCAAGGCTAGACCTGCGCGCCCTCAAAACAATCGCCGCAAGCCCGCGTCTTCTTCTGCTCCTGCTGGTCGTCGTCCGAGCGCGCAAGGTGGTGCTCACAAGCGCTCCGCTCATACTCCTCGCCCCAGTAATCCTGCTGATGATGCGCCGATTGTGGTTCTGGAAGGGGATGACGATATTGCGTTCAGCCATCTGGATAAGCAAGGCCGCCTGTCGCAGCGCCTAGGTAAATACATGGGCAGCGAGTTGGTGCAGCCTAAATTGCACAAAGTGTTGGCAGAGGCCGGTATTGGCTCGCGCCGCGATATGGAAGAGTTGATCGTAGCGGGCCGAGTGTCTGTTAATGGTGAGCCTGCTCATATTGGTCAACGCGTTAACGCCGAAGACAAAGTGCGTATCAATGGTCAGTTGGTCAACCGCGCCAACGCCAAGCGTCCTCCGCGTGTGATTCTGTATCACAAGCCGGCTGGCGAAATTGTGACGCATGATGATCCAGAAGGCCGTGCTACGGTTTTTGGTCGTCTGCCTGTCCTGAAAGTGGGCAAATGGCTATCCGTTGGCCGTCTGGATTTGAATACCGAAGGTTTGCTGATTTTCACCACCTCGGGTGATATTGCCAATCGCATGATGCACCCTCGTTATGGTGCTGAGCGTGAATACGCAGTTCGTGTGCTGGGTGAGCTGAGCGAAGAGCAAATGCAGTCTTTGCGTGATGGCGTACAGCTGGAAGACGGTATTGCCAAGTTTGGCGCAATCGAGTTTTTGGGTGGCGAAGGCAGCAACCGCTGGTATCGCGTCACTATTCATGAAGGCCGTAACCGCGAAGTGCGTCGCATGTTCGAGGCCATGGGCGTTACGGTCAGTCGTCTGATTCGTACCCGTTTTGGTGATGTCGGCCTGCCCAAGAGCCTGCGTCGCGGTCGTTGGGAAGAGCTGGACGGCGATTTGGTCATGGCTTTTATGCTGCGCCTGGGCTTAGTCAAAGAATCGGATGACGAAGGATCGAATCAACGTCGCGAGCGTCAGCCTTTGTCGCACGACAGCGCTTTGCCGCCCGGTTTTGGTACCTTGGAGCACAATGGCCTGAGCGGTGCTCGCATGGGGCGTGGTGGTCGAGTAGCCAGTGGTCGTGGACGCTCTTCAAATAATGTGCGGGTTAACGAGTCGGTCAGCGGTGCTTTGTTTATTAGCGGTGGCCTGGCGAATGGTCATCCGGATGGGGGCCGTCGCGAGCACGGTAACCGTGAGCATGGTGGTCGTGAGCGAAGTGCCCACGGACGTGGTGCGCCGCGTGCTGGTCAGGAAAACCGTGGTCAGCAGCGGGGTCGTTCTTCGGAGGGGCGTTTTGCGGAAGGCCGCTCTCAGGAAGGCCGGGTACAAGAAGGCCGGGCACAAGAAGGGGCGCGTGTTCATAACGGCCGTCGTCCTGCGCGAGGCGATCAGGTTCGGGGTGATCAGCCTCGTGGGGCTCAGGGCCGGGGTGTTCAGGAAGGGCGTGGTCCATCCGCGCGCCGAAGCGGTGCCGACCGTAGTGGTGCTGGACAAGCTCCCAGGGCGCAAGTCAAGAAAACCACCGTGGTGCGCCGCACCAGTCGTCGTGACGATGACTGGCAACCTGCAGGCTCTGCAGCCCATGAGTCCCACCTGGGGCGTGGGCGCCGTTAAAGCCAAGTCGCACGGACTTTAAGTTTGTGGCCTGAACCCTGCGGTTTGGGCCTGTAAAGCCGTGTGAATGCACGTATTTTCCGGTTTTCTGGTAGAATATAGAACTTGGCTCAGAGACGTTGGTGTCCGCTGGGTCTTTTTTGATGCTGCGCGCCAGCGAATACTGCGGTCTTTTACAATAAAGGCCGCTTGGATCATCCGGTTCGGTTGCGCCTGCAACTACACCGCTTTGAACGTTGGCAATGCGCAAGACCAGGGCACGCTTGACCCTCAAGTGAGCATGGTGACCATGGGCTGGCGTACAGCCCATTTTTTTTGGATTTTATGGCAGACATTCTAGCTTTGGCACAAGAGACCCTGGCGGGTACCGAGTACGAACTGGTGGACGTGGAGCGTGCGCCGCTAGGCTTGTTACGCATCGTCATCGACCACCCGGAAGGGGTGCGTATCGAACACTGTGAATGGGTGTCTAAACAATTATCGCGCGTTTTCGAAGTGGAAAACGTGGACTACAGCCGTATGGAAGTGACCTCGCCGGGGGTAGATCGCCCCTTGATGCGCATTGGCGATTACGTGCGTTTTGCGGGCAATCAGGTGCAGGTGCGCCTGCATGAGGCAGTCGACAATCGGAAAATGTTTGTGGGTACGCTCCACGCTCCTGAAGGAGTGCTGCCGGCTAGCGTTCCTCTGGATACCGTTTTTAGGCTGGAACTGGACGAAGCATCGGGCAAGCTGACGCAGGTCGAATTCACCTATGACCAGGTGGATCGTGCCAAATTGGATCCCGTTCTTGATTTCAAGGGTAAGAAGCGATGAGTCGCGAAATTCTATTGCTGGTCGATGCGCTGGCGCGTGAAAAATCTGTAGCGCGTGATGTCGTGTTCACCGCGCTCGAGAGCGCCCTGGCCTCGGCCATGAAAAAGCGCTTCAAAGAAGACGTCGATATCCGTGTGGAAATCGACAGGGAAACTGGCGACCATGAAGGTTTTCGTCGCTGGCTGGTTGTGCCCGACGAGGCCGGCCTGCAAGAGCCCGATAAGCAGGAAATGTTGTCGGACGCCCAGGAAATCGATCCCGAGCTGCAAGTGGACGATTACATCGAAGAGCCGCTCGAGCCTATCGAGTTCGGCCGTATCGGTGCCCAGGCGGCCAAACAGGCCATTCTGCAGAAAATTCGTGATGCCGAGCGCGAGCAAGTCCTGAACGACTTCCTGGAACGTGGGGAAACCATTGTTTCGGGTACGGTCAAACGCATGGACAAGGGCGACGCCATTATTGAAATGGGCAAGATCGAAGCCCGTTTGCCTCGTTCGGAAATGATCCCCAAGGAAAACATTCGCGTGGGTGACCGCGTGCGTGCCTGGGTACAGAAAGTGGATTACGCCGCTCGTGGCCAACAGGTCATCTTGTCGCGTACTGCTCCTGACTTTATTAAAGAACTGTTCGAGAACGAAGTACCTGAAATCGAACAGGGTCTGCTGGAAATCAAGGCAGCTGCCCGTGATGCGGGTGTGCGCGCCAAGATCGCCGTTATCGCTTACGACAAGCGTATCGATCCTATCGGTACTTGCGTGGGTATGCGTGGTTCGCGCGTTACTGCAGTGCGTAACGAGCTGGGCGGCGAACAGGTCGATATCGTGTTGTGGGCGGATGACCCCGCCGAATTCGTCATCGGTGCCTTGGCTCCTGCGCACGTTGAGTCCATTTTGGTGGACGAAGACAAGCACGCCATGGACGTGGTGGTAGACGAAGAAAACCTGCCCAAGGCGATTGGTTCGCGTGGTCAGAACGTGCGTCTGGCATCGGAGTTGACCGGCTGGCAGATCAACATCATGACACCGGAAGAAAGCCGCAACCGTCAGGACGAAGAGCGCGAAGAATTGCGCGCTACCTTCATGTCCCGTCTGGATGTGGACGAAGCCGTGGCCGATATTCTGATCGACGAAGGATTTACCGGTCTGGAAGAAATCGCTTATGTGCCTATGCAGGAATTGCAGGACATCGAAGCCTTTGACGAAGAAACCGTCAACGAGCTGCGTGCCCGCGCCCGTAATGCACTGCTGAGCGAGGCTATTGCCAAGGAAGAATTGGTACAGACTGCGGTCAAAGAACTGGCTGGAATCGAAGGCATTACGCCTGAGCTGATCGCCGTGTTGGCCGAAAACGAGATTACAACGCTGGATGAACTAGCGGAACTGGCAACGGACGAACTGTCCGAGATGACCGGCCTGGCACAAGAAGAAGCCAGCGACCTGATCATGCGTGCCCGTGCCCACTGGTTTGACGACGAGGCCTAATATGTCTAGCTAGGTCCAGCGCGTTGTATTCATTAAGAATAGTTGTAGTAAAGCAAGAGAGAGTCGAATGTCGAGTAACACTGTCGCCCAGTTCGCTCAAGAACTGAAAATGCCTGCGAATGTTCTGATGGAACAGTTGCGTAGCGCAGGTATTGAGCTCAAATCAGTTGATGACGCCATCACTGATTCGGATAAGGCGAAGCTGCTTGAATCGTTGCGCCGCTCGCACGGCAGTCAGGAAGGTAATAAAATCACCCTGACTCGCCGTCAAACATCGGAGATTCGTCAGGATGACGGGTCGGGTCGTTCCCGCACAATTCAGGTGGAAACACGCAAAAAACGTGTGTTTGTAAAGCGTGATCCGTCCGAGCTGGTGGCAGAAGCCAATGCGGCATTGGCACAGGAAAATGCTCAGGCCCTGGCGGCCAGTCAGGAAGCAACGGCTGCTGAACAGGCGCCTGTTGCGCCTGCAAGCGAGCCCGTAGCACCTGTTGCAGCAACTCCTGACGCTCCTGTGAAGGTTGAAGTCCCCGTCGAATCCAAACCTGAGCCTGAATCCGACGTGACCGCTGCACCCGAACCGACTCCTGTTGCTGAGCCCGCGCCTGAACCTGCTGCTCCTGTGGAGCCCGTTGTGGCTGCTCAGGAAAGCCCATCCCAACCCGAGCCACAGCCTCAGCAAGAAGCACCTGCTGCATCGGAGTCCACCGAAGCTGTTGCTGCTCCTGCCCAGGACCAGGCCGATTCGGCCCCCTCTCCTCAGGCTCAAGAAAAACCTGTGGAACCTACTAAATCTGTGAACGACGCCCGTCAAGCTAACTCTGTGAATAAAAATCAGCACCCTCAAGGGACTAAAGCGCCCACCTCGACTGGAAAACCTCGGGATATGGCCGCTACAGGTCAGCGCCGTGCCGTGCGCGGCCCGGTCATTCCGCCTGTTGCTGCCGATTTGGAGCAAGACCAGGATCGTGACCGCGCTCGTAAAGCAGCGGAAGCAGAAGCCGCCGCCTTGCGCGATATGTTGAACCGTCCTCGTAAAGTCTTGCGTGCTCCTGAGCCCGAGGCTGACGGTAAAGCGGGTGCCAAGGGCGCTCAGAAGAAAGACGTCAAGGGCGCGAAAACCGATAAGGTTCCAGGCAAACCGGTCAAGACCGATAGCACACCTGGCTGGACCAGCGATGCTAGCCGCAAGAAGCAGCCTTCCAAGGCTGATGTGGCTTCTGCTGGCGCCGGTGGTGGTCGTGAAGGCTGGAAATCCAATTCCAAAGCCGGTCGTGGCAAGGGTGGCCGTGGTGGTCGTAACGCTCAGGCTGATCGTCGCGAACCGCAAGTGGCAGAATTCATTGCCCGTGAAGTGCACGTGCCTGAAACCATTTCGGTCAGCGATCTGGCTCACCGGATGGCCGTCAAGGCAGCCGAGGTTATCAAGCATTTGATGAAGCTTGGCCAGATGGTCACCATCAACCAGGTTCTGGACCAGGAAACGGCCATGATTCTGGTCGAAGAGCTGGGCCACAAAGCGATTGCCGCCAAGCTGGACGATCCTGAAGCCTTCCTGGTTGATACCGACGCTCAAAACGATGCCGAACTGAAGCCACGTGCTCCAGTGGTTACCGTGATGGGTCACGTTGACCATGGTAAGACTTCGTTGCTGGACTACATCCGTCGCGCCAAGATCGCTTCGGGCGAAGCCGGTGGTATTACACAGCACATCGGTGCATACAACGTTAAAACAGATCGTGGCATGGCCACTTTCCTGGATACCCCCGGTCACGAAGCCTTTACGGCCATGCGTGCTCGCGGTACCAAGGCAACCGACATCGTTATTCTGGTCGTGGCTGCTGATGACGGCGTGATGCCACAGACTCGTGAAGCGATTCACCATGCCCGCGCTGCTGGTGTGCCTCTGGTGGTTGCAATCAACAAGATTGATAAGCCTGAAGCCAATCCAGAGCGCGTCAAGCAAGAACTGGTTGCCGAGCAAGTCGTTCCTGAAGAATACGGTGGCGATGTGCCCTTTATTCCTGTGTCGGCCAAAACCGGTCAGGGCATTGACGAACTGCTGGAAAACGTCCTGCTGCAAGCCGAAATGCTGGAGCTGAAAGCACCGGTTGACGCACCTGCCAAGGGCACTGTTATTGAAGCCCGCCTGGATAAAGGCCGTGGCCCTGTGGCAACTATCCTGGTTCAAAGCGGCACCTTGAACCGTGGCGATAGCGTGCTGGTTGGTGCTTCCTTCGGTCGCGTCCGTGCCATGTTGAACGAAACCGGCAAGTCGCTCAGCTCCGCTGGCCCATCGATTCCTGTTGAAATCCAGGGTCTGACGGAAGTGCCAGCAGCGGGTGACGAAATGGTGGTGATGGCTGACGAGCGTAAGGCCCGTGAGATCGCCCTGTTCCGTCAAGGCAAGTTCCGCGATGTGAAACTGTCGCGTCAACAAGCCGCCAAACTGGAATCCATGTTCGACAACCTGGGTGAGGGCACACAAACACTGTCGCTTATCATCAAGACCGACGTACAGGGTTCGCAAGAGGCGTTGGTGCAGTCGCTGGTCAAGCTGTCTACCGACGAAGTGCGCGTGGTGGTTGTACACGCCGCAGTGGGTGGCATCTCCGAGAGCGACGTCAACCTGGCTATCGCGTCCAACGCGGTTGTTATTGGCTTTAACGTGCGTGCCGAGCAAAGTGCCAAGAAATTGGCCGAAGCTAACGGTATCGACTTGCGTTACTACAACATCATTTATGATGCAGTTGACGAGGTCAAAGCAGCTCTGTCCGGCATGTTGGCTCCTGAGCAGCGCGAAGAAATCATCGGTATGGTTGAAATTCGCGAAGTCTACAACGTGTCGCGCATTGGTAACATCGCCGGTTGTATGGTCACCGAAGGTGTGGTCCGCCGCGACTCGCAAGTTCGCTTGCTGCGTAACAACGTCGTACATTGGAGTGGCTACCTGGAATCCCTGCGCCGCTTCAAGGACGATGCCAAGGAAGTGCGTTCCGGCTTTGATTGCGGTATCACATTGCGCGGTAATAACGACATCCAAGTGGGCGACCAGCTTGAGATCTTCGAGATCAAAGAGATCGCTCGGACACTGTAATTTATGGCACGACACAAGTCCAAACCAAACCCAGGGCGCAACCTGCGCCTAGCCGACCAGATCCAAAAGGATCTGGCGGTCCTGATCCAGCGCGAGATCGACATGACTCGCGCTGGTCTGATTACCTTGACTGGCGTGGAATTGTCACCAGACTACGCACACGCCAAAGTGTATTACTCGGTGCTGGGCGCCGAGCCCGAAGTCGCTCAGGCGGCTTTGAATGAAAAGGCCGGCTGGTTGTATTCGCTGCTGTTCAAGCTGCTGCACATCCACACGGTTCCCACTCTGCATTTTCATCACGACCGACAGTTGGAACGCGGCATGGAGCTTTCCAAGCTCATCGACAGCGCCAACCAGGCCGATAGCGAATTGACTGGTTCTGCGTCCACATCGGACGAGCCAGACGAACAGCCCTGACGCGGCTGTTGTTTCTTCACGGATTGACACACAATGGCTACGCGAAAACGCGGGCAGTTGATTGATGGTGTGCTACTACTGGACAAGTCCGACGGAATGTCCAGCAACCACGCCTTGCAGCGTGCCCGCCGCACACTGGACGCCCGCAAAGCTGGCCATACTGGAACCCTGGACCCGTTTGCTACGGGTCTGCTGGTTTGCTGTTTTGGTCGGGCAACCAAGATTTCCGCCACGATGTTGGAAGCGGACAAAGCCTATGAAGCCACCGTACTTTTTGGTCAGGAAACCGATTCAGGTGATTTGACCGGTAATGTGGTGTCCCAGGCTCCGGCAGAATTTGCCGGCGTGACTCTCGAGGCGCTGGAGGCCGTATTACCGGCCTTCCGAGGACCGATTACCCAGGTGCCGCCCATGTATTCCGCGCTCAAACGCGACGGCAAGCCCCTGTATGAATATGCCCGTCAGGGTATAGAGCTGGAACGTGAAGCACGACATCTTGTGATTCACGATTTGCATGTGCAAGACTTTACGCCGCATGCGGCGCGTTTATTTGTACGTTGCAGCAAGGGAACCTATATCCGGACCCTGGCGCAAGACATTGGACGTGCTCTGGGGTGTTTTGCCCATCTGACGGCCTTGCGCCGGACAGAATTAGGACCTTTTCATATCGACGATGCCTACACCCTGGATGGGTTGCAGGCGATGGAAGACCCGATGTCGGCCTTGCTGGCCATCGAGAGCTTGCCTACCGAGATTTTGCCCAAAAAACTTCAATCAGAAGGATGAGTTATGAGACGCGCATTGCGCAATGTGGCCATTATTGCCCACGTTGACCATGGTAAGACCACCTTGGTCGATCAATTGTTGAGACAGGCAGGTACGTTCCGTGACAACGAACATATCTCCGAACGTGTCATGGACTCGGGCGATATCGAGAAAGAGCGCGGTATTACCATTCTGGCGAAGAACTGTGCCGTCGAATACGAAGGCACCCACGTCAACATTATCGACACCCCCGGTCACGCAGACTTCGGTGGTGAGGTCGAGCGCGTGCTGTCCATGGTTGACGGCGTGCTGTTGCTGGTGGATGCGGTTGAAGGCCCTATGCCCCAAACCCGCTTTGTGACTCGTAAAGCCCTGGAACTGGGTCTGCGTCCGATTGTGGTGGTCAATAAAGTTGACCGTCCCGGCGCCCGTCCTGACTTCGCGATCAACGCTACATTCGATTTGTTCGACAAACTGGGCGCTACTGACGAACAGCTGGACTTCCCTATCATTTACGCATCGGGTCTGTCTGGCTACGCCGGTTTGACCGAAGACGTGCGTGAAGGCGATATGCGTCCTTTGTTTGACGCCATTCTGGAGCATGTGCCTCAGCGTGAAGACGACGTCAACGCACCTTTGCAGTTGCAGATTTGTTCTTTGGACTACAGCTCCTACGTGGGCAAGATTGGTGTAGGCCGTGTGAACCGTGGCCGCGTGCGCGCTGCCCAGGACGTGATCGTCAAATTCGGTCCTGATGGCGAAATCATCAAAGGCCGTATCAACCAGGTCCTGAAGTTCAAGGGTCTGGAGCGCGTATCGGTTGAAGAAGCTGAAGCCGGCGACATCGTGCTGATCAACGGTATCGAAGAACTGGGCATTGGTTGCACGGTGACCGATCCGTCTACACCTGAAGCCTTGCCATTGCTGCGCATTGACGAGCCTACACTGACCATGAACTTCATGGTGAACACCTCGCCTTTGGCCGGTCGTGAAGGCAAGTTTGTGACCAGCCGTCAGTTGCGCGATCGTCTGGACCGCGAACTGAAATCCAACGTGGCGCTGCGTGTTAACGAAACTGACGATGACACCGTGTTTGAAGTGTGTGGTCGAGGTGAGTTGCATCTGACCATTCTGATCGAGAGCATGCGTCGTGAAGGCTACGAAATGGCCGTATCGCGCCCACGCGTGCTGATTCGTGAAGAAAACGGCGTCAAGATGGAGCCCTACGAGCAACTGACCGTAGACGTCGAAGACGGTCACCAAGGTGGCGTCATGGAAGAGCTGGGTCGCCGTCGTGGTGACTTGCAGGATATGGTTGCCGATGGTCGTGGTCGTACACGTCTGGAGTACCGTATTCCCGCACGTGGCCTGATCGGCTTCCAGGGTGAGTTCATGACACTGACACGCGGTACTGGCTTGATGAGCCACACCTTTGACGAGTTCCGTCCTATGCGTGAAGGCACGGTTGGCGAGCGTCGTAACGGCGTGTTGATCAGCCAGGACGACGGTGATGCCGTGGCCTACGCGCTGTGGAAACTGCAAGATCGTGGTCGTATGTTTGTGTCCCCTGGTGATGCCCTGTACGAAGGCATGATCATCGGTATCCACAGCCGCGACAACGACCTGGTGGTTAACCCCATTAAGGAAAAGAAACTGACCAACGTGCGTGCTTCTGGTAAGGACGAGCACATTGATCTGGTTCCACCAATCCGCATGAGCCTGGAATATGCGGTGGACTTCCTGGATGACGACGAGCTGGTCGAAGTGACGCCTAAGTCCATTCGCCTGCGTAAGCGCTACCTGAAAGAGCACGAGCGCCGTCGCAGCCAACGCGACAGTTAATCTGTCGGGTTTAGCGATACGAGAAAACGCCTGCTTGATGCAGGCGTTTTTTTTATCTTATATTGTCAGGGTCAGGCCAGATTTGAAAAGCTAGTAGAAAGCTGGGGCGCATTTATAAGTGCCCCGGCTTAATTTTTAAAATCAGAAAAGGGTGAGGGATAAATAAAATTGATTAAGCAGCTTATCAATAAAGAGACTGCTGTTTTAATTTCTGCTTAATGCTGCTTTGATACAGACTGGTTGGACGCATTACCAAGCTCGCTTTGCAAAGTCTCAGTTCTGACTGCGTATCCTGCTGTTTTTAATGTATTTTTATTAATTCAGCTTGCTATGCGCAGTTTTCCCTTTAAGGAGAACACTGATGGTGCAGCATATTGTGATTGTAGGTGGTGGGATTGGAGGTACGATGACCGCCAATCAGTTGGTCGGCAAGCTTTATCCAGAGATTCGATCTGGCAAAGTTCGTATTACCATGTTGTCTAATTCTCCCTGGCATTATTACAAGCCCGCTTTTATGTACGTGGCTTTTGATGCTTTCTTTCGAGATGAATTACGTCGGCCGCAGATTTCTCTTTTACGTCCCGAAATTGATTTTCAGCTGGAAGAGGTTAGTGGCTTTGACTTCGCGGCCAGCCGCTTGCATTGCGCCAGCGGCAAGAAAATTGATTACGACTACCTGGTGCTGTCTACGGGTTGCGTGCCATCCCCGGAAAAGATTGAAGGTCTGAAAGAGGGCGGCGACCATTTCTACCAGCACGCTCCCGCTCGCCAACTGGCTGATCGCCTGAGCAAGCTGGAAAAGGGCCGCGTTCTGATCACCGTGACCTTCCCTAAAACCCATAACGTGCCCCACCAATGCGGGATCGCTCCGGTTGAAACCACCCTGATGCTGGACGAGTATCTGCGCCGTCGCGGTGTACGCGACAAGGTAGAGATTTCCTACACCTATCCCACGACCTCGCAACTGCTGCGCAACTGCCTGTTTATGCAGAACGAGGTCTGCCATGTCCTGCCGCCTATTTTTGAAGGACGGGACATCAAACACCAACGTGGCTTTACCTTGAGCCGGGTAGACCCCGAGCGCAAGATTGCCTACTCCGCTGAAGGGGGAGAGGAGCCTTATGACCTTCTGATGGCTACGCCACCCATTACTGCCGTAGCCGCCGTGCGGAACTCGGGCATTTCGCAAGCGGCGGATGACGAAGGCTGGGTACCGACCGATCACCAGACGCTGAAGGTGCTGGGTCTGGATAATGTGTACGTGCTGGGTGATACGGTGGATCTGCCTATCAGTAAGGCGGGTGGCTCGTGCCACAACCAGTCGCCGGTCGTGGTCAATAACCTAGCCTCCGAGCTGCGTTTTGGGCGTACCAGCGACGAATACGATGGCCGAGTGGTGGCGGTCGCCCAAATGGGGCTGGAGGGGGGGATGCCGCTTTGGTACAACTACACGGAAGAAGTGCATCCTACGCCACCAACCAAACTTGGGGGCTTGCTGCGCAAAGGCTTTAATCGGGGTATTTATTGGGCTGTGGCCCGTGGTTTGGTCTAAGTCAGGAGAGACAGATGAATTCGGTATCGGATAAATCCTTGAACCCGGAAGACGCGGGTGCGACTCAGAAAAAACCATCAACCCTGGAAAGCCTGCTGGGCGAAGATCCCGGCGTCAAGGGGCTGGACGAGTTGATTGCTAAACTGGAACCCCTGCTGGCCGGTGGGCGTTTGAATCGGGTGGTGGATGTTGCTTCCCTGGTCGCCGATCTGGTGGATATGACGGACGACTACATGGTCGAAAAGCTCATGAAGGGCTTTGAGGAGGGCGTAGGAGCCGCCTGGTCCGTTGGAAATGCCGCCCGTATGGCATCGGACCAACTGCGGGCGACGGAGAGCACACCGACTTTGATGGGCTTGATACGCCTGGCCAAAGAACCGGAAGTGCGTCGCGGTTTGACCTTCTTTTTATTGATGGCGGGTGTGATGGGCCGCCAGATGCGCTATCAGGACCTGGATCACATGGAGGATTGACGCTCTGTCAAAGAAAAAGGGCACCTTAGAAAAGGTGCCCTTTTTCGTGCTCAGAACCCACGCATTTCAGTACTTAGTGATTAAGAAAAGCCATTTGGCGCTTTTCCACAATCCGAAACGCCCCCACCAGAACGAAAGACACACACAGATAAATCAGTGCAGCAATCCCATAGGAGGTAAAGGTTTGATAGGTAGCGGCATTGGCGTCACGCGCGATCTTGAGCAGGTCAGGGACGGTGGCGGTAAAGGCTAGCGAAGTAGCGTGCAGCATCAGCACGACTTCGTTGCTGTAGGCAGGTAATACACGACGCAAGGCTTGCGGCAGAATCACACGCCGGTACAAGGTCCAGCCGGACATGCCGTAGGCTCGGGCCGATTCGACTTCGCCGGGTGGCATGGAGCGGATGGCTCCAGCAAAAATCTCGGTGGTATAGCCCACCGTGTTCAAGGTCAGCGCAAGAATCATGCAATTGAAGCCACTCATGAAAAAGGCTTCCAGGGCAGGAACCGATTTGATGATGGCCAGCTTGTACATGGCGGTGTAGATCAGCAGGATCTGCACGTACAAGGGCGTGCCACGGAAAAAATAAGTAAAGGCACCGATAGGGCGTGACAGCCAGGCTTTGCCCGAGACACGGCCAATGGCCATGAAAATAGACAGAAAAAAGCCGATAAGGACTGAGATCACCAAAAGCCACAGGGTCATGGCCAAGCCAGATAGCTGACCATTGCTTTGGTACAGGTAGGCGCGCCAGAATTCGTTCAATACATCCATTAGAACTGCGCTCCTTTCACGCCGATGTTATAGCGTCGTTCCAGATAGCCCAGCCCGATATTGCTGACAGCGGTCAGACCCAGATAGATCAGGGCAGTGATGCCCACAAACAAAAAGGAGTTGAAAGTCGCGTTACCGGCATTCTGCGCAATCTTGACCACATCGCTCAGGCCGATCAGGGACACCAGCGCGGTGGATTTGAGCAGGATTTGCCAGTTATTGCCCAGTCCCGGCAGGGCATAGCGCATCATTTGTGGAATCTGGATGCGGTGCAGCACTTGCCAGGCGCTCCAGCCACAGGCTTTGCCCGCTTCCATCTGGCCTTTAGGAATGGCCATCAAGGCGCCGCGGAAGGTCTCGGCAAAGTAGGCGCCATAAATAAAACCCAGCGTGACAACACCGGCACCGAAGGGATCGATCTCGATCATGTCCCATTCCAGCCAGTCCGTCAGTTCGTTCAGCCAGATCTGCAGGCTGAAAAAGAACAACATCAATAAGACCAGATCCGGGACGCCCCGGATCAAGGTGGTGTACAAACCGCCCACCCAGCGTAGCAGCGAGGTGTGGGACAGTTTCATCAGGGCAGCCACCAGGCCCAGCACCAGGGAAACCAGCAGTGAGAGCACCGCCAGTTTGATGGTTTCCCAGGTACCTGCCAGCAACTGCGGCCCATAACCGTAAAGCAACATGGTTCAGATATCCAGGTCAGGGCGCGATGCGAATGTTTTCTTTTTGGAAGTACTTGTCGGCAAAGGTCTGCATGGTGCCATCGGCTTTCATTTCGCGCAGAACCTCATCAATGGTTTT
Organism: Alcaligenes pakistanensis; assembly: GCF_014652815.1. Lineage (GTDB taxonomy): Bacteria > Pseudomonadota > Gammaproteobacteria > Burkholderiales > Burkholderiaceae_B > Alcaligenes > Alcaligenes pakistanensis. Next base: position 884,953 of record NZ_BMZN01000002.1, read on the forward strand.
CTTGAGTTTCTTATTGCCTTTGCGCAGACCCATGGCGATGGGCTCGTTCAGTATGGGGCTGTCGTCCACGGTGCTGCCGGTCAATTCAAAGTCGGCACCGGCAGGTTTGCTCAAAAAGCCTTCGATGGCGTTCTGGGCTTCCTGGAAGGTCGCGTCAACACGGCCACCGGCCAAGTCATTGAAGGCGTCGGTGTAGCTGGGGTAAGCCACAATGGTGACGCCATTATTGGCCCAGTTCTGGCGGGCATAGGTTTCCATGGTGGTGCCTTGCTGTACACCTACACGTTTGCCTTTCAGGGATTCTACGGTCGGCTCCAGGCCACTGCCTTTACGGGCTGCCAGGCGAACCGGCACGATGTACAGGGGCTCGGTAAAGTCGATGACCTTGGCGCGTGCCTCAGTGGCGGTCATGGTGGAGTTGGCCAGGTCGAACTTGCGGGCCTGCAGACCGGGAATCAAGCTGTCAAAAGACTGGTCGATCCAGACGCACTTGGTTTCCAGGCGCTTACAGATCTCGTTGCCGATATCGATGTCAAAACCTTGCAGCTCGCCGCTGGGGTCCAGATACTCAAACGGCGGGTAGCCTGCTTCAGTGGCAAAGCGGATCTCGGCGGGGCCGGCCGCGTGGGCAGTAGGTGCTAAGACACTACAAAAAGCCACCATCAGGAGGCGGGCAAGTAGCTTGTTCATGTGGGTAACTCCGGCAAATATCGACTAGCTTGTGGCATTCAATACAAATTCGGCCCTGCTGATGGAGGGCCGAAGAAAGACTGCAAATTTAACCCGTACGCCTTACTGGGGCAATGCGGGTTCCGCCCTAGGCAAGACGCAGCACTGGTTGATGTAGCCCATGACCTCGTCCAGATCGTCGGTCAGGACCAGCAAATTCAGGTCTTTGGGGCCAATCAGGCCCAGCTCCATCAATTGCTCACCAATCCAGTCAATCAGGCCGGACCAAAAGGAAGTGCCGATCAGTACAATGGGTGCAGGTGGGACTTTGCCAGTTTGGACCAATGTCATCACTTCAAACAGCTCGTCCAGGGTACCGAAGCCGCCAGGCAGGGCAATGTAAGCCCAGCTGTGCATGAAAAAGGTCGCCTTGCGCGAGTAGAAGTATTCAAACTGCAGGCTTTGAGTCTGATAAGGGTTGTTGGTGGTTTCGTGGGGCAAGCGTATATTCAGGCCAACACTTTGCCCGCCAGCTTCATAGGCGCCTTTATTGGCTGCTTCCATCAGGCCAGGGCCACCGCCAGCAATCAGGGTGACGCCTGCTTCGGCCAGACGACGGCCCAGTTCCTGGGCCAGTTCGTAATAAGGATGGCCAGGTTTGATGCGTGCGCTGCCAAAAACGCTAACGCCAGCACCCATTTCTTTTAATGTATCGACCGCAGTTTGCAGCTCCTTCATGATGGTAGGAATCTGCTCAGAGGCCGGTAAACGGACGATTTTATTGTTAGACATGAAAAAAACCTTGTTGCTCGTTGATGGTTCCAGCTATCTGTACCGAGCGTACCATGCGATGCCCGATCTGCGAAACGCGCAAGGCCAGCCTACAGGCGCCTTGTACGGGGTCATCAATATGCTGCGCCGCTTGCTACAGGATTATCAGGCGGACTATATGGTATGCGTTTTTGATGCCAAAGGCCCCACCTTCCGGGACGATTTGTACGATCAATACAAGGCTAACCGGCCTTCCATGCCCGAGGATATGGCTGTGCAAATAGAGCCTATTCATAAAGCGGTCCGGGCCATGGGCTGGCATCTGATTTGCCAGCCTGGTGTCGAGGCCGATGACATCATCGGCACCTTGGCTCGTCTGGCGGCAGAAAATGGCATCGACACGGTTGTGTCTACCGGGGACAAGGATCTGGCCCAACTGGTCAATGAGCATGTTCAACTGGTCAACACCATGAGCAACGAGCAGCTGGATATAGAGGGCGTCACGACCAAGTACGGCGTACGCCCAGACCAGATCATTGATTATTTGATGTTGATTGGCGACACCTCGGACAATATCCCTGGCGTGCCCAAGGTGGGCCCCAAGACAGCGGCCAAGTGGCTGGGCGAGTACGGCAGTCTGGATGAACTGTTGCAGCATGCCGACAAAATCAAGGGCGTGGCCGGTCAGAATCTGCGCGACTTCAGCTCCAATTTTGAAATGACCCGCAAGCTGGTCACCGTAAAGCTGGATTGCGACGTACCGGGTTTCACGGGCGATTTTGCCTCTTTGACGCCAGAACCGCGTGACCAGGCCGTATTGCAGGATATCTACGAAACCTATGGTTTCCGCAACTGGTTGCGCGAGCTGACCAATGATCCGGACCGTGTACCTGCCCAGGATGCCCGTGTGCAGCCTGAAACGCCTGCCGCTCCCGCTGAGCTGGATTACCAAACTGTCACGACGCAAGAGCAGCTCAAGTCCTTGCTGGCTGTACTGGAAAAAGCAGAGCTGGTGGCCCTGGATACCGAAACTACTTCTTTGGACCCCTTGACGGCGCGTCTGGTGGGTTTGTCTGTATCGGTCAAACCCGGTCAGGCTTTTTACGTACCGGTTGCGCACCGAGGCTCGCTGGATGTGGAACAGCTGGATAAGAGCTGGGTGCTGGAAACCTTGCGTCCCTGGCTGGAAAACAAGGATGCCGCCAAGGTTTTGCACAATGCAAAATACGACACTCATGTCTTGCTGAACGAGAAGGTCAGTTTGCGTGGCATACGCGAAGACACCATGTTGCAAGCCTATGTCTTGCAGTCGCACAAGCGTGTCAGCATGGAAGAGCTGGCCTTGCAATGGCTGGGCCTGAAAGGGGCATCGTACGAAGATATTTGTGGCAAGGGCGCCAAGCAGATTTGTTTTGACGAGGTGGATATCCCGGTTGCGTCCCAATATGCCTGCGAAGATGCCGACTACACCTTGCGCTTGCATCAGTGCTTGCGCCCTCAGGTCGCCCAGGAAGAAGGGCTGGAACGCATTTATCTGCTGGAAATTCAGGCCTCGGATGTCCTGAGCATTGTGGAGCGTAATGGCGTCAAGATTGATGTGCCTACGCTGGCACGCCAAAGTCACGAGCTGGGGCAGAAAATGCTGGAGCTGGAAAACAAAGCCTACGAATTGGCTGGCCAGCCCTTCAATATGAATTCCCCCAAGCAAGTGGGCGAAATTCTGTTCGGTAAGCTGGGCATTCCTGTTGTGCGTAAAACCGCCAGCGGTGCACCGTCTACCGATGAAGATGTCTTGACCCGTCTGGCACAGGATTACCCCTTGCCACAGGTTTTGCTGGAATACCGTGGCTTGGCCAAATTGAAGTCTACCTACACGGACAAGCTGCCCAAAATGGTGAATCCGGATAGTGGTCGCGTGCATACCCGTTATGCGCAGGCTGCCGTCATTACCGGTCGTTTGGCCTCCTCTGATCCCAACTTGCAGAATATTCCGGTACGTACGGCTGAAGGCCGTCGTGTTCGTGCTGCTTTTGTGTCTGAACTGGGCAAGATCGTGTCTGCTGACTATTCGCAGATTGAATTGCGGGTGATGGCTCATGTGTCGGGCGATACCAATTTGCAGCAGGTCTTTGAGCAGGGCGGGGACGTGCACACAGCCACTGCAGCTGAAATCTTCGGGACTGAAGCCAAGGACGTCAGTTCTGACCAGCGCCGGGCTGCCAAGGCGATTAACTTTGGCCTGATTTACGGTATGGGCGAATTTGGTTTAGCCAGCAATCTTGGCATTACTCGTGATGCGGCCCGTGCCTATATTGATCGTTACTTCGCTCGCTATCCTGGCGTGGCCAGCTATATGACTCGTATCAAGGCCCAGGCGCACGAGCAAGGCTATGTCGAAACGGTGTTTGGCCGCCGTCTGTGGCTGCCCGAACTGAAGGGCGCGAAAGGGCCGCGTATGGCCGGTGCTGAACGTGCCGCGATTAATGCGCCTATGCAAGGTACTTCTGCCGACCTGATCAAGATGGCGATGGTGGCGGTGCAACGCTGGTTAGAAGAAAAGGGCCTGCGCACGCAGATGGTGATGCAGGTACACGATGAACTGGTATTTGATGTACCTGAGGACGAGCTGGATGTCTTGCGTGAAAACCTGCCCGGTTTGATGTGCGATGTGGCCAAGCTGGATGTGCCGCTGGTCGCCGAGGTTGGCGTGGGTGATAACTGGGAACAAGCTCACTAAAGGCTCCCGTAAAGCTCAAGGAAAAGGCGACCATTCGGTCGCCTTTTTTTTCGAGCATAGGGACAGGATCAGCTTAGCGAAGGGACTCTCAAGCCCCTTTTTTAGTGGGCCTCTCAGTCCTCGTTGGAACGCACCCGGTTGGGCAGCAGCTCGTCGTGCTTGGCCAGAATCGGATAGGCTGCTGCGCTGACCAGATACGAGTTAATAGTGCGCACATCGCGCAAAATCTCCAGATACAACGACCCTTGTTCCGCGGAGTCCAACTGGCCCGCCTTGATTTTGCGAATATGGCGATCGGCCGCAGCCACTTCCAGTTCGCGGAAGAAGTCTTTTTCAAAGGCCAGGAAACGGGCCGTTTTGACGTCCTCGGCTACAAATAAGGCCGCTGCCTGACGCTGGTTGCGAATCAGCCGGTCCATTACCTTGCCAATTTCCGCCTGCTCTTCAGTTTGCAGTGTCCAGCCCTGTTTACGCAGCTTGGCCGTATGGCTTAGCAAGCCGTTCACGCTAATGGTGGCAGCGTGCGAGATGTTGGTGGAGAAAGTCAGAATGTCGTTCAGGCGTCGCGTGTCTTTTTTGCTCAGATTCTCCTGATCCAGACGAGCCAGATAAGTGGTGATCAAAGGTTCCAGACGATTGACGGCGTTGCTGATATAGCGTGCGTGGTTAATGCTTTGTGCATTGCTGTTCAGCATGTTCTGGCGCGCAGTATCCAGAATTTCCTGCAGCATATCGGACAGGCGCAAGGCTTCACGTGCGGCATTACCCAGAGCTACGGCCGGTACTTCCAGTGCAGATTGGTCCAGATACAAAGGCAGACCTGGGTCATCCGGGTCGGTCCGTCGGGGTAAATAACGGCTTAACAAGCGCGAATAGGGCTTGAGCAAGGGCAGGAACAGCGCTGCCACAGCCAGATTGAAGAAGGTGTGGAAGTTAGCTACCGCCCGTGCCGGATCATCGGTGAACCAGCTCATCAAACTTGGAATCCAGGGCAAGACGATCATGCCGACCAAACAGCCGAACACACGGGTACCCAAATTACCAATGGGCAAACGTTTGTTGGCTGGATCTTTGGTGCCGCCGGCGCCTTCCAGAATAGGGTTGATAGCTGTACCTACGTTAGCGCCCAGTACAAGTGCATAGGTTAATTGCGGGTCCATATGTTGGTGGCTGGCCAGGGAAATGATCAGCACCACAATAGCTACGCTGGAGTGAGCAGCCCAGGTCAGTAAAGCGGCTAGCAGCATCCCTGTCATGGGGCTGCCCGCCAGGGCTTCCAAAATGGTTTGCAGTAAGGGCGCGTCTTGAATGGGCGAGAACAATCCCACCAATTCGTGCAAAGACAGCAGCAAGAGGCCCAGACCAATAAAGACCCGGCCCAGATCACGACGGCGTCCCGGCTCTTGGGAACGGAACAGCCAGACACCCAGCAGAATCAGGGCAGGAGCCAGGGCCGTCATTTTGAAAGACAGCAATTGCACAATCAGTGTTGTGCCAACATTGGCACCCAGCATGGCGGCTAGGGCTGGAACCAGGGCCACCATGCCGGTGGCTGCAAAACTGGTGATCATCAGCCCGGTGGCGGTACTGCTTTGGATTGCGGCGGTAATAGCCGCGCCCGCCACAAAGGCGCGTCTGGGGCGGCCCAGGGCATGGCCCATCCAAATACCCAGTTCTGCCCCAAAGGCGCGTTGCACACCGCTTTGCACCATGTGGATACCCCACAAGAGCAAAGCGATATAACCCCCGAAATCGAGAAGTGCGAAGATTTCTTTCATAGGTAAATAATAGCCCAGCGCATCTTACAAGCGTGAGTCTGATGTATCAGCTGGACACATTTAAGGCTTGGAGGATTGGCGCGCCTGGCGGGCGGCCTGATCCAGTCTTTGTGCAAACTGACTTTGCTCCTGTTCGGAAAAGGCGGACAGAAACAGTTCCTGCACGGTGCTTTGGTATACCTGCCACATTTGTTTGCGCAGATCACGGCCTTGATCGCTAATGCTGGCAAACGCTGCCCGACCATCTTCAGAGGAACGGCTGCGTTGCACCAGCCCCTGCGCTTCCAGCCTGTCGACCAGCCGCGTCAGGTTGTAGCGTTCAATCGCCAGCCGGTCGGCCAGCTCATGCATGCGGCGCGTGCCCTCCGGTCCCGTCTCCAATCCCCAGAGCACGTCATACCAGGCGTAGGGTGGCAATTTCTCGGCGGCCAGCCGGCGTTCTATTTCTTTCAGGATGCTGCGGTGTGCCCGCACAAAGGAAAACCACAAATCAGCTTCTGGTCGACTCATCGCGTATTCCCCCAATTATTTTTTAGTTGCAAATGCAATTATAGCTGGATAAGATGGCGTCATTAGATAGTTGCAATTGCAATCGTATGGGAAGGTGGGGCCTTACCTTCCTATGTATTTGTGGCCGTAGGGACGCTGCTTGGCGGCTCCGCTCGTACCACCTGGAGATGGTTATGAATCATGCTTTGCACCTTGTGGATGTAGATCCGCAAGAAACTACCGAGTGGCTGGATGCCCTGGAGTCCGTTACGGCGGCCGAGGGCCGTCCGCGTGCTCATTATTTGATTGATCAGTTATTGGGTTTCGATGCCTTGCGCCATGGTGATCTGCATACCCGCGTCACCACGCCTTACGTCAACACCATTGCTGTGCAGCAGCAAGCCGCCTATCCCGGCAACAAAGAGCTGGAGCGCAAGCTCAACGCCTATGTGCGCTGGAATGCCATGGTCATGGTGTTGCGTGCTGGTCGTCACTCTAATGTGGGCGGACATATTGCAACGTATCAGTCGGCGGCGGTGCTGTATGACGTGGGCTTTGATCACTTCTTTCGCGGTCGCACAGACAGCTTTGACGGCGATCTGGTCTATATACAAGGACACTCCGCGCCTGGTATTTATGGGCGAGCCTATGCAGAGGGGCGTCTGGATGATGAGCAGATGGACAACTTCCGGCGAGAGGCGGGTCGTCGTGGTCTGCCGTCGTACCCTCACCCACGTTTAATGCCCGACTTCTGGCAATTCCCCACGGTGTCCATGGGGCTTGGGCCCTTGATGGCGGCTTATCAGGCTCGCTATATGCGTTACCTGGACTTCCGGGGTCTGAAGCCTATGGATGGCCGCAAAGTCTGGGCCTTCCTGGGCGATGGCGAAATGGATCAGGCCGAATCCTTGTCTGCCATTGCAGTGGGGGGGCGTGAAAAGCTGGATAACCTGATCTTCGTGGTCAACTGCAATTTGCAGCGCCTGGATGGACCCGTGCGCGGCAATAGTAAAGTGATTCAGGAACTGGAGTCCACGTTCCGGGCGGCAGGCTGGAAGGTTATCAAGGTGATTTGGGGTGCAGGCTGGGATGCCTTGCTGGCCAAAGATACAACGGGCCTGCTGCGTAAACGCATGATGGAATGTGTCGATGGTGATTACCAGACCTTCAAGTCGCAGAACGGCGCCTATGTGCGTGAGCACTTCTTTGGCAAGTATCCTGAGCTGTTGGAGCTGGTGGCTGATTTGTCGGATGACGATATCTGGGCCTTGTCCCGTGGTGGTCATGATCCCGACAAGGTGTATGCCGCGTACGCACAAGCTGCCAGCAATCAGAGCGGGCCGACGGCCATTCTGGTGAAAACCGTCAAAGGCTTCGGTATGGGCGAGGCCGGTGAAGGGCAGAACATTAATCACCAGCTCAAGAAAATGAGCGCCGATGCCGTGCGTGCGTTTCGGGATCGTTTCCAGTTGCCGGTCTCGGACGAGCAATTGGAAGAGTTGCCGTATCTGCGTCCCGAGCCGGGGAGCCCGGAAGCGATGTATCTGCAACAACGACGCGCGGCCCTGGGCGGGTTTGTGCCGTCACGCCGAACTTCAGTCCCTGCCCTGACTGTTCCGACGCTGGATGCTTTTTCTGCACAGCTTAAAGGGACGGGTGAACGTGGTCTGTCTACCACCATGGCGTTTGTGCGTATCTTGAGCACCTTGCTGAAAGATCCGGTGCTGGGCAAATTGATTGTGCCCATTGTGCCGGATGAGTCGCGCACCTTCGGGATGGAAGGTTTGTTCCGTCAGATTGGTATTCACTCTTATTTAGGGCAGCTATACACGCCACAAGATGCGGGCCAACTGAGCTATTACAAAGAGGCCAAGGATGGGCAGATTTTGCAGGAAGGGCTGAATGAGTCGGGAGCGATCTCGTCCTGGATTGCGGCCGGAACCTCGTACAGCAATCATGGCATTCCTACGATTCCGCTCTTTATCTTCTACTCCATGTTTGGTTTTCAGCGGGTAGGGGACTTTATCTGGGCGGCGGCTGATGCGCGCACAAGGGGCTTTCTGTTTGGTGCGACTTCTGGCCGCACGACCTTGATGGGGGAAGGGTTGCAGCACGATGACGGCCATAGTCATGTGCTCTCCAGCGTGGTGCCTAGTTGCCGGTCCTATGATCCGACTTTCTCTTATGAGCTGGCTGTCATCATGCAAGATGGTATTCGCTGCATGTATCAGGATCAGGAGGATGTGTTCTATTACATAACCGTGCTCAACGAAAACTACCCGCATCCCGAGATGCCGGAAGGCGTAGAGCAGGGGATTATTAAAGGGCTGTATCTGTTGCAGGCCGGGCCGGAACAAAAAGCTAAGACCCCACGTGTGCAGTTGATGGGCAGTGGCTCGATCTTGATGGAAGTGATGGCGGCCGCCCAATTGCTGCAAGACGATTTTGGGGTGGCCAGCGACGTGTGGAGCGCCCCCAGCTTGAACGAGTTGCGTCGGGATGGACTGGATACCGAACGCTGGAACACTTTGCATCCCGAAAGCGAGCCTCGTATCCCTTATGTGCAGTCTTGTCTGGCAGGGCATGCTGGTCCGCTGGTGGTGGCAACGGACTATATGAAGATTGTGGGCGAGCAAATCCGATCCTTCCTGCCAGAGCGTCGTTTGCTGGCTTTGGGAACCGATGGTTTTGGGCGTTCCGACACCCGTGCTTCTTTGCGGGAGTTCTTCGAGGTTGACCGGCACTTTATCGTAGTGTCAGCTTTAAAGCTTCTGGCTGACGAGGGTTCTGTGCCGCGTTCTCTGCTTAGTGACGCCTTGCAGCGCTACCAAATCAATCCTGAAAAGACTAACCCCATGAAGCCTTGAGTCTTGCCAAGCCTAGCGCCACTTTAGCGCAAGTGGCGCTCGGTGGCGGGACGCCAGCCTGCTGATGACGGATGGCCTGATGTCTCCCCCCGTTCAGCCCGCTCATCTGCAGGCTGGCACCCTTTTTTGATAGGGCTGCCAGCTTCCTTTCTCCATCAAATCTTCATCATTCTGTGCCACAGTGCTGGCATGAATTATGTAAGCTCTCTGGCCCGCCTGACGGGCTTTTGTGTCTTGTTGGGCATGGGCGGTCTGGCTCAGGCTCATCACCCAGCTTATGAGCTGGCTCGTGGCGATGGCGCAAGCTCGCCTGAAGGCAGCGATCAGCTTCAATGGCGGTGGACGCTGGTTTGAGGATGATGTGCTCTAGAGTGCGGCGCTCGAAGAGATGCCTGCCGCGGATAAGCAGGCCATGCTGGAGGGCCTGGGTGGGCTTTTGCAACAGGCGCGTAGCGGTGTGGATACCTGCATGAGTGATCATGGCAGCGACTGGTGGCAGCAAATCTTGAACCTGGATCACGGCATGAACCAGCCTGATGGCCGCTCGGCTATGCCGCAAGTCGTGGCGGATATGGCGCAGTGGTTGATTCAGGCAGGTCTGAGGAACCCTTAATAATGTTGATAAGCGATAAGCATGTGCCAAACAGCCGGTCGCTATTTTTTGGAGTATGGAATGAGCAAGATAGTCTTGCGTGCGGCAGTCGCTGATGATGCCCGTGAATGTCTGCGTATTCGTGGCCTGACCCGCGAGAATGCTTTTTCGGAGCAGGACTTGGCCGAGTTGGGTATCACGGCTGAAAGCTGGGGCGCGGGTATTGAAGATGATAGCTGCCCTGGTTATATCGCTCTGGTGGACGGGCAGATGGCGGGCTATTGCTTTGGCGATAGTGAAAGCGGCGAGATCATGGTGCTGGCACTCTTGCCCGACTATGAAAGCCTGGGGCTGGGCCGTCGTTTGCTGGATCAGATGGTGCAAGACTTGCGCAACCGGGGTTTCAGCCGTTTGTTCCTGGCTTGCAATAGCGATCCGCAGGTGCGCTCATATGGTTTTTATCGCCACTTGGGTTGGACTGATAGCGGCCAGCGGGACGAGTTTGGTGACGATATCCTGGAATATCACTTTGCAAGCTGAAGCTGGAGCCCTTTTAAAAAACTCACTATGTCTTACCAGAACATGATTGATTTAAGCCAGGACAAGGCCGCCTTAACGGCGCTCTATGCTCCCTTGCAGCATCATTTCCGGGTGCTGGATGTACCGACTTTGCCTTTTGCCATTCTGGATGGCAAAGGTCTGCCAAAACCCTTAAGTGTGGGGGCGGCGATCAAGATCCTGTCTACGGCGAGGAAGGCAAGTGTGTGCAGGTAATGCACGTGGGGTCCAATGCCGATCTGTCTGCCTTGTTGCATCAGCTCTACACCCAGTACTTGCCCAAAGAAGGCTTGGAACCCCTGGGGGTCTACCACGAGATCTATCTGGATGACTGGAGCAAGGCAGCTTCCGCTCGACGTCGGATGATTGTTCGGCAGCCTGTGCGCTGAGCTGGCGGTCTCTTATCCATAAAAAAACACCCCATAGCACAATGGCTGTTGGGGTGTTTTATTTTAAGGCTTGCTGCTTGTTTACGCAGCCTGTCGGGTTTAGACCGACTGGGCGCTTTGCAAAGCCTGAATGCGGGCAGCGATGGGTGGGTGAGAAGCGAAGATGGCGCTAATGGCGCGGCCACCCGAAATACCGGAGGCTTCGAAGTTCTTGGGCAACTCGCCGGGAGCCATGCCGCCCAGACGGGCCAGCGCATGGATCATGGGTTGGCGCGAACCCAGCAACTGGGCAGAGCCTGCATCGGCACGGTATTCACGTTGGCGCGAGAACCAGGCCACGATGATGGAGGCCAGCACGCCAAAGACCAGTTCAAAAATAAAGACCGAGGCGTAGTAGCCCATGCCCACATCACGCTCATTACGCAGCAGAACTCGGTCCACAAAGTAACCGGCCAGACGGGCCAGGAAGATCACAAAGGTGTTCACCACGCCCTGGATCAGGGTCAGGGTAACCATATCGCCATTGGCAATGTGGGCGACTTCGTGGCCCAGTACCGCCATGACCTCTTCTTCGCTCATGCCGCGCAGCAAACCCGTAGACACGGCTACCAGGGCGTCGTTTTTGAAGGCTCCCGTTGCAAAGGCATTTGGTTCGCCATCGTAAATGGCCACTTCAGGGCGGCCAATACCGGCGCGGTCAGCCAATTGGTGAACCGTATCCACCAACCAGGCCTCCTCTGCATTGCCAGGAGCATTAGGGTCAATAACGCGCGCGTTCACGCTACGTTTGGCCATCCACTTGCTCATCAGCAAGGAGATGATGGCACCCGTAAAACCAACCAGCGCCGAGAAAATAAGCAATTGGGTCAGGTCCAGACCTTGTGCGTTCAGGTAACGTCCCACACCCAAAATATTCATGGAGGCGCTCAGCACCAGCATGACGGCCAAGTTGGTTATTAAGAAAAGGACAATTCGTTTCATGAATGCAGATTCCGGTATGACAGAAAAAATCGTGATCGTGTGGCCACGATCTGCGCAAATTTTAGCCTTGATTCCAGGCGCGTAAATAAAAAATTCAGCTTTTAGTCAGCTTGCGGGAAGGTTAGTTTCCTGCTGTGTGTAAATGCTGTTGTGTAAGTGGTCTGGATATGGGGTTGGCAGGCCATTTTTACAAGGTGGGGGAGTATAGTAATAGCTTTCCCTTATACAGAATTTGGTTAGATCACATGCAGTCATTATGGATGCTGGTAGCCTGCGCCATGTTTGCCATTATGGGGGCCTGTGTCAAAGTGTCCGCCGACTCGGGGGCGTCGATGGCGCAAATCGTTTTGTTCCGTGGCGTCCCCTCGGTATTACTTTTGGTGTTCTGGGCCAAAAGTCGGGGACTAAGGCTGGCTCCCCAAAGCTGGAAGCTACATATTCGACGTAACGTCTCTGGCGTCAGCTCCATGTGGCTGGGCTTTGTAGCCCTGGCCAATCTGCCTTTATCGACTGCCGTCAGTCTGAACTATACGGCTCCCTTATTTATTGCGTTCTGGATGCTGGCCTGGGGTGGCACGCAGCGTGACCCCGTACGCCTGATCGCTGTTCTGTTGGGCTTTCTGGGGGTAATCGGCGTGTTGCAGCCCAGTATTACGCCAGACCAATGGTGGGCGGCCATGCTGGGTTTAAGCGCCGGGGCTTTAAGTGCGGTGGCCATGATGCAGGTACGTGCATTGGGACGCTCGGGTGAACCTGAGTGGCGCACGGTTCTGTTGTTTTCCTGTTTTGTCGTGTGTTCCAGCTTGCTGGGTTTGTTCTGGGAAGGCTGGCGCGAGCTTAGCTGGCGCGCCTGGCTGGCTCTGCTGGGTGTGGGGCTGTCCGGCTTGTTTGGCCAACTGACCATGACACGGGCCTTTGGATTGGGCTCGGCCCTGTTGACCGCAGCCTTGCAATACACGACCATTATTTTCGCCGCCCTGATTGGTATTGCTTTCTGGGGCGATGTACCTGACTGGCTGGCCTGGGCAGGCATGGCATTGATTATTGGGTCCGGTTTGTTGTCGGCCTGGCGTACTTATAGCGAGGATCGTATCTTGCGAGGCAAGAATGCGGCGGCACAGCAGGCTCCCGTCAAGGAGGCAGAACGTGTTTGAATTTCTAGTTAGCGCAGAACAAGTCAAAGCCAATCTGGGTAATGCGGATTGGCTGATTCTGGATGTGCGCCACGATTTGGCAGACCATCAGGCAGGGCGCCGTGCCTACGAGCAGGGCCATATTCCTGGTGCCGTGTTTCTGGACCACGAGGCCGATCTGGCCGCGCCCAAGACCGGTCTGAATGGCCGCCATCCTTTGCCCAGCCGTCAGGATCTGGCCCAACTGCTGCAGAAACAGGGTTTGCGTGACGGCATGCAGGTCGTGGTTTACGACGCCCAAGCTTCTCTGTTCGCCAGCCATATGTGGTGGATGCTGCGCTGGCTGGGTCACCCGCAGGTTGCCATTCTGGATGGTGGCTGGCAGGCCTGGCAGGGTCTTGAAGGCCCAGAAGATAGCGGGCCAGCACAAGCGGTTCAAGCCACAACTGACCTGAGCGTGCCTGCGCAGCCTGCCATGCCTACCGTGAAAACCGAGCAGATATTGAAAAACCTGACCACTCCGGTGTTTACCGTTTTGGATGCCCGTGCGGCAGAACGCTACCGCGGCGATGTGGAACCTATGGACCCGGTTGCCGGTCATATCCCCGACGCACTGAATCGCTCGCATCTGAATAATCTGGGCGAGCAGGGGCGCTTTAAATCTGCCGAACAATTGCGTCAGGAGTTTATTAGCGTGCTGGGCAAGACGCCGGCTGAGCAAGTGGTGCATCAATGTGGCTCCGGTATTACAGCTTGTCACAATCTTTTTGCCATGGAGCTAGCCGGTTTGTCCGGCTCCAGCATCTATCCCGGATCTTGGAGCGAGTGGGTCAGTGATGCCAGCAGGCCGGTTGCACGCAGCTAGCTGCGCAGTCTGTTCTTGTGGTGCTGAACAAGCCGCCCCAGGGCGGCTTTTTTATCGGTACTGACTCTCCATCCTGTTTGTACGCTACGGTCTGGCGCAGGCTCCCGTACAATGCCACTTCCAATCGGGCGTCAGGTAGTCCGGACTGCCCTTATTGATCAGGAATAGTTATGGTTAAATCTCGCGAAGATAATCAAAGCGCCCAGGCGCCCGACCAGCAGGATTTCGAGTCCGCACTGGCGCAACTGGAAGCGCTGGTCGCCCGCATGGAAAGCGGGGCATTGCCGCTGGAGCAGGCTTTACAGGCCTATGAGCAGGGCGTCGAATTAGCCCAGTTATGCCAGCGCAAACTAGATCTTGCGCAAGAACAAGTCAGCGTATTGCAAGGCAATCTGTTGCGCCCCTTGTCGGGGGATGAGGCAGAGGGAGAGAGTTAAGATGAGTTCTACCAGTTTTTCTGAGTGGCTTCAGGCACGGGTTGAGCAGACTGAGACCGCATTGGATCAGTTATTGCCCCCCGCCAGCCAGGAGCCAGCCCGCTTGCACGAAGCCATGCGCTATTCCGTGTTGGGCGGTGGCAAGCGAGTACGCGCGGCCTTGGTATATGCCGCTGGTGAAGCGGCCTTGCAAGGCAAGCCGATGGCCGCAGCGCAATTGAAAGCGCTGGAACTAGCAGCCGCTGCGGTGGAGTTGATCCACGCCTACTCGCTGGTTCACGACGACCTGCCCTGCATGGACGACGACAAATTGCGTCGTGGTCGCCCAACCACCCATGTTCAGTTTGATGAAGCCTGCGCCATGTTGGCGGGCGATGCTTTGCAGCCATTGGCGTTTGAACTCTTGGCACACATGCCGATTGCGCCTGCGCTGATTGTGCAGGCCATCACGCAGCTGGCTCAGGCAGCCGGTAGTGCAGGAATGGCAGGTGGTCAGGCAATTGATTGCGAAAGCGTGGGCATTGCGCTGGATCGTGATCAGTTGCAAGAGATGCACAGCATGAAAACTGGAGCCATGCTGGAGGCCAGCGTGTTGCTGGGTGGTATCGTGGCTGGAGCCTCGTCCACTGTACGCAATGGTCTGGAAGAGTATGCCCAGGCTGTTGGTCTGGCTTTCCAGGTCGTGGACGATATTTTGGACGTGACCGCGGACACTGCCACGTTGGGCAAGACTGCTGGTAAAGACGCAGCCGACAATAAACCGACCTATGTGTCCATCCTCGGGATGGAGGGTTCGCGCGAGTTGTTGGGGGCTCTGAATGAGCAGGCTCAGCTGGCCTTGCGCCCCTTGGGGCCTGCGGCAGCACGCTTGACGCAGTTGGCGGACTACATCGTCGGCCGCAATCATTAAGCAACGCTAGGCCAGTGCAATTTTGGCACTGGCCGCGAAGCGTTTTACAATAGCCGATTGGCGATTGTTTTTTGACAGTCGTTTCACTTATTTGCCCGGATAGACGTCTTTTAGTATGACAACTGTTTCCCTAGAGCAGATCCAGTCTCCCGCCGACTTGCGCCAGCTTGATCAACGCGATCTTCCCGAGCTGGCACGACAACTGCGCGAGTTTGTTCTGCAATCCGTATCCAAAACCGGTGGGCACTTGTCGTCCAATCTGGGCACGGTTGAGCTGACCACGGCCTTGCACTATGTGTTCGAGACCCCCCACGACCGTATCGTGTGGGATGTGGGCCATCAGTCCTATCCGCATAAAATCCTGACTGGCCGTCGCGACCGGATGGGTGGCTTGCGCCAGCAGGATGGAATTTCCGGTTTCCCCAAGCGTTCCGAATCCGAATACGACGATTTCGGCACCGCTCATTCCTCGACATCGATTTCTGCCGTATTGGGCATGGCCGTGGCCTCGCGCAATGCAGGCATCGAACGTCAGCATATTGCGGTCATTGGCGACGGTGCCATGACCGCCGGGATGGCCTTTGAGGCGCTGAACAATGCCGGTGTTACCCCCGATGTGAATGTGCTGGTGGTGCTGAACGATAACGATATGTCGATCTCCCCCCCGGTGGGCGCGCTGAATCATTATCTGGCTCGTCTGATGTCAGGCCGTTTTTATGCCACCGCCAAGAATGTGGGCCGGGCTGTTTTGCAGCATGTGCCCCCCGTTCTGGATTTGGCACGCAAGTTTGAGGGCCATGCCAAGGGGATTCTGACTCCAGCCACCTTATTCGAGGAGCTGGGCTTTAATTACGTGGGCCCGATCGACGGCCACGACCTGGATGCCCTGGTCTCTACCTTGAGCAATCTGCGCGAGTTGGGTGGTTTGCAGTTCCTGCATGTGGTTACCCGTAAAGGGCAGGGTTACAAGTTGGCTGAAGCTGATCCGGTGCTCTATCACGGCCCTGGCAAGTTCGATCCGTCTGTGGGTTTAGTGACTCCCACGACCAAGCCGCGTCCTACCTTTACGCAGATCTTTGGCCAATGGCTATGCGACATGGCGAAGCAGGACCAACGCTTGTACGGTATTACCCCCGCCATGCGTGAAGGTAGCGGCATGGTGGAGTTCGAGCAGCAGTTTCCCCGTCGTTACTTTGATGTGGGTATTGCTGAACAGCACGCGGTGACATTTGCCGGTGGCTTGGCCTGTGAAGGGCAAAAGCCCGTCGTCGCCATATATTCCACCTTCTTGCAGCGCGGCTACGATCAGTTGATTCACGATGTAGCCCTGCAAAATCTGGATGTCACCTTTGCGCTGGATCGCGCGGGTGTGGTGGGTGCGGATGGGGCAACTCACGCTGGTAATTACGATATTGCCTTTTTGCGCTGCATTCCCAATATGGTGGTGGCCACGCCGTCGGACGAAAACGAAACCCATTTGCTGCTGACCTGTTGCTATCAGCACCCAGGACCCAGCTCGGTACGCTACCCGCGTGGAGCTGGGGTGGGCGCGGCGGTTGATCAGGCACTAAATACGGTACCGCTGGGCAAAGCCAATTTGCGTCGTCAGGGCAAAAATCTGGCTATTTTGGCGTTCGGCCCTATTTTGCACGAAGCCTTGAAGGCGGCCGAGGCGTTGGATGCCACGGTTGTGGACATGCGCTTTGTCAAACCCATGGACGAAGTTCTGCTGCAGGAACTGGCCCAAAGCCATCAGGCATTCGTGACGGTGGAAGAGGGCTGTTTGATGGGGGGAGCAGGCAGTGCGGTGCTGGAGTTTGTCAGCCGCGATGCCCTGGTCATGCCTGTTTTGCAACTGGGCTACCCGGACGAGTTCATTGATCACGGCGATCAGAAGAAAATTGCTCAGGATCTGGGTTTGGACGCAGCGGGAATCGAACGCTCTATTCGTGAACGTTTCTCAAGTTTGCTTGAGGCGTGATGCAATTGCGGCGTATTTGAGGCATTAAATACCTCAATATGCGTGTTGTTGTTAAGGTTATCGAACCCCGCTTGCGATAAGCGTAAGATAATAATTCATTATTGTTTTTATTTGCGGTTACGGCTCTGTCGTAGCTGAACCTGATGGATATGAATACAGTGTCGGAATCGCCTTTGGTCATGCCAGATGTGCAAAGCAGCATGGATACACGTCGTGTTGCCATTCAGCGCGTGGGTGTGCGCGGGGTGCGGCATCCGATGATGCTGGACTTGCAAGGGCAGGCCGTGCCTACCGTGGCGCAGTGGGAATTGACGGTGGCTTTGCCACCTGAAGAAAAAGGCACCCATATGTCGCGCTTTGTGGCCTTGCTGGAACAATACCGCCGTCAGCCTATGACGCCGGCCGGTTTTGTGCAGATGGCCCAGGCGATGTTGCCTTTGCTCAATGCCGGACGGGGCGACATGACTGCGTCTTTCCCCGTTTTTCTGGAAAAAATTGCTCCCGTGTCGGGCGTGGCCAGCCTGATGGATTACACCGTCAGCTGGACGGCGCGC
The DNA here is from genome assembly GCF_014652815.1 of Alcaligenes pakistanensis. GTDB lineage: Bacteria > Pseudomonadota > Gammaproteobacteria > Burkholderiales > Burkholderiaceae_B > Alcaligenes > Alcaligenes pakistanensis. The sequence goes on from NZ_BMZN01000002.1 coordinate 902,664, forward strand.
GTCGGTGTGGATGCCCAGCCGGAGTTCGAACTGTCGGTGCTGGTGCCTGTCACCAGCCTGTGTCCGTGCTCTAAGGCTATTTCTGAATATGGGGCGCATAATCAGCGTTCGCATGTCACTGTGCAGGCCGTGTTTGCTGATCCGGCGGCGCTGGACTTGCCTACCTTGATCCAATCGGTAGAAGAGCAGGCTTCTTGCCAGCTGTGGGGTTTGTTGAAACGCACGGACGAAAAATACGTTACCGAATACGCGTACGACAATCCCAAGTTTGTTGAAGACCTGGTGCGGGACGTGGCCGTTAGCGTTCGTAGTCTGCCCGGAGTGTTGCGTTATAGCATCGAAGCCGAGAATTTTGAGTCTATTCATAATCACTCTGCCTACGCAAGCGTGCAGGGCTAAGGCTTTTGGCTTGTCAGCCGGCCTTTCTTGGTGCTAGTATCTATGGTTTCTTGCTCGACCCGGATTGAATGGGCGGGCTGTCGCGCTTGGTGCCTGACTGGTTTCCAGTAGGTAGTAGGCGATATCCACAAGGAGTTGTTCCATGCGTCACTACGAAGTAGTGTTCATTGTGCATCCCGATCAAAGCGAGCAAGTGCCCGCCATGATCGAGCGCTATTCGGCGATTGTTACTTCCGCAGGCGGTGCTATTCACCGTCTGGAAGACTGGGGCCGCCGTCAACTGGCTTACCCAATCCAGAAACTGGTTAAGGCTCACTACGTGTGCCTGAACATCGAATGCGGTCAGTCCATCTTGGACGAGCTGGAGCATTCCTTCCGCTACAACGACGCTATCTTGCGTTACCTCATCGCTGGCACGAAGAAAGCCCCTGAAGGCGCTTCGGTCATGATGAAGTCTGTCGAACGCGAAGAAGCTCGTAAAGCAAGCACCGAAGCCAGCGCCCCTGTGGCTGCTGAAGCTGAGGCCGAAGCTCAAGCTGAAGAGTAATAGTTCCGACTGCGTGAACCAGTTCACCCTTGACGGGCAACTTATCGATATCAAGCCTTTGCGTTATACGCCGGCTGGTGTCCCTGCTCTGGAATTGGTACTGGAACACGAATCTTCCGTAATGGAAGCCGGTCACTCCCGGCAAATCGCTCTGGCGATGCAGGTAGTGGCTTTGGGTAATAATGCGCTGGGTTTGTCAGACACTCCATTAGGAGCCCGTTTGCAGCTACAAGGTTTTATTGCTCCTGCCCGTAAAGGCTCGACGCGTTTGGTACTGCATGTACAGAACTATCAGCGTTACTTTCCTGGGCAAGGCTCTGTTACGGTCTGACCAGTCTGGCTCGATCGTCGCGAAGTGTTCAACACCTCGCTTCACACTGAATTCTTCCGGGTATAGCCCGGTTACTAACGAGGCACAAAATGGCTTTCCGTAGAGGCAAAGACAAAAAACGCAAATTTGCACAACAGAACCCACTGTTCAAGCGCCGCAAATTCTGCCGCTTCACCGTCGCTGGCGTTGAAGAAATTGATTACAAAGATCTGGACACCCTGCGTGATTTCATCCAGGAAAATGGCAAGATCATCCCTGCACGTTTGACGGGCACTAAAGCTCACTACCAGCGTCAGCTGGATACCGCTGTCAAGCGTGCTCGTTTCCTGGCTCTGTTGCCGTACACCGACAACCACAAATAATCCAGAGGAACCTTAGTCATGCAAGTTATTTTGCTCGAAAAAGTCGCCAACCTGGGTAATCTGGGTGATGTGGTGCGCGTACGTGATGGTTACGCTCGTAATTTCCTGCTGCCACGCAAAGTTGCTCGCCGTGCTACGGCCGCTGCTCTGCAAGAGTTCGAAGCACGCCGTGCCGAACTGGAAAAGCTGCAAGCTGAAAAGCTGGCCGCTGCTCAGGCTCAGAACGAAAAACTGAACGGTCAAACTTTCACTCTGGTTCAAAAAGCCGGTGTGGATGGCCGTTTGTTCGGTTCCGTGACTACCATGGACATCGCTACAGCTCTGCAAGCTGCTGGTTTTGACAATCTGGTCAAGACTCAGGTTCGTCTGCCAGACGGTCACCTGAAAGCAGTTGGCGAATACCCCGTTCAGGTTGCTCTGCACCCTGACGTGACTGCTGAAATCAGCGTTGTGGTTCAAGGCGACGTAGCCTAAGACTACTGCGTTGACGCATGGTACATTCTTTCGTGGGATGTATCTGCCAAGCTCAAAAAAGCCGGTGCAAGCCGGCTTTTTTGTTTTCTCTCCCTTTGTACGGAGAGGGCCCGCACACTGCTAGTGTGCTTGTGCTGCCGCTTTAGGTCCTGTCAGCTCAATACCCTGTTGAGCCTGACTGTTCTGACCCCAGATACACAGACATACTGTTTAAGACCGCACAACGTCTCTTGTTGGCTGCGGCATCGATTTTTTTCCTTGATTTGAAGGTATATGCATGGAAAGCAAGTCAGCCAAATCCGATTCAACGCTGGATTATCTTCGGATTCCCCCTCACTCCATTGAGGCGGAGCAGTCGGTGCTCGGTGGCTTGTTGCTCGATAATGCCGCGTTTGACCGAGTGGCCGATATTGTCACCGACGAGGACTTTTATCGTTTTGATCACAAACTGATCTGGCAACACATTACCCGCTTAATTGGTCTGGCCCGACCTGCCGACGTGGTGACCGTTTTTGAGTCCTTGTCTACTGCTGGTAAGCAGGAAGATGTGGGGGGGCTGGCGTATTTGAATGCGTTAGCCCATAACACGCCCTCGGCAGCCAATATCCGTCGCTACGCCGAGATCGTGCGCGAGCGCTCCACGCTACGCAAACTGGTGACGGTGGCTGATGATATTTCCTCGGCGGCGTTTAACCCCCAGGGCAAAGAAGCCCGCCAGATTCTGGATGAAGCGGAAACCCGTGTGTTTCAGATCGCTCAGGAAGGCGCGCGCGGCTCGCAAGGCTTTCTGGAAATTCAGCCTCTGCTCAGTCAGGTGGTTGAACGTATCGATGAGCTCTATCACCGTGAAGGTGATTCGGAAGTAACTGGCGTGCCCACGGGCTTTGCGGATCTGGACAAGATGACCTCGGGCCTGCAGGCCGGTGACCTGGTTATTGTGGCAGGCCGTCCTTCTATGGGTAAAACGTCTTTCTCCATGAACATAGGCGAGCATGTTGCGATTGCGCAGGGCCTGCCAGTTGCCGTGTTCTCCATGGAAATGGGTGCGGTACAGCTGGCCATGCGTATGGTGGGTTCGGTAGGCTTGCTGGATCAGCATCGTATGCGTACCGGTAAGCTGACTGCAGACGATTGGCCGCGCCTGACGCACGCGGTGCAGCAGGTGCAGGAAGCCCAGATTTATATTGATGAGACGCCCGGCCTGTCTTCCATGGAAGTGCGGGCACGGGCTCGACGACTGGCACGGCAGTGTGGTCAGCTGGGCTTGATCATCATCGACTATTTGCAGCTGATGTCTTCAAGCGGCGGCGAGAACCGGGCGACTGAAATTTCTGAAATCAGTCGTTCCTTGAAAGGTTTGGCCAAAGAGTTGAATTGCCCCCTGATCGCTTTGTCGCAGTTGAACCGAAGCCTGGAACAACGACCCAACAAACGTCCTGTGATGAGCGACTTGCGTGAGTCAGGTGCTATTGAGCAGGATGCTGACTTGATCTTGTTTATTTACCGGGACGAGGTCTATAACCCTGACTCGCCGGATAAAGGCACGGCTGAAATCATTATTGGTAAGCAGCGTAACGGTCCTATCGGTTCGGTACGTCTGACCTTTGCCGGTGCCAGTACGCGCTTTTTGGATTACATGCCAACGTAGTCGGGTAGGCGCTGTATACATGCCCGTGTTTATACGCGTACCGCGGTCGGCAGGGTGAAGAATAAAAGGGGAGGCATACCTTGGTATGCCTCCCCTTTATTGTGTGTTGCTGAACCATCCTGGGAGCAGGGTTTCATAGCCCCCTTAGTCGCCGTTGCGGGCTGCCAGTCGTTTAGCCAGCCACGCGCATACCAGTAGCTGGTATTGGTGAAACAACATAATCGGCAAGATAATAGGCCCCACCATGGCACTGGGGAAAATTACATTGGCAATCGGAATACCGCTGCTCAGGCTTTTATTGGAGCCGCACATTAGCAGGCTGACACGGTCCTCAAACGAAAAGCCCAGCCAGCGCCCCAGATTCCAGGCCAGCAATTGTGCCAGGGTCAGTAAAACAGCGTTGGCCAAAATAATCAGGCCCAAGGCGCTCAGAGGGGTAGAGGACCAGAGTCCTCCCACGACTGCGCCCGAAAAAGCCGTATATACCACCAGCAGTATCGATCCCTGATCCACTACCTTCAGTAATCTCTGACGTTTCATCACCCAGGCACCGATCAACGGGCGCAGCAAATGCCCGAAGACGAAGGGGAAAAACAGCTGCAACATAATCTTGCCTACGGCTTCCAGCGAGACAGTCGCTTGGGCGCTGGTGGCGCCGGCCAGCATAACGCCGACCAGCAAGGGGGTGATGAACACACCCAGCAAGGTGGAGGCGGAAGCGCTGCAAATCGAAACGGGCACATTACCGCGTGCCATTGCGGTCAGGGCCACGGCAGATTGCACGGTACTGGGTAGACAAGCCAGAAACAGAATTCCCAGGTACAGATTGTCTGTCAGCCAAGGGCGCAGCACAGCAGCGACGCCGCTGCCCAAAATGGGAAAGAGCAGGAAGGTGACGGAAAGAATCAGCAGGTGCAGACGCCAATGGGACAAACCGCCCCAAATCGCTTCACGGGACAGGCGGGCACCATGGAGAAAAAATAGTAAGGCAATGGCGATCTGCGTGCTGTGTTGAAACAAGGCCACACCCCAGCCTTGAGCGGGCAACAGGCTGGCAAGGGCAACCGTGGCAAACAGCTTTAGTAAAAACGGGTCAATCGACAAACGTTTGATCATGCCTGATGAGCACTCATGGAAAGGGCCATACGGTAGGCATACCCCAGGGAGGACGCGTCGGCCTTGCCTTGTCCGGCGATATCGTAGGCCGTGCCGTGATCAACGCTGGTGCGGATAAAGGGCAGTCCCACCGTTACGTTGACTCCTTCATCCAGGCCCAGCAGCTTGATGGGGATCAGGCCTTGATCATGGTATTGGGCCACTACAATGTCGAACTCCCCCTGACGGGCACGCATAAATATAGTGTCTCCGGGCCAGGGGCCGCTGGCTTGTATGCCTTCGGCGCAGGCCTGCTCTATGGCTGGTGCAATGTGTTCTATATCTTCAGAACCAAATTTGCCACCTTCACCCGCATGAGGGTTCAAGCCTGCAACGGCTACGCGGGGTTCGGTAATTCCAGCCTGCGTGCAGGCCAGTTGGGCCAATCTAATAGTTTGCAGTACCCGGTCCTTGGTGATCAGGGAAGGGACGCGTGACAGAGGCTCGTGGATGGTGACCAGAATGGAGCGTAGGTGCTCGTTGGCCAGCATCATGGCGTAGTGTTCGGTCTGGCTTCGTTCGGCCAGGATTTCGGTATGGCCGGGGGCGTCAATACCGCCTTTTTGCATGGCCAGCTTATTCAGGGGCGCGGTGACAATGGCACGGATCAGCCCGGCTTGGGCATCGTCAATAGCATGACAAAGGTACTCGTAAGCACCGCGTCCGGCCAGAGCATGGATTTGTCCGTAAGGAAGGTCCTTGGGCAAAGGCTGCCAGCGGTTCAGCACAGCAATGGTGCCTGCGGGTGTGCAGACGGGTTGCGCTACCTCTTCCACCTGCCAGTTCGGGTCCGCGCCAATCAGTGTCAAGGCACGGCGCAGTGCGCCAGCATCACCATAGACGACGGCCGGGTGCGGCAAGCCTTCAACAATCAGGCGGGCAATGATTTCCGGGCCTATGCCCGCGGCATCGCCCATAGTGAGCCCGATGGGCTGTGCGGTACGTTTCATAGTGGTCAATAAAAAGCCCCCACGCTGCGCTTTCGGCTTGTTGACCCCAAAGGGGCGCCTTTTACCTTAGGGCGGCCTGGCGGTAAAAAAAAACCGGGTCCAAGACCCGGTTTGAGTGAGTAGGGATTCCGTTTAGAGGGCGTCGCTGGCGTAATCCGCCAGACGGGAGCGCTCACCACGTTGCAAGGTGATATGGCCTGCATGCGGCCAGCCTTTGAATCGGTCTACTACGTAGGTCAGTCCCGAACTGCCCTCGGTCAGGTAGGGCGTGTCGATCTGGGCAATATTGCCCAAGCAGACAATTTTAGTTCCTGGACCGGCGCGCGTCACCAGTGTTTTCATCTGCTTGGGCGTCAGGTTCTGGGCCTCGTCGATGATCAGGAACTTGTTCATGAAAGTGCGGCCACGCATAAAGCTCAAGGATTTAACCTTGATCTTGGAGCGCACCAGTTCCATGGTGGAGTTACGAGGGGCCGCTTCGGTCCCTTGTGCGTTGTTCAGGTTGCCGGAGGACTTGCCTGTGCCCAGGTGCAGCACTTCCAAGTTGTCTTCCAGCGCACCCATCCAGGGCTGCATTTTTTCTTCCTCGGTACCGGGCAGGAAGCCGATGTCATCACCCACCGGCACCGTGGCACGGGTAATGATGATTTCGTTGTAGCGCTTGGTTTCCAGGGTCTGGGTTAGCGCACTGGCAAGCGCCAGCAGCGTTTTACCCGTACCGGCATGGCCTAAGAGTGAGACAAAATCAAAGTCGGGATTCATCAGCAAGTTCAGGGCAAAATTCTGTTCGCGGTTGCGAGCAGTAATGCCCCAGACATTGTTTTTGCCGTGGCTGTAGTCGCGCAAGGTTGCCAAAACAGCTGTGTTGCCCGCCGTTTCGCGTACCTGGGCGATCAAGGGATCATCGCCTTCGGTAAAGACGAACTGGTTGACCATGAACTGGCTACACAGCGGTCCGCTGATGCGGTAGAAAGTGGTACCACCCTGTTGCCAGGATTCCATATTCTTGCCGTGCTTGGTCCAGAAATTGTCCGGCAAGGGCATGACACCGTCATACAGCAAGTCGGAGTCATCCAGCACATGGTCGTGGCGGTAGTCTTCCGCCAGCAAGCCCAATGCTTTGGCCTTCAGGCGCATATTGATGTCTTTGGACACCAGGACGACTTCACGCTTGGGCAGGCTCTGGGTCAGGGCATTGACCACGGCCAAAATGGCGTTATCCGCTTTACCCAGAGGCAACTGGATAGGCAGGCTGGTGTCCAGGGCACTGGTCTGGAAAGTAACGTCGCCGAGGGCCTCGGCATTGCCAATGCCATCCAGATGAATGGGCTTGTCCAGGCCATGATCACCCACCAGACCTTCCAGGGAGCGGCTGACCTGGCGCGCATTGCGTGCTACTTCAGACAGGCCCTTTTTCTGGTGATCCAGCTCTTCCAGCACCATCATGGGCAGGAAGATATCGTGCTCTTCAAACTTGAACAGAGAGTTGGAGTCGTGCAGCAAGACATTGGTGTCCAGCACAAACAGCTTGCGCAAGGCAGGGGCCAGGCGGGTGCGTTTGCGGGCCGATCCTGGTGTCGGTTTGGGCTGATGAGCAGGACTGGCGACAGTTTTGCTGGGAGCCGCTTTGGCTACGCTGGCAGGTGCAGGTGCAGGTGCAGGCGCTGCTGCAGGTACTGGAACGGAAGCAGGAGCTCGGGCCGGTCTCGCAGACGCAGTTTTTACCGGCGCTGTTTTTTTGGCGCGTGGCTCGGTGCTGGCTTTAGTCGGTGCTGCTTTCGGACGGGCAGGGGGACTGGATGGTTCGGCTAGTGGTACGGGTGGATCGGCAACGATGACGCTGTCATCTTTTTCGCTAAGCAGGGTTCCCAGCTTGGTGGGCAACGTTGGTAGCGGCATATAACACGTACTCCTGGTTGTGCACCGGCCTGTCGGCCGGCACGGTAAGGTTTCAGGCGGCTTGCTGGACAGCCTGTAATACGGCCTGCACATGGCCGGGCACTTTAAGGCCACGCCATTCTTGAATCAACACACCTTGGGCGTCGATCAAAAAGGTGCTGCGCTCTATGCCTCGTACCTGTTTACCGTACATGTTTTTCATTTTCATGACCCCAAACAGTTCGCACAAGCGCTCTTCGGTGTCGGCAAGCAAGGCGAAGTTCAGCGCTTGCTTGTCGATAAAACGTTCATGGGAGGCCAGCGAGTCGCGTGAAACGCCGATAATCTGCGCGCCAGCTGCCTCGAACTCGGGCAGGGCATCGCGGAAATTCTGGGATTCGGTGGTGCAGCCCGGTGTGTTGTCTTTGGGGTAAAAGTACAACACTGTCATCTTTCCTTTTAGTTCAGCCGCGCTGAACTCGCCCTGGGTGGAGGGGACAGAAAAGTCGGGGATAGGGGCGCCAATTTGTACGGCAGTCATGCTTTTTCCTGTATCAGTAAGGCTGCGACCACTTTGCGGCCCTCAGCCATGAGGATATTGTAGGTTCTGGCGGCGGCCTGGGTATCCATGATTTCCACACCTATACCCCACTGCAGCATTTCCTGCGTGACGGCCGGGTGTAAAAAATGCTGGCGCTGGCCAGTGCCAATCAAAATCAGTTCGGGGGCGTTGTCAGGGCGCGCCAGCGGGGCGTCGTCCAGAAATGCCATGGGGTCTTGCTTGACCGATTCCAGTCCGGCGATCCGGCGCAGCAGCACGGCTGTCAGCTCGGAAGCACCTTGAATGGCCAGGTCCTGCACGGGGCCTTCGGGACTAAAGAAGATGGAATGATCGTGGTTTTTAAAGTTGATCGCCACATAGTCCTCACCGTAAGCGGTGATGGCATTTAGGGCTGGATTGTGTTCGCGTTGCAGTTGCACGATAAGTCTCTCCCGTTACAGGGTCGATGATAGCGCAAAGCGCCATGGACGATGCGGCACCTGATCTGTTTGCGGTGATTCTCAGTAAGTCAATCATGGATTAAACTCTTTGATTAACTTTTGCCTTTTGGTTTGGGTCTTCGCTTTTTTTCTATCAGGGAATATCATGATTCGCTTTCCGCGCATCGAGCGTTTGCCGCCTTATGTGTTCAATATTACCGGTGAGCTGAAAATGGCCGCCCGCCATCGCGGCGAGGACATTATTGATATGTCCATGGGGAATCCAGACGGAGCAACACCGGCGCACATCGTGGAAAAGCTGGTGGAGGCGGCCAGTCGCCCCGATACTCATGGTTATTCTGTCTCCAAGGGCATCCCGCGTCTACGCCGTGCCGTGACCAATTGGTACGAGCGCCGCTACAATGTGCACTTGAACCCCGATAGCGAAGCGATTGTTACCATCGGTTCCAAAGAAGGTCTGGCTCACTTGATGCTGGCGACCCTGGATAAAGGCGATACCGTTCTGGTGCCCAACCCCAGCTACCCGATTCATATTTATGGTGCCGTCATTGCCGGTGCCAATATCCGTTCGGTGCCGATGATTCCCGGCGTGGACTTTTTTGAAGAAATCGAAAAAGCCGTGCGTGAATCCATTCCCAAGCCCAAAATGATGATTCTGGGTTTTCCCAGCAATCCGACGGCCCAGTGTGTGGAGCTGTCCTTTTTTGAGCGTATTGTGGCGCTGGCACGCGAGCACAATATCCTGGTGGTACACGATCTGGCCTATGCCGACATTACCTTTGACGGCTACGTGGCCCCGTCCATCATGCAGGTGGAAGGTGCGCGCGATGTGGCCGTCGAGTTTTTTACCATGAGCAAAAGCTACAATATGGCAGGCTGGCGTATTGGTTTCATGGTGGGGAACGCCTCGCTGGTCAATGCTTTGGCGCGTATCAAGAGCTATCACGACTACGGCACCTTCACACCGATTCAGGTGGCCGCCATTGCGGCGCTGGAAGGGCCACAGGATTGTGTTACCGAGGTGGTGGAGCAGTACCGCCGCCGTCGCGACGTATTGGCCAAGGGTCTGCATGAAGCAGGCTGGATGGTCGATGTTCCTAAAGCATCAATGTATATCTGGGCCAAGATTCCCGAGTTCTACAAGGACATCGGTTCGCTGGAGTTTGCCAAGCGCTTACTGAGCGATGCCAAAGTAGCCGTATCCCCCGGCATCGGCTTTGGTGAGTATGGCGACAACTATGTGCGCTTTGCGCTGATCGAAAACGAGCAACGTACCCGTCAGGCGGTACGCGGCATCAAAGAAATGTTCCGTAAGGACGGATTTGTTCAATGAGTCCTATCAAAGTAGGTTTGCTGGGTTTGGGTGTGGTTGGCAGCGGCACCTGGAACGTATTGAAACGCAATGCAGATGAAATCGCTCGCCGCGCTGGTCGCCGTATTGAGGTGGCCGCTATTGCTGTGCGTGACCTAGAAAAGGCACGCGCGCTGGTTGGGGATGACGTTATCCTGACCACAGACGGCATGGACGTGGTGCGTAACCCTGATATTGATATTGTGGTCGAACTGGTGGGGGGCGACACGCTAGCCCGCGAGTGGGTCATGGAAGCGATTGCCCAGGGCAAGCACGTGGTCACTGCCAACAAGGCCTTGTTGGCCAAACATGGCAACGAGATTTTTGCTGCTGCTCACGAGCGCAGCATCATGGTGGCTTTTGAAGCCGCGGTGGCCGGTGGTATTCCTATCATCAAAGCCATTCGCGAAGGCCTGTCGGCCAACCGTATTCAGTGGCTGGCCGGCATTATTAACGGCACCACCAACTACATCCTGTCCGAAATGCGCAATCGCGGCGTGAGCTTTGCCGAGGCACTGGCCGACGCACAGCGCCTGGGCTACGCCGAAGCTGACCCTACCTTTGACATTGAAGGTGTGGACGCGGCTCACAAACTGAGCCTGCTGGCTTCCCTGGCTTTCGGTATTCCGGTGCAATTTAGCAAAGCCCATGTGGAAGGCATTACCAGCCTGGCTCTGGAAGACATGCAACACGCACAACGCCTGGGCTACAACATCAAGCTGCTGGGCATTACTCGTGCCCGTGAAGACGGGATTGAACTGCGCGTGCACCCCACACTGGTTCCGTTGCAAAGCATGCTGGCCAATGTGCAAGGTGCCATGAACGCGGTGCTGGTGCATGGCGATGCCGTTGGTCAAACTGTGTACTACGGTGCCGGTGCCGGTGCCTTGCCAACCGCTTCGGCGGTGGTAGCCGACCTGGTGGACGTGACCCGTCTGCAAACCGCAGAACCCGAACATCGCGTGCCATACCTGGCTTTCCAGCACAACGCCATGTCCGATACCCCCATCCTGCCTATGGATGAAGTGGTGTCCTCGTACTACCTGCGTTTGCGTGTGGACGACCGTCCTGGCGTGTTGGCTGACGTGGCTCGCATTCTGGCTCAAGCCTCGATTTCGATTGGTTCCATGTTCCAGGAACCGGCTGGCGAACAGGCCGATATCATCTTCCTGACGCACGAAGCGCGTGAAGGTGCCATCAATGGCGCGATCAGCCAGATTCAGAATCTGCCGTTTGTACAGTCTGCCGTGACCCGTTTGCGCGTGGAGAATCTGTAATGAATTACGTATCCACTCGTGGCGGCATGAAGGCCCAGCCATTCTCGGACATCTTGCTGGAAGGCTTGGCTCCGGATGGCGGCTTGGCCATGCCAGAAAGCTACCCGCAGGTCAGTGCCGACATGCTGGAATCCTGGCGCGCCCTGAGCTACCCCGAACTGGCCGCGAAAGTGCTGGGCCTGTTTGTCACCGATATTCCGGCTGATGAACTGTCCGCATTGACTGCTCGTGCCTACGCCCCCGGCGTGTTCGACAGCGAGCAGGTTGTACCGGTCAAGGAATTGGAACCCGGTTTCTCCTTGCTGGGCTTGTCCCAAGGTCCAACCCTGGCTTTTAAAGACATGGCCATGCAGTTCCTGGGTCAGGTTTTTGAATACGTGCTGACACAGCGCAACAGCACCCTGAACATTGTGGGTGCCACTTCTGGCGACACTGGTTCGGCAGCTGAGTACGCCTTACGCGGCAAGCGTGGCGTCAGCGTGTTCATGCTCTCCCCCTTTGGTCGCATGAGCGCCTTCCAGCGTGCCCAGATGTATTCCCTGCAAGATGAAAACATCCACAACCTGTCGGTGAAGGGTGTGTTTGATGATTGTCAGGACATCGTCAAGGCCTTGGCTGGGGATTTGCAATTCAAATCCCAATGGCATCTGGGCGCGGTGAATTCCATTAACTGGGCGCGTATTTCGGCTCAGGTGGTGTATTACTTCTGGGGCTGGCTGCGCAGCACAACAGAAGCTGGTCAAAAGGTTTCCTTTGCCGTGCCCTCGGGTAACTTCGGCAATATTTTGTCGGGTCATATTGCGCGTCAGATGGGTTTGCCTATTCATCAGCTGGTGCTGGCGACCAACGAAAATAACGTGCTGGAAGAGTTTTTCCGCACTGGTATATATCGTCCTCGTGGCTCGGATCAAACCTACGCCACCTCCAGTCCATCCATGGATATTTCCCGTGCCTCCAACTTCGAGCGCTTTGTGTTTGATCTGTTGGGCCGTGATGGCAGCAAGGTCAAGGCATTGTGGGAGCAGCTGGCTAAGGAAGGCCAATTTGACCTGAGCGAGCATTTGCCACGCTTCAAGGAAGAGTTTGGCTTTGTCGCCGGTGCCAGTTCGCACCAGGATCGTCTGGACACGATTGCCCAGGTGAACCAGCAACACCAAACTCTGATCGACCCGCACACGGCAGATGCCGTTAAGGTGGCTCAGAACTTCCGCGAAGCAGGCATCCCTATGCTGGTGCTGGAAACAGCCTTGCCAGCCAAGTTCTCCGAGACTATCGAAGAGGCTATTGGTCAGCCGGCTCCGGTGCCTGAGCACTTGCGTGGACTGGCCGCTTTGCCGCAAAAAGTGGTCGTGATGGATGCGGATGTCGCTCAGGTACGCCGCTACATCGAGGAACACGCTCCACGCTAGGGTCACTATCTGCGCCGGAGTTGTTTTTCGGCGCACTGTTAGTGGCTAGGTAGTGGTTTCAAACCCCGATTTTGATATTCCTGCTGGCCTGAATCAGTTTCAGTTTGCTATGCGGGAAAGCAGAAATCGGGGTTTTTTGCGTTTTGGGCCGGCCTTGCAAGAAGGCGGGCATGGTTGTCCTTTGACAGCCGACTGAACTTTTTCTATCGGGTCTTCATCAAAAAAACACGATACACAGGCATGATGTCTATAGCCTTTGGTATAGGCAGATAGGCCGCTTGTCTATCGAACAGAGAGAAAGGATAGAAAAATCATGAGTAAAACGACTCACGTAAAATTGCGCCCACTGGAGCGTGAAGATCTGCGCTTTGTGCATTTGCTGGACAATAACGCCAGCGTGATGCGCTACTGGTTTGAAGAGCCCTACGAAACCTATGGCGAGCTGGCGGCTTTGTATGACGAGCACATTCACGACCAGCGTGAACGCCGTTTTGTGGTGGAGTGGGAGGGGCAGCCTTCAGGCGTGGTGGAACTGGTCGAGATTGATTATGTACATCGCCGGGCCGAGTTCCAGATCATTATTGCGCCTGAGTTTCAGGGCAAGGGGATTGCTTCACGCGCTACCAAGCTGGCGATTGAGTACGGCTTTGGAGTGCTGAACCTGTATAAGATTGTGCTGATCGTGGATAAGGAGAACCAGAAGGCCATCCACATTTATCAGAAGTTTGGTTTTCAGGTGGAAGGCGAGCTCAAGCATGAGTTCTTCATCAATGGCCAATATCGGGATGTGGTGCGTATGTGCCTGTTCCAGTCTGAATTCCTGGCGGCTCATAAACCAGCGCAAACTTTATTGACGCCTTTGGCGCAATAAGGTTTTTTAATCACCGTTTTGCTTTGAGGTGATTGTAGGTATGGCCTCAGCGAGGGCCGTGTGCCTTAGCGCATTCTTTCCGGCCCTTATCCGTTCCGGCTTTGTGCTTACAGATGCGCCGCTTTCAGACCGCTGCGTACAGCACCTTCCAGCACACCCGGATAGCCCGTATCGGTCCAATCGCCTGCGATACGAATAGTGGACCAAGGTGTAGTCACTGCGGGGCGACGCAGGCCGGGAATAGCCGCAAAGGTGGCACGCTTTTCGATAATCAGCTCGCTGGCGCGTACCGCAGGCATGGCTTTCAGATGCTGTGTTTGAGTGCGCACTTGCTCGATAATCGCGGCAATAGCATGCTCGCGGTCCAAGGCTTGCAGACGTACAGCATCGCTGATGACAACGCCGACCAAGGTTTCCCCGCTACCTGGTTTCAGGGCGCTGTGATCAAACAGCCATTGCCCGCCACTGCCGTTTGTATCGTCCAGCATCAACATGGCGTGCGGCAGATTCCAGGCTTGCTCCAGCTCCAGGTACAAAGTGGCGATGGGGATGTACGTAAAAGCTTCCAGATCCGCCAGTAACTGTTCGCTGGCAGGGGTGCTGGGCAGGCTCTGCAGCAAGCGTGCTGCTTGAACCGGTGGGCAGGCCACAATGGCGGCATCAAATTGCAGGCCATCAATCTGCACGCCGGACTCGGTTAGCTCCAACCTTTGCACCCGGTGGCCCAGTTGCAGCTGAATATCGCGCAGTGCGGGTTCGCACCAGAGCTGGCTTAAATCTGTCAGGGGAATCAAGGTTTGGCTGGCTTGTGGCAGGCCACCTAGACTATCGCGAAGCACATGGGCAAAGAGTTGGGCGCAAGCCTGTTCAATCGGGGTGTTCATGGCGGCCACGCACAGTGGCTGCCAGAACAGGCGGATGAGGTGGCTGTCTTGCTGATGCTGTTCCAGTAGTTGCAGCACGGTCAGACCGGCCGGGGTGCGCCATTGCTGCTTCATCAGCCAGCGGCAAAACCGTGCCATCTTGTATTTTTGCGACCAGCTCAGTCCTTGTGCACCCAGCAAACCGGCTAGCAGGTGCAAGGGAGCGGGCAGGGAACGATTGCGTAGGCGAAAGCGGCCATCGGCGGCCATTACATCCAGATCCTGACGCAGCAAGCGGGAGGACTCGCTCAGGCCAATTTCCCCCATCAAGCCCAGCGTGACGGAGTAGGCACCCAGCATGATGTGCTGGCCATTATCGGTGTCGCGTCCCAGATTGGGACTGTGGATACGGCGGGCGCGCCCGCCTATATGGCGCGAGGCTTCAAAGACGCTGACCTGATGGCCCTGGGTCTTCAAGCGCCAGGCGGCTGCACAGCCCGCCCAGCCCGCCCCGATAACCGCGACTTTCATCGACTTAGTTTGCGCTGCAAGTTACGTCCGCCCGATACCCAGGTTTTCCAGGCTAGCCAGAACTTGCGAATGGGGGTCAGCGAGATGCGCTGTTCCAGTACATGCCAGCGGTCATTGGCGATCTCGACCAGCAGGGCATGGTAGATGGCAGCCATCAATAGACCGGGGCGTTGCGCACGGCGATCTACTGCAGGCAGGGCACGCATGGCTTGACGATAGAGTTCCTGGGCTCGTTCAGTTTGAAAGGCCATCAAGGCTTCGAAACGATCCGAGTGTTGCTGGTCCAGCAGCTCGTGCGGGCTAACGCCAAAACGGTCCAGGTCTTCCTGGGGTAGATAGATGCGGCCACGTCGGGCATCGTCGCCCACGTCACGGATGATATTGGTTAGTTGAAACGCCAGGCCCAGCTTTTGGGCATAGTCGCTGGTTTGCGTTTGAGTCTGGCCAAAAATACGGGCCGACAGCAGGCCGACCACACTGGCGGCGTGCCAACAGTAACGCTCCAGCTCGCTCCAGCTTTGGTAGCGCACCTGATCCAGATCCATTTCCATGCCGTCAATAATTGCCAACAGCTCATCCTGGGGCAGATCAAAGGTTTTGACGTGCGGAGCCAAAGCCTGCATGACCGGGTGATGCGCGCGGCCTTCATACAGATCAGCAACCTGCGTGCGCCACCACACCAGCTTCATGCGGGCGACCGACTCTTCGTGAACTTCGTCCACGACATCATCGACCTCGCGGCAAAAGGCATACAGCGCGGTAATGGCACGGCGGCGTTCGGGTGGCAGAAACAAAAAGGCGTAATAAAAACTGGAGCCGCTTTGGGCTGCCTTGTTCTGACAATACTCGTCTGGGCTCATGGACGTTCAGGGTCGGTAAGGGGTGCGGCTCAGACCGCGGGCAATCAGGCGCAGCCAGTCCAGACGGGACAGGGTGGGGCGATGACTGAACACATCAAATTGCACGTCTTCCAGACGTTCCAGGATACGCAGACCGCCCAGCACCATCATTTTCAGCTCCAGACTGATGCGTCCGGGCAGATGGGAGGACAGCAGCAAGCCAGCTTGCAAGCGTTGACGGGCGTCGATGACCAGCAGCTGCATCATTTCCTGCCAGCGCGCATCGGCCTGGGGCTGACGCTGCAGCTGGCTGCGGGCCTGGATGTAATCATCATCCAGATCGTACTGGGCCAGCAGGTCCTGCGGAATATAGATACGGTTCTTGTGCCAGTCCAGGGCCACGTCCTGCCAGAAATTGACCAGTTGCAGCCCCGTACAGGTGGAGTCTGACATCTCGACCAGCTCTGGACTGTGGGCTTCATACAGATGCAGCATCAGACGGCCAACCGGATTGGCCGAGCGCGTACAGTAGTCCAGCACCTGGGCCATATCGGTATAGCGATGCGTGGTGACATCCTGACGGAATGCGGACAGCAAATCCAGAAACGGTTTGAGCGGCAGCTGGAAATTGCTGATGGTGCTGGCCAGGGGAACAAAAATCGCACTGTGTGGTGTATCAGCCAGAACGGGCTGATGATATTGCAGTTGTTCTATTCCGGTTTCAAACTGCGCCAGCAGTTCCAGGCGCTCGGCAGCGCTTAAATCGCCTTCATCGGCAATGTCGTCGGCGCTGCGTGCAAAACGATAAATATCGATGACCGGTCGGCGCAGCCGACGAGGTAGCAGTACCGAGGCGACAGGGAAGTTTTCATAGTGCTCGATAGACATAGTCCGCCAGTATACGGCAGACCTTATTGCGGGCGAAGCCAGCCTATCGCTTTCGTTTCCACTAGGGCTGGTTTAGACTTTCGTATTGCTTCGGGGAGAACCATGCCACGTCCTATCTCGGCCACCATTCATATTGCGTCACTGCGTCACAATCTCGATATGGTTATTCAGAGCCTGAATAACGCCACGGCTCCATCCGGAGTGAAACGGCCTCATATCTGGGCCGTCATGAAGGCCAATGCTTACGGCCACGACATCGAAAATGCCGTGCGCGCTTTTAGCGCCGCCGAAGGCATGGCGATGCTGGATCTGAAAGAGGCGGTACGCTGCCGCGCTGCGGGCTGGACCGGCCCCATCATGCTGCTGGAAGGCTTTTTTCAGCCTGACGATCTTGACGTGCTGGCCGAATATGGCCTGACCACGGTTATCCATTGCCATGAACAGCTCAAGATGCTGGAGCAATGGAAGGGCGGTGTGGCCCTGAACGCCATGGTCAAGCTAAACAGCGGCATGAACCGTCTGGGCTTTGGCGTGGATGATTACCCTGCTGCGTTCGAGCGTGCCCAGCGCCTTCAAAAAGCGGGCAAGCTGGGCTCCGTTGGGCGCATGACGCACTTTGCGCGCGCCGACGACAATATCGATGCCACGCTGGAGCAGATTCGGTGCTTTAACCGTATTACTGACGGTTTGCCTGGTCCGGTCAGTGTGTGTAACTCGGCGGCTACGCTAAGCCCCGACCTGGGCGTTTATATGCCCACCGGCCCGGATCATTGGGTGCGGCCCGGTATTTGCCTGTATGGCAGCTCGCCCTTTGCGGATTTTAGCGCCGAAGATTTTGGCCTGCAGCCGGGCATGACTCTGGCCGCAGAAATTATCAGCGTGCGCGGTGTCAAGCAGGGCGAGGGCATTGGCTACGGCCATACCTATATTGCAGAGCAGGCCATGCGCATTGGCGTGGTGGCTTGTGGCTATGCCGATGGCTATCCGCGTCATGCGGGCACCGGCACCCCTATTACCGTCAACGGTGTACGTACCCGTTTGCTTGGTCGTGTCTCCATGGACATGCTGGCAGTTGACCTGACTCCGGTGCCCGCCGCCGGGGTAGGTAGTCAGGCGGTGTTGTTTGGTCAAGGAGGGCCTAGTGTGGACGAAGTGGCTGCGGCCGCCGGCACACTGGGCTACGAATTGATTTGTGCGGTGGCACCCCGTGTCCCGCGCATCATTCAGGATTAACACCCATAAGGCATAGCCATGAAAAATAAATGTGTATTAATTACCGGCGCTACCAAAGGAATCGGCTGGGCAATCAGCCAAAGGCTGGCCGATGCCGGGGCCCACGTTGTGGGTCTGGCCCGTCACACGGAGAACATTGATTTCCCCGGTTATCTGTACTCCTGCGATTTGAGCAATGCAGGCGAAACTGAAGAAATGCTGCGCGTTATTCGTGAAAAGTATCCTGTGGATGCGGTTGTGAATAATGTGGGCATGGTGGCACCTGAGCCTATTGGCCAGGTAGATCTGGGTAATCTTTATCAGGTCTTTGACCTGAATGTGCGTGTGGCCGTGCAAGTGGCTCAGGCCTTTATCCCTTCGATGAAAGCCCGCAAGGAAGGCCGTATCATCAATATTTGCAGTCGTGTTGTGCACGGCGGTTCCGACCGCACCAGCTATGCCGCCGCCAAAAGTGCCTTGCTGGGTTGTACCCGCACTTGGGCGCTGGAATTGGCCCCTTATGGCATTACCGTTAACGCGGTATCTCCTGGTCCGATCGAAACCGAATTGTTCCGTGCCAATCACCCCGTGGGGAGCGAGGCCGAGCAGCGCAGCTTGTCCTCTATTCCGCTGGGACGTTTTGGGCAGGCGGCTGAAGTGGCCGCTGCCGTTACTTTTTTGCTCAGCGATGAGGCCGCGTATATCACCGGCCAGAATCTGGGCGTGGATGGCGGCGGCAGTCTAGCCGGACGCTAAGGAATCATTATGGCCACCAGTGCTCGTGCGGCCCGCAAGGCCAAAGTCGTATTTGTTTGCACAGAGTGCGGGGCGGATACTCCCAAGTGGGCGGGCAAATGCCCGGCCTGCGGGGCTTGGAACAGTTTGCAGGAAACCGTGGAGGCCACGCCGGCCGCCACCTCCCATCGTTATGCCTCTCTGGCAGGTTCTAGCCCGGTTCAAAGTCTTTCTGACGTACAAGCGCGTGAAATGACGCGTGTGCCTACCGGCATAGGCGAGTTCGACCGCGTGTTAGGGGGCGGACTAGTAGAGGGGGGCGTCATCCTGATTGGGGGCGATCCTGGCGTGGGCAAGTCCACGCTCTTATTGCAGGCCATGGCTGCCTTGGCGCAGCAAACCAAAGTCCTGTATGTGACGGGTGAGGAGTCCGCTGAACAGGTGGCGCTGCGCGCCCGACGTTTGGGCGTACCTACTGAAGGGGTGGACCTGCTGGCGGAAATTCGTCTGGAGTCCATTAATCAGGCTTTGTTGACGCACAAGCCCAGCGTGGTGGTAATCGACTCGATTCAAACGGTTTACTCGGATCAGCTGACTGCGGCTCCGGGGTCGGTATCGCAAGTGCGCGAATGTGCGGCTCAGTTGACCCGGCTGGCCAAGCAAAGCGGTACTTCCATGATTTTTATTGGTCACGTCACCAAAGACGGGACCTTGGCCGGCCCCCGGGTGCTGGAACACATCGTGGATACCGTGCTGTATTTTGAAGGCGATACCCACTCGTCCTTTCGCATGGTGCGCGCGTTCAAGAACCGCTTTGGCGCGGTGAATGAACTGGGCGTCTTTGCCATGACGGAAAAAGGCCTGAAAGGGGTCAGCAATCCTTCAGCTCTGTTCTTGTCGCAGCACTCCCAAACCGTCGCCGGTTCCTGCGTGATGGCCACTCAGGAAGGCACCCGTCCTTTGCTGGTGGAAATTCAGGCTTTGGTGGACACCGCCCATGTGCCCAACCCCCGCCGCCTGTCAGTCGGTCTGGAAAGCTCGCGTCTGGCCATGTTGCTGGCCGTCATGCATCGGCACGCTGGCGTTGTCACTTACGACCAGGATGTGTTTGTGAACGCGGTAGGGGGCGTCAAGATTACCGAGCCCGCTGCCGACTTGGCCGTACTCTTGGCTATTCTGTCTTCCCTGAATAACCGACCCTTGCCACGCGGCTTGGTGGTGTTTGGGGAAATCGGCTTGGCCGGTGAAATCCGTCCGGCCCCGCGAGGTCAGGAGCGCTTGCGGGAAGCGGCCAAGCTGGGCTTTAGCATTGCCTTGATTCCCAAGAGCAATGCTCCGCGTCAAGCAGTTGAAGGCCTGGAAATTTGGGCCGTAGACCGGGTTGAAGACGCGGTCGAACGTCTGCGCAATCTGTAGCCGCCATGATAAGTATTGAACTGATCCTGGCCTGCTTGCTGGGAGGCGCGCTTATTGGCTACACCGGGGGGGTGCTGGGTATTGGTGGCGGCTTGCTGGCTATTCCGCTGCTGGGGCTGATTCTAGGCATGGACCAGCAAACGGCCCAAGGAACCGCGTTGATTATGGTGGTGCCTGCAGTGCTGTTGACGGTGCGTCAGTACCATCGTCGCAATCATATTGATTTCCGACGTGCAGCCCTGGGAGCCATCTCCTCTATCATCTTTACCTGGTTGGGTGCGCGTCTGGCATTGGGCATGGACGCCATCTTGCTGCGCCGTATCTACTCGGTATTTGTGATGGCGATTGCCCTGTATTATTTTGACCAGAGCTTGGGCTTTTCCCGGCGCCGCCGTCGCAGTGACAAGCCGCGCCCGGACCCCGAGTCGTTTGGCCAGGTCTGGTATGTCGCCGTCGGCATGATGGCGGGCTTGGCAGGGGGCGTGTTTGGTGTTGGTGGCGCAGTACTGGTGGTGCCCTTTCTCACCAGCCGTATGGGCTATAGCCAAACTGGTGCCCAAGGCTTGGCTTTGTCCATGATTATTCCGGGCACCTTAGTCGCCTTGGCGACCTACGCATTTCATGGTCAAGCCACTTGGCAGGTTGGCATACCGATGGCTGTGGGTAGCCTGATGCTGGTGCCCTTCGGCGTGCGTCTGGCGTATCGCCTGCCTGAAAATCGCCTGAAGTTTATTTTTGCCTGCATGCTGGTGCTGATCATGGCCTTGCTGCTGGTCCGTGCCTAAGGAGCTGCTTTGAACGTGACGTCCGAAACTGTTTTCTCCTTGCCCGGCGGCGGCACCTTGTTGGCCCCGGAATTGGTGGATCAGCTGGATCTGAACCCGGACGCTCTGCAAGCGTGGTTCGAGGCGACCTCCTATGGCGATCAGGCCAGCAAAGTGGGGCAGGGTGGGCGTCAAGCCGCCTGGTTTGTGAATGGGCCGTTTGGGCAGGCTGTGCTACGTCATTATCGGCGGGGCGGTTTGGTAGCCCGCTTCAATGAGTCTGCCTATCTGTGGCAAGGGGCATCCCGTACGCGCAGTTGGCGCGAATTTCAGGTGATGTCTTATTTGTACAACAAGGGTTTGGCCGTGCCCAAAGTGTTGGCGGGTGCGTGGTGGCAGCAGGGTTTTTGGTACCATGCAGCCCTGATAAGCCAGCGTGTGCCCAATGTGCAGCCTTTGGCACTGAGCCTGGATCGCGCTTCGCCTGAAGCGGTGGCGCACGAGATTGTCCGCATGCACCAATTCGAGGTTTGGCACGCCGACCTTAACGCCTACAATATTTTGCTGGATGCGAATGACAAAGTCTGGCTGATCGATTTTGACCGTGCACGACAGGGGCCCGTCAGCCCCGCCCAAGCCCTGGGGAATGTGCAACGGCTTCGACGATCTTTGCTCAAAGTGTGTGGGCCGCGTGGCGATCAGTGGTGGGAGCAGATGTTTTCTGCTTACCACCGCGAAACGCAGCGCTAATTACGACTACGGGCCTTAAAAAAGCTTTATCATCTCGCCTTTTGGGTTTTTCGCTTTCGATAGGAAGGGGACTCGTGATGTCTTTTGGGATGAACACACCACAGGTACTCGTCGGCCTGCTGGCCGCTGCTGCCATCATGCCTGTTGCACAGGCACAAAATCAGGTCGTCAACGTTTATAACTGGGCTGAATATACAGCGCCCGACACTTTGTCCGGTTTCCAGAAAGCCACGGGTATTACCGTGCGCTACGACGTTTACGATAATAACGACACCTTGCAAGCCAAGTTGTTGACGGGTAAATCGGGTTACGACGTGGTGGTTCCCTCCACGCATTACGCAGCGCGGCAGATCGAAGGCGGTTTGTTCCAGAAGCTGGATAAAAGTCAGATTCCTAACTGGTCCCACCTGGACCCGGACATCATGGCTTTGCTCTCCGATGTGGACCCCGGTAATGAATACCTGATTCCGTGGGGCTATGGCACTAACGGTTTGGGATACAACGTCACCAAAGTCAAAGAAATCATGGGTGAGCAGGTGGACCTGGGTAACTGGGACATGTTGTTCAAACCTGAAAATGCCGAGAAGCTGAAAGGCTGTGGCATTTCCATTCTGGACGAAGCGGCCCAGGTGTTCCCGGCCGTACTGCACTATATTGGCAAAGATCCCAATAGCAGCAACGAAGCCGATTACCGCGAAGCCCTGGATCTGCTCAAGACCATCCGTCCTTACGTGCGTCAATTCAGCTCCTCGGGTTATATCGATGAGCTGGCTGCGGGTGATTTGTGCATGGTCTACGGTTTCTCCGGCGATGTCATGATCTCGGCGGATCGTGCCCGTCAGGCTAAAAAGTCTTACGCCATTGATTACTACATTCCGCAAGGCGGGGCGCCTGTCTGGTTTGACACCATGGCCATCCCCAAAAGCGCGAACAATGTGAAAGAGGCCCATGCCTTTATTAATTACATTGAAACGCCGGAAGTGCATGCAGCCATTACCAACACCATGTTCTACCCGAACGCCAACAAAGATGCGCGCGAGTTTGTGGTCAAGGAAGTGGCTGACAACCCCATGATTTACCCTTCGCCCGAAGTCTCCAAGACTTTATTTGTTATCAAACCGCAGCCATTGAAAGTGCAGCGTTTGCAAACGCGCATGTGGGCTGAACTTAAGTCTGGACGTTAAGGCATCATGCAAGATATCCGTACCGGAACCTCGCCCTGGATGGATGGCGAGGATGCATTCGTACGTGTAGACGAAGTCGTTAAGATCTTCGGCGACACGGTGGCCGTTCAGTCGGTGAGCCTGGACGTTGCCCGCCACGAGATTTTTGCACTGCTGGGCAGCTCGGGGTGTGGGAAATCCACCTTACTGCGCATGCTGGCAGGGTTTGAGGAGCCGACTTCCGGTCGGATTTATCTGGACAACGAGGACATCACGGACCTGCCGCCTTACCGGCGGCCAGTCAATATGATGTTCCAGTCCTATGCGCTGTTCCCGCATATGTCGGTCGAGGCCAATGTGGCATTTGGCCTGAAGCAGGAAGGCGTGCCCCGCAATGAAATCCATGAGCGCGTGTTCGAGGCGCTGGATCTGGTGCAGATGGCTGGTTTTGCGCGTCGCAAGCCCAGTCAGTTATCGGGCGGGCAACAGCAACGTGTGGCCTTGGCGCGCAGTCTGGTCAAGCGCCCCAAGCTGCTCTTGCTGGACGAGCCTATGTCCGCACTGGATAAGCAAATTCGTCAGAAAACCCAGATCGAGCTGGTCAAGATTCTGGAACGCGTGGGCGTAACCTGCATTATGGTCACCCACGACCAGGAAGAAGCCATGACCATGGCCAGTCGTCTGGCGGTGATGTCCGATGGGCAGATCATCCAGTCCGGCACACCTTATGACGTGTACTCCTTCCCGAACTCCAGCTTTGTGGCGGGCTTTATTGGCTCCACCAATTTATTCACCGGTGTGGTTACGGTGGACGAGCCGGATCATGTCCACATAGAGTGCGAAGAATTAAGCCGCCCCTTGTATGTCAGCCACGGCATTAGCGAGCCTTTGGGGATGGACGTGTATGTGTCCGTGCGCCCCGAACAGATCAAGGTAGGCCGCGAATTACCCAACGAGGACACCAACTGGGGCCACGGCATGGTGACCCACGTATCCTGGATGGGCAGCTACACTCGCTATCAGATTCGGCTGGATGCCGGCATGCTGATCGAGGCCCAAATGCCCAGTGGCACCTTGGCCCAGCCTGATGCCCCCGGCGTAGATGAAGAGGTCTATGTCTCTTGGTCCGACGACAGCGCAACGGTACTGAGCACATGAAGAACCTGTCCTGGCGCAAACTGCTGCCCACCAGTCGCACGCTGGTGGTCGCGCCCACATTCTTGTGGATGATTTTGTTTCTGCTGGTGCCGTTTTTACTTGTGCTCAAGATCAGTTTTGCTGATCTTAATTTCGGCGTGCCTCCTTATACGCCGCTGGCCCAGTTTGCCGAAGAAAGTATTTCCTTTGTACTGAACCTGCGTGGCTATATCCTGCTGTTCAGCGACAATCTGTACCTGGCGACCTACATCAGTTCCTTGAAGATGGCGGCAGTTACCACGCTGTTTTGCGTGCTGATTGGCTATCCGGTGGCCTACTACATTGCTCGGTCGTCTCCGGCAGTGCGCAACCTGCTCTTGCTGGCGGTGATTTTACCGTTCTGGACTTCCATGCTGCTGCGTGTGTATGCCTGGGTCGGCATTTTGCGTGGTGATGGTCTGCTCAATCAAGCCTTGCTGTGGGTGGGTATTATTGATGCCCCCCTGGAAATCTACCGCACTGACCTGGCTGTCTATATTGGCTTGATCTATGCCTATTTGCCTTTCTTCATCCTGCCGCTGTACGCCAATCTGGTGAAGCTGGATATGCGTATGCTGGAAGCCGCCTACGATTTGGGCGCGCGCCCTTGGTCGGCGTTCTGGCACATCACCTTGCCCATGTCCATGTCCGGCGTGATTGCCGGGGCCATGCTCGTCTTCATCCCGACGGTGGGTGAATACGTGATCCCGGAAATGCTCGGTGGGGCTGATACCTTGATGATGGGCCGCGTCATGTGGACGGAGTTCTTCAATAATGCGGACTGGCCGATGGCCGCCGCCGTTACCTGCGTGATGGTTCTGCTGCTGATCATTCCTTTGATTTTGTTCCAGTACAGCCAGATGCGACAGATGGAAGCGCAACGGGGAGGCCGCTCATGACCAAGCCTAATCCCTGGCTGCGAGCCCTGGTTCTGACCTTGGGCTTTGGCTTTCTGTACATCCCCATTCTGTTTCTGATCGTCTTTTCATTTAATGATTCGGCCATCATGACGTCCTGGTCGGGCTTTTCCTTCCGCTGGTACGAGTCCTTGTTTCAAGACAAGGCCTTGCTAAGCGCCGCGAAATTGTCTTTCCTGATTGCGGTACTCACGGCCACCATGGCAACCATTCTCGGTACCTGGGCCGCTTATGTGCTGGCTCGTATGGGGCGCTTCAAAGGCTTTGTTTTGTACATAGGCCTGGTCAGCGCTCCGCTGGTGATCCCTGAAGTGGTGCTGGGCATTTCCCTGTTGCTGATGTTTGTGGAGCTGAACTCTCTGTTTGGCTGGCCCGAGCAAAACGGTATTTTCACGATCTGGATTGGCCATGTAGTGTTGTGTACGGCCTATGCCACAGTAATTTTGCAATCCCGTATGCGGGAATTGGATCGCTCTCAGGAAGAGGCCGCTCTGGATTTGGGTGCGACGCCCTTGAATGCCTTTTTTCAAGTGGTTCTGCCCTCGATTGTGCCTGCCCTGATGGCGGCCTGGTTGCTGGCCTTTACCCTGTCGCTGGACGATGTGGTGATTGCCTCCTTCCTGTCCGGTCCGGGTTTTACCACCTTGCCAGTGGAAGTGTTTTCGCGCGTACGCTTGGGCCTCAAGCCCGAGATCAATGCCTTGGCAACCCTGCTTATTTTGGTGATTGGTATTTTTGTGATTGTCGCCAGTCGCTTGCAGGCACGCCGCGAGCGTCGCGTCTGATTGATAAGGAGTATTGCCGTGTTCACGATGTATGGCTTGAAAAATTGCAGCACCTGCCAAAAGGCGGTTGCTTGGTTCGAGCAAAACGGTCTGCCAGTAAACTTTGTGGATTACCGCGAACATCCCTTGGAACCCGCTCGTTTGCAACAGTGGGCTCAGGAGCTGGGTGGCTGGCCCAAGTTGGTCAACCGCGCCTCTATGACCTGGCGCAACTTGCCTGCCGAACGTAAAGAGCCCACAGAGGATGCGCAGTGGCTGGCCTTGATTGCCGAGTTTGCTGCCCTGGTGCGTCGCCCCTTATTGATTACGCCCGAAGGCGAAGTCAGCGTGGGTTTCAACGAAGGCAAGTTTGCCACCCGTTTTCTTAAATAAACCACAGGGGGCTCAGCCCCCGATTTTTTTTATATCTACCATGTACACACAGTCCGAACTTAAACAACAGGTGGCCCAGGCCGCGGTTGACTACATTCTCCCTTTCCTGACTCCTGATTCCATTCTGGGGGTGGGTACGGGTTCCACGGTGGATCTGTTTATTGATGCCCTGGCCGCTCATAAACAGGCTTTCAAGGCTGCCGCTTCCAGCTCCGAGCGCTCGACTGCTCGCCTGCAAAGCCTGGGCATTGAAGTACAAGACTTAAATACCATTGAACGTATGGACTGGTATGTAGACGGCGCAGACGAAATCGACGCTGGCCTGAACATGACCAAAGGCGGCGGCGGTGCGCTGACTCGCGAAAAAATCGTGGCCTCGGTCTCGGACAAATTCCTGTGCATTGTGGACGAAAGCAAGCTGGTGGATTGTCTCGGTGCTTTCCCGCTACCGGTGGAAGTGATCCCTATGGCCAAGAATGCCGTGGCGCGCCAGCTGCGTGAACTGGGTGGCGATCCAGTCGAGCGCGCAGGTTTTGTGACCGATAACGGTGGCTTGATCCTGGATGTGTCCGGTTTGTCGATTGAAGACCCGGCGGCCCTGGAGGCCTACATCAATAATATGCCCGGTGTGGTGTGTTGTGGTTTGTTCGCTATTACCCCGGCCAGTGTGGCCTTGATCGCCGGCCAGCAGGGTGTACGCACACTGTCTGATGCTGGTTTCTGAATTTTAATGTCTCTGTCATAATCGGTGCTTAATCTATCTGGAGATTAAGCGCTGGCGCGAGCCATTTTGCTGTTACAGAAGGCCACTATGAACGAACATACCAATAAGCAGTTTCACTCCGATCTGGAGGCCACCCGTTCGCTGTTCTTGCAAATGGGAGGCATCGTTGAATCTATGGTCCGGAGTGCGACCGAAGCCCTGCAATCAGGGGATATGTCGCTGGTCGATCAGGTTCGCGAGCGTGAAAAAGACATCAACCGCCTGGAGGTTGAAATTGACGAGCGCATCACCAACCTGATCGCCCGCAATCAACCTACTGCCATTGATTTGCGCATGCTGCTGTCCATCTCCAAAATGCTGACCGATATGGAACGCTGTGGGGATGAGGCCGAACGCATCGCTAAGATGGCGCGCCGTCTGCACGAAGGCACCGCCGGCTACGAGCCCGTGGTGGAGCTGCGTCACATGAGCTCCTCGGTCGCAGGCATGATTCACGATGTACTGGACGCCTTTGCGCGCCAGGACGCCGTGCACGCGGCACAGATTGTGCGCAGCGACAAGGAAGTGGATCGTGAATGGAAGGGTTCGCTGCGTCACATCATCACCTATATGATTGAAGATCCACGCACGATCTCGCACTCCATCGACCTGATTTTTATTGCCCGTGCGCTGGAGCGTATTGGTGACCACGCCAAGAATATGGCTGAACGCGTAATCTACATGGTGCGTGGTGACGATGTCCGTCACACCGGTGTGAAAAACACCGAACGTACTGCACGTGGTGAGCCTTTGCCGGAAGCGGAATCCGAAGGCAAGATCTGATTCCGATCCAGGCCTTCTGACGTCAAGCCTTGCATGGTTTCATGCAGGGCTTGATTACTTTTGGGGCTGTAAAACGCAGTGGGTTTTCAAGGGCAGGGCGCCCCGTCAAAAACCGAAGCCGTAGTCTTCTAGCGCTTGGCCGGGATAGAACTGAGTACGAACAGTGACGGCATCTTGGACGGTAATCACGGCAGGTGACTCTAGCCACGATGGGCTCAGGGTGGGTAAGGCCATTAAAAAACCTTGCACGCCGTGTGCGCCGGATTGACGCACGAACTCCAGATCAGCCTCATCCTCGACGCCTTCAATGACTACATAGGGACAGTAGTCAGCACAGACGTTGACCAGATTGCGCAGCAAATGGGTGGGCTGTCCGGGGCTGCGCGCTCGCAACAACATAGAGCGGTCAATCTTGATGATATCGGCGTGGGTCTGAACCAGAAAGGCCAGGGTGCTATTGCCCGAGCCCGTATCGTCCAGGGCAATTCGCACACCTAGATTTTGTAACTGGGCAATCAGCCGGAGCGCCGTTGGTTTGTGGGCAATCGTGCCGGTTTCCGTTACTTCCAGAATCAGGCGTTGGGCTACATCCGGCCGGCTATCCAGATA
Source organism: Alcaligenes pakistanensis (assembly GCF_014652815.1). Lineage (GTDB taxonomy): Bacteria > Pseudomonadota > Gammaproteobacteria > Burkholderiales > Burkholderiaceae_B > Alcaligenes > Alcaligenes pakistanensis. The sequence continues at coordinate 930,884 of NZ_BMZN01000002.1, forward strand.
GCTGAACAAGTCCTGCCACCACAAATCATCCTGCAAAGACCCGGCAGACAGATTTGCGCCCAAACAGAGCGTGGGCTTGGTGTTCAAAAGCTCAATGACACTCCCCAACACACTGCGATCCAAACGCGGAATCAGACCTAGCCGTTCCAGGGCGGCAATTGCGTCCGGCAGCGCGTAATTAGTCTGGCCCTGGTGACGGATCAGCGCTTCTTCGTAGAAATACTTGTTCTTGTGCTTATCACCCAGATGGTAGATAGGCTGAAAGGCCAGGGTCAGACGACCACCTTGCAGATCATCCAGCATCGTCACTGCCAAGCTCATATCGTCTCGGTAGGTCTTAGCCCAAACCTTATGCCACGAGGCCAGAGTAGCGGGGTGATGATGGGAGCAGGGGTTGGGCTCCGGTGGGTGCAAGGTGTCCGTATCGTATTGGCGACTGTCGTAGTGGTAGGCCACCTGAGTATGCAAATAGATACGGGTGTCGTCCTGACTGATGGGGTCGCACTCCAGAGCAGCCCCGAGCAGTTGGGCTAGGGCATTGGGATGCGCACGCTGAAAGCGGTTCTGCTTGCCCAACTGGTTCAGGGCGATCAGCACAAAGTCACCCTGGATAAAAATCTCGTCCGCGCCCAGTCCGCAGTCCTGCAAGCGTTGCCGCACGGTATTCAGCACAAATGCATGGAACGATGAACCATACAAAGCCTGCAAATAGCTGAGATTGGCTAGCCACAGACGTAAGTGTGTGGAGCATTGATCAATCACGGGTAAGTCTAGGCGGCTCATGGACTTCTTTTCCTGTGGGTAAAGCAGTAAGCGGCTGTGCTGTACAGGGGCTCGACTATAGCTGCGGATTGGGCGGCTGCATTCTGGAAGAGTATGGGCCGACCAGAGTTATTCCTGTGTTTGTACTGTGTCCCGCCCCTTTGTCTGTTTACTGTGCACCTGTATAAGAGCAGTCGTGATTTTGTGCCTTAGGAGTGCTAATAACTATGGAAAATACTCATTTCTTTTGATTATTGACCACTCTGAAACGGAATTATCGCTATTGGTTTCATTTAATTACGTTTTAAGGGGTGGGTCAGTGCCTTGATGATAAGGGGGCTTTAGCATACGGAGAATAGGCTGCAGTACTAAGTCAACGCAAAAAACCGCAAGCGAGGCGCATTGCGGCGAGTCTGATAAGAAGGCTGAGGATGTGGCTGAATCGCTTGCAGGCAGAATCAATGCCGTCACTGGATGGGGGCGCAGGAGCGATGCTTGTTCAATCTGTATTTACGGAGCACTAGCCCCCAAGTTTTTTTTCCGGTGCATCGGTGGGTTTCCGTAGCGTCAAGATGCAGATCACCGCTGTCAGGACAGAGAGGATAGCGAGTACCGCGAAGACACTGTGAAAAGCAGCGGTGTAGGCACGATGCGTAAGTTCTGTGAGCACTTTGTCTGTGGCACTGACTGCGTGAATAGATGAGCGCTGCTCGGAACGGGTTCCGATTTGGCTGGCAATCACCGTGGCATTTTCCACTAAAGATAGTGAGTGGGCCTCTGCCGCCGTACGCAGGTTTCCTGCCGCCAAGCTGAGCAGCGTGGCGCCGATAGCTGCGATCGCGATGGCTTCTCCTGCCACACGCATGGTGGTGAAGATGCCGGCAGCCATTCCTGCGCGCTCCTTGGGAACCACACTGACTGATAAGGCATCCATCAAGCCCCAGGGCAGACCATTGCCAATACCGATCAGTAAAAGGGGAATTGTCATCGCCCATAGACTCCCGTTGGGAGATAAGTCTATTAGCAGCCACGTACCCAGCGCTGAGATGAAAAAACCGATGCCCGATAGCAGGCCGGGAGAGAGGTATTGGGCCAGCCTGCCAGCCAGTAGTGGCACCACGAGCATCGGTGCGGTGAGCGGCAGGATCGCAAGGCCAGCGGTGAAGGCGTCGCGGCCTTGGATCGTGATGAACCAGTTCGGCACATAGACAATTAAGGCAATGAAGCTGAAGCCTGTCGCCACTGGCAATAACTGCACCCCGATGAAGCGTGGGTAGCGAAACAGGGATAAGTCCAGCATGGGGTGGGTACGCCGCCGTTCCACGACGATGAATATTCCCAGTAGCAGAGCCGCTCCACCCAATATCGACAAAACCTTCAGACTCGCCCAACCGTCCTGCGGCCCATACACGATGCCGAATGTCAGCAACACCAGGGTGGTCGTGAATAACACTGTGCCGGGCCAGTCAATGCCTTGGGCATTCGGGGCACGGGACTCTTTGATCCGCTTTGTGCCCAGCAACAGGATCAAGAATGCCATCAGTGCGATGGCGAAGTAGAGCGAGCGCCAGCCTAAGTGCAGGATCAGCAAGCCGGATGTCATCGGTCCAAATGCAAGACCGACGCCAAATGCGGTTCCTAGGAAGCTAAAAGCCCGTGTGCGCTCTGCTCCCTCGAATTCTTGCGCCAACAAGGACGTAGCAGAGGTCAGTACCAGTGCACCACCCATGCCTTCGGCGGCGCGCAGCAGATTGAGCAGTAGCAGGTTCGGAGTCAGGCCGATTAGCAGCGAGGTGAGAATAAAAATCCAAAGCCCTGCCACGAAGCAACGCTTGCGACCGATCTGGTCGCCAATAGCTCCTGCTGCCATGACGCAGCTGCCAAATGCGATGGCATATGCATTGACGATCCAACTCAAGGCGGACTGGTTCCCGCCCAAGTCACGCCCGACGGCCACTGTGGAGATCGCAGGTCCCGTGAACACGAGCGGGATAATGACAGCGGACAGGCAGATCGCCGCCAGCACCTTGGTTTTGTCGCCTCTTGCGACGGGGATAGATGTCTTGTTCATTGCAATTCCAACGCACCTATCCATCTGCGCCGGATGCGCGTGTGACCAGGGCTTGCTCTACAGCTTAATTGCTTCGTTATGAAATGATAATATTGGTTTTGCGAACATAACTTATGCAAATAATGCAGATATGACTGGAAGCGACTTCGAGCAGATCACGGCTTTTTTAGCTGTTGTTGAGCATGGCGGATTTACGGCGGCGGGTCAGACGTTGGCGCGCGACGGTTCCATTTTGTCGCGACGTATTACGGCGCTGGAAAAACGGTTGGGAGTACGTCTGCTGGAGCGCACGACACGCAGGATTGCATTGACGCAAGCAGGTGAAATTTTTTATCAACGCATGCTGCCTGTTCTGCGTACTTTGCAGGAAATCGAGCAGGATACCGCTGCAGCCGCGGTGGGGGTGCGCGGCACGCTGCGTATCGCCTTGCCCGCCGCCTTCGGGCGAATGTGGGTTGCACCGATTCTTCCTGCCTTCCTGGCCGCCTACCCGGAGCTGTTTGTTGAAATGGCCTTCGAGGATCGTTATGTTGATCTCGTGGCAGAGTCGTTTGATGTGGCTGTTCGCATCGGAACATTGAGCGATAGCAGGCTGGTGGCACGCAGGCTCGCGCCATCGCGCCGTATGCTCTGTGCATCACCCTCGTATTTACATGCGCATGGTACGCCCTCGCACCCGACTGATCTTGTCGAGCATGCCTGCCTGGGGTTCTCTCGTCTGGCATCGCATCCTCTTTGGCATCTGCAAGATGGTGATAAAACGGTGTCAGTTCGGGTTACGGGCCCGCTGGTGACGGACGATGCACAAAGTCTGGTGCAAGCGGCTGTGTTAGGCGCGGGTATTGCCATGGTGTCCGACTGGCTGGCAGGGCCTGAACTAGGGAGTGGTCGGCTGCTCCCGGTGTTGCCTGATCATCCCGTTGATAGCAAAGAGACGGTTTACCTGGTGCATCCTTCCGCAAGGCTGGTTCCCGCCAAGACACGGGCGTTTGCTGACTGGATTGTGGGGGAGCTTGGAACAAGTCCGTGGCTAAGCCCAGGGGCCGCTGGCTGACCGTACCTGTGGATTGTTCAAGCCTTCATGGTGCGTATCGGCAGGCTGGCCAGCTTTCAGGAAACACGGGCAGATAATGAGGGTGACCGCGTCTTGGATAAATTCTATTTATTGTGCAGTGATAGTGCTCAACAAGCCTTGGTGCTATAGCAAATGTGAAATAAAAAGCCCTGAGCAGTAAGAGCCTGCTCAGGGCTTAGGTATTCGGATACGGCCAGGGTTCTTTATGCGCTAGGGGCGCTAAAACCGTCGGCTTCCACATCTTTGTCTTCAAACAGATATTGCTCCATCTGCTCTTTTAAGTAGGTGCGAGCGCGAGCGTCGGCCAGATTCAGGCGGTTTTCATTCACCAGACGAGTTTGCACATCCATCCAGTTGGTCCAGGCCTGTTTGGAGATCGAATGCCAGATCTTGGTGCCCAGTTCGCCGGGGTAGGGTGGGAAATCCAGGCCTTCGGCTTCCTGTTTCAGCTTCACACAGTGAATCATGCGTGCCATATGCGTTCCTTTTCAATCAAATTCTTGGATGGGCGTATTGTACTGAGGGGGGTAGAGGGGTCAAACCGGCTTACAGCTTTTTAATAAAAACCATGCTGTTACGCGAACGGTTGTAATGCGACTGCTTACCCTTGGGCAGGTCCGACACGCCACCTTGTACAAAACCCCGTTTTATAAACCAGTGTGAGGTTCGGGTCGTCAGTACAAATAGACGCTTGAAACCGGCCGCACGGGCTTTGGCCTCGGTGTGGCGTAACAGGATTTCGCCTTCGCCCGAACCTTGCCATTCTGGGTGAACGATGAGACAGGCCATTTCGGCCATGCTGTCTTCTTCGTAAGGGATCAGGGCCACGCAGCCATAGATAATGCCGTCGTGCTCCAGAACCGTGAATTGTTCCACTTCGCGCTCGATCACGGAGCGGCCTCGTGGTACCAGCGTACCGTCGATCTCCAGCGGTTCGATCAATTGCACAATCGCCCCGACGTCATCCAGGTTGGCTGGGCGCAAATCGTCCAGTGTGTCTTCCACCACCATGGTGCCCACCCCATCGTGGGTGAAGATTTCCAGCAGAATGCTGCCGTCCTGCTTGTAGGGCACCAGGTGGGCACGGGCAATCCCGCGTTTGACGGACTGAGAGGCGTAGTGCAAGAAGGTGGAGCAGTCCTCGTCCAGCTTGCCCGAGGCCAGCAGGGCGTCGGCATCGGCACGCGCCAGTTCCGAGTCAATATCCAGATTATTGGAGTGACCGATATGCTCAGGCGTCAGGAAAATCAGTTTTTCTGCACGCAGGGCAATGGCTGTGCTGGTTGCCAGATCTTCCATGTCCAAGGTAAAGGCCTCGCCAGTTGGGGAAAAACCCAATGGGGAGAGTAGAATAAGCGCTCCTTGATTCATGAAGACGCGCATTGCATCCACATCCAGTTTGCGCACTGCACCCGAATGCTTGAAGTCCAGGCCGTCAATGACGCCCACCGGACGCGCCGTTACAAAGTTGCCCGAAATAATGCGAATCTGGGCGTGTGACATCGGTGTGTTGGGCAAACCCTGGCTGAAAGCTGCTTCAATATCCAGGCGAATCTCACCGGCCGCTTCTTTGGCACATTCCAGAGCGACGGCGCTGGTGGGTTCCGTACCGCGACCAAATTGCGTGGTCTCGCCCTTCAGGCGTAGTTGCTCATTGACCTGGGGGCGTGAGCCGTGCACCAGCACCAGCTTGATGCCCAAGGCCGACAGCAGCGACAAGTCCGGGATCAGGGTGTAGAGCAGTCCATCATTGATGAGCTCGCCCCCAAAGGCCACTACGAACGTCTTGCCACGAAAGTCGTGTACATAAGGCGCCACTTCCCTGAACCATCGCACAAATTGTGCCTGGGATTCATCAGGTGGTTCGATGGCGTTGTACGAGTCGGGGATGTCTGTGTTCATTGCGGGGGATCTTTGCGTCCAAATGGTTTCAAGCCAAAATTATAATGATGTCTGTACCAGAAACTACCTTTCATGCACGAGTCCGACGAATTGACTGAAAACCCACACTCTTTACCAACAATTTCCTACCCTGATGACCTGCCTGTCAGCGCCCGACGGGCCGAAATTGCGCAGGCGATCAAAGACCATCAGGTGGTCATTGTGTGTGGTGAAACCGGCTCGGGCAAAACCACTCAGCTACCCAAAATCTGCCTGGAGATGGGCCGTGGGCTCAAGGGCAAGATTATCGGCCATACCCAGCCCCGTCGTCTGGCGGCCACTTCCGTGGCCAAGCGCATTGCCCAGGAACTGCAGTCCGAGATCGGTGACTGGGTAGGGTACCAAATTCGTTTTAACGACAAGACCGGGCCGCGCTCGGCCATCAAATTGATGACGGACGGGATTTTGCTGGCCGAGTCCCAGCGAGATCCTTTATTAAGTCGTTACGACACCATCATCATTGACGAAGCCCACGAACGCAGTCTGAACATTGATTTTCTGCTGGGATTTTTAAAACAGTTGCTGCCACGCCGTCGTGATCTGAAACTGATCATTACCTCGGCAACCATTGATGCCGATCGCTTCGCGCAGCACTTTGCCCAAAAGGGCAAGGCCGCCCCCGTCATCGAAGTCTCGGGACGTCTGTATCCGGTCGATATTGTCTACCGCCCGATTCAGGACCCCTCTTTGGTCGATACCGAGGAGCGTCGGTCTGCCTCGGAGGAAGAGCGCGATCTGATGCAGGGCATTGTGGATGCTGTGAAAGAGTGTGCACGGCATGGTACGGGCGACATTCTGGTTTTCCTGCCGGGTGAACGCGAAATCCGTGAAGCCACGGAGGCGCTGGAAAAAGAAAAACCCATTAATACTGTGATCCTGCCCTTGTTTGCGCGCCTGTCGCAGGCGGATCAGGAACGTATTTTCCGGCCCAAAGGCAATGCCCGCCGTGTGGTGCTGGCCACCAACGTGGCTGAAACCTCGCTGACAGTGCCCGGCATTCGTTTTGTGGTCGATAGCGGCTTGGCTCGCATCAAGCGCTATTCCTGGCGCAACAAGGTCGAGCAGCTGCGCATTGAAGCGATCAGCCAGGCGTCGGCCAGCCAGCGGGCAGGACGTTGCGGCCGTATTGGCCCCGGTATCTGTATTCGTCTGTACGACGAGCAAGACTTCAAGAGCCGTCCTCCCTTTACCGATCCGGAGATTCTGCGTTCCTCCCTGGCCTCGGTGATTCTGCGCATGAAGGCCCTGCATCTGGAGGATGTGGAAACCTTTCCTTTCGTAGAGCCACCTACTGGCCGTGCGATTGCCGATGGCTATCAAATCCTGCAAGAGCTGGGCGCGCTGGATGAACAGCAGCGCCTGACCAAGGTAGGCCGCTCCCTGGCGAAGCTTCCAGTAGACCCGCGTGTGGCCCGTATGATTCTGGCTGGTCACGAACATCATTGTCTGACAGAAATGCTGATTGTGGCCTCGGCCATGTCGGTGCAAGATCCGCGTGATCGCCCCGTGCATGAGCGGGAAGCGGCCAATCAAGCCCATGCCCGTTTCAATGACGACAAGTCCGAGTTTCTGTCCTACGTGAAATTGTGGAACTGGCTGGAGGACTTGTCGCAGGAACAAAGCTCGCAGCGCAAATTTGCCAATAGTGTGAAACAAGCCTTGCTGTCACCCTTGCGAATTCGGGAGTGGCGTGATGTGCACACCCAGTTGCGTAGTCTGGTGCAGGAGCAAAGCTGGGTCGCCAACCCCTCCGCTGCCACGTACGAGCAGGTGCATCTGGCCCTGTTGACAGGGCTAATCGGCAATATTGGCTACAAGAGCGAAGAAACTGGTGTCTACCAAGGAACGCGTGAGTTGCGCTTTGTCATTCACCCCGGTTCCAAGCTGGTCAAAAAAGCGGGCCGCTGGATTCTGGCCGGTGAGTTGATGGAAACTACACGCCTGTTTGCCCGTTGCATCGCTCGTATCGAGCCGCAATGGATTGAGAAGGTGGGCGCGCATTTGATGCGCAAAACCTGGGGTGATCCGCGTTGGGAGAAAAAAGCCGGGCAGGTGGTGGCCAATGAACGTGCCACGCTTTACGGCCTGCTGATTTACAGTGGCCGACGCATTCACTTTGGCCGTATTGACCCGGCTCAGTCCCGTGAACTGTTCTTGCGCCAAGCGTTGGTACCGGGCGAGATTGATTCCAATCTGCCTTTCCTACGCCATAACCGGCAGCAGATTCAAGCCGTCGAACGCTTGGAGCACCAGTCTCGTCGTCCTGATATTTTGGTGGATGAGGAGCTGATTTACGCTTTCTACGATCAGCGCATTCCCCAGGACATCTACCAGACCGCCACGCTGGAAAAGTGGTTCAAGGGCTTGTCCAAAGAAGAAGCGAAAGGCCTAGAGCTGAATCGCGACGAACTGATGCAACACGACGCGGCCGGTATCACCACCGAGGTGTTCCCGCGCTCAGTGGAGTGGCAGGGCGTGAAGATGGCGCTGGATTATCACTTCGAGCCGGGTTCGGTGCGTGATGGTGTCACGCTCAGTGTGCCTTTGTTCGCCTTGAACCAGATCGATGCTGCCCGTTGCGAGTGGCTGGTGCCTGGCATGCTCAAGGAAAAAGTGCTGGCCTTGTTGAAGTCCTTACCGCAGCGTATCCGCCGTCATTGCGTGCCTTTGCCCGACTACGCCGCTGCCTTCCACCAGCGTTGGTTTGAAAAAGCGGCCGATCCGGGCATGAGTCTGCTGGATGCCATTTCCCAGGATATGTGGACGCAGGTCAAACAAAGACCGCAACGCAGTGACTTCAAGCCTGAAACCCTGGCAACACACTTGTTCATGAACTTCCGGGTCATTGATGAGCATGGCCGCATGTTGTCCGGCGGGCGCAATCTGGACCAGCTCAAGGCCGAGCATGGCCGTCAGGCCCAGGCGTCATTCCAACAAATGGCTGCTGGTGACGAGCAGGTGGCACAGGTGCTGGATCACGAGCAGCTCACCAGCTGGAGTTTTGGCGAGTTGCCGGAGCTTATGGAAATCAAGCGCAAAGGCCGCAGCTTTATTGGCTACCCTGCCTTGATCGACAAGAAAACCCATTGTGACCTGGATGTGTTTGACGATCCGGCCCAGGCCCAACGCCAGCATCGCCAAGGACTACGCCGTTTGTTCCGCCTTGCCTTACGCGAGCAGGTGCGTTTTCTGGAAAAGAACATTACGGACCTGACCCGTATCAGCATGCTGTACATCAATCTGGGGACACAGGAACAATTGCGTGACCAGATTATCGATGTGGCTCTGGAGCAGTCCTGCATGATGGAGCCCTGGCCGAAAAACCAGGCCGAGTTCGATGCGCGGGCGCAGGAAGGCCGCAGTCGTTTAGGCTTGGTAGCCCAGGAGGTCGCACGTCTGGCAGGACAAATCCTGATCGAATGGAGTGCCGCACAGAAAAAACTGGCCCAGATCAAAGCCCACCCAGAAGCGTTGAAAGACATACAGCAACAATTGAATGTCTTGATGCCCACTTTGTTTTTGGAAAGTAATGAATACGCGCAGCTGGCGCATGTGCCGCGCTATTTGAAAGCAGTGCAGACGCGGGTGGACAAGCTGCGTGCCGATCCGGCCCGTGATCAACGCTTGATGCAGGATATGTCTGTTCTGTTGACGAAGTATCAGCGTGCCGTGGCGGCGCTGAAAGGGGCCAGCGATAGCGGGTTGCGGGATTTCCGCTGGATGTTGGAGGAGTTGCGAGTGTCCTTGTTTGCACAAGAGTTGCGTACGCCCATGCCGGTTTCGGTCAAACGCTTGGAAAAAGCCTGGGCGGCGCTGCAGCGCTAGGGTTTTTGTTAACAGGGTCACCAATGTCTATCGGCTTAAGTACAATTCCATCATGAGCGAAATCACCCCTTCCTTTGTCCATTTGCGATCCCACTCGGAGTTCTCCGTGGTGGACGGCATCTCCCGTATTCCCGAAATGATCAAAAAAGCGCAGGCCTATGGGCAGCCTGCACTGGCCTTGACGGATTTGTGCAACTTGTTTGGACAAATCAAGTTCTATACCTCGGCGCGTAAAGCCGGGCTGAAAGCCATCATGGGTTGTGATATTTGGCTACAGAACGAGGAAGACCGTGAAAAACCGTCGCGCTTGCTTTTACTGGTGCAAAACGAAGCGGGCTATTTAAGCCTGTGCGATATTTTGACGCGTGCCTGGCTGGGTAACCAGTACAAGGGGCGGGCGGAAGTACAGCGTGCCTGGCTGAAAGAGTGTAGTGGCCTGATTGCCCTGTCTGGTGGACGTATGGGTGATGTGGGGCAGGCTTTGGCCGATGGCAACCTGGAACAGGCACGCGACTGTGCCCGCCACTGGCAAGACCTGTTTCCGGGCGCTTTTTATATTGAATTGCAGCGTAGCGGTGCGGACGGTGACGAACAGTATGTGCAGGCCGCCATGCGGCTGGCTGCAGATATGGATTTGCCCGTGGTGGCTACGCACCCGGTTCAGTTTATTGCTCCTGACGATTTCCGCGCTCATGAAGTGCGCGTGTGTATTGCCGAAGGCGAACAACTGGCTAATCCAAAGCGTGTGAAGCGTTTTACGCCTGAGCAGTATTTCCTGAGCACGGACGACATGCAGCAGCGTTTTGCTGATGTGCCTGCTGCGCTGGAAAATACGCTGGAAATTGCCAAACGTTGCAATCTGGAAATGGAGCTGGGTAAACCTTATTTGCCGGACTTCCCCACGCCTGAAGGTATGTCGCTGGGCGACTTCCTGATTCAACAAGCGAAAGAAGGTCTGGAGACCCGTCTGCTGCAGTTGTACGCCGATCCTGTCGAGCGCGAAAAACAGCGTCCGACCTACGAAGAGCGCTTGATGTGGGAATGCAACACCATTATTTCCATGGGTTTCCCCGGCTACTTCCTGATCGTGGCGGACTTCATTAACTGGGGTAAGCACAACGGCGTGCCAGTGGGGCCGGGTCGAGGCTCGGGTGCCGGCTCTCTGGTGGCCTACAGCATGGGCATTACCGATCTGGACCCTTTGCGCTATGACTTGCTGTTTGAGCGTTTCCTGAACCCCGAGCGGGTTTCCATGCCTGACTTTGACGTGGACTTTTGCCAGGACAACCGCGAACGCGTCATTGATTACGTCAAACAGAAATACGGCCGTCAGGCGGTAAGCCAGATCGCCACTTTTGGTACCTTGGGCGCCAAGGCCGTCGTGCGCGACGTAGGCCGGGTGCTGGAGCTACCCTACAGTCTGTGCGACGGCCTGTCCAAACTGATTCCTTTTAATCCCGCCGATCCCTGGACGCTGGAACGTGCGCTGGCCGATGAGCCCGCCTTCCGTGAGCGCTACGAGAACGACGAGGAAGTCAAAGCCCTGATTGATCTGGCCCGTCCATTGGAAGGCCTGACCCGTAGCGTAGGTATGCACGCTGGGGGCGTGTTGATTGCTCCGGGCAAGTTGATTGATTTCTGCCCCCTGTATGCACAGCCTGGCCCCGATGCCAATGCCGTCTCCCAGTTCGACAAGGACGATGTGGAGGCCGCCGGCCTGGTCAAGTTCGACTTTCTGGGCTTGCGTAACCTGACCATTCTGGATTGGGCTGTGCGCTACGTGCGCCAGTTCAATGCGGACAAGCGTGATTTCGACATCATGGCCCTGCCATTGGATGACGACGCTTCCTACAAGATCTTGTGTGAGGGCAATACCACGGCGGTGTTCCAGCTGGAATCGCGTGGTATGAAAGAGCTGCTGCGCAGCCTGCGGCCCTCCACCTTTGAAGATATTATCGCCATGCTGGCCCTGTATCGTCCGGGGCCACTGGAGTCGGGCATGGTCGTGGACTTCGTGAACCGTAAGCACGGTCGCGCCGAAGTCGATTACTTCCATCCGGATCTGGAGAGCACGCTAAGCAGCACCTACGGGGTCATCGTCTACCAGGAACAGGTGATGCTGATCTCGCAGATTATCGGTGGCTACTCGCTGGGTGGCGCCGACTTGCTGCGTCGCGCCATGGGTAAGAAAAAGCCCGAGGAAATGGCCAAGCACCGGGTCTTGTTCGAGGAAGGGGCGGTTAAAAAAGGCCACAACCCCGAGTTGGCGGTCAAGCTGTTTGACCTGATGGAAAAGTTTGCGGGTTACGGCTTTAACAAGAGTCACTCGGCGGCTTATGCACTGATTGCGTATCAAACAGCGTGGTTGAAGGCGCACCATCCGGCAGAGTTCCTGGCGGCAACCTTGCTGTCCGATATGGACGATACCGACAAAGTGCAGATTTTCTGGAAAGATGCGGTCGCCAACGGTGTGGCCGTGCTGCCACCAGATATCAACGCGTCCAACTACCGCTTTGAGCCTGTCCAGGACAGCTACACCGAAAAAGGCTTGCCACCTCGCACCATGCGTTTTGGTCTGGGAGCGGTGAAAGGAACCGGGCAGTCTGCGGTGGAAGCCATTGTGCAGGCACGTAAAGAAGCTGGGCCCTACACCAGCCTGTTCGATTTCTGCCGCCGTGTGGACCGTCATCAGGTTAACAAGCGCACTATTGAAGCCCTGGTCCGCGCCGGTGCTTTTGATTCGATTGATGAAAACCGCGCCGCTTTGCTGGCCAGCATTGGCGCAGCGACAGAAGCGGCTGATCAGGCTGAACGCAGCGCGAATCAGTCTTCGCTGTTTGCTGATGACTCCAACGATATTGTGGAAGGTGAGGTCGCGAAAGTGGCCCCCTGGAGCCTGCAAGATCGTTTGCGTCAGGAAAAGACGGCCCTGGGTTTTTACTTCAGTGGCCACTTGTTCGATGCTTGGCGTGATGAAGTTCGCCGTTTCGCACCTACGCCCTTGGCCCGCCTGGAAGCTTCACGCAGCCCGCAGTGGTTTGCGGGCGTGCTGTCCGCCGTGCGCGTGCGTATGACCCGTCGCGGCAAGATGCTGTATGCCATGTTGGACGACGGTTCGGCCCAGCTGGAAGTGGCTATCTTCAATGAATTATTTGAAGAGCACCGTCAGCGTCTGAAAGAAGACCAGTTGATCATCATCCAGGGCAAGGTCAGTAACGATGATTACACCGGCGGTTTGCGTATCAATGCTGATTTGATTTTTGACCTGCAGTTGGCCCGTGAAGCGCGTGCCAGTTGCCTGAGCATTGGCCTGAATAATAATGCGGATGCACAACGCCTGCAGACCTTGCTGACACCGCATCGGGCTCAAGAGCAAGGTGGCGTGCCGGTTGAAGTGCAGCTACTGCGTCCTGACTACGAATGCGTGGTGCAGTTAGGCCCGCAATGGCGTGTCCGTCTGGCAGATTCTCTGCTCGAGCAGCTGGAAGGATGGGATGCCACGCACGAGGTGGAGATCAGCTACCGATGAGGCCGTTGCGCATTTTGCACTCGGAAGCGGCCACCAGCTTTGGCGGTCAGGAGAATTACATCCTGCGTGCCATGCGTATCTTGCGCGATCGTGGGCACCAGGTGGAGGCCGCGTGCCAACCTCATGCCCAGTTGACCGAGCGCTTGCGCGAAGAAGGCTTTGTGGTTCATACCTTGTTGATGGACGGGCCGGCCAACTATATGCGTGGTGTACGTCAGCTGCGTGGAGTCTTACGTCAGGGAAAGTTTGATGTGCTCAATAGCCATAGCCGCCGGGACACCATGCTGGCGGGGGTGGCGGGACGTCTGGCTGGTACGCCGCTGATTGTGCGTACACGCCATCTGGCCAAGAAAGTAGGCTCCTTGATGTCCTACACCATTGTGCCCAAACGAGTTATTACCCCCAGCGATTATGTGCGCGACCATCTGATTGAGCGTGGGATCAAACCCGAGCATGTGCAGGTGGTGTATCCCTGTGTCGATCCTGATGTGATCGATGCTGCCCCAGCCTTAGATTTACGTGCTGAGTTGGGTTTGGCAGCGGATACCTTGCTGGTGGGTTGCGTCGCTGTATTGCGACGCGAAAAAGGCCATCACGAACTGATCGCCGCCATGCAGCCTTTGTTTGCCCACTATCCCCAATTGCATCTGGTTTTGGTCGGGGGCGGTTCGCCAGGTTATGAGCAGCTACAGGCTTTGATCGCCGAATTTGGCTTGCAGGGCAGGGTACATCTATTGGGCGCTCGCTCGGACGTGCCGTCGATTCTGCCTAATCTGGATATCTTTGCCCTGGCGACACATATGGAAGCCTCGGGTACCGTATTTGTAGAAGCTGGCAGTGCAGGCATTCCAGTGCTGGGCAGCCGCGTAGGCGGTGTGTCTGAGATGATGCAGGAAGGCCGCAGCGGCTTCTTGGCGGATCTGCATGATGCCCAACAGTGGCGTGCCGCTTTGGAGAAACTGATTCAAAGCTCCGAACTACGTCAGGAAATGGGAGCCGCCGGCCGAGTGTTTTGCCGCAGCGACGAGCGCTTTACGCCTATTGCCATGGGCGATCGGCTCGAAAGCGCATATTACCGTTGGTTAAAGGAGCTGCAGGGATGAAAGTAGCCAGCACGGTACCCGTCATGATGTACCACCATGTCACCCCTGAAGGGGGCATGATCAATGCCAGCCCCGAGCATTTCGAGCAGCATCTGCAATGGTTGCAGCGCCATGGCTGGACCAGCCTGACAACGGAACAGTTTGTGGGCCATCTGCAAGGGCAGGGCGTTCCACCCAAATCGGTGCTGATCACCTTTGATGACGGCTACCTGGACAATTGGGTGTATGCCTACCCTTTGCTGAAAAAATATGGTTTCAATGCAGTGATCTTTCTGGTGACGGATTGGATCAAAGACGGCCCGGTGCGCCCTTATCGGGGTCAAGCTCAGGACCTGCCAGCGTGTCCGGTACACCGCGAATGTGAAGCGCGTATCGAGCAGGGACGTAGCGACGAAGTTATTTTGCGCTGGAGTGAAATCCACGCCATGCAGGCCGAGGGCGTATTTGAGTTCCACAGCCACACGCACACACATACCCGCTGGGATTTAAGTGAGCAGCGTGATCAAAAGAATGACAAGATGCGCTGGGAGCTGGAGCAGTCTCGCAAGACCTTGATGGCTAATATGGGTAGCGTTTCCGATCAGTTGTGCTGGCCGCAGGGCTATTTTGATCCTGACTACGTACAGATCGCTCAGCAGGCGGGGTTTCGCTACCTGTATACGACTAAAGCCTTCGGCTCCAACCAGCCCGGTAGCGACCCGCTGCATATTTATCGTTTTGCCGTGCGCGATACCACTGGCGTATCGATAGGGCGCAGGCTGAACGTGGCGATACACCCCGTGATTGGTCCGATTTTCAATAGGTGGAAAGCATGGCGTCGTCGTCAACGACAGAAGTAGACCACGGCGGGGTGTCTGGCTCCGGCAAGCGCCTGTCCGTTATCTTGATTACCAAAAATGAGCAGGCTCATATTCGTGCGTGCCTGGAATCAGTGTCTTTTGCGGACGAGATCATCGTGGTGGACTCAGGCAGTAGCGATGACACTGTGGAAATTGCCCGGTCTATGGGGGCGAAAGTCACTATTACCCCGGACTGGCCCGGATTTGGACCGCAAAAAAACCGTGCTCTGGATCAGGCAACGGGCGACTGGGTGCTGTCCATTGATGCGGACGAGCGTGTCACCCCGGAGCTGGCCCAGTTGATTCAGCAGGAAATAGCCCAGCCGCGCGCTATGGCTTACCGAATCTCCCGCCTGTCCGAATTTGCCGGACGCTGGATGCGCCATAGTGGCTGGTGGCCAGACCGGGTCTTGCGCCTGTTCAAGCGCGGCACGGCCCGCTTTAACGACGCCCAAGTCCATGAAAGTGTGCAAACCGAGCATCCTGTCTTGGTTCTGGATGGTCATTTTTTACATTACCCTTACGCCAGCCTTGAAGTCTTCATCGACAAGATCAACCGCTATTCTTCGGACGCGGCACGTCAGATGCAGGCCAAGGGCAAGACCACCAGCCTGCCGGGCATTGCTGCTCATGCCAGCTGGACCTTTGTGCGGCATTACGTGGTGCGCAGAGGTTTTCTGGACGGCCCGCAAGGCTTTATCCTGGCGTGTATGGCCGCTTCTGGCAGCCTGTTTCGTTATAGTAAGCTCTGGTATTACACCCGTCAGAAGTCTGATTAGCCCCTTATAATGCCGCCTATGATTCCGATTCTTATGTACCACCAGGTCGGGGTGCCTGCTCCCAAGGGCTCGCCGTATCGCGGTTTGACCGTGCACCCCACCGATTTCCGACGCCAGATGACCTGGTTGAAGCGCTTGGGCTACCGTGGTTTGTCCATGGCGCAGTTAATGCCGTATTTGCGTGGTGAAAAGCAAGGCAAGGTCGTGGGAATCAGCTTTGATGACGGCTACCGCAACGTCTTTCAAAATGCCATGCCGGTGCTGGACGAACTGGGCTTTACGGCCACCAATTACATCGTCGCCCGGCATCTGGACGGCTCCAACTTTTGGGATCAGCCTAAAGGTGTACCGCATTCCGGCCTGATGTCTCTACCTGAGCTGCGTGCTTGGGTGAACGCAGGCCATGAAGCGGGCTCGCACACGCTGGATCACGTGCATCTGACCGACGTATCCTCCGAGATTGCTCACTACCAGATAGTGCAATCCAAAGCAGAGCTGCAAGATGCGCTGCAAGTGGACGTCAGTGCCTTTTGCTATCCCTATGGTGATCAGAATCAGGCTATCCGTGAACAGGTGCGCCAGGCCGGTTATCTGAATGCCACCACGACCAATCGTGGGCTGGTTCGTTCAGATGATGATTTATTTGATCTGCCACGTGTCACCGTCTCGCGTTCCACCAATATTTTGCGCTTCGTGCAAAAGTGCGTGACACGCTTGGAAGACAAGCGCAGAACGGTCTCCCGCTCATGAACCCCGACCAAGCTCACGACAACCCTGTCCCGGAACGCCTGCGCATTGCCTTTGTCGTCGATCGTTTCGGCAACCGCTTTGGTGGTGCTGAAGCCTATGGTGTGGAGTTGATGCGCGAGCTGGTCCAAAAACACGAAATCACGGTGTTTGCGCGTGAATACGACAGCCGCTGTGATTTGAAACTGGCCTATGTACCTATACGCCATTGGTCACATTGGCCCGGCTGGATACGCGGCATCTTGTTTGCCCGTCAGGCGGCTAAAGCCACGGCCCAAGGTTTCGATATTGTGCACTCGCACATGAATGGCTGGTGTGGGGATGTGGAAGTGGTTCATGTCACCCCCGTACGTTTTAACTGGCGTGTGCGGCCGCTGCCCTGGCTTAAAAAACTGGGCTCGTATCTTAGCCCTCGGGTTTGGGGATATCTGGGTCTGGAAAAGCGCCGTCTGCGCCCCGGCCCCCATGCAGTTGTCGCTGTTTCTGGCTTGATTGCCGAGCAGTTGCAACAGGCATATGGCAGCGTGCATGAATATCCGGTTATCGCTCCAGGCGTTGCCTTGCCGCAGGCCGATCACCACGGCGAGGAACGAGCCAAGGTTCGCGAGTCCTTAGGCTTTAGTAAAGATCAGGTCGTCTGCTTATTGGTGGCACGCAATCCGCTGCGTAAAGGCTTGAATACGGTGCTGGAAGCCTTGGCACAACTGCCGTCTCATTACCGCCTTTTGGTAGTGGGAGGCAAGCCGGGCCTGCGTGACCAGATGCGTCAGCAGTTGCAGGCTTTGAATATGCAAGATCGCGTGATCTTGCAGGGCGAAACATCTAATGTCGAACCCTTTTATCGCGCTGCGGATGTCTATGTGCATCCAACCTTGAACGACAGCTTTGGCATGGCGCCCCTGGAGGCTATGTCCTATGGCTTGCCGGTTGTCTTAAGTCCCAGCCCCTGGTGCGGCTTTGCTCAATATGTTCAGGGCGGCTATCACGCCTTGTTGCTGACGCATCCGGAAAATGCTGAAGAACTGGCCCAGGCCATAGAAAAAATAAGCCGGGATCCGGTCATGGCCCGTAATCTGGTCGAGAATTCCCGCGAGCTGCTGGCTCAGTTCAGTTGGCCAGCGGTCGCGACTCGGTATCAGGAACTCTATCAAAAAGTGTTGCAACGCCGCCAAGCTTAATGGCTTTGAAACGCTGTTTTCTCTCTTGCTGGTACTAAAACGTCAAAACTGCTGTTCAGTCATTGTTCAGCTTACGTAATAGCGGATACACTTTGTGGCCTATCGATGCTCGGCCTGAGCATTTGTCTGTCATTGCCAGCCGCTGGCGGAGCGAGTTTTGAAGGTTCTGATCACTGATATTCACCATGGGAATGGCGGCGGCCATGTCACCTACATTTTGGGTTTGTTGCGTGGTTTGGCTGATCAGTGTGAATTCACCCTGGCAGCGCCAGCAACGGGCCGACTGTATCGTGAGGCCTTGCAGATACCGGGTGTCAGAGTGCTGCCGGGGCTCTATACAGCCCGTATAGGTCGCGCCTTGTCAGAAATATGGCGTTTGCGCGGTTTTCTTCAGCGCGAAGCCTTTGATATTGTGCATTGCAATGGCAGTACCGATCACCGCCATGTGATGATTGCCTGTAAGACCTTGCCCAATCCCCCGGTCATTATCTGGACCAAACACAATACGAATCGCCTTCACAGCATGGGCAACCGTTTACGGGCGCGCTTTGGAACGGATCTTTGCATTGCGGTCAGCGATTATGTCGCCCGGCAACTGGCAAATTCCGATTACCGGCGTTGTCAGGTTGAACGGATTTATCACGGGCTGGATCTGGACCATTACCGCCCTGTCCCCTCGCAGGAAAAGCAGGAAGCCCGTTTGGCGCTTTTTGGTCCGGATCTACCCGAGGACTGTCTGGTTCTGGGCTCAGTGGGAGGAACGGATCTGGAAAAAGGCTGGATGCTGCTGGTGGAGGCCGTTGCTCGTCTGGAGCCGGAGTTAAAGCAGCGGGTTCGTATTCTGGTTGCGGGAGACCCGCCGACGGCCGCTGTTTGCGAGAAAGTGCAGGCTCTGGGCTGCGCGGCGCAAGTGGTCTTTCCTGGTCTGGTGAAGGATGTACGCTCAGTGCTGGCAGCCTGTGATGTGGGCTTTGTTCTGTCTTACAAAGAGTCAGCGTCCTACGCTTGTTACGAATCTTTGGCCTTGGGCTTGCCTGTGCTTATTTCCAATGCTGGCGGTTTGCCTGAGAGCATCGAGCATTTGCATGAAGGCTGGGTGGTGCCATCTGGCGATGTAGATGCCATCGAAGCCCACCTGCGGGAAATGCTGTGTCAAAAATACTGTTTGAAAACAGTGGGTCAGCGGGCCAGGGTACGGGCAGAGATGCGCTTTGATGCGCAGCGTTTTTCAGTTGATACCTATCAGGCCTACTTGAAAGCGCGAGCGCTATAAGGCTCAGTGGGCTTGGGTTCTGATAAAAAGGGCGTTCTGGGTTTATTTCAGAACGCCTTTTTTTATGTTCAGTTCTTGATAGGTGGAGCGGTCAGGGCTTCCAGTTCGGCCAACCAGATCAGGGCCTCTCCTCGTTGGCTGCCGCACATTTCTTGCGAGGCCTGCAGGCCAGAGCAGCAAGCAGGTCGCTCTGGCTGACCGAAAATCCGGCAGCGCAGTTGTTCATCTAATTGAATACAGGGCACGCCGGCCGGTTTGCCGTGAGGCATGCCCGGAATGGGGCTGGAAATAGAGGGAGCAATGCAGCAGGCTCCACATTCAGAACGACAAATCACGCCCAGCCTCGAGACCAGTAAACCAGAATCCCTACGTATTCCTTGATGATGGAACGGCTGGACTGCAAGGCCATCAAGTTGGGTTTCCACATGGAAAACTCAGGATCATTCGGTACGGTCAGCTGGGGAGCGGCACCTGCAGCAATCGCACTCACGCCTTGTTTGCGAAAAATGGCCATAGCACGCGGCATATGCAGGGCAGAAGTTACCAGCAGTACCTGCTTGGCCTGTTTTTCCTGCAGCAGGTGGGCGGTGTATTCGCCGTTTTGCTGCGTGGTCAGGCTATTGTTTTCCATTAAGGTGGCCGAGGCAGGAACATCCAGATTTTTCAAGGTGTTAGCCATGACTTGGGCTTCACTGATTCCGCCGTCCAAAGCCGCACCCGACAGAACAATATAGGGAGCGCGGCCTGCTTTATACAGATCCGCTGCTCGTTCTACCCGTGCCGAGGTTTTCTGTGCTGTTTGAGGCAGGAACCAATTGCTGCGGTTTTGGGCCGTATGGCCGCCCAGAACCACAATGGCATCGGCCTCGGCCACTTGGTCAGCCGCCTGGTAGGGGTACATTCTTTCCAAGTACCCGCCGGCATACAGGCTGGTCGCTGGCAAGGACCAGGCACCTGTCCAGAGCAAACCTGCCAGAGCCAGGGCAACAGCGGTTTTGCGCAGTCGCACGATGAACAGCAAGACAGCCACCAACAAGAGGGCGGCAAACAAATTCAGCGGAATGACCAGGCTGGTCAGGATGGTTGATACATTCATGGGTGCTCCCGCTCTGACTCCAGGACATGCACCACTTCGTCCAGCGTAGGCCATTGGCCGTCACGACCCAGGGAAAGAGCCCGGGGTGACCAGGGACCAGTGTCCTCAGGGTTGGTTACGCCGCACAAAGTCAGCTGCTGGGCCTTGATGGCCGCGGCAATATGCGAGACACCAGAGTCATTGCAAATAACCCACTGCGCCTGTTGGCAAATCCGTGCAAAGGCCCCTAAAGGCAGGGGCGGCAAGCAACGTGCGCTGGGCGCATTGTGCAGGGCAGCCTCATGCTCGTTGGGCGGGGGGCACATAATGACGGTTTTGCCTTGGGCTTGCAGATGGCGGGTCAGTTGGTCGAAATAAGGCCAGACTTTAACGCGGCCTTTATGCAATCCCGTTGCGGTGGGGGCGATCAGAATATAGTCGCCGGGGCGCAGGGCGGCTTGGCGCAGGCTGTTGTCACCTTCTTGCCGTTGCAGGGGGCTAAGCGTTAAATCCAGGGTGGCCGGGGCTTGCTCAGGGACTGGGCCCAGATTCCACAGGCCCAGTGCCTGTTGAACAATATAGAACCAGGATTGCACCGCGTGCAACTGGTTTTGCGGCTTATTTAAAGGCCAACGTAATAAAAGGCTACGGCCATCATCGCGGTAACCGCAAGAGGGCAGGCCGGCCAGCTTGAAGCTAAGGGCACTGCTGAGCGAGTCAGGAAGCAGGACGCCGTAGGCGTTGCGGTGACCGTGCTGGCGGCGATAGCGGCGTATGGCTTTGGCATCTTGCCGCCAGTGGCTGGTCATGGGAATGAAGCCATGCAAAGGGTAAGCGGACAGCAGTTCGCGGGCCCATGGACGGGCGCAAACGACCACTGGTACACCCGTGTCCAGCAGAGTCTGCAGACATGGCAGGCTCATACATACATCGCCTAGCCAATTAGGCAATCGCAAATAAAGGGCAGAGGGATCAGACATGAACAGGACAACTAGGCATAACGAAAGAGAGCGGGGACGCTTGATTCAGGCAATGAGCGTTAGAATAAACACAATTAGATAGTATATAGGTGTCCTCGTTGTCCAACGCCATAGAAACCAAAATCAAGCCTGCTGGGCACGATCCCGTCAAATCTGATCTCTGGAAGCGCATTTACAGTCGTTTGCTGCCTTATTGGAAGGTAGTCGGCTTGGCGCTGATTCTGGTCAGTATCTCCTCGGCGACACAGCCCGTGCTGGCGGTGATCATGAAGCCCCTGCTGGACGGTGGCTTTACAGGCACCAATCCTGACTATATCTGGTCCATCCCGCTGGCGGTGATCGGGCTGATGTTTGTGCGCGGTGTGACCAGTTACGGTAGCTCTTATTTGTTTGCCTGGGTCGCCAACAAAATGTTGCTGACTTTACGGGCGGATATGTTTTCCCGGCTGCTCGGTTTGTCGGACTCAGAGTTCAAACAAGGTGATACAGGCCGTTTGCTCAATCGCTTCACGATTGATGCCGGCACGATGACCGGGGTTGCCACGGAAGTCATCACCGTTGTGGTGCGTGAAACCCTTACGGTCATTGCTTTGCTGGGCGTTCTGCTCTACATGTCCTGGCAATTGACCGTCATTGTGTTTTTGGTAATGCCCGCCTCGGTGTTCGTTGCCAAACTGGTGTCACGCCGTCTGCGACGCATCAACCGCGACACCGTCAATATGAATGCCGAGCTGACCCGTGTCGTCAGCGAAGCGATTGATGCTCAACGCGTCATCAAACTGTTTGATGGTTACGAGCGTGAAAATACCCGCTTTATGTATGTGAACGCACGTCTGCGGCGCTTTGCCATGCGTGCGGCGTCGGCAGATGCCGCCTTGTCACCCATTACCCAGCTGTTTGTGTCCTTTGCCGTGGCGGGGGTCATTTTTGTGGCGCTGTATCAAGCCAATACCGGCACCCTGACCATTGGTAGCTTTGCTGCCTTCATGGCAGCCTTGGGCCAGATTTTTGATCCTATCAAGCGGTTGACCAATATCACCAGCACCATGCAGCGCATGCTGGTGGCAGCGGAAAGCGTCTTCAAACTGGTGGACCAAGATCCGGAGCCTGATACCGGGACCCGCGAATTCACTCAGCCCGTGCGTGGGCATATTGAGTTTGAAGCGGTTCGTCATCGTTTCCCCAATTCGCATCGTGACACTCTGTCGGATGTCAGCTTTGCGGTGCAACCTGGTCAGACCATCGCCTTGGTCGGCCGATCGGGGAGTGGAAAAACGACCTTAGCCAATATGCTGCCGCGCTTTTTAATACCGACCAGCGGACAGGTCAGAGTAGATGGGATTCCTTTGGACGAGCTCAGCCTGCGCAGCTTACGCAGCCAGATTTCCTTGGTCAGCCAGGATGTGGTGCTGTTTGAAGCGAGTATTGGCCAGAACGTCGCTTACGGCGCGGGTGCCGACGTTCCCCCCGAGCGCATTTGGGAAGCATTGGAAGCAGCTAATTTGCGTGAGTTTGTCGAAGGCTTGCCCCAAGGCCTGGACACCATGGTGGGAGAGAACGCTAACACCCTGTCCGGTGGACAGCGTCAGCGTCTGGCCATTGCCCGTGCCTTGATCAAAAACGCACCTATTCTGATTCTTGACGAAGCGACCTCGGCTTTGGATAACGAGTCCGAGCGTCAGGTTCAGCTCTCCTTGGAAACCCTGATGAAAGGGCGTAGCACTTTGGTGATTGCGCATCGTCTGTCTACCGTACAAAATGCTGATCAGATTTTGGTGCTGGACGAAGGACAGATTATTGAGCAGGGCCGTCATGATGAATTGCTGGCCCGTAACGGCGTCTATGCTGGTTTCTACCAAATGCAGTTTCAGTTCAACGAATAAGCAGCCCGGTGCTGCACGATAAGGAACATCATGAAAAAAATCATTCTTGCGCTGGCCGGGCTGGCTGTTTTGGCGGGTTGCGCCACGCAGCCCGGGGAATTGCGAGAACAGGATTTGCGACGTCCCAGTTATTTCAAGACTGAGCGACGCATTAACACTGATTTTGTCGGTATTCAGCGTGCTTTGTTCAAACATCAGGCCGAATGTGGCAAAGCGGCAGTGTTCAAGATGGACGAGCGCCAGGCCAGCTACGGCACCTTGCGCTTTGAACTGGAGCCAGGGGCGGGCTGGGATAAATCCATTCTGGTTGACCTGACTCTGATGCAAAAAGGCTGGGTCGATGCCAAGGTGTACAGCTATCGTGCTGACGTAAAGGCAGAAATCAAGGAGATTTTCACGTCGATCCGAGCACCTGGCGTGTGTAATCCGGATGACGCGCCTAAAGAAGTCTTGCCCGAGGATGATTTCGTCCCCGTTGCACCAGTATAAATCCATAGGTTTTGTTCGGGAGGTGTTTGTTCGCTCTCATCAAGTGGCTGATGCCTGCTTTCTCGAACTTCGCTGTGATGTACCTTGACCCGCCTTTTCAGGCGGGTTTATTGTTTCCAAGCCCTTCTTATCACTAGAGACCATTATGGATTTTGCTTCTACGCCCAGCCCCAAACAGACAGCCACCACAAAAGCGACGCTCTATCTGATTTGCGGCAAAATTGCGGCGGGCAAATCGACCTTTGCCAGGAAACTCTCCGAACAGGTGCAGACGGTCCTGATTAGTGAGGACTTTTGGCTGGCGAACTTGTATCCCGGTCAAATCAAGTCCCTGGAAGATTACGCCCGTTGTTCGGCGCAACTGCGTGCTGCAATGGCCGCACATATTGCAGATTTGCTGCGGGCAGGCGTATCGGCAGTGCTGGACTTTCCATCCAACACCTTGGCTACCCGAGCTTGGGCACGCGGATTGATTGAGCAATCAGCGGCTGCCCACGAGCTGCATTACCTGGATGTGTCGGATCAGATATGCAAGGCGCGTTTGCATGCTCGCAATGCGGGTGGTGAACATCCCTTTGAAACCACCGAGGCGCAGTTTGATTTGTTCAGCCGTTATTTTGTGGCGCCTCAAGAGTCAGAGGGTTTTCAGATCATCCATCACCCGGTCACAGAGTGACCTATTCTCAAAGTGATGCTCAGGCTGGGCAAGCTCAAAGCATTGTGTCGTAAAGCCCTTGAGTTTTGGGTAATCACAACCAGATCGCGCTCATTGTTCCAAATATGAGACGCTGAGGTGTCCCCATGCCTACTACCGAGCTTGTTTTCGGCTGTTTATAGTGAGTTTCCCCATTCCGCGATGCTGGTGCTTTTATGCAGCAGCTTGGGCTAGCCCGTAACCCTTGTTCTTGGGACTCGCTGCTGACTAGACGCCGGCAGACAAAACTTTGAAGCGTGGCTTTACCTTGGTATTAATTGAGCCCGCTATTTGTCTGCTGATAACGTCCAAACTCCGAAACAGGAAACCCTGACTATGATGAGTAATGCCTTGAGCTGCCTTTCCTCTGATCACTTACTAGTGCGCAGCTTGCTGGCCGTTATTAGTCTGAGCAGTGCTATGGCTTATGCTCAGCCCGGAACCGATAGTCTGGGCAGCGCTGCAAACCGGACAAAAGACACTGCCGATATCGTTATTCGTAATGCCCAAGTGTTGACCGTGAATCCAGACCAGCCAAGAGCCACGGCATTGGCGGTACGGGGAGGGTACTTGAGCGCAGTCGGTGATGATGCGGATGTTCAAACGCAAATAGGTCCCGACACGCACGTGGTGGATGCCAAAGGGCATGTCGTGATTCCGGGTCTGATTGATGCTCACCTGCATGGCATACGCGGTGGCCAGACGTACTTGTTCGAGACGTATTGGCACGATGCGCTCAGCCTGCAAGCCGGGCTCTTGGAGCTACAGCGCGCCGCACAAACGCGCAGTCCGGATCAGTGGCTGGCTGTGGTCGGGTCCTGGATTCCCCAGCAGTTTGCAGAAAAACGTGCGCCCACCCTTGTTGATCTGGATCGCGCCTTGCCTGAGCACCCTGTTTATGTGCAGTCACTCTATGACTACGCTCTGGTCAATAGTCGTGGAATCGCCGTGTTGGCATTGAACACTCCCCAGCCATTGGTACCTGTGGGCGTCACCATAGAGCGGGACGAGGAAGGCAAGGCAACAGGGAAACTGTTGGGGGGAATAGGGTCATTCAATGCCTTGTTTGCTCAGATCAGCCAAGGCCTGGATCAGGAAGTTAATCTTCTAGCATTTTTTCAGGATTTGAATGCGCGCGGGGTGACCGGCTTTATTGATCCCTCGGCGGGTGGCCCTGCTGCTTTTGAGCCTCTTTTTTCACTTCATCGGCAGGGGGCGCTGAATATCCGTGTGGGCTATCGCCTGTCTCCTCCACCCGGCGGAAATGAGACAGCCTGGGTTCAGACCCATATGGCGTATCGGTCCTCTGTCCATGATGATGGCTATCTAGCCTTTTTGGGGTTGGGTGAGAGTTTGATCATGGGGATGAATGACGCCGTTCGTATGGAACCGGGTTTTGCATCGTCACCAAGGGATCAACAGGAGATGCGCAAGGCGCTGAGTTATGCCGCAAAGCGTCGTGTTCCCGTCGAGCTGCACGCCTATACGGACGACAGCGCTGCAGCTATTCTCGATGCGATTGAAGAAGTCGCTCGTGAGTACCCGATCAAGGATTTGCGCTGGTCATTGGCGCATTTGAATACCGGATCAGCCCAAACTTTGCAGCGCATGCAGAAGCTGGGACTGGCCTTTAGCGTACAAATGGGGCCTTACTTCGAAGCCCCCGCCATTCTGGCTGCTAACGGTCCTCGGGTCGCCGAGCAAAGCCCGCCTACTAAGGCAGCGCTAGACATGGGTATGAAGGTGGCGGGCGGAACAGATGCCACGCGTATTGGAGTGGCTGGAGTCTGGCAGGCCATTGAGTATCAGGTGACGGGGCGTTCCTTGGGCGGAGTCGTCCAGCGCCGTTCGGATTTGCTGCTCACACCCGAACAGGCTTTGACGCTCTACACAAGAGACGCCGCGTGGCTGGCCTTTGCTGAAGATAAGCGGGGCAGTCTGGCGGCAGGCAAGTTAGCCGATCTTGCCGTATTGAATCAGGACCCGTTGCGTGTACCTGCTCGTCAATTACACCAGACGCAATCTTTGTTGACCTTGTTGGGTGGGCGCGTGGTGCATGGAGAGGACTGGCTGCAGAGCCAATCCTCCGTCCCAAAAATGACGCTTACAGCAAAATAATGTCGTAATGCTCCTGGGAGTAGTGTGGATCTACTTCCAGCGAGATAGGTTTGCCAATAAAGTCACCCGCCACAGCCAAATGCTGGCTTTCCTCTTCCAGAAACAAGTCCACCACTTCCTGGGCCGCCAAGATACGAAACTCCTTGGGGTTGAACTGCTTGGCCTCGCGCAGAACTTCGCGCAGGATTTCATAGCAGACCGTGCGGGCAGTGCGCACCGAGCCCCGCGATTGGCACGTCGGGCAGGGCTCGCATAATTGGTGTGCTAACGAATCACGGGTGCGCTTGCGCGTCATCTCCACCAGACCCAACTGACTAAAGCCATTAATAGTCACACGGGTGCGATCTTTGGACAGGGCTTTTTGCAGCTCTTGTAATACAGACTCCCGGTGAGTGGCGTCGTCCATATCAATAAAGTCCAAAATGATGATGCCGCCCAGGTTACGCAGGCGCAGTTGACGCGCCAGAGCGATCGCGGCTTCCAAATTGGTCTTAAAAATCGTGTCATCAAAGTTGCGGCCACCGACAAAACCACCTGTGTTCACATCCACAGTCGTCAGGGCTTCTGTCTGATCAATAATTAAATAGCCACCGGACTTCAAATCCACCCGGCGCGACAGGGCTCGGTTAATTTCCTCGTCGACATGGGCTGTATCAAATAGAGCGCGGCTGCCTTTATGGTGGCTGATACGCTCTAGCACAGAAGGGGTATAGATCTGCGCCCACTCCTTCATCTCTTGCACGACTGTGCGCGAGTCCACAATGATGGACTGGGTATTTGGGGTGACCATATCGCGCAAAACACGTTGCGCCAGGCTCAAGTCTGTATAAAGGACCGAAGGGGCACCTTGTTCACGGATGCGTTCCTGAATACGTGTCCATAAAGTACGCAGGTATTGCTGGTCAGCACTAATTTCTTCATCACTGGCGCATTCAGCCTGAGTGCGCACGATAAAACCGCCTTTTTCATCCTCAGGCATCAGCCGGCTGACGCGCTCGCGTAGTTCAATACGGTCTGCGTCTGAGCCAATACGCTGAGACACGCCAATATGGGGATCAAAAGGCAGATACACCAGCATGCGACCGGCGATGCTGATCTGGGTGGAGACGCGCGCGCCTTTGGTGCCCAGTGGATCTTTGATGACTTGTATTAATAGAGACTGGCCCTCAAACAAGAGCTTCTCAATGGGCGTAGTGGTGGTGCCTTGATTGCGTTCGGCACGGTTTTGCCGCAAATCGGCCACATGGATAAAGGCCGCACGCTCCAGGCCAATATCAATAAACGCACTTTGCATGCCTGGCAGAACTCGAGCCACCTTACCCAGATAGACGTTTCCCACATAGCCGCGTTGGATGCTGCGTTCAATATGAATTTCCTGGACAGCGCCTTGCTCGACCAGGGCAACACGGGTTTCAAAAGGGGTAACGTTAATCAGGATGTCTTCATGCATAGTAGTTTCGCTTAGGAATGACTGTTCCGGGCTAGTGTAGGGCCAAGTCTGTGAGGCTGCTACGCCTTTATGACTATATAGAGTCTTTATAGATAGAGAGTGCTTCCCTAATCGGGCTTGCTAGCACTTCCCTGTACTTGTATGGCTAATGGCGGCCTGGGTTTCGGGGATTGCTAAGGCGTCCATTACGCCCCTCTATATATAGAGGGATGAATAGAACCTCTTTTTGTAGCTTGGTCAGTCAGTCAGTCAGTCAGTCAGTCAGTCAGTCAGTCAGTCAGTCAGTCAGTCAGCTAGATGGATGGATGGATGGATGGATGGATGGATGGATGGATGGATGGATGGATGGATGGATGGAGCAGGTCACACAATCAATAACTTTCACTACTTTTCTGGGTGGGGAGGCGATAGCCAAGGATTGAATGGGTTGAAAGGAGGCGAAAAACAGTAGTAGTGGAATGCGAGGAGCAGGGGGGCTACTGACTCACGCGCTAGTATAAAAATTTATTAAAATAGCTTTTCCTTATAATTCATGGGCTTAACGAGTTTCAGGGAAAGTGAGGGCAAATAATCTAGCTTTTCCCTATGAAAACGCTTGCAAGCCGCAAATTCATCGTGCTATAGTTCTTTTCTCGCTGCAGCACAGACAGGGGTTTACCCCGAAGCGCTACAGAGAGCAGTTAGACAAGAATCACCGCTTTGGCCAGAAGGCCCGCACCGATACTTAGATGGCTGGCCAGGTAACTGGCAGGGTGGAAACTCGGAGCTTGACAGATCTCAAAATTCTGTGTTAAAGTTCTAGGTTATCCCTAAGAGAACGCAACGTTAAGTTTTTAAGTGTTTGAAAAGACTTTTGAAAATTTACCCTTGTTTGTGAAGTTGGATGGTTAGCCTCACGGTTGATTGTTCATCAGGTAGGACGGAGCGAAAGTTCTGGTTTGAGCGTGACGAGTTAGACGGTGTTAAAACTTTCTAGCTTCTTCAAAAAAACGCTTGACACGCCGCCTGATCTGCTTCATAATCTCGTTTCTCTGCTGCTAACACAGCGAAGTTTGAAGCGCTCAGCGCGACGAGCTAACCGGGTTAGTAAGTGGAACGACAGGCAACTG